>NZ_NBOF01000001.1 GCF_002104475.1 Cognaticolwellia mytili
TGGTTTTGTAGGTAAGTTTGACAATACTCGCAAGAGTGACACGTACATAAAGAATTGAATAAGACACTAACGTATTTATAAATGCTTTCTAGATTAACTTTTTTGTCTAGCGACAATAGCGACATAGCCCCACCTGATCCCATTCCGAACTCAGTAGTGAAATGTGTTAGCGCCGATGGTAGTGTGGGAGTTCCCATGTGAGAGTAGGACATTGCTAGGCTTCTATTAAGAAAAGCCCGACTCGAAAGAGTCGGGCTTTTTGCTGTTAGGCGTTTAAAGTTTTAAAATATGAATTAGCGTCGCTGGTTCATAGCGAGTGGGAGTTGTTCTCTATTATGTGAGTCCGTTCCTGCACATCCATGTGCTTACGGCGTTTGTATGTCCTATGCGTCAGTAGCACACAATTCATTGCCATCCTGGCATCGTTGCATTAGAAAATCCATGCACGTCATTGCTAGACTTCTATTAAGAAAAGCCCGATTCGAAAGAGTCGGGATTCTTGTCGTCTACACTTTTACTACTTACTATAGCGTCACTCGCTTCTTGCCATCTCGAGAACTACTTCAGCGTTGTTCTAATGACTACATCCATGCAGTTCCATAGCGCATTAGTATTTCCTATATGCCTTGATATTATGGCTATGTGCCAAAATTAACTACGCATTTGAGGTGGAGTGTAAAATAATTAAGTTATTACTTATCTTTTATAAACTCGCTTTGATAAATTATCAATCATTAACTTTGTGACAAATTGCCATCTAGCCTTGATAATATGGATGCTAATGCATACTTCAGATTAGGTGTCCATATCCAGAACAACGATTCAACATATGCTCAGAAGTATTTGGGAGGAATAGTCATTTAGAATACGACTTAAATACGTTAAAGCATTCTGTTAGAATACTGGGCTATTGATTAAAGCATAACGAAGTAGCATGTCAGAATTTAAAGCCTTTTCACTTTTAGCGTCAATTATTGACCGCCTTAGCCTTAAAGGCTACAAACAGCCGACACCGATCCAAAAAGAATGTATTCCTGCGCTTATTAATGGCAATGATTTGTTGGGTATAGCGCAAACGGGTACAGGTAAAACGGCGGCCTTTTCATTACCTATTATCAATAACTTTGGACGAAACAAAATTGATATCAAAGCGAAGAGTACGCGCTCGCTTATTCTTACGCCAACAAGAGAGTTAGCCTCACAAATTGTGCAAAACATTGATGATTATTCTGAGGGCTTAGGACTTAAAACTAAAGTTGTTTATGGCGGTGTCGGCAGACAAGGGCAAGTAGATGCTATTGCACTCGGGCTTGATATTTTAGTGGCTACTCCTGGACGGTTATTAGACTTAATTGAAACTGGCGATATACATTTTGAAGCGTTGGAAGTTTTTGTGTTAGATGAAGCGGACACAATGCTTGATATGGGATTCTTTAATGATGTTCAAAATATTATATCTAAGCTGCCAAAACGCCGACAAACACTGCTATTTTCAGCGACTATGCCTGCTGAAATAGAGATACTTGCACAAGCAATATTAATCAAACCAACCAAAATTGAAATTGCTGCGCAAACAGTTACCATTGATTTGGTTAACCAGAGTGTATATCACCTTGAAAAATCAAATAAAGTTTCTTTACTATTTTACATATTGAAAAATCCTGACTTTGAAAAAGTACTTGTTTTTTGTAAAACAAAGTATGGCGCTGACATTATTGTCAAAGCACTCGAAGAAGCGTCAATAACTGCGGCGAGTCTTCATAGTGGGAAAACCCAAGCCATGAGGGAAGAAGCCTTGCAAAGCTTTAAAGATGAAAATTTAAGAGTATTAGTTGCCACTGATGTCGCTGCTCGTGGCATTGATGTGGATAACATAACGTTAGTTATTAACTATAATCTGCCTGAAGACCCAAGAAACTATATACACCGTATAGGGCGAACGGCTCGTGCAGGGAAAAGTGGTATGGCGATTTCATTTGCCGTAGAAAATGATGTAAGGCAACTAACGACGATTGAAAACAGCATAGGGCAAGTTATTCCTGTCGAAACAGAGCAGCCTTTTCATAAAGAGTTTTTAAAAGTGACTCAGAAAATAAAGAAAAAGAAACCGGTTAAAAAACCTCAGAGAACAAGAAATAAAAGAAAATAGGAACAAGCATAAATTAGCTCGTTAATGAGTTTCACTTCATTGGGATTGGAGGGGATACGATGGCAAGCTCTTCTGTATTGATACAGTCTAGCCTGAGGCGAAACAAAGCATCATTTTTCTAAGGTGGTTATTTAGTTATTTTCAAAAAAACGAAAAGCCTCTATATTAAGCTTTTCGTTTTAGTTTATTTTTAACTACTTTCAATTTTTAACGAATAATTAACGCTAAGTCGGATTTTTTTTCGATGACTCTGTTGATGGCTCTGCCGCTGTTTTTGATGAAGTAGCGAACGATTTGATTCTAGCTCTTTTCTTCTTTTTGGCATTTTTATTTACAGAAACTACAGCATCGATAAATTCTGCTGATTTTTTGCTTGGGTTATAAGCGATTTCAATTGTTTTACCGTTCAATTCGATAATATCGCCGTGGCGAATTTTTTTACGTTTTTGAATTGTAACTTTATTATTTACTGAAATATTACCTTCACTGATCATGGTTTTAGCTTCGCCGCCACCAACCATGTTGGATATTTTGAGTAACTTATAAAGTTCTATCGGTTCAACACAAATGTCGAAAATTGAATGTTCAGACATGAAATAGGCCTAATAATTTTAAATAAATAATATTGTTGAATTCTAGCATATATAACCCTAAGCCAGTAGCAAGTAGTTCATCGTACCATCATTGTATTTTTCGGAAGGTACTTTATCGTCGGCGTTGTTTTTCTCAGTAGAATAAGGTGAGAGCTGGAACGTAGTAAGTTTTCTCGGCTATTTGAATATATATTCATCAATATATCTTTACCTGTGTCAAAAGTATAAGCCTGTTTATATTTAAGAAACTTGGTACAATACTACTTTTTGATTTTAGGTAGCAAATGAATAAAAGTAATGAGCCACTACACGGCGTGAAACTTGAGCAAATTCTAACAGAACTGGAGAAAGAAGTTGGTTGGGATAAGATGGGTGAGTTGCTTAATATTCGTTGTTTCCTTAATAAGCCACGTCTTAAATCAAGTTTAAAATTTCTCCGCACAACCCCTTGGGCACGCAGTAGAGTTGAAATTTTATATCTGAAAACTTTTTGTAGCAAACATAAGGGAACCGGTAACGCAATTAGGGGAATACTTGCTCAAAAAACAGCAGTAACTCAAACTACTTCTGAGAAGCCGACTCCTTTTGTTTGGCCAACATAGCAATATCAAAAAGATAGATAAATAAAAATCGGCGCTAGCAGGGTGTAATTTAAAAAATTGAATTGAGTGCCGTATTTAAATCTATGGTTAAGTTATTGAAGTCAATGTTGCCTGGTCGCTTAAAGTACGGTCTAGTATTATTAGATCTAATACTTAATTAGTCTGATTTCTAATTTATTCGATAACTTGTACCTGATTCATTTAATGCTTGATAAAAGTCTTCAATTTGACACACTTCTTCTGATTGGCAGAGTATGCGATATTTCTCTATTGCTGGCTGATAACCTTGCAAAGCTGCCTGGAATAACCAATGAGTAGCATTTTCAATGTCTCGACTTCCTTTAATACCCATTAAGTAGAGTTCAGCTAAGTTAGTTTGTCCTGGTGCGTAGCCTAATTCTGCTGATTGTTTCAATAAAACAAAAGCTTGTTCAAACCTATCTTCAATATAAATTTCTTTAAGGAAAGCCATACCCTGAGTGTTTTGTCGTTTTCCTGAAATATAACGCCACTCTTCTTTTGCCATTGTTGAGTTGGTCACAGGGTTACCATTAATCATATAAACGGCTTTATTTCTACCGATCATATTAAACTCTGGCCGTACTACGCGCTCAATGAAACCTTGCTGGAATAATTTATCTAATTCAGCATAAGAAAAGTTTTGACGCCTTTGTTCGAAATAATCAAAATTAGTACTATGGCCAAAACGTAGACTATTGCTTAAAGAACTTTTCATCGGGTAAAAGTAGTTACCATAAGTAAGCGATACTATACCACCGGTAATATCGACAATTTTAGCAAGTCGATAGTTGTTATGTGGACGTAGATCACCTGATACTTTTCGATAGTCTAAATAATAAAAATCGTTAATTTTGGGGGCTTCAATATAAGCTTGGCTCTGACGATTCTTTTGCTGCTCTTCAGAAAAGTAATAACTCAGCAATAAGATGATAAGGATGCTACCTGCAAAAGTGCTAAGTAAGCGCAGCTTATTGAAAAGTGCTAAGCCAAAATCAGAAAAAATTAATTTTCGATCAGCTGTGTTATTAGAAAAGTGCTGACACTTCGAACATTGTACTTGTGTATCACGCTTTACCGGAAAAATAGGTAGGTACTCAAAAAAGTAAAAAGCATAAGTGATAACTGAATTGACACGATGTTTGTGGCTACCACAACAAGGGCAAAGTAATTTGTCAGTTGTGCCTAAGCTTATTGTTGACTCGCGATAATCCATATCTAAACCTACGGTTAATTGTTACTTTTTCAAGAGTGTTATTTTTATAGCATTGGTATATAAAGCAGACAAGCTTTTTATACTAATCATTTCGTAGGCTACCGTTAACTGATTTATTCATTGTTTGTCATGCCACTAAAAAACATTATTTTCTCCTACTATGGTAACTAGCACCTAATTATTAACAGTATCTGGCTTTGGGTGTGTTCATATCAATAATCGTCTGTTATTTTAGCGTAATATATCTACTAGGTTATAGCCAAGTAAGCACCTTTAAATCATTAAGAAGTAAATTAAACTAGGAGAAGTAAGTAATGGTAAACATGTTAATTGCATATCAACTTAATGAGGGGGATGTTATTGAAATTAATCATCCAGAAGAGTTTGAGTTTAAAGATTTAGACGGCAATAGTTTAGGGAATGCTGAGCTTATTAAGCGTCATAATAATGACCTAATATTAGCTGAAGCCGCATTTGTTATCTCTGCCGAACATGAAAATATTGCGATACCAAGCGATGCTGCATTCATGGCACCAAAAGAGGGAGTAAAACAACCTTTTGACTTTAATGGTCTGGTCAAGGTTTGTGGTTTTTCTTCTATTAAATATAAATTTGATAAGCAGGGTGATGAGAGCACTGATTGGGTTGTTGCTTATCCTCATTAGTTATTGAGCGCAGAGTAATGCTCAATGACTTTTGACAACACTAAATCTATGATTCAATGCCAAGCTTATTCCTATATCTATAATTAAGTTGGTTAATTCCCCGGTAAAATAACCTCAAAGGCAAGCTGCAATTGGTTGGCCTTTTTTAATGATGTCACTTGAATATATCTCTTTAAATCACAGCTGATTATTGCTTGTCAATGAGCGGTTTTATTTAATTTTATATTGATGAATAACACGTTGACTTAAAATCAATAGGTGTATCCCCAGCCTTTAGAAACAGCAAAAAAAGCGATTTAATTGAAAAATACGTTCGAATAGGCCCATTTGGGCGAATTTGTTAGTCATTTCCCCATACTACTCAACATTGATGTAGAGAATAAGGGGTTAAAATGGAAAATATACGTGGTGGTGTTTCTGGCTCGCCAATAAGAAATGAGACGATAAAAGCAGATGGACAGCAAAGAAAACCTAAGAAAATTGCTAATCAATCTTTGAAATACGTTACCGTGTTTTGGTTTGTTACGGCGTTATTTGGGCAATGGTTTTTCTTTTACTACATTATGGGGTTCTACGGGGACTCAGTAATAAACGATAATATGGAATATTTGAATGTCGTGTTTGAACGCTTCGGCGTCACTCCTTACCGCGCAGGAGATTTTTCTGGTAACCTTGCATTTATTGCCCACGCTATCGGTGCCGGTATAGTGGCTTTTGGTGGTGCATTGCAGCTCATACCCAAAGTTCGAAACTCCTTTCCAAAATTTCATAAAATTAATGGCTATGTCTATCTCATAACGGTCTTCTTTTTAGCCGTTTCTGGCTTCTATCTAGTATGGATAAGAGACACCAGCCCAATAGGTGTTCCTGAAATAGGTACAACGATTAATGGTTTTTTAATATTAGCATTTGCTTATTTAACCGTGCGCTTAGCGATTAAAAAGGATATTGCTAACCACCGAAAATGGGCCTTGAGACTATTTTTCGTCTCAAATGCTCAATGGATATTAAGAGTGGGTACATTTAGCTACCTAGTAACAGGAAACATATTGGGAATGACCCCTGCTTTTGGCGACCCGTTTTTTTATATGTGGACATTTGGCTGTTATGTTTTACCGCTACTAACGTTGCAATTATATTTTTACGCGAAGGAAAGAGGCAGTGACAGTGTTAAGTATGCAACCAGTGGTTTGTTGTTAGTAATTACTATGCTTATGATTATGGGCATGGTTGGCTATATACCTTTCTTATTAAAGGTCTTGTCAGGCGGACCAATTACATTCTAAATGTTGTTTCAAGTTAGAGACAATGAAGTAGGGCAATTCATTTATTGGGATTGCTCCATTTTTAAACCGTATTATTTTGTTATTTGACTATAAAAAAAGTAAAAAGTACTAAAAAACACGTTCGAATAGGCCCATTTGAACGACAGCAGGTCTATAAGTAACTAATCTTCATTCAACAAATTATGTAAGCAGGGCAGAAAGTTAAGAAATTAAACTCGCATCGCTGTTGATAATTTTTAATACTAATAACTTTAAGGAAATACACTATGTCTAGTTTATTCGCGGCACGTATGGTGGGCGCATTATTTCTTATTTCAACTTCCTCGTATATGGTTGCTAGTTCACTCATCGGTGAGCTATTTAGTTCTCCCGATTATCTGGAACTGTTTTATCCTAATAAATATTCTGTGACCACCGCCGTGCTACTGGAGTTTATAAACTCAGCGGCTGTAGTAGGTATTGCGATAGTTATTTACCCCATCGTTAAGCAATACAATGAAAGGATCGCACTCGGCTATGTCGCATTTAGGCTCATCGAAGCGGTTATGTTACTAATAGGGGCTGTCGCTTTATTGTCAATGATGAGATTGAGTAAAGAGCTCGTTGAAACTACTGTCAATAACGTTGAACATTTGCATACAATGGCTACCGTTCTGAGAGCCGAACGTTATTATGACTTTCAAATGGGCATGATTCCTCTGGCAATGTGCGGTTTTATTCTATGTATAACGTTCTACCAATACCGACTTGTGCCAAGACTACTCTCGGGTTTAGGTCTATTGGGCTATTTTGCTCTTTTGCTGAAAATTCTGTTTGACTTTTTTGACGTTAGTTTAGGCGGAGCATTGCTGTATATTCCTGGCGCTTTGTTTGAGTTCATTCTACCACTTTGGTTAATTGTAAAAGGGTTTAACTTGGACGAAAAACCGAAACAATCAGAAACGGTAGAGTAGTTTCAACTCAATTGTCGTTGATATTATTAGGATTTTATTTTTAAACCGGTAAAGAAACTAAGGGTGGAAAGCCAATTATCCATACAACCTCTAACTTTTTTTGAAAACTGTTCAGGTTGTTTTACTAACAATTAGAAGGAAAAAATAGAGTGATATCAGTTCATTAACAGCTCTTTCCTCAAAGAAGTTAACGGCATAAGTGCTCGTATTTAACTTTACCAATGCCAAACATTTAAAGTGAAGAGCTATTAATAATTTGAAGGTGAAAAATGGAAAGCTTAACTATGAGCACAAGTAACGTTAATCGTTGAGACTTTCAGTTTTTTATTATCGCAGGGTGTTTTACGTTGATAGATCCGCTGCTTTTGTGGATTCGCCATTACTTGAATCATTAGTTATCAACCTTATGGCCCGCTATACCTGCGAATATAGGGTTAGTATCTAACGTGTTCGGATAATTAAAGCTTTATTCGCGAGCTTCTATTAATGCCCTGCTAGTGGCCAAAAGTGGTGCCAGTTTTACATTGTTGGCACTTGCTTCGTTAAGTTTAGTTGCACTGTGGATTTTTATCGTATCGGCATTTGATGAAAGCATGAAAAAACAGCAATCCCAACGGCTTCTTGTCTTGATGACATTCATGGTGGCGATGACATTAGCGTTTTTCACTAATGCAATTACGTTTTAGTACACAACAAAAAATTGATTATTTGCTCTATGATTACCTTGAAAAAGCGAATTAAAAAGAAGGTAGACTTGTTCGTGCATTCTTTAGTTGTAAACAGAATTACCATTAAAGTGATATGTAGATTCGGGTAGGTTTTGGGTTTATAATTTCAATGAGTCATAAATTTTTTCTTTGGTAATAGTATGGTCCACGTTTTAGCCACAGTTTTATATTCCTGCATCATGGGAATAACAATACTCGCATTATTAGAAGTCTTCAAAAGGCCGAACGATAGACAAAACTTATGCCTAAAAGGCCTGTTGTTGCTATTGCTGATACACTCTGCTGGTGAGCTTTTTTTATACTCAGGCGCTTTTGTTTATGCGCCAAACTTAGTTGGTGTGCACGGCCCCTTTAGAGTTTTACTTGGACCGGCGCTCTATTTTTATGCTTATACTTCTATGTCTCCTGATAAGGGTACCGATAAACGTATGGTGGTATTGGCACTGTCTGGGCCCATTATTGTGTTGTTGGGTATGCTGCCCTTTATTCTTATGATCAGCCCAGCGGAGAAAATTGCTCTAGCTACTCCATCAATGAGAGACCCTGAACTCTGGAAAATCGCCGTATTTACCTGTTTTTTCACCACTTTTGTTTTTATTTTCTACACGCTATTGTATTTAGTTGCCGCTTTAAAACTTCATAATGGTCACCGTCAACAACTGATGGAGCGTTTTTCTGAAATAGAACAACGTTCATTAGATTGGTTTCGACCCGTACTATTAATTTGGGGAACAGTATGGTTAATGTATGCCGTCGAATTTTCAATTGGTGCTTTGGGCTGGCGTTGGTTTGGCTCTGGCATATTACTGCCTATTTTAGAGGTGATAGCATTGGCGATTTTTATTCAGAAGGCACTCAACCAAAAAGTGCTTAATGATTCTGATAAGGGGTTGCCTCTTGCTAGTCAGTCGAATCAAGGTCAGAAAAGGGCTGCTATACTTAGTACTGAAAAAATGCAGTTGATTGCGTCAAAACTAGAACATGCAATGAGAGAAGACAAGTTGTTCTTGCAGGATAATTTATCGTTAAACAAATTATCCGAGTCAATTTCTGAAACTGAAAACCACATATCAGAAACACTCTCGCAATTCTTACAAACCAAATTTTTTCAGTTTGTTAATGGTTTTCGAATTGAGGAAGCGAAGTTAGCTTTACAGGATAGTGATAAATTAGTTACTAGTATTGCCTTTGATGTTGGCTTCAATTCTAAGTCAACATTCAATACCGCTTTTAAAAAAAATGTGGGTTATAGTCCATCAGCATATCGAAATTCTCTGCTGGAAAATAAGCAAAAAGTACTTTGAATAAACACTTTGTTTGAAACCTTATTCTGTTGTTTTTTAGTTAAGAGCCTGAACTGAGAATATACTTGGTAATGACTGTGCTTGTTATTTGGTGGCTATAATTATCTTAAAATTCTACTTACCTTTGATGTAGTAAATAAAATATATAGAAACCAACCTTTAGATATTGGCATAATAAGGAATTTTTCATGATTGATCTCGCCGCTGAAAGTAATCCGTAAGTATATGATGCTAAGTTGCCTGATGTTTATGAAATAAAAATGCAATCGTTGGAGTCTAGCTATGCGACAACAAGCTTCAAAATTGCTTCAGCACTTATGATTTTACTAGTGCTAATACTGACATTTATCAGATTGCAACCTTGGTTTGATTGGCATGAAACTCTGCTTGCTGGACTTACGCTTGATGTTTACCCTAAAAATGCTTTAGGTATATTAACTTTGCTGCGATTAGTAAACGTTTTTTTATTCATTACATTGGCGTGTTATCCGCGCCAATTTATTTAGCCGTACTAACGCTGTTGGTTATTTTAGAAAATTACTCCTTAGTATTACCTATCACCAGTGCCTTTGTTTTCGTTTGTGTGCTTATTTTTATGCGTTGGAAGCGTTGAGGATATGCCGTTGATGAGAAATATGTATACGTTCGTAAAGGATTTTTCGGTGTAGATCATTTTGTCTTTCCGGTATTTAAAGTTCAATAAACTGTTTTAAAGCAAAGTAAATTTAAATAACGTCGTCAATTATGTTTAGTTAGTTTTATTTTTGACTTCTGGTGCAGTGGATGTGCCTTTTATTAAAGAAGTGCAGGGAATAGAGCTTATTAATCGGTGTTTATGTGTCCAAATAGTGAGCTATTTGGTTTCTTCAACAACGTAAATGGACGTTTAACTAATTGATTCTATAGCGTTGCTTAAGCAGAGCTGAAGTTAACTACATAAATTGACGGTTAGAATTTAACTTAATGTATCAAAAAGGCAATATTAACCATATTATATCTATAGAACTTATCATTTAGTTGAAAAGCCCTTTCTGGTAGGCACTTGTTATTTTCTCGACTAGATTTTTATTGCTTAAACCTAGTTTGTGATACTTGCTAAAACCGAAAAATGTTGCGTTGTTTCTAACTTCTTCAAGAACAATAGGTGATACTTTTAACTTTTTGCTATTAATTTCTTCAGAAAAAGTTTTCAATAATTCAGGACTTAACATTATCAAGTCAATTCTACCTTTAAGCAGCAGAGAAAAACCAATAGGGTCACTTTGCACTGAAACTTTATCTAAAGTATTGTCATGATCAAAACGAGGGAAGTATGCTGCACCTCGGGAAACACCAATTATTTTTTCTTTGAAATCATCATAAGTATTGATGACTATGCCTTCTTTTGAAATAACCTTCAGCTCATCGGCGGGTTTAAATGGTGCATAAATTGCGAACTTACTCCGTTGCGTTGTTTTACTAAGTCCAGCAATCACATCTACATCACCTTTCTTCAACATGGCAATACACCTTGCGAAGTTGGGGGACTGCACAAATATCAACTTTTTATCTAGTAGACTGGCGAGTACCTCAAGTGCTGAAATATGAGTTCCATGTGGATTATTTCCCAAATATTGATAAGGTGGGTGATCGTCAATACAGGCAATAATGACTTTACTTTGGGCTTGTGTAAATGACGCCCAGAATAGGCTTAGCAAAAGTAAAGTAATATTTCTCATAGCTTCGTGCTTAAACCTTCGTGATACGGAGTTGTAAGTCTACACTATAGTGTGTTCTTTCTAAACTAGCGGTGCTTTCAATCATGGGGTGAGGTGTATGTCAGTTATCTGTTTATGGCCCTACGTTACTTTGCATATTTGTAATGCACTTAAGCGAACAAAATAACTAACAAATACTTTTTTGTACGAAGATAAAAAATCCAGCGACAGCTGGATTTTTAGTTCGAATATAATTACTTATTCAACAATATCCATTTCTTCGATTAGGTTCGTAGCACCGTCAACGTGCTCCATTACCCAAAGCATATATTTAATATCAACATGAATAGAGCGGTTCAATTTAGTATCGTAATCCCAATCGCCAATAATACTTTCATATACGCCATCAAAAACTAGCCCAACAAATTCAGCTTTGTCATTTAATGTTGGAGAGCCAGAATTACCGCCAGTGATGTCGAGCGTGCCTAAAAAGTTTACTGGCACACTGCCAAGTTCTTTTTTAACATATTCACCGTATTGTTTATTTTTAATAAGAGACAGCTCTTTTTCAGGGGCATCGAAAGGGCTGATACCCGTATCTTTTCTTACAATACCTTCAAGCGTAGTAAAAGGAGTAGCGACTAAGCCGTCTTGTGGTGAATAGCCTTTTACATTTCCGTAAGTAACTCGTAGTGTGCTGTTTGCGTCAGCATATACTGGAAGATTTTTTGAGTTGAAATAAGCAATCAATGCCGCCATATATTTTGGACGGTAAGATTGAATATTGCCTGAAAGTTCTTCGCTTGCTTCTTCAAGTTGCTTACGCTCAGCAGATGTTGCTACAGCAAGTTGAATGAACGGGTCATTACTGTTAGCAAAATCTTTTGACGATTTGCTCATCCAATTAAGACGGGTGGCTTCTTTATCCAATTCTGTCGTTTGGTACATCTTAGTAAGTTTGGCTTGAAATTGTTCTTCATTAAAGCCTTTATCGAGACCGAAAAACATATCTAATGATTGTAGACGCAGTGCTTTTGGTAGTTGTACGTAATGTCTAAACATTGCGAGGACTATTTTTTGGTCAATTTCGGCATCGTAACGACGATTAACGGCTTTCATACCTTGCTCAAAACGAGCGAGATCACGTTCTTGATAACCACGCTTACGTTCAATGTTGGGTTTGGTATTTTCTTGTGACAAACGGTACAAGCGGTTGGCTGTGCTTAACATTTTGCCATAGTTGAAATAGCCTAAAATTAGATCTCTTGCTTGATTTTTCTGGTCTTGCTTGATTAAGCTATTTAAGCCGTTCAGTGCTTCACCGTATTGCTTTTTGAGAGCCGCATCAGCATTAATCCAAGCACTAAGTTTTGCTTCTAGTGCTTGCTTGCGTGAAAGAGTAGTGCCCTTATTATAGCTTTCTACCATGCTGCCATAATTTTTAGCGTAGTTGGCTAAGCTTGCTAGTGTGCTTTCATATTTAATTCGAGCGTCACTACCTGGTGCAGAGTTGTCATGAATTAGGTTAATGATTTCTTCGCGGTATGCTTTTGCTTTTGGATAGGTCCAAGTAAATTGGTTTTCCACTTCAAGCGCGGTGCGGTAGCGGTTCGTACGACCTGGGTATCCTAGCACCATGATGTAATCATTTTCATCAACACTGCTTTTGTTAACCTTCAGATGATGTTTAGGCTCATAAGGCACGTTATCAGTGCTGTAATCTGCCGGTTGACCATCTTTACCAACATAAGCACGGTAGAAGCCATAGTCGCCAGTGTGGCGTGGCCACATCCAGTTATCAATATCACCACCGTACTTGCCTACGCTGCTCGCTGGCGCATGTACTAGACGTACGTCACGAATGGTCAGTTGTTTAAATAGGTAATATTCTAATCCACCATGAAAATTAACGACGCTACAACGATATTTACTATCACTCTCACACTCGGCAACTAAAGACTTTGAGCTTTTATCAATACTTTTAAAGCGCTCTGCACCAGTCATGCTTTCACTAAGTGCAGCATTAATCATCTTCGTCACAGGTGTTATTTCTTCTGTGACATAAATACGACTACCAGGAGTTGCAGGTAATTCCTCTTTAAATGATTTAGCTAAAAAACCATTTTTAAGTAAGTTATTTTCTTCAGTCGAATTATATTGTATTGAGCCATAAACACAGTGATGATTCGTGGCAACTAGGCCTTTATCGGAAACAAATGAGGCTGTGCAGCCCCCTAAGCTAACGATAGCACCCATTGGGAAGCTTGTAAGGTTAGTGAGGCTATTAGGGTCTAGTTTTAAACCTGCATCGACTAATTTATTAGCAATACTGGGTAGTTGATGCGGCTGCCACATTCCTTCATCAGCTATCGTTGCTGTAGACACTAATGCAAAGCATAGTGAAGCGAATTTTTTCATGATGTATATTCTCTAAATTTTAAAGTTAAAAGCTGAACAGATTCTGCTTTATCACCATAAATTAGTCAAAAAAAACACCGAATTAAGCTTTTTAAATGAGGGCGATGATAATAAATTGGCAAAAAAGCTCTATAACGAAGCGTGCACGAATACTTTTCTTAGATATTAATAATAATTATTGAACTAAATACTGATTTTATTAAATGATTAGGCGTATAGTACTTGTTGAAAGGTTCTTGTTTAGATACTCTTATATAATAGGTAACATAATGTTTACAGTTACTTTTGAATTTAACTTAATTATTTGTTGTAAATAGGAAAGTTTGTGCTTATTAAAGATAATTTTGATGAAGCTTTGAAGATAAGTGAATCAACTAATGAGCTTTTATCTCATTATCAGATCCCACCAAGTCCTGTGAATTATTCTGTTATTTACTTATATGTCAGTAAACGCAACGAAAAGTTAACTGCTGAATTGGACCGGCATATTCAAAGCTATCAAGAAATAGACTTAACTTTCATTGAGAGCTTATTCGAAAAATATATTTCCAATTCCCACGCTATTGAGACGCAAATACTTGCTCCGATTGAAAAGTCACTAACATCGACATTAGCAAAAATTAATGAACAAGTTGATAGTGATAAAGTGGTTGCTTCGAATCTTAAAAAAGCAGAAAAAGCACTTTCTCAGCACGAATATCAGAAGTCTATGCAAAATATCGTGGCCTTTCTCATGAAGAGTATTGCGACATCTCAGCAGCAGCATAATGACTTATCGTTAGAGTTAACCCGCGCTTGTGGTGAAGTGAGCTTTTTAAAATCAAAACTAGAAGCGGCAAGGCATGAAGCTATTATTGATTCACTGACCGGTTTATTTAATCGTCGCGGTTGTGATACTAAGTTGCAAGCATTGGATATTGAACAAGTACATTCTTCCTTAGCGATAGATATTGATCACTTTAAAAATATTAATGACCAATTTGGCCACTTTATTGGTGACAAAGTCATTCAACGCATTGCTAAGGTTATAAAGGCGACTATTTCAGAACAAGATATTGCTGTCAGGTTTGGTGGTGAGGAGTTTGTTGTAGTGATGGTTAACAAAACCATGACACAGGCCTATGAAGTAGCGGAAAAGATAAGACTAGCAATAGCTGGATTAACCTTGAAACAGCGAGATTCCAAAGCGTATTTACCGAAAATATCGGTATCAATTGGCATTGCTGAACGACAGGATGAACTCAATTGGACTGCGTTATTTGAACAAGCTGACACCGCATTATATCAAGCAAAAAGCAATGGTAGAAACAAAAGCGTTTGTTTGTAAACACCTTTATTTCTATAAGGATAACTGGACTTTTATTAACGCAACATTATTTTTTATCAGTAAACGAGTGCGGAAATTTTTCATCTGATTGTAATTGAGCAATTAAAGATTTTTCGTCGCTGTTACTTGCTGACTTCCCCCAAGCATCGAAACTCACTAGTTCGTCAATTGGTCTACGCGGTAACCAGTTTGCCGTTTCTAATTCTGGCTTTTCTTTAAAGTGACTAACATAGCCTAAACAAAGGTAGGCGATAGGAACGATATTGTCAGGTAGTGAAAGTGTTTTTCTTAGTGCGTCGTGATGTAAAATAGATACCCAACCGACACCAACACCTTCGGTACGCGCGGCAAGCCAAAAATTTTGTACTGCACAAACTGAACTGTAAAGATCCATCTCTTTCATATGTGTGCGGCCAATAACTGTTTTCCCGGTACGCTCTCGGTCACAGGTGATACAAACATTTATTGGTGACTCAATAATGCCTTCGAGCTTTAAATTTTTATACTTACTTTGCTTATCGTTATCGAACATTGCC
Organism: Cognaticolwellia mytili; assembly: GCF_002104475.1. Lineage (GTDB taxonomy): Bacteria > Pseudomonadota > Gammaproteobacteria > Enterobacterales > Alteromonadaceae > Cognaticolwellia > Cognaticolwellia mytili. The sequence continues at coordinate 15,493 of NZ_NBOF01000001.1, forward strand.
TGCGCTTCTTGATGAGCAAGAGTGAAGTCTTGATGTATTTTATTTTTAACTTCAGGCGATTGTATAATAATAAAATCCCAAGGTTGCATAAAGCCCACTGATGGAGCGTGATGGGCAGCGTAAAGTATGCGACTCAATATTTGTTTTGGGATTGCTTTAGGTAAAAATTGTCCACGAACGTCACGACGATTAAAAATAGCTTTATATAAGCCGTGTTGGTCTTGTTCACTGAAATTATGCTGCTCTTGATAGCCATCAGCATTATGAGTTTGTTCTTGATTGATTCTTTGTACGTTGAAATCCATGGTATTCCCCTTAAATGAATCTTTACAGCGATCGGCCTTTCGCTTTCTTAGATTTTTTAGGCAGGTCTTCTGACTTAAACGTAAACTCATGATCAATGAATTATGGTTTGACACCTTCCCAGTGAATATCACCAGTGGTTTTTATACAAACTTATACCCGAGTTACTTGAAAGAGTACCTTCAAGTGGAACAGGTATATACGTCATTACAGCGTTGGGCACGTATTGGATTTACACCAATTTCCCTATTCTCTTGATTACGACTCAAAAAGTAATGTAATAAGCACCTAAAAAATTACGGCGTGACTATACCATTGAGTGATTAAATTGAAAACGTTATGTTTACTCATGCTCATTAGCCATATGATAAAATTTGAAGGCATCTTCGGAAGGGTAGTTAACGGGGGGGATACGATTAAAATGTTGTAGATATAAAAAAGGGAAAGCCATAATGCACTTTCCCTAATTACAATATTAATTAGGAGCTGACTTTAAATTACTACGGGTTGTACGTAACATTTAAACTAATACCTGTGGCTGCACGGTACCCATAGATGCCGATATGCCATTTACCTGCCGTTGGATTAGTGAAAGCACACGACTCGCTATTGTTGCTATTTTCAGATTTACAATCGTGACTAGATGACGTTGGATTACTACCTTTTTTAATGAATAAATCCGCATCACCTGTACCGCCACTTGTTGTAAAGTCAAGTGTAGCCATACCTGCTGGTACATCTAAGCTATAATAGGTCCAAGCTCTACGGGCAACACTAACATCAGTTACTGAAGCGCTACCACCAGTAGCTCCTCCGCCTGTTGAACCTTCAGTGTAGTTACCTGTTAAGCTCAGATTTGAAAATGCAGAATAACCTATTACTTTAATGTGGTATGTACCTGCTTGTGCCGTTGAAATGCTGCATGATTCTACGCTGTTGCTACTTTCTGACTTGCAATCAGACGACGAGGTCGTTGGCGCTGAACCAAACTTAACATAAAGATCGGCATCGCCGTTTGCACCATTCGTACTAAAGCTTAAGTTAGTTGCTCCTGCAGGAACTTCCATCGTGAAGTTTAATTCAGCAGACGTTGTGGCAGTTAAGTTTGTTTTAGCTATACCATTTTCCAGTATACCACCACTACCTGTAGGTGGTGTCGTTGTACAGCTCGTAGCTAAAGCATCTGAAGCTGCTTTTGCTTGTACTAAGCCGTAGCCAGTTTTGTCATCACGCCCAGGTGTACCTAAATCAATTGCTGTAGATTTTAATGCATTTCGTACTTGTGTTGCTGTACAGTTCGGGTTGTTGCTCCATACTAACGCTGCAACGCCTGTTACATGCGGAGTTGCCATCGAAGTACCGTTGTAATAAGCATAGTTTTGACCGCCAACAACATTTAAATTTGCATTTGATCCTAATTGACTCATTAGCTGCAAACCTAACTGACGATTTACTGATACCGTGGGCACAGTTACTGCAGAAGTAGCATCTATTAAAAATGGATTTTGTAGGCCTGGACGCTCACTATTACTATAAACGATTACACCTGATGCACCCGCATCAGCACATGCTTTTGCCGGATTAATTTCCGGACGATTATTACCTTTTTGGTTGTCATTACGTTCAGCTAAACAAATATTACCAGATACATTTGAACAGTTATAACTACTGCCTGAAATTGTACAGGCAGCTAAAACGCCATTAGTAGAGCCGTTCACATTACTTTTAGTTAAGCTACCTGCATTTTCGATATAATGGTTTTGAGGTACTACTTCGTCATTGCCGTATACCGTTGACCCAAGTGTGATATAGCCTAAACGGCCATCACCAGCTACTGTTGATAATATTGCTTCACCAGGAGCTGAAATTTCAACTTGCGCGGTATATTGAGAAAACTCTGCGTGTTGCCTGTTCTGATCGAGTGCACCAACCGCCATAACTGAATCATATGATGCAGGATAAGATAGTGTTGTGTCACCGTCATTACCAGATGCTGCTATTAATAAAACGCCAGCGTCAGCAGCTGCTTTTAATGAGTTACGTTCAGCGTTGCTTGAACCTGCACCACCTAAGCTCATGTTAATAACTTTAGCACCGTTATTTACGCACGTGTCAACTGCATCAACTAATTCCCCCGTGTACCCCCAACCTGCTGAGTTAAATACTTTAACAATGTGCAAGTTGACGTTAGTGTTTGGCATGATACCAACAACACCTTCTGAGTTATTTACCGCAGCAATGGTGCCGGCAACATGCGTACCGTGAGAGCCGCCATTTTGATACCAGTTACCGGTGCCTGAGTTATTAGTGCCGGATGCATTGTTAGCATTTAAGTCTGGATTTGCACGCTCATACCCAGAATCAATAATACAAACGGTCATGTTGGCAGCATCACCATCAGATAACAAATCAGATTGTGTATCCGAAATACCCCAAGGTTGGTTTTGCGCCATAAAATAACGTTTATAATCTGGTTCTGCAAATTCAACATCAGCGTGGCTATTAATCTCAAGTAACATCGCTTTAACATCATCAATATGTTTTTGTTTACCTAATGAAATAACATGCTGGCCATTCTTAAGTATTTTCACATGCTTTAAACTTTTTCCTGCTTTTTTTGTTAAACCTGATGGCATAGCTTCTTCTGAAGCAAAACCATTTAACTTTTGAGCTTCGAAACCGCTCTTATACTTTACGATTATACGGTCAGTAAAAGATCGACTTTTAATTTTTTGTTCTTCAGGCCATTGGCTAAAGTCAGTATTGACAGGTTCCATTGTATTATTAGCGCCAATAAGAATCGGCTTAATGACTGAAGTTCCTAACTCTATTGCTGAAGCTTCAAGTGCTTGTGCGCTTGTTAGATTACTTGTTCCGGCCAGTATTGAGAGCGTTAATACGCTTAGCCCTAGTGCTTTATTATTTCTCATCTAAGTAAGACTCCAATTGTTTTTACGCTGAATGCAGTAACTTTTGCAGCATCGGACGTATATTTTTATTGTTGGATGATGATTCATCGAGATTAATCATCTCGACTCTTGCTTAACTTGAATAGCAATTCACAGACTTTTTTTATTAAAAAAACGACATTGAGAATCCATGGGTGTTTATTCACTTTATTGTTTTATAAGTAATAAATCCTTTGTTGTCGGATAATTGATAAAAAATGTCGCAATTTTACTAGGGATAAATATTTCAAATGATAATATCAAATTTCTTGTTAGGTTTACTGTCGGTTTAGCAATAAATAGTAAAAGCCAAAGCAATTAACTTAATTTGAATGGGTGAGCCTCTTTCATGTTCTTATCGTTTTTGGAATAAACTTTCTTTGATTTTTATTTGAAAAGAGATAGTTGGTGTTTATATAACATTCAATTGTTAATGTGAGGTTAAAAGTCGTCAGTTGGTGTGATATTGTTTGATAAAATACTTAGGTTAAAACTTAGTATTTATACAGTTTATTTATGATTTCTATCGTTAGTTATCATCGTTTACTGAATTCAAATATGTGTAGTTATACACCCTAATGTTTTAAAATAATTAAAAAAGATGTCATGGGCAAAGGGGATATAAATGTTGTTCACTTCGAATAAAAATAAAATAAAGCTAATTTCAGTTGCGGGAAGCATACTAACTTTAGTTGTGCTAATGGGTTTTAAATCTGCCGCTGTTAAGGATGAAGAAGCTCAGTCATATATCATTAGTGCAAAAAACTTCATATTATTGAAGAATAACCTAAAAGAATTAGGAGCAACTCCGACTCATGAATTAAAAATCATAGATTCTTTTGCTGTTGAATTAACTGTTGAACAATTAAAGTCGCTTCAAGAGAAGCAAGAAATCAAAGTATCCACTAACCACAAAGTTGAATTAAGTGGTTTAGGCATCGGACAACGCCGATGGCAACCAAAATCTGTTGTTACCGAACAAGTTGATGCAACTTATGTACATCGCACTGGTAACTTCGGTGGTGGAGTTACCATAGGTTTTCTTGATACTGGTCTTGATCAATTGCCAGGTATGTCGGTTGACTTAAATGGTCAAGATAAAGCTTGGGGTACATACGACGCAATTAATAATGTTATTAGCAATAATGGTATTGAAGAAAATGGTCATGGCACTCATGTAGCAAGTATCGCGACTAATAGTGACTTTGATATTGATGGTCGAATATATGGTGTTGCCCCTAATGCTTCACATGTCGGCATTAAAGCGTTTGACTCAGAAGGTAAGGCGACTTACGCCGATGTAATTCGTGGTATTGATTGGGCACTACAAGTTAAAGATCAAATTAATTTACGTGTATTGAATATGTCGTTTGGCGGTCCAGTTCGTTCAAATTATTGGGATGATCCGCTAAATAGAGCTGTTATGAAGTTGTGGCAGGCAGGAATTGTTGTTGTGGCATCAGCAGGGAATAGTGGACCTGATCCTATGACTATTGGTGTTCCAGGTAATGTTCCTTATATTATTACTGTTGGCGCGATGACAGACGACTATACTGCTTTTAGTTACAATGATGACAAGGTGGCAAGTTTTAGTGCTGCAGGCCCAACACCTGAAGGTTTTGTTAAGCCTGATGTTATTGCCCCTGGTGGTCATATATCGGGGTTGATGTCATTTGACTCCCAGATCGTATCAGAGCATCCTGAATATCATGATGGTGGGCGTTACTTCGAAATGTCTGGCACATCACAATCAGCCGCTGTTGTTTCAGGTGTTATTGCTCTGTTATTAGCCGAAGAGCCTTTATTAACGCCGGATCAGGTTAAGTGTCGAATATTAGATGGCGCATATCAAGCGAGAAATAATGATGGTAGTCTTCGATATAGTGTCTTCCAACAGGGAGCTGGTTTAGTGAGTGCATACTATGCATTAGCTAGCACTGAGAATGACTGTGCTAATACTAATTTAGATATTGAAAAGGATCTCAATGGTGAAGTACATTACTCTGGCCCTGCAAATATTAATGACGATGGGAATTTTTATGTTGAAGGTTTAGGTGATGAGTATGTTTGGCGTTTAGATGATCCTCAGCTTGATGGTTCTGCATTAACATGGCAAATGAGTGCTACTGAAAGTGGTTCTCAGTGGAATGATATGGCTTCAACTGATGCGTTACTCTGGCGTTATAATTTTGAAACTGATGCATTACTTTGGCGCTATAGCTTTGAAACCGATGCGTTACTCTGGCGCTATAGTTTGGCAGATAACGAGATAGCAACCATTAACATTAATAATTGGGTTGCTCCAGAATAACAACTTTTTGATCAAGCCACTGGTAAATAGTGGCTTTTATTTTTTCATTACTTACCACCACCCTATTCATTTCTTATACTGAGTTAACCACGTGAATTGTCGATTTATCTATTTGCTAAGCTTTTTATTTTCTATTAATTGCATTGCGCAAGATGTTAAGTTATTTAAAAATTTTGGTATTGATAATCCCATGTCATACAATTTTGTTCGCACGATTGTAGAAGATAAACATGGTTTTATGTGGTTTGGCTCTTCAGAAGGACTTGATAGATTTGACGGCCATCAATCGTTAAGTTTTCATCACGATGCTACTTTACCTAATTCATTAAGTTTTGATGTGATAAGCCGGATCATTATTGATCACAATAATAGAATGTGGGTTGGTACCTTTGGAGGTGGGGTCAACTTATACAGAGAAAAAAGCCAAGACTTTGTCCGCTTTACGACAAAAACGGTAGGCACAGAACTTAGCAATGACACAGTAAATACGATATTTGAAGATAGCCAAGGGAAAATTTGGATAGGTACTGAAGATGGTTTAAATATTCTATCAAATGAAAATGGGATGTGGGCAGTAAAAAGACTATACCAAGAGTTAGGTAATCCAAAAAGTTTAACCCACAACACCATACATTCAGTTATTGAAGTTGATAATGGTGATATATGGGTTGGTACAAACGGTGGTGGTATTTCTGTATTTTCTCAAAACGGACAGTTTCTAAAAACCATTCAATTTAACAATAACGGTAGTTCAACCTATGTAAATAAATTCATCAATGATTTATACCTTGATGTCAATAGTAATGTTTGGATTGCCACAAGTGATAGTGGGCTTTTAAAGTATAATCTAACTACCGAAGTCTTTTCTCATTATCAATTTAGTGCAAATGATACAGCATCTCTTACCAGTAATTCAGTAATAAGAATTTATCAAGATTCCGAAGAAAGCATTTGGATTGCGACAGATAATGGTTTGTCAATTTACGATAAATCAACGGATGACTTTAATCGTTATACTCATTCAGTAAACAATCCATATAGTTTAAACAGTGATTATATTATTACTTTTTTTGAAGACAGTAATAATATCATGTGGGTTGGTACTTTTAGTGGTGTTAATCGTTGGGATCCTAATATGGCAACGTTCAGCCAATATAGTTTGCAAACTAATCCAGAAGTTCAAAATTTTAATATAACTAGCTTCGCACAGTTTGACGAAAAACATTTGTTTTTTAGTGCATATAGTGGGGGGATTTATCAACTGTCTTTAATTGATAATAGTATTTCTTCTGTTTCTTTTAGTGATTTTTTTACTGATTTTCGTGTCATGAACTTACTTGCTGATGGAAATACATTGTGGGTTGGCACAAGGGCGTCAGGATTATTTCACGTTGACTTGGCTACAAATGAAATTACTAAATTTCAAAACAATGCAGATGATGAAAAATCCATTTCAGCAAATAGTGTCACTGATATTATTAAAGATAGGCATGGGAGTATTTGGGTTTCTACCTTTCATCAAGGAATTAACAGGTTAAATAAAGATGGTAGCTTCACTCGCTTTTTAAATAATGAGATAACGTCTAATCTAGGGCCAAGTAGCAATCATGTATTGCAATTACTAGAAGATGAAATGGGTATTATTTGGCTTGCAACATTTGGTGGTGGGCTTAATCGTTTTGATCCTAATACTGAAAAATTTTTACATCTTAAACATGATGAAAAAAATACCAAAAGTTTATCAACGGATCATGCATGGATAATGGCTCTCGACGAAAGTAATAATTTATGGGTAGGCAGTCAAGCCGCGGGTTTGAATGTATTGAGTTTTGAAGAACGAAGGAATGGAACATTTAATTTTAAGCGTTTAGATATTAAAGATGGCATGAAAAGTATGACAGTGTATGGTATCGCACAGGACAGTTATGGCGATATATGGATAAGTACGAGCAAAGGGATTTCTCACTATTCGACTTTAAAAGAAAGTTTTCAGCATTTTGATCTTACCCATGGATTAGTCGATCTAGAGTTTACCCATTCAGCCATTTTTTCAGGATATAACGGTGCAATCTATTTTGGTTCAGGAAAAGGTTTTAATAGTATAAACCCCGAAAAAGTTAATCAAAAAACCGAGGCCCCAAAAGTACGATTGACTAATATATTAAAATTAAATGAATCTTTACCACTCGATATCCCTCTTGCGAATTTACAACATTTAGAATTAGATTATAGTGATCAACTTGTCTCATTTGAGTATGTAGGGCTGAACTATGCTAACCCAGAATCGACACGATATAAGTATCGTCTTTTAGGGTTTGATCAAGAGTGGCTTGATGCGGGGAAATCTCGCCGTGTAACCTATACCAATTTACCCGCTGGAGATTTTCAATTACAGATTATCGCTGGCAATAGCGATGATGTTTGGAGTGAACCCGGACGGACGCTAAATATAATTGTTAAGCCTGCACCTTGGAATACTTGGTGGGCTTATATTTTGTATACCTTAGCAATTGCAATGTTGCTACTGGTTTATTCACGATTTTTGAATCGAAAGTTGGTGATCGAGCAGCAACAAAAACTTCATTTAGAGCAGCAAGTTCAAGAAAAAACAGATAAATTTAAATCTCAAAATTTGGAGTTAGCACAAGCAAATAAACAGTTAGAGAAAGCGGCGATAATTGACAAAGTAACAGGGGTTAAAAGTCGTCGTTACTTGGATATATATATCGAGCAAACTAGTCAGTTGATGAATCAAATGCACCAAAGTCTACTCCCCGTTCAACGAGAGATGTTACCTCGACTTTATATTTTAATGGTGCAAGTTAGTGATTATTCAGCGTCTAGCAATAGTCTGTTGATTAACTTAACCGACTTATTGTTGTATACCCGAAATAAAGATGATCTTGTCGTTCGTTGGTCAGATGATACCTTCGCCATTATTGGTTATGAGAAGGACAATAATGCTAGTGAGTTAGCCTCTCGATTATCAGGGCGCTTTAGCGGTGTTGTCGGTGGTGAAACAGCTATGAATATGGCTTATGCCTTTTATCCTTTTAACCACGAAAACACTTTAGGGTTGAGCTGGGATCAAATTAGCGTTCTTGTTGAACAAGCTTTAGGTTTCACCCAACAAGATGAGCAGTTAGCTTGGTTAGGGCTTTGTGGGCCTAAATCAACAACGTTTGATTATTTGACCTTGATGCAACAGAAAAGCTTAAGCAGTTTAAAAGAGCATGTGAACGTAAAGTCTGGTTTAGCTTGATAAACGCTGCTTTTGTTGAAGTTGCTGCTGGTATTGTTTCGGCGTACATGCATAATGTTCTTTAAAGCAGCGGCCAAAGTACGTTTGCGATGAAAAGCCGACATCAAGCGCGATTCGCCCTATTTGTGAACCATTTTGCAATAACACTTTAGCTTTTTTAAGGCGGAACTCTTTAATGAAATTGTTTGGCGTTATACCAAGCAAAACTTTAATTTTTCTTTGTAATTGACGTTCACTCATCGCCATTTCAGTCGCTAGCCGTATGATATCCAAATCAGTGTCCATATACACTTTGGCTGTCATCATTTCTAGCTTTTCTAAAAATTTACTATCCAATGTTAACTCTTCGCTGTCGACCTGAGTTAAGTCCGCAACATTGTTGAAACTATTGTCTTTGCGGGTCTTTTGTAAGTCTTTCTTAAAGTTTTCAAAGTAGTTCTTTTGTAACTGTGCACGTCCGGCAATTAAGTTGCTAATTCGAGTTAATAATTCTTGATGGTTAAAAGGCTTACTTAAATATTCATCTGCCTGTAGATTCAAACCGTATAAACGGCTATCTAAATCAGAGCGAGCCGTTAGCAAGATAACAGGGATGTGAGAGGTCATTTCATGGCTTTTTAACTGCTTCAATACTGCAAAGCCATCAATGCCGGTGAGCATAATATCGCAAACAATTAAGTCTGGCATGTATTCTTGTGCCAAAACTAACCCTTGCTCGCCACTATCGGCTAACAAGCAATGGTGCTGCTGCTCAATAACCTGTTTAATATGGGTCTGCATATCTAGATTGTCTTCGATGACCAAAATTACTTTTTGGTGTGCTGGTTTTTTTTCTTGATGAGATTGATGTTGTTCAACTAAAAGCGATGAAACTTCAGTTTGAGAAATGCTTGTAGGTGTAGACTTTTCATCCTCTATTGCAGGTGTACAAGGAATAGTAAGTGAAAACTTACTGCCATTATTATATTCGCTAACCACACTTATTTTCCATTGATGGGCTTTAACGAGTTCGCTAACTAAAGATAAGCCAATACCAACACCGAACACTCCTCGGTTTTTCTCATCGTCAGCTCTTTGAAAACGTTCAAATATTTTCGCTTGTGAAGCGCTATCTATCCCAATGCCTGTATCGATAATATCGAGAGTGAAGTGATCATTACTTTTATGCGCCATAACCTTAATATCGCCACCTGCGGGCGTATATTTAATCGCATTGGCGATAAGATTAAATATTATTTTTTCAAAAGCTTGAGCATCACATTCAAGCCATATATCGTCAGGAATATCACAGCTAAGTGATAAATTATTTTGTTTAGCTAATCGAGCAAAAGAATCTGCGGGCATTGCCATTAACGTGTGCAAACGATACGTGGCTATGGTTAGCTTTGGATTGTCAGATAACCGAGATAACTCTAGTAACTGTTCAACCATACGCACTAAACGTAAACCATTTCGTTTAGCTGTTTGTAATTCTTTTCCTTCTTCATCGGTATGCTGCTTAATTAAATAGCGGTCTAAAATGCCATTAATAATGGTTAGCGGCGTTCTAAATTCATGGGAAATATTCGCAATGAACTTGTCTTTTAAGTCTAATGCTTGTTGCTCTGCGAGTTTACGGGCAGTCAGGTTGATAAAGGTAATCACAACTAGTGGTTTTTCATCTCTATCAGCCCATTGTAGTTCAGCCTGTACAGGGAAGTTTGTTCCATCCTTTCTTATCGCAGTGCACTCTTTCGAAATGCCGACCTCTTTGCGTTGTAAGGTATAAACATTACTTTTGAAATCAAAAAAGTAATGCATCTCATCATCGCTAGAAAAAAAACTATTCACTCTAGAGCCAACAATTTCACGCTCAAGACACTGAAATAGTTGCACTGCGGCAGGATTTGCTGAAAGTACCTTACCATCGACTGCTGTTGTTAAAATAGCATTACTTGATACATTAACGATGGCTTTGTCTTCGCTATTGATCATCGAGTTTGTTAATAATAAGTTCAATTTTACTAATTCATCTTGTGCCGATTTTTGCAGGCTTATCTGTTGTTCGTTTGTGATATTTTGCTTATTTTTACGATAAGCAATGAGGGTTAACAGCGAAAAAGCAATAACTAACCAAGTGATAACTAATAACGACTGCAGATATGAAGGGGTTTTATAATGTAAGTTTAGCTCAATACCGGCTAAGTGAAATGATATTAAAGTCACTGTTAGTAATATTAAGTATAGCTCCGGCATAGATCTTTCTTGGGTTTCTGTAGCTGTAACCGAAAATGCTAAAGAACTATTTGCTGCAAAAATTAGTGCACAATAGGGCAGTAAAGTTAATAAATTGAAAAAATAACTAGGCAGGGAAATTATATTTTTTGCACCAATATAACTGAAAGTGTCAAATAGATTAAAGTAGGTTATCGAGTTATTGACTAGCATAGCGGCAGCTGCAATGGCGAGCATGCAATAAATTTGGCACCAGTGCTTACCTCGACATTGATAACTCGTCACTACCAGTCTCATAAATATTAATGTAACAATTAATAAATGAAATAGCTTAGAGGATAGTACTTTAGCAGCATTAGTCGCAGCAAATTCGAGTGGTAGTACCACAAGATAACTAAAACAAGTAAGAGTGAAAAATATTGCTGGTACGCGGCTACTTATATTTCTATTTATCCGCGTTTTACTTATATGTGGTTTCGTTTCTATGGCTAAGAGAATGAAAAAATAGCTAAATAGGCTAAAAAAGTCTACCAAGAATAAATTGTGTGTAATAAGCGTAAAGTTAAGTAAAAAGTGAGAAATAAGCGCAGATGTCACTGCTAATGACATAAATTGCCAAAATAATTTTAATTGCTTACTGATAATACGTAAATAACTGATAACAACAAAAGATGCGCTGATCATTTGTAGTAATAATAAGGTAATAACTTGCCAAATATCATTGTTTGGTGCAAAAAATTGACCAATGAAATAATATGGCAGCAACGTTAGTACGATACTAAGTGCTAAAAATACTTTTCTACTTGTTATCTGCAAATCTATAACCCACTAGATGATGACAACACTTATATTAGCTTTATTCGAGTTGGCATTTTTATCGTTGCTAGCAGTATACATTATGTTAATTTTTTGTGAATCTTTGTGACGTGGATATTAGAGGCTGCTGCTTTTTGTTTGTATGTTCAGCAATAGACTGACTTTAATGTTAGTAAAACACAATGAATGAGATTTGGTTGTTCAAAGTAAGTGAAATTCTAATGCAGCTAGCGTTAAAACAGACATTGCCCAAGGCTAAAGTCGTCTTGTTTTGTGTTGGAAATAGTTAAGTTAGATGACTAAATTACCCCATCTTGTCTTAATTAAGTAGATTTTATCTCGCAGCTTAATTATTGAACAAAGTTCAACAGCCCCTAGCATTATAAAATTAATTAAAGAGTCGGTTGGGTGTTCTGTCAGCCAAGTAGATGATAAAAATCCCGCCTTGAACTATACAGTTAAGGCGGGCTAAATCCTGATTCTTACTAAGCGCTATTTATTAATGCAATTTAACTGTTATCATCTTCCACTTCTTTCTTTGAAGATAACGTTTTCACAGGGTTAAATCTTTCTTTAATGGTTTGCATCAAAACATACAAAGATGGGATGAATAGTGTACCTACAAAGGTCGCCATTATCATACCCATTAGCACGACCCAACCAATAACCATACGACTAGAAGCGCCAGCACCTGAAGCAAAAGCGAGTGGTAACACACCTAAAATGAATGATAAAGCTGTCATCAATACCGCTCTAAAGCGCAGTTTAGCTGCACTATGAGCGGCCTCGATAATACTCATACCACTCTCTCGTTGCTCTTTCGCAAACTCGACAATTAAAATTGCACTTTTACTTGCCAAACCAATTAACATTACCATTCCGACTTGTGCATAGAGATCGTTATTGATAAACGGAAAAAGGATAATAGGTATTAGAGCCCCAAAAATAGCAATAACAACAGATAAAATTACTGCAATGGGAGCACTCCAGCTTTCATATTGAGCTACTAGAAATAAGTAGGCAAAAATAAAGGCTAGTGAGAAAATAAGTACAACAGAACTACCCGCTTCTTGCTCTTGTACTGCTGTTCCTGTCCACTCAATTGCATAACCGTCAGGTAAGGCTTGCTCTACAACTTCTTCAAAAGCGATTAAAGCATCACCTGAACTAAAACCAGCAGCAGCATTACCTTGCACAGTTGCTGATTTTCTCATGTTGTAACGATTAATAACTTGTGGACCCAAAATAGGTGATACTTCAACTAAAGCATTTAATGGCACCATACCGTTATCACGGTTACGAACATGAATACGACTCAAGTCTGTAATAGACTGGCGGTATTCTGCTTCAGCTTGGATCATCACCCGATAAACTTTGCCGTAAAGGTTAAAGTCATTAATGTAAGATGAGCCAAAATTACTTTGCAGAGTTGAAAATATTTCTTGAACGCTAATACCCAATGTTTCGGCTTTATCACGATCAATATCAATAAAATATTGGGGAACGTTAGCACTGTAAGTACTAAAAACGCCATTTAACCGAGCGTCTTGATTAGCGGCAAACACTAAGCTACGTGTTGCTTGTGCCAATTCATCAGCGCTACCACCATTAAGATCTAACAGCTTGGCTTCAAAACCTCCACCGGTACCTAAACCCATAATCGCAGGCATAGGAAAAACAAAGCCGTCAGCGGCAGGAATTGTTGCAAGTTGTTGATTTAATTTTCCAAGAATATTATACCACTGTAACGGTGCAGTTGTTCTCTCATCCCAAGGGGTAAGTATTGGGATAATTAAAGCTGCATTAGAGGCTGCTCCCGATATAATAGAAAAACCTGAAATAGCAATAACGTCTGACACGCCATCAACTTCCAACATTAAATCTGTTGCCTGCTTTATTATTTCTTCAGTGCGGTTAAGTGAAGCACCATCAGGCAGTTGAATATGAGACATAAAATAACCGTTGTCTTCTAGTGGTAAAAAGCCTGTTGGCGCTACTTTAAATAACCCTAGCGTACCAGCAATGAAAGCTACCATTATTACGACTGTTACCATAATATGGCGATTAAGTTTATCAACTACTTTAATGTACTTATCACGGCTGTTATCGACTAAACGGCTAAAGAGTAATAAAAAGCCTTTAGCTTTACCTGTATCACTATTAAGTAATAGCCCAGATAATGCAGGCGCTAAAGTTAAGGCATTGATTGATGAAATACCAACAGCGACACTAATAGTAATAGCAAATTGTTTATATAACTCACCTGTTATACCGGGCATAAAAGCAACGGGAATAAATACTGCCATAAGCACTAAAGTAGTTGCTATTACAGGGCTAAATACCTCTTTCATTGCAATAGCTGTTGCTTCTTTTGCGGTATATTTACCTGTATCCAAATGTCGTTGAACATTTTCAACGACTACAATACAGTCATCAACCACAATGCCTATTGCTAAAACAATCGCGAATAAAGAAATGGTATTGGCGGTAAAGCCCGCGGCATAGAGTATTGCAAAGGTACCAATCAATGAGACCGGGATAGCAATAGCCGGAATTAGCGTTGAACGCCAATCACCTAAAAATAAAAACGTTACTAAAACAACTAACACAAAGGTAATGAATAAAGTGGTAATAACTTCACTAATTGATGAACGGACAAATTTAGTCGTGTCGTAAAGTACTTTATATTCAAGCGCTTCAGGAAAGCGCGCAGCTAACTCATCTAAAGTTTTATAGACGTCATCAGCCACGTTTAATGCATTAGCACCTGGTGATTGATAAATAGCAATTGCCGCTGAAGGTTTTCCATTTAAAGTACTACTAGAGCTATAAGACTGCGAACCGAGCTCTAAACGAGCGATATCTTTAAGTCGCAAAAATGACCCATCTGCATTAGCTCGAATAGTGATGTTTTCAAACTCTTCAACAGAGGTTAAACGTCCTTTAGCTTGCAAGGTATATTGAAACTGTTGACTATTTTCAAAGGGTGGAGCGCCTATTTGGCCTGCTGAAGCTTGAATGTTTTGACTGCGAATTGCACTGGCAACATCAGATGTTGTTAAGTTAAGTGCGGTTAAACGCTCAGGTGATAACCACACTCGCATGCCATAATCTTTAGCCCCAAATTGACTGACATTTCCGACACCATTAATTCGTGATATCGCATCTTGAACATATATAGAGCTGTAATTACTTAAGAATACATCATCATGGCTTTCATCTGATGAAATAAGATTAACTACCATCAACATACTTGATGACTGCTTTTTCGTGGTTACGCCTTGTTGTGTTACTTCTGAAGGTAGTTTAGCCGTTGCTTGTGCCACTCTATTTTGCACATTTACTGCGGCAATATCAGGGTCGGTTCCAACTTCAAAAGTAACGGTTAGTGCATAGCTGCCATCATTGCCATTACTTGACGACATATATAGCATGTTTTCCACGCCATTTACTTCTGCCTCAATGATTGAAGCGACGGATTGCTCTACGACATCAGCACTTGCACCAGGGTAAGAAGTTGTCACTTGTACCTGTGGTGGTGTAATCTCAGGAAACTGATTAACAGGAATCGCATTAAGCGCCAATGTGCCAGCAATCATAATAACGATGGCGATAACAAAGGCAAATTTAGGCCGATTTATAAAAAATATTGAAAACATTGCCTAGCCCTCCATCGGGTTCACGCTGCCACCTGCTCTTACTTTTTGCAGGCCTTCAATAATTACTTTATCTCCTTCATTTAACCCAGTTAGTACTTCCCACTCACCATCAATTTGTTGGCCAACAGTAATACGTTTAACACTGACAACATTATCTTGAGTAACAACTAAAACAAAGTAGCCCTGTTTATCCTTTTGTACAGCAGACTGTTTTACAACCAAGCCCATGACCGTTTTCTTATCAGTTATTACAACTTGTACTAGCTCACCAGGTAGTAAAACGCCACGGCTGTTAGCAAACTCAGCCCGTACTAAAATAGTGTCTGTTGAGGTGTTTACTGAGGTATCAACATAATTAAATTTTCCTGGCTCTGGATAAAAAGAGCCATCAGATAGTTTTATCGTCGGCGCTACTGGTGGGTTCTTTAAATTTATTCCTCTTCGACGTGCCTCTAACATAGATTTTTCACTAACTGACAGCGTTATATGAATAGGATCCATACGAGTTACGGTAGTTAATACTTCTGAATTTGTACTTAGCAAATTACCCACACTGTATTTTTCTCGGGCTACGCGGCCATCAATAGGCGAATAGATTTTTGTGTAACTTAAATCAAGTTGTGCTTTTTTTAACTGTGCTTGCGCTTTCAGTGCATTAGCTTTCGCAACTAATTGTTCCGCCTTAACTTTATCAAAGTCAGCCTGAGACGC
Source organism: Cognaticolwellia mytili (assembly GCF_002104475.1). GTDB lineage: Bacteria > Pseudomonadota > Gammaproteobacteria > Enterobacterales > Alteromonadaceae > Cognaticolwellia > Cognaticolwellia mytili. The sequence goes on from NZ_NBOF01000001.1 coordinate 31,717, forward strand.
TACACCACGCTTTTTGAGATCTTTTTGTCGTGTAAAGTCAGCGTTAGCTCGTGATAAATTAGCCTTAGCACTAGCAAGATCTGCTTCACTTTGTTGTACTTGTAATTGATAAACATCAGGCTCAATTTCAAACAATAACTGCCCCGCAGTAACTTGCGTACCTTCTTGAAAGTCACGCTTAGTTAAAAAACCACTGACTCGTGCTCTAATATCTACTTTGCTTTGCGCTTCTACTCGTCCAACCAATTGGAATGATGGTGTTACACCTTTCGGTTGAACAGTTTGCACAATGACGCTAGGAGAAGGGGCATCTTGGGCATTAGCAACACCTAAAATAGTGAATAGAGTACTAAAAACAATAAAAGAAGAAAATTTTCTTCTAAAAGTTAAGGAGTTGGTCACAGTATATATTCCTTTAAATAAATATTATTTTAAACTTACAATAAGGCTTGTCTTTGAGCAATGTACAATCAGAAAATATAGTATAAGAACGACTTAACTAGTTATTAGTTTTATGAGTTGCTTAGTAATAACTAGAATGGCTAAAGCTGTGCCATTCAATCAATATATGGTCTAGGTAATGAACTTATCGTTTGGTTCTCATAAATGCTAAGGCATGTTGCTTTAACTCTAACTTTATTACATTCGCTAGGTATATTTCCTTAGTCATTAGAACGTTTTATTAATAGAAAATACACTACAAAATGTAAACGAAAGCAAATTATGAAGATTGTAGTGCCTAAATTTTTTACTGTAGATGAATATAAAGAATTTTCCAAATAAAATCATTGGTTTAATTGCAGTAGCTCTGTTTGGTAATGAGTATAATTAACAATCGTCGCTATTGCTAATTATTCAGTTAAATATAATTTTAGTTAAATAAATTGTCACTTCTAAAGTATGGCATCTATTTGGGGTACTGATTACAGATATATATCACCATTATTTTCAAATTCAGTAAGGTAAATTCGCGTCATTAATTCTAGCTGATGATAATCTGGCAGCATGTGTTCACAAAGTTTATAAAATGCTTTGTTATGATCTTTTTCCTTCAAATGAGCAAGTTCATGTACTACGATCATTTTCAATAGTGCCTCAGGTGCTTTCTTAAATAAACTACCGATACGAAGTTCATTTTTACTTTTTAATTTATTACCTTGCACGCGAGAAACATAAGTGTGTAAGCCAAGTGCATTGTTAACAATATGAATTTTATCATCGTATTTAACTTGGCTTAGTGGTGCTGATTTTTTAAGAAATTGTTGCTTCAGCGCTAAGGTATATTGGCGTAATGCTTTGTCTGTTGTTATCTCGTGTGGTACTGGAAATTGGCCTAATAAATACGACTGCAATTTTTCTTCTTTAATGAGCTTCATTACTTGCTGTTGTATGTCATTAGAATAATGAGATAAGTATTTTAACGTTCTTGGCATTTTGTTTAATTATGTCTTTATTAGTAGTAAGGTCGCTAGTTTACGCCATTTTTCCTTGGCATTTATTATTTTCTGTTTGATATAGAGGTCGTTGTACAACGTTAATAGCTCAAGAGTAATTTGCTACATCGCACATTATACACTAGCGCGTAAAATGTTTAATCGTATTTACGTAACACCAGCTGAATGAGCTGCATAGGCCTATATTATGCTCTTGATGGCAGTGACTTATTTAGGGGGTGTTGATCTTTGTTTAATAATTCAGCTGAGTGATAAAGTCGCCTTAATCAAGGCGGAAATTGTGCTATTTAGTCGTCTAAATTAACTATTTTCAACGCAGGGTAAGGCTCTTTTAGCCTCAGCCCTAATAGGCAATGGCTACTTTTAACACTATCTGCATTAGCATTTCACTCATTTGGAACAACCAAACCATATTCATGCTGCTTTGTTATTGTTAAAAATTTCCTATTGCTGAAAATATCAACACACCCTAGTGTGATATGAAGATGAGAGCAGGGTAAATGACGGTTATTGACTCTGCTTTATTGTCACAAGAATGGTGTTGTAGGTATCTTTAATTCACCTCCCACAAATTAAAAGATGTAGCAGCTTAACTTATATTTTTTTAATACCTTTGTTGAAATAATTTACATCGACAGCCTTTCTTTATCAACCTCGCACACATCGCGTTTAGTCGGACTAATTTTACAGCGATAAACTTTGTGTACGCGCATGCTCATTAATATTGCTTTTTGTGTTAGAAAAATGATTACATTTTTAAAATCACAATAAAAAGTAACTCTTATTTTACTTGACTTTATTACCATAAAGTTAAAAACAAGGTTTCAAATGAATACTTTATTTACTAGAAAAATAGTTTCAACACTTATTTTTATAAGTTTATCTTTGATAGGTATCTCTTTTTTACTTGGCGCTAATCCAAAGGCAATAGAAGCAACTTATTCTATATTTAATTTAACTAACATCTTATCTGTTAATTTATTATCAAATATTACAGGCGCGGTAATGGTTATTAGCGCAATTGTTGTATTAATGTCTTTAAAATATGAAAGTTTAAAGCCTCAAGGCTTTGTTTTGCTTATTTTAATTGCCATAATTCCATTACTTACGTTATTAAGCCCAACGAGGTATATACCTGCTGAAGGTGGATTTCCTGTACTGGGCTCGGGCCAGGGGATTATCAAGTATTTTTCTTTGATAGCCCTTAGTTTGTTTTTGTATGGTAGAGAAAAGATGACAATGAATGTGCTTTCTTGGTTGAACTTTTTACCTGTAGCACTGGTTCTTTTATGGATTGGTGGTTTAAAGTTTATGACTTTTGAAGCCAATGGAATTGTAAGGTTAGTTGAAAATTCACCTTTTATGTCATGGCTTTACGAATTGTTTAGCGTACAAATGGCATCGAATCTTATTGGCTTGTTTGATATTATTGCATTTATATTTTTTGGTATTGCAATATATAAGCAATGGAAGGTAGTCGCAATTGTGTCGGGATTAGCATGTGCCAGCGTATTTATAATGACACAAACCTTTTTGTTCACTACTCCAGACACTTTCTCTACAGAGACACTGTTTGGGAGGCTGGGTCAGTTTGTGCTTAAAGATCTTTGGTTTATTGCTAATTTAGTTGTTGTTACCTATTTTAATCGTGATTGGCTCATTGGAAAACCGGAATAAAAATAAGTAAAAATTAAATTTGAAAATACCTGTCAGCTAATCACTGATGGGTGCTTTGTATTTTTTACTATAAATGAGGCCAACACTTATGTTCAATTATCTACCATCAATATCTATATACTTGTTATGTTCCGTAAATAAAATATAAAACTGTATAGAAACAATCTTCTCCAATTTGTTTATTTCTCAATTGAGTGTGACTTACTGTAAAACAAAGAAATATTTTAAATTTTAATATTATCCCAATAAATTCATCAGTGCTTCAACTCGTTATGATTAATGCAAAAAAACTTTGCTTTTTTATTCACGAAGCAATACTTCAATTAAGAACATTTCTTAAAACTAAATTAACTGCTAGCCGTTGCTTTTATATGAGATCACCTCAATAGTAAGTTAACGATATTTAATTTAAACCTATGTTATGCATCATTTTACTTTCCCAGATAATATAGAGTCTATTATCTGGGATATATTGATTTCTTAAGCAATATTATGTGTACATGAATATAAAGTGTTTTGATAAGCAAAATAATGATTATTTGGTGTAGCTTTGATAAAAGTTAATTAAGCCGGTGGTTGAGCTATCGTGTTGCTCGCTTAGTTGCCCAGTAGATAACTCTTCTTGAATATTATTGGCTAAACCTTTTCCAAGTTCCACACCCCACTGATCAAAAGAACAAATCTGTAAAATAATGCCTTGAACAAATATCTTATGTTCGTACAAAGCAATTAAGCTACCTAGTGAACGTGGTGAAATACGTTTCATTAAAATGGTATTGGTAGGGCGGTTGCCTTTGTGTACTTTATGCGGTGCTACTTTGTCTATGTAGTCTTGTGTGCGGCCTTTGGCTTTCAAATCCGCTCGTACTTGAGTTTCATCAACCCCTTGCATTAGTGCTTGTGTTTGGGCAAAAAAGTTAGCCATTAAGGTTTCATGATGCCCCTGCACAGGTGTAACACTTTCTACAGAGCCAATAAAATCGGCAGGAACAACGTTATTGCTTTGGTGTAAATACTGATAAAAAGCATGCTGGCCATTGATACCTAATTCACCCCAAATTGAAGGAACAGTAGAATAAGAAATAGATTTACCATCCCAAGCGACTGACTTACCGTTACTTTCCATTTCTGCTTGCTGTAAATAGGCTGACAGCATGTGTAATGATTGATCGTATGGTAATATTGCCTGAGACTGCGCACCTAAAAATGTGCAGTTCCAAACACTTAGCAAAGCTAATATAACGGGGGCGTTTTCTTCCAATGGCGTATTACAAAAGTGTTGATCGAGTTCATACGCACCTTCAAGTAGTTCGATGAAACGCTCAAAGCCAAGATCAATAGCAATAGGTAAACCGATAGCAGACCAAAGCGAGAAACGGCCGCCAACCCAATCCCACATGTCAAAAATATTTTCTTCATCAATGCCAAACTCAGTGGCATTTTTTTTGTTAGATGATACTGCGACAAAGTGTTTAGCAATAGCGGACTGATCAAAAGAAGAAGAGACTAACCATTTCATTGCTGTTTTAGCGTTAGTCATAGTTTCAGTTGTCGTAAAGGTCTTACTTGAAACAATAAACAATACTTTTTCTGGATTTAATGGACGAAGAACATTAGCAATTTGCGTACCGTCAACGTTAGAAACATAATGAACATTAACGCTATTATCACTATATTGCTTAAGTGCTTCAGTAACCATTTGAGGGCCTAAATTCGAGCCACCAACACCAATGTTTACCACGTCAGTAATACGTTTACCTGAATAACCTTTCCATAGCCCTTGGCGCACTTTATCACTAAATTTTTTCATTTTGTCTAGTGCCAATTGCACGTCAACATTAATATCTTTACCTTCGAGTATAAGAGGGGTTTCACTACGATTTCTTAATGCCGTATGCAATACCGCGCGATCTTCGGTGCGGTTAATTTTCTCACCATTAAACATTTTCTCACGCCAAGCTTCTACATCACTTTCTATTGCTAAGTTTATTAACAAATCCATTGTAGAGTCTGAGATTAAATTTTTTGAATAATCGACTAGAAAAGGTGCAAGTTGTATGGAAAATTTTTCAAAACGCTTGGGATCTTGCTTAAATAGCTCACTCATATGTTGCTGTTTAATTTCATCAGCATGACTTGTTAACTTTTTCCAGCTAGGTAACGAGGTTCTATTTTGCATTTTTTCTCCAGTTGGGTATTTGAGCGTTAGTAAAGTCGCTATGACTTATAAACGACTTGAACGCTATTCAACATACTATTACTATCGCAGTCTTGTGTACCAATAATTAATTGATCTATTAAGCTGTTAATTAGTTATTTGCTTGACCATATGGTCAAGTTTTGATTATTAAAACATTTTATGGCTGAATGCTAAATAACTTTTACCATTTTTAATCAGTGTGCAATAATTTTTCAACACGAAATTATTAGATTTACTTTATGCAACAATATGATTTAGTAGCATTACGCAGTTTTATTGCTGTAGTGGATACAGGTAGCTTTAATCAAGCTGCTGAATTACTCAATGCCAGTACTGCTGCGGTTAGTCGGCGTGTATCTGGTTTAGAAGCTGCATTAGATGTCAGACTTTTAAACCGAACAACAAGGCGAGTTGAATTAACGGAAGCAGGGCAACAATTCTATCAAGATGTAGTAAATGTTTTTCAATCGTTAGATGAAGCACAAGAACGTATTCAGTCTCGTAGCCAGAATTTAAAAGGTAATTTGCGTATTTCAGCACCATTGAGTTTTGGAGTTACTTCTTTAAATCTCATTCTAACTGGCTTTATGAAATTGCATCCTGAACTTAAAATTCATTTGCAACTTGAAGATCATCGTACTGATTTTGTTGCTGAAGGTATTGATGTGGGGATACGAATTGGACGACTGGAAAACTCTACATTAGTGGCGCTGCCAATCACCAATATTTCAGCCGTGTTTTGTGCAGCGCCTAGCTACTTGAAGGAATACGGTGAGCCAAAGGTACCTGAAGATTTACTTAATCACAATTGCTTACGCTACAGTTTAACAGATCCAAAACTAGGTTGGATAGTTGAAGAAAATGGCGTGGAACGCAGTATTGATGTCAGTGGTACGCTAACATGTAATAATGGAAATGCGCTTAAAGAAGCTGCGATTGAAGGGCTTGGAGTCTTATATTCACCAGACTTTATTATCGGTGATGCGATAAAAAATGGGCAGTTAATTGAAGTGCTATCAGGCTATAAATCGGACGGTATTGGCTTATATGCTATTAAATTATCTCGAAAATTTACCTCCGCAAAAGTGATTGCTTTTATTGACTATCTAAAAGCATATTATGCCGAGGGTTGATGCTTGTACAGTTGCTTTTGTTGCTTCAATGGTGTTTTAGTTTTTTGTTGTTGAAGCTTTAAATATAGCCATTAAGTTTTCTACAAAAGCAATGTCATCTTTTTCTGATACTGAAACTGTGATACCAAACGGGGCAAAATGTAGTGTCTCTGCTAATTGCTCTGCCGTTAAATTAATTTTTTTCAATGTTAGTCTATTAGCTAAAACTTCCTGGTCAATTCGCGTTTTAATACTTTCTTTAATTAACTTTTCTTCATTTTTAATTAAATCTGTACAGTACGCTTGTCCAGCATGCAATAGATCTGCTCTGACTAAATTACTAGAAATATCATTAAAGAAACCTTCACAGCGTTGTATTATTAATGCTTGTGTTTCAGGCCAAAAATTATCTTTTGATATGCAATAGTTATTAATTAATGAGTTGTACTGTTGAAAGTGCTTTTCAACAACTGCTCTAAATAACACTTCTTTAGATTTGAACTGTTTATGGATAGTGACACGAGATATTCCAGCGTGTCGGCTTACCATAGATATATTGGCTGTGCTGTAGCCGTGTTGAAAAAAGCAATCCATTGCGGTATCGAGTATTTTTTCAGTTGTACTTGGCAAAACATTTTCTCTTAAGGGTAAAGTAGTGACAACGTGATAATAACGCGAATGACAAAAATAGACAACAGGTTTACAGTAGTTGTTAATGTGTAAACCTGTGTTATAATCGCCACTATTATATTTTTATAGTTTAAATTCTTCTGGAGTTAATGTGATTCGAATTTTTGTAATGACGATGGTTTTAATGCTACAAGCATGCTCTGAGCCTGCAGAGTCAGTAAAAGATAATACGTCTGTAGTTGTGCAGTTATCTGCTGTAACTTTAACTAGCTTAGCCAATGATTTTGAATTTCCAGCGAAAATCTCAGCAGTAAAGAGTGTTGATGTTAAATTTGAAGTTTCGGGGCGCTTGATTTATCAAAGCCTTATGGAAGGTAGTAAAGTCAAAAAAGGTCAAGTGCTTGCTAAAATAGATCCTGCGCCATTTCAGCGTAAAGTTGATGAAAGTCGAATTCGCCATCAAGACGCTATGCGAGACTTAAAACGAATAAAAGATGTTTTTGAAAAGAATGTTGCATCTCAACGTGATTACGATGAAGCAAAATCTCAGTTTTCAATTACCAAAATCGCATTGGAAAATGCTGAACAAGACTTAAGCTATTGTACAATTACTGCCCCATTTGATGCCGTAATTGGGGCAAGGTATATTGAAAATAATAGTTATATTCGCACTGGTGATACACTTGCTAATTTGCAAGATAGATCTGAGCTTTACTTCTCTTTTGAAGTGCCAGAGCGAATTATGACAGCAAATGCTGGCAACAAAGATGTTAAAGCGACTGCTCATATTATCGGTCAAGAAGATAAAGTATTTGATATTCATTATGTTGAACATAAAACAACGCCAGATCCTATTACCCAAACCTATGATGTAACATTTGCACTTGACGGTAAAATCACTAATTTATTTTATCCTGGCTCACGTGCAATTGTTAATATTAAAGATAAACATATTCAATCCCAAGCACTACTCTTACCGATAAATGCATTAATGGGTGACAATGATGCGGGTTTTAGTGTTTGGCGTTATGAGCAATCTACACGCTCGCTGGCGAAAGCAAAAGTTATTGTTGCTAAATTACAAGGCGAATTTGCTCTGATTGAATCAGGCTTGAAAGATGGCGATAAAGTGGTTTCTGCTGCGGTAAGTCAGATGCGAGAAGGGCTTGTGGTCAAAGAATACAAGGCGGGTTTTTAATATGGACATCGCGCGTTATTCGTTAACCAAGCCGATTAATATCTGGTTGCTATCAATATGCTTTATTGTTGGTGGTATTGTTGCTATGGGTAATATTGGCCGTTTGGAAGACCCTGCTTTTACCATTAAGCAAGCGGTTATCTTCACCTATTACCCAGGAGCAAGTGCTGAAAAAGTAGAAAAAGAAGTTACCGAACAAGTTGAGATAGCCCTACAGCAAATGTGGCAATTAGATATTTTGGAATCAGTTAGTAAACCTGGATTTTCTCGAATAACCATGGAGATACAACCCAATATTGATGGTCCGTTGTTACCGCAAATTTGGGACGAACTGAGAAAGCGCCTTAGTGATATTCGAAACGATTTACCGTTGGGGGCAAGTGCGCCTGTGGTTATCGATGATTTTGGCGATGTTTATGGTATTTATTATGCTTTGTCAGCGCCAGATTTTAGCGCTCATCAAATGCGAGAATTTTCTCGTATTATTCGGCGTGAAATATTAACCGTTGATGGCGTGGCAAAAGTGCAGGTGGGTGGTATTCTTGAAGAAGAAATTGTTGCTAAAATTGATAGCTACCAAATTGCTGGCTTAGGCTTATCTTTTCCTGATATTCAACAAGTATTAGCGAGTAACTTAAAACCTTTTAATGGTGGCCGATTATTCGTTGGTGATAAGCAAATACGTATTCCAGTTGAAAGCTCAACCAATAAAATAGAAGAAATTGAAAACCTGTCTATTGTTATCCCAGGCAAAAACGCGTCAATTAAAATTAAAGATATTGCTGAACTGAGCATTCAACCAGTGGATATTCCTAGTGGATTGAAACGCTTTAATGGTGAACGCGCAGTAACCTTAGCTGTGTCGGCACAAAACGATATTAATGTCGTTGAAGTTGGTAAGAAAATTGAAATTAAGCTAGCAGAAGTTATTGCAAAGTTACCAACGGGTATTGAGGTTGCATCAATATATAACCAAGCCAAAATTGTAGATAAATCAGTTGATGGCTTTATTTTTAACCTTGAAATTTCTGTTGCTGTAGTTACGCTAGCATTGTGTTTATTTATGGGGTGGCGCTCAGGTGTTGTGGTGGGAGGTACATTATTAATAACCGTGTTAGGCACTGTGCTAATTATGTGGCTTTATGATTTACAGTTACAACGAATTTCATTAGGTGCCATGGTTATTGCCATGGGGATGCTGGTTGATAATGCCATCGTTGTCGCTGAAGGTATGATGCTGAGGATGGAAAAAGGCAAGTCTGCAATGGAATCAGCTAGCTTTATTGTCAAAAGAACACAGTGGCCATTGCTTGGTGCAACCGTTATTGGTATTGCGGCATTTTCGGGAATTGGTTTGTCTGATGATGCGACAGGTGAGTTTTTATTTTCTTTATTTGCTGTGGTGCTAATTTCGTTATTATTAAGTTGGATACTGGCAGTATCACTTACGCCCCTGTTGGGTAAGTATTTTTATAAAGTAGGCACTAAAACTAGTGACGATGACAGCCACTCTTTGTTTCATAAAGCTTATTTAGTAGTTTTACGCACAGCTTTACATTGGCGTGGTCTAACCCTTGGCATTTTAGTCGCTATTACGATTACCGCTTATGCGAGTTTTGGTTTGATAAAGCAGGGTTTTTTCCCGCCGTCAAATACTCCAGTATTTTTTATTCATTATTGGGGGCCACAAGACGCAGATATTCGCGCTACTGAAAAGTATATGAAGCAAGGTGAAAAGCTTATCTTAGCTACCGAAGGAATAGAATCATTAACCACATTTATTGGTGAAAGTTCGGAGCGCTTTACTTTGGTTTTTGCGCCAGAGCTACCGAATGAAAGCTATGGCTTATTTTTAGTACGTGCTTTTGACGCTGCCGATATTCCGCGTTTAGCGCAGGAAATATCGAATGAATTGAAGCAAGCCAATCCGAAAGTAAATTTTTACGCTGAAATTATGCAGTTTGGTCCCGGCGCTGGTGCAAAAATACAAGCACGTTTTTCTGGTGATAATCCTGCTGTGTTACGTCGGCTTGCAGACCAAACAAAAGCCATATATTTCGAAGATGGAAAAATTCGCGATATTAGAGATGATTGGCGTGACAAAGGCATTGTTTTAGCGCCTGAATATGATGACATTGCCGCAGGTATTGCTGGCGTTTCTCGCAGTGACTTTAGTCAAGCAATAGCGTTTTACACGCAAGGTTTGAAAATAGGGCAATTGCAAGACGGTGATTATCTATATCCAATTATTGCTAGAAATAGTAATGGCAATGCTGATCAGTTAGTGGGGCTAGAAAATAGTTTAGTATGGAGTAGTAGTCAACGAACGTATATTCCATTTAAGCAAGTCAGTGGAAAAATGACTTATTCGAGCGAAGAGTTATTAATTAATCGTCGTGATCGAGTGAGAACTATTACTGTAAAAGCTGAAGCAGGCTATGACGAAACGACAGGTGAGGCATTTGGCCGTACGCAAGCGTCAATTGAAGCTATTGATTTACCAGATGGCTACACATTGGAGTGGGGTGGTGAATATGAATCAGCTCGCAAAGCGCAAACGGCACTAGGGCAAGGTTTACCATTAGGCTTTTTGATTATGTTTATCATCAGTGTGTTGCTTTTTGGTCGTGCAAGACAACCTATTATTATTTGGCTTATTGTGCCGATGGCTGTTGTGGGGGTTGTAGCTGGTTTACTGTTAGCTGATTTGCCTTTTGGTTTTATGTCGTTATTAGGCTTTTTAAGTTTATTCGGAATGCTAATTAAAAATGCCATTGTGCTGCTAGAAGAAATTGATCTGCAAATTGATGAAGGCAAAGAGAAAGCGACCGCTATTGTTGAAGCAAGTTTGAGTCGTTTAAGGCCGGTTTCATTAGCAGCCATAACAACTATTCTGGGAGTTATGCCATTGATATTTGACCCGTTCTTTGCGGACATGTCAGTGACCATTATGGGGGGATTAGCATTTGCGACTATTCTAACCATGATAGCGGTACCCGTATTATATAGTGTTTTTTATAAAATTAAGGTAGAAAAGGCTTAACCTTAATCAATATGTAAACCTTATTTTTATATAGAATACACTCTAAAAGCGAGCAGTTAACTGCTCGCTTTTTTATGCACAAGATGTACGGTATATCGCTAGTGCATAGACGCTTTTTAAATCTATTCTATTGTTGCATTTACTGTAACTATCATTTGTCTTAATCCATATTTATTACATAAATGAACTTGTCTAAAATAGCCTTCTCTATTTAAAGACAAGTTTCTATTTAAAAGTAAGGCATTGATGATGTGGAAAAATACAGCTGAAAACTACGGCTTAGTAAGTAAATTATTGCATTGGCTAAGTGCCATCAGTGTTTTTGCTATGTTTGGTGTAGGCTTTTGGATGGTTGATTTAACTTATTACAGCCCGTGGTATCAAAAAGCACCTCACTGGCATGAAAGTGTCGGCATCTTATTGTTAAGCGCAACATTACTACGTCTATTTTGGCGCCTATTCAGCGTAAAACCACAAGCAATAATCAATCATTCAAAAATAGAGAGGCGTGCATCTAGCACTACTCACCTTGTTTTATATGTATTGATTTTTACGCTTTTCATTAGTGGCTATTTAATTTCAACTGCAGACGGTAGAGCAATCGATATTTTTAATTGGTTCAGCGTTGCGGGACTAGAAAAGTTGATTGAAAATCAAGAAGATTTAGCTGGTTTAGTTCATGAATATGTCGCCTATATTTTAATAACTACAGCGTTGTTACATGGCGTAGCTGCAGTCAAGCATCATGTTATTGATAAAGATCGTACCTTGGCAAGAATGATTAAATCCAACAAATAATTATTTAATCTGAACTCTGAATGATGAGTGCGTGAAGCTAAAGTGAGTCAATAGTTTAGGTTATTTAACACTCAATAATAAATCGTTATAACGACAACAGGAAAAACAATGAAAAAATTTACATTAGCACCATCGCTATTAGCAGTATCACTATTAACCTCAAGTATATTTTTACCTGCAGTAGCTGCGGATTATAAAATTGATCATGAGGGTGCACATGCATCAATAAATTTTACAGCTAGCCATTTAGGTTTTAGCGTTTTAACAGGGCGCTTTAATAGTTTTAGCGGCAACTTCTCATATGATGGGAAAGATATTGCGGCGGCGAAAATATCGGTAACTGTGGACACTTCTAGCTTTGACTCTAACCATGCCTTACGTGATAAACATGTGCGTTCTGATGATTTTCTTGATGTTAAAAAGTTCACGCAAGCAAGATTTGATAGCAATAAAGTTGAAGATAAAGGTAACGGAAGTTTATTAATATCGGGTGACTTTACATTACATGGTGTGACTAAACCTATGGTAATTGACGCGATTAAAGTTGGTGAAGGTAATGATCCTTGGGGCGGTTATCGTATAGGATTTAGTGGCACGAGCACGATCAGTATGGCAGATTTTGGTTTTAAAAAAGACTTTGGAAAAATTGAACTTGCTTTACATATTGAAGGCATTCGTCAGTAAGCGATGTTGTCAATGGTTACCAATAGCTGTTAATTGATTGAACAATGCTGAGGTATGTTAATCGACATACAGTGAAAGTAAAAAGCGATTAAAAGCCAAAGTTTGATTTAACACTTTGGCTTTACAGTAAACGGATGAAGCTTAGCTTTATAAAAACTTAGATTTATGAAAGTTTAAGTTTATTGTCTACCGATAATTTCTCACCACCAAGTAAAATTACAAAGACTAATAAGCTACCCCATAATATATGTTCATTCATCGCTGCTGGGCTAATATCTACTAAACTCAATACCGCGATGACATTAACCACAAATAGCCCCGCGGCTGATAATCGGCTGAATAAACCAATCGCCAATAATACTGGTAAGACTAATTCACCGATTGTCCCTGCCCATGCTGCAGCAACAGGAGATAATAATGGTACTTCGTATTCATATTCAAATAGCATCAAGGTCGACTCCCAATCACGTATTTTAGTCAGTCCAGATTTGAAAAATATACTGGCGACATAAAGTCGGACAAATAGTATCGCGGGAATACGTAAGTAATCGCTATAGTCTAAAATTTGGTTGTGTAATGCTCTAACTTTTTGCAAAGCCATCATAAATATTCCTCTTTATGCACTGAAGTGTTGTTGTATTTAGGGTTAACTTAATCTGAAGTTAGTGTTGAAATTGAACTAACCAGTTGTTGTTCAATGGCTTTTGGCAGCCAATCTATGATTGAAAACGTCTCATTAGTTACTTTATCTAATGCACTACCAATACTGGGCTGTGAACGAGCAGCCAAAGACGGTAGCGATTGCCATAACGTTAGCCATTGGAACTCATGTTGTGTTATTTGTTGATATTGCGCTTGAAAATTGGGCCGCCATATTAGGTAGTAATACTCACCATTTTCAGTATTATTAAGTTGCTGTTCGATATCATGGGTTGTTAATTTGCTATTAATTTCATTAGCTTGTTTGATATCTTCAACAACTAGATCTACAGGATAATTTAGCTTTAATACCTTAAAACCGGCACTAAAGTTAATCGTGAGCTGATATGCATCAAAATCGTTTAGCAATGATAACGTTGTTAAATCTTTTTCTACGTCTTCAGCTCGCTCCGTATGATGGCAAGCAAAGTCTAAATCCGCTATTGCAGCTAAAACGCCACTGTTTTTTAGTGATTGTTGGCGAATAAAGTCAGCAAACTCTTGCCCTAATTCGCCCCAATCATATTGGGCTTTTAAATGTTTTTTCAGGTATGTTTTAACCAACAAAGTAAAATCAGTTTCGCCAACAAATGAATGCACAGTGGCAAAGGTTATTGCTAATGCGCGGCTAGCATTGGCCAATAAACTGTGTTGATAAATTTTCATTCCAGCAGATAAGTTATTACTGTCTCCTTCGTTGCTTGTTTTTTGTAAAGCATCTAATGAAAATATAGTAGATAGCATCTGTGTTTGTTGCTGCTTAAGAGTCATTGTGGACTACCTCTAACGTTTTCTTACTGTCAGATTTTTCATACTCTGCAGAAAAAACATTGATAGCGATACTTTTAGCTTTATCCGCTTCAGCAATTAATACCTGCCAAGTGGGTAAATTTTCATCCCATTCAATTAATGTTGCTATAGGACCAAATTTTTGCAATGCGTAATGGTACAAATGCCAAACGTCATCAGATACTGGTTGTCCGTGATCATCTATCATTAATTGCTCTGAGCCCACTGGTGTACAACCAGCTAAGTGAATTTCGCCAACAAGCTCCGCTGGAATCTTATCAAGCCAGTGCTTTGCATGTGCTAACACGTCAATTGTGCTTTCTGAATCGATTTGTTCTGAGGTTAACGTGGTTAATGGCTGATTAATGGCATTAACAATCAAGTTATTCAAATCAACCAGTAGCTTGCAACCTGATTGATGACAAAGCTTGACGAGAAATTCAGCCTCACTGTAAGTTGAACCAGGTAACTCAATATACGCTGACAAATTTTCGACCAATATTTTTCGACCCAATTGCATTTGCGCTCGCTCAACGTTACGCACCATAATACTTAAACTTTCGTCATTAAATGGCACAGGAAGTAAATCGCCGGCGTGTACACTAGCATTTTCACTTTCAGCCCAGCTAAAACAAGCATGATCAGATAATAGTATCGGTTGATAGCGCTCAACTAAATTAGTGAGTTGGTCAAGCTGGTTTTGTGGCGCAGGTAAAGCTGAACCCAAGCCTAATGATGTGGCATGAAGGCTAATTTTATAATGCTGACTTATGTCAGTTAGTACCGCATGACTAGCACCGCCATTGGCGAAGAAGTTTTCTGCATGTACTTCAATAAAGTCGATGTTAGCTGGAGTGTTTAAGGCATCTTCAAAATGATTATGTCTTAAACCCACACCAATTAAAGGTAAGTTAGTTGGTGTTTTTTTGTTCAAGGAAAACATAATTTTCTCCAGTAACATCGAAAAAGTTAGTCGTTATAGCGACTTTAATTTACTTAAGCTTTTTGCTTTAATTTTTCGCGAGCTTCTTTACGTGTCAAACCACCTTGGGTTTTGCAAAGACCTTTGGTGACTAAGCGCCACTCACCTGGATCGTTATCTATTTTCGATTGTCCGGCGCAAGAATGAGTACCTGCGATATTACTGCAGTCATTTTGCCCTGCTAAAGATACGCCGTAACATTTTTCTTTTTTCGCGCGTTTGTCTGCGGCTTCTACATCGGAAATAACACCTAATGTTAAAGCGGCTGCTAGCGCTGTTGATAGTGCAATATTATGATTCATGTTCATTTCCTTTTATTAATGTTCGTTTAACCAGTCTAGTACTTCTTTCTTTGGCGCGGCGCCAACATGTTCAGATGCTACTAGTTTATCTTTTAAAAGCAATAGCGATGGAATGCTTCGAATACCGTATTTTTGTGCTAAGGCCGGCATATCATCAATATTTACTTTAATCGCTTTCATTTTAGTCGATTGTTCGTCGGCAACTTGCTCAAATATTGGTGCCATTGTTTTACAAGGTCCACACCAAGGTGCCCAAAAATCGATTAACACTTCAGTGTTTGATGCTAAAACGTCGGTAAAGTGTTGTTCACTTCTGATTTCTTCTACATTCATCGCTTTTTCCTACTTACTTTTATGGTTTTAGCTGTGAAACTAAATTAAGTTTTTAATAAAGCTTCACAGTCACAAAGTGTTAATTAAAGTTTGTCAGCAGCAACACCTTTGATGTCACCCCAGTTATCGTTTGAACTATTTAAATAACCTGGTACGTCCGTTAACCATTTCTTTTGCACGTCTTTGTTAAGGTTTAAGTACAATTTGTTGTCAACAATTTTCCAAGCTAATGGATCAGTATCAAATTTCTTCTCCATTGCTACACCAAAAGCACAGAAGCCGCCGTACTGTGGAGCATATTTAGCTGGACTTGCTTTAAACATGTCACGGTTTTCTTCATTGCTAAAACGATAAATACCGCCTTTATAAGTCGCTGTGTAACTTGCGTTACCCATTTTAGGAGTCGACATAGTGAAGTAGCTAACAGGGTCGTAACCTTTTATTGCTAAGTCGTTGGCATCAGCATTCATGTCAATATCTGCGGCGAATGAAAGGCTGCTTGCAACTAAAATAGAGCCAGCTAGGATTGTTTTTAAAGTTGTTTTGAACATGTTGTTTCCTAAATTTGTTTGATTGTTAGTGACGGGGTAAATAATAGTGTTGATCGCTAAGTGAGTGGGATACAATCGTCCGCACTTTGAACCAAATCGTCCAAGTTGCCTATTTATGGACCATCTATCCGAAATAATTAACCGATTTAGCCTACAAGCAGGTGTGTTTTACACCGGAAAAATATGTGGTTTGTCCCATTTTAATGAAGGGGCTGCATTAGAAGGGCATATTCATCTATTACGCAGTGGTACGCTTTCTATTATTGGTTTAGATAAAACCACTATAGTGTTAGACAAGCCCTCTATTATTTTTCTTCCTCGCCCGGTTAAGCATGGTTTGCAAGCACGAGATACTGATAATGCTGAACTTATTTGTGCAACGGTGACCTATGGTAGTAATAGTTCTAACTTATTAGCAGATGCCTTACCCGATTTATTAATTCTCCCTTTAGTAGAGTCGCCTTTTTTACAGACCAATATTGATTGGATTATTGCTGAAGCAGGGCAAGAACTGCAAGGACGTCAAGCTGTAATGAATCGACTGATGGAAATATTCATTATTAATATGATGCGTTCGCTCATTACTAAAGGTGATATTGCGCAAGGTATGCTGGCGGGATTAATGCATCCGCATTTAAAGAATGTTTTACAACAATTGCATAATCATCCGGAAGAACACTGGTCATTAGAAAAGATGGCAGGGTTAGCGTTAATGTCTCGGTCAAAGTTTGCTGAAGTATTTAAAGGTGTTATTGGCCAAACACCTAATGATTATCTTGTCAGTTGGCGAGTAGGTGTTGCACAGTCGTTATTAAAGCAAGGCAAAAATGTCAGTATCGTCGCTAATAGTGTTGGCTATGAAACGGCTTCTGCACTTGCGCGTGTTTTTAGAAAGCAAACTAATATGTCGCCAAAAGAGTGGTTAGAGCAGCAATAAGTCTTATCGGTTTCTGAGAATATCGAGCAGCTAGTATCCGATCCAGTAATTGATGTTGATTTGAAATGCAATACCCGAGCGGATGGACTGTTTTGTGAAGGAAGTATTAATGCGTCACATGCGAAAACTGACCTGATTGAATGGCGTTGCGATACATGTGAAGCTTCTGGAAAAATCTCGAATTGGCAAAGTAGCGTGTGGGATAAAGAAAAACGTATAATCCATTAGTCCATATTAAAGCTTAATAAATATCATGGTAGATTAGGTCTACGTTTGCAGGCTTAAGTTTACAGGTTTAAGTAACAGCGTAGGTGTAAATAAAGGATAGAACATCTGCTTCAATCTAAGTACAGAAGTAAAAGCTTTCCTAGCTATTACTCCTGCTTTTCATCTACCGATTGTTATCCATATAGCTAAGTAGTTTTATGACTAGCCGCCATAGACAGCTCAATTTCGATCTGCTTTAGTAATGCTTTTGCTTGCTGTAATGCTGGAGCATATTCGTATAAATGTTTAGTTAAGCTTGGCAGGTTCTTTTCTATTAATTTTTTAGCTTTATACCATTGTTTTTGTGTTGCGTGCCATTGAGCAAGTTGCACTTTGTATTCAGCTAAAAGTGGGTGCGCGGTACCTAGCCTTTTCGATTGAATTTCTAATGTTTTTTTAAGAAGAACAATGGCCTTTTGTGTATTACCTTTATAAGCATTTAGTTTTGCCTGCTGTAGGTACAATTCTGCAAATAGCTTATGTTGAGGTTTAAAGTTCTTTGTTAAGATTATGCTTACCTGTTGCAGCATTTCTGCACTTTTTTGAGGGTTATTCTGTCCTAAAAATGTTTGCGCTAACTTCATTTTAGTTGTTGATACAAGATACGGAATTGGATTGTCTGATTTTTGAAGTATATCCAATGCTTGCTGGTTTAATATCATTGACTCATCGTAACGTTTTGTGAGGTTTAACAGCTGTCCTAAATTTGCGAATGCGTTAGCGACTCTTGGGTTGTTACTTTTATAAAGCTTCTTTCTAAGAGTCAAAGATTGCTGGAATAATGGCTCAGCTCTATCATAACTTTGCATATCTTTATATAAAGAGGCTAAATTGTTGAGACTAACTGAGTAGGAAATAGTATCTTCGCCGGTATATTTTCGATCTAATTCGAGCAGTTGTTTATAGTGTTGTTCAGCTTGCTTATAGTTACCTTGATCGTGCAGTACATTAGCAACGGTATTGAGGCTATTAATCACATCAGGATGGTTTTCATTTAAAACCTCCTGAGCTAAAAATAATGCTTCTTGGGCCAATGTTAAGGTATTTTTATTCGTGCCCTGATATTGCGCTAAATTAACATATGACGTTAACGTACGAATATAAGATTGATGACGTTTACCATAGGCTTGTTGCTTGTCTGTCAATACTTGAGCTAACAAGTGGTCAGCGTTTTTATATTGCCCAATATCTATATAACTATTAGCCAGATTATGTTGTATTCGAAAAGTGTTCCCTTTTTCTGCTGTGCTATGTTGCTGCCTTATCTTTAGGGATTTTTTAAATAATGTTATTGATTCTGCTGTATTGCCTTGCTTATTACGTAGTAGTCCAAGGTGATTAAAAATACTGGCAAAAACAGGATGCTCTTGGGGGAGATCATAAGTTAACGCTAGCTGTAGTTGTTTTTCAGCTTCTGAAAATTGTGATAGTGAAATATTGGTAAATGCAAGGCGGTTGATGAAATTCAGCTGTAGTGCTAAATCGTTTGGGAAGTTATCTTTCGCCAGCTGTAAACCTTGGTTATATACTTTTTTAGCGTCATGATACAAGCCTAAGTTTTCATAGACATTTGCAATAGTGAGTAATAAATCAGTATGAATGGCTGGCTGATTTTTTAGGTTTTCGCTAATGTTGTCACGACCTTTATCCAGAATTTCTCTTGCCGTTACTGTATTGCCTTTAGCGTGATCAGGATCGGATATCTTAAAAATATTCGTGAGAAAAGAAATAACTTGTTGTGACTTTTTACTTTCATGCTGTGCTTTAACTTGTGCTAATTGCGCAACTATACGCAACTGATATTCACGATAACTAAAGCCACTGAGTAGCAATACAGTTAAAAAAGTGGCCGCTGCTATTGTTTTGTTGCGCTGCAAAAAGCGAGAGAAAAGATATCCTCGCTGATTTGCTCGTAAACTGATGGGTAATTTATTTAGATGAAATTGAATATCATCAGCTAACTTATCTATCGATGAATATCGATCAGCAGGCGTAAATTGTAAAGCTTTATTAACGATCATCTGAAGGTCTATATTTACTAAGTCAGCAAATTTCTCAATGCTTGGACGTTGTTGATTAATCTCTGGGCGCTTTTCGAGTAAAAGTTCGTAAAGTAGAATGCCTAACGCATAAATATCGGTTGCGGTGCTTAAGCCCTCACCCGCTTGCTGCTCAGGGCTTGCGTAATCCCATGTAACAGCATTAACACTATTGTTGCTCGTTGTGTCGTTCTGCTCATCTGGTTGAATATCAATAAATGTAGCGATACCAAAATCAAGCAGGTGGGGTTCACCATTTTCACTGACGAGGATGTTACTTGGCTTAATATCGCAATGAATAATTCTATTTTGATGTGCTGATGATACTGCCGCACACACCTTTAAAAACAATCTTAATTTTTGTGCTTTACTTAACTGCTGTTGCTGACAATAAACATCAATAGGAATACCGTCGACAAACTCCATCGCTAAATAAAGTCGTTCACCATCGAAGCGACCGCCATCAATTACCCGTGCTATATTGGGGTGGTTAAGCTTAGCTAATATTTGACGTTCGGTTTGAAACCTCAGATTAATATCATTATTTATATAGCCAGAACGAATTATTTTCACTGCTACTTGTTGTTCGAACTCACCGTCGACGCGTTTAGCACGATAGACTTCGCCCATTCCCCCCATACCAATACGCTGGGTTAACTCAAAGGCTCCTAACGTTTTTCCAGTAAGCAACTGAGTCTCAAGTACTTGTTCTACCGTTTGTTCAATTATCTGAGTCAGCGAGCTTTTGTCATTGTTTGCTTGGGCTATCATGCGAGTAAGTTCATCTAATAATGTGGCATCACCCTGACAATAGTTTTTCAAAAATGCTTGGCGCTCATTAAGCGGTAACGCTAGTGCTTGTTCAAAAACTTGCTGTAGTTCTTGCCATTTTTCTGGGGTCATACGCCGTTATCCATTTGCATGTTTAGCCAAGCCTTTAAAAAACGTAATTCCCTAAAAACAGTTGCTGGTGATATCGAAAGATGCTCAGCTATTTTACTCTGATTAAGACCACCAAAATAATGCAACTCGGCAATTTGTGATTGCCTCAGCTGCAAAGATTGTAGTTTATCTAGTAACTGATCTAATTGGATCAAATTCAGTTGGCTACTGCTTAACTCTTCATTGCACAAGGTTAAGCTGAAGCGCTCACTTTCAACGCCTCTTTTCTGGCTATTAATTCCACGAGCGTAATCAACCAAAATTCTGCGCATCATTTGGCAGCATAAATTAAAAAAATGCTTACGGTCTGAGATGGTTAATTTGCTATCAACCAAACGCTCGAAAGTTTCATTTACTAAAGCAGTTGGTTGCAGTGTGTGATTGGAGCGCTCTGACTTAAATTGTGCACTGGCAAGTGAATGTAATTGGTCGTACACCAAGGGCATTATTTGTTGCCAAACTTCTGATTCTTTATCTGAGGCATTAATTAATAGATGGGTAATGGATTGTTTTTTATTCATATGAATTTTATTTTTATATCCGTTATTCAGCAAGTTAATACGCCACTGTGCACTGCAAAGATACAATTTTAAAACAAGTATTGTCAATAAAATTAAGCATCTACAAAGAATAAAAATTAATTTGACGAAAAACTATCATGTTTTGCGCATTAATAAGTAGGGATAAAAACATACTGAGCATCAGTGAATTAACACTTGTTTAGCTCAAACCAATAATAGGGACTAAATGTCGCAATGAACTATATTTTTTTATGGCCAAATAAAAAGATTGTGCTGGGTAGCATAATGGCTTGCTTTTTTATTAATAGCACGAGCGTTTATGCTGCTTGTTCTGACCCCGCAGCGCCTGAGGTTGACTGGTCAGGTTGTAATAAAAGTGGCATAACCTTTACTGATTTGAATTTAAATGGCGCCAACCTTGAAAATGCTAATTTTAGAAATTCACAATTTATAGGGGAAACTGACTTTACAGAAGCAAACTTAATTAGAGCTGATTTTAATGGGGCAAGTTTTAATGATGGTGATAGCGTAGTCGATTTTAGAGGGGCCAGAATAGCAAATATTAATCTCCCACATAATAATGAAAATGACTGGGCTAATAAAATTACATTTTCACCGGATCAGGTACTTTACAATAAAAATTCTGATAACGCTGAATTTACACTAATTCAAGGTAATGAATATTCAAAGCCTAACAGCGCTTTTGGTGAATATAGGTGGACTGGAACCACCAGTTATAGCTTTGTTACCGAAATTAAAACGCTAACCGATACTGAATATGATGGCCGTATTAATAGCGTCCCTAAAGATATTACTGTTAATTTGGGGGCATACATAGCAACAGCTGAAAAATTTTATGGGTGTAACTTTAGTAATCCATGCAGTGAGCCTTATCGTTTGTTTAATTTATTTACTGTGCCTGTTTCAGCGACACCAGCTATCGAGTCAACAAAAGCAATTAACGCTGTTGATCTAATTAGTTCCGATAGCGATGCTGGATATAACTATGTATCACAAATGACTGATAGTGATACCTCGCCATATTGGCAGTTGGATTTAGGTCAATATCAGCACATCGAAAAAATAATAGTTCATCCTCACCCAAGTACTGAGCATAAAGATAAAGTTTTAGACGCTGAATTATTGTTATCTGATTCATCTTTTAAAGGTGATGACTGGTTTACTGAAAAAAACTACGATTATATTGGTCGTTATCGCGGTATGAATGCAGACCGAGCAGTAACTTTTGAAGTAGGCCATAGCGCTCGTTATATTCGCCTAGCAAAAGCTAAAGGTGAAAGCCAGTTAGCGTTTGCTGAAATAGAAATTATCGGCCAATTACGTTCAACTTCGAACGACACACCAATACCCGCCGATGAAACATTTAAATGTGGCTTGTTTGACGAAGCGAAAGTAGTTAGTGAGCCAAGTGAAATTGAGGCATGTGAAAATAGAAATCCAAGAGATGCGGACTCTGGTAGTGGTGACTTAGGTGGTTTAAGTAATTGTAACTATAAAAATAATTCATTAGTGGGTATAAATTTTAGTGGTAAAGAACTGACTAATGCTGACTTTAGTGGTGCTGATCTAACAAATGCTGATTTTTCTGGAGCGACACTAACCAATGCTAATTTTAGTGGCGCCAAGTTGATCGGCTCTCGCCTAGACAGCGCTACTGCATATGGTGCTGATTTTCGAGGTGCGACGTTTTCTGAAACTGAATTAACAGAGGATGCTGCTGATGATAGCAATGTAAATTTTGACAGAATTGAAGTATCAGGAGCATGCTTTAGTCGCGATACTTGGCGTGATGATGGTACAGGTCCTTTTGGTACTAGTGGCTATAGTGATGACGGAGGTAATAATCAACCAATTATTGTTTTAACTAATGCGAATAAATTATTTGGCTATGCGCGACAATCTTCTACAGATGAAAGCCGTCCTGCTAATTATGCCTATGAATTAAATAAATCTTCTAAAACAACGGCAGATACTTCCCCTTGGTGGATATTAGATATAGGCGCTACCTTTGACATTGACAGTATTGATTTAACGTTTGCCGCAGACTGCACCGCATGTGATGGTAAAACTAAGATGTTTATTTCAGACTGGACTATCCCTTCAAATCCGATGTTCAATCCAGAAGATGGGTGGGCTGAAATTGCTGTTACCACTCTCGTAGGAGAGGCTGATACTTATACGGTTGGTCGAACTGGGCGATTTATAGCGATTCAAGCAGATGCCGCGACCATCGGCCACTTGGCTATTTCAGCTATTAAAGCTACGACTTCTGAAGGCACTGTGATACCAAGCACTATTCGACCTGATGTATTTAAAGGCTCTAGTTTAAGTTTTTCAGGTAATGTATTAACTAAAAATACCGTTGTAATGGCAGACTTAACAAGCTACCAAGAACACTTAGGGGTACTAGGTGGAAGAACACTTGCAGCAAAAAGTGATACCGTAATCGCTAAAAATCTCATAAAAAAACTAAATATTACAAAGCGTAAGCTAACTTCTTTAAGGGTAGCAACATTTACATTGAAAGAGTTAAGTGAAGCTGTACCTTATAATACCAAAGTAAAAAATATTATAACTAAGCTAACCGGGCCTTTAGATACTTTTGTAAAAAAATCGGGGAAATATTTAGCAAAAACAACCGCAAATTTATATTTGCTAGACCAATTACGCTATCAACCTATTCGAAAGAAATTAACTCAATTAAGTTCTGAAATAAATGATCAATCAAGATCTGTGAGTTCTATTCTTGATTATTTATCGAATGTTAATGATATTTTTCAGAATGAGGTTAGTTGTCTAGCACAGGACGGCGAAATAAAACCTGAGTATACATTTGGCGTAATTAAGTTAGAGGGTTTTGCTGCGCCAATATCAACCGTTTTCGATTTAGAAAGTGCAAATAATACCCTCGTTGGCTCAGATTCAGTTTATCAAGCTGACGAAAATAATAGTAGTTTCCCCATCGACGCACTCGATGGCATGGACTATAAAGTTGCTACGCAAATAGCTGAAATAGATGCTCTGATAAGTCGACTTGAAAGTATGAAAAGCACGACTTTGCCAGACGGAACAAGATTATCTTTAGATAATTTAGATACATTTTTAGATGAGATTAATGCGGTATTAGATGCTGATGGATTTTCTCAAGTTATTGGCACAGTAAACATTGTTTTTAATACTTATGTCAATGTTTGGCTGATTGGAAGTTATTCTGTTCTTGATATCCTTACGGCTTTTAATAATATTCCATTAATAGATAAATTTAGTCGTTTGGCATGGCAGTTACTCGATCCTGCGTTGGACCAACTAACAAGTAAAATTCCGAATGTCGACATTGCGTTTCCCGATATACCAGGTGCTATAGAAATCTCAGTATTAAGGGAGTCAGGATCATATGTGGTTGTTGATTGGAAACTGCCAAATTTAGACGGTCTCAATCTTAATTGGTATAACGAAAGCAACGGCTTCCCCTTATGTACAGGCGCAGTTGATACAAGTAGCATTCCTCAAGTTCCGCAATTGAATTTAGATCTCGATGCAGATGGGCTTATTAACGGTGAAGAAATCATTAACTGTGAAAATACTTTGATTGATGCTGTTATTGCTGGGGAATATTGTGATGATTTTATCGCTGGTGTAGATGGGGAACCTTCTGTTACACATCCATATTATGCAACAGATGCTTATAGCAGTGATACTGACAAAGACGGTATGGATGATGGTTTTGAGGTGCGTTATGGCTTTAATCCAATAAGCCAAAATGTTGGTATTGACGATCCTAATGCCGATATGGCAGCTGCTTCTGATTATGATAATGACGGCGTTTTAAATATAGATGAAGCACGGTTAGGCTTATCACCGAAATTGGCGGATTCCGATGGTGATGGGATTTCAGATTTATGGGAATCTTATTTTTACGCACAAGCTACGCTAATAAGTACTACGCCTGAATTATACATTCGTCCTGCACTACCAGATAATACTTGTGACGAAACGTATAATTGTGATGGTGACGGTGATTCTCTTAATGTGGTTGAAGAATTAAATTACTTTGCACAGACCTGTAAGGCTTTGTACAGTTTTTTAAATGAGGCAGAAGATCAGGCGTACGATAATGCTAGTTCAGCAAACAAGCCGTTAGTTACCGCATCGCGTTTGACAACAATTTCCCCAAATGAGTTTGTGCCTGAAAATACAACGCCAGTTTTGTGTGAAGAAATTCGTACCAAGTTAATTAACATCGCAGAAGGTGAAGTAACATATTATAGCGAAAGTATGGTTGACGGTTTTTCTGAAAAAGAGCATTTCTTAGTATCAATACTTAATAATGATAGTGACGGTGATGGAATTAGAGATGGGATAGAAGTAAACCAATCATGCGTTTTGGACCCGAGTAATGCTATTTCAAGTGTTGACCCAGATAAGGATTCACTTACCTCTGTCGATGAGCTTATATTAGGAACAGACCTTTGTGCATCAGACTCCGATGCTGATGGTATTAGTGATGGTATTGAGGTGTTATCTGGTTTGGCACCTAAAGACCCGTCCGATGCTAAATTAGATAAAGATGGTGATAGTTTATCTAATTTAGCAGAGTATCGAAATGCTACCTCATTGATTCATGTAGACTCAGACTTTGATGGTGTTAACGATAATATTGATGCTTTCCCGCTTGATACATCTGAATCTTTAGATACAGACGGAGATGGTATTGGTAACAATGCTGACAGTGACGATGACAACGATGGTGTTGCTGATAGTGCCGATGCTTTTCCGTTTGATGTAACAGAGTCTGAAGACACAGACGGAGATGGTACTGGTAACAATACCGACAATGATGATGATAATGACGGTGTTGTTGATAGCGCCGATGCTTTCCCATTAGACAGTCGCGAATCGATTGATACAGATGGCGATGGTATTGGTAATAATGCCGATAATGACGATGATAATGATGGCGTTGTTGACGCTGAAGATGAGGCGCCTTTGGATGCTACAATTGGTGATACTCAAGCTCCAATTTTTACTGAATTAAACACCTTGACGTTTGAAGCGACGGCAGAGAAAACAGCGATTGATTTACCTATGCCAGAGGTGAATGATAATAATCTTAATCCGTTAACGCTAACCTCAGATTATAGTAACCCCTTGCCTGTAGGAGAGCATATTATTAGGTGGATAGCGATTGATTTTGCTAATAATCAATCTGTTGCAGAGCAGACGGTGAATGTTGTTGATACAACGGCGCCAGTATTCGATGATATTGCGCTTATAACACTGGCGGCCAAAGGGCGGTTGACTGATATTTCATCAGCGCTAACCGTTAAATCTTATGATCTGGTCGATGGTGAAATATCCCCAATGATAACAACAGAAACTGTACTTCTAACTGGTCGCCATGAAGTTGTGCTGACATCGATGGATAAGGCTCTAAATAGTGTTATTGCTACGCAACCTATTGATATTCTACCGCAAGCTGGTTTACCCACTTCACTACAAGTTATGGCCGGTGGTAATTATGAAGCCACCTTTGCATTAAATGGCGCTGCACCAGCTTATCCGGTAACTTTTAACTACCAAGTGTTACGTAATGAAAATGTAATCATTGACGCGCAAGGTTCACTGAATTCAGGTATTCAAACAACTTTTACGGTAGATATACCTGATAATGTAGAGGTTAAAGATAACTTAGTGCTGACATTAGTTGAAGTTAATAATGCCACTGTTGGTGATATGAACCAGAGTCGATTAGTGATTGTTGATAATAATGTTGCCCCCAACTTATTGTTAACACTCTATCAAGGCGAAAAGCAGGTCACTATTGTTGATCCGAGCAAAGGCCTGGTTATGCTTAAAGCCGCTATTACTGATGTTAACCAAAGTGATAATCATGATATTGTTTGGCGTGATGTGAGTGGAAATTTCCCAGAATTGATTGGCGAGTTTACTTACTTATTAAACCCTGAAAATTTAGCTGTTGGGGTCTATTCATTGCAAGTTGATGTTAGTGAGAATAATACCCAAGCGTTATTATCTGTTACAAAATCAATTCAGTTTGTTGTTGATCATCTTGCTGCCTTAGATACCCGAGCCGATACTGACAATGATGGTATTGTAGATAGTGATGAAGGCTATAATGACAGTGATGGTGATGGTATTGCCGATTACTTAGACAATGATGCAGATACCACACGATTGCCGAGTGTGCAAGGAGTAGAGCCTTTACAAACGTCTCTAGGCTTAAGCATGTCGCTAGGGACTTTAGCATCTGCTCAAGGTATTGATGTGCAAGGTTCGGGTTTGAGTCTTGATAAATTAGCGACCCTCGTCGATGAAGGTGCAGCGCAAACTCGTGATGCTCATTATGAACTGGCGAGCCCGATTTATAACTTTACGGTTGAAGGTGCGATTGAACAAGGTGAGTCTGTTGCGGTTGTTGTTCCACTAGCTAAAGGCAGTTCGTTGCCTGAAAGTGCGGTCTATCGTAAATATAATATCAAGGATGGTTGGCATACCTTTGTTGAAGATAATGATAATCATCTTAGTTCAGCAAGTACCGATGAGAATGGCAATTGTCCGGCAGCGAATGACGATAATTATAGCCAGGGATTAACAGCCGGTGATAACTGTATTCAGCTATTCATTGAAGATGGCGGCCCGAATGACACTGACTTGAGTGTTAATGGTGCAGTAGAAGATCCAGGTGCTATTGCCATTGAAGTACAAAATCATGCACCTGAAATAGTGTTAGCCCGCGCTATTTCTATCAAGGAAGACACGCCCATTATGATCGATGCATCAGGCTCTAGCGATGTGGAAGGAGATAGTCTCACTTATTTATGGCAACAACTATCTGGTGTTAGCATTGAACTCGATAACACTCATAGTGCTCAACTTAACTTTATCAGTCCATCGGTAAGCCAAAATGAAGTATTGATATTTGAGTTAACCGTTGATGACGGCTTAGATACGAGCTCTACGACAATCGAAGTGACTGTATTGCAAGTCAATAAAGCTCCTGTTGTTACTATTAATGAGCATGAGAATAGCAATGTAGAAGGGAGTAATATCACCTTAATAGCACAAGCTAGTGATCCTGATGGTGATGAGCTTAGTTATACTTGGGAAAAAGTGTCTGGGCCTGCGATTAGTTTTGATAGTCAAACTAATGCTCAAGTAAGTTTTACCTTACCTAGTGTTACCGGCAACGAAGTTGTTAAGATTCAAGTTACCGCCTCTGATGGAGAGGCGGCTGCAACGAGTATTACTAGTATTGCCATTACGCCGAAAACAGTTACACCACAAACAGTCGCTCCGAAGAAAAAAGAAGGGGGTGGCTCAATGGGGTGGCTTGTGCTTGTGGTGTTAGTAAGTCGAATGACAAGGGGATTCAACCTTAAACGTGCTGCATAATTGAGTTTTCTGTAAAGTGCATGAACGACGCATTACCATTATATTAAATTGATTTATGCGTCACTTCATTTGTTTTAGTTGCTGTTTGATTAGTCAATAAGCTATCAAATGGCAAGCTAAAACTATTTGTACGTTTAGATTTAACTCTGTAACAAAACCTGTGTAACTGCCTATCATTAATATCCATATAAGTTAGGATAGGCAGACTATGAATAAGAAAGAACTAGAAGCATGTGCTAAGCAAGTCGCCAAGGCATTAAGTCAGAGCAAGACTTAGCTAGCTTCTTATTATTGTTAATTATTTCAATACTTCTTCTATTATTGTTTTTAACTTTAAATCAGTGATATCTTTTAACTTACTCAGTTTAATATGTCGCATAGATTTTCCAGTTCCTTCAATGATGTCTTTGTTCGTTGTGATTTTATCAAATTCAAAGAAACCAAGTGTTACGTGCTTTTTAGTTGTTTTTAAATAACAAAAATCCTTTTCAACGGCATAGACGGGTCTATTCCATTTAAATTGTTCATCTACATCTTTGACAATAGAAAAAATTAGCTGACGTAATGCAATTAATATCTCTTTATGAATTTCTTCTGCGCTTTCTATATAAGTGCTTACTTCGATATTTATCATTTAATATCCTTTGATTTTAAAAATAAACTAAGAATTAATGAAAACGCTAATCCAGTTATTAAATTTCCTACAAATGAAAATTGCGCTTGAATTTGAGTGCTGTAATATTTTTTATGTTCATTTATCTTAGCCCCTATTTCTTCCTCACTTAAGTTTGTGGTTGAAAGCTTTTCAGTTATTACTTTTATCATATCTGAATTGTATTCTGGATAAATCCAGTTATAAAAAAATATTGTAAATATGGCTGAAAAGGTCGCAGTTGAAATGCTTACTACAGCCCCTGTTAATAGAGCTTTTTTAAAAGTTAACTTTGCACCATTAAGCTTTTTAGCAATTAAAATACTTTTATAAATACCCAGTAACAAAAATACGTAAAGAAAAATAAATAAAATTGTTCCACCAATGGTTAATTTATTATTACTAACAGATTCAGGGCCAACTAAACTTAATGATAAAAGAATAAGCATTAAGAGTGTTCCTGCACTAGCGATGAATATTCCTGCTTTGATGGAATACATAGTACTTTTATCCATGATGTCATTTCCTATTGTATGAAGTGGATAAACTTAATTCACTTTTGGTTGAAAAATCTAGTTTTTAAGGGGGGATAAAAGGGTTGATTCTCACTTTGTGGTTAATTAATCGGCTAGTTTAGTTTCGCTATTAGTTCTTTACGATTTTTTACAGCAACTTTTTTATAAATTTTATTAATATGAGTTTTAATTGTAGAAAGTTCAACATACATAGTATCGGCAATGTCTTGGTTCTTCATTTTATTTAAAATCATCTGAGTAACTTCTTTTTCTCGTGCTGTTAAGCCAAATTTATCAATGCTTTTAAGCGTTTCTTTTCGTTTGTTTTGCTCGATAAATATACCAAATGATAATGTAAGAAGAAGAAACGGCACTAATAAAAGAGAATCAATATAATTAACCTGTGCGATGCCGTAGTAGGTCGAAAAAGAAATAACATTAAAAGTTAAGACAGAAACGACTATTAAGGCAATAAGTCCAAAAAGGAAAAGGTTTTTGTTTTCAATTTTTATATTCATGCTTATATCCGACAAGTTTGGTTTAATACTCTAACTAGATAGTTTTTGTAATTGATCTGCTCTATGTTTAAATGAATTTTATTCTTAATGTTGAGTTAAATAAAGTTTTAAAATAAACATAAATATGCCATTTATAGGGGGGGAAATAGAATTTATTTATTGCTTGTGGATGTTATATAGATCGAAAGCAGGAAACAAATATTTCGTAGAGATTAACCTTTATGGCGTTACTTATCTTTTGAGGTTTTACTATCAGTTAACAATAGTCATAAATATTAAAACGACAGCCACTACCGCACTGGTATAACACAGCGTAACCTGAAACTTTTTCAGTTTACGTTCTTTGCTAAATAACGCGACGATAGCGCCTAAAAGTACTCCTGCCATGAGCGCGAGCATTATTGAATAGGTAAATATAAATATGTATTCCACTGTTTTGCCTTTTATTTAGCTTAATCAATATTTAGCACTTTTTTTAATGGTGCTAAATGCTGCTCAAAGTGACGCCATTGTTCAGTGGCACTTTTATAAATGGGCTGTCGCACTTGCTCAGAACTGGGTGTTTTAATGTTACGTTTGGTTTTATGAAAATCAAGACAAGATTGTTCAAATTCTAAACCACAAAAATCAAGCATTCTTCGCACTTGCGTCTCTAAGTCATCAACAACGTCTTCATGATTCACAGTTAAAACGTATTCTGGTAATACCTCATCCCAATGCGCCATCAATTTTAGGTAAGCTTGGTAGTAACGACCAATATCTTCAAGGTTGTAACTAAAGTCTTGTCCTTCGGCAAACAATTGCTTAAATCCGCTGAAACAACATGCCATAGGAGAGCGCCTAGCATCAATGATTTTTGCATTGGGGAGTATCAATCGAATTAAGCCAATATGGAGAAAGTTGTTCGGCATTTTATCGATGAATAATGGTGCCTGCTCTCGATACACTTGAGTTTCGTCAATAAACTGTTGGCCAAACCGTTGAAAATATTCTGGTTTTATTTCATTCAAGTTTTTTGGATATTGGCTCTCTGGGTTATTACTTTGATTGCTACGTCCACGTAAGCGCGCTGCCAAGCCCAAAATATTGTGCAATTCCATAGTGCCGTCAACTTGACTATGTGAGGCGAGTATTTGTTCAAGTAATGTTGAGCCCGCACGCGGTAGGCCGACAATAAAAATAGGATCTGGTGCGTTAAGGCCTAAATCGCCACGGTTTTTAAACAACTCAGGAGTACAATATTTTACTTGTTCGGCAACCTGCTGTTCTATTTTATTAATGTCAAAACCATTGTGAGCATGTTGTAGGTCATTGCCTTGTTGATATGACCGAAAAGCTTGGCTGTATTCTTGTCTGTCTTCATAAGCTTTACCGGTAGCAAAATGCAGTTGAATTTTATCCGTCAGCGCTAAACCTTCTAGATCTTGCTGGTCTTGCATTTGCGTAATTTCTTCGTCGCTAAAGCGGTAAGTTTTTGTATTGGCTAGGCTCCAAAAAGCATCACCATAACTTGGCTCTAGCTTATAGGCTTGCTGATATGCGGCAATGGCTTTTGTTATGTCGCCTTTGGCTTTAAAGGCATGACCTAATTGTAAGTGAAAGCCAGCAACAGGGCTATTTTGCAACTCGCTTTGTGCTATAGCTTGTTCAAACAAAGTGGTGGCTTGGCTTATTTCGCCTAAACCCGTTAAAACGTTAGCTTTAGCCACTTTAAAACTTAAGTTTTCTGGTTGCTCATGCAATAACGTTTCAACCTGTTGTTCTGCTGCTTTGTATTTACCTATTCTGATTAGTAAATTGAGGTATTGTGAGCGAGCGTAAATATGTGTTGGCGCTAACTCAAGCGCACTGGCAAGTAGAAACTCTGCATCATCGTAAATTTTTAATTCAATACCTATTTCAGCCAGTAAGCACATACCTTCGATATGTCGTTTATTGTTCTGTAAAAACTGTCGGCAGATTTGTTCAGCTTTTAGTAATTTACCCTCATGCATTAGCTCTGTAACGGCGAGTAGAGCGGGTGGTAATTGCTTTAGTTTAGCTAGATGATTTGCCGTCTTTTGCACTTCATCCATTTGCTTAGCTTCACGATATAGCTGAATTAACTCTTGCCAACTGGCAACTAAGCTAGGGTTGAGCTGTATTGCCTGTTCAAAAGAAGTTTTAGCTGCCGTAGATTGTTTCAAGGCGAGATTAATATAGCCTTGTTCTTGATAAGCCCTACTGTGTGAACTATTCAGTTTAAGCAGTTCTTGAATACTAATAAACGCTTGAGAAAATGATTTTTCATAACGTTGAGCAACGGCAATTAAATACCATAACTCTACTTGTTGCTCTGTATCGGTTGTTTGTTGTTGTAATTGCTCCGCTTGCTTAATTGCTTGGTCGAACTTTGCCGTTTGTATTAACTGTTGAAGAGATTTTAATTGTGATGCCATTATTGGCTGGGTGGATTTGTTCAACGGTAAACTCCATGGAAAATTAGCGAATTATTGTTATTGTAAGCAAGCAGTACTTTAGCAATAAAAAGCCGCTTGATACAAATACCAAACGGCTTTTAGGCTTTATAGATTTATTAAGCGTTATTAATGTTTAGTAAAAGTCATAAGAAAACCTAAAGCCGACAGTACGAGGTCTATTGGTGACAACTTTTGGAGTAAATTGCTGCGTATCAATATACAAAACAGCGCTTTTATCGGTTAAGTTGTCGATAAAAAACTCCGCTTTCCATTCGTCGTTTGTTACGCCAAAGCTTAAATTTGCTAGTACATAACTATCTTGAACGTAGCGTCCGCCTGCGAACGTTTGACCGTTACTATCTTGATAGTTAACACCAGAATAAACATCAGCTTCTTTTTCAATGCTTAAGCCTGAACCCGTGCCGTAAACCAAGTTAGTGGTATCTTCTAGTACATATGCATCCATGGTCATACTGGCAAGTCTTTCTCCGGTGTAACTAACCGAAGCATTGACATACCCTGTCATATCTTTCGATATATGATAGAAGTATTGTGCTTGCAAATTTCCTGAAAATTCAGCGGAATATGGTAACCGACTACCAACTGATGGTGCAATGCCTTCAAGTTCAGCATTGATTGAGCTGAGCTCTGTATCAATAAAACTAAAAGCACCCGATATAATCAAATTATCAGTCGCTGCCCAAGTAAAGTCACCATCAATACCTTTAATCTCAGCGTCACCTACGTTATCGGTGAAAACTAAAAAACTGATATTCGTTGGATCAAATCGCGATGTTTGCAGGTCGGATATTTTCGAATAATAAGCTGTTGCATTGAAGCGTAGCGTTTGATCCAACAAGGTAGACTTAAAGCCAAATTCAATATTGTCTAAGCTATCAGTGGTTGAATAAACCGGAATGCGAAAACCGTCAAATGCACCTTCCTGATTTTTTGCTAAACCGCCGCCGACGCGGTTAGTGACAGGCGGCCTAAAGCCCTCGGAATAGGCTGCAAACAACATTACTTCATCTGATACTTGCCAATCAATCGATGCTTTTATAATAGTGTCATCAACGGTTAGCGAACCATTGCTATCAAGTAAACTGGTGTCTAACTGACCACTGGTAATGGCTGCTTGAATTGCCGCCGCTTCATCAGCGCCAAAAAACTCTGTTAATGCGGCATCACTACCATCTCCAAAGGCGCGAAGTCTGCCACTGACATCAACAGTTGTTGTCGCCCCTTTAAAGCTGTCTTCAATTTCATACCAACGAGCGCCAAAACTTGCGGTAACAGTGTCGGTTATATCAAACTCTAGCTGACCAAACAGCGCTACTTGATCTATGGTATGGGTTATATCATTAACGAAGCTAATTTCAGAAGAAAAAGGCCCGCCATTACTATTGATGCCTTCAGTACCCGCAAGTGTTTTTTGTAAGTTGGCAAAATAAGGTAAATCAGTATTACCTAACTGAAATTGACCAACGGTTGATAACTCTTGGGAATCGTAGAAAACACCAGCGGTAACACGCCAGCGATTTTCAGCTGAGGTATTTAAACGTAACTCATGGGTGGTACGTGAAGTACTGGTTTCTTCTTTATAAAACTTAGTTGGGTCAACACATTCTTGTGTTTCTGGTGTACCTGCATAATTACAAGCATAGTAGGCAGCAAACGAGCCGCCATTGGTGTAACCGGTATAATCAATGGTTGAATTGATATCTCTGTCTAAGTAACCACCGGTATAAACAATATCAAGGTGCTTAAGTCGGCCTTCTAACGTCCAAGTCGTTAAACCAAAATCATCATTATTATTTTCTGGTACAAAACGATTGGTAGATGACTCACCTTCAAGGTTCGGATCGTAAGCAAATACACCTTCTGTATCGAGAGATTGCTGAGTATGTTGAACTAATAGGTCCCAGTCATTATTGATCAAATAAGATAAGCCAAAACGGGCTCCAGCATAATCTGCAGTGTTAAAATTATCTTCAACTAAAGCATCATTTTTGGGCGCGATAACAGGAACATCTTCAGGGTTTGTTAATGCGCCACCAGAAACTCGGCTGATAACAACTGGACTACCGGTGTAACCGCCTTGACCTGGAACATTTAAGATATTATCTATCCAGCCACCTTGATGATCATTGTAGGCAGCAACACGTATAGCAAGTGAGTCACTTAAAGACATATTAAAATATGCTTCAAGCGAATTACTTATATCTCCACCTTTAGTGAAACCAGTACTGGTATCCAAACCCGCTGAAAAACCATCATGATTAGGCTTGTTAGTGATTAAGCGCACTGTACCTGATTGTGAACTAGCACCAAAGAGGGTACCTTGTGGCCCTGGCAATACTTCGACCCGCTCAACATCGGTCGCGTAGATATCTAAATTACGGCCTTGCATCGATACTGGCTGTTCGTCCAAATAAAAGGCTACCGATGGTTGTAATGCTTGTACTGATGAAACTGCAATACTGGTTTGTGTTGTTGCAGCGCCGCGAATATAAATTTCATTTTGTCCGGGGCCTGTGCCTTGAAAAACTACGTTGGGCAAAAACTCAACATACTCGTCAAAGTTTGATACACCAAGTCGCTCTAAGTTGTCGCCTGTTATTGCAGTGACAGTAACGGGAACTTCTTGAATGGATTCAGAACGTTTAGTTGCGGTAACTTCAATTATTTCTATTGCTGCTTTGTCTTTCTTTTTTGTTTCTTCGGCGTAGAGAGAGCCTGATGCTGCGAGCGCTGTTAAGACGGCACAATGCAGCTTAGTAAGTTTCATATTTATTATCCCCTGGCATTTTTATTGTTTATCGGTTAAATACTGTTAGAGTTCTAACTATATTTATCCTCAACTACAGCTTAGCAATATATATTAATTTTTTCAAAAACTTAGCGAATTCATGTTTATTTGTTTAATTGTGATAGCTAAGGGCTAGGGTGATTGTTTACAGGAAGATTTAACCAGATATAATATCAATACAAATTAAATTTAGGGGAACAGCTTGCATTCATCCACTAAGAGCCTATTAAATAAGCACGTATTTCTTAGTGCTTCATCCATTATTATTGCTCTTTTACTATTTACAGCAGCAATGCCCAAACAAGCTCAGGACTTTTTTGCAGTTATTCAAGCAAGCATTATTGATAACGGCAGTTGGTTTTATGTGCTCACCGTTGCATTTATCTTCTTTTTTGTGATCTTTTTAGGGCTTTCTCGCTATGGGGAAATACGTTTAGGCCCCGATCACGCGACACCTGACTATTCTTTAGTTACTTGGCTTTCCATGCTTTTTGCCGCAGGCATGGGTATTGGCTTAATGTTTTTTGGTGTTGCTGAACCGCTGATGCATTACTTATCACCGCCGACAGCTGAAACTGGCTCGATTGAAGCAGTGCAAGAAGCGATGAAAATGACCTTTTTCCATTGGGGGCTTCATGCATGGGCTATTTATGCCATTGTTGCCTTAGTGTTAGCGTACTTTAGTTATCGACATAATTTGCCGTTGACCTTACGTTCAGCGCTGTATCCGTTAATTGGCGAGAAAATATATGGCTGGCCAGGACACTTAGTTGATGTTTTTGCTGTTGTTAGTACGGTTTTTGGTGTTGCTACCTCGTTAGGTTTAGGGGCTTCACAAGTTAATTCTGGCTTTGGTTATTTATTTGGTATTGATGTTTCGACTACTAATCAAATTATAATCATGTGTGGTATCACTGCACTCGCGGTGATATCGGTTATGTCTGGTTTAGATAAGGGTATTCGAAGGTTGTCTGAAGCTAATATGATTCTAGCTGTCGTTTTGCTAGGGCTAATTTTTGTACTTGGCCCTACGGTGTTTTTATTACAGGCCTATTTGCAAAACATCGGTGATTATTTAGCTGATATAGTACACAACACCTTTAATTTATTTGCATATAAAAAGACTAGCTGGATAGGTGGTTGGACAATATTTTATTGGGGCTGGTGGCTAGCATGGGCACCTTTTGTCGGTTTATTTATTGCTCGAATTTCACGTGGCCGTACAATTAGAGAATTCATTTTAGGTGTTATGCTAATACCTACTGTATTCACGTTATTGTGGATGACTATTTTTGGTAATAGTGCCATTGATTTGGTTTACGACCAAGGAGTTGTAGCACTCGGAGAGATGGTAAGTAAAGACTCTTCCGTAGCTTTATTTGTTTTTCTAGAAAACTTCCCATTGGCGACAGTATTGTCTTTCTTTAGCGTGTTAATGATTGTGATATTTTTTGTCACTTCATGTGATTCCGGGGCTATGGTTGTAGATATGCTTTGTTCGCATGGGCGAAATGATACGCCGCTATGGCAACGTATTTATTGGGCTGTTGGTATTGGTGTAGTTGCGGCAATATTGTTGCTAGTAGGGGGGCTTAGCGCCTTACAAACCATGACCATTGCTAGTGCTTTACCGTTTGCTATTGTGTTGCTGTTGGCGATTATCGGTTTAATTAAAGCGCTTAGAGTTGAAGCTTTTAAGCAAGACAGTCAGCTTATTGCGGCAATACCGCATTCAAGTAATGAGAATATTGATAGTTGGCAAGCACGTTTGAAAAATATAGTGGATTACCCAAACAAAACCAATGTTAATAAATTCATTAGTCAAACTATTGAACCTGCATTTGAATTAGTGGCTAAAGAGCTACGAGAAAACCAAATCAATGTTGATATCTCACATGAAAATGGCCTGAGTTTTATTGTCGACCATGGTGAAGAGCAGAAATTTGTTTATCGGGTATTAGCACGCAAACATTCACAGCCAGATTTTGTGTCAGAAGCTGACGATGATGATGAGCAAAGCTATTATCGTGCAGAAGTTCACTTAGAAGAAGGCGGGCAAGATTACGATATTATGGGCTGGTCAAAAATGGCAGTGATCAATAACATTATTGATCAATACCATAAGCATCTACATTTCTTACACTTGTTACGTTAACCTTTTGGAGCGTCGGCTTTATTGATACTGCTGGCGCTCATCGCATTTAGCTCTAATAATGGCGCGGCATCTATTTTATCAGCGTTCATCATTTCTGATAATCGTTCCATTGACGACAATAGTTGAGACTGTTCCCATTGAGCTAAGTTTGAAAATTTATCAATAAAGTGCTCCTGCAAAGCTTGCGGAGCCTTCAGTAAAATCGCCTTACCGTCATCAGTTAAATACAGACCTACTTTACGTTTGTCTTGGGTATCACGTACTCTTGATACCAACCCCTTATTTGCTAATCTATCTAAAATATTTGTGACCGTAGCAGGGCTTAAGTTTACACTTTTTGCGACTTGGCTTGAGTTCACCCCAGCTACTTTCTCTATTTCTAGCATTATCAGTAATTGTGGGCTAGTTAGGCCCGATGTTTTACTAAGTTGCTTTGAATGTAAATCTATTGCTCTAATTACTTTTCTTAACGCAATTAATAATTCTTGATGTTTTTCCATGACATTACGCTTTTAACTTTGAATTGTCGTAGTTTACTTAAAATTAAAAGTAGCGCCTAGAAAATAATTTAAAAATTTAGTGTCTAATTTTAACAGTGAATGTGACCGACATATTTTACTCTTGAAAAACATCATGTGTACTTCAATTACCGAATAGGTATGATGAAGTTAAAGCTAACAACCTTATAAATATAAAAATAACAAGGTATGCAAATATGAAACTTCCAAAAATTGGCCCCGCTTTTTTAGTGACTGCTGCGTTTATTGGTCCCGGTACGGTGATTACCGCATCGATGGCTGGCGCTAATTATGGCCTATCTTTAGTTTGGGCACTGCTTTTTGCTATGTTCGCCACGTTAATTCTACAAGAAATGGCAGCAAGATTAGGCATTGTTAGCCAACAAGGATTAGGCGAAAATATTCGCCAAGCGTTTACCCAACCTTTTGTTAAGTCAGTAGTTGTTTTCTTAGTGGTTAGCGCCATTGTAGTTGGTAACGGTGCTTATCAAAGTGGCAATATATCGGGAGCAAGTTTAGGTTTAGTCGGCGTTACAGAACAACTAGGTTGGCAGGTTAACTTTTCCAATATTATTTTCCCTATTGTTATCGGTATCATCGCTTTTTTACTATTAATTACTGGTAGTTATAAAGTAATAGAGCGAGCGTTAGTGGTTTTAGTTGGCCTGATGAGTGTAGCTTTTGTGGTGACATTTTTTTTAAGTGACCCTCAGTGGCAGCAGTTAATGACTAGTTTTGTTGCTTTTAAATTGCCAACAGGAGCAACACTGACGGTCATCGCGTTAATTGGTACCACGGTTGTACCTTATAATTTATTTTTACACGCCTCAACGGCAAGTAAAAAATGGCATAGTGCAAAAGAGATATCATCAGCAAGACAAGATTTATTTGTTTCTATTCCGTTGGGTGCTTTGATATCAGTAGCGATTCTTTCAACGGCGGCATCAGCTTTTTTTGGTCAGCAGTTGAGTTTACAAAGTGCCGCTGACTTAGCGCCTGCGCTACAGCCACTGTTTGGCGAGTCTGCTAGTATTTTTCTTGGTTTAGGGCTGTTTGCTGCTGGAATATCATCTGCAATAACAGCGCCTTTAGCGGCGGCCTTTGCTTTAAGCGGTATTTTAAACTTAGAAAAGAGCCTTAATGCCCTTGGCTTTAAAATGACTTGGATGATGATACTAATTATTGGTGTTGTAGTTAGTAGTGCTGGCTTTAAGCCTGTTGCGGTTATTTGGTTTGCACAAGTGGCTAACGGCGTACTTTTACCTTTGATCAGTATTTTCTTATTGTGGATTATGAATACGCGTGTACTAGGCGAACATCGCAATAACTTATGGCAGAATATTGCAGCGATTGTAGTGATTTTTATTACATTACTATTGAGTGGGCGTAGTCTGATGTCAGCATTTGGTTTATTGTGAATACTTACTATCTGTTTATTCTTTACTCTACTTACTGTTTAGTTTAGTCACTTATAAATTTTTCAATGAAAAAGCGTAATGCCAAACACCATTATATGGCATTATGCTTTTATGTGAGTTTTAAGACTATAAAGTTTAGCTATTTATTTTTCGACATCGAAAGCTGACTTCAAATTATTAGCGAAAGCAATAAACTTTTCTTTAATCGTTCTTTTAATCGCAACACTCAATGAACCCAATACAACTTTACCTTCAATGGTAATAATTGGCGCTTGTCTGTTTGCCATAGAAGGGGCCTTATTTTCAATACTACTGATGATGCCATAGGTTTTACATACGACATTGACGTTTTCAGGCACGTAAATTTTACTACTACCGAGAATGCAGTTAATTTTAATTGTTACATTTTGTTGTTGAAAAATTGCATCGGTAAAGTCGAGGGTCGATTCTGCTGAAATATTCTGTAAGGTAATAACTTTCGGCACATACCACTGGCCACTGCGTTCAATGCTACCTAGAATACTTTTTAAATGTAAAACGTCATCACTACTATTTGTTGAATAGCTAGGAGTAAATTGATGTTCTTTTTTATCAGTGTAATTACTATCAGCTTTTAGCGTTAAATCTTCGACGAGATCGACAATTTCTTGGTGAGACTCACTATTCATTGCTTGGTCTAATCGACGCTCAAATGCCTCTGATGAAATAATACCATGGCTGTAGTTATGTATTAATTGGTCAATTGTTTCTTCACGTACCTGCTCTATTGGGCGATCTTCAAGAATTACTGGCATACTCATCTCTCCGTAGATTCTGTTTTAATTACTTCGTTAAAACACTTATGTGATGAACAGAAGCAAAGATAGGGCCAAAACTTAAAACATATAAAATTCAGTTGCTTATATTTTATTTGCTTTTTTATTTGTGCTTTTTAATGTAAAACTTACTACTAATTGGTGAAAAAAGCATAATGAATAAAATTAAAATTATAACTTTACTATATTCACTACTATTAGTGGTAATTTGAGTGACGGTAATATTGATTTTTACATGACGAGTATTAATATTTCCCGCTGGAGTACTTATTAAAAAGCCCTTAGGCTTGATACTTAAGGGCTTTATTTATTACTTGCTAATATTTTTGAAC
This sequence comes from Cognaticolwellia mytili, assembly GCF_002104475.1. GTDB lineage: Bacteria > Pseudomonadota > Gammaproteobacteria > Enterobacterales > Alteromonadaceae > Cognaticolwellia > Cognaticolwellia mytili. The sequence goes on from NZ_NBOF01000001.1 coordinate 72,500, forward strand.
TCTAAAAGCCGCACTGTTTACCCTGGTTTTTCTCTTTTAACCAAGTGTGTAAAGGTGCGAAGTAATCGGTAATTGCGGTTGCATTCATTTGCTCGCTACCAGTCAATACCTTATACGCTTCTTGCCATGGTTTACTAGAACCCATCTCAAGCACTGTATTTAACGCTTTACCTGCATCTTTATTGTTATAGATAGAACAGCGATGGATTGGATCGGTGTTACCTGATATTTCACATAGAGCTTTATGAAATTCAAACTGCTGGATGTGAGCTAAGAAGTAACGAGAATAAGGTACACCACCTGGTACGTGGTACTTGGCACCTGGATCAAATGCATCGGAATCACGGTCAATAGGAGCTGCTACTCCTTGATATTTTTCACGTAATTCCCACCAAGCAGTGTTGTAATTTTCAGGTGTAACTTCACCTGAATATACCTTCCAACGCCATTGGTCAACCATTAAACCAAATGGAATAAAGGCTATTTTTTCTAATGCCATTTTCATCAATAAACCAATATCTTTTGATTCATCTGGAATAGTGTCAATTAAGCCAATTTCTTTTAAGTATTTTGGTGTCACTGAAAGAGCAATGGTGTCACCAATGGCTTCATGGAAGCCATCATTGGCGCTGTTTTGATAATATACTGGCTGATTTTGGTAAGCACGTTGATAAAAATTGTGCCCTAATTCGTGATGAATAACAGAAAATTCTTCACCTGTTTTTTGGATACACATTTTAATACGAATATCATCTTTAGCATCTAGATCCCAAGCTGACGCATGACAAACTACATCACGATCCGCTGGTTTGGTGAATAATGAACGCTGCCAGAAAGTTTCAGGCAATGCATCAAAACCAAGTGAGGTGAAGAAAGTTTCTGCGCCTTTAACCATTTTGATTTCGTCATAGTTATTTGCAGCAAGCTGCTCAGTAACATCATAGCCTGGATCTGCATTTTCAGGTGCAACTAAGTCATAAATGTTACCCCATGACTGCGCCCACATATTACCTAGTAAATGTGCTGGAATAGGCTGGTCTTGTGGTACTTTATCTTCGCCGTAAGTTTCACCTAGTTCAGAACGCACGTAACAATGTAAGTCATCATATAGTGGCTTTACTTGTCCCCATAAGCGGTCAAGTTCTTTAGCAAACTCATCAGCAGGCATATCGTAATTTGAACGCCACATTGCGCCTAGATCTTTGTAACCTAAACCTTGAGCACCCTCGTTACCAAGCTCTGCTTGACGAATATACAATGGTTTCATGTCTGGACTGATTGTTCTCCAACCTTGCCACATTTCTAATAACTCATTGTAGTCACGAGAGCTTGCCATTTTGGCTGTCATTTGACCGAGGCTTAAAGTTTCACCTGCTTTTGTAGTGTAAGAGCCTTTACCGTACATGCTACCTAGTTCAGCACCTATCTTTGCTAATTCAGCTGATTTTACTGAGTCTTGTGGGGCTGGCATTACTAAACTTTGTTTCAAAATATTTAGCTTGCGGCGTTGATCTGCGCTGACTTCAACGTGATCAAATTTTGCAGCAGCCATCGCAAAACGAACACCCGCTTCTGTTGATTTTTGATCGGCAGCAGCAGCTAGCGAAGAAGTATCTTCAGTAATGAAGTTGGAATTAATCCAAGCGGCACGACTGCCTTCAAGGTTCAACTGTACGAGTTCTTTTTCTGTACTTGCTAAAAACTTTTCAGCATCTTTTGCCGTAAGCACTTGGCTTACGCTTTTTACTGCTGCAGTTTCTGTTGCAACTTTGCTATCACCATTACAAGCAGCCAAGCTTGCAGCAACTAAAATAGCTGCAGTGGTTAGTTTAAATGTTGGTTTCATAATTATCCGTTATTTTTTGTTAGCGCTTAGGCAGCGCGTTAGTTAACGTAAGAATAAGCTCGTGGCTATAGTAGAATGAGATTGAATGGTTAGCAATAGTATTGCATTTTATCGTACTAAATTTGGTAGACTTGATAAATTTTGTATAAAAAAAAGCTCAGCGAAAGAGGGCTGAGCTGCTATATAAAATATACTAGGGAAAGTATGAAATCTGCTTTTCAAACGAAAAGCAAAATAATAATATCGGTAATTGCTGTTTTTAACTGTGACCTTCCTGTAACAGTTTGTAATCAACTAGCGTAACAAGTGAATTTTTGAACAAAAAAAAGCTCAACCAATAAGTTGAGCTAAAAATACACTAGGGAGAGTAAAATAAAATCACTATTCAAACGTTTGGGTTTAAAAGTTGAAATAATAATATAGGTTAAGTGTGTTTTTTACTGTGTTAATTAGGTAAAAGTTTGTAAAGAGCCCCGCTAATTTAAAATGTTGGGTATGAAATCAAATTGGTGAAAGAAGAATTTTAGAGAAAAAAAAGCTCAACCAATAAGTTGAGCTAAAAGTATACTAGGGAGAGTAAACAAAATCACTATTCAAACGTTTGGGGTTTAAAAGCTAAGATAATAATATCGACTAAGTGTGTTTTTTACTGTGTTAATTAAGTAAAAAATTGTAATGTATAATTCTCATAACAGATGGTTGCGTTATTTTAAACGCTTGTTTAAACTGACTGTATTAATTTCATAAACATTCGATATATGGCGCTATAGACCTATGAGCACAAAGAACAAAATATTAGATGCCGCAGAGAACCTGTTTGCTGATAAAGGTTTTAATGGAACCTCTCTACGTGAAATCACTAGTCAAGCGGAAGTAAACCTAGCTGCGGTAAATTACCACTTTGGCTCGAAAAAAGAATTAATTAAAGCCGTAATGTCGCGCTACATGAATGAGTTATCGCCTCGCCTAGAGAGTGCCTTAATAGATGTTTGCCGTAATGATGAACTTAGTTTAGTCGATGTTTTTTCTGCTTTTATTGAGCCACTGTTATCGCTAAATGATTTTAAAGATAACGGAACCAGTAACTTTCTGCAATTATTGGGGCGAGGTTACACTGATAGCCAAGGTTTCTTGCGTTGGTTTTTAACCACGCAATATCCGGGTGTTATTGATAACTTTGTGCTAGCTGTTCAAAAAGCTTACCCGGAATTAGGTGCAGAAGAAATGTTCTGGCGTCTGCATTTTACTATGGGAACTGTGGTATTTACGATGTCTTCAAGTGATGCCTTAATTGATATTGCCAAAAGTGATTTTGAACGCAGCTTACAAATATCAGATGTTATACGTAATGTTATTCCATATGTCGCCGCTGGTGTTGGCGCTCCTATGCCGCAACTTTAATAGGTGTTAATGCTGGCAGACGTAACCTTGTGGCATAACACTTTGAGATCAAGATCACCAACAACATAAAGCTTGTGGCGGCTGAACGTGTAGATTGTTAAAATTATTAGCATTTAATTAGTTACCGGCCTTTGTTTGTTAAGTCTAATTCGGTAGAGTAGCAGCATCTTAAATTATTGAAGTGCTGCTATGGGCCCGGTTATGATTGATGTGCAAGGCACATCACTTTCACAAGAAGATAAAGAAATCCTCCAACATCCATTGGTCGGAGGTTTAATTTTCTTTACTCGCAACTACCATTCACCGGAACAAATCACCGAGTTAAGTACTCAAATTCGCAGCACAGCGCGAAAACCATTGTTAATAGCAGTAGACCATGAAGGTGGCCGTGTGCAGCGTTTTCGTGACAGATTTTCACTGATCCCTGCTATGGGTAACCTTTGGCAAATGGCAAAGCAAAATTTATCGCTTGCAAAGTCACTAGCGAAACAAAGTGGGATTCTAATGGCACTTGAAGTACAAGCGGTTGGTATTGATATTAGCTTTGCGCCAGTACTCGATATTAATAACATCAGTGATGTCATTGGTGATCGAAGCTTTCACCGTGAAGTTGACTACGTTACAGAGCTAGCTGAAGCGTTTATCAGTGGTTTACATTTAGTGGGCATGAAAGCAACAGGTAAACATTTTCCTGGCCATGGCAGCGTAAAAGCTGATTCTCATATTGATTTACCGATAGATATTCGCTCTAAAGCCGATATATTTCAGCAAGACCTTATGCCGTTTAAGCAACTGATTGCTAAAGGAAAGGTTGACGCGTTAATGCCGGCGCATGTGATATTTCCAGAAGTTGATAGCCAAGCTGTTGGATTTTCTCGCTATTGGCTGCAAAATATTCTTCGCGAACAACTAGGCTTTAACGGTGTTATTTTCAGTGATGATTTATCAATGGAAGGGGCGGCGAGTGTTGGTGGCTATATTGAGCGTGCAGAAGCTGCGCAAAGTGCTGGCTGCGATATGTTGTTACTTTGTAATAATCGTCAAGGCTGTGTTGAAGTTTTAGATGGCGCAAATATATCTACCAATGTGCAAAGTAGTGAAAGGCTTGCTAAATTGCTAAAAAATCCACATCAAAGTAATGATTTTTCAACACTTGCTAGCAATCAAAAGTGGCAAGAAGCAAGCGAACTTATTAATCGTTATCGATAAGTTTTAAATAAAAAACGTTCAAATAAAATATAAAAAGAAAAAACATAAGAATAAAAAACCGGACGAAATTATGAAATTGACTAAACAATTGTTTATACCGCTGGCACCTGCTTTGGCGGTTATTTTTTATTTTTTTTTACAAGCAATAGGCCTAGAAAACAAAGCATCTATTGCTGCGGCTATCACCTTACTAACCGTTATTTGGTGGGTAACTGAAGCTATTCCAATTCCGGCAACCTCGTTAGTTCCTTTTGCATTATTGCCGATGTTTAATGTTGTAGACCATAAAACCGTAGCTTCTGCGTTAGGCAGCCATGTTATTTTATTGCTGATGGGCGCTTTTATGCTATCTAAAGCCATTGAAAAAAGTGGTGCACATGAACGGTTAGCAGTGTACATGGTTAAAGTCGTCGGTGTTACTAGCGGCAGGCGTATGGTGATGGGCTTTATGTTGGCAAGTGCATTTTTGAGCATGTGGATATCTAACACTGCAACGACCTTGATTATGTTACCTATTGCCTTGGCAATTCTAAAACACATTGATAATCAAAACCTAAAGGTTGCTTTAATTTTAGGTATTGCTTATGCCGCTAGCGTTGGTGGTGTTGGTACGCCGATAGGTACTCCGCCTAACGTTATTTTTATGGGAATATATGAAGAACAGACAGGTGTAGAGTTTGGCTTTTTGGAATGGATGAAAATTGGTGTTCCTGTTGTTGTCTTAGCGATACCTCTTATCGCATTTTGGTTAACCAGAAAGGTAAAACTCGAGCATGAAGTACACTTACCGACATTAGGTCCTTGGCGTAAGGAAGAAAAGCGAACCTTATGGGTTTTTGGCTTAACGGCTTTGGCCTGGATCACGCGCAAAGAACCCTTTGGCGGCTGGAGTGGCGCGTTAGATATTAATATTGCAGGTGATAGCACTGTAGCATTGTTTGCGGTAATTTTAATGTTCATCGTGCCTAACGGCAAAGGCTCTCGCTTATTAGATTGGGATAGTGCTAAAACTATTCCGTGGGGCATGTTACTACTCTTTGCTGGTGGTATCGCCTTAGCCAAAGGCTTCGTTGCTTCAGGGTTAAGTGGTTTACTAGGTGAGTGGCTAGCATCGTTCTCTAATTTACCAGTTATCATCATGTTGATTACTATTTGTTTAGTGGTGACTTACCTCACTGAAATCACCAGTAATACGGCAACAGCAACTTTATTAATGCCTATTTTAGCTGCAGCAGCCATTGCATCAGGTTATGATCCTAAAGTGCTAATGGTACCAGCGGCAATATGCGCGAGCTGTGCCTTTATGTTACCGGTAGCAACAGCGCCAAATGCTATTGCTTATGGTACTGGCGAAATAGAAATTAAAGATATGGTCAGAGAAGGAGCACTATTGAGTTTTATTGTTGCTTGCTTAGTCGGTATTGTCTGTTACTTGCTGTTGATATAATAACGACTCAAGTTTAGCGCAATATAGGTTAAAATCATAAGTTAGAAAGCCTCTTTATAGCAGCACATTGTGCTGCTTTTTTATATGTTGCTTATTATGTAGGTTCGAAAAAACACTTTTTAAGCACAAAAAAATAAGTAAACCAATATTATTGATTTACTTATTTTATGTTAACTATTTAACTATCGTACTGCTAAATGGCTGAGTTTTAGTTATTAATGTTTATTAAAACATTCTTTGCTTTAATAAACGCGCTAACAATATAACAGCAAAGGCTAAACTATAAACCGCAAAAATAACCACCATAACTTGTGGCATGGTAAAGCCCATAAATTGCCATTTTATATCACCACAGTCGCCAGTTGCTTCAAATAAAACTGGTAACCACTCATGCAAAGGGGCCCAAGACGGAAAGTTTGGAATAAACTCACAGCTAAATAAAAATGACATGGTTGTTGACTGCATCTCAACATGCTCTAGCGCAATGAGTAAGCCCCAAATAGCACCGGTAGCCCACAAACCAAAAGATACAATACGTATAAGTACGAATTGACAACCTAAGGCACCGAGAACACCGGCTAGAAATATTCCCCATATGGCTGTTCGCTGATAAATACACATAATACAAGGCTCTAGCCCCATAACGTATTGAAAATATAATGCGCTGAGCTCAAAACAAAATGCACTAAAAGCAAGTAGTTGCCATGCACGCTGATTAAGAGATAACTGACTTAAGACGTTCACGAAATATCACCTATGATTGGGTTGTTAGTGTTATATACCCATACAGGTGGATATACAGTTTTATGCATGCTACCAATAATCAAAAAGCGCCACAAGGGCGCTTTTGTTAGATTTTATATCAACTTACATGTATCGGTTACTTAATGTCCACCAGGTGCTTTAGTCGCTGGATTAGCACTATGATGTTCAATCAAATGTGAGTCGTAATAAGACTGTGTTGTATCTGCTAAGTGGCCTGACGAAATAGCTAATAAGCCAACAATAGTGAGCACAATTGTATATGGGAATGCCATGATAACCATACGACCATATGATAAACGAATTAACGGTGCTAATGCTGACGTTAATAAGAACAAGAATGCCGCTTGACCGTTTGGTGTTGCTACACTTGGTAAGTTAGTACCTGTGTTAATTGCAACAGCTAGTAAATCAAATTGGTCACGTGTTATTTGGCCAGCAGCCAAAGCTTTAGTAATTTCGGTGATGTAAACCGTACCAACAAACACGTTATCACTTACCATAGATAATAAGCCATTTGCTAAGTAGAACATTACTAGCTGCATATTACCTTCAAAGGTAAGTACCCATGTAATAACAGGGGTAAACAATTGTTGATCAACAATAACCGCTACTACAGCGAAGAATACCGCAAGTAAGGCTGTAAAAGGTAGAGCTTCTTCAAAAGCATGGCCGATTTGGTGTTCTTCGGTAATGCCCGTAAAGGCTGTTGCTAAAATAATAACAGATAAGCCAATCATGCCTACTGGCGCTAAATGTAGTGCTAGGCCAACAATCAACCATACTGCAATGACGCCTTGCATGATCAGTTTTACGTTATCGCGTTTGGTACGCTTTTTACTTTCTTCGATATCAAAGTCATTTAAAACTTTGTAAACATTTTCTGGTAATGCAACACCGTAACCGAACCATTTTATTTTTTCTAAAAGTACACAAGTTATCATGCCCGCAATAAATACTGGAATGGTGACCGGTGACATGCGTATGGCAAATTCAAGGAACTCCCATCCTGCTTGCTTACCGATAACTAAGTTTTGTGGTTCACCGACGATTGTACATACACCACCTAATGCAGTACCTACGCCCGCATGCATTAATAAGTTACGTAAGTAGCCGCGAAATTGTTCTAAATCATCACGTGAATATTCTGGTAATTCGTGATCGCTTGTATGATCATGATTATGGTTACTATCTTTACCTGAGGCTACTTTGTGGTAAACCGAGTAAAAGCCAACAGCAACACTAATAATCACAGCAATAACGGTTAAGGCATCTAGAAAGGCGGATAAGAAAGCACCTGAGAAACAAAACAATAAGGAAACTAATACTTTAGAGCGAACCTTAGTGACTATTTTAGTAAATAAAAACAGTAACAAGTTCTTCATAAAGTAGATGCCTGCCACCATGAAGATTAATAATAATATTACTTCAAAGTTAAGGACCATTTCGTGCATAACTTGTCCGGGGGAAGTCATCCCGACCGCAACCGCTTCAATGGCTAGTAAACCACCGGGTTGCAATGGATAACATTTTAGCGCCATGGCTAAGGTAAATATAAATTCAACAACTAAGGCCCAACCCGCAATATAAGGGTCAACAAAGAAAAATAATATTGGGTTGATGATTAAAAATGAAATTATTGCGAGTTTGTACCATTCAGGCGAGTTGCCAAGAAAGTTTTTATAAAACGCACTCATAAATGATTGCTGCATAATGAACCTTTTAAAAAATTAAGAGCTAGGGTTAATGTTTGGTTTAATCTATTTAATTATTTTTATATAAATTTATGACTAATAGCAGTTTAAGCGCTATTTACGATATTGTAAATATGTCACATTAAGCATAGGGTTATAGAGTTTCATTAAGGCAGCGGTAAACTCGCTTTCAATAATCTAGATCAACTTCATAAATAAATTTAAAATTATTTTATGTTAAGTATTAAGAAGAAAAATTAAGAGGATGCTCGCTTGTATGAGTCATTCACAATGTGTATTCATTCATTAAAATCATGCTTTTTATAGCGCTTGTACGAAATGCATCTTCTGGTACAATCAGTTTCAATTACAAATAACTCTAATTGATGTGGAGTCCCATGGTTATAAAAGCGCACAGTCCTGCAGGATTTGCCGAACAATATATTGTTGAGTCTATTTGGAATGGAGGCTTTCCTCCAGGTACAATATTACCCGCTGAGCGTGAATTATCAGAGCTTATTGGTGTTACTCGTACTACATTACGAGAAGTTTTACAGCGATTAGCCCGTGATGGCTGGTTAACAATAAAACACGGTAAGCCTACTAAGGTTAACAATTTCTGGGAAACATCGAGCCTTAATATTCTTGAAACATTAGCACAACTCGATCAAGAAGGTATTCCTGACTTAGTCGATAACTTAATGTCTGCTCGGACCAATATCAGCGCTATTTATGTGCGTGGTGCCATTAAAAATAATCCAGAAAAAGTTATCGAGTTATTAACTGCGATTGATGATGTTGAGGATACCGGAGAAGCTTTTGCTGAGTTTGACTATCGACTGAACAAAGAATTAGTTGTAGCATCAGGCAACTCTATTTACTTGTTAATTTTAAATGGTTTTAGAGGCTTATATTCACGCTTAGGTAGTTTGTATTTCGCGCACCCAAGTGGTCGTGAAATTTCTCGTGAGTATTATAAAAAGCTAATCGAACTTGCAGAAGCAGGGCAATTCGACGAGTCGGTTTTTGCAGTTAGAAAATACGGTGTTGAATCAGGAAAACTGTGGCTTGAGTTAAAAGACGAAGTACTGAAAGAATTAGCAGAGTAATTATCTTCAACTAATTATTCTTTATTTCTTACATGCACTCGTTATTAATCAGAACAAGTGTTTGATCAAAAATAATTAGCTGTTGAGAAAATAATAGGGCAACTGACGCATCATATCTATATGATTATACCGTTGCCTTTTTTTCTCCCTGAATTTTAGCTTTTGGACATTGGGCTATTACTTCATCAACACCATGGCTGTCTTCCTGAATAAGTTTCACGTCAAATTGCCATAGATAGTACAGATGCTTTAGTACTTCATCTTTTGAGTCGGCTAAATTGACTTGTTGATGAGGAATATAACGCAGTGTTAATGAGCGATCACCGGTTACATCTGCATTAGTGATTTGAATATTTGCTTCTAAATTACTCAAATTGTATTGCTCTGATAGCTGCATGCGAATTTTTTTGTAACCACTTTCATTATGAATAGCACCAACTTCAATATAGTTATTACTATTGTCATCGTGTAAATGAAATAGTTTAAAATCTCGCATTAATTTAGGTGATAAAAACTGGCTAATAAAGCTTTCATCTTTAAAGTTTTCCATTGCAAAGTGCAAGGTATCAAGCCAATTACTGCCGGCAATTTCGGGAAACCAAGCTTTGTCTTCCTCTGTCGGGTGCTCACATATCCTTCTAATATCAATGAACATGTTAAAGCCAAGGGCATAAGGATTTATACCCGAATAATATGGGCTGTTATATTCAGGTTGTGCAACTACATTTGTGTGATTATGCAAAAACTCCAGCATGAACTTTTCAGTCACTAAGCCTTCATCATACAAATGATTTAAAATAGTGTAATGCCAAAAACAAGCCCAGCCTTCATTCATGACTTGTGTCTGTTTTTGTGGATAGAAATATTGTGAGATTTTACGAACAATACGCACCAGCTCTCGCTGCCAAGGCTTTAGTAATGGGGCATTTTTTTCAATAAAATAAAGAATATTTTCCTGAGGCTCAGAAGGAAAGCTTACTTTCGCTTTATCATGCGATTTATCGTTATCTGGTATAGTGCGCCACAACATATTCACTTGTGACTGTAAGTAAGACTCACGTTCTTTTTGGCGTTTCAACTCTTCTTCCATGGATATTTTTTGCGGACGTTTATAGCGGTCAACACCGTGGTTCATCAGTGCATGGCAGGCATCAAGGCAAGCTTCTACTTCATCAATGCCATGTTTGTGCTCGCAGTCAGCAATATACTTTTTAGCAAATAATAAATAATCAATAATTGAGCTGGCATCAGTCCATGATTTAAATAAATAATTACCTTTAAAGAAAGAGTTATGTCCATAACAAGCATGAGCAATGACTAAAGCTTGCATTGCCATGGAATTTTCTTCCATTAGGTAAGAAATACAGGGATCTGAATTGATAACAATTTCATAAGCTAGTCCCATTTGACCTCGCTTATAAGTTTGTTCTGTTTGAATAAATTTCTTCCCGAAAGTCCAATGGTTATAGCCGATAGGCATGCCGACACTAGCGTAGGCATCCATCATTTGTTCAGCCGTGATCACTTCTATTTGGTTAATGTAAGTATCTAAGCGGTAATGTTCAGCCACGCGGGCAATTTCGCTCTGATACTGCTCAAGCTTTTTAAATGTCCAATCACTGTTGTCGTCAAGTGGTTTACGTTTCGTCATAAAACCCCCTTACTAAAATGCTATTAGGCTGCTTGTTCTATTTTTTTCTTAAATAATGAGCGAAATACCGGATAGATATCTTCTACCGATTTTATGTGTTCTATTGAAAATGAAGAATCACCGTCAGCAAGTTGAGCATATTGCTGCCATAGGCTTTGATGGGCACGCTGTGTGATTTCGATATAACTAAAGTATCGAGTTTTAGGCAATATTTTATTGCGCATAAGGTTTTGACAGTGAGGTGAATCGTCAGCCCAGTTATCTCCGTCTGATGCTTGTGCGCCGTATATATTCCATTCATTTTCATTGTAGCGATCAGCAATGATATTAATCATTAACTCAAGTGCGCTTGATGCGATAGTGCCGCCAGTTTCTTGCGAGTAGAAAAACTCATGCTCATCAACTTCTTTGGCTTGGGTATGATGGCGAATATAGACCACATCAATCGTTTTATAAGTACGACTTAAAAAGAGGTATAGCAGTATATAAAAGCGTTTGGCGATATCTTTTGTTGCTTGGTCCATTGAACCTGAAACATCCATTAGGCAGAACATCACGGCTTTTGAAGTTGGCACCGGTTGCTTGGCATAATTGCGATAACGTAAGTCAAAGGAGTCAATAAATGGCACTTTATTGATTTGTTCCTTAATGTCTTTAATGGCTTTGTTAAGAGTTATTTTGGCCTGGACATTGTCATGGGGGGCTTGTTCAAGTTGCGTTAACTCTGCTTCAAGTTCTTTGAGTTGCCTGCGCTTGTCTGCTGTCATCGCAATTCTGCGGGCAATAGAGCCTTGTAAAGACTTAACAATATCAATGTTTGATGGTACTCCGTCAGCACAATACCCAGCGCGTACGGTTTTATAATCAATTAGTTTATCTAATTGATTTTTTTCTAAATTTGGCAACTCTAAATCTTCAAAAAGTAAATTTAAATACTCATCTTTAGATATAGAAAAAACAAAGTCATCACTACCGTCACCAGAGTTACTTGCATCGCCTGGGCCACCACCTTGTCCTTGTTGCTGTGGCGGGCGCGCTATTCTGTCGCCGGTACTAAATTGATCATTACCAGGGTGTACTCGGTCTTTAATTCCACCATTACCTTGATGAAAAACCGGCTCACCTAAATCCTTTTTAGTAATTGTAATGCTCTCACCACTGGTTACGTCAGTAACACCACGCTTATTCACCGCATCAGCAACTGATTTTTTAATTTGGCTTTTATAGCGCCTAATAAAACGCTGTCGATTGACAGTGCTCTTATTTTTGCTGTTTAATCGCCTATCAATAAAGTTTGCCATAATTGCTCCCAACTTAGTTCAAGGGCTGTAACTAAGTACAACTTATGAAGATTTTCTAACCCGTAAATACCACTCAGAAAGCAACCTGACTTGCTTCTTGGTGTAACCTTTGGTCATCATCCGTTCAACAAAGTCATCATGTTTTTGTTGGTCGTCATTTGAGGTTTTGGTATTGAAAGAAATAACGGGTAATAAATCTTCAGTGTTTGAGAACATTTTTTTCTCAATAACGGTGCGTAATTTTTCGTAGCTAGTCCATAATGGGTTTTTGCCGTTGTTATTGGCCTTAGCACGCAGTACAAAATTGACAATTTCGTTTCTGAAATCTTTTGGGTTACTTATGCCTGCCGGTTTTTCAATTTTTTCTAACTCATTGTTTAATGCTTCGCGATCAAATAGTTGTCCTGTTTCGGCGTCGCGATACTCTTGGTCTTGGATCCAAAAGTCTGCGTAGGTAACATAACGGTCAAAAATGTTTTGTCCGTATTCTGAATATGACTCTAGGTATGCGGTTTGAATTTCTTTACCAATAAATTCAATGTATTGTGGTGATAAGTAGCCTTTAATAAACTCTAAATAGCGTTCTGCTGATTCCTGTGGCAGTTGTTCTCGTTCAATTTGCTGCTCAAGTACATAAAATAAGTGCACTGGGTTTGCTGCAACTTCTAGGTGGTCAAAGTTAAAAACACGAGACAGAATTTTAAAAGCAAAACGTGTTGAAAGCCCCGACATACCTTCGTCTACTCCGGCATAATCACGATATTCTTGATACGATTTTGCTTTTGGATCTGTGTCTTTTAAACTTTCACCATCGTAAACACGCATTTTTGAATAAACGCTGGAATTTTCCGGATCTTTTAAACGTGATAACACTGAAAACTGCGCTAAGGTTTCCAAGGTGTCAGGAGCACATTGTGCGTTATTTAATTCGCTGTTTTCTAATAGTTTTTGATAAATTTTAACTTCTTCAGAAACCCGCATACAGTAAGGCACTTTAACAATATACACTCGGTCTAAAAATGCTTCATTGTTTTTGTTGTTTCTAAAGGTTTGCCACTCAGACTCATTTGAATGGGCTAGTAAAATACCATTAAATGGCAAGGCAGAAAGGCCTTCTGTTGGGTTATAATTTCCTTCTTGCGTAGCAGTTAAAAGCGGGTGCAAGACCTTAATTGGCGCCTTAAACATTTCAACAAACTCCATCAAGCCTTGGTTAGCTCGACATAATGCACCAGAATAGCTGTAGGCATCAGGGTCGTTTTGGGCGAAATGTTCTAGTTGGCGAATATCAACTTTACCAACTAAAGCTGAAATGTCTTGATTGTTATCATCCCCAGGCTCTGTTTTCGCAATAGCGATTTGATCGAGAATAGATGGATAAACTTTAACAACTTCAAATTTAGCAATGTCACCTTTAAACTCATGCAAACGTTTTGCAGCCCAAGGCGACATAATAGTGCTGAGATAACGCTCAGGAATATTATATTCTTGTTGTAAAATTTTACCGTCAGAACTGGCATCAAATAGGCAAAATGGGTGATCATTTACCGGGCTGCGCTCACCATTGGCACTTAATACGTAAATTGGCTCTTGCTGCATTAACGCTTTAAGCTTTTCAGCCAATGACGATTTACCACCACCAACAGGGCCAAGTAAGTATAAAATTTGTTTTTGTTCCTCTAATCCTTGTGAGGCATGGGTTAAATAAGCAACAATTTGTTCAATGGCTTCTTCCATACCATAGAATTCTTTAAAAGCTGGATAGCGGGCAATAACACGATTAGAGAAAATTCGACTTAGGCAAGGCTCGGTAGATGTATCGACCATTTCAGGTTCGCCAATGGCGTTGAGCAAGCGTTGTGAGGCACTTGCGTACGCTGTTTGGTCACTTTGGCATAAGCTTAGAAAGTCTTGAATTGAATAGCACTCTTCTTGTGCTTCATCGTAACGTGATTGGTAATGTTGAAATATACTCATAACCGCCTCCAGAAGATAAATCGTTCAGACCGAGCTGATAATTCGACCGTATGCGTTACTTATCAAACTCTACATAAATAATTAGACCGTGTTTTTTAACAATTTCTATTTATAAGCGTAGTTGTAAATTTATAAAGCAGTTAAAAAATAGCAAAATAAATTGTAACGATAGAAAAAAGATAGGAAGCTATGTTATTGAATAAATGGTTAACTTTGGGAAGTATTAAAAAATTAATGATAAAAAAAACCAGAATAAACTCTGGTTCTTTATTTTTTTGAAAAACGTTTTCTCGAGCTATTAAGCGAAGTTTGCTGAAGCAAAATCCCAGTTTGCTAATGCCCAGAAACCTGCCATGTAGCTTGGGCGAAGGTTACGGTAATCAATATAGTATGCGTGTTCCCATAAATCTACTGTTAAAAGTGGCGTTACACCTTCTTCAGTTAATGGTGTTGCTGCATTTGAAGTGTTTACAATTGCAAGGCTACCGTCAGCGTTTTTAACTAACCAAGTCCAGCTTGAACCAAAGTTATTGATAGCACTATCAGTAAATTTAGCTTTGAATTCGTCAAAAGAACCGAAGTTTGCATTAATTGCGTCAGCTAATGCACCCGTTGGCTCACCGCCACCATTTGGGCTTAGGCTGTTCCAGTAAAATGTGTGGTTCCAAATTTGTGCAGCATTGTTAAAAACACCAGCAGAAGATGATTTAACGATATCTTCTAAAGACTTACCTTCGAAATCAGTACCTTCAATAAGACCGTTTAATTTTACAACGTAAGTGTTGTGGTGCTTACCGTAGTGAAATTCTAATGTTTCTTGTGAAATGTGTGGTACTAGGGCGTCCATTGCATATGGTAGTGCCGGTAATTCGATAGCCATTATATTCTCCAGGATATTATTATAAAAATTTATTCTTATGCAAACGTAAAGAAGTAGTTTGTTTTTTTCTAAAACCTAGTAAACTACTCGGGTATTAAAGCTTGCATAGTTTACCCAAGTATATAGGTATTACCATAGATTTTATCAAGGCTATTTCGTTTTAATATATAAATTTTTTGCTTTAGTATTTATTGTTCTGTGTATTTAGTCAGTTTTCATTAAGTATTGAGCGCAATAGGTATTAATTTTTAGAGGTTATTATGGATACTATCGAACGTATTAAAGAACAAATCAGCGAAAACAATATTCTTCTTTATATGAAGGGCTCCCCGAAATTGCCAAGCTGTGGTTTCTCATCACAAGCATCACAAGCAATAATGGCTTGTGGCGAAAAGTTTGCTTATGTTGATATTTTACAAAATCCTGATATTCGCGCTGAATTACCAAAGTATGCAGATTGGCCAACATTTCCACAACTATGGGTTGACGGCGAATTAGTTGGCGGTTGTGACATCATTATGGAAATGTACCAACAAGGTGAATTACAAACTTTAGTTAAAGAAACAGCTGCTAAGCATAGCTCAGAAGAAAGTGCTGAGTAGCTATTGAATTACAACTTAACGCCACCATACTAGGTGATGTTAACGTTAAAGAAATAATAATATTTTAAAAAATTGGAGAATATAATGAGTGTATTAGTCGGTCGTCCAGCACCTGATTTCACAGCTGCAGCAGTTTTAGGTTCAGGTGAAATTGTTGATAGCTTTAACCTAGCACAAGCGATTAAAGGTAAAAAAGCGGTAGTATTTTTCTACCCACTAGATTTTACTTTCGTATGTCCTTCAGAGCTTTTAGCATTTGATCACCGCATGGAAGAATTCAAAAGCCGTGGTGTTGAAGTAATTGGTGTTTCTATTGATTCACAATTTTCTCATAACGCATGGCGTAACACACCAGTAAACGATGGTGGTATTGGTCCAGTTCAATACACGCTAGTTGCTGATGTTAAACATGAAATTTGTAAAGCATATGACGTTGAGCATCCAGAAGCAGGTGTTGCTTTCCGTGGTTCTTTCTTAATTGACGAAGAAGGTAGTGTTCGTCATCAAGTAGTTAATGATTTACCACTAGGTCGTAACGTTGACGAAATGATCCGTATGGTTGACGCATTACAATTTCACCAAGAGCACGGTGAAGTATGTCCAGCTGGTTGGAATAAAGGTGATAAAGGCATGACAGCTTCTCCAGAAGGTGTTGCTTCTTACCTTACAGATAATGCTGATACACTTTAATTAAGAACTTTATTTTTAAATAAATTATCAGTTTAAAGCCGCGTTATCGCGGCTTTTTTATGTTCATGAGGAACGGTATGCCATGATCACAGGGATGTGAATGAATGGCGATGTACCTAAAAAGTATTACATTACTCGGCTAACTCTTAAAGTCACTGAGAACTAATAACGTCCTTTTAGTTGTTTTATTATATTGCTGTGAAGCTATATGCTGAGGTGCACCAGGCAGAAAACCATATTGTTAAGGCTGCGTTACAACATTGGCTGATTTGTATTTTGCTATACGAATTGTTAATCGTGAGCGATAGGACTATATTTGTATTAAAGCGGAATAAAATTGACTGTAAAATGGTTTAATGACCGTTGGCCAGAATTAACAGTAGTAGTAGGTAAAATATAGCAAGGAGGCTGTGATGTTTTATCCAAAATTTATTTATGAAAACCTGCCATTTTTATATTTTTTAATTTGTGCATATCTGTTGTTATATCATGATACTGGTATAGTTTATGCTTCAGTAGCGTTATTTTATTGTGCAGGTTGTATTACCTTGGTGATTCGTTCAGCTAATCGTCGAGTTGATCGTTTTAAGGGGAATAGTAATAAGCAGGCACTACCACTTATTGTTTACGAATACTTACCTTATGCTTATTTTGCCATAGCAATCATTTTGATATTAAATACGACAGTTGCAGCATTGCAACTCTTAGCTTTGTGCTTAATGATCTTTGCCCTTAGGAATTTGCTTTTTAGAGTAAATAACCGACGAAGGGCTAAATCATTATTTTAATCGTTAACTTATATTGAGCTTGAAAAGCTAATTTTATAAAGCTCATTATTCGGCTTCGTCGGTAATGTCAGCTAAAGGCCAACCACCTAATTGTTGCCACTTATTAACGATATGGCAATATAGCTCAGCTGTTTTCTCTGTATCGTAGAGGGCTGAATGGGCCTCGTTATTATTGAAGTCAATTCCAGCAGCTGCGCAAGCTTTTGCTAGTACAGTTTGTCCGAGGGCCAAACCGGAAAGCGTGGTGGTATCAAAACTAACGAAAGGATGAAATGGTGAACGTTTTATTAAACAACGCTCAGTAGCTGCATTAACAAAGCCTAAGTCAAAAGCTGCATTATGAGCGACCATAACTGCGCGTTGACAACCTGCTGCTTTCATTTTCTTACGCACTAATTTGAATATTTCTGTCATTGCCTCTTTTTCATCAACAGCTCCACGTAATGGATTTGCTGGATCAATACCGGTAAACTCAAGCGCTGCTTTCTCTAAATTTGCCCCTTCAAATGGATCAACATTAAAGTGTATAGTTTCGTCTAAACTAAATTTCCCTGTGCTTTCGTCTAATGATAATGTCGTGGCGGCAATTTCTAACAAGGCATCGGTTTGGGCATTAAATCCTGCAGTTTCAACATCAATAACGACAGGAAAGTAACCGCGAAAGCGTTGAGCAAATAATGATTTGTCGGTAGTTGATTTTTTAGAATTTGAATTGTCAGACATAGAGTAGGTAAATTTTGCTTAGATAATAAATTGATGTGATTATCTCAGAGATTGAAGGCTAAGGCATCACGAAAGTTCAAAGCAGGCAATTTTATTTTGGTAAATAGTGTTTTGCTGCTAAAGTTATTAATAATTATGTCGATAGAGTCATTATCGCTATCTACATTAGCTTAACGAGCATGAAGATTATAGTTATGAAAAAATTGCTTACTTTAGTTGCCTTATCACTGATTGTTGCCCAGACAAATGCTGGCATCAGGCAGTATAGTGCCGATATAGAAAACTCAAATTGGCAGTTAACTGATAATTCGCGTCTACAATGTACCTTGTCACATCAAATCCCACGTTATGGTGAAGCTAAATTTTATAGCTCTGCTAATCGAAAAATGAATATGGAATTTGAATTAGATATGATGCGATTGCCAGACAGTTACTCGTTAGCAGAAGTACGCTCTGAGGCGCCGAATTGGCGTCCTGGAATTAGCGGTAGAATCATGGCAAACATGAAGTTACATAAACAATTCTCACCTGGCTTGCCAAAGAAAATTGCTTGGAACATGCTTAATGAGCTTGACCAGGGCATGAGCCCAACTTTTTATTATAATGATTGGTATAGCGAGAATGAAAAAATTAGCGTTGGTTTGTCAACTGCGCGTTTTCAAAAAGCTTATCAAGACTTCGTTGGCTGTGTTGGTAATTTATTAAACTTCAGCTTCGATGATATTTCTTATACCGTACTCAACTATCAATTTGGCTCAGATAAACTGACCAAGTCATCACAAAAGCGGATGAATATGATTGTTGAATATTTATCGCTTGATCCTAAATTAGAATTGGTTTTAGTGGATGGCTATTCTGATAGCTATGGTCCTAGAAACGTCAACTTTAAGCTATCAAAATTACGAGCAAATAATGTTAAAGATTTGATTGTTAGTAGTGGTATTGATGCTAGCAGAATAGAAGCCCAAGGTTATGGCGAAAAACGCCATGTAGCATCGAACCAAACCATTATTGGTCGTAACAAAAACCGTCGTGTTGTCATTCGTATGGAACAACCTTAATAAATTAAGCCACAATTAGCACTTGAAGAGGCCTGTAGATTCACTGTAATCTACAGGCCTCTTTCGTTTTGGATACAATTTATGAAAACTTTTATTCGTCTTGTCGCCACCATTTGCTGTCTTGCGCAGCTTGCTTGGGCTCAATTAGCGATGGCGCAAGTCAATGATGCTTTAACCTATGCCAACTATGATCAGGTTAAGGTTAGCCACCTATATTTAGATTTAGCCGTTGATTTTGAAGAGAAATCTTTAAAAGGCTTTGCTGAGTTAAGTTTAAACTGGCTAAGCAACGATGTTGCTAATGTTTATTTAGATACTCGTGATCTAGAAGTTCACCGTGTTATGGCAAAATCAGCAAATGGCCAATGGCGAAATGTAGCGTTTAGCTTAGCAAAACGCGATGATGTTATGGGCGCTAAACTTACCGTTAAGACCTCATTTCAAACACCGAAACTAAGAGTCTATTATAACTCATTACCACAAGCTTCAGGTCTTCAGTGGTTATCCCCAGAGCAAACTGCAGGCAAAGAAAAACCATTTATGTTTAGTCAAAGCCAGGCTATTCATGCTCGCTCATGGATACCAATTCAAGACACGCCAAGTGTTCGCATGACATACAATGCGCGTATTACTACCTCAGATGATCTTTTAGCGGTAATGAGTGCTAATAACGTACCAGATACAGCACGTGATGGTGATTATTCATTTTCAATGCCACAAGCTATTCCTGCTTACTTAATTGCTATTGGTGTTGGTGATTTAGAATTCAAAGCAATGAGCAAACAAACTGGTATCTATGCAGAGCAGTACATTCTAGATCGTGCAGTTGCTGAGTTCGATGATACGCAAGTGATGATTGATGAAACTGAAAAACTTTTCGGTGCTTATCGCTGGGGTCGTTATGACCTACTTATTTTACCGCCAAGTTTCCCGTTTGGCGGCATGGAAAATCCAAGATTATCTTTTATTACCCCAACGGTTGTTGCTGGTGATAAAAGTTTAGTTAATTTAATTGCTCATGAACTAGCACATTCTTGGTCTGGTAACTTAGTTACCAACGAAAGCTGGCACGACCTATGGTTAAATGAAGGTTTTACCAGTTATGTTGAAAACCGCATTATGGAAGCGGTATTTGGTGCTGATCGTGCATTAATGGAACGTGCGCTTGATGCCCAAAATTTAGGTTACGAAATTGCTGAATTGTCACCAGGCGATACACAGTTGTATATTGATTTAAAAGGTCGTGATCCAGATGATGCTTTTTCTGGTGTACCATACACTAAAGGTCAGTTGTTTTTAGTGTATTTAGAAGAAAAATTTGGCCGTGCAAAGTTTGATACTTTTATCATGCAATATTTTGATGATCACGCATTCCAAAGTTTAGGCACTAAAAACTTTGTTAAATACTTAAAAGCTAATTTAACTCATAAGTATGCAGGTATTGTTAGTGATGCTGAAGTTAATGAGTGGATTTACGAACAAGGCTTGCCAAGCTACACACCCAAACCTACTTCAGATGCATTTATCATTGTTGATGACTACATTACAAAATGGACGAGCGGACAACTTGAATTAGCGCAAATGCCAACTAAAACTTGGACATTACATGAATGGTTGCATTTTCTAAATAACTTGCCATTAGACATTACTAAGCAACGTATGGAAAGTTTAGATAAGGCATATAACTTAACTAATAGTACGAATGCTGAAGTCGCACATGCTTGGTACTTGCTAGCATTACGCTCAGGTTATGATGTGGTATATCCAGCTATGGCGAACTACTTAGAATCTATTGGTCGTCGAAAACTGATTGTTCCATTGTATAAAGAACTTGCTAAGTCAGCTAAAGGCAAGCTGTGGGCACAAGGCGTATATAAGAGAGCACGTCCTGGTTACCATCCTTTAGCACAAGGTACTGTTGACGCTATTTTATTAAACTAGTTTGTTTCACTGCTGAATGCTTTGGTTAAACACCGTTGCTGGTTATTCAGCGAAATAGTATATAAAGCATAGAAAACACCGCATTAGGCGGTGTTTTTTTATGTATGAGTAAAGGTATTTAAGAATTAGAACCAGCTTTACATTCTGCTCTCTTTATCGAGTATAATATCAACATGACGCATACCGTTTCTCGGTGAAGTAAGAATGCGAGTTTACCGTCCTACAGCTGAATCATTTACCGTTAAACATCCTTACTTTCCTTCATGTGCAATGCGTGTATGACAAGCAAAAATAATATGCTACTTAGGGGAGGCTTCTACGGAGCAAACGTAATGGCGGCATTAAAGGATCCGTAGTAAATCTATAGATAACTTGCATGATATAGCTGTTTTAGTCTGCACGTTGTACTTTTTACTGTCAAATTTGAGCTGAAAATAGTCGCCGTGTGTTTTTATGAATATTTTATCGTGCGTTCAAACAAGCATCAAAAAATGTTTGATGCTTGTTCTGTTTGTTTGAAAAGTAACAAACTATTGATTGTTATTTGATTTTTATGAACGGTCAACGAAATCTTCTCTATAATGATCGACCCATAAGGCTGTTGCCCCACAAATGGCGACCGGCATAACGACTAAATTTATAAACGGAACCATCGAGAATATTGCAGTGGTAATACCAAAGCTATAGCTTAATCCTTGTCGCTGTTTTAACGCTAGGCGCATTTCATCAAAGCTAATTTTATGGTTATCAAAAGGGTAATCTTTATATTGTACAGCCATCATCCAAGCAAGAAACAAGAACCAAAGCACTTGCCCGATAACAGGTAACATCCAATACAGTAAAAAGAAGCCAATTGCGCGCGGTAAATAATAGACAAGTTTACTCACTTCACGGCCTAAGGTTCGAGGGATGTCTTTAACAACATCTAATACGCCGCCATCGTGCAATGATTGATTGGTTAATAACGCTTCTACTTTTTCTGATAATAAACCATTAAAAGGCGCTGCTATCCAGTTAGCAACTGAACTGAAAATAAATGAAAAAATAATCAGTACGAATAACACCGCTAATGGCCAAATAAAACTGCTCAACCAAGCAAAAGAGTCACCTAGCCAGTCTTCAATTGTTAGCATGTAGCTTTCTAATCGCAGAAACATATAATAGAAAGCACTGGCAAAAAGCACTAGGTTGACCGTTAACGGAATAAAAACAAAACGGCGAATACCGCGGGTACGGATCAGTTCAAAGCCTTTAATAAAATAGCCTGCGCCGCCGTTTGCTAAAAGAGCTTTATCATTATTGTTCATTGATGTTTTATTAACCTAACTATTTGATCTTCATAGCTCGATTATAGGATCCTAGCTAACAGATGAACAGCATTGTGATGTTACAAAGTACATCAATTTCTGCTACAGTGGCCGCAATTATTAAGCTTTTTATTTACTGCTTTTTTATTGTTTAAATTTTGGCATTTTTTTGCTGAATTAATTAACAGTAAAGTGCAACAATTAGGTTATTCGATTTAATGCGACTGAAGCATATAAAATTGGCAGGTTTTAAATCATTTGTCGATCCAACCAAAGTACCATTTGAAAAACAAATGACAGCGATTGTTGGACCCAATGGCTGTGGAAAATCGAATATTATTGATGCTGTTCGTTGGGTTTTAGGTGAAAGTTCAGCAAAAAACCTTCGTGGCGATGCTATGACCGACGTTATCTTCAATGGTGCGGCAAGTCGCAAACCAATTGGACAAGCCAGTGTTGAATTACTCTTTGATAATACTCAAGGCCGCATTCAAGGGAATATGGCTGATCGCAACCAAGTTGCTGTGCGTCGTGTTGTGAATCGAGAAGGTGTGAATACCTACTTTCTAAACGGTTCAAAATGTCGTCGACGCGATATCACCGATATTTTTCTTGGTACAGGCCTAGGGCCTCGTAGTTACGCGATTATCGAACAGGGTACTATTTCGCGTTTGATAGAATCAAAACCGCAAGAATTAAGAATTTTTATTGAAGAAGCTGCGGGTATTTCTAAATATAAAGAACGCCGTAGAGAAACTGAAACCCGAATTCGTCACACTAGAGAAAACTTAGCGCGTTTGAATGATATTCGTGTTGAACTTGACGTACAAATCGATAAATTACACCAGCAATCACAAGCAGCTAAACGTTTTCGTGCCTTGAAACAACAAGAGCGAAAATATAAAGCGGAGCTTGCCGTTTTGCGTTGGCAAAAGTTTGATCTACAAAGAGAACAACATCAAAAGCGCATTATTGAAATTGATAATAAAATCGCCAGTCAAAACACCCAAATTAGTCAGCATGAATTGGCGGTTATAAAGTTAAAAGAAGTGGTGGTTAACTGTAATGACAGTAACCAAGCGTTACAACAGCAAAAACTTAATCTAACACAAGATATTACCCGTGCAGAACAAAATATAAAGCATTTGAAAGAACAGGCAACAAAGTCGCAATCAGATAATGTGCTCACGCAGCAGCAATTATTGAATGCTCAACAACTGGTGTTAACTGAGCAAGAACAGTTACAAACATGTGTTAAAAAATTAGTAGAGCAGCAACCGCAATTACAAACAATTGAAACGGAATTAAATGGTAAGCAAAATGAGTTAGCAGAGCAGCAAAGTCAGCAGAAGCAATTGCATGTTTTATGGCAGCAGCAACAACAAAAGCGTGATGACTACCAACAGAAAAAACTGCAAGTGCATGCGGATATTACGCAGCAAAAAACAATACTTGAACAAACGCAATCTCGACTTGAAGAATTCAATAAGCAACTTGCTGAATTACCGATAAAAAATGATTCAGTCAGTGCTGAGCATCAGAAAAAAAGAAATAGTATTGTTGGTGCTATTGAACGTTCGCGTAGCCAAGTGAATGAGTTTGCTGTTGATGAGCATCAATCAACGACGAAAAACCAAGCATTACATCAGCAATTCTCAACTTTAACTGCACAACAAGCGGTTAAAAAGCAAATTATTGCTGATATTAACGCTAAACTTGCTGACAAATCTTTGTGGAGTAAAAACCAAGCACAATGGTTTGCTGAACAAAATAACTTGGCTTATGAAGGCATACAAAGTCAACTTGATGTTGCGCCTGGATGGGAGTTTGCTGTTGAAGTGGTATTATCACATTTATTAGCAGGTCATTTAATTGACATCTTGCCTGAAGCAGATAATGGTGAAAATTTAACGCCTGCAACTCTGTGTTTTGCTTTCAACAATAGTAAAATTAATAACCCGGTAGGTAGTGAAATAACTGTTAATAGCTTAGCCAGCAAAATATCGGGCGTTAGTGAACTTATTCCTTGGTTTAATAATATATTACTAGCCACTGACTATAATAATGCTAAACAGCAATTAGTTAATATTTCCAGTTATGAAAGCTTAATTTGCCCTGATGGCACCTGGTTAAGTCAGTACACTTTAAGAAAAGGTAAATTTGAGCAAGGTTACGACTATATTAGCTTGCAACGTCATCTAGAGTCAGAACAAGCACAATTGCGGTCATTGATTAGTGAACAAACTATTCTTGAAGAACAGCTAACTAAAATATCGAAACTGTTAAACAAATTGCAGCAAGATAAAATTGCTACAAGTGCCAGCATTGAACAGCAACAAAATGAGTTACATCAAGTTGAAAAAGCTTTATCTTTATATCAGCAAGAGCAACAACATCAGCAACGTGAGCGAGAAAGCTTGCAGAGTCAAATTGACAATGAAAGAAAAAACCAAGCGAATGCTCAGCAGCAACTAGCGAGTTCACAGCAGCAGCTTGCGGTATTATCGAATGAAGGTGAAGGTGTTTCACAAGACTATTCAGTGCAACAATCAAAATTACAAACAGTGATAGAAAAAATTCAGCGACGAAGTCAAGAATTACATCGTCAACGTCATCAATTTGGTTTAACAATAGAACAATTAAAAAGCCAGCAAGTACAGCGTGAACAAACGATTCGCGCAAACCAAGAAAACATTAATATTCTAACGCAAAGAGTTGCAGCTAACACTCAAGTGGTCAGTGAAAGTAATACACCTTTGCAGGAGTTTGAACAAAACTTGCCGCAATGGCTTGATAACCTGTCAGCAATTAATGAAAAGTTACAATTTAATCAGCAAGCACTAAATGATAGCCAAACGCAGTTATCAGCATTAGAGTTGGCGGCGAAAACCAGCCATAACAAGGTGAGTACACTTAATGAGCAGCTTGCTCGTTTACAGTTAGACAGCGAAGGGTTCAAATTACGAGCGGAAAATGCCATGGAGGTATTGACCGAACTACAGCAAAACATTGATAGTGTAGCTATCGAAATGCCAGCGCATGCAAAAGAATCGCTTTGGCAGGCACAACTCATTAAATTGGCAAAAGATATTCAACTATTAGGTGCGATAAACTTAGCTGCCATTGAAGAGTACGAAACACAATTTGAACGTAAAAACTATTTAGATCAACAAGATAAAGATCTCATTAGTGCTATTGCGACGTTAGAATCCGCCATAGCAAAAATAGATAAAGAAAGTCGGCATAAGTTTAAATTGACTTTTGATCAGGTTAATAATGACTTGCAAAAGCTTTTTCCAAAAGTATTTGGCGGTGGTCAGGCATACTTAACATTAACCGGTGAAGACTTACTTGATACAGGTGTTACAATAATGGCAAGGCCGCCAGGCAAAAAAAATAGTACGATTCATCTATTATCTGGTGGAGAAAAAGCGCTGACCGCATTATCATTAGTTTTTGCCATTTTTCGACTTAACCCTGCACCATTTTGTTTGTTGGATGAAGTTGATGCGCCATTAGATGATGCCAATGTCAGCAGATTTTGTAATTTAGTGCAAGAAATGTCGAAAACTGTACAATTTATATATATAAGTCACAATAAAATAGCAATGGAGATGGCATCACATTTAACAGGTGTTACTATGTTTGAACCTGGAGTTTCACGTATGGTAGCGGTTGATATTGATGAAGCTGTCGCGATGTCAGAAGCATAAAAAGAAAGTAAAAGAATAGGTTAGGTAATGGAAGGTAATTTCAGAAATACATTAATTATTATCAGTGCTATTGTGATAGCAGCCATTTTTATTCATGGCTATTGGACGATAAGAAAACAAAAAAATCCTTATAAGCTAAAAACTAAAGATGAACCTGTGGTGCCTGAATCACGAGGCTTTGACGGATCTGGCTTT
Source organism: Cognaticolwellia mytili (assembly GCF_002104475.1). GTDB lineage: Bacteria > Pseudomonadota > Gammaproteobacteria > Enterobacterales > Alteromonadaceae > Cognaticolwellia > Cognaticolwellia mytili. Next base: position 98,797 of record NZ_NBOF01000001.1, read on the forward strand.
GATCAAGACGGTGTCAGCAAGCCAAAAGTTATTGGGAATAACCCAAAAAATGATGAAAGCGCGCTCGAATCACATACTGTTGAAGATGGTAAAGAGTTTCATTCGGGTAAGCCTATGCCTGATAATGTTCCTTTAGCGGAATTTGAAGAAAAAGAACGAGGGCTTAACTTTGGTGCTTTGCTAAATGAAACCGAAGAAGTCCCTGAGCATTTAAAACAACAGGCCCTGTCTGATGCGCCAGACTATTCTGATGAAGATAATTATGGAAAAAACTTTTTTCCTGAATCGACAGAATCAGAAACTGAAGAAAATTTAACAATACTAGAGCCCGAGCAAACTATTTCGAAGCCGCTTTATCAAGAACCTGTTATTCAGGCTAAGCCTAAGGTAGCAGTGGCATCATCTGCTGTTCAAAAGAAGGATACGCGTAAAGCTGCTATTAAGCGTAATCAATTGGAAATCAACTTTGGTGATGAAGCCGTAAGAGATATGCCGAGCATGTCAGCAACGGAAGAAAAATCTGCAGAGAAAACTGTTGAAATAACGCCACAAGTTATTGTACTTTCTGTTGTTATGCCAGAAGGGCAAGCTATGTCAGGGGCTGCTTTGCTGCCCACATTATTAACTTTGGGTTTAAAGTACGGTGAAATGAATATTTTTCATCGTCACCAAGACAATGCAGGTAACGGCCAAGTCACTTTTAGTTTAGCTAATATGATGAACCCGGGCACCTTTGACCTTGATGATATCGAAAATTTTAGTACTCAAGGTGTCACTTTATTTATGACTTTGCCAAATACCGGCGATGCTTTTGAGGTGTTTGAAAAAATGTTAAATGCTGCGAAACAGCTAGCGGTTGAATTTAAAGCACAGTTACTTGATGACAAACGCAATGTTATGACTAAACAAGCTGAACAGCATTACATGGGTATTATTCGTGAGTTTGAACGTAAAAGTCGCATAGCTTCACACTAGCTTTATGACATCATCATCATATCAACAAGGTCAGTTGTTAAATACTGCTGCCTTGTTGAATTTAATTATTCTCATTACCTTAAAATAATCTAAAGTTAATTCAATATGTCTGAACAAGTTACTATTATTCGTATGGCTGAAATTTGTCAGCTTATTCATCAATACAACCATCAATATTATGTCCTTGATGAGCCGAGTGTCCCTGACGCTGAATATGATAGATTAATGCGTGAACTATTGGCGTTGGAAGCTGAATTTCCGCAATTAAAAGCACTTGACTCTCCAAGCCAGAAAGTCGGCGGAATAGCGCTTAAATCATTCAGCCAGGTGACTCATCAGTTACCTATGTTGTCACTCGATAATGTATTTTCTCCTGATGAGTGGCAGGCTTTTGTTAAACGTATTAAAGATCGTTTGAAATCTGAGTATGACTTTTCTATTTGCGCCGAGCCTAAGTTAGATGGTTTAGCAGTGAGCTTGCGTTATGAAAATGGTGTCTTTGTTCAAGCCGCAACTCGTGGTGATGGCAATGTCGGTGAAAATATTACTGAGAATGTTCGCACAATAAAATCAATCCCACTGCGATTACAGGGCAGTGATTATCCGGATATTCTAGAAGTTCGCGGTGAGGTCTTTATGCCAAAAGCGAGTTTTGAAAGTTTAAATCAACAAGCAATTAAAAAAGGCGAAAAAGGCTTTGCTAATCCGCGTAATGCTGCTGCAGGAAGTTTACGTCAATTAGATTCAAAAGTGGCTGCTAAGCGTAACCTCGCTTTTTACGCGTACGGTATTGGCTATGTTGGCGCAAGTGAGGCTAATGACGACGAAGGTATTGACGAAACTTGGCTAGCTAATTCTCACTATCAACGTTTATGCCAAATAAAAGCATTAGGTTTGCCTATGTGTCCTGAGGTTAAATTACTTGATAACGCTGAACAAGTAGAGAATTTTTATCAAGACATTTTGCAGCAGCGCGATGACTTAAGTTATGAAATTGATGGGACTGTTTTTAAAGTTGATAATATTGAGTTACAAGTACAACTCGGCTTTGTGGCACGAGCGCCACGTTGGGCAACCGCTTATAAGTTTCCGGCGCAAGAAGAACTCACACTTCTAGAAGCGGTTGACTTTCAAGTTGGTCGTACTGGCGCGATTACGCCTGTAGCACGTCTTAAACCGATATTTGTTGGTGGCGTTACCGTCAGTAATGCTACGTTACATAATCAAGATGAGATTAACCGCCTTGGTATACAAATTAACGATACCGTAATTATTCGCAGAGCTGGTGATGTGATACCACAAATCGTTAGTGTGGTAATTGAACGTCGCCCTGAAAATGCACAAACTATTAGCTTTCCAACCGAGTGCCCTGTTTGCCAATCAGCAGTGATGAAAGCAGAAGGCGAAGCTGTATTGCGTTGTACTGGTGGTTTGTACTGTCAAGCACAACGTAAAGAAGCAATTAAGCACTTTGCTTCTCGTAAAGCGCTTGATATTGACGGCTTAGGCGATAAGTTAGTCGAGCAACTCGTTGATGAAGGCTTAATAAAAACACCTGCAGACTTATTTAAACTAACTGAACTTGATGTTAGCACCATGGAACGCATGGGGAAAAAATCTGCTGATAACCTGATTAACGGACTCTTAGTAGCTAAAACGACCACACTGGCTAAGTTTGTTTATGCTTTAGGTATCAGAGAAGTTGGTGAAACCACAGCATCTAACCTAGCACTTTACTTTCTCAGCTTTGATGCCATTAAGTTAGCGACTGAAGAGCAACTGCAACAAGTCCCTGATGTTGGCGTTATTGTGGCAAAAAATATTGTTAACTTTTTTGGTCAAAGCCACAACATTGAAGTCGTAGAAGAGCTTGAGGCGATTATGTCTTGGCCAGTAATTGAGGTGAAAAGTGATGATGAATTACCGTTAAAAGATCAGACTTTTGTGATTACTGGCACGTTAAATCAAATGGGCCGAAGTGAAGCTAAGGCGGCATTACAAGCCTTAGGCGCAAAAGTATCAGGTAGTGTTTCTGCTAAAACACATTATTTAGTTGCTGGCGAAAAAGCTGGTTCAAAGCTGACTAAAGCACAAGGTTTAGGTGTGGCGGTGTTAACTGAAGATGAAATGATAACGTTGATTAACGCCTAAATTTAATGCTATATATCGCTTTAATGGCTATGTGATATTTGAAGTAAACCGGTTTGGCGTTTTTAGCACTAATTTTGAGCCATAATCCAAACCATAAACTGGTTTCACTTGAATAATTTTTAGAGGATTTATGACCGAATTGTTAATTGAAGTAGGGCAATGGTTTCGCGGTTACCAATATCAAACGGCTTTGGCGATTGTTGCAACAGTCTTAGTGATATTCGGCAATGATATTAATAATGTTGTTCGTAGGCTTGTTTCCAAGCAGCATTTTATTGTTCGGTGTTTAACTTTTGTTGCAGTTTGCGCTTTTGGTTATGGTTTATTAACCATCTGGTTAACCAAGTTATTAGCCCAACAGTTTGCTTTAGTGCCGACGCATTATATTTTCCCACTAGTACTCGCTATTTTTGTGCTGCTAGGTGCTTATGCACAAAAGCATAGACATATATAAAACTTAACAAAGTTATTCTACCATTGAGTTGTTATATTATGGCTAATTGTATGAAGGCATAAATAAATAAGATGATAGGGAGAGGTAACAACAGTGTAAAAAGTAGTGCTTCACACCACTCAATTGTGCGATAAAATTGCTGCCATTTCACATTGTTTTCTCGACTTGAGGGAAGAACTTGAAAGAAAAAAATGAACGCGGCAATAACTAAACTCTCTATCGCGGTAAATAAAATAAATATTGCTAGCCACACCAATGGGCTTGGAGTATTAAACTGTATTTGACTTTGCAATAAAATAAACAAGCAGAAAAAGAATGCGCTCCAAGCTAATAATTGCCACTTAAATCGTGATAAAGATATAGCGATATAATTGAACAGTTCAGGGCTAACAGGTGGTTTCATTAGGAAAATAATACTTTGATTTTTTTTGTGAATTATATCGTCAGTATATCGTTTAATATTGGTAATTGTCAGCGTCAAAAAAGAAATACTAAATTTAATTATGCACTGAGCGCAAGTTAATACAGTTTAATTTGCATTAATTAATAAAATAATTAGCATTGAGAAAATTATGATCGGAAAGCCAGTAATAAGTCAGTTTTTTTGTGCTGTTGCAATCGCATCAGTTACTTTAACTAATACGACCTTTGCTTTAGCGGTTACACCAGAGCACTTACCTGTAGCGAAAACTGCTGAAATTGAACAGTTACCAGTAGCTAAAAAAGCCAGTACATTAGCAAGAGCAATGGCAGAATATACCGAGGAAAAAGAGCAACTACTTCTTAATTTTGAGAAAACCTTAACGCTTGATATTCGTGAGTTGCAAGACAGTACGGGTTTGGCTTATTTGGGGGGGGAAGTTTCTGAAGTTGAATTGGAGCGTTACTTATCACAGCTAAAAGGTGAGTTAGGTAAAGAGCAATATATCACTTATCGTGAGCATCAAGCCGCGCGTGATCATCAATCTTTTCATGTTACTTTCGTAAACCCATACGAATATCAAACAATTAATAAAGAAAAATTAAAAATATCACAAAAAATTCGTGTCACGTTACACGGTTTAGGTAAGGTCGAAAAAGACAATAAGACTAGTTACTTTGTCGTGGCATCTTCAAGTGACGGGCAATTTATGCGTCAAAACTTACTCTTAAAAAACAAAAACTTTCACGTTACTCTTGGCTTTTATCCTAACGATGTTTACGGTGTAGGAAAGGGTCGAGACACGCTAATCAACAAATAAATTTCATTACTTTTAATTTAAGTATTTGTGATAAATTTGTGATAAATTTGTGAAAGTTTAGCAATGTTTCCTTTGCATACTAAAGACGAAATTATTTAGTCATCAAGGGAAACTTATGAAATTTATTAAAACAGCATCAGCTATAGCATTAGCGCTTTCAAGCTCAGCGTTAATGGCACAAGAATTAGAAATAAAATTTACTAACCTTACTCAAGGTATTTATTACACACCTATTTTAATGTCAGCTCATGATGACAGCATGTCATTATTTAGTTCAGGCACTGCTGCGACACCAGAATTACAGATGATGGCTGAAGGCGGTAATATTTCGGGCCTCGTTACTTTACTTGAAGGTGTAAATGCCAATAATGCAGCAAATCCTGCCGAAGGATTACTTGCTCCAGGTGAATCAACAACAGCGATGTTAAGTACAGATGAAGGCAATGGTTATCTGTCAGTTGTTACTATGTTATTACCAACCAATGACGGCTTTGCTGGTGTAAGTGGTTGGAAAATCCCAACTGAAGCAGGTACTTATACTTTTAATGTCAACGCATATGATGCCGGTACTGAAGCTAATAATGAAGTTATTAATGGTGCTGGCGCTCCTGGCGCTTTAGGCATTCCTGTTGCCCCAGGTATGGATGCAGGTACAGGTGGTACGGGTGTTACTACTGAAGAGTCAAATAAAACGGTTCATATTCATCGTGGTAGTTTAGGTGATGATGATTTAACTGCAGGTAAAAGCGATTTAGATAATACGGTACATCGTTGGTTAAACCCTGTTGCTCGTGTCACTGTTACAGTAAAATAGGGGACTATTATGACTATTTCTTATAAAAATCAGTTTGCCCGTAAAGGTACCTGGTCGGCAATAGGTTTTACGATTTTATTATCAGCTTGTGGCGGTAGTGATAACAATTCAACACCAGAGCCAGTTACTCCAACGCCTCCAGCACCGGTAACTTATACTTATGAAGTTAGCGTAACAAACTTAACCAATGCTCAACCATTATCACCTGTTGCTGTTATTTTACATAATGAAGGTGCTTTGTTTGAACTCGGTGCTAGCGCCACTGTTGCATTAGAAAACTTGGCTGAAAGTGGTGATAATTCAGAAGTGCTTGCACAGGATATGGTGCTAGCTGGTGCTAGTGGTTCTGGTGTTATTATGCCTGGTATGAGCGATACTGTATCGGTGAGTCTAATTGATACAAAACCTATGATGTTGTCTACAGCAACTATGCTAGTGAATACTAATGACGCTTTTAGTGGAATAAATGCGATGTCATTAGAAAATATGGCTGTTGGCGAAAGTATTTCGTTGCGAACAAGTTCTTATGATTCAGGCACAGAGAAAAATAGTGAAACGATGGCAACAATACCAGGTCCTGCTGCTGGCGGAGAAGGTTTTAATGTTGAACGTGATGATGTTGATTTTATCAGTATGCACTCAGGTGTTGTTAGTAATGATGACGGCTTAATGCAATCAGTACTAACTCAAGCACATCGTTTTGACAATCCAACCTTAGCGATATCAGTTACTCGAGTAGAGTAATCATTAATGCTAAACCATGATGTTAATTTCATGGTTTAGCCGCTAATTTTGTATCTGTGCCAATGTTCTTATAGATAATGATAATAACGCTGGAGCAAAGCATGGATACCATACTGGTTGTTGAAGACGAACAAGATATTGCCGATTTAGTCACTTTGAGTCTAGAAGAAGTAGGCGTGACAGTAGAACATTGTTTGTCCGGTGAAGCCGCCTTAGATAAATTAGCGACCCAACATTATGATTTAGTATTGCTTGATGTGATGCTACCCGGAATGTCTGGGCTTGATGTTTGTCGGCAATTAAGAGAGCAAAAACCCGAGCAGGTAATTCTAATGGTAACGTCAAGAGATAGTGAAATCGATCGTGTATTGGGTCTCGAGCTTGGTGCTGACGACTACATGACTAAGCCTTTTAGTGTTCGAGAATTACAAGCACGTGTGCGCAGCCAATTGCGCCGAGTGCACTTGCTATCAAAAATTAGTCAGCAACAATTAGAAAAACAAACGCCTGAACAATATCTTACATTAGGTGCTTTGCAAATTGATAATATTTCTCACAGTGCAAAGCTTAATGGTAAAAGCGTTGAACTAACCTCAACTGAATTTGATTTATTATTCTATTTAGCTTCACACCCTGATCAGGTATTTTCTCGTGAGCAATTACTCAGTTCTGTTTGGGGCTATCATCATAGCGGCTATGAGCATACTGTGAATTCACATATAAATCGTTTACGAAATAAAGTTGAACGTAATGCCACTAAGCCGGAGATAGTGCAAACAGTTTGGGGTGTTGGGTATAAATTAAGTCGTCAAGGTGTTGCTGCGTGAAATTATCTCTTTACCACAGACTTTCCTTGTCATTGTTAGTGGTATTTATTGTCATTATCAGTGTGTTCTTTGTTTGGGCCGAGCATTTAGAGCAAACCACACGTTATGAATCAGAGCAGCATTTACACCTTTCACTTGCCGCTAGTTTGGCACGTGATAACCCTTTGCTACAACAAGGAGCGTACGACCATCAAGCGCTGAAAAATTTATTTCATACCCTGATGGTATTAGGACCAGCGTTCGAGTTTTATTTTGTTAATCCTAGCGGTGATATTTTAACGCATTCAATAACTCCTTCTTTAATAAAACGTGAACGGATTGATCTAAAACCTCTTATTCAGCTAACGCAAAACCAAATGAGTTTGCCTATTTATGGCGATGATCCTCAACATGAAACTCGTCAAAAAATATTTTCTGCTGCGCCTGTTTTTAATGGTAGTGAATTAAGGGGGTACCTCTATGTTATTGTAGCTGGCGAACGTTACGAATCAGCTTACAGTCGATTAGATTCTGATCGTCAAACAGAGCTTTCAATGGTGATGCTAGTTGGTGCATTACTTTTCCTTTTCATTGTTATGCTTGGGATATTCTACTATTTCACTCGACCACTTCGTCGCCTTAATCGTGATATTCAAAAGCTTAAAGAAGCGGGCTTTGATAAATCTAAAATTAGTATAACGTCATGGATGGCAAACAGCAGTAATGAAGTACATCAGTTAGGTGTTGCGTTTGAAGAAATGGTTAATCAAATTAATGGTCAATTAACCTTGTTACAACAAAGTGATGTCCAACGACGAGAACTGCTTGCTGATATCTCGCACGATTTACGAACTCCGTTGTCATCTTTACAAGGGTATATTGAAATGATTGCCCATAAAGGTGATGAACTAAGTAGTGAAACTCGCGGTAAGTATATTAATACCGTGCTAAAAAACACCTTACAATTGAAGCTGCTTATTGATCAAATATTTGAGCTTGCTCATTTAGAAGGTGGACAAGTTTCATTAAACTTTGAAGGCTTTAATTTAGCTGAATTATTATATGATGTTATGGCTAAATTTAATCTAGAAGCTAGTGCAAAAAATATTGATATTTCGGTAAAACCAAGCAGTTCTTATACTCAAGTGCACAGTGATATCGCTAAACTTGAGCGGGTGATCAGTAACTTACTTGAGAACGCAATTCGTCATACTGCTGATAATGGTAAAATTGTTTTTGCCATTGACGAATTTAGTGAAAATCAATGTCGATTGACCATTGCGGACAACGGCACTGGTATAAAAGCAGAAGAGTTATCTTATATCTTTGACACTCGTTATCGTGCGAGCAATGCGATACAAGACGAGAATAAACACACAGGTTTAGGCTTAGCGATCACCAAAAAATTGTTAGAACTATTAAAGTCTGACATTAAAGTACAAAGTACACTTGGCGAAGGTACCTCATTCTCATTTAATCTCAGGCGAGTAAATCATTAATAAGTTTACGTAAATTCTTATAAATTAATCATAGATATTTCCATTCTCATTCCTTAATATAAGCCAATAAATAATTTATTTTAGCAAGCAGAAGTACCATGAAAATTAAATTAGCAATTTGTCTTACCGTTATAGTACTAACAGGCTGTGCAAAGTCTTCTACCGGCCGTTCACAATTAATGATGATGTCTGATAGCGAACTGAATAAAATGGGCAGTGCTTCATTTGAAGAAATGAAAACGAAAGAAAAAATTAGTCAATCAATAGTAATCAACCGTTATGTGCAATGTGTTGCCAATGCGATTACTGTCAACGTGCCAAAATCTGCTCACGATGGTGCTTGGGAAGTTGTGGTGTTTGATTCTGCACAAGTAAATGCTTTTGCGCTTCCGGGTGGGAAAATTGGTGTTTATACAGGTATTTTAAAAGTAGCAGAAGATCAAGACCAGTTAGGCGCAATTATTGGTCACGAAGTGGGCCATGTTATTGAGCGTCATTCAAATGAGCGCTTATCATCAAACCAGGCCAGTCAAATGGGCTTGTCCTTGGTTAATGTTTTACTAGAAAGTCAGAATATTGAAAGTCGCAATACCGTCATGGCAGGTTTAGGCTTAGGTGTTCAATACGGCGTGTTAATGCCTTATGGCCGTAGTCATGAAAGTGAAGCGGATATTGTTGGTCAAGATTTAATGGCTAAATCAGGCTTTGATCCCGAAGCAAGTATTAAACTTTGGCAAAATATGGCGAAAATTTCAAAAGGTGCGCCACCCGAATTTATGTCTACTCACCCGTCAAATGCAACACGTATCAAGCAATTAAGTGAACATTTGCCAAAATCAGCACCGCTTTTTAAGCGAGCAATAGCACCCAAATGCACTAAACCTAAAATTTAGCTTTCACAGTTATATTTCCTATAAGGTATATCTCATTTTTGCTAGTTTAATTCTATTTAATAAAGTAACAATTGATTAGTATATCGCTCAGTAAATTAATTCTTTTACGGAGTATTGTACAGTGAAAGTTAGGAAAATATTAACGCTCGTATTTAACCAAGTTGCTAAAAATCATTGCCAATTTAGTTCAACAAATATCTATTGCTTTATTTAACACCTTGGTTTTATATGCTTATAAAAGCCAGCTAGAGCAAGTACTAGTGAACCTGTTTCAAAAATGCGAAAAAGGTACAAAGCTCGAGCAAAGACATTGAATTTATTTTTCACGATCACTACTGCACGCTAAGGCATTGTTAACCTACTAATTAAGCCAATTTTGGTGTAGTTATTATGAGTGGCCAAGCCGAATATTCTTAATTAGGAAATATCAATATTTGATATCATAAATCAACTACGCTCGTATTGGCGTTTTGTTATGAAAGTATCTGGGATTTTGAAAAATAATATGACTGTGACATGAAAATTAGTGGTAAAACACGGAGAGTAAAGAATGGGAGATGTAATTTTTTTTAACAACCAAGAAGAGTTTAGTCATTGGTTAGAAGAAAACTCTGAAGCTAGTGAGCTTTGGGTAGGATATTTAAAGAAAAGTACAGGGCGAGCAAACCTGACTTGGTCTTCATCTGTCGATGTTGCTCTTTGCTTTGGTTGGGTTGACGGCATACGAAAAACCATCGATGAACAAAGCTATAAGATTCGCTTTACTCCGCGTAAATTAAAAAGTGTTTGGAGTGCTGTGAACGTAAATAAGGTTAAAACGCTCATACCGCTTGGCAAGATGAGACCAGCAGGCATACACGTATTTAATAATAGAAGTGATGAAAAAGGTTATTCCTCTGAGGATAGAAAAGTCCCACTTGCTAGTGAGTACGAAGCGCAAATCAAGGTTAATCAGTCCGCATGGCAATTCTTCACTAATTTAGCACCGTCTTATAAAAGAGACTCTATCTGGTGGGTAATGAGTGCCAAAAAAGAAGAAACACAATTAAGAAGACTTAGTATATTGATCGCGTCATCAGAGGTTGGGTTAAAAATCCCCACCTTGCGAAAAAAATAATAATCTTTACAGAATAAGACAAGATAAAGCGGTAATGGAATTGTTCAATGTATCAAGAAAATGATGACGGCATAGTGCATACCGTGTATATGAATCTCCCATAAAGAAAATCAGTTATTTTTACCTCTTAGTCGCCTACCTTTCCCGATAATAATTCTCCTCATAATGGAGGGAATACATCAATGCTAGCCACAATTTGATCGATGCCGTGAACTAAGTGCATAAGTTTTCTAAGACGTTTTTTGTGTAAAACGCGATTGAAATATTGCTTTGAATTCCCCTTTTTTAGATGAAAGGTTTATTCCATGGTATTAAAGTTCTTGAAGTACGTTATCTTTGTCGAACTTTCCTGCTTAGTTCTCGAGTCAGTTGATCCACCTATATACCTTTCACGTTTTTCAGAAAGCTTTCCCTTTTTCGGTAAGAACTATATTTAACAACGTATTGTGATTTATTTAAGTTGTTTAAAATCAATGTATTAAGTGTTGGTATGTAAATGGCTATATAGACATTAAGTAAACTTTACTATTGTCTAGGGATCATCATGGATATAAAGAGAAACATTCAAGTTAAAAAAGTATCATGGCTAAAGCGTTTAACTTTTCTAATATGTGCACTAACATTCGCTGGTTGGCAACTTAATAGCCCCAGCTCAGAAAATAAACTCGCCAGAAGTGACATTCGAGTGGCTTCAGTGCAACAAAGCGATTTACCTTTTACTATTTCTGGCTTTGGTAAGCTTATTTCAAAGCATAAACGGTTACTGACAGCACCAACGGTAGCTACGATAGAAGAGGTTCTTGTATTACCTGGAACGCAGGTTACGGCAGATACTATTATTATGAGATTAAGTAATCCCGATCTTTTATTACAAGTTAACAATGCTGAAATGGAATTAGTCAGACATAATGCCAGTTTACGTGAGTTGAAAGTTAATCAAAAAAGTGAGTATTTGTCGTATCAAGCTAACTTGGTGAATATTAAATCTAATTTAGCCGCGGCGAAACTAAAAGTTGAGGCACAAACTAGCTTAGCCGCTAACGGTATTGTCTCGGCAATAGATTTTAAGCGTTCAAAATTAACCGAAGAACAATTTGAGAAACAACTAAAGATTGAACAACAAAGATTGGCTCATTTAAAAACAGCACATCAAGAAAAAATAGCAGTACAAGGGCAGTTTGCTAAGCAACTTGAAGCTAATTTGGCATTGAAATTATCTTTACAGGCCGGTCTAGTGATTCATGCCGATATCGAAGGGGTATTACAGTCATTACCGGTAACGTTAGGACAAAGTGTCGCATCAGGAGAGCAATTAGCATTAGTCGCCAGTAATAAAACCATGATGGCGCAACTTCAAATTCCACAAGGAGAGGCACAAGAGATTGCCATTGGTCATCAAGCTGAAATAAATACTCGTGGAGCTTTGGTTAGAGGCGTAGTGAACCGTATTGACCCCGTTATTACTAACGGTAGTGTCATTATTGATATCGATATAACACAAGCACTGCCAGCCAATGCAAGACCTGAGCTGAAAGTTGAAGGAAAAATTGAAATCGGCCTACTAAGCAATGCGCTCTATGTCAAACATCCCGTCGGAGTTAAAGCTAACTCAAGCCAGCCTTTATTTACTCTTGCTGACAACAAGCAAAGTGCTATGCAGCGAACAATGAAGTTTGGCCGCATTATTGGCAACAATATCGAACTACTTTCAGGTGCAAGTACAGGTGAACAATTTATTGTTTCCGATACTACTGCTTATCTACAAAACCAAACAATGATAATCACAGATTAACAAGGACTGAATTATGAACAAGCAAGCTCTTATCGAACTAAAAAATATCAGTAAAGTTTATTCAAAAATAGATATGGAAACCCACGCGCTTCGTGACATTAATATGGCTATTTATGAAGGTGATTATGTTTCTATTTCAGGTCCGTCGGGTTGTGGAAAATCAACACTATTGTCTATTTTAGGCTTACTAGACACTCCAACAACAGGCAGTTACCTAATTAAAGATGAGCAAGTGGCTAATTTAACCGCCGATGACCGAGCGGAAATTAGAAACTTACATATTGGTTTTATTTTTCAAGCATTTAATTTAATTGATGAAATCAGCGTTTATGACAATGTCGCCTTGCCGTTAAAATACCGAGAGCCTAAATTGTCAGCCAAAGAAGTGAATAAACAAGTGATGGAAAGTTTAGAAAAAGTTGAAATGCAACACAGGTGTTCACATAAACCTAATCAACTTTCTGGTGGTCAGCAACAACGTATTGCCATAGCTAGAGCCCTAGTAGGCAAGCCAAGTATATTATTAGTGGATGAACCGACCGGTAACTTAGATTCTAAAAATGGCGATTTGGTGATGGCCTTATTAGACAACCTAAATAAAGCAGGTACGACCATTTGTATGGTTACCCATGACCCTAGATATGCCGATCACGCTAGCATAAAACTGAATTTATTAGATGGTGTTATTTTAGATGACATTACTCTAAATGACAGTACTTTACAGGAGGCCGTATGAGTACCTTACTAAGTGAAGTGAAAACAACCGCGGTTAGTTTATCTCGAGTGCCTGGTTTTGTGGTAACTACTGTCTTTACTTTGGCACTGACTTTAGGGGTATTGTTGGCTGCATTTAGTCTAAATCATCTGTTGATTTTTAAGGCCTTACCTTATCCTGATGCTGAGCGCCTAATTTTAATGAAGCAAGATATACAGCAGGGTGAACGAGTTTATAAAAACTCGCAATTTTTTGTCGCACAACGATTAATGTATCAAAAGCAAAAGAGTTTAACGTCAATGGCGCTGGTTTATCGCAACCGCAGTGTATTAGCTAGCCATAGTGAAAAACCACTGACAGAAGTCAGTTACATTAGTCCTGAGTATGTTGACATATTAGCGACGCCTATATTAATGGGCAGAGCATTTAACCAACAAGAACAAGTAGGTAGCCATAACCCCACTGCTATGATCAGCGAACAACTATGGCGGGAACGTTTTGCTAGCGACAGAAATATTTTGAATGAAAGTATAACAATAGGTAATAAACAATATCGTATTGTTGGTGTTATCTCAAAAAGTTTTATCGAGCCTAATCTATTTAATGATGAAGAACAAAGCCAAATCTGGTTGCCATGGGACTTTCATGCTCAAGAAGCTGACAGTTGGAACAATGCTTATTCAAGTACAGCAGCCATTGGTAAATTATTACCAAATTCATCACAGGCTCAGGCGAGTGCAGAGTTTAATCAGTTAATTGATCCTATGTTCCAGCAAAATGGTCGTGTAGGCAAAGATAAACATCAAGCACTGGTGGCAAGTTTTCAAAACTTACAAGTCGCCATTATTGGTGATAATAAGTACATAGGTTTATTAGTTTTATTAGGCGCGGGCGTATTGTTACTTATTGCTTGTGCAAATATTGTTAACTTATTCTTTTCCAGAGCGGCGCAACGACAACGAGCCTTGGTTATTCAAGCCACTTTAGGTGCAAAACTGAAACATTTATTTTTTAGCATTTGGCTAGAAAGTTTCTTACTGTGCTGCGCGTCTATGACTATTGGTTTAGTGATTGCTGGTTGGAGTATCAAGTTACTGCGTAACACGGCGGGTAGTGTGTTGCCGAGGCTTTCAGAGCTTTCTTTAGATTGGACAGCGGTCGTTTTTGCGGGTCTGCTAACCATAGTTTTATCACTTATATTTGCCACCATTACGCTAAAACTCATCAATTACAAACAGCTAATTTCACAGTTACAATCTAGTGGTAAAGGTACTGGAGCTCAGGTTAACGCGAAAGTACGTAATTTACTGGTTACTAGTCAAATTTGCTTAGCGACTTTGTTGTTAATAGTGACCTCCCTTATTATGAATAATGTCTTAAGTGTATTAAGTCAGCCGTTGGGCTTTGAAGATAAAGGCCTATACAGCGTGAGATTAGATATCGGCGACGCATATCCAGAGAAAGCTGACAGGATGCAGCTATCAAGAGAGCTTATTAATGAATTACAAAATATTGAGGGGGTAAAACAAGTTTCGAGAGCAATTAATCCACCTATTCGTCGAGGAAATTCTAGCACCAGTATCTCAGATGGTGCTGGTAATGGTTTAGGGCAATTTCCATTTACCACCATTGATACTCAATATTTTGATACCGTTGGCCTAAAATTCCTTTCCGGTCGAGGCTTTACCGCCCAAGAAGTTAGAAATGACGAAGAGTCCGTGATTTTAAGTCAGGCGGCAGCGAAGAAAATAGCGGGTGAGAAAGATATCGTTGGTACTATGATATATTCTGGTGGTGGTACGGCATACAAAGTCGTTGGCATTGTCGAAGATGTATACAATCCCTTCACGCATCAGGAAGTTCAAGGTTCGATGATGTATTTTGGCTTCTCTGCATCTAAAACAAATTTCATCATTAGAATGCAGACAGGCAAAGTGCTAGATAAAATGACCTTACTTAATTTAATTGATGATAAATTTGCGGATTTAAAGGTCTGGCGCTTTACTTCAGTTTCTGACATTTATAGTGATTTGGTTTATCATAAAAAACTAACGTTATGGTTAAGCCTAACGCTAGCTATTTTCGCGTTATTATTAGCGGCGGTAGGTATTTATGGCGTGATCAGTTACAACAGTCAAATGCGACGTTACGAATTAGGCATTCGTATGGCATTAGGAGCAAAAAGTCGACACATATTGACTGATTTCATTAAAGAGTCATTTACGCCAATTATCTCAGGTTTTGCTCTAAGTTTATTATTAGCAGTTATACTTTATGGTTGGGCACAACAACATATTAATCAGTGGTTGTCTATTGACTGGTTAATGACTGCTAGCTGTATACTGGTGTTAATTATCATCGCGTTAGCCGCTTGTTACTTCCCTGCTAAGAAGATTATCGCGACGGATCCGATCCAAGCATTGAGAAACGAATAAGTATTAAATAAGTGAAATTAAAATGCGCAATAGGCATGTTGCTACTGCGCTTTATACATTTCAATTGCTATGACTCAAAGCCACAAACTCTAGTGTCTATATAAAAAATAAAAATTAATAGAAAAGAAGGCAAGATGCAAAAAACAATCATGGTCGTTGATGACCAAAGTGACCTGAGACTCTCCGCTAGATTTATCCTCGAAAATTATGGCTTTACTGTTATTGAAGCGGATTCACCGCAACAAGCATTAGATAAAATAACTGAGCAACAGGTTGATTTAATGTTGCTTGATATGAATTTTCAGTACGATACCACGTCTGGTCAGGAAGGTATGGATATGCTGAAGAGCTTGAAAGAAAAAAATCATCACTTCCCCGTTATCGTTATGACAGCGTGGTCTACTGTTGAAATTGCGGTTGAGGCTATTAAGCTTGGCGCAAAAGACTTCATAGAAAAACCGTGGAAAAATCAGCGTTTAATCCGTTTAATTGAGCAACAATTTGAATTAGATTCAGTGCAATTAGAAAATAAACGTTTAAAAGCACAGCGTTCAACCAACGAAGTATTCATGCTAGGGGAGTCTTCGGCTATGCAATTGGTGCTTGCTCAAGCTCAAAAGCTTGCCGTAACAGACACGCCAATTTTAATTACCGGCGAAAACGGCACCGGAAAAAGTTTGCTTGCGAGTTATATTCATCAAAACTCTGCCCGGAATCAAGAGAGTTTCGTTACGGTGAATATGGGAGCCATTCCTGAATCCTTGTTTGAAAGTGAACTGTTTGGCCATACTAAGGGAGCGTTTACTGACGCAAAAAAAGATCGTATGGGGCGTTTTGAGGCCGCACAATCAGGGAGTTTATTTCTTGATGAAATAGGCACGATCCCGATGAGTTTACAGCCCAAACTCTTACGTGTGCTTGAATCCGGTGAATTTGAAGCCGTAGGCTCAAGCAAAACACAGCAGGCAGAAGTTAGGTTAATCGCCGCGAGTAATATCGATTTTCAGCAAGCGATTGCTAACGGTGAGTTCCGTCAAGATTTGTATTATAGAATTAATACCATTGTGCTCGACATTCCGCCGTTACGAAAAAGAAAAGAGGATATTTTACCTTTGGCTGAACATTTCCTTGTGGAGAAAAGTCACAAGTACCATAAAAGTGGACTCTTCTTGTCAGAACAAGCAAAGAAAGCTTTATGCCAATATGATTGGCCTGGAAATATTCGAGAACTCAGCCATGTAATTGAGCGTGCTGTATTATTAAATGATTCGGCTGAAATACAAGTAAGTGGGCTAGATGATCAGCTAGCGATACAATCAAGTGGTGAAATACCGTTTATGACGATTGATGAGGCAGAAGAGCAATTAGTTAAACAGGCTTTACAAAAGTCTCACGGACGCGTCATTGAAGCAGGGGAATTGTTGGGTTTAGGTAAAAACGCCATTTATAGAAGGTTAGAGAAATATCAAATTGATCCAAAGTTATAGTTTAGAGCGTCAATTCGCTTGGTTACTCATTGCAATCCTGCTACCGCCAATAGTGCTTTTGGTGACAACAGGCGTTGCTTTCGGTTTTGACTGGGTAAATTGGTCGACATCAATTTTGTTGCTTATCGTCATATACACCAGCTTACTGGTGGCGCTTTATAGATTAGTACTCGCGCCTTATTACAGCTTAACCAGTTTAACTGAAGCGCTGAAAATGGAAGATTATAGTCTTCGAGCTAAATCGCCTTTTACTCAGGGTATTGTCGCGACACTTTTTGATGAGCTATCCTCGCTCAGCCAAAGCTTGCAGATCAACAAAAGCCGTTACGACCAACAGATGTTTTTATTGTATGGTCTTATTGAACAGTTAGACTCTCCAGTCCTCATTCTAGATCAAAAAGATCAGCTTAAGCATGCTAATCCAGCAGTAAGCACCTTGTTTTCTGTGCCGTGGCAAACACTTAAACAAAGCCCAGCTAAAAGTCTCGGTTTAGATAAGCGAAATGGGTTATGGCATTTATCAGAAGATAATCCATTTAATATGACAAAAACATGGCAAATAAGGCAAAGTGAATTTAAAGAAAATAACAATAATTATCATCTACTCATGTTGAATAACATTACCCAAGAGCTGCAAAAGAATGAGCAACAAGCTTGGCAAAATATTATCCGAATTCTCAATCATGAAGTACGAAACTCATTAACACCGATTTCAGCGCTAAGTCAAAATTTACTTGAAATGCCTGATTTAACGTCGGCGCAATGCCAAAAAGCGATTAAAATTATAGACAGTCGCAGTAATAACTTATTGCAGTTTATCGACAGTTATTCAGACTTAGCAAAATTACCTTTACCCAATTATCAGCGCTTTGATTTAGTCGAGTTGTTGCAGGGAATTGCCAGCTTAGTGCAACATGTCACGATTAACTTGTCCGAGCCTTTATTTATCAATGCCGATAAAGCTCAGCTTGAGCAAGTAATTTTGAACCTGATTAAAAATGCCCATGAAGCACAAAATTCAAACAAAGACTTAAATCAAAGTATAAATAAATACGTCGATATTCAGTTGTTTAAAACCGCGCAACAGGTGGTCATTAAAGTATTAGATCAAGGGTGTGGCATTGCCAACCCTGCAAACCTGTTCGTTCCGTTTTACACCACCAAAGCCGCAGGCTCAGGTATTGGTTTAGCCTTAAGCCGACAAATAATAACCAATCACAAAGGCGAACTATCTTTAATAAATCGAACAGATAAACAAGGCGCTGTTGCGATGATTAGTTTTCCGGTTGATTTTTGTTAACATGCTATTGTTAATGTTTTTCTACAGCTTAATGTCGAAACGTCAAAGCACTAAAACGTTAAACTAAAAGTAACGCCCTTGCTATCGTGCTGTTCTACTTTATTTTCAGTATCTGCTCTTGTCGTTATATCATTGTTGTTACGCAATAGAATACTGCCTTGGTGGGCAAGCATTATTTGTCGACTTAGTGCTAAGCCAACGCCTGAGCCTTCGATTTTAGTAGTATAGAACGGCACAAAAACTTCTTTGGCAATCTCTTCTGGAATGATGGGACCGTTGTTACTGACATCGATGACTACTCTACCGCGCAAGTTTAAAAATACAGAAATCATCACTTTAGCTTGATTGGTTATCTTGTTGTTGGTGTTTTGATTGATAAAGGCTTGTTCTGCGTTTTGCAGCAGGTTGAGTAATACTTGCTCAACCATGTTGATATCAACTGAGATATCCAGGGTCGGTGGATCAATATTAACGTCTAAACTGATACCTTTTTCATGCCAGTCTTGGCACGCTAATGCTTGTACTTGCTGAATTAATGTTGAAACTTTGATGAGTTTTTTATTGAGTTTTGGTAGGCGAGTAAGGCGTCGGTAACTACTGACAAATTTCATTAAACCTTCACTTCGCCTTGCGACCGTGGCAACGGCTTGTGAAACATCATCAAGGTCTTCATTTATTTGCTGGGGAAGCTGAGAATTATTTCTAACTTCTTCAACAATGTCAGTGGCTGTTTTTGCCAATGATGCGACAGGGGTAATACTGTTCATGATTTCATGAGTAAGCACACGTACTAAATCTTGCCAAGCTTGCAGCTGTGCTAGATCTAATTCGCTTTGAATATCTTGTAAACTTAACAGTGTTTCAGTGCTGTTGGCACTGACCACTTGCGTTGCGCTGATACTAAGGCGATGTTCTTGACCGTCAATTATGATATTAATTAAGTCACGCTTACCTATTGGTAAAGCCTTTAATTGCTCAGAAAAGTATTGACCGAATTGTGTCAAATCTTCCAATTTGGTGACATTATGACTACCAAATAATCGTCTAGCACTGTTATTCCATAAAGTAATTTGCTCATTTTGATGAATGCTGATTAATGGTACGGGTACATGCTCTATCAAAGCTTTTAAGTGCTTAATTTCATGTTCTTGATGACGACGACTTGCTTGCATACGCGCTAAAATATCGTTAAACGCTTTGCCCATCTCATCGAAACCAGAGCCAACATGCTTAAGTTCAAAACGCTGTGAAAAATCGGCATAGCGAACCGCATCGAAAAACCTGACTAATTCTGCATTGGTTTTACTGACAAAATTAACTAATTCAGCGAGTTGTGTTACTAACAAAAGCAATAGCATAATGCTAGTAATATGGTAGCCATCTTTGACTAAAACTTGCGTTAAGATAATGACGGTTATTATGGTTAATATCGTGCGAAAAATAATTAACCAAGAAAACTTTTTAAAGCCCATGCTTTTCCATCCTACGGTAGAGTGCAGCGCGTGTTAATCCAAGCTCTTTTGCACTATGGCTAATATTATATTTATGTTTCTTCAACGCTAAACTCACCGCTTGTTTCTCTAATTTCTCTAGATTGAGCTCTTGCGATAATGTTGTTGGACTGCTGTTTTCTTGAACATTATTGTTAGCTGTTTCTGTAAATGCACTGGATGGTTGTTCATTGCTATATTCAATGTGATTAGACACTTGCTGGGGAGCCGCTGTACTGAGCTGAAAGTCTTGCGCCATTAACGTCTCAGTTGCAGACAATATAGTTGTTCGTTCAATAACATGGCGCAATTCCCTAATGTTACCCGGCCATTGATAAGTATTAAGTGCATGAATAGCATCGCTAGAAAGCGTTTTAGTTGGCTTGTGATATTTTTTTCCGTAGTGCTGCAAGTAATGCTCGGCAAGTGGAATAATATCTTCACTGCGTTTTCTCAGTGGCGGTAGCGTTAATTCAACGGTATTTAAGCGAAATAATAAATCTTGGCGAAACTTATTTTCATCTTGTAAGGCATGCTTTGAAACATTGGTCGCGGCAATAATTCTAACATCAAATGCGATAGCTTCATTCGAGCCTAGCGGAATAACCTTACGTTGCTCTAGTACTGTTAATAACTTTGCCTGTAGGTGCAATGGCAAATTGCCTATTTCATCTAGAAAAAGGGTACCGCCATCGGCAGCTAATAAACGACCAATGCGCTCATGGTTAGCACCAGTAAACGCGCCTTTTTTATGACCAAATAATTCACTTTCAAATAAGCTTTCAGATAAGGCACCAAGATCGACAGACATAAAGAGTCGATTGGCTCGTAAGCTTTTTTGATGAACTTCTCGTGCTACTAGCTCTTTGCCTGTGCCGTTCTCACCTAGAATTAATACATTAGCATCGGTTGGTGCCGAGCGTGATATAAGGGTATGCACTGCTTGCATTGGCACAGAATTACCAATAATATTTTGCTGATGATTTAGGTTGTTCACTTGTACCAAAACATCATTTTTTGCTTGTAGCGTTTTTGCTTGTGTTTGTGATTGCGCTAGCATTACTGCGGTAGTTACGGTTGCGATAACTTTTTCGTTATGCCAAGGCTTCGCAATAAAATCGGTTGCGCCGAGTTTCATCGCTTCCACGGCGACATCAACACCGCCATGTGCGGTGATCATAATAATAATGCTTTGTGGTGCAATCTCACGAATTCTTTTTAACCAATAAAAACCTTGAGCACCAGAGCTTTCTCCTGGGCCAAAATTCATATCAAGTAATACCACATCGAAATGCTGTTTTTCAAAAAAAGTGGGGATATGCTCTGGCTGATTACAGGTGCTAACATCGGTAAATTTGCGTTTTAACAGTAATTTGCTCGCTACCAAAATATCATTGTCGTCATCAACAATGAGTATTTTCCCTGTTGTTTTCATCATATTATTTACCGTTTTTCCCCTGCCACTGTCGCTTGGTATTCAAATTACTCAATAGCCGTTAATTTTTTAAAGTGTTCATTAACGTACAGTAAGTGTTCATAAACGTACAGTTCTTTATAAAATCTTTAGAACCTATTTTTAGTAAATCATTTAATAACAATAGGTTATGTTTTGGAATGATTATTGTAATAGATTAAAGCAATAAAGGTACCGTTGTAATGTACGCCGAATATTACGTTGTTAACAGTAGAGTGATTAATGAATAAAAATCAGGATAACGCTATGTCAAATCAAGCAAATCAATTGGACGCACAAAGCAAAGCAACAGCAACTGCTGCAGTGAGTTCAATCGTTTCAGGCGCAGGCATGGATAGAGAAATTGCAGGCGCAAATAATTCAAAAAATAAATGGCTAGTTATTATTACAGTCGTTTTGTTACTGATAGTGGCGGCATACTTTATTGTAGATAAATCTTCGGGCAATAGTTTAGTGGTTGAACAAAATCGCATTGCTATTTCTACAGTGACTTCTGGTGTGTTCGAAGACTTTATCCCTTTACGCGGTAGAGTAACACCGGCAAAAACGGTTTTCCTAGATGCGGTTGAAGGGGGGAGAATAGAGCGGGTATTAGTTGAAGATGGTACCAATTTAACGGCTGGTGATTTAATCGTCGAGTTATCAAATACTACACTGCAATTAAGTGTGCTAGGTAACGAAACTCGTGTTGCCGAACAACTTAATAATATGCGTTCAATTGAGTTAAGCCTTGAACAGAATAAACTGCAACATAAACGTAATGTTGTCGATATTGAACATCAAATTAAATTACTTACTAGGCAAGTGGCTCGTCAAAGCTCATTGATTAAAAGTGGTGCTGTCAGTCAATCTATCGCTGATGATACGACAGATACACTAACTTGGTATAAAAACCGTTTACAGCTAACAAAAGAAAGCCAAGCGTCAGATGCTCGGATGCAAGGGGAGCAATTAAGCTACCTTAAGGCAACGAGCACGCGCTTAGAAAGTAATTTAGCAATATCAAGACAAAACCTTGAAAAACTTAACGTTCAGGCGCCAGTGGCTGGAAAGTTATCAGGTTTTAATGTTGAAGTCGGGCAAAGTATCGCCAGGGGTGAAAGGTTAGGGCAAATTGATACACCGGATGATTTTAAATTAACCGCTTTTATCGATGAGTTTTATTTAGGTCGTGTCGATATTGGCCAACGTGCAAGCTATAACGATTACCAATTACGTATCGCAAAAATATATCCACAAGTGCAAAACGGCCAATTCGAAGTCGACTTTGCCTTCATTAAACAACAGCCAAGTGGCATCCGTCGTGGTCAAACTATTCAGGTCAAACTGACATTAGGTGATGCTAGCGAAGCCTTGTTAATCCCTAATGGTGCCTTCTTTCAAGATACCGGTGGCAGCTGGATTTTCGTAGTCACTGAAAACGGTAATGAAGCTGTTAAGCGTACAGTGCGTTTAGGCCGACGAAATAGTCGCTTTATTGAAGTTATTGAAGGTCTTGAAGTTGGCGAGCAAGTGGTTACTAGCCCTTATAGTAGCTACCAAGATATGCAGCGTCTCAAATTTAATCAGTAAACAATAATCCATAAACAAGCACAAACTAAATTACTAGTACGCAGTTACTAATATAAAAAGACCCATAAGGAAATAAATAACATGTTGAAATTACATAATTTATCGAGAAGTTACCAAACAGATAATATTGAAACAATGGCACTAGACAATGTAAACATTGAAATTAAAAAAGGCGAATTTGTTGCCATTATGGGGCCATCAGGCTGTGGCAAGTCTACTTTACTCAATACCATTGGTATGCTTGATAACCCAAGTGCCGGCGACTATATTTTTGCGGGTGAAAATGTTGCCGGTTACTCTGAAAAACAACTGTCAGAAATTCGTAAGAAAAGTATTGGCTTTATTTTTCAAAACTTTAATTTGATTGATGAACTGACAGTACAGGAAAATATCGAGCTAGCATTGATTTATCACAAAATTCCAGCAGCAGAAAGAAAACAACGCGTTGAAAAAGTAATGGATAAGGTTGGCATTGCTCATCGTGCTAAACATTTACCTAACCAATTATCTGGTGGTCAACAACAACGTGTTGCCGTTGCTCGGGCTGTTGTTGGCGATCAGCCGATGATATTAGCCGATGAACCGACAGGTAACTTAGACAGTGCTCATGGCCAAGAAGTCATGGAAATGCTGCAGCAATTAAATGCCGAAGGAACAACTATTGTCATGGTGACACATAGCCCTGCACATGCCGATTATGCCCGCCGCACCATTCATTTATTTGATGGTCATGTGGTGAATGAAAATGTTCGTGCAGCCTGATTTAACCATACAGCAAGGAGTTTCCAATGTTTCGTAATTACCTGATCACCGCATGGCGCAATATTATCAAGAATGGTATTTTTTCTGTGATTAATATTTTTGGTCTTGCGGTCGGCTTAATGAGTTGCATCTTGATTATGCTATTCGTTCGTCAAGAAATCGGCTTTGATAGTTGGTTAACGGACAGTGATCGACTAGTGCGTATGCACACTTCATATTCGATGCCGAATCGTGACAAGTTTGAAACTGTTCGTTCAGCGGGCAGCATGATGCCCGCTATTCGAGATTACGCTAAAAACGAAGTAGAAACTGGTGTGCGCTTTATTCAGTTTGGTATTACCGTTCGTAAAGGCGAGGATGCTTTCGCTGAGCAAGCGACTATGGTTGATAGCAGTTTCTTTTCTCTTTTTGATTTACCCTTTGTTCAAGGCTCTAAAACATCATCTTTTAATAAACCGATGGATTTGATCATCACTGAGCGCTTAGCACTGAAATATTTCGGCCGTACAGATGTTATCGGTGAAACATTAACTATTTGTTGTGTCAGTGATAATACCTCTGAAGTTGCTATCACGGGTGTGATTAAAAACTTACCAGACGAAACACATTTAAATACTGAAATGATTGTTCGTTTGCAGCCGTTACTTTTTAGCGAAGATGACGGAACCTTACATACATGGACCAGCCTTAATGTTTATACCTATTTTAAGCTTAAGCCCAACGTGACTATGGAGCAGTTTCAGCAGCGTATTGACTATTGGATGGACAATGAAAGCCCTTTACGAGATATGTTTGACAATAATGAAACCGTAACTGATTTTGTTCAGCAACGATTGATGCCCGTACCTGATCTGCATTTGAACGCTAAACAACATGCCGGAAATATGGGTGATTTAACCCCGATGGGTGACAGCAATATGATCCGTACCTTTATTGTTGTTGCAGGTTTAGTGTTGTTGATAGCCTGTATTAACTTTATGAACCTTTCTACCGCTAAAGCGAGTAAAAGAGCAAGAGAAGTCGCTATGCGCAAAGTGCTCGGAGCAAGCAGAACACAAGTAGCACTGCAGTTCTTAGGAGAGGCTATTGCCATTGTTATATTGTCGTTGATGTTCGCCTTAGTTGCGGTAGAGATAGTTTTACCACTTTATAATGAGCTTTTAGGAAAAACACTAGAGCTGCGCTTATTCTCTGATCCCGCTTTGTTACTGTCTTTACTATTGGTCGCCATTCTAGTTGGCCTTGGTGCAGGGATGTATCCAGCATTCTATTTGTCAAAGTTTTTACCCGGGCAAATACTGAAATCAACAAAAAGTGTTGAATCAAAAAGTTCAACAAAAATGCGTAGCTTATTGGTTGTTTTTCAATTTTCTATCTCGATAATTTTAGTGATTTCAACCTTAGTGGTTTATGGTCAAACGGTTTTTTCAAATAATATTAATGTTGGTTATCAAAGCGACAATAAGCTGGTTTTAAATGTTCGTCCGGCACGTGAAAACTTAGCGAGCTTAAAGCAGGAGCTTTTAAGTCTGCCTGAAATAAGTTCAGTGGTTTATTCTTCTGAAGCGCCAACGCAAGACGATGAAAATAATAATTACTTTAAGTTATTGGAAACCCACAGTGATGGCACAGCCAATGAGCAAGTTTTATTGAACTATCATAATATGGACTTTGGTTTTTTTGAAGCCTATAAAGTTACGCCGATTGCGGGTCGTTTATTTGATGAAAACTATGGTAGTGATGAAATTAACTTGGTGCCTGAAAATAGCTCTGAGCCAGGTAAAGGCAGTGTAATTTTAAATGAAACAGCGTTAAAAGAACTTGGCTTTACTAGTGCAGAACAAGCGATAGGAAAAACCTTAGCGCATGAAGTTCGCGGTAAACAACATCTGACAATTGTTGGTGTTATTCCTGATATTTACTTTCGTTCGATTAAATTTGATGTACGACCGACTGCATATACCTTAAATCCAACGCGCTTAAGAGCGGCAAGCTTAACGTTCAGTACTGACGATATTTCTTCTTTGCTAAACAAAATTGAATTAATTTGGAAGCGTAATGTCCCTATGCAGCCAATTGAGTTGGAATTCTTGAGTGAAATGATGAAAGCGCAATATAATGATGAAGTGACCACGGCGCAATTATTTTTAGTGTTTTCATTGTTAGCTGTTGTTATCGCGTGTTTAGGTTTATATGGTTTATCAGCTTTTACCGTTGAACGTAGAACCAAAGAAATTGGTATTAGAAAGGTGATGGGCGCCAGTGTTAGAGACATCGTTAGCTTACTGATATGGCAATTTTCAAAACCTGTCGCGATTGCTAATATACTTGCATGGCCAATAGCGGCATATGCGATGTTGTCTTGGCTAGAAAGCTTCCCTTATCGATTAAGCGAACTATGGCTGATCCCTATTTGCTTAGGCGTCGGTTTATTATCGTTGATAATAGCGTGGAGTACTGTCGGTGGTAACGCGGCAAAAGTAGCTCGCAAGAACCCAATTAAAGCTTTACGTTATGAGTAGTCATTTTACGTAGACTTTCGGTTTAACTAAAATAAAAAACGGTGAATTAACTCGCCGTTTTTTGTTTAAAAATACCATGCTACTTCTTGGTTATACGCCAAAAAGCGAAGCTAGCAACGACCAATAAAATCATCGGGTAATAAGCATTGGCAACAACTTCTAAAGGCGATATTTTTAAGGTTGCACCGAGCAATAATGCCTGAGCGCCGTAAGGTAATAAACCTTGGTTTATACAGGCAAAAATATCTAATAAGCTGGCTGAATGGGCTGGGCTTAACTCTCCATCTTGTGCTAAGTCCTTTGCTGTTTCACCGGTAACAATAATAGAAACCGTGTTGTTAGCGGTAAAGAAGTTACAGCTAAAGGCTAACGACGCAATACCAATACCGGCAGCGCGCTTTTTATTATTGGGACTAATTTTATGTGTTAACCGCTCAATACTGGCTGTTAGTGCACTTAAGCCACCTTGGCGTTTAATTAACTCACTTAAACCACCAATAAATAATGACAAAATAAAGATGTCTTGCATGCCTGCAAAGCCTTTGTTGATGTCACTTACCCAACTTGCCAAGTGATAACCATTATTTAACATACCAATAGCGGCCGCTAGAACGATGCCAATAATCAACACCATGAATACATTCATACCGCTAAGTGCTAACGCTAATATAACGATATAAGGCAAGAAGCCAATAATATCGAGATCTTGGCTCGCTTGATGATCTAAGGTGACACCATTCGCTGCGAATATAATTAAACAAATTATTGCTGCTGGCACGGCAAACTTGAAGTTAACCCTAAACTTATCTTTCATATGTGCGCCTTGACTTCGAGTAGACGCGATAGTGGTATCAGAAATAATGGATAAGTTATCGCCAAAAATAGCGCCTGAAATAATGCAACCGGCAATAACACTGGCACTGATATCAGATGACTCGACAAAGCCTAACGCAATGGGCGCAATTGCAGCGATGGTACCCATTGAAGTACCCATAGCAGTGGCAAGAAAAGCAGCAACTAAGAACAGCCCTGGTAATAACAAGTAGTCAGGAAATATCGACAAGCCAAGTTGCACGCTAGCATCAACACTACCTGTGGCTTTTGCTACCGTAGCGAAGGCGCCTGCTAACAGGTAAATAATACACATGGTAATAATGTTTTGATGGCCAGCACCTTGAATAAACTGGCTGATTTTTTCATTAACGGTATCTCGTCCCATGGCAATTGCCAACAATATCGCTGGAATAATGGCGATGCTGGCAGGGAGTTGATAAAAGGCAAACTCGACACCTTGTAGGGTTAATACAATGCCTGTGCCGAGAAATAAACCGAGGAAAACCCCGAAAGGCAGTAGGCTTTTTAAGCTGGGTTTAATGTTACTTTTCAACGGTGGATTAGCAGAGAGCTTGTCAGATAGTTCAGTTGTCATGAATAAGATCTTATTAGTTATTATTATTTTTAATCGAATTTAACAATAACGATTTTTTGTGGAATGTCTATGAAGGAATGCATTATATGGTGTTATTAAACTTTGTCAATCTAGACGTCTAGAAGTTTATGTTGAAGGTGGCCTGACTCTTTTATCGCCTGCAACAACTGTTATATGTATTAAATCCTAAATATCCTAGAGTTATTAATTGCACTTTTAGAGCATAAAGCATCTAAACGTGTTGAATTTTCATAAGTAATGCTTAACTTGATAAATCCTGAGTAAATAATATTCAGTTTAAACCGAAGTTTATTGATGCCTATTAATATTTGAGTGACGAGCGTTTTAATAACAACGGTAGCTATATTATAATGGGTGACCACTTTGACATTGAAGTTATATGAATTGACGTTACGTAAATTGAGGTACTATGAAAAACACCGACACTGGTACTAGTGTTTCATCGGCTTGGCTTTTAGTCTTCGGTTGTTGGTTAATTGCAACAATCGCGACGCTTGCGAGCCTATTTTTTAGTGAGGTCGTTAAATTACCGGTATGTGTTTTATGTTGGTATCAACGTATTGCCATGTATCCATTGGTGTTAATGCTGCCTGTCGCATTGTTTCCATTTGACGATAAAATAATTCGATATGCAGGCGTACTAACATTGTTTGGCGGCTTCGTAGCACTATTTCATGTGCTACTTGTTGCCGGCGCTATCCCTGAAAGTGCACAACCTTGTGTTGCTGATATTCCGTGTTCGGAAACCCATTTAAATATTTTTGGTTGGCTTAATATGCCAATGATGTCTTTATTAACTTTCGCCGTTATCGGCATACTACTGTTTTTTGCAAACACTAAATCTAACCGAGGTTACCTTGAATAAAAAAATACTATTTATTAGCACAGCCGTTGTACTTTTACTGGCTTTTATTGCTGCGACATCGTTGTTTCAAACACAACAAGAAACGAAAGGAAATGAGCTGGCTGATAATAACGTTAATGCCGTAAGTCGAATGGGGTCGCCAAGCAAAGGTGCTGTTGATGCTAAGGTCACTATTGTTGAGTTTTTTGATCCCGCTTGTGAAACTTGTGCACAATTTTATCCGTTAATTAATGACATCATTAAAAATTATCCAGGAAAAGTAAAAGTTGAAATGCGTTACACACCATTTCACAAAGGTGCGGACAAAGTTGTTGCTATGCTTGAAGCTGCTCATTTGCAAGGAAAGTTTTGGCCTGCAATACAACTGTTATTTGCTAATCAGCAAGGTTGGACACGCCATCATACCGCGCAGCCTGAGCTAGCATTACAATTATTATCGACTTTGCCGTTAAATCAGCAACAGCTACAAGCGGATATGATGAGTGAGAAAGTCATGAATATTATTGCACAAGATGTTGTCGATGCTAAAACGCTTGAAGTACGTGCAACGCCACAATTTTTTGTCAACGGCAAACCACTAACGCGCTTTGGTTATCGAGAATTGGTTCAAATGGTTGAAGAGGCTATTGTGATTGCTTACTAGGTTATTCCTTTAACTGCAGACTCAACTAATTTGGTGATGATATATCGAACACTGTTTGGTGTATCATCACTTTAAAATATAATGCCTTAGCGGGCTCAAACATATCATTATTGTCATTACTTCTAAACACCCACATAACGTTGTATTTCAAACTTCCAACTTGAGCGCTACCTTGAGCCTAAATGTTAGATTAAAAACTCCTTTGTTCGTTGATATACGTCAATTTATTAGGTTGAATTTTGTCACCTGTCTGATAAGTTTAAATAGTCGCTATTGCAAATAAATAGATTGAAAACGTTGTAATAGAGATTGAAAAATAATGAACCGTTTGGGTTTATCTCTAGCTGAGATTAGTTACTCTTTATATCAATAGTAAAACTTAAGGATATCAAATGTATAAAACTATAATTTGTGCAATAGAAAATAGTGATGAAGGAGACCAAGTTCTGGCTAAAGCATATCAGCTTGCTCAATTATGTAATGCTAAGCTGTTTGTTACCCATATAATCTCTTATACACTGCTTCCTAGTGACTATCAGAAAGAGCTAAAAGAAAATGCTCAACCGGCAATTGAAGCAAAAGCGGCAGCTTTAGATATACCATTGAAAAATGTGACCATAAAGTTTGGCAAAGCGTACGAGCAAATTTGTGACCTTGCAGAAAGCAAGAGTGCAGATTTGATTGTGCTAGGCACGCATTCAAAAAAAGGTCTTAATGCCTTGATTGGCTCTACGGCGAATGCTGTAGCAAATCATGCGCAATGCGATGTTTCATTAATTAAAATTTAACCTGTTAGCTATTTTTCAGTTTCAAGTTTCTGATTATTTAGCATGGTAAACATTCAGCATAATGTAGACAGTAAAAAGCAATTCAAAATGTAAAGGGAGTGGAGTGTATTTTGTTATTGTTGCTTGTGGAGTTGTTGGTGGATATTTTGACATGACACTCACTTCAAATAAAACGTATGCCCGCTTTTCTAATAAAATCGATGCCTTTACTAAATAATTGTTGTTGGGTGCAGCTCTAAGACATTAGTTGAAATTGTAGGTAACACAAATACCTGTTCCAGGCGCACCACAATATAAAATTAATTATTACCAAACCCCAGAAACAAAAAAACACCAATCATTACAATTGATGTTTTCTAGAATCGAATATTAAAAAACTATATTAATATTGTTTCTTAAACCTACGTGATGCTAAGCCAATCATTCCCAATGCTAATATGGCCAGAGTTGTTGGCTCTGGTACTTCATTAGAATGGCCGCTTGATGTATTAGTAAAAGAGAATCCAAGGTCATTGTATATAAACGGTCCATTATATAAATCTTCGAAGCTAACTAGAACCTCGTTTGTTTGAAATTCCGGTGAAGGTAACCCAGATGCTTGAACTCGTGCATGGATAGATGCATCAGGATTGCGGCTAGCTGCCCCTGTGAAATAGTTCTGACCCGTATTAGTTACCTCTAATCGAAAAATAAGCTCCATGCCAATTGTGAAGGAGCCAAGATTTAATGTATCCCCTATTGAACTCGTATGATTGTTGAAAATAAACAAATCAATACCTGGGCTAACTCCATCAACTAAATATAAATTATTACTATAACTGGCGGAGTTTCCTTTATATGTGGCAATAATATCACTTGTGGAAGAGGCAAATACCCCTAGTCCATCACCCGTTGTTGCTATGAATGTGGCATTGGCTGCTAGAGGAAGTGTTAGCAATAAGCTCAAAATTGCTGCTCGAAAGTTTAAGATGGCTTTTATCATTTTATTATCCTTAATTATCATTTTATTATCCTTAATATTAGGTTGTTGTTTTATGTACCAAAAATCAACGATTTCCATTCAGCAGAAATCATGCCAAAAAACATTAATCCTTTTAATACAAAAGAATAAAAAAATATACCAGAGCATTCTCTTTTTATTAGTATATGGTGTAAAAAATACGGACATTTATGGTAAGTTTCAAATGGAATGACTATGCCTGTTCCAGATAAATATAAATTAGCAGAACAATTTTATGTGCTGAAAGCCTTAAAAGTTGTTTCTCCCTACCATGGCGTCATATATTCTATTTATATTTTAGTAATTTACAATAATAAGTGGTTTATTTCTTTGCCTGTTATTTGATGGTTGATATGACTGCCCACTAACCAGCAAAGACATTCATAATCGTTGACACTATAGGATGGATATCCTAGAGCCATTAAAAATTAGCATTTAAATTTAACCACGATAACTTCCTTAGTTACTTTTAACACCCGCACAAATGTCTGTTATTTGAACAGTTATATGTATGAATAAAAGAAGTATGTGATATTGTTATGAGATAGAGGTGCTCTATACTATTGCGATGTGTGAATTAACTGCAGATTGAAATTAAAAAAATAAAAAAGGATTTTAAATGAATGAATTCAAAAAAAGGAATTTTTTAGGTGCTATTTTAGTCACCATTCTAGCTCTTTTTGTTAACAATGTTGTTGCCAACTCTTCTCCAAAATCAGAGCCTACACGCTGTGTTTATCCAGGGCCTTTAGGCGGTACCACACTTTATAATAATAGCTTTGTCGCGCTTAAGTCAGATCCTGCAACGCCAATCGAACAATGTGACTTTGGTTCAAGTTGTCGGCAAGATGCAAGGTTAGACAATGGTAAGGCGCAATGTATTCGTTCAACGACTAACGAAGAAAGTCCTTATTACAATTATGCTTGTGGTGCATACACGGAGCACGTGCTTTTTCAAACAAATCTTGAAGTTGATTGTCGTTGTCGTGTAACAGGGACTGGTCATAAGTATTTAAATCCTTCTGATAAAAATACTGATCCTGAAGAAGGTATTGTTAACTGCGCTAATCCAAATAAACAAATGAAAACTAGATGGCCGGTTAAATATGGTAAGGGACCAAAATTTGATGCGTGGAGAAAACAAAAAGGCGCCACTAGATGGACTGGAGGAATATTTCGTCCGGAAACTCGAGAGTTTTTCTCAGTGGTTAGATGGACTAATCCAAACTATCAGAAAACAGCAACTATTGTTGCATGGAACATAGACACTAAAGACAGACGAGTGGTATCTGGGCTTTATCCTGATAAGCGTCGTGGTATGAAAGAGTATGGTTCTGGCTATTTGTCAGATGGAATACAAAAAAAACATGACAAGCAACCGCTTACTGGCGCGTCCATTATGAAGTGGGGCAGTGATGGTATGATTTATCTTTTAGCGGGTGGGTCGGGTGAGTCTACAAGTAAGCGTCCAGAAATTATTAAAATTAATCCAGACACAGGCGTTCGTTCATTGGTTTGGAAAGCAAAAAACAAAAAGTTTTCCCCTACAGCAGATGAAAAGTATGGCCAATGTTACCGACCTAATGGCAAGTATCCAAAGCAAAGCAGTGTAGAAATAATGGCATTGGCTTTTGCTATGGGGCCAAAAGATGAATTTTACCTCTCTATGCATGATGTACGTGCAGGTGATGCCATTTTAAGAATTAGCGCAGATGCTAAAACGTGCACACCTATCTCTGTTTGGGGTAATGCCAAAGGGCATAATCCAGGAGGAAAGCAAAAAAAGGCACCGGCGTATACAAAGATTGGCAAGGGTAAGTTTATTCAGTTCCCGGTGAAAGGTATGCTCTATCATGATGACCCAGAAAATGGGCCTATGATTTTGGGTGTATCAAAAGGCGATATGTATTCATTCGCTCTTGAAGATGGCTTTCGCGCATTAGAGACATTTGAAAATGGAACTTACAGTGGCATAGGTTATACAAGAATGGTTTATATGGAAAGAGATGGGCGTGGCTTTGTCATGGCAACCGGTAATGATGCGGGTGCTCATGCCATAGTTGAGTTAGGCGTTGGCACGCGGGAACCTATTAAATCCGATGTAAAAGATATGGACGACCCCATTTTAAAATCTCGTTATGGTGTTCGCAGAAGTGTAAATATGAATGGTTCGCTTGGCAATGGAAACAGTATTAATATGGGGGGGATGATGATTGATCCTAAAAATCCAGATATCGTATATGGTGTGTTAACCCATGGAGCTTTAGTGCAATTAGAACTCTCAACGTTCAATAGTATGGTTTGGTCATATTAATCATTATCAGTTATTTTTATTATGGAATACCAACTAGGCAACTCGTTGGTATTCTTCTTTAAAAGTTTATAATATCTCAGCTTTTGTATTTTGAGAACGTTTGACCTTTTTTGAGATACTCGCATAAATACTAGAAATTCTCATTAAAACTTCCACTAGTACATCATTATCTGTTGCTAAAACTTGGCGTTCTGGCATACGATTTTTATTGAGGAGAATATAAGGTTCATGGAAGTGCTTTGATAATAGTTGTCTTTAAATAATACCGGTTACGTTAATTATTTTGTAGCGAGGAAAAGTAATTTTCTCTACTTCATTTTGACCGTGAAAAATGATCAGCTTATTAGCGTGATTACGATAAATAAGAACTAACGTCCGATTCTGTATTAACGCGAACATTAGGCTAGGTGATCCTTGCCAATCACAAATGGTTATCAAGCGTTAGTAACTATCTAAGAAGTGGACTCATTAAGTAATTAGCAATCTTAAAAAGCATAGCCAGTCATACACGCCAAATTAAAACTATTTATCTTAGGTCACCTTTTCAAATAAATTGAATCTTACCGTTGTTTTCAGCTTAACTGCCTGACCATTTTAGCTTTAGCGTGGTAAACTTCAGGTAATTTAATGAGTAAGAATAAATTCAATAGTAAAGGAAGTGAAATGCATTTTGTTATTGTCGGTTGTGGTGCCGTTGGTGGGTATTTTGGTGGGCGTTTAGCACAGTATGGTGAAAACGTCACTTTTGTAGCACGAGGAAAGCAATTTCAATCGATGCAAGCATCAGGGTTAACCATTAATAGTATTGATGGCGATGTAACGCTAGATAAAGTTAATGTTCTTGATGCTGAAAACTTAACTGTTGAAAGTTTAGTAACGCCTGCTGATGTTATTTTTCTTTGTGTTAAGTCGTACCAATTGTTGTCTGCCATTGCTCAGATTAAACCATTAATACATGAGAATACTCGTGTTATTCCGTTATTGAATGGTGTTAATGCTGCTGACGTAATACAAGAGCAGGGGGTTAGACCTGAAAACATTTTTGGCGGTTTAGCTAAAATTATTGCTGAGAAAACGACTGAAGGCGTAATAAAGCATACTGGCGCAAAACCTCATATCACTTTAGGTGCTTTTACTCATAAAAATCTGGCACATGAGAGCAAAGAGTTAGTATTGATGGCGAAAACTGCTGACACAGGGCGACTTAGCAATATTGCTAAGTGCTTAAAACTAGCTGGTATTAGCGTGGGGGTCACCAGCGATATTGAACTGGCATTATGGCGAAAGTTTATTTTTGTTGCTGCATGGGGTGCATTAGCGTCAGCCCGAAAACTTAACTTAGGGGAAATGCGCACGCAAAGCCATATTGAATTTTTACTTGAACGTATTATTAATGAGTATGCTGATATTGCCCGTAAAATGGGCGTGAACCTTAATAATAAGCATATTAAAGAAACTTTAACCTTTCTTTCTCGTTTACCTGAAACCAGTGAAACATCAATGCAGCGTGATATTGCCGCCGGGCAACAATCGGAATTTGATATTTTGGTTGCGTATCCGATGGCACAAGTAACGGCACTTAATTTATCGGCACCTGTGTTAACACAATGTTATCAAAAGTTAATTGCTAGCATGAGTAAATAGCAGTGAATTAAGTAAGCTCGTCGTCATCATTAAATTGAGCATAAGCAAAAGCAAAAAAATTATAATAAATAACAAAATTACTCGTGCAAGCACTACAGAGTGATTTAACTTTATGCTATTATTTCGCGAATTTTTATCGTATCAATTAATGTGAAGATTAAATAATGTCTGAAAATAAAATCGAAACTATCGAACAACGCGTAAGCTACGGTGTAGGTCGTCAATTAGGTGACCAATTACGTAACAACCCTTTTAAAGAATTTGATGTATCTGCTGTTCAAGCAGGTTTAGCTGATGCGATTGCTAACGCAGCTAGCCAAGTATCAGATGAAGACTTAAATGAAGCTTTTGGTATTGTATCTCAGAAGATGCAAGAACTAGAACAAGCTGAAGCGAAAGAAAAATCTGCTGAAGGCGAAGCTTTCTTAGTAGAAAATGCTAAGCGTGATGAAGTAACTACAACCGAGTCTGGTTTACAATATGAAGTACTAGCAACAGGCGAAGGCGAAAAGCCAACAGCTGCTAGCACTGTACGTACGCATTACCACGGTACTTTCATCAACGGCGATATTTTTGATAGCTCTGTTGATCGTGGTCAACCTGCTGAATTCCCAGTTGGTGGCGTTATCGCTGGTTGGACTGAAGCATTACAGTTAATGACTGAAGGTTCAAAATGGCGTTTATACGTACCATACAACTTAGCGTACGGCGAACGTGGCTCTCAAGGTGCCATTCCTCCATATGCAACTTTGGTTTTCGAGGTTGAGTTATTAACCATCGTTAGCTAATTAAGCTATTTTTTAAAAGCCCTCAATTGAGGGCTTTTTTATGTACAGGATGTACGGTATGTCATGATCACATGGATGTGAAAGAATGACGATGCACGAGATTATCTAACTACTCACCAAATATTAGCAAAGTTAGCTCATATGAATTCTATACAGCAAGAACTCGAACAATTATTTCAACGTTATCTAAAAGCGTTTCATCAGCAAAATATGGTGCAGACGCAGCAATGCTATCAACTACCGTGTACTTTGCACACGCCAGATAAAGTAGTACTTATTGAAGATGATAGTGCATTTGAGCGAGAGTTTTTAGATATATTTACCGTACTTAGCCATGCTGATATAACGCAGTTTGTCGCGTTGAAGGCGAGTTTTAGTGAGTTAAGCGAAAATCTGCTATTAGCCTGTGTTGATTGGCAGTTTATTGGCCCGAACGATGAGGTTTTTACCGACTTTTCAGCTTTTTACCATATTGCATTTAACGATGGGCAATGGAAGATTTTCAATGTTGTCTCACAAGAGCTAAGTCAGTCGGTTCAGTTAAATACCCCTTTTAATATATCTTTATAAAACTAGTAAGTAGGAAGAAGTAGTCATGAAAGTGAAAGTAGCTATTTTAGGATGTAGTGGACGTATGGGCCGCAATTTAATACAAGCGGCTATCGAGCATAAATCAATAGAACTCGTTGGCGGCAGTGTTCGTAAAGGCTCATCATTTGAAAACTTTGATCTTGGTGAAATAGCAGGTATTGGCGCAATTGGCAACAAAACCACAACTGACTATCAGACGTTACTGGCTGCAGACGTGTTAATTGACTTCACTTCAATTGAAGCCACGCTTGAGCACATACAATGGTGCAAGCAACATAATAAAGCGTTAGTTATTGGTACAACCGGTTTTTCAGACCAACAAGTAGAAACTATTAAAGCGGCTGGCGAACATATTCCGCTAGTGTTAGCGCCAAATACCAGTGTCGGGGTAAATTTACTGTTTAAACTGCTCGAAATTACCGCTAAAGCTATAGGCGACTATACTGATATAGAAATTTTTGAAGCGCATCACAGATTTAAAAAAGATGCTCCTTCTGGTACTGCCGTGAAAATGGGGCAAGTTATTGCTGATACTTTAGGCAGAGACTTAAATAAAGTAGCCGTTTATGGCCGAGAAGGGATCACTGGTGAAAGAGATTCAAGCACTATTGGTTTTGCAACTGTGCGTGCAGGCGATATTGTTGGTGAACATACGGCTTACTTTGCTGATATCGGTGAACGACTAGAATTGACACATAAAGCCAGTTCAAGAATGACTTTTGCACTTGGTGCTATGCGAGCAGCATTTTGGTTAAGTGGAGCGCCTGCAGGTTATTACGACATGCAAGATGTTTTAGGCTTGAAAGATTAATCAAGCTATCTAGTTAACGAAAACTTGACTAAATGGTTAGTATTTTCGGTTATTTTGTATAGATAAGTATGGTTTTTGGCGTCTTTGTAGTGATTTCGTCAAAAACGATGGGTTTTTACATTTTTTACTAGACGAAAGAAACTTCCAAGCGTAAAATGAGTGGATTTTGTCAAAAATTTACTGTTCATGATGAACTGATTTTAGTTTTTGGCATTTTTTGTGCGTAACGCTTTTGTAATTAATGGTGAAGTTATTAGTTGTTTCATCATTAGTATTCTTTCTTCTTAACGGAGGTTAAATTGACTAAATCTGCTATTTTAGTGCTTGAAGACGGCACTGTATTTAAGGGCACCGCTATCGGTGCAGAAGGGGCGGCTGTTGGTGAGGTAGTATTCAATACTTCAATGACGGGTTACCAAGAAATTCTGACCGATCCCTCGTATGCAGAGCAAATTGTTACCCTAACGTATCCACATATAGGTAACACAGGTACCAATAGCGAAGATGAAGAATCTAGCACTATTTGGGCTAAAGGTTTAGTTATTCGTGATTTACCGCTATTAGCGAGTAATTTTCGAAATGAACAAAGTTTAAGCGACTACCTAAAAGCTAAAAATATTTTAGGTATTGCTGATATTGATACACGTAAATTAACCCGTATTTTACGTGAAAAAGGTGCGCAAAACGGCTGTATACTTGCTGGCGACAACCTAGAAGAAGCAACGGCTTTAGCGCAAGCGAAAGACTTCCCTGGCCTTAAAGGTATGGACTTAGCAAAAGTTGTTTCTACTGAAGAAGCATATCAGTGGACAGAAGGCAGCTGGGAGCTTGGAAAAGGGCACATCACTCCAGAAAACTCTAAGTTTCATGTAGTTGCTTACGATTTCGGTGCTAAACGCAATATTCTACGTATGTTAGTTGACCGCGGTTGTAAACTTACCGTAGTGCCTGCACAAACTTCTGCCGAAGATGTATTAGCATTGAATCCTGACGGCATTTTCTTATCAAATGGTCCTGGTGACCCTGAGCCTTGTGATTATGCTATTACGGCAATCAAAAAATTCTTAACAACAGATATCCCTGTATTTGGTATTTGTTTAGGCCATCAATTGCTTGGTTTAGCCAGTGGCGCTAAAACCATCAAAATGAAATTTGGTCACCACGGTGGTAACCATCCAGTGAAAGACTTCGAACGTAACGTTGTGATGATCACTGCACAAAACCATGGCTTTGCTGTCGATGAAAACAACTTACCTGAAAACTTGGCTGTGACACATACATCATTATTTGATGGTTCAATCCAAGGTATTCATCGTACGGACAAGCCAGCATTTAGTTTTCAAGGTCACCCTGAAGCGAGCCCTGGTCCTGCCGATGCAGCGCCGTTGTTCGACCATTTCATTGACCTAATCGTTGCTGCTAAAAAAGCGTAGACCCTAGACAAGAGAAGAGAGATTATAAAATGGCAAAACGTACTGATTTAAAAACTATCTTGATCTTAGGCGCGGGCCCAATTGTTATTGGTCAAGCATGTGAGTTTGATTACTCAGGCGCACAAGCATGTAAAGCACTACGCGAAGAAGGTTACCGAGTAGTATTAGTTAACTCTAATCCTGCAACCATCATGACAGATCCTGAAATGGCCGATGCGACTTACATCGAACCTATTCACTGGGAAGTTGTTCGTAAAATTATTGAAAAAGAACGTCCTTGTGCAGTATTGCCGACTATGGGTGGTCAAACGGCATTAAATTGTGCGCTTGAACTCGAAGCTAAAGGCGTATTAAAAGAATTTAATGTTGAAATGATTGGCGCTACCGCTGACGCTATTGATAAAGCGGAAGACCGTAGTCGTTTCGACAAAGCAATGAAAGCGATTGGCTTAGATACGCCACGTGCTGAGATTGTACATACTATTGCAGAAGCCCACGAAGCAAGTAAAAACTTAGGTTTCCCTTGTATTATTCGTCCATCATTTACTATGGGTGGCACGGGTGGCGGTATTGCTTATAACCGTGAAGAATTCGACGAAATTTGTACTCGTGGCTTAGATCTTTCTCCAACCTCAGAATTATTGATTGATGAATCATTAATTGGTTGGAAAGAATATGAAATGGAAGTGGTTCGCGACAAAAATGATAACTGTATCATTATTTGTTCGATTGAAAACTTTGACCCTATGGGTATTCATACCGGTGACTCAATTACCGTTGCTCCAGCACAAACGCTAACCGATAAAGAGTACCAAATCATGCGTAACGCATCGATTGCGGTATTACGTGAAATTGGCGTTGAAACCGGTGGTTCAAACGTGCAATTTGGTATTTGTCCAGATACTGGTCGTATGGTTATTATCGAGATGAACCCACGTGTATCTCGCTCGTCAGCACTTGCTTCAAAAGCAACAGGTTTCCCAATTGCTAAAATTGCAGCGAAACTTGCGGTAGGTTACACGCTTGATGAATTAACTAACGATATTACCGGCGGTGCTACACCAGCATCATTTGAACCGACTATCGATTACGTTGTGACTAAAATCCCACGTTTTAACTTCGAAAAATTTGCCGGTTCAGAAGATCGACTGACAACCCAAATGAAATCTGTTGGTGAAGTGATGTCTATTGGTCGTAACCAACAAGAATCACTACAAAAAGCGCTACGCGGCTTAGAAGTGGGTGTAAATGGTTTTGACTCTATGGTTGATGTTACCCAACCTGGCGCTAAAACTAAAATTATGCATGAGCTTCAAGAAGCTGGTGCTGACCGTATTTGGTATGTAGCCGATGCTTTCCGTTTGGGGTTGAGTGTTGATGATATTTTCCGTTTAACCAAAATTGACCGTTGGTTCTTGGTGCAAATCGAAGACATTATTTTAGAAGAAGCGAAAGTAGCAGAAGGCGGTTTGAAAGTTCTAACTCCTGAATACTTACGTAAACTAAAACGTAAAGGTTTTGCTGATTCTCGTTTGGCGGCACTTATTGGTGTTGCAGAAGCTGAAGTACGTAAGAAACGTCATAATGCTGATATTTTCCCAGTATACAAACGTGTTGATACTTGTGCGGCAGAGTTTAGTTCAGATACAGCATACATGTACTCAACGTACGATGAAGAATGTGAAGCAAATCCAACTGATAATGACAAAATCATGATCTTAGGTGGCGGTCCTAACCGTATCGGCCAAGGTATTGAGTTTGATTATTGTTGTGTGCATGCTGCATTAGCACTTCGTGAAGACGGCTATGAAACTATCATGGTTAACTGTAACCCTGAAACGGTTTCAACCGATTACGATACCTCTGATCGTTTATATTTTGAGTCAATCACTTTTGAAGATGTGCTTGAAATTGTTCGTATCGAGAAGCCAAAAGGCGTTATTGTACAATACGGCGGTCAAACACCACTTAAATTAGCGCGTGCTTTAGAAGCTGCAGGCGTACCTATTATTGGTACTTCACCAGATGCGATTGATCGTGCAGAAGACAGAGAACGTTTCCAACAAGCGGTTGACCGCTTAGGTTTATTACAACCTGAAAACGCTACGGTAACATCGCTTGATGAAGCCATGGCAAAAGCTGAAGCCATTGGCTTTCCATTAGTGGTTCGTCCATCTTATGTTTTAGGTGGTCGTGCAATGGAAATCGTTTACGACTTAGATGATTTACGTCGTTACATGACCGAAGCTGTAAGTGTTTCTAACGATTCACCAGTACTACTTGACCATTTCTTAGATGATGCCATTGAAGTTGATATTGATGTGGTATGTGATGGTACTGATGTGGTTGTTGGCGGCATAATGCAACATATTGAACAAGCAGGTGTTCACTCCGGTGACTCAGCATGTTCATTACCGGCTTATAGCTTAAGCCAAGAAGTGCAAGATGTTATGCGCAAGCAAGTAACTGACTTAGCCTTTGAATTAGACGTTGTAGGCCTAATGAATACGCAAATGGCCGTTAAAGACGGTAAAGTTTACTTAATCGAAGTAAATCCACGTGCGGCACGTACTATTCCATTTGTTTCAAAAGCAACGGCTGTGCCTTTAGCGAAAGTCGGCGCTCGCGTTATGGCGGGTAAAACTTTGAAAGAGCAGGGTATTACCAGAGAAGTTATTCCTCCGTACTTCTCTGTTAAAGAAGTGGTTATTCCATTTAACAAGTTCCACGGGAGTGATCCTCTTGTTGGCCCAGAAATGCGTTCAACGGGTGAAGTTATGGGGGTAGGCGATACGTTTGAAGAAGCGTATGCAAAAGCTAATTTAGGCGCTGGTGTATCTGTACCCAAAGATGGCCGAGCATTGGTTTCTGTTCGTCATAGTGATAAAGGTCGTGTAGTTGAATTAGCGAAACAAATGGTTGCCTTAGGTTATGAACTTGATGCTACACATGGCACCGCGATCATTCTAGGTGAAGCGAATATACCGTGCCGTCTAGTAAATAAAGTTCACGAAGGTCGTCCACATATTCTAGATAGAATTAAAAATGGCGAATACAACTACATTATTAACACCACAGAAGGTCGCAAAGCTAT
Organism: Cognaticolwellia mytili; assembly: GCF_002104475.1. Lineage (GTDB taxonomy): Bacteria > Pseudomonadota > Gammaproteobacteria > Enterobacterales > Alteromonadaceae > Cognaticolwellia > Cognaticolwellia mytili. The sequence goes on from NZ_NBOF01000001.1 coordinate 140,461, forward strand.
TGAAGATTCTAAAGTGTTACGTGGTGGTGCTTTACGTTACAAAGTCGCATATACTACAACATTGAATGCTGCATTTGCTGCTTGTCAGTCACATGCTGCCGATGACCGTAACATTGTAACGTCAATTCAAGAGTTACATAAACGTTGTAAATAAGTTACTTAAGCGATGAGTTTGTTAAAGCTGTATTCATAACAAACTCGCTATTTACTTAAGTAAGAAAATTATTTATTGGCGAATTATTTTATAAAGGTGGTTACCTTCTATTAATAGAAATAGGTAAGCCGCCTTTCTTGTTATAGAAAGAAGAGTAAAATGACAAAATACCCAATGACACTTCTTGGTGCTGAACAATTAAAAGAAGAACTGAAATTTTTAAAAACCGAAAAGCGTCCACGCATTGTTAAAGACATTGCTGATGCCCGTGAACATGGTGACTTAAAAGAAAATGCTGAATATCATGCTGCAAAAGAAGAGCAAGGTTTCTGTGAAGGTCGTATTCAAGATATTGAAGGTCGCTTATGTAATGCACAAGTTATTGATGTAACGAAAATACCAAACAATGGCAAAGTTATCTTCGGCACCACAGTAACCTTATTAAATATTGATACTGAAGTTGAAGTAACTTACAAAATAGTCGGTGATGATGAAGCTGACTTTAAAACTGGTCGTATATCCTTAAATTCACCTATTGCTCGTGGTTTAATCGGTAAAGAAGTGGATACTGAAATTGAGATTACTACGCCAGGTGGCATTGTTGAGTATGAGATTGTTTCGGTAGAGCATATTTAACTATACCAATAAGCACTGTTTGTGTGACAGTGCTAAATTAAGCTGAAACCAGTATTTTTTAATGTTACTGGTTTTTTTGTGCCTGACATACATCATCATGTTTGCAGCTAATGGCCTTAACGTTTGTGTAGCCAATACGTTGAAGTTGCTCTGCTGCTAATGTTGCGCGACCACCAGAAGCACAATGCAAATAAATCTCCATATCAGCGTTGGGACAATGTTTAGTAATATTCATTTCTAGTACACCACGTGGTATTTGAATTGAGTTTTCAACCGGTGAGTTTGTAAATTCCGCAGGTTCACGCACGTCAATAAAAATTGCATTTTTGTTTTTATAGGCTTGCTCAGCGTTAATACACTCAACAGACGCTTTCGCTTGGGCAACTAATTCTGGTATAGACAAAATCATTTCAAAACCTTTTCATCATTTATATAATATTAATATCATTAAACTAGTGCCCACTTTTGCTGGTTAAAATAATTCTAGGCTGCGTTGCTCTCAATCACAATAGCTAGCTATTGCTTAATCGAGCGCCTTGCCTTGATTTATTTTTTCTACGCAAAACAAGAACACAAACTTAATGAAATTGATATAACATTCTATGCCAAGGTAAAAATAATGTATATTAGTTTTTTCTAATGTAGGAGCTTTGCTATTTTTGATAATATTTTAGATACAAAAAAAGGGCAGTAGCCCTTTTTAAAATAAAACTTAATCAATTTTAGAAAATGATTAAATTTTCGGCACACGAATTTTCTTTTCTTCGCTTTGACGGAAAACAACAAGTGTTTTACCAATCACTTGCACTTTTGTTGACTTCGTTTCACGACAAATAGCCTCAACAATAAGTGCTTTAGTTTCACGATCATCGGTTGGAATTTTAACTTTGATTAATTCGTGATGATTTAAAGCGAAATCGATTTCTGCAACTACCGCTTCTGTAAGGCCGTTGTTACCAAGTAATACAACGGGTTTAAGGCTATGTGCTAGGCCTTTTAAATATTGGATTTGTTTTTTATTTAAGATCATTAACAATTTTCGTTACAAGTTAGCTTGAATTATCACTATTTTACCTCCATCTAGTTTGTAATACTAATATTGTTTGCAAAGTGATACATTTTTAATATTTTTTATTAGCAATTTTATTTGAGATAGCGTGTCTTTATCTTAAGGAATAATAGTAAAATAAACCCTAACTAAGGTTGCAGCGCTTTAAGCAGCATGAATATATAAGTGAGCTAGATGAGTAAAAATAAGGTCAGTGTCAGTAGTGCTCGATGGCTGAAAGAGCATTTTGATGATGAATACGTTAAAAAAGCACAAAGATTAGGGCTTCGCTCGCGTGCTGTTTTTAAAATTGAAGAGATAAATAAAAAAGATAAACTTATTAAGCCAGGCATGAAGGTAGTTGACTTAGGTGCGGCTCCTGGTGGTTGGTCAGAATATGCAACTAAGGCTGTTGGTGATAATGGTCAAGTGGTTGCCTGTGATATTTTGTCTATGGATCCGATTGCAGGTGTTGACTTTCTTCAAGGTGATTTTCGTGAAGAAGCAGTATTAGATGCATTATTGACAAGAATTGACGGTAAAAATATTGATGTTGTGATGTCTGATATGGCAGCAAATTTTACTGGTAACGAAGTTGCAGACGCGGCGCGTAGCATGTATTTAGTGGAGTTAGCGCTAGATATGTGTAATCAAGTATTAAAGAAAGATGGCGCTTTTGTTGTGAAAGTGTTCCAAGGAGAAGGCTTTGAGCAGTTTATGAAAGATGCTCGAGCCGCATTTAAAACCGTTAAGACTCGCAAGCCTGAATCGTCACGTGCTCGTTCACGTGAAGTTTATCTTGTGGCGACCGGCTTTAAATTGTAGTAAATTAGATGGAATTATTTCATCGCACCATTTTGAACATTAGCAAGAGGTCATTAAGTTGAGCGATATGGCAAAAAATCTTATTTTATGGTTAGTTATTGCAGTTGTATTAATGTCTGTTTTCCAGAGTTTTACCCCTGGAAGCGACAATGAACAACAAGTAGATTACACACGATTTATCCAAGACGTACGTCAAGGGCAAATTCGAGAAGTTGACGTTGATAGAAATGGCGTTATTAATGGTATTAAACGTAGTGGTGAAAACTTTGTTACTGTTATCCCTGGCGGCTATGATCGTGATTTAATTAACGATTTAGTTAAGCAAGGTGTTAACGCTTCTGGTGAGTTGCCAGAAGAACAAAGTTTACTTACGTCAATATTCATTTCATGGTTTCCGATGATACTGCTTATTGGGGTGTGGATATTCTTCATGCGTCAAATGCAAGGCGGTGGTGGCAAAGGGGCAATGAGTTTTGGTAAGTCAAAAGCAAAATTACTAAGCGAAGATCAAATTAAAACGACTTTTGCTGATGTTGCTGGTTGTGATGAAGCCAAAGAAGAAGTTTCAGAATTAGTTGATTATCTAAAAGATCCTTCGCGCTTTCAAAAACTTGGTGGACGCATTCCATCTGGTGTTTTAATGGTAGGCCAACCTGGTACAGGTAAAACTTTATTAGCTAAAGCTATTGCGGGTGAAGCGAAAGTACCTTTCTTTACTATTTCTGGTTCAGACTTTGTTGAAATGTTTGTAGGTGTTGGTGCTTCACGTGTTCGAGATATGTTCGAGCAAGCGAAAAAATCAGCGCCATGTATTATCTTTATCGATGAAATCGATGCTGTAGGTCGCCAACGTGGTGCCGGCATGGGTGGCGGTCATGATGAACGTGAGCAAACACTTAATCAAATGTTAGTTGAAATGGATGGTTTTGAAGGTAATGAAGGTGTAATCGTTATTGCTGCGACTAACCGTCCAGACGTGTTAGACCCTGCGTTGCTGCGCCCAGGCCGTTTTGATCGTCAAGTAACCGTAGGTTTACCTGATATTCGTGGTCGTGAACAAATTCTTAAAGTGCATATGCGTAAAGTTCCATTAGGTGATGATGTTAAAGCATCAGTTATTGCCCGTGGTACACCTGGCTTTTCTGGCGCTGATTTAGCTAACTTAGTTAACGAAGCTGCATTGTTTGCTGCTCGTTCAGCACGTCGTGTTGTTGGTATGGCTGAATTTGAAAAAGCTAAAGATAAAATAATGATGGGCTCAGAACGTCGTTCAATGGTAATGAATGAATCTGAAAAAGAAATGACTGCTTATCATGAAGCAGGTCACGCCATTGTTGGTCGTTTAGTGCCAGATCATGACCCTGTTTATAAAGTGAGTATTATGCCGCGTGGTCGTGCATTGGGTGTAACGATGTACTTACCTGAGCAAGACAGGTTTAGTCATAGCAAGCAACACTTGGAAAGTAATATCTCATCACTATATGGTGGTCGTATTGCTGAAGAAATGATTTATGGTTTTGAAAAAGTTTCCACGGGCGCTTCAAATGATATTGAACGTGCTACGCAGCTTGCTCGTAAAATGGTAACTCAATGGGGCTTTTCTGAGAAAATGGGTCCGATGTTGTTCGCTGAAGAAGAAGGTGAAGTATTCTTAGGTAGAACATCTTCTAAATCATTAAATATGTCAGACGATACTGCACATGCTATTGATGAAGAAATTAGAGCTTTTGTTAACCGTAACTATGAGCGAGCAGCAAAAATATTGAAAGAAAATGAAGATATTTTACATGCGATGAAAGACGCCTTAATGGAATACGAAACAATTGATGCATTGCAAGTTGATGACTTAATGAATCGTACTAAGGTTCGCCCGCCAGCTGACTTTGATGCAACTAGCTCTGATGACAGTTCAAATAATGCTGACTCAAGCAAGCCATCAGCAAAAGTTGATAGCGAAAAAAAGGAGTCTTCTGAACCATCAGATTCAACTGATACTTCAGACATTCCAGCTAAATAGATAATACATAAAAGTCTAAAGCCTCAATGGTTTAAATCAATTGATTTAATACTTATTGAGGCTTTATTATTTTAGCGTTTACCCGTTAGCTACTAGCTTGTAAACGCTAAAATAATAAATGCTAGTTTGGCCATATGCTTGGTTGAATATAAGCTAAATGAAGAGAAAATTGTGCTTAAGCAAATTAACTGCCCTAATTCAATCGTAGATCTATCATCGCCGCAAGTGATGGGGATTCTTAATGTGACTCCTGACTCTTTTTCTGATGGTGGTAAATTCACTCATTTTGATCATGCACTCGATCAAGTTGAAAGTATGATTACTGCTGGTGCGACAATTATTGACATTGGCGGTGAATCGACACGACCTGGTGCCAAAGACGTTAATGAAAAAGACGAACTTGAGCGTGTAATTCCAGTATTAAAAGCTATTAAGCAAAAGTTTGATGTTGTGGTTTCTATCGACACTAGCAAAGCATCAGTGATGAAAGCAGCTATTGAAAGTGGCGCTGATATAATTAACGATGTACGTGCGCTGCAAAATGAAGGCTGTTTGGCGGTGTTGGCAAATAGTGACGTACCTATTTGTTTAATGCATATGCAAGGTTTGCCTAGAACAATGCAAAACGAGCCAACGTACAGTAACGTTGTTGACGATATTATTTTATTCTTTGAACAACGTATTAACGCTTGTGTTGAAGCAGGTATCACCAGAGAGCGTTTGATTTTAGATCCCGGCTTTGGCTTTGGTAAAACGTTAGCGCAAAATTTTCATTTGTTGGCCAATTTATCATCGTTTGAAAAGCTAAGTTGCCCAATACTTGTAGGCACATCTCGTAAGTCTATGATCGGTAATTTATTAAGTCGAGATGTTGAACAACGTCTTGCGGGTAGCTTAAGTACCGCAATTCTTGCTGCTCAGCAAGGTGCAAAAATCATTCGTGTTCATGATGTCGAAGAAACCGTAGACGCATTAAAAATACTAAAAGCTGTAGCTGATAATCAAATAGTCAGTTAAGCATAAATTTATGCAGTGAAATGCTAATAGCAAAGCGTTAAGCGCAATGGAGACAATAATGTCAGAAAGAAGATATTTTGGTACTGATGGAATTCGTGGCTTGGTAGGTCAATACCCAATTACACCGCAATTTGTCATGAAGCTAGGTTATGCCGCAGGTCGTGTTTTAGCGGCACAAGGTACTAAAAAAGTATTGATAGGCAAAGACACGCGTATTTCTGGTTATATGTTGGAATCTGCACTAGAAGCTGGCTTCTCAGCGGCAGGTATTGATATTGGCTTACTAGGGCCAATGCCAACACCAGGTATTGCATATTTAACAAAAACTTTTCGTGCGGAAGCCGGCATTGTTATTAGTGCTTCACATAACCCGTTTTATGATAATGGTATTAAGTTCTTCTCACAAGACGGGCAAAAGTTACCTGATGCTGTTGAGTTAGCTATTGAAGCAGAATTGGATAAGGAAATGGGCTGCGTTGAATCAGCTGACTTAGGGAAAGCGAATCGAATTGACGATGCTGCTGGTCGTTATATCGAATTTTGTAAAAGTAACTTTCCAAGCCAGTATTCATTAAAAGGCATTAAGATGGTGGTTGATTGTGCACATGGCGCAACTTATCACATTGCGCCCAACGTTTTTCGTGAACTAGGTGCTGAAGTTATTGAAATTGGTACTGCACCGAATGGTACTAATATCAACTATGAATGTGGTGCTACCTCTATGGCTGCTATTAGCGCTGCCGTTGTTGAACATAATGCTGATTTAGGTATTGCCCTTGATGGCGACGGTGATCGTTTAATGATGGTTGACCACACCGGTTACATTATGGACGGTGATGAATGTGTGTATGTTATTGCTTGTAATGATTTACAAAGTGGTAGTATTCGCGGTGGTGTTGTTGGCACGTTAATGAGCAACATGGGCTTAGAGCTTGCGCTTGCAGACATGGGCGTACCATTTGCGCGAAGTAAGGTCGGTGATCGCTACGTAATGGAAATGCTTAAGCAGAAAGGATGGCAGTTAGGAGCAGAAAACTCTGGCCATGTTATTAACCTTAATCATACCTCTACAGGTGATGGCATTATCGCAGCATTAAATGTATTAACAGCGGTTTGCAATACAGGTAAAACCTTATTTGAATTGCGTCAAGGCATGAAGAAATTACCACAAGTTTTAGTGAACGTTCGTTTTACCGGTGATAGCGACCCATTAGTGAACAGCGCTGTTGTTGCTGCTGTGCATCAAGTGAATGATAAACTAAGTGGTCGCGGCCGAGTATTACTAAGAAAATCAGGCACAGAGCCACTTATTCGCGTAATGGTTGAAGGGCCTGAACATGATGAAGTGACCGCACTAGCAAACGAAATTGCTGATGCCGTAAAGCTAGCTTGTTAACGATAATTGTTTACTGATTTGCTTTGTCGGACGAATATTGAGCAATTGAACGAGATATTGCTTGAAAAACTTGTATCTTGCCTACAGGTTAGTTAATATCTCGCCGCTTTGATTTAGGAATGAAATATGAATAGACGCGCAATAGTTGCAGCAAACTGGAAAATGAATGGCAGTTTAGCTTTAGTCAACTCAATGGTTTCAGAGTTAAATAACGTAACGTTAAATGAAAATGTTGAAGTCGTTGTTTGTCCTAGCTTTCCTTACTTAGCGGCATTTAGCTTGGCAAGTGCTAATGCGAACTTAGTTAAAGCATTTAGCTTAGGTGCTCAAAACTTAAATGAGCATGCTAAAGGCGCTTTTACTGGTGAAATTTCAACTTCAATGTTAAAAGAAGTTGGCGTGAATTATGTAATATTAGGACATTCAGAGCGTCGTAGTATTTACAATGAATCAAGCTCACTAGTGGCACATAAAGTTAAAACTGCTTTAGATGCTGGTCTTAAGCCTATTTTATGTATAGGTGAAAGTGAAGACGAGCGCGTTGCAGAGCAAACCGAAACTGTTTTAGCCGCACAATTGCAGCCGGTTATAGACGAAATCGGTATTGAAAGATTTACAGATGTTGTTATTGCGTATGAGCCTGTTTGGGCAATAGGTACTGGAAAAACAGCATCGCCAGAAATGGCACAAGCAACTCATCAATTTATTCGTAAATTTATCGCGAAAGTTGATGAAAACATCGCAGTTAAACTGCCGTTGTTGTATGGTGGCAGTGTCAATGCGACAAACTGTGAAGAATTATTTGCACAAGCTGATATCGATGGTGGATTAATCGGCGGTGCTAGTTTAAAAGCCGATGAATTTAAAATAATTTGTTCGGCAGCAAAGGGATAATAAAATGTTGTATCAAGTGTTAATCGTAGTGTATTTGATCGTTGCCTTATGTTTAATTGGTCTAGTGCTAATTCAACAAGGTAAAGGTGCCGATATGGGCGCATCATTCGGTGCTGGTTCTTCAGCCACCATTTTTGGTTCAAGTGGTTCTGGTAACTTCTTAACTAAAACGACTACTTATCTAGCTATTGCATTTTTTGTAATCAGCTTAATATTAGGTAACTTAACAGCGAATCGTGTTAAATCAGGTGCTGACTTTGATAACTTAGCTGTACCAGCAGGCCAAGTTGCTCCAGCAACAGATGCTATCCCTACTGAAAGCCTTGAGCCTAAAGTAGACAATGCTGACGTACCTAGTAGCGACGCTGTAGCAGAAAAAGATAGCGACATACCAAACTAGTCTAAAAATTAAGTTAGCTTGTTTTCCTCAGAATAAGCAAAACGACTTAATAAAATATATAGTTTAAAAAGTTTAATGCAGATGTGGCGGAATTGGTAGACGCGCCACCTTGAGGGGGTGGTGCCTTAGGGCGTGAGAGTTCGAGTCTCTCCATCTGCACCAAATACAGGTTCAACAAGAACCGTTAAAGACCCGAAAGCCTAGTTAAAACAAGGTTCTCGGGTTTTTTTATGTCTGTACTTTTCTGATAAAGATTTGCAGTATCTGGAATATTTATCACCATCAGTGGTAACACTGATAAGATTGGATGATCTAGTTGCTATTAAAATAGTTAGAATGACCAACCGCGGGCTAACATAGGCGTTAAAACAGCTAAACCAAAAGAGAAAAATTATGATTTTTTAGATGGTGAGAGACTACAGTTATGGGGTAGTACCAAGAGAACGACAAGCAGGCTCTTTAGCGACGACCACTTCACCACGAAAAAATAAAAAATTTAGTTTAGAACCGCACCTAACAGTAAAATTCGCTGATGTTAGGAAGCTACGCTCAAACCCAAAAGAATTACTCGCCAATAATATTTTCACTAAAGCACTCTATGAGTATTTATTAAGTGATAAAAGTCTAAAATTATTTTTACGCTTGAGTGTATCGTAGAATAATGGTCTTGAACTGAAATATACGATTGTTTGGCGTAACTTTGAAAGGGTTTTTAATATAGGGCCATTGTCCTATTGATAAATCATTTATGGATGAAGCTACGAGAACATTAAGGATTCTCGTCGCCAAAGGGGGGCTGAGGGCTACAAATAAGACATAAGCTGGTATTTATCAAGTTATGTGCCTTGCCATTAATACAGGCTTACTACATCACCACTTGTTGTCATAAATATTACCGTGTTAATAATGTACTGAGCATTGTTAGTATTTATAGTGACGATAGCTTTATAAGCTGGTTAGCTATCTAAATTACTGCCTTGTATGGATGCTTAGTAATTATGGTTTAATTATACGGTAAGTGAATTAACAAGAAATGATTTTTATGCCTAACTTATTTAAAATTAAAGATATTACGTAATATTTAATTTGTCGGCCATATAGTTTAGAAAGACTTTTTACTATTATTAAGTTGCCAATTCACGGTATTGCTTCCCTTTTTTACTCTAAATACAATTAATTCTCATTTATCTGTTGACATCACAATAAAATAATAGATAATGAGAATCATTCTTGTTTAGGTATTGCAAAGCCGAATTGTAATACAAAAATAAGAAGTTATAGGCTCTAACATTGATAAAGCAATATAGGTCCTATTTACGAGTATAAGAACAAAAGTTAACAGAGCTAGGCTGAGGTTGCTATTTCCTCCAATAGTTGACCTAAGTTGGTTTAATACCTTTATTAGATTTTTCACGAGTTTAATAAAAGGTCATTTTAACTAGGCTCTACAGCAATATTATTTTGCCATGTTAGTTGTTTGTAATTTCTCGTAAATAGGTTTCTATTTCATTTGGTAGTACTTGTTTGAGCAAAGATGATTTTATATGAACTTAGTACAGTTGCTAAGTTCATAAAGCAGAATTAGGTTGATTGGATGATAGCAATAATATCGTTTAATTGGCTTAGTATCGTATTTACTCAAACGTTGCCGAAAACGGAAAAGTAAGTACAACCATGATAGTTAGTCTTTATATTAACAGTGAATTGTGTGTTTCATTTTAATGTGAATAGCAACGGCTAATTATTATGTTCGGAGGTAACTCCAAAACTAGCACGTGTGTAATATTTAGTTAAAAGTAAATTTCTATCGATATTTCGTTGAAAATGAGTAATTTTTCTTTAGAGTGTTTTTGCCCAGGATCTCAAATCCTTTAGAGTTAAATTATGCAATAAATAGGCGAAAGTAGTAAGAAGGATAACCATTAAGTTAGCACTAACTTAATGGTTTGAAATCGTTATTTCCACATGGACTGGAAATTTTCAAGGACGAAGTAAAACAAGGAGTTTGAGAGTTATCATGAATAAATCATTCATGATAGGTAGGGCCAGTTAACGCTGGCCCTTTCTTTTACCCATAATAAAGCTGGATGCTTATTTCACACCGTGTTGATTTAAGTGTGAAGTATATTCTTTATCAGTACCATTAATATGGTTAATCAACCAGTTAGATAGAAAACTACTGATTTCATTTAATGAGTCATGGCCTTTTTCGTTATATAAATCCATAAAACTATTTACTTGCTCAATCATCTTTTTATGTTGTGCTTTATGGGCGATAACATCAGGATAATTGTGTTGTTCTAACAATTGTTCTTCACGCTCAAAGTGATATTTTGTATAGTTGATCAAATCATTTAATGCGTCACGCTCATACTCTTCACTCATGGCATAATCATAGGCCATGGTGAATTGGTTTAACAAGCTGATTAGCTTCTTGTGATCATTGTCTAGGCTATCTATACCGACACTATATTCGTCCTTCCAGACCATTTCATTTGTTTTTACTGTCTTTTTATAAAATATTGGAATCAGCACTAATACCGTAATAAGTATCCATGAAATAGGGTTGGTAATACTTGATAAAAACCCCAAAAATATGGCGACAATAATTAAGCCTACTATGGCGGCGTATATTAACGATTTACTGCGACTATTCATAAATAATACTCATATCAAAATGTGGTTAAATTATTAAGTTCTCAGCAATTCTAATACGAATTGCGATTAATTCGCGTAAAACCTTTTTATTTGTTGACCTCGATCAAGTTGTAAATGCATTCCGCTTCAAAGTTTTTAAAACTTGATCTGTGTCAGGTTTTTTCTTTGCAAAGTAATGAATAGTTACACTACTTTATATTTGTTCTCGGCTTGAACAATTAGTCAGCATTAAATACTTAATTGTTGCTAGTTGAAAAATTAAAGCCTAATACATTTTATACAAACTACAAATTTGTCTATCTATTGTCTACATTGTTAAAGGTATCAAATAAGAATGTAGCTGATAGAAAACTTAGATGGATAAGAAATACACACATTAAAACATAAAGCTAGTTAATTTTGTAAATGGAGATGATCCTATGAAAACGATTAAATATAGTCTTTCAGCACTTGGTTTAGCAATTGGTATGGCAGCTACAGGCCTTAGTATGTCAGTGTCTGCTGCTGAGCCTACGCTGTCTGAAGCTGATTTTGAAAAAGCGCAATTACAGTACTTTCAACGTTGTGCAGGTTGTCATGGTACTTTGCGTAAAGGAGCTACAGGTAAAAACTTAGAGCCAAAAAACACGCTTAAAAAAGGCCAAAAACGTCTAGAGAAAATTATTGCTCTAGGTACTGAAGGCGGTATGAATAACTTTGATGACTTGTTTACTAAACAAGAAATTTCAAACATGGCAACATTTATTCAAATGACTCCACCGGTTCCGCCGGAAATGTCTTTAGAGCAAATGCGTTCACATACTAAAGAGTATATTGCGCCGAAAGATTACCCAACTAAGCCATTGCATGGTTTAAATTGGAAAAATTTCTTTGTTGTTATTGAACGTGACGCAGGTACTGCGGCAATCATTGATGGCGACACTAAAAAAGTTATCACACATATCGATACGGGTTACGCAGTACACGTAATCAAAGGTACTGAACATCATAAAGTTGACCATGCAAAAGATATTGGTCGTTTTTGGTACACAATCGGTCGCGACGGTAAAGTTAATAAAATCGATTTATGGCAAACGCCTGAAAAAATGTTAGTTGCTGAAACTAAAATGGCATATGACGCTCGTGATATCGCTGTTTCGGGTGACGGTAAATACGTTGTTGCCGGTGGTTACTGGCCAGCACATTTCGTTATCATGGACGCTGTAACGTTAAACCCACTTAAAGTTGTTTCAACTCGTGGTTATAACACTAAAGGTGAATTTGTTAATGAAGCACGTGTAGCAGCTGTTTACACTTCTCCTAATAAATCAGAGTTTACTATCGCTGTTAAAGAAACAGGTCAAATGTTACAAGTTGACTACAGTGATTTAGATAACTTAACTATTACCAGCATCGCGTCTTCTGAGTTCTTACACGATGGTTTCTACGATCCAACAGGCCGTTATTTCCAAATTGCTGCTAACGCATCAAACAAAATGGTAGTTGTTGACACTGAAACAGGTAAATTAGAAGCACAAATTGATGTTGATTCTTTACCACATCCTGGTCCAGGCGCTAACTGGATTGATAAAAAATGTGGCCCTGTTGGCGGTACAACTCACTTAGGTACTGGTTTAGTATCTGTTTGGGGTAATGACCCAATCAATCACCCTGATAGTGCTTGGAAACTATGTTATGAAGTTGAAACAGATGGTGCTGGCGCATTCATCCGTACTCATCCAACGTCACAATATGTTTGGGCTGATCAACTGAAACATCCTGAGCCAGAAATTCAACAGTCTGTACAAGTATTTGATAAAGATACTCACGAAATTGTTAAAACTATCCGTGTAACAACTGAGCCAGGTAAAGCAGCTCTTCACATGGAATTCAACGATGATGGCACAGAAGTTTGGGTTTCAGTTTGGAACCGTAAAGATGCGAAGAACCCAACAGGTGAAATCGTAGTATATGATGCTAAAACACTTAAAGAGTTACATCGTATTAAAGGTTTAACAACACCAACAGGTAAGTTCAACGTATATAACCGTATGAACCACAAAACCTAGTAAGTAACTTAATTTAAAGGATGATATATAAATATCATCCTTTTATTTTAGGTTAGTAGGTATAGCAGTGCTATGCCTACGCTTTTTCGCTTTATTCTGTACGAGTTAATTATGGTAAATAACACAATAAATAAACCTAGTTTTTGGTCACGTAGATTAGTTCTAGGTACAACAGTAGCTGGCGCAGTGATGTTCTTCGTTGTAGGTATTGTCTTTTGGGGTGGTTTTAACACTGCAATGGAAGCAACGAACACAACAGAATTCTGTATCAATTGTCATGAAATGAAAGACAATGTGTATCAAGAGTATAAGCCGACCATACATTATTCGAATAGAACGGGTGTAAGAGCAGGTTGTCCTGATTGTCATGTGCCAAGACCTTGGATCCACAAAGTGGTCCGTAAAATTCAAGCATCATATGAGGTTTATGGTTGGTTAACAGGAAAATTAGACACTAAAGAGAAATTCGATGCGCATCGATTTACCATGGCAAAAAGCGTTTGGAAAGCGATGAAAACAACTGATTCAAGAGAATGTCGTAATTGTCATAACTTTGAATCGATGAATCCAGAATTTCAAAAACCACGTGCACGTAAGCAACATTTAAACGCATTCGAAACAGGCCAAACTTGTATTGATTGCCATAAAGGGATTGCGCATCACGGGGTAAGAGACAAATTATCGGACGAAGAACTAGAAGCGCTGGAAGCACCAAATCCTGCTTATATTCGTGAAGTTCCTCAAATGTACAAAGATGGCTTAGCGCGTGTAGAAGCAAAAGAAGCCGCTGAAAAAGCAGCTTTAAAAGCTGAAAAAGAAGCTGAGAAAATTAAGGTTCAAGCACAAATTGAAAAAGCAGTTGCTGACGCGACAAGTAAATTGAGTAAAGCGCCTCAGGCAGCAGTTGTAGAAAGTAATGCGGCGGCATCAGCAAGCACTAGCGATATTAATGTTGATTGGAGCAAAGCTAATGCAACCGATATCGGGGTATTCTACCCAGGTACAGCATCTATTGAGTGGGTGTTAGGTCGTAAGCATGGTGGCAAACGTGCGTTTACCAAAGGCGACCGTTGTGTAGAATGTCATGGTGAAGAGATTGCTGATATTGGCAATAATATAGCATCTGGCGAAAGTGAAAAGGTTGAAGACCCGGCACTCATTCCTGGTAAACGCGGCAGTTTTGACGTTACTATTAATGCCGCACATGATGCAGAAAATCTATACCTGAAATTTAGCTGGGCCGACGGTGAACATACGCCTGCACCATTTGTAGATGGCGGTAAAATGGATCCAGCAAACTCAATGAAACTAGCATTCATGGTAGCAACAGATGAAGTTGAGTATGCTGATAGAGCCGGCTGTTGGGGTACATGTCATGCAGACGTTAACGGTATGCCGTTCGTACCAGAAAAAGATGTATTAATGGGCTCAGACTTAGCTAAACGTTTGGATTTTAGCAACGGTTTAACTAAATATACTAAAGAGTCTCGAACTAAACTTGAATTGAAAGGTCGTCGTGGTAAAGCACTTGGTGGCTGGGACCAGTTAAAAGATGAAGCTGACATTAAAGCAGCTGTCGATTCGAACAAGTTTATGGACATCGTTCGCTATAAAGCAGGTGAAGGTAAAGTTGAAGATGGTTATATTTTAGCTGAACGTCAAATGCACGGTGGACAAGGTGGCGAAGTTAACGCAATACTTGAAAACGGCACTTGGACTGTTATGGTAAAGCGTAAGCTTAAGTCAGACAAAGCAGGCGATGTAAGCATTGAAGCGGGCACAGTATACAACTTCGGTTTTGCTATCCATGATGATTACACTAACGGTCGCTATCACCATGTATCATTTGGCTACAAGCTAGCACTTGATAATGATGAAGCCGAAATTAATGCAGCAAAACTTTAATCTTTTGGGATAAAGTACAACGCTGTAAAGTAATTAACTAGCTTACGTGAAATAAGCCAAGAAAATGAAAAGCCTTTTGTGAAAACAAAAGGCTTTTTTAATAGCGTAACTTTTTACTCTACCTTAATAGACACAATTCATCTCAGTTAACATGTTTTTTAGTGTTTTTTGAGCAGATTCAGTTAAAGGCAATAACGGTTTTCTAGGCTCACCTTCTAGTTTTCCTTGAATTGATAAACCTGATTTAACGGCGGCAGCCAATCCTGAGGTTACAATAAACTCAAGAAATTCATATTGTTGATAGAATAAGGCTTGAGCTCTATCTTTATTGCCTTGTTTAACTGCATCAAATAACTGTTTGGGTTGATCACCAATTAAACAAGGTGCTGCAGTACACCAGCCACTTGCCCCAGCCGTTAGCGCTTCCAAAGCCATATGATTACAGCCATTGAAGAATGGCACTTTTCCTTTAGATAACTTGTGAATTTTATGCATGCGTTGAATATCACCCGTACTCTCTTTAATCACGCAGGCGTTTTTAATGCTGCCAACCATAGTCAGCATGAATTGCGGAGACATATCGACACCACAGGTCGCAGGGTTGTTATATATCATGATAGGCAATGGCGTTGCATTTGAAATGTTTTCATAGTGTTGAAATAGCTCAGCTTCATTTAATTTGTAGTAAGAAAATGGCGAAACCATGATCATGTCAGCGCCGATAGCATGAGCATATTTGGCACGTTCTATTGCTTTTTCAGTAGTTAATTCAGCGATACCAATAACAACCGGCACTTTTTTATTTACATACTTAACTGTGTATTTTGCAACTTGTTCCCATTCAAATTTAGTTAAGTAAGTTGCTTCGCCAGCACTGCCTAATGCCGCAATAGCATCTACTTTTGAGGTCAGTAGAATGTCTATAACTGTACCTAGTTTTTCAAGATCAACGCCTTTAATTAAATCACTAAAAGGCGTAATAGGGTAACCAATAATTCCGGATAAATTCATCTTATTTCCTTATATACAATCGTTATGTTTTTTAAGTGCTTGTCTTGCGTAATAGGCAAAATTAACTTTATTTCTTTTATCTGTTGAAACCCAATCATGAGCTTCTTGAGCGAGTTCATGAGGCAGCGGCTGTACTTCACCAGCGGCCATTGCGAGAAGCTGCAATTTAGCAGCACGCTCAATTAAAATTGCTAGGTTGCAAGCTTCTTCAATCGTTTTTCCGGTAACAAGTTGGCCATGATGAGCGAGAAATACAGCTCGGTTATTGCCTAGCGCTTTTGAAATAAGTATGCCTTCCTCGTTTCCTACAGGCACACCAGGCCAGTCAGCTACAAAGGAAGTGTCGTTATATAAACCACAGGTATCCATTTGAGAAATAATCAAAGGAACCTTAAGCATTGATAGTGCTGCAATATGGGTTGGGTGTGAGTGAACAATACAATTAACTTCAGGGTGTTCTTTGTATATCCAAGTATGAAAGCGGTTAGCAGGGTTAGCCATGCCTTCGCCATTTAATGGTTTAAGATCTTGGTCTACTTCCATTAAGTTATTCGCTGTTATTTCATCAAAACCTAAGCCAAATTTTTGTGTTAAAAATGAATCTGGGTTTTTAGCACGACAGGTAATTTGTCCCGCTAAGCCTGCGTCGTGGCCCTTATCAAATAAAATACGGCAGGTTAGCGCGAGTTTTTGTCGATCACTGAGGTCAATATCCTTAATGATGTTCTTCATGTCAGCTTGCGCACTTTGCATAAGCTCTTGTTTGCTTGATGTACTTGTTTTCAATTTCTATATCCTTACTTATTTTTAACTAGAGATATAATTTAGCGTTAATCTGGACCTGTGATAACATCCAGTTTTGCTAAGTGTTGTGGTCCAGATGGGTCAAGTGAAGGGTGGTATGTTAAGACCATGGGAAGTACAGTTTTGGTTAGAAGATAGCCCAGGTAAAACCTTACATTCAAAACTTTTGAATAAGCTAACAACAGACATTAAAGATGGTCGACTGAACCCCGGCAGTATGTTGCCCGGAACACGTTCTTTAGCAAGTCAGTTAAAAGTGAATAGGAAAACGATACAACAGGTTTATGAGGAACTCGAATCACAAGGATGGTTGGAAACAAAACCAAGATCTGGCACTTTTGTATCAAGAGTGCTACCAGAGCAAGGGCTTACCGCTAAAAATGCGAGTCTGACCAATCAAAAATATAAAACTAAATCGTCTTCTGAGTTAATTGAAACACTTTATCAAGGCGCTCTTGATTCCTATGGTGATATGGCTGTTAGCAATGATGGTACTCCCGATACACGGCTAATTCCTTACCAGTTGCTAGCAAAAGCTTATCGCCGAGTTTGTCTTAACTTAGGTCGTCATTCAAACCTTGGTTATGGTGATCCTCGTGGAACAATAGAGTTACGTAATTCGGTGAAAAAAATGCTATCTGAAGATAGGTTTATGAACTGTTCTACTGAGCAAGTATGCATAGTGAGAGGAAGCCAAATGGGTATATATTTGGCTTCAAGAGTATTAGACCCAAGTAAAGGGGCTATTGTGATGGAAGAGTTATGCTACTCACCAGCACGAGCTGCATTTGAGTCTAATGGTTTTAAAATATTGAAATGTAAGCTCGATGAGAAAGGTTTAAACGTTGACCATTTACAAGAGTTATTGCTTAGCAATAAAGTAGCCGGTGTTTATATTACTCCCCATCATCAATATCCAACAACGGTATGCTTGACTATGGATAGAAGGTTAACGTTATTGGAATTGTCTAAACGCCATAAATTTGCCGTAATAGAAGATGATTATGATCACGAGTTTCACTATGAAGCTAATCCGATTCCACCGCTGATAAGCCTGCCGAATTCAGAGAATGTTATTCATATAGGTTCTATGTCAAAGGTTTTTGCACCGGGCTTAAGGCTAGGCTATATCGCTGCCGATAAGGTATTTATAGAAAGAGCAGCACAAGAGATTGTACTTATCGACAGACAGGGCAATATTGTCACTGAACATGTTATATCAGATTTAATGGAATCAGGGGAGGTAAGAAGACATATCCGTAAAACAAGAAAACAATATGAAGCGAGAAGAAACTTTGCTGCTAAAGAATTTATCCGAATATTTGGCAATAAAGTTTCATTTACTTTACCTACGGGAGGAATGGCGATATGGCTCGACATATCGAAGCTTGTTAAAGGACAGGAATTTAAAACGCTACACAGCGAAGATTCTACCTCGAATACATTTTATACAGATGAGTTAGTTGCTCCTAGCCATATTCGTTTTGGGTTTGGTGCGATTAATGAAAAAGAAATTACACATTCAATTGTTAAATTGTCAAAAATGTTAAAGGGGGAATAAGGGGTAATGACTAAAAACTGATACTGGTTCTAACTTAATCCTACAGTTAGTTAGGTCTAATGTTGCCACAAAGCCGACGCTTTTCATGAACCCAAACCATCGTTTCTAATGATCACTTTGATACGATAGCGGACGTTCTACACAGATATAAATATATTGTTTAACCATAGATATTGCCAATTAATCGGATAGAATGACTGGCAAAAATGCCACCAAAGCGGTCATTCAAATAATTGTGTAACTTTCAGTACTTTTTGCTTTAGCAAGCCAGTATGATTTTTTGTTTGGGTGGGTGGCTAGATTTTATACCTGATGTCCTTTTTATTTTTTCTTCTATCTTAGCTAATGGTACCAATTACGGTTTATATAAAATGGCTAATATTTCCGACCGTTCAATGGGAGAATTACGTAGTGTGGATAGCCATTCATACACACAAAAAGTCTAGGTGTATACAAATAGCCTACTAGAGCAAGGTTCTCACTATTCGACGGATAATAGGTTCTATAGTCTTTGCAGCCACCGTTTAGCAAGCGAAAAATCTGGATCAATTGTCAGTGCTTTTTCGTACATGGCCTTAGCATTTTCAAGCTGCCCTTGAGTTTGGCGTACAAGACCCATTCCGAGATAAGAGTACTTCCCGTCGGGATACACTTTTAAGGAATATTGAAAGATTTCTTCTGCGGCAATTAAATTCTTACTTCTTGTAGTGACAAAACCAAGGTCAAATAGGACCGATATAGGTGTCTGGATTTCATACCCGTATCGTTTTGATAACCTATCGAAATGTTGTGTCACTTTATCTAACGATTCCAGGTTTTCACGGAAATTGAAGGGATTGTAGTCAGGATACAACGCAAAAAGAAACTGTGTGAAATCCATCGCTGGTACGTGACCTTGATTCACCAGTTCATCCACTTTATAGGTAAAACTCTCTGGTTTATGGTCTGCTAAAACGCGAGTGAATTCAGAAACGTGATTTGTTAACCCTTCATCATCGCTGTAAATGATGTGTAGAAACCTGTTTTCCGAAAGCGTTTTTAACGGACCTGATTTTATTTTTTGTTGAAGCACTTCCGGTATAATCATAAGGGATGGGCTGCTTGCAAAATAGCTATTAAACAAAAGGGGGTTATTGAGTAGCGTGTAAACAGTGAAAAAGCCACTGTTAGAGCCGCCAAAAAGGACTCTGAATGGAGCAGTACGGTATGTACTATCAACGTGCGGTATCAGCTCTGTCTCAAAAAAGTTAATATAATTATCCGGAATTGTTGTGTCTTGATTTTTCCTTGTTGGCAACAAAATACTATTTCCTTCGGGTAAATCTATTCCAACAAGTATCATCTCAGGAATTTGTCCTTCGCCCATGTAGTCTAGTGTAGAAGCTAACATGGCGAACCTAGCTCGGTAATCTGAACCCAACATATAGAGTACGGGATAGGTTTTCCTTGAACTATCGTAGTTAGCAGGTAAATGGATTGATAGTGGAATAGTTTTGTTTAACACTTTTGACTTAAGTGAAGATATTTCGCCTAAGGTAACTGCCGGCTCACTGCGCTCTGTAGATTCCATACTGGGCGCGGAGACTTCAGGAGTTACCCCATGTGTTTTTTCTATAATTGGTGAATCATTGTTTTTTGATACTTGTTTTGTAGTGCAGGCACTTAAAAATATGGCGAATACAAGTATTAAAATAAAATGTAGTTTTTGCATTGAGTAGATTTTCATATTGTTTCCTGTTTTCAAATCAACGAGTTATTTAACTTCCATATTGAAGTCGCTTTCTATTGCTTTAATGTGATTGAAGAGTCAATTTAAGCTAACCGACTTTAAAATACCTGACGTTCTTATGACTTTTAGATGATTTTGTTCTGACGGCGATAAGGACGTTTTTGATTGCAGTTATATCGCCTGCTTTAATTTTTCCGACAGCGTCAGATTAGCACCCCATTTTACTAAGGGTCTATTCTGAAATTGCGTGAGCTAAAGCTTCTTACTCCATATTATTTAACCTCAACTCGGCTTAAGCATCGTCATCCAATAAAGCTAGTTAAGCGCCTATCTACGTTGTTGATGTGCCAAATAGCTCGCTATTCGGATACATAAACGCCTTGATATCCACTTAACTAACATCATTGGAGATACCGGATTTATTAAAAATTTTGATTATCAATATATTATGACATTCAGTAAACCGAGTTGAGGTTATTTAACATATTAGTGACAGTGGATATCCTTTCAGCTTCAGTAACAAAGTAAGGCTTAGCAAAAATTAGACTTCATGCTAAGGTGACCCTCTTGTTTTAATTGACTCTTAAACGTCAACATTCATCATGGAAAACAAACACATGGACACGCAGTATTGGGTCGGTGATTTTTTTATTGATTTAACTCGAAATCAAATCACCCAGAAAATGCACTCACAGACGATTCCACCTAAAGCATTGGCTGTATTAACTTACCTAGCCAAAAACGCTAATAAAGTTGTTAGCCATGATGAATTATTATCAGAAGTGTGGCCTGATACTGTGGTGACACCAAATACATTGCATAGAAGCATCGCTCAATTAAGAAAAGCACTGGGTGAGGGCAACCTGTCCTTTATTAAAACCCACCCTAAACAAGGTTATAGCCTGGAGGTTGAAGTTCGATGGCAGAACAATATCAATTCGACAAGCACTGATGTTACAAGCGATGCTTTTACAAGCAACCACAGCTCCCAAGAAGATACAGTCGACGACTCTCAGGTTAAAGACAGCACTGCCCCAGATTCAGCTCAGCATTCTGCGCCATCGCGAGTGGCTTTAAAACTGATTTCTATGGTCGCTGGGGGCATTATTCTAGCTATTATTGGCTATCAGAATCTAACTCCCAAACAAACGCCACAATTAACTTTTGATAAGTTACGCGTGCTTACCGCCACTGACGACAAAGAATTTGATGCGACCTATACACCTGACGGAAACTACATTGTTTTTCATCGTTATTTAGATAAGTTATGCGTGAATAAAATATGGGCCAAAAACATAAGCACTCAAAAAGAAATCCAGCTGACCAATGATTGGGGGGCTTATGGTCGTCATAGTTTTTCTAAAGATGGCAAGAAATTGGTATTTTTAGCAACCCAACCTTGTAACCAGCCTGTTACCCAAAGAGATTGCTACGATTTGGTGAGTTTAGACTTTGATAAATCGCTTAAAAGCCCTCAACAGCCAAGCGTAATACTGAAGTGTAAAAACTCAATCCTAAAGAAACCCTCCTGGTTAAATGACGGCAGTATTACCCTGAAACAAAGAGATTCAAACGGTTGGAAGTTAATTAATTATTCACCAAGCTTGAATAAAAGCACTGACTTATATGTTCCCAACGACGGGAGTGTAATCGATTATGCTTATTCGGTCGCGGATGACTTGATCGCTGTGGCTCGTATTCATAAAGATGGTAAGCAATATATCGAACTCATCAGTCCTGATGGTAAACTTTTATCCAGCCACCCGATTGAGCGCCTACCGGAAATATCGAAATTCCGCTCTCTCTACCCTAATTTTGATCCTTTAAACAAACAGCTTTTCTTTAGCACGGGCAGACAACTCTTTACGCTTTCCTATGAAGGTAAGGTCACCAAAATCAATTCTCCCTTTGGCGACAGAATGACGCAACCTGAATTTCATCCAAGCGGTAAAAAGTTACTCATGCTAAAGGGACCCTATGATAGTGATATTGTGAAAGTACCGCTGAATGAAATCACTGGGATAGGACTGCAAACACATCGTTCTGAGACACAAACTAGCCAATCTCAACCCGAATCGTCCCAATCGAAGTTGTCCTCGTCGAATCAGCCAACTAACTATGCAATATTTGAACGCACAAATCTTGGAGAGGACTATGCACTTTTTCAACCTGGAGGTAAGCTAATTGCTTTCTTGTCAGAACGTTCAGGCGAAGAGCAGCTTTGGGTAAGTGATGGGAAAGATTCACAAAAGCTCACTAATTTCCCACTGGATACTTATATCAATGGAATCGATTGGGCGGAAGATGGTAAAAGCCTTTTAGTCAATGCCAACAACGTGCTTACACAGGTATTTCTAGATTCAACTCAAAAAACCTTTCCAATGGAACATCCGGTGAGTCAACTCTACCAATGGGAAAGTAAAAACAATAGTGCATTAATGGCAGTAAGGATCGAAGGGATAATAAAAATTGTGGAGTTCGACTTAAATAAGTCAGACTTCAGAGAAGTAAGCGATAAGTTTGTGTTCTGGACACTTAAAAGTGAGGATGGTCGATTGATACTTTACGATCACATGGGTCAATTTTGGAAACCCGGCCCTGTTGAGCCTCAGCAAATTAAAGCATTAAACAAACAGGGCGGTAAATCCAGATCCTTCGTGATTAAAAACAATATAATCTATGATATCAACGATGATAATCAATTGTGGTCCTACGATCTTAATAACGACGATTTTAAAATTCTAGGAGAGGTAGGTGACAATGTCGATTATCTAACTGATATTGATCAGACGCAGCTTTTGATGACTATTCAGGTTTCCGCAAAAAAAGAAGTGGTTGAACTCTCGTTGAGTAAATAGAGCGCACCTTCAACTTCAACGCAGCCAGCAGGAGTGCAAGCTACTGGTGAGTGCTTGCTGCTAACTTCTGATTCGCATTGTTATGCTTTTTCAATGATTATCCTAAAGTAGAAAGTGTCCGACTTGTGCTATTCGGTTGAGCTGCGACACCGGCAGCAATGAGCTTGAATCTCACAATCGACCATACTTAGTTCTCCATTAATAACGGAGATCTATCATGTTTACTTTAACCGTTTATAAACCAACCGAACCTTGGAATAAAAACAAAATTGTTGGGCAAAAATTACCGCTTAAGCTTCAACAAATTTGGGCTATCCGAATCAGGCTAGAATTAGTAAATAATATAAGAGATCTTGCACTTTTTAACCTTGCTATCGATAGTAAATTAAGAGGATGCGATTTAGTAACTCTAAAAATAAGAGATATTGCTCACGGAAAAACTATTCAGTCGAGAGCTATTATTGTTCAACAAAAGACAGGATTACCCGTTCAATTTGAACTTACCGAAAACACTCGTAATTCAGTTCAAACTTTAATTACAAATTTTCAACTAAGTTCAAATGATTATTTATTCAAATCTCGAATTCATTCATCAGAACACCTATCAACACGTCAGTATGGAAGAATTGTTGATGCTTGGGTTTCCATGATTGGTTTAGATCAAACCCAATATGGGACTCATACGATGAGAAGAACGAAGCCATCATTGATATACAAAAAAACTAAAAACTTACGAGCGTGCCAATTGTTGCTAGGTCATCGAAAGCTTGAAAGCACTGTCAGGTATTTAGGGATAGAGGTTGATGATGCTCTTGAGATTTCAGAAAGTATCGATTCTTAATAATGTGCCAGTTCTACATTTGAGAACTGGCATCTACGCCACCAAAGCGGTCATAGATACTTTAAAATAAAGTACCAGTAAAAACTAACACTTCACTTTATTATCAATTGCTCTAACATGTATAACCAGAATCAGGGTGAAGTAAGGCCACACATTTTCTATTATTATGAAAAATCTATTATCCATTCGCTCTTATAGTACAAAACCAGCTAGTCACTCACATAGTTTTAATCAATTGGTTTTACCCTTGCGTGGTGTTATAAATATATGTGTTGGTAATTTCAATGGTAAGGTTGCACCGAGTGAATGTGTTGTAGTTAAAGCCAACGAAGAGCACTTGTTTACTGCTGATACTGAAGCTAGGTTTGTAGTTGTAGATATAGAAAACCTCCCCAAAAATATTTCATCTTCTCACTGTATTGTTTTTGCGATTAACCCGTCCCTTAGAAGTTACTTAACTTTTATCGAAAGCCAACTAGAAAACAAAGTTAATGCTCAATTAGAGCAGGCGATGTTTGAAATGTTTAGTTTACTGCTTGCAGAGCAAACTTTATTACCAAAAGTAGATAATCGTATTGGTAAAGCAATATCTTTCATAGAGCAAAATATTGCTGAGCAACTGCAAATCAAACGCTTGGCTGAATCTGCTTTTTTAAGTGAGACGCAGTTTAAAAAACTATTTAAGCAACAAACAAGCCTGACGGTGATGAAGTACGTAACAAAACTTCGGATGGAAAAAGCCCAAGCTTTACTAACGCATACAGATTACCCGTTACCAATTATTGGTGAAAAAGTAGGTTATAAAGAACCATCAGCTTTTAGCCGTAAGTTTTCACAATACTTTGGCCTATCACCTACTAAGTTTAAAAAGTAAACGTAGTCTGAATTGTTAACGATTGCGTCTTAATTGTTAAAAACGACATTTGTAAATAGCATACTATTTCTGTATTGAAGTTATCATTTTTAGGTTTCATTATGGAAAATCATCACGGAAGTTTTAAAGGTGTTATTGCTATTATCATTGCTAGCTTTATATGGGGAACAACAGGCACGGCAGCAAGCTACTCACCTAATGTAAGCTCTTTGGCAATTGGTGCGTTTTCTATGGGAATAGGTGGAGTCTTACTTGTGATCACAGCTCGAAAAAAGCTGCTTATAGATTATAAGCTGATGCTCGAACAACCTAAGGTATTACTTTTAGGTGCCGCTTCTGTCGCTATATATCCATTAGCCTTTTATACCTCAATGCGTTTATCTGGTGTTGCCATCGGTACTGTAGTCTCTATAGCTACAGCCCCTTTTTTTGCAGCAGTCCTTGAACGTCTAATTAGTAAAAAGAACATATCCCTGCAATGGATATTGAGCTTTGTCGTTGGGGCTATAGGTATTGCTCTGTTAACTTTAGGCAGAGACCAGAGTAATAATATTGCTTATAGCATTAATCAACAGAGTTTAGGCATTCTATTGGGTTGTATTGCTGGACTAGCTTATGCTGGTTATTCATGGGCAGCAAGGCGTTTGATTGAAAGTGGCGTTCATTCAAAATCATCCATGTCAGGACTGTTCGGTTGTGCTGCACTATTGTTACTCCCCTCATTATGGTTTACGGGTGATAACTTATTTTCAAACTCAACTAATGCTTTGGTATCTTTGTATATGGCAATAATACCAATGTTTTTAGGGTACTTATTATTTGGTTTTGGCTTGAATTATATAGATGCAAGTAAAGCGACATTAATAACCCTAATTGAACCATTGGTTGCAACTATTTTAGCTGTTTTCATTATTGGTGAAAGATTTAAAGTCATTGGTTGGGTAGGGGTCGCTTTAGTCTCTCTATGTCTATTGATGCAAACCATCAAACCTCAAAATCAACTTAGATTAGCCTTCAAATCAACTTAGCGATAAAGCCTGATTTAATTATTGCTGTGACAGAAAGTTCATAACGTTTTTAGCTGCCAACCATAGTTAGTGTAAAAAATATCAACGGCAGCAATGAGCTTAAAGCAGGCGTTAGACATAACAGTGCACTAACTTCCGCTTAGCGCACTTAGTTACCGGCTTTTGCTAAGTTCTATTTTTACCATTTGTAAGATCGGAATCTAGTTGATCAAAATCACGGCCTCAAGCGACCGAATTTTAAAATAAGTACAACTGAGATGCGTTTTTTTTGATATCAAACGTTACCATGTGATCGAAAAATTATGCTGAGCAACACTGTTTCCTATTGCCTCAAGTTGTTTTACATCACTTAACCGTATTTGTTGTCTTTAGCCGTAACCTTGATTTGGCTACGGCGCATACAGACAATTTCAAAATAATCATGGGCATCACAGCTTATGTTCTTGGTCATTGTGTGACTCCCAAAAGTTTTATTTAGTTTTGTGTAAGTTATAAGCGAATAATACTATGCCCGTGGTTAGCAATATTCTGCTGCACCTCAGGATTTGCTATTTCGCTATGACAAAAATCACAGCGACTTTGCTTAATATTATCTACTTTTACACCCAAGCTTGCGAGATATTGTTCGGCATATCTATCGACCTGTTTAACGTTTTCATTACTGACCAAAACATCAAAATGGATATATTGACCCGAAGTGGTAAATACCCAAGCCATTTGAAGATGCAGGATTCAGCAAGACGAAAAAGGGTTAGCACCAAGGCATTGATTGAAGAGAATAGTTATTCTATTGTCTAAATCAATAACGCTGGAGATGACCCTTTATCGCCTTGCCCGAAGGGAGATAAGCTAGAAAAACAGTTCAGCGTTGCAGCACTTGATAAGGGAATAACCATTATCTTCATGCTGCGCCTTGCGCTGATTCCCTAGCTTAGTTCTGAAGCTACATCTTCAAGTGGTTTGGGTATACACATGGGTGTCGTAAACATGAATTTGCATAATAATTACTCCTAGCACCAATGTTTATTGGCTTTTGCCGGATAAGCTTAGATCACCTGATGCGACATCAAATACATCGGTAACACATAATAAAGGTGCGTGTACTTGCTGGTTTATTTTTAATCCTGCAGTGACGCCATCAAAAGAAAAACTTTCTGGAAAGCCAAGCGCAGATAATGGTACGCGCACTAAAACTTCTGATTGTTCTAAAGAGAAGTCAAAACCAGGGCTGTCAATGAAAAGTGGTAAGTTCGGCCAAGTTACTGGTAGTTTAGGTGAGCTTCCTTGCGCAATATCTTTAACTTTTAAAGCGCCTTCACCACAGGCATTATCAGGCACTAGCACTACCCAATGACTATGCCATTTGTCACCGTCATTGGTTTTGTTGCCATCACCGTCTTCGTCATATAAAGGCGTGTCGTCAAAGTCAGGATGTACGGTTAAGGCTAAAGATAAAATACCTTGATCCGCTTCAAAACCAACGGCTGAACTATTGAGTGATGTTGGCCATACATAGCTATATACCTCAGCACCGGCTAACTGGCCATTTTTCTGGGGTTGCTTATCACCAACTTTGCCAGTAACAGCTTGTTGAAATATTAAGTGGCTACCTTGAGTAACAACTTTAGCATGAACAATGTCAAATTCAGTTGTAACCTTTTTTGAAACTAGTGCTTGAATGTGGCCATGATGTTTATTGTGCGCATAACTATTTGTTGCTAACAATGTTGTGCTTAGGGTTGTAGCGATAAGTAAATGTGAAGCTTTCATAATGTATCCTTTGTATAAATTATTAACTGTTATTTATTTTTTGATAAATGTTTCGACTCGAAACTATTTTATTTGAACATAGTAAATCTTCACTTGTCAAATATGTTTTGACTCGATACTATTGTGGTATGAATGATGAACTATTTAATTTAATCGAGCGTTTGGCTAATTTATTAAGGCAAGAAACGCGACTTGAGGGGCAAAGCTTAGGGTTACAACCTGTTCAGCAAGAAGCTTTGTATTATCTCTCGACTTGTAACCGCTATTCAGACACCATGCTGGCGGTAACTGAGTTTTTAGGTTTGACTAAAGGCACGGTATCGCAATCGTTAAAAATTCTGGAAAGCAATGCCTTAATTATTAAAGTAAAAGACAAAAAAGATAAACGCATTACCCATTTGAAAGTGACTAAAGCAGGGCGCGAATTTTTGATGAAAACTTGCCCACCACAGAAATTTACTGATGCTATAACGAGTTTGTCTGTTGATGAAGAGTTTGAAACGAAAACCTTACTTAAAAAAGTATTAAATAACTACCAGCAGGCGACAGGTCGCACGGCTTTTGGAGTCTGTCAGCATTGTAAATTTAATCAACAGACAAGTGACGGTATTGTATGTGGCTTAACCAAAGAAGCCTTAAGTAACGATGACATAATGCTTATTTGTAAGGAGTATGCGGTTTAAGTGTGATCAAATAATCTAAAATTCCAATTTTCGATTTCATTAGTTGCTAAACGTTGTTTGACTTTATCCATCCAACTGTCGGATAGCGTACTTTGCTGTTTCAATACCCGCAACTTTTCATAGTTTAGCGGATCACCAAAAAATATCTCGCATACTTCAGCAATGGTCATCGCATGGGTAACACGTGTAATTAATTTCAACGGTTCGTCGACACTTACTGTTCCTGGTTGAATAACACGGTATAACCAGCCACAGCGGCTAACGCCTTGCATGTCGATTGATAAATTTTCTATATCCCAACGTTTATTTAGTTTAAAGCAAGGCGAGCGTGGCTGACTAACCTCGATGATAGCCTCACCCCATTGATAGCGATCACCCAAGCAGACCGTAAGTTCTGTCATACCAATCGAACTCAGGTTTTCACCCATACCCGCAGTTTGCTTATTATCGTTATCAGCATTACTTATCATACTGTTAGCACCGTACTTATCCTGCCAATAAGCATAGTGCTCAGACGGATATTGGTGCAATGCGCGGTCTAGTCCGCCATGATGAATTTTATCAGCACATTCATCACCCGCTAATCCTTCGATTGATAAATAAAGGTTAGTGGTAACTGGTTGCTTGTCTATCGCGGTTTCAATACCATAACGTTTCTTTACTTTTCCACAGTAAATTTTTGTTAGATAGTACTTACTTTGCATGAGTTGTCCTTACTGTGTTACGAATGTGAAGTATTAATAATATGTATAAAGCATCGTATTTAAAGCGGGTTATGTGTATATGAAAGCATTAATTTTTCGATGAACCAAATCAAAGAAATCGTGGAGTAACCTTCCATATAAAATCCAAGCTAAGACGAACAATCTTTGTCGCTACTTATAAGTGGTATATCATAAATGAATTGTTGTTGATTTTGTTAAGCAGGAGAAGAAAAGTGTTAAAAAACATCATAAAAGGCCTAGCCTTGTCGTTGGTATTCTCACCGTTTGTGATGGCAAATTCTGTTTGTAATCAAGATAGGGTGACACTGCAAGTACTGGGCTCTGGCGGACCCGAGTTAGATGATGGTCGAGCTTCAAGCAGTTACCTTATTTGGTTAGACGGGAAGGCAAGAGCTTTAGTTGATCTGGGTTCAGGCGCAAATGTTAATTTTGGCCAAGCGAATGCGCGTTTAGAAGATATTAGCGCTATTATGTTGACACATTTACATGTAGATCATAGTGCTGACTTACCCGCTTTTGTTAAAGGTGCTTTCTTTAGTGACCGAGAAGATGACCTTACTATATTGGGACCAGAGGGAAATGCATTGATGCCGTCGACGACACAATTTGTTTCGCGTTTATTCGGCAACAAAGGTGCGTATGCCTACTTATCAAATTACCTCGAGCCTGAACAACGCAGCGCTTTTAAACTGAAAACCAAAGATATAGCATTGGGTTTAAAAGCAGTAAGTCATTTTCCTGTTGGTAAAGACCTGATATTAAGTACAATTCCTGTTCATCATGGCCCTATTGCTGCTGTGGCTTGGCGGGTTGATATAGCGGGCTGTGCTATTACGTTCTCAGGGGATATGAACAATCAATATCAAACCTTGGAAACGCTTGCATTAAATAGCGATATTTTGGTTATGCACAATGCTGTTCCTGAAACAGCAAGTGGTGTAGCAACTCATTTACATATGACTCCGTCGCAAATTGGCCGTATTGCACAAAAAGCTAAAGTTAAAAAGTTAGTGATTTCTCATCGAATGAATCGCACTTTAGGCAAAGAAAAGGTAACAACACAGCAGACTGAGCAATCTTATAAAGGTCCTATTTTCTTTGCTAATGACTTAGACAAATTCAGACCTTAAATGTATTGCTTTAGAGCTTTTATGATTGTTGTTTTACTCAATGTGTATTAACGAGTGGATTAAGTCACTTTAATAATCTAAACGATGCAATAGTTTGGATTAATAGTTACCATAACTAAGTAAGTTAATGGATTTATCAAAAGGAAAGATAATATGCGTGTATTTATTCTACTGTGCTTGTTTTTAGGCACTTTTAGTTCTGCTTATGCCAAAGAAGTTATTGTAGAGGTTTACAAAAAGAAGTTTAGGCCGGCAGAAGTCATAATAGAGCAGGGCGATACCATCATTTGGAAAAATATTGAAAAGCGACAGTATCATAATGTTTGGTTTAAACAGTTTGATACTGAAGAACCCGACTATTTCTTCCCTGGCGAAAGCTATCAGCGAACATTTAAGGATACAGGTAAATTTCCTTATGAGTGCGGTCCTCATCCAAAAATGACTGGTATCATTACTGTTGTAGAAAAATAATACCTAATGTTGTAATTAAGTGATATTACTCACAAGTGAACTAAATTTTCCGGCTTGATTGATCGGAATCAAACACTATTCATTCTCATTACATTGTTGATTGCCATCATAGAAAAATGAGCGTACTTTACAGGCATATTCTAGTACCAACAAAATCACTTTTTATTGATACTTTCGTTATTCTTAAGTGAAAGCGTGCAAATAGGAAATTATGACTACTGTAAATTTAAATTCGATAGATGAAACAAGTGATGGTGCATTATTTTATCAAGAGCAAGACAATGAAGTTGCTCTTTTTGAGTATGCTTATGGCCATCAATTACCCGTGCTTATTAAAGGACCTACGGGCTGTGGTAAAACGCGTTTTGTCGCCCATATGGCAGAAAAATTAAATAAACCGCTGTATACCGTTGCTTGTCACGATGATTTAACCGCTGCAGACTTAGTTGGGCGTCATCTTGTCGGGCCTGAAGGCACTTACTGGCAAGATGGCCCATTAACGAAAGCAGTACGCGAAGGTGGTATTTGTTATTTAGACGAAGTAGTTGAAGCACGAAAAGACACGACAGTCGTTTTACATCCCTTAGCGGATGATCGTCGTATTTTACCATTAGAAAGAACTGGCGAGTTAATTGAGGCCGCACCTGGTTTTATGTTGGTGGTATCATATAATCCAGGTTATCAGAACTTATTTAAGGGTATGAAGCCCAGTACTCGACAGCGCTTTATTGCGTTACGTTTTGATTATCCTGAACGCCAAGTTGAGCAAGACATCATTATTAAAGAAACGGGTGTAGAACCAAATATTGCTAGTAAATTGGTAGAATTGGCACAAGCTCTACGTCGATTAGAAGAAAATGATCTTGAAGAAGTTGCCTCAACACGTTTACTTATTTACGCGGCAAAAATGATGTCTTCAGGTATGGATCCTATTGAAGTGTGTCGTTGTTGTTTAGCTGAGCCATTATCTGATGATATACAAACTGTAAATTCAATTATGGAAGTGGCGAAAATTTACTTTGATGCCTGATAACCTGCAGCAAGCGCTGGGTGCTTCTACTAATGAACCAACAGCTTCCTCAAAGAGTAATCTGAAAAAACTGCCTGGCGACTTAGCCATGTGGTTTTTTATTTTGGCTGAACTCACAGTATTTGCTATCTTTTTTATTGGTTTTGCCATCGCGGAAAACCTTAACCTTGTGATGTTTGCCGAAGGTAAGGCTCAACTACATAAAGTGGCAGGTCTGATCAATACTATTGCTTTAATTACCAGTAGTTATTTTGTGGCTATCTCCTTACATTCAATGCGAGTTCGGAACGACCGACAAGCGGTCTTTCGATTAATACTCGCTTTGGTTTTTGCTGCAGTCTATATTGTAATCAAACTGTGGGAATATGAATCATTGTTTGAGCAAGGTATTGATATAGAAACTAATACCTTTTTCACCTTGTATTTTTTAATAACAGCCTTCCATTTTATGCATATTCTGCTCGGCATGGTGATCTTGGTATACATGGCTAAAAATGCTTATCAAGGTAAATATAATGATTCAAGTTCGGAAAGTGAATTTTCAGGTTTTGAATCAGGGGCGTGTTATTGGCATATGGTTGACTTGTTGTGGATTATTCTTTTTCCACTAATATATGTCATTTGATCACTTAAAAGTCACTAACAACGAGCAATATTATTTTACTAATGATTGTAATAATTAGGTGTTAAGTAAATGATGAAATTTTGGCAGCGCTATGCACTTAGTTGGGGTTGGTTGATTATATTGACTATGGCTTCTGTTGCTATTGGCCAGTATTTTCAATATGCTACTTTGAATTCTGTGCTGTTTATTGCGATAGTTATGTTGATTATTGCCTTAAAAGGCCAGCAAATAGTTGATGTATTTATGGAGCTAAAGCACGCGCCTAGCCTTTGGCGCAATATCATGCTTTCTTACGTTATTGTAGTACCATTGATCATCACGCTTATTTATATTTAATTATTCAGATGTCAAATAGCAAACTAGAGTTACCACAAAAAAGTAAATTGATATTACTTTTTATGCGTTCATATTTCAGCCTCTATCATTCGTTAACTTTTACACCATAGTTGACAAATAGAGTGAATTTTTCTCAGAGTTTGTTAGCACCTCTTATTTTATAGACTATACGCTAAATCAGGTTTATTTGAGGTCGTATATGATGATGTCGTTATAACGCAGATGTTCCTTTCCAACAGTACCAGTACCACCATAATAAACTTATTACTACAACACTAAAACCCTATTTAAAATATGGTTTTAGTGTTGTAGTCGTTAAATTAGTGGTTCTGGAATTTATAACGGTCTATTTTTAAGCAAGTTCAATTTTTTTTTGAATTTATTTGTTACACATCCTCAAAAACTTGATTCTTATCAAGGTGAGTATGGTGATCTTGTCCTATCATTAATTTGCTTTATTACATTATTTCTAATAAGGGAAACACCATGTCAGAGCGTTTTACAAAAGGCATGGCTCGAAATATTTATTACGGTGGAAGTATCTTCTTCTTCTTAATATTTCTTGCTTTGACTTTCCACACAACAAAAGAGATGCCCAAACGGGATCATCGAGAAAATATCACTGAGTCTGTAGTGCGCGGGAAAGCACTATGGGAAGACAACAACTGTATCGGTTGTCATACATTGATTGGTGAAGGTGCTTATTTTGCTCCTGAACTTGCTAATGTTTATGACCGTCGTGGTGGGGAAGCTGGTTTTAAAGCATTCTTCAGCGGTTGGATGAAAGCTCAACCATTAAATATTCCAGGTCGTCGCCAAATGCCACAGTTCAACTTAAATGATCAAGAAATTGATGATTTAGCTGAGTTCCTTAAGTGGACTTCAGAGATGGACGATAATAACTGGCCACCAAACATAGAAGGATAATGGCGTGAATACTCTTAAATATCAATCACAAGCCGTTGCAAAACCTTATTTTGTTTTTGCTATGATCTTGTTTGTAGGCCAAATACTATTTGGTTTACTGATGGGTTTACAATATGTTGT
Source organism: Cognaticolwellia mytili (assembly GCF_002104475.1). GTDB lineage: Bacteria > Pseudomonadota > Gammaproteobacteria > Enterobacterales > Alteromonadaceae > Cognaticolwellia > Cognaticolwellia mytili. The sequence goes on from NZ_NBOF01000001.1 coordinate 173,982, forward strand.
TGGCGATATCGTCGGTGGCTTAATACCTTTCAACGTAGCACGTATGGTTCATACCAACTTGCTAATTGTATGGTTACTCTTCGGCTTTATGGGTGCTGCGTATTACTTAGTACCTGAAGAAGCTGAAACTGAATTGCACAGTCCTAAATTAGCGATTGCTTTATTCTGGATATTTGCTGCTGCTGGTGTAGCAACAATCTTAGGTTACTTACTTGTCCCTTATGCGACGTTGGCGCACATCACAGGCAATGACTTGTGGCCAACCATGGGGCGTGAATTCCTTGAGCAACCAACCATTACTAAAATTGGTATTGTAGTTGTAGCGTTAGGTTTCTTATATAACCTTGGTATGACTATCTTGAAAGGCCGTAAAACAGCTATCAATATGGTAATGATGACTGGTTTAATTGGTTTGGCTGTATTCTTCTTATTTGCTTTCTATAACCCAACCAACTTAGCACTTGATAAGTACTTCTGGTGGTTCGTTGTTCATTTATGGGTGGAAGGTGTATGGGAATTAATTATGGGTGCAATCTTAGCATTCGTATTAATCAAAGTTACCGGTGTTGACCGTGAAGTTATTGAGAAATGGTTATATGTGATTATTGCTATGGCGTTAATCTCAGGTATCTTAGGTACTGGCCATCATTTTTACTGGTTAATGACGCCTGCATATTGGCAGTGGGTTGGTTCAATTTTCTCTGCAATCGAACCGTTACCTTTCTTCGCGATGGTATTATATGCCTTTAATATGGTTAACCGTCGTCGTCGTGAACACCCAAATAAAGCGGCTACATTATGGGCGCTTGGTACATCAGTAATGGCATTCTTAGGTGCTGGCGTATGGGGTTTCCTACATACACTTGCTCCTGTGAACTATTATACTCATGGTACACAAATTACTGCCGCTCATGGTCACATGGCATTCTACGGCGCATACGCAATGATTGTTATGACGATAATGTCATATGCTATGCCTAAGTTACGTGGTGTTGGTGAAGCAAATTGCAATAGAGCGCAAGTGGTTGAAATGTGGGGCTTTTGGCTAATGACTGTAGGTATGGTATTTATTACTTTATTCCTAACAGGTGCTGGTGTACTACAAGTTTGGTTACAACGTTTACCTGAAAGTGGTGAAGCACTAAGCTTTATGGCGACACAAGACAAATTAGCTATTTTCTACTGGTTGCGTGAAATCGCCGGTGTTGTATTCTTATTAGGTCTTGTTGCTTATCTTTACAGCTTCTTCGTTACAGAAAAGAAAGCAGCGTAAGCAATAAACTTCATTCAGCTTATTGAATGAAAATTATGCTACTTTGTATAAAGCCGTGGTAGTGATATCACGGCTTTATTTTTTTTCAGATAAAGCCTGAATAACCATAACTGGATAAATTGGAGAATCGTTTGATTGAAGAGCAACTAACACAACGTAAAAATAAACACATATTGCAACGCTTTGCTAAAATTGTTGGAATTATTAGCATTATTGTCGCTCTTGTATGTGCGGGATATTTACTGTCTTTAACTGACAGTGAAGATAAAGTAATGAAAGCGTTTTTTGGCTCGATTTCATTTTTCTGTTTTATGATGGGCTTAGTACTGCAAAGTATTGGTAGCGCCAACTTACCTGATCTTACTGTACCAAAAGACAAAGTAGAGCAAGAAGCTGAACGTGAAACTGGAGATGAAAAATAGTTACAGGGCTGTTTTAACTTAAGCATAGGTATTACTTTAATAGCAATTTAAGTACTTCTCATTACCAAGTAATTTGACATACATCACAATACGCCTTTAACATTTTTGCTAGCATATAAAAGTTAAGTGAATCATGTAGTAATCTTTTTAGGAAGAGCAAAATGGAAGAGTGGGTTGGCGGTCTTTGGCACAAATATATAACACGTAAAGCTAGCACTGAATATACTGATGCGGCAGTACAGTTTTCTGAAATAGGCCATGCCGTTGGGATGGTATTTCGCGCGTTAGGCGGTGATGCGATTAAACGCGTTGAAGCAGCAAGTGATCGTGACTATATTGTCCGTCGTAGTTTCCTTCAAAAAATTGCCGGTGAAAACCAACAAATTAGCCTAGCATGGCAAGACGAAGATAGTTTACGACTGCCAGAAACCTTAGCAGTTTTTCCTACCGTAGAATTAAATCACGACCTTTATATTTGGCTAGCGGTATTGGCTGCACAGCATAATGGCAAGTTCCGTCATTGGGCGATTGATAATCAACAGTTGGTTGTTGATGTACTTGCTCGTTATCCTGCATTGAAACAGCGTTATGACCGTTTAGCTGCTGCTTTTGTTAATAGTCGTGCAGATCATTCTAAACGACCAAAGTCAGAACGTATGATGGAAGAAGCTATCATTAAAGCCATCGTTAATCCTGGTTCAGTGCAAGAATTCCCCATGGTAAATTACGCCCCACAAGCGGTCTATTTATGGTTATACCCGTCAGCACAAGTCGATCCACAAGTATTACCAGATTATGAAGATGATGAGGACGTTGAAGCGGCAGAATTAGGTAAAGCGAAAAAAAGCGATACCAGTCGTAAAAAAGCAGAGCGCGTAGACTCAGGTGATGAAAAAGATGGCATGATGATCTTTCGCCTTGAGACCATGTTTTCGTGGAGTGAGTTTTCTAAGCTTGACCGTGGTACCGATGATAGTGACGACGATGATGAAGATAATCAACGCGTTGCTGAAGATTTAGATAAAATTACTGTTTCAAAAGAGCAAAGCCAAAAAAGTGCTCGTATTAAAATTGATATGGATTTGCCGTCAGCATCTGAAGACGATATTCCTTTAGGTGAAGGCATTAAAATACCGGAATGGAACTATAAAAAGCAGCGATTAGAGGAAGACCGTTGTTTATTACACCCGATGCTGCCAAAAGATGCGGCAGCTAAACCACTGCCGGCTAAATTACAAAAAACGGCAAAAACAATTCAAGCGCAATTTGAGCAATTACGTAGTGTTAGATATTGGCTAAAAGGTGAAGAGCAGGGGGAAGAGTTAGACTTATCGGCTTGGCTTGATTTTCATATAGAATCGAAAATATCACCGACCAAAGAAAGAGGTTTATACCGAAGTTTTCGTGGTAATAATCGCGACATTTCAAGTTTGTTATTGGCCGATTTATCGATGTCGACAGACTCTTATTTAGATGACAATAACCGTGTTATCGATGTTGTACAAGATTCTATGTTGCTGTTCGGCGAAGCATTACATAGTGTTGGTGATAGCTTTGCTATGTATGGTTTTTCTTCGGTAAAACGTAGCAATGTTCGCTTTTCATTATTAAAAAACTTTAACGAAAAGTACGATGATATTATTCGTGGTCGTGTGCAAGCTATTCGCCCTGGCTTTTATACTCGAATGGGCGCTGCTATTCGTCAAGCGACTAAAATTTTGGTTGAGCAAAAAAGCTCACAAAAGCTGTTATTAATACTAACTGATGGCAAGCCAAATGATATCGATCATTACGAAGGGCGTTTTGGTATTGAAGATACACATCAAGCAATAAAAGAAGCGGCTAAGTTTGGTATCAAACCGTTTTGCATAACGGTTGACCAAGAAGCGCAAAGTTACCTACCTTATATTTTTGGAAGTAACGGCTATACCGTTATTTTACGACCTGAGCAGTTACCCGTTAGGTTGCCGCAACTTTATCATCAGCTAACAAATCAGTAAAAGGGGTTATCATGTCTCACGAAAAAATTACCTGCTTGTTTTGTCAAAGCAAAAATGACAAAACACTTAAAAACTGTGCTAATTGCGGTATGGCACTGGCTGAAAATCATCCCGAAGGGAAAGCGCGCTGGAGTTTTTTTCAAAAAGCGTTTTGGGGCATTGTGATTTTTTGTCTTGTGATGATGTACTATTTACCACGATAAACTACCGAAGATATCGAGCACTGAGCTTTACTTAAAAAATACTCAGTGCGCAATAAACGTTCTTACTGTTGTTTTAGTCCTTGTAACCATTAATTTTGAGTGTCTACTGACTAAATTTTGTAGCAAGTAGCTTGGGTAGATACTTGCTAGCATCAATGATTGGCAAGTAAACCTCCTGACTAAGAATATTTTGTGATGAATTATTCTTATGTTCTTATAAGTAGCTTACTTACTCGTATTTCACTGTTACTTATAGTAATGAAACCATTTTTTAAAGATGAAGCCTTGAACGTAATCGACATTTATTTTGCGAGCAAAAATAATGTCAGCCTCTGTTTCTATCCCTTCTAAAATCACTTTTTTGCCAGCACTGTGAGCATAACGGATCAAAGCTTCAACTAATAACATAAAGTCGGTATTGTGTTTCTCAGCCACTACATGTTTGTCTAGTTTTATATAATCAACTAGCTGAATTACAGAGGTTGAGATCATCGAAAGCGGGTTACAAACATCGTCGATGGCAGTATTAATATTGCTTTTTGATAAAGTATCAATCATTGCCAAGCTTTTAATCGCATCGTTAATTTCTGAATTTTCTATTAGTTCAACCACAATGTTGGCACTTTTAAAGCTCTTAAACAGTCTTAGGAATGGGTTCTTTTCATTGTCTTCGCCAGTAGAGAAATAAGAGTCTTGATCTAAATTGACAAATATATCGCTTTTAGTGGGGGCATGGTCTAGTTGTAGCAATTTTTGTTGGTATTCCACTTGGAAAAGGCTGAGCGGACTATCATGTAAAGCCGCATAAATTACATCTGGCGGAATGTTATTATTATCTTTATCTGCGAACCTTGCTAAACATTCGTAGGCCATAATATCTTTAGATTTTAAGTCGACAATAGGTTGATATTCTACGCCATAACGCTGCGACTCAATTAGTTCAATTAAGCTCAGTGGGGAGATTTGTTTGTTATTCATCCATTATTGCAAGTAAATAGCTTACTCGCATCATCCTAATACTTAGATTTCCTCAACTTTAAATAAGAACTATTATCATGTAAAGACTTTATGTCCAGCTTATACAAATTCATTTGTTCAGCGAAGAATAAAGCAACATATTGTTCGAATTATATAAAAATATTACAATTACTTTAGTTACAATAGCTCCTCTACAATCAATTTCAACAGAAATGTTTCTCTTTCAATTGATAAGCCTTTTTTGGCACTATTACGAATAACCGACTCGTTGTGTGCTATTGCATCGTGAATATTATGCCAAAGTGGTTTCATACCATTTTGCAATTCATGAGGTTCAAGTTCAGGTGCTAGTAATTTCGCGTCAATATCGCAGGTATAGCAATATGACAGCATATGAACTACATCGAAACCAGGTTTATACCAATTTCGATACTCCTCATAACAGCCGAACGCTTTAATATTACTGACATTATGGGCACCGGTTTCTTCACGCAATTCACGAACTAAACCCGTAATATTATCTTCGCCTTCATCTATACCACCACCAGGCAAACTATAATCGTGATAACGCTCGGTAAAAAGTAAAAGAATATCTTCACCTTTCATTACAATGGCACGCGTGGCTTTGCGGGTGAAGTTGTTGTCAATATTCGTGTGAAGATTAGTAACTTTAGTAGATTTTAATAATCGCATAACAGGTTATTTTTACGAAGTGTTTTTGATAAATGGGGATAGATAGCAGTGAATTCAACATAAATTGAAATCTATATTTTGAGTTTAAGTGTGAAAACTTTCAGTATGGTAAGATTTTACTGTTTCAAACGTATTTGTTGTTAATTTTATGTTTCGTTTCCTTTCTTTTTATAGTTAATAAGTTTCGAAGTGAAATTTAAATTTAAATTTATAAGGTAAAATGAAAGTTGTTGTGTAATAATACAGTTGTTGTAACGTTAATTAGGAGAGTATTATGTCTCACGAAGAAACTGTAAAAGCAATTGAGCCTAGCGAGCAAGCTATGGATATGTCAAAAACGATTGAACAGCAATTAACTGATGCCAATGATGAAATTGCAGATTTAAAAATGCAAATTGCTTGGTTAGAGCGCTCTTACGAATAAAACCAGAATTTATTATTTAAAAAGGTCGATATGAATATTCATATCGACCTTTTTTCTTTGCGCTATTGAACGAGTTATTAAACTAAACTTGCTAACATTTCTTCAGAATAAGGTGTTATTTCTTCACCTTTACGAATTTTTTCAACGTAATCTGGGTTGGCAATAAACGGTCGACCAATGGCAATTAAGTTGAAGTTATCATTTTCAATGGCTTTACTGGCAGTTTCAGCGGTATAACTGCCGACGCCAACCAAAGTATTGTTGTAGTTTGCTCTAACGTAGCTAGATGCTGTGCCGCCAAGATAATCGAACTCCATCGCATCATCAAATATACCGATATGTAAAAATGCTAATTGGCGTTTTTCTAGCTCTGGTAATAAATAGTCAAATACTTCTCGGTCATTGGCATCTGTTGCCATATTAAAATAAGCGCCTGGTGTAACACGTAAAGCGGTTCTGTCATTGCCAATACGCTCAATGATGGCGTCTACTACCGCTAATGGAAAACGTGCCATATTTTCTGGCGTTTCGCCGTATTCATCTTGACGTTTGTTACTGTCAAAATGTAAAAACTGATCGATAAGATAACCATTGGCACCGTGAATTTCTACACCATCAAACCCCGCTTCAATAGCATTGGCAGCAGCTTGTGCATAGTCATTAATTAGGCCATCAATATCAGTTTGAGTAACTGCTTTTGGCACTTGGTAAGTTAATTCACGCATTCTAGGAACGCTGCCTTCAACAGCAATTGCTGATGGCGCAAGGACATCGCCTTGCTCAAAAAAGTGTGGGTGTGCAACTCGGCCAGTATGCCAAAGTTGAGCAAAAATTTTACCACCGTTGCCATGAACTCTTTCTGTAACTGCTTTCCAACCAGTAATTTGTGCTTGGGTAAATAACCCTGGCGTATTTGGGTAGCCTTGTCCGTCAGGTCGAATAATAACGGCTTCAGATATGATCAAGCCTGCATCTGCTCTGCGGCCATAATATTCTGCCATGGCTGGTGTTGGTACTAACTCATTATCAGCCATACAGCGTGTTAGTGGCGCCATTAAAATACGATTGTTTAAAGTAATAATACTGTTCAACGCAAAAGGTTGGAATAAGTTATCGGTCATGATGTTATCTCTATCTTGAATGTTTATTCAAGATACTCTTATTTGAATAAGCGTTCAAGTATTATTTTGAACAAGCATTCAAATAAAGGTATGATGTAATCATTAACGTTAATAATGCCATGTTAGAATTTGAAAAATTATGAGAAATGCTGAGTTTGATAGAGAAAAGGTACTGCGTTCTGCCATGATCGCCTTTATGGATAAGGGCTATGCTAAAACCAGTATGCAAGACTTAAAAGCCGCTACGGGTTTGCATCCGGGTTCTATCTATTGTGCTTTTGAAAATAAGCGTGGCTTACTATTGGCAGCATTAGGGCAATATCGCGAAGATAGAGCGCAAGAATTTCAACATTTCTTTTCAGCTGAACGACCAAAATTAGTGCAATTAAAGAACTATCTCGAACATGTTGTGCAAGAATGTATTAGTTGTCAGGCCGCGCAGGCGTGTTTACTAATTAAGGCGTTAAATGAACTGGCTGAGCAAGATGATGAAGTACAAGCCATTTTGATAGAAAATATAACAAACTGGCAAACCTCAATTGAAGGTGTATTTAGTCAGGCGATAGCTAATAAGGAATTAGTTGGGGAGCGCTCAGCAGCGCAATTATCTCGATTTTTTATTATGGGGATTTATGGCTTAAGAACTTATGCGCAAACCCATCCTCAAGCTGATGTTATGCATGAACTGGCTGAGCAATTATTTTCCGATTTGTGTCAGGAATAATTATTGACCAGAGAAGACAATTTACTTAGTGTAACCAAGTGATAATCTAGCTTAAAAAGAATCGTTAAAAGGAATAACTTTGTCTTTAAAGATAACTGCACTTAGCCATCACATTGTCGATGGCAATAACTCTCGATGCCTACTCTCCAAGCTTTCATTAGCCATTGCACAAGGTGAATGTATTGCTTTAATGGGTGATAGTGGCAGTGGAAAAACCACACTCCTTAATCTTATTGCTGGTTTAGAGCCTATTCAACAAGGCGACATTGCGGTTGCTGATTTATCGTTAGCAAAAGCGTCAGACGGGCAATTAAGTCAATTAAGAAAAGAATACATTGGCATTATTTTCCAACAATTTAATTTGTTAACTGGCTTATCAGTACAAGACAATATTGACTTTAGCGCCAAATTATCTGGTCGATTTCAAGCAAGTTACGGCCTAGCGTTAGCAAAAGAGCTTGGCATTACTGGCTTACTAGCAAAATTCCCCGCAACACTTTCTGGTGGTGAAATGCAAAGGGTGGCGATTGCTCGGGCTTTAAATGCTAAACCACATTTATTATTAGCTGATGAACCAACAGGTAATTTAGATGACACCAACAGTGAGCATGTTGTTTCACAGTTGGTAAAACTGGCAAAATCTAATAACACGGCCTTACTAATGGTGACGCACAGCGCTGAAGTTGCACAGCGCATGGACAAAGTTTATCGATTAGCCAACGGTACGTTAACTTTGTTAGATGCATAGCCTAATGCGCAAAAATTTAACCAGTGACCAAGCTTATATGGCGAACAAGTATTCAGAATTCTTCCTAATAGCGAAAACCTATGCAGCCGAATATTTTCGTAAACCTTTACTGAATTTAGGCTTTATTTTTAGTTTAGCAATAGCCACCAGTACCTTGCTTTGTATTCTGATATTAAATGATGCCAGTAAACAACAATATCAAACCGCCAATAGCCGTTTAAAATCACCAATTGCTTTTAATATTTTGCCTGAGAAAGGCAAAACAATATCGATTAATGACTTTGCCAAATTACGTGAATTAGGTTTTTCACAGGTAAACGCGGCGCATGTTTTTCAACAATCATTGGCCAATGGCAAGAAAGTTTCTTTTCGCGCGCTCGATATTTTGCCTTTTGTACTCACTGCCCCTGAAAGCTTTACCAGTGAGGCTGTTAATATCAGCCAAGACTACGCAAATAAACTCGGTATTGTCGCTTTGCCAAATCAAAAAGCTCAACTGTTGTTAGCTGATCAGCAAAGTATTGCAGTAAACATTAATCAGGTGAATGATTGGGGACAGGTGGCGCTAATCGATATTAGCTTAGCTTGGCAGTTATTTCCTGATATTAACGGCTTTAGTCACTTGATGGTTGGGCAAATGCCGAGTAGTGAAGTTGCCCGGCTCGAAGCGGCTTTACCTAAGCACCTTGCGATACAAGAAGCTTGGTCGATTCAAGAGCGTGAAGGCTTTGCTGATGCTTTACATCTTAATTTATCAGCATTGGCCATTTTGGGTTTTATTGTTAGCTTGTTTATTGCCTTTCAAGCAGCAAATCAGGCGTGGGCAAAACGTGGTGAATTAGCAGCACAATTAAGGTTACTCGGCATAAAGCTTAGCACTATTCAAAAAGTCATGTTGTGTGAGTCGTTAATTTTAACGCTTTTGGCCAGTGTGCTTGGGGTTTTCATTGCCGTGATTTTAGTGTCTTTCTTATTACCTATGTTGGGGCTGACCTTAGAGCAGCTTTATCGTTTGCAAGTCAGTGGTCATTTTCAGTGGCGCGGCGAATATAGCTTATGGGCATTTTTAATTTCATTTGTTGCTGTTGTTGCGGCGCTAATAAAACAGTTTCGACAGATAAGCTCAGCTAAAGTCGCTTTTACTGCGCGCGCTCATACTAAGCCATTTAACTTTCAAGTGACTGGTTTTATTGCCTTGGCATTATTACTTGTTCATTTTTTATGGCCTGATGATTCATGGACACAATTAATGCTTAAGTACGGCGTGATACTTATTGCTAGTGTGGTCATTCTACCGAATGTATTGCGATATTTACTGTCAGCAATGGCGTTTTTTACGCGCTCGTTTCGACTGAAATTCATTTTTCAGGATGCTCGACAACAAGTGGGGCGGCGCTTTTTACCTATTGCGGCTTTTTACTTAGCACTAACCGCCAGTATCGCAGCGGCGTTAATGGTAAATAGTTTTCAAAATTCATTTGAATCTTACTTAAATCAACTACTCAGTGCTGATTTGTTTGTTCGTTTTAACCATGAGCAAAAACCTAAAGTAGCGCAATGGCTTGATAAGCAAACTGATGTTGAAGAATATGTGTTATTTGAAAGTACCATTGCGAAATATCAAGATGGCTCTCAACCAAGCTCTCAACAAAAATCTCAACAAGACACAGTTGAAGTATACCGACTGGCTTCAAATAAACAGCAGCAAAGCTTGATACTTAAATCGGGGGCGTTTGTTCCGTTTTTCGAAAATAAAAGTACAGCTGGAAGTATTGCTAAGGGCGTAAGTACTGCGAATAATGGAAAAATAGATACCGATAACACAATAAAAAATTGTTATATCAACGAACAATTGGCCTACAAACGCTCAATTGCATTGCAACAAACTATTGATATTACACAAGGGCTACAGGGATTGACTTGCCACGTACAGGGCATTTTTTATGACTATGGTAATCAGGGTTTTGCTATCAAAATACCGTCACACGAAAGTATCGTGGCGCTGTCTGGCTGGCAAGAAACCGGTTTTGGTGTGTTTTTAGCTGAACACTCACAAGCCAACGCTTCAGAAGTTAAAAAGGCAAAAATGGTCGATGAACTTGGGCTAGATGAGAGTCAAATTTATCAGCCAGAAGAAATTAAAGCATTGGCGTTAGCTATTTTCAAACAAACATTTCTACTGACCCAAGCGATTGCGTTTGTGCTGCTTTCTATTGCTTGTTTTGGACTTTTTCTATCAGCGAATGGTTTAGAGCTAGCGAGAAAGTCTGATTTACATATTCTCAGTAGTTTAGGTTATAGCCGAATTGGGCTGTTCAGTCATATGTTGTCGCAGTGGTTTATTTTGGCTTTGGGCACCATTTTATTGAGTTGGCCTGTGGCGATTGTTTTAGCTAATGCTTTAGTAAGCCTAATTTTGCCAGCATCGTTTGGTTGGTCAATGCCGCTGGTGTTAGATGTAACCTCGTTTGGTGTTAGCAGCTTAATTGGTTTGGTAATACTGATACCAGCGTTAGCCATCCCGCTTTATAAACTCAATATTAGAGCGAGTTTGTCATGAATATTAAACCAATAAAATATCGAGAAAACCTTAAGAAAAAAGTTAAGGTTAACACTTGCAACATGGTTTTGTTTTCAGTGCTTATCATGTTGTTTACTAGTGCCTGTAGCGATAAGGAAGCGACAAAACGCTCACCATTAAAAGGGCTAGGCGATACTACTGGCGAATTTGAAAAGCCTGCTAGAAGTAATATTATTGAGTTTCCCGCTGCACATGCGCCGCAAAAGTCTTATCAGCAAGAATGGTGGTATTTAACGGCAAATTTAACTACTGAAAGTGGTGAGGCATTAGCAACACAATGGACCTTATTTCGTCGTGGCGTTGAGAGCAAACACTGGTACTTTGCCCATGCCGCATTGGCTGATACACAGCATCATCAGTCGGCATTTCGCAGTGCAAGAGCAGGACTAGGCAACCTCACGATCAATAACAAAGTTACCGAGGCTAAGCCTTTCAATGCCAAAATTGATGACTGGCAATGGCAATCATCAAAAGGGCTTTTACCCGCGAACTTACATTACGGCAGCTTTGTTAGCAAAGACGCTAGCGATAATGCCAGCCCAGATGCGACAAAAGAGGCGCGTAAAGGTAAAGAACTTTGGCAAGTTAACTTGAACCTAGCGCTTGATAAAAGCTCATCGGCTAATCCAAAAGAAAATTACTTTTTACAGGGTGATAATGGTTATAGCCAAAAACATCACCACTTAGCTATTGCCAGTCATTACTATTCTCAGCCTTTTATAAAGGTTAGTGGTGAAGTGTACTGGCAAAATAAATGGCAAAAAGTGACAGGGAATGCTTGGTTTGATCGCGAGTGGGGCTCGCAAATGTTGGCTGAAGACCAACAAGGTTGGGATTGGTTTTCGCTGCGCTTAAATGAGCATACGGCTTTGATGGTTTATCGTATTCGTTCTACCGACAAAGATTATCTTTATGGCAGTTTAATGCAGCGAGACGGCACTATTCGCACCTTGTCATCAAAAGATATTATTATTAAAAGTCGCTTTTCCAACCAGTCAGTCGTTAACGCTGAGTATCCAGACTCATTTGCAATTGAAATTGCGCAAGAAGGAATTGATATAACAGTGAAGGTGATTAATAAAAGTCAAATTATGCGTTTTGGTATTGAGTATTTTGAAGGCATGGTGTCGTTTAGTGGCAGCCATCAAGGCCAAGGGTTTTTAGAAATGACAGGTTATGAAAAATAAGGATCTCAGCTGGAAGCAATTGGCTTGAGATCCTATAGCTAACTATTGGATAATTAGTGCGCTTGCGGCTGTTTATTGCTGCGAAGTAAGGTAGTAAATATCAATAAATTGGCACCAAACCAAAGATCTTTAATCAGGAAGTGACCACCGGTAGAAAGCAGTGTTTCACTTGATAATGCTGCGGGCCAACTTAAAAAGAAGGTTTGTGTTACCGCAAATACCGCACCAGACATCAATACCGCAGGTATTAATAGCTTTTGATTAAATATCGCTAATATCAACAGTGTTAGCGCTATTAGGTCGTAAACACCGATAAGGTTAGAAGTGGTTTGAAGATCCCAAACGTTATACATCCACGACATCAACGGTGAGCTACTGACTAAAGCTTCAATACCTTTTGCTTCAAGTAAAGTGAATTTCATCCCACCAATCCACAGCAATACTAATACTACGGGAAAAGCATTTAACCAAATCGCTTTACGGCTTTCTAAATAAGGTCTAGTAAGGAAAATACCGATAGAAAGTAGGGCAAAATATTTGATCACGCCTTGACCAGAGCCAATCGCCGGAAATCCGCCCAGAGACTCTATCCACATGCTACTCCCTAACAGTGGTAACAGCGCAATCGTACTTAATACAATAATAAACACACCAAGTTTGGCTCTTAGTTTAATGCGCTTAATCGCTATCACTGATAAAGCGGCAGCGATAATGAAAGCGACACCTGCGATACTATTGAATATGGTGTTTGGTAACAACTCACTTATTGCGAAAAAGTCAGTGGTCATCGATATATGGCTATGGTGCCCCATGAGTAAAATACTTGTGCCTAACAATCCCATAGAGATTGCAAGTAATATCAGTAGTGCGGTGTAGTGCAGATTTTTCATTTTTAATATCTTTTGTCAGTGTAAGTTTATCAATATTAGAATTAACGACAGCAAGTTAAAGCGCATAGCATTTAGGTATACATCCTAATAACTTGTGCAAAAGACCTCACAGGCAGTAAAAATATTTCAATAGAACTTACCTACGTTGATATTTTTTTAGTTATTACAAAATAATTTACTTTATGAATTCGTATGCAGTTGGTAAGGCAATAATTAAATGTGTACTCTCGAGGTACTGTCTTTGTTGACCCTATCGCCTTGTTCTCGTATCTAATCGAAGCAGGCGTTTACTTTGTAAGGTTTTTAAATGCGTCGTTACTTCCCAAAATTTAAATTGTCAAAGCCCACGAAATTAAATAACTTAAAAACGATCACTTGTGCTGTTCTTTTAGGCAGTGGCTTGACTGGTTGCATTATTGCGATAAAAGCACCGTCTATAACGTCTGATGTTAGCCATTTGACGACCGCTAAGACTAGTGGCACTGTCAGCGATGAAAAAGTTATGGGCAAGCCCGTGGTATACCAAGTTTTTACCCGCCTATTCGGTAATCAAAATACCACCAATAAACCTTGGGGAACGATAAAAGATAACGGCGTAGGAAAATTCAGCGATTTTAATGATACTGCACTAAATAGCATTAAGTCACTCGGCGTTAGTCATGTTTGGTATACCGGCGTGCCACACCATGCACTAATTGGCGATTACACAGAATTTGGCATTGATAATGATGATCCCGATGTGGTTAAAGGACGCGCAGGCTCGCCGTATTCAGTAAAAGATTACTACAGCGTTAATCCTGATTTAGCAGATGACCCCGAAAATCGTGTGGCAGAGTTTGAAGCACTGATAAAACGCACCCATGATCACAACATGAAAGTGATTATTGATATTGTGCCGAACCATGTTGCGCGCGCATATCACTCGATTGATAAGCCGCAAGGCGTTAGAGACTTCGGTGCAGATGATAATAAAACCGTTGAATTTGATCGAGATAACGACTTTTACTATGTTGTTGGGCAAGATTTTAAAGTACCGAAAACGATGAATAATTATGCTCCGCTTGGTGGTGAAAGTAATGCTTTAACTGATGCGACTTTTGTTGAGTCACCTGCAAAGTGGACCGGCAATGGCTCTCGTGCCGCACAACCGCACTTTAATGACTGGTATGAAACAGTAAAAGTTAACTACGGCGTAAAGCCTGATGGTAGCTATGCTTTTACCCGCTTACCTGAGTCTTACCGTTTTAAAAGTTATCAAGCCCACGCAGCATTTTGGGCTGATAAAGACGTACCTAGTTCATGGAAAAAATTCCGTGACATTACCCAATATTGGTTAGCCAAAGGCGTTGATGGCTTCCGTTACGATATGGCTGAAATGGTGCCAGTTGAATTTTGGAGCTACTTAAATTCGGCGATAAAAATGACTAATAAAGATGTCTTTTTGTTAGCCGAAATCTATAACCCTAAACAATATCGGAACTATATTCAGTTAGGAAAAATGGACTACTTGTATGATAAAGTCGATTTTTATGATCGCATAAAAGATATTATGCAAGGTCATGGTAACACAGGGGATTTAGCCAATATTCAACAACGTTATAGTGATATTGAACAGCACTTACTGCATTTCTTGGAAAATCATGATGAACAACGTATTGCCAGTGAGGACTTTGCTGGCAGCGCCGAAAAAGCAAAACCTGCCATGGTGGTTTCGACTTTGATTGGTCGTTCTCCGACAATGGTATATTTTGGTCAAGAAGTTGGCGAAGATGGCAGTGAAGAAACCGGCTTTGGTGACCCAACGCGTACCACTATTTTTGACTACGCTGGCGTACCGGCGCATCAACGTTGGATGAATGGTGGCAAGTTTGATGGTGGACAACTTTCAGCTGAGGAGAAAAGCTTACGCGACTTTTATCAACGCTTGCTTAATATTTCAGCCGAAAATAGCGCAATGCAAGGGCAATATGCCAGCTTACACGAAGTAAACCGCAAAGCATTAACCAGCTATAACCATTTACAATTTGCTTTTACTCGTTGGTCAGCGCAAGAAAAATTGATAGTGGTGAGCAATTTTGATAGTGAAAATAGTGCTCAATACCAGCTTGAAGTGCCTGCGCAGTTAATTAATCAATGGCAGTTATCAGCTGGGCAATATCAAGTTGAAGACTTACTTTATGGCGCAACCAATATCTTAACCGTACGTGACGATAAAACAGCGAGTATCGATGTGAAATTAGCACCACTTGCCTCTTTCGTCTTTCAACTACAGGCGGCTAAATAATGCTAAATAGAATAACAATCCAACGACCTTCATCAGCAATGTTCAGTGCTTTTACTGCGCTGTTATTTAGCCTTTTTAGTGCTGCGTTATTTGCCAGTGACTATGTTAGTCATCAAGTACAGAGTAACAAGTTAGTCATTACAACAACCGATGGCGTAGTTGAAATTAACGCGCTTAATCAAGCCGCATTTGAAGTGCATTATCAGTTGACTGGTGTGAAGCAACTGCCATCGTTTGCCATTGATAAACAATCTCAAAGTTCGGTATTAACAAATACGTCAAGTAAATCGCTAACGATTAAAGACTCAGCTAAGCAGTTAATGTTCTCTACAAGCGAGCTTGTTGCACGCATTGATAAGTCGCCATTAAGAATTAGTTATCAAAAGCCTTCTGGTGAACTTATTGCGCAAGAAGAACAAGGTTTTTTCTCAAAAACTCCTGTGCAAGCTAGCGAAGGTGCAAGTAACGCGCCGCAAGAAACAAGCTTAAACCTTGGCTTTAGATTCAAGTTACAGCCACAAGAAAAAATTCTTGGCGGTGGTCAACGGGTATTAGGTATGGACCGCCGTGGTCAGAAAATGCCGTTATATAACCGCGCACATTATGGCTATGAAACCCAATCAAGCCAAATGTATTATGGTTTACCAGCGATTATGTCGAGCAATAAATACATTATTGTTTTTGATAATTCTGCCAACGGCGAGCTTGATATTGCCGCTACTGAGAAAGGTATTCTACAGTTTAGCGCTGTTGCAGGCCGCAGTTCATATTTAATTATGACGGGTGAGAGCTACCCTAAATTAGTCGAAAACTTAGTCACGGTTAGTGGTAAACAGCCATTACCACCTCGTTGGAGCTTAGGTAATATTGCTAGCCGTTTTGGTTACCATAGCGAGCAAGAAGCACGCAGTGTTGTGCAAAAATATCAAGATGAAGACTTTCCACTTGATGCTATCGTTTTCGATTTATACTGGTTTGGCCCAGATATTAAAGGCCATATGGGGAACTTGAATTGGGATGAAAAAGCCTTTCCAACACCTGTTGATATGATCAAAGATTTTAAAGCTGATGGTGTCAATACCATTATGATCACCGAGCCGTTTATTTTAACGTCATCAAGCCAATGGCAAAGTGCTGTTGAAAATAAGGCATTAATGAAAAATAAGCTGGGCGCACCTGAAAAGTTTGATTTTTACTTTGGCAATACTGGCTTAGTTGATGTATTTGACAGCAAGGCACAAGATTGGTTTTGGCAATACTATCAGCAATTAGCAGAGCAAGGTGTTGCGGGTTGGTGGGGCGATTTAGGTGAGCCAGAAGTGCATCCTGCCAATGGCTTACATAACTTAGCCGGTGAAAATGTTACCGGTGATGAAGTGCATAATGTTTATGGTCATCAGTGGGCTGAAATGGTTTATCAACGCCTACGAAAGTTTCAGCCAGATACTCGTCCGTTTATTTTAATGCGTTCAGGATTTGTTGGCTCGCAGCGTTATGGCATGGTGCCATGGACAGGTGATGTCAGCCGTAGCTGGGGCGGTTTTAAGCCACAAGTAGAGCTGGCACTACAAATGAGCTTAATGGGCTTAAGTTACACTCATTCTGATTTAGGTGGTTTTGCTGGCGATAGTCCAATTGATAAAGAGCTATATATTCGCTGGTTACAATATGGGGTATTCCAACCGGTATTTCGTCCACATGCGCAAGAAAATGCTAAACCTGAGCCTATTTTCCATGATACACAAACAAAAGATATTCTGCGCGAGTACGTAAAATTACGTTACCGCTTAATGCCTTACATTTACTCATTAAGTATCGAAAATAGCTTAACGGGCATGCCGATTATGCGTCCGATGTTTTTTGAAGATGAAACTAACTTAAGTTTAATTGATGAAAAAGATAGTTATTTTTATGGTGACGCATTATTAGTTGCACCTGTAACTGAGCAGGGAGCACGTTCAGTAGATGTTAACTTGCCATCAGGTACTTGGTTCAACTTTTGGAATGATAAGCGCTATCAAGGCAGTCAAAAAATCACCGTTGAAGCGCCATTAACGCAAACACCGGTGTTAGTGCGCGCAGGTGCATTTATTCCTATGGTTGATGCAGTGCAATCGACCAAAGATTACCACACGAAAAACTTAACCTTACATTATTACGCTGATGACTCTGTTAAATCAGCCACCTCAACTATGTATAACGACGATGGTAAAGATCCCAAGTCATTGCTTAACAGTGCTTTTGAAACATTATCTTTTACCGCGACGCAAACAGGCAAGCAATTGAACATCGAATTGCAGCGCAATGGTCAATATGCGGAAATGCCAGCACAGCGTGCGGTTAATCTTGTGATACATAATTGGCAAAGTAGCGTAAAGCAAGTTTATGTTTTTGGTAAAGCGATCAAACGCTTAGCAAATGCTCAGCAATATGCAGCAAGTGAAAGTGGTGCTTGGTACGACCATGCTAAGCAACAATTACAAGTCAAATTCAATTGGCAAGAAAATGTAGAATTAGTAATTCATAAATAAGTTGATAACGAGTCTGTCAAATTAACTTTTGACAGACTCGCTTTTGTATTAATATTTTATATCTGTCAAGTAAAATGCCAGCCCCCACCTTTAAATAATGAGTATTAGACATCAGATCACACTAAATTGTTAAGTTTTGTACAATACTTACAATGAGTGATAATTCGTGAATTCTTTAACCTGCTGTAATTTATGGTTATATTTTATTTTTTTGGGGTATATAATTATTGTTGTGATTATTACCTACACTATTCAAGTTGTTGGTAGCTATGGTGCGTTGTAGGCTGCTAATAAATAAACTACACTACTCACTCGTTTTAAAATGATTTAAATTTGAGTGTTATTTGTGTTTAATCGCCTGCTAGTTATAATGTTTGCTGTTTTGTTTGCTAGCCAAACAATTACTGCTGCGTTTGATTCTCACAGTACCCACCAAGAAAACGATACTAATAAAAGCTTATCTCATCGAACCTTGGATGAATCGCACAATTCACATCAAGAAGGCGCATTAACCGCTGCGCATTTTGAAGTGAGTAATGATACTGAAGAAAACCAATTTGATTGTCATCATTGCTGCCATTGTCATGCGCCATCGGGCGTGTACATCGCATGTAATGTTGAATCAAGCTTATTGTACAAAGGTAACGACAATATATTAGCCGGTAAAACCGCGCTATTTTCGCTTTGGATCTCCCCAGAACACCGCCCTCCAATCGCTTAATTTTCTGTAATTATTTTGCCAAATGGAACTGTTAATTAGCTCCGCTGGCAATGACATATTGTAAATCTAGTAAGTTACGTGTGCTCATTGATGAGTTCACAGATGAGTAGCATCCAGCTGTTGCTGTGATTTTAATGTGCTTATTTAACTAGATTTATGATCTCAAATAGAAAATTAAGAGATTTTTAAAATGACAACAACCAATATTAAACGCTACAAAAAAAATGCATGGTTCGATGGTTTTAATAAAAGTAAACATTCAAGTTACAAGCCTTACCAGGTAATTTTACTCCTTAGCATCATGTTAAGTGCTGCGGTAGAGGGAGCAGAAAGTGAACCTCAATCAGGTCATGAACACCAGCAATTAGTAAGCAAAAGTTCCTCAAATGAAAGTGCATCAAATAAAAACGTAGAACATGATCATTCACATGCAGCTAGCACAGTTCAAGAAACAAAGCATCAAACAGAAAATAAAGGCGATGATCATCAACATAGTGAAGTGGAAACTTCGGATGAACAAGCACATGAAGAGGGTATTAGTTTTAGCCCTGAAAAAATGGCTATTGCGGGTATTGAAGTTGCTCCTGTTGTGCCGCAAGTATTTGCCAATAACGTGTATGCGCCAGGTGAAATAAAAGCCAATGGTTATAACAGTTATGTTGTTTCACCGCGCACTGAGTCGGTGATTGTTGCTCGACATGCGACGTTGGGACAACATGTGGAAAAAGGTGATGCTTTAGTGACACTTTTTAGTGAATCGGTAGCCGAGGCACAAGCGAATTACCGTGTGGCTTACAATGATTGGCAACGAAACAAAAAGCTCGGTAAAGCAACGGTTAGTGAAAGTCGCTTGTTAAGCTCTCAAACTGATTATGTTTCCGCGTATAGCCGTTTAAAAGCCTTTGGCTTAACTGAAACTGCAATTGCTGAAGTAGCTCAAGATCACTCATCAAATGCTCATTTAGGAGAGCTAGGGGAATACACCTTAATTGCCCAACGTGAAGGTGCTGTACTCAGTGATGATTTCGCCCAAGGTCAGCGTATTTCAGCAGGTGAAGCTATTATGGTACTTGCCGATGAAAGTGAACTTTGGGTAGAAGCCAGAGTGTCACCCAGTAAACAATTGAACTTACCTAAAGGCACTCAAGCGGTACTTGAAATGGCTAATGAGTCATTTGCGGCAACCGTTATTCAAGAAGCTCATACTATCGACCCTAAAACGCGAACTCGCATTGTTCGTTTAGTGGTTAAAAACATAAATGATCGCTTACATCCGGGTATGTTCGTCAACGTTAACTTTAGTTTCAATACACAAACAAAAGTGATGGCAGTACCTGAGTCAGCACTCATGCGCTCCAGTGATGGTGATTGGACGGTATTTGTTGAAGATCACCCAGGTGAATTTGCTGCGACAGAAATTGAATTAGGACGTTCATTAGGCGCTTATCGTGAAATATTAGGGCTTGCTCCACACACACGAATAGTCACTAAAGGCGCATTTTTTGTTGCCTCTGAAATTGCAAAAGGTGGCTTTGACCCGCATGGCCACTAGTCAATCATCAGTAGCGAAAGAAATTGGAGCAGAAATTCATGTTTAATAAATTAATAGATTTTTCTGTCAATAATCGCCTGTTGGTGATGTTGATGTTAGTGGCAACACTTGTCGGTTCGGTATTTATCATTCCAAAACTTAATTTGGATGCCTTTCCGGATGTTACCAATGTACAAGTGGCGGTAAATACCGAAGCCCCTGGGTTAGCGGCTGAAGAAGTCGAGCAATTAATTACCTACCCAATAGAAGCGGTAATGTATGCTATGCCTGATGTTGAGCAAGTTCGTTCAATTTCAAAAACGGGTTTGTCAGGTGTTACGGTTGTTTTCAAAGAAGGTACGGATATTTACTTTGCCCGTCAATTAGTTTTTGAACGCTTACAAGCGGCAAAAGAGCTTATTCCTGCAGGTGTTGGAACGCCTGAAATGGGGCCAAACACCTCAGGATTAGGACAGGTGTTTCAGTATTTACTGATAGCTGATAAAGATGCTGGTTATGATGCGATGGCGCTGCGTAGCCTTAATGATTGGATAGTGAAACTTTTAGTGATGCCTGTTGATGGTGTTACCGATGTGCTGTCGTTTGGCGGCGATGTTCGTCAATACCAAGTCAATATTGAAGCCAGTAAATTATTGTCTTACGAGTTAACGCAAGCCGATATTGTTACTGCCTTAGACAATAACAATAGCAATGTTGGTGGCTGGTACATGAATCGCGGTCAAGAACAGTTGGTTATTCGTGGTACCGGTTGGTTCAGTGGTGGTGAAGCTGGTATTGCAGATATTTCGCAAGTGCCAGTGAAAACAGTTGCTGGTACGGTTATTACGGTTGCTGATGTTGCCACGGTTGAGTTGGGTAGTGAAATTCGTCAGGGCGCGGTAACAATGACACGCCGCACAGAAAATGGCGAAATTGAAAGCTTAGGTGAAGTGGTTTCAGGCATTGTACTTAAACGTATGGGTGCTAATACTAAAGCAACCATTGATGGTATTAACGCTCGTCTACCTTTAATTGAACAAGCGTTACCAAAAGGCGTTCGTTTTGAACCTTTCTATGACCAATCTGATCTAATTGTTAAAGCGGTTAGCACGGTTGTTGATTCATTAATTCTTGCTTTTATCTTTATATCTATCGTTTTAGCGTTATTTTTGATGAACTTGCGCGCGACATTCTTAGTGCTTATTTCTATTCCTATTTCCATCGCGATTACTTTGATGATTATGGCGTACTTAGGCTTATCAGCTAACCTAATGTCATTAGGTGGCATTGCCGTAGCTATTGGTATGTTGGTCGATGGCTCTGTGGTGATGGTTGAGAATATGTTTAAACACCTTAATCGTCCTGACGAAGCCCATATTTCAGATGCGATTGCTAGAAATGATAATGGCGGTATTCCACTACGTTTAAAGCAAGCGGGAAAGGAAGTTGCTCGTCCGGTGTTTTTTGCAGCCTCGATTATTCTGGTGGTGTTTATGCCATTATTTAGCTTTGAAGGTGTTGAAGCTAAGCTATTTCAACCGATGGCGATTAGTATTATTTTAGCGGTTATTTCAGCCATTTTTGTTGCCTTAATTGTGGTACCGGCAATGGCAACATACTTATTTACTAAAGGCGTTACAGAGCGCAAAAGTGTTATTTTACGTCCATTGGATAGGTGGTATCGCAAAAGTTTAGCGATAGCAATGAAGCGCACTAAGTTGGTTATTGCCTCTTCAGTTATTTTATTGCTTGCGGCGATTACATTAGTGCCACAAATTGGTACTGAATTTGTGCCAGAGCTTGAAGAAGGCACCATTAACCTTCGAGCGACGCTAGCGCCATCATCAAGTTTAGAAACTGCCTTGCAAGTTGCGCCAATTTTAGAAGAAAAGTTGATGGCATTTCCTGAGGTTGAATATACCTTAAGCCGTATGGGACGAGCAGAAATTGGCGGTGATCCTGAGCCGGTTAATAACATTGAAATTTATATTGGTTTAAAGCCAGTTAGTGAATGGACGAGTGCAAATGACCGCTATGAATTACAGCGGTTGATGGAAATTGAACTAGAGCAGTTCCCTGGTTTACTACTGAATTTCTCACAACCCATTGCCACACGTGTTGATGAACTACTTTCTGGGGTTAAAGCACAATTAGCGATTAAATTATTTGGTCCTGATTTAGCTACCTTAGCGTTGAAAGGACAAGAAATAGAAGCCGCAATTAAAGCCGTTGAAGGTGCGCGTGATGTTGCTATGGAGCAAATTGTGGGTGAAGCGCAATTAGTGATAAAGCCCAATAGACAGCAACTTTCACGCTATGGTTTTTCGGTTGGCGATGTTATGAATGTGGTTAAAAACGGTATTGGTGGCACGACGGCAGGGCAAGTGATTAACGGCAATGAACGTTATGATATTTATGTTCGTTTACAAGAGAAAAGTCGTAACAACCGTGAAGTTATTGCAGAGCTGCGCTTGCAGTCACCAACCGGTGCTTGGGTGCGTTTAGGTGATATTGCTGATATTTCACTTGAGTCAGGGCCACCACAAGTGCGCCGTGATGATGTGCAACGTCGAGTAGTGATCCAAGCTAATGTGCAAGGTCGTGATATGGGCAGTGTTGTTGCCGACATTCGCCGTGTTATTGCTGAAAATGTAGACTTACCCGCAGGTTATTCGGTGGCTATTGGTGGTCAATTTGAAAACCAACAACGTGCACAAGCTCGTTTAGCAATTGTTTTGCCTGTTTCATTGGGCTTAATTGCTTTATTGCTATATTTTGCTTTTGGTTCAACAGGTCAAGCGATGTTGATATTAGTCAATGTCCCGTTAGCGATTATTGGCGGCATATTTTCACTCTATATTTCTGGTCAGTATTTGTCGGTGCCTAGCTCAGTTGGTTTTATCACGCTATTTGGTGTTGCAGTGCTAAACGGTGTGGTGATGGTAGAGAGCATTAATCAACGCATACAAGATGGTTTAGAAATATCAGAGGCAGTATTTGAAGGGGCAACATCGCGCCTACGTCCGGTATTGATGACGGCAATTACTTCCGCGTTAGGTTTGATTCCAATGTTAATGTCAAACGGTGTTGGCGCAGAAATTCAGCGACCATTAGCCAGTGTTATTGTCGGTGGTTTAGTCACTGCTACATTACTGACATTGTTTGTTTTACCTGTATTGTTTAGTTGGTTTTCAAAAGCAAAAATAACTGAATTAACCAATCGGTAATATACCCAAGCCATTTTCAAGCGGTTTGGGTATAAGTGCTAAATAACGCGTAGGCGTATTGAAAACAGGTCAGTAGTATTAGGTTTTATTAACCGTAAATACTACTGACTTTCTTAACTTTTTTAAGTAATAGTTGCTTGATTAACTCTTTGTCATTGAGCCAACAAGTCGCAGTAAATTGTTACTAGCAACATTATTTTGTGATCAAATTGAATCAGCGTAGCTATTTATAGTAGTGTAGAGTTATTGGTTATATATAGAAATATCCACCTAAGAAATAAGGATAAGTCGCATGAATGTAGAGCAAGTCATTGCCAGTCTTAACAATGTACTTTGGGGCGATGGCCAGGTTTTGATTTATGTGCTGCTATTCGCCGGGTTTTGGTTTAGCGTTAAATTAAAATTCGTACAATTTCTTAATTTTCGACATATGTTTTCTGTCATGCGAAATAGTACTAAGGGTACTGATGAAGGTGGCGAGAATGGCTCAGGTATTAGCTCACTGCAGGCGTTATTTATAGGGCTGTCTGCACGTGTTGGTACTGGCAATTTAGCGGGCGTTGCTGTTGCTATTTCTCTTGGTGGTAGTGGCGCTATATTTTGGATGTGGGTTATTGCCTTGCTCGGCATGGCAACCGGTTTTGCGGAAAGTGTTTTAGGTCAACTTTACAAAGTAAACGATGATCATAAGGAATATCGTGGCGGACCGGCTTACTACATTCAAAAAGGGCTTAATCAGCGTTGGTTAGCAATTCTATTTTCTCTATGTTTATTCCTCGGTTACGGCTTTAGTTTTAGTGCCATGCAGGCTAATACTATTGCTGATTCTTTAAATCATGCTTTTAATATTCCTAGTATGTACTCTGGTGCTGTTATTACCATATTAGCAGGGCTAATTGTTTTAGGTGGCTTGAAACGAATTGCCCGCTTTGCAGAGTTAATTGTGCCATTTATGGGCATAGCGTTTATTCTTGTTGCTGTTGCAATCACCTTGATGAATATTAGTGCTGTGCCGGCCATGCTTTACGACATTATTACCTCGGCTTTCGGTTTACAAGAAGCGGGAGCGGGCATGTTAGGTGCAGCAATTAAAAATGGTATACAACGTGGTTTGTATTCTAATGAGGCCGGCGCGGGTAGTGTACCGCATGCAGCTGCCAGCGCAAGACCAGTACCGAACCACCCAGTTACACAAGGTTATGTGCAAATGCTTGGCGTGTTTTTAGACACTATTGTGTTATGTACCTGTACTGCGGTGATTATTTTACTTGCTGATATTAATATTGGTGGTGAAATGGAAGGTATTCGCCTGACTCAAAATGCCATTACTTATCACTTAGGTGAAAGCGGGGTTTATTTTGTTTCTGCCGCCATTAGCTTATTTGCTTTTACTTCAGTGGTTGCCAATTACGCTTATGCGGAAAGCAACTTACACTTTTTTAAGCTAGACAATAAAGTTGGTCGTACAATATACACGGTGATGTATTTAGCTATGGTATTTTGGGGCTCAAGCGCCAGTTTAAAACAGGTGTGGAGCATGGCTGATGTCGCATTAGGGTTGATGACCTTAGTTAATGTGGTAGCAATTGTGCAACTTACCCCAACCATTGTTGCGCTGATGGAAGATTATAATGCTAAGCGTAAGCTTGAAAATTCAATCGACGTTAATATGGAGTTTAAGTCTGATGACATAAAATTCCAAGGTCGACTTCATAAAGACATTTGGTCTAAGTAACCTTTGAATACTTAAGTGCTATTTCGATGCATAATTAATGTTCTAGTTACACATTGATAACAACTAAATACAATTTCATCATACTTTTTCAATTATAAATTTGTTAATTTAAAAAAATTGCATCTAGACTAGTAACTTATAGAAAGTTAAAGATACTTTTTATAAAAATGATTGTTATTATCATTTTAGTTTCTTTGACATAATTGATTTACATCATAAATCAAACTTGAGTAGATGTGGTAATATTTTCGCCTTGCTGGCGAAGCAGCCGGTCGTCTACCTATAATTTGTGCCTCTTGTGCCGTTAGCTTTTAAAATAAGCTAAAATTACTCAGTGAAAAGGATAGCTATGAAGTTTTCTGATGTCTCATTTAAAAATAAAATATTCATTTTATTAGCATTGCCATTATTGGGTTTTTTAGGGTTAAGCATTTTGGCAGTAAAACAAAATTATAGCGTTAATAATGAAATGGAACGCTTATCTCAACTCACGCAATTGTCGATAACATACAGCGATCTTGTGCATGAGTTACAAAAAGAACGCGGAGCCACAGCAGGATATATTGGCTCTAAAGGGAAAAAATTTACCTCAGAGATAAAGCAGCAACGTCTTGCTACAGATAGTAAAAAATCTAATCGTGATGCATTTTTAATTGAAAATGACTTTGACCAAACAGCTATTGTAAATTTAAATCAAGAGGTAAGTTCTGAACTTAATAAATTGACCTCTATACGCCAACAAGTGAATAACTTTGAAATAGAAGCGGCAAAAGCGATAGGTTATTATACTAATTTGAATGCCAAATTACTGTCGGTATCAACATTGATTACTGAACTGAGTACTGATGCCACAATAGCTAAGCAAACTGTTGCATACTATAACTTTTTACAAGGTAAAGAGCGTGCGGGTATTGAACGTGCGGTTATGAGTAATACATTTGCTTTAAATGAATATACCAAGGGTGTCTTTGTTAAATTTGTGTCTTTAGTAACACAGCAAAGCACCTATATGAGTAATTTTTTAGCTTTTTCGACGCCTGAAAATATAAGTTATTATCAAGAGCAGATGTCTCACTCTTCTGTAAAGGAAGTAATACGTTTACGTGGTATAGCTGAAAGTAAAACATCAGGTTTTGATGTTGATGCTGTCCATTGGTTTGAGCAATCAACACAACGAATTGGTCAACTAAAAAAAGTTGAGAATAAAGTAGCTGAAGATTTACTTGCGCTTGCTGAAGATAAATATAAAGCTGCGTTTAATATTCTATTGGTTGATATCATAGGCACAGCATTTTTATTGATATTAGTTTTATTTATTACTGTGGTTTCGGTTCGGGATTTAACCTCACGTGTGAATGAACTAACTCATATATTAGGCTTGGTGAGAGACGAAAACGATTTAACTGTTCGGGCTACACTGTTAGGCGAGAGTGAATTGGGGCATATATCTAACGCTCTCAACCTAACCTTAGCTCAGTTCTCAAAAACTATTAGTGAGATTTCGAGTTCAAGTCTGACACTTGCTGCGGCATCGGAAGAAACTTCAACCACTTGTGAATATAGCTCTGGAACATTAACCGAACAACAAGAAAGTATTGGTGTAATAGCCGCAGCTGTTGAAGAGTTGTCTTCTACGGTAAAAGAAGTTGCGAGCAATACGCAGTTGACAGCTGACTCGGCAAGAGAAGCTGATAGTCAAGCTAAAAATGGTCTTGATGTTGTGCAGGTTTCTTATAATTCAATAGAAGTTTTATCTAAAGATATTGATAGCCTTGCCCAACAGATTAATAATTTGCATAAGAGCAGCGGTGACATTACAAAAGTTGTTGATGTTATAAAGTCTGTTGCGGAGCAAACAAACTTGTTGGCACTAAATGCAGCTATTGAAGCGGCGAGAGCAGGGGAGCAGGGGCGAGGCTTTGCTGTTGTGGCTGATGAGGTCAGGACTCTGGCACAAAGAACACAACAATCGACATTAGAAATTGAAACCTTTATTGGCACTCTACAAGCTGATGCTAACGCTGCTCATCATGTTATTGAAGAAAGCCAGAAAAAGGCCAATGCTGCAGTAGATAACTCAAAAAATGTTGAGCATACATTAGAAGATATAACCAATGCCATCGGTCAAATATTTTCAATGACAGAACAAGTGGCTACGGCAATTGAAGAGCAGTCAGTGGTAACACAGGATGTAGCTCACAATATTGTTAATATTGAGCAAAAGTCTACAGAAACTACCGCCGGAGCTTTACAAATTTCTACAACAGCAAAAGAACAAGCCTACTTAGCCACCACTATGCAAGATTTAGCTAATCAATTTAAAATTTAGAGCGCTTGGTAGCCTTGTTTTGCGTTCTTATTTTTCTTGCTTACTTTAGGTTGTGAAGTTGAAAGTACATTGCAGTAATAAAAATATTTTAGTTGTAAGTTTTGTTGCTTTATTACTCTTTGGACTTTTAGCATCGACAATTGTTGCATATCATCATGTAAAAAAAAGCTCTGAAACTGCTATTCAAAAAGACATTCAACTAAAAGCTAGTTTTGTGCTAACAGAATTAACACAGTGGGTGAAAGTAACTGTCGATCAAGTTGAGCACTTTGCATTACATCTTGAAAGCTCAAATGTTAGCTTAGCAAAAAGAACAAAATATAATGAATACTTAGCATTGCACCCTAATCCTGCTGGTTTACAGTATTTAGGTTATATTTTAGATAGTACAGGCTACTATAACATTAATGATTGGCAAGCCCCTCCTGGTTATGATGTTAGAGAGCGTGGTTGGTATAAAGCTGGTAAAACAGCTTGCAAAGCAATACTTGGTCAACCCTATATTAGTATTGAAAGTAATAAACAAGCTTGGCTAGCAGTTACATCGCCAATAATACAAAATGGGGAGTTTGTTGGTTTAGCATCTGCGCATGTAACATTCGACTATATATTGTCAGTATTGAATAATGTTGATAGCAATATAGTGGGTTCGGTGTTTCTTGTCGATCAAAATGGAGAGGTAGTGCTACCGGAACGGCAAAATATTGATGCTATTTGGCAAGAAGATACTAGAAAAAAATTTATAGCGCATACAGATAAAGCTCTTCTGCCAAGAATAGAGTCGGCAGACTATGTGTTTCATATTACTCAAACGATTGAAGGCTATGCTGGTAATGTTGTTTTTGCTACGCCGAAAAAGTTCATTTCTAAAGAAATATTTC
The DNA here is from genome assembly GCF_002104475.1 of Cognaticolwellia mytili. Lineage (GTDB taxonomy): Bacteria > Pseudomonadota > Gammaproteobacteria > Enterobacterales > Alteromonadaceae > Cognaticolwellia > Cognaticolwellia mytili. The sequence goes on from NZ_NBOF01000001.1 coordinate 202,465, forward strand.
GAGAAACATTTGAACTGTTAAGTAAATTTTTATTTATCTTTATTCTTGTACTTATTGCTTTGTACTTATCGAATCGTCATATATTAGCGCCACTTTTTGATTATCTTGAATTAGATAATGTTACTCAGTTACCTAGTAAAAAACACTTCAAACAACAAGTTAAACAGCAGTTTCTATTGCCAGGAATTCATGGACGCTTACTGATTATAAATATGGAGAATTTTAATCGTATTACGGCTTCATATTCAACTGCATACGTCAGCTTATTACAAAATAAAATAAAAGATCGAATACAAGCACAATTGACCACTTCTGCTTTATTAGGTAACTTTTCTGAGAGTCGTTATATCGCTTATTACCAACAGAATGATTCAGAAAGTAATGACCTACTAGATCTGTTATCAGAGGCGTTAGCAGAGCGTTATGAGATTGCGGGGAGTGAAATATATTGTAACTTTAGAATCGGGGCTAGTGATTATCCTGAGCATGGTGGAAATATTGAGACATTGATTGACAATGCCTTCTCTGCTTTAAGTGGTATAAGTCGACAAAACTGTAATAATTATAGTATTTTTACTGCACAAATTAACCAAGAGTTTAGTGATGCGCAGCGAATTCACAACGCGATGAAAAAGGGGTTAAGGGCTGCAGAATTTAGCATGGTATACCAACCACAAGTTGATGTTTTAACCGATAAGTTGTTTGCTGTTGAATCTTTGGTCCGTTGGTATTCAAATTCGCTAAATCGGATGGTATCCCCGGCTGAATTTATCCCTATTGCTGAGTCCAATGGCTTAATGAACTCGCTTGGCGATAACATTATTCGTCAAGTTTTTCGTCAGGTAGCCAAGTGGAATAAGCTCGGTATTAACGTTCCTTCGGTGAGCATTAATATTTCGCCTCAGCAACTTCTAGCAAATAATTTTTATGATAATATTCTAGTCAATATAAATTATTTTAATATCAAACCAAGTCAAATTGAATTTGAAATTACAGAAACGTCCTTATTAAAAGACCCCAAAACGAGTATAGAAATATTGAATAAATTGAATCATCAAGGTTTTTCAATCGCCATTGATGATTTCGGTACTGGCTACTCTTCACTTGAGTATTTAAACTCAATGCCATTGCATAAATTAAAAATGGATCGAACGTTTGTCGTTGATTTAGACAAAAAAGAAAAAAGTGCGGTGTTAGTGAAAACTATTATAGCGATGGCCAATAATTTAGGCCTAGAAGTTTTGGCAGAGGGAGTTGAAAGGCAAGGAGAAGCTGAAGTTTTGTTGGCTCTGGGGTGCAGTAAAATTCAAGGGTATTTGTACTCAAAGCCGCTACCAGCAAAAGAGTTAGAAGATTATATCGCTGTGAATGCTTAAAACTCCATTGCTAGTTTTTAATGCTAGCGGTATTAGAGTTTCATTGTTTGGCACAACCATACCTCATGTATTCTACTTTACTTGTATTAAAACCGCTTTGTTGCTGAAAATATAAACAAAAATCAATAAGTCTAGTCCTTAGGCATAATAGCCAGTGAATTGAGCTGTTAAACTTAAAGGATTAAACTAATCATTCTTTTAGATTTGGCAGTACGCTTCTCATTTCTTTATGCTTACTGAGCTTTATTTCTTTCAATAGTGCGGCGCTTCTCTATCGCCATTGGGGTAATGTCATCGTGCAATTTTTTTTCCCAACCAAAGGCAAAATAAATTTCCGCCATTAGAAATAATGGTCCAATGACTAAGCCCATAATATCGTCGAAGAATGCAGGTTTTGCTTTTTCATAAATGTGACCAATAAATTGAATGATCCAACCTAAAACAAAGACAAGTATGGCTATCCAAAGTGCGCTTTCTATTGTCGAAATCAAGCTAGCAAGATATATATTGGCAATTATATATAGCAGCATGCCAAGTCCCAATTTAAGGTGTAATTTAAGGTAGTAGAGTAGGGCAATAGCGAATAACACCATGGCAGGCGTGTAAGTTAACAAGTTGCCTGAAACATCGATTGTGAAGGTATTTAAACTTAATAAAACGGTAATGGCCCAAACAATAAGCGGTATACCGATGAAATGGGTTTTAATATTAGTTTTGTTAAAGTGTACACTTTTATAGTTTGATAGTTGTTCTTCGACTGTTTTCATGACAGTTCCTCATTATTATTATGTAAATATAATGGCAATTAATGTCATTGAAGTAAAGAGAGCGGACCAGAAGATAACTAATCGGTTAAACTTTAACTTTTTGAAGGTAGATTGATTGTGTTTGATTTACTTGTGCATCAAACAAACGCTGTTTGGTGCACAAATAACAATCATTTACTTTGAGGTCTCTGAAAATTTAAGGTTGTTGACGTGTTGCAGCGATAACAATCTCACGAATACAAACATGTTGCGGTTGGCTATAAGCAAAAGTGATGGTACCAGCAATATCGTCAGCACTGATCACACCGCCCATGCTGTCTTTCCATGACTCGTACCCAGCTTTAATATCTTCAGAAGTGGTATGTGATAATAATTCTGTTTCAACTGCGCCAGGTGCAATAGTGATGAGACGTACATTACTGTCAGCAACTTCTTCACGTACATTTTCAGTAATGGCATGTACCGCGAATTTTGTTCCACAATAAGCGGCATGTGCGCCAAATGTTTTACGTCCGGCAATAGAGCTAATGTTGATAATAGTGCCTGTACTTCTTGCTTTCATCGGCGCTAGCACGGCTTGCATACCGTTTAATAAACCTAATACATTCACATCAAACATGGTTTTAAATTCACTCGCTGCTTGATCATCAATTTGACCAAGTAACATCACACCTGCGTTATTGACCAAACAATCCACCGGGCCGTATTGTGCTTCGGCTTTTGTGACTGCAGCGTCAAAACTTGCTTTGTCAGTAACATCAACTTTTTCACATAAGGTGTTGGGTAAGTTCATTGCCACTAAATTTTCAACACGTCGAGCAACTAATAATAATGGGTGACCTAAAGCGCTAAAGTGCTGTGCAATGGCTTTACCGATACCTGAACTTGCGCCCGTAACAACAATTAATTTTTTCATTTGAATTTTCTCTTTCGTCAATGTTGGTGAATTGTGATAAATAATAAAACAAAGCCGTTTGTTGATATATGGCTTCAATGTAATATCATTGTTTCCATATGAAGCCTAAAGTGTGTAGAAATGAAAAGAGTTGATAATCAGGTTAATTTGGCAGACGTTAGAGCCTTTGTCGTTATTGCAAAAGCAAAAAACTTTACGCTTGCCGCTGAACAATTAAATTGTTCGCGCTCACATGTTTCTAAGCAGTTGCTAAGTTTAGAACAAGCACTTGGGGTGAAACTTATTATTCGCACCACTCGCAGCCAACGTTTAACTGAGCAAGGTAAGTTGTTTTTTGATAAGTGCTTTAGAGCGTTAGATGAAATAGACAGTGCGGTGGAAAAGGTGCTTGATAGTAGTGACAGTATTCAAGGGCAAATAAAAATAAACTGTGTTGGCGGTTTCATCGGTGAAAATGTTGTCAGTGCTTTGGTTAATGACTTTATTAAGCTGCACCCAAATATTTCAATTACCTTAGATTTTAGTAGCCAGCGTGTTGATTTAATTTCAGGCGAGTTTGATTTGGTATTTAGGATGGGGGATTTACCTGACTCAAACTTAGTTGCGCGAAAATTAATGGACATAGCAGTAAGTACAGTGGCTAGCCCTGAATACTTATTACGAGCAGGTAAGCTATCTCATCCACAAGACTTACTTGAACATGCTTGTATCACGGGGTCGGTAAAGCAATGGCATTTTTATCATAGGCTCGATGTTAACAAGCAGTGTGATGTAAATGTTACCGGGCAAATACAATGTAAAAATGGCCGTACCATGCTGACCAGTGCATTAGCAGGTAACGGTGTTATTCGAGTACCAAGTTTATATTGCCAACAACACCTTAAAACAGGAGCATTACTTGAGGTGTTTGAAGAGTGGCACGTTAGTTCAACACCTTTATATTTAGTTTACGCGAAAGATAAATTTCAACCGATTCGCTTAAAAACACTGGTTGATTTTATTAAGGAAAAATTCACGCAATATATTGAACTGTAATAATGAAAACTATTACTGGCTATATCGTACGTTAAGATAATTATCGGCATAAATATTGAAGTCATCTTGGCTAGCTCATACAATGCAGGGATTATTTATTGAAAAAGTTACTTTTATGTCATCTGATAGATTTGGTACTAGCGCCAATTATAAAAGCCAAGAAAAAGGTTATCGTGACCGAGCATTAAAACTATATCCATGGGTTTGTGGCCGTTGTGCTCGTGCATTTGAATATTCTAATATTAAAGAACTAACGGTTCATCATATCGATCATGATCATACTAATAATCCTAATGACGGCAGTAACTGGGAATTATTATGCATTTATTGTCATGACAACGAACATGCAAAATACACCGACCATGCGAGCTACCAAACCGAAGTGAAGGCTGGCGATAGCAATCAAGACACTGCAACTTATAATCCATTCGCTGACCTAAAGTCGATGCTAAAAAAGTAGCATTTTAGTGACAACATGTATGCAGTGATACGCAGAATATAAAAGCAGGATATAAAATAAAAAGGAGTTGAATGTGGCAGGTGCGAGTTTATTGACTTTGATTGATGATATTGCCGTCGTTTTAGATGACGTTGCCGTATTATCAAAAGTTGCTGTAAAAAAAACAGCAGGGGTATTAGGTGATGATTTAGCACTTAATGCTGAGCAAGTTTCTGGGGTAAAAGCTGACAGGGAATTACCAGTAATATGGGCTGTAGCAAAAGGCTCTTTTCTTAATAAACTCATTTTAGTGCCTGCGGCATTACTAATCAGCGCCTTTGCGCCACCACTAATTACCGTATTGCTTGTGATAGGTGGTCTATTTCTTTGCTTTGAAGGATTTGAGAAAGTTTTTCATAAATTGCTGCATAGCAAAGAGGTTATTGCCGAAGAGCGACAGAAAACACTGAACGCGGTGGCAGATGAAAGTATTGATATTGTTGCGTTAGAGAAAGAGAAAATTAAAGGCGCTATTCGTACCGACTTTATTCTTTCTGCTGAAATTGTGGTTATTGTGCTGGGGTCAGTGAAAGAGGCTGCTTTTGAAACCCAAGTGATGGTGGTATCTGCTTTAGCTATTGCCATTACAGTCGGTGTTTACGGCCTAGTGGCGGCAATAGTTAAGCTTGATGACTTAGGGCTCTACTTACTGAGAAAGTCTGTTTCAGGTAACTTCAATGCATTACAACGTGCGGCAGGTCGTGGACTGTTAATGTTTGCTCCGTTTTTAATGAAATTATTGACGATTGTCGGAACTATTGCGATGTTCCTTGTTGGTGGTGGCATTATTGTTCATAGTTTTTCATGGCTGAGTGATAAATTTCATCAGCTGGAACATTGGGCACATCAATATATTGGTGGTATGTCTGACAGCATTTTACCAATCCTACTTGATGGTGTAATTGGCATTATTGCTGGTGGTTTAGTGTTGTTATTCGTTAGTGCGGTATCGAGCCTAAAAAACAAGCAAGCCAGGATTGAGTAACCGGCAAGAAAAACTATGCACTCGTTGATTTAAAACAATGTTTTCAGTTAACAAGTAAATTAATTAAAATTTTTACACTTTTGCTATTGTTTTTTGTTGCCTACGCCCTGAGTATATAATTGAAGACAACAAAAAAGGTAGCAATATGAAAATAATCATTTCCGGTCATCACGTTGAAATCACTGAAGGTATTAATCAGTCAGTTGAAAATAAATTTGCAAAAGTTGCCAAACATTTCCCTAGCCTAATGACACTAGATGTCATCATTACCGTAGAGCCAAACCAACAAAAACTTGAAGTTTCCACAACCTATGAAGGTGCAACCGTTTCAGTAAACGCAGCAGACAAAGAGTTATATGCCGCAATTGCTAGTGCAGCGAGTAAACTAGAAGCAGCATTATCGCATCGTAAAGGTGTACTGTTAGCTAAACAGAAACAAAAATATGAAGTAGAGCAATCAAACGCATTCGAAAACAGTTAATGTAAATTTTTAGTTATTGTTTCAAGTAGAAAAAGGCCGTTTAACGGCCTTTTTTACGTTTAGTGCTACTGGCATACCACTGTCGTATAGGGGCGAAAATGGCTAAACAGTGACTGCTTGAAAGTATAGGCGTGCGAATGTATTTTATCTGTTTATTGATAGAGGGGTTTTAACTAAGCCTTTAGGGGGTAAATTAGAAGCTCCACAAAGAACTTGCAACAGACTACCCACTCTTAAGTAAATTGAACATTCCAAGGTGACAATTATCGAGTTAATTTAGTTTGAATAGATAGCTAATCGAACTCTGAAAAATAGCGTTCAATTTCTTTTGTCTTAACATGGCCTATTTCAAACCAGAATTTTTCAATTTGTTTTTCGTGTTGTTGATAATATTCATTGTTGAAAGGGATATACCATTCATTTGAAGTTAGTATGATATTACTCCAATATATTGAGTTTGATAGGCCATGTTCGTTAATTTTATTAAGACCGACCATTTTGGAAATCACATAGCCATCAAGTCTATTTTCGGCTACTGCAACTAGTCCGGTGTTTACGGTATATTCAAAATTAGATAATATTTTTTGTTTAAGTAAAATATCATTTACAACATAGCCTATTGGCCCACTTAGACCAAACTTTAAATATTTTTTATATTTTCTAACATCTAGGCGATTGTCTACAGATGTTATATCAGCTAACGTGTCTTTGTTATCCAATATGCCGTCTTTTTTAATGAATAAGCCATAGTCTGCTGTCATTAATGCGTGATCCTTATTCGTTGGAAATTTAAATAAAGGTGTTCGTTCTGGTGTTTTTATCATGGCGAATAGGGCTTGAGCTTGGTTGTTTTTTACCATTTGTTGGCAGCGTAACCAAGGGCGACTAATAAACTGGATCGGTAAATTTGCTTTTTTTGCAGCTGAACGGATGATGTTGATTGCTAGACCTTTAGGGTCATGTTCAGCATCATTTGGGCTAAAAACAAAAGGAGCATTATGTTTATTTTCATAGCAAATGGTTACGTTTTTTCCAAGACAGAAAGTCGGAAAAAACAATAATACAACGAATAACATTTGATAGAAAAAAGCATATCTATTCATATACGCATTTTTGTTGGTACTTGATAGACTAACTATAATCTAGATATGTGTAATTGCTATTGTGTTCATTTATGACGTTAACTTTATGTATAGTAGCAAAGCTGTCTATTTGTGCTCGACGATAAAAGTACTAGTGTTTTAATATTCCTTTAAATTAACTGATTATTGCTAATGTTACTTAGATAGGACGAAATAATGGCTATTGGTGGCTTGTTCTCGTAAAATAGCGTATTAGCTTTATTCTGCGTAAAAGATAGTTGAAGCGTTACTTTTAAAATCCTCAAGGAATCCCATGAAAAAAACATTCGAGTTAACACACCCTAAAATTAAAATTGAAAGAATGGTTGAAGCGGTGAAACACGAAGTTAAAAAATACCTAAAGCGTGAACGCAATAAAACATTGCCAGAAGATGCTGATTATTGGGATTTTGATTGTAAAATTGGAGCGTCTGCGCAAACTGCTGATGTTATCCATGTGGCAACGATTAATAAGCAAGTCGATATTCTTGCTGCGGATGGCTTGACTTCGTTTTACCTTGAAATATTAGTAAAACCAGCAGTGCGTACTTTCGAAGAAAAAGAATCATAAAATGTGCTTAACATAACTAAGCTACATTAAATTAAAAAACCTCGCTTATGGTCACTATCATGAGGTTTTTTAATTCTATAACTTTAATAACCAATCAAACCATTTATATGTGCAACAGCGCTTCTACCAAGCGCATTTAACGAATAGCCTCCTTCAAGTACGGAAACTATTCTGCCGTCAGCGTGCTTATCAGCAATATCTTTTAGCTGATCAGTCACCCAACGATAATCTTCATCAACTAAACTCACTTGCGACATATCGTCTTCAACATGAGCGTCGAAACCCGCTGAAATAAAAATTATTTGTGGTTTAAATTTATTTAATGCTGGCAGCCAAGTATCAAGAATTGCCTGACGAAAGTCAGCACTTTTTGCGGTCGCATCAAGTGGTGTATTGATGATAGGAGGCTTAGTACTTTCTTTAATTTCAAATGGATAAAAAGGGTATTGGTAGGTTGAACAAAATAAGTAACCTTTTTTATCTTTAACGATATCTTCAGTGCCATTACCGTGATGTACGTCAAAATCGACAATGGCAACACGTTTCATTTTGTATTGCTGCTTTGCGTAAGCTGCTGCAACGGCAACATTATTAAAAAAGCAAAAGCCCATGCCTTTATTGTGCTCTGCATGATGTCCTGGCGGGCGCGTGGCACAAAATGCTGAAGACAGCTCTTTTGACATAACCAGGTCTACCGCGTCTTTCGCTGCACCAGCAGAGAGTAAAGCTGCATTAAGTGTATTAGGGTTCATCACCGTGTCGTCGTCAAGATGATAAAGCCCTTCTTCTGGGGCATTAGAAAAAATAGAGTCAATGTAATCTTTATCATGAGCTAAATAAAGCCACTGCTTGTCGATAGGCTTGGCATTAAATTGCCTAATTACGTAATCTAAACCGCTACGTATAAGTTGATCCTGAATTGCCGCCATACGCGCAGGGGCTTCAGGGTGATGATCACCCATATGGTGAGTTAAACATTGATGGTGACTTATAACGCCGACAGTCATATTAATATCCTTTAAATGTACTTATTTATTGTGCTCTATTAGTCTGTGTTATAACGTATACGCTAAGCTAACTTCGTCATAATCATCAGATGGTTTTCGCAGAAAACCCGCATTTTCAAACACTTTCAGCATAGGTGCATTATCTCGTCTGACACAAGCAACCAGTTGAGTTAAACCACGAATTTTGGCAATAGCAATTAACTCTGAAAGCAGAGCTTTTGCCATGCCTTTACCGCGTTTACTTTCTTTGATAACAAAAGCGACTTCTGCACTATTACTGGATTCTAAGTAGTAATAACGGGCAACCGCTTGAATAGACTCACCTAAGTGATCGCGCTCGGTTAAGCACAAGGCTAAATCAACATGTTGGTTGACACTTACCAAGTTACATGATTTCTCACGCGTCATTTGTGTCGCATGATGATTGTAGCGCATCATCAAGGTTTCTTTGTTATGGGAGTAAAAGAACTCTTGTAATTTACGTTCATCAGCCGGTGCTAATGGGCGAAGGAAGTATTCAGAGTCAGCAAATGTAAAACGCTTGATTTCAATTTTCCCTAACTCAGGCACCGAGGTTGGGGTATTTTCTTGATATTCAGGTACCCAATAATGCTTACGCACGTCTTTTAACAACTGAGCTCTAAATTTAGGGTGTGCAATGCGAATAAGCTCTAGTGAGCGTTCACGAATGCTTTTACCTTGTAGTGAGGCAATACCATATTCGGTTACGACATAAGAAACATGACCACGAGAGGTTACAACACCACCACCTTCGGTGATATGAGGTACTATACGTGATATCTTACCGTCTTTAGTCGTCGATGGTAATGCTATAATAGGCTTACCGCCTTTACTCAAGGCCGAGCCACGTATAAAGTCGACTTGGCCACCAATACCACTGTAAAAATGGTAACCAATTGAGTCTGAAACCACTTGCCCAGTTAGGTCTACTTCGATGGCACTATTAATTGAGACCATTTTTTCGTTACGCGCAATATTGACTGGCGAATTAACATGCTCACTCGGGTAAAATTCAACATGCGGGTTACCATCAACAAATTTATAAAGTCGTCTTGTACCAACACAAAAACTTACCACTGTTTTACCTTTATGAAAGGTTTTTTTACGATTGTTAATGACGCCAGATAACATTAAATCAATGATACCGTCTGAGATCATTTCGCTGTGCACGCCTAAGTCTTTATGGTTGGCCAAATACTGTAATACTGCAGAAGGAATAGTACCAACACCAATTTGTATCGTCGCACCGTTTTCCACCAACATAGCAACATATTGACCAATCTGTTCGGTGACTTGATCAACTTCAGGCTCAATTACTTCAGGCAGATACTGTTTCATTGTTGTATGGGCATCAATTTGGTTTAGATGAACAAAGCTATGACCATTGGTTCTAGGCATGTTCGGATTGATTTGCGCGATAACATATTTTGCTTTTTTAATTGCTGCGGAAACAATATCAACGCTGACACCAAGCGAGCAATAGCCGTACTCATCAGGTGGGCTGACCATGATTAATGCAACATCCAGTGGTAAAATATTTTCATTAAATAATTTGGGAATTTCTGATAAAAATGATGGCGTGTAATCGGCTCGTCCTTCTCGTATGGCCTTTCTAATTTTTTCACCACCGATAAAAAAGGCATTGACCTTAAATAAATCTCTGTGCTCGACATCGGCCCAAACATTTTCGGACAGCGTTAAAATGTGTACTGCTTCAATATCGTGCAAGCCGGCGCTATTGGCAATAAGGTCATCAATAAGTGCATTTGGCACGGCGGCATTAGAGCCAATAAATATTCGATTACCCGATTTGAGATATTTTGACCAATCGATAGCTGACTTTTCCTTTCTCTTTAACGCCATAAATTTCTCTGTTTGTACTGTATTTATTTGATTATGTATTAATCAATAAGTTATTTTTTGATCCGAGTCAACTCTGAAGCAGCTTTAGACTAAAGGTGTAGTTTAATAAATTGAAAAACAGAGGTATTTCTTGCATTGTTGTTATCAGCACTAGCACACTATGCGATAGTTTTTTATCAGGTAAATGGAAGGACTTATGTCGGAGATAGTACAAATACGTTTATTGAAAGTATGTATTGTTATTGGTGTTTCGTTATTATTTTTAGGCCACTATTTACTATCATATGCTGATTTACCGGCCTCAATGGGCGTGACCGGTATTGTTATTTCTGCTGCCTGTATTGCTTTTGGCTTGATATTCTCTCTACCAACAAAAATGTATTTAACTTTCTTACTAATGAAACGTGAACAGATTGAAAAAAAGTAAATAAAAAATAGCAATAAAAAAGCCCAACAAAGTTGAGCTTATAGCAATTCCCGATTCAATAGAACCTAAAAGTAAGCGTTATTACTTAGCCAAAAATATTGCGCATTAAGGTGATAGCTTGATCGACTGTTTTACCGTCTTTTACGCTATTGACTATGGTGCTGCGCATGTTAATGATAAATTCTGGAATATCATCGGCTTCAAATGCTTTGTCAACAATAGCTTCTGCTGATGCTTTACTGCGTTTAACTGCTTTGGCTACGCCAATTTTTATCTTCTTTGGTTTGTCGCGCATTCTAATGTAATTTGAGCTTGCTGCTAATGAATCATCAGCAAACAAAAATAAGTCAATTAATACTGCACGGTTTTTCCAAAGGTGCAATTCAACTTCATCACTTGGCATTTCACAATTCCACCATTGTGTACTTCTGATTGTTGCGATTAACTCATGCCAGTAATCGCCAAAGCTTTGGTTGTTCAATTTCACCAAGCCTAAGCCTTGTGAAAGGATATCTAATTTAGCATTGGTCAGCGCAACAAACTGGTCTGGTCTACGCATCGCTAGTAAACGTGTTGCAGCGGTTAGTGGCGCTTTTTCATCGCTTGCGTGTTCAGCAAAAATGGCTTTATAAGCACTAACAAAATTTTCGTAATGACTTAAAGTTACTTCACCTTCTAACGGGATTGTTGCTAGTGCGCTATCAAAGGTTGCAGGATGTGACTTTAAAAGTTGATGAAAAGTTTTTGCACCGCGCGTGCCGGCAAACCATTCAACATCAAACATATAAACACTAACGTCATGTTGAGCCGTATGCTTACCTGCGAATGCTAAGCGGTCTTCTTCAATCATTTCTACTAAGCTTTTATCGTGCATTCCGGCAACATAATCGAGTAATTTTAAACGCTCAGATAATGCTTGCAGTGTTGCGGAGTCTTGCAAAAATCCTGCAAACATCGGCCAAGGAATAACACGTGCCATTTTTAATTGGCAAGCACTAACGCCTGTAGATAAAGTTTCTTGCAGTTTTTTAAGTGGTTTTTCTTGATTTGACTCTAAAAGTTCACGATTTACGTCATGCACACAAATTCGATGAAGTTCTGCACACCAGTTTAGAAAATTCTCTGGGTGGTTTTCAACTTTTACCGCCATTAAATTAAGGCTGAGATCAGCAACAAATGATAAAGCATTTTGGTAAATAGTTTGTTCGGTAGAACTAAGCGACATCGCATTTGGAGAGGTAAGTAATTTTCTCATGAAACTGATATTTTCCGACGGTAAAAACATAAAAATAGGGCGGCATAATACGTGTAAAATTACCTAACGCAAGTGATAAAGTGTAATTTAATTAAGAAAAGAAGAACTGGTGCTTTTGTGAACGCTATGTGTTGTAATATTCAGCAAACCCTATGCCATTGATTTTCTTTAGCAAAGGGTTTGAACATTGGGGGAGTGACTAATAACTGTTACGAAGTTACTGCTTGTTTCGGTTTAGAATAATACTTCACTAAACCAATAATAGAGGCAGCAATCCAAAATAATTCAATGACAAAACTTGCCAAATTAAAGTTGTAACACAAACTAATAAGCAGCAAAATCGCGCCAGTTAGATTGATAAGGTTATAGGCCAAACTTTTCGGTGTTAACTTTTCCAGTTGTAGCAAAAAAAATGCGCCAACCACTAAAAAAGTACCTGACATTCCAATGATATCGAATAAAATATCGATCATGATAAACTCCAAGCTATAGAGGTGTGATCCAAAATGCTGGCCCTGTCCGTGGGTAGGATCGTTTTCGTCCATGAAACAGCTTGTCGCTTACCGTAAATAACGCAACTTAGTAATTATCGATGGTTATTTAGGTAATTTCGCTGCTATTGTATGTAGGCTTTTTCAAAAGGTAAAGCTTTACCGTATTACTTTACCGATAGCCAAATCCGCTATGACAATAAAAAGCACTTTTATAAGCTTGTTTGCATATCAATGATAAAAATTTAAAAGGGATAGGTTTAATGAAGCGATTACGTATAGTTAGTTTGGCGGTAACGTTACTATTTTTATTCGTTAGTCGTGTTGCGGTTTCGCATGATAACCATACGAGTAGTGCTACCTATTTGGGTAATGCCGCTATTTTAGTACAAGATGAGAGTACTAAATTGCTATTTGACCCCTTCTTTCATAAAGACTTTGGTATTTATCAATTAGTGCCGAAAGACATTAGCCACGCAATTTTCCAAGGAACTCCGCCTTATAACAATATTAACTTTGTTTTTATTAGCCATGCTCATGATGACCATTTCTCAGCTATCGATTTACTAAACTATTTAAAACATCACTCTCAAGTGCAGCTTGTAGCGCCAAAACAAGCGATTGTTCAGCTGATGGCATTAAGCGAGTTTAGCGAGAATGAGAAAAGTTTGATGCCACGTTTACATACTGTTCCGCTGGGTTATGGTGATATGGCTTGGTCGAAAACAATTAGCAACACTCATATATCTGCAGTGCGTATTCCTCATGCTGGTTGGCCGAGCCGAGCGGGAGTTGAAAATCTAGTTTTTCGAGTAACACTTAATGATGGTGTAACAGTTATGCATATGGGCGATGCTGATCCAAATGATGACCACTACTTACCTTATAAGACCCATTGGCGACAGCAAGTCACAGATACTGCTTTTCCACCTTATTGGTTCTTCTTTTCGGCGGAAGGACGCGACATTCTTGATGACATTATCAATGCAAAGCAGTATATCGGTGTACACGTGCCAGTCGAGGTACCAAAACGCCTGATCAGCAGCAAAAAGTTATTTTTTTCTAAGCCAAGTCAAACGAAAAAAATTCATCAACATTAAGCTAAATTTATTATTTCTGTGAATCCTGTGAATACATTGTTTTATATACTTTAAAGTACATAATTCATTACTTGTTATCTATTCTCGATGTTAGTACTCTATTTCTGGTCTGACCATTTATGCGGCTTTATAGGCATTAATCAAACAGATTAGATTATCGTATGGGAATAATAGTGTATGCAGCAAGAATCAATTTTTATCAGTGATGACAATCATCAGCTTCATTTACGCCACATTTGGAAAAAGCAAAGTGGAGTGCCAATTTTTATGCTTCATGGCCTGATAGAAAATGGTCGTATTTTTTATACAGAGAAAGGTAAAGGTTTAGCATGCTTTCTTGCTGAGCAAGGCTTTGATGTGTATGTTGCTGACTTACGTGGCCGCGGAAAAAGCACACCGAGTATTAATGCAAAGTCATCATTTGGACAATATGAAGCAATTACTCGTGATATCCCTTTATTTTTAGAGAAGATACAAACGCTAAACGTTCAAAAAATTCATCTTATTGCGCACTCTTGGGGCGGAGTATTATTATCAAGCTTTTTAGCTCGCTACCCGAAGTGGCTCGATAAAATACATAGTAAAACCTGCTTTGGCACAAAACGGGTCGTCACTGCAAGAACACTCGAAGCTCATATCAAATTAGGCATATTTTGGCGTTATATTGCTCCCAAGTTGGCTAAAATCGGTGGTTATTTAGATGCGAAAAAATTTCGTTTTGGCTCTGATAATGAAACGAAGCAATCTCTAAAGGAAAGTATTACCTGGGTAATACCAGGGCAATGGCAAGATCAATCCGATGGTTTTAACTATTTTGATGCAGCACAAACGCTAACTTGGCCACCGACCTGGCATTTCACTGGCATCAAAGACTATGCTTTAGGTCACCAGCAAGATGTGCAACTTTTTATTGAAGAGTGTGGTAACCATAGGGCAAAGTTTTCTGTACTATCAAAACAGGCTGGGAGTTATGTTGATTATGATCATATTAATATATTAACCCATCCTCATACCGTTAATGATCATTTTCCTATATTGGCTAATTGGCTATTAGAACAGCAGACGATGTAAATAAGTATCTAATCATCATTATCCATTGCCATCGCTTCAATATTAATAATAGTGGAACGATTTAAGGTTATTTTAAAACGTTGTATCTGTTGATGATGTTGTTTATCTGTTTGCACTAATACGGTATTTATTTGATAACGCCGTTCAACAGCCTGTTTAGTTATTTTAGTACCGTCGAGTGTGTACAAGCGGCCTTCTCCCTTTTTCAAAAAGCGAATAAAAGGTGTTAAATTGAAGAAAATTCGTTGTTGTATTTCATCGTAACCAGGTAAAAAACTTTTCGCGTGAACCCTAGTATCACTGCGAAAGTGTAGTAACTGAGCTGCTTGTTTATTTTGTTGGCGACGGGTTTGGAATAGTTTGTCTACTTCTGTGGGTAAATCTTTATTACGAATATATTCAAGCCAAATGGTTTGACTAGCAATGCGACTTTTATTAACGCTATTGGTGAAAATATTTCGCCACTTTGGTAAGCCCCGCTGAATACTGCGCCAAATTATCCGAGTGATATCATCTTTAAATATTTCCCTTAAGCCGTAAATCACCCCTAACATGCCAACAAGTGCTATGGTGACTTCTGTGAAGTTTGCACGAGCGTTCAATACTAGTACCATAACAAAAGTCATTATCACGGTAGTCACTGTGCCGCGCACCAAGCGTTTTAAATTAGTATTGAGATTTTTAACTTCCTTTTGAAATACCACGCCATACTCTACTAAGCGCTGCAACAAGCGCATTTTATTGGTGATACGGTTAGGATCAGCTAAAGTCGTTTGAGAGTTATACTGGCTAGTTTTTCTATATTCGCTTTCTCTTTTACATAGGGCTAATAAAAAGTTTCGCTCAGCAGTAAAGTCACTACTTTTAGGGCCTCGTGACAATATTTTCAAAAACGACTGTTCAACATGCCAACTTAAGTAGTTATCAGCATTTTCAAAGAATGGGCTTAGCTTTTTGTCTGGTGGCGTATAACGTCTTAATTTTTTCAATAAACCAGTAATTTGCTCTGCAACGACGATAGCTTGAGGGTAAAACTCTTCACTTTCTTTAAGTTTGATGGTTTGCTTAATGTCGGTGTCTAGTGCGATACGGATTTGATAAGAAAACAAGTTTAAATTTAGACGATAATCGGTTATCTCACCTTTAGTTTGACTGATAAAGCGACTACGTACTAAGGGTAAGTGCAGTTGATCAGAATAGTAAGCACTATGGCTTTTTATACTACTGTGAAAGTATTGCTCTTCAGAAAGTGTTTTAGGGCTAATACCCATTTCAACAGGTAGAGAGAAATATAAATCGAGTCTCTGGTAGTCACTAGGTAATAGCTGGTAACTAACCTTTAGGGAAAGGTTTTCGTCTTGAATGAGTTTAGTATTATTCACTTATAGTTTGTACCCCTTATTATATTGTTTTTATAAATCCTAAATTGATTAAAAGACTGAATAAAAAGTAATGACTAATATTAAGTTTATCAGTTTAGAACTCATAAATTGTATTATACGCTATTTATCTGATAGTTTTTAGATGAATTTAATCTGATTTAATTCGGTCTAACTTAATAATTAATAAAATTTTTTCAGTAGACGTTTAAGATAATTCAGGTGTTGAATATAAAGAACAACGTCCAGAGGTAAGTAATATGAAAATGGTTTATACAAATGAAAATCACTTTTTAGCCAATAACGCCAAAAACATTATTGAGTCTGTTGGTATTGTTACTTTTCTAAAAAACGAATTTGTACAAGGTGTGGTTGGTGAAGTTGCTGCTTTTGATTGTTGGCCAGAAGTTTGGGTTGTTGATGATAGTGATTTTGAACGGGCAAAAGAAGCTCTTGATGAGGCTAATAAATCACGTAGTATGAATGATTGGATTTGTAATCATTGTTTAGAGGAAAATGATGCCTCGTTTGAGATATGCTGGCAATGTAGTGAAGATATCGAATAGCCTTTAATTTATCAATAGTGATATCGAGTATAGAGGTATAGTAGGTGTCATGAATTTTTACTTGAAAAAATTAGAATGAAACGCAATAGCAACAGTAAAAAATAAGCACTTGAAAGATGTTTAAAAATCAGAGTATTAATACATTAATCGAAACAAAATACACAAGTAAAATTCAACTTTAATTTTTACATTATTTCACAGAAAACCTAGCTTTAATTTATTCCAAAATGAATACTTCTGTTTGATAATCATGTAGAGTTCATGTTTGGAAATAAAACATTTTTACAACAATGGAATGTAGAACAATGATGTTTTTTATTAGAATGATTCCCTCTAGATCTTCAGCACGAATACTTTTGCTATTAATGCTTACTTTTCCTGCATATTCATATGCGAGTACACCACTAGAAAACTACCAAGCATTAAAAAACTTACAACATTTAAACACTGAGAAGAATCGTGATCTTGTCAACCAACTGATGATTGAAGCGAGTAACGAAGAATATCAATTTTTGCAAGCCCCCATTTATGCCTATATTGCTAGGTTAAAAACAAATGACGGTAATTGGCTTGAAGGAAAGCACTATTTGGATAAAGCTGTCTCGACCATCTCGACTATTAAAAACAATGACTTGCTTATTGACGCTCTTGAAAGCATTAGTTGGATATTTTTTATACGTGGCGATTATAGTGAGGCAATATTATATGTGCAAAAAATGGCTGAACATGCATACGAAACTGCTAATCAGCGAGGTCAAATTGTTGCATTAAATCGGTTAGCACTGAGCTATATCGAGCTCGACTTGTATGAGTTAGCTATTGAGCCTTTAGAGTTAGCTTTAAAGCTAGCACGTAAAACGAAAAATTATGACAGTGAGTTTTTAGCAACATTATACTTAATTAGTGCCCGAATCAATCTCGATGATGTTGATCCAAACGAAACTTTGGCTTTAACCCTTGTTGCTGAAAGAATCCCATCCAAGTTTAACAGCGATGATGGTTATTTACCTCGATTAAAAGGTGTGGTTAATGAACAATTAGGTAATTTTGATGTCGCTGAAAAATGGTTCAAATTGTCGGAAAGTAGGGCTAAATCAAGCCATGATGTGCGTTTGTTGCAAATTGTTAGTCTGAGTCTATCGGAACTTTATTTAAAAACGAATCAACTATGGATTGCGCTTGATTATGCCATAACAAGTTTAGAATATAATAGCCAACTGCAGCATGCTAATACACAAGCAACCTTACATTATCTACTAAGCAATATTTATCAGCAGCTAGGTGATGATAAAAATTCATTAAAGTTCTTGCGTGCTTATGCTGATTATCAAAATGCTGCAAGTGACAAAGGCACGGTCAGTTTAATTTCAACAATGGATAAACGCATTGAAAATATTAAACGCCAACAAAAGCTCGCTCAATTAGAGAATTCATTACTTAGCAGCAAAGTAACCAGTCAAAAGAACAAAAATAAGCAACAAGTCTTTATCTTTATTATTATTGCTTTGGCATTGTTTTTTTGCTTTTTTATTATTGTGTTTTTTGTTCATCACAGAATGCTAAAGACACAAATCGTCTCATCGATGAAAGATGAACTAACCGGTGTGTTTTGTCGAAGTTATTTGAAAAACTATTTACCCGCTGTGAAGTCACGTTTTGAGCGTGAGACTAATCAAGAGTTGTCGCTAGGAGCGGTAATAATTGATTGTGATGATTTTAAATTTATAAATGATACTTTTGGTCATGCAGGCGGCGACAAAGCACTAAAAGCTATCGTCAATACGATAAAAACTCAAATTAGAAAAAATGATTTGTTGTTACGTTGGGGAGGGGATGAATTTGTTTTGATTTGTGAGTCAGTTAGTCAGGTACAAATCCAAGAGCTTGCTAAGCGAATTACGCGAAGTATTAGTGATTTATTAATAGAATATGATGAGACGACGCTTACGGTAACGATTTCTGCTGGTTTTGCTCTGCATGATAAAACAGAAGATTTTAATTTTGATGGCTTAATAAAAGCAGCCGATGAATTTTTACTAGCAACAAAGAAACGAGGTAAGAATAGCTACCTAGGCGATAACTTTACCGAGTTAAGTCAAGATAATTACTCCAACAATTTCTCTTAAAATACCTGGTGTACTTATGCTTAAAGCTGCTCTTAACTGATAAAGCTTAGATAAGTTAATTTAGCTTAACCTTAGTTCATTTTAATAGTTTTTTAATATATTAACCTCCGCTTTATGGCATTAATTTGAAAAGTTAATGCCAAGCTTTGAGTTGAAGTTAAGTAATAGCTTATAAGCTATTGAATAGCGATAAAGCAATTGCGCACATGATTAAGCCCACGATAATATCGATGCTACGCTTAACTTTTTCCTGACTAAGCCAAGGTGAAAGTTTTGCTGCTGCTCCCGCCAAACTATAGAACCAAAGTATAGAAGCCAACATAGTGCCTAAAGCAAAAGCTAGTTTTTCATTACCTTGAAACTGACCACCAACACTACCTAGGATCACTACAGTATCAAGATAGACATGCGGATTGAGTAAAGTTACAGCTAAGGTTGAAGCGACAACCAGCCAAGGGCGCTTTTTACTTTTAGTGCCAGAAAGTTGTTGTTCGTAACCGTTTAGCCAAGCTTGGCGAAATGACAACGCTGCATAAGTTAATAAAAAAATGATGCCGCCCCAGGAAATAACAATAACTAACGTTGGTGATGAAGCGATAAGCTTTGCTCCACCAAATACGCCCAGCGCAATAAGGGCAACATCACAAAACATGCAAATGGTTGCGGCTAAAAAGTGGTGGTTCTTTTTAATACCATGATTCAATATATGTGAGTTTTGTGCGCCAATAGGCAAAATCATACTGGCGCCAAGGAATATGCCTTGAAATAGTGGCGAAAACATTTGTTCTCCTAGATACCCGTATTCATTCAAATTGCGTCTTTTCATCCGTTTAAAAATCTCATCTACTTCGTTGCATTCAATCGTAATAGCCAGCTATTTCTCAATCAGGCGCCTTGTAGCTAAAATTTTTAATCATGCTAAAAATTTCTACTTCCAATGACTACGGGTATAAATAATATTGTGCTGAGTTATTAGGGGCAATTTAACTAATTATCAAAGATAAATATAATTAATGATTTTTATCTTTGATTAGTTTTGCTAATGTTGATGCTTGTTTTTAGATTGAGCAAACAGATTGAGTAAAGCCCAATGTTAGATTACAAATTACTGCATGCCTTTAGTGTTGTCGTTGATGAGCAAAATTTTGCTAAAGCTGCCTCGGTTTTATCTATAACGCAATCGGCTGTTTCTCAGCGCATTAAAACCTTAGAACAAACACTTGGCCAACCTGTATTAGTACGAGCACAACCATTAGTCGCAACCCATATCGGTAAGAAGTTGTTGGCACACTACCAACAAGTGAAACTGCTCGAGCAAGACATCATTCCTGATATTTCCGCTAATAGTAAAATTGAAACCATTACAGCGAACATTGCCAGTAATGCCGATAGCTTAGCAACATGGTTGATTACAGCCATTGGTGATGTTTGCCATCAATATAATGTTGCCGTGAATTTTCGATTGGCTGATGAAAATAGAACCATTAACTACTTAAAAGATGGTGAAGTGTTTGGTGCTATTAGCACCCATGATCAGGCTTTGCCTGGCTGCACATTAGATAAGCTTGGCGACATGCACTATATACTTGTTGCAGCGCCAAGTTTTGTTGAAAGATACTTTCCTAATGGTATTAGTGAAAATGCTTTAGAAAGTGCTCCAGCAGTTGCCTATGATCAAAAAGATGATATGCATATCAAATATATTGAGCAAACCTTTGGTTTAAAAGGCGGCTCCTACCCTTGTCATACTGTACGCTCGTCGGAAGCTTTTGTAGGCTTTGCTCTACAAGGTTTAGCTTATTGCTTGATCCCTAAGTTACAAATACAAGCCGAGCTCACAGCAGGTAAATTAATTGATTTAATGCCGGAAAACTCAATTACTCGAACGCTTTATTGGCATCACTGGGTATTGCTTAAAGGTGTTTTTAAAGAATTATCTAAAGCGATAATTCAGCGTGCTCAATACGCTTTAAGTAAGCAATGATTTACTGTTTACAGTAACATACCACTAGCATCAAATAGTATAACCCCGTTCAATTAGGAGAATAATGTGAGTAATGTAGTCATCAGAAAGGCAACACCGGCAGATATTAGTATTTTATACCAATTTATCATTGATCTCGCCATTTATGAGAAAGCCGAGCACGAAGTATTGGCAACTGAAGAAACTCTCGGTAAAACAATTTTTGCTGATGATAGCCATGTTTTCGCGCTTATTTGTGAATTAGATGGTGTAGCAATTGGCTCAGCAATTTACTTTTTTAATTATTCAACTTGGCTGGCTAAGTCAGGACTTTATTTAGAAGACTTATACGTTATGCCTGAATATAGAGGTAAAGGCGCAGGAGTTATGCTTTTAAAGGCTATGGCTGCTATTGCTAAAGAAAAAGACTGTGCGCGCTTTGAATGGAGTTGTTTAGATTGGAATACACCGTCAAGGGAGTTTTACCATTCTTTAGGTGCCGTGTCGCAAGACGAGTGGGTTGGCTATCGTATGGCGGGGAAAACGCTTAGTGATTTTGCATCTGATCTGACTGAATAATACTTATTTCTTTACTTGGCTTATCTGCAAACGCCATCATCGCGTTTGCGACTTTTATTGCTTCAATTACTTGGTACTTTTTCGGGATAATAAGCGCAAATAATTTCATGAAAATAGTACCTAGGTACTCACCTAATCTAAACTCTTTACGGTTTCCAACTAACATCGATGGCTGAAAAATTCCCAAGTGCTGGTAACCGATATCGGCTAAATTGGCTTCAACTTTTCCCTTAACTTGATTGTAGAAGACAGCAGAGTGCTTATTTGCGCCAATAGCAGAAACAATGGCGAACAAGCTAGCACCTCGGTGATGGAAATGCTCAGCAATGGTCAATGGATAATTGTGATCAACTTGGTAAAACGCTTCTTTAGAACCTGCTTTTTTAATGGTAGTGCCTAAGGTGCAGTAAATATGGTCAACTTTTAGTTGCTCAGAATTTGTTTCATTAGCGATTGCGAAATGGGTGTTTAATTGCTCATCTAGGTTTTTAAAATTAATAGTGAATTGCTCTAATTTGTTGTGCTCTAGTGCTAATGGCTGTCGAACAATAGCAATAACACGGCTGTAGTGTTGAGAAGCTAATAGTAATAAAAGTAACTGTTCACCAACTAAACCACTGGCGCCAATAATTAAGGCTGTTTTTGTATTTTTTCTGTTATTACTAATGTTTACCAATGGGGTAACTCCTGAATCAATGAATATGGTATAACGTGCCATGAGCATTAATTTTTGTTGTTAATTGCAAAGCCAACTCTTGTGCCTGAAAAATTTCGTCGGTGGTCATGGTTTTTGTGAGTTTCTCAATTAGCCATTGGTAACGGCGATAAAGCGCATTATCGTCAGTGAAGTTTAAAATAACTTGATTATAGGCATAAGTCTTAACCCAGCCTTTTTCCCCATAGTTTTGTGAATTATACATGTTGGCTAATTTGGCCATAGCTTTTAGACTACCATGTTCTGCTGCTCGACTTAAAAAGTTAAGTTTCTCAGCAATGAATTTTTTTTGCTCAGTAATATACTCATCTCTTGGCAAAGACTTTTTGTCTTGTGAGGTCATATAAAATTCGGCATTAAATTGGCTGTAGCTCTCTTGAGTTGGAACATACCCTTGTTCGGCCGTTACTTGCATAATCTGATAAAATCTCTGCTTCTGTGTCGTATCAACACCCTGGCACTTCTCATAACTGTCTTCTAATCGACGGATAAAAAAATCTACTTCATGGTTGTCCTCGGCACTCTGCATACGTGCATCAAAGCTTTTTTGATCAAAAGGGGCGTGCCAGCAATATCTCAGATTCATTGCGAGTATATAGCCAGCCTCATTATCACCATTTTCAAAGCGGGTTTTTAAATCTTTAATTTGCTCGATTAATTTGCCATCAATATGCCAGTTGGGGCGAATTTGAAATATAGGAGCCCCAAAGTTGGCATTAGTTTTAATTTCGGAATAACTATCATTTTCCATTGTAACAGGAGGTACGAAATCATTGGGCTGATCATTATTGCTTGATATTGAATTTGTTGAGAGGTCAGAGTCAGGGAGCGGTAAATTTTGTTTTGTAAAATTTTCGCTTTCGTTTGACAATAGAGACTTTCCATAAAAGCCAATGACTACGAATAGTGCTAATGTTATTATTTTTAAGTGTTTTTTTAGTTTTTGATTTTTTAACATATGGACTTCAAGAAGGCGAGGTTATAGTAAAGCTACTCGGCCGGTTCTTGGCTCATAAGTAAACCCAAAGCTTAAATTTTTAGTTAATTTATATGAACAAATACTATTTTCATAATTAACAATAAACTCTGTAGAATCATCAACTGCAGCATTACTATTGCCATTCTCGATAAGCGCTTGCCATAGCGAAAGGCAATCAGCATCACTATCGGTTGATATTATCCTGTCACTGCCTGAGAAACTTTGTGCAGGGTAACCTTGAGGATTAATGTCAATTTGTCCTGACGTATCAGAGCCGTATAGTTGGATATTATCACGTTTACTAAAGTCACTCGGCGAACCCAGTACCCGCCACTTCATGTTAGCTAACTTTACACCAGAGCGAAGTGCACCAGCATTTGCTGATACTTTAGCTTGCAGTGCATCATCAGTTAAATTGATAAACTTAGGTAATACGGTCACCGCTAGTATGCCAAGAATAACAATAACAACCACTAATTCAATTAATGTAAAACCTTGGCTCTTATTCATTTAAAATAATTTATAATATATTTTTACATAATTTAAACCATATTGCCCAATATGACAATTAAATATAGTGATATCAGATGGTTAATCATCATTGAGCAAGTGTTGTTTATTCAGAGGCGGGGTTATCTATATATCTTATTAGCCCAGCGGGTTAATCCTGCAGTCACACTACCAAAGTGATCACCAATCACTATTGGTGTTTGCTTAAATTGCTGTTGTAAAAATTCATTAATAACTGGCGACTTTGCGGTACCACCGGTAACGAAAACAACATCAGGCTGCGTATTTGCTTGCTGAATTGCATCTCTCATTAATTTTGCAATACTTGTTAGCTCACGCTGACAAGCGGTAGAAAAGCTATCTCTGTTCAATGTAATAGATAAATTTTCTGCAATATCATCTAATGAAATATCGTGTTTAATATCATTCGTTAACGCTATTTTAGTTTGTTCAGCGGCGTTAACTACTTTATAACTCAATTTATGCTGTTGAACTGTTAATAAACGTCTAAGTAATTCAGGCTGTTTAGCATCACGAATAAGTTGTTCTAGGTACCTGCCGTTGGCAGCGCTATAAAACTCTGTTTGTTCGCTAATGTTGTTAATCGCGACCGCTTGCCAAAAACTATTTGAAGGCATAGGTTTGTCAGTTTTTAAGTAAGAGTCTAAACCAAAGCTTGGCATAATGCCTTTTAGAGCTAGTGCGATATCAAAATCATTACCGCCAACACGTTCGCCACTGTGACTTAATAAGTCTTGCTCTCGGTTAGAGTGAATGGCCTGTTCAGGCCCCATTAGCAACATAGAGCAATCGGTAGTACCACCGCCAATATCGACCACTAACACTTTCGTTTCTTTTTCAAGTGATGCTTCAAATTCAAAACCTGCAGCAACTGGCTCAAATTGAAATTCAATATCTTTAAATCCGACACGCTTAGCCGCGTTAGTTAATACTTGAATTGCTTGACTGTTACTTTCTTCACCTCGAAGACCTTGAAAGTTAATTGGACGACCAATAACGGTTTGAGTAACGCTTCTACCAAGTTTTTCTTCGGTAAGATTTTTTATATTGCTCATCATAGCGGCAACAATGTCTTCAAATAATTCAATTTGTTGAGGCATTAACCCGCTGGCACCTAAAAATGACTTAGGCGACTTTATGTAATAGCCTTCATCCGGTTCTTCCAAGTAATCATTTAACGCTTGTTGCCCAAATGATAATTCTGTTGGGTAACCGTCTAATGTTAACTCTCGTAATGCATTTTGTCCTTTTTGTAGTTGCCATTGACGTTGTTGTTGAAAGTTTTTTTGCTCTTCCAAGGTCAAGTGGTTGTGCAACCAGTTTGAGATGATATCTCGACTAGGCGCATACAAGGTGGAAGATATATAACGGCCATGATCGCCCAGTGATAAAAGCTCAGGAGTGTTGTTTTGCATAACGCCGACAGCACAGTTAGAAGTGCCATAGTCAAATCCGATCATGTTTAGGTCCGATGTAAAAAAGGTCGCGTAGAATACTGAGATATTTGGTACTAGGCAAGTGCTTTTATATGATTAGATGTAATAGATTTATTATCCGATTATATTTCCACCTAATGACATTAGTAAGACAATAAAAATAATTAATTTATTCCAATAGGGAAACATAATGCGCTTTTCATTTAAAAATATAACGTCAATTGTATCGTTACCGATATTGCTTTCATTAAGCTTTGCCAGCGTGAACTCTTTTGCTGCGGAAACTATTGAAAGCTACGCTGAAAAAACCAAGAAAAGCATGGAAAAAATGCAGAAAAAAAGAACCACTTGGACAGCCGAAGATAAAGCGATAATGAAAGCTGCGAGTGATAAATTGGCTAACGACTTACCAAACCCTGGGTTAAAAGCGGGTAATAAAGCACCGAATTTTGCATTGAAAAATGCTTTCGGGAAAACGATAGAATTAAGCAAAGAACTTGCAAAAGGCCCTGTAGTGTTGGTTTTTTACCGCGGCGCTTGGTGTCCATATTGCAATATCCATTTACATGCTCTGAAGAAAAGCTTACCTGATTTTGAAAAATATGGTGCGCAAGTTATTGCTATATCACCGCAGTCACCTGATAAGTCAGCTGAACAAGTTAAAAAAGACGGTTTCCCATTTGAAGTTTTAAGTGATAGCACCTCAAAAGTAATGAAGGACTACAAACTTTACTTTGAATTACCAAGCGATTTAATGAGGGTTTACCAAGAGCACGGTTTAGATCTTGAAGAGTTTAATGGTAAAGGTAGCAATGGTTTACCAACACCAGGTGCTTTTATTATTGATACCAATGGTGTTATTCGCACTATGCAGGCTGAAGTTGATTATAAATCTCGTATGGCACCTGAAGATATCTTAAAAGCGTTGGCTAAGCTTTAAAATAGACTGACTATCATAAAGTAATTTGTATACTGAAATAAAAAAGGCAGCTGGAAAGCTGCCTTTTTATAATATCTAAAACTTAATTATCCTGATGGCATGGCCAATATTGTTTTAATATCGATAGTTTCTTTGTATCGAACAAAAGTGGTTTCACACTCCATTCGAGCTAATACAGCCATACGGTCTGATAACTCATTACCTTCAATATTAGCGTGACCTTTAACATGACTAATAATCAAGTTTGCTTTTAGCGTTTGATAAAGTGAAAAACATTGCTTGATCACCTCAAGATTTTTAATTTCTTCACCTTTACCGCGTGTCCAACCTTTTGCTTGCCAGCCTTTTGCCCATTTGGTTACACAGTCAATTGAGTATTTAGAGTCAGATAAAACCTGTACCGTTTTACCTTGCTCAATATGCATTTTGGCGTATTTAAAGGCCGCTAATAAGCCATTAAGCTCGGCAGTATTATTGGTGCCCATAGGCTGATACAAGCCATACCAAAGTTCAATTAGCTGCTGCTGTTGGTAAACGGCCATACCGGTACCTGATTTTCCCGGATTAGGTGAACAGGCACCATCGCAATATATATTGAAATCGGCCTCTTCTTTTGCTGCTGACGGGGCACTGCTTGCTTTAACATTTCCAGCCTTAACGCTTGCGGTTTTAGTATAAGTTGCTGAGCCTGCAGGCTTTGAGCTACTTTCTTTACCCATAGAACGTTTGGTTAGTGCTTTAGTGTAGGTTGATTGAAAAGCGAGTTCAGCGTCTGCTTTTGATGGAAAACCCATAAATTGTGCATCGGGTCTTCCTTGCGTGTGACTTTTAACATCGTCCCAACGTTCAAATACACCTGTTTTTGCGCCTTTCCATACTACGTAATACTTTTTACTCATAAATTGTTAACCGTAACTCTAGTGTTTGTTTATTTTTAATTGCTGTTACTTCACTTGCTTACTATTTTTTACCGACCAAATAACCAATAGGATACCGGCAATAAAAAACGGAATACTTAGCATTTGTCCGGCCGTTAAAGCGATATCAGCAGCATAAGCGGCTTGTTTTTCTTTTAACATTTCAATAAGAAAACGAGCAGTAAAGATTAAGATAAGAAACACACCTAAAATTGAACCTTGTGGCGTTTGTGCTTTCTTTTTCTTATAAAAAATCATTAAAACAAAGAATATGGTTAAATATGCAATGGCTTCATAAAGTTGAGAAGGGTGGCGAGCAACATTATCGATACGAGAAAAAATAACCGCCCAAGGTACATTGCTCGGCGTTCCTAAAATCTCTGAATTGACAAAATTGGCACTACGAACAAAAAAGCCAAATAACGCGGTACATATGGCTAGTCTGTCGAGCAGCCACATAAAATTCATGTTATTTTTCTTACTGTAGATACCTGCAGCAATAATAGCCCCTAAGCCGCCACCATGGCTGGCAAGTCCACCTTCCCAAATTGCTAAAATTTTCATTGGGTTGGCAAAGTAATAACTAGGGTCGTAAAAGAAACAATGACCTAAGCGGGCACCAACAATAACGCCAATCACTATGTATACGAGTAAATTATCAAGTGCGGCTAAATCTTGTTTTTCAGTTTGAAATATCCATTTCATTACCTGTAAACCCGATAAAATTGCAGTTGCGAATAGTACACCATACCAATGAATGGTAAGTGGCCCGACGGAGAAAAATACCGGATTGAGATCCCAAACTAAATGTTGCAAAGAATAACCCTTATCATGTGTACGTTAAATGCTTATTGATGTCGAATATCGACTTGATTTTTGACATTCTATCAAGCTACTTGTTGCTGTGGTGAATTAATTTGTGCCAAATCATTAATGAACGCTTCAGGCTGTTCAACGTTGATTAAAACCTGTTCAAAGGACTCAACAAACGCGCCCATCATGCCCCAATACTTAATTGGCTGCTTGAAAATAATTTTTACATTGTGCTGCTTAGCACGACCTATTTTTAATAAGTCATCAGTTTTTGTTTCACTGCTTTCGTCTTCAGAAAGGTCATTTAATGCAACTGATTCAATATCAGCTAACGGCACAGGCATAAAGTTAAAAATAGAATTGTTAATAATCAATTTCTTGTCTTGCACATAGATTGAGTAATGGCGTGACAAACGGTAGTTTGCGGTCATTAAAATAAAACCATATAGAATAAAAGTTGCTGCCATGGTGGCCGCAATTTCACTCCAGTCGACTAATAATTTATAGCTTATGGTTGCTGCAATGATTAGCCCTAAGGTGATAGCGAAAAAATGCCACGCTTTACCTGACAGTAAGGTAATGGTATTGAGTGATTTGATATGGCGTTTTGATAAGCGAGGAATAGCGTAGTACCAACTGGCAGGCTCGGTAGCAAAGGTTAGCGCTAAGCCTTGTTTCTTATCGTCATCATATTTTTCTATCGCGCCAATACGTGGATCTCCTGATAAATTACGCGCTTGCCAAAGTCCTTTGACAATAATAAACATGAGATAAAATTCTATGATAAGTAATACGGCAATAATTGGGTAACGTAGCCATAAAATAAAGTCGAAATATTGTGCTATGTCTTCAGGGAAGCTGTAACGCGCAATAGCGCTAGAAAGGCTCAAAATTATCAATAGCTTCCATGGTTTTTGTTTGCCAGCTTTTATAATAAAAAACCAATAAAGTACGGGTAAAATTGCAAAGTACACTACACTCGCGATGATGACAGGGTATAAGCCAAACTCAGCATTGGTAGTTTCAGGGATAAATTCAAAGCCTAGGTAATAGCAGCTTATCGCGATGAATAGAAACAGTAGACGGTATTTAACAGACGTTCTCACAAGCATTCCTTTTGTAATCGTTCTTATTAGATACCCAAACCACTTGAAAATGCAGGATTCAGCAAGTCGAAAAAGGGTTAGCACCAAGACATTGATTGAAAGGAATGGTTGTTCCATTGTCGAAATCAATAACGCCGGAGATGACCTTTTATCGCCTTGCCCTGCGGGAGCTAAGCTAGAAAAACAGAGCAGCGTTGCAGCACTTGATAAGGGAATAACCATTATCTGCGTGCTGTGCCTTGCTCTGATTTCCTAGCTTAACTCTGAAACTGCATTTCAAGTGGCTTGGGTATAAGTGCAGTTTTTCACTGCTGAGAGAGTATAAGGTAGTTTTAATCGTGCTTGAAGTGGAATTTTAAACAGTGAAAATAAGAGGGAGGGTGTGAGAAGTATTAATTATCAGTATAAAAAACCACGCGTATTCGCGTGGTTTTATTGCTTAGACATTGTTTATATTTTCTTAATCAAGAGCTTTAAATCTAATTGCAGCACCGCCACTTGTTGCTAATGGTAACGTTATACTGTCGCTTGATTTAACAGCTTTATTTTCGATAATTAAATCATAAGGGTTATTAACCCATTCAGCCTTTTTACCATCGCGATAAATTTGCGCTTGGTAGCGTTTACCTTTTTCTAGAAAGTCTAGTTTTAATGTTATTTCGCGAGCATTTTCATCGGTTAGCGCACCTACAAACCAATCACTTCCATTGCGCTCTTGTCTCGCAAAAGCAACGTAGTCACCAACTTCGCCAGCAATCGCGATACTTTCATGCCAGTCGGTAGGAACATCTTTAATAAATTGAAATGCTGGCATATTGGCTTGGTAATTTTTTGGTAAATCGGCTGCCATTTGAATTGGGCTGTAAAGCACAACATACAGAGCAAGCTGCTTAGCTAAGGTGGTTTGTGGTCGGTTAGTGTCACTGCCTAAACCATTAAAGCTCATATCAAAAATACCTGGCGTAAAATCCATTGGCCCAGCTAATAAACGTGTAAAAGGTAATATTGCGGTGTGTTCAGGTGGGTTTGGCGGCGTGCCCCATGCGTTAAATTCTTGGCCTCTAGCACCTTCTCTAGCGATCCAGTTAGGATACGTTCTACGCAACCCTGTCGCTTTTATTGGTTCATGGGTATTAATACTAATTTTATGTTTAGCGGCTTCAGTAACACTGTGTAAGTATTCATTAACCATAAACTGACCATCGTGCCACTCTTTACGCACTATGCCATCTTCGTCGATACGCTTAATATTTCCACCATCAGCAACATAGCCCGTTTTTATTTGGTTAACACCATGTTTTTGATAAAGCGCATAAGCATCAGACATTTGATTACGGTAATTGGTAACACTGCCTGACGTTTCATGATGACCAATTAAACGCACACCTTTTTTAGCGCCATATTGACTGATTTTTTCAATATCAAAATCATCATAAGATTTCGTGAAATTAAAAACATCACCATTGCTGAACCATGCGCCATCCCAGCCTTTATTCCAGCCTTCAACTAGTACACCTGAAAAACCATGTTCAGCAGCAAAGTCCATGTAACGCATAGTTTCACTGGTGGTAGCGCCATGCTTATCTCCACTACCCCAAGTATTGGTTTCAATATGCATTCCCCACCAAATACCGACATATTTACCCGGTTCAACCCAAGAAACGTCACCCAGTTTATTTGGCTCATTAAGGTTTAAAATTAGGTTTGAATTTAATAATCCGACTGCATCTTTGCTGATTTGAATGGTGCGCCATGGTGATTTAAAGTTCGCGGTAGTTTTTACTAAACTACCGTCTGACCAAGGTGTTAAATCAGCTTTCAATGTACCAGGGCGTTTTTGATTAAGCGTCATTGCGGCATAGTCAACAAGTGCTGCTTCATGAATACTGAGATGTGTGCCAGACGGTAATTTAAAAGTAAAAGGCGTATGTGCTCTATCAACGCTTTCTACATTTGTGGTGTTATAGGTATATTCATATCGGTTCCAACCACGAGCAGGAATCCACCAAGCAGTCGATTGCTTTGCATTAGCCAAAGAAAACTCTGTTAACTCATTGGTAATTTCAACATGTGCCAAACCTTTTTGTTTAGGCACTTCATAACGAAAGCCAATTCCGTCATTAAAGGCACGAAAGCGAACTTTATATTTATTAGCACTGTCGCGAGAGGTAGTAAACGTTAGTAGCAACTCATTGTGCTTGTCAGAAACATTCTCACGCTCTCCCCAGGGTAACGTCCAATGGCTATCAACTTGCTTTTGGCTAACTTCAGCTATTTTAAAACCGTCACTAAAACCATGAGTGTTTTTAAACAACATGCCTAGCTTTGATGATGTAATGACAGTTTCGTTATTAAAAGTTACTTGGTAGTTTGGATGTTTTTCATCACTAATACTAATGGTAATAGCCTCATCAGGAGAGCTTACGCTGACCGTTTTGGCTATTCCTTCAAAGGGTGAAAGTAATCCAATAAAAAATAGGGAGGAATATAAAGAGTAATTTTTCATTTTATTTTGTTCTTGTAAGACAGTGCTTAAGAATAAATTGATATAGAAGGAGTTTCAGTAATTTGCATACGTATTCAAATCATTAATCTGCTATTAATTAGGTGCTGAGCTATATTGTACTCAAATTTGTAGATTTGATAGTGAAAAATTTATCTGTATACGCTAGGAGGGGGAGTTTGGTTTATATTATTCAGTGGTAGGCTGTTTTTAATGCTAACAAAGCAGAATGAACGAAGTTTGGTTACTCCAAATAAGTGAAATTTTAATGCAGCTAACGTTAAAAATAGCCATTACCCGGGGCTAAAGTTCATGCTTTTAGAAAATGTAACTATTGGTTAGAACATTGGCTTATTTATGCGTTTAGCTGATGTCTTTGATATAGAATAGACATCGAAAAAACATTAGCCTATATTATGCTAAAGTGGAATGTTTTTGTTGTAGTGTTCCTAGTGAGCTTAAGTCAACTATGAATTCAACGTTCCATTATTTTGTATTTCTAAGAATCTTTGTTTTTAAGTTTACCTATCATTATGCTTAATTGAGTGGCTAACTCTCTCGTCTAGTTAAAAAATTGCGGGTATAATAATACTTTTAAAGTGCTTTCTATTATTGCTTAAGTATTGAGTTTTACGCAATATTCGAGAAAGAATAGGGAGATAAAGTCACACTTTCTAGCATGTTTGATCTTAAACAAAAAGTTGGTTATCACTTTTTCAATTGGGTTGACTTAATAGCACACCCTGATAATACTCAACTGGTGTAGTAGATAATATCGTTTATTAAACTTGGCATAAAGAATCGATAAAAATGAAGATTATTAGTTTTATCTTATTATTATTTTACAGCCTCAATGCATCAAGCATTGAAATTAAAGTAGATAGTAAAATTGCTATTATTTCTAGTGTTAATATTGTTGCGTTGAATGAACGGCAAATTCGCAATCTATTCAGTTTAAAAAAGAAACTTCTTCCTAATAATACCCGTGCAGTACTTGTGAGACTTCCATTTTCACATGATGTAAGTAAAATTTTTTGCCAAAATATTTACGAACTTTATCCTTATCAACTACAACGACAGTGGGACCGACTTGTTTTCTCAGGTAAGGCGACTGCACCAAAGCAAGCTAATTCAGAATCAGAGGTAATTAAACTTGTTGCCTCTTATCCTAACGCCTTAGGTTATATTTCAGCAAACTCACCATTACTTACAGAATATAAAGGACAGATAAATGTCGTCGCTGTTTATTAGGCTATTAATAGCCTCAGCATTTTTACTTTCTTTTGGTGCTAATACCACTGACTGGGTAGACAATATCTCAACTTCAGGTTTTATCGCCGCAGGAGCATTAAATATATCATCTAACGAAGATGATAAGGCAACTAAGTCAAGTTCGATAGTTGAAGGGGGCTTGCACTTATCAGCAATATTACCTAAAAATATTGAGATGAACGGTCAAGTACTTTATCGCGATGTGGGTGACTTATCTAATTATTCAAACTTTAAAGCTTTTAGTTTGGACTATTTAACTTTTGATTGGCGATACAGCGGCAGTGAAAATAGTGAACAGGTTGTTAGTATTGGTCGCTTTAAATCTAATGGCGGTATATATAGTAATACACGAGATATTCCCTTTACACGCCCTAGCATCTTATTGGCACAACCCATTTATACTGAAGAGTCAAGGTCAATAAATTCTCATATAGATGGCATTCGATTTAATTCGACAATTTTTACCTCGCAAGGGGATTATAGTGTCGAAGTAGGCTTTGGCGATAATGAATTGAGTGACAACTTTATTTCATCGCTTTTACAGGGAGATAACTCAGATAGTATTAGTGCTGATGGCATGTATTTTCTTGATTTGAGGTATAGAAATAGCAATTGGCTCATTGTATCTACTTATCATAATGTTGAAATAGAATTTGCTGGGGCAATAGCTGGAGATAGCTTCGGTGTGCCTAATTTTAATTTCGATATAAACATGAAAGTGCAGTTAGAAAACTTATTGCTTGGTGTTCAATATTTGACAAAAGATTTCGAAATTACGGCAGAGCTAATTAAGCAAAAAGCAACGACTCCTATGATTGACATTTTCTCCTCATATTCTTCAAAAGATCTTGCATATAAAGCGTTTGGATATTATTTACAAGCTAGGTATTTCATAACGCCAACAGTGTCAATGATGGCAAGGTATGAAAATTTAGACTTAGATTTGAAGGATATGCCCGAGATCGTAAATAGTCTTACAGGAAATGCACTATCAGACAGCGAAAACTACGGTTTATCATTGATTTGGCTAATTGATGAAAATTGGCAAATCGCTGCTGATTACCACATTCGAAAAAATATGCACGTAGATACTAAGTACTCATTAATTGAAGTTTCATGGCGTTTTTAATTAATGCGGCATATTAGTTTACAATCGATAGGGTTGGGCGTATTAATGGCAGTTTTTGTGCCAGTATCGATTATTGCCTACCAAATAGAGAGTAGCCTTTTTGAGCAACAAATAGAGAGTTCTCAGCAAAAAACGAAAGGTGAAACGGAGCAGGCATTTAACTCGTTTATTCAGCAACAATTTCGTTTAGTTGTTGTACTTGCAGAAGAAATAATTTTTTTACGCAATGTAAATAAACTTGATTATGCAATGGCATCAAACGAATTAATGCTTGCACTACCTAAATTACAAATGAGCTACCCCGTCAGCGATATTAAATTGATAAACCCCACGCAACAAACCCTAAATATCGGGAAGCCAAGGGGAACCAATTTTAATACTATGTATGAGCACTTAATTAAGACAGAATCTCCCGTATTTAATATTTCTTGTGTCAGTGATTGTTATATGAGTGTTGCGATCCCGGTGGAGTTAGAAGGAATAATTTGGGCATTTGTAATCACTGTAGAGCTAGACGAAACACTTGTTTCATTTAGCTTATTAAGAAATATAAATATCGCATTACTTACCGAAGGCAACTCAAAAAATATAACAGGTCGACAATGGCAGCAATACAACATGCCAATATTAACTAATAATAAACATACTCAGCCTATAATGAATATGCTGGCAAGTGAACCAAAAGCTGCATTGCTCAATGGTGTTCATACAATGTATAAACAAAGCAATCATTTTGTTTGGCAATATCAATATAACACGAGAAAAAATACAGGTTTGAATTTACTGTTTATTGAAGATACAACCATCTTGCGACAAGAGCAACGTGATCGTTTTATCTTTGAGGTTATATTTATTATAGTTTTACTCAGTGCCATTATCATCGCGGTAGTGAGCTTTATCTCTAGTCCTGTCATACGTTTGCGAAGGCTAGCATATGTTGTTAAGAAAACAGGTAAGAAAGAATATGCTAAAGCTATTGATATTTTAGAGAGAAATACCAAAAAGTCACTGTTTATAGATGAAATTTCAACTGTGCAAAATGCACTTTTAGAAACGACAATAAACCTACAAAGTTATGAACATGATTTAAAAAAGTATAATAGTCATTTAGAGCATGTCGCCTCACATGATTCTATCACCGGACTGAAAAACCGTTATGCTTTTTCTACTTATTTTGATCAACTGTCGATAGGTGATGAGAGTGTTGAAGTAACCCTTATTCTTATTGATGTATTTGGCCTTACAGCGTTAAATAATAATCTTGGACATGAAGTTGGTGATAGAGTTTTACTTGAAATTGCGAATAAAATTAAAACGTTTGAGAATGATTTTAGAAAAGTCTACCGTTTTGGTAGCGATGAATTTATTTTTTGCTGTACGAATAAGAAATCTGAAAATCAAGTTGTGATGTTTGTTGAAGATGTGCTGCGCTTATTTGATGAAAATATTCAATTTGATAAGTTATCATTAGCGATTAATATGAATGTTGGCATTGGTTATGCTGAAACATCAGATAATAATTTTCATAAATTGATCAGCCAAACGGCTATAGCGCTTCATGAAGCAAAAAATAATGGTAGCGATTCTTATCAGTTTTTTACGCCTGAGATGGAAGCCAAATCGGAGTTATTATTTAGAATAAAGTCTGACTTCTCATCTTCATTGGAAAAGGGGGAGTTCTCATTAAATTATCAACCAATGATTAACTTTTGGAGTGAAAAGTTGGTTAAGATGGAAGCACTTATTCGTTGGCATCATGAGGAAATTGGCCATATTTACCCTGATCAATTTATTCCGATTCTTGAAGAAACAGGGCAAATAGTACCACTGACAAATTGGATACTTAATCAAACCCTTGCGATGATAAAAACACTGGATAGTATGGGATTAAATAATGTT
The DNA here is from genome assembly GCF_002104475.1 of Cognaticolwellia mytili. GTDB lineage: Bacteria > Pseudomonadota > Gammaproteobacteria > Enterobacterales > Alteromonadaceae > Cognaticolwellia > Cognaticolwellia mytili. The sequence continues at coordinate 238,304 of NZ_NBOF01000001.1, forward strand.
GTTATTTCAGTGAACATTAGTGGCCGACAAGTAACTGATCTGAATTTTATCGATGAAATTTCTAAAAAATTAGCATATTACGAAGTAAGCTCCAATCGCATTGAGTTGGAAATAACTGAAACAACATTAGTGAATGATTTTGATATTGCTAAAGAGTGGGTTGAAAAAGCACAAAAGTTTGGTTTTAAAGTTGCGATGGACGATTTTGGTACAGGTTACTCGTCTTTGTCGTATTTGACTAACATGTCATTTGATACGATTAAGCTTGATCGCTCGTTAATAGATTCCATAGCCACAGAAGAAAAACATCAAAATGTGGTCACCTCAATGGTTAGCATGATAAAAAATTTAGGCTTAGATATTGTTGTTGAAGGCATAGAAAATCGTGAGCAATTTATATTTATGAGGGATATAAATTCAAATACAGCCCAAGGATATTTAATTTCTAAACCTTTGAGTTTAGAAAACTTAAAGATCAAACTTAAAAACTATCAAAAGTCAGGTAAATGGTTTGAAAATAAGTAGTTATGCCTAAGTTTATATCAATCAATGGCACTTAGATATTTTGGCAAATAGAGTGACAATTTTTATATTCTCAATGACGTTTGCCAAAAAGCATATCAGAAATATACATTAGACTATGAAGATCCTTTCTCGAACCGCGCTTAAAATTTATAATGATAACTAAAATTCTTGGATAAATTTCTTACTAAAATTTGATTGTAGAGTGTTTTATGCCAAAGTTTGTGGCATCGCACAATTTAAAGTTATTAAAACTAAAAAGCTTATTGTTTTGCAATAAGCTTTTTTAATATCTGAGGTTATTTATCGCCTTATCGCTTGCGTGTTATTGACATTGCTGAATTATAATATCTCCAACATTGAAGCCTTTAGCTGGATTGTCGCTTTCTAAAGTAAGCAAGAAGCTATATGAACCCGCAGGAAGTGTTGTATTGTTATTACTTTGTCCAGCATCATTAAAGGCAACAGGGTAACTAACACCCACTTCAAGGTTACTATCTAATAAGTCATTGCTATTACTCGCTTGTGCCCAAAGTTGAGTGGTCCAGCTGCCATCGTCTGAAGCGAGTTTAAATTGCATTGCGCCATCAAAATCAGCAACGGCTTGGTATTGATTATTTCCCTTGTAATGCAATCGATAGGCTTCTTCAGCGTTCCATCCTGAATGATCACCACGTACATATAATTGACCGCCTCCAGTGATATCAAAAGGAATTGGATCTGATGAATCTGCTAGCGCATCACAATCTACAGTTTCATTTTTACTAGCAATATTCAACTCAGGGATGGCAGTCGAGGCATTTAACGTAAAGCCATAATTACCAGCTGTTGCTATGGTCATTTCAAGGTTGCCACCATTGTCACTAATACTAATAGAGCCGTTAGCAAAAGTTAAATCGCTATAACCAAGGTTAACGGCGTCCCACGCATTGTCAGCAATTTTAAATTGATAGGTGCCGGCATCAAGAGTAAAGTTCAGCTCGTAAATACCGTTACTGTCATAAATAAATTGATCGCTTGTATTTAAACCATCGTTACCCCAATTATTCATACTGCCGCGTAGGTATACTTCTACGTCACCAAATGGGGTGGCATCAGGAGCATTTGAAGTTGCATCAGCAGCAAGTCCAGCTCCTTGGCTTGCACCTTGAGGTTTAACAAATACCGCGGTTGTTAGGGCGGGTACAGTAAAAGTGCCACTTTCAGCGTTAGCAGTAAAATTCGCTGATTTTACGGTATTGTCTGCAGAATTTTGCTGGATGCTATGCAATTCAAAATCAGCAGCGGTGTTAACGGTTAATGCTTGTTGCTCAGTACTACCATTGATAACAACAACAAGTGCATCATTGTTAGCGTCGAGGTCGGTTAAACCAGTACCATCATCAATACTCATAACAATGACGCCTTGCGTTTGACTTGGCCCGGTATTGTGAAAGCCTACTCGCTCAATAATATCTTGCTTAGTGGTTAGTCTAAATAGCGGACTTGAACGACGAAGACTCATAAACTCTTTGAAAATATCACCTGAGAAAGTGATATCTGCAGCACTTACCGCGGTTTCACTATTATTGATCAGTGAGCCTATTGTGTTCCATTTACTCTCATTGTCTTGCGCTAATGGTAAGCCAACGTTCCAGTTGTTAGATGTTTTAGTGAAATCAACTTTGTTAAACCAGTCTCCTGCATCGTAAGTATTTCGATCCATTGATTTGGAACGAATTAAGTCGCCACCTAATTGTAAGAATGTAATGCCTTGGCTCACTAGTGGCAAAGTACCCGCAATATTTTGCATTCGCACTCGATTGGCAACACTGACGCCAGGTTCGATGCCATATTGTAGTTGATCCCATAAGGTTTCATTGTCGTGCTTCGACACATAATTAATGATATCCGCTGGGTCTTGCGCATAAGAGGGCTTAGAAAATGTGCTAGCAAGTTTAACAATATTGTTTTTATCTTTTAGTTGATAATCTGCAATAGTACCGATTAAGCCTAAACGAATGATATCTTGATCATTAAGCGTACCATTTGCACTAAATAGTGAAGCGCTGCGAATAATGTCACGAGGACGGTCGTTAAATGTACCTACTTCAGTACCGGCCATATTGGCTTGATTTGCTTGAACATAACCACGTTCATCACGTGTCCAACCTTCACCGTAAAAGTAATTATCGGCGTCAATCGCTTGTACTGCTTCGCGTGCTGCTAAAATAGACTCTGAAGAGTTGTTACTCATGATATCAAAACGGAAACCATCGAATTTATACGCTTGCGTCCACGTTATTAATGAGTCTTGCATCAGTTTATGCATCATCTCATGCTCTGGTGCAGTATCTTGACAACAGGTTGATGTTTCAACGTCACCTGATATTAAGTTGCGGCGATGGTAATACCCAGGAACTACTTTATCGAGCACTGAATCTTCCCATAAACCAGAAGAGTTGGTGTGGTTGTAAACAACGTCCAATACTACTCGTAAGCCCATTTCGTGTAATGATTGGTTCATTGCGCGCATTTCTTTGATACGAGCAACACCATCAGGGTTTGAAGCATAGCTACCATCAGGAGCGGTGAAATGCTCAGGGTCATAACCCCAGTTAAAGCTATCTAAACCGCGCATTGATTGCACAAGTGCTTGAGCATTATTCGAAGTAGGTGCGTAGCTTGCTAAAACATCTGATAATATTGCGGTATTATTTTCAACACCGCAAACAGGCGCTGTACTATTTGCTGCACACAATTCAGCTACCGTGTTTGATAAATTTACGCTGTTCTCTAAGTCTTCATTAATGCTGGCAATATCATTAGCCGGTAAAAATTGAAAGTGTGTTAATCCTGCATCAACTAATGATTTTAGGTGGGTAACGGGCGCTGATGTTTCTTCGGTAAAAGCTAAGTATTTACCGCGGTTTTCTTCTGTGGTGCTGCTATCAGAAACACTAAAATCTCGGATATGACCTTCGTAAATGATGGCATCTTCAGGATTGTCAATTGTAGGTATTGCGTGTTCATCCCAATTACTTGGCTTTAAATCATCATCTGATAAGTTAACAAATTGTGAGTATTCACCATTTGTGGCTAAAGATACTGAGTATGGGTCTGTTGCATCGATGGTTTCAAATTTTTGATTTAACGGGTGGTAAACGGTTAATTCGTAGCGATAAAAGGCTCTATCTAAAGTGTTGTCACCGCTAAAAGTCCAAATACCAGTACTTGTATCAACAGTCATATCTTCAGTTGATTGTAATGCTTTATTAGCATCATAGATTTTTAATTTAACTTGCTGGGCAGTAGGTGCCCAAACATTGGCACTAATGCTGTTACCATCATAGATTATACCTAATGGTTTTTCGTTGGCATCGTCATTCCCTGAAGTATAAAGTGCATCTAGAATACGAGGTGACTGCACATAAGTGGCGGCAAGTATTGTGTCATCACTGCCATAAGCAATTGCAAGTAATTTACCTGTTAACATTTCTTTTGCTTTTTCTACTGATGCGTTAGTAGAACTGAACGCAGTTAATGCTTCATAACGAGCTAGACCTAATTTTTCGGCTGGATGTTCGGCGCTTGAATCTGCTATATATTCTAAATAATTATCTCCACTAATACCGTTTTCGCTATCATAGGCAAGATCATCATTATCAGCACTGTATATTCTTACGCTGCTTGTCTCGCTAGGAGTATTCCAAAAAACGGTGTTTTCATTCGCCCAATGAGCTGCAGTATCTTGTATTAAAACACCGGAAGGATATGATGTTGGCTCAGAATATAACTCTGAAATTCCAGAAAGCGACCAAATCATACGCTCGCCAGTTAAGTCTGTTTGGTGATCTATACCACCTAAATCTTTATCATCGCCTTTGTGAACAATAAAGTTTGCACAAGTGTCATGCTCAGTTTTTAAGTCGATAACCCAATATGCTCCGTAGTTCGGGTCAATACCTGATTGTGCTTGGCCTGTCGCCCATTCTGTATCACCGTTGGCATAAGCATCACAACTGTCGTTATTCCATAGATGAACTATCCAATCCGTGTAGTTGTTATCTGCTCTCTTATAAAAGATGACTAACTCATCAGTTTCAGCGCTAACTACCGGTTCAGGTAGTTCATTACTATTATCGGCAACATTGAGGGCAATTAAGTCGCTATCACTGGCATTACTTGGGTCTGATACTGTTAAACTTGCACTAAATTCACCGGCCGCCTGATAACTTGCTACTGAACTACTATTGTTTGCGCAGTCATTAATAATGATATCTGCAGAGCCATCACCTTTTATCAAAGTACAGCTCAAAGTATCGTTATCACTATCACTTACTGACCATGCATAAGTATATTCTAAAGTATTATTTGTGCTTGCTTGTGCAGTGAAACTGCTAATTATAGGTGCATTGTTTGGTGTTGGCACAGGAGTAGGGGGCTGTGTGTTTTTGCTATCGCTTCCACCGCCACCACAAGCTGATATCCCGATGGATATTGCGCTTAAAATAGATAATTTTTTGATACCAACAGGTAACATAGTAATACACCTTTATTATAGGAATTATGGTAATAACTTTATGCTAATGTATTTGTATAAATGCTGAACAGTGCTTACATACGTATTCAGCGCAGCTTTTTATCAGAATGGATCTTGCTAAAATTTTTAAAGATAATTTTGAGTAAACTGTGTTGAAATTTTGGTATGAAAAAGCCGTGAATATCACGGCTTTTTAATTGTTACTAACCTAATGGTCACTAACTTTGACTTTTAGCCATGATAATTTATGGTTTAACTGACACTGTTAGTACCGGCGCGCCGACTGTTGTTGCATCAACTGTGAATATATAAGTAGTTGTTGTATCGACTGTCAACATTAAATTATCCGCTCCGCCGTTATCTTTAATTGCTACCGTTAGAGGTGAATCTACGGTAACAACACTAGCTTCAGGTAAAGCACCAATGGTTGAATTATCTTCCCAATCCGCTGAGGCAATTTTAAACTCATGAGCCGCTGCTTCTAACGTTGTTTCTAACGTAAAGATACCTGCTTCATAAGTAAACTCGTATGCATCGTCATTTGACCAGCCATTCATGCTACCTTTTAATAACATAGGGCGAGCTTCAAATGGAATGTACTCACTAACAAGCAGTGTAGGTGCTGATTTATCGGTTGCATCGACATCAAATGAGAACATTTTTGCAGTATCGATAGCGAAAGCTAGGTTTTCAGTACCACCGTCATTTTTGACTGCTACGTTTAGTGCAGTATCAACCGCGATTGTATTGTTATCAGGGAAACCACCAATAGTGGCTTCATCTTCCCAGCCATCAGGAGCGATTTTAAACTCATGACTTGCAGCGTCGAGCAAAGTAACTAAGGTGTAATGGTTATCAGCGTAAGAAAAACCGTAACCCTCAGTTTGAGTCCAGCCATTCATGCTACCTTTCATGTACAACTCAAAGCTACCGTAAGGCACGGCGTTACTAACCGTTAATACAGGTGCTTCTGGCAATGTCGCATCAAGAACAAATTTATAATTTCCTGCTTCAGCAATCGTCATGGTGATATTCATCGCCACACCTTCACCAAATACTAAAGATTTTTCTGCTTCTAGCGAAATGGCTTCATTGCCAGCCGCTGCACCAAAGTTAGTCGCTTCTGTCCATGCTGCATCCGCTACTTTAAACTCGTAATCAGTTGCTTCTAATGTATATGTTGATTCATAAATGTTATCACCTTGATAAGCCATAGCTGATGTTGCAGTCCAATCATTTAATGAACCTCTTACGTACATGACCTTATTATAAACAACTTCAGTCACTGTTAGTGTTGGGTTTTCAGGATCTTTAGCATCAAAGTAGAATTGGTAGTTAGCGTCACTCGCAACAGTAATACTCATATTAACTGTAACATCTTCACCAACAACTAAGTTTTTACTCTCACCAAGTACAACTTCTGCTTCGCCATCTGCGACGCCAAATGATGTAGGCTCTGACCAATTAGCATCAGCCACTTTAAATTCATAAGGTTCAGCAGATGCCGTTAGAGATGCAACCATGATGAAAATGCCATCTTCATAGGCGAAAACAAAGTTTTCATCGTTAGCCCAATCATTAAAGCCACCTTTAAGGTATAACGTTGTTGCTTCAGGATCGAAAGTTTCTAATGCTGTTGGGTCTGTAATACACTCATCACCAGCTTCATTAAGCACAAGAGGCGCTTCGCATGTCAGTGGTGGAGCCGTTGAGCCGCCTGGGACTACAAGTGATTCAAAGGTGCGAGGGTGAGGGAATACAATGTCCTCATTGCCTTCAAGTACATAAAAATTACCCGTTGGGTTATCTATAGTATTTGACAAGGTAACTTGGATATCTGGTGTTTGTATTTCACCTTCAAAGTTATAAGGAATAAAGTTTGCACAAGTAGGTGCTTCAACTAGGTCCATAACCCAGTATGCGCCAAAGTTAGGATCTATACCGTTTGGCTGTATACCAACTCCCCACGCAGTACCACCTTCAGGATGATCAAAGGCTGCATATGAATCACAGTCAGTGTTATTCCAAGCATGCAGTGCCCAGCCATCAAAACTAGCATCAGCGATGTTGTAGTAATAAACTACTTCGCCAGCACCTGCAATGTATACAGGCTCTGGCATAGTGATGCCATTTGAACCATCAATCCATTCTTCAGTGTTCATTTCACAAAGTAATGTCTCTGGATTGGCAACTTCAGGATAGTTACATGGTGTAATGACGAGCTCACAAGCATTGCCAGCATCATTAATAGTTTCTGGTGACTTACAAAATAATGGTGTTTCAATAACGATTTTATCATCACTTCCGCCCCCACAGCCTGATAACACACCAACCGTTAAGGCTAGGATTACAGACGTAAATTGTTTTTTATAACTTGTCATAAATGACATCTCCGCATAATTTTAATAAGGCTTGGCTTAATGATTAAATAACTCAAGCATATATAATTTAGTTAATTTTTATAATTTTAAATGATACTGTCACGTAGTCAAAAAACGTCTTATTCTATCCATCTTAATGTAGTTTCAGGCTCTGATAAATATTAATACATCACCCATTCACCGCATCTGAATATTATTCCTCGTTAGAGACAAAATCTAACAATGTTGTTATGAATACGTATTCAACAATTTTGGGGGCTGGGCCTCTTTAACTTTCTTTATCCTTTATCCCGTTGTTTTTTAGTTGTTTATTCTTATAAGATACATCTCTTTAGCGTTTTAAATCAAAATTAGGCAAGCTGTAACTGGTTGTAACTCGTTTGAAAGTGATTAATATTATGCTTGTCACTGTAAGTCTTGAAACAAATAAAAGGATATGGATTGTCCAAATAAATGTCTCCAGCTATTTTATATGAATAAATAGTCTAATAATGGAGCTTCTCAATAAGTAATTATTAGGAATATCAAACAATGAATAATTTCAAACCGAGTATATTGACGCTTAGCCTTATAGCAGCTGGGTTGTCGTTTGCTACTGTTCCCGGACTTGCACAAGCCCAAGATGCGCAACAAGCAATAACATCAGAAAAAAAAGAAACAGAAAAAGATGAAATTGAAGTCATTGAAGTTAAAGGCTTCCGTGGCAGTATTATAAAATCCCTAAATACTAAACGCTACTCAGATACAGTAGTCGATGCTATATCAGCAGACGATATTGGTGGTTTGCCTGACGTGTCAATTGCTGACTCATTAACTCGCTTACCGGGTGTAACGTCGATACGTATTGATGGTCAATCAAGTGAACTTAATATTCGTGGCCTTTCAGGTAACTACGTTTTTTCAACCTTAAATGGTCGTGAGCAAGTTTCTTCTGCTGGTGGTCGCTCAGTGCAGTTTGATCAATTCCCTTCGGAACTTATTCAACAAGCACAAGTTTATAAGTCCCAAAAGGCTTCGTTGATTGAAGGTGGTGTTGCCGGAACAATTGAATTACAAACTGCTAATGCTTTACAGAATGAAGAAGATAGCTCATTTCGCTTTTCAGCACACGGCAATTGGAATAAAGCCGCCGCAGATAATGACGATTCAGACTCTTTTGGTCGCCGTATTACATCTTCATATCAAACAAAATTATTAGATGATACGTTCGGTGTTGCACTTGGTGTTGCCCACTTGTTTCAGCCGACCGTTTCAAGTCGCTTTGTTAATTATAAGTTTGAAAAACCGAATAACCCGGTGTCAGACTTCTATGATGGTGCGCCAGAAGATTTAAAAATTTCTGATGGTTTTGAAATAAATGAGCGTGGTGGTGAAGATACTCGTAATGCATTTGTTTTAGCACTAAATTGGGAACCTCGTGATGACTTAAGATTTCAATTTGATGGTTTTAGCTCTGACTTTGATTCAGAAAAATTCGACCGAGGATTGAGAGTCTCAGGTTTGAATAATATTGCTCGTAGTCAGCTTAATGGCTCTAATAATGAATTATTATTAAGCAATGCCAGAATTTCGAATGGTGCTCTTATTGGCGGGACGTTTTCAAGAGATCCAAATGGTGTTGTTGCAGCTCCGCCATATAAAAACTCTCAGCGAAGCCTAAATGTACAAACACAAGCTGATAATAATACCACTAATAGTTCTGTGCGTTCATGGGGCTTAAAGGGGGAGTGGGATATTCAAGATGATATGTTGCTAACTGTTGATTTAGCGCATTCTGAAGGTGAAGAAACCTATAAAGATCAGGTTTTACGCATGGCATATTTTGAGGACTCGAGTGCTGCAACCCCTGTTATTGACGACAACTTGGTACTTGACTACCAATTAAATGGTCTTGGCATCCCATCAGTTAGTTTTAATCAAGACTTCACTGACACAAATCATGTGATGGTAACTAGTGCGGAGTCTTATCCTCATTTTGAAAGTAATACATCAGATGCAATACGTGTAGATTTTGAATACCAGCTGGACAATGAATATTTTAGTTCAATTGATGCTGGTTTTAGAGTATCTAAGCGCGAATATAATCTGAAACGTGCTCGTTTTCTTTACGGTACGAGTGACGACAGGATGCGTAATGGTCAGTATATTAGTTATGAAGGTCAAGATGCTGATGGTAACCCTATTGAAGTTGCACGTTTCGCTCCGTATCAGCTAAATGCTGATAATTCTACTGCAACCACTATTGGTGGTGACCTATCAGGTTTACCTAGCTTTTTGACCATTAATAATAATGCAATTTTAAATGCTTGGATACCAAATGTTGATCGCACACCGATTGATGATTGGCGTCATAGTTGGACATTGTCTAACGATAACAAAGTTGAAGAAGATGTTACTGCTGCTTATGTACAATTAAATATTGATGCTGAAGTATTTGGTATCCCTGTTTCCGGTAATGTTGGTATTCGTGCTATTGAAACAGAGCAGAAAAGTACCGGTTTAGTGAATGTTGGCGCAGGTAATGGTGACGTCATTACTGATGGCCGCGGTGTAACAAATGACGCATGGATCAACGATACGCGTGGTATAAAATATCGTGATTATCTACCATCACTAAATTTAAACTTCTCACTTACTGATGAAGATCAATTACGTTTTGCTTTCGCCAAAGTTATGGCTCGCCCTGATCTACCAAAGTTAGCTAACAGTGGTAATTTTTCATTAAATGAAAGAAATGGTGTTAATTTTTTAGATTTTAATAGTGACACTAGTCCAGAACTGAGACCATTTTACGCTGATCAAATTGACATTTCTTATGAGCACTATTTTGCTGACACCGATGGCGCGTTTGTTTTTGCAGTATGGAATAAAGACGTACAAAGTTTAGTCGTAGATAAAATAGTTAATAATTTTGATTATGCCGCAGCTGGTTATGACTTTGGTACAATTCTAGGAGATAACGGAGCGCCAATTCAATTTGAAAATGGCACTTTGAAGGTAGCAAGTAATAACCCAGATAGCGGGTATATCCGTGGTGTTGAGATTGCTTATACACAAACATTCTCATTTTTACCTGGCTTATGGTCTGGTTTGGGCGCAAACGTTAACTTCTCTTATACTGAAAGTGAGATTGAAGTTGAATCTGATGTTCCAGGGTTCGAAGAAGGAACAAAAGGCCCTCTTCCTGGTTTATCTCCACGTGTTTATAGCGCAACGATTTTTTATGATTGGGAAGAAACATTTACGGCGCGAGTAAGTGCACGTCATCGTGCCGCTTATGTTAGTGAGCAAATTGCTACTGGCAATCCAGAATCTGCATTTTTTGATGATGAAACTATCGTTTCAGCGCAAATGTCTTATCGATTTAGCGAAAATCTGCAAGGTGTAGTTTCAGTTGATAACTTAACTGATGAACCGAATAGATCTTATTTTGGTGATACCAGCAAAACAGGTACAATTCAGTACTTTGGTCGAACGATTTACTTTGGTGTAAATTACAGTCTTTAATCAAGATAGTTAATAAAGTGCAACCTTAGAGTTGCACTTTTTTTTCAAAAAATTTAGCTTGATATCAACCATGAGTTATCAATTTTCTGATCAGACAAATAGTTTACTAACAGGCAATTGAATGTTTAAAATTATTATTTTAGGCGGTGGTACCGCTGGTTGGATGACCGCAAATTTAATGGCTAAGGCATGGCCACAAGATAACATTGAAATTACCTTAATTGAATCTCCAGCTATCGGCGTTATTGGCGTTGGCGAAGGTTCGACACCACACTTACAATCATTTTTTAAGAAGATTGCTGTCAGTGAAGAGCAATGGATGCCAGCATGCAATGCGACTTATAAAAATGGTATAAGATTCGAAAACTGGTCAACGAAAGTAGGTTTTGAATCCTATTTTCACCCTTTTACCTCATTAATCGACGCTCATACTGCACCAGCTTTTACTTACAATAGTCTTTTTAGACGTCGTGGTTACAATGTCGACAGTCACCCTGACCGATTTTTCTTATCAACGGCTTTAGCGGCCAATCAACAGGTACCTATTGGAGATTACAATTTTCCTTTCGATATCGGATATGGCTATCACTTTGATGCAGTCTTACTAGGACAATTTCTGGCAAAAATAGCCACCAAAAATGGTGTTAACCGTATCCAGGCAACCGTCGATAGTGTTGAATTGAAAAAAAATAGTGCAGTAGAAAGTGCTATGGAAGATGGCGATATAAAAGCGCTAAGGCTTGATAATGGACAAAACATTACTGGCGATCTATTTATAGATTGCTCCGGCTTTAAAAGTATCTTATTGCAGGGTGCATTAAAAGTACCGTTTATCAGCTTTGACGATAATTTATTTAATGATAGTGCAGTAACTATTGCTATACCGAATGATGAATCAGCAACAAGTATCAATTCACAGACTATTTCTACCGCAATGAAATGTGGCTGGGCGTGGGATATTCCACTAACAAATCGCACCGGTAATGGCTACGTTTATAGTTCAAAGTATTGCACTAAAGAAGCTGCAGAGCATGAACTTAGAGAAAAATTAGGTGCTAGTAGCGAAGGTATTCCCGCCAGACATATAGCGATGAAAGTAGGGCGAGTAGAGAAACATTGGTTTAAAAATTGTATCGCCATTGGCTTATCACAAGGCTTTATTGAACCACTGGAAGCAACGGCGTTACATTTTGTACAAGAAACCATTGAGCAACTGATCGAAAATTTAACTAAGAATGCTTTTTCTTGCGCAGAGCAAAATTGTTTTAATGAAAGAATAAATGCTCGGTTTGAAGGCATACGAGACTATATTGTTGCGCATTACCGCTTAAGTTCTCGTGAAGACAGTCAATACTGGCGCGACAATAGCGTTAACCCCAACATATCAGACAATCTTAAGCGTATTGTCCAGTCATGGGTTAAAGGCGAGGATCTTAATAAAACGCTAACCACGAGTGATATCGTGAGCTTTTATCCTCCAATATCATGGCATGCTATTCTAGCTGGTTATGGTGTCTTTCCTCCGCTAGCTAGTCAAAATGATGAAAATTCAAGTGTTCACAAATATGACTTGGCCCATATAGATCAATTTATTGAGCGCAGTCGCAGTAACTTTCAAGATCACTATGCATTCATAAAAACAAGAGAGTGTGCAGATGAAAAATAACCATATTAAAAATATCATTACACTTTGTGTATTAAGCGCTTTAACCGCTTGTGGTGGCTCGGGTGGTAAATCTACTACTCAGGTCACGCCAACACCGCCTCCTGTTGTGGTAACGCCAACTGGCCCGCAAGTCACCGGCGTTTCGGTGATTATAAGCCAAGCAGACGCGATAAATGATAGCAGCCATCAATGTCATGCGAGCAACAGTAATGAGAGTGGCGTACAATTTTCTGAAGTCTCTCTGCAAGCCGGGATTGATTTTAGTCACCAGCACGTTAACGGTGATGGTATTTTGGGCATGTCAGGTGGTGTTGCTTCAGGCGATTTTGACGGTGATGGTTTTGTCGATTTATATACTTTAGGTGGCGATGCTGGAAGTAATCGATTATACAAAAATAAAGGTGATGGTAGTTTTGAAGATGTTACTGAATTTTCAGAATTGTCATTAACAGCGAAAAGTAGTGGTCCTGCATTCGGTGACTTTAACGGCGATGGCTTACTCGATTTATTTGTCGGTAGCGTTGGCGGAGATGACGCTAAATTGTATTTAAATCAAGGTAATGAAAAGTTTTTAGATATTACTGACAGCTCTGGTTTAGATTTACCAGGTAATAATTTTACCGGCACTTGGTCTGATTACGATAAAGATGGTGATTTGGACATTTTTATTACCCATTGGACTGATGATAAAAATGAATATTATGCTTATTTTTGGCGCAATAATGGTGACTTGACCTTTACTGATGTTAGTTTTGAAGCAGGCATAAATAAACTAGGTCAACAAGACAAAACCTTCACGCCGTCATTTGCTGATATCGACAACGATGGCTGGCAAGACCTGTTATTAGTTGCTGATAACAGCCAGACTCGAGTTTTTCACAATAATGGCGATGGCTCTTTTAAAGATATAACCGATCAAAATGTGATCACAGACAATTCAGGCATGGGCTCTGCCATTGGCGATTATGACAATGATGGCGACCTTGATTGGTTTGTTACCGCGATTTCTTACAAAGATGGTGTTGAACATTTCGGTTGGTTAACACCGGGTAATCGCTTTTATCAGAATCAAGGCGATGGCAGTTTTATTGATAAAACTGACGAAACTGGCGTACGTCATGGTTATTGGGGCTGGGCGACTTGCTTTAATGATTTTGATAACGACGGTTTTCTCGACTTGTTCCATGTTAATGGCATGTTTGGCGACAATATAGACGAGCAATTTGCGACCGATCCATCAAGGTTATTTATGTCTAATGGTGATGGCACGTTTACTGAGTCAGCGGTTGCATCAGGCATTGATGATCAAGGCATGGGGCGTGGAATTGTCTGTTTTGATTACGATCGTGATGGTGATCAAGATTTATTTGTTGCCAATTATGGCCAAGCGCCAAAACTTTATTGTAATCATGGCAACACCAATAACTTCATCAATATAAAATTAATTGAAAAGTCAGCGAACAATCAAGCATTGGGTGCCAGAATTTACCTAAAAACCTCAACCATGGAACAAATGCGAGAATTACGTTCGGGTAATAATTATACCTCTCAAAATCCAGTTGAGGCGCACTTTGGCTTAGCATCGAATGACGCCATAGAACAAGTGCGTATAGTTTGGCCTGATGGTAACGAAACTATTGTAACACAAGTCGATATTAATCAGTTTTTGACAATCGAGCGCAGCTAGTATTGTGTTATTGGTGTAAATTTATAACTAGGGGAAACACTAAGAAGTTATTTTTTAGTGTGTTGTATTATGAACAGTACAAAAAATTACTATAAAAAATCGATATTCACCACCACACTGACTTCGTTGTTACTCGTCGCATGTGGTGGTGGCAGTGACAGTAAACCGACGGTTGTCCCTGAACCGCCGATTGTTGAGGTAATATTAACGCCTGAGCGCAGTGGCTACTCGGTTGCACGCCAATGGAATAATGTGCTGCTTGAGGCGATACGAAATGATTATGCAAGACCGACAGTGCATGCACGTAACCTATTTCACATCTCTGCTGCTATGTATGACAGCTGGGCAGTATTTGATACCAGCAGCCATCACTATTTGTTTAGCCAAACATTGAATGACTACAGTTGTAATGCAGAAGGTATCACGATACCTGCTGATACATTACCAGAACAAGAGCGAGCACTAAGTTATGCAAGTTATCGCTTGCTTGAACATCGTTTTCGTTTAGCGCCAGGCGTAGATACCATTATGGCCTCTGCGAATAAGTTAATGACAGAGCTAGGTTTTGATATTAACGAGGAAAGTCAGGACTATAAACAAGACGGTTCGGCAGCATTGGGTAATTATATCGCCAATTGTTATATCGAATATGGTCTCCAAGATGGTGCCAATGAACGTCAATTCTACGCAAATCAATACTATCAACCGGTAAATCCGCCGTTAGTGTTAAGTAATGAAACCGCGGGTAATCCTGATATTGTTAATCTTAATCGTTGGCAGCCACTGTCAATTGCAGGTTACATTGACCAAGCAGGTAACCCTGTCGATGAAGCGCCAAGTTTTTTGAGTCCTGAGTGGGGTAATGTTAAGCCTTTCTCTTTATCCGAAAATGACAAAAGCATTTTCTTAAGGTCGGGTAATGAATACCAAGTCTATCATGATCCTGGTATGCCACCGTTGATAGATAACGAGCTTAGCGAAGAGTATAAATGGGGCTTTGCTACCGTTGCCATTTGGTCTGCACACCTAGATCAAACAGATGGGGTTATGTGGGATATATCACCAAAAAACTTAGGTAATATTACCAGCTTGCCAAGCAGTTTCGAAGACTACCGCCAGTTTTATCAACAATTTTCTGGTGGTGATACTAGCACTGGTTATACTGTCAATCCCGCCACTAATGAACCTTATCAAGAGCAACTAGTTCCTCGCGGTGATTATGGCCGTGTTTTAGCTGAATTTTGGGCGGATGGCCCCGATTCAGAAACACCGCCAGGTCACTGGTTTGTTATCCTAAATAGCGTTAGTGATCATCCTCAATTGGAAAAACGCTGGCAAGGCGAAGGAGAGACTCTAGGTAACCTTGAATGGGATGTAAAGTCTTATTTTGCGATGGGTGGTACGATGCACGATGCAGCAATTTCTGCTTGGAGTATCAAAGGACGCTATGATTACATCCGTCCTGTATCAGCTATTCGAGCAATGGCTGATTTAGGGCAAAGTAGTGATTTATTGTTACCGTCTTATCATAAAAATGGCATAACGTTAGTCGACAACTATATTGAATTAGTGAAACAAGGAGATGCATTAGCAGGAGCTAATGGCGAAAATATTGACAAAATTAAGCTCTATAGTTGGAAAGGCCCAAGTTATATTGATAACCCTGAAGTGGAACAAGCCGGAGTTGGTTGGATTTTGGCAGAAAATTGGTGGCCGTATCAACGACCATCATTCGTTACTCCTCCTTTTGCTGGTTATGTTTCTGGGCACTCTACTTATTCTCGAGCAGCCGCAGAATTAATGACTAGAATGACAGGAGATGCTTATTTTCCAGGTGGCATGAGTGAGTTTAAAGTAACGGCAAACGAATTCTTGGTTTTTGAACAAGGGCCTAGTGTTGATATGACATTACAATGGGCGACATATCGTGATGCGTCTGATCAATGTAGTCTTTCTCGCATTTGGGGCGGAATACATCCCCCTGTAGATGATATTCCCGGTAGGCTCATTGGCGAAAAAATTGGCAAGAATAGTTTTGAGTTTATTCAAGGTTTTATTGAATAATAGTGATTTTTGCAAGCTGGTTGCTCAAAGGGCCGTTTGTAACCAAGTGTATAGTGAAAAATAAGGTTAATGATGAAAAAAGTATCAATCGGTAACACTAATATTGAATCATCTCGATTCATATACGGTTGTATGCGTATTGCTGGTGATAATAGCGCAGAAGATCGTAGTAAAGGTAAGCGTGCAATAATGGCAGCCTTAGAATCTGGTTATAATCACTTTGATCATGCTGATATTTACGGTGGTGGCACGTGTGAAAGCCTTTTTGGCGAAGTGTTAGCAGAAAGCCCACAGCTACGCGAGAAAATTATTCTTACCTCTAAAGCAGGAATTCGTCCTCGAAATAGTGATGACGCTTATGCACCAACACGTTATGACTTTAGTCAGCAGTATTTATTAGCAAGTGTTGAAGCTTCCCTTAAACGCTTAAATACCGACTATTTGGATATGTTTTTGTTGCACCGTCCAGATTATTTATTCGATGTGCATGATGTCGCTGAAACCTTTGCACTATTAAAAGCTAGTGGTAAAGTTAAGCACTTTGGGGTGAGTAATTTCAAACCGTCGCAAGTTGAATTACTAAAATCATCGGTTTCAATGCCATTATTGGTTAATCAAGTAGAAATCAATATTCACAATATTGATACTTTGCTTGATGGAACGTTGGATCAATGCCAGCAATACGGCATAACACCAATTGCTTGGTGTCCTTTAGGTGGTGTTGTTTATTCGGCTTGGGGTAATACGTTTGCTGTTGAAGATGAACAGCGTATCGAAAGCGAATTAGCGAAGCAAAGTGAAAAGTATGGCTGTGCGCCTTGGCAAGTTATCCTAGCTTGGTTGTTAAAGCATCCAGCAGGCATCTGTCCAATTATTGGTTCAACAACACCTGAGCGTATTGTGGCGGCTAAATTGGCATTAACGCTAGATTATTCTCGTGAAGATTGGTATCGCCTGCTAGAAGCAAGAAATGGTCAGCAAGTCCCATAACTAAATCCCCTTTAATCTATAAGGCTGCAGTGAACCTTTTGTAGCCTTTCTCTTCACAAAACTATTAACCTTGCTACATTACTCTTTCAGAAGTTTGCAGCATCTGAATATTAGACATTTAATTAAAAAATACTAAGCTTTCGCATGTAACATTGTCGATGAAAGGAGTTATCGCTTGCCATAACGGGGTCATAAATATCCTGAGCATTTTTCAAACGAACGTTAGTCAATGTTTAAGTAAACACTAAAACTACATTTGTTAAATAAAGGAACTTATTATGCCAAAACTAATTTTATCATTAGATGGAGGAGGGATTCGGGGAGCCGCGACTACGCAATTTCTCTCTAAGGTTGAAGAACAATTACAACTTAACGATACAACCATTCGAGACTGTGTTGATTTCTATGCGGGCACAAGCACTGGCAGTATCATTGCCTTAGCACTTGCCACAACCAATATGAAAATGGCTGAGATTAACGAATTATATAATTATGACAATGGTCAGAAAATATTTACTGAAAATAAAGGTTGGTTCGAAATAGACGGCGTGAATGCACCTAAATATGAAGGACAAAGTAAAACAGAATTGCTACAAGCTAAGTTTAAAGCAGCAAGAATTGATGATTTACCTAATAATAAACATGTTCTAGCAGTGACTTATGCGATAGAGAAGCGCCGACCTATGATTATTAAATCGAGTAAAGCGGATTATCAGTCGCTGTATTCTTATCAAGTGGCTGATGCCTCAAGCGCCGCGCCAACCTATTTTCCAACTAAAGAGTTAGAGATGCCTCCTGAGATGGATGAGTCATGGCTAATTGACGGTGGTGTTATTGCGAATAACCCCACCATGTGTGCAATTGCTGAGGCTCGGCGGTGTTGGAAGGAAGAATCAATTAGTGATCTAAGAGTACTATCAATTGGCACTGGTTTTATGACGCGAAAAATTAATGGTCCAGCATCGAGAGGTTGGGGCGCATTACAATGGATGACGAAAGGGAAAATCCTCGACATTCTCAGTGATGAACGTGTGGTTGCCTATCAAGGGATTACACTGATGGATCAAGGGACGTATATCCGAGTCAATGCCAAGCTTTTAGAACAACCAGGCCTACCAAACCCACCTGATGATGCTATGGATGATGTGAGTCGAACCAATATTAAAAAATTAAAGGCATTAGGCGATTTTTGGTTTGAACAATACGGTGAAGCGGCGGTTCAGTTGTTATTAGGTGATTATAATGGCCCATCGCTCGATCGTATTGACCCTAAAACGGGTAGGCCGATAGAGCATGGTTAATAGGTGGCGAAAATGCTGAACGTTCAAATATGTTGTCAGAAGCAGAAGCAATTATGCCAATCTGTATAATGAAGTGATCGTTCAGCTAGCCTTTGATGAGTGAATTAACCAATTGATTTATTCTTTGCTCATTATGTGCTTTATGTATTGCAGTTGAGCTTATTTAATTGGGCTGTACAATGGATAAAACGAAAAATGCGCAATGTTAAAAAGCCTAATAGAATGGCATCAGCTATATCTATTGATGTCGGCATTGGGCTTGTATTTACAAGAGTTTATAAAGTTAAGCTATTAAAAGGAATTACGTAAATTATGTCAGCGAACTTAAAATTAAATTATGTTGAATTTCCAGCCTGTAATATTCCGGCAACAAAGCAGTTCTTCGAGCAGGCCTTTGGCTGGATATTTCAAGATTTTGGCCCTGAATACACAGCTTTTATTGGCCAAGGTTTAGACGGCGGCTTCTATCAATCAGAGCTTACATCTTTGGCCGCTGAAGGTTCGGCATTATTGGTACTTAAAAGTGATGACTTAGAAGGTACTCAAGCAATAGTAGAGTCTGCTGGAGGCAAAATATCTACCGCTATTTTTTCATTCCCTGGTGGTCGCCGTTTTCACTTTATTGAACCAAGTGGTAATGAATTTGCGGTGTGGATTATAGAAAATACTTAACCATTGTAGATATTTTAGTGTTAAACGAAAAAGCACTGTTATTTTGCAATAACAGTGCTTTTTTATTTTAGATAATTACCGTTGATAGTAATTACAAGCCATTATGGTATTGAATGTTCGTTGACTCTGGCACTAAGTTATTGAGCTGCTGCGTAACAGCGGAATCGTTGTCTATTGTTTGGTTTGACAATAACTCTTCAAATTGCTGAATTAACAAAGCTTTGTCAGGAGATTCTCTATCGCCTGCGCCAATGTTAGTTAAGTCAACCATAAAACCGTCAAACAAGTGCGATAAATCTGCAATAATTTCCATATTTAAAAACTGATCTTGGTTATAAATGCTCGGATAACCTGCTTTTTGCTTATCAATAGCAAATGACACACCTTTAAGGTTAGTGATGCTGGTTGATTTATCACATGACAGCATACAACCATTGTCGATACGGGGTTTTTCACAGCCAACACTCTGCTGGAAGAAACATTGTCGGCTGGTCATCAGTAAAATAGGGTGGTAAATACTGTAGAATAATTTAAAGTTTTCAGGGCGAGCAATATTTCTCATTTGCGATGCGTTAATTTCATTAGAAATAAAGGCGCCGCTACAGTCAAAGTCTTCTTTTAAGGCTAATAATGCGTAGGAGTTGGTAGTATTCAAAAACGGCCCTGCAATCCATTTGATACCAAGCTCATTAGCGCGATACGCAATACCTGTGTTGTTAGTCACAATTAAGGCGGGTTTAACTTGTTCTAAAATATTAACCGCGACATCGTAATCTTTACCAATGAGTACTGCTGGAAACCACGGAATTAAGCGTGGGTTTTGCTGTAAAAAACCAATATATTTAGTACAGCCACGCTTGTAAGCGTCAGGTAATTTAAAGTAAATGTCGGCATTGGTAACATTAGCCAATTCAACATCGGCTTCATCACAAATTAATAGTGATAATTTAGCTTTTTTATCGTGTTGAGCGTCAGCTTTAGGGTGACTAACCAATGGTGGTAACGTCACTTCAGGTAATACAGTCACTGAGTTGTTTAATCGACTAGCGACATCGTTCTTCAAAACAGTTAGCTCTTTAAAAGGAATGCTTAAGCCGCTAGCTAAGTTATCGCAGTTAATGTCTTTTAATAAAAATTCGGCATTATTAAAGCTTTTAAAGCGCTTGTTAATGGTGGTCGAGTCAATAAAAGCTTTGTCACTGGTTCTTAGCAAACTGGTTGATTGCAAAGTAAAAGTGCTTTGCTCCACAGAAAAACCTTCTGTCGTAACTGTTACTGACAATGGTTGGCCAAGTTGACCAGAAAATTTTAGCATTAGCGGCACTTTTTCAATGCTTAAGTGTTTAATCTTTTCGACCACTTCTGCTTCAATAGTATTTTTATCCGCTTGTAGGTTTTGTTCTACATCTTGAATTTGTACCACTGAAATAGCCTGGCTCTCGTCAGCCTTAAATTTATTTACCGCATGTACCTTTGAGTTATCACGTGGGTTATCAATAAACATTGATTGGTTTAAGTCGCCACGCAAAAATGCATTGGAAAAATCGCGGTTAAATACTTTGTACAAACGCTCTCCATCTTCGGTTAATTCGCCCGTATTAAGGAAACCATCAATTTGTTTGCGAAAGCTATCAACCACGGTATGAACATAGTTAGCGCCTTTAATTCGGCCTTCAATTTTAAATGAATGCACTCCAGCATCGATTAACGCCGGTAAATCAAAAAATGCTGAATTGTCTTTAATATTCAGTGGGAAATTATGGCCTGATGGTGTGGTTTCATATTCTTCACGACAGGCTTGGCTACAACGGCCACGATTTCCAGAATTACCAACACTGGCAGAGGTTGAATAACACAAACCTGAAAAGGCAACACAAAGTGAGCCATGGACAAACACTTCGGTCAGTACATCTTGCTCAAGACAAACTTTATTGATGGCGGTAATTTCGCGTAAGTTTAACTCGCGAGATAGGTTAACGCGAGACGCGCCCAGTTTTTTCAAAAAGGGAATTTGGCCAATATTATGGGTGGTTAACTGGGTAGACGCGTGAATGTCTAAGGTTGGGAAGTGCTTCTTAATAATATTGAACATGCCGATGTCTTGCACGATAACGCCATCTAATGTGGTGTTAACCAATTTACTTAATAATTTGGCAATAGACTTAAATTCGCGCTCTAAAATAATAATATTTAGCGTTAAGAAAATCTGGCAATTGTATTGATGTGCCAAACGAATAATGCCGATAAGTTGCTCGAAGGAAATATTAGCAGCACGATTTCGGGCGTTGAGCGTGTCTAAACCACAATATACCGCGTCAGCCCCTGCAATAATGGCCGCTTTGATGGCATCAACATCACCGCCGGGCGCTAATAATTCAATTTTCTGTTCCATTTTTACAACTTATTTTTCGCTAAATTTAAGAGCAGGGATTTTACCCGTATATTTCCCGAATGAATACCGTTAAAGTTGCACTTTATAATGTGTGTAACTTTAACAAGAAGAAAATCATGGCACTACCTATCCTTTATTCATTAAGAAATTGCCCTTATGCCATGCGGGCCAGGATCGCGATTTATAAGTCACAACAACCGATTGTGCTACGCGATATCGTGTTGAGTAATAAACCCGAAGCAATGACTATTGCCTCGCCTAAAGCCACAGTACCGGTTTTGATGTTGACTGAATCGAGACAAGAAACATGTGAAAGTGAAGTCGGGGAGCAAAGCGGCGAGATAAAACAGGTTATCGATGAAAGCTTCGATATTATGCTGTGGGCGCTTAATCGTGCTGACCCCGATAATTTACTGCACAAAAGCAATTCGGAATTATTAAACGAAATGTTAGCGCTGATCAGCGATTTTGATGTTGAATTTAAAGTCCGCCTAGAAGCGTATAAATGTGCAAAACGCTACCATGAAAGCACGTTAATTGATTGTAGAGTAGCTTGTGAAGCATATATTCAGTTGTTAGAAACACGTTTAATTAAGCATGAATTTCTATTCTCTACAAAAGAAAGCTTAGCAGATATTGCCTTGTTACCCTTTATTCGACAATTTGCCCGAGTAGAGCGCCAGTGGTATTTACAATCGCCATATCCAAACTTGCAACGTTGGTTAAATAGTTACTTGCAAAGCCCAATGTTTACCAAAGTGATGGCTAAATATCCGCTTTGGTTGGAAAGTGGTGAAGAGGTTGTTTTTGTTGGTAAATAAAAGTAAAAATAAAAATAAAAGTGAGGACTAGAAACACTTACACTTACAAAAGTTTGATTTTTAGAAACCATTTATTAACTTTGCTAAGGGTCGTTTTAAGCACTATATTCATATACATTACTTGTTTCACCATAGATTTCCATAGAGCCCTTAAAACTAAAACTTATTTTTTTTAGTAAATTAATAGAGCTTTGGTTGGTGAGTGAGGTTACCGCTAAAACCTTAGCTAGTGAATGCCTTGTGACTTCATTTCTCAGTGTGGCATCGACAGCTTCAAAGGCGTAACCTTTGCCGCAATATTCAGGTAAAAAAGCATAGCCTAAATCTGGGTAAGCTAACTCTGGCCTTTTTAGCAATCCACACATGCCTATTAGTGTTTCTTTATTTGAAATTTCGTCGCTTTTTAGCACCACTGCATGTAAGCCAAAGCCATAATCTTTATAGTTTGCCATAGGCCCTGTGGCTAAATAGTTTTCTGCATCTGCAATCGTTCTAACTTGTTTGTCGGTGATATTTTCTATAAATGATTTTTCATTCAGTAGTCTAACAATAAACTTGGCATCATTGCGGGTGAACTCTCTGATAATTAATCTTGATGTTTGGCAAATTTGTTTCACTAAAGCCCCTTTATTTATTGTTGAGTGTGGAAAATAATTACTATTTTTACAGTCATAACTGGCTAGGACGTTCTTTAACAACTTAGCCAGCTATTGTTATTGCCTTGTCGGTTTAGATCTTACTTAACAACAAAAATATTACTAGTGTCATTTAGATCTAGCACGCCAATACAGGTATCGCTTTCGTCTGTTACCATCATGCGGTCGCCAACAGCCCAAAATGTTTCAGTATAAATTTGACCTTCTGCAAGGGTGGCGTAAACGCTACTTAGTAATGGTTCGCCAGTGTTATTGTTGATCCAATATAGTTTCACTGCGGTGGTTAGGGTGTTCGCTACTTGTAAATCAGGTGCATTTCCTGAACCTCGGGTATAAGATACTGCTAAATCACAACTGCCAATTTCAGCGGTAGGCTCTGGAATTTCTACTGGTGGTGCTTCGTCCATCGCATTTTCAACCATAGCTTCAGTGACGGTAAAGCCATTGTTTTCGTCGTTTAATAGTGCAACACCTAAACAGTTGTCTGCGCCATCGGTAAGCATGATGCGATGACCAATATCCCAATCGTCAGCCGTGTAACTTTCGTCTTTTGCTAATGTGGCGTATGAGTTACCTGATTTATCGCCTGAGCTGCGGCTTAACCAGTACACTTTCACAAGTTTGTCAGTTGGGTTAGTAATTGACAGATCAAGTGCTGGCTTGGCTGAGTCATAATAAGTTTCGCCTAAGCTACAAGTACCAATAGTCCCTTTTTCTGGCCAATGTGGTAGGTAAGGTTCTGTTGCAACAACTTCAGCTAATTGCTCAGGTAACATCACTTCACAGTCGGTGCCGGCACAAGCGCTAAAATTTAGGTCGATAATATCAGAGCCAACAAAGTCAGATGAAATGGCGACATAATATTTCCCAGTCTCTGGTGTGGTTAACGTACATTTTTCTTCATTGCTGTCATCAGTGATTGATGTGCAGGTAAAGGTATCGGTAAGCGCAGGATGCATTGCTTCGCCTTTATTTACCCACATATCAACATTACCTGAGCCACCACTTGTGGCAAAACTAACGGCTTCTAACCCTGGGGGGATGTCGACCGAGAATAACCAGCCGCCACGACCATTAATTTGTTGATAGTCACCTAAAGTTAATGTTTCAACGCTTTCCTTAAATTGTTCAGGTAGCGTGGTAGTTGACCATGTTTCAAATTCGCTTTGGTTATCGCTAGCAATTGTGGCAAGTAGGGCATCAAACTCAGTCCATTCGCCAGCGCGCATGTGTACTAGCATTTGGTTGACTAGTTCAGGGTGCGATTCAATTAAAAAGGCAACAGCAAGTTGTCCCCATGTGTAGTAGTTAGCGTCACCAGCAAATATTTCTGCCAAGGTATACGGATTATCACTACTAGCCGTTGTTACGCGAGTATAAGGTAGTTGGTAGAAGGTACTTAAGTATTCAGCAAGGCCTTCACTCCACCAGCCCATATTACTTTTGTAACCACCTTCTTTGTTGTATCTGCCGTCTAGTGCATGAATGTATTCATGATTAAGTGAACGTATGACCGTGCGGCCATCACTCCATTCTAAAGCATTAAAGGTGAGTATGTCTGAGCTATGCCACCAGTCTGTTGGGCTAGTTTCGAAGTAAATACCACTAGTATTGCTGGTCTCAAAAAGGTGTTCAGCCCACGAAGCATGATTAGATAAGCTTTCGAAAATATGGATGTTGGTAACTTCGTTAAGATCAAACTCAACGGATTGTTGAAATTCAGGCGTAATGTCTGAGCTCAATACTTCGTCGAACACACGTTTAGTTTGGCTAATAACGGCACAAGCTTGTTCAAGCTCTTCCATCGTCATTGCTTGTGCACGAATTCGTACAGGTTCATCACAAAGTATGTTAGCGCTAAATAATTCTGTGGTAGCAAACATTGAAGCGTCAACTGCATCACCACCTTCATAGGCATCGATGAATATGTGATAACGTCCTGCAGCAGGCTTATCGATGATACAAGTTTCGTTGTAGTCTGAGCCGTTGTAAGAAACACAGTCAAATACACCATTTTCACCGGCACTGGCTGCTTCTTCAAATTTTACATAAACATCTGGATCACCTAAAGCTTTATTCTCAGTGCCGCTGAACAAACTGACGACAAGGGTTTCTGCGTCTTCAGTAACATCAACATAGTAGGAAACGCCTTCGCCCTCAGTCGTGTTAATATGGGTTTTTACTACGCCAAGTTTAACTGCTTCAACTTCGGCGCTGGTATAGTCAACCTCAGGCTCAGGCGTAACAACTGGAGCTGGTGGGCTTACTTCAACCTCTGCTTTTTTTGAGTCGCTTCCTCCACAACCAGCTAATGCTATTAATATTGCACTGGTTAACGTTAGTGTTTTAAAAGACATTTTACTTCCCCTCGTGTTTCTTGTTGTTATGAGTATCTTTTTTTATTACTTATATTCAGTTGGTTAACGTTTTTTCTTTCAATGGTTTACTTCTATTGCTCTTAAATATTGATTTTGAAAGTTCTATTTTTTTTCAACGTGAACATTTGTAACATAAATTAAAATATATTGTAAATTGTATGCAATATATTATTTTGAAATAATAAATAAAGTAAAATGCAAATATGTGCTTAAAAGTGGCAGGTATTAATAGTGTAGGTTTAAAAATTATTTGATAAATAGCAGAATAAATACAAAGAATGAACTAAAGAAGACGGCAGTGAAAAAGTCAAAAAAGGGTTAGTTATACTGAATTTTAGTGGGTTTAAGTCAGCATAAGGGAGCAATGAAAAAGCCCATCACTAATAACTAGCAATGAGCTTGATAAGTTTTTCTATTAGTGATTATTTCACTTGTTGGTATATCGCAAAGCTAAGTGCTGGCATTTCAATACTGAACTCACTACTTCCAGAGCTAGCATTTTTCACAAGCTTACTACTACCTGCAACTTGTTTATATTCATTACCATTAACGCTAATTTTTGCCGTTGCAGTACTATCGCCAACATTAAAAGCCACTAACATGGTTTGCTCATTGCTAATCGTACGCGTGATGGCAAAAATATTGCTGTCATCAGCTTGAAATACTGTTGTTTGTTCGCCTCGACGTAGTGCCGGATATTGATAAAAAATATCGGCAAAGTTAGCAAAGCTCTGATAAATTGGATGATTAGTATCGAAATTATCGTCAGCGGTTGTTGCATCGGTTGCTAGCAAGTTATCATCATTATAGCTGGTAACCAATGACGGCATCATGTCTTGACGTGAGGCTTGATCACCACCGTCACCAACAAAACCTTGCTCGTCACCGTAGTAAATAATTGGCACGCCGCGCATAAAGTAAGTCATGGCGTGAGCAAGTAAACTGCGCTTGACCATTTGTTCTTCGCTGTAGTTGAATTCACTTTGCTTGAGCATATAGGCAAAGCGTCCCATGTCATGATTGCCAGTAAAGTTCATCAGTTGATTAGCGTTGCTGTCGTGATCAAGGTAGTCACCGTCGTTAGCAAATAATGTCGCTAATACTTTGGTGCCTTTTTGATCTATCAAGCTTTGTGTCATAGCACTTTGAAAGGCAAAGTCTAATACCGATTGCATATTACCGTCAGTGGTATATTCACTCAACTCTTTACTTGTGAAGCTATACACTTCACCAAACATAAAGAAATTTTTAATACCTTCTTTTTGTGCATGCTCAACTAATGCCGGCGAAAACTCAGCCCAAAACTCAGTATTAACATGTTTTACGGTATCAATACGAAAGCCGTCAGGTTTAAATTCTGTGATAAGGTTCTTGAAAATCTCAGTCATGCCTTTAACGACAGCAGGGTCGTTAGTATTGATATCATCGAGACCAGAAAAGTCGCCCCGCTTTGAGCTTTCGCCTTGCCAAAATGAGTCACCTTGGTTGTGATAATACTGGGTATCGTTTAACCAAGCGGGTGTTTTTAATTGTTCTTGGCCTTTTGGAATAACTGTGGTGTATTTATTACCTGCTGCTAGTTGCGCGGCTGATTTAAAAGGACAACCTTTGTCAGTTTCAACTAACCATTGTAAGCCGTCTTCACCATGACATTCGGTGTATTTAATAACATCAGCAGTATGGTTGGTAATAATATCAAAATAGATTTTAATATTTTCGTTATGAGCACTGTCGATTAAATCTTTTAAATCGTCATTGCTGCCTAAATGTGGGTCAATTTCGGTAAAGTCTAACACCCAGTAACCATGATAGCCTGAACTATCTGCTTGCATCGCTTGATTACGTAGAATAGGAGTTAACCAAATAGCAGAAATTCCTAATTCTTTTAAATACGGAAGCTTGTCTTTTAAGCCTTGAAGATCACCTCCATGGAACATGCCTTTGTTGGTTTTGTCTAAACCACCAGCAGAAATAGGCTGAGTTTTTGAACCTAAGTCATTGTCAGTATTTCCGTTGTTAAAACGATCAGGCATGACGAAATAAAATACTTCTTCTTGTACGTCACGTTCAAGATAGTGTGGCAAATCTGCAGCTGTTTTATTAGCTTTACTCAGCGACTTTTTTACTTCAACAGTAGGTTTGCTTTTAGTCGCAGCTTCACTTTTATTGGTAGTACTGTCGGCATCTTCACAAGCCATCAGGCTCAGTGAGATAGCTGTTGAAAACAGTAATGTAGATATTTTATTTTTTTTATACATTTATCTATCCTATTTAAGTTTTTGTCTAGTTATGTGCGAGGACGTGCTGCTCTCATCGTCGCTGCTAAATCAGTTACAGATTCAGTTTGATCAAACGCTTCGATACTGACTGGCAATTTTTGTAACCAATTTGGATGTTCATCAATGGTGCCTGGAATGTTAACTTGCTCAATAATTTCTAAAGCATCTTCCATAGGAATTAATTGAATATGGCTCGGTGCTTGTGCCATGTATTTTTGTACCGCTAAGCTTAATTCGCGGTTAATTTTTGCTGGCGCTTGCATTGGCGCTTTACTCATGTCTATAACATTTAAGTCATCTAATGCTGAGACTAGTAATTGGCGATCTTCAATACGGCCGGCACGTTCATTTTGTCCCATTGCTTCATTCGGATATAGGTTTAGCTTTTGACGCCATTCAAGATCTTTACCTGTCCACCAACCGGCAAGCGTAGGTAAGTCATGGGTTGATACTGTCACCATAGATTGTGCTGGGTATAAGTCTGGACGCATAAAGAAACCTGAGTCCCAACGCTCAAAAAATAATACTTTGTATGACAACAAACCTGCACGTGCCATTATGTCGCCAAAGCCGTCCGGCACTGTACCTAAATCCTCACCGATAACTACACAGTTATTACGGCGAGACTCTAGCGCAATAATTCGTAAAATGTCTTCTAGTGGGAAAGTGATATAAACACCCTCATCAGCTTTCATGCCTGGGGCAACCCAATATTGGCGCATCAACCCTAGAATGTGATCAATGCGTAGCGCACCCGCATATTGCATATTACTACGTAAAGCTTTTACTAAGGGTTGGTAACCTTGTTTTTGTAGGGCAACGGGGTTAATTGGCGTTAAGCCCCAATCTTGTCCTAATGTGTTCATCGCATCAGGCGGCGCACCTACGGCAGCACCGGCAACATAAACATCTTTGTCAGACCAAACGTCAACACCAGAGCCATCACAACCTACGGCTAAATCAAGGTATAAACCAACAGGCATACCCAATTCAGTTGCTTGGTTTGCAATTGATTTTAATTGACGGTGAGCAAGCCACTGAACAAAACAAAAGTAATTAATACGGATTTCATTGTCTTGCTGAAAAGCTTTTACTTCTTCGCTATTTGGCGATTGGTAAGCGCTTGGCCAACTTGTCCAGCCGTAAGCATTGAAGTTAGTTTTTCTAAAATGTTCATAAAGTGCTTCAAAGGTAGCAAGTTGCAATAAGTCAGCACCTTGGCTAGCAATAAAGTCGTTAAACTCTGCTGTTTCATTTTGTTCAACGCTGATGAAGTCTTGATATAAAATTTCTAATAAATCGAATTTAATATCCGCAACAGCAGGGTAGTCAATCAAGTCAGTTTGTTTTGCGTAAGCAATTTTGTTTTGTACTTCTTCACTATTAAAACGTGTTTGTGCTGCTTGGCATGAAGTAAAGTTTGGTACTTGTTTTACGTCAATGTAAAGTGTGTTTAAAAAACAACGACTCGTTGGTGAATATGGGCTGCGATGCGCTGGATTATTTTGATATAAAGGGTGCAGTGGATTTAAACCAATGGCAGAGGCTTGTTGCGCGGCTGATTTCTCAACCAGTTTAGCTAAATCGCCAAAGTCGCCCATACCTAAATTGTCTTTACTGGTTAAAGAATAAAGTTGTGCGGCATAGCCCCACATTTTATCAGCTGACGCTTCTTCTGGGTTGTAACAAGTCTGCGGTGCATAAATTAGTGGGCAACTTGCGGTGTTCTCTCCGTAATGCAGCGTTAGTTGATGATAACCTTGCGCTAATGTAGGTAACGCTAATGCATATTTGTTAAAGCTATTACCGTCAAAATTTGCAGACTCGACAAGCGTTAATTGCGAAAGTAAAAGTGTGTCATTAACTTTTTCACCAGACTCTAAACTGATTTCCCAGCTAAGTTGTTCGATATCTGCATCAGCAAGGCTAATGGTAATATGATGTTGCTGTGCTTCAAGTTTAGCAATGTGTGCTGGTGGCAGCATATTGCGCCATGTGGTTTGCTCTAACTCGACAATGCTAGCACTGATTTTTTCATCAGATGAAAGGTCGTAACCCATAGCGTTAAGTAACGAGTGTCTCGCCTCATCTTTGGCGTAAACTTGTTCACCATATGAGTTAATGTATGTCGGATGAAAACCAACGAGCTCTGCAAGTTTCTCAATTAAATTCATTCTATGCTTCTCTTTGCTTATCGCTACGCAGATTCGCGCTAGCGCTATTATTTGTCAAATTTGGTTCGGATAATGTTGAGTCAATATTTAGTTGATATTGTGGGCCAAAAAAGCTCAGTACTACGCAACTATGGGCAGCAACAGTGATTGTTGATGCCGTAATATTGGTTTGCTCAGTATTTGTTGTACTTGTTGATGAAACATTTGCCTCATCAGCGGTATTAATTAATTGCTGCCAGTAACCATTAAGTACTGGTAGTTGGTAATTTATTTCGCATGGGTGAGCGTTAAAAATAACCAGTAATGCATCATCTTGGATGGTGTTATCGCTATTTTCTGATAACTGCTCGTCAGTTTGTGCAAGGAGCATGGCAAAGCATTTAACTTCTTGGTCTTGCCAGTCAGACATTTGCATGATCTCACCACGGCAATTGAGCCAATCAATATCCTTTAAGCCGGTTTTATTCGATATTTGTTGGCCATGGTGGTAATGACTGCGATTCAACAACGGGTGCTGTTTTCTTAATTGAATAAGCTGTTTAACAAACGCGATATCATCTCTGACGATGGTATTTGTGCTGGTATTTTTGTTGATATTTTCTGCAGTCAAATGAGGCCAGCCAAGCCATGATATTTCGTTGTCTTGGCAATAGGCATTATTGTTACCTTGTTGGCTATTACTCATTTCATCGCCGGCAAGCAGCATAGGTGTGCCTTGAGAAATGAATAACGTAGTTAATAAATTGCGTTTTTGTCGGGCTCTAAGGCGAACAATAGTTGCGTTATCAGAGTCACCTTCATGGCCGAAGTTACAGCTAAAGTTGCTGCCGTGGCCATCGCGATTGTTTTCGCCGTTGGCTAAGTTATTTGGCGTTTGATAACTGACTAAATCTTCAAGCGTAAAGCCGTCATGAGAGGTGATAAAATTCACGCTAGCGCTAGGGCGGCGACTCGGTTGTTCAAAAATATCACTTGAGCCATGCAAACGTGCGGCAAACTCAGGCGCAATACCTGCGTCGCCTCGCCAGAAGCGTCGGCAAGTGTCTCGAAATCTGTCATTCCACTCTAGCCAGTTTTTATCAAACCGGCCAAGTTGGTAACCGTCTTGACCAATATCCCACGGCTCAGCAATCAATTTCGTTTGCGCTAAAATAGGATCTTGTTTTAATGCTGCGAAAAAAGGGTTGTTGGCATTAAAATGGGGAGTTTCCCGGCCTAGAATTGTTGCAAGATCAAAACGGAAACCATCAACACCCATGGTTTCTACCCAATAACGTAGGCTGTCAGTCACTAACTGTAAGACGCGTGGCTGGGCAATATTTAAGGTATTACCGCAACCTGAATAATTTTCATAGAAGCGCTTGTCATGACTTTGTAAGCGGTAGTAGCTAGCATTATCAATACCTTTGAAACTGAGTGTAGGACCAAGCTCATTGCCTTCGGCACTGTGGTTATAAACAACGTCGAGGATTACTTCTATGCCATGCTGATGGAAAGTTTCTACCATAGCTCTAAATTCTTTGATACTTTCTGCAGCGCCATTGGCAAAACAATAACTTGCCTGCGGTGTAAAAAATGACACGCTATTATAGCCCCAATAGTTATTGAGCTTTTTTTCTTCGATAAATGCTTCATTTAAAAACTGATGAACGGGCATTAATTCTATACTGGTGACACCCAATGAAGTTAAGTATCCAACAATGCTTTCATCTGCCAATGCAGCAAAAGTTCCTTTTAATTCGACTGGAACATTTGGATGTTGGGCAGTAAAACCTTTGACGTGCATCTCATAAAGTATGCTGTCACGTTGGCGAACTTGTGGATGGGTTTTACAAGGTTTTAAAATGTTTGCGTCAACAACAATACATTTAGGCATAGCCCTAGCATTATCTTGAAGATCTAAAGTGAGATCTTGCTGCGGACATTGCTGCAATTTTCCGTCATCCATACTTTTTTGGTAAGCAGTTTGATAGGCATAATGTAAAGGTGAATTTTTAATCTCGCCATGCAAGGCTTTCGCGTAGGGGTCGAGTAATAATTTTGCCGGATTAAAACGATGGCCATTATGTGGTTCAAACGGGCCGTAAACACGATAACCATATAACGCACCGGGCTTGATACCTGCAACAAAGCCATGAAAAACATCATCAGTATATTCTGGCAATACTAAACGTTGTATTTCGTTTTCACCGCTGTCATCAAACAAGCATAACTCGACCTTTTCAGCATGAGCCGAAAATAGTGCGAAGTTAGTGCCGCCGTCGTTTTCTGCGCTAGCGTTTAGTTGATCGCTAGAGGTAAAACTCGCGCCAAGCGGAAAACAACGACCTGATGTGATAGCAAATTGGCTCACAGGATCAATTCGCTCCTTGTAAGCTAAATATCACCGTTGCCATTGGCGGTACGGTAACGTTTATCTGATGAGGCTGTCCTTGCCATGCTGATGCAATACTTTGTACTACTTCAGCATTACCTTGGCCTGAGCCTGAATAAATTTCCATATCGGTATTGATTAATTCTTTATAATGTCCGGTCTCAGGTACACCAACGGCAAAGTTATGTTGAGCTTGAGTGCTGAAATTACAAAGTACAACAACTGGTGCTGCGGTGTTATCGCCAAAGCGAATAAAGCTGTAAATAGACTGCTGTGCGTTTTCATGGTCAAGCCAAGTAAACCCTTCCTGCTGGCAGTCTTTTTGATAAAGCGCAGGTGTCGTGGTGTAGACCTTATTTAAGTCTTTTACTAGGCGTTGTATACCGCTATGCCAGTGGATATCGAGTTGATGCCAGTCGAGAGATTGGTCGTGATTCCATTCTTTACCTTGGGCAAATTCACAACCCATAAAGAGTAATTTTTTCCCCGGATGCGCCCACATAAATCCATAATAAGCACGTAAGTTTGCAAACTGCTGCCAAGCGTCGCCTGGCATACGAGCGATAAGAGAGCCTTTACCATGAACAACTTCATCATGACTTAGCGGCAAGACAAAGTTTTCATCAAACGCGTAAACTAAACCGAAACTTAATTCATTATGGTGATGCTGACGATGAATAGGGTCGCGCTTCATGTATTCTAGACTGTCGTTCATCCAGCCCATATTCCACTTATAACCAAAACCTAAACCGCCGTTGTCGGTAGGGCGTGAAACCCCCGGCCATGAGGTTGATTCTTCTGCGACAGAAAAAGTACCAGGGTAGAGCGAGTAAAGCTCTTCATTAAAGCGTTGTAGAAAATCAACAGCTTCTAAATTCTCTCGACCACCGTCTTTATTTGGGATCCATTCATCTTCTTTACGGCTGTAATCTAAATACAACATTGAAGCGACTGCATCAACGCGAATGCCATCAACATGAAAAGTATCAAGCCAATGTAAGGCACTGGCGCGTAAGAAGTTTGCCACTTCAACACGGCCATAGTTGTAAATTAGGGTATTCCAATCAGGGTGGTAACCTTGGCGAGGGTCAGCATGTTCATATAAATGGCTGCCATCAAATTGGGCAAGACCATGCGGATCACTTGGAAAATGGCCGGGTACCCAGTCAATTAGCAAACCTAAGTTCGCTTGGTGACATTGGTCAACAAAGTATTGAAAGTCTTCTCGACTGCCAAAACGTGAACTGGGTGAAAATAAACCTACGGGTTGATAGCCCCAAGAACCATCAAATGGAAACTCGCTTACTGGCATTAATTGAATATGAGTAAAGCCCATTTCTAAGGTATATGGAATAAGCTTATCGGCAATGGTGCGATAGTTTAAATACTGGTTGTTTTCATCTCGTTGCCATGAGCCTAAGTGTACTTCATAGATAGAAATTGCGGCGTTACGTGCGTTACGCTGTGCACGCTCGTTTAGCCATTGTTGATCTTGCCATGGGTAGTCTTTTTCATTGGCAACAATAGATGCAGTATCAGGGCGGTACTGCGCTTGTATACCAAAGGGATCCGCTTTTGCAGGTTGTAAATTACCGTCATGGTCTTTAATTTCAAATTTATATAGGGCACCGGCTTCAATGTTTGGAATAAATAGCGTCCAATAACCGCTATTTTCGCCGTGATGAACGGTGTTAGCCATAGCGTGGCAGCGGCCATCCCATTGGTTGAAATCACCGATAACGCTGACATTACTCGCATTGGGCGCCCAAACAGCAAAACTACAACCACTAACTTCTCGCCCAGTGCTTGTGTCTAATGTTGTTAAGTGTGCGCCAAGTTTTTTATAAGCGCTTTGATGATTACCTTCGCGTAATAAATGTAAGTCGAGCTCGCCTAGTACCTGTGTTGATGAAAACGCAAAAGCGTCATCACAGATAACGCTTTGTTCTTCGCCGCTTATATTACGGGTAATTTTCAGCTGATAATCAAAAGCTTTCTTTCTTCTTAGCTTGAGTGAGAACAAACCTTCATCGTTAAGTCGTTTAAGCTTACCAAGCGATTTTTGTGTCTTATAATCTAGTATTTCAATGACAGAATCAGTGTTGCAATCAGTAGAATTGTTGCTAATTAAATGAGGCATGAAAACTGTGATCACCAAATAGCCTTTTTCAGACTCTGGGTGTAAGCCCAAAACCTGATGTGGGTTAGGGTGACTAGCGCTTAATAGGCTAGAAATATCACAGTTTGTTATTGCCATGGTTTGTCCTTTATATGCTCTTTATTCATTCTTGATTGCAATAACACCTACAACCATTGTGAGGTGTTATTTGTCGATTAAGCCGCTGCTTTAAACGCTAGGCGTTAGATTCCAAATGTTTTGCACGTAATCTTCAATTGAGCGATCAGAGTTAAACTTACCCATTAGGGCGGTGTTTAAAATCGCCATTTTTGCCCATTGCTGCTGGTTTTTGTATGCACTATCTAACGCTTGATGCGCATTAGCATAGGTTTGAAAATCAGCTAATACTTTGTAAGGGTCGCCGCCTTCTAGAAAACAGCGTTTAACTGCTGATAACTCACCTGGATTACCTGGCGTAAAGTAGTCAGTGTCTAACCAATCTAAACAAGCGCGAATTTCAGCATTATTTTCGTAATACTCAGCTGAGTTATAACCTTGTGCATCTAATGCTTTAACTTCATCAACCGTTAAACCGAAAATAAAGATATTGTCGTCGCCCACTTCTTCAGCAATTTCAATATTAGCGCCATCAAGTGTGCCAATAGTCACTGCACCATTTAGGGCTAGTTTCATATTGCCAGTACCAGAGGCTTCTTTACCGGCGGTTGATATTTGCTCAGAAACATCGGCAGCTGGAATGATTTTTTCAGCTAAGCTCACACGATAGTTCGGTAAAAACACTACTTTTAACTTGTCTTGAATACGCACATCGTTATTAATTTTTTCCGCAATTTTATTGGTTGCGTAAATGATTTCTTTCGCTAATTCGTAACCCGGAGCGGCTTTAGCGCCAAAGATAAACACGCGAGGTTGCATATCTAATTCTGGGTTCGCTAACAATCGACGGTATAACGCGATAATGTGCAACAAATTTAAATGTTGACGTTTGTATTCATGCAAACGCTTAATTTGCACATCAAAAATAGCGTCAGGGCTTACGGTCACACCGGTTAGTGTTTTAATTTCTTTAGTTAAGGCAATTTTGTTTTGATGCTTTATTGCCATAAATTTTTTCTGGAATGTTGCGTCATCAGCAAACTTTGCTAACTCACTTAAGCTGTTAAGGTCTTTCGCCCAGTCACCGTCGATAGTTTTATCGAGTAATTCAGCGAGTAAAGGGTTACAAGCTTTTAACCAACGACGTGGCGTAATACCGTTAGTCACGTTAGTTAATTTTGTTGGCCATAATTGGTCAAATTCAGGGAATAAATCTTGTTTCACTAAATCAGAGTGAATTTGTGCCACACCGTTAACTTTATGAGAAGTCACCACACAAAGATGTGCCATACGTACTTTACGCTCATGACCTTCTTCAATTAACGATAAACGGCGACGCATATCGTCATTGTTTGGCCAAAGTGCTTCAACGTCGTTGTTTAAAAACG
This sequence comes from Cognaticolwellia mytili, assembly GCF_002104475.1. Classification (GTDB taxonomy): domain Bacteria; phylum Pseudomonadota; class Gammaproteobacteria; order Enterobacterales; family Alteromonadaceae; genus Cognaticolwellia; species Cognaticolwellia mytili. The sequence continues at coordinate 274,314 of NZ_NBOF01000001.1, forward strand.
CTTCATTGATACGGTATAAAATAGTTAAATGGCGCGGTAATACACGTTCAAATAACGCGACTGACCATTTTTCAAGGGCTTCAGGCAATAATGTGTGGTTAGTGTAAGCAAAAACTTTCTGACAAATGCCCCAAGCGTTGTCCCAATCGATGTTGTGGTTATCGATTAAAGTGCGCATCAGTTCAAGTATGGCGATCGTTGGATGGGTATCGTTTAATTGAATAGCTACCTTTTCACAAAATGTTGGCCAGTTTTTACTCTCGCTAATTAAACCGTATTGGTTTTCAAATCGCGCGATAATGTCTTGCACTGAACAGGCACAGAAGAAGTATTGTTGAACAAAACGCAATTCTTTACCAGCGTCGTGTTCGTCATTTGGGTATAGCACTTTTGAAACGGTTTCAGCGGCAACTTGCTGTTGGTGAGCATTTAAATAATCACCATTGTTAAATAGGTCCCAGTCAAAAGCGCTGTCAGCACGACATTCCCATAAACGTAATGCATTTACCGTTTGTGAGTTGTAACCAACAATTGGCACATCCCAAGGAACACCTTTGAGCATTTTACCTGCATGCCAAACTGATGCGGTGGTACCGTCAGCTTGGGCAATTTCTTCAACATGACCATAAAGCGGAATAGTTTGGCTTGATTCAAGACGACAAACTTCCCACGGGCTGCCAAATTCACGCCACATATCAGGTGTTTCAATTTGGTGACCATCAACAAAGCTTTGTTTGAATAAACCGTGTTGATAATGCACGCCGTAACCCATAGCATTGTAATCAAGTGTTGCTAATGAATCTAAGAAACACGCTGCTAAACGGCCTAAACCGCCATTACCAAGGGCCAGATCAGCACCTTCTTCACATAGGTCAGCCAACTCAAAGCCCATTTTTTGTAGCGCTTTTTCTGTATTGGTATATAAACCTAAGTTATGTAAATTGTTAGATAGCAAACGGCCCATTAAATATTCGAGTGATAAATAGTTAACTGACTTTGCTTCATTTTGATTTTGACGGGCTTTAGTGCTCTGTAATTTTTCAACGATAATGTCGTTAAGCGCGAGTGACGTTGCACGCCAATAAGCGGGTTTTTGATTAGCACTGCTTTGCTCACCCATGGTGAACTGTAAATGGTGTTCGATACGCTGGCTAATGTCTGCCACAGTGATTGATTGTTTATTGCTTTTTACTGCAGGCTTTTTAGTTGACGCTTTTGTTTTGGAAACCATATAACTACAAACTCTTCTTTCGGACATTGTTATGTCGGTAAATTTTTATTTCACTGTGTAGCAACAACTGCTAAAGAATGAAATAAAGGTACGGCATGCCTTGTATTAATCCTTTAATGAGACAAGATGTAATTGATAGAGCGACTATCAAGTTATTATTTTTAAATTGCGCTGCAGCCAAAATTGGCTAGTAGCAATTTAACGCTCAATATATTTATTTAATCTGCAATTTAACTGATGAATTAATTATGCCGATGTCTGAGAGTAGAGCAATAAACTACATACGTATGCACAATAGATATTTTTGATAATTTGCATGCATACGTATGTATTTTTTGTCGTTCGTGGAAGTAAATTTATCTATTGTTGGTCTATCTATATAGTAAACACATATTGACGGCTTCTAGAAAAACCTTTCTCTGGGTTGTTAAACAAAAAAGTAGATAGTTTCGATGATATTTACTATATGGCATCACTAATTAAATTATATACTTAGCCAAAGTGCTCGGTTAAGATGAGTTAATAATTTTCACTTATAGGTAAAATGTGAAATCAAAACAAACATCATTTGATATTGCTTATCGTGCTGGCGTTTCTCAGTCGACAGTTTCTAGAGCATTACGTAATAGTCCTTTAGTTAATGAAGAAACACGTAAGCGTGTACAAGAAATAGCTAAAGAGCTAAATTACAAGGTTGATAAAAATGCTAGCAGTCTACGCACTCAGCAAAGTGGCACTATAGCGCTTTTATTGTTTGAAGACCCAACCAATGACGATTCATTAATTAACCCTTTCTTTTTGTCGATGCTAGGCAGTATTACCCGTGCTAGTGCTAAAAAAGGCTATGACTTATTGGTGTCATTTCAGCAAATGAGTAATGATTGGCATGCTGATTTTGAGGATACACGTAAAGCTGATGGTATTATTTTGTTGGGCTATGGCGATTACACTGACTATGAAGAAAAGCTGATACAGTTGATTAAGCAAGAAACGCATTTTGTGCGTTGGGGCGCTGATGTTAAAAATTTATCGGTTGTTTCTGTCGGGTGTGATAATTTTCATGGCGGTTATCAAGTAACTGAACATCTCATTAAGAAAAATCGTCGCAACTTTGCATTCTTAGGTGGCGTAACTACAGGTTCTCCTGAATTCTTAGATCGCTATCAAGGGCATTGTCAGGCACTTAAAGATAACAGTCTTGATGTAAATGAACAGTTGCAAATCGATGCAGTGTCGACTGATGAGTCTGGATATCAAGCGGTGAAGCAACTATTAGCAACAAAAATTAAATTTGATGCTATTTGTGCTGCAAGTGATTTAATTGCTATTGGTGCGATGCGAGCAGTTCAAGAAGCAGGTTATAACGTGCCTGGTGATATCGCAGTAGTTGGCTTTGATGATATCGCCACGGCAAGTTTTACTTTTCCACCTATGACCACAGCAAAACAAAATACTGTTTTGGCTGGAGAACTATTGGTTGATAAATTGCTGCAACTAGTGAGCGGTGAAGAAGCGCAAACTCAGCTTATGCCAACAACCTTAGTTGTTCGTAAATCATGCGGTAGCTAACGCGACTGTTTATAATACCACGAGTCACAGGAAGGGCTTTTAATCACCGGTTATCAGTCTTTTTTTGTTATTCAAATAGTGCAAAAGCAACGGCAATAATCATAAGTAAAGCAAATAGAATTCTGATAATACGTGCTTGTTTAGGCTCAGCAAAAATAGGGCGTAATAGGCCGCCAAAAAATAACCACAACATATCAACGAGTGCAGCGACAAGTAAACAAATTAACCCTGTAGCTAAATAACTGAGATTTGTTGATGCAAGTGGCAATAAAAACTGTGAAAAAATCGCTAAAAATGCGGCATATGCCTTTGGGTTTAGTAGGTTTAATATAAAACCATCTTTAAAGCTTGGCGGGCTTACTGCAGTTTCGGTAATATTTGTTGGTGCTGTTGCAATTTTATATGCAACAAATAGGATATAACCGGTGCCTACTATTTGGCATATTAGTTTCATGGTAGGAAAGGTTACAAATAACGTAGCTAACCCGATACTTGCACAAAATATTGCTACAGCAAGTCCAGATAATATACCGAGCAGAAATGGTATGCCTTCTTTAGTGCCAAAAGCCGCACTAGTTGCTGCTAATGCCAATGGCGCAGGCCCTGGGGAGCCTAGTAATAGTGCGGTAGTTGTTATTAGGGTAATTAATGCTTCATGCACTGGTTTGATTCCTAGTCTTTCTATGTTACGTGTTGTTTTCTTAAAAGCGCTTTGCTGATTCAGTTTCACATTTAGTACAATTTAACTTCTGATCCAACATTGCCTTTCTTGTTGCTTTTTGAAGCACCCAAGGGCGATTGATAAATGGTGGTTGATGGCGAGCATGTTGATTGTGCCCACATTGCAATTTAGCAAACCAGTGATTTTCTTCATCGGTATCAAAGCCGATAATTGTTTGTAACATAAAGGAACTTTCTTCGGTTAGTGTTGAGGGAATTGTAATTTAATTCACAGTATTTTCTTGCCAGTGCATTCCCTCACATTCTGGGCGGCTTAGAACAAATTTAAATTTCTTATAAAGCTCGGGCACATCAGCAAGCAAGGTAATGTAAGCACCTTCTGACGCGTTCTCATTTAGATATTCCATAATGTTTTGCATGACGATGTGGCCTAAGCCTTGATATTTTGGACCAATGGCTACATCAACAGTTTCAAAATTAAGCGCACCATCACCGACAACTCCGTCCATCTCAATCGTATTATTGCTAATAACAAGGTGCACACCAAACAAACTGTTAGGTAAGACTGTTTTCGCAGCATCAATAGGGCGAGGAGTTAAACCTGAAATTACTCTTAAGCGTAAATAATCATCTACTGGTGCAACCTCTTTAATAACAGCTATTTTCATAATTGTCTTGTTCTAGGGCTAATGCTTATCAATGTTATCAAATATTAGCATCGATAGATAACCTGCTTCGACACTGAAAACATCAATGGGATATTGCTACTAAGGTTTACGGTATCATAGTCTGCTTTTAGGTATATCTTCATATTATATTGATGTTTCCAATTACCACCACTAGAGCTGTTTTACTGCTATCGATAATATCATAGTTATATTGCAACGCACCGTTCTGTATATAGAAGTAGTTACGCTTTGTAATAGAATATTAAGCCTTAGCACTGTTCATGAAGCCTTAGAGTTAAATTTTTTAGTCGTTAAAATATCAACAAAACTAGTAAGTGAATTATTGTCACCTTTTAAAGAGTCTACACCTACAGTGAGATACTCATTGGTACACTATTGATATGACAAAACGCGAGTAAACAGACTTTACAAAACGGCCCATAATATTTCTCATGAAATTGCAGTAATAAGCTTTGCTCTTCCTACAATAACGGCAATTAAGTAGGACACTGTATTGGTAGGTAAGTCATTAGTTGATAAATTACTGTAATTAGTTAACGCTGAAGAAATGAAAACTCAATTTGTATCTACAAGCTGAGTTTTTCGTAAGGCTTGTGTTTGTTAGCCATACTCTTAAAAGAGTTATATATTATCAAAGACTTCAACTACATAAAATTCTTAAACGGTCATGCTCCATTTTAAAGCCTCATGATAATAATTAAGTAACTCTCTTTTTGATATTTTTGCTGTCTTTAATATTTCGTCTATGCTTTTATCATCAGGAGACTCAAAGTATATTGCTAATTGTAATAATTCATACAACTTGCCTTGATGATTTATCAAAGCTTGTTTAATTTCTTGTGGAAACGGTAAGCTTTCTATTAATTCAAATATTGGCACATTCAAAATTATGCCTAAATTGCTCAAAATGCCAGTAATAAAGGCCATTTCTTTTACATTGGAAAATGCTGGTGTATTGGCTATGAACTCCATCATTTTTGCACGAATAATTGATTCATTGAATAGTTCACTAGGGCTTTCAGATGATAGTGTCGACATTGATATAATGGCGATATACTGTTTGACTTTATCTGCACCTAAATATGTTACAGCTTGTTTTATAGATGTTATCTCTTTATTTGCGCACTCTGCAGCACCATTGACAAGTTTTAATATTCCACTCATTAGGGTGATGTCATGGGTAATAATTTCAGAGATTCGATCAAAGTCTAAATTAGGTTTGTATACCTCTAAAAATAATTGAATTAGGTTTAGCTCAATAGGCGATATACAGTGACCTAATTTCATTTCTGGCTTGTGAAAAAAATATCCTTGGTAGTAGTCAACCCCCATCGATTTGAGTGTTTGAAATTGTTCTTGTGTTTCGACTCGTTCGCAGACGATTTTAATTTTACTTTTGATTATTCGTAGTTTTATTTTTAACATCTGGACTTGATCAAAAGATATGTCCTCAATGTCGATCTTAATTAGAGAGATATATGAGAATAGTACGTCCCATTTAGGGGAGAAATCATAATCATCAAGAGCAACCAAGTAACCCTTTTTATGAAGTTGAGAAATGTTGAAAATCACTTCATCGTTTAGTTCTATGGTTTCTAATAGTTCAATAACAATACTGTCAGGGCTAAATACTAATGCAGATTTTTGTAAAATAGTGGTTTTGTCAAAATTAATAAATGCAACTTTGTCTGCGCAAACATTAGATAAGTCGCCAAGTATATGGTTCTGTAAAATCACGCTCGAAGTTGCTTTTTCAGGTGAAGCACTTTTAAAAATATTATCTAAGCTATCTCGATAAAGAAGTTCATATCCAAAGGTATTAAGGTTGCTATCTAAAATTGCTTGTCTTGCTATAAATGTACTACGAGTTGATTCCATTTTTATCCTTACTTACTATATAACTGCCAAACTATTATGAATAAAAACATGATGTTAATTCTATCTATTAGAGCTACTTATAATTTACGATGTTGTAATAGAAACTCAATATTCATAACTGGATTGCTTAAGTTTCTTCGCAGAAAACTAAAAATCATTTGTTATCCATAATATTAGTTTAAAGCTAAAAATCCACCATTTTTTGATGCTAAATAAAGCGAGTTTTTACTACTTGATCGCTTTTCGCATTTGTTTTAGCTTTCAAGGGAAGGGGATGTAACGAGTTTGATACAACGGCGGCAATATCTTCAAATGCCAGAGTAGGCTACTACCCTTTATTTCTAGTGACTTTAAAACACTGTTATCAATAGTTAAATTTATGCGGAAAAGCCTACCGATTGCAGGCTTCTTCAATGTGATGCAATGACATTTCTTGTTACTTATACTCAGGTTCTTTTACCCGCAGTGTTAGAATACCCGCAAGCGCCATGCTAACACCACCAATGACCAAAGCGTAAACAGGCTGATTATCGAATACTTTTGTGATTAAAAACCCTAATATACTTGCCGCTAAAATTTGCGGTAATACGATGAAAAAATTAAATATTCCCATGTACAAACCCATTTTTTTAGCTGGTAATGCGTTGGCCAAAATTGCATAAGGTACCGACAATATAGAAGCCCAAGCAAAACCAATACCTACCATGGAAACAATAAGTAAGGTCGGGTCTTTAATAAATAAGAAAGAGATAAAGCCTGCACCACCTAAAAATAGGTTGATCATATGGGCAATGCGTAAGTTAAAGTGCTTAACCACCATAGGAATACAAATAGCGGCAAAAACTGAGGTTAAATTGTATGCCGAGAATAGTACGCCGACCCAGTCTGCGCCTTCGTTAAAAGCGGCCGATGTCACATCAGAACTACCAAAATGAAATTCAGTAACCGCTGCGGTAGTGTATGTCCACATTGCAAAAAACGGAAACCATGAAAAGAATTGTACAAAAGCTAATTGCTTCATGGTTTGCGGCATTGAAAACAAGTCAGACATGATTTGGGCAAAACCGTTATGGCTATTATTTTTTGCCATTATGCCTGCCACTAACTGACATATAGCAAAGAAACAAAAACCACCGGCAAGAATAAATAAACTTTTATCTAGTTTTTCAATATTTAAAGCAACCAGCGTAAAACTAATTACGCCAACGGATAACCAAATAGCGCCGCCAGTGAAGTATTTTTTAGCGCTACGAGAGATAAAAGACTCTTCAGTTATGTCCTTATCTTCTGCTTTATGGAATGCTTCGAGCTCAGCCGGAGAATATTCTTTAGTTGAGTAGATAGTCCATAATACGGCTAGTAAAAACAGTACACCGCCTGCATAAAAAGAAAACTTAACTGTGTCGGGTAACATTCCAGGCTCTGCGACATTACTGATATTGAACCAATTAGTCATCATCCACGGTAAAGATGAGGCAACGACTGAAGCAACACCGATAAAGAAGCTTTGCATTGCATAACCCATCGCTCGTTGCTTTCTCGGTAACATGTCGCCAACGAAAGCACGGAAGGGTTCCATTGAAACATTAATTGAAGCGTCCATTATCCACAGCATACCGGCAGCGACCCATAAGGTTGGCGAGTTAGGCATAATGAATAATGACAAACTAGCGGCGATAGCACCGAATAGAAAATAAGGTTTGCGCCGACCTAATCTATTCCAAGTGTTGTCACTGAAATAACCGATAATAGGTTGAACAATTAAACCTGTTATTGGCGCAGCAATCCATAAAATTGCCATGTTTGAATAATCAGCACCTAAGGTTTGAAATATTCGACTAACATTGGAGTTTTGCAAGGCGAAGCCAAACTGAATGCCCATAAAGCCGAAACACATGTTCCAAATTTGCCAAAAATTAAGCTGGGGTTTTGTGGTCATAAATGAACTCTTATTATTTTAATGTGGGGTGAACTGTTACACTAAGTAGAAATTTATTTCTACTTCATCGAACCATGACTAACGAAATTACCTAGCATCTTAGCAATAGTCATTAATATACGACATTGAATGCATACGTATTCACCATTTGGCGAAGGTAAAGTTTGATATGAAATTTGGTAATAGATGAAAATATCTCAATAAATTCATCTAGCCTCTGTAATTTGCGTTTGTTCAAGCCATTGTTGTTCATTTATTACGTCAGCTTCATGGTTTAGCCGTTCAATAAAAGTAATGCCGTCGAGGTGGTCTAATTCATGTTGAAAAATTCGAGCAATAAAACCGTTAAGTGTTTGATGATGTTTCTTTCCAGTTTCGTCTTGAAATTTCACTTCAATGCAAGTGTACCTTGATACCTGCGCACGCTTACCTTTAACACTTAAACACCCTTCCCAATCAAGCTCTTGCAGGCTATTTTTATTGATAATACTCGGGTTTATTACCACCGTCAGCGGAAGTAGGGGGGCGTTAGGGTAGCGCTCACTTGGTGCAGATGCCATTAAAAACACCCGTAAACTTACACCCACTTGTGGCGCAGCAATGCCAACACCACCTGCGTTTTGCATGGTAACTTTAAGGTTACTAATTAGTTGCTTTATCTCATGGCTATTAATATCTTCAATAGCGCTTGCAACTTGCGCTAAAATTGGCTCGCCGCGTTGCAAAATAGGTAGATTATCTGGATTATTAACCATCGATTTTATGCCTTTTCTGGTACTGGGTGAGCGTGCTCTTTTTTAAAGTAAAACCAACTCACTACAAATAAAATAATAATAAACGGTAAGCTGGTTAATACCACAACATGCCAACCGGCCTTAAATAAAATCCATCCCGCCATTAATGATGCGGTCGCTTGAAAACCAAAAATAATGAAATCATTAATGGCTTGAACTTTGTGGCGCTCACTGGCTCGATAGCTTTGCGGTAGCAGGGATGTACCGGTAAGAAAAAGAAAATTCCAGCCAATGCCGAGTAAAATCAAAGCCCACCAATAATGCATAACCTGTTCACCTGATAAAGCAACGACAGCAACTAGTGCATAAATAATGGTACCCGCGAGCATCAAGTTTTGTAAGCCGATGCGTTTTACTAACAGCGCTGTGAAAAGTGATGGAATAAACATCGCAGCGATATGGCTTTGTATCACCCATTTTGTATCATTTAAACTATGGCCGCGTAAGTGGTGCATACTAATAGGGGTAGCCGTCATTAAATAACTCATCAGCGCAAAACCAATAGCGGCAGACAATATTGCGATAACAAATATCGGCTGTTTAATAATTTCAGTTAATGGTCGTGCACTGCCATGGTGTTCATTTTGTTGAATTTCGGGATTTTTGAATTTTAGCATTAACATCATGGCTATGATAAATAGTCCCGCAAGAAATAAAAATGAGCCCGCGTAACCATGCGGCGAGCTTAACCAGTCTTTTGCTGTTACTGCAATTTCAGGTCCTAAAAAGGCAGAAAAAATACCGCTTAGCATGAGTATTGATAAAACAGTCGGTACATCTTTACTTTCTGGGACACTTTCAATGGCGGCAAAGCGCAGTTGCTGAATAAAAGCTGTACTGGTGCCAAACAATAAACTGGCTAACACAAGTAACTCGAAGTTGGCATTTAATGCCGCAACCATCGCCAACAAAGTACCCATCAAACCTAAGCTAAGGCCTGTATAAGTGGCAAAGCGTCGCCGGTACTTTTTAGCCAGTAAAGCGGCTGGAATTGCGGCACTTGCCACACCTAAAATCATCACGGTGACTGGCAAAGTGACTAGTGCAGGATCGGCATTCATGCTAGTGGCGAGTATGCCGCCAATAAAAACAATCACCGGTGATGCTGCCATTACCAAAGGTTGCACTAAAAATAACAACCAAACATTTTTGGGGAGCGTAAATATTTGCTGTAAACCAAAGAAAGCAGCGAACAATACTGCTAGCGTTATAAAAATGTTAGATAGCATTAATTGCCCTTGATTTAAATTTCGTGAGAACGTGGTTGTTATTTATATATATTGAAAACTATCATACTGAAATTTTTGGCAATTAGGTAAAATTACAGACCAAAATTAGAAGTAAAATCTTTTAATTAAAGATTATAAATTTTTTATCTCAGTGCTAAACTGCCAACCCTTAGTATGTAGCGTTTATTTAGTTTATTTAAATTATAAAGAGTCGTAATGAAATTTAGTCCTTTAGTTCAAGAGCTTATTGATTCACTAAAATGTTTGCCAGGTGTTGGCGCAAAATCAGCACAACGTATGGCATTTCATTTGCTCGAGCGAAATCGAAAAGGCGGTAGTAAGCTTTCTCAAACGTTAGGGCAAGCAATGGAACATATTGGTCATTGTCAGCAGTGTCGAAACTTTACTGAAGAAACATTATGTGATATTTGCCAAAGTCCAAAACGTAAGGTCGCCACTCAATTATGCATTGTTGAAACGCCTGCAGATGTTATTGCGATTGAGCAAACGGGCGAATTCCAAGGGCGATACTTTGTTTTGATGGGACATTTGTCGCCACTTGATGGTATTGGTCCAGACGATTTAGGCCTAGATGTACTAGAAAAACAATTGGCGACAAGGCAGTTTAGCGAAGTTATTTTAGCAACTAACCCTACTGTAGAAGGAGAGGCAACAGCACACTTTATTGCTGAACTTGCCCAAGAACACGATGTTGAAATATCTCGCATAGCTCACGGTGTACCTGTTGGTGGTGAACTGGAATATGTTGATGGCAACACCTTATCGCACGCATTATCGGGTCGGAAAAATTATAACTTGTAGCGTTAACCTTCTTCGGTTTAGTTAAGTCGCCACTATTGGGAATTAGTAGCTTGCGAAAAATTAGTATAATTATTGGTGCAGCAACCAGTGTCGTTGTCAGTTTGTTTATGTTTACGGGGTGTTCAACCCCTAACCAAGTGATACATGTTGAACAAGTTGATTCAATTATAAAATATAAAGCCAAATCAACGAGTCCATCACGTTACTCAAATTTATATTCTGAAAAGAAGAACTACCCATTTACCTGTAAAGAAAATTGTTATCAACCCTCTCCATTGCTCGAATGTGAATCACCGGCTGAAAATTGTCGTTATATTGGGAGAAAATCTACTCCTGTGATAAATACGGGTTTTACTATTCGCTGGCTCGGACATGCTAGCTTTTATCTTAAAAGCCCTGAAGGAAGCACGGTGTTACTTGATCCCGTTAGCAAGCAGTTTGATTGGCCAGTAAATTGGGCTTTTAAGCTAAGTGCTGGATTTTTTCGTAATGAGCCAGAATGGCCATCAGTCAATGAAATTTCCGATACCGATGCGGTGCTTTATTCACATATTCACTACGATCACTTCAATAAGGATGATATTGCTAGAATAGGGCAAAGCGCTGAATATTTCGTGCCTTTAGGTTTTGCTGAGCACTTTGCTAATGATGGTTACCGTATTAATGAAATGGCATGGTTTTCGGCGAAAAAATTAGCTGAACTTACCTTTAATTTTGTACCTGCACACCATTTTAGCAGTCGAATTTTAGTTCCTTACCTTTATGAAGACAATGATGCTACGCTTTGGGGCGGCTGGGTAATAGAACACGAAGATAAGCGTATATTTTTTGCCGGCGATACGGGGTATTCAAAGCATTTTAAAGATATCCAGCAGCGTTATGGTGATATGGATATATGTTTAATGCCAATAGCGTCATATTTTCATCAAGAAAATGGTAATTGGTATCGCTATGTTCACACTACGCCAGAAGATGCTTTAGTAGCAGCGCAAGAGCTCAATTGTAAAGTGATGGTCCCTTGGGGTTACGGCAACTCAAGCTGGAAAATGGGCGACCATAGCTCGCATTCAGCTTTACTTAGACTGTTGAAAATACATAAGGAAATGGGCTCTAAAATACCTTTATACATATTGAATGAAGGTGAAGAAGTGACATTTTAAGTTGCAACCAGAAGTAATTATTAACATCAGTATTTTTTGCCTTTATATTATTAACCTCAGCTCACTTTCATGGCTATCACAATGGTCAAATAACTAGTGGTTTAATGAACCTGCTTACTATGTGACGGTGCTTAAACCAAGCTGAGGGTCATTAGTTTACTCGCTTATTTAGAGCAGGTGTTAGCCATATAAACTGTAATTTATACATAACGTTGTTTACTAACAAAATTATAAAAAGGATTTAAATAAATGTTAAAGATAGTAAGTTATGTTCCTTTACTCCTTTTATTTACTTTTGGTCTCAGGGCTGAAACATTAGTCGTTGCTTCAGACGTTTGGTGTCCTTATATCTGTAATAACAAAGAAAACCCAGGTATCTTGGTGGATGCTTTGATTGAAATAGCCAGAGTAAAAAAACTAGATATACGCTTTAAAGGAGTTTCTCTATCTCGGTCAATTACTATGGCTCAACATAGCAAAGTTGATATAGTCTTAGCAGTTACAGAGTCTCATATTTTAAATTACAAATTACAGCGTAGTAATCACTACTTTGGTGGTTGGTACAATGATATTTATATCCGTAAAAGTGATGATTGGACCTTTGACTCTCAGCAGGATATCGAAGATTTTTTAAATGCAGGTGAAACCTTAGGTATAATTGATGGTTATGAGTACGGTTCATTTATTGACAAGTTAAAACGCAAATACTCAACAAAAATTTATCAAGCATCAGGACTATCACCGTTAGAAAATAGCATTAACATGTTACAAAAAGGGCGCATGTCTGCTTTCCTTGATTCCAGGTATAATGTTGAGTATGTGATGAAGAAAAATAATGTTGATAACATTATTTATGCTGGTAGTGAAGGTGATTTTGTACCTCTATTTTTAGGTTACTCTCCGACAACCTCGCCTGAAGTTATTAACAGTATTGATAATGGGCTTTTAATCATTCGCAAAAGAGGTATTTTAAAGGCTATTTTAGAAAAGTATGGGGTACCAGATTGGCAGCAATCGAAGTAAATTATACACTGAAAAATTAAGATTATTTCTGGCTGTATAATAGATGCAATATAATAAACATAATTAGGGGACTCTTTGCTTAATAATTCAGCTGAGAGATAAGTCCGCCCTAATTAAGATGAAAATGGTGCAATGTAGTCATTAAAATCAACTTTTTAACACAAAGTAAGATGGTTTTAGCCCCAATCTCTTGGGCAATAACTGCTTTAACGCTAGCAGCATCAGTATTTCATTTATGCGGAACAACTAACTCCACTTACTCTGTTTTACTAGCATTTTAATCCACCTATCACTGAAGATATAATCACAGAACAATAGCCTTTAGTAACGAGTTGATGTTTAGATACAGCGTAAAAATTACAATAACGAACTTTTACAGGCCATGAGCTGTGTGACTGCTAAATATTAAATTAGTTTTAGCGTATTTTAGTAACAAGATACCGATAATCACAACAATGGCTGTAACATAAAGCGCGGCATTATAGTTATTAAACTGTTCAATTAATGCAACACAATATAATGGTGCGACTACTTGACCAACTCCGTAAGCGGCAGTAATTAATCCCATAATAAATACGGGGTTTTTGCCCGCTAATTGGCCACCAAAATTCATAAATAAAGCCACTAAACCAATAAACGTCCCTCCGAATAATATGCCGCTTATTAAATTCAAAATAATGTTGCTAGAAAAGGTTGGAATTAAAATCCCAATTACCTGTAGCGCCATGGCTAGCATCATAATATCGATACTGTTATAGCGATGTGCCAAACGCATCCAAATGATACAAGATGGAACGCCTGCTAAACCCACAGCTAGCCATGCATAGCCGCCATACCCAGTTAATCCTTCTAATGAATTAACAATGTCAGGCAAAAATGTTGCTTGCACCACCATACCAACACCTTCTGTAAAGTAGGCGAGGGCAAGAATAATAACTAATGGATTAAATAACGATTTATCGAAGGCATGTTTAACCACTTTATTTGCTGGTTGTTTATCAAAGCTCAGGATATAAGCGGAATAACTGGCAAAAATTATACCGGCTAAGGCGAGGGCAACCCAAGCATGTTGCCAATAGTCACTGACACTAAATACTGCACGCATAATCAAGTCAGATACTAATATTGAAAAACCTAAGCCACTGAAATGAATGCCCATTGCTTTAGTTTTATTGGTGTTTTGTAATTTTGACATCACGATAGCAGAGCCAACTACCAATGCCATTGCTGCGCCAAAACCCGCTAATAATCGTGCTATTAGCCAAATGATATTGTTTTCAGTAAAGCCCAATACTAGTGAGGTGATAATACACAACGCTAAGCCAAACCTGAAAAACCGTACCTTTGAATGGACATCTTTAATGAAAATTGAAAAAATTGAGCCTGATAAATAACCAACATAATTGATGGATGCGAGTACGCCGGCAAAAGCGATACTTAAATAGTCATCTAACATGGCCGGTAGTAATGAAGTGAATGCAAAACGGGCGACACCTACGCCAACCACCAAAGCGAGAATGCCTGCTAATAAAATGGCAGCATTATTATTTCGGTCGAGTAACATGTTAAATCCCTGTATTCGTACTTTGATAAATACGTCGCTAGCGTAGCTTTTAGAGTGTAGCAATGTAAGGGCTATAGTCGTTGAAAGCAAATCATTATTTGTGATGAAGAATATGCGAATAATAGATACAAATAAACGTTAACCGTGCTAAGAATAAAGCGAGCAATAGATTTTATCTGTGAATTTTTTAGATTTTTGCTTGAAAAAGTTTTCACTACCCCCACATGTTAACTATCGAGTGAGTATTGAATGGTTAAATTTGATAGCCACGACAAATAATCGTTTTAAACTAGTAAATGTAGGAAAAATTTCACATGTCAGAAACAGGCCAAAAAGAAAATCATCAGTTTGCAACTGATAACGCTAAGCTATTAAAATTAATGATCCACTCTCTTTACTCAAATAAAGAAATATTCTTACGTGAGTTGGTATCAAACGCTGCCGATGCTGCTGACAAATTACGCTTTAAAGCGCTTTCAGATGACAATTTATATGAAGGTGATGGCGATTTACGTGTTCGAGTAAGTTGTGATAAAGAAAACAATACGGTGACTATTTCTGATAATGGTATTGGTATGACGCATGACCAAATCGTTGATCACTTAGGTACTATTGCAAAATCAGGTACGTCTGAGTTTTTCTCACAGCTTTCTGGTGATGAAGCGTCTGATTCACAATTAATTGGCCAATTCGGTGTTGGTTTTTACTCAGCATTTATTGTTGCTGACTCAGTAACTGTACGCTCACGTGGCGCTGGTGTTGATGCATCTGCAGGCGTTGAATGGTCGAGTGATGGCGAAGGTGAATTCACCACTACTGCAATTGAAAAAACCAGCCGTGGTACAGATATTATTCTTCACTTAAAAGAAGAAGAAAGCGAGTTTGCTGATGATTGGCGTTTAAAGTCAATTGTGACTAAATACTCAGATCACATTTCTGTTTCTGTTGAGATGTTAACACCAGAGGTTCCAGCAGTTGAAGCCGTTGCTGAAGTAAAAGATGAAGAAGGTAATGTAACTACGCCTGCTATTGAAGCGCGTGACGCAGTTTCTGCACTATGGGAACCTGTGAACAAAGCTACAGCGCTTTGGACACGTGAAAAATCAGAAGTTTCTGACGAAGAATATAAAGAATTTTATAAGCATGTATCACACGATTTTGGTGACCCATTATTATGGGAACACAATAAAGTAGAAGGTAAAACTGAATATACTTCATTACTTTACGTTCCATCTAAAGCCCCGTTTGATATGCATAATCGTGAAAAACAGCATGGTTTAAAATTATTTGTTCAACGCGTATTCATTATGGATGATGCTGAGCAATTTATGCCAAGTTACTTACGTTTTGTTAAAGGTTTATTAGATTCTAATGACTTGCCATTAAACGTATCACGTGAAATTTTGCAAGATAACAAAATTACCCAAGCAATTCGCAAAGGTTGTACGAAACGCGTATTGAAAATGCTTGAGAAATTAGGCAAAAAAGACGCTGAGCAATATCAATTATTCTGGAACGAATTTGGTCAAGTGCTAAAAGAAGGTCCAGCAGAAGACTCTGCCAATAAAGATGCCATTGCTAAGTTAATGCGTTTTGCTTCAACTCATGAAGACAACAGCATGCAAAGTGCTTCTTTAGCGCAATACATTGAGCGCATGAAAGAAGGCCAAGACAAAATTTACTACGTAGTTGCTGATAGCTTTGAAGCCGCTAAAAATAGCCCGCATTTAGAAGTGTTCCGCAAGAAAGGCATTGAAGTATTACTAATGTCTGACCGCATTGATGAATGGTTAGTGAGCCACTTAACAGAGTTTGACGGCAAGCAATTACAATCTGTGACGCGTGGTGGTTTAGACCTTGGTGATATGGATGATGCAGAAACGAAAGAAGCACAAGAAAAACTTGAGCAAGAATTCGATTCAGTTGTAACTCGCATCAAAGCAGCGCTTGATGGCAAAGCTAAAGACGTGAAACTTTCACAGCGTTTAACTGACTCACCAGCATGTATCGTTGCCGATGAACATGATATGAGCAGCCAAATGATGAAATTGATGCAGTCTGTTGGTCAAGAAGTACCTGATTCATTGCCAATTTTTGAAATCAATGCTGAGCATGATTTAATCAAACACGTTGCTGATGAACAAGATGATGCACAGTTCAAACAATGGGCTGAAGTATTATTTGAACAAGCAATGCTAGCAGAGCGCGGTAGCTTGAAAGACCCAGCTACTTTTGTTACACGTTTGAACAAACTAATGTTGAGCCTAACTAAATAGTGACTTAGGTCATATTGTCGTTAGACTTTAGTCAAAAAAAGGAGCTTTTTAGCTCCTTTTTTGTTTTTTTGCACAGCTAGCCACTTGTTTGAAACCCTTTGAATATGTATAGTGACAGCCTTTATGCAAAACCAATTCATTAATTAAATAGGGTTATACTAAATGCGCATTATTTTATTAGGTGCACCGGGTGCAGGCAAGGGTACTCAAGCACAATTTTTAATGGCTAAATTTGGCATTCCACAAATATCTACAGGTGACATGCTACGTGCTGCGATTAAAGCAGGAACTGAACTTGGTAAGAAAGCCAAGGAAGTCATGGACGCAGGTCAGCTTGTTTCTGATGAATTAATTATTGGTTTAGTTAAAGAGCGCATAGCACAAGATGACTGTAAAGCAGGCTTCTTACTTGATGGTTTCCCTCGTACAATTCCACAAGCTGATGCGATGAAAGAAAATGGCGTTTCAGTTGATCATGTTGTTGAATTTGACGTACCAGATGAAGTTATTGTTGAACGTATGGCGGGACGTCGTGTTCATGCGGGTTCTGGTCGTGTTTATCATCTTGTCTACAATCCACCGAAGGTAGAAGGCAAAGATGATGAAACTGGCGATGATTTATCAATACGCCCAGATGATGAAGAAGCAACAGTACGTAAGCGTTTAGGTATCTATCATGAACAAACGAAACCCTTAGTTGAATATTACCAAGCTGAAGCTGGTAGTGGCGCATGTGCATATTTAACAATTGACGGTACCCAGCCTGTAGAGCAGGTGAGTAGATTATTAGATACTACATTGTCATGATTTTATGAAAATGTTGCATAGATAGCATTTTAAGAAAGTCGCATTAGCGGCTTTTTTGTTTTTAAAAAGGCTTTATTATTTAATCCACATTATTTGGGATAATTAGATCGTTTAAAGCTATGCGAATGGACGTTGAATAAGCAAATAATGAACAAGGCTACATTTTATACCACTTTATATTCTTCTAATACTTTTACCAATATCAATGCTAATTGAGAGTTAAGGCGGCTTAAAATATCCATAACGGTGTTGCTCTCAATCACTGTAGCTAGCTATTACTTAAGTAAGCAGCATTAAAATGTTTACTTTACTCTAATGGTGATGATGCTAGTAATGTCGTTAGTTGCTCTAATGCAACCGGACGAGCAATATAATAGCCTTGAACATAATCACAACCAAGGCTAACTAAACAGTCGTAGTGCTCTTTTGTTTCAACACCTTCTCCGACAAGCTTAAGCTGGAAGTTGTGACCAATCATAATTATGGCCTTAACTAGATTTGCATCAGCTTCGTTCTCTAGCATTTTCCAAATGAAACTTCGATCAATTTTTAATACATCAATGGGAAATTGTTTCAAATAGCTTAGCGATGAATAACCAGTACCAAAATCGTCCATGTATATATCAATACCCAGATCTTTGATTGCTTGAAATGTGTTCTTAGTTTTCTGGGTATTTTCTATTAATAGACTTTCTGTGATTTCAATATGAAAAAATGCTGGTGAAATATTAAAGTCCGATAGTATATTTTTAAGTTCTATTTCGATTGGCGTTGAATTTGAACTACACTGGCGCCCGGAGATATTTACAGCCATTTTAATTTTATAACCAAGCTGATGAAGAAGGTTAAGATCTGTAGCCGCTTGCTTTAATACCTGCCTACCAATTTCAATAATCAAACCGGTGTCTTCTGCAAGTTCGATAAACTCGTCTGGATATATCATTCCTCGTTCAGGGTGCTGCCAACGTAATAGTGCTTCTACACCTGATATTGTATTCTTTTCGGTTTCAAGAATAGGTTGATAGTGTAATAAAAACTCGTGATTTATGATCGCCTGACGTAGCTCCATATCTAAATGCATACGTTGAGACATCGCATTGTTCATTTCATTGGTATAAAAACAAAACCTATTTTTACCAAGCTCTTTCGCCCGGTACATGGCTGTATCAGCATTCTTTAATAAAGATTCAGCATCATTAGCATCATTTGGATAAACACTAACACCAATACTTGCTGTCACCGTTGCTTGATGGCCATTTGATAATGCGACAGGAGTTGATGCTTCTTCTAGTATTTTTGTTGCCAGCCTTTCCAGGTCGGATAGCTGTGCGATGTTCGGTAGTAAAACAATAAACTCATCACCACCTAAGCGAGCGATAGTGTCACTTTTGCGGATACAATTACTGAGCTTTTCAGCAATACTAATTATTAGCTCATCGCCGTAGCTATGACCAAATGTATCATTAATATATTTAAATCGGTCTAGATCAATGAACAATACAGCTAATTTTTTTTCTTGTCGTTGCATCAAGCCTAGTTCATGTTCAAGGCGGTTTGATAATAAGTTCCTATTAGGGAGCTTAGTTAGTGCATCATAGTTTGCTTGATACCAGATATCTTGCTCGTATTGCTTATGTTTGCTGATATCAGAGAATAAAGCTATATGCTGTACTATATTGCCCTTATTGTCTTTTACAGCACTTATTGCTAAATACTCAGGATATATTTGACCATCTTTGCGGCGATTCCATACTTCGCCTTGCCAGCTCCCTGTACGAGTAATACTGTGCCACATGGCTTGATAAAACTCCTTGTCATGACGCCCAGAAGTAAGCATTTTTGGGGTTTTTCCTACGGCATCCTCTGCGCTGTAGCCTGTAATATAGGTAAATGCTGGGTTAACCTCTTCGATAATATTATCGGCATTAGTGATAAAGATAGCTTCAGAAGCATGCTGAAACACTGCAGCAGAAATGCGGGTGAGGTGTTCAGCTTCTTGCCGTTCTGTTAACAGCTCGTTGTAAGCGCGCTCCATGTCTGTTATTTCATCATTCCCTGTTAAGGTGATTTTATTATTAAACTCATGATGATGTTTAGTCTGCTTCATAAAACGTACTATATTCCCTATTTCTCCAACGAGTCGTTGAAGGATGAGATAACAGAAGAGAAATGAAATACCTAAGGTTAAGATAATAACCAATGTGCTACTTGCTAGCGCATAAATTGATTTGGTTTCTAGCAGTTTTGCATTTTGTACGAGTTGGTTTTGGATACCATTATTTATTTTAATAATAGCGTTAAGCCGCTTAGTCGTTAGTTGCCACCACTGGCTATCAGACATATCCAATTGCCCGCGCTGTAAGTGTTCTAACGCTTGTTGAACATGCTCAGTGTTAAATAATTGCGGTGACATACTGGGTACTATGCTCATATCCTGAGCACCGTTTGTTGCTGACGAAAATAAAGTACTTAACTCCTTCATTGCGCTAATAGCAACGATATCCTCTTGATTAATCAGATAATTATGCTCGAATTGTTTAATGATTTGATTCAATATGGTTAATTTTTCATTAACTTTCCCTAAATAATTTAGGTTACCCGTGATCGCATAATCTTTCAGGTGATGAATAATACCATTAAAGCCTATTAAGCTTTTAATTTGGCTAATGGCTGAATCTCGAGCAATTTTTTGCTGTATTTTTGTGCGAATAACAACGATGTCTTCATGCTCTTTTGATGCCAATATTCGTTTTAATAATTTTTGCTTTTCACTGGTTGCTGTTGATAAGAAGCGTTCTACTATTTCGTCTTGTGCGGCAATGTAATTTAAGACATATTGTAATTCTTTTACATCCAAGCTTTTACTTGCGAGAATGCCATTTAATGCCCCTCGCTCTTGACCAGAGCGCTCAATGAGCCACAGCAGATTGATAAACTCACTTGTTAGTCGACTTTGAATAGGATTACTTTGTGCAACTTCAATATTTTCAATAATATCAATTGCTTTTGTGATTAAAGATGAATAGAAATTAAATGAATTTATTTCATCATTTTTATCTATATTTAAACGAATTAAATATAATTGTTCAATAAGCTTTGCGAGCTTGTTGAGTTTCAATTGAACGATTCTATTATCAGTAAGGTGGTTTCTGATATATTGTTGCTTATCAATATTGCCGTTAATAGAGTCAAACGCTTTGATAGCTTGATCGGTAATGTTTCTTTGACTGTGAACTTTTTCTTTAAATAGATTTGAGGGAGCAGTGATATAAAACTCAGTTAAGCCACGTTCTTTTTGCAATTCAACCATCAATGCCTCAAGTTTTAATGACATAGCGACAAACTGGCTGCCCTGTTTTGATTGTACGTAAGCTTGATAATGCTGACTAATTTGGTTAGCGCCAAGCAGTGTTATTACGATGAAGGGTAGTGCCATAAATATTAATAGCTTTGTTTTGATTTTAAACTGATTAAACTGAGTTTTTATTATGCGAAAAATATCCATCGAATTTTTTAAGATCCATTTAGGTCTGTTTATGATCAAAACTAACTATGATTTATGTTATAAAAAGTAATTACGTAAAATTTACAATCTATTAATAATATATTCTTTGTTTTTAATGAGTTGTATTAGCCCGTTGATGCTATCTTATACAAAAGCGTATTAATAGGCTATTAACACTAGTGATCTTTTGACCTATCTGCAGTTTTTTATTTCCTAAATGCCACTTTAAATTACTGTATCAAATAGGTATCATAATTTAAATCAATAAAAACAATACGTTATATTCTGTCGTTAATGGTGGTCTATAAATAAGTTTAATAAAGGAAGTACAATGATAACTTTATCTTTAACTGGGCTTTATGCGAGTCTGCTAGGAATTTTATATATTGGATTAACAATTAACATTATTCGTTTGCGTAGGCGTTTTAAAATAGGTATTGGTACAGGTCAAAATGACATTTTAGCCAAGGCTATTCGAGTTCATGGTAATTTTTCTGAGTATGTGCCGTTGGCTCTTATTTTACTAGGGATTTATGAGTTAAATAATGCATCATCGGTAATGTTACACGCGCTTGGTAGTATTTTAGTCTTAGCGCGAGCGTTACATGTGGTCGGGCTTAATCGAACTATAGGGATTTCAAAGCAAAGAGTTTATGGCATGCTTTTGACGTTTCTCGTTATTTTGGTATTAGCAGTCGAAAATATTCGCCTATTTGTCATAGGTTCAATTGGTTAATAAGAAATAAAAATAAATTAAAAACTGCAGGTGCGGCTTGCAGTTTTTATGACAATGTATATTCAAGCTAATCTGTATTCAACATTCCAATATGAGGAATACCATCTTCAAGATACATATTACTAACACGCTCAAAGCCATGTTGGTTATAAAATTTTTCTAAATGTTCCTGTGCTGATATTTTTATCGTATCTTGTGCAAAGTATTTGTTAGAAACCATTAATGCTTCTTTCATTAACTTATGGCCCAACCCTGTGCCACGAGCGTGTGATGAAATTGCTACACGACCAATGCTGATATGATCTCGATACGTTGACCCTTTAGGTAATATGCGTAAATAAGCAGTCATTTGACCACATTGATAGCAGAAAAGATGTAGTGTTTCCGAATGTCGGTCATGATCATCTAAGTCTGGATAAAAGCAGCTTTGCTCAACAACGAATATATCAATTCTTAGTTTGAGAAGATCATATAACTCGTCTGTAGTTAATTGGATAAACTTCTTGGCTTGCCAGTTTTTTGTCGTGCACATAAATTATTATCTTTAACCCTTTTTAAATTTTTCATGAACAATATAAAGTGTACATACATAAAGGTTAAAAATCTAAACTGATAGATATTTTAATCCCTACGTTTGGTGATTACTGATTAGTAATTCTTCAAAATCATTTGCTGAAAGAGGTCTGTCTAATAGATAACCCTGCCCAAAGTCACAACCTGCAGTAGATAGTAATTGTCTTTGTTGCTCAGTTTCAATACCTTCAGCTATGACCTTAATATTAAGTTTCTTAGCCATGACAATGATGGCTTCACATAAAGCCAAGTCATTACTATTAGCAGACATATTTTGTATAAAACTTTTATCTATTTTTAAGTAGTCAAAGGAAAAGTTTTTCAAATATGAAAAGGAGGAATAGCCAGTACCAAAATCATCAATTGATATAGCTATACCACTAAGGCGAATTTTATCGAGCACAGTAACTACTTCTGCCTGATTTTCCATCAGTAAATTTTCTGTTATTTCAATACCAATTGCTTGTGGAGCCAGTTTTTTTTGAGCTAGTGCATCAATCCAATTGATAATTTGCTCACCTTTATTTTTGTATTGTATTGGAGAGGTATTAATACTGATTTTTAGGTTCGAGCAGTAATTCTTTCGCCAACGTTTAACTTGTCGTATTACTTCGTAAAATATCCAGTCACTAATTTCAATAATTAGTCCTGTCTCTTCTGCAAGTGGTATAAATTCGAGTGGCGATATTAATCCTTTTGTTGGGTGCTGCCAGCGAATTAGTGCTTCTGCTTTAGTAATATCTTCAGTCTCTAAATTAGTAATAGGCTGATAAACAAGATGAAATTGATTTTTTACAAGTGCAACACGTAAGTCTTCAACCATTTCTATGCGCCGAAGAACATCAGTACGCATATTTTCAGTAAAGTAATGTACGTTATTTCGACCTTGTGCTTTAGCACCATACATTGCTTGGTCTGCGCTTCTAAGTAATGTATCTCGATCTAGGGCGTCGTTAGGATAAATTGCAATGCCAATGCTGACGCTACAATAAATATTTTTTTGTTCTAATTCATAAGGTTGAGCGAGTTTTTCTAATAGCTTTTGTACAATGTTTTCAACAAATTGCGCCCCGACGAATAATACCACAAATTCATCACCGCCTAAACGAGCGACAATATCGTTTTTTCTAATACTATTTTTAATGCGTTTTGAACATTCTACTAATAATGCATCGCCAGTTGCATGACCTAATGAGTCATTTACATCTTTAAAGTTATCAAGATCTAGCATGGCAACCGCGAGTTGTTTGTCATCACGTTTCGCATTCTTCATCGCTGCTATAAGGTGTTCGTACAATAAATTACGATTAGGTAAATGGGTTAAACTATCGAAATTTGCTTGCTGCCAAATCAACTTATCTGCTTTTTCTCGTTCCATAGCTATACGGACCAGATTAGCAAATTGCTCTATTAGAATGAAATCAATCGCTTTTGGTGCCGATATTTTCTTATGGTAAATGGCGAAGGTGCCTAAAATATTCCCTTGATTATCAATAATAGGCTCAGACCAACATGATGCTAGGTTTGCTCTTTTAGCTAATTCAGTCCAAGGGGACCAAAAGGGGTGGCTGCTAATATCCTCAACAATTACTCTTTTACCCGTATAAGCAGCTGTGCCGCATGAACCGACTCCATAACCAATTTCTACACCATCGATGGCTTCATTGTAAAAGTCTGGAAAGCTTGGTGCAGCGCCTATGATTAAATGTTTTTTACTGTCATCAAGTAACAGTATGCTGCACTTTGCATCGTGATACTCTCTTTCAACGCTGACTAAAATAGCAGGTAAAATCTCTGACAATTTTGCTGAGCTGGCGATTAATTCTAAAATATTATTACGCAAGCGACTTAGCTTTTCATTGTTGAATAACTGTTGATTTCTAGTCTTCATAAATAATGAAAAGGCGAGAGAAAATAGATTGGTTAAAATGAGTGCGGCAATAATCCGAAGTAGTTCAAAATCATTGAATTGCGTATAGGTTAAAAAACAAGCGATAAAAATAAGCAGGGCATTCAATATACTGGCAATGATTGTTGGTAACAAATAAAAGCCAGCAATAATTATAGGGAAAACCCAATAAATTAATATTGCCCCTTTGGCATAAATGGCGCCGATCATCGTAATTTGGATAAATATAGCTAAAAGGCCACTATAAAATTGAGTTTTTTTAGTAAACCAAACCCCAGAGAAGATTACTGTAATGCCAAGTATTGCAACAAGGTCAATGATGATTTGCACTTTATCTTGAGCTTTTACACTCAAAACAAGAAATGGGAATAAACCTAATAGGGCAAATGCTGTGACGGTGAGTAATATCTTATCTTCACGTGAGCGTCTCATCATACCAAAAAAGTCCCTATAAATTTAAGTCATATAGAGTATAACTTTATCTCTAAGCGTCGCGAGTATCAATTATATCGTGAATATAATTGATCTCTCTCATGGTAGTGAATTGTTATATAAAAAGAGATATAAAGTTGTATGTGAAGTTAGGGGCTGTTGAATTTTTGTGGTTGAACTTTGTTCGCTTTATTTAACGAGAATAAAGCGTTTTAATTGAGCCGAGTAGTGTGTAGTCTAGTCATTCTAAGTAAATAGTACTCACCGTTTCCACATCCTGCTCACGCTAAGCACCGACCTCTATGTAGGCAACAAAGAGTAAAACGGCTTTTAGCCGGATCCTTTGGACAATGTTTGTTGCAAAAGTAATCTCGAAAGATAAAAAAATTCTAATTACAGTTCGATTAAGCACATAGAATATAAGGTTCATGTATAAGTAGTGGCAAATAGCGGAGTTAACTACTTTCAACATTATTAATATGTTGTATTTAAGCTAGCTTCTGTAAATAACCGTGATAACGTTTACGATTTAAGTAATTGATAATCTCTTGCTTATACTGACCAATGTTAAGCTCAGGATACTCAGTATATAGAACATTTTTGAGCGCATTTTGCTCTAGAAAAAGTAAATAAGCTAGCGGTAAATATTTAGGGTTGAAGTTACTTTGATATACGGTAGCTCTAACTTCTGAAGGGTTATAATGGGGTTTTATTCCGTAACGCTTCTCAAGTGCGGGTAATAACTTTACCCCGTATTTTTTGATCGAATAGTATTTAAACATATGCTAATCCCTAGCGTCATATTACATCCTAAGTGAGGGCGGGTATTATAATCTTGCGTTTTTACGACGTCAACTCCAAAATTGAGGTAAGTCACATTTTTATTGGGCTGTATGGAAAAATCATACAAATTTTTTGGCAGTTCTCTTACAAGGAAGAAAGAGTATAACTATATAAAAACTCCTTTTAGGTGGCATTAATTACGACTTGAATGTGTTTGAATTTTATTGAAAAACACATGCCGCTATATCAGTATTTTGTTATGTGATAGCGACATACGAGTAAACCAGCAGGCAGAATAACAATGTTATTCTGATATTAAGCAGAATGTTAGGTTTTATTGTGCCTTGCTTGTAAAACGGCCATCACTTCGCTTAAGTCGATGTTTTGATCTTGTAGTAACACTAACGTGTGATAAAACAAGTCCGCACATTCGCCTAATAAGTCTTCTTTAGTTTCAGCAACCGCTGCTAATGCAACTTCAACACCTTCTTCGCCAACTTTTTGCGCAATTTTAGTAGTGCCACGTGAAAATAAATGTGCGGTATAACTATCTTCAGGTGCATCATTTTTGCGGCTAGCAATGACTTGCTCTAGTTGGCTAAGAAAATTTTGCTGGCTAAGCTTTTGTTCAGGAAAGCATGATTCTGTACCTAAATGGCATGTTGGTCCTTGTGGACGACAAGCGATAAGCAAGCTGTCTTGGTCACAATCAGTGATCACTTGGCTGATTTTTAAATAATTGCCACTGGTTTCACCTTTACACCAAAGTGCTTGCTTAGCTCGACTATAAAATGTCGCTAAACCCGTGTTTAAGGTTTGTGTCAAAGCCTCAGTATTCATGTAACCTTGCATTAATACTGCACCGGTATCTTGGTGCTGAATGATTACTGGGATCATTCCTGACATTTTGTCCCATGCCAATTGGCTAATATTATCTTTTGTTATTAGCATAATCTTATCTCAACTTTTTCATTTTTAAGGGTTTGCTTTAATTCGCTCATGGCAATGATGCCTTTATGGAAAACACTCGCTGCTAGTGCGCCATCAACATCAGTTTGCTGAAAAACATCAATAAAGTGTGATATGTCACCTGCGCCGCCTGAAGCGATTAGTGGCATATTGCACTTTTCACGTACTTGTCTAAGCTGTTCAATGTCGTAACCTTGTCGAACACCATCTTGATTCATACAATTAAGTACTATTTCTCCAGCACCTAATTTTTGCACTTCTTGTATCCAGTCTAAGGTGCGCCATTTAGTTTTTTGTGTTCGGGTTTCATCGCCGGTAAATTGATAAACTTGGTACTCTCCTTGGCCGTTGTTGGCGTTTTGATTAAAGTAACTGTCAATGCCAACCACAATGCATTGCTGGCCAAATACATCGGCTAACCTTGATATTAATTCAGGATCGCGCAGTGCAGGGGAGTTAATCGATATTTTATCGGCGCCCATCATTAAAATTTGTCGAGCATCTTCTTCTGACTTAATGCCGCCGGCAACACAAAAGGGAATGTCGATGACTTGTGCAATACGACTGACCCAGCTTTTATCAACCACGCGATCGTCTGAGCTGGCAGTAATATCATAAAAAACTAATTCATCAGCACCTGCCTCAGCGTATTTTTGCGCTAGCGGAACTATGTCACCAATAATTTCATGATTACGGAATTGAACCCCTTTAACGACTTTACCATCCCTAACATCTAGACAAGGAATTATGCGTTTGGCCAACATGCGATTGCCTCCTCGAGAGTGAATTTACCTTCTAACAATGACCGGCCTAATATTACGCCATCAACACCAGTTGGGATCAGTGCAGTAATATCAGCTAATGAGCCAATGCCTCCAGAGGCTTGCCATTTTATATTCGGGTATTGCTGACAAAGTTCTCGATACATTTCAACATTACTGCCTGTTAACGTACCATCCTTACTGATGTCAGTGCATAAAACATGAATTAAACCTGCGGCAATATAATCATCTAATAATGACTCTAAATTAACGCCACTGTCTTTTATCCAGCCGTGTGTTGGCAAGGTTTTATTGCCATAGGCATCAATTTTTACGTCAAGTGCTAAAACAATGCTCTCACCGCCAAATTCGGTCAGCCAAGTGCGAACCAAGCCTGGCTCTTTAATGGCGAGTGAGCCGATCACCACGCGATCAGCGCCTAGCGTTAATAATTGTTCAACATCTTCCTTGCAGCGTACACCACCGCCAACCTGAATAATCATGCTTTCGTGCTTTACTAAAGTTTTCAGTAAACTTAGTTGGCGTTTATTACTATCCTTTGCGCCATCTAAATCAACAAAGTGCATCACGGTAGCACCAGATTGAGCATATGAATCTTGGCGTTCTTTGGCGGTGGTTTGATAGTTAGTTTTCTGCCGGTAATCACCTTGAAATAATCGAACAACTTCACCGTCAATTAAATCGATTGCTGGGATCATCATCGTTTACATCTCCAAAAAGTTTTTAATGATTTTACTACCAAGATCGCTTGAGCGTTCAGGGTGAAATTGACAACCAATGAAGTTATCTTTGGCAATAGCTGCTGAAAACTCACTACCATATTGGCAGCGTGCAACCGTGTATTCAGACACTGGTGCAGCAAAGCTATGAACAAAATAAAAATAGTCTCCAACGTTTATTCCGTTAAATACGGGGTGACTTTCAACCTGGCTTAAAGTATTCCAGCCCATATGTGGCAGGCGTAAGCTTTTAGCATCAAGTGGACGAACATCAGTGGGAATTACGCCCAAACACTCGATAATTTGATCGTCACTATTAGAATTAGCACCTTCTACTGAACTTCGAGCCATTAATTGCATACCTAAACAAAAACCTAATACTGGTTGAGTAAGTCGCTGTAAGGTTGCTACTAATCCTTTTGCTCGAATATTTTCCATGGCATGACGGGCAGTGCCAACGCCAGGTAAAATTACTTTTTTAGCATTTTTTATTGTTTTAATATCATCAGATATAACGATGGCATAGCCCAAACGCTCAACGGCGAATTTTACCGAAGAGAGGTTTGCACATCCCGTATCAACAATAACAAAATCAGCTGTTTGCGTTACTTGGTCAGTTGTCACGCTATAAACATCCTTTTGTGCTTGGTAAGTCATCACCAGATATAGTAATTGCTTGACGTAATGCACGACCAAACACTTTAAATAAGCTTTCTACTTGGTGATGACAGTTACCTTCAGTGGTTGAAAGGTGTAAGGTTATTGCCATGGCGTCAGCTAAAGAGCGGAAAAAGTGCGATACCATCTGTGTCGACATTTGCCCGACGTTACTATCGGTAAATGTTGCGTCAAACTCTAACCAAGGACGACCAGATAAATCGATTGAACATTCTGCTCGGCATTCATCCATAGGTAAAACAAAGCCAAAGCGTCCAATACCGCGTTTATCGCCTAAGGCCTGTTTTAGCGCTTGCCCAAGTGCTAGAGCTGTGTCTTCAACACTGTGATGTTCATCAATGTGATAATCACCATCAACGTTGACGTTCATGCTAAAGCCGCCGTGAGCGGCAATTTGTTCAAGCATATGGTCGAAAAATCCCAAGCCTGTTTTGATCTTAATATCGCCAACCTTATCGAGATTTATCGCGACATTGATATCAGTTTCTTTTGTTGTTCGAGTGACATTCGCAATACGAGGTTTTGTTAGTAGCTGTTCGGCGATATCCTGCCAGTTAAGCGATTGACGATTATATTTAATACCTTGAATGCCCATGTTGGCTGCAAGTGTAATATCGGTTTCTCGGTCACCAATCACATAAGAGTTGGCAAAGTTAACTTTACCTTGTTGCAGGTAATCGCTAACTAGCCCTAATTTAGGCTTTCGACAGCTACAATTATCTTCATCGAAATGTGGACAAAGCAGCACTTCATCAAAGCTAATGCCTTGTGATGAAAACATTGCCATCATTGCATCGTGTGGTAAATTAAAATCGCTTTGTGGGTAACTATCGGTACCTAGCCCGTCTTGATTCGATACCATCACTAAGCGAAAGCCTTTTTTTTGTAGGGCAATTAGCACAGGAATAACATTAGGTTCGAAAACTAACTTCTCCAAGCTATCAACCTGTTTATCCGTTATCGGCTCTTCAATTAAGGTACCGTCACGGTCGATAAATAAAATATTTTGCTGATTCATACTAATTCTCTTTTATCTGGTGTTATAGCGTTGATAATTTTTTGTTTTAATAGTGATAGTTCGTTTGCACTGCCAATACTGATCCGTAAGCAATTGGCTAAGCTTAGTTGCTTAGATTGGTCGCGAATTAAAATACCTTGCTGAGCAAGAGTATTAAAAATAAAGCTTTTTGTGGCTTCGCTTTCACAGCGAAATAGCACAAAGTTGGCGTCGCTAGCAAATACTTGTTCGCACCATTTTTGTTGAGCTAACCAATGAGCAAGTTGGTCTCGTAACGTACCTGTTTCTTGCACACGATTGTTCATTTGCCTTAAACCATTTTGTGCCAATGCTTCACTTGCTATTTCGGCAACTGGGGCGGAAATAGGGTAAGGCGCAATAACTTTACTGAGCATGGTTATTACGTCTTCATTAGCTAAAGTGAAGCCACAACGTAAACCTGCTAAAGCAAAAGCTTTTGATAATGTTCTTAATACCACTAAATGCGGATAGTCTTTTAACCAGCTAGCAACGGATTGCTCTGGGCTAAATTCAATATAAGCTTCGTCGACAACAACCATGGCGGAATCGGCAAATAACTCTAGCGTTGCTTGAATATCTTGTTGTGATAATAAATTGCCGGTTGGGTTACCCGGAGAGCATAAAAAGACTACTTTAGCTTGGTCAACTTGTTGTTTTAGCCCCGCTAAATCTAATGACAGTTTGTCGGTTAACGGCACTTTAATGGTGTCTACGCCGTGATTTTCTGCGCTAATGGCATACATGCCATACGTAGGTGGGCAAATTAATACCTTATCTTGATAAGCTCGACAAAATGTTCGGATTAATAACTCTATGCCTTCATCAGCACCGCGGGTTGCTAAAATATTTTCAGCGCGAATATTGTCAGTACTTACGCCACAATAATCACGGTAAGCATTGATTAAATTCTCCGGCTGAAAATCAGGGTAGCGATTAATATTGTTACTGTTCACTTGATAGGTGCCCGAGCCTGAAGCTTCATTCGCATTTAGCCAGGTTTTACTTTGCATATCGCCATTACTTGAATGTAAACGACGTGCAGACTGATAAGGCACCATATTAACTAATTCTTCGCGGGCAAGTTTGTTCGCAATAGTCATTTATGCAGCTCCTGCTTCATTAGTAGTTCGCTTTTCAATAGTTTTTTCTCAGCAATAGGTTGCTCTTCTAAACGAATCGTTACGGCGCGCTTGTGGCCGTCTAAGCCTTCGGCGTCAGTGAGTTCGCAAATGCATTCAGCTAAGTTGCTCAAACCTTGGCGTGTAATTTCTTGCACAGTAAAGCGTCTTGAAAAGTCTGCCAATGATAAACTACTGATCACTTTTGAATAGCCATAGGTTGGCAATACGTGATTAGTGCCACTAGCATAATCACCGGCTGATTCAGGGGTATAAGCGCCAACAAAAATAGAACCGGCATTTCGTAACTGTGCTAGTAATACTTGCGCATTCTCAGTTTGAATAATTAAGTGCTCAGGGCCATATTCATTTGAAACGTCAACCGCTTGAGCCAAATCTGTGGTTAATATTAAACGACTTTGCTTTAAGGCTTGCTTGGCAATATCTGCTCTTGAAAGTTCACTTAATTGCTTAACTAATGCGTCTTGCACTTCACTAATAAGCGTTTCACTGTCAGACAACAATATGACTTGGCTATCAGGACCGTGCTCTGCTTGTGAAAGTAAGTCAGCGGCAACAAAGCCTGCGTTGGCATTTTTGTCGGCAATGACTAGTACTTCAGAAGGGCCTGCCGGCATATCAATAGCAAAGCCATTGACCTGTTGCGATAGTTGTTTTTTAGCTTCAGTTACATACTTATTACCTGGGCCAAATATCTTATTGACTGGCTTAATCGTATTTGTACCAAAAGCTAAAGCAGCACAGGCTTGTGCGCCGCCAATGTTATAAATTTCGTCTATCTGGCAAAGTGATGCTGCAACAAGAATTTCATCCGCTAGCTGGCCACTTTTATTGGGCGGACAAACCAATACTTTACGCGGACATTGCGCCAACTGTGCTGGCACACCTAACATTAATACCGTTGATGGTAGCGGCGCACTGCCGGCGGGAATGTACAAACCGACACTAGCAATCGCCTCTGTTTTTAAGGTACAAACCACACCAGGGGTGGTTTCAACCCGAATGTCATCGGTTATTTGTGCTTGGTGAAAACGCTTAATATTGTCATAGGCACTTTTAATCGCTTGTAGTCGCTTACTGGTTAATCTGGCTTTCGCTGCTTTAACTTGCGCTTGAGTAACCTGTAAACTTTCAAGCTTTACGCCGTCAAATTTTTCAGTTAAATCAAATAGTGCCGTATCACCATTCTTTCTAACATTGCTTAATATATTTTCTACTTGCTGCGACAATAAACCACTTTCGGCAATTGCCGGACGCGATAGTGCAAACTTTCGTTCTGCACTTGATAAGTTTTCCCAACTGATTATTTTATTTTTCATATCATTCAACTTCTAATAATGTTGTTTAGAAAGGTCTGCTATCCCATCATCTTCTCAATTGGCATTACTAAAATGGAGTTACAGCCTAAGGCATTAAGCTGTTCCATCGTTTCCCAAAAAAAGGTCTCTGTTGCTACAACGTGTACGGCAACAAGATCTTCGCGTCCCGCTAAAGGCAATATAGTTGGTGTTTCCTTGCCTGGCATTAATGCACTTACTTCAGCAATTTTGTCTTTTGGCGCGTGTAACATAATGTACTTACTTTCTTTTGCTTTCATTACTCCCTGAATACGCGGTAATAAGGTATCGAGAATACTTTGTTTTTCTGGCGCTAAGGCGGTAGATGTTTGAATTAATGAAGCTTTAGAGCGAAAAATTTCTTCTACTTCAACTAAGCCGTTTGCTTCTAGTGTGGCACCGGTTGAAACTAAATCACAAATACCGTCGGATAAACCAACACGGGGGGCAACTTCAACAGAGCCTTTTAATAAGCAAAAATCGACATTGATACCATTTTCTTTCGCATAACGGTTTAGCAGTTGCGGGTAGGTAGTGGCAAACCTCAAGCCATTCAAGCTTTCAACGCCTTGATAATCAAAACCTTCAGGCATGGCAATAGATAAACGACAGCCGCCAAAGTTCAAGCCAGAAGTTCGAATGTATTGCGATTTTTGTCCCATTAATTCACGCTCTAAAGCCGTTTCTTCTAACGTGTTGTCGCCAACAATACCCAGATCACAAACGCCGTCCATGACTAAGCCTGGAATGTCACTGCTACGTACGCGCATGATATCAATTGGCATGTTAGTAACATGCGCAAGCAAGCGGCGATCAGAAACATTGAGTTTTAAGCCGCAACGTTTTAGTAGGGCTTGCGTGTCGTCACTTAAACGACCTGATTTTTGCATTGCGATGCGTAAGCGTGGTTCTGTTGTCATTTTATTTTCCTATTAAATTTTAAATTATGTTCTTATTAGTTCGCTTTTTATGTTGTAAAAATTGTTCAAAAAATATCATGTATATACAATTCTAAGCCCATAAAAATGCGAAAACCCCCGAGAGAGGTGAACTCTTTCGGGGGTTTAGAAATTAATTTTTATTTATCTTACACCGCTGAAAGGTTCATAGCCCCTCAGCGAATAAACCTGAGCAGCTAATCCGTGTGATGGTGATGAAGATGGATGGCGTTCAAGTTTATTATCATTTGTTCGTTACTCTACTTTTCGTTAAGTTAATTAGGCGTAAGTTTTATTCGCTTTTTTTCAAGCAATAATCATAAATTAAAGTAACTACTTTAATTTATGATTTTTACATTACGTTGATTTTATTACTAAGGCAAGTGTTTAATTTTACATCGATATGATAATTTGAACTAAGCTAGTCAAGTTTTTATCTAAGAAAAAGTAGCGAACGTTAAAGCTTTGTTTTATCTAGTCGATAAAGTGATTATATTTTGGATGTATTGATATATGATTTCTACAATGAAATAAAAAAGGGGGTAAGAATGGACATTTTCACTACAGTGCTAACACGTGTTGTCCCCGTACCCATTAAACCGGCTAATTTAAAAGTGAAAGCCCTAGCTAAAGAAGCTGCCGCAAATGGTGTTTCGGATGACCTTCAAGGTTTAGAAGATCATGAATTGTATCTGAACAAGCAGGTAAATGACAAAACTGAGCAGGAACAGCAAAAGCAAGCGAAGTTTGCGGCAGATGAAACTATTGAGCCAACGGCTGTACCTTCTGATAATACCGGCCAAAATGTCGACTTGTTTGATGACAGTGAAGAAAAAATTAAAAACGATAAAGATGATGAGCCTCATTTAGATCTTTTTGTTTAACAATTTCAGTGCAGTCCTGCTTACGTAATATTCGATATTATTGTTATATTAATCCCCACTATTTTTCTATTCAATTCTAGGCTCGCATCTCAAAGTAGCTTGGGTATAATGAGTGCAAACTCCCTAATATCATTTCCTAATGAGTGCTGTAGAACACGCGTTTTCACATCAAGGTGCTTTAGCCAAAGCCATTAATGGTTTTTCTCCTCGTCAAGCTCAACTTGATATGGCGATGGAAGTTGCCAAGGCTATCGAGCAAAAAAATTCTCTCGTTGTTGAAGCTGGCACAGGTACTGGTAAAACTTTCGCCTATTTAATACCTGCATTACTGGCCAATAAAGCCGATGCAGAAAGCGATCAAGGGCAAAAGAAAATTATCGTCTCGACAGGGACAAAAAACCTCCAAGAACAATTATTTCATAAAGACTTGCCGTTAATTCGCAAAGCATTGGCGAGTAATGCTCAAGTGGCACTTTTGAAAGGACGAGCAAATTACCTTTGTATTTATCGCCTTGAACAGTATCAAAATTCACGCGGTCAACTTGATGCACAAACATTAGCTGACTTCGTTAAAGTTCGCTCTTGGGCCAATGGCACACGTAGTGGTGATATTGGTGAAGTCGTTAATGTGATGGAAGGTTCACCGGTTTTTCCTTTTGTTACCAGTACCGTTGATAATTGTTTGGCAAAAGATTGCCCTAATATTGATGATTGTTATTTAATTAAAGCACGTGAAAAAGCAATTGATGCCGACCTTGTGGTGGTTAACCATCATTTGTTTTTTGCTGATATGGCGCTAAAAGATAGCGGCTTTGGTGAATTGATCCCCAAAGCCGATGTGATGATATTTGATGAAGCCCATCAAATTGCAGATATTGCCAGTGAGTATTTTGGTGAAGCATTTTCAACTCGGCAATTATTGGATTTATGCACTGATGTCTTGCAAGTTTATCGCAGTGAATTAACCGATGTTAAACAACTCGGTAAAGCGGCTGAAAAGTTATTAAAAACCAGCCAAGAATTTCGTTTATTGTTTAACTACGATCCCGAACGGGGTAATTGGCGCGAAAAACACAAACAACAACGCTTTTCTCATGCCTTCACATTGTTGAAAACAGATTTAGATTTTTTGTATCAAGTGATCAAACTTTGTGTTTCGCGCAATGAGGCGATTGATAACTGTTTCGACCGGGCGGTTAATTTGCTAACACAATACGAAGTGATGGCCGATGTTGATGCTATGGGCATGAGCTTTTGGTATGAAACCACACCTCGTCATGTCGTGCTACATAAAACACCATTATCGGTGGCAGATAAATTTGGACATTATGTAAAAGAGTCAGGTGCAGGTTGGATTTTTACCTCTGCAACGTTGGCGGTTGATGGCGCATTCCAACATTTCTCTAGTCATTTAGGCATAGAGCATTCTGCAAGTTTATTACTTGATAGCCCATTTGATTATGCCAAACAATCACAATTAGTTATTCCACGTTATTTACCGGCAGCAAATGATAGGAACAGGGCAAAAGCATTAAGTGATTTAGCAAAACCGTTAATTGAAGCCAGTAAAGGCGCTTGTTTTATGCTGTTTACCAGTTATCGTGTGATGCATCAAGTGGCTGAACTACTAGCTGAAGAGGTTGATAATCGCTTATTGGTTCAAGGGCAAATGGGTAAACGTAAGTTACTTGAAGAGTTTGTTGAGCAAGCTGATGCCGTGTTGCTTGCCACCGCAAGTTTTTGGGAAGGTGTTGATGTTCGTGGCGATAAATTAACCTGTGTAATTATCGATAAGTTGCCATTTGCTTCTCCTGATGACCCGTTATTACAAGCTCGCAGCGAAGATGTTAAGCGCCAAGGTAAAGACCCCTTTGCACAAATTCAATTACCACAAGCGGTTATCGCGCTAAAACAAGGGGTTGGTCGTTTAATTCGCGATGTAAGCGACAATGGCGTATTAGTTATTTGTGATGATAGATTGGTGAATCGTCCTTATGGTGAAGTATTTTTAAAAAGTTTACCTGAAATGAAACGCAGCCGAGACATTAAACAGGCCGCAAATTTTCTCTCAAAACTGGGCTAACTTTTTTCGGTTAATGCCGTATATTAGTTAAATGTTGTAATAAATTAGTCTTAACGCAAAGATTGCTCAACCACGGCAAAAATTAATGATAAACTTGCCGGCAAGCAATAATACAAATTTTAAAAGGTTTTTTTGACGTGAATTTTTTGGCCATCGATGCCTCTACTGAAGCTTGTTCAGTCGCAATAACATTTAATGAGTCACAATTTAACGAATATGAACTGTGCCCTCAGTCTCATAGTTTACGTTTACTACCTATGGTTGATAGCGTATTAAAACAGGCTAATTGTAAGTTAGCTGAGCTTGACGGTATTATTTTTGGTCAAGGGCCAGGCAGTTTTACCGGTGTGCGTATTGGTATCGGGGTAACACAAGGGTTAGCCTTCTCAGCGCAGTTGCGTGCTAGAGGTGTTTCAACGTTACAAGCGATGGCACAACAAGCTTACATTGAAAAAGGCGAAAGAAGCGTTATCGCTGTAATTGATGCACGTATGTCTGAAGTTTATACCTGCTATTTTGAATTAGATGAACAAGGTGTGATGCAGGCTAAAACAGCTGAGGCTGTATTAAAACCAGAATTGGTAGCGCAATATTATAATGATATGGCTATACCTGCTTACGGTGTCGGAACGGGGTGGGATGCATATAAGGATTTAGCCGCATTAAAATCGAACCCTGATTCACCTGAAATATTATTTCCAACGGCAGAAGCAATGTTGGCTATAGGGCAGATCGATTTTTCTCAGCATAGTGTTGATGCAGAAAATGCCCAGCCTAAGTATGTTCGTGATACTGTTTCATGGAAAAAATTACCAGGTCGTGAATAACTGCAATTGCTTGATGAAGGTTAGTTTCCCCATCAAGCAGTTTAAAACTGCATTAAGTTATGATTCGTAGTGTCGAACTAATGCTGAGATAAACTAAGCTTTAAATATAAAAATATTTTAACCTTGAATAAAATTTGTTAGATTAACTCTTATGCAAGTAACAAATAACACTAATTTAGCCACTAAATCCATTGTGGCACCTAGTAATACTTTACCAGTACAAGCCCGAGAGCTGCGTACTCGAACACTTGCACAAGAAGAAAGTCAAGCTCAAAAACTTCAACCTGATACAAGTTCACCACAACGTTTCGATGTTGATCAACAAGCTATTGCTTTGATTGAACGTGAACAATTGCAGCTTGATAACAACGGCAATAATCAACAGCAAACTACTGGCTCAAATGACGGCAATAGTCGTTATGATGCACCATCAAATCAAAATCAGTCAGCAGTTGCTGCTTATCAGTCTGTTGATTCGATTGCTCAACGCGATAATATTCAACAAGTATTTGGCGTTGACTTGTTTGCTTGATTTTTCAAAGAAAGCCTCCCAATCATCGGATAATCACACGTTAGGTTTTAGCCAAAGGTATCAATTTTGGTTATTATTTATTTTTGCCATTATTGTTTTACAAATTCCGCTAGTTTCTATTCCTTTTAAATGGCTAGAAAGTTATTTTCATGAAATTAGCCATGGCTTAACTGCAATAATTACCGGTGGCACTATTGTGCAAATACAGCTATTCCCTAATGGTGCAGGTTTATGCACTACTCGTGGTGGTTCGTCATTTTTGATTAGCTTTATGGGGTACGGCGGTGCAATAATTTGGGGCGGTTTGCTTTTTTCTTTAGCGTCTGTTCACCGTAATGTTGCTAGAGTTTTTTCAATTATTTTATTGTGCTTACTCAGTAGCAGTATTTTATTATGGGTTAGGGATATATTGACCTTATTTATAGTATTAGTATTAATACTGTTGGTTGCCGCACAAGTTAGGTTTTCATCGCATAAGAGTTTGCAAAAAATGCTGCAAGTGACAGGCTTATTGGTATTAATTAATAGTTTAATGAGCCCATTATATTTACTTGACGGACAAGCTAGAGGTGATGGCGCGGCATTAGCTGACATTACCTTAATCCCTGAAATTGTTTGGGTTTCTATATGGTTTATTTCTGCGGTATTTGTGACTTATCGATTAAGTAAAACTAAATTCTAACGCTAGTTTATAAACCCTTAATTTATCAGTTGATAAATTTGTGTGAATTGGATGATATTTTTGCACCTAATTCATAAACTTTTTCATAGTTATTGAGTTAAACAAAGTTTATTGAGGTTAAATATGTTGTCTGACGGTATAAAAGAAATAGCATTTAACTTGGGCTCAAAAAAAATTGCAGCATTAACTAATGGCAATGATCAAGCACCGCTATTGCTATGTTTACATGGCTGGTTGGATAACGCGGCGAGTTTTCAACCACTGATGCCATATTTAGCTGATTATCATGTTATTGCGATTGATTGGCCAGGCCATGGCTTTTCAAGCCATCGCAGTGAGGATGCGCATTATCATTTTATTGATTGGATATACGACCTAGTTCAGCTGTTTAAATTACAACAATGGTCAAACGTTAATATTGTTGCTCATTCTATGGGAGGCATGATTGCGTCTGCATTTGTTGCTGCTTTTCCTGAGCGAGTAAAATCACTAAGCTTAATTGATTCAATTGGCTTATTAGCACTGAACAGTGAAAAAACCACCACACAATTGCGTAAAGGTATGCTAAGTCGCTTATCACGCAGAGATAGTAGTATTCGTTATCATCCGAGTATTGCGTCAGCGATTGAAGCGAGAACCTTAGTGTCTGACTTATCTGAAAAAAATGCACAGCTGATTGTTAATCGAGGTCTTGAAGCTACCGAGTTGGGTT
Source organism: Cognaticolwellia mytili (assembly GCF_002104475.1). Lineage (GTDB taxonomy): Bacteria > Pseudomonadota > Gammaproteobacteria > Enterobacterales > Alteromonadaceae > Cognaticolwellia > Cognaticolwellia mytili. The sequence goes on from NZ_NBOF01000001.1 coordinate 313,235, forward strand.
ATAAGTGGCGTTCGGATAGCCGTTTACGTTCAACATCGCCATACCGGTTTACGTTACCTCAAGCTCAACAAATTATTACAGACGTTAAGCTGCCAACGCAGTTATTATACGGCAATAAGGGCATGGATATGGTAACGGTTGGGTTGAAAGACTTCCGTAAACTATTTCAATCATTAGAGGTTCATGAACTTGTCGGTGGTCATCATGTGCATATGGAACAGCCAGAGCTGATGGCAAAGTTAATTATTAAATTTGTTAATTAGTAAGGTGTGACTATATATTGAACAAGTTTTTCACTCGATTCTACTATAATGAATTTAATGATTTGAAGTTAAATTTAAACAAGTGTTTAAATTTACTGGATCGACCAGTGAAAATTTGATAAAACGTACCACTAAAATTAAGAATAAGAAATAAAAGAGGAAAGGCACTGTGGAAAAAATTTGGCTTGAAAAGAGTTATCCTCCTGGCGTTCCATATGAAATCGACCCTGATAAATATGCTTCAATCGTAGATATGTTCCATAAATATACCAAGGTATATGCAGAACGTAGTGCGTTTATCAATATGGGCGCGGAAATTAGTTATCGTGAACTTGCTGAACAAGCCACCGCCTTTGCTGCATATTTACAAAATGATTTAGGTTTAGTGAAAGGTGACAAGTTTGCCATCATGGTGCCGAATTGTTTGCAATATCCTATCGCATTATTTGGTGCCTTAATTGCGGGTTTAACCGTGGTCAATGTTAATCCACTTTATACTGCCCGAGAATTAGAACACCAGTTAAAAGATTCTAATACGAAAGCGATTTTGATTATTCAAAACTTTGCCAGTATTTTGGAAAAGGTGTTGGATAAAACTCCGGTCGAAAAAGTTATTTTAACGTCGCTTGGTGATCGCCTAGGCACTGTTAAAGGCGCCGTTGTTAACGGTGTTGTTAAATACGTTAAGAAAATGGTACCAGCGTTTAACATTGCTAATACGATATCTTTTAATAAAGCGCTCGTGAAAGGTTATAAATCGACATTTGTGCCAGTTGAACTTCAGGGTGAAGACTTAGCGTTTTTACAATATACCGGCGGTACTACAGGTGTTTCAAAAGGTGCGATGTTAACGCATCGCAATATGGTCGCTAACCTAGAACAAGCTAAAGCTGCGATTAAGCCGCAATTAGAAGAGGGCAAAGAGCTAGTAGTAACGGCTTTACCGCTTTATCATATTTTTGCATTAACGGCTAACTGCTTAACTTTTATTACGCTAGGTGGTACTAACTTACTGATCACCAATCCACGTGACATGCCAGGCTTTGTTAAAGAGCTAGCGCGCTATCCTTTTACAGCGATCACCGGGGTAAATACTTTATTTAATGGTTTATTAAATACACCGGGCTTTAGCGACCTTAATTTTGCTAATTTAAAACTATCACTTGGTGGTGGTATGGCGGTGCAACGTCCTGTAGCTGAAAAGTGGGAAAGTGTCACTAATACACGTTTACTTGAAGGTTATGGTTTAACTGAATGTGCGCCGTTAGTTACGCTTTGTCCTTATAATCAAGCGCATTACAGTGGTAGCATTGGCTTGCCTGCTTCTTCTACTGATATTCGCATTGTTAAAGAAGATGGTAGCTTAGCTGGTGTCGATGAAGCAGGCGAAATGTTAGTTAAAGGTCCACAAGTAATGAAGGGCTATTATAATCGTCAAGAAGCAACAGATGAAATTTTAAAAGATGGCTGGCTTGCGACTGGTGATGTGGCCTGTATGGATGAGAATGGTTTCTTTAAAATAGTTGATCGTAAAAAAGACATGATTATCGTTTCTGGTTTCAATGTTTTCCCTAATGAAATAGAAGAGATTGTTGCCAGTAATGAAGGTGTATTAGAAGTTGCTGCTATTGGTGTTCCACATGAAGCCTCCGGTGAAGTAGTGAAAATATTTGTTGTGCGCAAAGATCCTAATTTAACTGAAAAAGATTTGATTGCTCATTGCCGTGAAAATTTAACAAATTATAAAGTGCCAAAACTTGTTGAGTTTCGTGATGATTTGCCAAAAACAAATGTTGGTAAAATATTGCGTCGAGAGCTTCGCTAGTTATACCGTTCAGGATGAACGGTATAACACATGTGCATGAATGACGGTGTGTTTTACTTACTGCTATGAACGATTAGTAAGTAATGCTAAGCATAAGAATATACTTGGTAAGAACCATTATTGGGCATTTAAGCACTGACCATTAATAGCTCTACTATCATCAGACATTAGATAAACATAAAGTGGCATAATATCTTCAGGAGATGCTATGCTACTTTTGTTTTCTGCAGGGTAAGCACTTGAGCGCATATTAGTATTAGTTGCCCCAGGATTAACCGCATTAGTCCTAAGTGAACTGTTTTCATATTCATCAGCAATAACTTGCATCATGCCTTCAGTGGCGAACTTGGAAACACTATAAGCTCCCCAATATGCCTTACCTTTGCTGCCCACACCAGATGAAGTAAAAACTAATGAAGCGCTATCTGCTTTTAATAATCCTGGTATTAATGCTTGAGCAAGTAAAAATTGCGCACTGACATTAACCTTCATTACGTCATGCCATATTTGCTCGTTAACTTGTGTAAAAGGCGTCAACTCACCCAACATAGAAGCATTTAGTAATACGCCATCTAGCTTACCGAACTGGCCTACTATTGTTGAGGTTAAATCGATGTAATTTTGTTTACTTGCTCCCTTCATATCAAGCGGAACAATGGCGGGTTCAGGGTAACCGCTAGCTAATATTTCATCGTAAACGGATTCAAGCTTTGCAACAGTTTTACCTAATAGTATGACGGTTGCGCCTAACTCAGCATAAGTTAATGCAGCTTGGCGCCCAATACCTGCGCCAGCACCGGTGATAAGTATAGTTTTATTTGCTAATATTTCTGGAGTAATTGAATAGTCAAACATGTAAATAAGTTGCTGATAAAATTTGCTGATAATTCTACTACTTTCAGTACTATGCTGACGAGTGTTTTCGACTTTAAACGACAATTCATTAACAAAAACTGTTAATAAATCAAAAAATCACTAGCACTTGAGCTACTCTTGAGTTAACTTTAACTGGTCTAACAAGTTGAATAAACGTTAAAATAGGTATGAAAGTCAACAAAATTATAGAACAATAAAAACATATTCTTAAAATAGTTAAGTCTATAAAAATAAAAGATTAGTCCGTGGGGAGATAAAATGAAAAAGCTAGTACTCGGTCTCGCAATTGCCAGCGCATTAGGTTTAAGTGCATGTGGCAGCGAAACTATAAAAGACGTTGAAAAAGAAGTCGTTGATAATGGTAGTGCTGTAACTCCATCAGCGCGTGTTAAGTTTGACCCAAGTAAAGGTGCTGCCGGACTTTCTATTCCGAATGATTTGATTTTTTCAGGCACCGTTGATGGTACATTAAATATTCCAGTAGCAGATCCAACAAATGGTGCTGATCCTTTTGTGGCCATTAGTGCTTTGGATGGCTGGTCTATTTCTCAACCTTTCCCTCTCGATATTGAATTCCCAGAGGGCACATCATTAGATGGTGACAGCGTTTTTGATCCCGCATCAGTTCGAATTTTTGAAGCCGTAATGACTGGCGATGCCAGCGATAGTGATTGTGCAGGTGCTAACCGTGCATTAGCGTGTAAAGTTGTTGGTGAATTAGTTTACACCCAAGATTTTGTTACACAAAAATCGGGTAATAGTATTGTTGTTGTACCGATGAAGCCACTTAAGGCAGAAACAACTTATCTTATGGTGATGACTAATAATCTTCGTGATAATAATGGCAAGGCTGTTGCTGGCTCTACAACTTATGAATTAGCTCGTCAAGATTTCGAAACATTACCGCTTGGAAGTGTCTCACAGTTAGCACTGCAAGAAACTATCAATAGTTACGAATCTGCAGTGGTAGCTGCAGGTGTTGACAGTGATACTATTATTTATAGTGCAGCAATGACAACACAATCAACCACGAAAGTGTTAAGTACGGTAAAAGCTGTTATGGCTGCCGGTGTGCCGCAAATGTTGGCTAATGCACAACAAGGTATTCCTGCTATTGGTGTAGCTGACACAGGTATGTCAGTGGCTAATGTTTTGGGTGACAATATTCCCGCTTCATTAGTACCTTTATATTCAGCAGCTAATTATATTCGTGGCAAAATTGATTTACCATATTATTCGGGTATTCCTTCTGCAGAAAATCCATTAGCACCGGCTAATGATTGGTGGCGCGCACGTTGTGATTCAGGAGCAACGCTTGCTGGTCTAGCGGCTTCAAACCCTGCAGCTATTCCAGCAGGTCCGTTAGATGAAAATGACGGTTTTTGTATGAATTTTGGTTTACGTGATTTGAGCTCAGTTCTCGCTATTGATACAGAGCGTAACTTGACCAAGTTCAATCCAATTCCAGTAACGCGCGCAGTATTGCCAATTGATGTGCAAATGACAACACCTGATTTAGCAGTCGCCAATGCTGTTCGTGCAAGTATGCAACTGCCGGCGTTAGAAGAGCCTACAAATGGTTGGCCGGTTGCGATGTTAGTGCACGGTATTACTTCAACTAAAGAGCAAATGTTACCGATTACCGGCTTACTTTCACTATACGGCATAGCAACTATTGCTATTGATCAGCCTCTGCATGGTAGCCGAGGCTTTGATTTAAATGGTGACGGTGTAGATGACATTAATACTAGTACTGTTTCAACATTACATTATGTCAATTTAGCTAGTATGTTGACCATGCGAGATAATACTCGTCAAAGCACGGCTGATTTACTAGGTTTACGTTTAGGAATGAACTTTCTAGGTGGTTTTGATAGTGAAGGTAACCAGATAAAAATAGATTCAACTAAAGTGCACTTACTAGGGCATTCTTTAGGTGGTATTTATGGCATGAATACGGTTGGCTTAGCAAATACCGAACTAAACCCACAAATTGATGGCTTATTTAAAATCGCCAGTACTTCTTTAGCGATGCCTGGTTTAATGTTAGCTAACTTTGGTTTAGAGTCTCCTGCGTTTGAAGGTTTAGCGAAATCTAACTTAGCGTTACAGCTTTCACCAGCGTTTGCAGCTTTAGTTGCCGCGAATTTACCGGCTGATTATACGCAAGAACAATTAAGTGCTTTCTACTTTAACTTCTATGATGCATTGACTGCTGAGCAAAAAGCGCCATTAGATGCTGGCTTTGCACAGTTTACTTTTGCAGCGCAAACAGTGACTGATTCAGGTGATCCTGTAGCTTATGTGCAAGCGCTTGCGGCAACCAATACGCCAACACATTTAATTGAAGTTGTCGGTAATGGTGTTGATAATCTTTCGGATCAAACGGTAACTAATACAGCGCCATTTACACCTATGGGCGGAACTGAACCAGCAATTGCTTTACTAGGCCTGCAGCCTGTAAGTGGAGACACAAATGGTTCAGGTGCAGTTAGGTTTGTTAATGGTCATCATAGTTCAATTTTAGACCCTCGCCCTAATGCAGCATCACCAGATGCAGCATTAAGCGCTAAAGCGACACAAGAAATGCAAACGCAAGTAGCAACTTTTTTCGCTTCAATGGGACAGTTGATAAAAATAACTGATCCAGATGTAGTAAAGCAATAATAGCTGATTAGCGTTATTGTTTATAAAACCCTCTTTTGAGGGTTTTTTTTTAACTTTAAAAAGTTAACAGAATGATAAGATTAAGCATTAGGCCTTTTAATTACTAACTTTGTCCCCCATATCAAGTTAATAATTATTTGATAAATAGCTGTTTTAAACACGGCTGAATGTTGTCCTAGGAGAAAACCATTGGAATTTTTGTACGAGTACGGATTATTTTTAGCTAAAGCGATCACTTTTGTTGTTGCTGTTGGCGCTATTATTGCCGTTATCGCTTCTTCAGCGATGAAGCAAGGGGGTAAAGCGGGCGAATTAGAGATAACTGATTTATCTGAACAATATAAAGAAGTTGAAGAAGATATTGTTCATTTTTTGCTGACAAAAGAAGAATTAAAAAATAAAGAAAAACAAGATAAGAAAGCAGAGAAAGAGCAAGCTAAAGCAAATAAGAAAGCCGCTAAGGATGATTCAGATAACGCTAAAGAAGTTGAATCTAGATTATTTGTTATTGATTTTAATGGCAGTATTGATGCAAAAGAAGTGAGTTCACTACGTGAAGAAATCAGTGCTATCTTAACCGTAGCCAAACCAACGGATGAAGTGTTTGTGCGTTTGGAAAGCGGCGGCGGTATGGTTCATGGTTATGGCTTAGCATCGTCACAACTTGACCGTATTCGCCAGCATAATATCCCATTAACGGCTTCAGTAGATAAGGTCGCGGCAAGTGGCGGTTACATGATGGCTTGTGTTGCAAATAAAATAGTTTCTGCGCCATTTGCCATTATTGGCTCTATTGGAGTTATTGCGCAAGTACCAAATTTTAACAAACTACTTAAAAAGAATGATGTTGATTTTGAACAGTTTACTGCCGGCGAATTTAAACGTACAGTAACCATGTTTGGTGAGAATACTGACAAAGGTCGTGAGAAGTTTGTTGAAGAGTTAGAAGATACTCATGTGCTATTTAAAAACTTTGTTAGTGAACATCGACCAGAATTAGACATTGCTAAAGTTGCGACGGGTGAACATTGGTTTGGCACACAAGCTAAAGACTTAGGTTTAGTTGATGAGTTACAAACCAGTGATGATTACTTGCAGGAGCGTTGTAAAACTCATAAGCTTGTGCAAATTAAATATGCCACTAAGAAAGGTTTAGCGGAAAAGTTTTCAAAAGCGGCATCTTTGTCTTTTGACACGATTATTAGCAAAGTGTGGCAAAACAATCGTATATTTCCTAGTTAGTATCGGAGATACTCAGTACACCTAGTAGTGTACTGAGTCATAGTTTTGAACATTTAGGCATTCACCATGGAAAGTAGCTTTTGGCATAAGTGTTGGGAACGAAACGCATTAGGGTTTCATCAACAGCAAGTGCACCCTTTTTTAACCAATTATTTTAAGTCTATGTGCTTAGCTTCAGATAAGCATGTTTTCGTGCCTTTATGTGGCAAAACACTTGATATGGCATACTTAGCGCAGTTTATCCGTGTTACTGGCAATGAATTAAGCGAAATTGCATGTCGTGACTTCTTTCTCGATAATGGGTTCGAGTATCAGCAACAGCACATTGGTGATTTCACACAATATTCCTGTGCACAACTATCTTTATTACAAGGTGACTTTTTTGGCCTATCTACAAATCTAATTGGCAATGTTGATTGGATATATGATCGAGCTGGGTTAATCGCTTTACCTGTGTCAATGCAGCAAAAATATGTAGAGCATTTAAAAACGTTTTTTTCTGCTTGTACACGACTCTTTCTTGTCACACTTGAATTTCCATCAAAGCAGCTAAAAGGACCACCATTTGCCATTACAGCTGATGATGTAGAAAAACTGTTTTCAGGCTTCAAAGTAACCTGTGTGGCGACTAATGAGTTAAAGGATAAGCAATTCGCGCAACGAAGCCTTGATGTTGATTATTTACAAGAAAAACTCTACATCATTTCCTTAGTTGATTAATCGGGCTGATTAGTTCGGAGTAAAGTAAGTGCACTTTAGTATTGCTGAAATAACAAAAAAGGTGCCAAAAGGCACCTTTCTTTGCGAGCATTAATTCTAGAGAAATTAATTTGCTACCGAAATAATGTTTATTCGGCTAGTGATGAAGTTTTAACGCTTTCATCGTTGTGTTTTTTAGCTTTAGTGTTCGTCATAGCAACTTGTGCATGAGTCTTAATTTCGATAGTGTTTATTTCTACCGTATTCAACTTGATAGATTGTGCTAAATTTACTTTAGCCATTTCCATAAAATCAAATGTATTAGTTGCTTGTACTTTTACTAACTCTGTTGCTTGGCTGCTATTCGCCACAAAAGCTAAAACGGCAATAGCCGATAATTTTAAAATGTTGTTCATAAGTCACCTGTAATAAAACGTCAATAGTCCTTATAGATGTTTTGGGACTTTTTCTTTTCACATGCAAACAAGGGTTGGGAACCTGTTTGTTTTCTACCCGTTCAATACGGGACAAAGATGAAGTCCTTCATCTATGGCGAGTATATTACGGTAAAGCTGGTAACTTTTAAAATGACAATTTATAATGTTATCCATTAGAAAAACTAATCTGACTACTTATGTCAGTAAAGTGATGGTTTATGCAGCAGAATGCATTCCATCAACATAAAGTTATAGGTGTAATTTGGCTAACAGACTCCCGCCACTAAACGCATTAAGAGCGTTTGAGGCATCAGCAAGGCAATTAAGTTTTACCCGTGCTGCAGAAGAATTATTCGTTACTCAAGCGGCGATAAGTCATCAAATAAAAGCTTTGGAAGAAAATTTAGGCATAAAGTTATTCATGCGTAAAAACCGCTCCCTTTTGTTGACAGAAGAAGGACAGTCTTACTACCTTGATATAAAAGATGTCTTTAACGCTTTGCATGAAGCGACAGAGCGCCTTTTAGCCCGGGGGGCAAAAGGCGCTATTACAGTAAGTATGCAGCCAAGTTTTGCTATTCAATGGTTAGTACCGCGACTGAATACTTTTAATTTATTGCATCCTGATATTGATGTGCGTATTAAAGCAGTTGACCAACCCGAGAACTCATTAACAGAGGATGTTGATCTTGCTATTTATTACGGAAGAGGGCGCTGGAGCGGTTTTCATGCTGAGCAACTACATACAGAGTATTTGATTCCTGTTTGCTCTCCGCTGTTAATGACGGGTAAGAAACCTTTAGATGAAATTGCAGATCTCGCCAACCATACGCTATTGCATGATACCTCACGAAGAGATTGGAAACGTTGGTTCAAGCATGTTGATGTACGAGGGGCAAATGTAAATCATGGCCCGATATTTAGTCATTCTGCAATGGTGGTACAAGCGGCAATTCATGGTCAAGGTGTTGCGCTAGCGCATAGTGTTTTAGCCAAACCTGATATTGATGCAGGTCGATTAGTTTGCCCATTTAATGATGTGCTAGTAAGTAAAAACTCTTACTACATAGTTTGTCGAGAGCAACAACTCGAAATAGGTAAAATTGCAGCGTTTCGTGAGTGGGTATTAAAAACCGTTGCGGATGAACAAGAGCTATTGGAAGAAGGACAAATTGTATAATGACTGAGTGCGGTGATAAAACAAACAGTGTGATTGATAAAACAACAGCTAGTCAGCTATTGAGCACAGTTGATGATGCTAAAGCATTAGTTATTTTTGCCCATGGTGCTGGCGCGGATATGGAACATGAGTACATTTCAGAAATTAATCGTTTACTGAACAATCAAAAAATTAATGTGTTGCGTTTTAACTTCCCCTACATGGATAAGCGAAAACTTGATGGAAAAAGACGACCACCGGATAAAATGCCAAGCCTCATAGCATGCTATCAGTCAGTGCTAGCAAGCATGAATAGTTCATTACCTATTTTTATTGGCGGAAAATCAATGGGTGGTAGAGTAGCTGCAACGATAGCAAGTGATAAAGACCTTATGTTGGATAGCCAAGTAAAAGGTGTGATTTGTTTAGGCTACCCATTTCATCCAGTTAAAAAACTAGATAAATTACGTTTAACGCCATTACAAGAAACACAGTTACCAGTTTTGATTTTACAAGGTGATCGTGATGCTCTGGGCAGTAAAAGTGAGATTGAAAGTTATGAAATACCGTCTAAGTGTCAAGTACACTATTTTAATGATGGGGACCATGACTTAAAGCCAAGAGTAAAGTCTGGTTTCACGCTTGAGCAACATAGAAATTCAGCAGTGCTTAAAATAAAGGAGTTTATCGATGTATGCAGCTAGTATAGCGAAACTTCTGGCACTATTTGTTGGTATCAGCGGTTGTTTTTCGGTATTATTCGGCGCTTGGTTAGCACATGGCGGACAAGCGTTGCCACTTGAGCTACAAGATAGATTGTCGATAGCACTTCAATATCAATTTATTCATACACTTGCATTAATATTAACGATTATTTTATACAAAGTTCATAGCAACATTGTATTGATATTTTCCGCGATATTTTTTGCCTTAGGTATTATATTGTTTAGTGGTAGTTTATATATTAAAACATTTTTCGATCTGACGATGATCGGAAAACTGGCCCCTTCAGGTGGGCTTTCATTTGCACTTGCTTGGCTGTTACTCGGTTTTTCAGGTGCCAAAATGTTTCAACATAAGTTAGGTAATTAATTTAAATGACTGCAATAGTTTTATATTGTCGCCCAGGATTCGAAAAAGAATGTGGCGCAGAAATTCAAGAAAAAGCGGCATGGAGCGAAGTGTATGGTTACTTGCAACTGACAAAAAACCAAGGTGTGGTTTATTTTCATTTGAATAACCCCGAAGATGGTGAGACATTAATGAAAAGTATGCCATTACGACGCCTTATTTTTGCTCGTCAATGGTTTATGACCGTAACTGAAAAAATTGCATTACCTGACTATAATCGTGTTGAAGCCATTGTTGAAGCATTGGGTAGCGAATGGCAGTATGCCGATTTACGCATGGAAACCCCTGATACTAATGACGGTAAAGAACTGTCTAAGTTTTGCCGTAAGTTAGCAGTACCTTTGCGTCAAGCATTAAGAAAAAATAAAGTATTGACCGAAAAAGGTAATAAAGAGGGGAGCAATAAAGAAGGTGCAATATTGCATGCTTTATTTCTTTCGGGCAAAGAAGTTATTTTTGGTTTCTCTCTGGTGCACAATACATCAGCGCATGTGATGGGTATTCCGCGTTTGAAATTCCCCAACGCATCGCCAAGCCGTTCAACATTGAAATTAGATGAAGCATTCCTACATTTTATTCCTCGCGATGAGTGGGAAACCAGATTAACCTCCGGCATGACTGCCGTTGATTTAGGCGCAGCACCTGGTGGCTGGACTTATCAACTAGTTCGTCGTGGTATGATGGTTACGTCTATTGATAATGGCCCGATGGCAGAATCATTAATGGAAACCGGGCAAGTTAAACATCGCATGATGGATGGTTTCAAATATGTGCCACAAAAACAGGCTGTGTATTGGATAGTACGTGAAACGGGTGCAGGTAAAAAAGTGAGCATTCCAGATCAGACCCCAATTGACTGGCTTGTTTGCGATATGATAGAAAAGCCACAACGCGTAATAGATATGGTTATCAACTGGTTTACTGAGGGATATTGTAGAGAAGCCGTTATTAACTTAAAGCTGCCTATGGCTAAAAAATACGATATAGTAAAAGAACTACTTGAAAAATTACATGAGGCATTGCCAAACTGTTATTACGAGGCAAAACACTTGTATTATGATCGTGATGAAATAACATTATTTGTTAAATATAAAGTGCACAGAGTTAATCAACGCAACTAATTTAAAGTCACACATTCGTTATAAAAAAAGAGCCTAACGGCTCTTTTTTTATGCTTGTTCAGTTTGTTTGAAAGGTTCATTTGTCAAAGCAGCAGTTTAAGTTTAGTGTATGAAAAGGGAAGTATAAAAAAACCAAGCATTAAGCTTGGTTTCATCATTATTGATAATTAGTTTGCTTTTATAAACGTTCTAATACCGCGTCTGTAAAGTCAGTAGTACCGTGTGTGCCGCCTAAATCGCGAGTAGTGCGATCACCTGTGGCAATTACATCAGTTAGTGCTTTTCTGATATTGTCAGCTTTATCGCTCATTTCTAGATATTCTAACATTTGTAATGCAGCTAAAATTACTGAAGTAGGGTTTGCTAAGTTTTTACCTGCAATATCTGGTGCGCTACCATGAACAGCTTCAAAAATTGCACAATCTTCACCTATGTTAGCGCCTGGTGCCATACCTAAACCGCCAACTAAACCTGCACATAAATCAGATAAAATATCACCAAAAAGGTTAGTGGTAACGATGACATCGAATTGCTCAGGATTCATCACTAACTGCATGCAGCAGTTATCAACAATCATTTCTGTTGATTCAATATCAGGATAACGAGCAGCAACTTCACGCGCAACTTTCAAGAATAAACCAGATGTTGATTTTAAAATATTCGCTTTATGCACAGCCGTTACTTTTTTTCGGCCTTCTTTTCGCGCAGTTTCATAAGCAAAAGTTAATATTTTTTCAGCACCGTCTCGTGTCACGATGCTCATCGCTTCTGCTTGTGTACCATCTTCAGACACCACTTGACCCGCACCGGAATACATACCTTGAGTATTTTCTCGTACTGTTAGAATATCGATATTTTCATAACGAGCCTTAGTACCTTTAAAAGAAAGTACAGGACGTAAATTAGCATATAATTTGAACTGCTTACGTAACGTAACATTAATCGAGGTAAAACCTTCGCCAACCGGTGTTGTAAGAGGACCCTTTAAAGTAACTTTGTTTTTCTTTATTAGGTCTAATGTCGACTCAGGAACGAGATCGCCGTGATTTTCTAATGCTGTTAATCCTGCATCAGCATATTCATAGGCAAAGTTACAACCAGCTTTATCTAGTACTTTAATCGTTGCGTCTATAATATCTGGACCTATGCCATCGCCAGGGATCACTGTGATAGTTTGTTTAGCCATTGTTTAATTACCTTATGAGTATTGCTTTTCTTGAATGATGAGAATCAAAATCGTTGATTAAATATACAATAAAAGTAAGCCAAGATAGTTGATCTAACACTACTTTTATTGATTTGTCGCCTTAATGTTGGGAATTATAGCAACTAATCGGAGCAGTTAGTAAGATTTTGCTTTAAACTTTAGTCTGATAGTTTGAGAACGATGAGATATTCATCACAATAATTTTTTGGTGTTTGAAAAGGCGTAAATAAAAAGCCTTTTAGTAGGCTTTTTAAGTTTAGTATTAAATATAATCGCAATTACTTATAAGTTTTGAAACTGTTGATAAGCTGTTTTGCCTATGGCTGTTAATATTCCATTAGCGAATAATAGCGCGGTACATTCATCTTGAGTGGTAATACCATCTGATTTAACATGCTGTGTGCGGTAAAAACTGACTTGGTAACTAACTTCATCAACAATTTTTGCTTCGGTGATATCAGGACTACCTAATTGCTCAATGGCGCTATTAAAATTAAATTTTTCTAAGGCAAGTTTTGCGATAAACTGTCGATTATAGGCTTCACGATCTTCCCACTGCATTTTTGCTGGGCTGTCATCATAAAAATTAACAACTAAGCCGACAAATATGCCATAGGCGGCTAATGCAACTAATATTCTGGCAATGACTTTTTTATTCACTTTTTTTCCTTTAGCCTTATATACAAAGAGGTTAAATTTTTACCTACTAACTATAATTTAAATTTTTGTATTTAGGGGCTATTCTATCGTATTTCTTTGAGGGTTAATCGCAATTCAAGTAATCACGCTGAATGTTACCAGATTGTTAAGTGCTGGCAAGCGTATTTTCAATAGGTAATCTAATGTCTTTTAAATTAAAGCCTAAAGAAATATCTAATTTAAGCGTCAGCAACTGTTTGCTGAGTGATATTTGCTCTTTATGTTGCTCTAGTTTCTCTTTGACGCTACTTTTTAAGTCATCTGCGCTAAGAATGCTTTTTATCGAACCATATTGATTCAGAAGTTTTGACGCGGTTACTTGTCCAATACCGGCAACACCGGGTATTTTATTGGTGCTATCGCCAGTTAATGTCCATAAGTCCATCAATTTATTTGGTTTTACGTTAAATTTATTTTCGACATACTCATCATCTAAATAACGTCGATTAAAATAATCGTAAACTTTTATATTTGGACAAAGTAATGATAGAAAACCCTTGTCGGTTGAAATAATGGTGACGTTTTGACTACGCAATGCAACTTTGACTGCTAGTGTGGCAATTAAATCATCAGCTTCGTCGGCCTCTGATACTAATGAGTCGACGAACTTCTTCATGAATAAATCTTGAATGTTGGGCAAGGTGTCAGCTAAATGCTGGGGCATTTTTTTCCGCCCTTTTTTATAGTCAGGAAATATATCATAGCGCCAACACGGGGCTTGTGAGTCAAATACAGCTAAAGCATGGCTAGGCTGCAATTGTTCGATAATTTTATTGAGTGCTTGCTCGCAACCTTTCGCGGTGTTAAATAGCACTTGTTGCTTGGTGTTCTCCGCTAATTCATTGTTCAGTAAGAATGGCCGTTCTTGAACGGCGTATATTCTTCGGATCAAGTTCAGTGCGTCAATTAAGACCAGATTTACAGCCATAAAACTTAACCTTCGATAACCTTATAGCAAGGCACATATTCACTGCCTGGTAGCTTCATACGCTGTTGCTTGACAAATGAGCCTAGTAAAGTATCCATCAAAGTCATCATGGTTTTGTCACCACTAATTTCGAACGGACCATTTTCTCGAATTGCTTTTATACCGTTGGCTTTTACATTACCTGCAACAATGCCAGAGAAAGCACGACGCAAATTGGCTGCTAATGAAGCGATATCTTGCTCATAATGTAAATTAAGTGACGCAATATTGTCATGATTTGGTTCAAAAGGCTGTTGAAAGTCAGGTTCAATGACTAATGACCAATTGAAGTGGTACGAGTCACCAGTTTGCTTTCTGTGCGCTACAACATCTTGAGTGGTTGATTTTAAGGTTTTTGCTACTTGCTCTGGATCGTCAACAATAATGGTATAAAGTTGTTGTGCCTGTTCACCTAAGGTTGCTGCGATAAATTTATCTATTTGATTAAAGTATTCCGCACTTTCACTAGGGCCTGTCAAGATAATCGGCAACTTTTGTGATTGATTTTTTGGATTAAGCATGATGCCGAGTATATATAATAATTCTTCAGCTGTTCCTGCACCACCGGGGAATATAATGATACCATGCGACATACGAACGAAAGCCTCTAAGCGCTTTTCAATATCGGGCATTATGACTAGCTCATTAACAATCGGATTTGGCGGCTCAGCGGCAATAATACTCGGCTCAGTTAAGCCAATGTAACGGCCAGTGTTATTACGCTGTTTTGCATGACCAAAAGTTGCGCCTTTCATTGGTCCTTTCATCGCACCTGGACCACAACCGGTACAGATATTAAAGCCACGTAAACCTAATTGATAGCCAACTTCTTTGGTATATTTATATTCAATGGTGTTAATTGAATGGCCACCCCAACAGGTAATCAAGTTTGGTGAGCTGTCAGGAATAATCGCATTTGCATTTCGTAAAATATCAAAGGTAATATTGGTAGCACTTTCGGAGCACTCAATATTTTCATCATAGCGGTTGCTGATAAACAAAATATCTCGCAGTACTGCAGAAAGGTGCTCTTGAATGCCTTTGATTATATTACCGTCGACAAAAGCGTGTTCAGGTGGATTGTCTAATGCTAATTTTACGCCACGCTCTCGGCGTAATACTTGAATTTGAAAGTCTAGAAATTGTTGATATATATCTTCAGCATTATCAGTATTGCTGCCAGCATTTAAAACTGCCAAAGAACAATTACGATAAAGGTTATAAAGCTTGCTAGTGGCTGATTGCTGTAAATGGTCAACTTCAGCTTGAGATAATAAATTCATATTACCTACTGGGTTTATTTGGGTGTGCATTGCTCTACCTCCTCAATAGTTCTATCCGTAAACAACTCTATTTTTACCATCTTTTTTCGCTTGATATAAAGCCGCGTCCGCGCGTTCAAATGATGAATGGGCATTGTCACCTTCTTGTACTAAAGAAACGCCAATAGATAAGGTAATACTGACGCGAGTGTTTTTGAAGGTAAAGGGTAGGCTAGCCACTTTTTTTCGTATAATATTGAGTTTGTTCATAACGGTAATTTTGTCGACGCCACTATAAACTAAAACAAATTCTTCACCGCCGTAGCGGCCGATAAAGGCATCATTGCCAACAATCTTGGTTAAGGTATTTGCAATCACTTGCAATGTCTTATCACCAGCGGTATGACCGTATGTATCGTTAATACGTTTAAAATCATCTAAGTCAATAACGGTTATTGTTAAATCAAAGTTTTCTTCGTGAAAACGCACGATTTCTTCTGCGAAGTGTTCATCAAATGCGGCTCGGTTACTGAGTTTTGTTAATGCATCTTGTAAGCTTTTTTTCTGTTGTTCTTTAATACGCTTTTCAAAACTTTGGCTTTGATGCTCTAATTGCTCAACTTGCGCCGACATATCACTAAGCTTTGTTTGCAATGTTTGACGTTGCTGCTTTTCCAATAGCGTTTTCTTCTCGAGCGCCTTAGCAATTTGTAATAGCTTGTCGTTTACATCAACTTTCATATCAGTTAACGAACTAGCGCTATTTATTTCGACACCCATGTCTTTTATTTTATCTTTTAGTTCTTTATTTATTTTATCATTAGCTACATCTGATTCTGTAGAACTTGCAATGGTTGAGCTAACTGATGCTTGTACAGTGGCTAAGGTTTCACTCAAGGTTGAGAGGAATATTTTAGCAGTACAGCGCTCTTGTTTTAAATCTTCAATAATAAGATCAAAAACATTCAGGCATTTAGTCATTAACATTTGATTGGAGGTTGTGCTACTCAAACTTGACTTAATTTTATTAAGGTCCGTTTTGTGTTTTTCTGAAATGATCAGAGTATTAAGAATATGATTAAAACGTTCTAATAATTTTTTAGGTGCAAGCTGTGCAGCGATATTAACGTCACTGTTTTTAGCTGTAGTATCAACTTTATTAATTTTCTCAAGAGAGGCCGTACTTCCTGAGTTGAGTAAGCCAACTGCTGTTGTTTCATTCTTGACATTTAATACACTTTCATAAACAGCGATGAACTCACTTAATAGTGGCACGTACTGAATCAGTGAATCTTGACTCTCTTCGTTATTTTTAATAAGCGTTTGTAGTTGCTTACGATTAGCTAAAGGTTGATTTTTAATTTTCTGTAAACTAGTGGCTGAAACTTGTAGCTGCTGATGTATTTTTTTAATATTGTTATCATTATGCAAGGAATGCTGCTGTAAAAGAGCGGTAATAGTTTTTATCTCTTTTTCCAAATCAGCGAAACTTGTTGCTTTTTTTAGTAATGAACGAAGATTGGCAAGTTTATTATCGAGTAATTTGTCGATACCTTTACAGGTATATGAAAGTTTGCCGATGAAATTAGTCAGCAATGCCGACTGCGCACTAAATTCATTCTCTAATTCACTGCGAGCGTTAATAGCGGTATCAAGCTTTGATTTTAGTTGGCTGATGGTTTTTTCCGCAATTGTATTTGCGCTCATAAAAACTATTCCTAAAAAATGTTCAAAAAAAAGTTATTAACTTCTTCGGCACTTAAATTAGATTTTAGTATTGATGCTAAAACCGTTTGCCTCATAGGCTAATAATAAACATAACCGTATAAAAAGCTAGCAGAAGTCGTTAAACTTATACAGGTTGCAGAAAAAATATACGGCTAATTTCTGTTATTGACGAATTGTTCTTAAATTTGGTGCTTTTGCCTTCGATGACGAGCGAAAAGGGTTGATGTCCAGTCCTCCTCGTCGCGTATAGCGAGCAAATACTGATAACTCTTTAACCTGACAAAATTGTTGAATATCACAGTAAATCCGTTCAACACACTGTTCATGAAATTCGTTATGTTCCCGAAATGAAATTAAGTACTTTAACAAACGTTCATGACAAATTTTTGTGCCAGTATAGTCAATATATACGCTAGCCCAATCAGGCTGATTGGTAATTAAACAATTGGACTTTAGTAAATGACAGACTAGGTATTCAGAAACAATTTCAGCATTAGTACCAGATTCAGGTTTTAATATTTCAGGTTCAAGGGTAAAGCTTTTTATTTCAATATCTAACTCGTCAATGCAAACTGCTTTACTCTCTTTTATTGCCAGCGCAGGGCACTTATTAACAGCAAAAAGTGATACTTGAGCGTTAGCTTGCGCAATAGCTGATAAATCTTTAACTAATGTAGTTTCAACACTTTGCCAAGAAACAAATTTAGTTTGATTAAAGCTATTTAGATAGAGTTTAAATGACTTCGACTCGACAATGTTTGCGCTTGTGCACGGAAATCTAAATTCAGCGACGGCAACTACTGGCTTGCCCTTACTGTTCAACCAAGATAGTTCATAGCCATACCAAATATCTTCACCGTAAAAAGGCAAATTATTAGCGCTTATTGATAAGCTGTCTCGATTTAAGCTTCTTGGTACACCTTGAAGCAAATCTGCGTTATATTGGCTGATATAATCAGTTGTTTTTCCGAGCGTTAAGTTACTTAGTTCTTTCGCGTTTTGATAAGTGCTCATTTTTTTATGTAGTATCTTCTTAGGTTGTGACAATTTTAATCGTATTTTCTTTATTTTATAGGAATTAGTGTCTAGATGAAAATATCAAATGTTTCCCTTTCCGACGTAATTTGGCGTTTCTCTCAAGATTACGTGCAAGCGTATCAACAAAAGTTTCAACATTTGCCAATTACCCAGCAAGATAAAAATTGGCTTTCACCTTGCGAACAGAGCGTTCATCAAGAAAATTACTCTTTATGGCAGCCAGTTAAAGCTGATAATGAGTTGACGTTTGACAACGTCGAATCAGCACTTGAAGCAACACTGCATAGTGATATTAAAACTTATTTTACTAGCATTTATTGTGACTCTATAGATGCAAGCTGCGAAGAGGGCAATCTGTCATTATTATTTGCCTGGAATAAAGACGACTTTGCCCGCTTACAAGAAAATATTATTGGTCACATTTTAATGAAGGGCAAATTAAAACAAAAGTTAACAGTTTTTTTTGCGGTTACTGATAATGAAGATCATATTATTTCTGTGGATAATGAGTCTGGCGAAGTATGGGTTGAAAAAGTAGGTTGTGAAGCCCATAAAAAGTTAGCTGATTCAATCGCAGAATTTATTACACAACTTTCACCAAACCTACCACCTAACGAAGCCGAAGGGCCACAAACTAAATAAAGTATTATTCTGAATTTGTGCTTAACTTTATTTAGTTAATATAATCTCTATTTAACTCAGTAGCAGGGTTAAAACTCAAGCTACTGAGTATTTTTATTTATGTTTACTCATCAGCTGCTCTAATAGAGCTTTTACTTCGGCTAACTCTTGCTGCAATGGCAAAATAGCTTGTGTGATTAACTTTGAAAGCTCTTCATTTTCTGGCACCGTAACTTCTTGCTCACTAGCTCCTATGACATCGTTTTTTGCTTTTATAAAGTCAGGCTCATGTTGCCAAGATTTTAATACTGAAATGATTCTCGGCAGTGGTGTTGGTTGGCTTAATTTGCCTTTTATTAGAGCAACCGTGGGCGTTCTTCCTTGATTCGCCAGTTGATTGGCAATGATGGATATTTCATCAGATATCGTCATAAAGAATAACTCAAATGTTAAAGTAGCAACATTTTAGCGAAAAATACTAACCTTGTCTTGCTTTGTTTTAATATTAATCACAATATTGTATTTAATTTCAATGCGTTAGCGTGTTGGTTTGGCATTTGCAGGTGTATTATCAAAATAACTACTTTTTACTGAGAGAAAAATAAAATGAAAAAATCTTTATTAGCATTAATCGTTGTAGCGCCTTTAACACTTGGATTAACAGGCTGTGTTATTGCTGTTGGCGGAGAAGATGGTCATTCAATTACTGGCGACTTTGAAGATAGAGAATATGAAAATAGAAAAAAAATTGCCCGTATTCAGCTAAATAGTAACTTTTCAGACGTATCTCGTGAAATGGGTGTTGCCGATTTTAACGAAACATATTTAGATGGCGGCAAAACAGTTAATGTTGTTTATTACCGCACGCACCGTTTACATAAAGACGGCTTAACAACTAAAGACGAATGTACAAAATTAGTTTTTATCGATAATGTTCTTAACGCTATCGAACAAGGTCGCTAATTCACTAAGTCAATTTGTTAAGTAAAATTATTGCATTTAAGAATAAAAAAGGAGCAATATCCCATTACGGGTATTGCTCCTTTACCTCCCCTGAACTTTCTTACTATTTATAATACTTCATATGTTAATGGTGTTTCTTTTGTTGACCGCTATGAGATCTTGCAGAACTACTTTTTCTACTGGTACGAGCAACTTTAGTTACAGAGCGATTGCTTGAGCTTTTATAGCTTTTTTGCTGCTTACGTTGGTTACTAGCCGTACTTCTAGTTTTTACCGGCTTACTTTTTACATAGTTGGCTTTTACGTGATTTTTATTTGCATAGCTTTTCTTAACTGTTTGCTTGTTCGTATGCTTATACTGCTTCACATCTCTGTGCTTAGTAGCGTAAGGCTTAGTCTGAATTTTGTTAACTTTCGTATGAACATTTTTATTGCTATGACGTTTTACTTCTCCACGATTATATTTTGTTTGTTTAGCCTTAGTTTCACGCCATTTCGAATCTTTATAAGGTTCGCGTTTGGTTACGGTATGTTTTGTCTTGTTATGTTTGTTGACCTTAACAGCTTGATTCACTTTTAACTTATGGCTGACGTTTTTATGCAATTTACTTGTGCGCTTAGTGTAATGCTTACTCTTATTCGCTAAATGTACTTTTTCTGAGTGAATGTTTTTTGAACGTATTGCTTTGTGGTGTTGTACGCTTGGTGTATGACTACGGTATTTCTTTTGAATGCTAGTGCTACGATAAGCTACACCTTTTCTATGGCGTGGGTTATGTTGCCATTTTTTCGATTGATAGCTAGTCGATACTCGCTTATTACTATGATGCTTGTAGTAACGGGATTTGTGATGATGGACAACCACATGATGATTACTCCAGTGCACACTACCGAAGAACAAACCTAGCGTTAAATGAACAGGGTTGTGCCAATAATATGGACCGTGATGCGATGCATAATGACGCGGGTAATTCCAATAAATTGGCGGGTAGCGTGACCATCGCCAATCACCATAAACAACGCGTGTATCATAATAAGGCACATAAATTACTTCAGGCTGTGCTGGATTGATGATAATTGTTTTAGTTTCACGAACAACATTAACGTTGTCCATTTTTTCTAAGTTACCCGCAATATCTGCTTGTTGTCTTAATGATTGTATACTGGCTAATACTAATGCCTGATCTTGTAAAAAGGCATCACCAATATTGCGCATCCAATATAAATCGTTGCTGAGCTTTTTGAGAACATTAGGAAAAGGCAATAATGCTTTTACGCTGGCATCCCAATCTTCATTCTCCGCTGCGTCTGCACGTTCTTGATCCGTAAATTGATTGTTTTTTTCTAACCAACGTTCAGCATCAACAACTTCAATAGGATAAGTAGCAGCAATTAGAATGTGGCTAAGTAATGCATCGGGATATAAGGCAATTGGCGCTAGCATTTGCTCAAGTTCAGCTTCAGTGAACTTAGTCATGCTTTCAACTTGGCTTTGCTGATTCTTTGCGTCATTTGTTAAAGTGTAATTTTCGAGTGCAAAACTTTTTGTTGCCGTGAAAGACAGCACCACTGCACTTGAAAGAGATATAATCAAGTTACTTAACGACTGTTTAAATTTAAGCTTTTTCATATAACCACTCCTTTGCGAATAATCTGAAACGCAATGATATTAAAAGTTACTTTTCAAGTTATGCATACAAGAATACGCCTTGTAAACTGAACGCAACCTGAACATCAACATTACTTTTCATAAAATGATCTTAGAGGAGGTGAATTTGTATTGTTTTGGTATTGTTTGGGGGTAGAATAGTGATTTAAATTATGATGTTAGAGTAGGCAGTAACGCAAAACGTAATCGTCTATTGATATGCCAGATACTATTTTAGGATCAGGTTAATATGTATTACTGCGGGAAGTTAAGAATAAATTTTGCGCCTGTTAGTGAAGACGATTCTCCAATTGCAATGCTACCTTGATAGCTATCAACTAAGTCTCGTACAATTGCTAAGCCAATACCGTGACCATGTTGGTAGGTATCAGCGCGAGTGCCACGATGTAATATATCTTGACGTAGCGCCTCTGCGATACCACAACCATCATCTTCAATAATGAATTGTACCACTTTTTCTTCGTCCGTGACCTTGAGTGAAACTTTAGCTTTAGCGGCTTTACAGGCGTTGTCTAATAAATTTCCTAATACCTCAAGTAAGTCAGCATCGTCGCCTCTAAAAACTGCTTCTGATGCTATATTAACAGTGAAGCTTATTGCTTTATCTTGGTAAATTTTTTCTAAGCTGGAAATTAGTTTATTGGCAATAGGCGCTATTTTTGTGCCTAAATGCCATGACGATTGTCCTGCACTTTGCGCTTTACGTAATTGGTGATCAACCATTGAATTAATCACGCCCAACTGTTCAATGGTTAACTGTGAAAGCTGTTGTTGACTTTGTATTACTGCTAACGGTGTTTTCAAACTATGAGCAAGGTCTGAAAGGGCATTTCGATAACGTTGACGCTGTTTTTGTTCAGCGCTTAACAATAGATTGAGTTGATCGGTTACCTGAGATAACTCTGTTGGATAGAAGCCCGCTAGACGCTCACTTTTTCCTTGTTCTACATCTTTTAGCTCTAAGCGCAATGTTTTTAGTGGTTTAAGTGTCCAAAGTGACCACAAATATTGAAATAATAGTAATATCAGCATTAAGCCAGCTAGACCTAGTAAGAGTTTATGATGAAATTCTTTCATCATAAGTGCCAAATCATTTTGCTGCTTAATGATGTGTAAAGTCATGGTATACGGCTCAGACTCACTGCCATAGCTAACACTTAAGCTATAAACAAAATGGCGAGTCGACTCTATTTCGATTTGATAGAACTCACTTTGTCCTAACTTCGGTTGTCGATATTGCTCTGGCTGCCATAAAGAAAGTAATGATTGAGAACTCCATAAAATCTCGGCTACAGGGGAGGGATTATTCTCGTTCTCTTCAAGTTTTATATTGATGGTATTTGGTATTGATGTAAGCACAGCATATAAACCGGACTGACTTACATTAAATTGTGTTTCTAGTAACTGCTCAGGCATGAGCAACTGATTATTTTCAACTTCTACAATGGCTAAAATAGAGTAAGAATAGGCTGAAAGTTCATTGTTAATGCCTGCAATCATATGCTTTTCATAAGCATTACTGATAATCAGCCCAACTAAAGGCAATAATACAAAAATCATTAACAGCGCACTAAACAGCACTCTGTTTCTCAACGAATTAAAGGTTTTTTTTAAGGTATTTAGCAATGAATATTATCCAAGTAGAACAGCTTTAGCGTAGGGCAGTTCATGCGCATTATTCAAACTTCTTTAATAAATAGCCTTGACCACGTAAGGTTTCAATAAACTTAAATTGATTCTCGGGGTCGAGCTTCTTACGTAAGCGTCGAATGAATACTTCAATCACATTGGAGTCTAAATCGAAGTCTTGATCATAAATGTGCTCGGTAAGTACCGCTTTGGATTTAACTTCACCTAAATGATGCATTAGATATTCAAATAATTTGTACTCGTAACTACTTAGCGAAACAACTTGTTGATTAACTGAAACTTGCATGCTTGAAGTATTAATTGCAAATGGTCCATTTTCAATTAGTGGACTGGCTTGACCTGCACTTCGTCTTATTAAGGCATTTAACCTTGCGAGTAATTCTTCGAAATGAAATGGTTTGGTTAAGTAATCATCAGCACCTGCATCCAACCCAGATACTTTATCTTGCCAACTACCACGTGCGGTTAATATGAGTATCGGAAAGTCAAAGTCTTGTTCTCGTAAGGCTTTTATAATGCTAACACCATCAAGTTTTGGTAAGCCTAAGTCTATAATTGCGGCGTCATACGGGCACTCTTGTCCTTGAAATAATCCTGACTCTCCATCACTGGCAACATCGACGCTATATTTTGCGTCGGTTAATTGATTCTTAATTTGTAATTGGAGGTTTTCATCGTCTTCGATCAGCAAAATACGCATTGATTAACGTCCTGAAACTCTGCCTGATTTGGCATCTACATTGACAGAAATTACATGACCATTTTTTTTCAGTAACTTCACACGATAACTAGGATTGTTTTTTGAGCCACCACTACTAACTTTTAATACTTTGCCGCCATATTTACTTTTTACAATACGGGCAGCTTGTTGAGCACTAATCGATTTTGACTGGCTAGACTTTGCATATTTGGCTGGCACAATTCTTATAGTGTCGTAGCCATCCTCAAGCTTAGCATGCGTTGGCGCCGCTATGAGTATGCTGATAACACTTAAAATAAGTAATTGTTTTTTCATTATTGCACCTGATCAAATCTATATTATCACCCAGTGTAAAATAATGGCTGATGTAATCCAAGTATCCGCTAATCTAAAATAGTAAAGCTGAACAGTTACTGAACATAAGTTATTCAAGAATACTATTTTATTTTCTATCAGCACTATACCCAAGCCACTTGAAGATGCAGGATTCAGCAAGCCGAGAAAGGGTTAGCACCAAGGCATTGATTGAAGAGGATGGTTATTCCACTGTAGAAATCAATAACACCGGAGATGACCCTTTCTCGCCTTGCCCTATGGGAGCTAAGCTAGAAAACCAGTTCAGTGTTGCAGTACTTGATAAGGGAATAACCATTACCTGCGTGCTGCGCCTTGCTCTGATTTCCTAGCTTAACTCTGAAACTGCACCTGCGAGTCGCTTGGGTATATGTTGTTCATTTTGTTCAGCAAAGGTTCATCAAGGTTACGCTTTAATTGTCTCATCATTTAAAAGGAGATTGCAGATATGTTGAATCATAACCTTACATTTAGCCTAATTATTACTTTGTTAGTAAGCAGCCAACCCGTGTGGGCCAATTCATCTGAACAAGCAGTGGCACAGGACAATAAAATCAACCACTCAGTAGGTAAGCTTAAACGTACACTTGCGGGGAGCGAACTTAAATCTGATAAATTGTTAGCTGACACTGAGACTGCCCAAAGAACAAAACAGCACCAAGGACTGCAACGAGACGCGGTTATGCTTAGCCGTGCGCAAGCTAGCAAAGTAGACGCTACTGTTAAGGTGAATAAATCTGCAGAACAGGCGTCCAGAGCAGTGAATTTCGACCACAGTTTTTCAATTTATACCGGCTATAGCCAATTAATTACCGATATTGATGCCGATGGCTATTATCAAACTTTTAAAGTCAGTTTTGATGCGGATATACTGTCATCTTTTAGTGATACACAAGCACTTGTATACGCAGACTTATATTTACGCAAAGTTGGTGGTCCTTGGATTTTATACTTTTCAACAGATGACTTTACTATAACAGGTGAAAGTACTGATGATGAGTTCGAGGTCGTTACTCGACTTGAGTCTGGTTATGCACCTGATAATTATGATGTGCTGATTGACTTATATGAAGTTGGTTATAGTGATGTGGTCGCTACGTATAGTTCAGACAATAGCAATACCTTATACGGCTTGCCATTGGAAAGTAGTGATTATGACCCTGAATACTATGAAGTTGAATTTCATGATGAGCATGGTGGTGGCGTAAGTTGGTTTTTGCTTTCTTTGTTGTTGGTTTTAGTTGCACGTCGTCGATAGCTTAATATGGTTAATTATATTACTAAGTATGCAGTCAATAAAGCGACTAGTCATGTGAATACCGCATAATTAGTCGTTATATTATGAGCACTGAATTAAATAGTCTACAAAGATGAAAAGTTTGAAGGTTTAAGCGAAGTAAGCCTTTAAATTAAGCATGATAGCGCTATTTAGCTTATTAATCTTCATCAATAATTGAGAATAAAATTTGACCTGATTTCAAGAATACTGATATGGTGAAGCGATAAAAATTATAATAATTCGATTCATTTATGAGGGAAATTAAATGTCATCAGAAGTCATTGACGAAACAAGTGTCGACATAAAAGCAGCCTACTTATCAGCTGAAGATTTAAAGTTAGCGGCGTCTTTGCTGTATCAGGCTTACCATGATGACCCGGTGTTTTTAGAAATATTTTCTTCAGAAAAAAGTGATTATGAACAACGGCTACGCGCATCAATTCGTGAAGAGTTAAACGCATTTTGGCAAGCAAAGCAACCGATGATTGGCTTGTACTTAGGAGAAACCATGGTTGGTGTCGCCTGCCTAAATAACCCTGAAGAGGGAGTGACTTCAGAACGTTTCTGGCATTGGCGTTTGAAAATGCTATTGGGTGCAGGTTATTTTAGCACTAAGCAAATGATTGAAAAAGAGAAGGTGGTTTTAGCTGCAGTACCACTTAAAAAATTCCACATGTTATCTTTTATTGCCATTCACCCTTTACATCAACACCATGGCTTTGGTCACTACTTGATGGCGGCTGTTAAGACCATTTTAACTGAACATAAAGATAGTGAAGGGGTAGCTGTTTACGCTACCAGTAAAAAATATAAAGAATTTTTTAATGGTGTAAGTTATCAATTTATAAAAGAAGTTGAAGTTGGTAATGTTTCAGGATCGTTGATGGTTTATTATCGTGATGATAAGCAAATATAACTACTTGAATGTAGCGTGGAACTTACTAAACAGGGAACTAATGCTCTCTTTTATTTAATTACGGTTATTTTTATTACCATTGCTACAGTAAATTTATGCACAGCTTTTTTTAAAAAAAATCATAACGTGTGGAAATTATATTGAACATTTGCAATGTTGCCAATATCAAATGCCAGTACTTTGCGCTTTCATGGAATATTGATTCAAAGTTTATTATTGATGAGAATAATTCTATTGTGGTTGTGATGTAATTCATCGTGATTGGGCGAAGATGAATAAAAAAGAGTTGATTATAATGGTTATCTGCTTTTTAACTTGATTCCTTGGCAGAAAAAGCTAATGGATAGTACGCTTTTGTTTGTCCCAGGAGCTTCCTCGCCAATGAGAAATTGTTCCAGAAGCTTCGCATGTACTGCAATGCCACTCAATTACTTCATTTGATATAACCGCAGCTGAAATTTCGCCTTCACAGTACAACCCTGTTGCTCGAGCGTTGCATTTTAAGTCAAAATCGCTCAATGGATGCTCTATATTGTGAGAAACAGATAAGATTATTTTAGTTATAAAATTGAACACTTTTTTTGCTTGTTCTGTAAGATCAAGTGAGTTACCTTCTTCATCAAGAAAGTGGCTTAAATTTGCTTTTAATGTCATAGGTTTCTTAACCAAAGAAAATGCTTATGTGCTCAATATATAGAACTTAACGATTTTGGTACATCATTACAGATTAAAGACTTTTAATATATTTAAATTATAGTACGACGTGACTAATTTTTGCTGGATAACATTTGTATATTCAATCAATATTGGGTAGTAAAAATAATCACAGATGTGGGGCAGCGTACCTTCTGTATTATCTATAATTTTATTAAGGCGTTATTGGATACATGGAAAATAATCACTTTATAATTGCAAGAACACTGCATGTTATTGCTGTCGTACTATGGATTGGTGGTGTTGCTTTTGTGACTACAATTTTAATTCCGGCGATAAGAAACAGCCAATCAGCTGAAAATCGCTTGAACTTATTTGAAGTATTGGAAGGTAAATTCAGTTTTCAAGCGAAACTAACTACTTTAGTGACCGGACTCTCGGGTTTCTATATGTTACATATCATGAATACATGGTCGTCGATGCAATGGTGGGTGTATTTAATGATTTTCATTTGGTCTGTATTTAGTGTTGTCTTGTTTTTACTTGAACCATTATTTCTACACAAGTGGTTTCATCGGCAAGCTAAAATAAATGATGAAAGAACATTTTTAGTCTTGCAAGTTATGCATATAGTTTTGTTATCTATTAGTCTAATAGCTATTTTTAGTGGTGTTGCCGGTGTGCACGGACTTTTTTACTAACCGGACCTCTGTTGCTATTTTTATTAGTTGTCATTACTTGTGTGTAAACTAGTGCAATCAATTGTAATGGCTATATGATCTACATCTATTAATTTTAATGTACCTTGCTGGTCTTGAAATTTCATATCTAACGGTGGGGAAATATTTAGCGAGTTGTTTTTTCGTGCAGTAAGAATAATTTTGAGCATTATTTTAATCGGTGTCTTTGATTGATTAACTTCAATGCTCAGAGTGAACCCGCAAGTAAGTGATTTACATAAATACAATGACTGATAAGCTTAATATTTGAAATGTCAGCATGCGAATAATCAGCACTTAAAGCGCTATTAAAATGTTTTATATAGTCGTTCTTGATTTTGTCTGATGGAAGGTGGCTTTTTGACTTCTGAAAATGGAGCATCACTAATGATAGCCTTCATTTACTCTCTCTTTTGAACTTAGTATAAATATTGCATCAATCGAACCTTCTGAGTGACTTCCATTAGGAAGCCAACTTAATTAACTCTCCTCATTTCGCTGTGTAAAGCTGACTCCAGAGAGCACTGAACATACAAATGATTTCATCTCAGTTATCTATGTAGTAACACAGTATATTTCGCTTAAAACTAGCTTTGTTTGTAGTATCCTCTAAAGGCATTGCTTGTATCTCCTTTTTATAATGCAAGCTTCTAGCGCATCGAGAAGCCCTTTCATATGCTGAGTTACTACACTTACTACACTTAGTGCACTCATATTTAACCTCAATATATTATTTTTAATACTACAATAGATAAAAAAGTTAATTGTCATCTTGACAATATAACTAGCAATAACTTAGTATATAAATTATCACATTGACAATTTATGGGTTTGGATTGAAACATAGAATGTTTATAGCTGCCGTAATATTAAATAGCTGTAGCGTAATTTTCAGAATTTATGCTCCACTAAAGCAATGATTTATAGTGGCAAAAAATTAACTACCTTTATTGTATTAAGGGATACTTACTATAGAAATGGCAAACTAGTTAGCTTTGTTGCAGATAGTTAGTTAATTGCTAGTGGTGAAGGTTAGATGTGCTTTTTGAGGTCTTGGATTGAATAGGATAACGAGCTAATGCTAAAACTAATTTCACTTAATGCATTTTTTGCAGCATTGTTATTCGTCTTTATTATTATGCCAATCACTTCAAATTGGTTATGGCTTGGATTTATTTTTATTTGGTGTTGGAGTGAAGGAGTGGTCGCTAAGGATGCTTCAGTAAAATGGTGGCATATGCTTTCAATATTTATCGTACTCGGCACAATTGAGTTTTATCTTATTTCTGTTTTTCAATATTAATAAAGGGTTAGAAGTTGTGAATAATTTTTGGCGTATTGTTGGGGTTGGGCTGTTTTTATGGGCAGCATGGGACATCTATTTTGGCTACACATTCTTATATGATGTTATTTATAAAGAGCAAGATCCAACACTTTATTGGATCACTTTATCTGTGTGGACTTTCTTGGGCCTAAGCTGTTTTTATACTAAAGAAGAGTAATTGATTTTACGTATTGGGCATGGCTTGTAGTGAGAGAAAGTACTACAAGTTTATTATAAGTTTGTTTAGCTTGATAATTTATTTTTCATTATTAAGCGTTATGTATTTGGATCATTATAATGAAAATTTATCTTATTAAAGCCTCTGCTAGCAGTGATTATTCAAAGTATAAAGCTGAAACTGGTGGGCCACCACAAAATATTTTTGCAGCGGCAGCAGCAACTCCTAAATGTTATCAACTTGAAATGGTTGATGAAACTATAGGTATGAAAACTGATTTCTCCTCAGATGCTGATTTAATTGTGATATTTGCCTCTACTCCTGATGCATATCGGGCTTATGAAATTTCAAAGAAGTTTATTGAACTAGGAAAAACCATCGTGCTTGGTGGGTTACACGTTATGTTTAATCAACAAGAAGCCGAGGAACATAGTCATGTGCTTATTTTGGGGGAAGTTGAAAACTACTGGGAAGTGTTGCTGAATGATTTTCAAAGTGGGAATTTGAAAAGCGTATATGAAAGCAAAACGCCACTAGATTTAAGTCAACTCAACCCTTATCCAACAGAGGTAATTACGCCCCAAAAATATAATTATACTTGGTCGGTTGTTGTGACACGTGGTTGTCCTTTTAAATGTGACTTTTGTTTAGTGCATCAATTCTTTAATAAATTTCAAATGAGGCCCATTGAAAATATTGTTGACGAATTACGGCAATTAAAATCACTGGGTGTGGAGTGGGTTGAGCTTCATTCAGATAATCTCACTCATAACAGAGACTATGCAATTGAGCTCTTTAAAGCGATAGCTCCAATTGGCTTGAAATTCTATGGCGAAACCACCGTGTTAGTAGCGCGTGATGAAGAAATGTTGCAAGCAGCAAAAAAAGCAGGCGTCAAAGCCCTATTACTAGGAATAGAAACACCTTCACTCGAAGCATTAAAAGCTCAGAAAAAGGGCTTTGTTAAACCAGACAAAATGAAAGGTTACATGGAAATTATTAAGAAATATAACATTGAAGTTTGGGGCGATTTCCTATTTGGCTTTGATGAGCATACACCAACAATATTTCAAGAAACGGTAGATTTTGTAAAAGATATTAAAGTAGATAAAGTGATCCCGCATTTTATGATCCCATTTCCGGGATCTGAATCCTTTAAAAAGTTAGATTTAGATAACAGAATTTTAACTAAAGACTGGTCAAAATATGATGGTAGCCATTCTGTATACCAACCTAAAAATATGTCTACCACTGAGTTAGAGGACGGTGTTTATTGGGTATGGAAGCAAACATCTAGCTTAATGGAAAAGTTAAAATATATTTTTTAACTAAAGTTTGCCATCAGAATTAATAAATATAAAAATTGGGAAAAGATTAAGTCCATGCAGGATACTTATATATTAAAAACCATTTTCTACCGATTTAAATGGCAAATATCGTTAACTTTAAGCTTAGTTATTATTGAAGCTGTTTTGGGAATTTTTTATCCCTTACTTATTGGTGTTGCTATTAATGACTTACTAAAAAATAGCCATCAAGGTCTATATTGGCTAACTGTTTTAGGGGCTTTATCTTTAATCATAGGTACAGTGAGGCGTTTTTACGATACCAGAATATATGCAAATATTTATCGCAAAACAGCGAGTAACATGGTTGATACCGAACATAAAAAGTTGCGTTCCGTATCAACTATTTCTGCTCGGAGTCATTTAATGACAGAATTTGTAGAATTTCTTGAAAATTCTATACCTGAGATTGTGCAGTCAATTATAGCTATTATCGGCATATCTATAATCATAGCAATGCTAAATATTCAGGTGTTTTTTGCTTGTTTGGCATTATTATTATTAATAGCGAGTATTTACTTGCTGACAGGAAATAAAAACTTCAACTTAAATAAAAGTTATAACGATGAATTAGAACGACAGGTCCAAGCCATTGAGAGTAAAAGCAACACGAAAAGCAAACAGCATTTCAATGCATTAATGCGCTGGAATATAGCTTTATCGGATTTAGAGACTACTAATTACTTTATTGTCTGGTGTGGCGTAATTGCGCTTTTCATCTATACCCCCATGACAGTTATTCGTGATGGTGTATTAACCTATGGTTTAGTTTTTTCTATTCTCATGTATGTTTTTGGCTACATCGAAAAGTTAACATTAATGCCTTTGCATATTCAGCAAGCGATTCGTTTAAATGAGATCTCTCAACGTTTATCTATGTAGAACTGGGTAGAGTGAATAAAAAATCACCTACGTTTCAAAATATTCTAAGTCAGTTTGTCCCTCCTTACAAAAGCTAATCACGAAAACCTCCAATATACCTTCTAAATCTAAACAATTATTGCGCTCAGTTTTATTTAATATTGAGCTGAAAAGTGACTTGAATTATCACAATATGGCAAGTAAAACTATAGCACCTAAAACAGTGCAATTATTGTACGCCTAAAAATGCCAACTAACTGTGAGACATATCTCACATTTATGTAGGATATGTTGCTAGTGTAAGGCTTTAGAATACCATGAGGTGATCGTAAGTTATTGTATTTTAACCTGTTATTTTTCTTTGTCGTTGTTGTGTTTGGATATCACTGTTTTTATTTGTAAAAAGTTCCTTTGAAAAATTAGTGATTGTTCTAATATTACAACTGTCAGGACGACATGAGGTTTACCTCAAAAGGTAGGTAACTACCAGAAGGACGCTTAGTATAGCGAAGAGATAGGATATCTCGCAAGGATAGATGGAAACGTTGTCAAGGAAACGTCATCAGGATGATGAAATATAGGCAACAGATGTAACTTGGAGTTACTGTTAGGGATTAACAAGGACAGCAAATGATTTGCTAGGATAGGCTAAGGATAGCTCTTTATGGATGAAGCGGGATCATTATTTGTTATGCAGGATGCATAAAAGCTAGTTATAGAAATGCGGTTCGTTGAACCGCATTTTTTTGTCTTTTTTTTACTAAATAATTAATAAATCTGGCTAATACTCTATCAGGTTTGCATAAAATTCTGTTTTACTCAATGTAGACTGACTTCCTTTTAAAGAAAATTCATATCCACACAAAGAAAACTTTCTCTTAAAGGCAATGTTTTTAACTAATGTGGTGGTATCCAAGGGAGAGAAGTAAGCAAAGTATTGGTTGTTATTTTCTATCTTTACTTGATAGCTACGAATTGTATCACCTTTATAGAATTGGATATTTTGACAACTACTGTCTCCTTGTGCATTTTCAATACTCCATAAATCTTTATTTTCCGTATTATCTGTCTGCCAGCTGATCACTAAACCATTGTATGTCGACACCATCAGAGAAAAATTATCAGGTAAAATAATATGATGAAGTAATTCAACTTCCGCAGCTTTCGAGTCTACAACTTGTGTATTCTCCGTTTTGGTAGAACTACTGTCATCTGTAAAAATTGATGAAATAATAATGGCTAAAAAAAGTAAAACCCCAGCAATAGATACGGTCATTCGAGCATTTCTGTTGCTAAAAAGTGCTAGGCGAATTGATTCACCAATATCACCGTGCTGCCCAGGGGGATTGGTATTTTCAGCGCCATTATAATGAGAGCTTTGTATGTTAGAAACGCTACGCGAGTTCGTTGTTGATATGCAACTTTGTTCAGAGTGAATAGGTTGCTCTATTGCACTTACTTGATGCATTGTCGGCTCTATCCGTTGACTTGTTCGGGAACAACTTTGTGCTTTCTGTAAATACTGAGATAAGTCAATCGGGCCACAATAGCCTAGAATATAGTGTCGCGCTTTAGCATTAGGGTATGTTAGCAATAATAATGATAACAATAATGGAATAATTAATAGCCAATAAATACTACCATGGCCAATGAGTATGATGACTATCCCCGAGATTAAAAAGCTAGCTGTTGGTGCGAGTACCCAATTACGATGTAATTCAGCATCGTTTAAACGGCGTTGTGTCGCTATAACATATAATGAAAGACAAATGAATAAGCTAGCCAAAGCCGCTAATGTGGTATCAATAAAAATTTCATTTAAAACAATGAAGCCAAGTAAGCAAGAGAAATTGATAGTGATAAAACGAACGCGGCTATCAAAACCGCGTAAACAATATAATGACTTTAAAAATTGCACAAAACCTCCGGTAAAAGCTAGCATAATATATTAAAAATATTAGCGTTTTTGTTAGCTTGGAAAACATGCAAAAACTGCATAGCAGGGAGGGTAACGAATTTTGTCCGTGATGTCAGTGTATCGCTGAAATTTGTTATATTTTTCTGTTGCAGCTGAAATTTTCTGATGATTCAAGCCAGTGACAATATGTAGTTTAACTGTGGTATTCTGTAATTCCGTTTATCTTTGTAAGACATATCTGCAATCGCTGTCCGTTGATACGTACTGATTTTGTTATTTATGCGTACGATAATTCTATCTAATTGATTTAAACGTATTTTAATTTTTTATTGTTACTGGTTATCTAATGAGTAGTAAAAAATAATATTATAAGGGTATTTTGCATAACTCAATTCAGTAAACTTACTCAGGTCAAGAAGACACAGGGTTACGGAAAACCTTTAGTATAGTGACTAGTATTGGATGCATAGTCACTATTGTGTAAAAGGATATACATTTATTAACAGGGCAGTTATACACTTAAGCTAGATTCGATACGGATATCATGCAGGATGCATAAGTTATTTATGGAATGAATAAACATTTATGGAAGATTAGCTAAGGATTAGCGGAACAATAATCTAGTTAAGTGTTAAAAAGAAAAAGCGACTTTATGTCGCTTTTTCTTTGCCTGATTTTTAATAAAAAATATGTCTATATACGAACAGGTGATATTGTTTAAACTCTAAAGTTAGTACTTAACCTACACGGTACGCCGGAGTATCGATATTATCTAGCTTATAGCCGCGTAAAGTCATAATACCGTGATAGTTTGATTCACCATCACCACTGAACTCTAAATCGAATTGACTAACCCAATGTGGTCCATGGCGTTTTGAAAATCTAAAGCGACTTGATAACCGAGCAATTGCCAAAAACTGTAAGTTTTCTTGCTTGCAGTATTTATTGGCGTGCGATCGAGCATACTCAGAGACTTTACGTAAATAGACGAAATACCAAAATAACAAGCCGACAAAAAGTAAATAGTAAATATTTTCCACGTGATCCCTTATTGTTTAAACAACTCACCGATAGCATGTGCTAAAGCACTACTTCGATTAGGCGAACGAATTGCTTGCAATAGTAAAGGGCGGGTAGTTGGAATTGCAACTAAATCTTTAAATATTGCTTTAAATAACTCTAAGTCATCACTTTTAATTAATTGTTCCAGATAGTTAAATAGAATTTCTTCATGATTTAATATCGACCATAAACGGCCCGCAATGATGATTAATGTATCCTCTGATAGTGTTTGGCTGTTAATCAACTCAACAATAAACTTCTCGCTATAGGGATGTTGAGTACTTGATGCAAGTGCTCGCAATAATGATAAAGCAAGTGATGTATCATTTTCACTATTTGCTAACACATAACGTTGAGTTATTTTTTCAATCAGCTCAGCAGGTAATACCATATTTTCTAATGTAGAACATAATGGTGATAGTACTTGCTCAGGTAAATTATTGAAAGCGCTAGTTAGTACCTCAGCATTGCTATTGTCATCTATGCGAATGGCTACGTCAGACAAGCCTTGCACACCAACTTCATGCCATGCATCCCAGCCATTTATGCCCGAAAGGTAGTTTATTGCAGGCTGGTAGAATTTACTCGCCGGTTGCTTCAATGCTACTGAAATAATACTATTTACTGCCGCCAATTTATATTGTGGTGGAGTGAAGTGGTACGGATTCTTTTTTAGCAGTGTTTCTTGTTGCTCTGTAGGGCTGACTGACAAGTCACTACCTAGTGCTTCCACAATGATCGCGATAAAATGATTTCTCGCGCCTTGATTTAATAAGCCTCGCTCATCTAAAGGAAGTTTTACAAACCATAAATAAGGTGTTGTTGATTGCTTTTGCCAAAATGCGATAGCAAGTTGTGCGTGTCCTTGTGATGGAAATGGATAAGGTAGCTGAGCAGACTCAATCTTCTCAAATTGTTCCTTAGAAATTTTATCAACACGACGGCCAATGTCGTAAATACGATATTGAGAGCCAGATAAATTCAGTAACTCTGAAATTGAAGCAATGTGGTTTGAAGTTGTGCTCATAGTAAAATGCAATCGCTATAAATGGTTGAGATAGGTTGTTATAGCGCGCCATTATAGAGATAATAGCACTTTATCTCCACCGATAATCATGGCTGATGTACGTCAATTTATTCAACTGCTTTTTGATTAGGCAAACTTAAACTTGAATTGAAAAAAGCAAAGTTGCGGGGTAAACAAATATCAACAGTGGCTGCACTGCAAATTACAACAAACTTTGCAGTGAAACTCTAACCGTTGAGTAATGGTTAGAGTTTGTTTTTATTGAACAATTCTCGCCATTAGTCAGAAATAAGCAAACGTTACTCAGCAGTATTTCGGTTACCCTATAGTTGCTGAAGTATTTAAGTACGCGTACCTGTTTAAGGTGAGTAACGTTGTTGCCGACATTGATGAGTTGTTTAGTGACCAGTTAGTGCAAAGGTCTTAGCAAAGTAAAATTGATACGACTGAAAAGAGTTTAGAATCATGACAATTGAAAATGCTGGTGCGGTGATCCTTGAAAAGCCCGTTTTAACTATATTATATCAAGATGAATACCTAGTAGCAGTTGATAAACCTGCAGGGCTTTTCGTGCATCGTAGCTTTATGGATAAAGATGAGATTTACTTTGCATTACAGCTTATTCGTGACCAAGTTGGACAATATGTTTATCCGTTACATCGTCTTGACCGTCCAACCTCAGGGGTTTTACTTTTCGCCTTATCACAAGATATTGCACGTTTAATGGGGCAGGCTTTTAGCGAAAGAAATATTCATAAAACTTATTATGCGCTAACGCGTGGGCACTTATTAGGTGATGGTTTGGTTGATTATGCGTTAAAAGAAAAGCTAGATGACATGGGCGATAAAAATGTTAGTCGCGATAAAGAAGCACAAAGTGCTCAAACGCATTACCAGTCGATAGCTACAGCGACTTTACATGTACCGTTAGGTAAATACCCGAGTGTGCGATATTCATTGGTTAAATGTCAGCCTCGTACTGGGCGCCGCCATCAAATTCGTCGACATTTAGCTCATCTTCGTTATCCGATTATTGGCGATATTAACTATGGTGATAATAAACAGAATCCATTTTTTGGTGAGAATTTTGGCTTTAAACGTTTGATGCTCATTGCTAAAAGTTTAAACTTTATTCATCCGATAACGCAGCAGGAACTTACCATTAGTG
Organism: Cognaticolwellia mytili; assembly: GCF_002104475.1. Taxonomy (GTDB): domain Bacteria; phylum Pseudomonadota; class Gammaproteobacteria; order Enterobacterales; family Alteromonadaceae; genus Cognaticolwellia; species Cognaticolwellia mytili. The sequence continues at coordinate 349,965 of NZ_NBOF01000001.1, forward strand.
CGAAGTTTGATATGCAGTGGCAACAAGTGCTTAATGAATTGAATTGGCAAGAATTAAATTTGTAATACAAAAGTTAGTCTTTTGTTGTTCGTTATGTCTATTGGCTAACTTTTTTTGTTAGCCTTATATACTAATTCGGTTTAAATCTTCAACTTACTCTGGTCCGCTAATACGCACTGAATTAAAATCTTGAGCAATTAAGTTACTAAAAGTATGCGTTGCTCTAGTTGATTTAGCATCATCACTTTTAGGACCTCTAATTGCAACACTATTTACAAAGTATAAATTTTGAAAATTATCACGTTGCTTCGCAAAAGCTAGCATCATTTGTTGATCTTGAGTTACCGGGCGATTGAGCAAACTTAGCAAAAGGTACTGATCTGATATTAAAGGCTTCTTTTCAACAGCTAGTTTTGATGTAGAGCTACAAGCTGATAATAGTGTGATCAGTAATAACGCAAAAATTATAGATAGTTTTTTCATAATGCTAATAGTGTTTAAGTATCTTAATTATGATTACTGCAAAGGCTTTGCCAATTTTTATATTAAAGGTGAAGACAACAAATATTAATTTAAATTTACAATTATATATTTGATTTTATTCATATAATTTTTATTTGTTTTTAGGTGGGTAATTTGAAAAATATGTCGATAACGGTTGTTTGACAGAAGAAATGTTGTTTTTAATGACTGTTCAATTAAGCGTCAAAAAAATAGCAGTTGTGCATTTGTTAACACAAAAAAAGCGGTGTAACGCTTAATGCCGTTACACCGTTATGGTTTGATCTATTCAAGTTGAAAATCGGTTGCTGTTATTCTTCAGATACAGAACGAAGTAGCGCATTAATACCAACTTTAGCACGTGTTTTTGCATCAACTTTTTTAACAATAATTGCTGCGTATAAACTATAACTACCGCATTTAGACGGTAAATTACCTGGTACAACAACTGAGCCAGCAGGTACTCTGCCGTAATGTGTTTCACCAGTTTCACGGTCAAAAATACGTGTACTTTGGCCAATATAAACGCCCATTGAAATAACCGCACCTTCTTCGATGACAACACCTTCAACAATTTCTGAACGAGCACCAATAAAACAGTTATCTTCAATGATTGTTGGGCCTGCTTGTAATGGTTCAAGCACACCGCCAATACCAACGCCACCAGATAAATGTACGTTTTTACCAATCTGAGCACACGAGCCAACTGTTGCCCAGCCGTCAACCATACAGCCCTCATCAACGTATGCTCCAATATTAACAAAGCTAGGCATTACTACAACATTCTTGCCAATATAGGTGCCAGTACGAACTGACGCGCCAGGTACGACTCTGACCCCGTCTGCTTCAAAATCAGCTTGGGTGTAGCTTGTATATTTCATTGGTACTTTATCGAAAAACTTGCTTTCGGCGCCATCAATAACTTCGTTGTCCCAAATTCTAAAAGAAAGTAGTACAGCTTTTTTCAACCACTGATGAACTACCCATTCCCCAGCAATTTTTTCAGCAACACGTGCTGAGCCATTGTTTAATGCTGCTAATGCGTCAAGCACAGCTTTTTTTACTTCTGGGGATACGCTTGCTGGCGTAATATTCATACGTTCTTCGAACGCTTGTTCAATAACTGTTTGTAATTCTGACATTTGGGATTTCCTAATGGTTCAATGCTGTATAATTATTGGTGGCTGTCGGCGAAAAGCATCACTTCTAATGCTTGCTCTTGCGCTTTTGTTAGTGCTTCATTATCTTTATTTGATACGGTAAATACATCCTCAGCTTTTTCTCCAAACGTGGTGATTTTTGCTGAGTGTATTTGTAATTTACATTTTTGAAAAACAGCGGCTATGTTCGCTAATAGGCCTGGATGGTCAAGTGCTACTATCTCTAGCATCGTACGATTCTTGGTTGTACTTTCGATAAAACTGACTTGAGTTTTAACTTTAAATTGTTTAAAGCGCTTTGCTAGTGGTCTAGCTTTGATACGGCTTTTTTCAGAAGCTAAATTAGCACTTAATGATTTAGCTAAAGCTTTTGCTCGGTTACTATCGGTAATTGCTTTATTTTGGTTATCGAGCACGACAAAGGTATTGGCAATATAGCCAGTTTTACTGGTGGTTACTTTAGCGTCATGAATAGAGAGTTTTTTCGCCCCTAGCAATGACACCATATTAAAAAATATATGAGGTTTGTCTTTGGTATAAACAAACACTTCAGTACCACCACGGTAGGGTATAGCACTAATAAGTACTAAAGGCCTGTCTTTACCATGTTGAACTATATGCTGACAATGCCAAGCAATTTGTTCAGGTGAATAACGTAAGAAATAATCAGCTTTAAACTCTTTCCAAAGTTGCTGCAATTGTTCATGGTCAATATCTTGTGCCTGTAGTATTTCTAATGCCTGCTGCTGGTTTTCGCGTATTTTAGCTCGTAAATCTACTGGTTTTTCTAAGCCACGTCTAAAAGCACGCTTGGCACTAAAATATAAGTCTTCAAGTAGGTTTGCCTTCCAACTATTCCAAAGACTCTCATTGGTAGCTCGCATATCAGCAACAGTTAAGCAATAAAGATAGTCAAGGTGGGCTTCATCGCGAACAATTTCAGCAAACGCTTTAATGACCTCTGGATCTGAAATGTCTCTGCGCTGTGCGGTAACAGACATTAATAAATGTTGCTCAACTAACCAAGCGATCATACGGCCATCGTGATCACCAAGTTTGTGAACTTTAGCGAAGTCTAGCGCGTCTGCAGCGCCAAGTTTGGCGTGATCACCACCACGACCTTTGGCTATATCATGAAATATTCCGGCAAAATATAGTAGTTCAGGCTTACGTACCCGTTGTACTATTTTGCTACATAATGGGAATTCTTCATTATGTTCGGGTAAGCTAAATCTATAAAGGTTTTTAAGTAGTCGGTAACTATGTTCATCAACTGAATAAGCGTGAAATAAATCAAATTGCATTTGGCCAACGATATTACGCCATAGTGGTAAATAGGCGCCAATAATTGAGTATCGATGCATTAAGGTAAATGCCAAACCTAATCCGCGTGGGTGTTTGATTAATTCGATAAAAATTGTCCGACAACGAGCATAGTCAATCATCCCTGAGACTAAGCGTCTGCGGGCATTGCGCATTAAGCGCAAGGTATCAGGATGTAAGTCGGTAATTTCTTCATGTTCAGCGATCAGTAAAAATAACTCCATGATCATAGTTGAACGAGTAAACACACGTTTGTTAAGTGCTTTTATTTGGCCATCAATAATGACAAAGTCTTCGTTTATGTATGTTTCTTTGCTGTGCTCTTTTTTATTTATAATAGCGTATTCAAAGTGCTGTAGTAGCATTTTATTGAGTTCGGCCACGCGTGAAATAATTCGGAAGAAGCGCTTCATCATCCGTTCAATAGCGAGTTTTCCACCATCACCAAAGCCCATTAGTTCGGCAACATCAGCCTGGTAATCAAACAACAATCGGTTTTCATTACGACCAGCAATAAAGTGTAGAGCACCACGCATACGCCATAAGTAATCTTGACACTCAAGTAGTTCGAAAAATTCATTGCTAGTGAGATAGTTGTGATCAATTAGCTGTTCGAGGGTATCGGCCATAAAATGACGTTTGGCTACCCAACCAATCGTTTGAATGTCGCGTAAGCCACCGGGATTTGCTTTTAAATTAGGCTCTAGGGTATAAGATGCGCCGTGGTATTGTTCATGGCGTTTGTACTGTTCGTTTTTTTTTGCTAGAAAAAACTTTTCAGAAGTCCAAAAGTAATCTTCATTTAGCAGCGGCTGTAAATGTGCAACAAGTGATTCGTGTCCGCATATTTTCCGCATTTCCATTAGATTAGTGGCGATAGTGACATCGTCAATCGCTTGTTTTAAACATTCTTTAACACTACGAACACTGTGTCCGATATCCAGTTTTACATCCCATAGTTGGGTAATAAATGCCGAGATACTTTCTGCTAAGTCAACTTCTACACTTTCTTGTGTTAACAATAATATATCAACATCAGAATAGGGGTGTAGTTCACGGCGACCATAACCACCAACAGCTACTAAACTAATTTGATATTCGTCTAGGTGATGCTGGCACCAAAGCTTGGTGAGAATTAGGTCAACATAAAAAGCTCTTGCTGCAACGAGTGAGGTAATTTCACTGATTGGAAATTGTTCTTTTTGCCATTGCTGGAATTCTTGGCTTAATGCGCAAATTTGTTGACTGGTTAATGTTGGAGCACTAACGGCGAGAGCGTCGATATACTGTTCTGGAATAATGTCGGATGTATTCAAAGATAAACTCTCATGTTCGCCAAGAAAAAGGTTTACTTATTAATTGAAATAAACCCAAGCTATTAAGCCTCTCTAATAACGTTAGTAAAGTCTCACGTTATTAGTTGTGTAGCATTCTAGAAATAGTGTCATCTTTACGTAACGTTAGAATTTCACAACCCGTTTTTGTTACGACAACTGTGTGTTCCCATTGTGCTGACTTTTTACCATCTAGCGTGTACACCGTCCAATTGTCTTCTTTATCAAGCAACGTGTTAGCTCGACCTAAGTTGATCATCGGTTCAACGGTAAAACACATGCCTTCAGCCATTTTTTCTTTATCATTATTTTTATAATGAACAATTTGCGGTTCTTCATGGAATTCTTTGCCAATACCGTGACCACAGTATTCTTTTACAATTGAATAGCGGCCAGATTTTTTAATGAATTTTTGAATTGCAGTGCCAATTTCACCAAAGGTGTTACCCGGCTTAACTTTTTTAAGGCCTAGATATAAAGCTTCTTGAGTAATACGACATAAGCGATTATCTTCAGCAGAAGTTTCACCAATGAAAAACATTTTACTAGTATCGCCATGATAGCCATCTTTAATAACGGTGATATCTATATTAACAATGTCGCCATCAACGAGTGGCACATCATTCGGGATACCATGACAAACAACGTGGTTAACTGAAGTACAAATTGACTTTGGAAAGCCATGATAATTTAAAGGAGCTGAGATTGCGCCTTGTACTTTATCCGTATATTCAGCACATAAGGTATTCAACTCATCAGTTGTGACACCTGATTTTACATGAGGTTCAATCATTTCCAATACATCTGCAGCAAGTTTTCCCGCAATTCTCATTTTTTCAATTTCTTGCTGATCTTTAATCGTAATTGTCATAAAACCTCAATATACCTGTATTTTTAATGTCGCTAGCGAAGATAACGTTGTCGATATTTTTCGTTAAAAAGCCAAGCGCTAGTGTAAATAATTATTGTTCGTGATTTTACATGCTTTTTAGATTTTTCCCAATCGTAAAGCAAAAGATAAACTAATTAATTGCTGAAATAATAAAAAAGGCTGGGGGAAATTCAATTTTAGATAAGAAAACAGGCTTTATCGTTTGATAAAACCTGTTATTTTTTGATATGTTCTTATTCAGTATTACTTAAGATAAGTTTTCAAGTTCAAGTGTTACTGCGTCGACGATTGCACTTGGGTTTTCTAAATAAAGATCGTGATTTAATAACACCAAATTTTCATTATAGGCAAGCAACATTGCAGGAATGGCTTGTGTGCCGATAATGTCTTGAATTTCAGTAATATCATGAATAGCAAACTCAGCATCTTTTGTTAACTTGTTTACCTGTAAGGTTTTTGCCGGTGGCGACAATTTAAGCTCATCAATTATTTCGCTAACGCTGTCTTTGTCGGTTAACTCATTACCTAAAACAAAGTGTGCATGCTGCAACTTAGTAAGTAGTTCAAACGCTGAACCTGTTGATTTGTTTTGCACCCAAGCCATCAAGTTTGCTACTAATGTTGAATCTTTAGAATAATTAAGCGTATCCATGTAGTTAGCGCCGAAAGGTACTTTACTAAATTCTTTTACGGCAGTAATAGTCGTAGGTGATACTTGGTTGTCACCATCGTAGTAGCTTATATGCATGGCTCTAAAGGTTATTGAAGGAAAGGCACTTAGTATCTTTTCGACAAGCACTGTTGAAGCATAGCTCCATGGACAATGGCTATCGTAGATAAAGAAAAGTTCAGCATTTTGTGTGTTTGATGACATGAGTTAACTAATTTAATGGAGAAATTATGCTAATTTTACCGTGCTAGTTTCAATTATCCTACCCCTGAATGCATAATTTCTTTTAATGAGCATAATGTAAGCAAAAAACTGGTCAAATATCTCCCTTTATGGTATAAAGTGCGCCGCTAAATCTTTTGTTAAATTCTTTCGAGAGTTTTCGACTGTTTTTAGCCTTAACCCGTATTGATTTAATTTAATAAGTTATTCGATACATTAAAACTAAACTCACATACATCTAGCAAAGGTATACCGGGGTGCTCAGCGAATTTGTCATTCGACAAAACGCAATAAGGGTCGTGTATATTGGATGTATGAACGCTTAACCCCACAAAGGAAAAAACATGCCAAACGTTTCTATGCGCGATATGCTTAAAGCAGGTGTTCACTTCGGTCACAAAACTCGTTACTGGAACCCAAAAATGAAATCATACATTTTTGGCGCTCGCGATAAAGTTCATATCATTAACCTTGAACAAACTGTTCCAATGTTCAACGAAGCTCTTGCTGTATTAAGCAACGTTTCTTCGAAGAAAGGTAAAGTTTTATTCGTAGGTACTAAACGCGCAGCAAGCGATGCTGTAAAAGATGCAGCAATTAAATGTGATCAATTCTTCGTAAATCACCGTTGGTTAGGTGGTATGTTGACTAACTGGAAAACAGTTCGTCAATCAATCAAACGTCTAAAAGATCTTGAAGCTCAAAGCTCTGACGGTACTTTTGAAGCGCTTACTAAGAAAGAAGCGTTAATGCGTACTCGTGAAATGGAAAAACTTGAGAAAAGCCTTGGTGGTATCAAAAACATGGGTGGTTTACCTGACGTTTTATTCATCATTGATGCGGATCACGAGCACATTTCTATTAAAGAAGCTAACAACTTAGGCATTCCAGTAATTTCTGTAGTTGATACAAACTCAAACCCAGATGGCGTTGACTACATCGTTCCAGGTAACGATGATGCGATTCGCGCGGTGACTTTATACTTAGATTCAGCTGCAAATGCTGTTCTAGAAGGTCGTGAGCAAAACATCGCAGTACAAGCTGAAAAAGACGGTTTTGTTGAAGCTGAATAATTTCAGTTTTTAATATACGTTTTATTTTGCTATTGCCACAACCGTAATGTGTTGTGGCGATTACTGACATTTTTATATATTGAGGAATAAACTCATGGCAATTACTGCTGCACAAGTTAAAGAATTACGTGAACGCACAGCTGCGGGCATGATGGATTGTAAACGCGCTTTACAAGAAGCTGACGGTGATATGGAACTTGCGATTGAAAACATGCGTAAGTCTGGTCAAGCGAAAGCGGCGAAAAAAGCAGGTAATATCGCTGCTGAAGGTCAAATTATAATCAAAGATGGCACTTTAGTTGAAGTCAACTGTCAAACAGATTTCGTAGCAAAAGATGATAACTTCTTAGCGTTTGCTAACAAAGTTGCTGATGTTGCTGCCGCTGAAAAGCTTTCTATCGAAGACTTACAAGCTAAGTTTGAAGAAGAGCGTGTTACTCTAGTGACTAAAATCGGTGAAAACATCAATGTTCGTCGTGTAGCTTATGTTGAAGGTACTACGTTAGCTTCATACAAGCACGGTGCTACTATTGGTGTTGTTGTTGCTGGTGAAGGTGATGCAGAAGCACTTAAGCACATTGCAATGCACGTTGCTGCAAGCAAGCCAGAATTCTTAACTCCAGAAGATGTTCCAGCTGATGTTGTTGCTAATGAAAAGCGTATCCAAATCGAAATGGCGATGAACGAAGGCAAGCCTGAAGAAATCGCTGAGAAGATGGTTACTGGTCGCATGAAGAAATTCACTGGTGAAGTTTCTTTAACTGGTCAAGCTTTCATTATGGAACCTAAGAAAACTGTTGGCGCTATCTTGAAAGAGAAAGGCTTAACAATTACTTCATTTGTTCGTTTAGAAGTTGGTGAAGGTATTGAAAAGAAAGAAGAAGATTTTGCTGCTGAAGTAGAAGCACAAATCGCTGCAGCTAAAGGCTAATTCATTTAATGAATTATTGCTTGATGCAACTTTCTTAAAAAAGCGCCTAATAAAGGCGCTTTTTTTATCGCTAAAACTTAGTGTAATTGATAAGTCGGTCACGGATTTACTGAAATATCGAACAATTTATTGGTGGTGTTAATAAGATAAGCATGGCCTACCATAGACTTTTTTCATATTGGGCTTTCGATAAACAGCTAAACGTACTAAAATAGCTGCGGTCGATCAGACCTAGGCTATTTTAATTAAAAAATTCTGAAGGAATGTTTATTACATGAGCATCAATCCCAAACCAACTTATCGTCGAATCCTTTTAAAACTTAGTGGTGAAGCCCTCATGGGGGAAGAAGGTTTTGGCATAGATCCAAAAGTTTTGGATCGTATGGCACAAGAAATTAAAGAATTGATCGAAATGGGTATTCAAGTCGGCCTTGTAATTGGCGGCGGAAACTTGTTTCGTGGCAAAGGTTTGGCTGAAGCGGGCATGAATCGTGTTGTTGGTGACCAAATGGGAATGCTAGCAACAGTAATGAATGGTTTAGCGATGCGCGACGCACTTCATAGAGCCTTTGTTAATACGCGTTTAATGTCTGCGATTGATTTAGCGGGCGTATGTGACCGTTATAACTGGGCTGAGGCTATCAGTTTATTAAAATCAGGCCGTGTGGTGATATTTAGTGCAGGAACAGGTAATCCATTTTTTACTACAGATTCTGCAGCATGTTTACGTGGTATAGAAATTGAAGCTGACGTTGTACTTAAAGCAACAAAAGTAGATGGCATTTATTCAGAAGACCCTGTTGCGAATCCTGAAGCAACTTTATATAGTCATTTGACCTACCAAGAAGTGCTAGAGAAAGAATTACAAGTGATGGATTTAGCCGCATTTACCTTAGCACGAGATCATAGCATGACACTTCGTGTATTTAATATGAATAAGCCTGGTGCATTAAAGTCAGTCATCATGGGTGGTGAAGAAGGTACAACTATCGACCACGCTGAAAATTTAAATTAATTATTGCAGGAATAAAAAAGTGATAGACGAAATAAAGCAAGACGCCCAAGAAAGAATGACAAAGAGCATAGAGTCATTAAAAATTAGTTTAAACAAGGTTCGTACAGGTCGTGCACATCGTTCTCTGTTGGATAACATTGTTGTTGAGTATTACGGAATGGATACACCGCTAAACCAAGTGGGCAACATTTCAGTTCCTGATGCACGTACCTTAGCTATTACCGTTTTTGATAAAGGTATGATTGGTGCAGTGGAAAAGGCAATTTTAAAGTCAGATTTAGGCCTAAACCCATCATCACAAGGTACGTTAATTCGTATTCCATTACCTGCATTAACTGAAGAACGTCGTAAAGACTTAGTTAAAGTTGTACGTGGCGAAGCTGAAGGCGGTAAAGTTGCTATTCGTAATATTCGTCGTGATGCTAACTCAGATATTAAAACCTTGAACAAAGAAAAAGAAATCAGTGATGATGAAATGCATCAAGCTGAAGATGACGTGCAAAAAATTACTGATACATTTATTAAACAAGTTGATGAAGTTTTGAACGTTAAAGAGAAGGAATTAATGGAAATTTAATATTTTCATTGCTTAATCAACGACGCCGTAGATAATGACTACGGCGTTTTTGCATATAAAGGTTAAAGTTTCAATGGATAAGTGCACAGCGGAGAATATGTGAGTACTGCGGATAGTCAAAAAAATCAAGTGATAGAAGATATCGTCAAAGTTCCTCAACATGTCGCTATTATTATGGATGGCAACGGACGTTGGGCGCAATTACGTGGTAAGAAGCGTGTAGTTGGTCATAAGTCTGGTGTTGAATCGGTAAGATCTTCCGTATCTGCAGCGGCAAAACATGGCGTTAAAGCATTAACATTGTTTGCTTTTAGTAGTGAGAATTGGCAACGTCCAGAAAAAGAAGTAAGTGTTCTGATGGACTTGTTTATGTTTGTGTTAACTCGAGAAGTTAAACGCCTACATAAGAATGGTATTAAATTTAGTGTTATTGGCGATTTAAGTAAATTTTCGTCAAAATTGCAAAAAATGATTTCAGATTCTGAAGCGTTAACTGCTAATAATACGGGTATGGTGCTATCTATTGCAGCAAACTACGGTGGACGGTGGGACATTACCCACGCTGCTAAGAAGTTAGCCGAGCAAGTTGTTAAACAAGAAATTACAGTAAAAGATATTACCGAAGAGTCACTTCACGAGCAGACAAGTTTAGCTGAATTACCTGAGTTAGATTTGTTAATTAGAACCGGTGGTGATTTTCGCATAAGTAACTTTCTATTGTGGCAAGCAGCCTACGCTGAATTCTATTTTACTGATGTTTTATGGCCTGATTTTAATGAAGAAGAATTTACTAAAGCGATCACACAGTTTGACTTACGTGAACGGCGTTTTGGTCAAACTGGTGAACAAGTAACTAATAACTAAAATAAATACTAACGTAATTTAAGGATTCCCGTTTGTTAATACAACGTATAATAACCGCTTTATTACTTGCCCCCGCCGCTATTTGGGCAATATTTTACTTATCGCTGCCTACTTTTGCTGCGGTTATCTTAGTCGTTATGGCCATAGGCGCTTGGGAGTGGGGACCTTTAATGGGGTTCCCTAATAAGCGCCGTCGATTGGCTTTCGTCGGGGTTTCGGTATTACTCATTGGCGCTCTTTGGTATATGTTACCCATTGAGCAATTATGGCAAGCGCCAAAACAATTACTTAGCCAAGTTAACCTTGTTTTGTGGCTCGCAGTTGCTTGGTGGCTGCTATCGGCAGGTTTAACTTTTTTATATCCACGTTGTAGTTCTTTTTGGTCTAGTCATCGCTCAGTAAGAGGAGTTTTTGGTTGGTTAACGTTAGTACCAACTTGGCTAGCTTTCATCGTACTGAGAAGCAGCGAATATAGCACGGACAACTACCATGGTGCGCAATTATTAATGGTCTTATTCTTAATGGTTTGGAGTGCTGATATTGGTGCTTACTTCGTTGGTAAATCTATTGGTAAGCGAAAGCTACTGCCGAATGTTAGTCCAGGGAAAACTCTTGAAGGCTTTTTAGGTGGAGTATTATTTGCTTGTCTTATGGTTTTATTAGCAGGTTATTTTATTGGTTGGACAGTTGAACAATATCGTGTCGTGATCCCGGTGACTATGCTGATCACGACTATCTCTGTATTAGGTGATTTAAATGAAAGCATGTTTAAGCGCCAAGCGGGAGTTAAAGATAGCGGTACTATTTTACCTGGTCATGGTGGTATTTTAGACCGTATTGACAGCTTAACAGCTACCGCACCAATTTATGCTTTATGTTATGCATACTTGGGTTGGTAAAATAAATGCAAAAACAAACCTTATGTATATTGGGTTCTACGGGCTCAATTGGTAGAAGCACACTTGATGTTGTGCGATTACATCCTGAAAAGTTTGACATTGTCAGTTTGTCAGCCAACGCTAATGTCGACTTAATGCTTGTCCAATGTCAGGAGTTTCATCCTGAAAAAGTAGTGATGGTTTCTAAGCAACATGCAGATGCATTAACCTTGAAGCTAGTGGAGGCAGGTTTAAGTGAAATTGAAGTGTTTTCTGGCACCAATGCATTAGAAGATATTGCAAAGGCCGCTGCAAGCACAACCGTTATGGCAGCCATTGTTGGTGCTTCTGGTTTATTGCCGACATTAGCGGCAGTAATTGCCGGTAAAAAAGTACTACTAGCCAATAAAGAAGCACTAGTGACGTCAGGCGCAATCTTTATTGATGCGGTAAAAAAATCTGGTGCTCAATTATTACCCATTGATAGCGAGCACAATGCTATATTCCAATGTTTACCGTTAACGGCACAGCAACAACCAGGTTACTGTGACCTTGATGACAATGGCGTAAGCAAAATACTGTTAACTGGTTCTGGTGGTCCATTTAGAACTTGGGAAAATTTTGACTTAGACAGCGTTACCCCAGCACAAGCCTGTGCTCATCCTAATTGGGATATGGGTAGAAAAATTTCTGTTGATTCTGCCACTATGATGAATAAGGGCCTTGAGTTTATTGAGGCTAAATGGCTTTTTAATGTCGAAGCTGATGACATACAAGTGGTTTTACACCCACAAAGTACTATTCATTCAATGGTGCAATATAAAGATGGCTCAGTATTAGCGCAAATGGGAAATCCCGATATGCGTACGCCTATCGCTCATGCCTTAAGCTTTCCAGAACGTATCGAGTCAGGGGTCGAGCCATTGGATTTCTTTTCAGCTAAATCCTTTGAATTTCAAGATGTGGATTACGTTAAATATCCAAACTTGAAATTGGCTATTGATGCCTGTAAACAAGGCCAAGGGGCCTGTACTGCGCTTAACGCGGCCAATGAAATTGCAGTTGATGCTTTTTTGAACGAAAAAATTAAATTCACTGATATTGTAAAAATAAATGAAACTTCTGTGAATAAATTTGTCTCAGAAAGGGTGGTAACAATAGAAGATGTTATTACGTTAGACCAGAAGGTAAGAGTGTTTGCTCAATCTTTGTTGGAAAATAATGAATTAGTAGGGCAGTTATAGCGTGACCATATGTTAGAGTTTTTTTGGAATTTAGCCTCTTTTGTTGTTGCTTTAGGGGTATTGATTACCGTTCATGAATATGGTCACTTTTGGGTTGCTCGCAAGAATGGTGTGCAAGTAGAGCGCTTCTCTGTTGGCTTCGGTAAAGTGCTGTGGCGTAAGGTTGACAAATACGGCACTGAATACGTTATTGCCATGATCCCATTAGGGGGCTATGTAAAAATGCTTGATAGTCGAGTGGATGATGTTAGCGAAAGTCAGCTTAGTCAAACATTCGACGGTAAATCGGTGTATCAGCGAATCGCGATAATTGCTGCAGGCCCCTTGGCAAACTTTGCCTTTGCTATTTTCGCCTTTTATTTGATGTTTCTTATTGGTGTTCCCAGTATAAAACCTATTATTGGCGACTTAGAAAAGAACTCCATAGCTGCACAAGCATCACTTCCGACAAACAGTGAAATTATTGCTATTGATGAAAAAACAACCGTAGATTGGCAAGAAGTAAATTTGGCCTTAGTTAGTGCTATTGGTGATGAACAGATTGTCATAACGGTCAAACCTAATGGTAGCGTTTCAAATAATAAATTTTATTTGAACACGAGAGATTGGTTATTTTCTCCAGATAAAGAGTCCGCAATTGCAAGCCTAGGCATAAAGCCGTTTCGTGCTATTACCTACGCAAAGCTAGCTGTGATTGGTAAAGATAGTCCTGCAGAGAAAGCGGGCCTACAAGTGGGCGATGAATTAATATCAATTGGTGGCGAAGCGATTAATGGTAATTGGCAAAAGTTTTCCGAACAAATTAAGTTATACCCCGATAAAACGGTGAGTGTAACGGTTTTACGAAATGATGTAATAATAGAGCTCATAGTAAAGCCTGAGGCTAGGAAACACACTGAAAAAATTATTGGTTTTTTAGGCGTTCAACCAGTCTCTGAACCTTATCCTGAAGAATATTTATTTGAGCAAGCATACGGCCCTATATCTGCGATACATGAAAGTGTTAATAAAACATGGAATTTAGTAGTGTTGAGCTTTGATATGATTGGCAAGTTAATCACTGGCGATGTTTCAGTGAAAAATTTAAGTGGGCCTATTTCGATAGCGCAAGGTGCAGGTAGTAGTGCAAACTATGGTTTTGTATACTTTTTAGGTTTTTTAGCATTAATTAGTATTAACCTAGGTATTATTAATCTTTTACCTTTACCTGTGCTAGATGGAGGCCATTTATTTTATTATTTTATAGAGCTTTTTACAGGGAAACCTGTACCGGAAAAAATACAAGAAATAGGTTTTAAATTTGGTACTATAGCGTTACTGAGCTTGATGAGTATCGCCATATTTAACGATTTATCGCGATTATAACTAAAAGAAGTATAAAGTTAATATTATATGATTATTAAAAAAATTGCCCTGGCGGTATTATTAGGTAGTTTGGGAACTTCAGTACAAGCGGCTGACGATTTTCAAGTAGAAGATATTGAAGTTAAAGGTCTACAACGTGTTGCGTTAGGTGCTGCGTTAACACATATCCCATTTAATGTCGGTGATAGCCTAAACGAATTTCGAGTATCGCAATCGATTAAGGCACTGTATAAGTCTGGTCATTTTAGTGATGTCGTGGTTTCACGAGATGGTAACACCGTTATTTACCGAGTGCGGGAAAGAGCAACCATCAGTGCTATTACCTTTGAAGGTAATAAGGACTTAAAAGAAGAGCAATTAACAGAAAGCCTTGATAAAAGTGATATTCGTGTTGGTGAAACATTAGATATGACGGTTATTTCCGGTATAGAAACTGGGCTTGAAGATTTTTATCATAGTGTTGGTAAATATAACGCAGATGTAAAAGCAGAAGTGACTCATTTACCGCGTAATCGCGTTAATATCGCCTTTACCTTCATTGAAGGTGATGCAGCAGCTATTGAGCAAATCAATATTGTTGGTAATGAAAAATTTTCTGATACTGAATTACTTGAACGAATAGAGCTAACTTATGACTCACCTTGGTGGGACTTTATGGCACAAGATCGTTACCAAAAACAAACTCTGCAAGGAGATATGGAAACGATTAAAAGTTACTATCTTGATAGAGGGTATTTGCAATATAAAGTTGACTCAACTCAAGTATCCATGACGCCAGATAAAAAAGCAGTCTATATTTCATTGAACGTTACTGAAGGTGAAGTTTATACTGTTAGTGAAGTTGATTTTATTGGCGATATGGCTGGTTTTGAAGATACTATTAGAGCAATAACACCAATTAAAACTGAAGAGCTTTATAATGGCGCACTCATTACTTACTCAGAAGAATTAATTAGTAAGTTTTTAGGTCGCTATGGCTATGCTTATCCTAAAGTTGTAACCATTCCTGAAATTAATGAAGAAGATAAAACAGTTAAATTAGTATTATCTGTTGATCCAGGCAAGCGTATCTATGTTAATCGTATTAACTTTAAAGGTAACCACGTAACTGCAGAGCATGTTTTGCGTCGCGAAATGCGTCAAATGGAAGGAGCTTGGCTATCAAACAACCTTGTTGAAGGTTCAAAAGCCTGGTTGCAACGTCTACCTTATATGGAAACAGTTGAATTTGAAACCAATCAACTACCAGGTGAAGATGATCTAGTTGACATCGACTTTGAGGTTAAAGAGCAACCTTCAGGTTCATTTACAGCGGGTATTGGCTATGGTTCAACAAGTCAATTAAGTTTAAATGCAGGCATTCAACAAAATAACTTTTTGGGTACGGGTAACCGTTTAGGCTTTAGCATTAACACTTCTAATTATTCGAAAAGTGCTAACATCTCTTATACAGATCCTTATTTTACAGTTGATGGTGTATCTTTAGGCGGCAATATATTTTATCAAGAATTTGATGCTGGTAATGCCAATCTTGTTGAATACAATAATAAAACTTACGGTGTCGGAATGACGTTAGGTTTTCCGATTAATGAATATGTTCGTTTAAACTTTGGTGTAGGCTATAAAAGTAATGGTATTACACGTTTACAAAGTTATGAGCAAATTCAAAAGTTTTATGAGTTATATTCAGATCCTAATGATCCGGATGGCGGATTAGAATTTGAAAGCTTTGATATTAATGCATCAATATCAAGATCAACATTGAATCGTGGCACATTTCCATCTGATGGCTCGCAGCAAAGCTTATCGTATAAAATGACTACACCAAATTCGGATGTAAACTATTTTAAGGTTAATTTGGACACAAAATGGTATTTTCCATTAACTCAGGATCAACGTTGGACTGTTTTAACCAAATTTCAAATTGGGTATGGTAATGGCTATGGCTCGGTAGAAGGAAATGATCAAATTCTACCATTCTGGGAAAACTTTAGAGCCGGCGGCTCTGGCACACTTCGAGGGTTTGAATCGAATATTGTTGGTCCAAGAGCTATTTACAGATATCCAACTAACATTCCTGGCACTCCTGATTCGGCTGGTGGCGCAAGTGGTTGTTGTTTAGGGCCAGATCATGACTTTATTCAAACGTCCAAGAAGTCTGTTGGCGGTAACGCCATTGCACTAGCAAGTATAGAGTTAATTGTACCTACTCCATTCTTAGATGAAGGTTTTAGTAATAGTGTTCGAAGTAGTATATTTGTTGATGCTGGCAATGTTTGGGATACGGAGTTTAGTTTTGACGATTACAAAGACTTAGCTCCTATCGAGTTTGAAAAGCTTGCTGATTACTCTGATGTTGGACGCTATCGTGCATCTGCAGGTATTTCTGTGCAATGGTTATCACCTATGGGACCAATGATTTTTAGTTTCGCTAAAACGTTAAAAGAAGAAGAAGGTGATGACACTGAGTTCTTTAGTTTTAATATTGGTCAAACATTTTAGTAAAATCGTGATTAGAGCCTAATAATTAAGGAAAATGATGAGCTTTTCCCTTTTAGGCTTGAACCAAACAACTTGAGGCGGTATAACTACCGCATAATAAAATTATAGTAACAATATAAAAGAATATTTTAGGAGTAGAAATTGAATAAATTGATTAAATCTATCGTCATGACAACCGCAGCTTCAGGTTTTTTATTAGCAAGTTCAGCAATGGCAGCGGATCAAAAAATAGCGGTAGTAAACTTTCAAGAAGTGATGGGTAAAATCCCTCAAACTGCTACTATTATGAAAAGTTTAGAAGAAGAATTTAAAGATGATAAAGCGGTACTTGCACAACTAGAGCAAGATATTAAATATCAACAAGAAAAAAAGAAGCGTGACGGCTCTTTGATGAGTGCTAAAGAAATTGAAGATTTAGACGCAAAAATTGGTACGCTTTTTCAAGAATATCAAGTTAAAGGTAAAGCATTTCAACAAAAAACCGGCGTTCGTAAAAATGAAGAACAAAGTAAAATTGTTGCTTTAGTACGACAAGCCATTGATAACATTGCGGCTAAAGGCGACTATGACTTAGTGCTTGAACAAAGTGCTGTAGTTTATTCTAAGCCTGGCAGTGCGATCACTGAACAAGTAGTTAAACAAGTTAGCAAACTAAATTAATTTTCCTACCTAACTTGGTTTAGACAAATTAACTTTTGTCGCTCCAGTTGTCTTTTACTTCAATATTCCGAATCAATTTGATTCGGAATATTGCGTTTAGCCCTATGATGGTAAACGTTCATCTTTCAATCTATGCTTTAGATTAAACTTAAAAAGAAGTTATTATTTATGAGTTATAAGCTCGCAGATATCGCAAATAAAATAGGCGCTGTGCTCCATGGTGATGGGCAATGTGAAATTGATAGTATTGCGACATTAAATACTGCTCAACTTGGCCAAATAGCTTTTTTAGCTAACAGTAAGTATGGCGATCAACTTGCAACGACTAAGGCAAGTGCGGTTATTATTTCAAGTAAAGAAATTGAAAATTGTCAGTGTAATGCCCTCGTAATGGATAATCCATACATGGGATATGCCCTAGTTGCTCAACTACTTGATACCAGCCCTAAGCCAGCAAATGCCATTCACGCATCTGCCATTATCGATGAAAGTGTCATCTTGGGCAAAAACGTTACAATAGCAGCCAATGTAGTGATAGAAGCAGGCGTTAATATTGCTGATAATGCTAGCATTGGGGCTGGAAGCTTCATTGGCATTGGCGCTAAAATAGGTGCTAACTCGGTGATATGGTCAAATGTAAGTATCTATCACTGTGTTGAAATTGGTCATAATTGCCAAATACATGCTAATACTGTTATCGGATCTGATGGTTTCGGTTATGCAAATGATAAAGGTAAATGGATTAAAATACCTCAATTAGGGACTGTTATTGTTGGCGATAATGTTGAAATTGGGGCGAGTACGACTATTGATCGCGGCGCACTAGAAAATACCGTTATAAAAGATGGTGTGATACTCGATAATCAAATACAGATTGCCCATAACGTAGAGATAGGTGAAAATACAGCTATTGCGGCATGTAGTGTTATTGCCGGCAGTACCACAGTTGGGAAAAATTGTGTTATTGCTGGACTAGTGGGTATTAATGGACATATTACGATCGGTGATGGTTGTGTTTTCACAGGCATGACCATGGTTACTAAGGCTATTGAAAAGCCAGGTGTTTATTCATCAGGAATGCCTTGTCAGCCGAATAAAGAGTGGCATAAGAATAACGCTCGTATTAAAAAACTTGAATCACTGACTAAGCGTATGGCCAACATAGAAAAAGAAATATCAATTGATAAAAATAAGTAATTATTGATTATCGTTATGGAAATTGAGGAATAAATCTTGGAAGCGCAAAAAAATATTATTGATGTAGAAGAAATTAAAACACTTATCCCACATCGTTACCCTTTCTTATTGGTAGATCGTGTCTTAGATTACACGCCTGGTAAGTCTATTCATGCTATAAAAAATGTTACGGTTAATGAACCTGCATTTATGGGACATTTTCCTAGTTACTCTATTTTCCCTGGTGTTTTGATTCTTGAAGCACTTGCCCAAGCAAGTGGCATTCTCGGTTTTAAATCCGTTGAAGATAAAAATGAAGGTGAATTGTTTTTATTTGCTTCTATTGATAAAGCTAAGTTTAAAAGGCCGGTACACCCTGGTGATACCATGCATTTGCATTTAGAGTTTGTTAAAGAACGCCGTGGTATGTGGAAGTTTTATGCTGAAGCAAGAGTTGACGGAAAAGTTGTCTGCTCAGCTGATCTCATGTGCGCAAGGCGAGCATTATAATATGGTAGATACATTGATTCATCCGCAAGCAATAATTGAAGACGGCGCTATTATTGGTGACAACGTAAAAATTGGTCCTTGGACATATGTTGCAGCTAATGTAATTATTGGTGATGATTGCGAAATTAGCTCTCATGTTGTTATCAATGGGCCAACGAAAATAGGTAAAGGAAATCGTATTTTTCAATTCGCCTCTATTGGTGAAGATTGTCAAGATCTGAAATATGCTGGTGAATTAACAGAATTGGTTATCGGAGATAACAATACCTTTCGAGAAAATTGTACTGTTCACCGAGGCACTATTCAAGACCACAGCTTGACCAAAATTGGTAATAACAATTTGTTTATGGCTTATACTCATGTTGCCCATGATTGTATGATAGGTAGTAATTGCATTTTGGCGAATGGTGCCTCAATTGCCGGTCATGTTCATGTAGGTGATCATGTCATTATTGGTGGTATGGCAGGTGTACATCAATTTTGTCATATTGGCGATCATAGCTTTGTTGCCGCCAATTCATTAATATTAAAAGATGTTCCGCCTTACGTAATGGCTTCTGGTCAGCCGGCAAAGCCATTTGGTTTAAATAGTGAAGGTTTAAAACGTCGTGGTTTTGACAAAAACGTAATTCTTCAGATTAAACGAGCTTATAAGTTAGTTTATCGCCAAGGGCTAACCGTGGATGGGGCAATTGCGAAGATTAGTGAAATGAAACACAATATGACTGAATTAGATACCTTCACCGATTTTATTCGACATTCTAGTCGCGGTATTATTCGTTAGTATTATGCACTTAAAAGAAAACTTAACTCAAAAGCTTGATAGTCAAATGGTTCTAAAACAGGGAAATAGCGAGCAAACGCTTATATTTGCAATTGTTGTTGGCGAACACTCAGGTGATACTCTAGGCGCCGGCCTGATGCAGCAATTGCTTAACTCCTATCCACAAGCCGAGTTTATTGGTATTGGTGGACCAAAAATGCAAGCGTTGGGTTTTAAAAGCTTATTCGATATGGACGAGTTATCTGTGATGGGTGTTTTTGAAGTATTAGGGCGACTGCGCCGATTGCTTCATATTCGCAAATCACTAACCGACTACTTCTCAGCGAACAAACCAAGTGTTTTTATTGGTATTGACGCACCAGATTTCAATATTACCCTAGAAGAAAGACTAAAAGCACAGAACATTAAAACCGTCCATTATGTTAGTCCTTCAGTATGGGCGTGGCGTGAGAAACGCGTATTTAAAATTGCTAAAGCAACTAATATGGTTTTGTCATTGTTGCCTTTTGAGAAAGCATTCTATGATAAGCATCAAGTGCCTTGTACCTTTGTTGGTCATTCGTTAGCAGATGATATTCCTATGATCTCTGATAAATCTGCCGCACGAAATTCACTTGGCTTATCTGAGTCTGCAACAATTCTTGCATTAATGCCAGGTAGTCGAGGTGGTGAACTATCTCGATTAGTTGAACCATTTTTATTAACAGCTAAAAAGTTATTATTAAATAAGCCTGAGCATATTAAAGAGTTACTATTTGCTGTCCCCATGATCAGTGAAAAACGCGCTGAGCAATTTAAAGAACTGCATAAAAAATTTGCTCCTGAGATTGCGGTCAATATTATTATTGGCGAAACGCAAAAAGTAATGGCGGCAAGTGATTGTTTGTTAACGGCATCAGGCACAGTGACATTAGAAGCAGCACTGGTGAAACGCCCTATGGTGATTTGTTATAAATTTAATCCGCTGACTTACCATATGTTCAAAGGTTTTGTGAAATTGAAGTGGTTTTCTCTCCCCAATTTACTTGCTAATAAATCACTTGTCCCTGAGTTACTGCAAGGGCAAGTCACAGTAGATAATATTATCCCCTTAGTGGAAGAGCGTTTGTACCAAGATCAATCAGCCTTAAATCAGGCTTTTACTACTATTCACCAAACACTTAAGCAAGATGCGAGTAAACAAGCGGCAAATGCCGTCATTGATTTATTATAATATTGGTTGTGAATTATTATGCCTGCTCCAAAGAAAAGTTTTGAACCCTTTGAATACCCTGTTGCCTATTGTATCGCTGGTGTCGATGAAGTAGGGCGCGGGCCATTAGTTGGCGATGTAGTGACTGCGGCAGTAATTTTAGACCTTGAAAATCCGATTGAGGGATTGATGGATTCAAAAAAACTTTCCGAAAAGAAAAGGCAGCTTTTGTCGGTTGAAATCAAGCAGCATGCCATTGCTTGGTCAATTGGCCGAGCAAACCCTGAAGAAATAGATACCTTAAATATTCTTCATGCAACTATGCTTGCTATGCAACGTGCTGTACTTGGCTTAAAGGTTTTACCTGACTATGTACTTGTCGATGGTAATCGTTGTCCGACATTTGCTGCAGAAGGCGGTAATATTGCCAGTCAAAGCGTCGTAAAAGGTGATGCGAGAGTTGCAGAAATTAGTGCTGCATCTATTTTGGCTAAAGTCGCACGTGATGATGAAATGGTTGCTTTAGATAAGTTGCACCCAGAATATGGTTTTGCCCAGCATAAAGGTTACCCCACCAAAGCTCATTTAGAAAAAATCATTGAGCATGGTGTTTTAGATAATTACCGCCGAAGTTTTAAACCTGTAGCAAATGTTATTGCTAATTCAGCCAGCAATCATAAAAATAATTAGAGCCATTAATGTCTGAACCTGATCATTCACCTGCCGTAATTGACACTACTGATGTTGTAACATCAAGCGAGCCTAAATTTATTCACCTAAGAGTTCATAGTGACTACTCGATGTGTGATGGCTTAAAAAAAGTTAAGCCAATAATTGCCAAAGCAGCAGATTTGAATATGCCGGCACTGGCATTAACCGATCAAACCAACCTGTGTGGTTTAGTTAAGTATTACCATGCAGCACATGGCGCAGGTATTAAGCCTATTATTGGCTGTGATTTTTGGGTGAAAAGTGATGAGTTAGGTGATGAATTATCCCGGTTAGTGATATTAACTACAAATAATGTTGGTTATAAAAATATTACCGAACTGATCTCAAAAGCGTATTTACGCGGTCACATTCAAGGTAGAGCGGTATTAGATAAAAGCTGGTTAATTGAACATGCACATGGACTAATTCTGCTTTCTGGTGGTCGAGAGGGTGATGTTGGTAAAGCCTTATTAAAAGGCAATGTAGAAGTTGTCGATGAAATGCTAAGTTTTTATCAGCAATATTTTCCTAATTGCTATTACTTAGAATTGATCCGTACGGGCCGTAGTGATGAAGAAAATTACCTGCACTTAGCCGTTGAACTTGCTTCTCGTTGTGATTTACCACTCGTTGCCACTAATGAAGTGATGTTTTTAAGTCCAGAAGACTTTGATGCGCATGAAATTAGGGTAGCTATCCATGACGGTTTCACTTTAGACGACAAACGTCGCCCTAAAAAGTACAGTGAAGAGCAGTATTTGCGTAGTGAAGAGGAAATGTTGGAGCTTTTTTCCGACATTCCAGAAGCACTAGAGAATTCCGTAGAAATAGCCAAGCGATGTAATGTAACCGTTACTCTAGGTGAATACGTTTTACCTGACTTTCCAACCGAAGGCTTATCGATTGAAGACTTCTTAGTTAAAGTATCCGAAGAAGGTTTACAAGAACGTTTAGAGTTTTTATTTGATAAAGACGCGCCAGATTTTGCTGAAAAACGTAAACCCTATGATGAACGTTTAGCCATTGAACTTGAAGTTATCAATAATATGGGCTTTCCAGGTTACTTCTTGATCGTTATGGAGTTTATTCAGTGGAGTAAAGATAACAATATTCCTGTCGGACCAGGCCGTGGTTCTGGTGCCGGTTCACTAGTCGCTTATGCGCAAAAAATTACCGATTTAGATCCGCTAGAGTACGATTTACTGTTTGAGCGTTTCTTAAATCCTGAACGTGTTTCAATGCCTGATTTCGATGTCGATTTTTGTATGGACAGACGAGATGAGGTCATTGACCATACTGCAGAGTTATATGGCCGTGATGCGGTATCGCAAATTATTACTTTTGGTACCATGGCCGCGAAAGCGGTTATTCGAGATGTTGGTCGTGTACTAGGTCATCCTTATGGCTTTGTTGACCGCATATCAAAATTAATTCCACCGACACCAGGCATGACTTTAGCGAAAGCTTTCGAGGAAGAGCCAAAACTACCTGAAGTGTATGCGCAGGACAGTGATGTAAAAGATCTTATTGATATGTGCCGTATCTTAGAAGGTACAACACGTAATGCTGGTAAACATGCCGGTGGTGTGGTTATTTCACCAACCACTATTACTGATTTCGCACCATTATATTGTGACGAAGAAGGTAAAAATCCGGTTACGCAGTTTGATAAAAATGATGTTGAAGATGCCGGTTTAGTTAAATTTGATTTCCTTGGCTTACGTACGCTAACTATTTTGCAGTGGGCCATTGAAATGGCGGATGCCAAGCTGATAAAGCAAGGTAAAGAGCCAATCAATATTGCCGCGATAGATTTGGAAGATAAAGCCAGCTTTAAAGTTTTATTGAAATCAGAAACTACAGCAGTATTCCAGCTCGAATCAAGTGGTATGAAGTCACTGATTGCAAAATTAAAGCCCGATTGTTTTGAAGATATAATCGCCTTAGTGGCCTTGTTTAGACCGGGGCCATTGCAATCAGGCATGGTTGATAACTTTATTGAACGTAAGCATGGTCGAGAAGCGGTAAGCTATCCCGATGAAACATGGCAACATCTCGACTTAAAGCCAATTCTTGAACCGACTTACGGTATTATTCTTTACCAAGAGCAAGTGATGCAAATTGCTCAGGTACTTGCCGGCTATTCTCTTGGTGGTGCTGATATGCTTCGTCGAGCGATGGGTAAGAAAAAACCGGAAGAAATGGCTAAGCAGCGTGCTGGTTTTGAAGCCGGTGCGATAGGCCGTGGCGTTGATGGCGAACTCGCCATGAAAATATTCGATTTAGTTGAAAAGTTTGCTGGTTATGGTTTTAATAAGTCGCATTCAGCTGCTTATGCTTTAGTTTCATATCAAACATTGTGGATGAAAACACATTTCCCTGCGCCATTTATGGCAGCGGTGATGTCAGCAGATATGGATAACACCGAAAAAATTGTTACCTTAGTCGATGAATGTAGCAATATGGGCATTGATCTATTGCCCCCTGATGTGAATGCCGGCCAATACAAGTTCACAGTAAATGAAGATGATCAAATCGTTTACGGTATTGGCGCAGTTAAAGGTGTCGGTGAAGGGCCAATAGAGGCCATTATTTCTGCACGTCAAACTGGCGGTCCATTTACTGATTTATTTGATTTTTGCGCCCGTTTAGATTTAAAGAAAACCAATAAAAGAATACTGGAAAAGTTAATTAAATCCGGTGCTATGGATGCCTTAGGCCCGCACTATCAAATAGGCTCAACGTTAGAGCAGGGGAAAAACCGCGCCGCGTTATTTGAAACCTTGGTTGAAGCCATTAAAGCGGCAGAGCAACATGCTAAGGCCGAATCTTTAGGTCAAAATGACTTATTTGGTTTGATTAACGACGAACAAACGGATGATAGACAAGAATTTAAAACAGTAAATGCTTGGCCAGAGGAAAAGTGGTTAGACGGTGAAAAAGAAACCTTAGGGCTTTATTTAACAGGCCACCCCATTAATCGTTATTTAAGTGAAATTAAGCGTTACGCGACTAACCGCCTCGTTGGTTTACAACCGACGAATAAAGACAAAACTTCCGTCGCGGTAGGTTTAGTGCTAGGGGTGCGAGTTTTAGTCAATAAACGTGGTCGTCGTTGGGCATTAGTTACACTCGATGATAAAAGTGCTCGAATGGACATACGTTTATTCCCAGATGACTACGATAGGTTTGCAGAATTGCTAGTTTCTGATGCTATTTTAGTCTGTAGCGGACAGGTCAGCTTTGATGATTACTCTGGGGGTATTACAATGACCGCCCGAGATATCATGACAGTTGCAGATGCCCGTGAAAATTATGTCGCTTCACTTGATTTGCAGATTGATAAAAGTAAACTTTCGGATAACTTTATTGAACGGTTTATTGAAGTGTTAACGCCGTACAAAGAAGGTATTTGCCCAATTCGCGTTTTTTATCAAAGAGATGAAGCGCAAGGTATGCTAGAATTGGGCGTACAGTGGCGCGTATCGCCAAGCGACATGCTATTATACGATTTGAAAACCCTGCTGGGTGATGAGCAAGTCGAGTTAAAATTTAAATAAGTAGTGTTCATAAAGAACGGTACTCCTTGACAACATAGGTAAGAATAATCATATGTCATTAAATTTCTTAGATTTTGAGCTGCCAATTGCAGAGCTTGAAGCAAAAATTAAAGAACTAGAGTCGGTCAACAATGGCCAAGAATTAGATCTTGATTTAGAAGAACAAATTACTCAATTACGTGCAAAAAATAATGAGTTAACAAAAAAAATATTTTCAGACTTAGACCCATGGCAAACCGCACGCGTGGCTCGTCATCCCCAGCGTCCTTACACTTTAGATTACTTACCACTTATATTCACGGAATTTGATGAGTTAGCCGGTGACCGAGCCTATGCAGATGATAGTGCTATCGTTGGTGGTACAGCACGTTTGGACGGAAGAGCCGTGATGGTTATTGGTCATCAAAAAGGTCGTTCTACAACTGAAAAAGTAAAACGTAATTTTGGTATGCCGCGCCCAGAGGGCTACCGTAAAGCGTTACGTCTAATGAACATGGCGGAACGTTTTAATATGCCTATTATTACCTTTATCGATACGCCAGGTGCATATCCGGGTATTGGCGCTGAAGAACGTGGTCAAAGTGAAGCTATTGCAACTAACTTGAAAGTAATGGCACGCTTAAGTGTACCTATTATTTGTACAGTTATTGGTGAAGGTGGCTCCGGTGGGGCTTTGGCTATTGGTGTTGGTGATAAAGTTAACATGTTGGAATATTCGACATATTCAGTTATCTCTCCAGAAGGTTGTGCGTCAATTTTATGGAAAACTGCAGAAAAAGCACCAACTGCAGCTGAAGCTATGGGTATTACGGCCAAGCGTATTAAAGAATTAGATCTTATTGATAATATTGTTGAAGAGCCTTTAGGTGGCGCGCATCGTGATATGGATCAGATGGCAGCATTTTTGAAACAATCACTTAAAAGTAATTTAGCCGAGCTTGAAAGCCTTTCAAAAGAAGAGTTAATTGACAAGCGCTACGACAAACTCATGTCGTTCGGTTACTGTTAACTTAATAAAAAGCGACCAACTCAATGGTCGCTTTTTACTTTCCATTCATGAATAAAATCGAATCAGCGCTACTAGCGTTTTTTAAAAATACCAATGATAAAACTATTGTCGTTGCATACAGTGGTGGTGTTGACTCACAAGTATTGCTTGCCGCTTTATCGACATTAAAACAGCAAAAGCAGCTAACAAATCCTATTTTGGTTTGTCATGTAAATCATGGTTTAAGTACTAATGCATCCGCCTGGCAACAGTTTGCAACTGAGCAATGTCAACAATTTGAATTACCGCTGACTATTCATCAGTTAGCATTAAAAAAACTACCCCAGCAAAGTCTTGAAGCAATAGCCAGAGACGCGCGCTACCAGTGTTTGATTGAAACAAATGTTGAGCCAGCCTTCATTGTTACAGGTCATCATCAAAATGACCAAACAGAAACCTTTTTATTAGCATTAAAGCGTGGTGCAGGTTTAAAAGGTTTATCGTCAATGGCGCAACAGACATCACTTGCGCAACATTCACTAGTGCGACCACTGTTAGCTATTTCTCGTGAATATATTGTCACCTATGCTCAACATCGAAGATTAGACTGGATTGAAGATGAATCAAATGAAGATCAAACCTTCGATCGAAATTTTATTCGCCATACTATCGCACCTGAGTTATTTAGCCGTTGGCCGAGTTTTAATCAAACGCTGAGTCGTAGTGTTGGCCATTGCCAAGACGCACAGTTGTTACTAAATGAAATTGCAGAAGAAGACTTTAATAAAGTATCATTTTCGAGTGAAGTTTTGTCGATTCCGATGCTACTAAGTTTAAGTGCATTACGATTTAATAATGTCATACGATTTTTTCTCGCCAAGCATGATAAATTAATGCCAAGTAGCGCTCAGTTAATGCAAATTACTCAACAATTACATGCTAATAGTGATAAAAACCCCTGTGTACAAATTGCAACTTATTGTTTGCGCCGTTATCAGCAAAAGCTTTATTTAACTGATAACTTTGTTGATGTTAGCGAATGGAGTAGGAAGATAGGTGTGACTTTAGAAGACAAGAAAATTGAACTGCCTGATAACTTAGGTAACATTCAATTTTCTGTTGTCGATGGTGAGAGTGATATTGTTAATAATGATTTTGCTGCCAATGACTCTCATCAATACATTGATATAATAGCGCCAAAAGCTGAGCAAACGGTAAGTGTTCGATTTAGTCATGATAATCCAAAATGTTTACCGCATTTTCGTGATAAATCGCGTGCTCTTAAAAAAATATTACAAGAGGCAAAAATACCAACGTGGCAGCGTCAACGCATACCTTTTGTTTATTACGATGAAACATTGGTAGCCGCGCTTGGGCTTTTTGTTTGTAAAAACCATATACCGCAGCCAGAAGACAGCAAGTTAACGCTAGTCTGGCTTGAACATAAATAATTAGGGTAGAATAGAATTATTATCGCTGCCTTGAAACGGTTGCGAATTAATCTTCAATATTATTATAACAATCGGAGTTCTTATGAATTTAGTGCTAAAGCTTATTGCTGGCATAGTCGCGGGTATCGTCATTGGCCTATTTGCCCCTGATTTTCTCATACAATTAACTTTTACTATTCAATCTTTTATCGGGCAACTAATTAAGTTTACTATCCCATTAATTATCTTGTTTTATATTGCTAGCGGTATTGCGTCATTACCTCAAGGTTCGGGTGCATTACTAGGTAAAACCGTTGGCCTAGCTTACGGTTCAACCATTGTTGCTGGCGCATTAGCATTTATTGTTGCAAGTACTATTTTACCTGGTTTAATTTCTGGCAATGCATTAGAAGCAGCGGCAGAAGGTGAAAAGCTAAAAGGCTTTTTAGATATTAGCATTCCGCCTTTGTTTGATGTGATGACAGCGTTAGCATTAGCCTTTATTTTTGGTATTGGTATTAGCGCAATTAATGCGACATCGCTTCGTACTAATTTAAACGAAGCGCGTGATGTAATTGAAATGCTATTAAGCAAAGTTATTATTCCGGCATTACCTTTTTATATTGCGGGTGTATTTGCCGAAATGACAGTCGACGGCACTGTGTTTTCCACACTTCAAACTTTTGGTTTAGTATTAGTGCTTGCATTAATCATGCATTGGCTTTGGATCACAATTCTTTATGTTGCCACTGCAATGGCGATGAAAAAGTCGCCTATGGTATTATTGAAAAACATGATGCCAGCGTATTTTACAGCGTTAGGTACTATGTCTAGTGCAGCGACCATTCCTGTGTCTTTACGTGCAACTAAAGCTAATGATGTTAGTGACGGTGTTGCTAATTTCACCGTACCACTTTGTGCATCAATTCATTTAAGTGGTTCAACAATTACCATAGTAACTTGTGCAACAGCTGTTATGTTATTAACGCCTGAACTTGCATTACCTGGTTTAGGCGGCATGATGGGCTTTATATTGATGCTAGGTATTGTCATGATTGCAGCACCAGGTGCTCCAGGTGGCGCAGTAATGTCAGCAATTGGTTTACTTGCAAGTATGCTTGGCTTTACCGATGCAGCGTTAGCGTTAATGATAGCGTTATATCTAGCTCAAGATAGCTTTGGTACTGCGTGTAATGTTACCGGTGATGGCGCTATTGCTATTTGGGTAGATAAATTTGCTGGTGAAGATAGCGCGTTAGCGAATCAAAGCAATGAAGTTAAAGAATCAACCTAGTTTTCACTAAGCCTTAGTAGCTTAATTAAATTTAAAGGTGGCGCTAGCCACCTTTTTTGATCTTAATACCTTCATCAACGCGACAGAGCTTGATTTTAAATCAATAACGCTTATTTAAATGCTAAATGTTCTACCATAGCATTGGCAACATTGGCATAATAGCGACAAATTTTTTGTGGGTATATTTATTATGGTAACAGAGCAAGCAGTAAAGCAACGCAGTAATTCAAGCTGTGAATTTTGTGCATCAACTGACGGTTTAAGTGTTCATCCGGTGCCGCCGACAAGTGACTTAAGCGCACAACAAAGTATTTATTTATGTAGTAATTGCTTAGGACAAGTAGAAGGTACTGTTGAGCTTGATATTAACCATTTACGTTGTTTGACCGATGCAATGTGGAATCAAGAACCAGCAGTGCAAGTAATGGCTTATCGTATGCTACATAAAGTATCTAGTGAAAGCTGGGCACAAGATGCACTTGATATGATTTATTTGGAAGACGACGTTAAAACTTGGGCTGAACAGGGTATTGCTGCAGCTGAACGAGAAGGGCCTACCCGCGATAGTAACGGCGCTGAATTACATGACGGCGACAATGTTACCTTAGTTAAAGATCTGAAGGTTAAAGGGGCTAATTTTACTGCCAAACAAGGCACAATGGTACGTGGTATCAGTTTAACGGATAACCCTGAGCATATTGAAGGAAAAGTTAATGGTACGCGTATTGTGTTAGTTTCTGCGTACTTAAAGAAAGCATAAGATTTTCAATCAATCGTTTTAAGGCGAATACTTAAATAACGATAATGATAACTTTAAATAGCTAATAAAAAGCACCGAGAGTAGTTCGCCTACAGCCGGTGCTTTTTTTATACAAATTAGTTAATTAATCTTTGACTAATTAACGTGTTAGGGCAAAGAACATAGTTTTTGCCTGATATTATTCACAGAGTAAGTAAAGCTAAAGCTACTGTGCTTTAATTGCTGCCGCCATTGATTGCTCTGCTACTTGCTCTAACCAGTTCAAATCCATGGTTTTATGGGCTTCACAAATAAACCAAGGTTCACGAGAATCTGGTTCTAGCATTAAGCCATTATCAATTAAATTCATCGCAAATTGCGTATAAAGGTCGCTATTCGTTTGCTTCCAGTCACGATAGTTTTGTGGTACTTCACTACCAAAATGTACGCCAAACATAGCATCTGGGCCCGCAAAGCAATGCTCAATACCAAACTTTGTAAATACACGTGAAAGAACTGTTTGAATTTTTTTACCAACACTAGCAATAGTTGCCAATGCATCAGTTTCTTTTAATAACGTTAATGTAGCTTTAGCTGCACTTAGTGCCACCATATTTGCCGTATAAGTACCGCCGTGTGTTACGCCGCCTTTATCAAAAGAAATGGTATCCATGACTTTAGCGCGACCACCAAAAGCAGCAACAGGGTAGCCATTACCCATGGCTTTTGCGTAAGTAGTTAAGTCAGCGTAAATACCATAAAGCTCTTGTGCCCCGCCTTTAGCAACACGAAAGCCTGTTTTTACTTCATCCATAATCAGTAATGAACCGTTAGTATCACAAACGTCACGTAGTTTTTGCATGTAGTCTTGAGTTGAGGCGATTGAGCCACAGTTACCCATAATAGGCTCAATCAAAACTGCAGCAATATCATCGCCATGTTCTGCAAATACAGCGTCGATAGCGGTAATATCATTTAGTGGCACGCTGACTTGATGTTCACGAGTACTTTGTGGAATACCTGCACCAAATGGAATGATTTCAGGTGATTTTTCTGTACTGTCATCCCAGTTATCAACATCTGACTTCCACATAACTTCATCATGAAGACCGTGAAAACCACCTTCAACAACAACTATTTTATTACGTTTAGTAAAACCACGAGCAGTACGTACCGCGCCAATAACCGCTTCTGTGCCAGAATTTGCAAAACGCATTTTATCAATGTTAGGACAAAGTGACTTCACTAACTCGACTACGTCTGAATCAAGGCCAGTAGAAAACCCAGAAATAGTGCCAACATTAGTAATCGCATTAATTACTTCGTTATCAACACGCTCATCACGGTAACCAAGAATAATTGGCCCATAGGCAAGACGAAAATCAACAAAGGTTTGGTCGTCACAATCAGTAATCGTGCAGCCTTTCATACTACTTAAAAATACAGTGTTGTCTTCACCCCAATAACGATAACTATCAGCTACGCCCATTGGCATATTGGTGTGAGCTCTTTTGAGCATAGCGTTACTTTGTGGTTTTTCTGTTTTCATTATGGGTACTCTTTATCTTGCTAAGTGTTTTAATATGCGCTGAAATTTAATGTGGGCAATAATACAGGGAAGCTAATGTTTCTGGAAGTGTTAAGCACATTTAAAATGCTATATTAATCATGATTTCTGTCACTAGTTTTTTAAAGAAAGACTGTATCGGTAATGTATATGTGCTGCTATATTTCTGACTTTATTATCTAAGCGTCATTGCGTCGAGAGGTGACTTTACTGAGAAGTTTGCTGTGCCTAATTTTTATTAGTTAAAAACTACCGAGAAATTATAAAACAGCCTCTATAAGATATAGAGGCTGTTCGTTATTATGTTACTCAAGCTAGCTTGAGTAACTAGGCTGAAAACTTATAAGCCGAATGTACGCGATACTGAGAATACAACTCGGGTATCAGCGGTATCAATACTCATGCTAGTGTCTTCAAGCGCTAGGTTAAGATCAAAACCTTCCCAACTTGTCATGTATTCAGCACGGTAATGGTTGTAAGCGCTTTTACCATTCCAAGCCCATTTATTTTCGTTGTTCGATGTTGAGCGATCAAAACTAACTTTAACGTTATGGCCTTCAGCAACTTCAAAAGTATGAGCAATCATGGCAATATAATGGTTTGCATCGACACCAAAGTAATCCCAGCTATACCAGAAATTTAATTCAGTACTACCCATCGATGAGCTGTAGTTGAACTTAGTGTAAGCTTCAGGGTAGTTATAAGTATCAGAAGCTGAATCACCGTGGTAAGTGTAATAAGCAATACCTGCATCTAAGCCAATTTTTTCATTTAATTGAAAATACTGTCCAATGTAAGCGTCCCATTCGATGTTCGTATCATCCGCGCCACCAAAATCAACATTTGACGCCCAAGTACCTGCATAAAACCCGCTATCATTAGCATAATCTAAACTTGCTTGTAATGCTGGATCGTTACCTGTTTGGCTGACACCATTGAAGGTGTAATCAGACGCTAACTTAACTGTCGTAGATAGCTCAGCAGCAGCGCCAGCAGATAATGTTAATAAGCAGCTTGTTGCTATGGCGATAATACTTTTATTCATTTCATACTCTCTTTTTTGTTCAGTATATTTATATAAAAATTGTAGTGTTATTTTATTAATTCTATTTTATTAAAATCTAGTTCATTTTCTTTTGGAGCACATTCTATTTCACTTACCACTTTCAGCTTTGTAAATAAAATGTAGCCAAAACATGTGAAAAATAGTCCGATAACAATTGCGCCAACCCATTGTATTTGTAAGAAGTCCAATTTGAATAATAAAGTTAATAGACTTAACGCTGCCAAATTACCTAAGAAATATTTAACTCGGCCTAGTCGTGCTACGCCCAAATTCAGATTATCTGTGTATAAACGGATCAATGAATCGAGTGAATTAATAACGAATGTTATACCAACAAAGGCCATTGCTAGGTTGTAAAAACCAGCGGTATCCAAGCCATTTGCACTGTAGTAGTACAAGACAGTGAACCAAATTGCGATAGGAATAGATGGAAATACTAACATCGCTACTAACACTTGATAGGTGCGTAAGCCTCCAACGAAACGAGAAGTAAATTGACCGATCATGATGCTCCATGCAAACCACCAGTAAAGGTAAAACTCATGGTAATCATTAAGTGGTAGAACAAATTCATGGATATTACCAAAATAGCCGCCAAGTAAAGAAACTGTTTGGGCAAATTCGGCAATGCTTGAATTTTCTGATAAGAAAGCACCAGCCCACATTAACGCGATTAAGCCAATAAATAGCCAGGTAGTTGCTAGACTTAAAATTCTTACATAGCGAATACTGGTACTTGAATACACCGCTGCAGCAATAACAAGGAAGACAATAAGGTAAAAACTACCGATGACTGATTCACCGTCGCCTAAGGATGGTACATACCAAGGCAGGTTCGTTAATAGCAAGTAAGCCGTGAAAGCACAAGTGCCTATGATCACAACATTATTGATCAGCTTAATTAAAGGTATCTCGAAAAACTTCACACGAGGTTCAATAACACAGAAATAAAAACATGTTAAAAAGTAGAAACCCCAAATAAGGAAAGCCCAAAAGCCAAATTCAATCGATAACGGATTAGTAAAGCCATATTCAGGGCTTGTTGCTAAATCAGCGTAGCCAGCAAACTCAGTTAACGGGAACATGATAAGTCCAACATCAAGTCCAGAAGTGAATAAGATAGCAATGAAGGTAAATGTTTTAACGGGTGTAACACCTACGCAGCGAATATTTCCCCAACGAAATAATATCAGTGCGATAGCGGCAAAAGTAAATAGGATGCCAGCAGATAACCAAGTGGTCATAATGGTCTCCTAGTAGTGATGCTAAGTGATGTAAACAAGTATAAACTCCTCTTTTAGTTTTAAAAAAGAGTACTCGGAAACACTTAATTAAAGTGCCAAATCTCAATTGTCGCAACCATGAATCATTTCTTGACTGCGATAATTAATATCTGAACGAGTACTCGCGGTTATTGTTATTATATTTTTCGGTTATTTTAACGCTGCTGTTGTTGCCAATTAGGCGACATACGCACCTCAGCGTCAGACGGTGGTAATACTTTGTGCCCACGAATAATATCTGCGGCACGTTCAGCAACCATAATGGTTGGTGCATTCAAATTGCCATTTGGAATCGTTGGGAATATTGATGAGTCAACCACTCGTAGGCCTTCAATGCCATGTACTTTAGTGTCAGAGTCAACAACAGCCATCTCATCCTCTCCCATTTTACAAGAGCATGATGGGTGGTAGGCACTTTCAACAAATTGACGAACGAAAGTATCTATTTCTTCATCAGTTTGAACTTCAATACCGGGTTGAATTTCTTCACCACGGTATTCATCAAAGGCAGTTTGATGAATAATTTCTCGCGTTAGACGTACACAAGCGCGAAAGCCCTCTTTGTCATCTTCATGTTCAAGGTAATTGAAACAAATTTGTGGATGAGCTTTAGGATCATCCGATAGCACCTTGACTGCTCCGCGACTCTTCGGCTTATTATGACCAATATGAACTTGAAACCCATGGCCTGCAAAAGCTTCTTTACCATCGTAACGCATCGCTGCAGGTAAAAAATGATACTGTAAGTCAGGCCATTCAACTTCAGCTTTTGAACGAATAAAGCCACATGATTCAAAATGATTTGTTGCACCTAAGCCTTGCTTGGTCAAAATCCAACGGGTACCAATTAAAAACTTATTCCATAAGCCTAATTGACCATTGAGAGAAATCGGCTTTTTACATTTAAACTGGAAATAGAATTCAAGGTGATCTTGTAAGTTCTCACCAACACCAGGTAACTCATGATTAACGTCAATGCCAGCTTCTTCAAGTGTCGTTCTATTACCAATACCAGAAAGTTGTAATATATGCGGAGAGCCAATAGGGCCTGCAGACAGAATCACTTCTTTATTAACGTTTACATCGAATAACTTACCTTTGCGCTCGTAACGTACGCCGACAGTTTTTTTGCCATCGAGTAATACTTTATGTACTAAGGCATGAGTCACTACGGTTAAGTTATTACGTGCCATAGCAGGGCGTAAATAAGCGTTTGCTGTAGAACTACGCACACCATCTTTAATGGTCATGTGCATTGGGCCAAAACCTTCTTGCGCTGCACCATTATAATCGTCAGTAGCTAGATATCCCGCTTCAACACCGGCATCAACAAAGGCTTTATACAATGGGTTTTTCATTTGATTACCGTTGTTAACCCCTAATGGGCCTTCTTTGCCACGGTATTCATCACCAGGAAACGCCCAGGTTTCGGCTTTTTTAAAGTAGGGTAAACAATGGGCATAATCCCAATCTTTAGCGCCGTATTGCTGCCATTCATCAAAATCTTTTGCATGGCCACGAACATAAACCATACCATTAATTGATGAAGATCCGCCTAACACTTTACCGCGAGGACAATGCATACGGCGACCATCAAGATGAGGCTCAGGCTGAGTTTCAAACTGCCATGCATACTTTTTAGTGTTCATCGGAATAGACAGGGCTGTCGGCATTTGAATAAAAATGCTTTTATCACTACCACCGGTTTCAAGTAACAAAACGCTATTGTTGGCATCTTCACTTAAACGATTCGCGAGTACGCAGCCAGCAGAGCCAGCACCAACAATAATATAATCAAACTTTTTATTATTCATAATATTTCTTACTAATCATGTTATTGACTCAAAGTTATTTTGAGGCAATCTAAGTTCAGGGAGAGCTTCTTCGCTCAACTAGAATGGGCTGTCTAATGGTTGTAAGCCAACATATACTGCTTTTAATTGCGTATAATGGTTGAGCGTCGCTAAGCCATTTTCTCGACCTATCCCTGATTGCTTGTAACCACCAACTGGCATTTGTGCAGGGGATAAACCATAACTGTTTATCCAGCAAATCCCGGCATCCATTTTATGAATTACGCGATGAGCGCGAGTAATATCTTGTGTGAAAACGCCAGCTGCTAAACCGAATTCCGTTGCATTAGCGCGGGCAATAACTTCTTCTTCACCGTCAAAGGTCAATACTGACATTACTGGGCCAAATATTTCTTCCCGACAAATGGTCATCTCATCTGTACAATCTGTAAAAATGGTTGGCGCAATAAAATAGCCATTTGGCGCATCAGCAGGTTGTAATGCTTTTCCTCCATGCGCCAGGGTTGCACCTTCATCGATACCAATATTGATATATTTCATGACTAATTCGAAATGCTTAGCTGAGATTAACGCGCCAAAGTTGGTTTTTTCATCCATAGGATCACCAACAATGATATTGTCACGAGTACGTTGCAGTAACTTTTCGATGAATACTGGATAAATTGATTTTTCAACGAAAACACGGGTACCGTTAGTACAAATTTCACCTTGTGTGTAGAAGTTACCTAGCATTGCTGCAGAAACGGCGTTATCAACATCAGCGTCGTTAAAGATGATAAGCGGGGATTTCCCACCTAACTCCATAGTGACATCTTTAAGTGATGTTGCTGCACCAGCCATTACTTTTTTACCAGTGCCGACTTCGCCAGTAAAAGAAATTTTAGCGATATCCTGATGGTGAGTTAACCATGCACCTACGTCGCCGGCGCCTTGTACAACGTTGAATACGCCGTCAGGAATACCGGCTTCAGTAAATATTTCGGCAAGTTTTAACGCCCCTAATGGTGTTTCTTCTGATGGTTTGAAAATCATGCTATTACCACAAGCAAGCGCTGGCGCCGACTTCCAACAAGCTATCTGCAATGGGTAATTCCAAGCACCAATGCCAGCACATACACCTAGTGCTTCACGACGGGTATAATAAAAATCACCGTCAACTGATTGCTGATTTCCTTCAATTCCGGGGGCTAAACCAGCAAAAAATTCGATTGAATCGGCACCAGAAAGTACATCAACTACTGAGGCTTCTTGCCAAGGTTTACCGGTATCAAGTACTTCAATTTTTGCTAGCTCGTCATTACGCTCTCGTAATAAGTTAACTGCTTTGAGTAAAAGTCGACTGCGCGTCATCGCATCCATTGCTGACCAAGTAGCAAAACCACGTTGAGCACTCTCAATCGCCTGCTGTTTAATTTTTTCATCTGCAACTTCAACGTGATAAATAACTTTACCCGTTGCAGGGTTAATCACATCAAATGTTTCACCACTGTCGTTTGCCATGTAGGCACCATTGATAAAGTTCTTATAAGTTTTTAATGACAAGTTACTTCTCCGTACTACTTGATAAGATCAGCTATAAATTTTTTACATAACTGTTCAGCTTGTTTAAATTCTTCTTCAGGCTTCGCACTTAATGCACTGCGTAACCAAAAGCCATCAATCATTGCGGCCATTTGTTTAGCAGCGCTACGGGCCGACTTTGCATCAAGTAACTGATGAAAAGAGTATAGTAGGTTGCTGTATAAACGTTTGCTATTGATGTGCTGAAGCCTAGCTAAGCCAGGTTCATGCATTGATTGCGCCCAAAAGCTAAGCCAAGTTTTTGTTGCAGGAATAGATCGTTGGAAAGGAGTGAAATTGGCTTCAACGATCATATTAAGCCGTTCGACGGCCCCTAAGTTATTTTGTTCAACACGTTCAAGTAAAGCAAGTTTCAATTGTTCAAGCAGATGCTTAACCGTTGCATCAACCAAACCTTGTTTACCACCAAAATAATGACTGATAATTCCAGAAGACAAGCCTGCAATTTTACTAATGGTGATTATGGTTGTTTTTTGTAAACCAAATTGTGCAACAGATTCTAATGTAGCATTAATCAATTGTTGTTCACGAACGGGTTTCATACCGACTTTAGGCACTAATTTCTCAGAATTTTATTTTTAATTGAACGTTCAATTAATTATAATTCTAATGATTTTTGCTTTATTTATCAAGTAAAGATCATTAATGCAGATCAAGCCCTAGTTCTAAATACAGTTAAAAAGTGGCTAAAAATGGCATTTTAAACCGTATTGATGAGCTAATAAAAAATTTTATTGTTAAAAGGAAAGGTTCGTATTGAAACTATATATTGAACTGTATTCGTTCAGGGCTAATTATATAAGTGTAAATTGACGCTAAAGAAAATACTTAAAATCTCTAATAGCTTGTTGACATTAGTTTGCATTATCGCCAGTATGATGGCTATCCTCAAGTCGTTTTGGGGCAATTTCAATTGAAATTAAATCGCTGGTTTTTGTTAAACATAGTAGTAATAAGTTGTACTTCTTTTATTAACAAATCCTTTAAATAAATATCATCATTAAAGTTTTAATAAATAATAATGTTCACTGACAATCACAAGCAAGCACGAAATTTCGTGCGACTAACAATGAATAATCAGCAGCCGAATTTGGTCAATTGCTGGTTATCGCATGTGTATGCTTTTTGTCGGGTAAATAGGTAACAATACTGTTACTTAAGCCGCAGAGAAAAATACAGCGGCTTTTGTTTAGTAACTCTTCTCGAAATCCCTTTTTCTCTCTGCTTTGTTCATAGCAATTAAACCGCTATGTCTAATTAGGAGCTGATAACATTTAAAAAATATTATCAGCCCCCAATTTCACCAAAATAAACAATAGGAGAAAGGTAATGCCAGTTTCAGTGGCGTATTTAGCAGTAGTGATAATTTGGTCGACAACCCCACTAGGTATTGTCTGGAGTAGTGAAACAGTAAGTCCTACGCTAGCAGTACTTCTACGTATGTTGATCGCAATAGTACCTGGAATGATCATTTTAAAACTTGCTAATATAAATTTACCTTGGTCTGCACAAGCGCGAAAAATATATACCTATTCCTGCGTCGGGGTTTTTGGTGGGATGTTATTTGCCTACTTTGCAGCACAATACCTAGCTTCGGGAATGATGTCGCTAATTTTTGGTCTATCACCAATATTATCGGGAGTTTTGGCTCAAAAAATTCTTGGCGAGC
Organism: Cognaticolwellia mytili; assembly: GCF_002104475.1. GTDB lineage: Bacteria > Pseudomonadota > Gammaproteobacteria > Enterobacterales > Alteromonadaceae > Cognaticolwellia > Cognaticolwellia mytili. The sequence goes on from NZ_NBOF01000001.1 coordinate 388,540, forward strand.
CTAAATTCAGTATGGCAAAAAAGTTGGCGCTGGCATTAGCATTATTAGGATTATTTGTCGTTTGCTCTGATAGCATGTCGCTAAATGATAATAGTGTGATTGGTATAGCATCCATACTGCTTGCTGTATTCTTCTTTAGTATTAGTGGTGTGCTGGTGAAAAGTGTGAATATTGAAATTCATCCTTTAGCAACTACAGTCGGCGCTTTAACATTTAGCGTGCCTTTATTTGCTATAGTGTGGTTTTTAGTGGATGGCACTTTACCGTATCAAGAATGGCATGCTCGATCTATTTGGGCGATTCTATATTTAGGCATACTTGGCTCTTTGGTAGGTTTTTTAGCGTACTTTTTCATTTTGCAAAGATTAAGAGCGAGCACTGTGGCATTAATCACGATGATGACGCCGATATTTGCGCTTTACCTAGGCGCAGTGTTGAATAATGAAACCGTGAGCTTTAATTTAGTTTTTGGTGCCTTACTTGTCATGTGCGGTTTAGCGCTTTATCAGCGAAGTGGTAAATTAGCGTATTTGAAAGAAAAATCAGCATAAAGTAAGCGAAAGTTAGGCACTTTAAGTGGTGGTGACGGTACTTTCTTTTTAAATGAAAACGCCAAAGGGTTAGTCCTTTGGCGTTGTTTATTCATTTTTAGCTATTAACCTATTAACTTTAGCAAATTAACTTTAGCAAATTAACTTAACGGGTTAACTCAATATAGTCATTGACCATATCTTCAAGTACGTTAAGTGGTACTGCGCCATTGGTTAATACAACATCATGGAATTGGCGAATATCAAACTTACTGCCTAATTGCTCTTTAGCCATAGCACGTAATTGGAGTATTTTTAACATACCAATTTTATATGCAGTTGCTTGTGATGGCATCACAACATGGCGTTCAACCATTTTCACTGCGTCAGATTCAGCATTAGGCGTATTGCTAATGTAATACTTTAAACCTTGATCTCGGGTCCATTTCTTATTGTGAATACCGGTATCTACAACTAAACGACATGCACGCCATAATTCCATCGCTAAACGACCAAAGTCAGAATATGGGTCTTGATAAAAGCCAATTTCTTTTGGGATCATTTCTGAATATAAACCCCAACCTTCACTATAAGCGGTATAACCGCCAAATTTTCTAAACTTAGGAATGCCTTCTAACTCTTGTTTAAGGGCAATCTGCATGTGATGACCTGGAATGCCTTCGTGGTAAGCTAATGCTTCCATTTGATACGTAGGCATTGCTGCCATATCATATAGGTTAGCGTAGTAAATACCGGGGCGAGAGCCATCAGGTGCAGGCTGTTGATAAAAGGCTTTACCCGCTGACTTCTCTCTGAACGCTTCAACTTTTTTAACTTTTAAATCTGCTTTTGGCTTAGTAATGAATAACTGATCTAATTCGCCTTTCATGGTGTTAATTAAGTCGGTTGCTTCAGTTAAGTATTGTTCGCGACCGGCATCGTCACCTTCATAGTAAAACTGTTTATCGTGGCGCATAAATTCAAAGAACTCATTTAATGAGCCTTTAAAGCCAACTTTGTGCATAATCACGCGCATTTCGTTATGAATACGCTTAACTTCATTTAAACCTATTTGATGAATTTCATCAGCGCTTAAGTCTGTTGTTGTCGTACGATTTAAAGCGTTATTATAAAACTCATCACCTTGCGGAAACTTCCATGCGCCATCAGTATTGTCAGCTTTGGCTTCAAGTTTCGTTAAATAACGAATAAGTTGCTGGTAACCGCTTTTAAATTCTACCGTTAATGCTTTTTCTAGCTCTTTCATTAAAGCTTTTTTATCAGATGCTGCGATATCAAGTTTATTAACTTTAGCGATGAAGTCAGCATACAGGGTGCTATTTTTTTGTTGATCAAATGGTGCACCAACAAGTAAGTTTTTCGAGTCACGTACCACATGCTCAAAAACAAATTTTGGCGCAATAATACCTTTATTTTCTCTGATTTTAAGTTGATCAATTAACTGTTCAAGCAATAACTTGGCATTTTTTACACGGGCAATATAATCATGTGCTTGCTTAGTGTTTTTAATACTATGTTGATTGATTAGTAGCGCAGGTATTTGAGAATGTATACCGAACATTTGATTAACGGGATAGTTATGATGACGCCATTGGTAATCAGCGATTTGTTGTTCTAATTTTTGGGTCAACAATTGATAGCTTAATTTTGTTTGCTTATCTAGGCTCTTGATATCAATTACTTGAATTCGCAATAGTGCTTCTTTGGCAAATGCTAATTCTAAAGCGCTGTTTTCTTCTGAAAGGTTTTGCCATTTATCGTAATCAGTTTTGATGCCTAAGTAGGTTTGACGAACCGGGTTACGATTAACACCTTCCATAAAAATAGTATCAAATAATTCGTTTGCTGCTTTTGAAGCATTAGTTATTTTATTTAATTGTGTGGCTTCAGTAACAGTATTTGCTGTGTTAGTGACTTTTGTTGTGGTTTCATTACTACAGGCAACGGATAACGAAGCTGAAATAGCGATAACAAGTAGTGATTTTTTTAAGCGCATGCTTTTTCCCTAGTTTGAACAATGGACTATTTTGCCGTTATAAAGCAGGATGGATCAAGTAATGAACGCTCAGTTGTCTAATTATTGCGACAATCTCCTGCTGCAACTTTTTGCAACATCCCTTATTATTACGATACTTACATTTGCTGTATTTTAAGCTCAGCAAGTAAATAGTTAACCTGACCCCAGGTTAGGTAGATAATTCAGCGTTGTCTTTGGTTTTATGTGAATAAGAGTATTATTTAGAAATATGGGTAAAGAAAGTAAATCAACAATTACCTTTAAGTTGGCAGGTGGAACAGATAGGGCTTTTTTATTGGCGTTACGTAAAGCATCAATGGATAAGCACCTTATTACTGCAGGCATTACGTTGAATGACCAACAGCATATGCAGCGTATAGATGAATTCTTTAGTGATTCACACTTAATTTTAGTTAACAATCAAAGAATAGGTTTATTAAAACTTGGCATGTTCTCTGATCGTATTCATATTAGACAATTTCAACTACTGCCTGACTATCATGGCTTAGGTATTGGTAGTCTCATTCTCGATATGGTTAAACGTAAAGCTATTAAAAAACAAGTTTCGATCACCTTAAATGTATTATTGGATAACCCGGCAAAGCAATTGTATTTGCGCCATGACTTTGTTGTTAATGGTGTTAATGAACTTGAATATAATATGCGTTGGCAAAGGCCACAGTAATATCGACTTAAAACAACCTGAATTCTTTTCTAATAAAATTTACCAATAAAAAATCCAGAAAGGGTTACCCATCTGGATTTTTTGACTTTATTGTTGAATGTAGCGCTTAATAAATTTTGCCTTGCGCGCGCACTTTTTCTTTATCAACACGTGTTGGCGTTACCTCACCATCAACGAGTGATTGAGTAGCTGTTGCCAATGATTCGATAACTTTGTGCATTGAGGTTAAATCTAAGCTGGCAATATTGTCAGATACTTGATGATAATGTTGGTCTTTATCAAGCTGTGTGCTACTAAAGCTATGTGCTGGTACACCTAGTCGTGCCAATGTGGCATTATCAGAGCGATAAAACAAACCTTGCTCAGGGTAGGGGTCTTGGTAAATTTCAGTATTTAGAGCAACTAACTTCTCGTTAAGCAGCGCCCCTAAGTTTGAACGTTCCATACCTGTCATCCATACCGTTCCCGCACCAAATTTTGATGGTTTACCGATCATTTCAATATTAATCATAGCGATAACATCGTCTGGATTTAACTGCTGAGAAAAATATTTAGAGCCAAAGCCGCCAATTTCTTCTGCAGTAAATGCGCTGAACATTAAGGTACGTTTGTTGCGACCTTTTTCTTGGTAATATTGCGCTAAGTTTAGCACGGCAGTGGTACCTGAAGCATCGTCATCTGCGCCATTGTATATCTGCTTTCCGTCGGGTGTTGTCCCTAAATGATCATAATGTGAGGAATATAGAACAACTTCTTCTGGGCTTTCTACGCCAGGTAAAACACCAACAACATTGGTTAATGACTGCTGAGTGATTTCTGCACTAGCGCTGACATTATATTTTTCGATGTTTGCTTCGTCACTTAGTACCATGACAATAGCGCCACGGTGTTCAAGTGAAAGTTTAGTTAAACCACGCTTAAAATAGCCTTGATAACCCTTAAATAACTTTGCATGAGCTGTGTTAATAATAACTAAATGCTGACCACCGCTTTGGTTAAGCTTACTTAAGGTTGCACGCATATCATCGTCTTTAGCGATAACATGTGTCTGAGCATTGCCTTGCTGCCAACTAAGCTTTTTCATTGTTGATGCTATGGCCAAATTTTCACTACTGATATTATTTTCATTCAATGAAACAGCAAGTGCTTGGGGCTTAATTTGATGGACAGTAAAGCTTTGCAGAAAACTACTGTTTTCATTTGAAGCTAAAGGCTTTAAACCAATATCAGCAAAACGTTTGGCAATGTAATCAGCCGCTTTTTCTATTTCCGGACTAAAGCTAGCACGACCTTTTAAGTTATCTCCAGCCAAGTAGGTAATGTCTTTGATCACTTGCTTTGACGAAATTAATTCTGCAAAACTAGAAAAGCTGCTTGTTATAGCAATTGCAGCGACTAAAGCTTTCAGTCGAAAGTTGTTAGCTGTTTTCATTTGAGTATTAAAAATGTTCATCATATTTATTATCATCGTTATTTATGAGCCAATACTATTGAGTATTTGAATTAATAAATCAATACCTTAGTACAGTAAGTAATAGTGATTTTGTTATGGCTAAAGTGGTTATTTCAGCTTAGTTAATTCTATTAACAATGTTTCATCGCCACTGGTTAACCACAGTTGACCGTCTTGTATACTAATTTGAAACTCCATTGAACGATCAGCAAGTAACTCTAAAGTTTGAGCCGTTTCTTCACTAAAGCTTTCTATTGATAATTTATTGAATTGATTTAGTTTACTTTGTGATTGCTGCCACCAAGTATCAACACTTGAGCCATAACAATACAATTTTACTTGTTGAGAGCGATTACAAGCTTTCTTTAAACGTTTCTCGTCAAGTTGACCAAGCTCTATCCACAGTTCAATTTCTTCACTGTAATTTATTTGCCAGATCGCCGCTTCATCTTCATCACTAACACCTTTACCAAATTGTAAGTGTTCGTTAGCGTTAAGCACAAAGGCAATAAGCCTGATCATCATGCGACGGTCAGTTTCAGAAGGATGCTGCGCTACGGTTAATTGTAAAGTGTCGTAATAGTTACGATCCATATCAGACAGGTGAATCGTTGCTTTATTGATGGTAGATTTTAAGGCCATAACGTCTTATTGTTAAATTTGATTAGCTAATTCAGCATATTAACGTGTATTTTCTTCATGTGATAGCAACTTATAGTCACTTAATCGATAAATTGTTATATCTTGGGTGAATAGCTAGCATAATGTGGATTAATTTAGGTGATATAACTATCAGTGATAGACTACGTTCAATTCATTTTAGTTTAAAGCTAACAAGCACACGCTAAAATATAAAACTAATAAAGTTCAAACCCCTTTTTCATATGGAAGCAGCAATTATGACTATTCAATCATTTATTCCGCCACAGCGTACTTTAATGGGGCCAGGCCCATCAGATGTTAGCCAACGTGTTTTGTCTGCACTCGCAAGGCCAACCGTTGGCCATTTAGATCCAACATTTATCACCATGATGGATGAGCTAAAGCAGCTATTACAGTATGCATTTAAAACAAGCAACGCTAACACTATGGCAATATCAGCGCCAGGCTCTGCGGGTATGGAAGCTTGTTTTGTTAACCTAGTTACGCCCGATGATACCGTTGTTGTTTGTCGTAATGGTGTGTTTGGTGCGCGCATGATTGAAAACGTAAAACGTATTGGTGCTAAGTTAGTTGTTGTTGACTCACCGTGGGGTAGAGCTGTTGAAACTCAGCTTTTGGAAGATGCCTTAATCGCGAACCCTCAAGCCAATTTTGTGGCTTTTGTACATGCTGAAACTTCAACAGGTGCCGTTTCTGATGCAAAAACCTTATGTGAAATTGCTAAGCGCCATCAATGTTTAACAATTGTTGATGCGGTGACCTCATTAGGCGGCATTGAACTGAGAGTTGATGATTGGGGTATTGATGCTATTTATTCAGGTAGCCAAAAATGTTTATCTTGTGTGCCGGGAATATCGCCAATAAGTTTTAGTGATCAAGCCAGTGAAGTTATCGCCAATAGAACGACACCTGTGCAAAGTTGGTTTTTGGACCAATCACTCGTAATGGGATATTGGTCAGGTGAGGGCAAACGAGCATATCATCATACTGCGCCAGTAAACTCTTTATATGCATTACATGAGTCTTTGTTAGTGCTACAACAAGAGGGCATTGAAAACGCATGGGCAAGACATAAACTTCAGCATGAAAAACTTGCGAAAGGTTTAGTTAATCTAGGATTGGATTTTATTGTGCCAGAAGAAGAGCGCTTACCACAACTTAACTCAGTTTATATTCCAAAAGGTATTGATGATGCGAAAGTGCGTCAATATTTATTGCAGGAATACAATCTTGAAATTGGTGCTGGCCTTGGTCAATTTGCTGGGCAAGCATGGCGAATTGGCTTAATGGGCTATACGGCCCGTAGCGAAAATGTCGCATTATGTTTAAGCGCCCTAGCGGATGCATTAAATAAATTTCGTAGTTAACTAACTCTAATTAAGGAGTTAATACTTTACGCAATTGAAATGCATGTGTTGTTATAAAGCCATACTATTTTGAACAGTATGGCTTTTTTGTTTTAACGGGGCTTGAATAAAATGACGATTAGAATGCAAACTTTATTTAGGTATTTGTTTTAGCCATTTTATGAAAGTTATTAACTACCAACTACCTGAGTTTTCCATACTTAACCACGGCTCTTGTGGTGTTAAACGCTCGCCTTTTTGTAATAGCTCAATAGAAACATTATCTGGCGATTTTACAAATGCCATATGACCACAGCGTGGTGGACGATTAATGGTAACACCAGCCACCATCAATTTTTCACAGGTTTGATAAATATCATCTACTTCAAAGGCTAAATGGCCAAAGTTACGGCCGGTAGTATAATCTTCTTCTGAGCCCCAGTTATGAGTCAGCTCAATTTCAGCAGCACCTGGTTCTGTCGCTAAAAAAATTAAGGTAAATTTTCCTTCTGGTACATCTACGCGCTTTGTTTCAACTAAGCCCAGTTTAGTTATGTAAAAGTCTAGCGACTGTTCAACGTTTTTAACACGAACCATAGTGTGTAAAAATTTCATTTGTATAGGATCCTATAATCTTCAAGTGTGCTTGAGTTTACACTGTTGTATAGGTTGTAGAGAAGATACTTGCGGCAAGTAATGAAACTAAATTTTAGTTAATTCATTTTGTGGGAATTGAGTTGGGGCAATTTACGCACTTAACGTGGTGCTCATTTAACATTGAATGTGGAGTGGGTGCCTGGTTTATTCTCTAATGTTTGAGCAACATCCTTAGATAAAACGTCGTCTCTTAAGCTTAGCTGTACTGCTTTGATTTTGAAATCGACTGGATAGAACCATGTCTCTTTAGCTTGGGTATATTTGGGCATTGCAGCCTCCTCAACGTAATGAGGAGGTGCCTATTAAAACGGGGGAACTTCATAGTCCCGCTTGATTGACTCGTTAGATTTTTTCATTGCCTAAAACGGCAAAACTTTCGAATTCTAAAACAGTTTTATTATCAACGCATGAATAAAGACCAGGAATGTCTCTTTTCAAACCAAATCTACAAACTTGTTCAATTACTTTACTTACAGTTGATTCGGCAACTTCAATATCACCTAAGTTCCAATCTTTAGATAATTTCTCATGTACTATTTTATTTCTCTGAGCTTGAAGCTGGTTTAAATCGATCACTAGTTTAGAGTCTACATCCTCTTTACATAATTTAGCTATTTTTGAAAGCACAAGTCCATACTTCCCCTTAGAAGCAGAAGATGCCGCTTTCTCGGCCAGAGAATTCATTAAGTCTTGGTATGTATCTACTTTCAACATTTCCTTTAGCGAAACCAACCCTTTATTATCTTCTTTACCTATAAATTCATACATAGAACTTGGGTTTTGGATAAAATAACACCTAAGAAATTCTTTTACTGTAATTTCAAAGGTTGTACACAGACTTGTTATAGTCAGACCTGCAAAGTGATTCAATGCAGAAGTAATACTATTCATTTTCATATGACTCAAATCTTTATGAGTGTCTTCATGATGAAGCGAGGGCTTTAAAGCCATATATTCATAAGAATTTATATGGGCATTTATTGCCTCTTTATTATTTACAAAATCAGAAAAGTGCATAAAGGCAGAGTAATCCTCTAAAGACTTAAATCGAAAAAAATCACCATTGAATAAGTGTGTATGTGGCATATTAATCCTAAAAAATATAACGCTTTGCTAAACGGCTAAAAATGGCTGGCTATAATAGCGAGGTACGAGCACAACCAACTGTTTTTTCCATTTGAACGGCTTTTTATGTGTAAATCACTCGCCACCACCGCCATCTCCACCACCGAAACCGCCGCCTCCATCGTCTCCTCCACTATAAGATGAAGAACCAAAAAACGCCCCAAAAATACCGACCCCTGATATAGAAGTAATTGTATTGTTCATTGATTCGGTAGATTCATTATCAGGAGTGTTAGCTGTGGAAGTTGCTACGTCGCAGTACATTAAATATGCGTAATGTATATGCCTTTTATCAAAACCCATTTCATCTATGGCTTTATCAACTTGACCTTTTGTGTACGTTTTTGAGCCGCCGTACCTTTTAGCTAATGCAGGACGAAGTTTGTGCTTATACTTTCGAATAGTCGACTTTTTACCAAACATTGATGTAACTCCTTTTACGCATAACGCCTCACTAAGAGGAAAATTGCAGTTGGCTAAAATAAGTGAGGCACGAACAAAAAGCCAACTGTAATTTGTCCGACTTGAAAACCTTTGTTAGGTTTTATCTCACACTTTAATGAACTGCCGACTGAATAACGTACCAGTTATCGTTTTTTTTATATATGTCAAATTCAATCACTGCATCCCGCTTTTCATAGATACCTTTCCAAACGAGCCTGAAAATATCTAAACCATCGAAGCTACAATTTCTTAACTTACATAGAAACTCGTAGCCCGTATTCATGCCGTTCCTTTCATGCATACCCTTGATGTCATCTGAAAACCTCTCTCTCGAAAAATTAACAAGGTACTTTTTTTCATATCGCTTCGTATACAAGTCGAAGTTTTCCGTGTCATCTGCTTCGAGCATTTCTTTCAGGTATTTTTCAGCGATGGCCAGTACTTCAGAAGAATCTGTCATATTTTCATCCTTGTGTTTGATTTCTTGTTTAATTATTTGTTATATGTGATTAGATAAGCCATACCATTGCATTGAATATGGGTATTACAACTGGCAGTACTTCTATTAACCAAACAAGAATCAAAAACTAAAGCATTACCGCCTAATTTTTGAGTTTTAACTTTTAAATCAGAAATTAGACCTTCTTTACTGGGTTTGTAGTCTCTAATATCTTTTTGACAATATTGGGTTTCAACATAGCCTACCTGCGAAGCACCTAATTTCCATACTTCATAGTTCGTATATCTTTTCACTACACTCTTTCTAATTTTGTTTTCAGCATAAATGCCAGCATTAGACTTAAATGTAGCTGTCGAACAGCCATTTAAAAGAAAACATATGATCGGGAACAAAAATTTCATGCGAACTCCATTAGCATATAACGCCGTTTTAAGCGGCAAGTTGCTGTTGGCTAAAATGTTGAGGGACGAAAATAGTAAATTGTATTTTGTCCTTATTTAACAGGTTGTTAGCTGGTTCTGTCTGCCGTAACATAAAGCCTACATGCTATTTTAATATCTGTTACTGTAATGAAATATTGTTTAAATCAGTGATCAATAGTTGAGTTTGTAAATACATTTCTGGAGTGTTTTGGTTAACTCTAACTGGGCAGCCGAATTTCACACAATACGTTTTGGCTAAGGCTGTGCCTTTTACTTTGATTTTCTTTCCTAATAATTCTGCTTCGTTTTTAATATTATACTTTTGTGAAAATTGCGAAACAACTTTTGGCGTTAAATGTACATTAAGGCTAAAAGAAGATCTGTAATTCAGCCCTGAATTTAGGTACCACCGACCGCTTTCTGTTCCACTAGCGACTCCAACACTTTTGACTTCAAATTGAGTAATAGCGCGTACATGTTTATTTTTAGTAGTTTTAGAAATAATATCGTGAACTGTTTTTTCTTTCCAATCAATTGGAGATGCACAGCCTGCAATAAAAAATATTAATATAAGTAATAAAGTTTTCATAAGTTACCTTCCTTGTAAACGCCGAAGCCAAGTGTTGAAAAAATATAACGCTTTGCTAAGCGGTAATAAAATAGTTGGCTAAAATGTTGAACGCAGGAGCAAAACCAACTGTTTTTTGTGATCTTCCCCCGATAAAATGGACACTCTCCATTTCAATTTACTGCTAATTCATACTCAGCAGGTGGTTTATATCCTAAACTTGAATGCAGTCGTTGTCTATTGTAAAAATAATTCAGGTAACCTTTTAATTTTATGCGTAATTTATTCATCGTCTCAAAATTATTTCCTCGAATGATGTCAGCTTTGAGTGAGTGAAAAATGATTCAACTTTGGCATTATCAATACAGCAGCCTGGACGATTCATGCTCGCTTTAATGTTATGTTTAATTAAAAACTGTTGTACCACATGCGCTCTATACTCAGCCCCTCTATCGGTATGAAATAGCACGGTTTCTGTAGGCTTTCGTTTCTTGATAGCAAGCTGTAATGCTTTTAGCGTTAATGCGGTGGTTTTGTTTTTACCCAATGCCCAGCCTATTACTCGCCGAGAATATAAATCAATCACAACAACTAAGTAATGCCAACGAGCGCCAACTTTTAGGTACGTAATATCGCCCGACCATTGCTGATTGATAGCATCAGGCTTACTGATATTTTTACGATTATTTTTAATCTCTTTATAGAAAAACTTTACTTTGGCAGGTTTACTGTATGTTTTAAGTGCCCGAGCTCTTAAACCATTTTCTTGCATCAGCCGCGCAACACGTTTTTCACTGGTAAAGATGCCTTCACGTTTGAATGCATGAAATACGCGAGGGCTACCATAGGTTCATCTATTCACGATGAAAATATGATTAATGTGTGCAAATAAGTCAATATCTGCTTTTGCTCTTAAGGATTTAGGTCGCTTGAGGCAAGCATAGTAGCCACTGCAAGAAACCTTGAGCCAAGTGCAAAGGTATTTAACGCCTAGTTTTGGTCCGTGCTGTTGGACGAATCCAAATCGCTCTGATGAACTTCCGCTAGATACCGTTGCCACTTTTTTAGTAAATCATTCTCCAACTTTAAACGTTCATTTTATTTTTTTTCACCTGTTTGATTTTATTCAATTTTTTATTTGTGAGTTTAACCATGAGTTCATTATTGCTGTTGTAGCGCGGTTTGATTGAAAACTTACCTTCTCGATATTATTTTCGCCAGCGAGAAAGCATGAACGGGTGAATATCAAGTGCTTGAGCAACATCCTTAGATAAAACGTCGTCTCTTAAGCTTAGCTGTACTGCTTTGATTTTGAAATCGACAGGATAGAACCATGTCTTTTTAGGTTGGGTATATCTAGGCATTTTAGCCTCCTCAATGTTATGAAGAGGTGTCCACTAAAACGGGGGAACTTCATTGTCCCTGTTTAATTACTTGTTAGGTGTGTTCGTTAGAATAAAGTTCGACTTCTTTCCAGACCCTAAGAATATTACCGCTAAGGATTTTCTGTATATCAGACTCAGAATAACCACGTTTCAAAAGTTCAGCGACCACCTTAGGATAACCCGATACATCGGGTACATCAGTTGGAGTTGGTATAACGCCATCAAAATCTGACCCAAGCCCGACATGATCAATACCAGCAACTTTTACTGCATGGTCAATGTGATCAACCAAATCTCTCACGCTTCCCAACTTTATAACAGATTGCCAATGATCTAAGTATGCTGCTGCTTTTCTGCTAAAATCTGCAATATTATGTTTTTCCAAGTACTTCTCGTAAGTTATCCAAAGTTTATCGTTCAAGTCTTTATATTCCGGTTTTAAAAAAGCAGCCCCAAAATTAATTTGTATAACGCCGCCATTTTTTGCCAGAGCTCTAAGCATTTCATCTGTCATGTTACGCTTGTAATCAGGTGTCAACTTCCGACATGAAGAATGAGAAGCAATCACAGGAACATCTACAAGCTCTAAAACTTGATAATAAGTCGAATCAGCGACATGAGACACATCAATCATTACGCCTTTTTTTTGCATCTCTATAACAGCAAGCTGACCAAATGGACTTAGTCCATTCCACTTTGGCTTATATTCTCCGGAAGAGTCTCCCATTTGATTGTGTTTGCTATGAGTAAGAGTAATGTACTTAACACCTCGATTTGCAAAATAAGATATATTAGATAAATCAGATCCTATTGCAGCGCCATTCTCTAAACCAATGGCAAGTCCGACCTTAGGACTACTTAGCAACTGTTTCGTGTCACTTACTGAACGCACTAAACTAAATTTATTTGGATGTTCTTGTACCCAACCTTCTATCATTTGTAAAAGTTGAACAGCGTGATTTTTTGCTTCTTGATCATTCTCATAAATTTGCGGCACAAATAATGACATAAAAGCTAAATTCAATCCGCCTTCACTTGCCCTTTCAAAATCAAAGTGACCACCAGACGTGCGCTTGGAAATATCTAAGGGGTAATTCATAAGACGACTTGGTGTATCAATATGGGTATCAATTATTAACGATTTTTGTGTGATTCTTTGAGATTCTATTGCGATAAGAACATCTTTTGTAGGCTCTAGAGAAGAACAACTCAATAGAATTGAACATAATACTATTATTGAAAATTCCTTAAACATACGGTTTAACTCCCATATATGATAAACACACCTAACACCCAAATAACAGGCTAAGTAATAGTTGGGTAAAATTGTGTAGCGAAGCGAAACGTAGCCAACTGTTACGTGTCCTTGTTGATTTTCTTGTTAGTTGGCTTTTACGCTACTGTTTTTAGTTATACCTTGTTAAAGTTTTCTCCGAAAAGCGTTAAGCCTTTAACTTCACCATTTTTTAATTTATATGTTAAAACTTTGCCTCCTTCATTCATTTCAGAGAACTCGACCCGCATTGTATCCAACTTAGTATAAGCTGTTGCTATTGTACTAACTTCACCTAATCTTACTTCAAAAGCACCAGACTTAAGCAGTTTAATATTTAGTTTTCCCCAAAGAGGATGATGAAATACTCCAACATATTTTTGTTTATCCAGACTAAGTTGCATAACTCTAGAGGATGCTTTTTTTGCTTTTATATCGTTCCATTTTTTAATGTTTGCTTGCTCTTCAGAAGCTATTGTTCGCATCGCTAAAATATGCTTTTCTGCCTTTTTATTGGCATCACCATCATCAAGTAAAATACTATAAACGATATCACTTATGGCATTGGTCAAATATTGACTAATATTATTTTCATTATTCAATACCACTAAACCAATATTATGCTCTGGAATAAAAGAGCTGTGGGTATGAGTACCAGCAACACCACCAAAATGATGAAGCATTCTACTTCCTTTGTATGGGCCTATTTGCCAGCCCCATGCATAACCAGTACGTTTAAAATCAAGAAAACTTCCATTGTGTGAGACTAGTTGTTGGTGAGATTTTTTAATTACTTCAGCAGGGAATACTTGTTTGCCATTTACTATTCCCTGATTGAGCTGCGCGATTAAAAATAACCCAAGATCAGATGCAGTTGCAATAGTTCCACCAGCTGCATGCATAGTTATATCGCTTTTTTCAAACGGTAAAATTGCTGTAGGATCTTTACCTGTTAATCCATAAGGACGAGCTACCTCAATACTTTTTTTAGCGGCATCACTCATGTAGGAACTAGTATGATTCATGCCAAGTGGTTGATAAATTGTCTCTGATAATATCTTTTGCCAGCTTTGCGAGTAAAAGTCATCAACCCAAATACTAGCAATATTAAAACCAAGATTGGTATATTGAAATTGCCCCAAAGGGTTTCTTTGATTTTTAACCGAAGCACTTAAAAGCCTATGGCGCTGCTTAAGATTATGGTTGCCTGTGAAAGCTAAAGTATTTAAAAGTGCATCATTCTCGATGCCTGAAGAGCACGACATTAAGTGCTTTAATTGAACTTTATCTGCATCAAATTTCAGAAAGTCTTGCTTAGGGAACATTTCAGCCATTGAAGTGCTGTCTTTAATATCTCCATTGTGCTCCAACAGTAAAGTGGACAAAGCGAACATAGGTTTTGTAATTGAGGCAATATAGAATGCTGTTTCAGCAGTTACTTTCTTGTTTTCTTTGATATTCGCGTAACCAAAATATCCTTCATAAACAATTTTACCCTCTTTAACAACGGCAATAGCGGTGCCAGAAGGCAAACCTATTTCTTTTTTCGCTGCGTTTACATATTTATCAATGGCAGAGAAATCATCGGTAGCATAAGCGCTACTTGCCCAGATTGACAACGACACTAGAAGGGGAAAAGATTTCATTATTTAATTCCTTTTAAATTGACTTTTGTACTTAAACTTTGACGAGTGCAGACATTGGTAAGCCAACTGTAAAGTTTCCATTTAATTGCCTTGTTATGTGCCTTTGACACTCTTTAACTTAAGTGAGCGTTTTTGAAGCTTTAAATAATTACCAAAAAATATAACGCCACACAGAGCAATTCCTACTAACTCTTCAACCAGCGTTACATAATAAATGAAAGGGGAAACTTCTTGTTGCTTACTCATAACAAAGTAAATTGCGTATAAAACAAAGAATAACTTAATAAATGTTTCCAACGAAAACAAAAATGTTGCTCTCTTAACTTTCGAATCAACTAACAAAGAATCTATTTTTTTGTGATCTTCCCCCGATAAAGTGGACACCATCCACTTTAATTCACCGCCAATTCAAACTCAGCAGGTGTTTTATATCCTAAACTTGAATGCAGTCGTTGTCTATTGTAAAAATAGTTCATGTAACCTTTTAATTTTGAATGTAATTTATCTGTAGTCGCAAAGACATTCCCTCTAATTAAGTCGGCTTTTAATGAATGAAAAAATGATTCAACTTCGGCATTATCAGTACAACAACCTGGCCGGTTCATACTAGCCGTAATATTATGTTTAACTAAGAATTGCTGCATTATATGTGCTCGATATTCAGCGCCTCTATCAGTATGAAATAAAACGGGTTGTGTAGGTTTTCGCTTCTTTATTGCTAACTGTAACGCTTTCAGCGTCAGGGTTGTTGATTTGTTTTGACCAAAAGCCCAACCAATAACGCGACGTGAAAACAAATCTAATACAACGGCTAAGTAATACCAACGCGTTCCTACTTTTAGGTACGTAATATCGCCCGACCATTGCTGATTGATAGCATCAGGCTTACTGATATTTTTACGATTATTTTTAATCTCTTTATAGAAAGACTTTACTTTGGCAGGTTTACTGTATGTTTTAAGTGCCCGAGCTCTTAAACCATTTTCTTGCATTAAACGCGCGACACGCTTTTCACTCGTTCGAATTCCTGCTCTTTTTAACGCATGAAATACGCGAGGGCTACCGTAGGTTTGATGATTGCTATCAAAGACTTGTTTAACATTTGAAAGTAAATCCGCATCATTAATCGCGCGCATTGAACGTGGACGTTGTCGCCATGCATAGAAGCCACTACGAGAAACATCAAGCCATGAACAAAGGTATTTAACACCTAAGGTTTCTTTGTGTTTTTCAATGAATCCAAATCGTTCTGATGGACTTCCGCCAGATACCGTTGCCACTTTTTTAGTAGATCATTCTCCAGTTTTAACCGGTCATTTTCTTTTTGTAGCTGTTTGATTTTATTCAGCTCTTTCTTTGCGGGAACTTTACTCATTAATTCATTATTGCTTTGATAGCGTTGAGGTTTTTTAAACTTACCTTCTCGGTATTCTTTACGCCAACGAGAGAGCATTAGCGGGTGAATATCGAGTGCTTGAGCAACATCCTTGGACATGACATCGTCTTTTAAGCTTAGCTCGACTGCTTTAATTTTGAAATTAACAGGATAAAACCATGTCTTTTTAGGTTGGGTATATCTAGGCATTTTAGCCTCCTCAATGTGATGAGGAGGTGTCCACTAAAACGGGGGAACTTCATTGTCCCTGTTTAATTGCTTGTTAGCTACAATTTATGCCAACCACTTAAGTTGTTTTTCTTAGCGCTATATTTGTAGTAAGCGGCCATAATAAAACCAAACAACAAGCCAGCAGATAAACTAGTTATCAAAGCAGCTTGAGCAGACATGCCATTAGATTGCCAAATGGTAAACCACATAATTCCCCCCCAAACAACACTAAACCACACCGAGGAATTCAGAAAGTTACTTATAAATGAACCATAATGAAAGGGACGAATATTGAAACCAAGCTTTCTTAGTAACACTAAAAAAGGCGGATTATGATTGGATTTCCATATATTAGTTTCATTAAGCTCTTTTTGTGCAGCCTCTAATTTATCTTGAAACGACATTTTACACTCCTTGTAGCTAACGCCTCATTAAGAAGCTAAAAATAGTTGGTTAAAATAAGCGACGAAGGAGCAAAAACCAACTGTTTTTTGTCCTGCTTTAATGACTTGTTAGGCATTTATATCTCGAAAATAGGGATATGTTCACCTACAAGCTCTTCTAATTCTTTTTGAAACTTAATACATTGTTTCCATTGTTTCTTTGCCAGATGCATTAATTTAGTAGTAAAAGAAATTGAAACTGGGTCGTGCACACAATTATAAAACGGAACCAAAATACGCTCATTACTTTCTGTTTTGATGTAGTGAGGAGACATTTCCCAAGCTTCATTATCTGAATGAGCCAAAGCTTTGTGTCGCAATAGCAATGCATGATGATGTGTTTCTTTCTCATCATCATTTAAATTATTAATAAATCGATTCGGTAAATCTCCACCATTATTCCCAGAAAATGGTCGACAATAAGCAACGATCATTCCTACGCACATTCCTTCTAATAAGTAGCGATTAGAATGTGTATCCAATTCATGTAGCTTTTTCTCTAAAATATGTTTTGTAACACCATGACAATGCTCAAAATCAACTAATGAAATGAGTACACGGTTAAGTTGTGATAGTTGGTGATTTATTGCTTTATCTTGATTCAACACGAACTCTCAATTTGATAATATGCCTAACGCCTCGCTAAGAGGCAAAAAATTGTTGGCTAAAATTAGCGACGAAGGAGCAAAAGCCAACTGTTTTTTGTCCTTTTAAGCGACTTGTTATATTTCAGTTTAATGATGAAATATAGGCTTCTGACTTTTTTCTATAGCTTTCTTCAAATGCGATAATAGAAGCAACTATACCAGAACAAAATAATACCGTTAGAGATGATGGTAAAATGGCAATACTAATGACTGACCATTGATTTACACCAAAACCTGTTTGCATAAAAAACTGGCTAAAAAATCCAATAGTTGAAAGTACGATTGCGGCAATTGCCATTACAGTTGTGAGCCTCGTAATTAACAACAATAACGATAGGTTTTTAGATGATAAATTTTTGTACGGCTTCATAGTAGATTCCTTCCTTTGAAATATAACGCCCCAATAAGGGGCTGATAATAGCTTGCTAAAATGTGAAGCGAAGCGGAACCGAGCCAAGCTTTAGCAGTCCCGCTTGATTGCCTTGTTAGAGTGTTGAACCAACGAAAAATGACAATAAAAACGTACTTGAAAAAAGTAAAATTAATTTATTACTCACTTCTTTCGCCTTTCCCTTTACCAAGAAAACTAGCAACGCAATTATAACAATGGCCTCTATAAGAACGGCAAATGGAAAAAAGATTATTCCATACACCATCATTAAACCACCCATCGAATCTCCACTACACTGAAACCCACTCAGAGTGCAGCCTAATAAAATAAACATTAGAAGTATTGAGTGATTTAAACTTCCTATTATTAAAACAAGCTTCAAATGCACACTCCTTCGATAAACACTCTAACGCCCAATTAACGGGCAAAAAATTGTTGGCTAAAATGTTGAGGAACGAAAACAGCCAACTGTTTTTTGTCCCTGTTTAATTACTTGTTAGATTTCTCTTTAAAGTAATACTCCATATTGATATTTATAGCTTTATTGTTTCCATAAGCAGCCATTTTATACTTGCTGAGGTCCAATGCTTCATCAATTAACCCTCTATAGCCAATGTATTCAAAAAGGCTATATTTTTCTATTTCCACCTTCAGTTCTACTAAAGTTGTACCATATAAAACTTCATAAAATACAAAAATTAACTCTCCATTAGTTAGTTCAGAAAACAATACGCGATAATATTTTCTTTTATCAGATATATCACTTTCTTCTATGAAATCTATAAGGAATTTAAAATGCATGAAATACGAATTAAGAACAATACTGTGGTGTCCTTGGTTGCTTATACCATCATAAGCCTCTTTAGAATCACACCTTTCAGGATTTTCTCCACCGTACTCTTCAGAACTATAATATTTTTGATATTTATATAGTTCGTAGCGAAGATGCTCAAAACCACAATATCTAGTGTCTCTGTCTAATTCAAATTTACTCGGTACATTTGAGTCATTTTCAACGTCCTCTTCAATATATACCCTAATTAAATGAGCAACCTGAGATTCAAATCGGTTTAACAAATTAAAAAATGTTGATTCAAAGTTTTGCAACTTGGCAGTGTCTATTTGTATGTTTTGTGCATCAGCGCTACGTTTCAGCTCTTCGGTGGAAAGTGTAAGTTCAGACCTTGTCATTTCTAACTGTTTTTCGTTTTGCTTTAGTTGAGCTTGTTGCATAAAAACGGTAATTAGAACACTAATAAAAGCGGCAAAACTTAGAAAAGGGTTTAATATGCCACCTATAAAGTCACCAAAAGCCCCCCATATTTCGGGTTTGTTAGAGATATCCATATGCCCAAAATTTATAACATAGGATATTGGAACCATTGAGCTAAGGCATACTACGGTTATGATTACAGCTAATATTTTTTTATTCATATACTCAAAACTAATTTATTAACGGAGGAAATCTAACGCCTCATTCAGAGGCAAATAATTGTTGGCTAAAATCGCGACGCAGGAGCAAAGCCAACTGTTATTTGTCCTGCTGAAATGACTTGTTATGCAGCCACTTGCTCAACAATTTCTTTTGCCTTTTGATAGGTTTCGCACTTTTTCAAAAAATCCTTACAAAAACCAGAATATTTCTCTCCCGGATCTACCAAAAGTTCAATTCTTTCTATAGCTTGATTGATGTTTCTGACTCGATTTCTCTTTTTAATATCCGTACTTGCTTCATGATAATCAGTAATAGCTAATTCAAGTGAATCACTAAATGAAAATAAGCTAACTAATATATTTGCTCTAGGTTGCATTAACCCTGCTGAATTTAAACCACAAATAGCTATTGTTTTATTTCCTGCAATTTCATGAGGTCCTTTTTTAGCGTTAATTCTAAATGCCTCATAATCAAATACTTCTTCAGGGTCAGTTTCGTAAGGGTTTATAATAGGTTCTTTAACAGTGTCATGATCTAATTTATAACCATTACATTTCCTACAAGAAGGTAAAAAGTTAATCCATTCAAAAGTAGAGTTAGGGTGAATAGATTTTGGCTTGAAATGTTCAACTTCAATATGCCCACCTTCAGCAGGCATGCATTCACAGAATGCACATTTTTGTGAAGAGCTTTCGAACAAAGGAGTCTTTATTTCTTGGTGCCTATAATGAGAAATTAATTTGTCTTTTTGCTCCTTTGGAATTTTTTTATAACTACCATAAGCTGCTATCGCCGCCTGCAGTTTACACAACCATGAGTATTCATTTAACACCAATATATTTGGCTTCTTTGGTCTTTGTAATTTAATCATCAGACACCGCCAACATTGAAGCAAACCGAGCATTAAGAACTGTTAATATAGAGTCGTTTGGGTGACATACTTTTTTGAGGTTATCAATTGCCAGCTCGAGTCCAGCAAGGGATTTATTTTCAATCTCTTGAAATGCCAAGTTTATTAGCTTTTCATAATCTTTGTTATCTAAGCTTTTAACTCCCATTATTTCCGACAAGATTTGATCAGTATTCCACCCAGAAAATCTCAAAGCTGATGGTTCTAAAGAGTATTTATCTTCATACTCATTTTTTGCCATAATAATCACTTCATTTTCTCGAGCAGACGCTAAAAGGTGAGGAGAATGAGTAGTAACAATAAATTGAAGTTTCGGAAAAATTTTTTCTAAACCATCTCTAAGAGTAAACTGCCATTCTGGATGTAAATGAAGATCCAGTTCATCTATTAATACAGTTCCTTCAGCCGTTGAAGCATCTCTGCTCCCTTCTGGCTTTGTACTCTCTATCCATTCAAAGATATTTGCAATAATTGATAAGACAGCTTGAAAACCTGCCGATAATTCCTCTAAGAAACACTCACTATTATAAATTGAAAAAATTGGCTCTAACTCTTTTCCTGTTCTTACGTAGCGAAAATTACTATGGAAAGGTCCAAGGCTTGATAAGTTATTGACCATATGAACCCAGTTTTTTCGTTCTTCTAAAGCCCAATCTTTGTCAATCATAAAGTAACGATTGACAAACCATTGCTTAATATTGATTTGGCTATCACCATATAGGGATTGTGCACCTGACGAAAGTCTTCGATTTAACTGTTCATCTAAGGCTGCCTCACGTTGCATACCACTTATTTGCTGATACTTAATATTTCTATTCGTACCTATAAATAAAGGGCAGAACTGTTTAAGCTTTTGCTTAACCTCATGTATTTTTATTGATTCTCTTTGTTCTTCGTGTAAAGGAGGTTCCCAACTCTTTATGGAACTTTTTCTATACCCCGCATTTTGGATAGAGTTCTTACCAATACCTACTCTTTTCTTTTCACCCGCGATAGTCAGATCAGTCCAAAATTCTGAGTTTTCATTCAGGCTAGAATATTGAAAACCAGAATGATCAAAGCAATGTGCAATGCCTGCAAGAATAGATGTTTTACCACACCCATTAGGACCTGAAATAAAATTAAAACCTTTATTAAAAGATACATTTAGTTCTTTAAATTGACGCATTTCTTTTACGTGTAGATTTTCTATAAAGCTAGATGACAATGCAAAACTCCTTTTGGCTGCATAACGCCCAAATAACAGGCTAAGTAATGGTTGGCTAAAATTGTGTAGCGAAGCGAAACGTAGCCAACTGTTACGTGTCCTTGTTGATTTTATTGTTATGTTTTGATGCCTGATATTTCTCAGTAATTGACTCCAAAGGCGTTTTTTTACCTCTGAAAAATTGCACTATATTAACCAAAGCAAACCCCTCTACAAATTGGGCAATGATTATAAAAATTAGAAATAATAAACCTAATAATTCCATGAGTTATTGTTCCTTACTAAATTCCGTTTTAACATTTTTAAGTTTATTCACTAAATATATAGTTAAACCTAGATGGAGTGCTGCATGTAAATATTGGTTAGTGTACAAAAAAATAGAAATAACGATTGTACTCTCACCAACGATAAATTTTTGGAAAATATTCAACCAACCTCCCTAAAAACATAACGCCCAAATAAGGGGCTGATTAATAGTTTGCTAAAATGTGAAGCGAAGCGAAACCGAGCAAACTGTTAGCAGTCCCGCTTTATTTTCTTGTTAGGTAACTATGACACCGTACATAGACCAGTAATTACTTCCCCAAACGCACCTTTGTACACAAAAGGCTTTTCTTGAGATTTTTTGTGAGTTTGGATCTCTATATAATCAATAGTATACGGATAAACAGTGATTGCTTTATAAGTATTTTCACTAGGTAAAACATCGTAAACTTTTGGCATAACACCAGACATTGTATTAGTGATTTTTTCACCAGTAATTTGACCTGATTGGCGATTAACAATAAAGGTACTACCAACATCGGGAGTAACAAAGCCAGCTTTAGTAATTAGCGTGCCTGAATCATCGAGTTTGTATACGTCTTTGACCACACAGCTAAAGTCATTTATTGCAAAAGAAGAATAGGAAATAGTTGAAAGTAGAACCAGTAGTAGAATGTTTCTCATAACTCTCCTTGTTACCTAACGCCCACTTAAGCGGACAAAAATTGTTGGTTAAAATGTGAAGCGAAGCGGAACCTAACCAACTGTTTTTGTTCCGTTTGAAGTGCTTGTTAGGGCACTTTTATACTTTACCCCAAAGGTCTTTTTTATATTTGAAATGTTTTGCTGCATTTTCAAGGGACGGCATAATAGTTAATTCTGAGATGTCTAGTTTATAAAGTAACTTTAATAATGATTTTGCTTCAGATACAGGTAAAGAGAAACGAATTACACCGTGCCTCATATAAAATTTATTAGGCCTCTCTCCATTAATAATATCCTCTAATGAAGGCCATTTACCATTAGTATTAAAAAAACTATTCGCACTGTTGATTATTGTAAATAATCCACGTTGAGCGCCTAAAAATCTATTATTTACTTTTGGCGCAGATATTACGCTGATACTACTTAGATCTTTTAATAAATGGGTAGACATACAAATAATCGAAAAATGTGAATCATCGTCTTGAGATAATGCTGAATTTGCAGCGAAATAGGCTGCAATAAAAGGTGATTCTGTCCAATCTAATAGCCTAGTCGATACACCATGATGTTGAGCTAAGGCTATGCTAGGTAAAAGTGTTGGTTTAAATATATCATCGGAACCATCGACTTGGCCTTTAAAAAGGCTGTAATCAATAGGGGTTTTTAATCCTACATGATCCGCTGCCTCTAAAAAAAGATATACCGATCTTATTTCAGCATGTGTGTGTGAACATACATAATCGTTGCGCTCTTTTTCGCCTTTGTGTGGTGGCTGAGGCGTATAATTCTCTAGTTTATTAGGTTCTCGATGAGCAGTTGGTAATAAATCCCAATCTTTCTGAGCTTGACCACGGAAAATATAACTATTTGTCACTTTTTCACTTACATCAAAAACACTTTTAGGTTCAAAAATATTATCTTCAAGTAAGAAATTGAAAAATTCACGGGCTGTTTCAAATGACTCGTCTACATCATACATAGGTTGAATTATACTCCTAGTGCCCTAACAACTTATTAGTAGGAAATAATCCTTGTTTAAATAAGGATTATTTCCTACTTTCAAATTTACATTTTATGATGATACTTAAATATATTATATATATCAATATATTAGATCGATACGTTTAAATCGGTTTTGCTTGAAAGCGAGAAGTATTCCTTTTTATTGGTAGAAATAGGGAATTCACTTCAACTGTACAAAAACACATATGATAAAAAATGTTTTTATTGATATGAGTATGAATTTTTTCTTTATTTGTATTTTTTATAAATACAATTAAAAAACCTAAGTTTAGAAACTTTAGGCAAATGTCTTCAATGCTAGAAAAATTAGCATTAGCAGTTTTATGGTGAGCAAATGTATTGACCGCTTAGCTGCTATTAGAATAAAGATAGTTCTATATTTCTTGAATGCTGATAAAGGAAAAAACTATCGATGAAAATAACTGCTTAGTTATGTGCATTAACATGGAAGGGCTGTCGTTAGATAAGAAAACACTACAAGTGATAACCTACATTACTTATGAAAATGAACGTCTCTAATTATTCGGTTTTTTCTTTAAAGTCACATAAGTCTTCAATCATACAAGATCCACAGCGCGGCTTTCTGGCAACGCAGGTATAGCGGCCATGTAAGATAAACCAGTGGTGTAAATTGAACATAAACTCTGTTTTGTTAGGGGTGTTTTTAATGATAGCTTGTTCTGTTTGTTCTACTGTTTTGCCTTTAGCATAACCTGTGCGATTGGCCAGTCTTTGGATATGAGTATCTACTGCCAGAAAGTAATTACCTTCATTATCTTTTAGTTGACCAAAGGCGGTATTAAGTACCACATTGGCCGTTTTTCTGCCGACACCGGGCAGGGCTTCTAAAGCCGTTCTATCTTCAGGTACTTCACCGGCATGTAAATCAATTAACATTTGGCAGGTTTTAATCGTGTTTACTGCTTTAGTGTTAAATAAACCAATAGTTTTGATATAAGACTTTAAGCCATCTAAGCCTAAGTCTAAAATTGCTTGTGGTGTATTGGCGATTGGGTACAGCTTATCTGTGGCTTTGTTGACGCTAACATCTGTTGCTTGCGCCGACAGCAATACCGCGATTAGCAACTCAAATGGGCTTGAAAAATTCAATTCAGTTGTTGGTGTTGGGTCATTGTCCCGCAAGCGGGTTAGCATTTCTAATCGTTTGTCTTTATTCATTTGATTGGTATTACTTTAGCTATTTTATGTATCAAAGTTACTGTTACTAAAAACCAATAACAAGTTAGGTAACTATTCAGTAAAGTTAGTTTTCAAAGTTTACTCTAACGCGCTCAATGGCCTGTTCTAATTGTTTTGGTTTTGCTTGTGCAATTTTATTATCAATAGCGTTTTTACCGGCGATTAAAAAGCCCATGGCAATAAACGCTCCTGGCGGTAAAATGGCTAATAAAAACTGACTGTCGAGTTTATATACTTCTATTCTAAGCTCTGTTGCCCAAGTGCCTAATAATAAGTTTGCACCGTCAAATAAAGTACCTTGGCCTAGTATTTCTCGTATGCCACCTAAAATGACTAACACAGCTAAAAAACCAAGTCCCATCATTAAACCGTCAAAGCTGGCTTGTTTTACCGGATTTTTAGATGCGTAAGCTTCAGCTCGGCCAATAATGGCGCAGTTAGTAACGATCAGCGGCAGAAAAATACCTAATGATTGATATAAGTCGTAGGTAAAAGCGTTCATTAGTAATTGCACACACGTGACGAATGCGGCGATGATAAGTACAAAAATTGGGATACGAATTTCTTTTGGTACCCATTGGCGAATAGCAGAAACAGTAGCATTTGAACAAATTAATACAAACATAGTCGCAATGCCTAAACCTAAAGCATTCACGACGGTAGAGGTTACGGCAAGCAGAGGACAAAGCCCAAGTAACTGCACTAAGCCAGGGTTATTTTTCCACAAACCTTGCCATGCTAATTCTTTATATTCTGCATCAATTTTCATTATTTAATTCCACAATTACTTTCTGTATTAAAAATAACGTCTTGGTTGGCTTTAAAATAATCAACCGTCTTTCTGACTGTTTTGACTACTGCTCTTGGTGTAATCGTCGCGCCAGTGAATTGATCAAACATACCACCGTCTTTGATAACCGCCCAACGGTTATCATTTTCACCGATTACTTTTTTGTCTGAAAATTTAGTGATCCAATCACTTTTTCTTAATTCTATTTTATCGCCTAAGCCAGGCGTTTCTTTATGTAATAAGGTACGAACACCGCTAACACTACCATCATTGTTAATGGCAATCAGTAGCTCAATATTGCCGTTGTAGCCATCAGGTGCAGCGGTTTTTATTGCTGCTGCAATGGGGGCGTTGTTCATTCTTGCTCGATAAATAACATCTACGCTCGAGTTCTCTTTGTCACCTTGAGGGGCAATAATACAGTCGCGAAACATTGCATTGTCGTGACGATTCTCATCAATGGTTTCGTTTAGTTGCCTAATTAATTGCTGTTGCGCTTGTAGTTCAATACGACTTTTTGTTAATAAGTGAACTAAGCTGACGGCGGCGGTACAAGCAACGGCAAACAACATCAATAGTTTTGCGTTTTTATTAATAGCTGGTGCTAATGCTGACATTATTTTTTCACTCCCAAGTTGTGACCGTATGTACGAGGGCGTGTATATTGATCAATTAATGGTGCGGCCATATTGCAAAGCAGCACGGCAAAAGCGACGGCGTCAGGGTAGCCGCCAAATTTTCTGATTAAATAAACCAATAAACCGGCAAGAGCGCCGAATATGAGCCGGCCTTTAACGCTTGTTGCGCCAGATACTGGGTCAGTTAATATGAAAAACGCGCCGAGCATTGTTGCGCCGCTAAACCAGTGAAACATGGTTGAAGCACTGCTATCGGGGCTAAGAATAAAAGCAATAAAGCTACAAATAAATAAACTTGTTAGAAAGCTTAAAGGGGTTGTCCAGTGAATGGCTTTTTTTGTTAGGAGAAATAAGCCACCTAATAAGAAGCCCGCATTTATCCATTCCCAGCCAATGCCGAAGTGTTTACCGATGATCGGTGATTCCATACTTTCTACGACAGTTAAGCCTAAAGTAATATTAGTTTTTACAGTATCGAGTGGTGTTGCCATCGTGAAACCGTCGACATGGGTACGTATTTGCTCTACTGAATAACCTTGTGGTGTATAGCCGGAGAAAATTAATGATAATGTATCAGCAAATTGTAAATCAATTGCCAGCAGTGGTAGAGGAGGCTGCCATTGTGTCATTTGCACAGGAAAAGAAATAAGCAACATAACATATGCAGCCATTGCCGGATTAAAGGGGTTATGGCCTAAACCACCGTAAAGCTGTTTAACAACGATAATAGCAAATAGGCTACCAATGATTGTTATCCACCAAGGCGCTAGAGCAGGTAAGCTAATACCCAGCAATACGGCAGTTAGTATGGCACTACCATCAAATAGCTGTGGGCGAATTTTTTTCTCTCGAAGCGAAAGAACAGCAAACTCTGCAACTAAAACGATAGTAATCGCCATGGCAATATGAATTAAATTGCCCCAACCAAAAAAATACCACTGTGCGAATATGCCCGGAATGGTGGCATAAATAACCAGTCTCATCAGGCCTGATGTTTCACTCTGTTGGTGATTATGCGGGGAACTTGCTATCCAAAATGCCATGGCTGTTAATTACTCTGAAGTTGGTGATTTATTTGTGTCAGCAGCAAGTTTTTTGGCCTTAGCCTTTGCGACTGCTGCTGCAATACGCGCTTTTTTGCTATCAGTAGCTGACGCTATTACATTGTCGTCATCACCTTGCTCGCTATTTTCTGGCTCTGCGACCTTTTGTGCCTGTGCGGCTAACTTTTTAGCCTTAGCTTTTGCTACCGCTGCTGCTACTTTAGCTTTTTTCAATTCGGCTGCACCTGGTATTGGTGCTTCTGTTATTGCCGTTGCTTCTGTTTTAATGGTTTCTTCTGCTAGTGATGACTTTGCTTCTGTTTTAATGGTTTCTTCTGTTAGTGATGACTTTGCTTTTGCTTTTGCCTTAGCTTTTTCAATAGTTGCGGCTATTCTTGCTTTTTTCAATTCAGCTGCACTTTGCGTTGATGCTATGTCAATTTTTGCTGATGAAGCATCAACGTCTATAGCTGACGCTACGTTATCATTAGCGACTAACACATCAGGTTTATCGTCTTGAGTTCTTTCCGCGGCTTTTGCTTTCGCTTTGGCCTTAGCTTTGGCTACTGCGGCAGCAACTTTAGCTTTTTTGTCTTCATCAGATTTTGCCTGAGTGTCTGTACTTAGTGAATCATTACTATTCTCTGCTTGCTGTAACTTTTTTGCTTTCGCTTTAGCAATAGCGGCAGCAACTTTAGCTTTTTTGTCTGATACGGTGACATTGTCTAGCTTGGCACTGATAGATGCTTCTTTGTCATTATCAGTGGTGAGATTTTCTGTTGCTTGTCCTTCTTTTAGCTGAGCTTGCTTAGCCAGTTTTTTGGCTTTAGCGCGGGCAATAGCGTTTGCCACTTGGTCTTTTTTATCACTAGCTTGCTCGTTAGTACTTTCTGGTTCGCTGTTTATTTTGTGGTCATCTGTGGATGCTTGTGCTTTTTTAGCTTTTACACGGGCCAGTGCAGCTGCTACAGCTGATTTTTCAGTTTTAGCTTCACTGGTGCCTGAATTCATTCTCGCTTTTCGAGCTTCTGCAGCTTTTTTATGTTTTTCGGCTCGTGCGATTTTTTCACGTTCGAGTCGCTCTTTACGTGCTTCAAATCTAACCTTGGCTTTTTCGGCTTTGATATCGAGTAATTTTTGCTGACGTATTTCTGCTTTGGCGACACGGTAATAATGTACGAGTGGAATTTGGCTTGGGCACACATATGCACAAGCGCCACATTCTATGCAGTCAAATAAGTTAAGTTTCGTTAGCTGTTGTTGGTCTTTAGCTTTTGCGCTCCACTGTAATTCTTGCGGTAATAACTGCGCAGGACAAACATCTGCACACTGTCCACAGCGAATACATTCAACTTCTTTAGTTCCCGTAGAGTAAGGTGACTCAATTTCTGCTTCACTTGGCGCTAAAATACAGTTAGTTGATTTTATCACTGGGATTTGATCATTAGAAAGGCTAAAGCCCATCATAGGGCCACCCATAATCAAGTGTTTATGCTGCCGATTCTTGTAGTCACAATGCTGGGTTAGAAAGCCTACAGGAGTGCCAATTAATGACCAAATGTTTTGTGGCTTGTCTAGTGCTTGGCCACTGACCGTGACGACACGCTTAATTAAGGGGGTATCATTAATTACCGCATCGGCAATAGCAAAACAGGTGGCGACATTTTGCATCACAATTCCTAAGGAACTCGGTAATACGCCGCTAGGGACTTCTTGGTTGGTCAAAATTTTAATCAGTTGCTTTTCACCGCCACTAGGGTATTTAGTAGGAATGACGCAAACATGAATGTGTGCAATATCAGCGGTGGCCTTTTGCAAGGTTTCTATCGCTTTGGCTTTGTTGTCTTCAATGCCAATTAAGATGTTTTTTGGTGCTAATAAATGATCAAGTATTTTTATGCCGTCCAAAACTGTAGGGCTATGCTCTTGAATTAGTAAATCATCAGCAGTTATATAAGGTTCACACTCAGCGGCATTTATAATTAAGTAATTAATTTTAGCTAAGGTACTTACTTTTACTTGTGTTGGAAAGCCTGCACCACCCATGCCTGCAATACCAGAATTTGCAATTTTTTCTAAAATTTGATCTTTACTTAGTAAATGGTGATCAGGGCATATTGTGCGCTTGCGCCAAGTATCTTCGTGATCAGGGGTGATAATAATACAAAGTTCACTTAACCCTGAAGGATGAGGTATTACCGCATTCTCAATGGCTGAAATTATGCCGCTAGTAGGGGCATGAACAGGGAGTTGCATTGGGCTGTTACTCGCACTCAATGCTTGGCCTTTAAGTACTTTGTCACCTACAGCAACAATAATATCACCTGCCTGACCAATATGTTGGCGAACAGGGATAATTAATTGCTCAGGAATTTGAGCACTGGCGATAGGCTTAGTACTAGTAAGAAACTTCTGCTCTGGTGGGTGAATACCACCGTGAAAATGTGAAAAGTGTCCTTTTTGTATGCGTTCTATTACTGATTCCACCCAGACCTCATCTAATCTATTTGTACAACGGGGATAGTACTTAAATCCCATTGCCAATTTTGTGTTGTTGTTGCAAGCGGGATCATTTCAATACAATCGACCGGGCAAGGAGCAACACATAAATCGCAGCCGGTACACTCGTCAGCAATAATAGTGTGCATTTGTTTTGTGGTACCTAAAATGGCATCAACAGGGCAAGCCTGAATGCATTTGGTGCAGCCAATACAATCTTCTTCAATAATAAAAGCAACTTTTGGTGTGTTATCGGTTTCATGATTTTCGTCTAAAGGCTGAACCTCAACACCCATTAAGTCGGCAATTTTCTTGATGGTGTCTTCGCCACCGGGTGCACATTTATTAATGGCTTCACCATTAGCAACGGCTTCTGCATACGGTTTACAACCAGGGTAACCGCATTGGCCACATTGGGTTTGTGGTAAAAGGGCGTCAAGTTGTTCGGCAAGCGGGTCACCTTCAACTTTAAACTGTACTGAAGCATAGCCTAGTAAAGCGCCAAATAAGGCGGCGATAACGCCGAGAACTAAAATTGCAATAATAGCGCTCATTAAAATTTTACCAAGCCAGTAAAGCCCATAAAGGCTAATGACATTAACCCGGCCGTAATCATGGCAATTGCAGAGCCTTTAAAAGGGCTAGGTACATCAGCATTGGCCAATTTTTCGCGCATAGCAGCAAACATAATTAATACCAGTGAAAAGCCAACTGCAGCACCAAAGCCGTAAATGACTGATTCGAAAAAATTATGCTGTTTATCGCGGTTTAATATCGCCACACCCAACACAGCACAGTTAGTGGTAATTAGGGGTAAAAATATACCTAACAAACGATAGAGATTGGCACTGGTTTTATGTACCACCATTTCAGTAAATTGTACGACAACGGCAATGACCAAAATAAAAGTCATCGTTGTCAAGTACTCAAGACCTAACGGAGCGAGTATATAAGTGTTAACAACATAGCTTAATAATGAAGCTAAAGTCATAACAAAAGTTGTGGCAAACGACATGCCTATGGCTGTTTCTGTACGAGACGATACCCCCATAAAAGGGCATAGGCCGAGAAAATTAACCAGAACAAAGTTATTTACTAATACTGTGCCAACTAACAGCAATAGGTAATCAGTCATTTTAGAGTTATTTTGCAATAAAAATTCATGCCATTATCCGTGTTTATCAAGGAATAAACAACATAGTAAGCGTAAGGTTATTGATTTTTCTTCTGAAGAAATAAATTGTGGTTGAAAAACAGTCAAAAAGATTAAGTTATATATTCAAGTCACTTGGAAGCATAGTGATAAAGTTGAGCGAGGGTGCTAAAGGGCGTGTAGCATGCAGATAATGGTTAGCTTCTTCAATTAGTGTCTTGGTGGTAGTCCTCATCGACTCGCTAGGTAGTGTATTTTAAGCGATTTGAGCATACATATAAAAGCAGAGCATTTAGTTTACCTTCTGCCTATGACTTAACATTGTTTAGGCTATGTTGAATGATAAGTTTACGACGTTATTGCACGATTTTATTAGTACCTTATTATTAATAAAAAATAATAAACCTTTGTAGTTGAGTATGTGTAACTTATTTGTTGAGGCAGCATTTTTTATCTACAGTTTTATGTGAGTAATGAGGATAAAATTAGCTTGCTATAGCTTGTTCAACTCTATATAATCCGCCTAGCTTAAATATAGCAATATTTCACTGAGAAGATAATTAAATCAACGTAGATTCAGTTATCTAAGATATTGTTGTAAAAAGTCAAATTTTCATTTGACTTACATCGTGGGTTCAGTGAAATAAGCCCCGCGTAATGGGGCTTTTTTGTATCTTAAGAACATGAAAAGGTGCAATAACAGCAAGTGTATCGCTGGGCTATATGCCCTTTTTTTGTTTCTGAACTCTTCCAAATTGGAGAAAAATGATTGGCTAAATTTGAACACAAACTGACTGCAATGTTGCGTCCTGCCGTTGAAGAAACTGGCAAGGAGTTATTAGGCGTTGAGTTTATCAGTGCGGGTAACCACTCGGTTTTAAGAATATTTATCGACCACGAAAATGGTATCGATGTAGATGACTGCGCAGAAGTTAGTCGTCAAGTAGGGGCAATTTTAGATGTAGAAGACCCTATTAGTAGTGAGTACAACTTAGAAGTTTCATCACCAGGACTTGATCGTCCTCTTTTTGAAAAATCGCAATATGAAGCGGTTATTGATGAAACTATCGAAGTAAAAATTTCAATGCCATTAAATGGTCGTCGTAAATTCAAAGGCAAATTGGTTGCTATTGAAAACGATAGTTTAATCGTCATGGTTGATAATGAAGAGTATGAACTTGTTATCAGTAATATAGACAAGGCTCACCTTGTTTATAACCACAAAAAATAATTTAAAATAATGAGAAAGGCTAACTAGCATGAGTAAAGAGATATTACTGGTTGTAGATGCTGTTTCTAATGAAAAGGCATTACCACGAGAGAGCATTTTTGAAGCGATGGAAACCGCTTTAGAAACTGCGACTAAAAAGAAATATGAAGGCGAAATTTTAGTTCGAGTCAGTATTGACCGTACAAGTGGTGAATTTGACACTTTCCGTCGTTGGTTAGTTGTTGATGAAAACGAAACGCCGATGGAAAACCCATATGCTGAAATTAGTTTGGCAGCAGCACAATATGATGATCCAGAATTAAATGTTGGTGATTTTGTTGAAGATCAAATTGAGTCAGTTAAATTTGATCGTGTAACAACACAAACAGCGAAGCAAGTTATTGTACAAAAAATTCGTGAAGCAGAACGTGGGTTGATTGTTGATGCTTACCAAGAACAAATTGGTGAGATTATTACCGGTGTAGTGAAAAAAGCTAGCCGCGATAGCGTAATTTTAGACTTAGGTAATAACGCTGAAGCGATTGTTTACCGTGATGATATGTTACCACGCGAAAGTTTCCGTCCGGGCGATCGTATTCGTGGTTTACTTTATGACATTAATCCTGAAGCACGTGGCGCACAATTATTTGTTAGCCGTACTAAACCGGAAATGTTAATTGAACTATTTCGTGTTGAAGTGCCAGAAATTGGCGAAGAGATGCTTGAGATCAAAGGAGCAGCTCGTGACCCTGGTTCTCGTGCGAAAATTTCTGTAAAAAGTAACGATAAACGTATTGACCCAGTTGGTGCTTGTGTTGGTATGCGTGGTTCACGTGTTCAAGCAGTATCAGGCGAACTTGGTGGCGAACGTGTTGATATCGTTTTATACGATGATAACCCAGCACAATATGTTATCAATGCAATGGCTCCAGCTGAAGTTGCTTCAATCATTGTTGATGAAGACAAAAACACCATGGATATTGCCGTTGAAGAAGGTAATTTAGCGATGGCAATTGGCCGTAGTGGTCAAAACGTACGTTTAGCAAGCCAACTTACTGGTTGGGAGCTTAACGTTATGACTGTTGCAGACATGAACGAGAAGCATCAAGCTGAAAACGATAAAGTATTAACACTATTCACTGAAAAGCTAGATCTTGATGAAGATTTTGCCTTGATGTTAGTAGAAGAAGGTTTTACTTCATTAGAAGAAATTGCTTACGTACCTGTAGCTGAAATGCTTGATATTGATGGTATGGATGAAGATACAGTTGAAGAATTGCGTGAACGTGCTAAAGCAGCAATTACCACTCAAGCGTTAGCAAGTGAAGAAACTCTAGAAGGTGCTGAGCCTGCAGAAGATTTATTAAATCTTGCTGGCTTAGAACGTCATTTAGCGTTTGTATTAGCAAGTAGAGGTGTTAGAACACTTGAAGACCTTGCTGAACAAGGCGTTGATGAAATATCAGACATTGAAGAATTAGATGAAACCAAAGCGGGAGAGCTAATCATGGCTGCTCGTAACATTTGTTGGTTTAACGAAGAATAACTCACCGGGAGAAAAATATAGATGGCAACCGTAACAGTAGAACAACTTGCCAATGAAATCGGTACACCGGTGGATCGCTTAGTTAGCCAATTGGCTGACTCTGGCGTGAATAAATCGGCCACTGATTCTGTTTCGCAAGAAGAAAAAGAAACCCTGCTTGATCATTTGAAAAAGCAACACGGTGATGATTCAAACGCTAGCCCAAGTAAAATGACGCTTAGCCGTAAGAAAAAATCAACACTAGTGCTTGGTCATGGTAGCAAGGCTAAGTCAGTGCAAGTTGAAGTTCGCAAAAAACGTACTTACGTAAAACGTAGCGACGTAGAAGAGCAACAACAAGCAGAAGAAGAAGCAAGAATTGCTGAAGAAGCACGTATCAAAGCTGAAGCAGATGCAGCAGCTAAAGCGATAGCAGATGCTAAAGAAGCTGAAAATGCACGTGCAGTTGCAGCCGCTAAAGCTGAAGTACAAGCAGAAGCTAAAGCAGAAGCTAAAGCAGAAGCAGAAGCTAAAGCTAAGCAAGCAGCAGTAGCAAAAGCGAAAAGCATAGAAGAGTCGGCAACTAAGCCAACTCCGGCAGCTGAAACTGAAGATGCGAAAAAATTACGTTTGCAACAAGAAGCAGAATTAACAGCAAAAGCTGAAGAAGAAGCTAGATTGTCAGCAGAAGCAGCGCGTAAACTTGCTGAAGAAAACGAAGCCCGTTGGAAAGAGCAAGAAGCTGAACGTAAAGCGAAAGAAAAAGAAGTAGTACATTTAACTTCTTCTAAGTACGCACAAGAAGCGGAAGATAAAAGTGATTCTGCAGATGAAAGTGGACGTCGACGCAAGAAGAAAAAACCTGCTGGCCAAGACAGAAATAATCGTGGCCGCAATGCTAGAGGCAAAGGCAAGTTAAGCTTATCTTCACCTCAAAGCTTGAAGCATGGTTTCACTAAACCTGTTGAAGTTAAACTTAATGAAGTACGTATTGGTGAAACGATTTCAGTAGCAGAATTGGCAAATAAAATGTCTGTTAAAGGTGCTGAAGTTGTGAAAGCGATGTTCAAAATGGGCGCTATGGCAACCATTAACCAAGTGATCGACCAAGAAACTGCGGCATTAGTAGCAGAAGAAATGGGCCGTGAAGTGGTACTTGTGAAAGAAAATGCCCTTGAAGAAGCGGTATTATCTGACCGTGGAGCTTCAGGTGATGCGATTACTCGTGCACCAGTGGTTACTATTATGGGCCATGTTGACCATGGTAAAACATCGTTACTTGATCATATTCGTGAAGCGAAAGTAGCTGACGGCGAAGCTGGTGGTATTACTCAGCATATTGGTGCTTATCACGTTGAAACGGGTCATGGTATGATCACTTTCCTTGATACTCCAGGCCATGCCGCGTTTACCGCGATGCGTTCACGTGGTGCTAAAGCAACTGATATTGTTATTATTGTAGTTGCAGCAGATGACGGCGTTATGCCACAAACAATTGAAGCTATTCAGCATGCGAAAGCATCTGAAGCGCCAATTATCATCGCTGTAAACAAAATGGATAAAGAGGGTGCTGACCCAGATCGCGTTAAAAGTGAACTATCACAACACGATGTTTTATCTGAAGAATGGGGCGGTGACGTTCAATTCTGTCACGTATCAGCTAAAACAGGTTTAGGTATCGACGAATTACTTGATGCAATATTGCTACAATCTGAAGTTTTAGAACTTACAGCAGTAGTTGATAAAATGGCGAATGGTGTTGTTGTTGAATCTAAACTTGATAAAGGCCGTGGCCCAGTTGCTACAGTACTTGTTCAAGAAGGTACATTGAACCAAGGTGATATCGTACTTTGTGGTTTAGAATATGGCCGTGTGCGTGCTATGCGTGATGAGAATGGTCGTACTATTCAATCAGCCGGTCCATCAATTCCTGTAGAAATTATTGGCTTAAGTGGCGTGCCACAATCAGGCGATGAAGCAACTGTTGTTAAAGATGAGAAAAAAGCACGTGAAGTTGCTTTATTCCGTCAAGGTAAATTCCGTGATGTGAAACTTGCTCGTCAACAGAAATCTAAACTTGAAAACATGTTTGCTAACATGGCTACAGGTGATGTTTCTGAAGTTAATGTGGTACTTAAATCTGATGTTCAAGGTTCACTTGAAGCTATTTCAGATTCATTAGTTAAGCTTTCAACTGACGAAGTTAAAGTTAAAATCATTGGTAGCGGCGTAGGTGCTATCACTGAAACTGATGCAACATTAGCTGCAGCGTCAAATGCTATTGTTGTTGGTTTCAACGTACGTGCTGATGCTACTGCACGTAAAGTGATTGAAGCAGAAAAAATTGATTTACGTTACTACAGCGTTATTTATGCCTTGATTGACGAAGTTAAATCAGCAATGAGCGGTATGCTTGCTCCTGAATTTAAACAAGAAATCATTGGTTTGGCACAAGTACGTGATGTATTCAAATCGCCTAAAATCGGTGCTATCGCTGGTTGTATGGTTACTGAAGGTATTATTAAACGTTCAGCACCAATTCGTGTATTACGTGAAAACGTTGTAATTTACGAAGGTGAATTAGAATCTTTACGCCGCTTTAAAGACGATGTACAAGAAGTTCGTAATGGCACTGAATGTGGTATCGGTGTTAAGAACTACAATGATGTACGTGTTGGTGACCAAATTGAAGTATTTGAAACAGTTGAAGTTAAACGCTCACTGTAACTTTATATTTTGCTAGTAACTTTAATAATGGCATCGGAAGTACTCATTGACATGCGTCAACTGCGTACTTCCTCTTTGTTCTAAAAGTTGCTAACTTCAGTTTAAAGTAACAGAAATTTGGAATAATATTTAGAAATGGAGGCTTAGCCTCCGTTTTTGTTAGGAGTTTATGATGGCTAGAGAATTTGCTCGAACCGATCGAGTTGCACAAGAAATTCAAAAAGAAATCGCGATGATTATTCAACGCGAAGTAAAAGATCCGCGTTTAGGTATGGTAACGGTCAATGCAGTAGAAATTACTCGAGACTTGGCTTACGCTAAAATCTTTGTAACGTTTTTTACTCTGGAAGGTCAAAATGTTGATCATTCAATCGAAGTACTAAACGAAGCATCAAGCTACATACGCACATTGTTAGCTAAACGTATTAAAGCGCGCATTATGCCGGAGCTTAGGTTTATTTATGATAGCTCTATGGTTGAGGGTGTACGCATGGGTAACTTGGTTGATAAAGCCGTTGCACAAGACGTTAAGAATCATGAAGGCGAAACAGGCGAAGTTGAAGCTGACGAAAGCCCTGAGAGTGAATAACAATGGCGAAGAAAAGAAAAGGCCGTGCGATTAACGGTGTGCTGCTGCTTGATAAGCCTTATGACATGTCGTCAAATAGTGCTTTGCAAAAAGTTAAACGCATTTACTTTGCGCAGAAAGCAGGACATACCGGAGCCCTTGATCCATTAGCGACCGGAATGTTGCCAATATGTTTAGGTGAAGGAACAAAGTTTTCACAGTTTTTACTTGATACCGATAAAACTTACCAAGTAACGGCTAAATTAGGTGTTCGCACGACGACTAGTGATATTGATGGTGAAGTGGTTGCTGAAAAACCGGTTGAGGTTTCTGATGAGCAATTAGCTAAAGCGCTAGATTCATTTCGAGGTACTACAAAACAAATTCCTTCTATGTATTCAGCGTTAAAGTATCAAGGGCAACCGCTTTACAAATACGCACGTGAAGGTATTGAAGTACCAAGAGAGTCTCGTGATATTACGGTATTTAATCTAGATTTATTACGCTTTGAAGGTGATGAAGTTGATTTAGATATTCATGTCTCTAAAGGTACTTATATTCGTACTATTGTTGATGATTTAGGTGAGTTATTGGGCTGTGGCGCTCATGTTGCCAAATTGCACCGCAGTGCGGTTGGTAATTATCCAACAGATCGTATGATAACTCTTGCAGACTTAGAAGCACTACTTGAAAAGGCAGAAGCAGAAGAAGTTGCACCGTCGGTATATTTAGATCCATTGTTATTACCAATGACCACTGCATGTGATGGTATTCCAGCCGTATTTATTGATGATATGTCGGCTAACTTCTTACGTCATGGTAACCCCGTTCAGTGTTCAAACGCACCTAGCGATGGCTTGGTACAAGTCTTTATTGGTGATGATGTTGAAACGGGTGAATTTATTGGTGTCGGACACATTGATGATGATGGCTTAGTTGCACCTAAGCGTATTGTAGTATTACCTGCGTAGAGTCTGATGCTAACCTCTCGTTTGCTTTTAAGCTTTGCTGATGGATATTAGTTGCAATTACAGAGTATATTGCTAGAATATGCGCTCTTTAGAACGTCCTGCTGATTTAGTGTTCGGCTCGACGCGATTTTTAAAACACTAAAATAAAGGTAAATATTATGTCTTTAAATGCTGTAGAAAAAGCTGCAATCGTTGCAGAATATGCTCAAAAAGAAGGTGATACTGGTTCTCCAGAAGTACAAGTTGCTTTGTTAACTACACAAATCAACCATTTACAAGGTCACTTTAAAGAGCACATCCATGATCACCACTCTCGTCGTGGTTTATTACGCATGGTAAGCCAACGTCGTAAATTACTTGATTACTTAAAAGGCAAAAACGTTGAACGTTACACGTCTTTAATCGGTAAATTAGGTCTACGTCGTTAAGACAAGCTTTATTTAAAAAGCAAAGATCTTCAAAAGGAGCCTAACCGCTCCTTTTTTTATGTCTTAATTTTGACCATCCTTTGAAATCTCAACAATACTATCTGCAAAGTCGGTAATGATAAATCCAGCTCAATAATCTTGGCAAGTTAATGACGAATCGAATTAAGTTGACTGCAACCTGCATTAAAGCTGGTCAATTTTAGCTATGGTCAACGTTATTATTACGCTAAGTCAAAGAATAATTTATCAATCAAGCTAAGATATCCTCAACTTTTGATGAGGAAAATTTTATGACATCTATCCCTGAATTTATGACCGCCAAACATCGCGAGTGCGATGAATTTTTTATTGCAGCAGAAAACGCGGTTGCAGACAATAACTGGTCGTTAGCTAAACAAGCCTTTAGCCAATTCTCTCAAGAGTTAGAGTTACACTTTCAAGCGGAGGAAACTATTTTATTTCCTGAGTTTGAACAAGCAACCGGTATTACTCAAGGCCCAACCCAAGTAATGCGTGGCGAGCATCAGCAAATGCGTGCGTTGGTCGCTGATTTATTACAAGCACTTAGCGCGGATGATAAAGACGGATACATTGGCGCTTCTGAAACCTTAATGGTACTTATGCAGCAGCATAATATGAAAGAAGAAATGATGCTTTACCCAATGACACAACAGCGTGTACCAGCACCAGAAGCTTTATTAGCCAGTGTTGTTGAACATTGTCAAAGCCCTGTAAGCGATTAGCAATAAAGTTTAATGAATATTATTGAAGTGAATGTTAGTGCTTTAGCACCACCAGAGCCAATGCAAGTGATTTTGTCCTCGCTTGCAACATTGCCAAATGGTGCTGTGTTGAAGGTTGTACATCGCCGCGAACCATTTCCTTTATATGAGCAGTTAGTTGCTACTGGTTGGCTTTACCACTGCAAGCGATTGGCAGAAGAAAGTTTTGCTATCTATATCGCCAATGAAAAAGATCAGTTAACATTTTCTGATTTTATTGCTTCAAATATTTAAGAGCAAAGTGCTTAGTGGCAAAATTTACTTTTGCTTGTTGACATCACTAAACATACGAACAATCTTTTTGCCAACAATCACCTAAAGTTATCATAATTATGAATATCGCTAATTTATCTTTTAGTGCTTTACCGCCGATTAGCGTGCCTTTTCGGTATTTCATCAGTGCTGCTATTTTTCTCATTTTTACTGCCGTTATAATATTGTTTTCTGGTGAAGAAGTTTGGCTCAATCGTTGGCAACCAACTCTGCTGGCGATCACCCATTTGTTCACGCTAGGTTTTATTTCTATGGTGATGATGGGGGCAATATATCAATTTTTGCCAGTTATTGGTGGCGTGGGTGTTGCCAATGTTCGCATGGTTGCCACTGTGTCCCATAGTTTACACGTTATTGGTACTTTAGCTTTATCGTGGAGCTTCACTGTCCCAAGTACCATAATACACGTTATTGCATTGTTGTCTTTAGGCGTAGGCTTCACACTTTATATTTATGCTGTTACTAATGTATTGATTAAAAAGCTAAGTCAAGGACACACCATTATTGGGATGCGGTTGGCTATGTTGTCGCTAGTAGCTGTTGTGATACTTGGCATACTTTTTCTCGGACAAAAAACCTTAATACCCTATATTGATTTAGGTTTTATTAATGATAAAAACTTTACTGATATTCATGCTTTACTCGGAGGCTTTGGCTGGGCTGGCGTATTAGTTCTAGCGGTAAGCCTACAAATAGTTCCAATGTTCCATGTTACGCCGAGCTTCCCTAAGCTGTTGGCGAAATATATGTCCTGGGCTCTATTATTATTGTTATTGCTGTTGTTTGTATTTACGCCCATTAGCGCAGGCGGACAGGTGGTTATTGCTGTAATTCTTGCTATGTACAGCATTTTTAATCTGAGTTTTCTCAAGTTATTTAAGCAAAGAAAGCGTAAGGTCGCTGATACAAGCATTCAGTTTTGGCAGTTAGCTGGAGGTAGTTTTATTGCACTGACTTGTTTATATTTTTTCTCTGACACTTTTTTTATCAAAGTCTTTGATGGTAACAAAGGGCTAGTGCTAAGTGCGATTTTTATCTATTTTTATCTAGTAAGCATCATCGAGGCCATGCTATTAAAAATTACGCCATTTTTAACCTATACCCATTTACAAAATTTGTGCTTAAGTAATTTTTCTGCCATGGCTCACCTACCTCACATGCATGATTTATTGCTTAAAAAACATGGGCGTTTGTTGCTTTATCTTCATGTTTTTTCTTGCTGTACATTAATTGTCACACTAACATCTTCGCAATTATATTGGTTGTTTGCATTAGCGATGCTAGCAGAATTTAGTTGGCTGCTGTTTTTGATTTTACGAGGTTTATTTTTATATATGCAAAGCTTAGAAAAAATAACTGGCGCTAAGTAAATATTGTTTATCGCAAGAGAAAAAATGCTAAAAGCAGAGCTATATGTCATCCGCACTCGATATATATATATTTTAGTATCAACATTTGTGCTTTGACGCTAGTAAAAACCTAATCGTTAAGTATAATGTGCGTGCAAAATTTATAATTGCAAAAAACTAATCAATCAGCCTGTATAATTTTTTGTTCTACTTAGCGTGTGCGAACGCGTGAATTTGGTTAACACCTTAATCTTTAAATAAATATTAAGATGACTGACTAAGTGAATAAATAATTGTACAGATTGATTAAAATCAAAAATATTTAAGGAACTAATAATATGTTCAAACCAGTTACTAAATCATTTGAGTTCGGCCAACATACCGTAACTCTTGAAACGGGCGTTATTGCTCGTCAAGCTACTTGTGCCGTTATGGCAAGCATGGACGATACTTCTGTATTAGTCTCTGTTGTTGGTAAGAAAGAAGCAAAACCAGGTCAAGATTTTTTCCCATTAACAGTTAACTACCAAGAGCGTACTTACGCTGCCGGTAAAATCCCAGGTGGTTTCTTTAAGCGTGAAGGTCGCCCTTCAGAAGAAGAAACATTAATCTGTCGTCTAATTGACCGTCCAATTCGTCCATTATTCCCAGAAGGTTTCACTAACGAAGTGCAAGTGGTTATCACTGTTGTTTCTGCTAACCCAGAAATTGCCCCTGATATCATCGCTTTATTAGGTACTTCTGCAGCATTAGCAATTTCAGGTATGCCTTTTAGTGGTCCTGTTGGTGCAGCGCGCGTTGGTTACACTGACGGCAAATATATTCTTAACCCATTACAATCTGAATTAGCGTCGTCGCAATTAGACTTAGTTGTTTCAGGTACTGATTCTGCTGTATTAATGGTTGAATCAGAAGCTGACGTGTTGTCTGAAGAAGTCATGCTTGGCGCTGTTATGTACGGCCATGAGCAAATGCAAACTGCTATTACAGCAATTAAAGAAATGGCTGCAGAAGTTAACAATCCTAAATGGGAATGGACTGCACCAGTTAAAAACGCTGATTTAATAGCAAAAATTGCCGAACTTTCTGAAGGTCAAGTAAACGAAGCTTACCAAATTACCGAAAAAGCAGTACGTTACGAAAAAATTAAAGAAATTCGTGATGGCGTTGTTGAAGCGTTATTGGCTGAAAATGCTGAACTTGACGTTCAAGAAGCAAAAGATTTATTCCATGACTTAGAAAAAACGGTTGTTCGTGGTCGTATAACGCAAGGTTCACCACGTATTGATGGTCGTGATCCTGAAATGATCCGCGCATTGGACGTAATGACTGGCGTATTACCACGTACTCATGGCTCTGCTGTATTTACTCGTGGTGAAACTCAAGCTTTAGTTACTGCTACTTTAGGTACGCAACGTGACGCTCAACGTCTTGATACTATTATGGGTGAGAAAACTGATGCATTTATGCTTCATTACAACTTCCCTCCATACTGTGTTGGTGAGACAGGTTTTGTTGGTTCTCCAAAGCGTCGTGAAATCGGTCATGGTCGTTTAGCGAAACGCGGCATGTTAGCTGTAATGCCTTCAGCTGAAGAATTCCCATATGCAGTTCGTGTTGTTTCTGAAATTACAGAATCAAACGGCTCTTCTTCAATGGCTTCTGTTTGTGGTACTTCATTAGCACTAATGGATGCTGGTGTGCCAATTAAAGCTTCTGTTGCCGGTATCGCAATGGGTCTAGTTAAAGAAGGCGATGACTTTGTTGTTCTTTCTGACATTTTAGGTGATGAAGATCACTTAGGTGACATGGACTTTAAAGTAGCGGGTACAACTGGTGGTATTACTGCTCTTCAAATGGATATTAAAATTGAAGGTATTACACAAGAAATCATGCAACTTGCTTTAAACCAAGCAAAAGCTGCACGTACTCATATCTTAAGTGTAATGGATGAAGCAATTGGCGGACATCGTGATGATATCTCTGAATTTGCTCCTCGT
This sequence comes from Cognaticolwellia mytili, assembly GCF_002104475.1. Classification (GTDB taxonomy): domain Bacteria; phylum Pseudomonadota; class Gammaproteobacteria; order Enterobacterales; family Alteromonadaceae; genus Cognaticolwellia; species Cognaticolwellia mytili. The sequence goes on from NZ_NBOF01000001.1 coordinate 431,022, forward strand.
ATTCATACAATGAAAGTTAGCCAAGATAAGATTCGTGACATTATTGGTAAAGGCGGTGCAACAATTCGTCAATTAACTGAAGAAACTGGCACTACGATTGAAATCGAAGATGACGGTACAGTTAAAATTGCGGCAACTGACGGCGAACAAGCGAAAGACGCAATTGCACGTATTACTGCACTTACAGCAGAAATCGAAGTAGGTACTATTTATACGGGTAAAGTTGTACGTATCGTAGACTTTGGTGCATTTGTTAACGTTTTACCTGGTAAAGATGGCTTAGTTCATATTTCTCAAATCTCTGAAGAACGTGTTAACGCCGTTAGCGATGTATTAACAGAAGGTCAAGATGTTACTGTTAAGGTACTTGAAGTTGACCGTCAAGGCCGTGTACGTTTGAGCATGAAAGAAGCTGCTGAAAAGCCAGCTGCTCCTGCTCCAGAAGCTAACGCTGCTGAGTAATGCATAAGGTAAATAACCTCAACGTTATTAAGTAACAATTAATAACGTTTTTGTGTTGATAAAAAGGGAGCTTATTAGCTCCCTTTTTTATATACTCAGATAGTTCATCTTTACTAAAGGTTATGTTTTTCGTGCACTTATTTTATAAAAAATTATTCTCTGCTACACAGTTTTCAAAAACTGTACTTTCCAAAGCAGTATTCTCTAAAACATCACTTTCCAATGCTTCATTGACTAAGGCATTGTTGGTTTCTGGTTTATTACTTTCTCAAGGTTGTGCTAGCACATCGGCTGAAAAAAACTCTGTTATTGGTCAGCTTGTTATTGCTGAGCCAAATACCATTAGTTACAAAAGCGAAATTGCTTTAGCGCGATTAACACAGGTTTTACAACGTGCTGAAATTAGCGATGGCCAACGTGCAGAGCTGTTTTATCAACGCGGCGTAGAGTATGACAAAGTTGGTTTACGCGCTTTAGCGCGCTTTGACTTTAATCAAGCAATAAATTTAAAGCCTGATATGGTTGATGCTTACAATTTTATTGGTATTCACTTCACGCAACTACAAGAATTTAATCAAGCTTATGATGCTTTTGACTCAGCTATAGAATTAGCACCTGATCACGAATATGCTTATTTAAATCGTGGAATTGCATTATATTATGGTGGGCGGGCAAACTTAGCATCTGAAGATTTTAAAGTGTTTAGACAATATCAGCAGAACGACCCTTATCGTGTGCTGTGGCAGTACTTAGCAGATTTAGAAGCTGATCAGCAACAAGCCAAGCAAGATTTATCACTACACGCAGAATTTATTGATGAGAAAGTTTGGGCGAAAAAAATTATTGCTTTGTATTCGGGTAAAATTGATCAAGAGACATTCATTAATCATTTAACTGATAATGTTAGTTCAAATAAAGCCTTAACTGAACGTTTATGTGAAGCTTACTTTTACTTGGGTAAATATAGTCAGATGCAAGGTGATAAAAATGCTGCGATTAACTTTTTTAAATTGGCGTTGAGCACTAATGTCTATGAATTTGTTGAACACAGGTATGCCAAACTTGAATTAGACCTTATGCGGCAAGCAATGCAACAAAATAAAGCGCTTTAACCTTTTGATTAATTTTATCGACTAACCTTAATGTTTTCAAAGGTCCGTATTTTAATAAGCTTAGTAATAATAATATTACTAAGCTTATTTTTCTTCATCGATAGCCATCGAGAAAAAATTACACAAGCAATTATATCTTCTGAACAACTATCACGTTTAGACTCAATAGAATTTTTTACCCGTCCTCATGAACGGCTGAGCAAATTATTGACGACTGAAAATAGTCGGGCATGGCTGCATTTAGCTAAATTGTATGCAAAACAAAATGCCGACATTGCTTTTGAAGTGGCTGAATACTACTTACAACAAAACAATATAATTTCAGCGCAATTGTGGTTAAAGGAAGCTATTCGCCAGCAGCACAAAGAAGCTAGGCTAACATTAGCTAATCACTATTTTAAAACCAAACAGTACCTTGAAAGCAGAAATTTATTATTGCCTATTTTAGATAATGATAGGGCACTGGTTTTATCGTATAAACTTGCTATTCAGTTAGGTGATACTGAATTTATCTCACAAAATAAAACTAAGTTGGCAAACATAGAAAATAGGGATTTCTATCAACTATTGCTCGATTTTTCTGTCTTTTCTGCTGCTAAAAGCAATATCAACCAAGAGTGTCATGTTAGCGTACAACTTTTTGCAACTAATTTAGCAGGCCTACAACACGGGAAAAACTTAACTGAGCAGTTTCGCCAGCATAAGTTAGCAAGGTATGTTTGTTTACAAAGTCCTAAATATGTTCCTAGCCAAGAGCTGAGTTGCCAAACTGAAATAAAGCAAAGAATTACTTGTCGAGCCAATGTATGGGCTACGCGAGCCGATATCTCAAGTCGATATATTGGTTTAATTGTCGAGCAAGGAGGGGCCAACGTTGATAATGGTATTATGTATATTGACCAACAAGACGATGCTGATGTTCTGGCCCATGAACTTTCACACTTTCTTGGCTTCGTTGATGAATATCCTTTGCCTAGCCAGCATCAAAAGTGTCAACGAAACCAGCAAACTTCATTCTCTTATAACCTGGCGACGCTACCTGAACGCTATTACGGTGAAAGAGATAAGATTAGAAAACGCATATTGATGCAATTACCGTGGGCAAGTTTAATTAAAGACACTACACCAATTTTAATAAAGCACGGTAAAGGTTGGAAGTTAACTACACCCTTAAAGTTTCAGCATGAAGTTGGCGTCTTTTCAGCAAGGTCTTGTGATAAAAACAATAAAGTACAGGCATATAAACCTTATGCTCATCGTACTCAACTAGAGTATTTTGAATTGAACTTTCCACAAACTTATATTGATATTATGGCGCTAGCCCCTAAGCAATACTTGATGCCAAGTTACCACTTTAATATCAGTCGAGACTTGGCACTGCAAGGTGAATATAGTCGAGCGAGAGAAGCCTTAAAAGCCATAACTTTTCAGTAAAAAACAGCGACGGTTCTATGATTGTGAAGAGGTGTAAGAGCCGAGGCGATGGATGAGTGTTATTAATTTAATAGCCATTAGCTAAATTAACTCAACCTTAAGTTGCATTAGCTATGACTTTTAGTGTTGTTCAAGTGCTGAAGGACTACTTTCTTCGTAGGCACTGTTATCTTTAATATTTTTTAAATGCCTGACAGAGTTTATATACTCTTGTTGCCGTAAAACAGTGTTTTTTCTGACTTTAGCAACAGGCCACATGGTGTTGTTATTAAATATTGTTAGTTCTTGCTCTAATGATACTTTATTATTTTTAGGTGATTTTACTCTTGTGGTACGAATAAACCATGAAAATAATGACATACAGGGGACTCCTTGTATTATTCATATTAAGTTATAGCGCAACTTTCTAATTTTCGCTGATTATGAACAGAACTTTTGCTAATTAACAGAAATTTTATTGTTATAAAAATATTTTAAACCAGAAGTTAATATATAATGATGACAATTTCATGTTACCCGTATTACGTTTTTATGGAAAATTGTATGGCAAGTTTCTCACCTTCTCTCTTTCGTCAGCAATTCCCAATATTAGCTCAAGCTATTAATGGTAAGCCTCTGGTTTACTTTGATAATGCTGCCAGTACTCAAAAACCAATAGCGGTTATTGATTGTTACCAGCGATACTATCAAACTAGTAATGCTAATGTTCATCGTGCTTCGCATGCTTTGAGCTCAAGAGCGACAGCTGCTTATGAAGAAAGCCGTCAGCGCCTAAAAGTATTTATCAATGCCAAGTATGATAAAGAACTGATTTGGACAAAAGGTAGTACAGAAAGCATTAATTTAGTTGCACAGTCGTGGGGTAGGAAAAACTTACAGCCCAATGATGAAATTGTATTAAGTTACAGTGAACACCACGCTAACATCGTACCTTGGCAAATTGTAGCTGAACAAACTGGCGCAAAGATTAAAGTTCTGCAATTAACCAGTGAAGGTAGAATAGATACAACGAGATTAGAGGAAACAATAGGAGATAAGACCCGCATTGTTTGTTGTGCTCATATCTCTAATGTACTCGGGCGCATTAATCCAATTGTTGATGTTATTAATGTTGCAAAGCAATATCGAGCATTAACATTGATTGATGGTGCCCAAGCTATTGCTCATTTACCTGTGGACGTTCAAGCATTAGGTTGTGACTTTTATGTATTCTCTGCCCATAAAATGTATGGTCCAACAGGTGTTGGTGTACTCTATGGCAAACGTGAAGTATTAGAGGGAATGCCGCCATATCAGGCTGGCGGAGAGATGATCAAGTCAGTTAGCTTTGAGCAGAGCACCTTTAATGATTTACCGCATAAATTTGAAGCAGGAACGCCAAATATCGCTGGTATTGTTGCTTTTGGCGCAATGTTAGACTTTATTAAAACTCAGCAGTTAGAGAAGCTAGCTCAGTATGAAAAAAGCTTAGCGCAATATTGCTTTGAGCAGTTGTCACAAGTGCCAGGACTAAGTTTTGTTGTTGATGGGCAGCCCGATATACCTGTGTTTTCATTTACTATGACAGGACAGCATAATCATGACGTAGCTGCAGAGCTTGATAGCCATGGTATTGCTGTGCGAGCTGGACATCACTGTGCAATGCCTCTGATGCAGTATTTAAACCTTGAAGGTTGTATTCGTTTGTCTTTAGCAGCGTACAATACGATTGAAGAAATTGATCAAGCAGTGTTAGCACTTAAGAAAATTAGCGGCTTGAATTCAGATAACAATACAACTGTTATGGGGGATGTCGTATTAAATGGTAACTTAGAAGCAGCAAAGGACTTAGCTTTTGAGCAAATCAAGGCCAGTGATATAGCGAATGAGTTGACTATTGAAGATGTTTTAGCTTTGTTTGCAAAAGCTAAAAGCTGGGATAGTAAACATCGTGAAATTATGTTGTTAGGGAAAAAGAAAAGTACCTTAGCTGCAGAGCGTAAAAATGAGCAATCATTAATTTCAGGCTGTGAAAGCAAGGCGTGGCTTAGTTATCAAAAACAAGCATCGGGTACTTATTTATTCTCAGGTGATAGTGATGCTAAGGTTATTCGTGGTTTACTTACGATTGTATTAGCGGCAGTTAATAATAAAAACCGCGAGCAAATCTCAGTATTTAACATGCAAGCTTATTTTGATGAAATTGGTTTATTGCAGCATTTAAGTCCATCTCGAGGCAATGGACTTAGAGCTATTGTTGATAAAATCTATCAGATAGTGGCTTGAACCAATTCAGACAGGTTAAATAACAATTACTTAACTACACTGTTTTTTGCTAATGCTCGCTTTAAAAACTTATCGATTGCTTTTCCAACCGCGAAAAATGCAAAACAGGCAGTAACATGGGTAGCTGCACCAAAGCCACCACTGCAATCAAGTCGCATTGCTCCATCATTTGATTGTTTTGCATGACAAACATTACCTTCATTGTCGGGGTAACGTAATTGCTCACTAGAGAAAATTGCGTCTATTGAAAACTTTCGTTTTACATTACGAGAAAAATTATATTCACGGCGTAATTGATTACGTACTTTTGCAAGTAATGGGTCTTGAAAAGTTTGGCTTAAATCGGCAATGGCTATTTTACTTGGGTCAACTTGACCACCTGCGCCACCAATGGTGATTATTGGTAATTTATTGCGTTTACAATGAGCAATAATCGCACTTTTTACATTCACTGAGTCAATGGCGTCGATAACATAGTCGATGGAATTGCTTAATAGCTCGCGAATATTTTCTAATGTCACGAAATCTTCGACAATATTAACCTGACATTCAGGATTTATCTGTTTTATTCTCTGAGCCATAACATCGACCTTACTTTGGCCAACGGTGTCAGAAAGTGCATGTATTTGACGATTGATATTAGTGATACATAAGTCATCTAAATCAATAAGGGTTATTTCGCCTACGCCATTTCTGGCAAACGCCTCTGCAACCCAAGAACCAACCCCGCCAATACCGATAACACAAAAGTGACTTTGCTTAAGCGCTTCAGCACCATTGTTACCGTATAAACGGGATATACCGCCAAACCTTAATTGATAATCAGACATAACTTTAAAAACCATTAACTAAAAATGCTCGCGTATTATAGCAGTCTCAAGAAGAAAACATTAAGAGTGCCAGCAGCAAATACCACGATAAATTTTGCATTTCTTTTTATCAAATAATTGTTGATGGCTATTTATTGTTGCTTGGTATTTATTTAGTTTATTTTCGATATTAAAACTTATGATACCCAACAGTACAAATCCGACAGGCAAATGGACCAAGTTGGTGATTATTTCTGCATTTATCAATAATGGCAGCAGCGAAAGCGTGAACAATGAGAGAAAAAGCAGTATAAAATGTAATATTTTTATCGATCTGATCAAAGTTTTCATAGATAAAGTCCTTATTAAATTCGCATCTATTGATAGAAAGCTTATTTTAGTACTTGTAGTACTGAATTAGAGGTGGCATATTTGACATTTTTACTGGCAATAATGTCAAATTCACTAGGTAAATAAAAATGAAAGTAGCCGTTTTAGCCTCTGATCAATGTGTCGTTTCTGCTGTTTATGGTTTGATTGATGTCTTTTATGCGGCAAGTTATTGTCATCAACAGCGCTATACTACCGATACAGACAGCGAAATATCTTGTCAAATTGTCACAATAGATAACCACCCTGTACATGGCTATAACGGTATAAAAATTAAGCCCACCGTTGATATTTCTGCGGTTGAAAAGCCTGATATTATCATTGTATCTTCTTCAGTGCGTGCGGTTATTGATTGCTGTGCTGATGATGTGCTTGTTGATAATTTACCTAAAGTTAAACAATGGCTTACTCAATGCCATCAGCAAGGAACAATTATTGCCAGTTATTGCACTGGCAGTTTTATACTCGCTTCTTGTGGTTTATTAAAGGGTAAAATCGCAACAACACATTGGCGTAGTGCTGATTTATTTAAACGATTATTTCCGTCTATTCGTTTGGATTGTGATCAAATGTTAATCGACAATGATGATGTAATTTGTTCAGGTGGCTCAATGTCTTATATCGATTTGGCATTGTACTTAATTGATAAGTATGCCGGCAAAGATATCGCTTCTGATTGTGCGAAATTAATGGTTTTTGATCCCGTTAGACAAAAACAATCACCCTATGTAACATTTCAAGCACAAAAATCTCATGATGACCAACCGGTTTTAAAGGCGCAAGAGTGGATTGAATCTCATTTTAGCAATGAGATACTTATAGATGAGCTTGCTGAACTTGTCGGTTTAGGTGCACGAACGTTTAAAAGGCGCTTTAAACAAGCAACCCAAGAAACACCGCTGAGCTACTTACAACGAATAAGAGTTGAACATGCAAAAATGCGTTTAGAAAAAACTACTGAACCAATTAATCAAATTATTTGGTCGATAGGCTATGAAGACATCAGCAGCTTTCGACTGCTGTTTAAACGCTTTACTGGCGTAACACCAAAAGATTATCGACAGAAATATGCCTAACTGATCGTAAAAGTTAGGCGGAGGGCAGTTTTACCACAAATAGTGTTTGTTGTTCATTGATGATATCAAAGTAAATTTCACCGTGTTGAACCTCTGTCATTAGCTTCGCTGAATAGGTACCTAAGCCTGTGCCTGTTTGATGGTTTGAGCTAGTGTATTTGTTAAATAAGGTTGCACGTAGTGCTTTAGGAATAACGCCGTTGTTAATTACTTGAAAAGTTACATAACCCTTTTCGTATGCTAAAGAAAGCATTATTGAATCACTATTCTGAGATGCTTCAACAGCATTCTTAATCAGATTGTTAAAAATAGATAAACAAAGTAGTGGCTCAGCATAGATATATTGTGTTTGCTCAAATCCAGTTAAGGTAATATTTAAAGACTTTTCTTTTGATACACGTGAAACGGCATTAATAGCGTCATTTATCATTTGGTTGAGGTTTATACGCTGCGGTGTTAACTGATAAATATCTTGCTCTATTTTGTAGAGATTGAGAGAGTTATTAATCATATCAACTACGTTATTAACGGCTTTATTAATTGAGTTTGCTGCAGCCTTATCTGTTAAACGATAAGTCTCAAACAAAATGTTATTGAGTGGACCTTTTAAATCATGCTGAGTGATTTTCTCAATATCTTCTTGTAACTTGGCATTTTCTTGTAGCATCATTACCTGCTCGGCTAATGCGGTATTTTGCTGTTGTAAGCGCATATGTGTGGCGACACGAGCCCTTAGTAAATCACCGTTGAGCGGCTTGGTAATATAATCAACTGCGCCTAATTCGAAGCCATATTTCATATCAGCAACTTCAGACTTTGCGCTGAGGAATATGATTGGAATATTGGTGGTTTTTGGATTCTTTTTAAGCATCGAGCACACTTGATAACCATCCATCTCAGGCATCATAATATCAAGTAACACTAATTCTATTTTCTGTTTACCGTTGTTGATTATTTTTAAGGCATGCTCGCCAGATTTTGCTGCAATTACCTGATAATATTGACGTAAATTACCCGCCGCAACATCTATGTTACTACTTTCGTCGTCAACAACTAAGATGCTAGGTTTCGTTATTTTAGCTTCATTAATTATGATTTTTTCTGGAGTAGTATTACTTACTATAGGTGTGAATTTATCATACTGGGTAAGAGCAAAAAGTGCACTGATGACATGCTGTCGCTTAAAAGGTTTATATAAGCTAATACTATTGTTTTGCACTACTTTGAATGAAGGTGTTGCTGGTACTTTTGATTCATCTAATGTTCGCTGGGACAAAATGAGTAGTGGTAAAGCTTTTGTTGTCAATATACCAACTAATTGTTCGCGAAAATCTCTAGGATTTCTATCGCTATAACTATCAGAGCATATTAATAAGCTAATTGGTGAGAATTGCGCAAACTCAAATGCATCGTCCATATTTTCTATACAAGCAATAGCTGATTTATTTACCCCACAAGAGAGCAAGATTTTTGCAATTGCTTCTCGAACAAGTCGACTCTCATCAACAATTAAAATAGGGTCAAGCACTGATGAAACGCCACTAAAATGATAAAATTATTACAAGGATATAGTGTTTATAACTGAAATGTACAGAATTTTATTTGTTTATAAAAGCACTAGATAAGAAAAAGGCAGCCAATAGACTGCCCTTAATTATAGCTTTAAGTAAAACAAAAACTATCTGTCACTTAGTGGTACAAATTCACGATCAATTTCACCAGTGTATTTTTGGCGAGGACGACCAATTTTTTGCCCTGGTTGACCTAGCATTTCGTCCCAATGAGCAATCCAACCAACAGTACGAGACATGGCGAAGATTACGGTAAACATATTGGTAGGAATACCAATGGCTTTTAGGATAATACCTGAGTAAAAATCTACGTTAGGGTAAAGTTTTTTCTCGATGAAATAAGGGTCTTCCAACGCTACTTTTTCTAACGCCATTGCTACGTCAAGTAGTGGATCTTTAATACCCAATTCACTTAACACTTCATGACAAGTTTCACGCATTACGGTGGCACGAGGATCGAAGTTTTTGTAAACACGATGACCAAAGCCCATAAGACGGAAAGGGTCTGATTTATCTTTTGCTTTAGCAACAAATTCATCAACGCGGTCTAAAGAACCAATCTCTTCAAGCATGGTTAAACAAGCTTCGTTAGCGCCGCCATGAGCAGGGCCCCAAAGTGAAGCAACACCCGCCGCAATACATGCGTATGGGTTAGCACCAGAAGAACCTGCTAAACGTACTGTTGACGTTGAAGCGTTTTGTTCGTGGTCAGCATGTAAAGTAAAGATACGGTCCATTGCACGAGCAACAGTTGGGCTAACTACGTATTCTTCTGCTGGTACTGAGAATAACATGTGTAAGAAGTTTTCTGCATAGCTTAGGTCATTGCGTGGGTAAACGAATGGTTGGCCGATGCTGTACTTGTATGCCATTGCTGCGATAGTTGGCATTTTAGCGATTAAACGATGCGCACTTCGCATACGTTGATCGGGCTCGTTAATATCTAAGTCGCTGTGGTAAAACGAAGATAAAGCACCAACAACACCACATAACATGGCCATCGGATGTGCATCAGGCAAGAAGCCATGGAAAAAATGTACTAACTTTTCATGAACCATCGTATGGTTAGTGATAATTTTAGTAAATTCATCGTATTGCGCTTTAGTTGGCGCACTACCATTTAGTAAAATATAACAAACTTCTAAGTAATCAGCTTGCTTAGCAAGGCTGTCAATTGGGTAACCACGATGCTGTAGCACACCTTTGTCACCGTCAATAAAGGTAATTTCAGATTCACATGAGGCTGTTGCTAAAAAACCCGGGTCATATGTGAAGTAGCCTGCACCACCTAGTGTACGTATATCTATTACATCGTTACCGGCGCTACCTTTAAGAATTGGCAAGTCTGCAACTACATTACCGTCGATACTAAGAGAGGCTTTTGAGTCAGCCATATGTTTCATCCCCATTAAAATTTATTTATCTTGAAATTGTCAAAACCAAATGTTTAGTCAATTTTTGTGAATATTAAACTGTGACTATTCTACTTCAGATCACCCCCCATAAGTCAATTCGTTTGTTAAACCCTTAGACTAAAGTCAAATGTATGGAATGATTTTTGTCGAGTATGGTTGATAATTAGTCGAAAGCCTTGAATATAGGCTAAAACTTGTCGGTGAAGAAAATTGTAATTAATGATTTTCATCTATATAATCAAGCTGATCTGAATTCTGTTTTTGCATTCGTATGTAAAGTGTAAAAATATAATTCAAATCGGAGGGGGGTTATCTAGCATAATAATGCATTTAGATAACGTTACAATAAGTTGAAGGCTCTAAGAGCTCCTTAGGCAACAATCGTGAAAAAACAACGTCCTGTAAACCTAGATTTGTCAACAATCAAAATGCATGCAGCAGCAAATGCATCTATATTACACCGCGTATCTGGTGTGATCATGGTATTCGCTATCGGTATTTTATTGTGGACGCTTTCTTTATCTCTATCTTCTGCTGAAGGTTTCGCCCAAGTAGAATCCCTACTTAGCGGTGTATTCTTCAAAATAATTATCCTTGGTTCGCTTTCTGCGCTTATCTATCATTTACTTGGCGGTATTCGTCACCTGTTTATGGATTTAGGTCACTTTGAAGAACTTGCTTCGGGTAATGCTACGGCAAAACTTATTATCGCACTTTGGTTGGTGCTTACTGTAGTAGTAGGAGTTCGATTATGGTAAACAACGCAGCAACAGTAGGCCGTAGTGGCGTACATGATTTTATTCTTCTTCGTGCCAGTGCCATTATTTTAGCACTGTATACCTTTTTTCTTGTTGGCTTTTTTGTTACAACTTCGGATGTAACATTTGAAGTTTGGCAAGGGTTTTTTGGTTGTATCAGCACAAAAATATTTACCATCTTAGCCATTATCGCGTTATTAATTCACGCATGGATTGGTGTATGGCAAGTACTTTCTGATTACATTAAGCCAGCGTTTTTACGCGGTGGTTTACAATTTTTCTTTTCGGTTTTGCTGCTAGTGTATTTCGCAGCAGGCCTACTAACAGTGTGGGGTGTGTAAGTGAGCGTTCCTATTCGTGAATTCGACGCCATTGTAATTGGCGCCGGTGGTGCAGGCATGCGTGCTGCCCTAGCAATCTCTGAATCTGGCAAATCTTGTGCTTTGATTTCAAAAGTATTCCCTACTCGTTCTCATACGGTTTCTGCACAAGGTGGTATCACTGTCGCCTTGGGTAATGCCCATGAAGATCACTGGGAACAACACATGTACGATACCGTTAAAGGCTCTGATTATATTGGTGACCAAGACGCAATCGAATATATGTGTAAAACAGGTCCTGAATCAATTATCGAACTTGAGAAAATGGGCTTACCTTTTTCTCGCACGGAAGAAGGTAAAATTTACCAACGTCCATTTGGTGGTCAATCTAAGAATTTTGGTGGCGAGCAAGCAGCTCGTACCGCAGCTGCAGCTGACCGTACAGGTCATGCATTATTGCACTGTTTATATCAGCAAAATGTTAAAAACAAAACTAACGTTTATTCAGAATGGTATGCCTTAGATTTAGTTAAAAACAGCGACGGCGGCGTAGTAGGTTGTACTGCTATTTGTATCGAAACTGGCGAAGTTGTTTACTTTAAAGCCCGTGCTACCGTGCTTGCTACTGGTGGTGCTGGTCGTATCTTCGCATCCACTACTAATGCTCACATCAATACTGGTGACGGTGTTGGTATGTCACTTCGTGCTGGCATTCAAATGCAAGACATGGAAATGTGGCAGTTCCATCCGACAGGCATCGCAGGCGCTGGTGTACTAGTGACCGAAGGTTGTCGTGGTGAAGGTGGTTACTTATTAAATAAAGACGGCGAACGTTTCATGGAACGTTATGCACCAAATGCTAAAGATTTAGCAGGTCGTGACGTTGTTGCTCGTTCAATGATGACAGAGATCCGTGAAGGTCGTGGTTGTGACCATCCTCAATACGGACCACATATCAAGCTTAAACTTGATCACTTAGGTCGTGAAACGTTGATGAAACGTTTACCAGGTGTTTGTGACTTATCTGAAACATTTGCTCATGTTCATCCAGCAGAAGAGCCAATTCCAGTTATTCCAACGTGTCACTACCAAATGGGTGGTGTACCTTGTAACGTTAATGGTCAAGCACTTAATGTTGCCGCAGACGGTACTGAAACAATCGTTGATGGTTTATTCGCTGTTGGTGAAATTGCTTGTGTATCAGTACATGGTGCAAACCGCTTAGGTGGTAACTCATTACTTGATTTAGTAGTATTTGGCCGCGCAGCAGGTAACTTCTTAGGTACCTACCTAAATGAAACTCAAAACGGTAAAGATGCATCTGAGTCTGATTTAGAAGCTTCTTTAGCACGTACTAACCGCTGGGAAACATCGTCTAAAGGTGAATGTCCAACGCAAATACGTAAAGATTTGCAACAGTGTATGCAACTTAACTTCTCGGTATTCCGTGAAGGTGAAGCAATGGCACAAGGCATGAAAGAGTTAACGGAAATACGTGAACGCTTACAACATGCCCACTTAGATGATAAGTCTAGTGAGTTCAATACACAACGTATCGAGTGTTTAGAATTAGATAACTTGATGGAAACAGCTTTCTGTTCTGCAAAAGCAGCTAACTTCCGTACTGAATCTCGTGGTGCTCATGCCCGTCAAGATTTCACGGAACGTGATGATGAAAACTGGTTATGTCATTCAATCTACACACCAGATAACGAAGAAATGAGCAAGCGTACTGTTAACATGGCACCTGTTCACCGTGAAGCTTTCCCACCGAAAGCAAGAACTTACTAGGAGCGTTGTAATGAAACAAATTTTTTCTATTTACCGTTACAACCCTGATGTTGATAACAAACCTTACATGAAAGAATATGAGCTGGAAGTTCCAGAAGGCTCAGACATGATGGTACTAGATGCGCTAATTTTGCTGAAAGAGCAAGACTCAAGCTTATCATTCCGTCGTTCATGTCGTGAAGGTGTTTGTGGCTCTGACGGTTTGAACATGAATGGTAAAAATGGTTTGGCTTGTATCACGCCTTTATCTGCAATTCCTGCAAATAAAATTGTGTTACGTCCATTACCTGGTTTACCGGTAGTGCGCGATTTAATTATTGATATGACTCAGTTCTATAATCAATATGAAAAAATCAGACCTTACCTAATTAATGATGGTAAAGAACAACCAGCGCGTGAACATTTACAATCAATTGAAGAACGTGAGAAGTTAGACGGTCTTTATGAATGTATTTTATGTGCATGTTGTTCAACATCTTGTCCTTCTTTCTGGTGGAACCCTGATAAATTTATCGGTCCAGCAGGCTTATTACATGCTTATCGTTTTCTTATTGATAGCCGTGATACAGCAACAGAAGAGCGTTTAGATGATTTACAAGATGCCTACAGCGTATTTCGCTGTCACGGTATCATGAACTGTGTTGATGTTTGTCCGAAAGGGTTGAACCCAACAAAAGCCATTGGCCATATTAAGTCAATGTTGCTGACAAGAGCGGTTTAATTTAAACGGCAGAGTATAACCTTGTTGTACTCTGCTTTTTTCGTTAAACAATTTGTTTTATTGCTTTTATCCCATAAAGGAACAGGCAATGCCCGAAGGTGCTATGAAGGCTTGGATAGAGTCTTCCCATTTAAGTGGTGCAAACGCTGCTTATATTGAAGAATTATACGAATCTTATCTGGATAACTCGCAATCTGTTTCTACAGAGTGGCGCGATATTTTCCAACAACTTCCTAAAATTGAAGGTGCTGACGTTGAATATCGGCATTCTGAAATCCGTGACGAATTTAAAGAATTAGCCCAACAAACACAAAAAACCGTGGTTGTTTCAGGCGGCTCTGACGCAAAACAAGTTAAAGTTTTACAACTTATTAATGCCTTTCGTTTTCGCGGACATCAAAATGCTAACCTTGACCCATTAGGGTTATGGCAACGTGATAAAGTACGTGACCTGCAATTATCTCACCATGAACTATCGGAAAATGACTTCGATCGTGAATTTAAAATAGGTTCTTTGGCTATCGGCCAAGATACTATGAAACTTGGTGAATTATATAAAGCGCTTAAAACCACTTACTGTGGTTCTATTGGCGCAGAATATATGCATATTACGTCAACTGATGAAAAGCGTTGGTTACAACAACGTCTTGAGTCGGTGCAGTCACAAGCAGTGCTTAGCGTTGAAGAGAAAGAAGAAATTTTTAAGGACTTAGTTGCGGCTGATGGTCTTGAAAAGTATCTAGGGGCTAAATTCCCTGGTGCAAAACGCTTCTCTCTTGAAGGCGGTGATGCCTTAGTCCCTATGTTAAAGCAATTAATCACGCGTGCCGGTACACAAGGCGCTAAAGAAGTGGTTATGGGTATGGCTCATCGTGGTCGTCTCAATGTGTTGGTTAACGTAATGGGTAAGAACCCATCAAAGCTATTTGATGAGTTCGGCGGCAAGCATGATGAAATACTGTCTTCTGGCGATGTTAAGTATCACCAAGGTTACTCATCTGATTTTGTAACCCCTGGCGGCAATGTTCATTTAGCATTAGCATTTAACCCATCGCATTTAGAGATTGTTAATCCTGTTGTTATCGGGTCTGTGCGTGCACGTTTAGACCGTCGTGATTGTAATGAAGGTGATTTAGTATTACCTATTACTATTCATGGTGATTCTGCGATTGCCGGTCAAGGTGTTGTGCAAGAAACTTTTAATATGTCGCAAGCACGGGCATTTAAAGTTGGCGGTACTATCCGTATTGTGGTTAATAACCAAGTCGGTTTTACAACGTCTAACCCTCAAGATACACGCAGTGGTGAATACTGTACTGAAATCGCTAAAATGGTTTCTGCGCCAATTCTTCATGTTAATGGTGACGACCCAGAAGCTGTGATTTTAGCAACGCAAATTGCCCTAGATTACCGTAATGAATTTAAACGTGATGTGGTTATAGACCTGGTTTGTTACCGACGTCACGGACATAACGAAGCTGATGAGCCAAGCGCTACCCAGCCAGTTATGTACAAAAAAGTTAAAAAGCATCCTACTCCTCGCCAGCTTTATGCTGATAAGCTTAATGCTGAAGGCTCTCTTAATAAAGAGAAGACTGACGAGCTAACTGCTTACTACCGTAAATTACTTGATGAAGGTCAATGTACAGTAGAGCAATGGCGCCCAATGACAGAGCACTCTGTTGATTGGACACCATACTTAGGCCATGAATGGGATGACGATTACGATAAAGAAATCTCGATTGATAAGCTAAAAGAGCTTGCGGCTAAAGTTGCTACAATTCCAGCTGACCATACTGTGCATAATCGCGTGAAGAAAATTTACGACGACCGCGCGAAAATGGCGAGCGGTGAAAAGCTACTTGATTGGGGTATGGCGGAAAATATTGCTTATGCATCAATTGTAGATTTAGGTAAGCGTGTACGCCTTACAGGTCAAGATGCCGGTCGTGGTACTTTCTTCCATCGTCATGCCGTATTGCACGGACAAGAAGATGGCTCTCGTTACTTGCCATTACAAAATATTAGTAAAGACCAAGGTCCATTTGATGTGCATGACTCAGTACTTTCAGAAGTATCTGTACTTGCCTTCGAATATGGTTATACCACAGCTGAGCCTGCAGGTTTAACTATTTGGGAAGCGCAATTTGGCGATTTTGCTAACTGTGCACAAGTGGTATTTGACCAATTCATAAGCTCTGGTGAACAAAAGTGGGGCCGCCTATGTGGTTTGACTATGTTGTTACCACATGGCTATGAAGGTCAAGGTCCAGAGCATTCATCTGCACGTTTAGAGCGCTTTTTGCAGCTTTGTGCTGATTACAATATGCAAGTTTGTGTACCATCAACACCTGCGCAAGTATTTAATATGTTGCGTCGCCAAGTGGTTCGTCCTATGCGTCGTCCATTAGTAGTGATGTCACCTAAATCATTATTACGTCACCCGTTAGCGGTTTCTTCACTTGAAGAAATGTCGACAGGTGTTTTCCATAATGTTATTGGTGAAGTTGATGATATCGAACCTAGCGGTGTTGAACGTGTAGTATTTTGTAGTGGTAAAGTTTACTACGAATTACTTGAGCAACGTCGTAAGAATGAACAAACTAATGTTGTTATCATTCGTATCGAACAACTATACCCATTCCCAGAAGAAGAGCTCAAAGCTGAGATTGAAAAATACAGCCACGTGAAGCAATTCGTCTGGTGTCAGGAAGAACCGCAAAATCAAGGTGCATGGTACTGTTCACAGCATCACTTTAGAGCGGCTATTCCAGCGGGTACTTATTTGTCATATGCAGGTCGTAAGGCTTCTGCAGCTCCGGCTGTAGGTTATATGTCAGTTCATGTTAAAGAGCAACAAGCGCTAGTTCATGACGCGCTTAATGTAGAATAGACCCTCTTTTTTATAAAGAGATTAATTAAGAGTGTGTAAGGAATATTATAAATGACAACCGAAATTAAGGTTCCCGTTTTACCTGAATCAGTTGCAGATGCAACGGTAGCGACTTGGCATGTACAAGTTGGTGACAAAGTTTCTCGTGATCAAGTACTCGTTGACATCGAAACTGACAAAGTGGTACTTGAAGTACCGGCCACATCAGATGGTGTTATTACTAGCATTTCTGAAGCTGAAGGTGCTACGGTTTTAGGCGAGCAAGTTATTGCTATCCTATCCGAAGGTAGTAGTGAAGGCGATACGGCTGCAACTGCTGCTCCTGCAAGTGCAGCAGCACCTGCGGCGGCAACTTCGTCAGCTAAAGTAATTGATATCGAAGTACCTGTATTACCAGAGTCAGTTGCTGATGCAACCGTTGCTACATGGCATGTTGCTGAAGGTGATTCGGTATCAGTTGACCAAAACTTAGTTGATATTGAAACAGACAAAGTGGTTTTAGAAGTAGTAGCGCAAGAAAACGGCGTTATCGGTAAAATCATTCATGTTGAAGGCGATACTGTACTTGGCGCACAAAAAATTGGTGAACTTAACGCCGGTGCAACAGCAAGTGCAGCGCCTGCAGCATCAGCTGAAGAAGCGATTAGCTCAGATGAATTAGCTAGCCCTTCAGTACGTCGCTTAATGACAGAAAAAGGCTTAACAGCTAATGATGTTGTTGGTACTGGTAAAGGCGGCCGTATTTCTAAAGAAGATGTTGAAGCTGCAGCTAACAAGCCAAAAGCAGCACCAGCAAAAGCAGCAGCACCAGCGCCAGCAGCACAAGCTTCTGCAGCATTAGGCGAGCGCACACAAAAACGCGTACCGATGACACGCTTACGCAAAACTATCGCAACACGTTTGCTTGAAGCTAAAAACTCAACGGCAATGCTAACAACTTTTAACGAAGTTAACATGAAGCCAATTATGGATCTTCGTAAGCAATACAAAGACGTTTTTGAGAAAACACATGATACCCGTTTAGGTTTTATGTCTTTCTACGTGAAAGCGGTAACTGAAGCGCTTAAACGCTACCCAGCAGTTAATGCATCAATTGACGGCGACGATATTGTTTATCATAACTTCTTTGACGTTTCTATTGCCGTATCTACACCTCGTGGTTTAGTTACTCCAGTACTACGTGACGCTGATCAATTAAGCATGGCGGGCATTGAAAACGGTATTCGTGGCTTAGCGATAAAAGGTCGTGATGGCAAATTAACCATGGACGAAATGCAAGGTGGTAACTTTACTATCACTAACGGCGGCGTTTTTGGTTCTTTAATTTCAACACCTATCCTTAACTTGCCACAAGCGGCAATTTTAGGCATGCATAAAATCCAAGACCGCCCAATGGCTGTTGACGGAAAAGTTGAAATTTTACCTATGATGTACTTAGCACTTTCTTATGACCATCGTTTAATTGATGGTAAAGAATCTGTTGGTTTCTTAGTAACAATTAAAGAATTGTTAGAAGATCCAACACGCTTACTACTAAACATATAGTTATCATTTAGTAGGCTTTATCAATTAAAAACTTTAGTTTGATTTAGACTATAGTATTAGGCTCTAAGGACTATGTTCCTTAGAGCTTTTATACTATAATCGATCGACTTTTTTCGATGATAATCATTAGATTTTCTAATTATTGTCATCTTCATCTACAGATAAATGGAAAAACACCATGAATTTGCATGAGTATCAAGCGAAACAATTATTCGCTGAATATGGATTACCAGTTTCTGAAGGTTTCGCTTGCGATACCGCTCAAGAAGCTGCTGAAGCTGCTGACAAGATCGGCGGCGATATGTGGGTTGTTAAAACTCAGGTTCACGCTGGTGGACGTGGTAAAGCTGGTGGTGTAAAGCTAGTTAAAACTAAACAAGAAATCAAAGATTTCGCTGAAAACTGGTTAGGTAAAAACTTAGTTACTTACCAAACAGATGCAAATGGTCAGCCAGTAGCTAAAATTTTAGTTGAAAGCTGTACAGATATTGCTAACGAATTATACCTAGGTGCAGTTGTTGACCGTGGTTCTCGTAAAGTAGTATTTATGGCATCTACTGAAGGCGGTGTTGATATTGAAAAGATTGCTGAAGAAACTCCAGAGTTAATTCACCAAGCTGAAATTGATCCATTAGTTGGCGCTCAACCTTACCAAGCTCGTGAACTAGGTTTTAAACTAGGTTTAAACCCAGTACAAATGAAGCAATTTGTTAAGATCTTCTTAGGTCTTGCTAAAATGTTTGAAGATTTCGATTTCGCATTATTAGAAATCAACCCGTTAGTTATCACTGACGAAGGTAATCTTCACTGTTTAGACGGCAAAATTGGTATTGATGGTAACGCTTTATACCGTCAACCTAAAATCCGTGAAATGCACGATCCATCTCAAGAAGATGAACGTGAAGCTCATGCGGCACGTTACGAATTAAACTACGTAGCATTAGATGGAAACGTTGGTTGTATGGTTAACGGTGCAGGCCTAGCAATGGGTACTATGGATATCGTTAACTTACACGGCGGCAAGCCTGCTAACTTCCTAGATGTTGGCGGCGGAGCAACTAAAGAACGTGTTGCTGAAGCATTCAAAATCATCCTTAGCGATGATAACGTATCAGCTGTTTTAGTTAACATTTTTGGTGGTATCGTACGTTGTGACATGATCGCTGAAGGTATTATCGCTGCTGTTAAAGAAGTAGGCGTTCAAGTACCAGTTGTAGTACGTTTAGAAGGTACTAACGCTGAAGCTGGTCGCGCTGTATTAGCTGCTTCTGATGTTAACATCATTGCTGCTGAATCATTA
This sequence comes from Cognaticolwellia mytili, assembly GCF_002104475.1. GTDB lineage: Bacteria > Pseudomonadota > Gammaproteobacteria > Enterobacterales > Alteromonadaceae > Cognaticolwellia > Cognaticolwellia mytili. The sequence continues at coordinate 450,884 of NZ_NBOF01000001.1, forward strand.
ACTGACGCAGCACTTAAAGTTGTTGCCGCTGCGGAGAGCAAATAATGTCTGTATTAATTAACAAAGATACTAAAGTAATCTGTCAAGGTTTCACTGGTGGTCAAGGTACTTTCCATTCAGAACAAGCGCTTGAGTACGGTACACAAATGGTTGGTGGCGTAAGCCCAGGTAAAGGCGGTCAAACGCATTTAGGCCTTCCAGTATTCAACACAGTACGTGATGCAGTAGAAGCAACTGGCGCAACAGCTACAGTTATCTACGTTCCTGCACCGTTTTGTAAAGATGCTATTTTAGAAGCTATCGATGCTGGCATCGAACTTATCGTAACTATCACTGAAGGTATCCCAACTTTAGATATGGTTGACGTTAAAGTTAAGCTTGAGCAAACTGGCGTTCGCATGATTGGTCCTAACTGTCCAGGTGTTATCACACCAGGCGAGACTAAGATTGGTATCATGCCAGGTCACATTCACTTACCAGGTAAAGTTGGTATTGTTTCACGTTCTGGTACATTAACGTACGAAGCCGTAAAACAAACTACTGATGCTGGTTTTGGCCAATCTACTTGTGTAGGTATTGGTGGTGACCCTATCCCAGGAACTAACTTCATCGACGTATTGGAAATGTTCCAAAACGATCCTCAAACTGAAGCAATCGTAATGATTGGTGAAATTGGTGGTACTGCTGAAGAAGAAGCTGCAGAATACATCAAAGCTAACGTTACTAAACCTGTAGTATCTTACATTGCTGGTGTTACTGCACCAGAAGGTAAGCGTATGGGTCACGCTGGCGCGATTATCGCTGGTGGTAAAGGTACAGCTGATGAGAAATTTGCTGCGCTTGAAGCGGCTGGTGTTAAAACGGTTCGTTCTTTAGCGGATATCGGTGTAGCACTTAAAGAGAAAACGGGATGGTAAGCGATTCGCTTACAGCTTGTAGTTCTTGATAAAAACCCGCTGATTAGCGGGTTTTTATTTGCCTGTTAATTAGTTAGTATTGTTTTTGCTGTTTTAATAGAGGTGTCATAGTGAACGAAATACCTAATGTAGATAATAAAGGCTCAGAAGGTGCTCAGGTAGCAGAGTCTAAAAATTTAGATGTTACTGATTCACCTCCTTTCAATGACATGTCTCAAGTTGTTCAAGGTTTAGCTGCAAATCATACAAAAAGTTTGGGGGGAGAGCTTGCATCAAAGTTGTTAGCAGGAAGCTTCACTCAATTAACTAAAGATCTTAATGAAAGCAGAAAAGACGTTATCAAACTAAGAAATAAATTGGACGCCAAATCAAGTGAATGTCAAGACTGGAAAGAGACAGCTATAAAACGTTTAGAAAAGTTAAAAGCTAGCTCTAGGGTTAGAAAGATAGGCATGGTTTCAATTACCATCGGAGCTACAGTAATAGGTATTGGTGTTGAACTATATAAAAATAAATTCAATACAATTGCCATTGTTTTATCTGCGCTAGGTGCTCTTTTGCTTCTAATAGGTTGGTTTGCAGATTTAGGAGATAACGATGATAGTTAATATGTTGTCTGAATTGACGATTTCTGGTGTTGTTGATAGAGGTATTGCTAATAGTGAAAGAATAGCTATTCAAGTAAATGAGACTATAAATACGGGTCAATATGGGGTTATGGTTGGTCATCAAACAGTTAATTGTCCAGTTGAAATGGCGATACCTATAAAAGATCACTTATTTTGGTTTGGCGATGCCATTTTAAATAAAAATGATTGGATTTTCATTTATACAGGACCTGGTAAGGCATTTGTCTCAGATTTGGAAAATGGAAATAAATTATATAGTACTTACTGGGATAAGCAGCAAACAATTTTTGCTCAAACTAATATTGTACCTATGCTTTTTAAAGCTGATGCAGTACAAGTCGGTGGTGTAGCTCAAAATGCATTGCAAAATTGATACATCAAACCTACTTAATTTTAATAATTTTAGAAGGGCACTCACTCTAATAATAATTAGACGGACACTCATTCTAAATTAATGACTTGGAGCTCGTTTACCTGTTTGGCGTCGGGGTGCCGACGACACCCAAAGAGGGTTAAACGCCGAACCCTCTCTGGACTCACCCGGCGCTGCAACATTAAACGTGTTTCCTCCATGCTGTCCAATATTCTTCGACGTACCAGCGCAGAACGTACATCCATGTACTAACTGCGCTTTCACTGGCATCCATGCCAGTGATACGTGAATATTGGCCATCATTTCGGCGTTTAATGAAGCAGACTTAGTGTTTGATTCATCGTTCGTAATTCTCCTTTTGTTTATTTAGAAAACAAAACTGCAACGATCACTAGATCCCATCTCAGCTACGGAAACTGAATTTAGATAAGTGCGATGTTTATCGGAGCCACGGATGGCGGAGACTGCCGTGTGAATGGACGGTTTTCGGCAGGTTTGAACATTGCACCTAAATTGAGTTGTAGTGTTTTTGCTGAGTAGGGCGCCACGGGGAGTCCAGAGGGGCGTTTGGCGTGCAACGCCCCTCTGGGTGTTGTCGCCACTGCGACGCCAAGCAGTGAATTAAGCTCCAAGCCATTCAATTTAAAAGCAATAACAGTGACACTCACAGTAACTTGCCGTCGCTATATTAAAGAAATTAGGTGGACACTCGCTGTAAATTATCTGCTTGGAGTTTGTCTACTGGTTTGGCGTCGGGGTGCCGACTACACCCAAATAAGAAAAGGGAGGCTAACGCCGCTCATACTTCCTTGGCTCTGGACTCACCCGGCGCTGCAACATTAAACGTGTTTCCTCCATGATGACCAATATTCCGGCGTTTAATGAAGCAGACTTAATGTTTGTTTCTACCTTTGATAATTATCCAAAAGGTTATTAAGAGTTTGTGATATCAACGATCTCTTAGTCCCATCTCAGCGTTGAAATGTTAATTTTTTGTCAGCAGTTAATCGATGACAGCCATGGATGGCTGGAGCTGACGTCGCGCAGGGACGAGCATTCGTCAGGAATCTATAACTGCAAAAATTATTATTTCAGTTTGAGCTGAGCAGGGCACAGTGGGGGATGCAAGGGGGAGATCTGTGTCTATTTCCCCCTTGCGTGTAGTCGGCACCCCGACGCCAAGCTGTGATTCAAACTCCAAGCGTTTGGATTGTTTAAGTTAATAATTAGACAGGCGCCTACTATAAATTTTCAGGTTTGGCGTTTACTTACTTTTCAATTCTATTCATTTTGAGCGTTGCCGTTTATAATGCCGCCATTAATTTTATAGCCTTGAAGAGTAATATGAACTTCCCAAAAGATGAAACTGGTAAAGTATTGTTTGAAATGAAAAAAGCAGGTATCGATTTAACCGTGATGCATACAATTGTTTTTTTTCACTTATTTGAAAAACAAGAACAAGCAGAGGCTATGGCGGCTCATCTTGCTGAAATTGCACCTAATATTACTTGTGATGTTCACATTAATGAGAATCCAAAAGTATGGGATTTAGATTGTTCAATAAAAACAGTCCCGCTTTATGATGCAATCATTGCTCAAGAAGCTCAGTTTGAACAAATCGTAACTCAGTTTTACGGTCATACTGATGGCTGGGGAATTGAAGCTTAAATTGCTAATGCTATAGCTGAAACTTATCAGGTGTTGCATTTACTTTTTTGTATTTGTAATTGGATGGTAAATGCGAGTAACTCCGACGAGATAAGATAAGCTAATTTACTCGTCGAAGTTTCAGGAAGCGAATAATTGCTGGGTGAGAAAGCTTTATTTGGTGTTGAGGTGCTGATTTTATCTATTAAAGAAAAGTGAGACTAACGTTGCTCACACCTTCTTACTCACAACTAACTGTAAAATATCAAAGACTATTTTTAGCGGGCTCTTTTATTACATTTTCTCACACTCCTCCCACATTTCACTCACAAAAGACATAAAGAAATGAACGTCAGTTAGCTCTACCATTCCCTTATCAACAACGAAATAACAATTCCTGGGAATTAATATTATGAAAAAATCACTTGTTAGCGTCGCATTACTTATAGCATCTTCATCTGTTTTTGCAGAAACTGAGTATCCGGAAAATCCAGTATTGAGACCACTTACTTTAACTGATGGCACTATTGCTGTAAGTGGAGCTTTAGGCTGGGGAGAAGAGCAAGACGATAGCCGAGGCGTACTTAACTTAAATGCGGCATATGGCTTAACAGATGATTTAACAATTGGTCTTGGCGGGCTTAATTATCGAGTTTTAGCTCGTGAAAATAATGCAATGGGCCTAGAGTTAGCCGTAGGTGCAGGCGTTAGAGGCTTTAACAAAGCAATTATCAACGGTGACTCTGTAGCTTACGGTGCGGATTTAAATGGTAAGTATGTGTTTAATAAAAATATTGCGATGACTTTTTCTTTAGGCTATGTAAAGTGGGATGAAGAGAAACAAAAAAATAAAGACGAGTATCGCTATTCAATAGGCTTAAAAACAAATGTTGCAAAGGACTGGACTACTAGTGTGAATTATACTTACCGTGATTTAAAAGACTTCACACAAAGCGATGCTCATGAAGTAAATGTGGGTCTCAATTATGCTTATAGTAAAAGTACCGATGTTGGCATGTTTGCTGGCTATTCAAGCTTTGATGCACAACAAAATGGTTATAAACTAGATAACAATTTTGATCGTGTCGCCGGTGTTTACGCAGCCTATCGTTTCTAAATAGCCCCTACTAAGCCATTAACTCGAATAGGAAATTAATAAACACGCCTTTGAGATATGACACATTGTCTCTCTTAAAGGCGTTTCAATACGTACTTTCAAGCAAGCTACTATTAGCCGTCGGCGTTTATACTTGAAATTAACGCTGCAAGGCAAGCTTCATTTTCTTCATGCGGTACCTGACAAGTACCTGCTGCATGATGACCACCGCCATTATATTTTAGCATTAATTCACCAACGTTGGTTTTCGAGCCACGGTCAAAAATAGATTTTCCGGTCGCAAAAACTGTATTTTGCTTTTTAAGCCCCCACATAATATGAATTGAAATATTACACTGTGGAAATAAAGCATAAATGACAAAACGATTACCTGAATAAATAATCTCTTCTTCTCTTAAATCTAAAACAACTAAGTTGCCATGAACTGTCGAACAACGCTTAATTTGTTCTTGAAATTTTTCTTCATGATCAAAATAAAGATCTGTTCGTTCTTTTACATCAGGTAGTGCTAACAATTGGTCAATGGTGTGATCTTTACCGAAATCAATTAAGTCCATCATTAATTCATAATTTGAAATACGAAAATCTCTGAAGCGACCTAAACCAGTACGTGAATCCATGATGAAATTGAGTAGTTCCCAGCTTTTAGCATGTAAAACTTCAGCCATGTTAAATTGTGCAGAATCACCTTTGTCAACGGCTTCCATCATACTTTGCCAACTTGATGGAAAGGTATCTACTCCGCCGTAGTAATCATATACAACGCGTGCTGCTGACGGTGCATCGGGATCTATAATATGATTGCTTTTTTTTTCATTACGCAGCGTTTCACTGTGGTGGTGATCAAAAGCAATATGAACGCCGTCGACAAATGGCAAGTTAGTGGAAATATCGTTTGAACCCACCTCAATAACACCATCCTGCATATCTTTAGGATGAACAAAGATAATATCGTCTACTAGCTTTATATGTTTGAGGAGAATGGCACAAACTAAGCCGTCAAAATCACTACGGGTTACCAAACGGTATTTTTTATTATCTGACATTTCTTATCTCCAGGAGTTATAACTTTTATGATTTAACACTACATTGTTTATTTAAGCACAATATCAGAGGATTGATTAGGGGGAGATCAATTTTATCCACAAAGTCGGCTTTTTTATTTTTTGGTTTTAGTTTCTCAATAGTGACAAATAGCGGATTTTTAGATTTGATTTTTATCATGTACGAGAAACCAATTCAAACCGTGAAAGCTTACTGAGGTAGTTATCAAGCTAATGAATTACGAAATGAAGTCATAAAGGTTTAAAAATTTAAAGGTAAAATGCTATTTTAATTCAGCATGTTAGGTGTATGCATTGTTAAGCACTTTTACGGGCGCTATTTTTAAATAAGTGTGGTATTAGCCCTCTTGTGAACGTCAGAACACTTAAATGGATTTTAGGCTATAGTTCCCCAAGAGAAGCATTTTTGTTAGCAGAGCAGCCATGCTATGAATGTAGATTGTGCTGCGCTGCTGCAAAATATAAAACAAACTTCTAGCCCTTGGTTGTTGAAGCTTATAATTTACTTTGTTGTTGTATTTAGGTTGTAACGTCATCATTTTGTTCTTTGCTTGCAAAACTGGCTATGACTTGCTCTTTAAAGCTATTAAGGCCTTGTTGGACAAAGTCGTAAGTACTATCAATATTAGTAGCAATATCGCCTTCAAGTACCGATAAACTTTCTAAAATGTCTTTCGCGTCGTCAAAGCCGGTATCGATACCAGAACTGATAACGTTTAAAAATTCATTTAGCGACTCTTCTTCACTCAGATCTCTATTTTGGCTTTTAAAGGCCTCATAGTATGCGGTTGCTCCTTGTACTATGCGTTTAGCGGTAGCCTCAGGTGATACGTCTACTTCTGACTCGTAAGCAGCTTGAATCGCATTTTCTCCTAATGCCGGCTCTAACTGTTTATTTATCTCTTCAATAGCGGTTTTATACAGCAACTGCATCGGATTACCTGCGGCACTATTACTGGCCGCGGCTTCGAGTATGGCAGCATTCTGCATTTTTTTAGTTTGCTGAAAAGCGCTCAATTTTACTTGCTCTGTTGTGTTCACGTTTGCTTGAGGTTTGTTAGGGGTAACTGCTTCTTGACCCTTCGGTTGAATTTGCATAGTGACGGCCTATTGAATTGGAATAAAAGTAAATTCATCGTTTATAATTATAGCGAGATACTGAGTAAATAGCAGTCAGATGTTATCTGGGCTAGATCATAAGTCATATAATTACCTGAAACTATTATCGGCTGATCTCAAATTTTCTTTACATAAATATCTGGATTTTATTTCAGCTGTTGAGCGCGTTGATGCGAGCAACAGCCAAACGTAAAATATCTGATAGCATAACCTTAATGCTTAGTAAGGGTAAGTGAGCTTGTCGCTATTGAAATGTCATGGCTAAAATAGCTTTTGCTTTTTGTCGAGGTAGGCAGCTAGCCAGTGGCTTTTCACTAAATTTCTTCTTACTCACTTGCTGCGGTTGAGACTGCACTGCTTGTGCTTGCCAAAGTACTTTAACTTTGCATTTAACACCATGTTCATCCTCACTATAGATTATCTTAATTGATTCAGTACGTGTGATCAGCAACTTATAGGGATAGCCCATTGCTGAAGTCAGTTTTGTTTCTGTCAAACCTTCTGTATTTTCATTACTTTTTGCGCTAGCAGTGAGTAATAAAAGGCTTAAAATTAGTAATGTGTTGAAAAATAATTTCATAAGGTTCTCGATGTTGATAGTGAATGACCTTAAGTAAATTAAAGCTTGTATAAGCAAGTCACAAACGATATAAATTTAACTACACTTAAGTTTTTCTAAAGTATTGTTATGCGAATGCCACCGTTAAAATCATTACAAGTCTTTCTTTGTGCTGCTCGCCATCATAGTTTTAAACGTGCGGCAGAAGAACTCTTTGTTACCCAAGCCGCTATCAGCCAGCAAATTCGCTTATTAGAAAACTATTTTGATACACCGTTATTTATTCGAGAAAATAAGCAAACACGTCTTAATGCCCAAGGCCAACGGCTATTTCCTTATATAGAGAACGCTTTTGAGCAAATTGAGTTAGGCGTTAATGCCGTTAGTGGTGAGCCCAATGCCAGTGAATTGAAAGTCAGTGCTTTGCATTCATTAACATCGCTAATATTGATCCCGCGCATTAATGACTTCCAAGAGAAAAATTCAGATGTTTGCGTACAATTTATTCCGAATAATCATCTCGATTCTTTTATGTTACACAATGTAGATATCGCCATTAGACGTGGGCTTGGCGATTATGATGGGTTAGAAAGTCGTAAGCTTATTGATGATGAGATAATTTTAGTGGCGAGCCCTTTATTACCCGGTGTTGATAGTCAAGATCCAGCAACTATTTTAGCCTTAACGTTACTTGAAGATACCAGCAGTGATATTCAAGAAGCGATTGATGATTGTTGTGTAACATTTGGTTTTGTAAAAGCTGATTTGAATACTTGCTTACGTACCACTGATGCATTGCCTATTATTCAAAATGTGCTCGCTGGGCAGGGCATTGCTTTTGTTAGTCGAGCATTGGTGAATAAAAATATTCAATCAGGGCAATTACTTAACCTTTTAGATTATGCTTTTGATAGCCCACGGACACTGTATTTAGTTGCGCCACCACAGCACTTTAATTGGCCAAAAGTTAAACGCTTTGAGCAATGGGCACAGAAACTATTTTCAAGCGAACCATAAAGTAGTTGGTTTCTAAGCTATTAAACCTCCGAGTTATTGGCGACAGCTCTGACAGTTATCGCTAATGTTAATCACCATATTTAGTGCTATTAATAAAAAGTAGCCAGTAAAGTGGGCAGAATTTAAGCTAGAACAACAGAAAACAGCACTTGATGGGGATTTTCTCGCGATGATGTCTGGTCAAAGTAAATCCCATTGCGCTATAATCGCTTTTTTGAAAATAACCGTGTAATACTTCATGAAGTTCCCCGGACGCCGTCAACACAAACATTATTTCCCTGTAGATCATAAAAATCCTTTAACCAACCAAATCAATAGTGGTCAACAATTAGTGAAAAACTATATTGTCGGTATTGATCAAGTTTTGGTTGATATTGAAGCGAAAGTGGATCAAGCGTTTTTAGATGAATTTGATTTACACCGTGGTATGTCGCAAGTTATTTCTGATGAAGTCACTGCTCGGTTATATCAACGGTTAAAAGATGAGTCATTAATTAACTATGAGTTTGCCGGTGGTACTATAGGGAATACAGTACATAACTATTCTGTATTAGCTGATGACCGCTCGGTATTGCTTGGTGTTATGTCAAAAGACATTCATGTTGGCGATTATGCTTATCGGTTTATCAGTAATACTTCTTCTCGTGTTGATTTAAATTATTTGCAACCCGTTGATGGTCCAATTGGTCGTTGTTTTACCTTGATTGATGATACTGGCGAACGTACTTTTGGCATTAACGCAGGACTCATCAATCGCTTGCATCCTGATTCAATTGATGAAGCATTAATTGCAGAAGCTTCAGCTTTGGTGATCAGCTCTTATTTAATGCGTACGCAAGAAGGCGACACCATGACACAAGCCGCGATTAAAGCGGTCGAGTGTGCTAATGCTGCTAATGTACCTGTTGTATTGACTTTAGGTACAAAATTCTTAATTGAAGAAGAGCCTGATTTTTGGCGCGAGTTTGTTAAAAAACATGTCAATATATTAACGATGAATGAAGAAGAAGCATTAGCAATCACGGGTATTTCTGATCCATTGGAAGCGGCTGATAAATGTTTAGACTGGGTTGATATGGTGATTTGTACTGCCGGTAAAGAAGGTTTATACATGGCGGGTTATGTTGATGAAAAATTTAAGCGTGAAAGTGAACACCCGCTTATTTCAGGTTGTATCAGTGATTTTAATCGTTATGAGTATTCGCGACCAATGTCGTTAAAAGACTGTGAGAATCCAAGGCGAATTTATACACATTCTGCGCCATATATGGGCGGGCCTGAAAGTATTAAAAATACTAATGGTGCCGGTGATGCTGCGCTTGCGGCTGTATTACATGATTTAAGTGCTAATGTTTATCACAAAAATACCATGGCGAATTCAAGTAAGCATGATCAACCCGCGTTGACTTATTCTTCGTTATCACAGATGAGTAAATATGCTAATAGAGCTAGTTATGAAGTATTAGTGCAGCATTCTCCACGCTTATCTCGTGGCTTACCGGAACGAGAAGATAGCTTAGATCAAGCATACTGGGCTAAGTAACGACCATTTCATAAAGCCTTATTGAATAGATTATCTAATCGCTGGATTCAATAAGGTTTTATCTGCTTCGCTATAACTGTGCAGCGATAACGACTACAATAGCGCTTTGTTTTAATGGCAAAGTAAATCGCATTGCCCATTAAGCGAACGCTTTAGCTGAGAATACTGATCTTCTATGACAACATTAACCACACATAAATCATCACAACGACGTTTGCTTATTGCATTAGCAATCACCAGTGTTTTTATGTTGATACAAGTTATTGGTGCAAGTTATGCTAATTCCTTGGCAGTATATGCTGATGCTGGGCATTTGTTTGTTCATAATAGCTCTTTGTTTATTGCGCTTATTGCCTCGACATTAGCAATAAAATTTGGTCGTACTTTTAGTGATGGTTATCGCCGTTTAGAGCTTTCTGGCGGTCTAATTAATGGCTTTTTATATCTAGTGATTAGTTGCTGGATATTATTGCAAGGTGCTGAACGATTACTGGGCCATGAACATCATGATGAACATGAAATAAATACCTTTGTTATGTCAGCTGTTGCCTCACTAGGCTTCTTATTTCATGCCGCCTCTGCTTTTGTATTATATAAAGGTCGTAAAGATAGCGTTAACGTTTACGCGGTGTTTTTACATACCTTCTTTGATTTATTGTCGACTGTTGTCACTTTTGTCACCAGTATTGTGATCCATGCCACGGGTTGGACAATTTTTGATTCTTTATCCAGCATTTTAATTTCTGTATTTGTACTATTTACTGGTTCAAAATTATTATATAAGTGTATTAAAGGCTTGTTTTTTAATGGTGTTAGGCTACCTGCACTAAAGAAAATTGAGCAAGCATTACACGATGTTGAGCATATTGATAACGTACATAATTTAATTGTTAAAAGTGAAAATGGCGCTGTAGTCGTTGGTGCGCATATCGTTTTAAAGCATAAGTGCACTTTAGAGAAACATGATGAAATTTGCCGCTTTCAAGTTGAAAAAATGCTGAAAGAGCAATTTAATGTTGAAGAGAGCGTACTACAAATAGAGACCGGCGGCTGTCAGCACCCGTAATTTCAGCACTTATATTTAGTTATCTTCCTTTGTAAAGACTTTACGAATTGGAGCCAGGATAAAGTAATATTCTCCAGGTTAATTCATTATCAACTCTATTTTCTTAAACCTTTCTTCGTTTAATATCTATGAACTCATAAGGGTTATTGTCATGCCATTGTCATTTTTCATTCAAATTATTGTCATATCATTTTATTAGTTTAAGACAAACACTTTAAATGAGTCTTAATGATGAAAAATAAATATTGGCAGATTGAAGAATTCGACGAGTTTGATGATCAACTTGAAACTCAGAAAAAGAAAGTAAATAGACAAAGCAAGCGAAAATGGCGAGAAATAGAAGCCTATAAAGACCGCAGACGTGAGCAGCGTGAGCTTGCCTATTTCGATAACTTTGTGATCCTTTAGCTCGCTAATTAGTTATGCATAAATTTTGCAGCAAATTGATGTATTGCAAAAGAGCGAAGTGTTAACACAAGTAAACCAGCGCTTCGCTAACTGTTGTCAAAGTGAACTATTATGGAAATAATTGCTGTTATATAGGCGTAATCATAATGAGTTTAACTACCACTAAATACCATGGTTTTAGGTAAACCTCATAATATCCCAAACTCTGAATTTTATTTATGGCCCGTTTAAGTATGTTTCATGCTTATTCATTTTAATCTTGTTTGACTCTTTTGGCGGCGATGTCAGTAAAATTATGAGTAAAGAATCATTAGTCTTGTTTAAATGCGTTGATGCATTTATTAAAAATTCGTAAAAAGTAACCACTACGTCTTCCAATGGTACAACGTGATGTTGAAGAATACGAAAAAGGTATTGTTAAAGTATTGACTGGCCCAGATTGTAACCGAGGTAGAAAATGGATGACAACTCGACTTGTAATGCGGTGTTCTATAAACTGTGATTGAAATATCGGCTGAATAAATAATATTATATTCGGAATGTTCAGGGAAATAATGACGGTGATTTTTAAATGAAAACATTTACCATCATAATGTTAGTAGCAACGGTAATAACAACGTTGTTTAATATCAACGCAGTACATGCTGATACTTTAAAGCCTTTTAGTAGCGATGGCTGTAGTGCTTTTCCGGACGGCACTTTTGAACAAAAAGAACTTTGGCTATCTTGCTGTATTCGACATGATTATGATTACTGGCAAGGAGGCACGTATCAACAACGGTTGACCTCTGATCTTGATTTGAAATTGTGTGTTGCAACGGTTGGCCAACCTGAAATAGCTGCCTTGATGCTTGCTGGCGTACGGGTAGGGGGCACACCTTACTTACCAACTAAATTTCGTTGGGGATATGGTTGGTCGTACCCGAAGCTTTATGGTGAACTTTCAGAAAGTGAAATCAAACAAGTGAAAAAGTTGAAACCTGATTTAGACAGCATTTCGATAGATTAACTTTGATCTACGCCTCCAAATATAAAAATTAACTTTTTTAGTAGCTTATAAATACTTATTAACACTTGTCGTTTGTAATTCTTTATGTTTTAGGAGATATTAAGCTCCCTTATTTTTATGATTATATCTAATGTTACGAATAATCGATTTATCACTGCCTTCATTATTAGTTGTTGCTACTTTAATCCTAAGTAGTAATTTAAGTTATGCCAAAAACTCTTCAGTCAATAAACTTGATTTACATGAAGAAAGAATCGTGCAACAAGTTAACGCTAGCCTTCCTTTAGCATTACAAGAAATAGAGCAAGCAGTAAATATCAATAGCGGCTCAATGAATTTAGCTGGCGTTAAGCGAGTTGGCCAACTTGCTGAACAACAACTTTCTGCATTAGGTTTTGACGTGCAATGGCTTGATGGTAGCGCCTTTAATCGAGCAGGGCATATTGTTGCAACGCATAAAAGTCAGCAACCTAATGCGATAAAGATTTTAATGATCGGTCATTTAGACACCGTATTTGCCCAACATGATGACTTTCAACGCTTTAAACGCATTAGTCAGACAGAAGCGTCCGGTCCAGGTGTCGCAGATATGAAAGGCGGCAACACTATTATTATTTCCGCTTTGAGAGCACTTAAGACCTTAAAATTACTCGACAATGTAAGTATTCAAGTGATATTAACGGGTGATGAAGAAAGTAGTGGTAGACCATTAAGTTTATCTAAAAAGGCCATTGTAGATGGTGCAATTTGGGCTGATATTGCATTGGGTTTTGAAAATGGTGATAACAATATAGCAACAGCTATGGCGGCACGTAGAGGCTATGTTGGTTGGACTTTGAATGTATCAGGAAAAGCGGCCCATTCATCGCAAATATTTAGTCCACAAGTCGGCTACGGCGCCATTTATGAAAGTGCGCGAATATTAGAAGCATTTCGTCGACAGTTAGCCGATGAAAAAGGGCTAACTTTTAATCCTGGCTTAATTGTTGGTGGTACCAAAGTCGATATTGATGGTGCAAAATCAATGGGCACTACCTTCGGGAAAAGCAATGTAATCGCCCAACAAGTAACGGTAAAAGGAGACTTGCGTGCATTATCAAGTACACAAGCGCTCCGCGCGCAGAAAATTATGCAAGCCGTTGTAGCTGATAATTTAAATCAAACCACTGCCGAATTAGTTTTTGCTGAAGGTTATCCGCCAATGGCATTAACATCGAACAACAAGCGCTTACTTTCTCTATATAGTCAAGTTAGTCAAGATTTAGGATACAACGTGGTAGGAATCGCAAACCCGAGAAATGCAGGCGCTGCAGATATTTCCTTCGCTGCTAATCATGTTGCTATGTCGCTTGATGGTTTAGGGCTTATGGGCAGTGGCGCTCACACAAAAAACGAAGTAGCAGACTTGACTAGCTTGCATAAGAATATCGAAAAAACGGCAATATTAATTTATCGCTTAGCCGATAATGCTATTGCTGTACATTAACCATAACTATTAAGTTTTGCTTCTGTTATATATGCCCTGGTGATTGGGAACTGTATTCTCAAATGGTTTTGGTATAAGTCAACAATATAAAAGTAGAGCACAATAATAGTAAGTCATTGATAAGGAAATTAAATGGATAGCGTAGTACCCCAGCTTACAGATGCCACTCAGGATGATTTTAGTGACATTGCTACATTACATGCTAAGAGCTGGCAGGAAAACTATCATGAGGTACTTTCAGCAGATTATTTAAAAGATAAAGTTTTCAGCGAACGAAATACGCTATGGATAGAAAGGTCAACTTTTCCTAAAAATAATCAACAGGTTATTGTTGCAAAAGTTGATGGAGAGTTAGCTGGCTTTATTTGTGTTTTTGCTGACAACCATGAAAAGTACGGTACGATTATCGATAATTTACATGTTGCGGCCACGTTTAAAGGTTGTGGTATAGGTACTAAATTGCTGCAAGTTGCGGCGAAATGGGCTTATCAATTTGACGCAAGCTTACCATTGTATTTAGAAGTGTTGGCTTGTAACACAAAGGCGATGGGTTTTTATGCCTCATTAGGAGCCAAGCAGATTGCGACAGCATATTGGCATACGCCCTGTGGAAATCAGACAAAAGAATATGTTTATGGTTGGCACTCAGCTAAAACATTAATTTGCGGTCAATAGCTCTGGCTGACTAATCGGCTTTACCATTGGATTTCGTAGAGGTTCTGATAATCACCAAGTAGCTTTAAGTCACCGAATATCATAATAAACTGTAAATGGTGATTTTTAGCGGTTTAAGGGGGTAAAGAAGAAAGCTTGTAGTAATCAACGAAAAGCTAACTCAAGGTATTTATTTACTTTTTCATTATTTAATCGTTGTGGGGAGAGTTTTTCGACTATTTCTAAGGTTTGGTAAACTTTGCTCAATCCTACTTTATCGTCTAGGGGGATTTTTTCAAATGTTGGTGCTTCAATTGTCTCTTTAAGTAGTGATAAGGTATCTTTTAGTGTTGTTTGGAAATCTGTTTCCCGCTTTGCCTCATCAACGTTTGATATGATCTCTTTTGCTGCTTCCAATGTTCTGATTAATATTGTTAAGGCTTCACTTTTTCCTTCTGCTGAATCATCACTATCATTTTCCTTCTTTTTGTCATCATCACTTTTCAAGCGCTCAAGTAAGTTACCGAGAAAACTAGTCAAGCTTGTGGTCGCGTTTTCATTACCTGAGCTTTCACTTGTAGCCTCTGCGGCTGAGTTTGTTAACTTGGCATATTCTTCTTTAGAAATTAAACCTAGTTGATAAACGCGCTCTTTTAAGTCTTCAACACTGGCTAAACTTAGATCACTACCACTAAAAAATTCAGTACTAATAGTATTTATTTTTTGTGCTCTATTTGAAAGGTATAAATTGCTTTGATTACTGTTAGCCTCAGCAACTTTTTCTGCACTACTCTCTTTGTGCTTCGCAATAATGCTGTCAACCTCTGAGGTACTAGTCGTAGTTGCTGGAGTTGCAGTATTTGAAAGTGTGCTATAAGGGTTTAAGTTGCTAATCATGTTATGTTTTTCAAAAAATTGACATGTAAGTTTTAAGCAAAATATAGGCCAACCGTTAGAATTGATGAGGGATTGTTATTGTCGCGTAATGGATTTATTAAATACTATGCTTATTTGAGTACAATGTGCTTCATTAAGCTAATTATTTTTAATTCCTGTGGTTTTGGCTAAATACCTATTGAAATCAATTATAGGTCATTCTAAAGTGGTCTAGTTATTCAATATCTGTGTTGCTTTCACCCCCAATAGCCAGCTATTACTCGACAATTGCTCCTGCAGTGTTCTACTTACAGGTATCCGTGTCCTAATCAATCAAGCGCCTTGCTATTGATTATTTATTCTCACTTATTTAATTCACTTGGTATAATATCACTCTCAATATACGTGGTTGTGTATTGGTTAATTTTAATTATTATTTTGTAATTTTATTAGGTCGATATGATAGAAAAAGAATTAGTAAGTGTTTTGAATAAGCTGAGCAATCAAGCGATATTTTTTGGTCCACAAGGCTTTATGATCGTAGATACGCCAGCGGGATTAGAAGAAGCGCAATATGGTTTTGGTAAAGACGAAGCTGGGAATGATTTATCTGGCAGTAATACGGGTGACTGGCAAGCATCTTGGCTAATTATTGCGCGTGATACTGAGTTAGGCGACCCTTATTTCATTGATGCAAGCCAGGCTGAATATCCTGTTTATACAGCATTTTTGGGAGAATCTGGCTGGGAGGTCGAGCTAGTCGCCACATCTTTGTTGGGCTTTATTCATTGTATGAACCTGTTGCACAGTAATGGCGAGCAAGCTGAAGCTCAGTTTGTTCCCGATGATAACACTATCGTGGATGAAGCTGTTTTAGCTAGTTTGCAAAAAGAATTAAGTGAATGTGCTGGCAATCAATCATTTTGGAAAATGTTCTTTAATTGTTATCAAGATTGGCTATTAGAAGACTAGCAGTATTTATCAAATTTTTGCTGAGATTAAAGCGATAAAGGAGGTTACCACAGAGAGTATAATACTCATTATCGCCGGCTTGTTGAGTTTACTCGCCGCGATTATGCATTTAGGTTGTATATATTTTGGTGCATCTTGGTATCGCTATTTAGGCGCGAGTGAACAAATGGCGATGATGGCTGAACAAGACAGTTTCCTTTCGCTCGTATAGTGTTAGTGTTCATTTCTACTGTGTATCTACTTCGTGGCATTGCAGGTTTTTTTCTTATTTATAATCCACTTGGTAGAGCGCCTGAAGTTTGGTTTTGGAGCTCAAGTATCTGCTTGATTATTGCTGTGACGCATATTATTGGCCTAAAACAGGCATGGTTAACCTTATCCTAAGCTCTAATCAAATTTTAGTTTAAAACTGAGTAATATCTGGTACTTAAAAGTACGTTTATTTGATGTTTTTGTTAATTAATTACTAGTGAAATGACAGCTTAAGTTACAAATGAAAATGTTTGTTTATATTTAACTTGATGTTTTTATTGAGATGTTTTGCCTTTTTAATTTAAATTACGTTGAAATTTAAATTAGTGGTTGGACCACTGGTCGGATGTGTGTATACTCGATAGCACTTATGCAGAAATGCAAAAAAATTATTATTAAAAGTGTTAGGAGTTAACCATGCTGAGTTATAAAGCGCCAATCGCAGATATCAAATTTTTGTTTGAAGATGTATTTAATTATTACGGTCACTACAAGAAGCATCCTGAATTTGAAGAAGCAACCCCAGATTTGGTTGATGCCATTATGGAAGAGTGTGCAAAATTCAGTGAAAATGAACTATTACCACTTAATCAAAGTGGCGATGAAGAAGGCTGTACTTTTGATAATGGTACGGTAACAACGCCAAAAGGCTTTAAAGCAGCGTACGAAAAATTTGTTGAAGGCGGCTGGCCTAGTTTATCACACGCTGTTGATCATGGCGGCCAAGGTTTACCATCATCATTAGGTATGGTGGTATCTGAGTTAATGGGCACCGCTAACTGGTCTTGGTCTATGTACCCAGGCTTAAGTCATGGCGCAATGAATACTATTGATACTCATGGTACCCAAGAGCAAAAAGCACTCTATCTTTCTCGTTTAATTGAAGGTTCTTGGACCGGCACTATGTGTTTAACAGAGCCACAATGTGGTACTGATTTAGGCCAAGTTAAAACCAAAGCTGAGCCTAATGGCGACGGTACTTATAACCTTACGGGTACTAAGATCTTTATCTCAGCCGGCGAACATGATCTAACTGATAATATTATTCACATTGTATTAGCAAGATTGCCAGATGCACCTGCAGGTACTAAAGGTATCTCATTATTTATCGTGCCAAAAATGCAAACTGATGAACAAGGCAATATTGGTGAATTTAATAATGTTTCTTGTGGTTCTATTGAGCACAAAATGGGCATTAAAGCATCAGTAACGGCGGTGTTAAACTTTGATAATGCGAAAGGTGTGTTGATTGGTCCTGAAAATAAAGGTTTAGAATGTATGTTCACCTTTATGAATACGGCTCGTGTAGGTACTGCATTACAAGGTGTCTGTGCAGCTGAATTGGCTTATCAAAACTCATTGATTTATGCTAAAGAACGTTTATCAATGCGATCGTTATCAGGCACTAAACACCCTGATAAAGTGGCTGACCCGATTATTTGTCATCCTGATGTACGTAAAATGCTCATGACACAAAAGGCGATTAGTGAAGGTGGTCGTGCCATGATTTACTATACGGCGAAACTGGTTGATGAAATTGAAAGCGCTAAAACTGACGAAGACCGTAAAAAGGCGGATGATCGTTTAGGCTTTATTACACCAATTTTAAAAGCGTTTTTAACTGAATTAGGTCAAGAAAGTGCTAACCATGGTTTACAAATATTTGGTGGCCATGGCTTCATTAAAGAATGGGGCATGGAACAAATTGTCCGTGACACTCGTATCTCGACACTTTATGAAGGTACGACTGGTATTCAAGCACTTGATTTATTAGGCCGTAAAGTACTGATGACTCGAGGTCAATCATTGAATGCTTTTGCTAAAGAAGTTCTAATCTTCTGTAAAGACCAAAGTATGATTTCGAGTAATCCACATAAACGTCAAATGAATAAATTTATTTGGCCATTAAGCACAACCGTTGCAAAATGGCAGCAATATACCATTCGTTTAGGTCTAAAAGCTAAAAAAGACCGCGATGTTGTCGGCTCTGCTTCTGTTGACTTCTTAATGTATTCTGGCTACGTGGTTATGGCTTACTTTTGGGCGCAAATGGCTCAAGCTGCATATGAAAAATTAGCAACAGATGTTGAGAATCGAGATTTTTATCGAGCGAAAATTAAAACGGCTGAGTTTTATTTTGAACGTTTATTACCGCGTACTAAGTCACTTGCAGTAACCATGATGGCTGATCCTAAAACGTTAATGCAGTTAGATGACGAGTTATTATCTTTCTTATAGTAACTGCTTAAACCTGGCTATAAGCTCAGTAGTAAAAACAGTTAAGTAATGAAATTTTAAAGCCGTATTCTAGTAGAATACGGCTTTTTTGATCTTGAAATAAGATCTTAAATTTATGTTTAACAATAACAAAAAGCAATAACGCTCAATTTTTAGCATAAAGGCATTAATTAACTGCTAATCTAATGAAATAGAGAAAATATAGTGAAGCTGCATATCCAAATGGCTTGGTTATAAGAACAGAGAGTGAAAATGTTAGATAAATTTACCAAAAATGTTATGCCATATGTTGATGAAGAGCTTTTGCTGGCACGAAAAGCTAAAGAACTTGGCTTGGTTAAACTTGAGTTTCAGCATCTAGAAAATGCTCATGTGATAGGGCAAGAATCGACATTTCTACATGTTAAAGTGCATGGCTTAATGTTATTTTGGGGTTATAGAAACAATAGTATTAAAGAGGTGCTTGGGCAGGCGTTAAGAATAATTGGTGCTGCAACTAAAACAGCCATGGGTTTAGTACCACAAGGCAATACTGGCGGTGCTAACGTTAGTCCGTTTAAGGTGATGGAAATTAAACCTAAGCATCAAAATATGATTAACCTAGCTAAGCGCTCTTAAATATTATTTTAACTTATGGCCAAAGCGGCATACTGAACACTTTTAGAAGTTGTTGATATGAATGATGTTGAGAGCTTCATTGCCAATATAGAAAACGAAGCAAAACGGAATGACGCAGTCATCTTACTAGAATTGCTGACTGAAGTGTCTAGTTACACTGCAAAATTGCAAGGCAGTATCATTGGTTTTGGCCAATATCATTATAAATATGAAAGTTGCCGAGAAGGTGATGCTGCTGTCATTGCTTTTTCACCACGCAAGCAAAATATAGTGCTTTATATTATGCCGGGGTTTTGTGCGTATCAAACTCAGCTTAAACAATTAGGAAAGTATAAGCTGGGTAAATCATGTCTGTATATTAATAAGTTAGATGATGTTGACCTTGATGTTTTAACTGAAATAGCCAGATTATCGGTTACAGAGATGCAAAGAAAATATACTTGTATCGCAAGTTAATACTTGCAATCAAAGCTACTCATTTTCCATTTTAATCAACCTATTCATGTGTGATTAAAATGGACTTGGGTACTGGCGTAAAACTTGATTGATATCGCCAATAACCCCTTTTGATAATGGCTGTTCAAATGCAGAAATATTTTCGCTTAATTGTGGCATCGTTGTCGCACCAATAATGGTTGAAGTGACACCGTTTACTTGGTCACACCAAGCCAATGCTAAATGTGCCGGCGAGATATTATGCTGTTTGGCAATCTCAATGTAGGCTTTAACTGCATTGTCGCTGTGTTGCGTATCGCGAAACAGTCCGTGACGTTGCATTAAGGTAAAGCGGCTGCCCTCAGGACGTTGACCATTAAGATACTTACCAGTAAGCAATCCTGTTGCTAATGGCGACCAAGGTAAATAGGCAATATCTTCATGGACACAATTTTCAATTAAGTAGGGCCAGTCTTTCGTGTGTAATAAGCTAAACTCATTTTGAATTGACACCATGCGGGGGAGGTTATGCTCTTTGCTCAAACGTAAGTATTGATTAATGCCCCAAGGGGTATCGTCAGATAAACCACAATAGCGAATTTTTCCGGCTTTTACGCAATTATCTAACCCTTGCAAAATATCGAGCATTTCTTCGTTTTGCTGCACTGCATTAACTTGCGTGTAATTGCTATCATTTGGCCAATGATTACCAAAGTGTGGGGACTGACGATTCGGCCAATGTAATTGGTATAAATCAATATAATCAGTTTTTAAGCGTTTTAGTGACGCTTCTACAGCGGTAATAACATTGGCGCCTGAAATCTTGCTACCATCACGAATATAAGAAAATCCAGGACCGGAAATTTTTGACGCTAAAACAATATTTTCTCTTCGAGAAGGATTAGCGTTAAGCCAATTGCCGATAATAACTTCAGTCTTACCATAGGTTTCAGCCGAAGGCGGTACAGCATACATTTCAGCGGTATCAATAAAGTTAACGCCCTGTGCTTGTGCATAATCAAGTTGTGCATTAGCATCTGCTTGATTGTTTTGCAGGCCCCAGGTCATACTGCCTAAACAGATGCGAGACACCTTCAACGAGCTGCACCCTAATCTTACATACTTCATCAGCTTAACCTCAGGCCACTATTATTAACTTAACATTTAACATTTAACATTTAACATTTAACATTTACTTTATCGTATCCATCTTAGAAATTTAAATTTCATTTTACTATAAGGGGCAAATCTAACAGGTAAATCTTTAACAAACGGTCGTGTTAGTACAGACTTCAAATGGCTAAAGTTATCAAAGCCTGCTTTGCCACTATATTGCCCCATACCGCTTGGGCCTATGCCACCAAAAGGCAATTCAGGTACGGCATTAAACATAATAACGTCATTAATACATTGGCTGCCCGAACTTATTTCATTGACCCAACTTTGACATTGCTCTTTATTTTTACTGAAAATATATGAAGATAAAGGCTTGTCACGTTCTTTAACAAAACGCTTCACGTCATCAAAACTATCAATAGTAATGATAGGCAATATCGCACCAAATATTTCATCTGTCATTAAAGCGCTATCTAATGGTGGGTTAATAACAATGGTTGGGGCAATGTATTTATCTTCAAGATCAACGTCACCACCGACTTCAACGGCAATATCGGCAATATATTGGCTAATTCGTTGAGTATGGCGAGTGTTAACAATACGGCCATAACTTTTACTTTCTTTAGGGTTTTTACCAAACATGTTTTCAATTTGTTTTTTTAACGCTTCAACAAGTGGTGCAACCATATCAGCGGAAGTAAGAATATAATCAGGAGCAATACAAGTTTGCCCTGCATTCATCCATTTCCCCCAAGCAATACGTTGCGCTGTTATTGTGATATCAGCACTTTTGTCAACATAAACAGGACTTTTACCACCAAGCTCTAAAGTTACGGGCGTTAAATTTTTTGCCGCTGCAGTCATTACAATACGTGCTACCTGACCATTTCCAGTATACATAATATGATCAAATGGCAGCGATAGCAGAGCTGAGGTTTCTTCAACAGCACCTTCAACAACGGAGATGGCCTGTGAATCTAAGTATTGTGGGATAAGTTTTGCTAACAACTCAGAAGTGGCAGGTGCAAGTTCAGAAGGCTTGACGATAGCACAATTACCTGCAGCAATAACGGCAACTAAAGGCGCAAGTATTAATTGCATTGGATAATTCCATGCGCCAATAATTAATACGGTTCCCTGTGGCTCTGGCTGGATATATGAACGACCAGGCTGTGCCACTATTGGCGTAGCAACACGGCGTTTTTTTGCCCAATTATTTAAGCTTTTGCAAACATGATCGACATCACCGGTAACATAAGAAACTTCAGTGATCCAAGCTTCTTGTGCTGGCTTACCTAAGTCACTGGCAAGAGCGTCGAGAAAAGCTTGCTCATTTTCTATGACCAAGTTTTTTATTTGCTGAAGCTGCTGTTTTCGCCATGTGATGTCACGGGTACAATTACGGTTAAAAAATTGCTGATGCTTGATTAATTGTTCGCTAAAATCCATCAAGACTCCTTAGTTGGGCATACCAACAGGAATAACCCATTTGGTATTTGTGGTCGGATGACTTAATCTACCCCATTTACTAAGTTAGTACAAAGCTTTAATTACTATGGCTTTATCCTAATAACAACGGTTAAAATTTGGTTTATAATACGACGAATGTGGCTGCTGGCACGTTTGTTATCTGTTGATAGTTGTTGGTAAGTCACCTGTCGGACTTGATTTAATAATATTTCAGCATTTATCTCAATATCATCTTGAGTGAAATACTGACATAGCTGTAGACAAGGTTTTAATTGCGCTAATTGGTGCTGCTTGGCGATAAAATCTAGCGCAGGTGTTACTAAAGTTTCACTAAATAATTGTTGCTATACGAACAGTTGTTGACGGTTATTGCTGACGTTAGTACTTATTAGGGTCAAAAAATGCTCACTATTCATAAAAATGTTGGCTTATAAGTGCATAAAGCTAAGCAGTGATGGTGATTGCAGTGGCATTTACCTTGTTATAGTATTTATTTTATTGTCTAAGTTTTTATTCCGGTTTTGTATCAAACACTTACTATGAATAGTTCAGGTTAGATAGACTAGATAAATATATACTCAAATGGCTAGATTACAGTTAGAGGAGGGTAAAAAAATACCTCAGCATAATATGGAACAATGATGAGGTATCTGAGCCAATTTACTTGAAAATGCAGTTTAGCCAGCCTTTAAATAGTCCGAATCGAAATCATCAACATTAATAGTCACTTTTCTTTTCACTTCCGTCGTAATTAATAAATCAGCTTCTTCTTGACTAATAATATTGGCCGATAAACCTTTTTCTGCAACTATATCAAGGTTATAGAATGGTAGTCGTTCGCCTAGCTCACGACAAACCTTATCAAAAATAGGTTCACAAGCGATAATATCTTCAAGCGTTTGCTCTAATTGCCCCAATACGTTTTCAGGCTCTCTGGTTAAATACTGACCTTGGCCTAAACGAGTACGGCTCTCATTATGATATTGCATTAATTTAGCCACTTTATGATCGGTAGCATCCGATGGTTTTTTCAAATTACAACCTAACGGTAAAATGATTGCTGTTAGCATTTTTGCAACTACCTTATTCGGAAAGTTACTAATCAATTCACTGATTGCTTGCTGAATATTATAAAGGCTGTCTTCAAGTGCCCACTGTAAAAAAGGTAAATCAGCACTTTGGCGACCTTCGTCGTTATAACGTTTTAATGTTGCAGAGGCTAAATATAAGAAGCTTAAAATATCGCCGAGGCGAGCAGAAATACGTTCACGGCGCTTTAAGTCTCCGCCTAGTGTCAACATTGCAATATCTGATAGCATCGCTAAGTTAGAGCTAAAACGGGTCATTAACTGATAGTAACGTCTAGTTTCATCGTTGTAAGGTGCGCTAAGCGCGTAACTGCCAGTGAATGAGAACCAAACACTACGACAGATATTACTAATAGCGAAACCGACATGGCCAAACAGAGCATGGTCGAAATCGTTCAATGCTTGCTGTTCATCTTTGTTACTTGCAGCAGACAATTCAGCTAAAACATACGGATGACAACGAATAGCACCTTGGCCGTAAATAATCATACTACGGGTAAGAATATTCGCACCTTCTACCGTTATAGCAACGGGTGCACCTTGGTAACCGCGAGCTATATAGTTGCCCGGTCCCATACAAACCCCTTTACCGCCATGAATATCCATCGCATCGGCAACACAGTTGCGCATTTTTTCGGTTAAGTGGTATTTTGAAATAGCTGAAATCACACTTGGTTTTTCACCTAAATCGATAGCACCAGTTGACATCGTTGTGACGGCGTCCATCAAGTATGCATTACCACCAATTCTCGCCAGTGCTTCTTCAACACCTTCCATTTTACCGATAGATATTTTAAATTGACGACGAATTCTACTGTATGCACCGGTTGCTAAAGCTAGTGACTTAATACCGCCAGCACTATTTGATGGCAGTGTGATTGCACGACCTACCGATAAACATTCAACGAGCATGCGCCAGCCTTGACCAGCCATTTCTGGACCACCAATAATGAAGTCTAAAGGCACAAATACACCATCACCTTGGGTTGGACCATTTTGAAAGGGTACGTTCAGTGGAAAGTGTCGGCGGCCAGTAATTACACCATCAATATCAGTTGGTATTAAGGCACATGTAATACCTAAGTCTTCCTGTTCGCCTAGCAAGTGATCAGGATCTTGCAGTTTAAAGGCTAAGCCTAATACGGTCGCAACAGGTGCTAAGGTAATATAACGCTTATTCCATGTTAGGCGCATGCCTAATACTTCTTCTCCGTTAAACTCACCACGACAAACAATGCCGAAATCGGGAATAGCGCCGGCATCTGAACCTGCTTCAGGGCTTGTTAAGGCAAAACACGGAATTTCGTCACCTTTAACTAACCTTGGCAGGTAGTGATCTTGCTGTTCTTTAGTACCATAGTGTTGTAGTAATTCACCAGGGCCCAATGAATTTGGTACACCAACGGTTGATGACAATACGCTACTAACACTAGAAAGCTTTTGTAAAACACGTGATTGAGCATAGGCACAAAACTCTAATCCGCCATATTGCTTTTTAATGATCATAGCAAAGAATTTATTATCTTTTAAATACTGCCATACCTCAGGTGATAAATCCGCAAGCTCATGGGTTGTTTGCCAATCGTCTGTCATGCGACAAACTTCTTCTACAGGGCCATCTAGGAAAGCTTGTTCTTCGGCGTTAAGACGAGGTTTAGGATAATTGTGCAGTTTTTTCCAATCGGGTGTTCCACGAAATAACTCTGCTTCAAACCAAGTGGTTCCCGCGTCAATTGCTTCTTGTTCGGTCTTTGACATTTCTGGCATAATACCCTTGAACATAGTCAGCAGCGGTTTAGTGATGTACTGTTTGCGTATATCGCTAACATTTAACGGAATAGCAATAACGGCAAATACTAACCATGAGAAAAAAGAGACAACATTAAAAAATGTTCCCGCGACCATAAGTAGAGTAAAGGCGATGGTAAATGATGTAAGCGAGGCCCTTGAATAGGCCATAAAACCGCATAATGCGATGGCAATTAATGCCCAAGTTAAGTAGTCCACAAATTTTCCTTAATGTTATTGTTTAGCGTAAATACGTTGAGGTCAGACCAGATTGATGTGTTAAGCTTAAATCGTCTAATAGATAATTTCAAATTATTTATTACTGATTTCTTTCCACAGTATAGTGCACTTTGTTTTGGAGTTTAGAACGTGTGTGAATTAATGGCGATGAGTGCCAATGTACCAACAGATATTTGTTTTAGTTTTAGTGGCTTAATGCAGCGTGGTGGTAATACTGGGCCGCATAAAGATGGTTGGGGAATAACTTTCTATGAAGGTAAGGGCTGTCGTAGCTTTAAAGACCCACTGCCTAGTGCACATTCACCGATTGCAAAACTCGTAACAGACTACCCTATTAAAAGTGAAACGGTTGTTTGTCATATCCGACAAGCTAACTCAGGCGAAATTTCATTAGTGAACACTCATCCGTTTATTCGACCGATGTGGGGTAAAAATTGGACTTACGCGCATAATGGTCAGTTAGCTGATTTTAAAGATAAATTAAAAGTAAAATATCATCTACCTGTAGGCGAAACGGATAGTGAACATGCCTTTTGTTGGTTATTAGACCAATTATTGTTGAAGTTTGATGGTGAAGAGCCAAACACAGAAGTACTGTTTGATTATATTGTTGAGCAATGTAGAGAAATTAATAAGTTAGGCGTATTTAATTTATTACTCACCGATGGTGATAATTTATTTGTTTATTGTGCTAATAAATTACACTATTTAACGCGACGTGCGCCATTTGGTAAGGCAAGCTTGATTGATGCTGAAATGGTGGTGAATTTCGAGCAAGAAACAACCGAGAACGATATAGTTACTGTGATTGCAACTCAACCGTTAACTGATGATGAGACTTGGGAAAAAATGCATCCAGGAGAAGGTTTACTGTTTAGCAAAGGACAATTGATTTGTGAAAGCCGGCTTGATGAAGCCACAATAAAATAAAATGCTGAGGTAAAGTGGTTTGTAGTTAAACTGTTTTACCTCGTTGATGAAAGCATATTTTTTAGGTGGTGCTATTTGCTAGCAGATTCTTTAGTGTCAATAATATCTACAGATTCTAACTGAGCTTCAAATTGTTCAACATCACCTTTGATTTGATAAAGTTTTACTAAAAGATAATCAAGCTCAGGAGCAAACCACGCATAAGTAATACGCTTTTTCTCAACCACTTCACGCTTAAATTTAACTGTTTTTACCAAACCATATGGCAGCATGATTTCTTCTTCGCCATCATATTGATAGACGTAATTTTTCAGTGAGCCAGATGATTTTATGACAGGATAAACAAATTGCTTTTGTTCAGGTTTACTTATTAAGTTAAGGCGATGTTGTAGGTGATAGCTTAGTGAGTCTTGAATGTTATCAGGAAAATCTATGGTTTTAGTTTTGTTCTTCTTTTCATCAGTTGCAGTACCGTTAGCAGTGTCGTAACTCCACTCATAGTACTTGTCTCGACCAGTACCTTCACGCTTGAAAACATAGTTTTTTGGTGTAACTTTATTACCGTTAAGCTTAACAGTAGAGGTTTCATCACGCGTATCCGAAAAAATTAACCACTCAATATCAGTATGGTAACTATATTTCGCCATACCATTGTCTAAATAACTAAGTTTACGTGTGGCTTTACCTACGGATTTAGAGCTGCGTAAAATAGTGTAATTTGCATTAAATGCAGGAACCATTACCTTGCTTGTTTGATCTGTTGCCTGAGCAAAAGATATGGAACTTAACAATGTTAAAGTAGAAGCTAACAATGTGACATAAGGTAATGATTTCAACATATAAAATTCTCTA
Source organism: Cognaticolwellia mytili (assembly GCF_002104475.1). GTDB lineage: Bacteria > Pseudomonadota > Gammaproteobacteria > Enterobacterales > Alteromonadaceae > Cognaticolwellia > Cognaticolwellia mytili. The sequence continues at coordinate 478,367 of NZ_NBOF01000001.1, forward strand.
AAAATAAGGTCTATTCTTCGCTAGCATACCCTGAAATTGGTAAAATCAGACCATCAAACATTGCATTTTCACCAGTCATGGTGACACGTTTACTACAACACCAATTGACCACAAGTGGGTAAATGCGGTGTTCTTGTTGGTGAACGCGTTGCGCAAGGTCTTCAGCAGTGTCTTCAGGGAATACTGGCACTTTAGCTTGTAAGACCACCGGACCGCCGTCAAGTTCCTCAGTAACAAAATGAACGCTAACACCATGCTCACTATCGCCAGCGTCAATTGCTCGCTGATGAGTATGTAATCCTTGGTATTTAGGTAGAAGAGAAGGGTGTATATTGATTAAACGACCTCGGTAAGTTTGCACAAACTTAGGTGTTAATATACGCATAAAGCCAGCAAGCACGACAAGATCAGGTTGATAGTGATTAATCTCAGTGATGAGAGCACTATCGTAATCTTCACGGCTATCGAAGTCTTTATGTGAGAGCACTGCGGTTGCAATATCTGCATCTTGTGCTCGTGTTAATCCATATGCGTCAGCTTTATTAGAAACTACGGCGACAATTTCACCGCCATAGTTTTCTTGCTTACAGGCGTCAATAATCGCCTGTAAGTTTGTGCCGCCGCCGGAAATGAGTACTACAATTCGGCTTCGCATGGTTAATTAACCTTTATTGATAATAACTTGTTCTTGGCCAGCTTGTAGGTCAGCAATTTCACCAATATGCCAAGCATTTTCACCGTGAGCAGTTAAAATATCAATACTCTGCGTTACAGCATCCGCTGGAACAACGATGATCATACCAACACCACAGTTAAAGGTGCGGTACATTTCATGTGTCGTGATGTTGCCGTTTTCTTGTAACCAGTTAAATATTTCCGGCCACTGCCAGCTATTACCATCAACAATTGCTTGAGCACTTTCAGGTAAAACACGAGGGATGTTTTCCCAGAAGCCACCACCCGTAATATGTGATAATGCATGAACATCAACTTGTTTAAGCAGCTCTAGTACTGATTTAACATATATTTTAGTTGGTTCGATTAAATGGTCACCAATTGATTTACCATTTAATAATTCGTTGGTGTCAGTGTTGTTAACTTCTAATACTTTACGAATTAAAGAAAAACCGTTTGAATGAGCACCAGAAGAAGCTAAGGCAATAAGTTGGTCACCGGCTGCAACTTTTGTTCCGTCGATAACACGAGATTTTTCTGCTACACCAACACAGAAACCTGCAATATCGTAATCGCCCTTGTGGTACATACCTGGCATTTCTGCAGTTTCACCACCCACTAAAGCGCAGCCTGAAAGTACACAACCATCAGCAATACCTGAAACAACAGCAGAAGCTACGTCAACGTCAAGTTTATCAGTTGCGTAATAATCAAGGAAAAATAGTGGCTCAGCACCTTGAACGATTAAGTCATTAACACACATTGCCACTAAATCGATGCCAACAGTGTCGTGCTTTTTTAAATCTATAGCTAAACGTAATTTTGTACCTACGCCATCAGTGCCTGCAACAAGTACAGGCTCTTTATAACCCGTTGGAAGTTGACAGATTGAGCCAAAACCACCTAGCCCGCCCATAACCTCTGGGCGAGTAGTGCGTTTTACCGCACCTTTAATATTTTCAACTAGGGCATTACCTGCATCTATATCAACGCCAGCATCTTTATAGCTTAAAGACTGTTTTTCTTCGCTCACGGGAAACCTCAATTATTTAGTTAAGTAGATTATATTCCTAAGCCACTTGCCCTGTTACTTTCAAGTGGCTTAGGAATATAATAATCGCGCATATTCTACCAGTGCAAAGACGCGCTGAAAATCTTTAAAAGAAATTATTTTTTATAAGTGATAAAAATCAGTAACATTATGATAAGATCTTCATTATGAAACACTTGTTAAAGCCATATATGTTCAGAAATTGTCTGATTTTATTAATTTTTATACTGTCGTTTAGAATTAACGCTATCGAAGTAGGAAACTTATACAGTGCGAAAGTTCTAGTGACCTCGCAATCAGCAAGCGATCGTAATAAAGCACTTAAAAAAGCGCTTGGCGGTGTCATTATGAAAATTGGTGGCAAGAAAATTGAGCACCCTTTAATTTCTCAAGCAATAAGAAATTACAATGAGTACGTTAACCAATACCAATACCTTCGTAGTGATAATGTGACTTATTTAAATGTTTCTTTTAATGAAGAGAAAATTAACAGTTTATTTAAACAAAGTGATTTAGCCATTTGGGGGCGTTTACGTCCGCAAGTGATGATTTGGGTCGTCGAAGAAGACGGATTTGAGCGCAAGTTGCTTTCGTCAACATCAAACTCTTTGATACCTAAAGCGATTGATGATTTTTCACAAAAACGTGGCTTACCATTAATAATGCCAATTATGGATTTAACCGATTTATCGGCGCTAACTATCACAGATGTATGGGGGCGCTTTGCTCATCCTGTTGCTCAAGCGTCGACGCGTTATTTAGCTGAAGCAGTGGTAGTACTGAGAATTTCAAGCAATAGTGTAATGCTTGAGCAAGATGAAAACAGCGCGTGCCAACCACTTTGTCAAACTAAGCCTTTAGTTTTGGATTGGAGCTTGATGGCAGATGCCCAAGAGCAGCATTCACAAATATTTAGCGAGCAGTATCAAGGTGATGATATTTTGTTAATGTTGAACAAAGCATTAGCGGATATCACCGATATTATTTATCAACAATATGCCTTGTCGACGACTAATAGCAATGAATTTCAAATGGATGTCGCTAATATTGAATCATTAGATGAGTTAATTGCCGTATCCGATTTCCTGAGTGAATTGTCAGCGGTTGAATCAGTGCAACTAGTGGGAGTACAAGGGAGCAATCGTCGTTTTAAATTATCACTTATTGGCTCACAACAAGCCTTATTAGCTTCATTAAAGTTAAGCGAAGAATTAAATCGCTATATTGATCCTCTAGCCGCCCCAGTGAGTAAAGATCAAATTGCAGTTTTTTATTGGGGAACAAAGTGAAAAAAGTATCCCAATTAACCTTATCTGTTCAGCTGCCTGATGATGAAACCTTTGCTAGCTTTCAAAGTGAAAGTAATCAATTGGTAGTGCAGCAGCTGCAACATTATTTAGAGCATATTTCTGAGTCGGCACCAGAGCACAATAAAAAAGTACACAGCTTATATTTATTTGGTCTTATGGGAGTGGGCAAAAGTCATTTATTACACGCAAGTTGTGTGTATGCCGACACTTTAGGTGCTACGAGTCTTTGTTTATCGTTTTCAGAGTTAACCCAACTGTCGGTTGACGTGCTTGAAGGGCTAGAAAATATCGATTTAGTGTGCCTTGATGACATTCAACTGATTGCGGGCAATATAGAATGGCAACAAGCTGTTTTTGATCTATATAACCGTATGATTGAACAAAATAAATGTTTAATTATTACCGGTGACCAGAGTGTTGCAGAATTGAAAATCACTTTGCCAGACTTGGTTTCTCGTTTAAGTTGGGGCCTAACTGAGCAACTTAAACCGTTAACAGATAAAGAAAAGTCTTTCGCTTTGCAATATCGCGCGCAGCAACGTGGTTTATTTATAAGTGACGATGTCGCAAGCTTTCTAATTAATCGATTATCACGTGATATGACCAGCTTACTTGCCGCACTCGAACAACTAGATCAAGCTTCCATTAGGGAACAGCGACGTATCACTATTCCTTTTGTTAAAGATATTCTTTTCAATTAAATTCTATAGAGGAACTTAACGTAATATTGACGTTACTCTATCTACCTAGCTTTAATGGCATTGGTTTTTCATAAAACACTTCGCCATCAGCATTAATTCGATAATGAATAGTTCGGTTTAGTGGCGACTCATTAGCATCCTTATTAGTTGCTTTTTTACTTACAGGACTAATTGTAAGGTTTTCAGCCCAAGTTTTACCATTTTGCATTATTATTGGCGTGGCCAAATTATTAATGGCTTCATTGACTGTGGTAAATTCTGGCAATATTCGTCGGGTAACATAATCAACTCGTGGTTTTATATTGTTTTCACCAATACGTCCACGCTGGCCCCATTCAACTATGTATTCTTCTGCTGCACTTTGCGGTTGATTAGTAATAGCAATATCTCGATCTACATCGAAGCGCACCTTCATCATCAGCTCGTCGAATAACATGGCATAGTCTTCGCGCAGACTTGAGTAATTATAAAAGTGTGGTGAGTGCTCAGGGCTAAAAAAACCTGCTACATCGCTAGGACTATAATTTTTCTCTGTAGCAGTTGCTGTATCACCTTGGTAGCGTACTTGCGCAAGTCGGTACATTTCAGTACCGTTTAATGGTAATGCTGTGGCTAATTTATCTGACTGAATCCCTCCCGTCTTTTGTTGTCGCTCAACAGCATCGAGAATACGATCGTTTCGATTTAAGCTAGCCCAAACACTTTGTGGAAAGTAGTCGTTAGCATGAGCTAATTCATGGTACATCAAAGCCGCTAATTCATGAACACCATCAGCTGCGTCGCGGCCTATTCTGACATCCTCTGGATAGAAAAAATTTGCATAACTATTATTTTTTACATAGCGCCATGGCATGACAAAGTTCAAACTGTCACCATATGAAGCTCTGAAATCTGGTGCTTGGTTAATTGTGTCTCTTTCTTCAGGGGTGAGCCAAAGGTTACTTGGATCTAAATGTATAGCACCAGTTACTGCCCAATAATAAGAGGGACGAATGTCGTATGAGATAACAATCGCGGTTGTTGCCCGTAATAAATTTTTAAAATCACCGTGGCTATCGTTGTCTTGTAAAAACGCTTGAAACCTTTCTCCCATCCATTGATGTGAAACTAAAACGCGGTTCATGATGTCGTCAATTTTTGGGTTTGTTGTGTCTTGGGCAATTAACGGCAATTCATTTAGACGGCAAGTCGAACGAAAATCTATTGTATTATCGTAAATACACTTTGTTAATACGTCTGCGTAAGGGGAGTTAGCCTTGAACGGGAATACACGTGCTAAGCGGTTACCATAAGCAATGTTTTCATCAGCTATAATAGTCGCTGCATCTTCAATGAGTATAGTGACCATATCATTATAGCTACTGCTACCATCTGAAGCGCTAACTTTAAATTCGACAAAACTATCGGCATTGACTGCGGGAGCATTAAAGAAGATGGCGCTATTGCCATCGGTTGGCTCAGTAAAAGTAACCGTCGGACCTGATATTTGTTGCCACTTAATACTATTATATCTGATTGTGCTATTAGCTAAACTGACACGCAATGAAACATCACTACCTTCAAGTGTTGCATGGCCTAGACGAGCGCCTATTTTGCTAACTTCATTACTAACACTGAAACTGTGAGTTAATTGTTCGCTTACACCATTACGTGTAAAACTCACCTGAAAGCTGTATTCCCCAGCTACCTCAGGCGTAAAGGCAATCCCCTTGGATGTTCCTGCATGAAAAGTAACATTGCTCCCAGCGGTTTGTGTCCAATGAATATTACTGAGATTATCATCTGGAAAATAAATAAATAAATCAACCGGTTGTGACGTTTTTATTTCTTTGTCAAAAGAGATGATGCCGGTATTTATGGCATTAGGAGTAAAATCACTTGGGGTTGAATCTACACTATTGCCACTTCCCCCGCCACAAGCTTGTAAAAGTAAAAGTGAGGATGCAAAAAAAATATTGCGGGTCGTAAATAGCATATTATTCATTTAAGCCTCTATGATTTCCATTTTATTAATTGACCATCATAAGTTTAATTAAGTTCATAAAAATTGTTAAAGATTCTTATATTAGTCCTTAACCTTAGTTGTATACAATTTTGTTGAGAGAGTAAAGCGGGATATTTTTGATGTGTAGGGTCTGTTGAACTTTTGTGGTTGTATTTTGTTCGCTTTAGTTAACGAGAATAAAGTGTTTTAATCGGGGCTAGTGGTGTGTAGTGCAGCCTAGTCACTTTAAGCAAACACTATTCACAATTTCTGCATCCTACTCACGCTTGTACCTACGTCCATTTAGGCAATAAAGAGTAAAGAGCTTTTAGCCGAATCATTCGAACAGTGTTTGTCGGAAATTTTACATCGTTATTACCCTTCTATGTAGAGTAACTAAACAACAAGGAAACGAAATTGTATGAGTATCCAACAACTCGTTGCAAAAACAATTTTTAAAGAACAATAGAACCTAGTGTTCAGAGGCGAAGCTTTTCGATGCTAACTTAACTTTAAAACTTAATTTCTAAGTAACATGAGTATAATTAAGTATTAAGAAGGAAAATTAGCACTAACTAGGTAATTCACTATTAATTAGTGCTATAGATTGATAGTTATATTGAAGAGCATTGCTCAATCAAGTGAGCTGTAAATTAATTTAATTGGTATTATTCTTTCTTTTTACGAATACTTAAGCCTAGTTCTTGGCCACGATATTTTGCATAGTAGCTACCAGCGATAAACATGATTGTTGCAAAAGTAAACTCGAGTAATGCCCAGTGTCTTTCATTAACAGATACCCAAATCGTGGTCAAACTATGAAGAAAGTAAATCATCACAATGAAGTTAGACCATGCATAGGTATATGGATTCCCTTGCAGCAAACCTTTTAATGGGAATAATAATGGTAGTGTAAACATAGCTAATGTTAATGGTATTGATAATGCACGGTCTTCAGTGATCAATATCAGCCATACGGGCATAAAAATTAATAACGAAAAGTAGCCAAATAATGTTATTTTTTTCAATTGTGTGGTTGAAAATATCTGTTTGTTCGTCATTTTGGCAATTACTTTTTGTTGATAAGCGAAAGAACGTTCTCTGGCGGACGACCTATAATGGCATTTCTACCATCTGACACAATAGGGCGCTCGATAAGTTTTGGTGTTGTAACCATCGCGGCAATTAATGTGGCATCATCAGCTGTCGCCAAATTTTGTTCGCTATATTCACTTTCTTTTGTACGCATCATTGCCCTAGGAGAAAGTGATAACAGTGCTAATAGCTGTTCAATTGTTGCTTTATTAAGTGGCGTTTTTAAATACTCCACGATAGTTACTTCTTGCTTATTTTCTTCTATTAGCGCCAATGTTTGACGGCTTTTTGAACAGCGAGGGTTGTGGTAAATTGTTAACATGCTTTTCTCTTAGTAAATTTGTAGTTTGATTTTCGTATCTAGTTTATAAACGCTTTAGTTTTTCTTGCTGTGCTTGTAATTGTAATATTCGACCTTTCATCCGTTTTTTCAATAACGGATTTTCTTCGACGAAATTATAGCCAGTTTGTAACTCATCTACGGCTTTAGGGTAGGCACCTAACAAGGCAAAAACCTCTGCCTTACTAGCATGCATCAGAGCTTTTTTATTTTGCTTGCGATAAACAGTAGTTAATAAATCATGGGCAATAAAATTTCGAGGGTTTAACGTTATGAAGTCTTGTAGTACGACTTCTGCTTCACTTAACTTGGCCGCTTCTTGTAAGACGTTAGCATAATTAAGTGTGACTACTTGGTTGTTAGGCATAAGTAGGTTTAGCTCAGCTAGCATACTTATGGCTTTATCAAACGCTTTTACTGAAATGTAAGCGTCAGTTAGTGCATCGACATAAAATAGATTTTTATCATCTTGCGCTAGTAACTCACTAAGCAGTGTAATAGCAAACTGATAATCTTTATTTTCATAATGAGCCAGAGCTAAACCATATTTTGCCGCTGATTCTACGGCATAGCGTTTTTTATTCAATATATCTTCAAAATAAGTAATGTTTCTTAAGGCATCGCTTTCATACCTAGCTTTAATGCGAGCTTTGGCAAGTTCGAACTGTAAATTTGGCGCTAGTGGCCGTGGTGATAAGCTTTGTGCTCTTAATCTAGCATCAGAAATACGAGATTCTGGCAATGGATGTGTTAATAGCATTGCTGGAGGCTTAGATTTGTAACGATATTTAGCTGCCATGGTTGCAAAAAAATCAGGCGCACCTTGAGGGTTGAAACCACTATTAGCTAATAGCATGATACCGACTCGGTCTGCTTCTTTCTCATTACCTCTAGTATAATTTATTCCGGCTTGTTTTGATGCAGCCATTGTTGTACTCAAGGCCGCAATACCGACACTAGGATTTACCAAAGCTAGCAATACGCTCGAAATTAATCCTGCCATAGCCAAGGGTTGAGATTTACTTTGTGCTTCAAGACGTCTTGCCAAGTGTCGTTGTGTTACATGCGAAATTTCATGTGCGATAACCGATGCCAGTTCACTTTCAGTTTTAGTCGTAGTGATTAAGCCACTATGAACAGCAATATGGCCACCAAAAAATGCAAAGGCATTTAATTCTTCGTTTTGTATTACAAAAAACTCGAAACTGTAGTTCACATCATTCGCGTTACGTACCATACGATTACCGAGATCATTTATGTACTCAGTTAAAACAGGATCATTTAATACCGGTTGAGAGGCGCGAATCTGGCGCATCATTTCGCCGCCAATTTGGCGTTCTTTTTCAATTGACAAAACACTGAAACCGGCTGAGCCAATTTCAGGAAGTTTATTTTTGTCACTTGAAATTTCAGCTGCCAACGCGTTTGTTGCTATTAACGTAGATAAAGCACAAGAAAGAACCAATGGTTTCAAGTTGAGCAAATTAATCTTCCATTTCTTCAGATTCATCCAACAGTTCAGTGAGATGAAAGTGTGGGCGGTTACGATATAATTCTTTACAAAACTCGGCTACAGAGTAGCCTTTTATTTCAACTATATCAAAGGACTGGCTCAATTGTTCGATTAACTGCTCAACTCTTGCATTTGCATAACGCATGAGAGCAAAATCTGCTTTATCGCCATTTTGAAAGGTATAGACAATAAATGGTATCAAAGAGTTCACTCTAAAGAGCATTTGCATTATTTCTGGTATCCATTTTGTAAATGGACAATCAGGATTATTACGGTGCGCAATAATGGCACGTTCATCTTTAATTATTGGATAGCAATGCAATTCATAATTTTGTTCATCGTAAATGTGGCGTAGCGATATCTTCGGCTTTTCAGAGACGATAATCTCACCGGTAATTTTTTTCTCACCATTTAAAAGCTCTATGTTCCAATTATTTTTGTTGAGTATCTGTTTATAGGCGCTATCAAAACCGTGAGTCAAGATGCCATCAATGTCACCCAAAGAGCTAGCGGCCAAGTGATAAATGTTCGGTATATCACCCCAGTTTAATTTTTTCTTGTAGGCGTTAATTTCCTTAAGATTTGGATTATCAGAAAGTTCGCTCATTCAACCTCTTTATTTTAGATAAGTAGTTTTATAGTAAATAGTATAAAAGAATTTCACTATGGCATTGTAATCAATTGTCGCAAATTAGATAATTAAACTAAAGCACTGTCTATATTTTTATTTATGCTCTATGAATATGATGCCACGCAAGATAAATGTCCTGTTCCATTGGTGAATTTACGCTTGCTATTAAGAAAAATGACACCCGATGATAGTTGTTTGATGCGAATTTGCGATATTGGTTCTAAAAAAGATATTCCTAAATTGTTAACGAAACAAGGATTTTATTTTGAACAGCGTAAAATGAACGAACAAACTATCGAATTGATGATCAAATTGGAAAAATAGAAATTATGGTTACACTGTTCAGTGATTGGTATAAAAGAAACTTTTCAGATCCCAATGCGGTAACCTTGTTGGTTATTTTAATTTGCACGTTTTTATTCGTATATTTCTTTAGTAATTTATTGATGCCGGTATTTGTTGCGGTTGCGATTGCTTTTTTACTTGACTTACCGGTTAACAAATTAAGCTTATTAGGTTTATCACGCTCACTTTCAGTTGTGATTGTCGTTTCTGCCTTTGTTGGCTTCTCATTACTGGGTATCTTGGGATTAATGCCTGTTATTTGGCAACAAAGTAGCAATTTATTTCAGGAAGTACCGCAAATGGTGGGACAAGGGCATACTTATTTACTTGCATTGCCTGAAAAATACCCTGAGATAGTTAGTGCAGAGCAAATTGGTGAAGTGATTACGCTAGTTAATGATAAGTTTATTGAGTGGGGCCAAGTCGCTTTAAAGGCATCATTGAATTCTATTTCTGATGTCGTTGCTTTGTTAATTTATTTAATTCTTGTGCCGTTGATGGTATTTTTCTTCTTAAAAGATAAAGACGCATTGTTTAATAGCTTCCGTCAATTTTTACCGAATGATCGTCGTATGGCTAAGCAAGTCGGTAATGAAATGAATCAACAAATCATGAACTATATTCGCGGTAAGCTAATAGAAATTACTATTATTGGCACTGCCTCAACCATTGCGTTTATTGCTTTAGGTTTGAATTACCCGGTATTGCTAGGTGTACTAGTTGGTTTATCTGTATTAGTACCTTATGTTGGCGCAACAATTGTTACATTACCCGTATTACTGGTAGCGTTATTTCAGTTTGGCACAACGGCAGAATTTGGCTATGTAATGTTGGCTTATGGTATTATTCAAGCTTTAGATGGTAATCTTTTAGTTCCTTTGCTGTTCTCTGAAGCGGTTAACTTACATCCTGTCACTATTATTATTGCGGTAATATTGTTTGGCGGTTTATGGGGTTTTTGGGGGGTATTTTTTGCCATACCATTAGCAACGTTGGTTAAGGCTGTACTGAATGCTTGGTCAACTACAACGCAACATGATGTTATAACAGTCGATTAATGCGTGATTAGATATTTCGTTTACTCTCGAAGACGACTTAATGTGATTAAGTCGTCTGTCGCAAATAAAACTGTTTGATGCAAGATAAGACAAAGTTTTCTATTAAGCTTTAAATACCAATACCAATACCAATACCAAGCTTGAGTATACAAAGTTAAGTCAATCGGGAAGGCTAAATTCCAAGAATTTTATCCAATAGGGCTGAATTTTTGAAAATCGTTACCATCCATATTACGCTGAACTTAATTCCGAAAAATTAGTTTTACACTAAATTTCATCATCCGAATTTTACGCTACATTTATTTCAAACTTCATCTAGGGGCTGCTGAGCTTTGTTTATGTTTTCAGCCGTTGTCCAAAGGCTGAGACTAAAGTCTCCTTATTTTGTGTTGAAAATAGTTAGTTTAGATGACTAAATTATACTATTTTCGCCCTAATTAAGTTGAATTTATCTCTCAGCTGAACAATAAAAAATAACATTTCCTCGTCATTCTAAATAAATACTGCTTACAGCTTTTACATTCTACTAAGGCTAAGTACCTAATTTCATGTGGGCAATAAATCGCTGCAAAAGCAATATCGAAAGATCACCAGAATCTGATAATTATATTCCAACCCCTCTCGTTATTTTTTATTTGTAAAGCACATTCAATTTCATACTACTTTTTTACTATCACTAATATTTTTGGCAGTTAGCCTTACTTGCTGATTTTTTTGAAAGTTGATGAATGAGAATCGTTTAGAATTAGAGTTTTGTTAAGCTATCTTTTTGTTTTGTATGAGTATTAATATTTCGAATTGCATCATGTAATTATTCTAATATTTGCATAATGTGATTTAAATCAAAGCAAATTATCACATTTATGCCAATATTAGATTGTAAAAAAGGTGCTAATAAGGGTAAAGCATGACAATTGTAAAACAAACTTTAATCACAATGTTGGGGACTATATTAGTGCTCAATTGTAGTTTCTCTTTAAAGGCGGCGGAGTTAACTTCTGATCGTGAAACGCAGCTTATTCATATGGTGAAACAAGATTGTGGCTCTTGCCATGGCATGACACTTAAAGGTGGACTTGGCCCAACACTTTTACCAAAAGCGATGAATAAATTACCCCTGGCAGCAATTAAAAATACCATACTATTTGGTCGCCCAGGCACAGCAATGCCAGAATGGAAGTCAATATTGACGGAGCAAGAAGCATTGTGGATCAGTCAACAATTACAACAAGGTATCGAATCACATGATCAATCTAAATAAGGTGCTCGCGGCAATGGCGTTGTCGATGTTTGTCAGCGCATGCTCACAGTCAAATATTACAGCTCAGCATCAAAATGAGCAATTGACTACATCGCCGTTAAGAGCAACGGGAGATCTTGGTGTTGTGATTGAAAGAGCAACGTCGCAAGTTCAAATTGTAAACCACAGTCATAACACTATGTTGAGTGAGATAGATGGGTTAGGTGACTTGTCGCATGCCTCTATTGTTTATTCTCGAGATGAACGTTATGCCTATGTTTTTGGTCGCGACGGCGGTTTGACTAAAATAGACATGCTAAAAGATAAAATTGATAACCGTGTAATGCAATCAGGTAATAGCATTGGTGGCGCAATTAGCCAGGACGGGAAACTTATTGCTGTTTCTAATTATACCCCAGGCGGCGTGAAGGTTTTTAATAGTGATACCTTAGAATTAGTCGCAACAATAGACAGTACAGTATTAGTTAATAAAGCAAAGAATGAAGATGGCAGTCCTGTTCGTTCTAAGGTGGTTGGTTTAGTTGATGCTCCGGGACAAAAATTTGTTTTTAGCTTGTTTGACAGCCATGAGATTTGGATTGCTGATTTTTCTAAACCGGAAATGGAACTTACGAAGTTTAAAGATATCGGTTTGTTTCCGTATGATGGTTTGATCAGCCCTGACGGCCGTTTTTATATTGCGGGTTTATTTGGTGAGGATGGTTTAGCTAAATTAGACTTATGGCATCTTGAAAAGGGCGTTCAACGTATTTTACCCAACTACGGTAAAGGTGATAAAAAATTACCGGTTTACAAAATGCCACATTTAGAAGGTTGGGCAATGGCTGGAGATTATGCCTTTTTACCGGCGGTCGGTAAGCATAGTGTGTTGGTAGTTGATACAAATACTTGGTTACAAGTCACAGAGATTAAAGCGCATAGCCAGCCTATTTTTGTCATGGCGCAGCCTGATAATCGTCAAATTTGGGTAAACTTCGCTTTCCCTGATAATAATACTATTCAAGTATTTAATACTGAAACCTTTGAGTTAGTTAAAACATTAACACCAGGGCCTGCTGTTTTGCATATGGAATTCACACCACGCGGTGAAAATGTCTGGATTTCAGTACGTGATAATAACGAAGTGCATGTATACGATACGGCAACGCAAACTTTGATTGATAAGTTACAAGTGAAAAGCCCGAGTGGTATTTTCTTCACTAATCGTGCGCATCAAATAGGATTGTAATAATGACTATTTCATTATCTACGTTAGAGCAAAATATTATTAACCAATATCAGAAAGGTTTCCCGCTCTGTTCACAGCCTTATAAAGTGATTGCAGAAGAGCTTAATAGCTCCGAATCGGAAGTACTCTCTGCCATTTTTAAATTAGATGAGGCAGGCATATTGTCTCGTATTGGACCAGTTTTTAACCATAAAAAAGCTGGGTCTAGTACCTTGGCAGCATTAGCGGTACCAGCTGAGTTGTTAGATGAAATAGCTGAAATTGTTAATCAATTTGAGCAAGTCAATCATAACTATGCCAGAGAGCACAGTTATAATTTATGGTTTGTCGTGACGGCGAGTGATGATGATGCATTAGCCCAAGTGATAACGAAAATTGAACAGTTGACCGGCTATCAAGTGTTGGTATTGCCAATGGAAGCTTCATATCACATCGATTTAGCCTTCAACATCAACTTTTCTCAGCATCAACTAGGTAGCCATTAAAATGAGTCAACTATCTAGCCAACATAAGCCACAAGAAAGTTATAGCTGTGAAAGTAGACGAGATGAGTCTATCGCTGAGCAATTATCACCTTTGCAACAGCAAAAACTGCGCACAATTTTAGAATGTGGTTTACCACATGTAGCGCAGCCTTATTTAGCTATTGCTGAGAAAATATTAGCTACAGAAGCACAAGTGTTATCGCAAATTGAATATTGGCAAACGGACGGTTTAGTCAAACGTTTTGGTTTAGTCGTTAAACATCGTCAATTAGGTTACAAGGCTAATGCCATGGTGGTATGGAATATTCCTGATGAGAAAGTATCTAGTGTTGCAGCAATGTTTTCTAGCTGTTCTGAGGTATCCTTGTGTTATCGACGTCCACGCCGATTACCGCATTGGCCTTACAATTTGTTTTGCATGATCCACGGTACAGAACGCAGCATAGTTTTAGCTCAAATTGAAGCCATGGTTGAGAAGTTTTCGCTACAAAACATTGAAAAAGATATTTTATTTAGTTTTAAAGCGTATAAACAGCAAGGTGCTCGTTACGGGAAAAAAGGTCTTACTAATGGATAAATCATCACGTCATTCAAGGACAGCATTGGCTGAGTTAAGTGAATTAGATAAAAAGTTGATTAACTTATTACAGCGTGGTTTACCGATTGCTGAACGACCTTTTTTGGAAATCGCTGAGCAATTAAATAGCAGTGAAGACGAAGTTATCGAACGCTTAAATCATTTAATGACCAGTAAGGTATTAACTCGATTTGGCCCAATGTTTGATGCGGTATGTTTAGGCGGTGCATTTACCTTAGCGGCATTAGCAGTACCGGAAGACCGCTTTGAAGAAGTGACTGAACAAGTGAATAGCTTTGACGAAGTTGCGCACAATTATCGTAGAACTCATGATTTTAACATGTGGTTTGTCGTGGGAGCTGAGTCTGAAGCTGAAGTAAATCAAGTGATTGATAATATCGAGAAAAAAACCTCATTGCCTGTTCTTAATACGCCAAAATTAGAAGAATTCTATGTCCAATTATACCTCCCAGCCTAGCGCACAGTTATCGCCTTTAGAGCGTCAGTATGTCTTATTGACTCAATCAGGTTTACCTATTGTTTCACGGCCATATCAGCATGTTGCCGAGCAGTTGAAAATATCTGTGGCAGAAGTACTCGCTATGACGACCGACTTGAAAGAACGAGGCATTATTCGCCGAATTGCAGCGGTACCAAATCATTATAAATTGGGCTATCGCTTTAATGGAATGACGGTTTGGGATGTAAAAGATGAGCATGTTAGTGAATTTGGCAAGGTTGTTGGGCAATTACCTTTTGTTAGTCACTGCTATTTGCGACCAAGACATTTACCGCAGTGGAACTATAATTTATTTGCCATGGTGCATGGAAAAACTGAGCTGGAAGTTCAGCAATATAGGACCCAAATCAAAGATTTACTCGAAAATATATTGGAGGTTAGGAATGATGACACAGATCAAGCGTGTCAGTTTCAAAGCAGTGATATGTTAACCAGTACAGAGATATTGAAGAAAACAGGCTTGCGTTTAAAGCGCTAGCTATAATTAAAAAATTAAAATTTTTGTTCTTGCTGCGCAATAGCTGCAATGAGAACTTATAAGGATCAAAGCCGATGTTTAGAATTTCACAATTATTAAAAACATTCCATGATGATTTACCGGCTAATAAAGCCCACAAAATGCCCGGACCCGTAGTTATTTGGAATTTGATCCGACGCTGTAATTTACGCTGTAAACACTGCTATTCAACATCGCTAGATATGGATTTCAAGGATGAATTAAACACTGAAGAAATTAAAGCAACCATTGATGATTTAAAAGTAGCAAACGTTCCAGTGCTAATTTTATCTGGCGGCGAGCCGTTAATGCGTCCGGACATATTTGAAATTACGGCATATGCTAAATCAAAAGGTTTCTATGTTGCGTTGTCAACCAATGGCACGCTCATTGATGAATCGAACATTGAGCAAATTAAAGCAGCTGATTATCAATATGTCGGTATCAGTATCGATGGTTTAGAAGAGTTTCATGATGAATTTCGCCAACAAAAGGGCAGCTTTAAACAATCAATGAATGCACTGAAACTGTGCAAAGCAGCAGGAATTAAAGTGGGTATGCGTTTGTGTTTAACACATGATAATTTTGCTGACTTACCCGCTATGCTTGACTTAATGGAAGAGTACAAAGTTGATAAATTCTACCTATCTCATTTGAATTACTCCGGACGTGGTAAGCGAAACGCAGAGAACGATGCCGTATTTAAAATGACTAAAGACGCAATGGAAATGTTATATGAGCGCGCTTGGTCTCATATTTCCAAAGGTATAGATACAGACTTTGTTACAGGGAATAATGACGCTGATGGGCCATTTTTATTGCAATGGGTTGAAAAAAGGTTTGGTGATAAGTACCCAGAAAGAATTGCTAATTTAAAACAGCGACTAATAAATTGGGGTGGTAATTCTAGTGGCATTAATGTTGCAAATATTGACAATACCGGCACCATTCATCCTGACACATACTGGTGGAATCATCCTATTGGTAATGTGAAAACGGAAAAGTTTTCTGATGTTTGGCGTGATACGCAAGATCCTCTAATGTTAGGCTTTAGACAAAGCCCGCGGCCAGTAAAAGGTCGCTGTGCAAAATGTCAGTACCTTAATATTTGTGGTGGTAATACTCGCACCAGAGCTTTTGCGCAATCAAAAGATGCTTGGGCAGAAGATCCTGGATGTTATCTAACAGATGCTGAAATTGGCGTGCAAAGCACTGTTAGACAAAGCGCAGAGATTCCGTTTGTAGCTGTTTAATAAAAACCATTGTAGATGAACACTATTCACAAATAACTTAGTTCAAAAAAAGTTAAGTTATTGAAATATAATTTATAAGTTTAGTAGTTAACGTTCTATAATTGAACAATAGCTGACAAGGTAATGTATAAAATGACACAATTATCTAATGAAAAAGTATCTAATCAAAAAGTATTTAATGGAAAGCAAATGAGCACCGATGTATTAAGTAAGTTAACTAAAAAATCTTTTTTACAAGCTGGTGAAGTTGCGTTAGTAGGCTCAGGGCCAGGCGATGCAGAATTGCTGACAATACGTGCTTTACGTTTTATTGAACAAGCTGATGTTGCTATTTATGACCGCTTAGTTAGCGATGAAATCATGGCACTTTTACCCGATGATTGTGAACGTTTCTACGTGGGTAAAGAGCAAGCTAAACACTGTGTACCGCAAGGTAAAATCAATGAGTTGTTGGTGCAGTATGCACAACAAGGGCGCAAAGTATTACGCCTAAAAGGTGGGGATCCTTTCATTTTCGGTCGTGGTGGTGAAGAAGCTGAATTTTTATTACAACATGGGGTTAGTTGCCATGTTTGTCCTGGTATTACCGCTGCATCTGGCTGTACAACGTATGCAGGCATTCCATTAACGCATCGCGGTGTAGCGCAAGGCTGTACTTTTATTACTGGCCACATGCAAAATGACGGTCAACTTAATTTACCTTGGCAGAGCTTAAGCTGCGCCTCACAAACGGTTGTGTTCTATATGGGTATTAATACCTTGCCAAGTATTGCTGAACAGTTAATCAAACATGGCCGAGCAGCGACTACACCGGCAGCATTAATTCGTAAAGGTACACAGCCTGAGCAGCAAATTTTCCGTGGCGACATTTCGACATTAGCAGCGTTAGTTGAAGAGCATAATATAACGCCGCCAACCTTGATTGTTATCGGTGATGTTGTCAACCAACTTACTGATAGCACTTTAGCAAAACCAGGGTTTTTGGATGCTAAAGATTATCAGACGCAAATGCAGTTATCAGCAAAAGCGGGTTAGGTTAAGTTGCGTTAGGGTTGCTCTAACCATTTATTTGCAAAGTATTAAGTGTGAACGTGTCATGGAAAAAAAATTTAGCTTAGTAAACCAATTACCTAATGTAATGAAGGGAATATTTGTCTCTTCATTACTGTTACTCTCTTTGGTTGCCGGCGCACAAGAACAAAGCGGTGAAGCGCTTTATGAAGAACATTGTCAAAGTTGTCACGGTGTTGGTCGAATGGGCGCTATGGGACCGGCATTGTTTCCTGAAAATCTATCAAGGTTACGTAAAAATAAAGCTGTTAAGGTTATCCAAAATGGTCGTGTAGCCACGCAAATGCCAGCATTTAGTCAGAAGTTAGATGCAGAGCAAACTCAACAGTTAGTTGATTATATTTACACTAAACCGAAAATGAAGCTGCAATGGTCAATGGCTGACATTAATACGAGTAACATTCAGTATTTTGATCAAAGTGAACTGTCAGATAAGCCATTATTTGAAGCTGACTTGATGAATTTGTTTATCGTTGTCGAATTAGGAGATCATTCAGCTACTTTACTAAATGGTGATACTTTTGAACCGATAACACGCTTTAAAACCCGCTTTGCATTGCATGGAGGTCCTAAATATTCACCTGATGGCCGATACGTTTACTTTGCCTCGCGTGATGGTTGGATAAGCAAATACGATATTTACAACATGAAAGTTGTTTCAGAAGTGCGTGCTGGTATTAATACCCGAAATATAGCCATATCATCAGATGGTAAATATGCCATTATTGGCAATTACTTACCGAATAATGTCGTTATTTTAGATACTAAAGACTTATCGCCAATCAAGTCCATTGATACGATAGATAGTGATGGTGTTAGCTCACGAGTGAGTGCCGTTTATAATGCGCCACCACGTCACAGTTTTATTGTTGCATTAAAAGATGTCAAAGAAGTTTGGGAAATTCCATATAGCGATAAAGGTGGTGTTGAGGTTTTTAAAGGGTGGGCGCATGACTACCGTAAAGACAGCGGTGAAGGAAAAGTAGAAAATTGGAAAGTCACAGATTCATTTCCTGTTCGACGTATTCGCACCTCTGATTTCTTAGATGATTTTTTCTTTGACCCAGAATATATTAATTTAATTGGTGCATCGCGTGACAGTCACACAGGGCAAGTGATTAACCTTGACGCTAAAAAGAAAGTGGCGACAATTCCAATGGCAGGTATGCCGCATTTGGGCTCAGGCATTACCTGGCAGTATCAAGGGAAAACGGTTTTCGCATCACCGAATATTAAAGAAGGGCTTGTTACCGTTATTGATATGGATAATTGGAAAGTGATCAAAGAAATTGAAACACTAGGTCCAGGTTTCTTTATGCGTAGCCATAGTAACTCACCTTATGCTTGGGTTGATGTTTTCTTTGGTCCGAATAAAAACAAAGTACATGTTATTAATAAAAGTACCTTAGAAATTGTGAAAACCTTAGCACCAGTGGAAAATAAAACCGCAGCGCATGTTGAGTTCACAAAAGACGGCAAGTACGTATTATTAAGTATTTGGGACAAAGACGGCGCAGTCGTTATTTACGATGCTAATACCCTAGAAGAAATTAAACGTTTGCCGATGAAAAAACCTTCAGGTAAATATAATGTTTTTAATAAAATTAACTATGAAAAGGGCACTAGCCACTAATCGTTTTATATAAGTTAATAGTATTACTATAAAAAGACTTAATAATCATCATGTTAAGTCTTTTTTTGTTTGTTGTTTTTATAACGAATAATGAATGTGAGCCAAGTTATACTTCGGTCTTATATTAGAGATTGTTGATCTTTGTTTATATTCTCGGCAATAGGCTGCTATTAAGGTTAGTAAAGCAGAATGAACGAGGTTTAGTTGCTCCAAATAAATGAAATTCTAATGCAGCTAGCGTTAAAAAGCATTGCCTAAGGGTTGAGGCTAAAGTCGTTTTACTTTGTGTTGAAAATAGTTGATTTAGGTGACTAAATTACACCACTTTTGCCTTAATTAAACCGACTTTATCTCACAGCTTAATTATTAAATAAAGATCAAAAGCCCCTAATCTGCTTAATTAAAACCGAGGAAAGAATCATCTTGCTTTGTATCAAGCTACTAATTTTTAAACTAAAATATTCACTGATACGAGGTTTCAGATATAAAAAAGCGACAACTTTAACTATGCCGCGATCAACCTTAAAGTTAGCTTTAACTGTGTATGTTATTTATCGACACTTTAACGCTGAGAATAGGTGAAAATAAAATATTGAATAAGTGTAGTTTACTCAGAGTTCTGGTCATTTAATACATCTAGAACTACTTGATGATGGTCTTTAGTTTTAAATTTATTAAAAATATGAGCCAAATTACCATTTTCATCAATAAGAAATGATGTTCTTACCACTCCCATATTTTCACGGCCCATGAACTTTTTAAGTTGCCAAACATTATAAGCTTCACAAGTCGCGTGATCTTCATCTGATAATAGGGTGAAATTTAGCTCTTGCTTATTGATAAAGTTAGTTAACTTTTTTGGTGTATCAGGGCTTATACCTAGCACAACCACATTCAATGCATCGAGTTCTGATTTTGTATCTCTTAGTGCACAAGCTTGTACGGTGCAGCCTGGGGTAGAAGCTCGTGGATAAAAGTAGATGAGAACCTTTTTTCCTTTAAATGAGTCGAGTGCAACTACAACACCGTTTTGATCTTGTAAGGTGAATTGTGGTGTTGGTTTACCTATTTCTAACATACGATATTTCCCTTATTATTATTTTAAATTTTACTATAATTATTACAGTAGCTTAGCTTCGACGTCAGCTAGATTTTTATTACACAATTTCAGACTAAAATAAATTCGATTGCACGCTTTTAAGACAACCTTGCACATCAAACTGCTCACATAACTCGACAAAGTCAGCTTCTAATTGCGTTATACTCGTGTTTTCACGTAAAGCGATTAACACTGCTGCGCTCATATGATTAGTTTCTTGATCAATTTCAGACTTTAATGACGATATATCAATATTACGGGTAGCAAAGAAAGCGGTTACGGCCTTTAATATACCTGGCTGATCTATTCCGGCATAATTAGCCTGGTAATGATGGACAAAGTCACGCTCGTGATAACCAGAGGTTCTTTTCATCATGGTGATTAATTCAAGTTCATGAGCGACAATAGGCAGTTTACTTTCCAACTGGTAAATAGCTTTATTCGAACCGTTAAGTAGCATGATTAGCGTAAACTCCAAGCCAAAAATTGCCATTCTACTATCAACAATGTTACAGCCGCATTCACTGGCAAGTTTGGTTAATTCACTAACACTTCCTGTGCGGTCCGGTCCCATCGCTGTTAATACTAAATACTCACTCATTTACAAACCTAGTTTCCATGCAGAGGCATTATTGTAACGTATATTCATTATTTAAAAACCCACTAATTACTTTGATTTTTTTTGATAAAAAGGCTCGTGTATCTTGTGTTTATATTTTCAGGCAAGTACCATGGGGCGCTAATTAATTTGGTGTTGTCGCTGTTGTTTTTCCTAATGAGCCAAATTTTAGGGAACTTAGTCAAGCTTAAGTAATCAAATTTGGCGTTATCGATTTTTTGGCAGTTTTTATAACGTTTTTTAGTGAATAAAAATTGTCAGTAATATAATGCTATTTAGTAGTGTTAATCAAAAATAACCAAAAGCAAAATTACATTTATAAGATTCAGGTTTGTATCCTCGGGAGTGTTAATGAATCGCAAGATATTTTATTTTTCATTATTAAGTGTTGCAGTAGCAAGTTGCGGTACTATTAATAATAAGCAAGCAGTAGGCGATTTTGAGTACGCAAATCAAAAAGAAGCAAAAGCATTAGCAATACCCGCTGGGTTAGAACAACCATTTCGGGCAAAAACTTTTGCTATTACTGATAAAATTAATAAAGCTGGCCCTGTTGGTGCAGATGTTGATGTTCGAGCTCCTTCTCTAGTGTTGCCAGTTGCGGCCTCCACACGTGTAGAAAATGGCTCTGCACAAGCGAAAGTTTGGTTTGATCAAGTGCTTGAAGATAATGATCTAAAGATCTTTATCGTAGATGCTTTGAATGCACAATTACTTGCCGACAATGTAGCATTAAAAAGAATCGATAAGCTTGGGCGAGTTTATGAATCAGATTGGTACCATAATGAAGTTGAGGAAGGTACTTGGCCTTTTAAAGCGGTATCTATGTCAGAAAGCATTCGTTTCCGTTTTACACTTGAAGATAAATCCCATGGTCGTAGTGCTGCGTTAAAAGTTGAGTTGATTGAGTACTTAAAAACAGATGAAGATGGCGGTAGTAAAACAATAGATGTAATTGATCAGCAACGTGCTGAGATGAACATGCTCAACGAAGTCATTTCACAAGTTGATTATCAGTACCGTTTGCAGCAGCAAGAAAATCGTTTATTACGTGCCAATCAACAGTTCGTTTCTTTAGGTGAGAATAGTAAAGCTGAAGCGACATATATTGTCGAAATTAGTGCAGATTTATTATGGTCTAATTTACCGCTATTTTTTGAAGATCATGGCTTTAATATCGAAGATCTCAATGAAACAGATAAAGTTTACTTTGTTGATTATGTTCAGCCAGAATCTAGTCTTTGGGATAGTATTTGGGGGGACGACTTACCAGTCGCCGATTTGCCTAACGGTAAATACCAGTTTAAGCTTGAAGCGTTAGGCGAAAAATCATCAGTTACTATTTATGATGCTCAAAACGTCGCATTACCTAAGAGTACTTTAGAAAATATATTCGATGTAATTGGACCTGGTTTATCGTTTAAAGACGTATTTTAGTTCTAATTACAGTGCTTTATAGCACATGCGGTAGCTAGTAACTTACTTTGAAAACTCCGTTAATCGGAGTTTTTTGTTTTACTTATTTGTTGAGATTTTGAAGAGAAGCTTGCCATTTTTGGCTCTGATTTATTTGAACGTGGTAATGTTTCTTTTAAGTCATTTAAACCTTTTTTACGCAATGGTGTTTTTGCACTTTTTTGAAAGGTACTTAAGTTCCCAATCAATATGACCAACGCGATAATGATAATAGCTGGGGCCACCCAACTCTCGTTTAATATACTACCCATCTAACACTTCTCCGTTTTACTTTCTTTGCAAACAGCACTTAATTCTAAGCTTAATAATAACAAACTAATGATCTAATTTAGAAGTATTATGCTTGATAACTTGCCACATTGCAGATATAGCGTTGATAAAGGTTAGGTAATGAGCGTAATAGTTCTATTTTACCTTGGATGTCACTGTTGGCAATTGTGTGGGCTAACAATGTTTCGCTGTGCTGATGCTGATATTGCTTTGCGATAGGTTGATAGGATAAATGCCAAGGCTCAGCAGCTACACCACCACGAAATTTATTATAGGGAAAGTAGAAACCAAACTTATTTGCGTTTTCTGTTAGCCAAAGTGCTAATGGATATAATGGACCTGCTGCTTGATACTCCCATGGCTCTAGCTGTAACGTTTGCTCAATAGCTAATAAATTGGGCGCATAGACATCAATGTCGCAACCCCAATGGTGACGACTTGCTCCCGGTAATGCTGAAAACAACATAATGGCGTGGATTTTTTCTTTATCGTTTAGTGCTGATAAACTCACTGAGTTACCTTGCTGATCTTTTACGGTAGCTCTACCAATGAACTTATTGTTCCAAATCGCTAATTGCCGTGAGAAATCACGAAAGCCACTGGCAATTTTTAGCTCAATATTTTCTGCTTTTGCTGCAGCTTGCATTGATTTATAGTCACGCAGCATATCATGATGAATGCCAACATTATCACTGAGCCAATAGATATGCTGATGACTTTGGCCGGTTAATATTTTTTCAAGCTCTGTCATTATTTTGCAATTACCTATCAGTCGTTAAGACATTGACCAATGTTTGATAATAAACATCCGTTAAGGTGATCAAATGATTGACGCAAACACTTTCGTTTACTTGATGAATGGTTGCATTACATGGGCCTAATTCAATAACTTGCGCGCCTGTAGGTGCAATAAAGCGCCCATCAGAAGTGCCGCCACTCGTTGATAAGTGAGTTTTAATACCACTACACTTTGCAATCGCTTTAGTGACTGAATCGACTAATGTCCCTGGCTCTGTAATGAATGGTTGGCCATTAAAAATCCAACTAATGTCATAATCAAGTTGGTGTTGGGTTAGCAAGGCTTCAACCTTATTTACAATCATTTGGGCAGTTAATTCAGTACTATATCGCAAATTAAACGATGCGGTTAAATCACCTGGTACGACATTAGTTGCACCTGTACCTGATTGAATATTTGATAGTTGAAAGCTTGTTGGTGGAAAATAGTCATTACCGTCGTCCCAATGTAACTGACTTAGCTCTGCTAATACCGGCATGGCGCTATGAATAGGGTTAATGACATGATCTGGATATGCAACGTGGCCTTGCTTACCATGAATACGAAGCTCGCCAGAAATTGAACCACGTCGACCATTTTTTACTACATCGCCGAGTTGCTTAGTACTAGAAGGTTCACCAACAATACAATAGTCTATCTTTTCATTACGAGCTTCTAAGGTGTCGATCACCCGGGTGGTACCATTAATAAAGGGACCTTCTTCATCACTGGTGATCAAAAAAGCAATCGAGCCATTATGATCAGGGTAGTCGGTAACAAAACGTTCGGTGGCAATAATCATCGCAGCTAGACTACCTTTCATATCTGCAGCACCACGACCATAAAGCATGCCATCTTTAATTGTCGCTTGAAAAGGCGGTGTTTGCCATAATTCTAAATTACCCGCTGGCACTACATCAGTATGACCGGCAAAACAAAACACTGGCCCGGATTTACCACGCCGTGCCCATAAATTGGTGGTGTCTTCAAATACCATAGTCTCATTATTAAAACCATGGTTAACTAGGCGTTCAGCCATCATTTCTTGGCAACCACAATCTTCAGGTGTTACTGAAGGGCGATTAATAAGTGCTTCGGTTAGTGCGATAGTTTGGTCAGGATGAATTGTCATTATTGCTATCTTATACTCGAGGTCTTGTTAAGTTTAATTAAATATTACTTGGTAATTATCAGCTTTAAAACCAACGGTTAATTTGCCATCTTTGATTAGTACTGGGCGTTTGATTAATGTTGGTTGCTCTAACATAGCTTTGAATACAGTTTCTTTTGTAAGATTATTTTTCATGCTTTCGTCTAAATTTCTAAAAGTAGTACTGCGCTTGTTAAGTAAATCATTCCAGTCAATTAACTCAAAGAATTGAGTTAATAAGGTGTCTGAAAAACCATCTTTTCTAAAATCATGGAATGTGTAGTTAACATTATTAGCAGTTAACCATTTTTGTGTTTTTTTAACTGTGTCGCAGTTGTTGATGCCGTAGATTATTGTCATTAGGTGTCCAGAATTAAATTACTTGGTAATTATTTTTTATGAGGGCGGCTTTCGCTTCTTCAAACTTATCAGATTTTACTAAAACATAGTCAGTATCAAAAGTGGAAATAGCAAATATACTTATTTTCTCATTTGCCAATACGGTTGAAATATTCGACATAATACCCGTCAAAGTGAAGTCCAATGGGCCAACCACTTCAAAAGCTTGCCAACCATTTTCAACTTCTTCACTGTCTATTTCAATATGCTCAGGTAGCACAATTGATATTTCGTCATAAGTTTTTGCTAGGAAAAATATCGGCGCGTTAAATACTGCATCAGGTACTGAACTTTCACGTTGTAGACTATGAATAGCAAATGTTTCACTTAAACGGCGTAGAGTTAAAGTACTCATAATTAAAGTTACCTATTGTTAATAGATGATTTCGCTACTATAGCGTTTAAAGGAAAGGAACTCTAGCACTTAACGTTATGATAAAAACTGATGTTTTATATAGAGTATATTAATTAATATTCTGGTAAACCAGTAATAACATGCTCTTGGCTGCAATATGATTATATTAGAAGTATATTTATAGCTTTATATCGGTTATAGCGCGATATAGTAGCGAGTTAAGTCATTTAGTGGTTAATAAATGATATCCACATAAGCTGTGGATATCATTGTGTGCAACTATTGTTTAACTATTTAAGTTAATGTATTAAAAGTGTTTTTTACATTGGTTAAAAAGTGCCACCCTAAGTTTTCGACAGTAATAATTAGATAATGTACAAAAATATATATTTGACATTAAATCTAACCGAAGATCTCTTTATCATTTAAAGAAATCTTCATTAATACGCACTTTTAGATCTTTCAATTACATATGTGACTGAATTGCAGTCAATGCGATGGTGTAAACGATATCATCAACTAGCGCGCCACGAGAAAGATCATTAACAGGTTTACGCATACCTTGCAGCATAGGACCAATACTGACCAAGTCAGCTGAACGTTGAACGGCTTTATACGTTGTATTACCTGTATTAAGATCTGGAAATACAAAGACATTTGCTTGACCAGCGACAGGGCTATCAGGCGCTTTTTTACGTGCAACATTTTCCATAATAGCCGCATCGTATTGTAATGGCCCGTCAATAATCAAGTCCGGTCTTTTCGCTTGTGCAATTTTCGTTGCGGCGGCTACTTTTTCAACATCAGCACCAAAACCTGAGGTTCCGGTGCTATAACTGATCATGGCAACTTTAGGCTCGATACCAAATTTAATGGCAGAATCAGCAGATTGAATGGCAATATCAGCGAGTTGTTCAGCATTTGGTTCAGGGTTAATCGCACAATCACCATATATCAGTACTTGATCCGGCAATAACATAAAGAAAATAGACGAAACGAGTGAGCTACCCTCTGCAGTTTTGATCAATTGTAAAGCCGGACGAATAGTATTGGCAGTAGTATTTACTGCTCCAGAAACTAAGCCGTCAACTTGCCCTAGTTGCAACATCATCGTACCAAGAGCAACGTTATCTTTTAATTCTTGCTTGGCGACAACTTCTGTTAAACCTTTTGCTTTTCTAAGTTCAACCATAGGCGCTACATAGTTATCGCGAATATTATCAGGATCTGTAATTAACAAACCTGCAGGCAAATTAATTCCTTGTTGCTCTGCAATGCGCAAAATTGTTTCTTTTTCCCCAATTAACTGGCAGCGGGCAATGTTACGTTCAACACAAATTGCTGCTGCTTTAATTGTACGAATATCGGTGCCTTCAGGCAAAACAATTAATTTGTTAGCTTGTCGGGCCAATTCGGTCAACTTATGTCTGAAGGCTGGCGGCGACATTTTGTCAGTAATTGTTGCTTTGCTACTCAATAATGTCAGCCAATCGCTCGATAAGTTATCAGCAACATATTCTTTTACTTTGTCTTGGCGTTGAACATCATCTTGCGGTATTTCAGGGTTAAAACTCATTAAATAGCGCGAGGTTTGCCAAGTATCCCAAGGCACTGAGATCACAGGAAGGCCAGCATCTAATGCTTGTTGGCAAAGACTCAGTATATTGTCGTTTGGTACGTAGCCATTAGTTAAGACTAAAGCCGAAACCTTAGTCCCATTGAGTGCAGACAAACAAGTAGCAATAATAATGTCCGTACGATCCCCAGGAGTTACAATTAAACGACTTGGTTGTAAATGACTCATTAAGTTACCAACACTTCGGGCACAAAAACTAATACTGCGAATGCGTCGATGCTCCATATCACCACTGTTGATGATGTCAGCATTTAAGTAATTTGCTATATCTAAGACACGAGGAGCAATTAAATCCATTTCCCATGGCACAGTGCCAAGCAAATCGAAATGTCTGTTTTTAAAAATAGACAAGTTGATAAGAGGTGTTAAATCAAATTCTTGATTAAATTCATTTTCTCGAGGCAATAAACCAAACTCATCTTTATCAGGCGAATTAATTTTATTAACGATACAACCGATTAACTTAGGGTTTTTAATGCCGCCAAATGTTTCTGCGCTCATTTCTATGCGATCTTCAAACTCTTCTACCGAGTCATTGTCTTGTGCGGCAACTAAAACAATTTCTGCTGATAAGGCTTGCGCTACATCACGGTTGATACGACCGGCGTAAGGTTGCCGTGTTGTTGGAATTAAACCTTCGATAATAACCACATCATGTGCTTTATCAATAAGATTAAAGTTCTCAACAATTTGCTCTAATACAATGTCATGATGTCCATCGCCAATTTGCTGCTCAACATAGGATAGTGCTATAGAGTCAGATGTTGGCGTGTGGGCAAGTTTTCCTGCTTGTGAGCGAACATTGCGAGCCGGCTGCGAAATAGGCTTAAAGTGGCCAACATTGATGCCTTTTTGCTGACAAGCGTGAACTAGACCTAAAGCAATACTACTTAATCCCACACCAAAGCCTGCGGGAATTAACATGATACGATGTGCCATGACTAGGGCTCCTGATTCAATAATTCAAAGGTTTGTTCGGCAATAACCCACTCTTCATTGGTGGCAATCACCAAAGCAGCGCGCGAGCCTTCAAGGGTAATACGGCCAGACTTACCAAAGCGATTGGTAATATTAGCATCTACATCGATTTTAAAGTTCAGCAGAATTAATTGTGAAAGAATCTTTTCACGGATAATATCTGAGTTTTCGCCAATGCCACCGGTAAAAATAATACCGTCTAATTGTGTTAAACTGGCAGTAAATGAAGCAATTGACTTAGCTATACGGTAACAAAATACATCCAATGCAAGCGCGGCTTGTGGGTTGTTATCTTCTAAATAGGCTGTTTCGATCGTACGGCAGTCATTGCTCAGTTGTGATACACCTAATAACCCACTTTGTTTGTTTAGCATGGTATCAACTTCTTCAACCGTGTAATTAAGTTGGTTTACTAAGTGGAAAATAATACCTGGATCAACATCACCGCTGCGTGTGCCCATCATAACACCTTCAAGCGGCGTCATACCTAAACTGGTATCAACACTTTTTCCGTCTTTAATTGCAGCAACACTGCAGCCATTACCCAAATGAGCACTGATGAAACTGCATTGCTCTAAAGGTTTATGTAGCATTTTTGCTGCTTGCTGTGCAACAAAGTAGTGACTGGTACCATGAAAGCCATAACGCCTAATGCCATGCTCTTTATATAATTTATACGGAATGCCGTAAATAAAGGCTTTTTCAGGCATGGCCTGATGAAATGCAGTATCGAAAATAGCAACTTGTGGTAATGTCGGAAATGCGGCTTCAGCTGCTGAAATTCCAGTTAAATTGGCAGGGTTATGCAAAGGAGCTAAGCGAGCAAGCTTTTCAATAGTGGCTTTAACATCAGTATTTATCAATGTTGGCTGGTAATAAGTCTCGCCACCATGGACAACACGATGTCCGATCGCAGAGATACAAGCAATTAATTGATGTTCACTGAGGTGAGTAACCAAACACTGAATAGCGGCTTGATGATCAAAAGGAGATGAAATTGATTGCTGTTCTTTTTTACCATTATGCTTAATTTTGATGATCGCTTGTTCGGATAGCAATCGTTCAGCTAAACCTGATAGTAACGTTTCACCGTTTTCAGGATTGATCAAAGAAAATTTCAGCGATGAACTGCCACAATTTAAAACTAAAATAAAATTATTTTTCATAATTAACAAAACGCCGTGTTTACAATATCTTAATGATACTCATTATAATCTAATAAATTACTAAAAGTGTTGATGTTGTGCAATAAAATGTAATTAACTCAGCTCATTTTAATTAGCTAGGCATAAGTTTGTGCTATCTTTTAACTAAACCTTGTTGTAGTGTGTCGCCTATGAAACTATCTGTATTCGAAATTATTAAGCTTGGTCGAAAGTATATGCATTTATGGCCTGTGCGAGCTGAATTGGATCAGTATTTTGTCGACTACCAAGCGGTTAAAATGAGCCGTTTGGTTTGCCAAGTTATGCCAGGATTAGCCGCGTTCTGCTTTGTAATTCAATTGTACTTAGGCTCAATGACCGTTTTACCGCAAGCACTATTGTATAGCCTTTGTATCTTAAGTTTTCCGCTACAAGCGTTGATGTTTATGGGCGTAAAGGCAGATAAGTTTTTGCCTCCGGCGCTAGCGAGTTGGTACAAAGAAAGTGTTGCTAAAGTTAATCAAAGTGGTGGTGAGGTAAAACTATCAACGCAAAGACCACGTTATTTAGATTTAGCGAGCTTACTAAATTTAACTTTTCAAAATAATCACAACTGACACTAAACGTTTTAAATCTATTACCTTGGCTTTTGATAAAGCCTGATCAAAAAATCTGCCTGACAAGTAAAGTCATTCGTTTTAGCGAGTGTTGCTTTTACGGCTTCACTGGCTTTAAATGCAAATGGCGTCATCGATAACAGGTTTAAGGTGTCTTCACCACTTTGCAAGTTCATAGCATAAGAAACACTTTCTTGATGTACTAAGGTTAAGTGTTCAATAGGTAATTTTTCTTCATCATGTTCTTTAGCGTCATTATAAATGCACTGTTTCAATTGCATTAAATGTTGCTTAGCTGGTGTAACTGTTAGTAAATATCCATCTTTAGCCAGAACTCGAGTAAACTCGTTTTCTAAAATTGGCGCATACACCGAGTATATCCAAGAAAATTGCTGTTCAGCAAAAGGCAACTTTGACAATGTTGCAACACTGAAATGACATTCTTTATATTTCTTTCCTGCTTTTTTAATCGCTTCTTTGGCAATATCAACACCGTACACGGTATTTTTAGCACAACTGTGTTGGTGAGTATAATAACCTTCGCCACACCCCGCATCTAATATGGTACTTGGCAAATCACTATCAATCATTGTTGATTTATAGAGTGCAACAATTTTATCCACTAAAGGCTGATAGTAACCTTTTTCTAAGAACTCGCGTCTGGCATTTACCATCGCTTTATTATCACCAGGGTTTTTAGAATGCTTAAATTGCACTGGTAATAAGTTGAGATAATTTTCTTTGGCGAGATCAAAACTATGGTTGTTTTCACAGCGGTATAGTTTTTCTTGGGCAACAAGTGACAAATTGCAAAGTGGGCATGTGTAGTGCAGAGCAGTCATAGTTATCAGTAATGTTAGTTGAATTCAAAGATTGTTAGCTGTTTAAGCTTAAAAGGGCACAAGTCCCAATTAAGCTTAAGCGTAACTAAAGTTAGTAGTTATTTATGTTTAAGACTTAAACGTTGACCATATTGGTGCATGATCAGACGGCTTTTCTATGCCTCTTAGTTCATAGTCGATATCTGACTCGATACAACGACTAGCAAAGCTCTTTGTTGCTAGTACAACATCAATACGTAAACCACGATTATCATCAAAACCACGTGAGCGATAATCAAACCATGAATACCTTTCTTCGCGTGTTGGGTGTAACTCTCTAAAAGTATCTTTAAAACCCCAATCCATTAATGTTGCTAACCATTCACGCTCCTCTGGCTGGAAACTACATTTGCCCGTTTTTAACCAGCGCTTACGGTTTGACTCGCCAATGCCTATATCTAATTCTGTTGGAGAAATATTGATATCACCCATGACAACAACGTTTTCGTCAGGCGTATGGTTTTCATTTAAGTATTGCATTAAGTCTTTATAAAACTGGCGTTTATAAGGGTATTTAGTCTCATGGTTAATATTATCGCCTTGTGGGAAGTAACCATTAAGCACGGTAACTTTATCACCATTTTCGTCTGTGGTTTGTACCATCACCATGCGCTTTTGCGCTTCATCATCATCGGTTGGAAAACCTTTAATCACCACATCAGCAGGATTTTTACACAGCATAGCCACACCGTAATGTGCTTTTTGCCCATGAAAACAGACGTGATAGCCCATTGCTTCCACGTCAGCTAGTGGAAATGCATCATCATGAACCTTTATTTCTTGCAGGCCAATAATGTCAGGTTCATGTTTATCAATAATGGCTTGAAGCTGGTGTAAGCGGGCACGTAGGCCGTTAATATTAAAAGAGATGATTTTCATGTGCTAACTCAATAATTATTTTGCGCTAATGCTAACAGAAGTTATATACCCAAGCCACTTGAAGATGCAGTTTCAAGGCTAAGCTAGAAAGTCAGCGCAAGGCACAATAAGAAGGTTATGGTCGTTTCTTTATCTAGTGCTGCAGCGCTGAATTTCTTTTCTAGGCCTTCATCTTCAGGTTATTTGGGAATGAATAAGTGTGAAATTGAAAGTCGATATAGAGGTGGTATTATCAATGACTTAGCATAAGAAATAGTAGCTTTAACACTTTTTCTGCTATAAAAACAACGGCAATGGCTCAATACCAAGAGATAAAAAACGCTATTCGTAGTTAATATTATTACTGTCTTTAACGTTTTTGTGGCTAGAAAGAAAATGGCTTATTGGCTAATTTTCTATAGCAGCCGTAAACTAATGCTCTTTTTGGCTGAAGTGAAAATCAATTGCAGCGATAATAAGTAATATAGCGCCAAAAATAATCGCCCAGTGCGCAGCTATCAGTGCTAATAAACTACCAACTAGCGCAATAATAACGTTGGCTAAGCTAAAAGTGGTGGTGATTAACCCCATTAACTGTCCTTGTTCTATATCTGCATATTGCTCTGAAATATAAACCGGTAATAAGCCGTTGAAAATGGCAATAGCAATTCCCGTTAGCGCATAAATAGGCCAAACGCTGTTCACTGATAATATTGGGTGTAGCGCAAAGAGCAACGCCATTAATAACATGCCGGAAATTGCCCCTTTTTTCAAACCGAATATAAACTTTAACTGTTTGACAAAAAACACGCTAGTCATGGTCATAAACAGTGTCAAAACAACCGTAATGTAGCCGATAGATAAACTAGAAAAATCAAATTTTTCGACTAGCCACACAGGATAAAATTCGTAATAGGCATTTAAGCCTAAAGTGGCCAGTAAATAGATAAGAAAGATATGTCTAATGTCTTTATTAGCTAATAGAGCAAAAGAGTTCTGGCTAGCAAACAACGTTGAAAATTTTAGTGTCGGCGTTGAGTTTTTCAACTTGTCGGGTTGTAGTAATTTGGCAACACAAATAAGTGCGACAACAATGGCAAATGCTGCAAGATAGAATATAACATCAAGGCCGTAAATCGCGAGTAATCCACCTGCTAGTGGCCCTAATAGCCAGCCCAAATAGCCCGTGGCGTTAACTAAGTTGAAGGTGTAGGTTTTGTCGAGTGTTGGTGACAAATCTACTGCTACAGCCTTGGCAATGCTGATATTGCCAGAAAAAATACCAGTAATAAATCTGGCTAACGTAAATAACAAAAAATTTTCAGCTAATACCGCAAAAGCTGATAATACATAACTAACAGCAGTTAATACTAGGGTGATGACTAATGTTTTCTTTCTGCCATAAAGCCCGGAGGCTGCGCCAATAAACGAACTACCTAAAATAACCCCTAAAGGAAAAATTGCTAATATGATTCCCAATAATAATTTACTCGGTATATTGGCGAAAGTTGTTAAGGCATTAACTTCATTAAGAAATATGGGGGCTAACACTGGGTAGGGCAAGGCAATACCTGCGCTACTAAATAGCACAACAAGCATAACGGCAAATAAAGCCTGCTTAGCTTTTGATTCATTACCTTTTGTTTTTTTGGGCGTGTTTTTGTTATTGATAGTTGAAAAGCTCATGTTGTCGATAACTTATACCCTAGCGAGCTGGGGTTACATTTCTTAATTTGATTTAAATCACAAGCATATATCATGAGTTATTCTTATAGTTATGTAAAGTTTTTGCTTTATATATGTATGAGTTTATTCATAGTTTTATGCGAATTTTTTCTTTGTAAGTTTTAAAAACACAATAAAACTCAGTTTGTTAGCTTGTATGTAATTAAGTGTAATTTGTGGGTAATAAGTTGTACTATTGAGGTAACACCTTGTACATGGCGTTGTTAATTAACAATAAACATTTTAAGCTAACAAACATCAAAGCAAATTATACATTTGATGGATGTTGTTATTGATGTGATGTCATCGCAGTCATATTGTGAGCAGAGCCATGAAATAGCTGTAGTAACAGTGTAATAATGTAGGAGCAAATTATGTCAGATAGTAAATCATCAGTTAAGAAGGTTTTACTCGTAGAGGACGACCGTCAGTTGTCGGATTTAGTCTCTGAATTTTTAGAAAGTGAGGGTTATCACGTTAAACAAGAGTTTAGAGGTGATACTGTCGAAAAGCGTGTTGAAAAGTTTACACCTGACTTAATTATTCTAGATATTATGTTGCCAGGCAAAGATGGCTTTGCAGTATGTAAAGATTTACGTCCTGCATTTAAAGGCCCAATCTTAATGCTAACAGCAAAAGGCACTGACTTTGATCAAGTATTAGGTTTGGAAATTGGTGCTGATGATTACGTTATTAAACCAGTTGAACCGCGTGTATTACTCGCTAGAGTCAATGCATTATTACGTCGAGGTCAGTTACCTACCGACGGTAAAGAAAATGCTGAAATTGAGTGTGGTGAATTACATATTAGTCGTGGTTCAAGGCAAGTTACTTTACATGGCGAAAATATTGATCTAACTAGCCAAGAATTTGATTTACTTTGGTTGCTTGCTAGCAGAGCTGGTGAAGTACAAAATCGTGATTATATCTATAAAGCCGTTGTCGGTCGTGAGTATGATGGTATGGATAGAAGTGTTGATGTGCGTATCTCTCGACTTCGTAAAAAGCTTCATGACAGTAATGAGACTCCATTTCGTATTAAAACAATTTGGGGCCAAGGTTACTTATTTGTCCCTGATGCGTGGAATTAACTCTTAGCTTTCCTTTTAAATTGGCGGTTGGTAAGTGCTACTCGTCAGCTTTTAATTTTATTCTCTAGGCTTTTTGATGAAACTCGGACGTTCCTTTTTTAGTTTATACTTTTTGATAATATCCATCTTTATCGTATTCTCTTGGATGCTTGATGAAGTTTGGAGCTCTTATCTTGAACAAGATATCGAATCATATACTGGTTATAAAAGTATGTTGTTTGCGCTTTCTAACTATTTAGAAAAGCATCCGAATGATGAATGGGAAGAAATTATTGCAGGTGCTGCTGAACAATGGCAAATGCCACTAGAGTTAATGTCGGAGCAGGAAGTAAATAAGGTAAGTCATCGCAATCATGATGTTATTAGTGAAGAAAATACTCATATTTATTATGATGAAGATAATGTAAACATTCATCATCGTATTGAAAGCGCTTCTGCCGTTATTGTACTCGGACCTGTAAAAATGCCAACTCGACCAAGAGCTGAGGCCTTGGTTCGCGTTGTTTTATTAGCAAGTTTGGCATGTTTACTATTCTTTTGGCTACGTCCTCTGTCTCGAGATTTAGATTTACTTAGAAAAAGTGCGGTTGAGTTTGGTAAAGATAGTTTTGATGTCGTTGCGCCAAAGGCTAGGTCAAACATGACAGCACCAATGTTTACTGCTTTTAATTCAATGGCCGGCCGAATTAAGCGTTTAATTGATGCACATAAAGAATTATCTACCGCAGTCGCGCATGAACTGAGAACACCATTAGCACGCTCTAAATTTGCTTTACAAATGCTAGCGTGTACTGACGATAAAACAAAGCAAGCAAAATATTGTAATGCTATCAGCCAAGATATTTGTGAATTAGAACAGTTAATCAGTGAAATGCTTATTTACGCTAGTTTTGATAATGACAAGCCAGAGCTTAATTTTTCGCAAGAATCCCTTGTTGAAATAGTGCAGCATCAAGTTAATAATTATCAACAATTTGAACAAAAAATTAGTATTAATAATACCATCGGCGAGTGTAAGGTTGATGTTGACCGGCACTTTATCAGCCGAGCGCTAAATAATTATATTTCTAATGCGATCAAATACGGCAATGGCGAAATAGATATCGCTATTGTTAAAAGTGAAGATCATTGTCAAATTCGAGTGTCTGATAACGGTGACGGTGTTTGTGATGACTTTAAATGTACGATATTTGATGCCTTCTCTCGTGGTGATGCTTCAAGAAACCGTGAGACAGGTGGCTTTGGTTTAGGTTTAGCCATTGTATGTAGAATCATGGCATGGCACGGCGGTAGTGCTTCTGTGGTTGACTGTGAAAATGGTGGTTCATGCTTTATTCTTTCTTGGCCAATGAAGCATGTGATGGTCTAGCGATTAAAAATTAGCCAGACCATTGTAAAGTCTAGATAAACTCACTTTATTTTAGTTTTTTTACTAAAGAATAATAATTTTATGCCGATACTTATTACACTAGTGGTAAATAAGTAGAAAATTTTGGCTTTAGACGTATTATCAAATGACATTCTGATACATGAACTTCAATTAGGCGAACAGCTTAATGAAAGTGTTCATAATCAGCGTCGTTCTGATTTCTCACTTATGCTAGCCATGCTAACAGATGACGTTAGAGCTCATAGCCAATTTAAATTACCACTTTCGCAAGTTGCCGAAAAAAATACTTCAACGGAACAACTTAGAAAAGAGTTTCAACTCCCTGATGAAGCGCCTTTAGCATTAAATGATGTTGCAGAATTAGCATCATTTAACCAAGCAGAATTGATTGAAAAGCAACAGTTAGAACATTTGCGTTTAACCAACACGCTTAACCCTAAAGCATTGGCATTTCGCGATAATGTAAAGCATATTGATCAGCAAGTACTGACTAATACCAGTTTATATTGTCAACAAAAGTACAATGAACAAACACTAGAGAAAAAAGCGCCTAGAGCTGACTTTAATGTTAATGCTTGGCTAAGTGCAGTACAAACAACTATTGTTAAAGCACCGCTAATGGAAGCGTACGCTTAATATCAATACTTTCCTTATAGCTAATACTGCTATCCGCTCTAAAGCGGTCATTCAACGAAATTTTTACTAAAAAGCTTTTGCACAACATTGCTTGAATTTCCTCGTACTACCGCAAAAACAGTGTTGATTGCGCGTAGGCTTATCAATTGTAGAACTCTCTGAAACGTCACCATCTAAGTAACGCCACTGGTTATGCTCCATAATAAAGTTGGAGTTTTCTCGCATGTGGAAAATTTGATCTTGGTGAGAATAATATGCAGAAAATCCTACTTGAGCACTATTATTTTCTAATAAGTCGTGTTGAAAATTACTGGCATGATGAATAACGAGTTTCAACCATTTGGTTTCATTAGCCCATTGTGCAATGTCGTCAATAGTTTGAGTTTTTCTACTGATATCCGCATAAGTATGAAAAATATATTCTGCTTGATTTGTTGCATAGGCGGAATAACGAGAACGCATAAGTTGCTCTGGGGAATTGGCATTACTATTTCCAGTAATTATTTTTTCGCAGCATTGATTAAACGCTTGCTCTGAGCCACATGGACATAGCATGTAGACACCTTATAAAATATGAAAAGGTGAGTCTATCACAGCCCACGATAGCTTTTTAAATTTTATACCGATTCGTCTATAAGTATAATAGGCACAATTAATGCATTTTCTCAGTGACTTGTTGCAGCAAAATACATTGTGTTTTCCCTAAAGCTGCACAGCTTGAAAGTTCATTTAATTCAGCTTGGTTAAATTGTGCGTTCGATAAAATTAACGCGGAGCAATTACCTTTCAATAATGCTTTTTTTATGTGCTCAAAATTAACACTTACTTTATTAGCATTCACTTTCAATATTTTCGCTGGGTCAATTTTACCCATGTCTGCAAGCTGATCTAAAGATTCATTTTCGGGATTAATCATCAAAATCCATTTGTTGTCGGTGTAATGGTTTTGACAAATATTTTGATATTCTTTAGATAAATCCAGTGAATCTTCCACGTTAATAATATTACACCACTGTTTTTTATTAACAGATAAAGGTGGCTTTTCCCATAGAAATTCAACTAAGTTTTTGTTATTTGGTTTTAAATTTACTTTGTTAATGTTGATCATAGTATTTATCTCGATATACTGTATAGATGTACAGTATATCGGTTATGGTGTTATTTCAAGCATTATGTGAAATATTTTTTGTAATCAAAATTTCATGGTCTATATTGTAAAATTACTTAATTAAAATGGAGTTTGAGTAAATGAAGCCGAAAGGGGCTATTAATATAAGTGTGACTGAGGCGAAAAATTCATTGGATGATATTCAGTCAATAGTTTTAAGTGATCGTTGTTCACATGAAACATTAACGAGGTTGAGGTATGCGCTTGCCGATATTAATGAAGAAGTAAATATGTTGAACAATGTTATACAAATGGAAACAATAAATAAGTAGTCAATTACCTCCGTATATACTCATCTCTATAATGTTAGTTTCAGTATGGCTGCTATTCTAAAACGCTTAGAGAATGCAACTTTAACGCTAGTAGCATTAGAGTTTCACTTGTTTTGGGCAACCTGACCTTGCTAATTCTGCTTAGCTAGTATTAAAATTAATCTATTACAAAAAACGTATGCGAAGAGCAATAGTAACCATATTGTTGCTTATTGTGGATTAATAATGACAAATCATGTCGATGGTAGTAAATCCACACTAAATCTCTGTTGATCAATTATAAAATAACGAGATACAATTTTATTGATTGGAAATAATTTTTCGCCGATGAAAGCATTACAGTTGTCATCAATATATGGGACTCTGTTGTTATATTGAAGATGGTATATCAGCGACATTAGCCAATTCTGAATTCGATACAGCGATTCTGGAGCAGCAGTTAAACATTAATAATAAACCATCTTATATATACTAATTGAATATGAGTACTACTGATTAATGTGTTGGAATTGAATTTATTTATGAAAATAATAAAGCAGTTACTTTGGTTGCTATTTGCACTTTCACTCCTTACTTTTTCGTTAGGAGTAAGTTGGCAGTTAAGCAAATCGGTCAATTTTTTTTATGGTTTTTGGTACCAAAACTTACAAATTGATGCCACGATCAAAAAAAATGTTGTCAAGAATACTTATGGTAAGCGTGATTTTCCTGTCGAAAACGCTCGTTTACATCAAGAAAAGTTTTCTGATATTGTTCAAGCTATCCACCGACAAGGGGAGGGGCTTGATCGTATTAGTTATCTAAATTCAGCGGGACACATACGCCGCTTATTAACGGATAGCGAAGTAGTGCATTTGCAAGACGTGGCCAACTTGCTAGATAAAGTGAGCCAGCTATGGTTGAGTAACTTATTACTGCTATTGTTTTTATTAGCAATTTATACCCGTAAGCAACTATTGAGTTATTCTTATGTCAATCGCAAAAGCGATATTTCGAACACTAAATTGGCTAAAGGTGAACCATCGAAATTTGGTCTAGTGATTGCTTTAGTGACGACATTACCGACAGGAAAACACAAGCTGATTGCGGTGTTATTATTGTGTCTAGTTACTGTTATTGTTTTATCCCTGTGGGGGTTTACATCGCTGTTTTATTATTTGCATACCGTAATTTTTCCTGCTGATCATCAATGGTTTTTTTATTATAAAGATTCATTGATGGCAACTATTATGAAAGCACCTGACATATTTTCAGCAATTGCTGGACAACTTTTGATTATAGCCTTGTTATTAGCTGCTGGAATTGATGCCATAGTTACCCGCTTTCAACGTAGTTAATGCTATAAGCAGCCTCTATAGTTTGAATTGCTGGATATAATCGAGATATGGGCCACTACCACCAATATTTCTGCCGATAACGTAGGTCATGTCACTTACTGTTGTGGTTGCATTATGGCGACTAGCTTTATAGTTTACATTAAGCTTTTGCCATTGCTCAGTGTTGAAGTCATAGGCGTAAACTGAGCTTAAATTAGTATAGTCACCAAAAACTAATAACTTATTGTGTACTAGGCTAACGGAATGAGCACTAATGTTAACAGGAAGTGGCGCAAGAGATTGCTAGTGGTTAGTTTTTGGGTCAAAGCGTTCAAAGACATTAAGCGAAGAGCTTCTATCGTAGCCGCCAACAACATAAATTAAACCGTTTCTAACAACCGCTTTAGTTGTTTTAGCTGTTGGCATATCAGCTGTTCGTATCCATTTATTCTACTTTATGTCTAACATAGCAATCAAAGATGTTGCGGTTAACTTTCTATTTTTAGGGTGGGCGCCACCTAAAACGAATATCCTCTTATTTGAAAAAACGGCTGTATTTATTCTTGCTGACACGGGGATGTTTTTTCCCAAAGTTACTTCATGTGTTTGAGTATTAAATATTTCCACTCGATCTTCGTATTTATACTGCTTATTTTGAAGACTAATGCCACCAATGATATATATGGAGTGATGACCATCCCAGACTGCAGAAAAGTAGCGTCTTGGAATAATCTTATCTGCTAGGACCTGAATTTCTTTGGTTTTAGGGGCAATAATTTCGATGCCTGAAAGAAAGTTAGCTTTATTAGAGCCGGCAATAACATATATTTTATTACCGTCGTTGACCGCAGCATGACCATAGCGCGCTGTTTTTAAGGAAAAAGAGTTAGTACCAGCGACAGGCTGAGTTGCACAACCTGAAAGGGTAAGCGTAACCAGGATAAAAAGAGATTAAGAGATTATTTTTATGCACTGACATTAATTTATTCCGTTAAATTATGAAGCTATTTATTAGGTTAATTAAATGCTAAGGCACTTATCATTGTAAAATGCCTTAATAACAAAAAATTATTTACTTAGGCTAGCTAGCTCGTCAATACGGTCTTGGGTCAGCATGATAAAGCACTTTTTAAAGGCTGCAGCAGCGCCAGTACCTGGTGAAACAGCTAAGTATTGCCAACGACAGTTATTTTCGCGATAACTAATAAAGTTGCGTTGCGAACGTTTAAACATATTAAGTGCAGCATGCCTACCAGTATCAGCGGATAGCTCTTGTAAGATAAATGATTGATTATTTACCCAAGTTTGTAGTTCACGATCTTTCTTCGCTTTGATACCGTCTAAACATTGTGATATATCTGCTGTCGTTGTCATGTTCATTTCGCACATTTCGATGGTGTTCTTAGCCAAAACAGGGCTAGATAGCATCAAAGATAGCGGTAAAAAATATTTTATATGAGTTTTTTTAATCATTGCTAGCCATGAGTTCTTATGGAAAAGTGAATACCGAAACTTATGCCGGAAGTACTTTTTTATAGGGTTTAACAGTAACGTTTTTATAAACACCTGCTGCAATATATGGATCTTGGTCAGCCCAATTTTTTGCATCAGTTAAACTATCAAATTCGGCGATAATAAGCGAGCCAGTAAATCCAGCGTCACCTGGGTTTTCGCTATCAATAGCAGGGCAAGGGCCAGCAACAATTAAACGCCCTTGTGCTTGCAGATCTTTTAATCGAGCTAAATGGTTTTCACGCACACTTAATCGAAGGGCTAAGCTATTTTCTACATCTTCACTATAAACAAGATAAAGCATTTTAATTCCAATATTATTCTTTTATTAAAAACGACGAATGGTACGTGGTCAGTTATTCTTTCTTTTCTTCTTCTGGGTCATCTGGCATGTATTTGTGTAAAGATAATACTGAACCAATAGCAAAAACAAAGGTTAATGCCGTTAAACCGAATACTTTAAAATTAACCCAAGTCTCTAAGCTAAAGTTAAAAGCAATATACCAATTAAGTAGACCGCAAGTAGCAAAAAATATTGCCCAAGAAAGATTAAGTTTATTCCAAATTTCTTCTGGTAAGGTTAGTGCTTCACCTAAAAACTCTTTGATTATGTTTTTATTAAATAGTTTTTGACTAACAATAAGTGCAATGGCGAAAAAGCCTTGAATAATAGTGACCTTCCACTTTAAGAATGTATCGTCGTGTAAATAGATAGTCAGGCCGCCAAAAACAGCAATTAGGCCAAAGAAAACAAGATTTCTTTTGGGTACTGGTTGCTTTTTTATTAAGTAATAAGAAATTTGAATGGCTGAGGCAACAATCAGTGAACCTGTCGCCCAATAAATATCGGCAAATTTATAGAAAACAAAAAAAATGACTAAAGGGATATATTCTAAAAAAGCATGCATAGGTTCAAGTTCTAAAATTACAATAACTGAATTCTATCCAAAGCTAGGCCATACGCCAAACTATTTAACAATGAAAAGTGTAATAGTTTTTAAAAGCCAGTGTTAGTAAGTCAGTTAATACTGGCTTTAGATATGTTTAACGCCCTTAATTTGGCTTAAACTTGCTCGTAACCAAATGGGTCATCAATAGAATAAGAAGGCTCTGTAAACCATTTAGCACCAGAATCTGTCATGTAGAAGTGATCCTCCAAACGAACACCAAACTCATTTGGTAGCACCAGCATTGGCTCATTTGAGAAACACATGCCTTTTGCTAGTGGCGTTCTATCACTGCGCACTAAATACGGCCATTCATGAATGTCTAAACCAATACCATGACCCGTTCTATG
Source organism: Cognaticolwellia mytili (assembly GCF_002104475.1). Lineage (GTDB taxonomy): Bacteria > Pseudomonadota > Gammaproteobacteria > Enterobacterales > Alteromonadaceae > Cognaticolwellia > Cognaticolwellia mytili. The sequence goes on from NZ_NBOF01000001.1 coordinate 520,262, forward strand.
TGGACAACCAGGCGTTTCATAATCTGGCCCCATATGTTGACTTGCCAAATAATCTCTTGCCGCTACATCTACATCACCACAAGGCACACCAATGTTAGCAGCATCGAAAGCGGCTTTTTGCGCTAATTTTTCAACTAACCACATATCACGTTGGCGTTGATTTGGCTCGCCGTAAACATAAGTGCGGGTAATGTCTGAGTTATATCCCTCAATCTGACAACCAGTATCAATTAATACAATATCGTCTTCTTCCAGTACTTTTGGTGATTTAACACCATGTGGATAAGAAGAGTCTTCACCAAAAAGTACGATACAAAAATATGAGCCAGCAGGAGCGCCCACTGTGCGGTGCGCTTGATCGATAAAGTTAGTCACTTCTTGGGTGGAAATACCAACACGCAAAATGCGAGCAACCGCTTTATGTACTTCAATAGTCATATCTTTTGCTTGTTGTAATAAAGCTATTTCAGCATCAGATTTTATGGCGCGACAGCCTGCGGTTATCGCTTTTGCATCAATTAATTCAAATTCAGGTGCTGCGTTTTTAATACCGTCAGCAACAAAGAAAGCGGTAGACTCGTCTATCGCCACTGTACCTGAATGAATACCGTAATCGTTTAAAGCTTCTTTAAATAGTTGATAAGGACTTTCGTGTTCTTGCCAGCCTTTAATATCACCCTTAATAGTCATGTATTGACTTAAAGTGCTTACTTCAAAGAAAGGACTGATATATGTTATATCTCCTTCTTTTGGGATAATAGCACCTACCATACGCTCGCTAGCGTACCAACGAGTACCCGTAAAATAAGCGAGATTAGTTCCGGCATTTACATAGGTGGCAGCAATATTATTCTCAACCATGATGGCTTGTGCTTTGGCAATACGTTGGTTGAATTCAGCCTGACTGATTGCCTGCACGTTTTGAGTCATATTGACTAATTTATTTAGTTCAACTTCTGCGGTAGAGCCGCCAACACCTATGGTCATATTTGTTCCTTTAAAGTACTTAAAAAGCTAAGTTGTATATTTTATACAAAAACCTGTAAAAAGTAAGTGATTAATTCAATTTCGTTGGATTAATTTGTTATCTAAGTAAAACCTTGGCTCGATTAATGTAGCCTAGAATGATAATAAGGAAATTTATCTCATAGCTTGTCGGTCAGATATGAAACTACGTAAGACAAGCCAAATTATTACTATAATTTACAATTAAGGATCTTTTTATATGCGCGAAAAAGTAGAATTTGTTAGCGGAGAACATAAATTAAGTGGCTTACTTGAAAGTCCTGAGTCGGATGTTAAGTTTTATGCCCTATTCGCTCATTGCTTTACTTGTGGCAAAGACATTGCCGCGGCATCACGTATTAGTCGGGCGTTGGTCAGTAAGGGCATCGCGGTATTAAGATTTGATTTTACGGGGTTAGGTAATAGCGATGGTGACTTTGCTAATAGTAATTTCTCATCAAATATTCAGGATTTAATTGCGGCTGCTGACTTTCTTCGCACAGAATATAAAGCGCCTCGATTGCTAATAGGTCATAGCTTAGGTGGCGCCGCTGTATTGGGTGTTGCTCAACACGTTGAAGAAGCAATGGCGGTAGTCACCATTGGTGCACCATCAGATGCTGCACATGTTGCTCATAACTTTGCCTTACAACTTGACGATATAGAACAAAATGGCAAAGCGGAAGTTAATTTAGCGGGACGTGTGTTTACGATAGAAAAGCAATTTTTAGATGATATTAAACGTTATGATACCAGTCATATCGGACAGTTAAGAAAAGCGCTTTTAGTTATGCATTCGCCAATCGATAGTACGGTAAAAATAAGTGAAGCCGAAAAAATATATCAAGCAGCCTTACATCCAAAAAGCTTTGTTAGTTTAGATGATGCCGATCATCTACTAACTAACAAACGTGATGCGGAGTACGCTGCTGATGTTATTGCCGCGTGGTCAGGGCGTTATATTGACTCTCAGGAAAATCATGTTGCTTCAAATCATACCGACAGTGAAAACACTACTGGAGTTAAAAATAATGTTGCGAAAGGGCATGTGCTAGTCGAAGAGAAGAACCATAAGTTCACTCAACATGTTAGTACCAATAGTCATTATTGGCTTGCTGATGAACCGACAAATGTTGGTGGCAATAATATGGGCCCCGATCCTTATGAACATTTGCTTGCCGGATTAGGGGCATGCACGGCAATGACATTACGCATGTATGCTGTACGTAAAAATTTACCCATTAAGCATATTAAAGTTGAGTTGACACATAGTCGAAATTATCAGCAAGACTGTCAGCAGTGTGAAAATCAAAGTGATGGTATTGAAGCGATAGTGCGAGAAATTAGTTATGAAGGAGAATTAGATATAGCTCAAAAAGCACGATTTTTAGAAATTGCTGACAAATGTCCTGTACATAAAACGCTACATAATAATGTCACCGTAGTTAGTCAGTTGCTTAACTAGCTTTATTTTATAACTAAAGCCATAAAATAAAACACAGCGAATGTTCTGATTAGAGTATTCGCTTATATAATTAGCCTCTTTACTCATCTATTTGGTATTACTTAGTGATTCTTTATTGACTAATGCCACCCATACAAAGATATTTAATTTCTAAGTAATCGTCCAAGCCGTATTTTGAGCCTTCTCTGCCACTGCCAGATTGCTTTACGCCGCCAAATGGTGCAGCAACATTTGATATGATACTTTCATTAATACCTATCATGCCATATTCAAGGGCTTGGGCAACACGCCATACGCGGCCAATATCACGAGCATAAAAATAAGCAGCTAAGCCATATTCGGTGTTGTTTGCCATGGCAATCACTTCATCTTCACTATCAAAAGAGATAATTGGTGAAACGGGGCCAAATATCTCATTACGTGCTACGGACATATCGGGTGTTACATTGGTTAATACTGTTGGTTGATAAAAATGGCTGCCCGCATGGTGTCGATTGCCTCCGGTATGTAAAATAGCGCCTTGGCTAATAGAATCATCGACCAGTTTTATAACGCCGTCGACAGCAGTGCTAGAAATCATTGGGCCTATTTGTATGTCGTCTTCTATGCCATTGCCAACTTGTAAATTTTTAACCGCGACAGCAAATCTTTCAGTAAAGCTTGCCAGTACCTCTTTTTGAACAAAAATACGGTTGGTGCAAACACAAGTTTGGCCAGCATTTCTATATTTAGAAATTATTGCGCCTTTAACTGCTTCATCAATGTCCGCATCATTAAAAACAATGAAAGGCGCGTTGCCACCTAGCTCCATAGAAACTTTCTTAACCGTTGAAGCACATTGTTTGATAAGAATTTTTCCTACCGCGGTTGAGCCGGTAAAGGTAAATTTGGCGATATCAGGGTGAGTAGTAAGTACTTGGCCAATACCAACAGCGTCTTCCCCAACTACTACGTTAAACACACCCGCAGGAATGCCTGCACGCTCTGCTAATTCTGCCATCGCTAATGCAGATAATGGGGTTTGAGTCGCAGGACGAACAACAAAAGTACAACCAGCAGCAAGTGCTGCGGCAGCTTTACGGGTGATCATGGCATTGGGGAAATTCCATGGCGTAATCGAGGCAACGACACCAACGGCTTGTTTAGTAACAATTACTTTTTGATTAGGTGATAGACTTGGTATGGTATCACCATAAACACGTTTGCCTTCTTCAGCAAACCATTCAATAAAACCAGCGCCATAGGCAATTTCACCCTTTGCTTCAGCTAAAGGCTTGCCTTGCTCAAGCGTCAGTATACGAGCAAGATCATCTTGATGTTCCATCATTAAATTAAACCAATTGCGTAAAAGCTTCGCTCGCTCGTGTGCTGGCAACGCTGACCAAGCTTTAAAAGCTTTGTTGGCTGCGGCAACTGCAAGTGTAGCTTCTTCAACACTAGCATCACTTACCTGCGCAACTGTTTCGCCTGTGGCTGGGTTCAATACGTCAAATGATGTCTGACTGCTTTGCCAATTACCCGCAATATATGAACAGGTTTTTATCAATGCTTGGTCTTTAATTTTATACAAAATATTTTCCTTAATCCTGCGACAAAGAGAGGCGGGTTTTATACTAGTAGGTTATAAAATTGCTGATGTAAATCAACTTTTTCGCTTTAACATTGTTTTAAAAATTACTGGTAGTCATATAACAGTTAGGGTAAGTATTTTATATAACTCTAAAGCAAAAATAGTATAAAACTAACTGTTTTCATCGTTAATAAAATTAAAAATCACTGATGCTGTGCAACCGTCACCTGAATTATTTTCAATACTAAATTGCCATTGATATTTTTCACAAATATCACGAACAATATTAAGGCCTATGCCAAATCCTTCATAGCCACGAGGTTTTGCGTCAAGGCCTACGCCATTATCAATGACATCAATTCTTTGAGGAGAAATGAATAAATCAACATTTCCTCCTACGGTGCAATTAACAGCATTTTTTAATAAATTTTTAATTATTGCAGAAAAAAGCAAAGGTTGGGCACTTAGATTAAATTCACATTGGACTTGTTGATGAAATTTAACTTGATTGGCTTGTATTGTCGGCTCAATATCGATTAATAAGTTGCTAATGTATTCATCTGATACAGTAGTGTTCAAACCTAATAGGTTCTCATCTCTCGCTAGTAAGAGGAAAGTATGAATTAGCTGCTCCATTTCAACAATTGCAACATCAATACGGTTATACTGTTTTTCGGCTTTTTCGTTTTTTTGCAAACGTAGGACGCTAATAGCGCCACGAATTACAGTCATTGGCGTCCGTAATTCATGACTTACATAACGTGTGAACGCTTTTTCTCTTATGAAGGCATCTTGAATTCTACTGCGATAAGTATTGATGCCTGTGAGCATTTGTACTAGCTCAAGTGATAATTCTCCATCAAGAGATAAGGGCGCATAGCTTTCATTATTATTTTTTAACTGCTCAGTTAAGTTTGAAAATGGCTCACTGATGCGTCTTGCCATTTTAATACTGACAATAACGGAAATTACGAAAATAAGTAAAGCAAGGGAAAATATTACCAATTGAAAGAGAGCGAAGCTCATATCATCCCATTCAATGGCATCTACATCTTCTATTGCATATGCAATAGCTAATCCTTTTTTGGTCATCACTTGCTGAGCATAGACACCGTATTCACTATCATCTTCAAAATGAAAACTGATACTACCTTGCCAATCTTTATTTAGCCTTCGTTTAATTAATGAAGGTAATATGTCGTATTGATCGTAAATTGTCAGCATAGGATCAATCTTGATTTCTCCTGCACTACTCTGGCTGAATAGCTTAAAGTGATATGGTGCCACTAGTGCCAATCGTCGCTCGCTATTTTGATTTTCGGTATATAAAATTGTGTGATAGAAAATTGCACCATAAAAGATTAATAAGACTATTATGCCACGCAAATAGACTTGGATTATTTTACTACTCATCGGTTTGGTATTAATCATTGTTGTACAGCCAATCGGTAACCGAGTTTAGGAACTGTTTCTATAATATTTTCAGTAAATGGAGTATCTACCTTGTTACGAAGCTGATAAACATGCTTGCGCAATATATCTTGGTCTGGCAGATCATCAGGCCAAAGTACATCTTCGATTTCTTGACGGGAGACCACATTAGGTGCCTTATGCACTAAAATTTTTAGTATTTTAAAACCAATGGGGGTTAGTTTTAATTCATTTTTACCGCGCCAAACCTGATGAGTGTTTATATCTAGCATAATAGGGCCAGAGGTTATTTGGTTGACAAAGCCCGTACCAGAATTGCGACGAATAAGACTATGAATACGAGCTTCCAATACTTCTAAATTAAAAGGTTTGATAATATAGTCATCAGCGCCTTGGCGAAGTCCAGACAACATATCACTATCTGTATCTCGAGCCGTTAGCATTATAATTGGGGTGTTATTTCCCTCTGATCTAAGTTGCTGACAAACACTAAGCCCATCCATTCCAGGCAACATGATATCGAGAATAATACAGTCAAATTTTTGTGACTGGGCTAATGCCAACCCTAAGGTGCCGGTAGCCGCGTAGTCTAAACTGATATCAGACGCTTCAAAATAATCAAAAATAACTTCTGCGACATTCTGGCAATCTTCTACTAGGAGAATTTTCAAAATAAAGCCTCTTATATTAATAATTTAATTACACTGTAACAGCATTCGTACTTCAGTCTGTTTTTTAAGTACACAGGCGGTTGCTAACATATTTTTCAAGTTGTCAAACTCATTGTTTTTGATGGCAATTAAAAACCTTTCATTAGCTGTTAACATCCGTTGTAGCTCATCAGTACTATTAAGTAATTGCGCTTGACCTTTGGAGTAAAATTGTGCACTAAATGGTCGTTTATTCCAATAATAAAGCTGACTATTCTGCGAAAAGCTACGATCAACGCCAAGTAATTTAGCTTCCGTTTTTTTGTCCATTGCACCAGAATTTAATATTACGATAACGATGCCTAATAGTACTAATGAAATTAATGCAAAATAGTTACTTGTCCTCGTCCAATTGCTATTTATGGCAACGAGAACAGCTAAAGCACTAAAACCTGGAAGTACATAAATAGGTAAAATATTACCAGCCATAGTAAAAAGTAATAATGGCGATATCATCCAACAAATTAAATATTTATTAATGCCTAATATTCGGCTTGGGTTGTGAGGCAATTCAATACCACGATATTTTTTCACTAGCAGGCTTAATGCAACAAACGACCATGGACTGGCACAAATTAGCCAATATAACCAAATTATGCCTCTAGGTTTTACATGTGCAGTGCCGTATAAGTCACCTTGCCAACCTGAAACAAGAAAGCGTTGTATATGCTCACCAAGAATAAAGTACTCTATAAATCCTGGTGTACGAATTTCAGCCCAGATATACCAAGGTAGGGTCAATAACAGAAATAAGCACATGCCAGTTAACCAAGGTAATCGTTTTATTGCTTCTTTAAAATTGCCTTGCCATAAGCTCCAACAAAGTAAAGATAAAACAATAAACACAATCGCGACAGGGCCTTTAATCAACATGCCTAAGGCTAAAGCGAAAAAAAATAAATGCCCATAAAATATCTTATCGCTTTTACTGTAACACTGCCAATAGCTGACCATAGCTAAAGTATTTGCCATTAATAGAGCACTATCCGTCATGACCATGCCAATAGCTAGAATAAATCCAAGGCTTGAGGTAATGATTAACAAGGCATAAATAGCGGTGTTTTTATTGGTTAACGACTGAGTAAAACGAAAAATTAAGGCACATGTTATTAAGCCACAGATGAAGTGTGGCAAACGCGCACTGAATTCGTTAATACCGAGCCAAGAAAAACTCAACGCACTTATCCATGTTTGAAAGGGGGGCTTACCCCAAAAGGGAATGTTGTAATCAAACTGAGGGGTTACCCAATTATTTGTTTCCAGCATTATACGCGCTATTTCACTATATCTTGCTTCTGTTGTATCGTAGAGTGGGAATAACCCTAGCGAAATTAAACGCGTAGCAATTAAAGACAAAATAAGTAAAGCCGCCCAGTATAATAGTGAGCTTGGTACCTCATTGTTATTTACATTAACCATGTTTCTTTTCCATTGAATTGATCATACTGCTTTTTTCTTTATCCATAATTAAGTATATTGGACGCGCTTTGGCTTCTGCATAAATACGGCCGACATATTCGCCTAAGATACCTATGGCTAGTAGTTGTACGCCACCTAAAAATAATTGAATTAACATCATAGAAGGATAGCCGGCGACGACTTCACCAAAAATAAGCGTTTTAACTACGATCCAAAATCCGTATAGAAAAGCAGAAGCTGAAATGAGCGCACCAGCCCAAGTAGCAATCCTTAAGGGCTTTACACTAAATGCGGTAATGCCAGATAATCCTAATTTAACCAATTGTATAAATGACCACTTAGTTTCACCGGCAACTCGCTCTGGACGCTCAAAACTAATCGTGGTTTGTTTATAACCAGGCCAAGAAAGAATACCTTTCATGTAGCGACTTCGTTCTGACAGTTGTTTGATATCTTCTATTACTCGTCGACTAATTAATCTGAAGTCACCGACATCTTTTTGAAGTGGCACATCAGATAAATAGTCAAGTAAGCGATAATAAACATGCGCTGACCAGCGTTTAAACTTAGACTCTCCTAACCTTGTGCTACGTTTCATATTGACCACATCAAAACCTTGACGCCATGCAGCTAACATTTTAGGAATGAGTTCAGGGGGATCTTGTAAATCAGCATCCAATAAAATAATTACTTGGCCTTTCGCATGATCAATTCCAGCGGTCATTGCCGCTTCTTTGCCAAAGTTTCGGCTTAAATTTATACATTCAATGTTGGCGTAATGACTGGTTAAATTAAGCATGGTATTCCAGCTGTTATCAGTACTACCATCATTAATATAAACGATCTCAAAAGTGGACTCTGGTTGAGTACTTAATACTTTTGCTAAATGATGGTGAAATACAGGTAGCATTTCCTGCTCATTGTAAACTGGGACAATGATACTTAAAGTTATTTCATTTTTTATGGATAGCTGTGGGTTTACAAGTTGCATTTATATCTCCAAAATTTATTCCGCAACTAGTTTAAAATCAGTAAGGTCTAAAAAAAGTCAATGTGAAGTGACAATTTGTAGACCACAGTCTAGGTAGACTCTGTTCAATATGATGATTTTTGGTTTAGGCAGTTATGCAACAATTTAAAAAGTTTTGTTTGATAGGTGGTTTAGGGTTCGTAGTTGATAGCATATTTTTTTTACTGTTAAATGAAGTAACGAACAATATAATGTTGGCTAGATTACTATCATTTTGGATAGCTGTTAGCGTTACTTGGTTTGGTAATCGTATTTACACTTATAAGCATCAGCAATTTACAGATGTTATATACCAATGGTACAAGCATATGCTAATTGCGCACTTTTCTGGCGGAATAAACTTAATCATATTTTGGAGCACAAAAGATCATATTGCTATGCCGGTAGCATTTTGTTTCGGCATTATTGCCGGTTTGTTCAGTAATTATTTTTTTGCCAATCGATTTGTTTTTGTCAACAATCAAAACTAACCATTATTATCTCTTTAAATAGCAGACTCTGATATGAAACTTCATATAGCTTAGACACTTTATAGACAAGACCTTAGCCAAAATCTTATTGCTTAACTCATCATCGAGTGAGCATTTTCCGATTTAAAATAATGAGGTATTCGCTTATGAAACTATTAAAATTCTCTCTAGCTCCCATTGTATGCATCAGTATTGTTAGTTGTGGAGGAGGCGGAGTAGGTGCTGATAATCAGATAAGAGACTACTCAGCAATATTTACTCCATTGCCTACCGTATCAATTTACCCGAATAGTAATCCTTATAATAAAGCAAGAGAGCAACTTGGTGAGTTATTGTTTTGGGACCCTTTACTTTCTGGCGATAAAAACACTTCATGTGCTTCATGCCATCATCCTGATTTTGGTTGGGCTGATGGCAGAGCATTCTCTATCGGCTCTGATGGTATTGGGTTGGGGCCAGCAAGATATGGACAAGAAGTAACTCCTATTCATTCTCCTACGATTATGAATGTTGCATTTACTGGTGTGGGTAACACTGATTTGACTGATGACTTTATATCAGGAGGTTATTTCTGGGACTTAAGAGCGAGTACCTTAGAAGAGCAAGCGGTTGGGCCGATTAAAAACCCAGTTGAAATGCTCGGTTACAATATTGACGAGCAAGATATCATGGCAGAGATAGTAGCTAGGCTGCAAGCTGTACCCGAATATGTAGAATTATTCGAGCAAGCATTTACCACAAGTGACGCCATCAATAGTCAAAATATCGCAAAAGCGCTTGCGAGTTTTGAACGGAAAATTATTACTCCGAATACTCGATTCGATGACTTTATGGCGGGTAATCAAGCGGCTTTTAATCAGCAAGAAATAATCGGTCTCAATAAGTTTATTGATGGTGGTTGTGCTCGCTGTCATTCTGGCCCAATGCTGTCTGATAATGAAATACATCTGGGGGAAGCTATCATTGATGATGTCGTCGTTCGTACGCCGAGCTTAAGAAATATATCTGCGACAGCCCCCTATATGCATGATGGATCAAGTGCGAGATTAATCGATGCTATTGCTGCTTATGAAAACAGAGGTGATATTGAGGTCGATATCGATGATGATGACTTTAATGATATTCAAGTATTCTTAAGAACACTTGATAGTAATAATGTATACCAAGGAAAACCTGGCATTGTTCCTAGCGGTTTAACGGTAGGCGGAGATATCGACTAAATTAAGGTAACGAATAAGTTGCTACTTAAAGAGGAGTCGCAACTTAACATGTCTAATTGTTATTTTGTACAGCTAGCGGTATCTCATCACTGGGTTTTAACCACATTAATGGTACTGATACATAGCATAGCATGGCAATGAAAGGTGCGTAAAAAGAGCAAACAATAGCGACAAAATAAGTAATGATTGAGATGGCGGCTTTTATTCTTTTACACTCTTGTCTTTCATAGCTATTTACGTGCATGATACACAATCGAAAAAAAGGCGATGAAATACCGCACATCAATGAGGTGAAACCATAAGCGGCCAGTGGTACAGCTTCTGTTCCGCCTTCTAACCATATAGTAAAAACGGAAGTAGCGATAGCCAAAAAAGGAAGTTAAGATTTGCCCATAACACCTTGCCATTAATAACCTTTGTGCCTTGAAAAAGGTGCTGATGGTTATTCCAATAACTACCTATGTATAAAAACTCATCAAATAACCTAGTATTACCGACAGTATGCTCATCAAACCTGCTATTGTTGGTTCTTTTGGTAAATCAAACTCTAATACCATGATGGTAATAATAGCAATTACGGCATCGTTAAATGCTCTAATCTTGAACTTTTCATCGTATCTCTTATTTAACTTATGCGAACAATTATAAAATATCCAGTTTCGTTTGTTTGATGAATATGCTCACCGAGAAGTAGTGACTAATTAGGTGGCTGTGATATTAAACTACTTATCCGTGATTGCTTCATCCATTGTTGACCTTGTGTTTAATTTACCGGTAGCGACGTCAGGTAAGCTGAAATATCAACAATATCATTATCGGTTAATGCGCCAACGACACCGAGCATAAGCGCAGATTGTCCACCTTTGCGAGTGCCGCCTTTAAAACCATGCAGTTGGCGCACGGTATAACTGGCAAAATTTCCAGTTATTGCAGGGCCAATAGTACTGCCAGTTAAATCTGCACCATGGCAACTTGCACACGGAATAGTTTTTCCTCCACCTGTTGTTACCAAGTTTTTACCACGCGCTATGCTACCTTGGGGTACATAGCTAATGAAGCTACTTTCAGGGTGACGCTTTTTTACTTTCTCTAAATCAGCAGGAATTTCAATAATTCTACCGGCAATGTCTTCCATTTCAGCTGGTAACCCTTTGAGTCGCATACGGGTATCATCAAGGTAGGTTTTTGGCACCTGTGCCACCTCAACTACGTCAGTCACTTTTTTGGAAGTAAGAGTTGCAAACCAATCGCTCACGGCTGTTATTTCATCTTTTGTTAATACGGCAGACATACGGTTCATATGACCTGAATAGTCAAGTCGTGTACCATCAGAAAAGGCATTCATCTGTGATTGAATATATTGGCTGCTAAGCCCTGAAAGAGTTGCTGACTCAGGGTGACCAGCCCCTGAAGCTAAGTGACAAGAGGCACAAGCCCATACCTTTGGAGCTTTACCTGATTTAACAATACTCGGCATTGCTTCGTGTTGGCTTGGGAACCAATCTGGTGCACTAAATTTATCATCAATTTCTTGCTGCGTATAATGCTGTGAACTGCCAACAACGTTGAATGAAGTTGTTGCATTCGCTTTAACGACAGCGCTACTTTCTAAACTTACACCACGCTCGGGCGTAGACCACGAAGGTGCGCCCAATATTTTATTATCTGCGTATACAGAGGAGGTCAACATAGCGCCTAGCATCAGCCCACCATATATTTTGTGCATACTCATAAATAATTTACCTACTTTTATTAATTCTTATATAGACAATACGCTAAACAATGTCATTTAAATGTCTACTACAAAGTTAATGCTTAAAACAGATAATAGCAATTGGCTTAAGCCAATGAGCAATACCGGTGAGAATAAACATCAAAATATTTTGTTTCTGAAAATTTATCGCGATTAACATTTAAACTTTTAATGAATTAAATAGCGATACAACTCGATGTGATTTTTATTACACCTTTACACTAATTTTTGCGTTTGGTTATAATTAATCATTAACAATGGTGATTACATTATGCTGAAATCATCATGTTTATGTCTTGTAATGTGACAAGAAAATTAAAATATATAATTAAATATCAATAGGTTGAGAGTTTTTTTGCTTATTCTATTGTTGAATTAAAAAACATCTTAATAGTGCTAATGACAACAATGGGCATTCGCACTATTTTTGGCGGGAGTCGCTTTCAATATTTGTAAGTATTGTGGAAATTCAATAATGCCGCTACGTAACTTCTTAATTTTTCTACGAAGTTACTTTATTAACTTACACTAACTGAGGCCGCTATGTTGAATGTAAAATCAACGAGTCACACCCCGCTATTTAAATTATCTTCTCTTTGTATTGCTATTACTTCATCGGCAATGTCTATGCAAGCTATACACAGGGACAATATTTAGGTCAGCAGGTAAGTGGTACACCTAAAAATGCCATCGCCTTGTTTAACGAATATCAATATGACACGAATTTGAGTTTAAATTTAGGTGTTCGTTATGAAGGCGAACGCAACGTTGGCGGCGGTAGTGATCACACTAAAGGCTTAACCTTACCTTCATATGTTGAATTTGATATTGGTGCTCGTTATTAGGTTGATAACATAACCGCCACGTTAAGTATGCGTAATTTACTTGATGCAAATCATGCGCAAGCGGGAATGCGCTATGTTGATATTTTACCGAGTGAGCCACGTTCTATGGACATTAATGTAAGTTACAACTTTTAAGTACAGCAGTAACATACGAGCGAGATGACCATTAAGGTCATTTCGTTTTTTTGTTATTTTTCTGTATAACATTACTTAGCGATTGTGATAATTGTGACACATTAGACCTTTTATAATTGACCTTTGATTTACAATTGACCTTTTATAAGACGTAATATGAATTATCAAAAAAATATTGCCGTTCGTACGCTTGCTGCAATAGTAGGCGGTTATATGTGCTGTGTTATCAGTAGTTTTTCTCTTGCCACAATAATCGCGTTTTTATTTGCTTTACCTAAAAGTGAAGCGGTATTGTTGGCGACCAACCTGAGTTACTTTATCTACATCACCTTTGCCGTTTTAGCCTTTTGTGCTAGTAGCCCGCAACGTGCGTGGCGGAATGTCTTTATCTTTTTTGTAATCAATAGCTTGATTTATGCTGTACTAATTAGTGGGAGCCTGCTTCAATGGTAAAGAGCGACTTTAGACGTACAATGATCTGGCTGCACACCTACTCAAGTTTAGTACTTGGTTGGCTCTGCTTTACTGTTTTTTTAACCGGGACTCTTAGTTTTTATAATACAGAAATCACGCAGTGGATGCAGCCTGAATATGGTAGCAAAGCTTCTGCGCCAGATCATGTGAATCAAGCGTTAGCTTTATTACATGTTAATGGACAGGATAAAAAGCATTGGAGTATTAAGCTTCCTTTTGCCCGAAGTAATGAATTTAAAATCAGTATGGCTGATCGTACGGGGCGTGGAAGTAGGCGTACTCGTACTGTCATGGTGCTAGACGTTGACACTTTAGAAAGCATAACGCCGCGAGAGACTGAAGGTGCTGATTTTTTTACAGACATTCATTACACACTGTTACTTGATGATGTCGGTAAAGTTATCGTGGTTATCGTCGCCATGTTTATGTTAGTAGCACTGTTTAGCGGAATATTCACTCATCGTCGTTTTTTCAAAGATTTTTTTACTATGCGCTTCAAACGATTATCGCAAGCGCTTAGTGATGTCCATGCCGTTGTTGGGATTATTACTCTGCCTTTTTTCTCTATTATTTGTTTTAGTGGCGTCGTCATGAACAATGATACAGTTACGCCTTGGAGCATGGAATATCACTTTGATAAAGGTAAGCGTGAGCTTACTTCCGCGATATCAGCGCGCCTGCAGGATCCTAAGCCATCAGGCATAGTGGCTAAGCCTATTACTGATTTTAGTGTGATAGTTGCTGTGGTTAATGAGCATTGGGGGGAAGGTAAAATTAAAGAAATTTTATTTACTTATCCATTTGATAAAGCGGGTGTTATTTCTGTTATCAGCCTCGATGAAAATACCTTAACGAATAAAGCCAAGGAATTAGTGTTTTCAGCAAACAGCGGTGAATTATTGGCGAGTTATGATGACAATGATAACTTTTCATTGGCTTTTGAACGCGTGTTAACAGGGCTACATGAAGCTGAATATGCACCCGTGTTGATGCGCTTCATTTTATTTTTAATGGGCTCAGCAGGGACATTTTTAATTGCATCAGGGTTAATTCTCTGGCTAACAAAACGGCTTGAAAAAGTAAAAAACATCCATCGCGGTCATGCACTAGTCGAACGACTAAATGTGAGTGTGTTAGTGGGATTACCGCTGGCAATAATGGCCTATTTCTATGCTAACCGATTAATTCCTGCTCAGACTGAAGATCGTGACATACTAGAGTTAGTGGCGTTTTTTAGCATTTGGCTTACGGTGATAGCGTATAGTAATATCGGTGAAACTCGAGGTAAATACCAACCGTTATTATTGATATTAGCCATTGGTTTTTTTGCCTTACCTATAGCAGACTTTTTGATTGATTCACGCTTTATTATGCAGGCTTTGAGTCATGCTAATATTAATTACTTAAGTGTCAATCTGATCTTTATTACTACCGGCATACTATGTACAAGTATCTACCGTTACCTAAAAGGTAAGCAACAATGTTAATGATGTATGTTGTGCAATTAATTGGCCTGATAAGTTTATCATTGGCTATGCATAAGCACTTTAAGAGTTTTTTTAAACGCGTGCTCAGTGTACGTGAAGATAGAATGTTAACCGTCACTGGGTGGTTGTTCTTAGCGCTTTCAATAGTGTTATTAACAGAGTTATCTCCGCGGCCACTAATGATAGTGTATTGGACTTTACTGCTAGGTCTTAACATTGTCATCGTTGCTGGGCTGCATAGTGTTAGAAACGTTAAGCGTTAACTTTTAAACTGGATATAAATGATAGATAAACTGGCTAAGCGGTAACATTAATACTAGCTGATATTATTTTGTAGTATTGGCTAGATAATATCGTCATTAATACGCCGTGGGTATAATTCAATTCCAAGCGGTTTGAACGTTGAACTTCAAGTCGCTTAGACATATGAGGGCTGCTGGAATTATCTCCGTCCCACTTGAAGATGCAATTTATCATCTTGTGCTAGCTTCCTCGCTTTTCCTATTCAACTAGTTTGGCTACCGCTATTATTTTACGTGTTCTAAGGTTGTTACTTTAGATCAAGCGAAATTGCTGGCGGGAGCTTTTTAATTGCTAGAAGAGCTATTTAGCCCAAATAGGGCCGATAAAATAATAGTAGCACGGTTAAATGCTATGCTAAATAAGTAATCCACATGACAAAAGTAGATGCATGCGACTTGGCTTAAACAATGTTTTTTACGCATTATTGCTATTATTTTTGCCGCATATTGCACAATGCCAAAGTGATGATTCGATCTTTTTTGCAAAAATCAATCTCAGTCATAGCCATATTAACGATGAAAATAAGCCACAAAGTGTATGGCAAACCAGAAGTCATGGATCACGCTTGGGTTTGAAAAGTCAAAAAGTCGTGACAGAGGAGCTGAGCTTTTTTTATCATTTTGGCTGGAAAGTCGATATGACAGGAAGAGCCGATAAGAAGGTAAAATCGCGTGATCAATATGTCGGTATAAAAGGCAACTGGGGGAGCTTCTTGATAGGTCGAAAAAATACTTCGTTAAAAGTGTCACAAAATAAAGTTGATTTGTTTAATTCGCTTGATGGCGATATTAAGCACGCATTCACAGGTGATCAGAGATTAAATAATACGGCTCATTACATTTCACCAGCATATTTTGGTCGTCTGCAATTTAATATGATGGCAAGCGCTAAAAAAAACAACAGCCACTCGTCTGCTCAACCAAGCTCTATTGCTTTCACTTATCTTGACCAAGGGCTTTTCTTAGGACTTGCAAACGATATAAATATCGCAGGAATAGACAATACTCGACTGACGTTGCAATACAGTTTACAAGCAATGCAATTGGGAATGTTATGGCAAAAGTCGACTGAAAATTATCATACATCAAGTGGCTATATGGTTAGTTTTTCATACCGATTTGAAGACCATAAGTTTAAAGTTCAATTTGCTGCCTCCGACACTTTATCCAAAGGGCGCGAACTGTTTTCATTAGGTTGGGATCACAAACTCGCCGAGGCAACGACCTTATATTTTTTTTATACCTCACGAACTGAAAATGCGCATAAAAAGTCCAAGCATAGTCTAGGTTGAGGCCTTGCTCACTGGTTTTAATATTGTTGCAAGCACTAAGTCGAAATCCTCTTTAAATGAATGACAGGAGTGCTATAGTTGTTATTTTAAATATCATTATCACGACAGTTTTAGGTAAAGTCATGTTTATATTATTCGGGGGTAAGCAGATAGTTGTACAAACTCTATTGAGTTTTATGTTGTTTGCGAGCCTTTTTCCTTGCGTAAATGTATATGCTGATACTGGCTTTAAAACCATCAAGTTAGCGATGCGAACTCACTCTCCTTATAATATTGCTAAATCGTCAGAACATGTATATAAGCGTGTTATTTGTTCATTGAAAAAGATGAATTATAACGTTGAAATTATGGAGTATCCCTGGTTAAGGGCACAAGCTAGTGTGAAAGAAAATATAGTGCAAGGCTTCTTTCCTGGCTCGAGCAATGCGAAACGAGAACTGAGTTTTGTTAAATCACAGGCAATCAATGAAGGTTATATATGTTGGGTATCACTTAAAAATCATGACTTTAGCGAAGGTTTACTTAATCATATAAAGGTAGGAGCTGTTAGAGGAACCAATGCTTTTCGATGGGCTAAAAAGCAAGCGATAGAAATACATGAAGTTAACGATCAACGCGCACTTTTTACTATGTTAAATCTAGGCAGATTGCACAAGGTGCTAGCGTCAAAAGAAAGTTTAAATGATTACAATACCGATCAGCAAAATAGTCGTTACACGATAGCCCAAGCATATAAAAGAACACAATATGTGTTTTTTTCGCAAGCGTTTATTCAACGTAATCCAGAGTTTCTAATTATATTTAATGCGAATGTTAAAGACTGTATTTTACGAAATCCAGCATAAGAAATGAATATAAAAAGAGGGATGAACAGCTGTTGAAAATTAATGACCACTGTTAAAAAGTAACTAAAACAGTGGTCATTTATGAAATATTGTTATGTTAACAAACTAGAACGCATAACTTACATTTAAGTTAACACTACGACCTTCTTCATAAAACTCAATCGGATTGCTAAGATCGCCATTTCTTTCATATTCAAGGCGTCGTGCATAGCTTTGATCAAATAGATTTGTTGCAGATAGTTTAACCGTTAGGCCGTCAACAGCTTTCGGCTCGTAAGTACCGAAAATATCCATGGTAAACCAAGATTCTGAGCCTTCAGCTGGAATTGTTTCGCTGCCACCACCTTCAATAAGTTGCTCTGTCGGTACATTATTATGTGTGAATGAAAATGTTGCACTAGTACCAATAATTAACTCCTCGTTGACTGTGTAGTTACTGACAAGGTTAATCTTATCAGATGGCATGCTTTGTAAATACCAACCTGTATTGGTATCTGTACCGCGAGTTCTACCGTAGCTAGCAGAGAAGTCGAAATCACCTAGTAAATAACTTGATGTTATCTCAAAGCCTTTTAATTTCGCTTGACCAATATTAACTTTTTCACCATCTGGCCAATCAACACTGTAGATATCAGTAATAAAGTCTTTGATATCATTTTGGAAGATATTGAATCGTGTTACTAAAGAATCGTTATTCGCAAAAACACTTTGGTAATCAAAAACTACACCTAGCTCTTTGTTATCAGCACGTTCAGACTTTAACTCTGGGTTAGGCTTAAAGCCACGGCCTGAGGTAAATAACTCACCATCACGAGGGTTATTAATCGCTTCTGCATATGAAGCAAAGAATTTGATTTCATCAGTGGCGTTATAAATAACATTTAGTGATTTAGAGGTACGCGTTTCAGTACGGCCATCTCTTAATAATGCTTCACCATCTAAACCAATAGCATTTGATGACTCAACATAAAATGAGTCATAACGAATGCCAGGGATCACTTCAAACGATTCACCAACAGGTAGTTGAAGGTTAACCCAACCAGCAAGTTTACGGGTTTTACTTGATGCTTCACTAGCCGCGCTTTCATCTTCAATGATTTCACCTGTGGTAGAATCACTTTTAATTATTGCGCCAGTATGCGTTGTAAAGTGACCTGAAGTACCGTAGTGTAATAAACCAAAGTCAGTTAATGAATTGTTACCTACGCTATAACCCCAGCTCTCATCTTGAATATCTTGAATACCTTCTTCGTTGTCTCCTTCATCTTCCCACGTGAATGAATCAACATTGTTTAAGTACAGTGATGCTTGTAAATCGACTAAATCATTATTACTTGCCGCGTCAGTCCACACTAATGAGCTACCAGTATACTTAGAGTCACGGAAACCAATATCGTTTCTTACTTGAAAAGAGCGGCTATCATCATAGTTTAAGGTAAATACTAAACGTTGATCGGCACTGAATTGGTTACCTACTTTAATAAGGCCAGACGTTTGGTCGCCACGCGTTCTTTCATTAACGCCGCCGCCACCTATTTCGTAGCCATCGCGATCACTTGTTTGGCCTGCAACTAAGTAATCAAGCGTATCTGCTTTACCGTACAAAGATAAGCCGTAATCTTTTTGTGCATTGTTACTGCGGTAACCTAAATCAACTTTAGCGCCAAAAGTTTCATCATTTTTTAATAAATCAAGTGCAGAAAGCGTTTCAATCGTTATTTTACCCGCAGCAGCACCTGAAGTAGGGCCAGCCGTAACCTTGATGTTTTTAACAAAGTTAGGGTTTAATTGCCAACTGCCTTTTTTAGTTGCATAGTAACTTTGATAAATACCATCAATAGCCACATAAGCGTGCGATTGCGGCAAACCACGAATTGAAATGTTTTCACTGGTTGGCGTTGGGCCACCCAAAATATCAACATTTGGAATAATACGTAACGCAGCAGGCACGTTCTTGCTTGCCATGTTTTTAATTGTTGCTTCATTAACCGTTGAAGTTGCTTGCGGCGCTCTAACGGAATCTTGTTTACTTTCTTCTGAGTCACTTGCAATAACAGTAATGCTATCAAGTAAGTATTTATCTTCGTCTGCTGCTATCGCTAATTGACTGCTCAAAGCTAAGCAAACAGCTAATGATACTTTTGATGTTTTCATGTGAATTCCCTAAATGGTGTTGCAAATGAGAACTATTATACTTTAGAGTATGTGTTCTAATTGTCACATGGATGTATTTAGAGGGGAAAGTTTCCAAAAACATGCCGTATATGAGCTATTTCTGCATGAGAAAAAAGGATAACTAGAGGATTAGCATTAAAAAAGGAGAAGAATTAATTTAATCGCTATAAGCAGATTTGTTAATATTGGTACTTAGCGTAAGAAGGGGATGACGCGGGCTAACATAGCCCACGCCTATTTGGACTTTACATTGTGATTATTGAGTGATCTCAAATGTTAAGAATTTTTCAATCGATCTAAAATCAGCTTTAGCATCATTTTTAAGCTCTTCCTCAAATTCAACACCTATTAGATAGCGTCCTGGATACTTTGCATTAAAAGTAACCAGGCCTTTATCTTTTGCTGTTAAGTTAACTTCAACTTTATCGCTGTCTTGGTAATAAAATTCATTTAGGCTTTTCAACGCAACTTCAGCTTCTGGTATAGGTTGGCCATTATAAGTAAGCTTAAAGCTAAACGGCTTTCCTGCTCTTAATTTGTTAGGGTGTTGCATTAATACAATTTGTAAACCATCTTTACTGGTTTGCTTTACGTCGCTAAAACCATTGTAGGTAACGTATGTTTCTGTAATTATTCTCTTTTCTACGGTTTTCTCAGGCTTAGAACCTTTAGGTAAGGTATGATATTCCGTTTTTGGCATTCTAATTTTATGCTCTTTGCCCGCTTCATCAAAATAGAATGAAAGAAATACTTGTGTCATTGGGCTTTCGAAATGATAAGTACCAGATTCCTTAAACTCTACTTCAAAAACTTCTTTGACCTTACCTGAATAATCAGCATTTAACGTTGTTGATGTACCTTTTGGTGAAGTCATTTTAAGACTCTTAACTTCATGATTTGATTCAGCAACATATGCTTGGCCTGAACGAGATACATCTAACGCAAATACTTTTTGTTCTTCGCTATTAATTTCATGAGTATCGGCTTTTATCCAGATGTCGTGAGCGTGAACAGATGCACAAGTGGTGGCTAACATACTAGCTAATATAACTTTTTTCATTAAATGACTTCCTTTAAATAATAGTAATTTTCATTATTACTCAAAGGTAGTCACTTAATTGTCACTTTTTCATGACAAGTTTTAGACACTGTACTATTTATGATGGTGTTATAGATAACTTACCTAAAGATAAAAATGAGTAATCAATTAAAATTTAAATTACTGAATGCTGGGTTAATGTCATTTCTTATGGCATTGGTCATGAGCGGCAGCATTAGCGCTGCACATGCTAGCGCGATTGACAGCACCTTTTTACTTGCGTGGCTTAATGCTTTTAAATTTGGTTGGCCAATCGCTTTCCCTACGGCATTTTTTATGCGCCCTGTTGTACAATACCTAGTCAAAAAAATATTACCTAACGTTGATGGTTAGTTATTTGCACACAAATATTTTCTATTTCAAGCTTACCGGTTGAACATTTCTTTTCGATTGATATAGGCAGACTTATTACTTCCTTTTTACCATGTTCCCTTGCCACTTCAAGGGATATGCTATCCCAAGGTTCGTCAAGGATAAACTCATAGTTAAATTTCTTTTTTTTGTTTGTTGCTCCGGTCACCGCATCACTCTCAGCACGATTTTCTCGGGCAATACTACGCCAAAACTTTTTTAAATCTCTTAACCATTTTACTTTTTGTCTTACGACGACTAAGGCTTTATTTTCATTGTTTGCTCTACTTAACCAAAGGGCGAAGTAAGGATTTTGGTGTTTTTTCTCAAAAGCAGGAAGTTCGATCTGAACAATGACCTTCTGTTGTATCAAAGCGTGCTCTTTAGCTGATAACTTGCCATTAAGCAGTATTGCAGATAATAAAATGATGCATAAACTCGGTGTTGTTCTCAATGCTTTACTCCATGAATAATATAAAGGTAATTAGACTTACTGATAAAAAATATAAATAATTACGGCGTTGTTTATTGTCTCTTAAGCTTAACCAAACGCCAGTGACGGCAATAAATATAAAAATGAGTGCAGTTAAATCAGAAACGACTGTCCAAATAACACTGGTATAACGTCCTTGATGCAGTTCATTTAGTTGACTGATAAAACCAAAGTCACTCGCTTCAATAAACAATTTTTTATCTTCTATATATACTTCAAGTCTTTTCCCTGGGCTTGCTAGAGACAGCTCTTGCATTGATATTAAACGTTTAAGTTCATCATCATTGAGTGAAATGTTATTAATGCTTAAAGCTACGCTAATTGTAGCTTTATTAATAGCGTCAAGCTTATGTTCATTAAGAGTTTGACTTGGCTTTCCTTCGAATGTTGAACGATGATTTAGTGTGATCCCCGTTAATGAAAAAATTAATAATAAGGTGCAACAAAACAAGGAGCAATAAATATGGATTTTACGAAGGTGTTTATTCTTTATTTTCATCGTGCTTACTAATTAAAAAGCGCACTATAGCATTAACAAATTCACCCAATGATCAATTTGACTAGATCATAGCAGGTTGACATTTATTAGACATCGCACTAAGTATTATAATCAAACAGTATTAATATTGATAATTGTTTGCATTTAGATATGATCTTGCTCATTGAAAACAACTCGAATAGTGCCGAATTAATTGGTAGCTATTTGTCGACTCATCATGTTGAGGTTGACTTCGCCTTTAATGGCATTGCTGGTTTTGAACTGGCATCGAAAAATAAATATGATGTTATTATTATAAATAACCAAATCCCTAAACTACATAGCTTAATGCTATGTCATAAAATCCGTAATGAACTTTTTATTAGCACACCGATTATATTTCTTGGCGAAGAAGATGTTGTGCAAGACAAAATAGCAGCTTTTAGAGCGGGCGCTGATGACTTTATTGTTAAGCCGCTGTCAAATGAAGAGCTACATTGCAGAATTAAGGCTTTATCGTTACGTGGACCACGCCGGGATATCGGTAAGCAAATCGTAGCAAATATTGAAATTGACTATAATTTAAGAACCGTTACTTGTAATGAAATCACCGTCAAACTGCATTTCTTACAAATGAATATTTTAAAAGTACTTGTTCAACATTACCCCAATGTTGTATCTCGCCAAATGCTTGAACAAGAAATTTGGGGAGAAGACTCACCGGCAAGCTCTCCTTTGAGAACACATATTTATCGATTACGTATGGCACTCGAAAAACCTTTTCGACAGCCTGTTATTGATACGGTTTATGGGCAAGGATATCACCTCATTCATCAAATTTAACAAATGAAACTGACTTTTTCAGGCCAACTTCCTTAGGCTGTTAGTATTTAAAAATAAGTCTGATAACAAAGATTTATGAATATCATCACAACAAAACAAAGTATATTTATCAGGAGATAATATGATCCCTCAATGGGTAGACCAAGGCGGATGGAGCTTATGGGTGCTGATCGCACTTTCTGTCATTTCAGTATCAATTGCCACTTATAAACTGGCACAGTTTATCTGGTTTGGCGTCGCTAATAGCCGTTACTACACGCTGTGGTTAGAAAGATTGAATACCGGAACACTGTTGCAAACTCATAGCGAAAAACACAGTGATGTATACCTTTTAAATGAGATCACAAACTATGCGCTGATACAGTCAAAAAATCATGGCAACAAAGATGATTTTGAAGTGGTGATGGAGCAATACGCTACCAATAAAATAGAACAAATGCGTGGTGGGTTAAAAGCCCTTGAAGTGATCAGTATGACTGCCCCTCTACTGGGGCTTTTAGGTACAGTACTTGGCATGATAAACGCTTTTGACCAGTTAAAAAGTTCAGGTATGCAAGTTGATCCAAGTATTTTGTCGGCGGGTATATCCCAAGCGTTATTAACAACCGCAGCAGGCCTTATTGTTGCCTTACCGGCATTATCTCTGTGGCACCTTTATGAGCGCATGTTAGCCAAAGCACAACGTCAAATTGAAACGGTATTAACAGAGATATCGATCAGAGTTCAGTGGTAATCAACACATATGAAACTGTCAGAAAAACCTAAAAACTCACCGATAGTCAGTTTAACGCCATTGATTGATGTGGTATTTATCTTATTGATTTTCTTTATGTTAGTTAGCCAATTCATGCAGCTACAACAGCAAAGCATGCCGCTCAGTGTTGCAGGAGAGGCTTCAAATACCGCTAGTGACAGCGTCAGTATTCGTATCATTAATAACCAAAGTGCAATCAGCTATCAGGTAAATAGTGTCAGTATGCGGCAGCAAGAATTAGCGGTTTATTTGCAAAATAATAAGGTTGCTGAGGTGTTATTAATGCCAGAAGCAAATATAAGCTTGCAAACATTTATTAACGTTAAAGAACGTTTATCACGTTTGGGTATTAAAAAAATTAACAGTGAATTTATTGGCTATGAAGTTAACTAAAACAGTCACCGCAGCGCCGGTTATTGAACCCATGTTACCGCTAATTAATATTATCTTTTTATTATTGATATTTTTTATGGTCTCTGCACATATTGCCACGCCGATTACTGGGGTTTCAATACCTAACCAGTCAAAAGAAAATCCTTTAGCGCATAAAGATAACTCGCAAGACAAGTGGCTTTTTGTCAGTAAAGACGGTGAGTTAACTTATCAAAAAAATGTCATGGCTCTTTCCGCATTAGCAGATACTTTTCACGATAGGGCAGAGCTGTCAATACTCGCTGATAGCGAGATAACCACAGGGGCGCTAGAAAAAATTGCTAAAGAGCTCAGTAAAGCGGGTGTTAAGAACTTCAAGTTAGTAACGCAACTATCACTTCCTACAAAAGAGGGTGAATGATGAATTGGCGGCCAAAACCTATTGCGACCGGTGTGACAGCCTTAGTTTGTGCGCTTTATTTTAATGTGATCTTTTGCGAAGAAATGGATCGTGGCGGAAGAAAAAATCAGCAGACTTTGCAAGTTGTTGATATGAAGTTGACCTTTTCAAGCCCGCCGCCAAGTGCTAATACTAAAAAAAACCAACAAAATACGCCGCCTAAAACTGTAAGTACCCCCCCTGAGCCTGAAGCGCCTAAACTTATACCTAAACCAATGGTTAAACCTGTAGTTAAGCCGAAAAAACCAGTGAAACGTTTAGCTGCTGTACCCGTAAAAAAACCGGAAGCAAAACCAATCGTAAAAAAGAAGCCTACAGCTAAAAAAAATATAGAGATAGCGCAGGTTAAGCATAATGACGATAAAAAGCCTCATGATAAAGACTTAGCAAAAAGCAATAAACCGACCAGTATTGAAAATAATAGCCAGCCATCGTCAATCCCCGCTATTGTTCAAAATACCAGTAGTGCTGCAAGCTTACAACGTGCTGGTGTGGAATCAGCTATGCAGGATTATATGGCGCAAGTACGCAATTATATTGCCAAGCAAAAGCGCTACCCTAAAGAGGCAAAAATAAGACGGCATCAAGGCAACGTCACTATTAGCTTTGTTATTGATGCTGACGGCCATGTATCTGAATCTAAAATCATCAAAACATGTAAAAGTCGCTACATTAATAAAAGTGTCAAAGTGTTACTTTCAAAACTCAGGTTTAACGTAGCGCCAGCGGCAATAAGGGATCAATTTCCTAAAACGGTGATATTAGATGTCAATTATCAATTTGGCTAGCCGTAGCGCAATAAATATACGCTCAATATAGGTCATATATATCTGCTTATGTCTAATTGACATAATTTAGACCCCTACTGCATTAAATTAACAATAAAAATAACATTAGCAACAACATCTGTCCTCGAGGAAATACGGAAATTATCATGAAAAACTATAGTTTAAAGCCATTAACTGCATGTATTGTTGTATTAACGCTGGTACTTGCCACCGTGATCCTCACAACAGCACCCACACAAGCGTTATCACCACAAACAGAAAAAGTCTTATCAGTGAGTGTTATTGATGTTGAACCTCAAAGTTTCGTGCCTTCTTATCAGGTATTTGGCCGAACAGAGTCAGTGCAAAAATTGTCATTAACTTCGCAAATTGAAGGTGAAGTTATTTATGTTAACCAAGCTTTTATTGCCGGTAGTCAACTTAAAAAAGGTGAGCTGATTTATGAAATTGATGATAGAGACTATTTATTCAAATTAAATCAAAAAAATAGCGAGTTAAAAATAGCGCAAGCAAATTTACAAGTTGAATTGGGTGAGCAAAAGGTTGCCAAGCAAGAGTATCTGCGTATTGAAAGTGAATTTAGTGATAATAGCGTATTGCAAAAGTCACTTATGTTACGAGAGCCACAGTTAGCCACTGCAAAAGCAAACGTCACGATTGCCCAAAATAATGTAAATCTTGCTATGAGAGACTTAAAAAGATGCAAGGTTGTCAGTAATGGCACCTATACCGTATTAGCAAAAACAATTTATCTGGGTAGCTTTGTTAATAAGGGCGATAGTATTGGTGAATTAGTACAACTTTCACCGCTACGTGTTTCACTCCCTGTGCCTAATGATGTTGCGAGTATGCTAACGGTAGGGCAACAGGTTGCCGCTATCGGTCAAAATAAGCAAAAGCGCCAAGCCGCAGTGTCAGAGGTGTCGCCAAACTTATACGCGAATAGCCAATTAAGACAAGTTTACTTAAGCATAGAAAATCACGATGGGGTTTTTATTCTAGATGAATTTATTACGGTCGATTTACAGTTAACACCGCAAAAAAACACCCTAAAAATACCGCTTAGCGCAATTGACAACGGAATGTTTTGGGTTGTAGACCAAGACAAAAAGTTATCAGCAAGAGCCGCAACCGTTATTTGGCAAGATGAGCGTAGTGCAATTGTTAATAACAATATTGCTAAAGGTGACACCGTCGTTACCAGTGCAATAGCAGGGGCACAAGAAGGTATGCTTGCGAATATCGTGACGGGGATTTTATAATGACCAAAAAAAGCATGTTATCAGCACCTTCTATCTGGATGATTGATAACCCTATTGCTTCAAGCTTATTAACTTTTGGCATAATTATTCTTGGCTTACTGTCTTTTAATAGCATCAATCAAGAAAGTAGTCCTTCTTTTCAGATTAATGAGATTTTAATCAAAGCAAGTTATCCCGGTGCTACGCCTAAAGATATCGAGCAAGGTATCGTATTAAGTATTGAGCATCAATTAAGAGACAATCCGAATATTGACCGAATAAGTGCCGATGCCTATGAAGGCTCGGCTCGTATCACTTTGGAGTTAATTGAAGGTGTTAATCCTGATACCATCTTGTCACAAGTTAAAAACAGTATTGATGGTATTAACAGCTTTCCCGCTGAAATGGAAAATCCAACCATTACTTTTGTTGAAGAGCTCGACAGTATTGTAGAAATTGGACTCCATGGTGACCTCTCAGAATTAGTGCTCTACCGTGAAGCCTCGCAGTTAAAGCAAAGCATGTTAGATGAACTCGATTTAGCCAAAATCAGCATTCAAGGTGCGCGCTCTCCTGAAATCGTTATCGAACTTAATCAGGAGAAGTTACGCCAATATCAACTGACATTATCGCAAGTATTATCGAAAGTTAAAGCTTCGGTGACCGATATACCCGCAGGCAGCATTAATACGCAAGGTGGTGAAATTTTAATTCGTACGCTAGGTCGAAAAGAACTAAGCGAACAATTTACAGATATAGATATCATTAATGACGGCAATGGCAATCGTGTGACCTTAGCTGAAATTGCTACCATTAGTGACAGTTTTCAGGGGCAAATACGACCATTTCAAGTCAACAGTGAGCCAGGATTAGAGCTTAAGGTTTATCAAAATAAAAGCAGTAAGCCGATGGATATCAGTAAAGATATTCAAGCATTTATCGCGGACTACCAAGCAGAAATTCCCGCAGGTTTAACCTTAACTATATTGCAAGATGAGTCAGAGCCTTTTGGTCAGCGCATTAATTTACTGACCAGTAATGGTCTTATTGGCATCTTGTTGGTGATCTTAGTGTTATCACTATTTCTCGATTTAAGGTTAGCTTTTTGGGTCAGCATGGGTATACCTATTTCGATTGTTGGCACCCTAGGGCTGATGCCAATACTTGATATTCCCATTAACATGGTGACACTATTTGCTTTTGTCATCACTATAGGAATATTGGTTGATGACGCGGTAATAGTGGCTGAAAACATTTACCTGAAAGTTCAGCAAGGCATTGCCATGAATATTGCGCTAAAAGATGGCGTAAAAGAAATGACCTTACCTGTCGTTTTTTCAGTGGCCACCAATATTATTGCCTTTATTCCACTACTTTATGTGCCGGGTGAACTTGGTGTTATGTATAAACCCATGACCTTGCTTATTTTTGCCATTTTTATCGTCTCACTTATTGAAGCACTATTAATACTACCTTTGCATTTAAGACATATTGATAAGCCGATGCGTTTTGGTGCGATAACGAAAATTCAAGCTTATTGCTTTAAACGCTTTGACCACTTTAAAAGTGCGTTTTATGCCCGGTGGTTACGCACCAGTTGCCAGAACCCTATTACCGTCATCATCATCTTTTTATCACTGTCTACTTTAGTTTTTTCATGGGTGTATAGTGGCCGAGTTGATTCAAGCTTTGTCCCTAAAATTGAATCAACACGTATTGATGCTGAAGTGGAGTTCCCCACCGGTGCGCCGTTAAAAGATAAAATCAGTATTATTAATTATATTGAACGCGCTGGTATTGAAGCCATTGCCAGTCTAAACGGAGAAAACGATTATAAGTTTCGCATGCAAGATATTGGTTCAAGCAGTGGCTCGTCAACCTTTATGATTGTGCCTGATGACCAACGTGCTTTTACCGCCAAAGAATTTGTTAACGCATGGCGCACTCATATAGGTGAAGTGCCGGGCGTAAAATCAATTTTCTTTGACTACCAAGTAGGCCCAGGTGGCGGCAAAGAGCTAGTGATTGAACTAGGACATGAAAATTCAGAAATATTAACCTTAGCCGCTAATGAATTAATGGATGGCCTAAATAGATTATCAGGCGTTACTGATATTGATAGCGCATTAATGGACGGTAAGCTGCAATATAATCTTACGCCAACACCTTTAGGTAAAAGTCTTGGTTTTACCTCTGACAATTTAGGCGAGCAAATTCGCTTACGCTTTTTTGGTGGCGAAGCCATTCGACAAATAGTGGCCGGAGATGAGGTTAAAGTAAGAGTGATGATGCAAAGAAGCGAGCAATACTATGCTAATCAGCTCAGCCAACTCATCATCACCGCGCCTAATGGCGACAGTGTTGAGTTAGCACAAGTTGCCGACATTTCCACCACTAAGGCCGCCACGAGCATTAACCGTGTTGACGGTATCCAGTTAGTGGAAGTTACTGCCAGCATATTGCGCCAAGTGGCGAGTGCATCACTGATACTGACGACGGTTGAAGAAAACTTATTAAGCAATTTAAGTGCAAAATACCCTGAGCTTGACGTAGAGCTAGGTGGCGCTGCACGTATTGAGTCAAAAGTTAATTCAGAAATAATTAAGGGGATAGGCCTAGCATTCGCGCTTATTTTTGCCATGTTAGCGATAATATTTAGAAACTATATTGATGCTATTCTCGTACTGCTTATTATCCCGTTTTGTTTAGCGGCGGCTATGTTAGGGCATATTGTTATGGGGTATTCGTTTAGTGTAATGAGCTTATTTGGCATGATTGCGCTATCTGGTTTAGTCATCAATGGCTCGTTCGTTATGCTACTTAAAATCAAAGCCTTGCGCAAAGAGGGCATGGATTATAAAAATGCAGTCATAGAAGGCGCTTTAAATCGTTTTCGCCCGGTCGTATTAACCGCAGTAACTACCGCTGCGGGTTTGTTTCCCATGTTGTTTGAAACATCGACTCAGGCCTTGTATTTAGTGCCTATGGTGATAAGTTTAAGCTTTGGTTCGGTATTCTCGATGGCAACCATCTTAATACTTAGCCCTGCGATGTTTACTTTGTCTGAGCAAGCGAAAAAGTAGTAAGCTGCTATTTCGCTTGCCATCGGCTCTATATCCATTTTTTTAATTTATGAAATTAATATAAAACAGCGCTAGCTCCTAATACCTCAAGCTTTATTGTTATTACGGAGTTGAACTCGAGTCAGTACATTTTATTGAGTAATTTTCTGCCTTAAGAGCTAAAAGAAGTCCAGACCATTAGAGCCAAATTATTTACATACTGTAATGAATTTAGTTTCGTTGGAGCTCAATGGTCAGTTAGCGTTATTTAACAATTTGATTATAAGGAGCTGTCTATCGTAAGCTGGACTTTACCTTCTTGACAAAATAACTCAAAATAGTGCCGTAAAATTCCTAAAAATAATAATGTAAGCGATTTATTTTCTTACTATACAAAGCGTAAATATTCACATGTAAAATAAGGTGCAGTTATGTCTAATGAATTGAGTTTAAAAGAAATTAATAGCATTCTTTTTGTTTGTATGGGCAATATCTGTCGCTCTCCAAGCGCGGAGGCGGTATTTCGTCAAAAATCCAAGGCATTGTCGCTAACATTAGATTCAGCAGGCACAGTAGGCTCACACGTACGTGAGAAACCTGACCATCGAGCGCAAAAGGCTGGTATTGCTCGAGGGTATTCGTTTGATAATATGAAAGCACGGAAAGTGACAGTTAAAGACTTTGAAAAATTCGATCTGATTTTAGCGATGGATGAACGAAACGTTAAAGATTTAATGAAAGTTGCTCCAAAGGGCTATAGTGATAAAGTCCGGTTATTTTTGGATTATGCTGAAAACTTTGAAGATTCAGAGGTTCCTGACCCTTATTATGGTGGTGCGCGTGGTTTCCAGTACGTTTTAGATTTAGTTGAAGATGCAAGTGAAGGCTTAATAAAACGTTTAACAAGTTAACTGCGTATGCAACTCGTAAAATAACAGTACTAATTGTTTAAGCCGATCATCCTTTTACACTAATCGTTATCCTCCACAGATTAAAAAACACAACATAATAAAAAAGCCAATTGTATGATGCAATTGGCTTTTTAGTGTTTGTCTAACAAGTTATTTGCTTAAACAACTTGTTAGCAGTGCAGGTTAAACTAATCCATATTTGGCTTAGTTGCTCCTGCTGAGTGACGACTAGTTGCATGTGCCATTGACGCTAATTTATTTGACTTGCTGTGAGTAACACGTTGTTCACTTGCAACAAATTCTTTAGGGATAATACCACTGCTAATTATCGTTTCTGGTTTAGCCATTGGCGCTGATGATTTCCCTGGAGCTTTCTTAGACGCAGCTTTCACTTTACGTTTAATGTTTTTCTCTTTAGCACGTACTTTTTTCGGTTGCTCTTCAGACTTTTTAGTTTTTACTTTAGGTGCTTCATTTGAAGCCTCTATTGTAGCTACTTCTGAATTGCTTTCTGTCACTTGAACTGGCTGCTCTGGTGCTTTTTCAGCGACCAGTACTTTAGGCTCTACTTTAGCTTCAGGCTCCACTTTAACTTCAACAACAGTTTCAACAACTTCTGCTTCGACTGCAACACTAGGAGCGGCTTCAACAGGAACTGCTTCACTAGTAACAGTTTCGGCGTTCTTAGTTTCTGATATAACAGGTTTAGCTACTTCAGGTTCATCAAAAGGTAAGTTTTGCTGAACTTCGTTAACTGCTTCTACTACAAGAGCCGCTTCTGCTACAGTAGTAGTTTCTGTTACGACAGCCGCTTCTGCTACAGTAGTAGTTTCTGTTACGACAGCCGCTTCTGCTACTTCCACTTTCTCAATTGCAGGTGCAGGCGTAATGGTTTCCACAGGAGCTTGAGTTTCTACTACTGTATCCTGAGGTTTAACTGTCTTTTTGTCAGGGTAACGAGCTGTTACCGGATCTTCTGTAATTTCCGGATTTGCTTCTACGGCATCTGCGTTTTGACGACGGCGTTGACCGTGTGCTCGCATATGGCGTGGAGAACGGCGGCTTCTTGGGCGTTGTTCATCTTTCGTCTTAGCAGTTTGGTCAACATTATTGTTGTCCGCAACATTAGCTTCAACAGGAGAAGTCTCAACAGCAGTATTTTCAACAATGGTGACTTTCTCTTTTGCTGAACGCTCAACAGCTTTGTTTTCATTTACTGGTGCTTTTTCAGCTGTATTAGCTACAACTTTTTCACCGTTATTTATGCGCACTTTTTTGCGATTATTACGACGTTGACGACGTTCTGCAACCTTTTCTTCTTTAGGTTTTTGAACACGTTCTTTTTGAGGTTTAGTCGATTTATTCTGCTTATTATCTTTTGCCTCATTAGTTACTTCTTGTGATTTACGCTTATCGTTGCGAGAGTCGTTACGATTGTCATTGCGGTTTTCATTACGAGAATCATTACGGTTATTCCTACGCTGTCCTTGACGACTACGTTGAGGACGACGTTCACCACTTTTCGGTTTGTTACGCTCTGGTGCTTTAGGTGCAACAGTTTTCACTTCTTCTTCTGCAGCAAAAAGAGATTTAATCCAAGTAACAATACCTGAAAATAAACTTTTTGTTACTGGAGTTTCAACTTTTGCTTGTGGCTTGGCAGTAGGCTGTTTTGCTGCTTGTTTAGGTGAAGACATACCCTGTAGAAGAGGTTCATCACGTTTACTAGCTTCTTTATCGAACTTAGGCATAACTGCTTCTTCAGGTGCAGATTGCTTAACTGCAACGTCATAGCTAGCTTCTTCAATACTTTCGTCTTTTCTTACTCGAATGACTTCATACTGAGGGGTTACCATATTCGGATTAGGAATAATCAGAATATTTACACTGTGATGCTTCTCGATATGAAAAACTGAGCGACGCTTTTCATTTAATAAGTAGGTAGCAACAGGCACTGGTACTTGAGCTTGTACTTGTTGAGTGTTGTCTTTAATGGCTTCTTCTTCCATTAAACGTAACACTGATAATGCTAATGATTCAACACCGCGAACGTGACCTGTACCACTACAACGAGGACAAACACTTTGACTTGTTTCGCCTATTGAAGGACGTAAACGCTGGCGTGACATTTCAAGTAAACCGAAACGAGAGATACGGCCTAATTGAATACGGGCTCTGTCTTGACGAACAGCATCACGCATTCTATTTTCTACTTCACGTTGGTGACGTACAGGAGTCATATCGATGAAATCGATAACCACTAAACCGCCTAAATCACGTAAACGTAATTGACGTGCAATTTCTTCTGCAGCTTCTAAGTTAGTATTAAATGCCGTTTCTTCAATATCACTACCTTTAGTTGCGCGGGCAGAGTTAATATCAATTGAGGTCATTGCTTCTGTAGGATCAATTACAATTGAACCACCAGAAGGAAGGCGTACTTCACGTTGAAAGGCTGATTCTATTTGCGTTTCAATTTGGTAATGAGTGAATAACGGTACGTCATTATTGTAAAGTTTAACTTTACTTAAGAAGTCAGGACGAACGATTTCAATATGCTTTTTAACACTTTCAAACGTTTTTGGACGGTCAATTAGTACTTCACCAATATCACGACGTAAATAGTCACGAATAGCGCGTAAAATTACGTTAGTTTCTTGATGAATTAGAAAGGGTGCAGGGCGACTAGCTGCAGCTTCTGAAATTGCATTCCAGTGGTGTAGTAGTACGTTTAAATCCCATTCAAGTTCCTCATATTCTTTACCAACACCAGCGGTACGAACAATAAGTCCCATACCTTTAGGTAACGTTAGTTTGCTTAATGAAGCTTTTAAGTCAGTACGCTCATCACCTTCGATACGGCGCGAAATGCCACCAGCGCGAGGGTTGTTTGGCATAAGAACTAAGTAGCTGCCAGCTAGGCTGATAAAGGTTGTTAATGCCGCGCCTTTTTGGCCACGTTCTTCCTTATCAATTTGCACGATAACCTCTTGGCCTTCATGCAATACTTCTTTGATATTTGGACGACCTTGGAAGCTATAACCTTTAGGAAAGTATTCGCGCGCGATTTCTTTCATTGGTAAGAAACCGTGACGATCAGCGCCGTAATCAACGAATGCCGCTTCTAAAGAAGGTTCAATACGAGTGATTTTAGCTTTATAGATATTTGATTTTTTTTGTTCGTGACCAGGGCTTTCGATATCTAAATCGTAAAGCTGTTGACCATCAACAAGTGCTACGCGCAATTCTTCTGATTGGGTAGCATTAATTAACATACGTTTCATAGTTTGTGTGACTCATTTTTAGTCACAACACACCATTGCTTAGAACACAAAGTAATCTATCGCTCTGGTAACAGCATTTTGTCAGCCTCACGGGTGTCAATCTTCCTACGCCATATACGCAGCAAGCTGTTAAAAATTCTGATTGTCTAATATAACTGCGGTGTATACACCACAGTGAAATTGATTCTTCATGTGCTCAGCGAGTGTGCTGTGCGCAACAGAAAATTAAGCTTCTCGTTAATTTTAGTTCGATAGTTTTATCGTGTTTTCTAATAATTTAACGGTAGAAAATTTGACTTAATTTTTCTGTTTAATTACATAATCGCTTTATTGCGCTGGACAATATGTTCATGCGGTGTTTTTGACAAGTTACACGCGTCAATTTCGCAATAGGCCTTACTTTTAATATCTCGACGTTGATCTCTCCATAGAGTGTTATCAAACTGTCTCATATTAACGTGGCCGCATTTTGCCTCTTACGTTTCGCTTAAAGCATCCTTTTTAATCATTACGGCTAAAATATAGCGGTAACCACGCTATTATCACACTTTATTTTCAGATAAGCCAATTAAATCCATGTTTTAATTGCGCGAAATGCAGAAAAAATATGTTAAACTCCGAACAATTAAAGTTCTTTGTATAATACTTATGACCGACACCCCAAAACCCCAAGTTAGATTCATTACTATAGATAGCGAAGATGCTGGACAACGCATCGATAATTTTCTTGTTAAAACGCTTAAAGGTGTGCCGAAAAGCATGATTTATCGTTTATTAAGAAAAGGTGAGATTCGCGTTAACAAAAAACGTAAAAAGCCAGAATATAAGCTTGTCGATGAAGATATTATTCGCGTAGCACCTATTCGTGTTTCTGAAAATACCAATACTGTTTCAACACAATTAAATGTTGTTGCTAATCTAGAAAAGCAAATATTGTTTGAAGATGAGCGACTCATCGTTATCAATAAGCCGTCTGGTATGGCTGTGCATGGTGGTAGCGGTTTAAGTTTTGGATTAATTGAAGCGTTAAGAGCATTACGCCCTGACGCTCGAATGCTGGAACTTGTGCATCGCCTTGATCGCGACACGTCTGGTTGTTTAGTGGTAGCGAAAAAACGCTCTGCATTACGGCATTTACACGAGCAATTAAGAAGTAAAACCGTGCAAAAGTTTTATCATGCCTTAGTAAAGGGGCGTTGGTCGACAAAGCTCACTCGTGTTACTGAAGGCTTACGGAAAAATGATTTAAAATCTGGTGAGCGCGTTGTTGTCGTAGATAACGTTGATGGTAAAGAGTCTGAAACGCGCTTTCGAGTACTGCAACATTATAAGAATGCCACATTAGTCAGAGCTTTCCCGGTAACGGGTCGTACGCATCAAATTCGTGTTCATTGTCAAACTAAAGGCCATTCTATTGCTTGTGATGCAAAATATGGCCATGAAGATTTTGACGTAGAAATGAAAAGTCTTGGCTTGAAACGTTTATTTTTACATGCAGCGAGTATCGAATTCACTCATCCTTTAAGCGACGAACGTATCAAAATAGAAGCACCTTTAGAGCCATCATTAGAAAAATTACTGACCAAGTTAACTAAAGCTGATAATTGATAAGAGCTCTGAATCAACCTATGAATGAAATTAACCTGAAAGACTATAAACTGATTATTTTTGATTGGGACGGCACCTTAATGGATTCCGTTGCTCGCATTGTTTCTTGTATGCAAGCTGCAGCAAAAAAAAGCGAGTTGAGTGTACCTGATGTTGAAGAGATCAAAAATATTATTGGCTTAAGTTTACCTAAGGCTATCAAGATATTGTTTCCAAGTTGTAGCGCACAACAAGCAGAAGCGCTTATCACACAATATAAACACCACTATACAATTGAAGATAAAACGCCAACGCCGTTATTTAATAATGCGGTTGAATTATTAACTGAGTTACGCGGTTGTGACAAGTTATTAGCCGTTGCAACAGGTAAAGGACGAAATGGTTTAGAGCGAGTATGGGAGATAAGTGCAACCAAACATTTTTTCCACACCTCACGTTGCGCTGATGAAGCGCTGTCTAAACCTGAGCCAGAAATGTTACTGAGTATATTATCAGAATTATCAGTGTCAGCCGATAAAGCTATTATGATAGGTGATACTAGTTATGATTTAGAAATGGCGCGTAATGCCGGTGTTGCGAGTATTGGTGTTACTTATGGTGTGCACGATAAAGACGTATTAGCGTTATATCAGCCAAAAGCGATTGTTGATTCTTTAGCTGAGATTCAAAGTTTATTTAGCATTTAATATTATTCCTTGTCTTGTTATGGCTAAAGAATACTATTCTTTATAGCAACTCTTATTTTAAGTGTTTAGCTTTAATCTAGTTTGGTACTTATATATCTACTAATATAAGTACCAATATTTTTCTTATAAATTTTATAACAGCCTTACCCTTCCTATTACATGATCGTATTACTTTGTTCAGCAAGTACATCAACACCATGCTGCTTTAAAAGCTCTACAAGTTTAATAAGTGGTAAGCCGATTAGTGTATTTGGGTCATTACCTTCTAGCTTTTCAAATAAGCAAATACCTAAGCCCTCGCTTTTAAAACTACCGGCACAGTTGTAAGGCTGTTCTGCGTGTAGGTAGTTTTCTATCTCTGCATATGAAAGTTCTTTAAAGTGCACTAAGAAAGGTTCAATTAATGCTGTGGTATAATCTAGGCCGCTGTCATAAACACATAGGCCAGTATAAAAGACTACGGTTTTATTACTAAACTTTTCTAATTGCTTAACGGCATTTTCAAAGTTATGGGGCTTCCCTAATATTTCACCATCACACAAGGCGACTTGATCTGAACCTATGATGAGCGCGTCAGAATGTTCATTAGCAACAGCTTTAGCTTTTTCAATCGCTAAACGCTCGACTAACTCGACAGGTGATTCATTTTCAAATGCGGTTTCATCAATATTTGGCTTCGCACAATCGAAAGGAAGATTAAGTTTTGCTAAAATTTCTTTACGGAAAGGGGAGGTAGAGCCTAAAATTAGTTTTTTCATTAATATCACTCAAAATATAAACAGATTGCAGTTAATATATGGGCTATATTGAATTTTTAAACAAATTTAGCTATTTTTCTTTTGACACAAGACGGTAGGCACTTTATTATGCGCGCCTTATGAAAAATCTTAAACTCCCGATAACGATAGACCCATCTAGAAGCGCACAACGAAAGTTAGTGTGTGACGGATACTTTGAAGTATCTGGGATGAATAGATTGCTTGCTGTGTGTGATGCACAATGTGAGCAAGTCCAAGTGAATGTTAATTTTGGTGTGGATGAACAGGGTTTGGTAGTAGTATCAGGCACTGCATCGGCAACGGTTGCATTGATTTGTCAGCGATGTACTGATGAGTTTGATTTGGCACTAGAAGTGAGTTTTACTTTTAGTCCAGTGAAAGACGAAGAAGCTGAAGCTGAGTTGCCGTCATATTATGACGCAATTGAATTAGATGAAAATGGCGAAGTTAACTTGCTAGAATTAGTGGAAGACGAGTTTTTACTTGCGATTCCTCTAATTCCAAGGCACTCAATTAAAGATTGTCAGTCTCCAGCTGATAGTGTTTGGGGCGAGTTGCCGGAAGAGCTAGAAAAACCGAACCCATTTGATGTATTGAAAAAACTTAAATAGTTAATTTTAACTAAACAACCGAATTTTTTAGGAGTAGGCAATGGCAGTTCAAAAGAGCAAAAAGTCTCGTTCAAGACGTGGCATGCGCCGTTCACATGACGCAGTAACGGCAACGCATTTATCAACAGATCCAGTATCTGGTGAAACTCACCGTCGCCACCATGTAACAGCTGACGGCTTTTACAAAGGTGTTAAAGTAATCAATAAGTAATCTGTAACGATTCTTTTGATTAATCTAACCATAGCGTTAGATGTTATGGGGGGCGATCAAGGCCCCCATGTAACACTTCCTGCTGCAATTCTAGCAGTAGCGAATTTACCTAATCTACATTTATTACTTTGTGGTGACGAGTCCGTCATTGTCGAAGCATTAGAAAAATCACAAATTTATCCTCATCCAAGAATAACTATTTATCCAACAACTGAAATTGTTGCGATGGATGATAAGCCAATTTTTGCCTTACGTCATAAAAAGAAATCATCAATGCGAAAAGCATTGGATTTAGTACATGATGGTCAAGCACAAGCTTGTGTTAGTGCGGGTAATACTGGCGCACTATTCTCTATGGCTCACTTTGTTTTAAAAACTTTACCTGGTGTTGAACGCCCCGCGTTAATTTCTGCTTTACCAACCAATAAACCTAAGCAACATGTCTTTATGTTGGACTTAGGTGCCAATGTATTTTGCGACTCTAGTGTCTTATATCAGTTTGCCATAATGGGCTCTGTGATGGCGAAAGAGGTGGATGGTATTGAGCGCCCTAAAGTGGCATTGTTGAATATGGGTGAGGAAGATAACAAGGGTAGTGATCACATCAAGCAAACGGCTAGTTATTTATTAGCTAACGAAAACATCAACTATATCGGTTTTATTGAAGGTAATGATATTTTTACTAATAAAGCTGATGTTATTGTTTGTGACGGTTTTGTCGGTAATGTTGCATTAAAAACCTGTGAAGGTGTGGCAAGAATGGTTTATAAGCAGTTGCAAGAAATCATCAAAAAACATTTTTTAGCTCAAATTATGGGCAAACTACTGTCTGGTACAATAAAAAAACTGTTTAAACCCATGAACCCCGACCAGTATAACGGTGCAAGTTTGATAGGATTGCGCGGTATTGTGGTGAAAAGTCACGGTAACGCAAATGTTACTGCTTTTTATACCGCGATTACAGAAGCTGTGACAGAGATCGAAAGACAAGTTCCAGCGAAAATTAAAGACCAGCTTGAACATAGTTTCTGCCATAAAGATTAGTTTTACTTTATCGCCACATGTTTAAACTAGCTGGAAAAATTATGACGACATAGGTGTTTTAATTACCTATGTTGCACAAACACAAAATATTACAATAATTTGGGTCTAACAATGCAAAACAATTTAGCGTTTGTCTTTCCTGGTCAAGGATCACAGTCACTAGCGATGCTAGCGGATTTTTCTGATCACGAAGTAGTGCAAAATACATTTTCTGAAGCATCTGATGCTTTGGGTTACGATTTGTGGCAATTAGTTCAGCAGGGGCCTGTTGAAAAGTTAAACCAAACAAACTTCACACAACCCGCTTTATTGACAGCTAGTGTTGCTATATGGCGCTTGTGGCAAGCATCTTCATCTGTAAAACCTACTATTTTAGCCGGACATAGTTTAGGTGAGTATTCTGCACTAGTGTGTGCTGGTGTGTTTTCTCTGGCTGATGCGGTTAAATTAGTAGAAAAACGTGGCGAATTTATGCAAGCTTCAGTTCCTGCAGGAACTGGTGCTATGTACGCTATCATCGGCTTGGCGGATGATAAAATTATTGAAGCTTGTGCTCAAGCAGCGCAGGGAGAAGTGGTTTCTGCAGTTAACTTTAACTCTCCAGGACAAGTTGTTATTGCTGGTAATAAAGCGGCAGTTGAGCGTGCTGGTGAGTTATGTAAAGAAGCAGGCGCTAAAAGAGCGTTGCCTTTACCTGTGAGTGTGCCTTCGCATTGTGCATTAATGAAGGATGCTGCTGATAAGTTAGCTGAAGAATTTAATAATATTACCTTTAATACGCCAAATATTTCAGTGGTTAATAATGTTGATGTTGCCATTGAAAGTTCGGCGCAAGCAATTAAAACTGCTTTAATAAAGCAATTATATAGTCCAGTACGTTGGACTGAAACCATTCAGTATTTAGCACAAAACGGTGTTGAGCAAGTAATTGAAGCGGGCCCAGGTAAAGTATTACAAGGTCTGTTAAAGCGCATCGACAAAACCATTAGTTGTCAATCTGTTAATGACAGTGCGTCATTAACCAAAGCATTAGAATCAGTAGAGTAAAAGATATGTTTTCATTAGAAGGAAAGGTCATTTTAGTGACCGGAGCTAGTCGTGGCATAGGTAAAGCTATTGCAACACAACTAAAAGAATTAGGCGGAACAGTTATCGGTACAGCAACATCAGAGCATGGTGCTGCTAATATCAGTGAATACTTGGGCGCAGATTGCGGTTTAGTGCTTAATGTAACTGATGATGATTCCATTAGTGCAATGTTTGATTTAATCAAAGAAAAGCACGGTGCAGTTGATATTTTGGTGAATAATGCCGGTAT
This sequence comes from Cognaticolwellia mytili, assembly GCF_002104475.1. Taxonomy (GTDB): domain Bacteria; phylum Pseudomonadota; class Gammaproteobacteria; order Enterobacterales; family Alteromonadaceae; genus Cognaticolwellia; species Cognaticolwellia mytili. The sequence continues at coordinate 560,283 of NZ_NBOF01000001.1, forward strand.
CACACGCGATAATTTGATGATGCGAATGAAAAATGACGAATGGAACGATATCATTGATACCAATCTTTCATCAGTATTTAAGATTAGTAAAGCGGTTCTTCGTTCAATGATGAAGAAACGCCACGGTCGCATTATTAATATTGGCTCTGTTGTCGGGACTATGGGTAATGCTGGTCAAGTTAACTATGCAACAGCTAAAGCGGGCTTAATTGGTTTCACTAAGTCATTAGCGCGTGAAGTAGCGTCTCGTGGTATTACTGTTAATACTGTATCTCCAGGTTTTATTGATACGGACATGACTCAAACATTAACTGATGAGCAAAAAGAAGGTATATTTGCGCAAGTTCCTGCTAACCGTTTAGGTAAGCCAGAAGAAATTGCCAATGCAGTTGCTTTTTTAGCATCAGACTCAGCAGCTTACATTACGGGTGAAACATTACACGTAAATGGCGGCATGTATATGGTTTAATCATACTCGCTCATTTGGGTGTTGTATTAAATTCGAACAAATAATAAACTGTCACAGGTTCGACCAGCAAAAAAGTAAAATTAGAAGCTTGCATGGTTGGCTCATGACGAATAAACTACATACAATTCTGAAAAATTGTATTTTCTAGTAAAGGAAAAAAAATGAGTACTATCATAGAACGCGTTAAAAAAATTACTATTGAGCAACTTGGTGTAAGCGAAGACGAAGTAAAAGTTGAAGCTTCATTTGTTGACGACTTAGGTGCTGACTCGTTAGACACTGTTGAATTAGTAATGGCGTTAGAAGAAGAATTTGATACTGAAATTCCAGATGAAGAAGCTGAGAAAATCACTACAGTTCAAGCTGCAATCGATTACGTTACTGCTAACCAGTAATAAGTAAACGAACGTTGTTGATTTCAGGCGGTTTAATTACCGCCTGATTTGTTTTTACCGTTTTAAAATATTGATAAGCTAACACTTAACCTAAGTTAAACTAAGCGTTAAGTACGCTGATATAAAACACCTTCTCTTATTCTACCCTATCGGAGGCAGCACATCTCATGAGACGCGTTGTAGTTACCGGTCTTGGCATGCTTAGCCCTTTAGGCAACAGCCCTGAATCAACCTGGCAAAACCTACTACTTGGACAAAGTGGTATTTCTGACATTACGCATTTTGATACTTCATTGTATCCAACGCGCTTTGCAGGTTTAGTAAAAGATTTTGATGCACAAGATTACATGGCTCGTAAAGAAGCCAAAAAAATGGATCTATTTATTCAATATGGCGTTGCAGCTGGTGTGCAAGCTGTTAAAGACTCAGGTCTAGAAATCACAGAAGAAAATGCTCAGCGTATCGGCGTTGCCGTTGGTTCGGGTATTGGTGGTTTAGGTCTAATTGAAGAAAATCATACTAAGTTATTAAAAAGTGGTCCGCGCAAGCTGTCACCATTTTTTGTACCTTCTACCATTATTAATATGATAGCAGGTCACTTATCAATTATGTTTGGTATGAAAGGCCCTAATATTTCTATTGTTACTGCTTGTACGAGTGGTGTACATAACATTGGCCACGCAGCACGTATGATTGCATACGGTGACGCTGATGCCATGGTTGCTGGTGGTGCAGAAAAAGCCTCAACAACGTTAGGTATGGGAGGCTTTGGCGCAGCACGTGCAATGTCAACCCGTAATGACGCACCACAACAAGCGTCTCGTCCTTGGGATAAAGACCGAGACGGCTTTGTTTTAGGCGACGGTGCAGGGGTACTTGTACTTGAAGAGTATGAACATGCGAAGGCTCGTGGCGCCAACATTTATGCAGAGCTTGCAGGCTTTGGCATGAGTGGCGATGCGTATCATATGACGTCACCACCTGCTGATGGTGCAGGCGCAGCGTTGGCAATGAAAAATGCCATTAACGATGCTAAAGTTGATATTGCTAAAATTGGTTATATTAATGCTCATGGTACATCAACACCTGCCGGTGATATTGCTGAAACGAATGCGGTGAAATCTGTATTTGGCGACTTAGCAAATAGCGTTATGGTCGGGTCGACTAAGTCAATGACTGGTCATTTGTTAGGTGCGGCAGGCGCGGTAGAAGCAATCTTTAGTATCCAAGCTTTAGTGAATAATGCAGTTCCACCAACCATTAACTTAGATAACCCTGATGAAGGTTGTGATCTCGATTATATTGCGCATACAGCGCGTGATGTGAACTTAGAGTATGCACTTTGTAATTCATTTGGTTTTGGTGGCACTAATGGTTCATTAATCTTTAAAAAAGTTTAATGAACGTATAGTGGCAATTACTATTGCTTGTTTATTCTAATAAATGTGAAATTTGTTGTAATACCACTTGAACTAACCGCATTAAGCCTGAATACTTAACCTAAGTATTCAGGTTTTTTTTATGGAAATTATGACCTTAAGTTTTGTTGATGAACAAGCACTCGATGTTATTTCAATTTACGACCGTGGTTTAGCGTATGGTGATGGCTGCTTTACCACCGCGTTAGTCCTTGACGGCAAAGTTGTTATGTTAGAGCAGCACTTAGCTCGCTTAACACTGCAGAGCCAAAGACTAGGCTTGCCTGACATTAATACCAGCTCAATTGCCGAGAAAATGTGCCAAGTGAGTAAAGATGTCAACAAAGGTGTTGTGAAAGTCATTGTGACTTGTGGCAGTGGTGGGCGCGGATATTCACGACTTGGCGCTAACCAAGCACAAGTTATTATTAGCCGTCATGACTACCCAAACTTTTATGATCAATGGCAAAAACACGGCATCACCGTTGGCATTAGTAAGCAGCAATTAGGTGTCAATCCTATGTTAGCCGGCTTAAAGCACTTAAATCGATTAGAGCAAGTGTTATTGAGGAAGGAACTAGACCAACGCTCAGAAGATGACTTATTGGTTACAGATATTAATGACAATATTACCGAATGCTGCAGCGCTAATGTCTTCTGGCAAAAAAATGGACAATGGCATACACCTTCATTAGCCAGTGCTGGCGTTTCAGGGATAATGCGCACGCGAATTATGAATTTGAATCCAGATGTTTTGGTAGGAGACTATAGGCTAACGGATATAGATAATATCGACGCTATGTTTATTAGTAATGCTATTTTAGGTATAGTGCCAGTCAAAATCTTTAACTTAAAAGTATTAGATATTTCCTTGGTAGAAGATATTCAAAAACAATGCTTAACCTTCGATAGTTGATTACCCAATACATGACGATATCTATGCAAAGCTTACCAAAAATCATCCGTACAATACTGGCATTTGTTGCAGTTATGTTTGTGGTAACTAGTATTGCCATTATTACTTTAGTGTATACCGCACAAACGAAAATTCAGCAAGCGATGGCAGTTGAAAAAATTGAACTTATTACTATTGAAAAAGGCAGTTCGTTTAATCAATTTTCAAAACAATTGGTCCAAAAAGGTTGGATCGAAAATCGCTTTTGGCTACGCAATTATGTGCGCTTTAATGCAGAACTTGCAAACATAAAGTCAGGTACTTATCAAGTTATACCTGAAACATCGCTTATTGATTTACTGAAAACGGTTGTCGCTGGAAAAGAGCACCAATTTAGTATTACTTTTATCGAAGGAACATCAATAAAGCAATGGCTTGAACTACTCGCAAAAACTAAAAATATAACCCATAAATTACCGGCTGTTTTCAATGAAGGCGTCGCGAATGAATTTTCTGTTTCTTTTGTCAATAATGACGAAAAGATGCAGGCGCTAGCTATACTTGCTCAACAATTTAACATTACAAGTAAAAACCCTGAAGGTTACTTCTACCCTGATACTTATGCTTTCTCGCTGGGCGACTCAGATATTGCCATTCTTAGCAGGGCACATAATAAAATGCTGCAAGAACTTGATAAACGCTGGCAAAAGCGTAATACCAACTTGCCTTATAAAACGAAGCATGAAGCACTAACGATGGCGTCGATTATTGAAAAAGAAAGTGGCAAGTATGCTGAACATGAAATAATTGCCTCGGTTTTTGTCAACAGACTCCATAAAAAAATGCGCTTACAAACCGACCCAACGGTAATCTATGGTTTAGGTGAGCACTACTATGGCGATATTAAATATAAGCACCTTCGAGGTAAAACGCCGTACAATACCCGAAAAATTAAAGGACTAACGCCTACGCCGATCGCAATGCCGGGTAAAAATGCCTTAGATGCTGCATTTTCACCTGCAACAACAGAGTTCTTGTATTTTGTTAGTAACGGTAACGGCGAACACATATTTTCGACTAACTTAGCCGATCATAATCGCGCGGTGACTGATTATCTGCGTAAGAAAAAGTAATTTTAGTATTTAAATTTAACGTTTAATCAAAGTATTTTGGAACATTTAACCATGAAAAAAGGTCAGTTTATTGTTGTCGAGGGCATTGAAGGTGCTGGCAAATCTTCAGCAATTAGCGTTATTGAAGCAGTATTAGAAAAGCATGGTATTGCTTATATAAAAACCCGAGAACCGGGTGGTACGCCGTTGGCCGAATCATTACGTGATATTGTTAAATCTGCTAGCCATGATGAAGTCTTAACGCAAGAAACTGAGTTATTGCTAATGTATGCAAGTCGCAGCCAACTTTTAGCAAATAGAATATTACCAGCATTAGAACAAGGTACTTGGGTGATTGGCGATCGTCATGATTTATCTTCTCGTGCATACCAAGGTGGTGGTCGACAATTTGATGATGAAATAATGAATGCGATTGCTGATGTTACCCTGAAAGGATTTACACCAGATTTAACGGTTTATTTAGACCTTGCACCCGAATTAGGTTTAGGTCGAGCGCAAGCACGTGGTGAACTTGATCGTATCGAATTAGAAAAAATTGAGTTTTTTGAGCGAGTACGAAATAAGTACCTTGAATTGGCAACAGCCTCAGAAAGCACTGATATTATTGATGCTAGTCAGACAATGGGCAAAGTGCATAAAGATGTCGCTCGTACCGTAGAAAGTTTCATAGCAAAAGAGCAAGGCTAATCATGCAAGCATGGCTAAAAACAACTCAGCAACAGCTTTCAAGGCAAGTACAATCGAACAAGTTGCCGCATGCTTTGTTGTTTTCTGGTGTAAAAGGTGCAGGGCATGAAGAGCTTGCTTTGTGGTTAACTCAGATTTTGCTATGTCAGCACTATTATGTTGATGATCTAAATATATTGCATGCTTGTAAGCAATGTAAAGCTTGTAAATTGTCTGCCAGTAATAGTTATCCTGATCATATAACTCTAAGTACAGATAAAGCGACGATAGGTGTTGATGAGGTTCGCAAACTCAGCCAGTTTTTTGAGAAAACAGCGCATATTGGCACTGCGAAAACTGCTTGGGTTAAACAAGCTGATACCATGACTGTTTCAGCAGCTAACGCCTTATTGAAAACTTTAGAAGAGCCAACAGTTAATAGTTTTATTATATTAACAACCAATAGCGCTGAAACCTTGTTGCCAACTATCATAAGCCGATGTCAGCAGTTTAAAATACGTCCGCCGATGGGCGAAAACCTATTCGCAGCATTTTCTACAGATGATGGTCAACAGGCTAGCTTACAAGACAATCAGAAAAAATCTGATTTATTTGCTAACCTTAGTCATTATAGTGAATTGTCTGATGCAAGTGTTGCCAACGACTTTCAAACATTTCGTAATAATATCAAACAGTACCTATGCTATCATGCGCACCGGGCTGAATTACTTAAAGCACTGGTTGATAACAGCAACGCGATGCGCTGGTTTGAGAAAGTTATTGTCGATTTAACACGTGAGCAATGGCGTTGGAGCATGACTAAATCAAGTGGTGTAGAAATTAACTTAGATGCTGAGCAACTTTGGCAAATATATCGTTTAATACAAACTGCGAATATGAAATTGAAAACACTAGTACAAGTGAACCGACAATTTTTAAGTGAGAAGCTTTTGGTTGATATCAGCCGCATAGTTTATAGTGCAGGGGACTAGTTTTGGAAAATATCAGGCTTGAATTTATTACCGATCGTGATTTGTATCAATCCTATATGCCTTTTATGAAAAAGGGCGGGTTGTTTATACGTACCACTGAGCCGATTGAATTGGCAACTGATGTAAAATTAATTGTGATACTGCCAGACTCTTTAGAATCTTCGGAGGTTATTGGTAAAGTGTCTTGGATCACGCCAATTGGTGTACAAAGCGGTACGCCGGCGGGCATTGGCGTCAGCTTTATTAGTGACCCAGATAATATTCGCAGTCAAATAGATAAAGCTATTGGTCGTTTACTTAACTCTTCTGATCCCACCTTATCAATGTAAGAAAATAGCGATATATTTTCTGACGGTAGTACTGGCTAATCTGGTCTTCATCATTAGATAAAACGCTAAAAATAAAAATTGTATAATAAAATAACACTTTCGTGTGGAGTAACCTTGTGTTTATAGATTCCCATTGTCATTTAGATAGATTAAAACTTGAAGAATTTGATAATAATTTAGATAACGTCGTTAACGCGGCACTTGAAAATAACGTCAACACACTTTTATGCGTCAGTGTGACGCTAGAAGAATTTCCTGCAATGGCTGAGAAAACAGCTAAGTATGACAATGTTTGGCTAACCTGTGGTGCACACCCGCTAAATCAAGATGATGAAATAAACCCAGAGCAATTGCAGGAATTGGCGACAAATCCAAGGGTTGTTGCTATTGGTGAAACAGGCTTAGATTATTTTTACGCACCAGAAACTAAGCAAGTTCAATTAGATTCTTTTCGTAAACACGTACGTGTCGCCAATCAATTGAACAAGCCATTAATTATTCATACTCGAGATGCTCAGGAAGATACGTTAGCAATATTACGTGAAGAGCATGCAGAAAATGTTGGCGGCATATTACACTGTTTTACCGAAAGTTGGGAAATGGCAGAGCAAGCAATCGCTATGGGGTTTTATATTTCATTCTCAGGTATCGTCACCTTTAAAAATGCCAGTGCATTGAGGGAAGTGGCAAAGAAAGTACCTGCTGATCGATTCCTTATTGAAACTGATGCGCCTTATCTTGCGCCAGTGCCACATCGAGGTAAACAAAACCAACCAGCCTATGTTGTTGAAGTAGCTAAGCACCTTGCTAGTATTCGCGGCACATCTGTTGCTGAAATTGCTAAGCAATCAACTGATAACTTCCATCGCTTATTTGCGCAAACTAAAGCGTAATATTTACTAGAGCATTTACTGGGAAGGTTATTAGTAGGTTATTTAGAATAAAGGCATAAAAATAGCCCAAAATCACTGCTGATTTTGGGCTCAGGGGATGGCTCAAAAGGAGATGAGCCTGCGCTAATAAACTGTCAAATAAAATTAACGATAACCAGTAAAATCTAAACTACTTTAAAAATTACTCTACTGACTAGCGGTAGAGTTATATATTGCGAGCAACAGGTTGATAAGTAACCTGTAGAATTAAGTGTAGTGTAAGCTTAATTAAATGCAAAAATATTTCTATAATAACTATGATATTGAAAAATAAGAATTTAGAATGGATTTTTGTTTGATGATATTGATATGTTGAAAATATTACCCACCGCTTGTCTACTGCTTTTGCACAGTTTTCTTACAGGTTGGTAGCGGTCGTTAGCTAGGCAATAATAGTTTTGTGTGTCATGATATTTTTATAATAAAAATACATTAATTGTTATTCCCAAGCCATCTGAAGATGTCTGAAATTGCATATTTAAGTGACTTGGGTATATAAGAGAGTAGGTTTGTTAAGTCGTATTTGGAGTGGTTTTTTCTTTGTTGCCTTTATTTCTGCGCTAATACAATGGTTAGTCTTTGATCAGGTATTAGTTTTTGAGCAAATCGTCAATGCTATTTTTGATATGTCAAAAGTGACCGTTGATATTGCGATTGGTTTAATTGGTGTGTTGAGCTTTTGGCTTGGTATGATGAAAATTGCTGAGCATGCCGGTATTATTGATAAGCTGGCTCAAATAATTTCGCCGTTATTTACGCGATTAATGCCAGGTGTGCCAAAAGGTCATCCAGCCATTGGTTCGATGACCATGAACTTATCGGCCAATTTTCTTGGTTTGGACAATGCAGCGACTCCGCTGGGATTAAAAGCGATGCAAGACTTACAATCGCTTAATACCAATAAAAATACAGCAACTAACGCACAAATATTATTTTTGGTGTTAAATACCTCTTCTGTAACCTTATTTCCCATAACCGTTTTTGTCTATCGTGCTCAGCAAGGTGCATTAAACCCAACCGATGTTTTTGTACCGATTTTATTAGCGACAACGGCATCAACACTTGCAGGTTTATTTGCCGTTGCTTTTGTGCAAAAAATAAAACTCTACCAACAAACTGTTATGCTTTATCTTTCTGCTGGTATTGCTTTAATTGGTGGTGTCGCAGCATATTTTGCCACGTTAAGTGCCGACTTATTAGCGCAGCAGTCGTCTTTGATGGGCAACTTATTAATTTTTTCAACCTTGATAAGTTTTATTTTCTTCGCGTTAAAGCGGCAAGTAAATGTTTATGACAGCTTTATCGAAGGGGCAAAACAGGGTTTTGAAACCAGTATAAAACTCATCCCTTATTTATTAGCTATGCTGTGTGCGATTGGCGTATTTAGGGCAAGTGGCGCATTAGATCTTATCGTTGAAGCGATTAGAACGGTGGTTACTTATTTTAATGCTGATACAAGATTTGTTGATGCCTTACCTACCGCGTTTATGAATCCGTTGAGTGGTTCAGGTGCTAGAGCTATGATGATTGAAACCATGAGTACCCATGGTGCGGACTCTTTTGCCGGACGATTAGCTTCTATTGTTCAAGGCTCGACAGAAACTACTTTTTATGTCTTGGCGGTGTATTTCGGCTCAGTGGGAATACGTTACAGTCGTCATGCTTTAGCTTGTGGCCTTATTGCCGACTTTGCTGGTATTAGTGCCGCAATTGGGGTGTGTTATTGGTTTTTTGGTTAGTTGTTTTTAACATGGCGGCGTTTACTCATCTTGGCGTTCTGTCTGTGATAAGCCCATGCTTATCACAGCAGGGAACTATATAGGCCTATTTACATGCCCTTATATTGAATAAAAGCGATGACCAAATAGGTTACCTCCATCACAAATTTATGGGATTGTTGAATTATTACAATTGGTTACAAAAATAACTCGCCACTTGGTTATGTTGTTTGTTAAGCTAGCGTTTCGTAGAATAAATGAACGATTATCTTTTCAGATTTATTTAAGTTTAAGTGACACCTACTAAAGGAATAGTAATGAAGTTATTTTTTGCCGCGCTAAGCGCAACTCTGCTAACAATAAACCCTGCCAATGCCGAATCAAAAGTATTGTTTGATGTTCAAGAACATTGTCAGTCTAGAGAAACAACTCAAGGTGTACGTTATATTCCACCTTGTACTTTACCTGACCGCGAATATACATTCAGTTTGCCTGAAAACAATAACACCGTAAAAAGCCCAAGTTTAGAGGTTAATTTTCAGTGTCAATCTATGCGGCCATTAAGTTTTCAGTACCAACTTAGCCGAGATGGCAATATTGTTTCAACCGGGAATCTTGCAGGTACGCGTGATAGTGATGAAAGGTCATCATTTTCATTAAATAGCCTCGCGGCTGATTACACTTTTAAGTTAATAAAAATGGAAGGTGGCAGTGGTTTTCAAGCGATAAAACCTGGCTGTCAATTGATTGCCACAACCGTTGACAACGAGATAAAAATCGAGCAACTTGCCGAGCAGAGCAAAATTAACATTGCTCTATTGGAAGCCACCACCAGAGCGCTTGCGAAAAAAAATACCCACTTCTTCAAATTCGAACTTATTAATAACAAGTACTGGTTAACAACGCTTGAACAGCTTTTGACATCAGAAAGTAGCACGACGATAGCAATTGTTAATAACGCTGTTGAGCAATTCGAAAAAGCCTTGGCACTGTGTCGTACATCTTATTGTTATAACTCCTCGGCTAAAGAAGTTGAAACTATTAATCATAATAGTGAACAATATTTACTTGCGACGAAACAGCATTTGGATGATCTATTAGAAGCTTATGATTTTGGCAATGAAAAAATCACCGATGAAATTACGGCTTGGCTGCAATTACGAACGTTGATTAATAAAGCCTTATTTCCTAATGAAGAAAATAGTGATTAGTTTATTAGCTATACTTTGATTTTTTGAAAAGTCCCCTTCATTGTAAGGGGGTTTTATCTGTACCATCGCTCAAGTACCTCTTGCAGATTCCATTGCTTCGTTTTCACTTCATCAATAAATAACACTACATAGTAATGGTGGCTCGTTACCGCATAGACACAAACATCAATGATGAACACTTGTGTGAGAAAATGCAGTTTATCTTCACCATATAAAAAAGCCCATCGAACACAATGGTAATAAGACGTTTTCACTAAACTGATTTGTTGCTTCCTTTTGGGAGACCATAAGTCACGAGATGAAATCATAGTGCGAATTTGGCCTAGTACAAAAGCTAGTATTGTTCAATTTAGAGTGGGTGTACTATTAATTATTTATCTTGGCACATTGAACAATCTCGGTCATGACGAGAGCAATACCCCTATGTATAAATACAGCTACTGGCTCCGAATCTATAAAATGGCAAAGTTACTTTATTTGGTATGAATTCACATACAGCTTAGCAATAGAAGATATGTCAAATTACGCACGCTGAGTGAACTGAGCAGCCTACGCTCCCCTTGTTACTCATATTGGACTTTATTGCAAAAATGTTTCCTTGAGGTAGGTGAAATACTGCATCTTAGAGGGAAAAATATTAGTCCAGTGAATAGAATATTAGTTATTCTCATTACATTACAAACGGTTATTGCCATTTTATTATTGCTATTTGTTATCTTAAGTGGGTATTTTATGCGCTTTATTACGACTAATGTCTAATTAATATTGTCGACAATATTTAGGTTGGTGCATTGACTATTTGCTGTAAAACGCTATTATTGCTTCAGTATTTTCAAATGTGTCGACAATTATGGCTTTGGATAACCCCACCACACAAGCGGTAGTGACTACCGCAGATAAAGTATTTGATCAAATGCTACATGCTATTGTTGAAGGCACGATAAAAGCTGGCAGTAAAATCAGTGAGCCCGAGCTAGCAAAGCACTATCAAATTAGTCGTTCAACATTGCGAGAAGCGCTAAATCGTCTTGAGAAATGTCATTTAATTGAGCGAAAAGCCAATGTCGGTTCACGTGTAGTTGAATGTTCAATTGCCGGCTTGTTAGAAATTTATATAGTGCGAGAAGCACTTGAAGGTATGGCATGTCGACAAGCGGCACACAACATGACTGATGATGAAATTATAGAAATGAAAGCGATGCTTGCACAGCACGCAAATTCTAAGGCTTTACGTGATGGAGTTTCTTATTATCAAGAAGAAGGCGATTTAGACTTTCATTATAAAGTCATTTTAGGCAGTCATAATCAACAATTAATCAACATTTTATGTGGGCAATTATATCACCTTGTTCGTATGTACCGATGCCAGTTTGGCATGAACAGTCCGCGTGCGACTAAAGCCTTTGATGAGCATTCGCGCATTATCGATGCTATCGCTGACAGGGATGGTGAATTAGCTGAAATGCTAATGAGGCGACATATCGCCGCGTCAAGAAAAAACATTGAAAACAAGATTAGTCAGCAATTATAACGTCAGAATATATAGAACGTTTTAATTAATTTATTACAACATTTATCATTTTAAAAGGACAACGATATGTCTACAAATTTATCTTCAAATAACCTGTCTCCTGGCGCTAAGTTTCGCCAAGCATTAGAAAATAACAAGCCTTTACAAGTTGTAGGTACTATTAATGCCTACTGCGCAATGATGGCTGAACAGTTAGGACATCAAGCTATTTATCTGTCTGGCGGTGGTGTGGCGAATGCTTCTTATGGTTTACCTGATTTAGGCATGACATCACTTAATGATGTGATTGCAGATGTTGCTCGTATTACTTCAGCTTCAAGTTTACCGTTATTAGTTGATATTGATACCGGTTGGGGTGGCGCATTCAATATTGCAAAAACTATTCGTGATATGGAAAAAGCCGGTGCTGCAGCGGTGCATATTGAAGATCAAGTTGCACAAAAACGCTGTGGTCATCGTCCAAACAAAGAAATTGTTTCAACAGACGAAATGGCTGATCGTATTCGCGCTGCTGTTGATGCACGTATAGACCCTGATTTCTTCATTATGGCGCGCACAGATGCGTTTGCTCAAGAAGGTTTAGCAGCGGCACTTGAACGTGCTAAAGCTTATGTAGCAGCAGGCGCTGATGGTATTTTCGCTGAAGCGGTTAAAACTGAGGAGCACTACAGAGCTTTTACACAAGCATTAGATGTACCTGTACTTGCCAACATTACTGAGTTCGGTCAAACGGAATTATGGAATAAAGAGCAGTTAGGAGAATGGGGTTGTGCGATGGTGCTTTATCCATTATCAGCATTTAGAGCAATGAACAAAGCTGCTGAATCTGTTTATAAAACTTTATTAGCGGATGGCGACCAAAAAGCAGAAATCGATAATATGCAAACACGTATGGATTTATACGACTACCTTGGTTATCACGACTATGAGCAAAAGCTTGATGTGCTTTTTTCTGAAGGTAAAAATAAATAGCACATAAAGTGCGAGACAAATAAAAATAAATTTAGTTACTCAGCAATATTTTGAGCGATTAAAAAATAATGACAAATTTGAGGAAAATACAATGAGTGATAAAAGCGTTTCTGAGAAAAAGATTGGTGGTGCAGGTTTACGTGGCCAAAGTGCAGGTGAAACTAAGTTATGTACCGTGGGCAAATCAGGTTCAGGTTTAACTTACTGTGGTTACGATGTTGCCGATCTTGCAGAAAATTCAACATTTGAAGAAGTGGCTTACTTACTTTTTAACGGTGAATTACCGAACCAAACGCAATTAGACGCTTATAAAATTGAATTAAAAGCGATGCGTGATTTACCTGAAGCGGTAAAAACAGCGTTAAAACTTATTCCTAAAGAAACACATCCTATGGACGTTATGCGTACAGGCTGTTCAATGTTAGGTAATATTGAACCAGAAAATGATTTTTCTGAAGAACGTCATGCGGCAAACCGTTTATTAGCCGCTTTCCCTGCAATCATGTGTTACTGGTATAAGTTTTCACACGAAGGTGTTGAAATTGACTGTATGACTGATGAAGACTCATTAGGTGGTCACTTCTTACGTTTATTAAATCAAGCAGAGCCTTCAGAGCAACACAAACGTGTTATGGATGTTTCTTTAATCTTATATGCTGAGCATGAATTTAACGCTTCGACGTTTACAGCACGTGTTTGTGCATCTACGTTATCAGACATGTTCTCATGTATTACGGGTGCGATTGGAACTTTACGTGGACCACTTCATGGTGGCGCAAACGAAGCAGCAATGGATATGATCCTTAAGTTCAAATCTCCAGCTGACGCTAAAGAGCAGATGGCGGGTATGCTTGAACGTAAAGAAAAAATTATGGGTTTTGGCCACGCCATTTACCGTACCTCTGATCCTCGTAATGTTGTTATCAAAGCATGGTCTGAAAAATTAGCCGCTGAAAATGGTAATACCTCTTTATACGATATATCTGTCGCGTGTGAAGAATTTATGTGGGACACGAAAAAATTATTCTGTAACGCTGATTTCTTCCATGCATCTACTTATAACTATATGGGCATTCCAACTAAGTTGTTCACACCAATATTTGTCTGTTCACGTTTAACGGGTTGGGCAGCGCATGTAATGGAACAACGCGTTAATAACCGTATTATACGTCCTTCGGCTGACTATACCGGTGCTGAACCACGTAAGGTTAATGCGATCTCAGAACGTTAGGAGAGACTTGGTATTTGACTTGATTTCTGCGTTAGATGTTAGCTCGCATAGTACACTATGCGTCGCTTCATCTGCCTTGAACTAAAGCCAACTCCCTTCGTCTTGAGTTTACTTAATATACAAAGGCGGATTCATTTTTTGAAATTCGCCTTTGTCGTAAAAATAATGTGGAATAAATGATGAATTATGATTACCGTAAGCCGCTTCCAGGCGCCAATATTGATTTCTTTGATACGCGTGAAGCCGTTGAAGCCATTACCCCAGGCAGTTACGCAAAACTACCTTATACATCACGTGTATTAGCAGAGCAATTAGTACGTAAATGTGATCCTGTAGCATTAACCGATTCATTAAAACAACTTATCAACGTTAAGCAAGATCTTGATTTTCCATGGTACCCAGCACGTGTTGTTTGTCATGATATTTTAGGTCAAACCGCCTTAGTTGATTTAGCTGGTCTTCGTGATGCAATTGCTGACCAAGGTGGCGATCCGTCTAAAGTTAACCCTGTTGTGCCAACACAGTTAATTGTTGATCACTCTCTTGCTGTGGAAGCGCCGGGTTTTGACTCCGACGCCTTTCAGAAAAACCGTGATATTGAAGACCGTCGTAACAAAGACCGTTTTAAATTTATTGAGTGGAGCAAAACAGCCTTTAAAAATGTTGATGTCATTCCTGCCGGTAACGGCATTATGCACCAAATCAACTTAGAGAAAATGTCACCGGTTATTCAAGCACGTGATGGTGTTGCTTACCCGGATACTTGTGTTGGTACTGACTCTCACACACCACATGTTGATGCTTTAGGTGTTATTGCAATAGGTGTTGGCGGCTTAGAAGCTGAAACAGTCATGCTTGGTCGTCCATCAATGATGCGATTACCTGATATTATTGGTGTTAAGTTAACGGGTAAACGTGCACCAGGCATCACAGCAACTGATATGGTGCTTGCGATAACAGAGTTCTTACGTAACGAAAAAGTTGTGTCTTCATATTTAGAATTCTTCGGTGAAGGCACTAAAGATTTAACCATTGGTGACCGTGCAACTATCTCAAATATGACACCAGAATACGGTGCATCTGCAGGTATGTTCTATATCGATCAACAAACCATTGACTACTTGAAGCTTACCGGTCGTGAGCCAGAACAAGTTCAATTAGTTGAAACTTACGCAAAACACACTGGTTTATGGGCGAGTGATTTAGTTGAAGCACAATACCCACGTGTTATTGAGTTTGATTTATCAACGGTATGTCGTAATTTAGCAGGTCCATCTAACCCGCATCGTCGCTTAGCGACAGCTGACTTGGCATCTAAAGACATCGCTAAAAACTTAGAAGAGTGCAAAGCACAGGAAGCTAATGGCGAAATGCCAGACGGCGCAGTTATCATTGCTGCAATCACTTCTTGTACTAATACTTCTAATCCTCGCAACGTAGTTGCAGCAGGTTTAGTTGCAAAACGTGCAAATGAGTTAGGTTTAGTTCGTAAGCCATGGGTTAAGTCCTCATTTGCACCAGGTTCAAAAGTTGCAAAACTTTACCTAGAAGAAGCGGGTTTATTATCTGAAATGGAAAAACTAGGCTTTGGTATTGTTGGTTATGCATGTACTACGTGTAACGGTATGTCGGGTGCATTAGATCCGAAAATACAACAAGAAATTATTGACCGTGATTTATATTCAACGGCTGTATTATCTGGTAACCGTAACTTTGATGGTCGTATTCATCCACATGCCAAGCAAGCTTTCTTAGCATCGCCACCATTAGTAGTTGCTTATGCACTTGCTGGTACTATGCGTTTTGATATCGAAAAAGACGTGCTTGGTCAAGACCAGAACGGTAACGACATTACCTTGAAAGATATTTGGCCATCAGATGAAGAAATCGATGCAATTGTTGCTTCTGCAGTAAAACCTGAGCAATTTAAAAAAATCTACACGCCAATGTTTGATTTAGGTGCGTTTGAGCCTGCTGAAAGTCCATTATACGACTGGGACCTTAAGAGTACTTATATCCGCCGTCCTCCATACTGGGAAGGAGCGCTTGCGGGTGAGCGTACTATGAAAGGTATGCGTCCGTTAGCGGTACTTGGTGACAACATCACAACCGACCATTTATCTCCAAGTAACGCAATTCAGTTAAACAGTGCTTCAGGTGCTTACCTTGATAAAATGGGGGTACCGCATGAAGACTTTAACTCATACGCAACGCATCGTGGCGATCATGAAACTACGCAACGTGCAACATTCGCTAACCCGAAATTGTTCAACGAAATGTGTCGTGACGCAAATGGTGAAGTTAAGCAAGGTTCATTAGCGCGTATCGAGCCTGAAGGAACTGAGTCTCGTATGTGGGAAGCTATCGAAACTTACATGGACCGCAAGCAGCCATTAATCATCATCGCTGGTGCTGATTACGGTCAAGGTTCATCACGTGACTGGGCAGCAAAGGGTGTTCGTTTAGCAGGTGTTGAAGTTATCGTTTCAGAGGGGTTTGAGCGTATTCACCGTACTAACCTAATTGGTATGGGTGTATTACCTCTTGAATTTACCCAGGGTGATACACGTAATACTTACGGCATTGACGGTACTGAAACTTATGACGTTATCGGTACTACAGCACCAGGTGGTGCGATGACAGTTGTAATGACACGTAAGAATGGCGACGTTGTTGAAATTCCTGTGAAGTGTCGTTTAGATACAGCTGAAGAAGTTACCGTGTACAACGGTGGTGGGGTTCTTCAAAAGTTTGCAACAGATTTCTTGAAATCTAATGCTTAAATGGCTTTTTAGCCTTATTTCATCGTTAGAAGTGCTCATTGACGTTCGTCAACTCCGCGCTTCTGCCTTGAACTAAAGCTAAAACCCTGCTTTAAGCAAATAGATTATGTGCAATTATTTATAAAGCAGTAAGTCAAATAATAACTTACTGCTTTTTTATTGAAAAATTCAGAGGTGTTCAATGTCTAATGTTCCTCAAGTAAAAATTCCTGCTACGTATATTCGTGGTGGTACGTCGAAAGGTGTATTTTTTAATTTAACGGATTTACCAGAACGTTGTCAGGTGCCCGGTGAAGCACGCGATAATATGTTATTACGTGTTATTGGCAGTCCAGATCCGTATGGTAAACAAACCGATGGTATGGGCGGCGCTACTTCAAGTACCAGTAAAACGGTCATTCTAGCTAAATCAGAACAAGCAGATCACGATGTTGATTACTTATTTGGTCAAGTGGCTATTGATAAAGCGTTTGTTGATTGGAGTGGTAACTGTGGCAACCTTACTGCTGCGGTAGGCTCTTTTGCTATCAGCTCAGGATTAGTTGATGCAGATAGAATACCAGAAAATGGCATTTGTGAAGTGCGTATTTGGCAAAAGAATATCAGTAAAACTATTATTGCCCATGTACCAGTCACAAACGGTGAAGTGCAAGAAACTGGCGATTTTGAACTTGACGGCGTAACGTTTCCTGCAGCTGAAGTACAAGTTGATTTCGTAGCACCGGTTGATCCAAGTGAAGCAATGTTCCCTACGGGAAATTTGGTTGATGATCTTGTTGTACCTGATATTGGTACATTCAAAGCAACTATGATTACGGCGGGTATTCCTACTATTTTCTTAAATGCAGATGAGATTGGATATACTGGAACTGAATTGCAAGAAGCTATAAATGGTGATGAAGTAGCATTAACACGTTTTGAAACCATTCGTGCCTACGGCGCTATAAAAATGGGCTTAATTAAAGATATTTCTGAAGCAGTATCTCGTCAACATACACCGAAAGTGGCATTTGTTGCACCAGCACAAGCTTATACTTCTTCTAGTGGTAAAGACATTGCTGTAGGTGAAATTGATTTACATGTTCGTGCGTTATCGATGGGGAAATTACACCATGCTATGATGGGGACTGCTGCGGTTGCCATTGGCACAGCTGCGACTATTCCAGGTACATTAGTTAATGTAGTAGCAGGTGGAGGCGATAAAGACAATGTTACTTTTGGTCACCCTTCGGGCATATTAAAAGTTGGTGCAGAAGCTGAGTGTATTAATGATAACTGGACAGTTAAAAAAGTAAGTATGAGCCGAAGCGCCCGTGTATTGATGGAAGGCTGGGTACGTATTCCTGGTGATTCTTTTTGAACGTATTAAATATCCTTTTAAAGCCTGTCTATAGACATCAACAGATCCTATAAATTTTAAGCGTGAACAACTAGTAACTGTGTTTGCGCTTTTTTTTCATCATGTTCTGTTAATAAAGCAAGTAAAGTGTCTTTTTAGCCATTATTATAGAAACATTCTAAGCGATTTTAAGTCTATTTGGCTTGAATATATTTATTAAAAATTTAATTAAGGCCTCATATGCGTTCAATACTTTTATTTTTGATTTGTTTAATGTCATTTAACGTTAGTGCCAATGTCATCATTTTTCCTGAAAATATTACTGTACTCAGCGTTAATGGTATTGAGCAATCAAGCCATTTTTTTGCTCGTGAAACCCAGATTGAATTCTCTACTGGAAATCAAGTTGTCGTACTAAAGTACCAAGATTTATTTGAAGGTGACGATGATCATACAAAAGTTAAGTCTAAGCCATTTGTTGTCTTATTTACCTTAAATGAATTATTGAATGCTAAAAATAAAATTATGGCCGTTACCCCTAGGATAGAGGAGTTGAGCCAAGCAAAAGCGTTTGCTAAAAATCCTAAAGTTAAATTATTAATGGAAAGTGGAAAAGAAATTGCTAGTGTTAACCAATCATTAATCAAATTTAATGCACAAGGTCAGTTTGTAAAGCTGACCCATAATAATAAATCAGCAAAGTTAAATGAGAGTGTTATTGCGAATAGCCAAACAATAAATAAGCATAATATGCTCAAGGAAAAATGTTCTGATAATAGGCAGCAAGCACATAAAGTATCAAGCATTGAGCGATTAAAGTGCTTATGGAACAAAGCTAATAAAGCTGAGAAAGAAGCTTTTCTCCATTATATTTCGGCACAGCAATAGCTGTTTACAAACCTTGAAAGCGAACAAATAGGAGTGAATTATGCGTTTATATATTGTTTTATTATTTCTATTTAATTCAATGGTTTATGGTGGGGGTTTTCAACAGCAATTGCCCGAAAATGGAATCGAAGTCATAGGCTCTGGGCAAGTAGAGCTACAAACAACCACTCATTCACTTGATATTCTAGTCAATGAACGTGGTGTTAGTGCGGTAAAAATAGGGCAAGACGTCGAACAAAAGATAAAATTAATTAGGCAGTTTGCCGGTAAACATGGAAGTAACATTAACATAGAGGCGACGAATTCAGTTGTATTAAAAGTTACTTATCCTGCCCTAAGTAGCACTATTGATGATGTTGAATTTCTCACTCGACTACCTAATGAACGACCTGTGAAAATTAATACTAAGCTAAACCCTAAATTAGATAACCGGCAGAATAAACACCATACTAGTATCGTTGTTATAACAGGAAGCCAACGCATGATTGTTAGTGTTAATGACATTAATGCTTATCAACGTTTAATCGATTATCTAATGAAAATTGGCGTGAATGACGTTAATACTATGGATATTTCTCATGCAGAATATCAACTGCTTTACCAGCAAGCGCTCAATAATGCCTTGGCCGATGCTAAATTTAAAGCTAAGAAGATGGTTAATCATCTTGATATTTCCTTAGCAGGGGTCATTGCTGTGCAAGAAATGACTGTTGATAAAAATTATTTTAATGGCAATGCAGATAAACTGAAAAACCATAGAAATAATGAACTACAAAGCGACGAACGGACGGTAAATGCACAAGTGAAAGTACTATTTTCGATTAAACCGCGATAAATTCGTTATATAATGATGAATTGCTGTCGATAGCACTTTAATTTATTGTACTATCAAGGTATGTTATGCGTTTTTATCTTTGGCAGTATTATTAATGACTAAAAATACCTTTTATCAAGAATTATACACTCAAGTAGAAGCATTAATCAGCGATGAGCCTGACGTCATTGCCAATATGGCAAATGTGAGTGCTCTATTATTTGAGCAATTAACACAAGTTAATTGGGTAGGTTTCTATCGTTTGGTCGATAATGAACTGGTACTTGGACCATTTCAAGGTAAAGTCGCCTGTATTCGTATACCTATTGGTCGAGGGGTTTGTGGTACAGCGGTAAGTGATAATGTTACTCAACGTATTGATGATGTGCATGCGTTTGATGGTCATATTGCTTGTGATGCGACTAGTAATGCAGAAATAGTTATTCCATTAACATTAAATGGTAAAGTGATGGCAGTACTTGACATTGACAGTACTGCATTTAATCGCTTTGATAGTGATGACCAAGTAGGCTTAGAAAAGATAATTAGTTTATTTGAAAATACCATGATCAAGCATGGCGTGGTAAACTAATGAAAGAGATTGTTGTCATTCATGACTATTTAGTTTCAGAAGCCGTCGTTGGTGACTGGGATGGTCAAGAAGAAGTTGTTGCTGAGCGTATTAACGAAATTTATCATACCGTTTATGACTTAGCTGAAGAAGATATTGCGCCAGAGATCTTAGAGCAATTGCTTGCTTTGGTGTGGGATACGTGGATAGGGCAAGAAGCCTTAGCTGAAATTGAAAGTGAAGATATATATGATTGGTGCCGACATTTGTTGGAAAATCGAGAGCAATATCTTTCAGAGCAAAATTAAAAATTTTTAAAAGTTGTATTTATGGAATCTAAAACAGAAAGTGAAGTAAAAATCGCCGCACAAGCACCTGTAGAAACAACAGAAAGTGCTGAAGTTGAAGTTAAGCGTATTAGTACGAAGGAAATTATCGCTTATTTAGCTGAGAAATTTCCGGCTTGCTTTTCAACAGAAGGTCATGCAAAACCACTTAAAATTGGTATTTTTCAAGATCTTGCTGAAAAATTAGCCGAAGACGAAACGGTGAGTAAAACACGTTTACGTCAAGCGTTAAGACACTACACCAGCAGCTGGCGTTATTTGAAAGCGATTAAATTAGGAAGTTTTCGAATTGATATTGACGGTAATGACTCTGCGGAAATAGATCAGGAACAAGCTGATTATGCGAGCAAAACCTTAAAAGAAAGCCAAGAAAAATTTGGTAACAAAAACACTAAAGACAAAATTGCGAAAAAACCTTATAAAGGTAATGCTAATAAGGGAACTAAACCTGTAAAGAAAGACTCTACAGATAATAGTCGTAAAGAAAAGTTTAATGCGGTTAAATCAGCTAAACGTGCACCGAAAGCCGTTGTTAAACTTAAGCCTGTCGAAACAAGTAATGTTGTTGTTGGCAAGCATATTAAAGTACAGCTTGGACAGTCATCAATGGATGCTGTGATTACCGAAGTTTCAGGTAATGATGTTAGTGTGCAATTAAATTCTGGTATGGTTGTCAAAACACAAGTTAAAAATATATTTACTGAATAAATTTGGAGTATGTGTATGCATAAATTTTGTCGTATAGCTATTGCAGTGTCATTATCAATTTCCGGTTTGATGGCTTTTGCCGAAACCAAGGAAGAAAATTTAACGCTTCCTATACTGGCTCCTGAGAGCCAGCATGCAACATCTACAAAGCGAATTACGGCACAATTTACGCGTGCGCATTACAAAAAAATTAAGATAGACGATAGTTTATCAGAACAAATTTTTGATCGTTATATTAAACAGCTTGATTATGCACGTAATGTATTTCTTGCTGCTGACGTTCAAGGCTTTGAACAGTATCGTGATGATTTTGATACCGTTATTGCTCGCGGTAAATTAGATATTGCCTATAAAATTTATAATCTGAATTTACAACGTCGCTTGGAGCGTTATGAATTTGCATTAAGTCTATTAGAAAACAAAGACCCATTTAATTTCGAACTTGAAGAGTCATATAATTTTGACCGAGAAGATGCTGAGCGTGCTGTATCTGTCGATGAGTTAAATAAATTATGGCGCCAAAAAGTTAAATATGATGCGCTGAACTTAACCTTAGCAGGTAAAGAGTGGCCTAAAATTCAAGAAGTACTTGGTAAACGTTATCGTTATGCTATTAAACGCTTAAAGCAAAGTGAAAGTGAAGATGTATTTCAAGTTGTGATGAACAGTTTTGCCCGTGTTGTTGAGCCTCATACTTCGTATTTATCGCCACGTAATGCTGAACGTTTCCAAATGGAAATGAATTTATCATTAGAAGGTATTGGTGCAGTACTACGTGCTGAAGAAGATTATACTGTTATTCAAAGTGTAGTTTCCGGTGGACCTGCTGATAAATCAAATGAATTAAAGCCCAAAGATCGTATTGTTGGCGTTTCACAAGATGAAAAAGACTTTGTTGATGTTATTGGCTGGCGCCTTGATGATGTAGTAGAACTTATTAAAGGTCCAAAAGGCAGTAAAGTTCGTTTACAAATACTAGGTGCAGAGTCTGAAGACGACAGCAGCATTAAGATAGTTTCGATTGTTCGTGACACGATTAAACTTGAAGACCGTGCTGCTAAATCTGAAGTTTATTTCGACAAGAAGGGTGATGAGAATAGTAAGAAGTTAGGTGTGATTACTATTCCTAGTTTTTACAATAACCTTTCACGTGATGTTAAATTAGAAATCGCTAAACTTAAAGAAGAAAACGTTGAAGGCATTATTGTTGATTTACGTGGGAATGGTGGTGGTTCATTAACAGAAGCGACACTGTTAACAGGTTTGTTTATCGATAAAGGTCCTGTAGTTCAGGTGCGTGATGGCGCAAACCGAGTACAAGTAAACAGTGATAAAGACGGCGTTAGCTTTTACGAAGGACCGTTAACGGTAATGGTTGATCGCTATAGTGCTTCTGCGTCAGAAATATTTTCGGCGGCGATTCAAGATTATGGACGTGGCGTTATCGTTGGTGAACATACGTTTGGTAAAGGCACTGTTCAACAACATCGTGGTTTAGGTCGTGTCTATGATTTGTATGAAAACCCGTTTGGTAGTATTCAGTTTACGATCGCAAAATTTTATCGCATTAATGGTGGCAGTACTCAACATCGCGGCGTATTACCTGATATTGAATTTCCATCAGCTGTAGATCCTGCTGACTGGGGCGAAAGTAAAGAAGAGAATGCTTTGCCGTGGGATCAAATACCAAAAGCTCGCTATAATAAACTTAATGATATTAGCCAAGATTTAAACTATCTAAACTCTTTACATAGCTCTCGTGTTGTAGAAAATCAAGAGTTTAATTATTTGCTATCAGATATCGAAGAATATAAAGCAGAGAAAGATGATAAAACGATTTCGCTTAACCTAGCAAAAAGAAAAGCTAAAAGGGAAGAACGTAAAACGAAACAATTAGCTCGTGCTAATGAACGTTTGACCTTAATGGGTAAAGAAAAAGTAGCCGATCTAGATAATTTACCAGAAGATTTGGAAGCACTAGATCCATTTCTAGATGAAACAGCTAAAATTACTTTTGATTTAGTTTCACTAGGTAAAGTAGCAAAAAAATAAATTAATTTGAACTAATTAATAAGAACCACCCAAGGGTGGTTTTTTATTGTGTTAATTATAAAATTGTCGATAATTTTTAATTACAATTTTTGCATAATTATTCTTGTATGCCTTGTAAATAAAGGCTACTTAGTTGTTGCTCTAAAGATAAAACTTGCACAATTTGTCAACAGTCGGCATGTTAACTAACACGAAAAACATCATAACTATAATAACTAAGATAATAAGGTGTAAATTTCTCTATGTCTGAAACTCAAACCATTCGACAACCTTCAATGTTGGATTCACTCATTCCAATTTTTGTTCTGATTTTTTTATTAGTGGCAGCGGTTACTTTTTTTGGTGATAGTTCTTCTTCGGGTCCTAACCAAATTGCTTTGTTATTAGCAACTGGTGTTGCGGCGATTATCGGGCTGAAAAATGGGCATACTTGGCATGAAATGGAAAAAGCGATAGTTCATGGGATATCAATTTCACTAGGCGCAATTCTTATTTTGTTAGCAGTAGGCTCGTTGATTGGTACTTGGCTCTTATCGGGTACAGTACCAACAATGGTCTACTATGGTTTAAAGGTTATAGACCCGAGCTGGTTTTATGCGGCTGCTTGTATGGTATGCGGTATTGTTGCTATGAGCATTGGGAGTTCGTGGACTACGGCTGCTACTGTTGGTGTTGCTTTTATTGGAATATCTGGAGGGTTTGAGTTATCTGCTTCGGTTACGGCCGGTGCGGTGATTTCAGGAGCTTACTTTGGTGATAAATTATCACCATTATCAGAAACAACTAACTTAGCACCTGCTGTAGCTGGTAGTGAGCTATTTGAGCATATTCGCTATATGTTATGGACGACAATTCCATCGATTACTATCGCACTGATTTTGTTTCTTATAATTGGCTTTGATCATTCATCAACCGAAGTCGGTAATACGGATAGCATCTTATTGTTAACAAATACGTTAGAAGATACATACAATATATCTGTATTAAACTTAATTCCATTGCTAATCTTGCTTATGCTAGCTTATAAGAAAATGCCTGCGTTGCCAGCTGTCGCAATTGGCGCTATTATCGGTGCAATATGGGCTGTAGCTTTTCAACAAGAACTAATTCTTACCATGGTTAAAGACGGTGCAGAGTCAACACAAGCAATTATTATGGTTGTTTGGACAGCGTTTTTTGATGGCGTTGTTGTAGAAACTGGTAATCCAGAAATTGACGAATTACTTAGTCGAGGTGGGATGTCAGGTATGCTAAATACTATTTGGCTTGTGATCAGCGCATTGAGTTTTGGTGCGATGTTAGAGCACTTAGGTATGCTAAAAAAATTCGTTGAGTCAATTCTAGCAGCAGCTAAATCAACAGGTAGTTTAATAGCAAGTACTGCTGCTACTTGTATCGGCACAAACTTAATTACAGCCGATCAATATATGGCGATAGTTATGCCTGGTCGTATGTATAAAGAAGAATATGAAAAACGAGGGTTACACCCTGTTCTTTTAAGTAGAACACTGGAAGATTCTGGTACCATAACATCGCCATTAATTCCTTGGAACACCTGTGGTGCATTTATGTTTGGTGCTTTAGCATTAACATCCTATGACTACATATTTTACTGTTTTTTTAACCTGATCAATCCGGTAATAGCGATTGTTTACGGTTATATGGGCTTTAAAATTAAAAAAATAGTGACAAATAACTAAAATATTTTCAAAATTAATAAATATTCATAAAGCCTGTTTACCACAGGCTTTTTAATTTCTATTATTGCTGTTCTGTTGCAATAATAATAAAAGTACCTTGTTAAGGATT
Organism: Cognaticolwellia mytili; assembly: GCF_002104475.1. Classification (GTDB taxonomy): domain Bacteria; phylum Pseudomonadota; class Gammaproteobacteria; order Enterobacterales; family Alteromonadaceae; genus Cognaticolwellia; species Cognaticolwellia mytili. The sequence goes on from NZ_NBOF01000001.1 coordinate 585,486, forward strand.
TTCATGAGTGATTTTACCCCACGCTATTTGGCTGACTACAGCGAATCAAATTTTTCTATTTCCACGGTTGAATTAACCTTTGAGCTTAACGAGCACAAAACTCGTGTTATTAATCGGATGCAGATCTCGAAAAAACAACCCAGCGATGCACCTTTAATTTTAGATGGTGAGCATTTAAAGTTATTATCAGTTTCGTTGAATAAAGCACTATTAAGTGATGATGATTATCAAGTCAATGATATGTCACTTACCATCAATGTAGCTGATGCTGAATTCTTATTAGAAATAGTGACTGAGTTAAATCCTATTGAAAATACGGCACTTGAAGGCTTGTTTAAGTCAGGTGATGCCTATTGCACGCAATGTGAAGCAGAAGGTTTTAGACGTATAAGCTACTACCTTGATCGTCCTGATGTTATGGCAACGTTCACCACTAAAGTTATTGCTGATAAAGCAAAATTCCCTTACTTATTATCTAATGGCAATAAAGTGGCAGCAGGCGATTTAGCCAATGGTCAGCACTTTGTTCAATGGCATGACCCATTTCCGAAACCTAGCTACCTATTTGCTCTCGTTGCAGGTGATTTTGATGTATTAACGGATAGTTTTCGTACTTGTTCAGCACGAAATGTTGCTTTAGAAATATTTGTTGATAAAGGTAACCTTGATAAAGCTCATCATGCGATGGCGTCGTTAAAGCATTCTATGGCATGGGACGAAGAAACCTTTGGTCTAGAGTATGACCTCGATATTTATATGATTGTCGCTGTCGACTTTTTTAATATGGGCGCAATGGAAAATAAAGGGCTAAATGTATTTAATAGCAAGTTTGTTTTAGCGGATGAAAAAAGCGCTACTGATACCGACTACTTTAATGTCGAAGCGGTTATTGCTCATGAGTATTTTCATAACTGGACAGGTAACCGAGTAACTTGCCGAGATTGGTTTCAATTGAGCTTAAAAGAAGGATTAACGGTTTTTCGTGACCAACAGTTTAGTGCTGACATGCATTCTGCTGTTGTTACTCGTATTCAAAATGTTCGAGTATTACGTTCGATGCAGTTTGCGGAAGATGCCGGACCAATGGCTCATCCAATACGGCCAGAGAAAGTCTTGGAAATGAACAATTTTTACACCTTAACTGTATATGAAAAGGGCGCAGAAGTTATTCGTATGATCCATACGCTATTAGGAGCTGAAAAATTCAGAAAAGGTATTGACCTTTATTTTGAGCGTTTTGATGGCATGGCAGTGACGTGTGATGATTTTATCAATGCCATGGCTGATGCCTCGGCTGTCGATTTAACGAAATTTAAAGGCTGGTATGAACAAGCGGGCACACCTCAGCTTAATGTTGAAGAAAGCTTTGATGCTGATAGCAATACCTATCAAATATCAATCACGCAGAGTAACGGTGAAAACACCGCATTGCATATCCCTATCGGTATTGAGCTTATTAGTGTTGAATCGAAAAAAAGTGCAGCGCATTTATTGCAATTAACTGAACAGAAGCAAACTTGGTCATTTCAAGGCTTTGCACGCAAACCAGTATTAGCATTATTAACAGGCTTTACGGCGCCAGTAAAAAGTCAACTTTCACAGTCTGATCAAGACTTAGAAACCATCATGAACCATGCTGATGATGAATTCTGTCAATGGGATGCAGGTCAAACGTTATTATCAACTTACATTAAACGAGTTATGGCAGCGCCTGAGTTAACGTTGCCAAGTAACTTGATTGATGCGGTTCGAAATATACTTCATAGCGATGCTTCTGCGGCATTTAAAGCCGAGCAGTTAACTTTACCTAGTTTTAGTGAGTTAGCTGACAGCATTGAAGAAGTAGATCCAATAGCATTGTTAGACGCTATTGATAAAGTGAAACTCGGTTTAGCCACTGAGCTAGAAGCTTTGTTTTTACAGCACTATCAGCAAAATATTCAACAAGAGTTTGCTAATGATGGCAAAGCTATTGGCCAACGTGCGTTAAAAAATATCTGTTTGTCTTATTTGACAACGTTAGCACCGCAACAGAGCCTATTAGCTGAGCAATATCAAAATGCTACCAACATGACTGACAGTTTAGCAGCGTTAAATAGTGCTGCTAAAGGTAACGCAGAGAGTTTTACCATTATGATGGCTGATTTTGAACAGAAATGGAATTCTACAGCATTAGTTATGGACAAATGGTTTTCCATTCAAGCGAGTGTATGTGATGAGACTATTTATGCCAATTTGGCAAAATTAATTAAACATCCATTATTTACGTTAAATAATCCAAACAGAGCTCGGTCATTGATTGGTGCGTTTACCATGAATAATCCGCGCTATTTTCATTGTAGTAGTGGGCGTGGATATCAGTTTTTAATAGAACAAATAAAACTACTTAATATTATCAACCCACAAGTAGCATCTCGAATGATCACGCCATTAATTCAGTTTTCGTCATTGGATCAAAAGCGACAAAAAATGATTAAAACTTTACTTGTTGATTTATCTAAACAAGAAAACTTATCAAAAGATTTAAAAGAAAAGTTAGATGCCGCATTGGCCGGTTAGGGTAGTGTAATGAAATATTATTTTGGTATTAATATGACGAGCCAGGAATATTTGCCTTATTACCAAGGAAAAGCTCAAAGTATTATTGTTGTTTCTAACGAAGGCATAAGGGTAGAATTTCCAGCAATGCATTTACGAGGCTATTTAACTTCTAGTGGTATAAGAGGGCAGTTTTGTCTACAAACACGAGATAACAAGTTTTTATCTTTGGATAAAATCGCTTAATTAGAGCCTTTGCTTTAAACAGTGGTCAGACCATTATTTTTTAATTACAATCATTCGCCGATGTTATTACGACGGTTAATTTTGTTCACGATCTGCTACTTTCACCTTATTAGAAACCCCTGTTTTAAACGTAAGTTTAAAACAGGGGTTTCCTCTCATCAGATGACTTCATTCAAGTCTTTAAAATAAAGGGCTTTAAGTGATGTTTTAGCACTTGCCTCATAGTAGAAATGATGTAATTATTGTTTCATACCATTTACATGGATTTATAAAAATAAAAATGCAAATAGCACCAGGGGAGATACAAATGAAACAAAACCTTCGTAACGGTTTTTATAAAAAGCCTTTGGCTTTGAGTATTGCAGCCGCAATGATGACATTGGCAGGCGCTAGTGCTCAAGCAAAAAACTTTGAATTAGGAAAGTTTGATATTAGCTTCGATTCAACATTTTCAGCAGGCTCGAGCTGGCGTGTGGAAAATCGTAATTGGAATGACAATACAGGTAAATCGAATAATGTGAATAATGGCTTTGATTTTAGCCAATATAGTCCATATGCAACAAGCCTAAACCCAAATCCAACGCCAAACAATGCGACGGTTTGGAATGGTGCTGGCAGCTATTCTACTAATGGTGACAATGGCAATTTAAATTACGATGCTGGTGAAAGCTTCTCAAAATTAATTAAAGGCTCTCATGAGTTAGACGTGCGTTACGAAAATTTAGGCTTTTTTGCTCGTGGCATGTATTTTTATGATTTTGAAATGATGGACAATGACCGAGCTTGGGCTAACCCTAGTACGGGCAAGGTTAATGATCCATGTCGTGACGATGAAGCGCGTGATCAACTGTGTCGTGATATTCGCTTGTTAGATGCTTTTGTTTATGGTGATTTTGATATTGGTGAAATGCCATTTTCAGTGCGTGTTGGGCAACAAGTGATTAGTTGGGGCGAAAGCACCTTAATTTCTCATGGCATAAGTGAACTTAATCCAATTGATGTTGCTCGTTTAAAAGCGCCAGGCTCTGAATTAAAAGAAGCTTTTATTCCTTTTGGGGCGGTTTGGGCTTCTTTAGGTGTTACTGAAAACTTTAATGTTGAAATGTTTTATCAGTACAGCTGGGAAAAGACAGTATTACCAGCACCAGGTAGTTATTTTTCAAGCAATGATTTTGCTGGTGATGGTGGGCAGTATAATAATGTTCAACTTGGTTTTTCCGGCAATCCAGATATGGATCTTGATGGAATGATCCAGCATTTAAATGCATTCCGAAGTGATATTGCAAATGGTACAGTTTCTTTAGCCAATGCGGCATCTTCTTATTTAGGTGCTTTTCCGGCAAAAGTCACTTTAAGAGAAGCTGGCGCTGAAAATGAACCTGATGATGGTGGCCAATATGGTTTGCGTTTATCTTGGTTCTTACCAGAATTAAATGATACAGAAATTAGTCTATATCACATGAATTATCATAGTCGACGCCCAGTTTTCTCGGGTATAACGGCTGACTTTTCCACACAAGCACTAGTAGGGGATTTACTAACTACCGGAGAGTTAGGTGGTGATCTTGGTTATATCGTGAATAATCAGATTACAGAGCAAAACTATACTAATTTGAGTGCATTTTCTCGTGTTGAGCTCGACTATGTTGAAGATATAAAACTTTATGCGTTGAGCTTTAACACGGCGATTGGTACTACATCAGTAGCAGGTGAAGTGACATTCCGTCAAGATGAGCCATTACAAATTGATGATGTTGAATTACTGTTTGCGGCAATGCCTCAGCAGTTAGCCAATGATCAAGGTCGTGATGATCTTAATGGAATTTCACAGATGGATATATTCCCAGGTGGCTCAAGAGCTAATGGTTTTATTCTTTCTGATACCTTACAAGCGCAAGTAACTTTAACTCATTTATGGGGACCTTCATTTGGTGCTGGTCAATTAACGACACTACTTGAAGTCGGTGGTATTGATATTCGCGACATGCCTGATCAAGATGTTTTACGTTTAAATGGACCGGGTACTGATAGAAGTGGTGGTGTTTCTAATAATCGTTCAGGATTAAATATTGCGATACAAGATGGCGTTGAAAGCAACCCATTTCCAAGTGCATTTGCCTGGGGTTATCGCTTTGTCGGTAAATTAGATTATAGCAATGTCTTCGCTGGAATTAATATTTCACCAAAAATTGTATTTTCACATGACGTTAATGGTATTACTCCAGATCCATTGTTTTTGTTCGTAGAAGATAGAAAGTCAATGTCGCTTGGTGTAAATTTTGACTATCAAAGTCGTTGGTCGGCAGACATAAACTACAACAGCTTTTTTGGTGGTGTAGGAACAACTAATAAATTGGAAGATCGCGATTACGTGTCTTTTAACATTAAGTATTCTATATAAGACAGGTTTGAGGATTATTGTCATGAGAAATTTATTAAAAAATTCATTTAAAAAAGCCACGCTGGTATCAATGGCGGTGACTGTAGCGTTAACGTCAACGGTTGCTTCTGCGAAAATTAGTACAGAAGAAGCAGCTAAACTGAAAACAGAGTTGACACCATTTGGCGCTGTACGTGCTGCGAATGCAGACGGATCAATTCCAGAATGGACAGGGGGTATTACGTCAGCTCCTGCAGGTTACACAGTTGGCGATCATCATATTGACCCGTTTACTGGCGATAAAGTTCTTTACACTATTACGGCAAAAAATTTAGCAGAATATAAAGCGTTATTAACACCGGGACAAGTCAAGTTATTTGAGACTTACCCTGATAGTTATAAAATGGACGTATATCAGTCACGTCGTTCAGCTTCATATCCAGAACATGTTTATCAAGCAACACTTGATAATGCGACTAAATCTGAATTGGTTCAGGACGGAAATGGAATTATTGAAGCGGCAGTTGGCGTACCATTCCCTATCCCAAAGGATGGCTTAGAGGCAATTTGGAATCATATTCTTCGCTATCGCGGTGAAAAAATTATCCGGGAGGGGGGCCAAGCAGCACCCACTGCATCAGGTGACTACACTTATATGGGCTTTGATGATCAACTATTGATCCCATATGGTGTAAAGGGCGTTAAAGCTGAAGACTTACAAAAAACCAACATTTTGTTTAAGTTTAAGCAAAAAGTTACCGAACCAGCTCGTTTGGCTGGTACGGCATTATTAGTTCATGAGACGATGGACCAGATAAAAACCCCTCGTCAAGCATGGACTTATAACACTGGTCAACGTCGTGTCCGTCGTGCACCTAATGTTGCCTATGACGCACCTGGTACAGCTTCGGATGGTTTAAGGACTACAGATGATTTTGATATGTTTAACGGCGCACCAAATCGTTATACATGGAAACTTAAAGGTAAGCAGGAACTACTGATCCCTTACAATGATTACCGTTTACATAGCGATAACTTGAAATATGATCAAATTTTGCAACCAGGCCATATTAACCCTGACTTAGTACGCTATGAAAAACACCGTGTTTGGGTTGTTGAAGCGAGCTTGAAATCAGACACCCGTCATACTTATAAGAAACGTGTTTTTTATATTGATGAAGATAGCTGGCAAGTTGCGGTAACAGATATTTATGATAACCGTGATGAGTTATACCGTGTTGGTGTTGCCCATGGTATTAATTACTATGAAGTACCTACGCAATGGTCAACACTGGAAGTTTTTCATGATTTACAGTCTCGTCGTTATATTGCAATGGGCTTAGATAATGAAGCGAAAATGTATGATTTCTCGGCAGCGTTGAAGGATGTAAACTTTACCTCTTCGGCATTGCGTCGTGAAGGCCGAAGATAAGCTAATCACTTTAAAAACGGCTGGCAAATGCTAGCCGTTTTTTTTACAAAGTCTTCAAACAATTAGAATTTTCATTACTGTATTTTTTAGCTAAGCTAAAAAGACATAAACATTTATGGTATTGATGCGCATTTATCGCGTTAAACTTTTCCTAAACATCGATATCTTATTGAGGCGTGTCCTCAAAGGTAGAATTCATGGAGCTAATATCCTAACTTATGCGTCTTCTCGTTATTTTAATCATTTTTCTTTGTAGCAATGTTGTTCATGCTCAACTGCTTAGCGCGCGACAAGCCCCGTTAGCAAGCCAGTCACTTTTACTTGATATTACCAATATAGCGCAATCCAAGTTAGTTGCCGTTGGTGAACGTGGTCATATTCTTTTATCTGTCGACGGTGTGCAGTGGCAACAAGCCAATGTACCTGTACAATCAACCCTAACAGCAGTTTTTTTTCTTGATGAAACTCATGGTTGGGCAGTGGGGCATGACGCCACTATATTAGCCTCTAAAGATGGTGGAGAAACATGGCAAATACAGCAATATTTACCACAAGTGCAAAAACCACTATTAGATATACTTTTTACTGATAAAAATAATGGTATTGCCATTGGTGCTTATGGTTTATTTTATCGCACTACTGATGGCGGCCAGCATTGGGCAATAGAATATCATAATGAGTTCCTCTTTCCTGAAGATCAAGAATATTTAGCTGAACTAAAACTAGAAGATGAAGTAGCCTTCTTAGATGAACAAAGCAGTATTTTACCGCACTTTAACCGCATGTTCGCAAATGGCGACAATCTATATATGGTTGGCGAAATCGGTTTGATTGCTAAAAGCGATGATTTTGGCGTTACGTGGCAACAGTTCGATGAAATATATCCTGGCTCGTTTTATGATATTAGTCTTACTAACACCGGGACTGCTCTTGTTGCAGGGCTTCGCGGTAACATTTTTCGCAGCGCAAAAGGTGATAGCTCTTGGCAGGTAAGTAATAGTGCGGTTACTGCGTTGCTGAGCAGTATAATATTAACTAATGATCAGCGTATTTTTATTCTTGGCAATAACGGTGTGTTGTTAGAAAGCCGAGATGATGGGGTAACATTTGTTGAGCATCCGCAAAAAGATGGGAAAGCCTTGATTAGCGGTGTTTGGTTTAACAATAAAATAATCGCTGTGTCAGATGTTGGCATCAAAAATATTAACGTAACGAAGTAACGCTCATGAAATTGAATTTTTTTATAAATGTTGTCGAAGCAACACTTTTCCGTCGCCGTTTAATGGTACTGATATTTTTTGCCCTAACTAGCGTTTTTTTACTATTTCAAGCAACTCAAATTAAGCTTGATGCCGCATTTACTAAGCACATACCGCTTAACCATAGTTACATGAAAACTTATTTAAAGCATCGAGCAAATTTCGGTGGTGCAAATAATGTTTTGATTTCAGTCTGTGATAGTAGCGGTAATATATTTAACCCAGAATTTTTTACTGCCTTAAAAGGTGTGCATGACAAACTGTTTTTTATTCCAGGCGTTGACCGTATTCAGGTGAAGTCTTTATTTTCGCCGAGCACCCGTTTTGTTGAAATTGTTGAAGATGGTTTTGCTGGTGGTCCTGTAATTCCTGCCGATTTCAAGCCAGATGAACGTGGTTTGTCGGTAGTCAAAGGTAATATTGAAAAAGCGGGTATTGTCGGTAGTATCGTCGCAGATGATTATAGCTGTTCGATGGTGAAAACATCGTTAATGGAAATTGACCCTAATACCGGTGAAAAGCTTGATAGCATCGTGCTTGCTGAGCAATTTGAAAACGATATTCGTGGCGAGTTCGAACAAGGCAATATTTCAGTTCACATCATCGGTTTTACAAAAATGGTTGGTGATGTAGCACAAGGTGCGAAAGGGGTTGTCACGTTTTTTGGTATTGCGATTGCGATTACTACCTTAATGGTATTTTGGTTCTGTCGCTCAATTGCCCTTACGATATTACCGATCACTTGTTCTTTGGTTGCTGTAGTTTGGCAATTAGGCATGTTATCAACCATTGGTTTTGGTTTAGATCCAATGTCTATTTTGGTACCATTTTTAGTCTTTGCGATTGGCGTCAGTCATGGTGTTCAAATGATTAACTCCATATCGAAAATGGTTAATAATGGCAAAACTAGCAAAGAAGCGGCACAATTAAGTTTTCGGGTATTATTAGTTCCTGGTGGTATAGCCTTATTATCTGATACTGTCGGGTTTCTGACCTTATTATCAATCGATATTGGTATTATCCGTGAGTTGGCTATTACGGCATCACTTGGTGTTGCCATGATAATTCTAACAAACTTGATATTACTACCATTATTAGTTTCTTATATCCATGTCCCTAGAGATACTAAAGATGAGAGTGTCAAAAGCCAAAGTGACACTCGCGCCGAAAATGGCGATGGTGTATGGCATTTTATGTCTGCTTTTGCCACGCGTAAAGTCGCTTTGGTCATCTTAATTGCCACGGCAATACTTTATGCCGTTGGTTATCAAAAAGCACAAGAGATGAAAATAGGTGAGTTGCATGCAGGTGCTCCCTCATTGCACGAGACCTCTCGCTATAACCAAGACACTTTCTTGATCACTGATAAGTATGCTATCAGTGTCGATTATATGTCTGTGATTATTGAAACTACTGCAGATGCTTGTACTTATTATGAACATATGGATGTTATTGATAGATTTCAGTGGCGCATGGAAAATATTGAAGGAGTACAGTCAACGGTTAGCTTAGCTTCAATCGCAAAACTTGTGAATGCAGGCTATAACGAAGGGAACCCAAAGTGGCGCGCATTATCACGTAATCAACAAACGTTGGTGCAATCAATTGCTCGCGTGCCATCATCAAGTGGTTTATTAAATAATGACTGTAGTGTTATGCCTGTTATTTTGTTTTTACAAGACCATAAAGCAGAAACTATTAATCGCGTTGTTGATGCGGCTAAATTAGTTGCTGCTGAATTAGATAACGACGACTTAAGCTTTAAATTAGCTTCTGGGCCTGTTGGCGTTATGGCAGCAACGAATGAAGCTGTAGAGGCTGCTCAAATTCCTATGATGTTATATGTCTATGGTGCGGTTATAATTCTCTGCTTACTAAGTTTTAGAAGTTTAAGAGCTACTATTGCTGTTGTTGTGCCCCTATATGTTGTTTCGACCTTAGCGCAATGGTTAATGACTGAGCTTAATATCGGCTTAACTGTATCTACATTACCCGTAATTGCTTTAGGTGTGGGTATTGGTGTCGATTATGGTATTTATATCCTTTCGACTATGAGTGTTAAATTACGCAATGGCGCAAGCGTGCAAAGTGCGTATTTTGACGCTTTAAAAGAACGTGGCAGCGCAGTGTTGATTACCGGTGTGACTTTGGCTATTGGTGTATCAACTTGGTTTTTCTCTGATTTGAAGTTTCAAGTAGATATGGGGATTTTATTAACCTTTATGTTTTTGGTTAATATGATTGCTGCTGTACTGGTACTACCTGCTATAGCTGCATTTCTTTGGCCGGAGCAAAAAAAAACTGACAATGATTAAAAAACATTTTATGCATAAATAAACAAGAAAATGACCGAAAGGTCATTTTCTATTTATAACTAATGAATAAACACTTATTTGTAATCAAAAGAGTTACATAAAAGCACAGTTTTTAAAGTAATATATCTAAAATAGTACTCGCAATCGCTTAAGTTTATTAATAAAATTGCCGTAATAGTCTATTCTGATTAAAAAGACTAAAAAGATTCCAATTATTTCAAGCGTTTTATCCAAAAAGGAAAAAGGCATGGCGTTAGTAGACGGTTTACCTTCAGTGATACTTTCGAACGTAGCACAATTAATACAACAAAAAGTTCCAGCGACAACAGCTCCTCTTGTTAATCAATTTGCAGAGTTGCTTTATAACAACATTTCAACCTTAGATTTAGATCATAGAAACGATAGTGATATGTATGGCGCAACGTTAAGCTTGTGGAATACATTGAGCGATCATCAAGACGATAAACCTGTTATTAAAGTGTTTAATCCACAAATCTCAAAAAATGGTTGGAAATCAAGTCATACCATAATTGAAATTATTGTGCGCGATATGCCTTTTTTAGTCGACTCTGTGCGTATTGCTCTAAGCCGACTAAACCTGACTCCACATCTAATGTTAAATTCGCCAATTAAAATTATTCGCGATAAAAGTAAAAATATTACTCAGCTATCTGCAGCTGTTGATCATTCATTTAAATCTACATCCGTAGAAACCGTTTTCTTTATAGAAATCGACCGTCAAAACGACGCTGCAGTGCTAGAAAATATTACGAAAGAATTACATTCAGTTGTTAGTGATATTGCCGTGACAGTATCTGACTGGAAACCAATGCAAGAGCGTTTGCGTAGTGTTATTGAAGAAGCTAAAAAGGCTAAATTACCTTGCTCAAAAGCAGAGCAAAAGGAAAGTGTGAGTTTCCTAGAGTGGATGCTAGACGATAATTTTACCTTGTTAGGTCATCGCTCATATCATGTTAAAACCTTAGAAGGTGATATGGCATTATCTGCTGATGTTGAGTCGAGTCTAGGCTTGATGAATCAATATGATGGCACAAAAGAACGTTTAATATCTGGTTTAAGTGAATCTGCACGTGAAATTGCTTTAGGTGATAATTTACTTATTTTAACTAAAACTAATGCTAAATCTCGTGTACATCGCCCAGCGCACCTTGATTACATCGGTGTAAAACGCTTTGATGACAAGGGTAACGTTATTGGTGAAGAGCGCTTTGTTGGTTTGTTTGGCTCGGCGTATTACACCAACAGCGCCTTAAATTTACCATTGATTAAATCAAAGGTAGCCGGTGTTTGTAATGACTCTGGTTATGCTAAAGGCACACATGCGTATAAAGCACTAATCAATATTCTTGAAACTTACCCAAGAGATGAGATTTTACAAAGCTCACCAGCTGAACTATTGCATAATGTGATGGGTATTTTCCAAATGCAAGAACGTGATTATTCGGGCCTATTTATGCGCCGGGATTCTTTTAACCGTTTTTATTCTTGTATGGTATATGTGCCGCGTGAGCGTTATAACACGGCTTTACGTATTAATACGCAAAAACTACTACAAGAAGCGTTAGGAAGTACAGAGGAAGTAGAGTTTACGACTTATTTCTCAGAATCTGCGCAAGCACGAACGCACTATATAGTAAGAGTTAACTCGACAAAAGCAGACATTAATGTGAAAGAAATTGAAAAGAATTTGAATCATGCCGCACGTAGTTGGGATGATAATTTAGCCAATGCGTTAAATTCGCATAAAGGTGAAGCAAAAGGTAAAGCATTAAGCCGTAAGTACGCTAGCTTTCCTCAAGCTTATAAAGATGAAGTTTTACCGGGTACAGCCATTGTTGATATTGAAAAATTAGAAGCTTTGACTGCTGATAATCAACTTGAAATGTTGTTCTACCAACCACAAGAAGAAGATGCAGATAGCCGTTTCGTTAAATTGAAATTGTTCCATGCTGGTGAACCATTACATTTATCTGATGTTTTACCAATGTTAGAAAACTTTGGTTTACGTGTTATTGGTGAAAGCCCGTATGCGATTAGAACATTAAGTGGTGAGGTTTGCTGGATTTTAGACTTCTCAATGTTACTAACAGGTACTGGCAAATTTAATCTTGAAGTTGTGCAAAGTTTATTCCAAGACGCTTTTGCTAAAGTTTGGGCCGGGAAGTTAGAAGATGATGGTTTTAACCGTCTAATTTTAGGGGCTGAGCTTGGTGGCCGTGAAGTATCAATTTTACGTGCATTCTCAAAATATGAGCGTCAAATTGGTGGTACATTCAGTCAAAGTTATATCGAAGATACTTTTGCTCGTTACCCAAGTATTGCTGAGCTGCTTATTACATTATTTAATAAGCGCTTCTCTCCGAAGGTAAAAACTGGTGAGAAAGTAATTGAGAAATTATTAGCGAGTATTGAAACGTCACTAGACAAGGTCGCTAACCTAGACGATGATCGCATTATTCGCCGTTTTGTTGAAATGATCAATGCCACTATTCGTACTAACTATTTCCAACCGCATCCAGTAACCGGAGAGAAGTCATATATTTCTTTTAAAATATTGCCTTCACAAATTGCTGATGTGCCATTGCCTGTACCGGCATTTGAAATCTTTGTTTATTCTCCGCAAGTAGAAGGCGTGCATTTACGTGGTGGTAAAGTTGCGCGTGGTGGCTTACGTTGGTCTGACCGTCGTGAAGATTTCAGAACAGAGGTACTTGGCTTAGTTAAAGCGCAACAAGTTAAAAATACTGTTATTGTTCCGGTTGGCGCTAAAGGTGGCTTTGTTTGTAAACAATTACCTAAAGGTGATAGAAATGAAATTTTCGAAGCAGGTAAAGAGTGTTATAGAACCTTTATTCGTGGCTTATTAGATATCACTGATAACATTGTTGACGGTGAAATTGTGCCACCAGAAAACGTTGTTCGTTTAGATGAAGATGACGCCTACCTAGTTGTAGCAGCCGATAAAGGTACCGCTACTTTTTCAGATGTTGCAAATGCTATTTCAGAAGAATACAACTTCTGGATGGGTGATGCCTTTGCTTCAGGTGGCAGTGTGGGCTATGACCATAAAGCCATGGGCATTACCGCAAAAGGTGCTTGGGAGTCAGTGAAACGCCATTTTCGTGAAATGGATATTGATTGTCAAACAACTGACTTTACTTGTATTGCTATTGGCGATATGGCGGGTGATGTCTTTGGTAATGGCATGTTGCTATCAAAGCATATTCGTTTACAAGCTGCATTTAACCATATGCATATCTTTATTGACCCAAATCCAGATGCTGCAAGTTCGTACGTAGAACGTGAGCGTTTATTTAATTTACCAGGCTGTACGTGGGAAGATTACAATAAAGCGCTAATTTCTGAAGGTGGTGCTATTTTTAGCCGCCATGCAAAATCAATTAAACTGACGCCACAAATCAAAAAAATGATTGGCACGCAAAAACAAAGCATGTCCCCCATTGATTTAATGCAAGCACTATTAAAAATGCAAGTCGATCTGTTATGGAACGGCGGTATTGGTACTTATGTTAAAGGCTCTAAAGAATCTCACCTTGAAGTAGGCGACAGAGCAAACGATGCGTTACGTATTAACGGTGCTGAGTTAAACGCTAAAGTTGTTGGTGAAGGTGGTAATTTAGGCTTAACACAAATGGGTCGTATTGAATTTGGCGCTAAAGGTGGTCGAATTAATACTGATGCAGTAGATAACGCGGGTGGTGTTGATTGTTCGGATAATGAAGTTAACATTAAAATATTGTTGAATGGTTTAGTTCGCAGTGGGGATTTAACTGTTAAGCAACGTAATAAAATTCTTTATGATATGACCGATGAAGTTGGTGATATTGTAATTGATGATTGTTACCGTCAAACACATTCACTTTCTATTACTGAGCTACGTGGTGGTAGTCAGCTTAAAGAACAAGCACGCTTTATTACTGCTTTGGAGCGTTCTGGTCAGTTAGATAGAACGTTAGAATTTATTCCAAGTGATGAAGAGATTGCTGAGCGTTTAGCATCAGGCAAAGGCTTAACTCGTCCTGAGCTTTCCGTGCTACTTGCTTATAGTAAAATGGTTTTGAAAGAAGAACTCGTTTGTCCTGAAATTACCGACAATGAGTATTATCAAAGTTTATTAATTGAAGCTTTTCCTCAGCAGTTGCAAGATAAGTACACTGAGCAGATGCAAGATCACCCACTACGTGCAGAAATTATTGCTACTAAATTAGCTAATAATATTGGCAACGATATGGGCTTTAACTTTGTCAACCGTATGAAAGAAGAAACTGGCGCCACAACCGCTGAAATTACCACTTGCTATTCAATGTCTTGTGCGGTTTTTGAATTATCTGATATTTGGACTCAAATTAGTGACTTAGATAATAAAATATCTACGTCAATTCAAACAGAGATGTTATTCCAATTACGTCGTACAGTTCGTCGTGCAACACGTTGGTTCTTACGTCACCGTAACAAAGCGCTTAATATTGCTCAGTCAATTGAGTTTTACCATGGTACTTTTGCCGCATTGTCGAGCAACATTACGAAATTTATGGTTGACGAAGAAGCAGCACAGCTAAAACGTGTTGAAGATGATCTTATCAAAGCAGGTGCTCCGGCATCAGTGGCGTTGAGGATTTCACTACTAAGTACTTTATTCTCTGCAATGGATCTAGCTGAGATTGCTCAGTCTGATAACCATTCTATCGAGTTAGTCACTGAGCTTTACTTCCAACTTGGTGCAAAACTAGACTTACATTGGTTCTTAGATCAAATAACGTCTCAGCCAGTATCGAACCATTGGCAAGCGCTTGCCAGAGCTTCCTTTAGAGAAGAGCTTGATTGGCAACAACGCTCACTGACTTTAGTTATTTTAGGTAGTAATAAAAACTCTACCGATGTAAACGAAATGCTGGAGAATTGGTTCGCCGCTAGTACTCAGCCGCTAGAGCGTTGGCAGCATATTTTGGCTGATTTTAGAATTGGTCAAACTCATGAGTTTGCAAAGTTCTCTGTTGCACTCAGAGAGTTAATGTTATTAAGCTTACACTGCGACACCGTAGAATAGGTGTTAAGATCCCCGCCAATGAGCGGGGATTTTTTTGTCGTAAAAATGTGCTGGCCATTGCGATTTAGTTATAACGCGTGGGTAGCACGGTATTTAAACTTAGTTAAAGAGGTATTATGTTTTACTCAGCTATACGTAAAGTATTTTTCAAATTCGATCCTGAAGCTATTCATGAGTTAACGGTAAAAAGCTTTAAAGCGACGGGAGCAACACCACTTAATTTACTTTACAAACAAAACGTACCTAACAAACCAGTAGAAATTATGGGAATTAAATTTCCTAACCCTGTTGGCCTAGCTGCAGGGCTCGACAAAAACGGCGAATGTATTAAAGCCTTTGAAGCAATGGGCTTTGGTTTTGTTGAAGTGGGCACGGTAACGCCACGGCCACAACCAGGAAATGAAAAGCCGCGAATATTCAGATTACCAGAAGCTAATGCCATTATTAATCGTATGGGTTTTAATAATAAGGGTGTTGATTACTTAGTTGATCAAGTCATCAAAGCGAAATTTAATGGTGTATTGGGGATTAATATTGGTAAAAATAAAGATACGCCTGATGAAGATGCCAAAGATGATTATATTCACTGTATGCGCAAAGTTTATGACCATGCGACGTACATTACCGTAAATATCTCATCACCTAATACCCCAGGCTTACGCTCATTACAGTATGGTGAGGCGTTAAACGAACTATTGTCAGCATTAAAAGCTGAGCAGACCTCTTTAGCTGAGCAACATGGTAAATATGTTCCCGTTGCTGTAAAAATTGCTCCAGACTTGACCGCAGAAGAGGTTAGCTCTATTGCAGAATGTTTAATTGCTAATAATATTGATGGCGTTATTGCGACGAATACCACGTTGGCACGTGATAAAGTTGCTCATTTACGGTTTGGTGACGAGCAAGGTGGTTTAAGTGGTGCGCCGGTGAAAGAGCAAAGTACTAAGGTTATTCAATTACTTGCCACAGCATTAGATAACAAACTGCCAATTATTGGTGTTGGCGGTATTGCTTCTGGTAAAGATGCGCAAGAAAAAATTGCTGCAGGGGCTAAATTAGTACAAGTTTACACCGGTTTTATTTACCAAGGGCCTGAACTAGTTCAAGATATTGTAAAATCTTTATAAGAGCCTTGTATAAAATTTTACACTTAGTTACACATCGACTAGTAAGCTTTAAATAAATAAAAACGGTAGTCATATTTAGTGATTACCGTTTTTTATGTACAGGATGTACGGTATGTCGCGGGTGCATGGATGCACTGGAGCGTGTATGTACAGGATGTACGGTATGTCGCGGGTGCATGGATGCACTGGATATACGGTATGCCGCATTCACATGATCGTGGTGGTGCGCAGAATCACAGGTTAAGGTTTTATTACGGTCGATGATATTTTCTGACGTTTCGCTACTCTTGCTTCAACCGTTTCTAGACGCTCAAGCATTAGCTGCAGGCTCGTATCGAATTCATTAATACTTGTCGCTGTGATCATTTGTTGTTTATCACGAGTTTTTGAATTTGCGTCTAAGGTATTAAATTGTGATGCTAGCTTATTGATTTGATCTTTTATGGCATTGGCTGCAACAATTTGCTCTGATACTGCATCAACTGAAAATTCAGTGGCAGTAATTTTATCGTTTAATTCGTTTGTTGCCGCCACTTGTGCTTTAACCGCGTTAGTATTTTTACTTTGTTGTGACGCTATTTTTTTACTTTGAGAATTTAATTCTTTTATCTCTTTTTGGTTTTTACGCCAGGCAGATGCCCACAACTTGTCCATTTCTGTTAGCAATAACTCAGTTTTCTCGCTTATGGCTTCTAATTTTACTTTTAACGCAACGGTTGACTCGCCCATCTCTTCGCCAGTAGCGGAGAGTTGATTTTCAAGCTGCTGAATTCTTTGGTCACTACCATTCAAAGCGCTAGTTAATTTAAGTTGTTGTTGATAAAAGTACCAACCGCCACCCGCTAATGCCAAATATGACATGAACAATAATAGAGAAGTAGCAATAGATGTTGACGCTTTAGCGATATTCTCAGTTGGCTTAGCATTATCTATTTTTTTAGAATTTGTAGTATTTACACGCGCCGATTTTACTTGGTCATGATCTAAGGTAATAGTGGGAATTTCAGGTTCTACACGATTTGACAAGAGAGTGTCCTATTAACAATGAAATAGATAAAATATAAAGACTGTAACTGTATAATATTTAGAAAATATTGTACAAAAAAACCGACAAAATTAGCCGGTTTTTATTATTTTTCTGCATTGTCTCGTTAATATTGTAACTTTAGTGAGACTACATCATCAGATATCAGAGATTAATAACTCTCATTATGAACACTTAATACTGCTCGGCCTGAAGGGTCGGCGTTATTTTGGAAGCTCTCATCCCAAGCCAAAGCTTCTTGCGTGCTACAAGCAACAGACTTACCACCTATAACGCAATCAGCTGCAGAGGTTAATGGAAACTTCTCTTCAAAAACGCAACGATAAAAGTATGCTTCTTTGCTATCAGGTGTATTTATGGGGAACTTAAAGTTTGCACTGGCAAGTTGTTGATCGCTCACTTGTGATTCTACGTAGCTTTTTAAGCCATCTATCCAAGAATAACCCACGCCGTCAGAAAACTGCTCCTTTTGACGCCATAATATTTCTTTAGGTAGGTAACCTTCGAAAGACTCACGTAAAATGGCTTTTTCCATCTTTCCATTACCACACATTTTGTCTTCTGGGTTGATGCGCATGGCAACATCCATAAAGTTTTTATCTAAAAATGGTACGCGTGCTTCAATGCCCCACGCTGACATAGATTTGTTGGCGCGAAGACAATCAAACTTATGTAAACGATCTAATTTACGTAATAATTCTTCATGAAACTCTTGAGCATTTGGCGCTTTATGAAAATATAAATAACCGCCAAATATCTCGTCAGCACCTTCACCAGAAAGTACCATCTTAATACCCATGGCTTTAATTTTACGAGCCATTAAATACATTGGAGTAGATGCACGAATAGTCGTAACATCATAAGTTTCCAAGTGATAAATCACTTCTTTTAAGGCATCAATGCCTTCTTGCTCAGTAAACACGACACTGTGATGAATAGTCCCAATACTGTCAGCAACAGTTTGAGCTGCAACTAAGTCTGGAGAGCCAGCTAAACCACATGCAAAAGAATGTACTTTTGGCCACCATGCTTCAGATAGATCGTTCTCTTCAATGCGTCTAGCCGCAAACTTTTGTGTAATAGCCGAAATTAATGAAGAATCTAAACCGCCTGAAAGTAACACACCGTAAGGAACATCAGTCATTAAGTGGCTTTTAACTGAATCTTCTAGTGCTTCACGTAACTTTTCTTTGCTAGTGTTATTATCTTTAATTGCTGAAAATTTTTGCCAGTTACGGTTATAGTATTTTTTTAGCTTGCCATCTTTGCTTTCAAGAACATGGCCCGGTGGAAACTCTTCAACTGTTTTACAAATTGGCATCAGTGCTTTCATTTCAGAAGCAACGTAGAAGTTTCCTTCCTCATCATAGCCAGTGTAAAGTGGGATAATTCCCATATGATCACGGGCTATTAAGTAACTATTATCGGCAGCATCATATAAACAAAAGGCGAACATACCCTGTAATTTATCGACAAAGTCGCTACCAAACTTTTCAAACATTGGAATAATAATTTCGCAATCTGAGGCTGTTTGAAATTGATAATCAGGCGTATGTTGGCTAGCGAGTGGTTTATGATTATAAATTTCACCGTTAACGGCTAAAACTAATGATTTATCGCTGTTATACAATGGTTGTGCACCATGCTCAGTATCAACAATGGCTAAACGTTCATGCACTAATATGGCATGGTCATTGTTGTATATACCGGACCAATCAGGACCACGATGGCGAAGTAAACGAGAATATTCTAATGCTTTTGGACGTAGTGCATCTGCACCGGTTTTAATATCTAATATACAAAAAATCGAACACATTGAAGTGCTACCCCTTTATATTTGAAAAATGACAAATTGTTAACTTATACTCTTTTGACAATGTGAAGTACAAGTGCGCTTGTATATTATTCAACCATTGACAAGTAACTGTTAGCGGTTGGTAAATAAACACAGCCCAAACACTTTGACAGCATTTGATAAAAAATCAATAGAATTTTTACTCTAAAAGAAAAAAAGACAAATTAAAGGGCAAATATAAATTTGCCTTTTCGCGGCGCATGAATTAACCATTAGCGAGTTTGCCTGGTTGTTTTACATACTATGTTAGTTATACATCGTTTATGAAAGGAGTGGTAATAGTAACGCTAAATGTGGATGTCATTTTATTTATTACACAGCTTCATTAGCCAAGTAATGAATTTCTCTATTTTATTGATGTAATGGCTACCAGCATGATAGTGAATATAATAATTTCCCCATGAAGGGCTATAACTCAATTCTTTTACCGCAATTAAATCACCTCGTTCAATATCATCAGAGACAATAAAATCGCAAGATAGCGCCACTCTCAGGCCATCTAAGGCTGCTCTTCCTGCGAGTAAGGTGTGGCTTAAGTGCATAATATCAAGGTTTATTGATGGGTCGAGTTTCTGCTCTTGCATCCACAATTTCCAGTCTTGACCGTTTTCCGAGCTCCAAAGTGGCAGTGCTAGAATTGAATATGGATCTTGATTGTTTATTTGCCCACTAAGCTTTGTTGTCAGAACAGGATACCAGCGTTCCTGACGTATTAATTGGCTCTTATAATTTTCAGGCGTAGGCCAAGTGCCAATGCTAATGTCGTATTCTGAAGGCTCGTAGTGTTCAGCACTAGTTGCCATTGACAAGGTTAATTCAATATTAGGATGTTCATTTTTAAAAGAAGAAATTCTTGAGGCCAACCAACTCACTGCGAATGATGATTGGGCGACAATTCTTAATTTTATTTCTTTATTATCCATGAGGTGATCTGTAACTGTTTGTATGCGGCTAAAGCTGTCTCTGATCACCGAAAAATAGATATCACCATACTGCGTTAAGACAACAGAATTATTAGCTCTGGTGAACAAGCTCTTACCAAGGTGGCTCTCTAGTGATTTTATTTGGTGGCTAACCGCACTCTGAGTAACATAAAGCTCTTTCGCGGCCAAACTAAAACTTAAATGCCTTGCTGCTGCTTCGAATACTTGTACTGATTTTAGTGATGGTAATTTACTCATAATTGATATTAGTTTTATTCATGGGAAGATAAATTAATATCATTTTATTACATGTGTAGAGTACTGTAAATTTGTACTGAACTTATGGCTACTGGCCGATGAGTGTTGTCTCATTTATTTGAAAAGTAAACCTTAGAAATCATACAATGGAGAAGAGATGAAATTTAGTTATATAGCGATTATTGTTTTAGCGTACTGTATGCCAGCAACCGCAAGAGATGGTAATACTGACTTTAAAAAGGAAATTAGAGAAGTTATTGAAAGCTTTAGACTCGCTATCATTGAGAAAGACAAAAGATTATTCAAATCACTTTTTTATAGTGAAAATACACCGTGGATTGCCGTCTTTAGTGATGAAATGGTGATGAATAAGCGCAAGAAAAAAGCCAATTTTCCGCGCACGGTAAACTTTGGAAAATATGGACCACCAGAAAAAATGATTTCGGAGACTGAGGCGCAAGAGGAAAAAATTTGGGATATAAAAATTGAAACAGATGGTTACCTTGGCAATGTGTATTTTCAATATAGTGATCATAGAAATGGTGTAAAGAAAGCGTTTGGTACAGAAGCGTGGGATTTAGTGAGAACTGAATCAAGCTGGAAGATTGTATCCGTTAAATATACGGTTACAGAACTTTAAATATTTATTAATTTTAAAATAATTTAGTTTGAAGTTTAATAAGCAGTTAAACTAGAAAAGAAGTTAATGTTTTACTTATATTATTATCAAATTAAAGAGTCGGTGTTAGTGACTTAATGCTTATCATACAACTATAGAAAACGCTAAGAGGTCCTATGGCAAACATTTTTAAAATCAGTAAATTGAAGCCGCTTACTCTCGCCTTGTCACTTGTGTTCAGTCCTTATGGCTTTACTGAAGCATTAGAATATAATCAAAAGACAGTGGAGGAGTTACGTATACCAATGGCACTTGCGGCAATACCAGATGTCGCAGCGCGCTTAGCTACGAGAACCAAGTTATTTGAGCAACAAGTACAACAGGCGAACAATATTGCTATGCTTACTCGGTTAATATTACAACATGGGCAAGGACTTTGGCTTGATGCTAAAAAATCCTTTATTGAGTTGGCTGATTATGACGACCGTCCACTATACTGGTCACGGTTACAGATGAGTAAAATATTACGCTCATCTGAGGGGTTCGCCAAGTTAGCTGTTGATCAGCAATACCAATTGCTATGGCAATTTGAATTATTGTCTCGTGGTCAAAGTGATGTGATATTTGATAAAAAAACTGACAAAAAAATTCTAATCACAGGCTTCGACCCTTTTTTCCTCGATCGACATATTGACCAAAGTAACCCTTCTGGCGTGGTAGCATTATCGCTAGATGATATGGTGCTAAGTGTTGCAGGGAAAACTGCTGAAGTTGAAGTATTAATTGTTCCTGTTCGCTTTGCTGACTTTGATCAAGGTATGATAGAAGAACTACTAACACCGTATATAGCAGGCAAAGATATTGATATGGTGATTACTGTTAGTATGGGTAGAGAAAATTTTGATTTAGAGCGTTATCCAGCATTACGTCGAAGCGCTAAAGCACCTGATAACTTGAATGTATTTACTGGTGCGACAAAAAGCACGCCATTATTACCAAAGTTTAAATCATCTGATTTAAACGGACCTGAATTTGTTGAATTCAGCTTGCCTATTGTTGCAATGCAAAAAGGGGAAGGTAAGTATCAAGTTAATGATAATAGGAACATTAGTACATTAGATAAATCATATCCGGCACAATCATTAGCAGAGATAGAGAACAAAACTTCTGTTAGTGGCTCTGGAGGTGGTTACCTTTCTAATGAAATATCTTACCGCAGTATTTTACTTAGAGAAAAGTATAACCCGTTATTACCTGTCGGGCATATTCATACCCCTAGAATTAAATCATTTGATCAACAGATACTTATGGATATCGTTAATCAAACGAAGAACATAATCACTCAAGGTGTTACTAAGTTATAAGTATATGAATAGCATTACGATCAATATTTTAATTCGTGTATAAAAAAAGGGCTAAGTTAATTAGCCCTTTTTTTATTATCTAAAGTAAAGGTTAGATATTATCTGTTACATCAACCGACAACTTTAATTTTTGCCCAGGTTGTAGATATTTATTACGTTTTAGACTATTCCAACGCTCGATTTCAGTGATGGTGACATTAAACTTGTTCGCAATACGTGCAAAAGAGTCACCTTTGCGAACACGATATGTAATGTTACGTATAATGGCTTGTGTATTGGGAATCGCCTGCTTATTTGCTATTTTATTAACGGCAGATTTTTGCCAAATAACTAACTTTTGACCAGGCTTAATGGTATCTCTTGGCGCCATACCATTCCACTTGGCAATATTACGCATTGATACATTATAGCTGCGGCTCAAGTCCCATATGGTATCGCCAGACTTAACAATATGAATACGCTTTGTACCCGCTAATTCACGATTTTGCGTTTTTGCTAAGCGTTGGTCTTGCGATAAAATGTAGCTGTCTAAAGATGCAGTTGCAACGGGAATGAGTAAAAATTTCCCTGCTCTTATTTGATTACCTCGTACTTTATTTATTTGTTGGATCAGCGCAATTTCGGTATTAAACTTTTTCGCTATTAAACCTAAATTATCACCATTTTTAATTTTGTATCGCTGCCAAGTTAACCTGTCTTTCTTTTCAAGTTTGGCTAATGCTAATTTGAATGGCTCCACTTTATGGTTAGGCAATAATAAATAGTGTGGCCCATTGGGATCGGTAGCCCAACGATTAAAGCCCGGGTTAAGGCGTTGTAGCTCTGTTAGCGTCAAGTTGGCAAGACCTGCGGCTTTAGCTAAATCTAATTGCGAGACAATATCAACTTTTGTTAAAACGGCTTTGTTATCAATTTTATGTAGTTGAATTTTTAATTCATCACTACGTTTGACAATATCAGCTAGGGCTAATAATTTTGGTACATAAGCACGTGTTTCTTTCGGTAAATCTAAAGACCAAAAGTCGGTAGGAAGGTTTTTCTTCTTGTTGTTTCGTACGGCGCGTTGAACCCGACCTTCACCTGAATTATAAGCGGCCAGTGCTAACATCCAGTCGCCGTCAAAAAATTTATTTAGATATTTTAAATATTTGATAGCGCCTTGGGTGGAAGCGACAACATCACGTCGTCCGTCGTACCACCAGTTTTGTTTCATGCCAAAACGTTTACCTGTGCCTGGCACAAACTGCCACATACCCGATGCTCGACCGTGAGAATAAGCGAACGGGTCAAACGCACTTTCAACAATAGGTAATAAAGCGATTTCCAATGGCATATTGTTCGCTTCTAGCTCTTGAACAATATAATACAAAAAAGGCGCGGCACGTTTCCCCACACGGGTTAAATAGTCAGGGTGCTTAACAAACCAATTTCGTTGGCTCGTGATACGGCGATTTTCTGGGATCTGAAAATTCAGCTGACTGCGAATTCTTTGCCAAACATCATCAGTTAAATAGCTTTCTTTTATCTCGTTACCGAGATCGATACTAACATCTTCTACAGGATGAATAACATCAATGGCTTCATCTGCTAGCAGCGCTTGGTTAATTTCAATAGCCGATGCAATATCGATTGGGGTTTGTTCTTCTTGTCGGATCTCAGGGCTTTCTGGCTTATTTTGACTCAATGTTGATTGGCAGCCGGATAACATCAGGGCAGCTGCAATTGATAACGATATATACTTCATGAATGTTCTATTTAGATTTACTTGCCGCCAGTGTTACTTATTTAGCAAGCTTATTCAAGATTTCGCTTTGAAAAGCCATTAGAAATTATCTTTCCATGCTCTAATAACGGTAAAAGCAGATAAGGGATCTATTATTGTTTCACCACTAAACTCACTGGCACTTTCCATTAAACTTTTTTTATCACACCGTAAGAATGGGTTGATCATTTTCTCTTGTAACATTGACGTTGGAATGGTTGCTATGCCTTCAGCACGTTTTTGTATTACTTGGTTATAATAAAAAACCAGTTCACTATTACTAGGCTCAACCGTTAACGCAAAATCTAAGTTAGCTTGAGTGTATTCATGTGCACAATAAATATGGGTTTTCTCTGGTAGCGCCATTAATTTTTCTAATGAAGTTAACATTTGTGAAGGCGTACCTTCAAATAAGCGGCCACAGCCGCCTGAAAATAGCGTATCGCCACAAAACAGGTTGTCTTGCGCTAAGTAAGCAATATGGCCACTAGTATGGCCAGGCAAATCAATAACAGAAAATTCCAGCGCTAAATCGTCTAGTCTAACAACTGAGTGACCATTCAATTTAATATCACAGTGCGGGATCTTTTCATTTTCAGGGCCATAAATAGTTAATGGCCATGCTTTTTCTTGACAATATTGTAGTAGCTTTTCAATACCGCCGACATGATCACTATGGTGGTGAGTGATTAAGATGCTGCTGAGTTGTTTCTTGCTTTGCTCAATAAATTTAATACAAACGTCTGCATCGCCAGGGTCGACTATTGCTAATGCATTACTGTTACTTGATGAAATTGCCCAGATGTAATTGTCGGAAAAGGCTTTTATCATCGAAACTTGCATATTAGAGGTGGTTTGACTTTGCAGCATGTGCGGCTCCTGAGTATACTGAAAGAATGATTATACCCACTTTTTTTCAAGTTTAAACTATGAAACCGGCACTAGCGTTTAGGCACCCTGATCTACCAAAGTCATGGCAAGCTCTTCCTAATGGTGAATTGATAGTAAAAAATATCGATCAAGTTTTGTCATCGTGGTGGCCAAAGTTTTTCGGTTATCATTTGCTAAAGCTGGGCTCATTAAGTGGCGAAATAGACAGTTCATCAAGTCCTATAAAACATCAATTAACCTTAACAAATCAGCCAGAAGGCGGTGATATTGTTGCTGAAGTTGATGACCTACCTTTATTAGAGCACAGTGTTGATGTTTGTGTTTTAGCGCACGCTTTAGAATTTTCGCTCGACCCACATCACGTAGTACGTGAAGCAAATAGAGTGTTGATTCCTAATGGCTACTTGGTCATCACAGGCTTTAATCCCTTTAGTTTAGTGGGCTTAAATAAGTTTATCCCTTATAGACGTAAACAAACGCCTTGGAATGAAAGGCTGTTTTCGCCAATGCGGGTTAAAGACTGGTTACATTTGATGGGTTTTGAAATACAGCTCGACCACCGTTTTTTACATTCGTCGTTATCAGGCCAATACAGCGAAGGAATGATCAGTAGCCAGTGGCGAAAGTTAGCTGCACGTTATTTTCCAAGCTTAGGCTCTGTTTATGTTATTGTGGCCAAAAAACGCGTGCTCCCTTTAACGCCGATTAAAGCAAAGTGGCAACTGAGACCGCGTTTTGAACCGGTGAAAGTGCCTACAATGAACTCTTCTAACAAGAAAAATCATAAACAATAACGTTGTACTGGTATCGCCAGTATATAATAAACGTAAATTAATAATTCCAATAATAGGTGAAAAGAAAACATGCAACGTCATGAATTTGAAAATTATCTCAATACTTTATTAAAACCTGAGCAGATAAAAGACTTTTGTCCCAATGGTTTACAAATTCAAGGAGGTGAAAATATCACTAAAGTGATAACTGGCGTGACAGCAACACAGGAACTCATAGAGCGAGCGATTGCAGAAAAAGCTGATGCCTTAGTGGTTCATCATGGTTTTTTTTGGAAAAATGAAAGTTATGTTATCCGTGGCATGAAGCATAAGCGTATTAAAGCTTTGCTTGCACATGACATTAACCTATTTGCCTATCATTTACCGTTAGATATTCACCCAATCTTAGGCAACAACGCACAACTAGCAAAATTATTTGATATAGAAAATGTTGCACCACTGGAAGTTGGTAACGCATTAAGTGTGCCTGTACGCGGTGATTTTAGTTCTGCACTTTCAAGCGAGGCATTACAACAGCGCATTAGTGAACAACTTAATCGTTCATGTTTACATATTGCCGCACCATCGAATAAAGCCATTAAAACGGTGGCATGGTGCAGCGGTGGTGGTCAAGGTTATATTGAACTCGCTGCTGAATTAGGTATAGATGCTTTCATAAGTGGTGAAGTCTCTGAGCAAACGACACACGTTGCTAGAGAAATGGATATTCATTTTTATTGTGCGGGTCATCATGCAACAGAGCGCTATGGTGCCAAGGCATTGGCACAGCACGTCAATGAAAACTTGCCAGTGACCGCTAAATTTATTGATATTGATAACCCTGCCTAACTTAACTAAGAGAATGTCGATAACGCGCCAACATTCACTTAGTGTTTAATAGCTAGCATTAATCAAATAACGACCAATTCAAAATATTAAAAAGATAATCATAAATGGTTATTTGTGATTTTCTCTTAGTTTTAATTATATTAACCAGAGTTAAGGCTATATTAGCGTTGTGTTATAGCCAGCCTTTAAACCACTGAACCGTTTGGCCTAATGTTTCATACCATGCTATTGAAGTTTGTTTTAGTTTATTGGCATTTGGCACATAGTATTGCCAGGTTCTATTATTATCTTCTTTTACCCATGGGCTTGCTGGGGCAGGAATAGCGTTTACACCTTGCATTTCGAAATACTTCATTGCACGTGGCAGGTGATTTGCGTTAGTGATGAGCACCACATTCTTGTTACGAACTCTTGGCGCTATTAATTCAGCTTCTTCTTCTGTATCTTGCGGAAAGTTTTCGGTAATAATTTTATGTGCCGGTACGCCCAATAATATCGCTGCTTGTTTAACTTTTTCAGCATTGGAAGTTTCATCACCACCAGCATAACCTGAGGTAATAATACGTGCTTCCGGGTGAATTTGATAGATACGTATCGCTTCGACTAAACGTTCTAACGAACAGGCCTTTAACTGGCTTGTTACGGGTAAACTATGAACTGTCGTATGAGCGCAGCCTAACACGATAATATAATCAACAGGATCGCTACTGCGGGTAAATGCAGGATAACTATCTTCCAGCGGTGCCATAAAAGTATCTGAAGCTGGTGGGAATGAACTCACAAACAAAATCATAGTAGCAGAAAGTAGAGCACTGAAGCTTAATTTAGTGCGCTTACGGTAAAATAAAATAGCAACGAGCAATAGTATCATCACCACGCTAAGTGGCATGACAAGTAAACCAATGATTTTCTTGAGCAGAAATAAATCCATAAACAATCCAACAATACTGTAGTTTTAAAAATTATCCTTTAAATGATAACAAGTTAACTTGCATGCTACACGAAAATTTAATCGCAGCGCTTCAGTTAGATAATAATATTTTTAGTGTTTATTATCAGTGTGGTGGTTACTAGAAATAAACAGCCATTTAAAAATTTATCTTAAGTTTGCGTTAAGTAAACTCATTTATAGTTTCCTCATAGACATTGAATGAGGCGCTAATATGTTAAATCTAATATACAACAACACTGCTACGACAGCAGCGTCGTTCAACAAAACCCAAACGTTGACCATGGATGTTTTTTCAGAAAACAAAGAAGGAAGAGCAGAAGTTGAATCATTCATTCGGCACGGTTATCAAAAATCATATAAAGCGAATATATCAATCGCGATGCCTTTTTTATTATCGGTTAGCGAAGGCAAGCTCAAGGCTGCTTTAGGCATAAGATCAGCGTCTTCGCCTTTATTTATTGAGCAATATTTAGATGTACCGATTAATGAATTAGATTTATTTAAATCTCAGCATATTCAACGTAACGATATAGTAGAAATTGGCAGCTTATATAGCAATTCAAAGCGCTTTACCGTTCCTTTATTTCTTGTCACTGCGATAGCATTATTTTGTTTAGGCTTTAAATATATGGTGTTTTCCGGTACAGAAATAGTCATAGGGATTATTTCTAAGGCCGGTATTAATTGTCAATATATTTGTGATGCGGACGCTGAACTACTAAACGAATCAGGTGACGAATGGGGGAGTTACTATGAAACATCTCCTAAAGTCGTTGCATTGTCTTTGGCAGAAGTTGCTCGAGTAATCGATAGCCAACCTTATTATCAGAAATTATTTCAAGGCTTAGATAAAGATATAGCCAATGTATCCAAAAGTTTAGGAGCAAGTTAATGATGATGAAAATAATAAACCAGCATCCTAAACAGCAAATAGCTATTAGAACAACTGATGACTCATTTACTTATGAAGAACTTATTTTCAACATAGAGCAGTTTTCACAATGGTTGAAAAACCATAAAATACAGTCAGTTGCTTTACGATGTGGTAACCAAGCTGAATGGGTTTTTATTGATTTAGCTTGCCAAAAAGCGAATATTGTATTTACACCTGTACCGCCATTTTTCTCTGAATTTCAAATTGATGAACTAATAAGTAGCGTAAGGCCTGATGTTGTCATTTCAAATGAACAGCTTTCTTTCTATACAGAGATTCAATCCCCATTTTCGTCTTTGTCAGCATACATTGTTGCATTAGAAAGACCTCGTAAGTTGCCTAAAGGGACAACTAAAGTGACTTTTACTTCTGGGACTACAGGTCAGCCTAAAGGCGTTTGCTTAAGTAGCGAAAATCAAGTCAATGTGGCGCATGCAATAGTAGAGGCGGTTGATATCCAATCTCCAATTCACCTTTGTTTACTTTCATTATCAACATTACTTGAAAACGTAGCAGGTATTTATGCACCGTTAATCGCAGGTGGAACTGTTTGGCTATTAGATAGTGAAGAACTCGGATTTGATGGTGCAGAGTTATTTAATATAGATAGCTTTCTCAGCGCTATTTCACGAGTGCAGCCTCAAAGTTTAATTCTTGTACCTGAATTGCTGCAAGTGCTTATCATAGGGCTTAGTAAGGGCTGGACAGCTCCTGCAGAACTTGAGTTTATTGCGGTAGGGGGCAGCAGAGTATCTGAAACACTTATTTTACAAGCTAGAGCGCTAGGGCTGCCTGTGTATCAGGGCTATGGTTTATCTGAGTGTGGCTCAGTCGTTAGTATTAACAAACGCAACCATAAGGTTGCTCACTCTTGTGGACAAGTACTTTCGCACGTTTCTGTCGCAATAGTTGATGAGGAGTTAGTGGTAGAAGGTAATGTTTTTCTTGGTTACATCAACGACGAAAATACTTGGTATCCCACTAAAGTAAACACAGGCGATATTGCAAAGCTTACCAACGACACTATTGAAATTATCGGTCGTAAAAAAAATATTATTATTAATTCATATGGTCGCAATATATCACCTGAATGGATTGAGTCTGAAATTATGTCCTTGGGATTTTTTCAACAGGCAGTGGTGTTAGGAGATGATAAGCCGTTTTGTATCGCTATTCTTGTTCCTTTAAATCGTAATATGCCAGAGCGTGATATAGATCAGGTCATGGCACAAGTAAACAAAGGATTGCCGGGTTATGCACAAGTCAAATACCAAGTGAATTTACAGTCAGCGATGAACGTTGAAGATGGACTATTTACGACAAATGGACGCCCTAAACGTCATGCAATAGAAAAGCGCTTTCAAAAAGAAATTTCAACTATCTATAAACAATCTAAGGCTAATTTGGAGCTGTCATGAACTTATATCAACGTTTATTAACTGAAACACAAGCAGAAAAAGAGTATCTACTTTCTTCCCCTATTATTAACCGGTGTTTTAAAGGTGAAATTGAGTTACATGATTATGTTGAGTTCTTATCTCAGGCTTACCATCACGTTAAGCATACAGTGCCATTACTCATGTTAGTAGGTGCAAAGTTGCCTGAAAATAAAGAGTGGTTACGCGAGGCTGTAGCCGAATACATCGAAGAAGAGCTCGGTCACCAAGAGTGGATATTAAATGACATTGCAGTTAGTGGATCAGATAAGGAGGCGGTTAGAAATAGCAAACCTTCGTATGCCACTGAACTAATGGTGTCATACGCATATGATGCTATTCAAAGAATTAACCCTTTGTGCTTCTTTGGCATGGTACATGTGCTTGAAGGCACAAGTATTGCGATGGCTGATAATGCAGCTTCAGCGATAGGTCAGGCATTGTCTTTACCTGACAAGGCTTTTAGCTATCTCAAATCTCATGGCGCTCTTGATATTGAGCATGTTGAGTTTTTTGAACGGCTTATGTCGAAAATTACCGATAAGGATGAACAAGATATTATTGTTGAAAGTGCAAAGAAATTTTACCTACTGTATAGCAATATTTTCCGTACATTAGATTGCCAAACTTCTATACCAGCGTTTCCAAGGAGAGATCATGAAAAAGTTGCCTAAATGCATATTAACTGGAGCTACTGGCGGCATTGGCCAAGCAATAGCTAAACAGTTATCAGAGAAAGGTTATCCATTGGTTTTAGTGGGCAGAAATATAGATAAGCTAAAGATGTTAGGAAATCAAATTCCAGGCGAATATCAACTGATTACATGTGATATAGCGAATGATGCCGATAGAGCCAATTTAATTGCTAAATCTTTTCATAATGAAGAGGCTAGCGTACTTATTAATAATGCTGGGATATCAAATTTTTCGACATTTAATCAAGTATCCGATAACGATATTAACAACGTATTGACGACTAACCTTTTGAGTACAATGCAAATAACGCATGCGTTCCTCAACAAAAGAAGTGTGCAAAAGTCGACAATTATTAATGTCGGCTCAACGCTTGGCTCAATTGGTTTTCCTGGGTATAGCTTATATTGTGCAAGTAAGTTTGGTCTTAAAGGTTTCTCTGAAGCACTCAGTCGAGAGGTTGCCAACACAAATACTAGAATTTGTTATTTGGCTCCTAGAGCAACAGATACAAGTATTAATTCTAATAACGTCATCGGGATGAATAAAGCATTAGGGAGTAAAATTGATTCACCAGAAATGGTTGCAAAGGAGTTGATTTATTTGCTTGAAGGAAAAAAAAATAGACGTTTTATTGGCTGGCCTGAAAAGTTTTTTGCGCGCTTAAATGGTGTATTTCCTGAATTAGTTGATTTATCTATGAAAAATAGCCTGCCAACGATATTAAAGTTTACAGAGGAGAAAAGTCATGAACTTAGTTAAATATATTTCAATACTCGCAATCTGCATAGGGTCAATGAGTGTTTATGCTCAATCAAAAGAGAGTTTTGAAAAGCAACTACTTTCAATTCAGCATAGCTGGGCTAAGGTGAATTATGAATTATCGGGTAATACTCAAGAGGAGAACTTTGAACAATTAGAAAAGCAAACAAGCTCATTAGTTTACTTATTTCCTCAAAGGGCAGAAGCTTGGGTTTGGCAGGGGATAGTTCAATCTAGCTATGCCGGAGCTAAGGGGGGCTTAGGGGCTTTATCTTTAGCCAAAAAAGCCAAAAAATCATTTGAAAAAGCCCTTGAAATTGACGACGCTGTTTTACTCGGCTCTGCTTATACCAGCTTAGGCGTCTTGTACCATAAAGTACCTGGTTGGCCTATAGCCTTTGGTGACGATGATGATGCTAAGAATTTATTGGAAAAAGCCCTAAAACTAAATCCTGATGGCATAGACCCGAATTACTTCTATGGGGAATTAATGTTTGATGACGGGGAATATAAGTTAGCTAATGAGCATTTGTTGAAAGCTAAAAACGCACCAAAACGAGCATCAAGACCATTAGCAGACCAATATCGACGAGAGGAAGTCTCAACCTTATTGACTAAAGTTGAGAAAAAATTAAAGCGGTAGAAATTAAATTTTTAGTACGTAATGGGGTTTTCTTCCGTTAAACTCCATTACGGCCGCTGCACCTAAATGTATTCAAGCTAGATTCTAGCAACACTAGCATTACTTTAAGGCTTTAATGTGGAAGACTTTCTTAAAGAGCAGAATATATTCCATTGGTCTATACGGTAGAGTATCTCTACAAATATACAGGAATTGATTGAGATATGAGATTATTACTGATTGAAGATGATGTTCATCTGGCTAATGGCCTACGGGAATCATTAAGAAATGATGGCCATAGTGCTGATCTTGTTTTTAATGGCAAAGAGGGCGTGCTGGCGATTAAAAGTGGTGACTTTGATGTTGTAATACTTGACTTAGGCTTACCTGACATTGATGGTCTTGAGGTTTTAACACAAGCCAAGAAAATCGATAAAAGCCTGCCTATTTTAATCTTAACAGCAAGAGATGGTATTGAAAATAAAGTACAAGGGCTCGATCTCGGGGCCGATGATTATTTAGCCAAACCTTTTAGTTTAGAAGAACTCTTTGCTCGGTTAAGGGTAATCGAAAGAAGGTTAGGCACGCACTCGTCATCAGTTATCTCTCATAATAATGTTGCACTTGATACTCAAGCACATACTGTTTCTGTTAATGACTCAATGCAGAGCTTTTCTCGACGTGAATATATGATTTTAAAAGCGCTATTAGAAAATCTGGGCCGTATTCAATCGAAAGAACAGTTAGAAACCAGTCTTTATGAATGGGGAGAAGAAGTTGCGTCAAATACCATAGAAGTGCACGTCAGCAACATAAGAAAAAAATTACCTAATAGCTTTATCAAAACGGTTAGGGGTGTTGGATATGTTGTGAGTAAGGTGTAAATGAGCATTCAACGGTATTTATTGATCGTTATTTTATCCGTTGTGACCTTGGCATCTTTTGGTGCAGCCTTACAGGGATATAAAGCCAGTAAAGCCAAACTCAATCATGTTTTTGACGAAGAAATGCGCTCTTTTGCTATTGCGTTATTGCATAGCCCTATCAAACAATCTTCTACTAATGTTGTTTTACATTCTATTTTTGCGTATCAAATTTGGATAGACAATAAGTTAAGTTTAAAAAGTCATAACTCACCGGATAAGCATATTACAAAAAATAATAAAGGTTATAGTGATAGTAGTTTTTTGGGGAAAAGGTGGCGTGTATTTGTTTTGGTGGAAGGTAGTGCTAAAGTTGTTGTTGCACAACCGGTAGAACAACGACTAGAGTCAGTTGAAGAGGTTTTGTTAGAGGCAATATTGCCAATTGTGTATGCGATTCCACTGATAGGGTTACTAGTTTTTTTTGCAATCAACAGGAGCTTAAAACCTCTGCATACCTTATCGAAACAACTGCAAGAAAAGAGTGCTAATGATTTAACCGCTATTCAGGTTAAAGAAAATTCGACAGAACTAAAACCAATAGAGCAAACATTGAATAGTCTGTTTGAAAGGTTAACCAATGCTTTTGAGCGAGAAAAAAGACTCTCAAGTGATGCGGCCCACGAGTTGAGAACACCGATAAGTGTACTTAAAATAACCGCACATAATATTAAAACTGCTTTTGAAAACAATAGTATTGAACGTCACCATATCAATGAACTGCATAATAATACTATTAGAATGGCGCATGTAATAGAGCAAATTATAGCGCTTAATAGAACGACGCCAGAAAGCTTTAGCGAGAGTAAAACTACATTAGCATTAAGAGAACTTCTTCAAAGTGTTATCAGTGAAAACTATGATCAAATAGAGTTAGCACAGCAAACTGTGTCACTAGAAGCAAAACCTATATCATTACTAGGGGATAAATTCTCTCTTGAAGTCCTTTTTGATAATTTACTCAAAAATGCCATCAAATACAGTGGGAACGGCACTAATATCAACATAGCTATAAAAGAACATCAGCATGATGTACAGGTCATAGTTGAAGACTCAGGGGTTGGAATAACCAAAGAGCATTTAGATAAAGTATTTCTTCGTTTTTATCGGGTAAAGCAGCACTCTGAAACAGGTAGTGGTTTAGGGCTTTCTATCGTTAAACATATTGTTGACTTACATGAGGGAAATATTCAGTTAATGGCTTCAGACTTAGGTGGATTAAAGGTTGCTATAACATTACCTAAAGTCATGTCGTTGGATTTTAACAATGCTTAAATATATTTATTATTTGTTGTGTATATTTTTGTGTTTTGTATCGCAAAAGCTTTCGGCTAACACCACACAATATCATTTAACATTAGAAAATAATATTTTCACTCCTTCTGAGTTAACCATTCCCGTCAATGAAAAAGTAAAACTGATCATTTATAATAAAGACAAAACGGCTGAAGAATTCGATAGCTTTGATTTAAATAGAGAAAAAGTATTATTTCCAAATAAAAAAACCACGATATTTATCGGTCCACTTTCTTCCGGCCAGTATGAATACTTTGGTGAATATAATCCAGGAACAGCACGGGGAATGATTATCGTTGAGGTAAATAATGCTAATTAATATCGTTATCTTATTTATTAAAGATTTATTGCCAATTTTCATTTTACTGTGCTTACTTAATACCAGTGTTGCACCCAGTGTTTTATCTAAAAACAGATTGTTTACTGCTCTTGTTCTGAGCTTTGTCGGTGTTTTTGCTACCTTTCATTTTATGCCTACTATGAGCGAATTATTCGGTGGTGTTGGTATAGAAGTTATACAGTCTATTGAATTGTTACTGATATATTTTTGCTTATTATTTAGTAGCTCTTACTTGGTAACTCAAAATAAATTAACCAAGTTTCAATGTAACTTAATCATTATGGCAATTGTGTTATTCACCGTCGTCAATGCAAGTCAGTTTATCGTTTTTCTTGATAGTTATATCGTTAATAGTGAATCGATACGAAATATTATCGTGGGTCTAGTCATAGGTTTTGGAATTTGCCTAAGCTTCAGTGCTTTAATGTATTTTTCAATGCTTTGGTTTGTTAAGAAAGGTAAGCTTTTTATCATTTATTTTATTTGGAGCTTATTTTTATCTGGTCATATCAGCCAGATTGTTAACTTGTTACAACAAGTGGATATTATTCAAAGTAGCGGAGCACTTTGGGATAGTACTAACATAATCAAAGACAGTTCGGAGTATGGACACATGCTCAATACACTTTTTGGCTACGAAGCGAGCCCGTCATTTGAGTTTGTGGTGTTATACGCTGTGAGTTTACTTTTATTTCTCAGTTATTTTATTTTTGTTTTATTAAAGCGTCAATGTCCAGTTGATCAGATTAAGGAGAAATAGCATGTGCTCTAGGATGCTTTCTATAATATTAATACTATTTTCAACTAAGGTGCTAGCGGACGGCATGGTTGTTGATAAAGTTTATCATCCCTATGTCCTTCCTAATGAACGGGAGTTCGAATGGCGGTTAATGTCTAGGCAAACAGATGCTAATAGTTTAATTGGTCAACGAATAGCTTATGGTCATTCTATTAGTGACACAGTTATGGTTGAAGGTTATCTAATCGGAGAGAAAACAGAAACTGATGATTTCGGCTTACAAGCTTATGAAATAGAAATTCGTTGGATGATGACAGAGCAAGGCGAGCTTTGGGCTGACTGGGGCATGTTATTTGAGGTTGAAAAAAATCATGCTAGCAATGATTGGGAAGTTACAACAGGGATTATATTCGAGAAAGAGTTCGGTCGAACGAGTCTTACGATGAACCTGTTTGGTATATATGAATGGGGTGACAATCTGCAAGAAGAATTTGAAACCGAGTTTAGACTGAAGTATCGTTACCGCTGGTTACCTCAAGTACAACCCGCAATTGAGCTATATACCGGAGAAGGATATTTTGGCATCGGTCCTGCTTTTATGGGCATTCAGCGTTTTGATGGTCAAAAACAACTCAAATGGGAAGCTGGATTTATTAGTGAGTTATCCAGCTCTGGTAAAGATCACAGCTTCAGAGTTACGTTAGAGTATGAGTTTTAACCTAATTGTATCGCTATGATGATTTGTAGTTTATCGAAATATAATCAATACCTGTAAGCTTCTATCGTTAAGGTTTTTACGAGCATAGCGCTAGGTCGTTGCTTAGTGCTCGCAGATTAATGATGCTAACCAACTATTTTAACCTCTTATTGTGGCATTACTATTTCTAGGTTTTTCGTGATTTCTAAATTACTGCGTTGGATGGAATATGGAGCATTCATTCTTGCTTTAGTTGCAGGACTTATAAATTCCATCGGATTATTAGATTTTAAACACCAATTAATTTCACATTTATCTGACACAGCGACAATTCTTGATATAGGGTTTTCTAACTAAAGTTTTCATTAGTTTTTTAATTTGCGATTATATTTTTGGCTTTTTTTATGCAGTGACGCTTTAAAATAAGGACGTAATCACGCGGGGTTACTTTATTTAGAAGCAGTATTTATTGTCAGTTCGATTTAATTCCTTACTAGTGATTCTTTACTTGCGTTAGCTTATTCTATTGATAACTCTCAAGCAGGTAGTTTAAAGAGGCATTAAACGAAAAGTATACAATCATTTTTTGTTTTATAAAACAAGCTTTCGATCAAAGAATCACACGGTTGTACCGGATAAAATTATATTGAAGAACCAATTCTAGTCGATGTGAAGCTCAGTGTTTTCACATTTTATTACACATAGTAAATTTGATAAAAAATTTAAATTTACTATGGAGTAACGAAGCTAATACAACCTCTGTTTTACATTTCGCAGAAAGGTATTATCAATATGAAAAACATTAAATTAAGCTATTTTATCATTCTACTCAGCCTGACTCTATTGTGGCTCCTTGCTGATCCAATCTTATGGTCGTCATATAAGTTTTTTTCTCTGAGAAAATCCATGATCAGTTACACCGGTATTATGGCAATTGCTGTTATGAGCATTGGTATGATATTGGCAACTCGTCCTCTTATAATCGAAGCTAAACTTGGTGGGCTTGATAAAACATACCGTCTACATAAATGGTTGGGGATCACCGGACTCATTTTTTCAGTTTTACATTATCTATGGGTAATGGTACCGAAGTGGTTAGTTGGTTGGGGCTTAATGAATAAGCCTGCTCGTCACAGATCGCATGAAGAAACAATCACCATTTTACGCTACTTTAAAGAACAGCACGGTCTTGCTGAATCCATTGGTGAATGGGCATTTTATGCCGTGATACTCTTTATGATTTTAGCATTGGTTAAATGGTTTCCGTACCGATACTTCTTTAAAACTCATCGGTTTATCGCTGTTATTTATCTATTTTTAGTTTTTCACTCGATTATATTAATGAAATCTAATTATTGGGGAGAGGTTATCGCTTCGTTGTTAGTGTTGTTAATGCTCGGTGGGACTATTGGCGCATTCCTGTCGTTATCACGAAAAATTGGTGTTTCTCGACGTGCCGTGGGCAGCATAAATAAAATACACTATCACAGTGACAATAGAGTGCTTAATCTCAGTATTGACATTCAAAATAGCTGGAATGGACATGAGGCGGGCCAATTCGCTTTTGTTACTTTTGATAAAGAAGAAGGGCCTCATCCTTTTACGATTTCATCAGCGTGGAACAACGATGCTAGGATTGAATTTCTTATAAAAGGTCTCGGAGACTATACAAGAAGGCTACCGAGTGTTTTACAAACAGGAGATAAAGTTGAAATTGAAGGTCCTTATGGACAGTTCGATTTTAGTACAGGTAGCACTCGGCAAATTTGGGTTGCAGGGGGCATCGGTATTACACCATTTATCGCGCGTATTGAGGCCTTATCAACAAGTAAGCATGATAGTCAAGTTGGCCAATGTATAGATTTGTTTTACAGCACTAATGAACCAGACGAATCTTTTATTAATGCACTTAAAAAGTCTTCAAAGATGGCAGGGGTAAGGCTTCATGTTTTAGTCGCGAATAAAGACGGGTTATTAAATACAGAGCAAATATGTAGGCAAGTAGATGATTGGGAAAACTCCACTATTTGGTTTTGTGGTCCCAAAAATTTTGGTAAAGCATTACGTCAAGACTTCATGAATAAAGGTATTGCCAATGAAAACTTTCATTATGAGCTGTTTGATATGAGGTAGTGAACATTTCACAACCTGCTAATAGCTAGTTGTTTGAAAAGAGAGTTGAAGGGTTTTTAGTTACTAAGTTCTTAACTGAAGCTTGTGTAACCAATTGAATTTGTAAGTGTTTTTTTATTTTGCTTGTGCCTTTAACTGAAAACAATACCGGTTTGGAGAAAGCTATGTTTGAGATGTTTACTGATTTAGCCACATGGTTAGTTGTAGATATTTTCGGCTTGTCGAAAGAAACTAAGTTAGGTGATGCGCTTCATTTCTTTATTGAAGATACTACTAAGATTTTCTTTTTATTGTTAGTGATGATTTACGCGATTGCCTTGATAAGAGCTTCAATGAATGTAGAACGTGTTCGTGATTACTTAGCAGGCAAGCATAAGGGGGTTGGTTATCTATTAGGGTCTAGTTTTGGCGCAATAACGCCGTTTTGTTCATGTTCCAGCATTCCTGTATTTTTAGGTTTCACGTCAGCAGGTATTCCTGTTGGCATAACCATGTCATTTCTCATAACATCACCGTTGATTAATGAAGTGGCGGTCCTGTTACTATTGAGTTTATTAGGCTGGAAATTTACTTTACTGTACGTTGTTGTTGGTATGTCAGTAGGGGTGTTAGGTGGTGTATTTCTTGATGCTATTAAAGCGGAACGTTGGTTACAATCTTTTGCTGCCAAAGCGTTAAAGCGAGGTAAAAACTCTTCTGTTGTTCAAGCTAAGCAAGTTAAAATCTTATCTTTAAAACAGCGACATACCTTTGCCAAAGAAGAAATGTTAGAGATTTTTGGCCGAGTATGGAAATGGGTGATTATTGGCGTTGGGTTAGGAGCCACATTACATGGCTTTGTCCCCGAGGGTTGGATTGAAGAGCACTTAGGTAATGGTCAATGGTGGTCAGTGCCTGCTGCCGTATTACTAGGTATCCCTTTATATTCTAACGCTACAGGGGTAATTCCTGTGATGGAAAGTTTAATTAAACAAGGACTTCCTATTGGTACAACACTCGCTTTTTGTATGAGTACGGTTGCCGCTAGTTTCCCTGAATTTATTTTATTAAAACAAGTTATGCAGTGGCGATTACTGGCAATACTTTTTGTACTTCTGCTCGTTGCATTCACGTTAATTGGTTGGTTTTTTAATTATCTAACCCCATTTATTTAGGCAATAATTTAAGGAAAAACTATGAAAATAATTAAAGTATTAGGTACCGGTTGTGCAAAGTGTACTAAAACGCTTGAAGCTATTTCAAAAATAGCGGACGAATTAAATATAGATATAAATATTATTAAAGAAACTGATCCTGAGGTCATTATGGAGTATGGCGTAATGAGCACTCCTGCTGTAATTATTGATGAAGTTAATGTACATAGCGGCTCTATTCCTCATCGTCAAGAAATTGAGGTATGGCTGCAGGAAGAGTAAAAGTCAGTTGAATATATTTCGCTATGCTATTCCAGAAATAGAAATTGTGACTTTTACGCTTAATCATTTTTATAAGTATGGGGTTTGAAGCCCCCTTAAACTGAATGAGTCATGAATCTCCTTTTGGTGATGATATTCAACGGTTACTCTTGCCGTTAAGGGAAGGTCAATTTCGTATTTTAGTGAAAAATAATCGCTGCCTATACGGAACACTTTTTTGCTTAACGTAGCTGATTTTTCAAAAATAATCTGGTTGTCTGGCGAATACGCAATGATGTCGATATGACCTTTTCGATTGCCAAAACGTTTCGATGCTTTCATATAACCACTAACCGTTAAAATCCCATCTTTATAATGGCTGTTGACCGTTTCTAGCTTCCATGTTTGATTGTTTTGGTTGAGGATGTTGGTCTCCACAGGTATTCCTGCACAACCAGAAAGAGTAATGAGTAAAGCTATCACACATAATTGACTTATCTTCATAAGCTAGTCTTCCTTATCATTTGGCAGGTGTTTGTAGCCTGTGATCATGGCTGAGACTAAAGCTGACTTTTCTCTTCTTTCCGCTACAATGACACCTAAAATGTGCAATGGGATCAGAAAAAATAGTCCATAAAATGCATAAACATGAGCCGTAATAAATGGTTTTCTGATCTCTCGCATTGCTTTATAGGCTGCTTCATCAACATTAATTTTCGAATAAGGCTTAATAACATCAATGTTTTGCTTATCTATGGCAATGCTTTGTGAAAAGTAGTTGCCAAAAGGAGGGTAATAAATGTCGGTACCGGCAATCACCAAACCTGAAATCATTTGAATAGACATTAGCGATAATAATGCTAAAACCATCAGTTTACCTACGGGGTTATGTCCTTTATAGGTCGATTTTTTGTGTTGTTTAAAATCAGCTAACGCTTTTAAGAACCCCTTACCGAAAGGTAATACTTTGCTCCAACGCTCATGTGTATTTCCTATGAAGCCAATAATCAATCTAAAGAGTAAATTGATTGCAAATACATAGCCGACAATTACGTGTATTGTCTTTAAAAGAATCTTCCCATCAGTACTAACACCAAATAACTTTCCATTTAAAATGACTAACCCTATAAAGATGAGTAATGTTATAGCGATTACATTGACCCAATGAAATAGGCGTATATTACGACTCCAGACAAAAACTTGCTTACGTTCAATGCTCATATCAATAATCTCTTTTATCGTAAATTATATTAAAAGTGTCCACTGTCTACTACTGGAGTTAACCAATATCTTAGCTTTGCATATTGGCAAATGGGCTTAAGACTCGTTTTAAGGCTATTAACTTCATGCGAAGCGATAAGCACTTCAAATTGATAAAATGTTCTATATCCTTCAACCTGCTCTGATATGTCGTATAAGCTGTGCTCTTTGCTGTAGCCATTCATCTTTGTTAAGTTAAAACCAGTGATGTTTGGCAAGCTAATCAACTTATCAACTATTTCATCTTTCAGGCTTGTTGGTACATTCAAGGTGAAAAGTAGTTCTTCAGTCATTTTTTTTCTCCAACCAACAGTAAAATATAGGCAACAGATATAGCGTAGTAATCGTTGACGTTATTAAGCCACCGATGACAACAATGGCTAACGGTTTCTGAATTTCAGCACCAGGGCCTGTTGCAAAAGCTAAAGGTAGTAATCCAAACATGGCGGTTGTGGCGGTCATCAAAACAGGTCTTAACCGTCGATTTGCCCCATCAATAACACGTTTGATTAAGTTGCTTGAGGATAACTTAGTTTGTTCAAAGTAACTTATCATGACGATGCCGTTTAACACTGCAACACCGAGTAAAGCGATAAAGCCAACTGAAGCGGGTACTGATAAATATTCTTTACTAAGATACAAAGCAATAATTCCGCCCATCAAAGCAAAGGGAATATTTGCAATAATTAGTGCTGATTTAGCCGTTGAATTAAAGGTAGTGAATAAAATAATAAAGATTAATAAAAGGGCGATGGGAATGAGTATTAATAAATTTCTTGTCGCTCTTTGCTGGCTTTCAAATTCACCACCAAAAGATAAAGTGTAACCCGGTGGTAGCTTAATAGTCGCGTTGATTTTAGCGTTTAATTCCTCTACGAAGCTAACGACATCACGATTAATAACATTAGCACTTACTGAGGCAAATCGATTACCTTTCTCTCTTTCAATGAGCAGAGGACCTGTTTTAAAAGTAATTTCAGCAATTTGCTCAAGTGGCAATAACGTATTATCAGGCATAAGAATAAGTTTTTTCTTTAATGCGCTAATAGAAGATATTTCACCGTAATTTGATGCGTTACTTTTTGCACCATTAAAAACAATGGGGATAGAACGGTTACCTTCAAGTAAAGAAGAGGTTTGTAGTCCTTCAAGTTGTGATGTTAAGTAGCGGCTTAGTTGCTGAGTTGATAAACCAAATTGACTGGCAATTTCTGAAATGAGTTTTATGTTTACATACTTGCCACCTTCAATGATTGCCATTTGTACGTCAGAAGCTCCTTGAGTTTTATTGGCTAACGTGGCAATTTTTTCAACTAAAGCAGCAAGGGTCGAAATGTTATTGCCAAAAACTTTAATAGAAACATCGCCAGTGCTACCGGTTAACATTTCAGACACTCTCATTTGGATTGGTTGGGTGAAACCTACATTCATTCCTGGAAATTTAAC
Source organism: Cognaticolwellia mytili (assembly GCF_002104475.1). Taxonomy (GTDB): domain Bacteria; phylum Pseudomonadota; class Gammaproteobacteria; order Enterobacterales; family Alteromonadaceae; genus Cognaticolwellia; species Cognaticolwellia mytili. The sequence goes on from NZ_NBOF01000001.1 coordinate 627,838, forward strand.
GAGTGTTTTACGAATATCTTCAATCAGCTCTTGTTTAGTGTCGAAACGCCATTCACTTTTGGCTGCAAGCTCCATAAATACATCTGTTTCATTTAACCCCATAGGATCAAGGCCAAGTTCATCAGAGCCTGTACGGGCAACAATTTGTACTATTTCAGGAATATTTTTCAGTAGCGTCGTTTCAACTTGTTCATCAATATTCACAGATGAAGCTAATGAGATACTGGGTGATTTCTCAAGTTGAACAATAATGTCACCTTCATCAAGTACTGGCATAAAACTCTTGCCGAGACTTTGGAAAAGTATAAGACTAATAATTAAGACACTAAATGATAATGAAACTAAAATTCCAGGCTTATTAGTCGCTTTAGATAATGTGCTTGCATAGAAGTTTTGTAAAATCACAACAAGTTTAGGTGGTTTAATCGCTTCATTTTTTAATAACAAAGAGGCGAGTATTGGAATAATAGTCAGTGACAAAATCAATGCACTTAGCATCGCAAAAACAATCGTAAGTGCGACAGGAGTGAATAGTTTTCCTTCCAAACCTGAAAGCATCAATAGAGGCGAAAATACTATTATTATTATTATCGTGCCAGAAAATACAGGCATTGCCACTTCTTTACATGCTCTGAAAATGACATGTAACCTAGGCAAGTGTTGATTACTGGCTAGTCTGTTTACGATATTTTCGACAATAACCACGGAAGAATCTACCAACATACCTATAGCAATTACGAGCCCTCCAAGACTCATTAAATTTGCAGATAAATTGAACTGCTTCATTAGAATAAATGTCATTAGTGCCGCCATTGGTAGTGACAGAGAAACTACTAAAGAAGAGCGAATATCTCCAAGAAAAATAGCCAATAAAACGATAACTAGAATAACAGCTTGGCCTAATGCGCTTGTTATTGTGCTAATCGCGGTATCAATTAAGTTTGACCTATCATAAAAAACGTTAATTTTAGTGCCTTGAGGTAATGACGCTTCTATCACTTTAAGTTTGTTTTTTACTTCAGTAATAACCTGTGCGGTATTGCTATTTTTTAGCGCTATTATTAACCCTTGTGTTGCTTCCTTGCCATCTTTAGTGACGGCACCATACCTTGTTAGGCTACCTATCTGAATTTTTGCAATATCATGAAGTCGTAATACCTTATTATCAACGCTCTTTATCACCGTGTTTTTAATCGCATCGATGTTGGCAAATTTACCTTCTGTTCTCAGGATTAATGTATCGTTTCCTTTCACGATACGTCCAATTCCCCCATTTTGATTGGTGCCCGTAATGACAGACTCAATCTCCTCAAAAGATATGTCGTATTGTTGCATTAATAAAATATCAGGTACTATTTCATAGGTTTTTACGAAACCACCTAGGCTATTTACGTCAGCGACGCCCGGTACTGTTCTGAGCAAAGGGCGAATTTGCCAATCAAGTAATTCTCTTTTTTCTGTCAGTGATAATGTAGGGTGGTCGATGGTGAACATAAACACTTCACTTAATGGCGTACTCATCGGAGCCATACCGCCAGTTATATTTGCAGGAAGTGTGGGGAGAATATTAACTAATCGCTCATTTACTTGTTGTCTTGCCCAGTAAATATCAGTTCCATCTTTAAAGTCGATGGTGATATCTGTAATAGAGTACTTTGTTGTGGAACGAAGCATTTCTTGAGCGGGTATACCCAGTAATTCAGTCTCAATAATACGCGTCACTTGAGATTCTATTTCTAAAGCATTCATGCCGGGTAGTTTAAGCACTATTTTAACTTGAGTAGGTGATATTTCAGGAAAGGCATCAACAGGTATTTCCAACCATGACTTAACACCAATGAACATCGCTAGCGCAGTAAAAATACTGACAAATAAGCGTTGTGTAAGGGAAAACTTAATGAGGAGGTTTAACATTTACTCAGCTCCTAAACTAAGCAAACTTCCCTGAAGAATGCTGACAGAGCTGATCAGTGCTTGTTTGGCATCAATATTCTCTACTGTAGTAAAAATATACCCTTCTTCACTTGTCCCAATAAGGTTGATTGGAACTAATGAAAGGGCTGCGTTAACTTTGATCGCAATATAATTTTTGTTTTCAAATTCAAAAATGGCTGACTTGGCAATTGTATAGCCATCAATACTTTGAATTGGAGTAACTTTTATGGATTGGCCTAAGGTTAATTTACAGTTTGTTGTTGTCGGCTCTGTCCATAACCTTTGATGGAATTTATCTGCAATTCTTTCAATATATTTCACACTGAGTGTGCACGTAGGGCTAATTTCAAGATGGGATAAATTAGATGATAATAACAGTGGGGAAGTCACTTTAACTTTAATGTCCTCGGGGCTTAATACATCAAAGGCAAGCCCACCAGATAATTTACTGGTCATTAATTTTGGTATCTGTATTATTCCGTTTTTAGGACTGATAAGACTAATCTGTTCATTTTTATCAATATGCAAAAAAGACATTAGATGCCGAAGGTGTTCAAAATTTAGTTTGGCTTCATAGTAGCTTTTTGTTATTTCTATCCATTGTGAGCTTTTAAGGGTTTTATTTTCAAAATACTGCTTATTCGTTTGAAAGTGCTTTTTTTGGATAGCTAGCAGAGTTTTTGATGATTCATAATTATCGATGAAGTGATGCACATCATAACCTTCAACCAATGCAATTTTATCCCCTTGATTGACTAAGCTACCATTCGTTACTAAATAACTAACTTGTTGTACATCAAATGGAAATGTTACAGAAAAATTTTTGCCTGGCATGTAAGCAACTTCACCTATCAAGATTTGACCTTTCATTAAAGCAACTTTTTTTACTGCTGAAAACTTAGTTTCAAAAGAACCCAATGACGAAAGCTCAACCATTTTCACATCACTGGCAGCATTTACTTGATAAATTTGAGTTAGGATAACCACTAAAAAATAAAATAGTGTATATTTACGGTTAATGATTATGGATGTTTTTTTTAAAATATTTAGCATCATATGATTGAGTCATTGCAAAATGGTTTTATGCTTTAATGATTACTTTTAAATGCAGTTAAATCATTGGACATAAGCCAGCTTTATTTACTTTTATGACTATTTTTATACTATGGTACATATGTCTATTGTTATTTTATGTGATTGAAAAATGAGGTTTTAATGAGAGACAAGTTAATAGCAATAGTTTTGCTCGTTATAATGTGTTTAAATTTTTTCGATGTCCTTACTGATATCTCTTTAGGTGTTCCGGTCTGGCATATTTTCTCTGAAAGTTTGATTGTTTTAGTCTCAGGTGTTGGTGCATTATTTTTAATTAGAGATATCAGTGCACGAACATCTGATATCTCAAGATTAAAACAAGAGTTACTCGTTTCAGATGATAAATTTAGAAATATTTCTGACGAAATGAAAAGTGCTCGCCACGCATATAGCGAAGTTATTCACGAACAATTTAAAAAATGGTCGCTTACACCAAGTGAACGAGAAGTCGCGATGTTACTGTTAAAAGGGCTAAGTTTTAAAGAAATAAGTGGCGTAAGAAATACCAAAGAAAAAACGGTTAGGCAGCAAGCGTCTGTTATTTATAGTAAGGCCAATGTTGAAGGAAGGCATGAATTCGCTGCATGGTTTCTAGAAGACTTTATGTAAGTTATTTGTTTTGAATAGTGCCGTAAGCACCATAATATTAATTCTCGTTATTCATCTCTTATTTATTAAACAGTAAAAGAATGTATCGCGTTGATAAAGACGATACATTCTTTAAAAAAACAGAAGTCATTAATTATAAATTACCAAATTTACCATTAGTATTTTTCCATTCTTCTTTAGGGATAATGGTTTCCATTACATCCCAATGTTCAACGATTTTTCCATTTTTAAGACGGAATAAATCATAGAATGAGGTTGGTTTATCGGCGAAAGCACCCTCGCTTATACTTAAAACAAAGTTACCTTCGCCTAGTACTTTATGGTTGGCGGTATAAATCATTTTTATTCCATCTTTTGCCATCGCTTCTAATGCTTGACCTAAGCCTGATAATCCGTCAGCGATCATAGTATTGTGCTGATGATAATTATCGCCATCAAAATATGAGGTTAATTTATCAAATTGACCTTTCACTAAAATAGTGTCTACAAAATCTGCTACTAGCGCTTTGTTTTCTATTGTTTTATCTAAATCCTGAACTGCCGTTGGGCCATCAATCTGAGTACGTCCACTAGGGTTTGGTGTAGTTGATTTTTCATCAAGATTATCCCAATGCTCTACAATTAAACCATCTTTGAATTTGAATAAATCAAAACCAATTTTAGGGCCGAAAAAATTGTAATCTGTGTGGGTGAAAACATAATCACCATCACTAAATGATCGAATGACATTCACCTTAGCACTGTTTTTAGGTAAGGCTTGTAAAACGGCACCAAACCCCGCTAGACCATCACCTACCGCTAAGTTATGTTGCGTGTACTTTGCTGGATTAATATAACCAACGACGGCTTGGTCACCCGTTTCTATACTGTTAAGCAAGGCAACTGCTTTTTCTTTATTTGATAAGTTCATACTTTTCTCCGAATTAATTGTCGTTGAGTTGCAAGCCGTTATTGTTAATAACCCGGCTAACATAGTAGTTAAAAGGCTTTTTTTCATAACTTTCCCCTTAGAAATTTGATGAAGGTATTATGAATCCATGTCTAATAAGTATTCAGGTGAATCAAAGCGAGAAAATGGTAAATATCTAACCTTTACTATATTTTTTGAATTGTGAAGGGGTCATCAGTGCATTTTTTTTGAAGTATTTCACGAAATTAGTGACTTCATCGAAACCTAAGTTATCAGCAAGTTGCTGAATACGAATACCTTCAATAGTCAGCTTCCGTTTAGCTTCTAAAATGGTGTGAGCATCAATTAACTGCTTTGTTGTTTGATTACTCGCTAGCTTGCATATTTGGTTAAGCGATTTATAAGTCATATTAAGCATCTCCGCATATTTTTTTGCATCACGTGTCATGGTGTAATTTTTTTCTAGTAATCTTATAAATTGATTAAATTTTTTAGCACGAGATGCGCTGATACACTGCTTATAAGATTGTGGTCGTGCGTTCGTAAGCTTAGTCAGTACAGCAGAAAATAAAAAATGTAAAAAACTGAGATTAGGCGCTATCAATTGGTACTCTTTTTCAATTTCAGCTAACAATACATCGCAAGTTTCTTTCATGTTATGTGTCAGGGTAAAAGTAGGGCTATAAGAGGCGAGTAAATAGTTAGAGGTAAATGAAGTTGTTTTCATTGTTGATAAAATAGTATCAAGAAGTTCATCAGTAAAAATAATCACCTTTCCTTGTGGCTTATTTACCAAATCAAAAGCATGTATTTGACTTTTATTAATGAATACTACACTCCCTGCTTGAATACTATATGTGTTAAAATCAATAAAATGTTCACCAACCCCTTGTGTTATATACAACAAATTATTAAATTGTATTTGGTGGGGTTTTGCCAGAAAACTTATTTTTTCACTATCTGAACGTTCATATATTTCCGATAATTCAATTATTTCTATGCCAATATCTTTGTGATGTTTAGGGCTAAATTTAATTTTTGGTATTTTCATGAATAAATTTATAAACTTGTCTGAATAACTCATTATTAAAATAATAAGTTATTTTTGTATAGTAAAATTAACTTTTACTGAGGTGACTGTAAATTAACTGAGTTGAATGTACATTGCACCAATGAATATTCTATTTCATTTGAATTACATTAATCGGACACTCACTCTAAATCCTTTATTGTAAATAATCACTTTAGACATCTAAAAGTCTATTGACCTTACTAATTAAATGGGTTTTAATAACAGCGCAGTAAATTAGAACTTTTACTCAATAATTATATCGGCTTGGTAGTAACGGCAGATAAAAGCTATTGAATAAATATACTATTTTACTCACCAGAAGAGGTGCAATTGCCAGGTAGGTAACTTGAGGATCCACATCCGTCAACGGTTACTAATGGGGACAATTGCCGAGAATGTTGATATGGGTGGCATATCACATTCGGTCGCTAGGGCTGAATCCTTAGGGCTGTCACCGCTAGAAAGCAAAGAGCTTTTTAGATTTGGGTGGAGAGCTTCTGGCTGAAAAGTATCGCCTGAATAATCACCTTTCTCAGCTGTTATTCACTCTACGCTCAGTCATGCTCTTCCTGTTTTTTATTAGCTTAATTTACTCAGCTTATTTTAATTAAATAGACGGTCAGTAAGCTATTAGGGAGAATTTTTATGTTAGTATCTCATCAAGTAAATCGTTGTGACTCAATTGCTGTCGCAGCATCATCTGTATACAACGACCAAGTCAGTTTTGCACAGACATTATTTCAATCTCAAGATCATGGAGAACTTGCATGTCAGTAGTGGTTAATCAAGCAAGCGCGAATGAAATTACCGTCGCAAAATTTGGCGGCACCAGTGTTGCCGACTTTCAAGCAATGCTTCGCTGTGCAGAAATCATTAAAAAAGACAGTCGTAACCGTTTGGTTGTGGTATCTGCTAGCGCGGGTGTAACCAATCATTTAGTTAGGCTCAGTCAAGAAAATGTTCCAGAGCAAGAACGTGAAGATATTATCGCAGATATTGGCAGAATTCAGTTTGCTATTACGCACCATTTGGCTTGTCATCAAGTGCTCGATACTGAAATAAATAAGCTTTTAAAAGCTTTAGCGCATTGTGCACAGCAACAAGCGGGTCAACATTGCTTACAAAATAGTGATGAAATACTCAGTTTTGGTGAGCAAATGAGCTCGCGTATTTTTGCGCAAGTGCTACAAAGTGTTGGCGCTAATGGTCATTACTTTGATGCTCGCCAAGTGATGAAAACTGATGACTTATACGGTAAAGCACAGGTTGATTTAGCACAGTTATCAGCGAATGCCCAAGCACTGCTTTTACCACAACTGGCTAATAAAGTGATTGTAACGCAAGGCTTTATTGGTAGTGATGAACAAGGAAATACCACGACGTTAGGTCGAGGCGGCTCAGATTATAGTGCAGCATTGTTAGCTGAAGCTATTCAAGCCAGTAATTTAAGTATTTGGACTGATGTTGTTGGTATTTTTACGACCGATCCTCGTATTACTGACCAAGCGCGTTCAATTAATGAAATTAGTTTTGGTGAAGCAGCTGAAATGGCGACTTTTGGCGCTAAAATATTGCATCCTGCCACGCTTATACCGGCGATGCGTCAAGATATTCCGGTGTTTGTTGGTTCGAGTAAAGAGCCTGATGCCGGCGGTACTCGCATTCAGCGCCAAGTAGATTCTAACCCAACGTATCGCTCAATAGCCTTACGTCGTGAGCAAACACTCGTTACCGTGAAAAGCCCTGAAATGTTACATGCCAGTGGTTTTCTAGCGAAAGTATTTACCGTATTAGCTAAACACCAATTAAGTGTTGATTTGATCACCACCAGTGAAATTAGTGTAGCCTTAACCTTTGATAATCCGTTAGGTTCAACGCAAGCATTATTAACAAAAGCGGTTGTGGAAGAGTTAGAACAGCTGTGTGAGGTGAGTGTTGAGCATGGTCTGAGTTTAATTGCGGTGATCGGTAATAAAATTCATGGCACGAAAGGGGTTGGCAGCAGTATTTTTGATAAGGTTAATGATTTCAATATTCGTATGATTTGCCACGGCGCAAGTGAACATAATTTGTGTTTTCTTGTTCCTGAAGAAGACGCCAACCAAGTGGTAGAACGTTTACACGAGACCTTATTTAGTCATTAAAACGTTTGAGTTATTTATTACCATTATAAAAACACAAAAGGGACATTGATTGTCCCTTTTTTATGTACAGGATGTACGGTATAGCGCGAGTGCATGGATGCACAGGAGCGTGTATGTACAGGATGTACGGTATAGCGCGAGTGCATGGATGCACAGGAGCGTGTATGTACAGGATGTACGGTATAATGCGCTCACATGGAAGTTAAGAGCATATATGGTCAATATTTCTATATATTGCGCTATTAGTTATGCTTCGTAAGCTAAAGGATCTGTCGTATTATTATCAGCAAATGCTTCTAAGCGCTCTTGGCAAGCACCACATTTTCCACACGCTTTTTCACGACCGTTATAACAAGTCCATGTATCATCGTAACGTAAACCCATTTCTAAACCGTCAGTTAAAATATCAGTTTTAGTTACGCTTAGGTACGGGCTAAATATTTCTACCGCTTCATAATTAGCAATTTTACACACGTCATTCATTTTCATAACGAACTCAGGACGACAATCAGGGTAAATAGCATGGTCGCCAGAGTGCGCGCCGTAATACACTTGTGAAGCGTTAACTGAAACAGCATAACCAACCGCAAGTGATAGTAAAATCATATTACGATTTGGCACAACGGTCGATTTCATGCTTTCAGCTTCGTAATGACCTTCTGGTATTTCAATATCATCTGTTAAAGAAGAACCAGCAAGTAATTGGTTAATAGCCGAAATATCAATAACTTTATGAGCAACGCCAAGTTGTGTACACACTTTGCTGGCACAGGCTATTTCTTTCACATGTTTCTGGCCATAATCAAAAGTTAAGGCATAAACTTCTTTACCGTCTTTTAGGGCGCGATTAAGCACAGTGAAGGAATCCATGCCGCCGGAAAAAATTACCACAACTTTATTACTCATATTTATCTATCTCTTGGGGTATAATGAAATCTTGCGCATTCTACTCGAAATTATCTAAGCATTAAAGTAATGACCACACGTTATAAAATAAATGAATTGTTTGAAACCCTACAAGGTGAGGGCTCTTTTACTGGCCAACCTTCGATTTTTCTTCGCTTACAAGGTTGCCCCGTTGGCTGCTCATGGTGTGATACCAAGCATACTTGGGAAATTCACCCTGAACTTGAAATTAACAGTCAGCAGTTAGTCGATAAGTCTGAAGAAACTGAGCAATGGTCAAATTTATCACTTGACGATATTGCTAATGTATTCGCACAGCAAGGCTTTAAAGCTAAGCACATTGTTATTACGGGTGGTGAGCCTTGTATGGTTGACTTAACCGAGTTGTGTAAATACTTTGAAGCGAAAGGCTATAGTTGCCAGGTCGAAACTTCTGGCACCTTTGAAATTCGTGTCTCTGATGATTGTTGGGTGACAGTTTCACCAAAAGTTAATATGCGCGGCGGTTACGATATTTTAGCCAGTGCAATGGAACGTGCTAATGAAATTAAGCATCCTGTTGGTACCGAGCAACATATTGACGACCTTAAAGCCTTATTAACAAGATTTAAGGTAGAAAATAAACAAGTATACTTGCAACCAATAAGTCAAAAACAGCGAGCGACAGAACTTGCCATTGCCACTTGTATTGAAAACAACTGGCGTTTGTCGGTGCAGGTGCATAAATATATTGGTATTGAATAGTTCTATAACGCGTAGTTTAATCAAGGAAGTGGTTTAGTGCGGTTATGTAGATAAACTTGTTAGTGGTTAGTGCTGATATTTTTGCCTCAATTCTTACCCATCGCTGAGTAAGAATTGAAACACAACTATTTCATTTATATTTTTAATTAATTTAACCCTTTTAGTGTATTTAAAGAACTACTTATAACCACCAAAAGAGCCCGCTGGACCAGGAAAGACCACAGGGCTTTCAAAACCATCTTTAGCCACGCTGCTAACACCAAAGAAATAGTTATCAATAACAATATTCTTTAATTCAAATTCAGTGACATCACCAACGTATTGACTGTGTGTCCATGTTGGCTCAGTGGTTAGTCGCCAATGCACTCGATAACCCGCCAAGTTTTTTGCCATGCTGCCAGCAGGGCGTTGCCATTTTAGTGTCGTTGATGCTTTAACAGCACCTGAAATTTCAGTTTGTGCTGGTGGTGGTGGCGCCCAAGCCATCGCGGCCATAGTAACGGCATTTAATGAGGTTAATTTAGCCGTAAAGTCAAAGTCGACACCAGAAAGCACATCGCCATACTCTCGGCCGTTTTCGGTGCGAATATCTTGATGTTGGCGATCATAGTGCTCATTGGTTTCCATAATGCGTACTGCAGGATATCCAACGGCATTAAATGGACGGTGATGACCACCTCGTCCAAATCTATCTAACCTGTATACCATCATAACGTCTAAATTAGGTATGTATTGATCGGCTATTTGATCAATATAGCGAGCAACGTTTCGTGAAGGGGAGTCAACTTCACCACCGGTAAATCTACGTTTTCTAGCTTCTTCTGATGTTTCAACATAGCGAACACCTTCAGAGAATACTCTTGCCGTTGTATTGTTGATAACGCCGTTAATCCCTGAAATATTACCAATCATGTCATTGTTGATAACGGCTTCAACTCGCCAACCTTCTTTTTTGGCAATACCTGCCATTATTTTTCCGCCAAATAGCCCTTGTTCTTCACCCGATAATGCGGCATAAACCACTGTTCCTGCAAATTTATGCTGTGACAATACTCGTGCAGCTTCAATGACTCCACCAACGCCCGAGGCATTATCGTTAGCGCCTGGAGATGCACTGGTAAAGTTAAGCGGGTCTGTCACTCTCGAATCTATATCGCCAGACATCACGATATAGCGATTTGGATCTAATTGACCGCGTTGAATAGCAATAACATTAACCACTTCAGTCGGCTCTGGAATGCGCTTTTCTTCTGAGAATGTTTGTTTTTGATAGATAACTTCTAAACAACCACCACATTGTGCTGAAATTTTATCGAATTCTGACTTAATCCAACGACGTGCAGCGCCTATACCCTGGGTGGTTGATTTTGTTTCTGACAATGTGTGTCTTGTGCCAAAACCGACTAATGTTGTGACATCGGCTTTAAGTCTTGCTGCGCTGACTTTTTTTTGTATTTCGCGTAATACTAATTGCTCATTTGGTGGCACAACGGTTGTAGAAGCATATACAGGTAGAGAAGTGGCAAGTACGCAAACCACACCAAGTATCTTTCGGGGAAATGAATGAAGTGATTTATTATTTGGTTTATCAAAAGGGTTAAACATAATGCCAGCCTAATATTGATTGTTATTATAATTCAACTAAAAGATTATCATATTTAGTTATGCTGGCGAGTCCGTCTATCCTATTAATATTTCAGTTCAACTCACTTTTGAATTTATAAAAAACAAAAGCTATGTGATGAAATTTTATTTTCTCAGTGACAAGGTCATTATTACACTTACATTGAAATGTATTGCGCGGTGTCAAAATATTTATAGCAGCATTCGCCGGGTTTTGACTAACAGCATGTTTTACTTTGGTGATAATTCCTGAATAAAAGTCACTGCTACTCTATCCACATAAAAACAGCATAAAATAGGCTTGGAGGAATAAAGAAATTTCGATGGAATTTACTAACACTTATCATGGTCAGCAAAACACCTAGTGGTAATAACACGATCATTTTTATTGAAAAATTTAGCCATAAGTACATGGCTAAACAAGAGATTAATGCAATCAGCATTCCGGGTAGAATATCTAAACAATAACGCACACGAAATTGATTTAATAAACTAGCTAAATAATATGCGTAATCTTGATAAAACTCTTCATTATCAAATTGATAAGACCCTATCAATATTGCTAAAACCCAGCAAAATAATATTTGTATATATCCGTTAGCTGTCTGGCCCATTTTATACTGCACGTATGCGGTTAGGCCAATAAGCAGTCCACAAAAGAATATTCGGATCAGAATATTTTCAGGTACTTTCATTATCGCAATCCAACGAATTTGCCAGTAATACTTAACTTTCCAAGATACGTTCGAAAGGAAAGACAAAGGCTCATAATAAATTTCTATCAACAATAACAGTATTATTGAGCTATTGAGGGCCACCGCGCTCACTGTATATGCTTTGAACGCGAACAAAAGTACGAACGGCGTCAACAATAAGCTTAACCAAGGTAAGGTGTTATTTTTAAGGCTGAGCCAAGCAATAAGCAATACTGACAAAGCAAAAAGTGGGAAATGTAATTGGCTGCCGAAAGTAACCCAGTCAGGAATAAAGGATAATAAGAATATTGGCGCTAATAAGGGTAAGTTACCGGCAATGAGCGTCAACAATATGGTATTCGCATGTTTTAACTTCGGCGATATCGGTAAGCTCGCTAAATAGTATCGGTGCTTCAAACCTAAAATAGCGCTTTTTTGTATGCGAATTAAAAAATAAAGCAGCAGGAAATAACTCCATTGATAGATAATTCGTTGCTCAAATGAGGTGTTTAGATCCGCAATAACACTCAATGATATTAAGGCCGTTAATATGGCTGCTGAAATAGCCAAGTACAATATTGATAATAAAAATGCCAGCAACTGTCCAACAGAAGGCAACATTTGTTTTAACTCATGATAATAAATCTGTCCTCTTAGTAGCAGATATTTAGTCATAAAGTGATACTACTCGCTTGATTTAATTCCAAGAGTGCTACTTGCTGGTAATTTGAGTTTTCGGTAAATACTTTTTCATGACTTATAACGATCACTTGTCCTTGATAGTCGTCGAGGTAATCAAGTATCCATGCTCGGCTATTTTTATCTAGTCCAGTAGTTGGTTCATCAAGCAGTAAGCATTTTGGCTGATGCGCTAAGGCTAGAAGCAGCGATATTTTTTTCAAACTACCTAACGATAAAGCGGAAACTTGAGTCGTTAAGTGGGCAGTAAACTCTAAGTGGTTAATGATGTTACTAGGGAAGGAGCAGTTGTGTTGTGAACAATGAAAATCCAGCAACTGTTGCGCTGTTAAAAAGTCGGGTAGTACTAGCTTGTCTGATGAAATACCTAACTGTCGCTTAGTAGTGGTTAAATTGACAGGTTCACCATTAAAAGTAACTTGTCCTGCACTTATTGCCTCTAATCCAGCAGCCAGCATTAACATGGTCGTTTTGCCACAGCCGTTAGGACCAACAATACAATATCTTTTAGCATCAAAATTGCAGGTCAGGTTATGAAGTACTACATTCTTTTGATAAAACTTTGAAACAGATTTGAATCTAAGCAAAAAACTTCCTAAAGCTAAAAGTGACAAGCGCACTATGCAAAATAAAGCCACTATCTGCAATGTTTAAATATGTAAAGGAGAGGGAGTGTAATTATACTCTATGGTTGTAGGTTAACTTTATTTATCAGTGGTTTGATTGTTACATGGTTTAATATTTATTTTATTAGCTATGGTTGTTCGAAGGCAAAATTTACAGATTAATCATAATAATGAAATGTTTTGTTGGTAAAAAATGAGATGTTTAGCGCCAAAATAGCTCTAGTGAATACACCTATTTATTGACAAATAGGTGTATTCAAGTCAGAAGTTAACTGTTAAAAATAATTAAGGTAACTGACAAACCTCTTGCTCTTTTTTGTTGTAATAATCAGCCGTTAAGCCCAGTAGCTGCGGTACCGTTGCCGAAATAGCAATGGATGAAAACGTACCCACTAAAATTCCACAAAATAGCGCGATAGCAAAGCCCGTTAATGATTCCCCTGCAAAAAAGTAAATGGCTAATATTGTCGCAAGCGTCGTGCCTGAGGTGATTAATGTTCGCACTATGGTGGCTTTTATCGCTAAATTAATAATGTTTTCTATATTTTTTTCATGATTTCTTTTCATGATTTCTCGTATTTTGTCACCGACAATAATGGAGTCATTTAATGAATAACCAATAATGGCGAGTAGGCTCGCTAGAATAGTTAAATCAAATGAAATGCCGAACCAAGCAAATAGCCCAAGTACAATAATAACGTCATGAAAAAGAGCAATGACTGAGCCCGCAGCCAAGCGCCATTCAAACCTAAACGATAGATAGAACAGTATCACGATCACCGCGGTTAATAATGCCAAGCCACCTTGGTTAATTAGCTCTTCACCTACCTGACTACCGATATAAATAGCATCTTGTGGTGTAATGGTTAAGCCACTTTGTTGGGAAAACTCTGCTAACCATGCTTTTCCTTTTAAGCTGGTATCATTATCAACTTGTTGTACGCTCCAATGTGTACCATTTTCAGCGGAAGACAACCCAAAGGTATCAGGTAAATATGAGGTTAATAGCGCAGTCATTTTCTTTTGGCTAAGCGATTCTTGTGTCGAGAATTCTGTCAGGTAACCACCGGTAAAGTCTAAACCAAGGTTAAGTCCGTGACTAAAGAGTCCGAATAATGAAAATAGCACAAGCACTGCAGCAAAATAGAAGCTAATCATGCGAAACTTACTTAATGCTTGGCTTTGATTTAATAGGAAATTGTTCATAGGTTAACTCCAAGTAGCTGTGACTTGTTTTCTCGAATAGATAAATTGGTCAGTGCTTTTGAAACAAAAACACCGGTAAACATACTGGTTAAAATGCCCAAGCATAAAATGATGGCAAAGCCTTTTACTGGACCATAGCCGATGGAATAGAGAATAATACCGGTGATCATGGTGGTGATATTGGCATCTAAAATAGTTGAAAATGCACTTTTATAACCCAATTCAATGGCAGAAATTACTTTGCGACCACGTTTTAATTCTTCTTTTATCCGCTCGAAAATAAGTACGTTGGTATCAACCGCCATACCTACTGTTAGCACTAAGCCCGCAATGCCGGGAAGTGTCAGTACAGCGCCAGGTAATAATGACATTAAGCCAAGTAAACTGACCAAATTTAATGCCAAGGCAATGTTAGCGATAACACCTAACGCTCGATACCAAAAAACCATAAATAACAAAGTAAAAGTAATACCTATGGTTAATGCTTTAATGCCGTTGTCTATATTATCAACACCAAGTGTTGCTTCAATACTGCGTTGTTTTACAATGGTTACAGGAGCCGTTAATGAACCTGCACGTAACAATAACGCTAGCTCTTGTGCATCTTGAAGGCTCGACATATTGGTAATGCTAAATTGTGAGCCTAAGTGTTGTTGAATAGTGGCAACATTAATCACCTTACTCTTCTTCACCATTTCATCTTGAGTATTACGATAAAATTCAGAGAATACGGTAACCATGGGCTTACCGACATTTTTCTTGGAAAAAAGCGACATCTTTTTACCGCCAACAGCATCCAACGTTAGATTAACTAACGGCATACCCATTTCATCTTGACCTGAGCGAGCGTTTTTAATATTGGCACCAGAAAATATCACCTGACTATTCATTTTGAGTTTACGACCATTTTTGTCACTCATTTGTAAAATACCTGCGGCTCTAGCATTCTCTGCCAATTGATAAAAGTCTAATGAGGCGGTAGCGCCAATAATCTTTTTTGCTTCTTCAGGATCATGCACACCAGGTAATTCAATACGAATTCTATTTTTACCTTGTTTTTGAGTAACCGCTTCCGTGATGCCTAATTCTTCGATGCGGCCGCGCATGGTTTTAAGCGTTTGTTTCATGATTTCTTGGCGAAACTTAGTTTGTTCCTGTGAGCTAAAACTCAAAACAATTTTATTTTCAGCCAATTTTTTTTCAGTAAGTTCAGGGTAGTTGCTATTAATTTTTGTTAATAACTGTTCATTAGCCGCTTGTTTAGCAGAAGAAAAATCAATGATGATTGAATGGTTGTTGGGCTGTGATACTTTGCCTAGTCGAATTCTGTTTTCTATTGCGATAGATTTAATATCTAAAGCGATGCCTTTTAACCTGTCGGATAATGCACGTTCAGTATCAACATCGAGTACAAATAACACACCACCACTAAGATCTAAGCCTAATTTTATCGGCTTGCCGTTTAATGACGTTAACCATGCTGGTGAATCATTTCTTATTGAACTTTCAACGGTATAATCATCACCATAGTTTTTTGTTAACAGTTTTTCTATAGCATGTTGATCGGTTTTATTTTTCAAGGTAATGGTTGTGCCACTCGTTGATGTTTTAATTCCCTCAACAGTAATATTTTTGTTGGCGAGCAAAGCATTAATATCTTGGGGAGCTATTGCTTCGCTTTGAGCGTTGTTGTTGACAAGGCGGATATTCATCTTGTCGGTATATAAGTTTGGTAAGGCGCTTACAAGCATAAATAGCAAGATGAAAATAATGACAATGTTTTGCCATTTCACATTTTTTTCTTGGGTAGTTGTACGTGAATTCATTATAAAATCTCTACATAAAGACTTGTCGTAAATTGCTTTTTTAATGTGAAAATCCATTGAAAAAGCCAATTAAAAAATAGCAAATACGACAAGTAACCAATGGATTAATATTGGTATTGAAAAAGGTAAATAGTTGATTTTTACAGTCCAAAAGCTAAAACGTTATTGTTTTATTGAACTGCTTTTAATGAATTAACTGTGGTATGTAGTGCTAGATGAATATAAAAAGTTGCCGTCTTTCCAGCCAGAAAGTCGAGATGAATTATTTTTATGGCTTAATTGTTCAAACCAAGGCGTTATTAACGGTGGATTGATTAAGTTTTTATACAAGCCAGCGGTAAGCTTAACTTTAAAAAACTCGACGACTAAGACATAGTTTGGTGTGGTTTGTATTTCTGCATTGAATAAAGCCGGGCTGATCCGATTTAGCCTTTGAAGATTAAATAAATCTTTTGGCTCTACGTCATCAAAAATTGAAGTTGTTTGCTGCTCAATTTGAGAATTTTTAGTATGAGTTGAATATCCATCATTAAAAGCATCGGGGATCGGCAAAGCGCTAGCTGTGTGAGCTACTACTAAAACAAATAACATTACTGCTAATTGACGCCACATAAGAACAAACACTTCTTTAAGATACCCAATGATATAGGGGGCTTTGTCTATATTTCAACAGCTTTACTTATTTTAGTATAAATTAAGTGAGTAAATACCAAACTGAGACTTCGAAATTACGGTGACTGAGTGGCTACTTAATTAACGGTAAGCTGATTTTCACGTCAACCCCTTGTTTTAGCGTATTGTTAATAGCTTTTATCGAGCCATGATGAAACTGACAAATTAAACGAGCAATATATAATCCTAAGCCCAAATGCGGCTGCTCATTGTTATGTTTTTGCCTAATCGACACCATAGAATCAAAAAGTTGCTCACTCATTTGCTCAGGTAATAACTCACCATTGTTTTTAATTGTAATGCAGCATTCTTGTGTAGTAGAGCTAAATTCCAGCTGAACTTTTTGATCATCACAAAATTCAACCGCGTTGGCGATGACTTTATCAAGTAGTTGTGCGATATGCTCAGGTGAACCGATAAGTTGATACTTTCCTTCTGGAATATCAGTGCAAGTAAAGTCAATGTCCTTATAAATCAACTGATAGCCTTGCATACAACCATTGATAACTTCACCGATATCAAATTGGCTTTTGTCTGTATTTTGCAGGATTTGCTCAATTCTGGTGGCTTCGTTCATATTGGTTAGAATAAGGCTGAGTCGTTCAACACCGCGCTGTGCTCGCGTTAAGTAAGGATTTTCTTCTGATAACGCCGTTGTATCGTGACTTTCATTATTACTGAGACTTTGATGCTGCATTGCCAAGGTTTCTAATGAGGTACGCACCACAGCAATCGGAGTTCGTAATTCATGGGAAAGTCTTGAAGACATATTCTCTAGATAATGATTGTATTGACCGAGACGATTTACTGCTGTAGCAAAGCTTCGTGATAAATCACCAATTTCATCATTAGTGGTTGATGTATCAACATTACCACTAATGCGGCCATGTTCGTCAATGGCCATCTCAGCTTGATTGCTCAAGGTTCTAATACGATTAGATATGCGTGAAGCAAAAAGGAAAAATGCTAAAGCGCCTAAGAGCATAATGCTGAGTATCGAACTAAATAGTTTCTCAAGTGCTTGATTTCTTAAAGTGCGTATACCGTTTGTGGTTTCTTCAACGATCACCACACCTTTAACGCTTTCATCAATAAAAATAGGGTAAGCGGCAGATAACACAACGGCTTGTTGATCGGTTGATAAACGCCATTGCGACATTGGCTCGCCACTTAATGCACTTTCAATATGTTTGCCGGTTAAGTTTTCAGAATCATACAATTGGTCAATAAAGTTACGTGGTGGTTGAGTCAGTATTTTTTCGTAGAACGGTTTTAGCCAATTTCTTTCAATGCTATACCAAGTACGCATCAAAGCATTTAAGATAAAGTTATCTGATGAAGCATCACTTTCGTTGTTATTAACACGCTTATTCCACACGCCGCTGGCTTGCTTAATGTCCCCCGTTTTTGCTAATACTCTGTGGTGTTGGTCAACCACCCAAATACTGGAGTTGGTATAACTCATGCCTTTAACAATACGTTCAATTTCAGGCGAGGGTACCAAAATTGTCCCTAAGGTTTCTGCTGAGCTCGGATCTGCTGAGCCTAATGACGCAATAACATTACCTAAAGGGCGGTCAACATCATGTACAGCAAAAGCGATATGGTCGTTAAATTCGGTTAATGGAATACGGATTTCGACATTGTAGCCTTGACTAGTATCACGCCAATGACCTTGAATTTGTGTTGCTGGCACAGGAATGTCGCTTTGAACATCAGTAATACGGTAGGCATCTATCCAACCTGTGGTCTTATTGCTGATGATAAATCGACTAAAAACTCCGTCGGGATTGATAAAAGCCAATTCTAAGTGATCGTTATTAACTATGCTACGTGCGTTACTATTACGGTAAATGACTTCGTTGTCTATTATCGAAAAGTATAAGTAGAGGTATTTACCGTAAGTACCTACCGCTGCAGTAAAGTTTATTGATAATTGCTCAGGCGGTAATTGGGTATATAGTTGATTATTTTGCTGATAAAAATGTGCTTTGTTAGCAAAGTCTGGCCAGTCATTATTTAAACCGTCAAGTTGTATGGGGGCTGAAAGGCCATAGCTGTACAAATCTTTGCCTTTTTCGACACTGGGTAGAAAACTTGCTTGATTATTAAATAAATTCGCCCGTTCATGCATGGCGGTGGCAAGTGCTCTCGCAGTGCCTATAATGGTTTGCTCTTGGCCGTAGCGCAGGTATTTTTCCATTTCCCAAACATATTGGTAGCCAAACCACGGGATGGTAAATAGAAATCCTGATAAGAGAAGTAATTTACTTCTTAAGCCAAAGCGCCATTTCATCGTTATTACTCGTTATTTACCTAGTTGTTCTGCTTCATTTTGCACCGGATTTTGATTCCATCGATAACCCATGCCATAGACAGTATCGATACAATTAAAATTAGCGTCTAAACGGTTGAATTTCTTCCGTATACGTTTTATATGTGAGGTGATAGTAGAGTCATCAACATAGATTTTTGAGTCTTGCATTAGCTGACTTCTGTTTTTGACATGACCGGGGTGTTTTGCCAAGGCATAAAGCATCCAAAATTCAGTAATAGTTAAATCAACCATCTGTTCATTCCACTCTACCGTCATACGTTGGCTGTCTATCGTTAACGCGCCAAGTTTTAGTAAGTGATCAGTTTGTTGAGGTTTCCCTAAAGCGTCTTGTCGACGAAATAACGCGGCTATGCGCGCGGCTAAATGTGGCAGGCTAATGTCTTTAGTTAAGTAATCATCAGCGCCAATTCTTAAGCCTGAAACGGTATCAACATCGCTATCGCGTGCGGTTAAAAATATAATTGGTAAGGTATTCGACATAGTTCTTAACCATTGACATATTTCAAAGCCGGCATCGTATTCATGCTCTAAACCTATATCTAATATCGCTAAATGGGGTAAGCGTAAAGCAAATGCCTGCATTGCTGTGGCTTTATTAGGATAAGTTTGTACCTGATAGCCCTGTAAACGTAAAGCATCTGCATAGTTTTCTCTAATTGCGGCATCATCTTCAACAATCGCGATCCGTTTTGACATTTTTGTTAGTTACCTTGTTATCAATGGTCATTTTCGCTTGCATCATATCGAATAAATCACAGCGATGCTGCTAATTGTTGCAATTGCCATAATGTTGCCACATTTGTTCAGTGAATTGCCATATTTGCGTCGGTAAGTGGTCGTTTTCCTGCGGTTTAATAGCTTCATCAAAAAGAAAGGCGAAAAGAAGAACGAAAAGAAATACCGAATAAGAAGCTCAATCGAAAGATGCCGCTAACCAATGAAGTAAATATTCTTATCTGTTTTTATTTTTTGAAATGACTTTTAAAAACAACGTTAAATTAGAGGAAATATTATGACTACTCAATTATTCACAAACAATAAACTAACTCATTCAGGCAAAGTGATGAAAACTGCAAACAAAAAGCCTTTGGCACATACATTTATCAGTGCCGCTTTAATCTCAGTTTTATCAATCTCGCCGGCATTTGCTAATACGCAAAATAATGATTGGCAGGAGAGCTCGCAACAAGAGAAAACTACTCAAGAAAAAGATGCGCAACTTAATGAAGAAATTGGCTTTGGCACAGGTATGGTTATTGGGGCAATTTTTGGCGGTCCAGCCGGGGCATTCATTACTGGCTTAGCGGGCAATTTTATTGCAAAAAACATCAATGCCGAAGATGAAATTGAAACACTTTCAGTCGCTTATCAAGAAGAAAAACAAAGTAATGAAACAGCATTAGTTGCTTATCAGGATAAAATTGCACATACGGAACAAGCATATCAACGCCAGTTACTTGCTTTAGAAAAAAGCTATCAAACCACAAGCTTATTACAAGCACAAAACTTATTGATGAGTTTACAATTTTCAACTGGCTCTAGTGAAATTAAAGATCACTATCAAGAACAACTAACAGCCTTAGTCAGTATTGTAAAACAGTCACCTGAGTTAACCATAGATCTTTCTGGCTATACCGATAAACAAGGAAGTGATGAATTAAACCAAGCGCTTTCATTAGCACGCATCAACGCGGTTAAAAGCGCTTTGATTGACCAAGGAGTTAGAGCAGACCGAATTAACCTATATGCTTTCGGCGAGCAGCAACCTGTGGTTGCTTCAAATGACAAAGAAGTCAGTTTTTACGACCGTCGAGTGGTAATTAAGCTTAAAAATGAAGCTGTAGTAAGCACACCTCTCAATGATGATAGTGCGCAGATGGCAAACAACTTCTAGGTATTTTTTAAATTTAACTCGTAGATTATTGTATTTAGAATAAAGGAGGTGTATCGCCATTAAAAAAATTAAGTATTACCAGTAATATTGAATTTACATTGAATATAAAGCCAAGGTCTCCCGCCTTGGTTTTTTTTGCTTAATTTATACGCTTTAATCACACTAGACTTTAATGAATGAGTTAACCTAAGCTAAGAAAGGTCAGTTTAACAATAGAGAATGTGTATGGATTATAAAGTGGTTATTGATTTTTGGTTTAATGAAATATCACCTGTACAATGGTGGGTTAAAGATGAAGCGTTTGATCAAGAAATACGAAAACGGTTCTTAGATATTCATCAGCGTGCCAATCGTGGTGAGTTATACCCGTGGCGTGCAACTGCAGAAGGGCGATTGGCAGAAATAATTGTATTAGATCAATTTTCTCGTAATATTTTTCGTGATAATGCAAAGGCCTTTGCTTGCGATACACTTGCATTAGTTTTGGCACAAGAAGCCGTATCACGGCAAGAAGATCAAGATATTGCTGAAAATAGGCGTAGTTTTATGTATTTACCCTATATGCACAGCGAGTCAGCTATTATTCATCAAGAAGCTCTGAAGCTATATAGCAAATTAGGTAATGCATCTAATTTAGCATTTGAAATAAAACATCAAGACATCATTACTAAATTTGGCCGATATCCACATCGAAATGTCATTTTATCGCGCGAGTCTAGTGCGGAAGAGCTAGTGTTTTTACAACAGCCTGATTCTTCTTTTTAAGCAAAAATCGTCATTTGTGCTAATAATTAAGAGGATGAAATACAATTCGTTTTTCATATAAATACCCAAAAAACAATTAAAAAAGGAAGTCTATATGAATAAGTTAGTACATATCATTCTTGCGATTTTGTTGCCGCCAGTCGCGGTGTTCTTAAAATCTGGTGTAGGAAAAGATTTATTGATCAATATTATTTTATGTTTTCTGTTCTTTATACCCGGTGTGTTACACGCTATATGGTTGATCACAAAGTAAAAAAATTAGCTTTTGATGCTTTTAAGATAGTGCATAGCACTTAATAATCTTTACAGCGCAGTAAACCATGCATATTTAATTCCCATTGTAATAATGATACTTACAATGGGATTTTCATTTTTAAAGACCGATTTGGCATTTTTATTTGTCAATAACGGCCAATTATGAGGACAAGACGATGAAACTAGATTGCTTTTCAGTAAGCTTAGCGGTAAAAGACTTAGAAAAATCAAGAGATTTTTATCAGAAACTAGGTTTCAGTGTTTTTGCTGGTGAAATGGCGCATAACTATTTGATTATGAAAAACGGGGCAACCAATATCGGCCTTTTTCAGGGTATGTTTGAGGGAAATATACTGACCTTCAATCCTGGTTGGGATCAAAGTGCGGGCAACGTAGATAAGTTTACTGATGTTAGAGAGTTACTGGCACAGGTAGAGCAACAAGGCATTGAAGTCACCCATAAAACCATAGAAGGCGAGCAAGGGCCTGCAAGCTTTTCATTTGTAGACCCTGATGGTAACGCTATTCTTATTGACCAACATCGATAACGTTAATATTCAAATTTTATAAAGCATTAAATTTTTTTGAAATGTTTCAACATATTCCATTAGTTTACTCGGTGTTGCATTCTTGCAACACCGAGTAAAGTTTTTAATCCACGACAGCAAAATTTTCCGATGATAATGTAATTGACACCAAGTAACTTGATATCAATTAAGGATAAATTTTGAATTCACCATTATTATTTTTACTACCTTTAAGCATGCTGATTGCTAGCTATAGCACTGCTGCAAATGAATCGACAAACGATAGTGTTGTTGATGAAAAATCGAAAGTTCAGCAACTATTCAACAGCTACATGACTAAGTATAACCACTTCATAACAAATCAGAAATTAAAGCAGTCTCCTGTACTTTATGCAGATCAAATTATGCTAATGACTGGTGGTAAACCTGTGATATTGACACCTGAAAGTATGAACAAAGGTGTTACTGGCTTTTTAAACGGTCTTAAAGAAAAAGGTGTTAACAAAGTCGCTTGGGAAAAAGTAGAAATTAAACTTTTAGCTGAAAACATCGCGTTAGCAAGCAATGTTGCCGTTCGGTATTTAGCAAATGGCGAGGTGTATGATCGTGCTGGCGCAACGTACTTTCTTAATAAAAATCCAAAAGGGTGGGAGATAACCGCATTTGCCTTACATAAGCCAGAAAGTACCGTTAGTTTTTTACCTAAGAGTTAGTCAACTTTTCTTTATCATTGTTAGATGACTGGCGTTTTAGGTTAATGTTCCATTAATTAGCTTTTCTTTTGCTCTCAAAGCTTTTGTTAAAAAGGTCATTAATAACTTAATACGAGGAATTTGTTTTAAATCAGGATGAGTTAATACCCAAATATCTTGATGTGGAAAGGTTTTTTTATTATCGATACGTTGAAGGTTTGCCATTGAATCAGCAATATAACATGCGCCTAATATTATGCCCTGGCCTTGCGCTGCAGCATGATGACGCAGAACAAGGTCTTCAATTCTCATGGCAATATTTGCCGTAGGATAAGGCGATTGTTCAATCCAACTTGGTGTTAAATTTGCCGTACTTGTTATCCATTGATAATCATCAATAGAGTTATCCATTAAATACTGCTTACTGGCATAGTAACTTAATATAATCGGAAATAACCTATGTCCTACTAAGTGCTCGCTCGGTTGGTTGGACACTCTAATCACTACGTCTGCCTCGCATCTATCCAAATTGACTATTTGATACGAAGTTTGCACGTTAAGTGTTATTTGCGGATATTGCTGTTGAAAACTATGTAACTCATCAAGCAATAAGTACTGTCCAATCGCAGGGGGAATTGAAAGGTTTATTTCCCCTGTTAAGTCCGGTTGATGCGCGCGTTTAAGCCGATTATCATTAAAAGCAAATTGTTCAATTTTTTCTGCTGATAGCAGTAAACTCTGTCCTAAAGCAGTCAGTACATATCCTTTAGGGCTTAAATCAAATATATCTGAACCATACTTTTGATTTAAGCTAGCGAGACGACGTGAAACGGTACTGTGGTTTAACGTTAGTTGTTGCGCTGCATTTCTTAATGTCTTTCCACGGTGCAGCGCTAAAATAAGACGGTAATCATCCCAGTTTTCCATTTTTTTACCTAAACAGCTAATAGCACTTTCGCTATTATATACCCAAGCCACTTGAAAATGCAGTTTCAGAGTTAAGCTAGGAAATCAGAGCAAGGCACGGCACGCAGATAATGGTTATTCCCTTATCAAGTGCCGCAACGCTGCACTGGTTTTCTAGCTTAGCTCCCGCAGGGCAAGGCGATAAAGGGTCATCTCCGGCGTTATTGATTTTAACAATGGAACAACCATTCCTTTCAATCAATGCCTTGGTGCTAACCCTTTTCGACTTGCTGAATCCTGCATTTTCAAGTGGTTTGGGTATAGAGCACTAACAGTAGCTTGAATAAATTTTTTTATTGGTAAAATGTAACTAAAAAACATCGATAAGATTATGAAAACTGAAGGTATAAAAATTACTCTATCACTCGTTTAAATGGCGGAAGAGAGTTTAATAAGTCTTTGCCGTAACGTTTACTGACAACGCGCTTGTCCATTAAGGTCACGAAGCCGAAATCTTTCTCATTTCTGAGTAATCGTCCGGTTGCTTGGATCAATTTTTTCGAGGTTTCTGGTACTGAAATCGACATAAAAGGATTACCGCCTTTAGCCGTTATATACTCAGCCTGTGCTTCTTCAACCGGAGAAGAAGGCACTGAAAAAGGTAGTTTGGTAATAATAACGTTGGTTAAGTATTCACCGGGTAAATCTAATCCTTCCGAGAAACTTTGGGTACCAAAGATAATGCTTTCCTGCTCTTTGTCACATAATGCTTTGTGCGTTTCTATAATTTTTTGTCGCGATTGTTCGCCTTGTACTAAAAAGCTCAGTTTAGTTTTTTCGCGCAGGGCAGTTACAACCTTGTCCATTTGCCAATAAGATGAAAACAACACTAAGCTTGCTTTACCGCGTTTAAGCATGGTTGGCAGTTTTTCGATAAGCTCGTCAGTAAATTGATCAGCACTGGGTTCATACTGCATTTTAGGAATAATGAGTTGGGCATTGTTCTGATAGTCGAATGGTGAGTCGACTTTTAGATATTGGCTACCATCATCGGTTCGCAAACCAGCTTGTCGGCGAAAATGGTCAAATGAATTAAGTGCTAAAATAGTTGCCGAACACAATACGGCACCTTCACATTTTGACCACAGCATATCTTCTAAGGCAAAACCCACTTCAATCGGTGAAGCGCAAAGTAAAAAGTCGCTGCGTTTACCTTCTAATTGTTCCATCCAACGTGCCATTGGGGCACCTTTTTCGCTATCGGTTTTAGCATATAACAACCAAAGCGCATTAAAATTTTCTAGCCGCTGAATCATAAATCCCGCTTCGGCTAACAGTGGTTCAGCTAAAAACATTTGGGTTTCACCATCCTTCACCGATTCCATTAATAAGTTATAAAGCTTATTTAAATGGCTTAAAGATTTCTTTGAGCTTTCGCTTAAATCTTCTGCCCAATTCTTTAGCGTTGGTGGAATAACACCATTTTCATAGCGGTACAAAGGTGTTTGATTCTTGCTGTTATTTGCTGCAGATTCGTGAAAATATATACTGCGATTATTGTCAATAAAAGCCAGCACCTTTTGCATATCAACAAGAATATCTTGGCAATCATCAGCTAATTTTATCGACGGAGATATTGCACTGTTCGATTTTACTAACTTTGCAATTTTATCACCGGTTTCTTGCAACTTTCCAAGCCAATCAATGGCTCCCTTGATGGTTAGGCTTGCACTGGAGTGGTCACGCGTAACCTTTGGTAGGTGATGTGCTTCGTCAATTATGTAAAAAGTATCTTCAGGGCTGGGTAATATTCTACCACCGCCTAGCTCTAAGTCAGCAAGTAATAAACTATGGTTTACCACGAGCACATCGGCAGCTTCCATGGTCTCTCTTGCTTTGTGAAATGGGCAATGAGTGTGATCGGATAAATGCTTTAAACAGCTATGTTTGTCGGCCTGTATTTGTTGCCAAATACTGTGATTAACCGGATCAGGCCAAGAGTCTATATCGCCAGACCATGAGTTATCGGTTAGCGCTTTATGCATATTATTGAGCATTCTTATATCATGCGCTTGCGGTTTTTCAGCGAAAGTAAAACCTACTTGTGGGCTGTCATCATTGGCTACCGCTTGAGCTAATTTTTGTCGACAAACATAACGTTGCCGACCTTTTGCCAAGGTGAAATTAAAATCAAGGCCGCTGTGCTTTTTTAAGAAAGGTAAATCTTTGTCGACTAATTGCTCTTGCAATGCCACGGTCGCTGTTGCAATACACACTTTTTTATCGCGACTTATTGCTAATGGAATTGACCCTAAAGCATAGGCTAAAGATTTTCCGGTACCGGTACCAGCTTCAATGGTAATAATTTTGCGCTGCTTGTCATATTCTCCGGCAAGGGTTTTAGCTATTTCAGCAATTAAGAATGTTTGTTGCTTACGTGGGTTAAAGTTGGTTAAGTTTTCACCTATGCTTTTGTAGGAAGCACGGATCACTTGCTTAATTTTATCGCTTAACATCGCGGCTTTGGTTTCCTATCGGGAACAGATGATTTACACTGCTGTATATATTAACAGTTTGTTAGGTTTAATTATACTAATTAATCCATCGGGTATTAGTCGTTTAATGCAAATTTCTTCACAAGTTGTCGCCGAAAAAACAAGTGTCGCTAATTCCTTTCGTGGATTTATTCTTACGCGTTCCGTTCGCGATCGCGGTAATAAATTGGAAATAACTTTGTGGCTAAAAACACCAAATGGTCCTGTAGAACTTATTGTTAATCATGAACGTGTGGTGCTTTTTGTAGAGAATCCGGCAGTTGATAAAATTGAAGCTATTCTTTCTAATCAAAAGTTAGAAGCAGCGGAGATAAAACCGGTTTCGCTTAAGGCGTTCAACCAAGTAGCGGTTACTGCCGTCTATTTTTCAACTTTGCGAGAGTTTTATCAGGCAAGGGAGGCGCTGAAAAGTAATGGTATAAAGTGCTACGAAGATGACTTTCGTCCCGATGAGCGATTTTTAATGGAACGTTTTATTACTGCTGATCTGATGTTCACCGGCAACAGTGTTGCAGCAAAGCATTCATCAATTGAAACGAAACACCAACAAGCTGAAGTAGGTTATCAACGTTTTGAACAAGTTAAATGCAAGCGTATTGATAAAGCACAGCAAAATGATATTAAACTCAACGTCGTTTCGCTAGATATAGAATGTTCAATGTCTGGCGATTTGTACTCTCTTGGCTTATATAGCAACACTTGCCAACAAGTGTTAATGATTGCCAGTGCTGAAGAAGTCGCACGTGAGCAAAAAGCCCAAAAGGGTGTTGGTGCAGAGATAGAAATAATTTGGCAAGCAAACGAGCAAGAATTACTGCTGAGCTTGTTAAATTGGTTTAGACAACATGACCCCGATATTGTAATTGGTTGGAATGTTATCAACTTTGATTTTAACTTACTGCAAAAGCGTTATGATTTACATGGGATTGAATTTTCGATCGGCCGAGATGGCAAATCACCACATTGGCGAAAAAATAAGGCCAGTGAACAGCTATTTATTGAAATTAATGGCCGTGTGGTGCTTGATGGTATCGATTTATTAAAATCAGCCACTTACAGTTTTCCGAGCTTTTCGCTTGATAATGTCGCCAATACCTTATTAGGCTTAGGCAAAAAAGTCTCTGACGTTGAAAATAGAGTGCAGGAAATAACTGACAACTTTCATCACAATAAAACTGCACTCGCCATATATAACCTTGAAGATTGCCGTTTAGTTTCATTGATTTTTGAACATACACAATTACTCGAATTTGCGATGTTAAGAGCACAACTTACTGGCTTAGCCATTGATAGAGTCGGCGGCTCAGTGGCAGCTTTTAATAATTTATACTTGCCTAAGTTGCATCGCAGTGGCTATGTGGCGCCGAATATGGGCGATGGCGACCAAGGTTTTGAGTCTCCTGGTGGCTTTGTCATGGACTCGACGCCAGGCCTTTACAACAATGTTTTGGTATTAGACTTTAAAAGCCTATATCCCAGTATTATTCGTTGTTTCAATATTGACCCTATGGGGTTGATTGAAGGCTTAAAGTTTCCAGAAACTGCGATAGAAGGCTTTGATGGCGCTTATTTTTCAAGAGAGCAACATTTTTTACCTAATATCATCACTGAGCTGTGGAAAGAGCGCGACAAAGCGAAAAAAGATAACAATGCGGCTTTGTCGCAAGCAATTAAAATTATTATGAATTCCTTTTATGGCATTTTAGGCTCAACAGGCTGTCGATTTTTTGATCCTCGTTTGTCAGGTTCAATTACTAAGCGTAGCCATAGCATTTTAAAAACCACTTCAATGTGGATTGAAGCAAAAGGCTATCAAGTCATTTATGGCGATACCGATTCAATATTTGTCCATATTGGCGATGATCAAACAATAGCGTCGAGTAAAGCCTTGGGCAAAACCTTGCAGGATTTTATTAATAATAAATGGCAAAGTACGCTTAAAGAGCAGTTTGATATTGTTAGCGAACTTGAAATCGAATTTGAAACACACTTTAGTAAATTTTTAATGCCAACGGTGCGTGGTCAAGAAATTAGTAGAGGAATAAAAAGTATTGGCACTAAGAAGCGATACGCCGGCCTTGTCGGTGATAAGCTGACATTTAAAGGCTTAGAAACGGTGCGAAGTGATTGGACAGAGATTAGTAAAGATTTTCAACAAGAGCTATACCGACTGATTTTTAATGATCAGCCGATTGATGAGTACATTGTTAAAGTTGTGAACGAACTAAAAGCAGGTTTATATGACACCAAGTTAATTTATCAGAAAAAAATTAGGCGCAAACTTGCCGACTACGTAAATACACCTCCGCATATTAGAGCCGCCTTAATTGCTAATAATAAGCTGAAAGAAAGTGGGTTAGCGCCAAAATACGAGCATAGAAGAACCATTCGTTATGTCATAACACTTGATGGCGTTCAACCGCTAGAATTTAGCGAAAGTACATTAGATTATGATTTTTATGTTGAAAAGCAACTCAAACCTATAGCGAACGATATATTACCTTTTATTGGTAAAGACTTTGACTCTATTACTAGTAAGCAAATGGGATTGTTTAGTTAAGCCTAATGTATAATACCTTAGGCTTAACTAATTGATTTTGTGAATGACCTATTTTATAAACCGTCGAGATGTGAAAGCAATCATCCCTAATAATAGTATTGCAAAAGATGAGGGTTCTGTAACTTGAACTGAATTGTTGGCAGGATCTCTCGCCCATACATTTAAATGTGAAATTCCAGCAAAACTTTTGGGGTTACCAGTTTTTTTGTCATAGCTATTAATAAAATCATTAGTGGATATAGAGCCACTTAAAATATAAGGAGTTTGGAAGTTTAACAAAGGCTCATCTTGAAAAATATCATTAAAATTGAAATCATAAACAGCGAATCTATTGCCGGCTTTCACTGAAAAAGCTAGATGATCGAATGTTGCATTTCCTAATAGTTGCTGAACTGTAGGTATAATCAAAGCATTAGTAGCTAATGTCCAACTTAATTGCTTACAATCACCTAAACCGCCATTACTACAAGTTAACCCCAATGTTAGAAGATCGCCAATGTCTAATACTAGTTCTGGATATTCTAGATTATTGGCTATAGGGCCCGCTGTATCATAGGTTATCCCTGAAGCACTATTATCGCTATCTTCAGCATCAAAATGAGCTAGTCTAATCCAACCTGGATCGTTTTTACCATCTATACCATCAACATCTTGTAAATCACTTGTTTCAATGAACTCCATACCGGTTAAAAAATCATTACCCCCATTTAATAATCCATCACCCAATTGACCTATATTAAGAAAAGGAGATGATAATGGGTCATCGTTTGCACCATAAAACACACCAGCACAACCGGTAGCACTATGCTGAGAGCTTAACAATTCAGCTTTAGGATTATCGGTATCTAATACTGAAGTTATTGAAGTTAATTGGGCATTTTCAATATTACATGCTTGAGGG
Source organism: Cognaticolwellia mytili (assembly GCF_002104475.1). Classification (GTDB taxonomy): domain Bacteria; phylum Pseudomonadota; class Gammaproteobacteria; order Enterobacterales; family Alteromonadaceae; genus Cognaticolwellia; species Cognaticolwellia mytili. The sequence continues at coordinate 657,993 of NZ_NBOF01000001.1, forward strand.
GCCGTAATAACACTAGCGTAGCTAATTGAAGAAAAAGTATATAGTAAGAAAGTAACAAAAGATCTTCTTAACATGAAAACACCTCATTTTAACGTATTCAAGAATAGATTTCTTATTACAAAATGCAAGAACTATTCCCATAAAAATAAAGTCATTATAATCAATGGAATAGGTTAAATTAACAAAAAAAACAAGATAAGAATACACGATATGTAAAATAACAAGACATTTATTCTATGCTCAGAATGTAGTTGTTAAACATGAGCTTTGTATAAGTTTGTTATAAACGAGTTAGAAGAAAAGCCTACAGTAGGAAACATGTCAGTCGACAATCATTAGCAACATATTAAGGCTATGTACCCTTAATATGTTGCTAATGATTTTAAGGCACTACTTTAAAGGACTGCATCCAATATGCAAAATTATGAATACTGATGAAGTCCATGTTCATGAGATACACAGTGGAAATTATTAGGTTTATCAATGACTAGCAAGTATATTGCCAAATTTAATGACTACTCACAGTTTGATAAATATCAGCGGCTAAAAATTCTTGCGTTTGAAACAGCACTCCATGATTCGATATATCGAAATGGAAACTATCTGACTTTGCAATTTCTGTAGCCTTTAGGTCGACACTATTTTTTAACATCAATTGATATTTATCATTAATTCGGCTTGTCCATGCCCATTTCGATTGCGATTTTTTAAGATTAAATGTTCGGCCATTCATTAGGTCCGCTTGTAATAATTGACCATCAATAATTTCTATCGGCACCGAGCCATAATATAATTTATTGCCTTTATTTTGCCAAATAATGTCGCTTTTTTGTTGGCTATAGCGAATATATTGCCAATCACCTAATTCATCTTTTACTTGGTGTGTTTCAATATCATAATATTGAACATGCCAGCGACTATTGCTTTTAATACTATAAGACACCGTATGATCGTTTTTCCAAGAGACACCACGAATTTCTACTTGTGGTATTTTAAGCGTTTGAGCATGACCTGCTTTCTTGCTAATCAAATGAATTTCATTGAGGGTTACGCCTAACAAGTTGTCACCATTGTATGACCAAAGTAAATCAATATAATGACGACTGTCGTTAAAGCTGGTGAGCTTTTTCTGATGCTTGCCTTCAGTATCCGTTAACCATACTTCCTCTGTTCCAGAACTTAAGCTGATATAGGCCAATAGCTGATTATTGTGATGGGCAAACGTTGCTAAGCGGTCATCAACTGAACTGTGAGCCGTTAAAGTTGAAGTTGTGGATTCAAAATTAAAATAATTTACATTTTGGTTCAACAGCACAATAGGGAATAAATAATCCCTTCCGTTGGAATGTCTTTCTGGCACGCTTACTTGTTCGCTACCGGTATAAATAATACGTTTATCGTTGCCTGTTAAGTCAAAGCTCACTAATTGATTGGCAGGATGCTCTCCCATCAACACCACGCGTTCACCATTATGAGACCATCGGCCACAGCAAATAAAAGCGTCTTGTTTAAAGAGTAATTTTAATTCATCAGTATCTAAGTCAAGCGCGTAAAAGCCTTCCCATATTTGCCTATCGGGTGATGATATTAATAATTTGTTTTGATTTGGGTGTAGATCGAATTGGCTATTACCTCCTAGAAATAATTTAGGTTGGTTTAGCCTGCGTTTAACTCTTGTGGTTAAGTTCATTTCAAATAAGGTAAATGCAGTATTTCTGCCTTCATTTTCGCTAAACACTACTTTGTTATCATCGTGGGTATACGCTATTTTACCGTAACTTCCAGATGTACAATTGTGTAGCAACGTAGGCTTACCCAGCTTCATGGCTTTAAATTCACGAATGAAATAACGACAGGAAGTTGTATTGGTGACTAAATACACTATTTTGCTGCCATCACTATTCCAAGATGCTGAATCTACCCAGATATTATTAGCCTTGCCATGATTCACTTCAATACTGTTTTGACTATTTAAATCTTTGATCCATTGACGCATTTTTTTATCACGAAATTCAATATAAGCTAAATATTGCCCGTTTGGTGACACTTGTGGTTTGGACTCTCGTCCAGAGTCACGTGTTAATGCTTTAACTTGGGTAAAAGTTTCAGGCTCATCATGGCTGAGTTGCCAAGTAGTGGCAGTGATAAGTACAAATAGAAAGAGTAAACAGGAGATTAAAATATTTCTATTGATAAGCTTTTTATTACTTTTTAGCTTGTTTACTTCACACTGTTTTAAATCTGAAGAAGTTGTGTTTTCATCAGCCGATATAGGGTTTTCAGCAATTTCGAGCTTATTAAAAGAAGTTGCTGACGCGACAAATTTGTAGCCTTTCTTAGGAAAAGTGGCAATGAATTTTGGCTTTTTGGCATCGTCATTAAGATGCTTACGTAGCTTGGTTACCACCTTACTAACAGCGTTATCTGTGATCACGCGTCCTGCCCAAACATGTTCGATTAACTGATCACGACTGATTATTTGATTATTGTTACGGCAAAAATAAGCTAACAACTCCACAACCATAGGCTCGAGTTGTTGAACATGCTCCGCCGATGTGAGGTTTTGCTGTTTTTCGCTAAAAACAAACTCTTCTATTTGCCAATGCATTATTTTTCTACAAAATCTTATAAAACCCCAGTAAGTCGCTAAAAATTAACATATTCCCAAGGTTTAGTCATCAAAAGTCACGATAAATCACTACGTTGTCACTACATCACCGCAGACAAAATTTACCATTGCAGTCAGAAATTGATATTTACCAAACAACGTTAGAACACATACTAAGGGAAATAAGACATGACATTAACTCAACGAGGTTGCAAAACTATCAGGCAAATAAGATTAATACCCTTATCGCTATTAATACTTGTACCATTTTTCAGCCAAATACAAGCAAAAGGGTTTGTCGAATTAAAGCCAGCGTCAGCAACATACAGTACACCAGAAATACTAAAAACGAGCAAAGTAGAAAACAAGCAAGACGTAATTACATTAATGCAATCAACAAAGCTTAAGCAACAGTTATTAGCTATTGCAAATCAAATTGATTATGAGGCAGCGATTAAAACAAGTGACAGTAACAAGATTGCGCTCAGCTCTTTGCTCGGTCAAAGCGATAAGGTGCTAACGCTAATAAATAAAAACAACTATCCCATAAACTTTTATCATTACAGTTTATTTACTAAGGCACAGGTTGAATTTCAAGGCCAAGATGAACAGGTACTTAAACAAAAGCTAGCGTTTTTTGCTAGTAAATCGCTTGAAGGGATCACTGGAGAACGGCTACATAAAGTTAGCAATACGTTAGGTTGGTCATTACCGATGGGACAAGATTATATGCTTGGACTATTCAAAAGCTACAAAAAACACGAAAGTTTAACTGTTGAACAAGCAATTAATTTACTGGCAAATTATCAGTTGTATAAAGTTTATGAGCATGTTTTACCTATAGCGAGACCTTTGGTTAGTGCAGAGCAAAATAGTCGTTATTTGGTGATGTCGGATGTACTCATTAAAACGCCTGATGGCGCTACTATTTCGGCGATTGTGGTGAGAAAAAAAGGTAACACAAAAAAACGTCCAACAGCATTTCAGTTTTCAATATACGCTGATGAAGAGTGGGAGATTAAAGAAGCGATGCATGCAGCTTCTCATGGTTATATTGGCGTTGTTGCCAATACCCGTGGTAAAGGACGAAGCACAGATGAAATTATCCCTTGGGAGTATGACGGGGCAGACGCGACTGCTGTGATTGATTGGATTTCAAAGCAGTCATGGAGTGATGGGCGAGTAGCTATGTATGGCGGTAGCTATCTCGGATTCACTCAGTGGGCCGCAGCTAAATATATGCATCCCGCATTAAAAACTATTGTTCCTTATGAAGCGGCCAATTTAATGACCGGTTTACCGGTTGAAAATAATATTTTCATCACGCCTAACTACCAGTGGGCATTTCATGTTACTAACAATAAAACTATGGATCATTCGGTATATGCTGATTGGCAGCATTGGAAAAACACTTATAATGAACTGTTTAAAAGTGGTAGAGCTTTTAAAGATATAGATAAAATTGAAGGCACACCTAACCCCTGGTTTCAAAAATGGTTGTCACATCCCAGTTATGATGATTATTATCAGTCAATGGTGCCTTATGAACATGACTATAAGAAAATAAATATTCCCGTACTAACCATTACGGGGTATTTTGGCGCTTCAATTTCAGCTATTGATTTTTTAACTAATCATGTAAAATTTAATGAAAATGCTGATCATACGTTATTAATTGGTCCGTACGGTCATGGCACCGCACAAGGCATTCCACGCTCACATCATAGCAATTATCAATTAGACGAAGTTGCACTAGAAAAAGATACCAAAGAAATCACCTTTGCATGGTTTGATCATGTCCTGTTCAAAAAAGCAAAACCTAAGCTATTAAAAGATAGAGTTAATTACCAATTGATGGGCAGTAACACCTGGCAGCATAAAGCGTCGTTGTCAGCACTTAATCAAGCGTTTGTGACTTATCATTTAGGTAATAAACAAAATGAAGATAAGCATTATCAGCTAACCACCAATAAACAAAACGCATCAGACTTCATTAAGCTGACGGTAGATATGAGTGATAGAAAAAATCAGCATAATGAATATTCTTGGCAAGTAATAAAGCAAAAGTTACAGGAACCGAATGGTTTAATCTTTACCACAAAGCCCTTTGATAAAGCACAAGAGCTAGCCGGTGCAATTACGGGCAATTTTTCTTTGGCAATCAATAAAAAAGATGTTGATATTGGCTTTAAGTTTTATGAACTAAAACCCAATGGTGAAACATTTAAACTGGCTCGCTATATTAGTCGTGCCAGTTATGCCAATGATATGAGTAAGCGAGCGTTACTCACGCCAAATAAAAAAACCACAGTGCCGATTATTAATAGTACCGTAACGGCCAAACTAATCGGAAAGGGTAGTCGTTTGGTGATTGTACTAAACGTGAATAAGAACTCCGGCGCGCAGGTTAATATGGGCACTGGGAAAGACGTCAGTGAGGAAACAGTTGCAGACGCAGGAGTACCGTTAGAGGTTAAATGGTTTAGTGATAGTCAAATTAATATACCGCTTAAACCTTGGCATGGTTAATTTCATACTATCGTAAGTCAAGTGTAAAAGTGATGATAAGAAGGCCAGAGACTTCTGACCTTCTTTACTCATATTTCATGGGAATTTATGCTTTCTTGATATATAAGCGTTAAAAACGGTTTAACAATGGCAACTCAATTTTAAACATCATCAAGGCAGTGCCAAATACATATGTGGGTTCATTGAACAGTGCCCATAGTCGACTCATGGCATAAAACGCTTACGATATTCTCTTGGTGTTAAACCCATTGTTTTATGGAAAATGCGCCTAAAAGCGCTAGAGTCCTGGTAGCCTACTTGCCAGGCAATTTCGTCAACCGAGAAAGTGCTCGACTCCATTAAGCTTCTTGCTTTGCCAACACGTAGAAACTGCAGATATTCTGATGGGTTTAGTTTTGTTGCTTTAAAAAATCGTCGTAAAAACGTTCGTTCAGTTAAGTTAATCTTTTCTGCCAAATTTGCCATGGTGAACTTGGTACTGCTATGTTGCTGTAACCAATGTTGAATGCCTAAAATTGCTTGATCGCCGTGGTGTAAAGCGGGTGAAAATGTGCGATAAAAGCGTTGCTCTCTACCCCCAGGATCAACCAAGAAGTAGCGTGCTGTTTGTTGCATTATGCTGGTACTAATAAATCTATCAACCAATCGTAAACCTAAATCAACCCAAGCCATTAAACCACCGGCGGTCATAATATCCCCTTCGTCTATTAGCAACTTATCACTGTCTAATAATACAGCAGGAAAACTTTGGCTAAATTTTTCGCTAAGCGCCCAATGGGTTGTTGCGGCTCTATTATTCAGTAAGCCGGTCTGTGCAAGTAAAAAGGCTCCAGCACACACAGAGCAAATAATTGCGCCTTGTTGGTGTTGCTGAGTTAACCAAGTTACTAACGCAGCTTTAGATTGTTGGCTTTGCTCTGGACCTAAACTTGGCGGAATAATGATCGCTAAATATTGTTCTTCGTCAGGCTCTTCAAGCTGACAAACTGTAAATTCTTGTCTATTTTTATCTTCTAATTGAAACTTAGCGGCGGTTTCAAGTAAATCAGTTAAGCCATATATTGCCGCTTTTTGTGCGTTGCTATAGGCCAGAATGGCTATGACAGGTGTTTTTTGCATTTCATTATCTTTTATTATTGTGACTAAATATCATAGAAAGAAAGCCATAAGTGACGACATTGATTATTACGTCATTTCAATGTTTGTCAAATTTTACCTGAAATATGTCATATATGACAATGGTCGAATTTATCTCGACCCTTATAATTGTGTCATATTTATTTGAACCCACTAGGTGAAACATGAGCACTCAAGCATTAATCGTAATCGACTTTCAAAATGACTATTTTAGCCAAGGCAAATGGCCACTAGATAATATTAACCAAGCAGCAGCGAATGCTAAGCAAGTTTTATTAAAGCACCGCGCTGATAATAGCTTAATCATTCATGTACGCCATGAGTTTTTAAATGACGATGCACCTTTTTTCATTGCCGGCTCTGAAGGGGCTAATATTCATCAAACATTAGCGCCTATTGAAGGAGAGTTAACGGTTTTAAAACACCAAGTTAACTCATTTCATGAAACTAATCTCAAGCAAATACTTGATGATCATAATATTGCACAATTAACCATTATCGGTGCCATGACACATATGTGTATTGATGCTGCAACACGTGCTGCAGCTGACTTTGGTTATGCAGTTACACTTATTGGAGATGCTTGTGCGGCAAAAGCGTTAGAGCATAACGGTCATGAAGTATCTGCAAAAGATGTTCATCATGCATATTTAAGTGCACTTGGTTTTGCCTATGCAAACATAACGACTACAGCACAATATATTTCGTAAGTAAAACAACGTACTTTTACCCTAAAGTTATCTAATTTAGTAAGGATATTATATGACGGCAACCTTAATGCATGCACCTTTAACTTGTTCATTAGCTGCTCGCATTGCCGCAGCAGAAGGCGATGTAGCACTAGACATTAATTATGTTAATTTACGCACAAAACTATTTGAAGATGGTAGTTCGCTACTTGATATTAATCCGCTAGGGCAAGTCAGTACCATGATTTTACCCGCAGGTGAATTATTAACAGAAACCGCTACCGTGCTTTTATGGCTGCAATCTCAGTCAACAAAGCAGGGCTTTTATAGAGGTCCTGAAGATAAGGATTATTTTCAATTAGTTCGATGGTTAGGGTTTTGTGCTACTGAACTACACAAACAAATATTTCGTGTAGTGTTTTATCCAGAAGCGACTGATGAGGTAAAAAACAAAGTCAGGTGTTTAGCGCCAGAGCGTTTTGCAGTACTTAATAATCACTTAGCCGATCGTGAGTTTTTATTAGGCGATACATTTTCTGCAGCAGATGCTTATCTAACGTGGTTTTTTGTTTTGGTCAAAAATGCAAAACTTGATGCTTCTAGTTACACTCATTTGCACGTTTATAGTGAGCGAATGTTAGCGCGACCAAAAATTAAAGCGTTAATTGAAAGCGATCGCGCTAAAGATTTAGCTATGGATCAGCAAATTATCCCTGAATAACTTAAAACTATTTTACTTTTTATCGCTTTGCTCTAAGAGAGCTAGGCTAGAAAAATGATACATCAAATACTTGCTATATTCTCACAAGGATGTGGGATATTAGTAGAATGCATCGGAGCTGGTGCTGAAAATAATTATTAGTTTTGCATTGCGTCTTGATCTAATGTTCTGGCTTAACGCTCAATATGTAACTTCAGATAGTTTGAATAAATTACTCGTAATATCAAATAACACTATGTCATGGCAAAAAAAAGCGTGCTTCTTGTATTGATTCAAGCTATAAAAGATTATGGATGGCTAGATAGCCAAATTAAAGTGAATTTATGTAAGCTGTAGTAAATATGTTTACCTTTTACTAAGTTTTGACTGTGGGATGCGTGCAAATGAAAAAAGAAACAAAAATCATTAATGCTGGTCGTAAAAGCCAGTGGACTCGCGGCGTGGTAAACCCTCCTGTAGAACGTGCTTCAACGGTGGTATTTAATTCTGTTAAAGAAATGAAGCACGCAACAGCGAATAAAGCCAATCAAGTCTTGTTTTATGGTCGCCGTGGCACCTCAACTTCTTTTGCCTTTAGTGACGCTATGACAGAGTTAGAAGGCGGTGCTGGTTGTGCAGTATATCCTTCAGGCACTGCCGCTATTACCAATGCTATTTTAGCTTTTGTTAAAACGGGTGATCATATTTTAATGGTTGATACCGCGTATGAGCCGACACGAGATTATTGTGACAAAATACTGGCTAAGTTAGGCATAGAAACAACTTATTACGACCCACTTATTGGTCGTGGTATTGAAGCGTTAATTCAGTCAAATACTCGAGTGATTTTTCTTGAATCTCCGGGCTCAATTACCATGGAAGTTCAAGATGTACCTGCAATTGCAGAAGTAGCACATAATCATGATTGTGTTGTGATGTTAGATAATACTTGGTCAGCAGGCGTGAATTTCCAGCCTTTTGATCATGGGGTTGATGTTTCTATTCAAGCAGCGACTAAATATATTGTTGGTCATTCGGATGTGATGCTAGGTACTGCAACAGCAACAGAAAAATATTGGCCGCAATTACGAGAAAGTAGTTACATTATGGGGCAGTGCACTTCACCAGATGATTTGTATCTAGCCATGCGCGGTATCAGAACCTTGAGTGTGCGTTTACAGCAACATCAAACGAGTGCATTGAAAGTTGCACAATGGTTGTCTACACGACCAGAAGTGGAAACTATCCTTCATCCCGCATTACCTTCTTGCCCTGGACATGAAGTCTTCGAACGTGACTTTACCGGTTCAAATGGTTTGTTCTCTTTTGTTTTGAATAGAGGCAATTCCGCGGCGTTAACGGCATTTTTGGATGGTATGGATCATTTTAAAATGGGCTATTCATGGGGCGGCTTTGAAAGCTTAATTCTTGGTATTGCTAATGTTAATAATATGCGCTCGGCAACGCAGTGGTCGTATCAATTCCCTCTTATACGTTTGCATGTTGGTTTAGAAAATGTAGGTGATCTCATTAACGATCTTGAGCAAGGTTTTCAGCGCTTTAACGAAGTACTAGATTAGTCTTGTGGTGAGTTAATATTCAATAAACGAAAAACGCCGAATAATGAAGTCTTATTTGGCGTTTTATTGTGTTTTTTAGGTGCGAACGGCTATTAACTTTTACCTAATAAATAAAATATTTTGTCAGCAATTTCGGTGTTATCACTTAAACCTTGAAATAATTCTTTTTGTTTACCGATAGCAAAAACAGGTACGTCAACGGCGGTATGACCAAATGTTGTCCAACCTGTCACGGTACGTTGATCTATGATGTGATTGATATTCATATGTAAGGCTTTTTCAACCGAAGGTGCTTTCTTACCTTTCTTTTTAGTTGATTGTTTAAACTCAGCTAATAATTTTTGCGCAGATGCTTTATTTTTTTTCAACGCTTCAAGCTCGCTGTCAGTGATAGTAAAATTCAGCATTTCATTAACATATGAAATTGTTATTGAGTTTTTAGTTAAGTTTTTAGCAATCGCTGAAGGCGACATAGTCATCGTTCTTAGTACATCAGGTTGCCATAAATAGTCACCGTCTCTGCCGAGCGTGAAACCACCAGTGCTATGATCAGCGGTTAATACTACTAAGGTATCAGGATTCTCTTTAACATAACCTTCTAAAAATTCTAATGTTTTAGCTAAATCGTCCATTTCCGCCATTGCAGCTGCAATATCATTACCATGACCACCCCAGTCAATTTGACTCGCTTCAACCAACATAAAAAAGCCATTTTTGTTTTCTAACTGGCTAACAGCTGCTTTAGTCATTGTAGATAGTCGATGCTTATTACTATCATCTAACGCCCAAGGTAAGCCGCTATCGGCAAATAAGCCTAATACTTTTTCACCAGGTGGTAACTGTGTTAGCTGGTTGTAATTGTCAACATAGTTAAAGCCTTGTGTTTTGAACTCTTCAACAAGGTTTTTATCTTCACGAATAAAGTACTGCCAACCGCCACCTAACATAACGTCGATATTGTCGTGTGCAGCTAAAAAGTTATCAGCAATTTGATTGTAATTATGTCTACTTTCGTTGTGAGCTAAATATGATGCTGGCGTTGCATGGTTAATTTGTGATGTAACCACCATACCTGTTTTTTTGCCTTGCTTTTTTGCCCATACAAGCACAGATTCAACCGGCTTTTTATCGACATCAACACCGATAGCACCATTATATGATTTAGTTGCGGTTGCCAGTGCAGTTGCACCAGCTGCTGAATCAGTGACATACCCAGATACTCTTGCTGGGTACGTACTAGCGCTACCGACTAAGTGACGATCAAAAACTGTTTGCTCTACTTGGGCTGTTGTCGGGTCGTCATGAAAATAGCGGTAGGCCGTTGTATAGGCTGGTCCCATGCCATCGCCGACGATCATAATAATGTTTTTAGGTGTATTATCTTTTGCGATTAATTCATTGCTATCGTTAGTTGATAGTTGACTACATGACATGACCATCATGCTGGCTAATATACTAGGAACGAATTTTTTCATCTTTTTTTGTCCGGTAAAATTAATATTTAATAGCGCCTTTCACTGACGAGTGCTTAATAGGCTCTACAAATTGGAAAATGGTGACTATTTACTTTTCAACTCAACATCAACCCATACTAAGCGATGGTCAGATGACGCTGCACGATTTTTGATTAAACGAAACTCATCTTCATCAACTTTTGGCCAAAATATGCCTGAGTCGAGTACTGACATTTGTGCTTTAGCAGGTAAAACGTAATCGGCTCGCATACCCCAAAACGCGGTATGATTTTTTGCATTCGGGTTGTCTATTCTATGATATTTTCCACCTTCACTTTCTGGCAGCGGATCAATAACACGTGGGTGATGTGTTAAACGATGAATTCCAGATTTAATCGCGTTGCCGTCGATAGCATCGGCATTTAAATCGCCAAGAATAACAAAGGCTTGATCTTGTGCTAAACCACCATGTTGTTTGTTATCATCATAAATGTAGCTGGCAGCGCTTGGTGTTAAGTAATCTATCCAGAAGCGCAGCTCATCAAAATTTCGTTTGCCATTTCTATCTTCAGGGCCATCAAACACTGGCGGTGTAGGGTGACTAGCTAAAACATGGAGTTCATTGCCATTAATGTTAACGGGGATATCCCAATGTGACTTTGAAGATAAACGAAAATTATTCCATGCATTTTCACTATACCACGGCTTGCTTGTTTCAGGATCAACAGGCACTAACGCATTAGGCATATCTTGCCACTTAAATAACTGGAAGGTTCTGATCTTTTCTTCATCGATAGGATATTTAGATAGCAATGCCATAGCAAAATGACCAGGAAAATGGCCAAAGCCATAAGCATCATTTGGCAAAGTGCCTGCTTTGTTATCATTGTTTAAGTCGTACTTTGTTGGAACACCGGTATTAACCGGCCCTTGATAAAAGTATGGATAGTTGACAGCTGTGTTGCCATTTTGAGATTTATTCAAATAATTTTTGATAAAATGCTTTAATGATTGGTGCGAGTTATCAGAACGATCAAATTCATTCAATAATATAATATCAGGGTTTACTCGTTGAATGATTTCCGCAATATTTTTTATTTGTTGACGATTACTTTTTAATGCCAGTGCTAATTCATCACCTGTCACTTTTGTATTCTGGTTTTGCTCAGCAGGTAAGTAGTTAAGCGCTTCCATACTGACATTAAATGTCGCAATACGGAGTTTCGATGGAATTGAAGTTTTTGAACTCGCCATATTGCATCCAGATGTTAATAATAGAGTTGTTACAAATGTGCTTACAAAAAGCGTGGTGAACAATCGCACGTGTTTTCCTTATTTTAAACCGTAGTTATTTTAGGCCGCAGCCACGTAAAATGAAATCCGTTAAAAAATCGGTTACTTGCGTAACATCATCTTCTTCATAATCAGCACGGTTCATTATGGTTAATATTTGTTGTTCAAAATCAGCGTAATGTTGAGTAGAAGACCATATAAGAAATATTAATTTAACGGGATCAACATTCACCATTTCGCCATTATCGATCCATACTTGGAATAGTTTTGCTTTTTCTCGTACCCATTGTCGTAAATAAGTGCGGGCAAACTCTTTTAAATGTAATGCCCCTTGAATAATTTCTAACGCATAAATTTTGGAAGCTTGTGGATGTTCAAAAGACATTTTTACTTTAGCTGCAATAAACTTTTCAATAGCTACAACTGGACCGTCGCTACTATCGATGTCGCCAATGCCTTGATCCCAAGTGTCTAACGTTAATTGCAGCACAGCATGATAAATATTTTCTTTATTTTTAAAATAATAAAGCACATTGGCTTTTGGCAAACCGGCTGAGTCAGCTATAGACTGTACGGTAGCACCTTTATAACCTTGCAGAATAAATTCTTTTTGAGCAGCCGCTAAAATGACGGCTTCACTACGCACTCTGATGCTTCCTTGTTTATCATTTGTTGTATTGTTACTCACACTAATAACCTTTCATTTTTATTTCTATTTGGTTTTATTCTATTACACTAATGTTACATTTATTGAACGTACTATATTTTAGTCTTAGTAGTAATATTTAGAATTTCGATTCTAATCAATTTTTCGAATAAAAACCTATTTTATATCCAAAAAATCATTTCTTGTTCGTCCTAAAATGGCGAGTTTAAGTCAATTTTCGGTATAAGACACTGTTTTAATACATTTTCTATGTTGCTATTGTAATCTATACAGCCATTTTTATTAAGTATGTGTACTTGGTTAATAAAATTGTTTTTTTATAGACCTTTAAAAAAGGCCATTGAAGCATACAAGGTTTTATCCTGACCAAATGGTTTGTTTTAATGATTTTTTGTTATAGTTATCTATATATGAAGCACATAATGTTATATTGATTTTTTATAATTATTTGACGTTTTAATTTAAGTCTTTGTTTTTATTTGATTATGTTGTGTTGTTTTTGTTTGGTTGTTTTATTTTGATAAAAAACAGAACTTGATAAAATCAAGGCTGTAAAAGTTTGTAATGAAAATGTAATAAAATTCTGGTCTAATTTCCGCTGAAATACACTTAAAAAAATAATAACTAGATTAAAAGTAATTAAGTGAAACTAAAATTAAACAATTTATAAAACATAAATAAACTTCTACCAAGGAACTAAATGATGAAAAATCATCGTCTCTCTAATATCGCCGGCGCAGTTGTAATTGCGCTTGGTTTGTCTGCATCAGCTATGGCTGATGATACCTCTTCAGCTATACGAGGTAGCATCTTAAATCCGGCGGGTGAAAGCTCAGTAAATGCTAAAGTTGAAATAGTACATTTACCGTCTGGCAGAAAAACAATAACAACGACAAACGATTCTGGTGCTTTTTCTAGTCGTGGTTTGCGTGTAGGTGGCCCTTACAAAGTCACGGTCACTGGCAAAGACGGCGCGAACACTTACAATGATGTTTATTTAACATTGGGTAATACATTTAAATTAAATGTGCAACTTGATCCTAAAGAAGCTATTGAGAGAATTTCAGTAACAGGCAGTCGTATTTTACAAGGTAATATCGGTAGCAATAGTTATTTTGGCTCTGAAGATATTACTAACTCTCCAAGCTTTGATCGTGATATTAAAGATATTGTTCGTAATAATCCTTTAGCGGTTCTTTCTCCTGTAAATGGCCAATTGAGTGTTGCAGGTACAAACCCTCGCTTCAACAGCATCAGTGTTGATGGTATTGGGCAAAATGATGATTTTGGTTTGAATGCTAATGGTTACCCAACAACACGCTCTCCAATTTCTCTTGATGCTATTGAGCAGGTAACAATTGATGTTACGCCATTTAATGCAAAAGATAGCGGATTCCAAGGTGCAAAAATAAACGCTGTTACTAAATCTGGTACCAATGAATTATCAGGTTCATTTTTCTATGAAACACAGAATGATGGCCTAGCTGGAAAGCCTAATGATGATGGCAACAAGCAAACTTTAGAGTTTGATGAAACAACATTTGGCGGCACTTTAGGTGGCGCAATCATTGAAGATGAACTATTTTTCTTTGCATCTTATGAGTACTATGATGCTACATCTCCTGTAGAGTGGGGTCCAAGTGATGCAAATGTTGTCAACGGTGCAAATGCTAATTCAGCTGACGTTGCTGCTGTACAGAGAATAGCTCAAGAAGTTTATGGCCTTGATGCCGGTGACTGGAATTCTGCGCCGACAGTTGATGATGAAAAAATATTGTTGAAGCTAGATTGGAATATTAACGATGATCATCGTGCAGCATTTACATATCAGTTTTCTAAAGGTAATAGTACTCGCAACCAGTCAACTAGTGGTCGAGAGCTGAGACTTTCATCTCACTGGTACAACCGTACTGAAGAATTAAATAACTATGCGTTTAAAGTTTATTCTGATTGGAATGATGATTTATCAACGCAATTTAGTATGACTTACTTAGATAACCCAACGACACAAGCATCGTTAGGTAACTTCTCTGATACCGTGATTAAAGCTGAGTCAGGCGATATTGCGATCGGTGCTGATCACTCTCGTCATTCAAATGATTTGCATAAGAAAACCTTTATCACTGCATTTGATGCAGATTATTTAGTAGGTGATCATAGTATTACCGCAGGTTATCAATTTAAACGTTTGGATATTTTTAACTTATTCTTACAAAATACCAAAGGTGATTACGTATTTGGTAGTATTGAAGATTTTGAAAATAAAATTGCTGAACGTATTATTTATAAAAATGCAACTAGTTTAAACCCAAATGATGCAGCTGCTGAATTTGTCCGTGATGAACATTCACTTTATATTCAAGATGAATGGGCATTTTCCGATGAGCTAACATTGAACTTTGGTATTCGTTACGAACGCCTATCTTCTGATGATAAGCCTAAGTTTAATGAACAAATGTATGACCGTACGGGTTATAATAATACTGAAAACCTTGATGGTTTAGATATTGTATTACCGCGTTTTGGCTTTAACTGGGATGCAACTGATGAATTAGTTATCCGAGGTGGTTTCGGTCGTTTCGCTGGCGGACAACCTACTGTTTGGATTTCAAATGCTTATTCTAATCCAGGTGTTGGTATTGGTGACGTATTTTTGAATGGCGCATTTGAAAATACTGATATTTCTGGTCCACGCCAAGAAGATATGGATGCCGTAGCTAATTCTACCGAATTTACTGGTACTAACTTTAGCGATCCAAACTTTGAGATCCCATCTGATTGGCGTTACCAAATTGCTATGGATTATCGCTTTGATATCCCAATGTTAGGCAATGACTATTTCTTTAGTGCAGAGTATTTATATAAGAAAGCTGAAAATACTGCGTTTTGGAAAGATGTAACACTAACAGGCAATGAAGATGGCACTACCGCAGATGGCGGCAGAATAATTTATGATGACCCAACTGGCCGCACAAAAGATTTAATGCTAACGAATGCTGATAGTGACGGACGTTCAAAAGTATTAAGTTTAGTATTAAGCAAAAACTGGGATAGTGGTGTAAGTATGACTACGTCATATACTAATCAAGACATCACAGACTCTCATGCAAGTGGTAGTTCAACAGCGAGTAGTAACTACGGTTTTAATCCAACAATTAACCGTAATGAAGCGCTAGTAGGTCGTTCTAGTTATGAAACAGAGCATAGATTTGTAGTAAACCTCGGTTATGAAAAAGAATTTTTTGCCGGTTATAAAACCAGTATTAATATGTTCTTTGAACGTCGCTCTGGCCGTCCAGTAACCTATTTCGCTGACGGAAATCGTGAAGGTGGCTTAAGCGACCCATACGGTTTATTGAGCCCTGGTACAACTAATGATTCATTCTTACCTTATATACCAACGCAAGATGATCAAAATGTTACGTTTGCATCTGAGCAAGATAGAATTGATTTCTACAACAATATTAACGCACTTGGTTTAGATAGATATGCAGGTGGTTATTTACCTAAAGGCGTGATAACCACACCTTGGGTAACTACACTTGATTTGAGTGTTCGTCAAGAAATTCCTGGGTTTTCTCAAGATCATAAAGCAGTTGTTTATTTTACCGTTGATAACTTCCTTAACATGATTGACCACAGTAAGGGTAAAGTTTACGGAAATGATTTTGGCACGTCTGAGTTGGTAGAATTTACTATTGACCCAGAAACGAGAAAATATCAGTATGCAGATCCTACAACTAGTACTGATAAATTTTATGCAGCTGATTCAACATGGCGCGTAAAAGTAGGTGTTAGCTACAAGTTCTAAATAAGTTAATAAGTACCCAAAAAGCCAACATTTAATGTTGGCTTTTTTTTTGAGCGCTTGGAATATATTGGTTTCTTAAGAATTATAAACTAGCGTGTTTATAATTCTTAGGTTGCATTTGTAACACTAATTCATTAGGATATGCATAAGTTGACCATTTGGTCAGTTAAAGGGTTTAATAATGTCAAAGATTGAAAATAATAAAATAACCGAACTTGTTGAAGCAGCGAAAGATGGTTTTGCTAAAGCTTACGCCCCTTATAGTAATTTTCACGTAGGCGCCGCTGCATTAACAGCAAGTGGTAACGTTGTAAAGGGCTGTAACGTTGAAAATGCTTCCTATGGTTTAACCGTCTGTGCAGAGCGTAATTGTTTGGCGCAAGGTGTTATTGCCGGTGAGCAAGAGTTTTCCGCAATTGTTATTTATACCAATCAAGAAAAATTAACCCCACCGTGTGGCGCATGTCGACAAGTGATTGCAGAATTTTTAGCGCCAGATGCACTTGTTAAAGCTGTTAATCATAATAATGATACTAAGGAATGGACTGTTAGCGAATTATTGCCTGACGCCTTTACGCCAAAAGACTTACTTGAACGATAAGGATAAAAATTAATGTTACTACCACAAGAAATTATTCGCACCAAACGTAACGGTGGTTCACTCTCCCAAGAACAAATACAATACTTTGTCGATGGTTTAGTAACAAAGAATTTTAATGATGCTCAAGTTGGTTCAATGGCAATGGCAATATTTCAAAAGGGGATGCAAACCTCTGAGATTATTGACTTCACTTCAGCAATGAAAAACTCCGGTGACGTATTAAGTTGGCCTGAGTTAGATGGTCCAATTGTTGATAAGCATTCAACAGGTGGTGTTGGTGATAAAGTCAGCTTTATGCTTGCAGCTATTGTTGCTGCTTGTGGTGCTTATGTGCCGATGATTTCAGGCCGTGGTTTAGGGCATACTGGCGGTACTTCGGATAAATTAGAAAGTATTGCTGGTTTTAATGTTCAACCAAGTATTGGTGATTTTAAACGTATAGTTAAAGACCTAGGTGTTGCGATTATTTCACAAACAGATAACTTGGCTCCCGCGGATAAACGCCTATATGGTATACGTGACATTACGGCAACGGTTGAATCAATTCCTTTGATCACAGCGTCGATATTGTCAAAGAAGTTAGCTGCGGGCTTAGATTCTTTAGTGATGGATGTTAAAGTCGGCAATGGTGCCATGATGTCAAACATTGATGATGCAAGAGCGTTAGCGCAAAGTATTGTTAATGTTGCCAATGGCTCAGGTGTTCCAACACAAGCAATTATTACTGACATGAATCAGGTATTAGGTGCTACTGCTGGTAATGCCTTAGAGATGGCAGAAACAGTAAAATATTTAAATGGTACTTTACGTGAGCCACGTTTACATGCTGTTGTTGTTTCGCTGGCAAAGGCTATGCTAGTCAGTGCAAAAGTTGCGGAAAATGAAACTGTAGCGATGAAAAAAATTGATGCTGTGTTAGCTTCTGGCGAAGCGGCAGAAATTTTTGGTAAAATGATACATGCACTAGGTGGCCCAAGTGACTTTATGGAAGACCCATGGGCTGCTATGCAACGCGCTAACGTAATTGTTGATGTGATTGCACCAGACCATGGTTATATTGTTGGAATGCAAACTCGCGATATTGGTATGTCTGTTGTTGGCTTGAAAGGCGGTCGTACCGCTAACGGTCAAAAAATCGATCACAGTGTCGGTTTTGATAGAATACTACCCATTGGTACATTAGTGAATCGTGGTGATGTAGTTGCAAGATTACACGCTAGAGATGAAGATTCAGCAAAATTAGCCAGTGAACAATACCTTGCTGCTTTGGCGATTAACAGCCAGCCAGTAGAAGAACAACCTGTTATCTATCAAACGATAACAGCCTAATTCCTCTTTATTCGTTTAGTGAGTTAGCAATATTAGGTGTTCGCTGTAGCACTTAAATTTCTTGGTAGAGTTGTATAACAAGCTAGCGAATAAAGAAGATAAATAAAAAGGGATGACTGATGTCATCCCTTTTTAACAATATGTATACCCAAACAGCATTTCCAAGTGGCTTGGGTGTAGCTGAACTTTGCTAAAGCGAAGCTAGTTTTACCAAACGAGTGCTTTAAAGTGACGTCTACAAAGTGATTCATAGCGCTCGTTACCACCGACTTCGATTTGTTCACCGCCTTTAACTGCATTACCATCAGCGTCACAACGAATAACAAAATTGGCTTTCTTACCGCAATGGCAAATAGTTTTTAGCTCAACAAGCTTATCAGCCCAAGCAAGAAGGGCAGCACTACCACCAAAGGTTTCTCCAAGAAAATCGGTACGTATACCGTAAGCCAAAACTGGTATCTTAAGTTCATCAACAATATCAGTAAGCTCTTTAACTTGCTGTTTAGTTAAAAATTGTGCTTCATCAATTAATATACAAGCCAGTTTATTTCTTTCAATATGCGTTTTAACTTGATGAAATACATTTGTCTCTTCATCAAATAATTGTGCATCGGCATGAATACCTAGTCTCGATGATACTTTACCTTCAGCAAATCTGTCATCGATTTTTGCAGTAAATAATAAGGTATTTAAGTCACGCTCACGGTAGTTATAAGAAGACTGTAATAAATGGGTAGATTTACCGGCATTCATCGTTGAATAGTAAAAGTATAACTGTGCCATGCTTTATAAAACCTTATTATTATTTTATGGGTATATTTTTCTGAATATATAGCTTAGTAACTTGCCGGATCTGCTGTTTTATCACTTGCACCTAAGGTGTTAAGTAAATTAGTTAACAAGCTACTTGCACCAAATCTAAAGTTATTTTTATTCGCCCAATCAGTACCTAAAATTTCACTTGCCAAGTCTAAATATACCGCAGCATCTTCAGCATTTTTAACGCCACCTGCTGGTTTAAAACCAACATCGGTGTTGTTGTTTTTGATAACAGTTAACATTAATCTAGCAGTTTCAGGAGTCGCATTCACTGTTACTTTACCCGTTGATGTTTTGATAAAGTCAGCACCTGCTGCGATAGAAATCTCACTCGCTTGGGTAATTAATGCATCAGTTTTTAATTCGCCGCTTTCAATAATAACTTTTAATTTTACGTGTTTCGGACAAGCAAGCTTACAAGCTTTAACCAATTCAAAACCGATACTCTCATTACCATTGATTAATGCTTGATATGGAAATACTACGTCTACTTCATCAGCGCCGTAAGCAACAGCAGCTTTTGTTTCTGCTACCGCAATTTCTAAATCGTCGTTACCGTGAGGAAAGTTTGTTACTGTGGCTATTTTTACTTCTGGTGTACCTTGGCTAACTAATGTTTTCTTAGCTAAAGGAATAAAACGAGGGAAGATACAAATAGCAGCGGTGTTACCTTTAGGTGACTTTGCATTTTGGCAAAGCGCAATAATATCTGCCGCACTTTCACTATCGGTTAAACTGGTTAAGTCCATCATTTCAAGCGCGCGTTGCGCATAGGTTTCTATTGTACTCATGATAAGCCTCGTATTAATAAAAGTAGATTTTAAAAAATAGCCCAATCAATTTGAGTGGGCTATCGTTGTTTTAATGGCTGTTAGCTGGTTTACAAGCTAACAAATACACCAGCAATAGCAGCACTCATTAAGTTTGCCATTGTTGCTGCTAACATAGCTTTCATGCCTAAGCGTGCAATGTCAGGACGACGATTTGGTGCCATAGAACCGATTCCGCCTAATAAAATGGCAATAGAAGATAAGTTAGCAAAACCACATAACGCGAAAGTGATAATGGCCTGTGTTACAGGTGATAAAGTATCTTTAATTTCAACAAAGTTTACGTAAGCAAAAAACTCATTTACCACAACTTTTTGACCAATAAAGCTGCCCGCTTGTAGCATTTCCTCAAAAGGAACGCCGATTAGAAAAGCGAATGGCGCGAAAATATAGCCAAGCATCCATTCAATGGTAATGCCTTCAAAGCCTAATAAATTACCAAAACCAGATACCATGGAGTTTAGTAGGGCAATTATCGCAATAAAAGCGAGTAACATAGCGCCAACATTGACTGCAAGCTTTAAACCTGAAGCAGCGCCAGAGGCTGCTGCATCAATAACGTTGGCCGGTTTTTCACCTTCTTGAGCCATTTCAACATCACTGTAGTCATCATTAATTTCTTCGGTTTCTGGAATTAATAACTTTGCCATTAATAAGCCGCCAGGTGCTGCCATAAACGACGCGGCAATAAGGTATTCAAGCTTCACGCCTAAACCAGCGTAACCAGCAAGTATTGAACCTGCAACCGAAGCTAAACCGCCAACCATAATGGCGAATAATTCTGATTGACTCATTCTAGCAATATAGGGACGAATAACGAGTGGCGCTTCCGTTTGACCAACAAAAATATTGGCTGTTGCTGACAATGATTCTGGTTTTGAGGTTTTTAATAGTTTCTGTAAACCACCACCGATAATTTTAACTACCCATTGCATAATGCCTAAATAGTAAAGGACAGCAATAAGTGAAGAGAAAAAGATAATGACTGGCAGTACGCGAACAGCGAAAACAAAGCCAACTCCGTTGCTAAACATTGCATCAGTGCCTAAACCACCAAACAAAAAGTTTATTCCGGCTTTAGCACTGTCAATAACTTGTTGAACGCCATTGGTTACCGAACCTAAAACATCTTTGCCAAATGGCACATAAAGTACAAAGGCTCCAAGTAAAATTTGCAAAGAAAATGCAAATCCAACGGTACGCCAATTAATTGCTTTACGATCTTTTGACAATAAGAAGGCAATAACCAATAGGGCAATAATGCCCATGACGCCTCGAAGTGCACTTAAATCCATACTTACCTCATAATTCACTTTGTTATCGTTATTATATTTTTAAAGTTCTTTCGCTTAAAAGTATTATTATTTTCTTTGCATTATTTGACGAATTTTTGCTTTTAGCATTTCAATAGCCATTCTATTTTTACCACCGCGTGTTACCACAACATCAGCAAACGGCTTATTGGGTTCAATATATTGATGATACATAGGGCGGACTGTTGTTAAGTACTGCTGTGTAATCGATTCAATGCTACGTGAACGCTCAACTGTATCGCGACTTATACGGCGAACTAAACAAATATCTAGTGGTGTATCAATATAAATTTTAATATCGAATTTATTGCGTAACTCTTCGTTTGAAAACAATAAAATACCTTCAACTAGAATTATTGATGTTGATGATAAATGTAATGTTTCCTCTAAACGAGTATGTGTTTTATAGCAATAAGTCGGTATATCCACACTATCGCCACTACTAAGGGCGCTCAAATGTTCGGTTAATAAACTATGCTCAAATGCACTAGGGTGATCGTAATTAGTCTTAACCCGATCCTCCATCGAAAGGTGAGATTGGCTTTTATAGTAGGAATCTTCTTTGATTATAGAAATGCCGCCAGGGCCAAGTTCAGGAAGAAGTTCATCGTAAATAGTTTGCGCAAAAAGGGATTTTCCGGATGCTGACGCACCAGTTACCGCAATAATTGTCGGTTTATTGGTTTGCAAAACAAAGAGCCTTAAAATGTGTGGTTAATATTTAGGGTTATTGAACGTGATACTTTAGCTCGCCAAAGTATCACGTCATATTATGGAACAATTATACTGAAATTAATAACTTTCACCTTAACCACTTTAAGGAAATGTTAAATATTTACAAAATATCAGTTGTCTATAATTTATTGCTTGGTAAAGTATCACATGTTGACCAATTGGTCATGAATTTTATCGAGTATATCGAGGAAAATTCAAAAAAGTTTGTTAAAATGCATTTATAAAAATATGGGAAAGTATCATGGCAAGAGCAATAGTTTTAGTAATCGACGGTTTTGGTATTGGGCATGCGCCTGATGCTGCAGATTTTGGTGATGTTACAGCCAATACTTTTGCCAACTTGTCTAAAGCATTCTACCAGCAAGAAAAACGCGCAATTAACCTGCCTAACCTTGCAAAAATGGGTTTAGTTCAAGCTGCTTTTGAGGCGGGCAAGGGTAGCTTTCCTATTGTAGAGCAAAAGCCAGAACAAGGTGCTTATGGCTATGCTGCAGAAATTAGCACAGGGAAAGATACTCCAAGCGGTCATTGGGAAATGATGGGCGTGCCAGTATTATTCGATTGGGGTTATTTTCCTAAAGGCGGAAAGGCATTTCCAGTTGAGCTGGTAGAAAAAATTAATAAAAAAACAGGTTTTGACGGAATTTTAGGTGATTGTCATGCTTCAGGCACTGACATTATCAATAGTTTAGGCCAAGAACACATTAAAACAGGCTTACCTATTTGTTACACGTCTGCTGATAGTGTTTTTCAAATTGCAGCCCATGAAGAACATTTTGGTTTAGATAACTTATATAAATATTGTGAAACCGTACGTGAATTACTTAGCGATATGAATATAGGCCGTGTTATTGCTAGGCCTTTTGTAGGTGAAAGCCCGGAAGACTTTGAGCGAACGGGAAATCGTCGAGATTATTCTATTTTGCCTCCAGCGCCGACGGTATTAGATGCATTAACCCAAGCTGGTGGTCATGTTATTAGTATTGGTAAAATTGCCGATATATATGCTCATCAAGGGATTAGTGAAAAAACTAAAGCTACGGGTATTGATGCTTTAGTAGATGCCACAATTGCACATATTCATACCGCACAAGATAATAGTTTAATATTTACTAACTTAGTCAATTTTGATCAAGATTATGGCCATCGTCGTGACCCTATTGGCTTTGCTTTAGCATTAGAAAACTTCGATGAGCGCTTAGCTGAAGTTACTGCGGTGATGAATGATGACGATGTATTATTTTTAACCGCGGATCATGGATGTGACCCTACTTGGCATGGCAATGATCATACACGTGAATATGTTCCGGTTGTAACATTTCATAAGCAGATACGATCTGTTAATATTGGCGAAAGAAATACCTTTGCAGATATAGGTCAGACGATTGCAGATTTGTTTAAATTAAACAAGATGCCTTATGGCAAAAGCTTTCTCGCCGATCTTGACTTATAGGAAGTTGAATATTTGATGAAAAATTGTGCACAATCTTGTGCGCAATTTAAGTAGCAAAAGTTTCCACACAAAACATAAACAGTTCTTGGGAGAGTACTTAATGAATGTTTTTAAAAAAACGTCGCTTGCACTTTGTGTAAACGCGGCTATTTTTGCGTCTGTTGCTAGCGTTTCTGGCTCGGCAATTGCGCAAGAGAATGCTGATAAAGTTGTTGGCATCGAAGTTATCGAAGTTACGGCACGTAAACGTACAGAAAACGTTAAAGATGTACCTATTTCAGTTTCAGCGTTAACCCCTAAAAAATTGGAAGTATTGGGCTCTTCAGGCATGGATGTCAGATCTTTGTCTGCTAAAGTACCAAGCTTGCTAATCGAATCCTCTTTTGGCCGTACCTTCCCGCGCTTTTACATTCGTGGTTTAGGCAATACAGATTTCGATCTATTAGCATCACAACCTGTTTCTCTTATCTATGATGATGTCGTACTAGAAAATGCCTTAACGAAAGGCATGCCAATGTTTGATATTGAGCGCGTAGAAGTTTTGCGTGGTCCACAAGGTACTTTGTTTGGTCGTAATACACCGGCAGGTATTGTCAAGGTGCAGTCTAAAAAGCCAACACAAGATTTTGACGCAACAGTTTCTGGCTCATACGGCAGTTTTGGCTCTACAGATTTTCGTCTGGCTGTTGGTGGTGGTTTAACTGATACCTTATCTGCTCGTTTTTCATTATTACAGCAAGACCGTGATGACTGGATTGATAATAAAGCTCCCGGCTTTGAGCAAAATGATCAATTAGGTGGCTATGGCGAAACTGCTGCTCGTTTGCAATTGTTATGGGAACCAAATGACGATTTTTCAGCGTTGTTTAACTATCATTTTAGAGATGCAGAAGCAGATGCTCGTGTTTTTAGGGCTAATATTATCAAGCCAGGCACAAATGATTTAGTTGATGATTTTGATCGTGAAACAGTATTTCATGATGCTGCCAGTCGTAACAACCAAACAGTTGATATGAAGGGTGCGAGTTTAAAAATTGAATATGATTTTGGCAGCCATACATTAACGTCAATCACAGGTCATGAGTCTGCTGAAATGTTTTCAGTAGGTGACATAGATGGCGGTTATGGTGCAGCATTTTTGCCAGATTACATGGGGCCAGGTTTTATACCATTCCCTTCAGAGACTGGCGCAAAAATGCCAGACCACAAACAATCAACTCAAGAAATACGCATTGCTAGCAATGATCTAGGTGATTTTGATTATCAATTTGGTTTCTTTTTATTCGATGAAGACCTAACCATCAATAACTTAAGCTTTGATACTTTGGCTAATGGCGCACCAAATGGCCTAGCTATTCAAAATATGGAGACGACTGCTTGGGCAGTATTTGCTTCACTTGATTATCAAGTATCAGAAGAATTAAGCATCAATGGTGGTTTACGTTACTCAGATGACGAACGAAAATGGGACGGAGAATTAGTTCAATCACCATTTGGCGCACCGGGTTTTACTGAAAGTAATGATGTTGAAGATTCACAAGTTAGCGGTGACTTAAGTGCATCATATAAATTGAATGATGAAACAAATATTTATGCTCGTATAGCTCGTGGTTACCGCGCCCCAAGTATTCAAGGTCGTAGCTTACTATTCTCTGCAAACTCAACCACAGCTGATTCAGAAACTGTAGATTCAGTAGAAACAGGATTTAAATCTGTATTTTTAGAAAATACAGCGCGTGTAGACGGTTCAGTATACTATTACGAAGTTAAAGATCAGCAGCTCACTGCTGTTGGTGGCACCGGTAACGTTGCTAGCCTATTGAATGCAGATAAATCAGTCGGCTATGGTTTTGAATTGGATTCAGAGTACTTTCTAACGGCTGATTTTGTTATTGCTGCTAGTGTGAGCTATAACCACACTGAATTAAAAGATAGCAGTGTCGCAGTACCCGGCTGTGGTGGTGGTTGTACCGTCACAGACCCGTTAAATGCAGACGGTTTAGCAATTATTGATGGTAATTCATTACCACAATCACCTGAGTGGATCAGTAATATTAGTGCGCGTTGGACTAAAGAAGTTGCAGACGGCGAGCTATATTTCTATACCGATTGGTCTTACCGTAGTGAAGTTAACTTCTTCTTGTATGAATCTACTGAATTTAAAGGTGATGCATTGTTAGAAGGTGGCGTACGGGTAGGTTACGAGTGGTTCGGTGATGACGCTGAATATGAAGTAGCTTTATTTGGTCGTAACATTACCGATGAAGAGCAACTAACAGGTGCAATCGATTTTAACAATCTAACTGGTTATGTTAATGAACCTCGCTTTTGGGGTGTAGAGTTTAAAGCTAACTTCTTTTAAAGCCTAATTTAATAGAAGTCCCCTGAACATCGCCACTATTTCACATCCGTGTTATCGTGGCATACCGTTCTTCCTGAACATCGCCACTATTTCACATCCATGTGATCGTGGCATACCGTTCTTCCTGAACATAAAAAAGCCGGTTATCAAATTGATAACCGGCTTTTATTTGTTCTTAATTTATCAACACGGTAGATATTTAATTACATTCTTGATTTAATCGCTTTGGCTAATACGCTTAGCACTTCTTCACTGGTATCTAAGTTGATGCAAGCATCAGTAATACTTTGTCCATATATCAACGGTTGCTCAGGTATCACTTTTTGATTGCCTTCGACTAAGAAACTTTCGATCATTACGCCGAAAATTGACTCATCGCCATTTTCAATTTGCGTAGCAAGTGAGCGAGCAACATTAATCTGTTTATTATGATCTTTGAAACTATTGCCATGGCTACAGTCAATCATAACCTTTTTAGGTAAGTTAGCCTTGGTAAGTGAAGCGCAAATACCTTGCACATCATCTGCATGATAATTAGGTACTTTACCACCGCGTAAAATAACATGGGCATAGGGGTTACCATGCGTTTGATAAATACACATTTGACCGCTTTTATCTGGGGAATAAAGCACGTGTGGTACGCTTGATGCCTTAATAGCATCAACAGCGATTTGTATATTACCATCAGTGCCATTTTTAAAACCAACAGGGCATGACAGTGCAGAAGCGAGTTCTCTGTGAACTTGACTTTCAGTAGTACGCGCGCCAATAGCGCCCCAACTGATCAAGTCAGAAATATACTGGCCCGTTACCATATCTAAAAACTCAGTGCCCGCTGGTAAACCTAATTTGTTAATTTTCATTAATAAATTACGTGCTAAGTCTAAGCCTTTGGCAACACGAAATGATTTGTCTAAATCGGGATCGCTGATTAAACCTTTCCAGCCTACGGTTGTGCGGGGCTTTTCAAAGTAGACACGCATAACGATGAGTAATTCATCAGCGTACTTTTCATGTAATACTTTTAATTTTTTAGCGTAATCTATGGCCGCGTCTGTGTCGTGTATTGAACAAGGGCCGATAATAACGAGCAAACGCTTGTCTTCGCCGTTTATAACCGCTTCGATGTCTTTGCGACTCTTAATAATAAAACTAGCGGTTTCATCGTCAAGCGGTATTTGCTGGGCAAGTTCAGCAGGAGAAACTAAATTTTCAATTAGCGTGGTTCTAAATTCATCTGTTTTTATGGTCATGTGCTATCAAATGCTGGTTAGCTTGCATATCTATCTATATGCAGCGCAATAATAATATCGCGCTAACATAACGAATATAATCAGCTAAGTGAACCGCTTTCTGATTTTTTCTGCAACTAATTTGTCATAAGTTAATACTTATAGCGCTGAAGACCTGTTTTAGACAATATTTTTGCAGTAATTTCCTCGACCGAAAGCTTTGTGGTATTTAAAAAAGGAATTTTTTCTTTCTTATAAAGCTTTTCTACTTCGCGCACTTCCATACGACATTGTCGTGCCGATGAATATTTTGTATTAGCCATTCTGCCGTCTCGAATATCAACTAAACGTTGTGCATCTATGGTTAAACCAAAAATTTTCTTTTTATGCATTTTTAGAAATGTCGGTAACTTCAATTCGTCCATATCATCATCGGTAAACGGATAGTTTGCCGCTTTTATACCATATTGTAGTGCAAGGTAGAGTGATGTTGGTGTTTTACCCGAGCGAGAAACACCAACCAAAATAACATCAGCATGCTCATAATTAGTTACGTTTGAACCATCATCATTCGCAAGTGAGTAGTTGACGGCATCAATACGATAGTCATAGCTATTTTCATGAATACTATGTGTTCTATGGGCTTTAGGTTTGGCTTTAAGGTCTAGTTGTTGCTCAAGCGGGGCGATAAAGTGTTCAAGAAAATTATAGATTATACCATCACAACCATCTATTATTTCTCGTATTTCAGGGTTAACAAAAGTATGAAATACTAACGGTGGCTCACCGGTTCGCTTTGCTGCCTTATTGATGCGTGCGCAAGCTTCTAGGGCTTTTTCTTCGGTTTCAACAAATGAAATGGTATCGTGTTCGAATTCTGTAGGGAAAAGTGATAACAGGGCATGACCAAAAACTTCAGAAGTGATGGCCGTGCCGTCAGATATATAAAACGCTGCCCGCATAATGAGTCCTATAATATTATTCTGTAATGAAATATGAAAACTTTCAAATAGTGCTTTAGTTTAGAGGTTAGCAGTGTAAAATGTCTTCGACGCGAAAACTACTATTAAATGTTAGGTGCCTTCGATAAAAGATTTAAGAAAGTTATTTTAGATTTGTTTTGTTACTCAGACGTTAAAATACTTTTCTTAAATTCTTTTATTGCGAATGGAGAAGTTGTCGTGCAAGAAAATGTACTTTGGTATGAAGATTTAGGCATGAATGATGTTGACCGCGTAGGTGGTAAAAATGCATCATTAGGCGAAATGATTTCAAATCTTTCAAATATGGGTGTACAGGTGCCGGGTGGGTTTGCTACTACTTCGTTTGCCTTCAATGAATTTCTCGAACAAAGCGGTCTGAACGATAAAATCTATATTTTATTAGATGATTTAGATGTTGATGACGTTAATGCTTTAGCTGAATGTGGACATAAAATTCGCCAGTGGGTTATTGATACGCCATTTCTTCCTGAAATGCAGCAATCTATAGAGCAAGCATATGCAACCTTAGCGGGTAATTTTGCTGATGATGCTTCTTTTGCTGTTCGTTCATCAGCAACCGCTGAAGATATGCCAGATGCTTCTTTCGCTGGCCAACAAGAAACTTTTCTTAACGTACGTGGTTTAGACGCAGTAATGATTGCGATTAAGCACGTTTTTGCTTCTTTATTTAATGACCGTGCTATTTCTTATCGTGTTCACCAAGGCTATGACCATCGCGGTGTCGCTTTATCTGCTGGTATTCAGCGTATGGTGCGTAGCGATATTTCATCTAGTGGCGTAATGTTCTCGATTGATACAGAATCAGGTTTTGAAGATGTAGTGTTTATTACTTCAAGCTATGGTTTAGGTGAAATGGTCGTGCAGGGCGCAGTTAACCCTGATGAATTCTATGTTCATAAACCTACATTAGCTAAAAGTAAGCCAGCGGTTGTTCGCCGAAATATCGGTAGTAAAGCAATTAAAATGATTTACGCTGACACTCAAGAACACGGCAAACAGGTTGAGATTGTTGATATTGAACAAGCACAATCAGATACTTTCTCTTTAACCGATAATGAAGTTGAAGAATTAGCCAAACAAGCGGTAGTGATTGAAAAGCATTACGGCCGTGCAATGGATATCGAATGGGCTAAAGACGGCTTAGACGGTAAGCTTTATATTGTACAAGCACGTCCAGAAACAGTAAAAAGTCGTGAAAATGCTAATGTAATGGAACAATTTCAATTACAAGCAACAGCAGATATTGTTTGTGAAGGTCGCTCAATTGGTCACAAAATTGGTAGTGGTGAAGCGAAAGTTTTATCTTCATTAGATGAAATGGACAAAATTCTACCGGGTGACGTATTAGTTACTGACATGACAGACCCTGATTGGGAGCCTATCATGAAGCGTGCTTCTGCGATTGTGACTAACCGTGGTGGCCGTACTTGTCACGCAGCTATCATTGCTCGTGAAATGGGTATTCCAGCCGTTGTTGGTTGTGGCGATGCAACCAGTAAAATTGCCAACGGTGATGAAATTACCGTTTCATGTGCTGAAGGTGATACTGGTTTTATTTATCAAGGTAAGTTGGACTTTACCGTAACAACGTCTGAAGTAGATTCAATGCCTGATTTACCATTAAAAATAATGATGAATGTTGGTAACCCAGACCGAGCTTTTGCTTTTGCTCGTTTACCACATGCCGGTATTGGTTTAGCACGACTTGAATTTATTATTAATAAAATGATCGGTGTGCATCCTAAAGCATTATTAAATTTCGACGATCAGCCTGCTGATTTACAAGATGAAATTCGAGATATTATCGCCGGTTATGAAAGCCCAATCGAGTTTTACATTGCTAAATTAACTGAAGGTATTTCAACGTTAGCAGCTGCATACGCACCAGAAAAAGTTATTGTGCGCATGTCAGATTTTAAATCTAACGAGTATGCTAATTTAGTTGGCGGTGAAGCATTTGAGCCGGAAGAAGAAAATCCGATGATTGGCTACCGTGGAGCATCACGTTATATTTCTAAAGACTTTAGAGATTGCTTTGCACTTGAGTGTGAAGCGATAAAACGTGTTCGCAACGATATGGACATGACGCATGTCGAAATCATGATCCCATTCGTACGTACGTTAGAAGAAGCAGCTGCCGTCATTGATATTCTTGCCGAGCATGGCTTAAAACGTGGTGAAAATGGCTTACGCATTATTATGATGTGTGAACTACCGTCTAATGCGTTACTTGCTGACCAATTCTTAGATTACTTCGATGGCTTCTCTATTGGCTCAAACGATTTAACACAATTAACCTTAGGGTTAGATCGTGATTCTGGTTTAGTTGCTCATTTATTTGACGAACGTGATCCAGCAATTAAATTGTTATTAGAGATGGCCATTAAAGCCTGTAAGGCGCGTGGTAAATATGTTGGCATTTGTGGTCAAGGTCCATCAGATCATGAAGATTTCGCCGCATGGTTAGTTGAACAAGGTATTGAAAGCCTTTCACTTAACCCTGATACCGTATTACCAACTTGGTTATATTTAGCAGAGCAACATAACAAAAAATAGTTAACCATATCGCTAATTTTTGTCGTCAATAAGCCTAGGTGCTTTTTATCATTATCATGATAAAAAAGTTCTTAGGCTTTTTTTGTTAACAGAGCAAAATGTTACATTGCCGTGATATAATGTTTGCACCATATTTGCTAATAGAAAATTTCATTCATGTTACCTAGGTTAGCCCCGCAAGAGCTCGTTTCCCCGTTGTATCAAGAGTACGCTAAAGTTTTGGCAACAAAACGTTTTAGTGGTGACGTTAATTTTCAATATAGCGCGCGACTAGCACACGCCACAGATAACAGTATTTATCAGCAATTACCGCAATTAGTGCTGCATCCGCGCAGTAAGCAAGACATTCAATTGATCACTGCACTTGGCGCTGAAACACGCTTTAATGACATTAAATTTAGTGCCCGTGGTGGAGGAACAGGTACCAACGGCCAAAGTTTGACGCCAGGTATTGTGGTTGATTTATCTAAATACATGAATCGCATATTGGAGATAAACGTAGAAGAAAACTGGGTGCGTGTTGAAGCCGGTGTTATTAAAGACCAACTTAATGATTATCTTAAGCCTCATGGTTTCTTCTTTTCTCCAGATTTATCAACTAGTAATAGAGCGACAGTAGGCGGTATGATCAATACTGACGCCTCTGGACAAGGCTCTTTGGTTTACGGTAAAACCTCAGATCATGTTCTTGGGCTAGAAAGTGTATTGGCTAATGGCGAAATGTTAATCACTTCACCTATGTCGATGGCAGAAGCAGAGATATTAGCAACGCAAGAAAGCACGGTGGCAAAATTAATGCAGCAAGTGCTGAGCTCTTGCCGCGATAACCGCGAACTTATTCTTGAAAAATTTCCACGTTTAAATCGCTTTTTAACCGGTTATGATTTAGAAAATATTTTTAACGCTGATTTAACTCAGGTCGATTTAAGCCGCATCATTACTGGCTCTGAAGGCTCTTTAGCCTTTGTTTGTGAAGCAAAACTAAATTTAACACCAATCGCCAATGCTAAAACACTGATCAATATTAAATATGACAGTTTTGATTCTGCACTACGTCATTCTCCATCGTTAGTTAAAGCAAAAGCGACTTCTGTTGAAACCATTGACAGTAAAGTACTGAACTTAGCTAAACAGGATATTGTTTGGCAATTAGTTAGCGATATGTTGCAAGATGTTGAAGGTGCTGTCATGGATGGCATCAATATGGTTGAGTATAACGGTGAAAGTATAGAAGCCGTTGCTCAGCAGGTAAACGACCTTTGTGCTGTGCTTGATGAAGATATTGCAAACGGTAGGGGGGTTATCGGTTATCAAGTTACTTCTGATCTAGGCAGCATTGCAAAACTTTATACCATGCGTAAAAAAGCCGTGGGTTTACTGGGGAACACCAAAGGCAGCAAAAAGCCTTTAGCGTTTGCTGAAGATACTGCTGTGCCACCAGAAAACTTGGCTGACTTTATCGCTGAATTTAGAGAACTACTGGACGGTTATGGTTTACATTACGGTATGTTTGGCCATGTTGATGCCGGTGTTTTACACGTAAGACCTGCACTAGATATGTGTGATCCAGAGCAAGAAGTTTTACTGCGAGAAATATCTGATAAAGTTGTCGCGTTAACCGCTAAATACGGCGGTTTGATGTGGGGTGAACATGGCAAAGGTTATCGTAGTGAATACGGACCTGAATTTTTTGGTGATGCGCTATTTACCGAATTAAGAAAAATCAAAGCGGCGTTTGACCCACTAAATAAAATGAACCCAGGAAAAATTTGTACGCCATATAAATCGACAGAAAATTTAGTTTCCGTTGATGATAAAAAACGCGGTTTTTATGACCGGCAAATCCCAATTACCGTTAAGGACTCTTTTAAATCGGCGCTTGATTGTAATGGCAACGGCTTATGCTTTAATTATGACGTAAATAGTCCTATGTGTCCTTCAAGTAAGGTTACGCGTGACCGTCGTCATTCCCCGAAAGGTAGAGCAGGATTGA
Source organism: Cognaticolwellia mytili (assembly GCF_002104475.1). Taxonomy (GTDB): domain Bacteria; phylum Pseudomonadota; class Gammaproteobacteria; order Enterobacterales; family Alteromonadaceae; genus Cognaticolwellia; species Cognaticolwellia mytili. Next base: position 690,688 of record NZ_NBOF01000001.1, read on the forward strand.
TGAGAGAGTGGTTAAGGCTTGTCGAGGTTAAAGGTGTAGATATTCTTGCTTTAGAGCAAGATATTCAGCATTGGTCAGTAAAACGCTTACTAGATAAAGTAAAAAACAGTTTTAACAGCTCAAATTCAGCACAGGAAAATGATGATTTTTCTCATGAAGTGATGGAAGCTATGCAAGGGTGTTTAGCTTGTAAAGCTTGCGCAAGTCAGTGTCCAATTAAAGTGGATGTACCCGATTTTAGAGCCCGATTTATTAACCTTTATCACTCAAGATATTTTAGGCCCGCTAAAGATCATTTAGTCGCGAATGTTGAAGTGATGACGCCGATAATGGCAAAAGCACCTAAGTTTGTAAATAGTGTTCTAAACTCGAATATTTATAATAAATTATCTCGTGCCACCATTGGCTATGTTGATACACCTTTGTTATCTATTCCAACCTTAGCTGAAAGAGCTCAGCAGCATCAATTTGCTACTTTCGATTTAACGCAACTACATAAAATGACTTCGCAAGAGCGTGCTAAAAGTGTATTAGTCGTTCAAGATCCTTTTACGTCCTTTTATGATGCAAAAGTAGTTGAGGATTTTATGTTGCTTGTTAAAAAACTAGGGTTTCAGCCAATATTGTTGCCGTTTAAACCCAATGGTAAGCCACAGCATGTAAAAGGTTTCTTAGCAAAATTTGCGAAAACGGCTAAATCGACAGCAGATTTTCTTAACAAGGTGCATGAATTAAACATACCTATGATTGGCTTAGATGCGTCATTAGCTTTATGTTACCGCGATGAGTATTGCCAAATATTAGGTGATAGCAGAGGTAAATTTAGCGTAGAGCTTGCCCATGAATGGCTAATTACTATTCTCGATCATCAAAATAAGGCAGAGAATGAAACTGAAATAGCGAAATCAATATCTTATAAACTTTTTGCGCATTGTACTGAGAAAACGGCATTGCCTGGTAGTGAAGGGCAATGGAAAGGAATTTTTGCACACTTTGGTTTGTCATTAACCAATGTTTCAGTCGGTTGCTGCGGAATGGCGGGAACGTACGGTCATGAAAAAGTAAACTTAGATAACTCTAAAGCACTTTACGACATGAGCTGGAAGAATAAAGTAAGTGAATTAGCTACAGAGCAAATATTAGTAACTGGATATTCTTGTCGTAGCCAAATAAAACGCTTAGATAATAAAGTCACTTTACATCCAGTTCAGGCATTATTAAATGCGCTTAATTAGTTATACGATTTTGCACTAGAATCATTAAGCTAAGCTAGTAATAAGCAAAATGCTATAGCAGCGCTATTAAAGTCTATTCTTACGTTGTTCAAGTTGCCGGTAACTTGTTATTGGGCAAACTTAAAGACCTTGAACTAGCAGATAGTTAAAATAGTGATAAATAGCCCGCAGTTCATCGTTGTTTTGCCTGTAGTTAGGTAATGCCGCAGGTTCAGCTATTCTAACTGATCATGGTTTACATCACTTCTAAATGTATTTATGCCGTCTATGGTTGAAGTATGTTATGTGAGAGTTGGATGCGATACGTCAGGGGATTATTGAGTTAACTTTACAAAAAACACTAAAATTTATAGGTATAAAAAACTATGCTTAATTTCAGAGGTTGAGTTAATTCTAAGGGGTACTTGGAGAGTCGTGCTTTAGTCGACCTCAATGGTGATATCGTTGCAGGGGATACAACAACAAGGCAGAATTTCACCATCACCAATAAAAGCGAGTGGCTCGCCTTGTGGGTAGTTTATTTCTCCGCTTTTTAGTGCAACACGGCAAGCGCCGCAGTAGCCATCACGGCAGTGGTAATGCACTTCAACGTCTGCTGACTCCAGACACTCTAATAGGTTACGATGAGAGTCTAAGTAGATAATTTCTTGGTTGGCAACAGAGATTTTAATGATAGATTTTTCTTTTCTGGCTAAGTCAATTTTTTCTTCATCAGCACTATTTAAATCTTTCGGCATAATAAATTATCCGAAAAACTTAAATAGACTAATAATAATCATATTTTTGATATAACTAACAAACGATTATAAATCGAAGTCGTCAAAGTCATCACTTGATACTGATGAATCAACTTGGCCAACAAGGTAGCTTGATATTTCAGTTTCTTGTGGCGCTACTTGAACATTGTCACTCACTAAGTATGCGTTCATCCATGGTAATGGATTACTCTTAATATCAAACGGTGCATCAAACCCGATTGCTGCCATACGTTGATTACTCGTGTATTCAATGTATTGTTTCAAGATGGCAGCATTAAGACCAATCATTGAGCCATCTTTAAATAAATAATCAGCCCATTCTTTTTCTTGTTCAACTACATCCATGAAGATTTGTTTACCTTCTTCACGCAACTCCGTCGCAATTTCTTGCATTTCAGGATCATCTTTGCCTGACATCCAATTATTCAATATATGTTGAGTACCGGTTAAGTGCAGAGCTTCGTCACGAGCAATTAGTTTGATGATTTTTGCATTGCCTTCAAGTAATTCACGTTCTGCAAAGGCAAATGAACAAGCAAAACTTACGTAGAAACGAATGGCTTCTAAAGCATTTACTGAGCAAATGGCTAAGAATAAGCGCTCTTTTAGTTTACGCTCACTCACTTCAATAGTTTCACCATCAACTTCGTAGCTACCAGCCCCTTGTGACTGTAATAATTGGGTGGTGATAATAACGGCGTCAAAATATTTAGCGATGCTTGAAGCGCGTTTCAATATCGCAGGGTTAACCATGATATCGTCAAAAACTTCGCTTGGATCAGTAAACAAGTTACGCAGAATGTGAGTATATGAACGAGAGTGAATGGTTTCACTAAATGCCCAAGTCTCAACCCAAGTTTCAACTTCAGGTAATGATACTAATGGTAGTAATACCGCGTTCACAGAGCGAGCAGCCATTGAGTCAAGTAATGTTTGATATTTTAAATTAGAAATAAAAATATGTTTTTCAGAGTTGGTTAAACTCTGCCAGTCAGCACGATCTTTTGAAACATCAATCTCCTCTGGCCGCCAAAAAAAAGATAGCTGTTTTTCTATCAATTTTTCAAACGCGATAAAACGCTGTTGATCGTATCGTGCAACATTAACACTGTTTCCCAAAAACATTGGCTCTAACAAAGCGTTGTTAGGTGTTTGGTTAAACGTGGTGTACGACATTTATATCTCCTGGAAATACTGCTATTGATAGCTATATTTCGTCACTTTAGTGGTTAGTAAACTAATTGTTATAAGTTTTAGTTTTGCAATATAATGCAAAAAAAGAGGAAAACTGATTGTTTCCCTCTTTGCAGATGTTAAATTTTACAAGCTCCGCCTGCACAACTATCATCTTCAATTTCAACTTGGCTATCAGCTGCACCATCACGTGTGTTGTGGTAATACATGGTCTTAACGCCTAATTTGTATGCTGTTAAAATATCTTTTAGCACTTGCTTGATAGGCACTTTACCCCCTTCAAAGCGCGCAGGGTCGTAGTTGGTGTTAGCTGAAATAGTTTGATCAATAAATTTCTGCATTATACCAACTAATTGCAAATAACCCTCATTACTTGGAATATTCCACAGTAATTCGTAGTTGTCCTTTAAGCGTTGATACTCAGGCACTACTTGCTTTAATACGCCATCTTTACTGGCTTTGATGCTGATCAAGCCACGAGGTGGCTCAATACCATTGGTCGCATTAGAAATTTGCGATGAAGTTTCTGACGGCATTAATGCTGATACGGTTGAGTTTCTAACGCCGTGCTCTTTAATACTAGTGCGTAAAGATTCCCAATCTAAGTGTAATGCTTCACCAGTAATTTTATCGATTTCTTTCTTGTAAGTATCGATAGGTAAAATGCCTTGAGATAAACGCGTTTCGTTAAACTTAGGACAAGCACCTTGCTCAATAGCTAATTGGTTTGACGCTTTTAACAAATAGAATTGAATCGCTTCAAAAGTTCTATGTGTTAAGTTGTTGGCACTGCCATTTGAATAGAAAACACCATTTTTAGCTAAATAATAAGCGTAGTTAATAACACCTATACCGAGTGTACGACGTCCCATGGTTGCGTTATACGCTGCAGGAACGGGGTAATCTTGATAGTCTAATAAGCTATCAAGAGCTCGTACTGCTAAATCTGCTAACTCATCTAACTCGTCTAAACTATCGATAGCGCCTAAGTTAAAAGCTGATAAGGTACAAAGCGCAATCTCACCGTTAGGATCATTTACATCTTCCATCGGCTTAGTTGGCAGTGCTATTTCCAAACATAAGTTACTTTGACGAATTGGCGCAACTGTTGGTTCAAACGGAGAATGGGTATTACAGTGATCAACGTTCTGTAGGTAAATACGACCTGTACTTGCACGCTCTTGAGCAAACAAAGTAAATAATTCAATGGCCTTAATGCGCTTCTTACGAATTGAATCATCTGCTTCGTATTTAACGTAAAGCTCTTCAAACTTGTCTTGATCTTCAAAAAAAGCATCGTACAAGCCAGGTACATCACTTGGGCTAAATAAGGTAATTGATTCACCTTTGATCAGGCGTTGGTACATTAACTTGTTAAACTGTACACCGTAATCTAAATGACGTACGCGGTTTTCTTCAACACCACGATTGTTTTTAAGTACCAGTAAGCTTTCAACTTCTAAATGCCAAAGTGGATAGAATAGGGTAGCTGCACCACCCCGAACGCCACCTTGTGAACAACTTTTAACGGCTGTTTGAAATAATTTATAAAATGGAATGCAACCGGTATGAAATGCTTCACCATTTCTAATTGTACTACCTAAAGCACGAATGCGGCCCGCATTAATACCAATACCAGCACGTTGAGAAACATACTTAACAATTGAACTTGATGTTGCATTAATTGAATCTAAGCTATCGCCACATTCAATCAACACACAAGAAGAGAATTGACGTGTTGGGGTACGTACACCAGCCATTATTGGTGTTGGCAGAGAAAGCTTAAATGTAGAAATGGCGTTATAAAAGCCTTTTACATAATCTAAACGTGTTTCCTTTGGATATTTTGCAAATAAGCATGCTGCGACTAAAATATAAAGAAATTGTGCACTTTCGTAGATTTCACCAGTTACACGATTTTGAACCAGATATTTACCTTCTAACTGTTTTACCGCTGCGTAGCTGAAATCTAAGTCACGACGGTGATCTAAGAAACCTTCTAATTGTTCAAATTCTTCAGCAGTATAATCAGTTAATAAATGTTGATCGTATTTACCTGCTTCAATTAAATTTACTACATGTGGGTATAACTTAGGGGGTTCAAATTGACCATAAGCTTTTTTACGTAGATGGAATATTGCCAACCGTGCAGATAAGTATTGATAATCAGGTGTTTCTTCCGAGATTAAATCAGCAGCAGACTTAATGATCGTTTCATGAATGTCGCCGGTTTTAATTCCATCATAAAATTGTATATGTGACTTTAATTCAACTTGAGATACCGAAACATTGTCTAGGCCTTCAGCAGCCCAAGCAATTACCTTATGGATTTTTTCTAAGTCGATAGGTTCTTTTGAGCCATTACGTTTTGTAACAAAAAGGTTGTTATTCATGAAAGACCTGTAAATCTATTTATTGTTTTAACCACCCGGAAATAGGTGTTTATATTATTAATACCCCCAAGAGCGTAATTATACGAGATGAATCGTATAACATTCAAAAAGCAATGAATGAAAAATGCACTATATATTGGGGGGTTTGAAAAACTAAACACAAGATAGTGAGGTTTTCACTACAATGCAAGTGTTAAAAAATGTTGAATTTTAGTTGCTTTTTTAGGAGAGAAAGTTCTGTTAGTAACAACTAACTTAGTAGCGCTTTTTTATTTTGATTTTTCAAAAACGCAACGCTTATTTTCATTTATTTTTACTTTTTTTTAAGTACTAAATTATTTTAGGTGAATTTTGACGATTTATATCGCCAAAGGTAATATAAAAATAAAAAACAATAAAACTCAATGGTTTATGTTTTTTGTCCAAATCTTAAACAAAGTAATTGACGAGTGATTATTTTATCATCGCTTAAGGATCACATTGTGATCCTTAATAAAACAAGCCTATTAAATTTAAGATTTCATCAACGATAAATGATAATTTTTAGTTGATGATACTATAAAGTAAATAATATTCATTTTGCTAAGGATAGAACTGTCTAAATTGTTTTGTTATCCACTAATAAAAAGTGGTGTGTGAGTAATTCTGATAGAGAACTAGCACAACGAATAATAACGTATCTTTTTGTGCTAGTTGCAAAATTTACTTTATAAAAGTGAGTAAATCAGTTGGTGTATTAATGATGTGATCTGCTTGCCAAGCCTGACAATTTTCATCAGCTAAAATATAGCCCCAATTGGCAATAAAAGTTTTCATTAATGCGCTATTACCTGCTTGAATGTCACGCAGGGCATCACCGACATAGAAACAATGCTGATTATCAACATTGATTTTCTGACAAGCGTATAATATTGGCTCAGGATCAGGTTTACGTTTTACTAGGGTATCACCGCCGACCATTACAGCACAGTTTGCAAATTCTGGATAATACGGCATTAATGTTTTGGTTAAGCCTTCAGGTTTATTGGTAATTATGCCCCAAGGGATATTATTATCTTCTAACTGTTGTAAAAGTTCTGCAACGCCAGGATAAAGGCAAGTATGGTCTGCAATATTTTGTTCGTAATAGTCTAGAAACTGTTGGCGTAAGCTTTCATAGTCATACTGCGCAATATCTTCGCCAAAGCCTAAGCTTAATAAGCCTAATGCGCCATCTGAAGCTATTGGACGATAATATTTAGCGGCAACGGCCGGTTTATTGTACTTTGCCAATACGTAATTTAACGCGGCGCCTAAATCATCAGCGGTATCTAATAATGTACCGTCTAAATCAAAAAGAACCGCGGCAAGGTGATTTGTTAAGTTACTAGCGTTGGGCATAATATCGCTCGATTTTGTTATGGTGATAATTTAGCAAGGGGAGTAGCGCCAACGTAAGCCAGTTACATTTCGACGCGTATTTAGTCAATTTAGTTAGCTTAAAGGCGTTGACAGCAAAGTATATAGTTAACATCAAGTGATGAGGTTAGCTTATGATTTTCAGTGATTGGATTGTAGTGAATACCCGCAGCATCGATACACTTTAAGTCGAAAGACTCAGCCCATGAAATAAGCGTAGAAGGGCGAATGAAACTTTTATGATCATGTGTTCCATTTGGCACAAGTTTAAATACCTTCTCGGCGGCTACTATCGCTAATAAGTAAGCTTTTAATGATTTATTTAAGGTAGAAAAGAAAACATAACCACCTGGTTTTACCATATGTGCGCAGGCATTAACGATTGAAGCGGGGTCTGGCACATGCTCAAGCATTTCCATACAAGTGACTACATCATAATGCTCTGGATGTTGTTGTGCTTGTTCTTCGGCTGTGATTTTAAGGTAATCAACATTAACACCCGCTTCTAACGCATGTAATTTAGCTACATTTAAAGGCTCTTGCCCCATATCAATGCCGGTCACTTTCGCGCCTAGCTGCGCTAAGCTTTCAGCTAAAATTCCGCCACCACAACCAACATCGATTATTTCTTTATCGAATATGTCACCAACATGTTGACAAATGAATTGACGACGTAACGGGTTAATTTGATGTAACGGTTTAAAGTCACCATCTAGTTCCCACCATTGGCTGGCAACTTGTTCAAATTTTGCGATTTCGTCTTGATTAACATTTAGAGAATTGGACATGGCTTTATCATTATTTGTCTTGTTTATGTTGGCGATTCTAAACCAATAATTACAGCAAGCCTAGCGTGAAAATTGATTCAACTTAAATAAAAGTGAAATGCAGCTGTATTTTTAGTGTTCTTTTTATCTTTGCTTATATATAAGCAGGGCTTTAGTGTGCGGAACTAGTGCTTTTAGGCAAAATAATGTCGATAAAATAAACGCTTAAACGTGACATATGTTCAAAATGCGAACAATGACTTTTTATGAATATCTTTTTCACCTAATTTATGAAGATAAATACCTATGAAAACAGCCATATAGTTGACTATTAGGTAAATAGTAGCCGGGGCTTGAAACTTTGCCTTTTTAACGGCAAAATGAAGTAATATAAAGCGATAGGGCATGACAATTATTTATGTTAGTATGCCATGTTAATTAAAAATAATAATTTCGAATTTTTTTGAATTAGATTTACCTTAAGGGATACCATCAATTTATGACCGATTTAGCGAATAATATTGCTCCTGTCAATATTGAGGATGAGCTAAAAAGCTCCTATTTAGATTACGCAATGAGTGTAATTGTAGGTCGTGCATTACCAGATGTACGTGATGGCTTAAAACCAGTGCATCGTCGCGTACTTTTTGCGATGAATGTTTTAGGTAACGACTTTAATAAGCCGTATAAAAAATCAGCACGTGTCGTTGGTGATGTTATCGGTAAGTATCACCCTCATGGTGATACTGCTGTTTATGACACAATTGTTCGTATGGCACAGCCATTTTCATTACGCTATATGCTTGTTGACGGCCAAGGTAACTTTGGTTCTGTTGATGGCGACTCAGCGGCAGCAATGCGTTACACCGAAATTAGAATGTCGAAAATCGCTCATTCAATTTTAGCCGATTTAGATAAAGAAACTGTTGATTACGTTGCCAACTATGACGGCACGGAAATGATACCAGCAGTTATGCCGACACGTATCCCTAACTTATTAGTTAATGGTACCTCAGGTATTGCAGTTGGTATGGCGACGAACATTCCGCCACATAACCTAACTGAAGTTATTAATGGCTGTTTAGCCGTTATTGATAACGAAGAAATAGGTTTTGAAGAATTACTTGAATATATTCCAGGCCCTGATTTCCCAACTGCCGGTATTATTAGTGGCCGTGCGGGTATTCAAGAAGCTTACTTAACTGGTCGCGGAAAAATTAAAATTCGTGCCCGTGCGTCAATTGAAGTTGATGACAAGTCTGGCAAAGAAACTATTGTTGTTCACGAATTACCATACCAAGTTAACAAAGCCCGTTTGATTGAAAAAATGGCTGATTTGGTAAAAGAGAAACGCCTTGAAGGTATTTCTGCACTACGTGATGAGTCTGATAAAGACGGCATGCGTATGGTTATCGAGGTTAAGCGCGGCGAAGTTGGCGAAGTTATTTTAAATAATTTATATAAGCTAACCCAAATGCAAGTGTCTTTTGGTTTGAATATGGTTGCGTTAACTAACGGCCAACCAAAACTATTCAACCTACGTGAAATGCTTGATGCTTTTATTTTGCATCGTCGTGAAGTCGTTACACGTAGAACAATATTTGAATTACGTAAAGCCCGTGAACGTGCACATTTATTGGAAGGTTTATCGATAGCACTTTCTAATATTGACCCTATCATCGCGTTAATTAAGAATTCACCAACACCAAGTGAAGCAAAAGAACAATTGTTATCACGTGGCTGGGACTTAGGTTTAGTTTCTGACATGCTAGCTGCTGCTGGTGATGACGCTGCCCGCCCTGAATGGGTTGAAGAAGAGTTTGGTATTCGTGATGGTCAATATTTCTTAACACCGCCACAAGCACAAGCGATTCTAGATTTACGTTTACATAAGTTAACGGGTCTAGAGCACGAGAAGATCTTAAGTGAATACAAAGCGTTATTAGAAGTGATTGCTGAGTTACTTTATATCTTAGCGACACCTGCACGTTTAATGGAAGTTATTCGTGAAGAGCTTGAAGTTATTCGTGATGAGTTTGGTGATGAACGTCGCACTGAAATAACCAATGCTTCACATGATTTATCGATGGAAGATTTAATCACTGAAGAAGATGTTGTGGTAACACTTTCGCATGAAGGTTACGTTAAATATCAAGTATTAAGTGATTACCAAGCACAACGCCGTGGTGGTAAAGGTAAAGCAGCGACTAAGATGAAAGAAGAAGATTTCATCGAACGTTTATTGATTGCTAATACCCATGATACGATTTTATGTTTCTCAGATCGCGGTAAACTGTACTGGTTGAAAGTGTTCCAATTACCATTGGCTAGTCGTACTGCTCGTGGTCGTCCAATTGTTAATATATTACCGCTTGAAGAAGGTGAACGTATTACCGCAATTTTACCAGTACGTGAATATGAAGAAGATAAATTCATCATCATGGCAACGGCGTCTGGTACTGTGAAGAAAACAGCGTTAACGGCTTATAAGAACCAACGTGCAAACGGCATTATTGCCTTGAACCTACGTGATGACGATACGTTAATCGGCGTTGATATTACTGATGGTAACAACGACATTATGTTGTTCTCTGATGCTGGTAAAGTTGTCCGTTTTAACGAGAAGAAACGTGATAGCGAAACAGGTGAAATAAAGATTGATCCTGAAACGGGCGAACAACTTTGGGCATTGAAACCTATTGGTCGTACTGGTACGGGTGTTCGCGGTATTAAGTTAGAAGGTGATCAAAAAGTGGTTTCACTTATTGTCCCTAAAAACGATGGTCCAATTTTAACAATTACTGAAAATGGCTATGGTAAGCGTACTGCTTTAGATGAGTACCCTGCAAAAAGTCGAGCAACCAAAGGTGTTGTTTCAATTAAAGTCAGTGAGCGTAACGGTCCAGTTGTTGGCGCAGTGCAAGTTGAAGAGCAAGACGAAATTATGCTTATTACTGATAACGGTACTTTAGTTCGTACTCGTGTTGGTGAAGTAAGTGTTATTGGTCGTAATACTCAAGGTGTTCGAATTATTCGTACTGTTGAAGGTGAGCATGTAGTTGCCTTACAACGTATTGATGAAATTGAAGAGCCAGAAGTATTTGAAGAAGACGAAAATGGCGTGGAAACTCCAACTCAAGCAGTAGAAGGCGAGCAAACTGATGCGCCAGAAACTGATGTTGAGAGTGATGATTCAACGCTCAACGATGACGATGCTCCTGAGTAACCGTTGTTAACATAATAAAAGGCGGTTTTTACCGCCTTTTTTTATGAGTGAAATTTATATTAAGTAAGAGAAAAGCCTAATGGCATTGGGTAAAAATAGTTATATCAAAGTTTATTTAAGAATTGATGCGTAAAGTTAAATTGGTATGCTGTGGTAACGGTAACTAAGTTTGTAAAACGAAACGATAATAATAAAAATATTTGATAATTATATACCCAGAAACATGGGTATAAACGTTAGTGTTAGTGAATTCGTAGGTTGGTATTGACAAAAATAGGGCAAAACCGACATAGCAAGTTAATTGAAGAAGGGTGTAATGTTAAATGTCTAGTGTTTATAATTTTTGCGCAGGTCCGGCAATGTTACCTGTTGACGTAATGAAAAAGGCGCAAAGTGAATTTTTAAACTTTGCTGATACCGGCAGTTCAGTGATGGAGCTTAGCCATCGTAGTAAAGAATTTGTTGCTGTTGCTGAGAAAGCGGAAGCTAATTTGCGCAACCTCATGGCTATTCCTGAAAATTATAAAGTACTTTTTTGTCATGGCGGAGGTCGCGGCCAGTTTTCAGCTATTGCGTTAAACCTACTAGGCGAGACTAAAAAAGCTGATTACATCGTAACAGGCGCTTGGTCTAAGTCCGCCGCAGAAGAAGCAAGTCATTACGGTAATATTAATGCTGTTAACGTTATTGATAACAGTGATGGCACTCAACGTGTAAAGCCAAGCAACGAGTGGCCGATCAGTCAAGACGCCGCTTATGTGCACTATTGCCCTAATGAAACTGTTGACGGTATCGAAATTTTTCAGGTGCCAGATACTGGTGATGTTCCTCTAGTGGCTGATATGTCATCAACGATTTTATCGCGTGAATTTGATGTCAGTAAATTTGGACTTATTTATGCGGGTGCACAGAAAAATATCGGACCTTCAGGTTTAACATTAGTGATTGTACGAGAAGATTTGTTAGGTAAAGCGCATATTGATACGCCATCTATTATGAATTACCAAGTATTGGCAAAAAATGGCTCTATGTATAACACACCTCCTACATATGCTTGGTATCTTGCTGGACTTGTTTTTGAATGGTTACTTGCAAAAGGTGGTGTTAGTGCTATCGCTGAAATTAATGCCGAAAAAGCACAGTTATTGTATGACTATATTGATCAAAGTGATTTTTATCAAAATTCGATTGTTCCAGAGAACAGAAGCTTAATGAATGTACCATTTTGGCTAAACAATGATGAATTTTCTGCTGACTTTTTAGCACAAGCACAAACACAAGGGCTAACTGCACTTAAAGGCCACCGAATGGTTGGTGGAATGCGTGCCAGCATTTATAACGCAATGCCAATTGAAGGTGTGCAAGCATTAGTCGACTTTATGAAAAAATTCGCAGCAGGAACTAAATAATATGGAACAATTAACTTTAAACCCAATAGATAAAATTAATGGCGAAATATTTTTACCAGGCTCAAAGAGTTTATCTAATCGCGCGTTGTTAATCGCGGCACTTGCTAATGGTGAAACTAAAATTACTAACTTGCTAGTGAGTGACGATATTAACCATATGCTAGACGCCTTAAAAAGTCTGGGCATTCAATATAGCTTAAGTACTTGTGGTACGGAATGTACGGTTGTTGGTAATAACGGATTTTTTAGTACTAACGAAACGTTAGAGTTATACCTAGGAAATGCTGGTACAGCAATGCGTCCTTTATGTGCGGCGCTTGCTGCTAGTGAAGGCGAGTTTGTTTTAACTGGCGAGCCAAGAATGAAAGAAAGACCAATTGGTCATTTAGTGGATGCGCTAGCTCAGCTTAATGCTGATATTCAATATTTGGAAAATAAAGATTACCCACCAGTTAAAATTAACGGCAGGGCACTAACTGGAAGCACAGTAAAAATAGATGGTTCTATTTCAAGTCAATTCTTAACCGCTATTTTGATGGTATCTCCATTACTGAAAACAGACACCAATATCGAAATTAACGGTGAGTTAGTTTCTAAACCATATATCGATATTACACTCGATATAATGGCAAGGTTTGGTGTTAAGGTGCAAAATAATGATTATCAATCATTTAATGTTCAAGGTAACCAATCTTACGAAGCTGTCGAAAAGTATATGGTGGAAGGAGATGCTTCTTCTGCATCATATTTCTTAGCTGCAGGGGCGATAAAAGGCGGAAAAGTCACGGTACACGGCGTTGGTAAGCTGAGCGTTCAGGGCGACAAGCACTTTGCTGATGTACTTGAAAAAATGGGTGCAAAAGTTATTTGGCATGATGAATCTATAACTGTTATTGGTAAGCCTCTTACTGCGGTAGATATGGATATGAACCATATTCCAGATGCAGCGATGACAATAGCAACAACAGCTTTGTTTGCCCAAGGCACAACGACTATTCGAAATATTTACAATTGGCGAGTAAAAGAAACCGATCGCTTAACGGCGATGGCAACTGAGCTGAGAAAGGTTGGTGCAACGGTTATCGAAGGTGAAGATTATATTTCGGTAACACCGCCAGCGACTTTGAATCATGCAGAAATTGATACATATAATGATCATCGAGTTGCCATGTGTTTCTCGCTTGTCGCATTAAGTGATACACCTGTCACTATTAATGATCCAAAGTGTACGGCTAAAACATTCCCTGATTATTTTGAGAAGCTATCGCAAGTCTCTTGTTAAAGTTGTTACAGAATAATTTTTTTACGCGATTTTGAACGATAAATCCCGTATAATGCCGCCGATTTTTGATTTTAGGGGAAAGATGTATGCAGGAAAGCATTCCAGTCATTACGATTGATGGACCAAGCGGTGCGGGTAAAGGAACTGTTGCGCGTATAGTAGCTGAACAATTAGGCTGGCACTTACTCGACAGTGGCGCTATTTACCGTGTGCTTGCTGTAGCAGCTGAGCACCATAATATAGCGGTAGATGATGAAGAATCATTATTACCTATTGCAGCGCATTTGGATGTACAGTTTCAAATTTGTAGTGAAGGTGAAGGTAAAGTCATTTTAGAAGGTGAGGATGTGTCAAATGCCATTCGCACTGAAGAAGTTGGCGCACTTGCGTCTCAAGTTGCGGCTTTTCCACGCGTTCGTGAAGCGTTATTAAGACGTCAACGTGCTTTTAAGGTTACTCCTGGTTTAGTGGCTGATGGTCGTGACATGGGGACTGTTGTCTTTATTGATGCACCAGTAAAAGTATTTTTGACCGCTAGCGCAGAAGAAAGAGCGCAAAGAAGATTTAATCAGTTGAAAGAAAAGGGCTTTGATGTTAAAATCGGGCGCCTTTTGGATGACATACGTCAAAGAGATGAGCGAGATCAAAACCGTAAGGTGGCGCCGCTTGTCCCTGCAGAAGGAGCATTGGTTATTGATTCTACTGATCTTTCTATTGATGAAGTGGTCAGCAAAATCCTTTCATTTAGTAATGAAAAACTAATGTAAAGTTGAAATTAACTAAGCAATAATGCTTAAAAATAACCTAAAGTAAGGATGCGTTAGGTCTTATTAACAACCCCATGAAACATGTAAGTTGATTGGATTAACTCTGAGCTCATAGACAAATTATGACTGAAAATTTTGCAGAACTTTTTGAAGAAAGTTTAAAAACAATCGAAACTCGCCCTGGTTCAATCATTAAAGGGACTGTAGTTGCCGTAAACAAAGACAACGTATTAGTTGACGCTGGCTTAAAATCTGAATCAGTTATTTCTATTGATCAGTTTAAAAGCGCGACTGGTGAAGTTGAAGTAAGTGTTGGTGATGAAATTGATGTAGCGTTAGACGCGACTGATGATGGTTTCGGTGAGACTATTCTTTCTCGTGAAAAAGCAAAACGTCATGAAGCATGGCAAGTGCTTGAAAAAGCATATGAAGAAAAAGAAACTATTATCGGTGTTATCAACGGTAAAGTTAAAGGTGGTTTCACAGTTGAAGTTAGCAATATCCGTGCTTTCTTACCTGGTTCATTAGTAGATGTTCGTCCTATCCGTGACACTACTCACCTTGAAGGTAAAGATTTAGAATTTAAAGTTATTAAGCTTGATCAAAAGCGTAATAACGTAGTTGTATCTCGTCGTGCTGTTATCGAATCAGAAAGCAGTGTTGAACGTGATGAACTATTAGCTTCTCTTGCTGAAGGCATTGAAGTTAAAGGTATCGTTAAGAACCTTACTGACTACGGTGCATTCGTAGACTTAGGCGGCATTGACGGCCTACTTCACATCACAGATATGGCTTGGAAACGTGTTAAGCACCCAAGTGAAATCGTAAATGTTGGTGATGAAATTCAAGTTAAAGTATTGAAATTCGATCGTGAGCGTACTCGTGTATCTCTAGGTATGAAGCAGTTAGGCGAAGATCCATGGGTTGCTATCGCTAAGCGTTACCCTGAAGGTGCTAAACTTTCTGGTCGCGTAACTAACTTAACTGACTACGGTTGTTTCGTTGAGATCCAAGAAGGCGTTGAAGGTCTTGTTCACGTTTCTGAAATGGATTGGACTAACAAAAACATCCACCCATCTAAAGTTGTTAACTTGGGTGACACTGTTGAAGTTATGGTTCTTGAAATTGACGAAGAACGTCGTCGTATTTCTCTTGGCCTTAAACAATGTATCCCTAACCCTTGGGAAGAGTTTGCTAAGAACTTCAACAAAGGTGATAAAGTATCAGGTAAGATCAAGTCAATCACTGACTTCGGTATCTTCATTGGTCTTGACGGCGGCATTGATGGTCTTGTTCACTTATCTGATATTTCATGGGCTGGCGGTGAAGAAGCTGTTCGTGAATACAAGAAAGGTGATGAAATCTCAGCTGTTGTATTACAAGTTGACCCAGAGCGCGAGCGTATCTCTTTAGGTGTTAAACAAACTGAAGATGATCCGTTTAATCAATACCTTGCAGATAACAAAAAAGGTGCTATTGTTACAGGTAAGGTTATTGAAGTAGACGCGAAAGGCGCTAAAATTGAATTAGCTGATAGCGTTGAAGGTTACCTTCGTGTAGCTGATATTTCACGTGAGCGTATCGAAGATGCGACTACTGAATTATCTGTAGGCGATAGCGTTGAAACTAAGTTTGTTGGTGTAGATCGCAAGAACCGCACTATTAGCTTATCAATCAAAGCTAAAGACCAAGCTGACGAACGTGAAGCTATGGATACATTGAACCAAGCTCCAGCAGAAGATACTTCTGGTTTGAGTGCAATGGCTGAAGCGTTTAAAAACGCTAAGCTTTAATTCATAGCAATACCAAGTGAAGAAGAACTGCTTTCTGCGGTTCTTCTTTAAATGTAAAATCCGATGGCGCGAAGCTATAGTGAACACTGGAGGTCAAATGACCAAATCAGAACTCATTGAAAGATTAGCAGAGAAATTAAATCATTTATCTGCAAAAGATGTTGAAGAAGCTATTAAAGAAATTCTTGAAATGATGGCGCAAACTTTGTCAAAAGGTGAGCGTATTGAAATTAGAGGTTTTGGCAGCTTTTCGTTGCATTATCGTGCTCCACGCGTGGGACGGAACCCAAAAACTGGCGAGTCAGTTGAACTTGACGGAAAGTATGTTCCGCATTTTAAACCTGGTAAAGAGTTACGTGAAAGAGTAAATCTTTCAATCGCGTAATTGCAGAGTTAGTGAATAAACGGCATGCTATCAGCATGCCTTTTTTTTGTGTTGTTTTGGATGAACCACTATGCGCCTTTATATTACTATTATCCTTTTTCTTATCTTACTTGCCATTGCGTTTATTTTCGGCAGTCAAAATGATCAAGTACTGACATTAAATTATTTGATTGCAAAAACTAATCTTTCCGTTGCGGCTGCAGTGAGCATATTTACCTCAATAGGCTTTGTGCTGGGGTTATTATTTTCTTTATTTTGGAAATTACTACGCATGATAAAGCCTACAAAAAATAGTCAACCGACTGCTGAGAAGAAATTTTAGTATGCTAGGGTTATTATTTTTATTGTTACCTGTAGCCATGGGCTATGGTTGGTTTATGGGGCGCAACAGCGTTAAGCAAAACGATCACTCTGCTACGCAAGAGCTATCCATTAAATATTCTACAGGTCTAAATTACTTATTATCGAATCAACAAGATAAAGCAATAGACTACTTACTTGAAGCGTTGAAAGTAGAAGATGATACCGTAGAAGCACATTTTGCCATGGCAAACCTTTTTAGACGTCGTGGCGAACTCGATAGAGCTTTAAAAGTACACGAGCATTTAGTGCGCCAAAAGCACTTACCTAATAGTGCAAAGCAGCAGGCAGTATTTGAGCTTGCAAAAGATTTTCTCAGTGCTGGTTTGTATGACCGTGCTGAAGCTATGTTCCATAAACTCCTTAAATCTAAAATCTATGGCTTGAAGTCATTAACCTCTTTAATGCAAATTTATCAATCCACAAAAGATTGGCAACAGGGCATAGTGTTAAAGAAGGCGATTGTTAAAACTCGTGATAAAAAACTGCTACACAGCTTAGCCAATTTCTATTGTGAGCTTGCCTCTCTTGCGTTAGAAAAAGATGAATTTATTGAAGTGATAGAACTGTTGGAACAGGCGCTAAGTCATGATCAAAATTCATCACGAGCAAATTGGTTGATGGCACAAATTTATGAAAATCATCAGCAATATAATGAAGCCTGCCAATGTTATAAGGCTATTTATGAGCAGGATAAAGAATTTTTCCCTGACGTTATTGAAAAAATGTTTCTTTGCTATAAAGCACTTGATGCAGAAGCTGAATTTTTTAAGTTTATCAGAAAAGTTTATGACGAAACGGGCAGCACTAGTGCACTGATTAAGTATTTAAGTCATGTAGAGAAAGCTAAAGGGGTTAGCCACGCGAAGACCTTTATTTTAACAGCTTTGAAACGTCGACCAACAATCCGTGGCTTTAAACATTTTGTTAAAATGCAAATGACTGATAGTGAATCCGAAAATACTTCTGAGAATTTAGAAGTGATTCGCGAACTGGTCTCAGCTTACTTAAACGTTAAACATCGTTATAGTTGTAGAACGTGTGGTTTTAATTCAGGTACTCATTATTGGTCTTGTCCATCTTGTCATGACTGGGAACAACTTAAACCTGTGCGTGGCTTAGACGGTGAATAAGCCTGCATTATAAAATAAAATTTGCATGTGCTCTAATCATATAAGGCACATGTAATCATCAAGCACTTAGCGCATATATCGCAAAAGATTATTATTTTAAATATTTACCTATTAAGGAAAACAGCATGAGAGATGCAAAAGTTGTAGTCGCCTTAGATTTTGATAACAAAGATGAGGCATTATCTTTTGTAGATAAGATTCAACCGAGTGAGTGTCGATTAAAAGTTGGCAAAGAAATGTTCACCCACTTTGGCCCAGAATTTGTGAAAGAATTAGTTCAGCGTGATTTTGATGTTTTTCTCGATTTAAAATTCCATGATATTCCTAATACAGTTGCCAAGGCCGTAAAAGCTGCTGCTGACTTAGGCGTTTGGATGGTAAATGTTCACGCTTCGGGTGGCCTTAAAATGATGGAAAAAGCCAAAGAAGCTTTAGTACCGTACGGTGATAAAGCGCCATTATTGATTGCTGTTACCGTTTTAACCAGTATGAGTGAAGACGATCTTATTGGCTTAGGTATCACTAAGTCACCCGCTGAACAAGTGCAACACTTAGCGCTGTTGACTAAAAAAGCTGGTTTAGACGGTGTAGTTTGTTCGGCAATGGAAGCACAATCTTTAAAGCAGTTGCTAGGGAAAGATTTTAACCTTGTCACGCCTGGCATACGTCCTGTAGGTACTAATGCCGATGATCAAAAGCGTATTATGACACCGCGTGAAGCTGTTGATGTCGGTGTTGATTATCTTGTAATTGGTCGCCCTATAACGAAAGCAGAAAGCCCTCATATTGTACTGCAAGAAATTAACCAATCAATAAGTTAATTTTTTGCTAAAATTATTTGTCAAATAAATCGCTTTTTATTGTGTTTGTTTGACAAATAAAAGTAAAACTTCTAAACCTAATAGAGTGAATTATTATCAATGATAGTTCACTTATATGGATATTAATTATTAGAAGGAAGGTAAAATGAAAAAGCATATTTGTTATTTTCTCATCATCTTATTTACTCTAATGTCATTACCGCTTCGTGCTGTAGCATTAAACGAAACGCCAGACGTCATTTCTCCTCTAGAAACACAAATTGTTAATATAAATAACGCTGACATTGAAAGCTTAATTTTATTAAAAGGTATTGGAGAAAAAAAAGCTCAGGCAATTATCGCTTATCGTGAGTTACATGGTGAATTTAACTCCGTTGATGATTTGCTTAATGTTAAAGGTATAGGTGAAAAGATGCTAAAACAGAATAGGGAAAAAATTAAGCTATAAGACTTTATCGAAAAATTTAGTTGTAGAAGCTTAGGTGTAAAAAAGCCAGTCATTTGACTGGCTTTTTTTGACTAAAATTTTAAACAATCATGATTGAATCACCTGAGTAATATGCTTATTCCACGTGACCAATCACACTAATTTAACCGCGTCTTGGTTAAAATGTACGGTCGCTCCCAGAAATATGGGAATGTGATATTACTGAATTGGAAATTTGTGTCTGACACAATGGTATTTCAGTTGTAATATTAGGACACGAACTTTAATTAATATCTCTGTTTTTGAATTTCTCATGATCTTAGATTCATTTTTACTCATAGCAACCATATAAAAGATAGCACTTTCAATAGATAGGGGGATTTTTATATGGTTTTTTATTTATTCAGTATCTAGATAATCTATACCCTACTTAGCTATTGTGAATGTGACCGTTCGTAATAATATCACGTGCCATTTGATCTGAAATAAAACCCGTTGGCATATTTTTATCTACGGCAGTTTCAAAAATATTCATTAAAGTATGATAAATTTTTTCAACTAGCTTTGTAGCGCTATCAGCACAGTATGGTTCAGGATAAATTTCTAATGCTACATTAATAATACCACCAGCATTAATAACATAATCAGGTGCGTATAAAATTCCTTTTTCCTGTAATACTTGATCATGGCGAGCTTCTGCTAACTGATTGTTTGCACAACCAGCAATAATTACTGCTTTTAGTTGAGCAATACTATTGTCATCAATAGAGGCACCAAGTGCACACGGAGAGAATACATCGACATCTTGATTATATATTTCATCTAAGCCAACAACAGTAGCATTTAACTCTGATGCCGCTTTATCTAGCGCTACCTGATTGATGTCAGTAACAACCAATTCAGCACCGGCGTTATGTAACTTTTCACAAAGAGAATAACCAACGCTACCAAGGCCTTGCACTGCTACTTTAATACCAGTTAAGTCATCCTTACCTAGCTTAAATTTGACAGCGGCTTTAATGCCCAAAAACGTACCTAAAGCGGTAAATGGACCTGGATTGCCACTTTTTCCTTCAAGGCCAGAAACAAACTCTGTATTTTGGTTTACCATTGCCATATCACCTGTAGTGATATTAACATCTTCAGCAGTATAATAACGACCATTTAAGTTATTCACAGCAGTACCAAACGCCTTGAATAAGCTGTCTGACTTTAAGTTTTTAGGGTCACCAATAATGACACCTTTACCGCCGCCTAATTTCAAACCAGCCATCGCATTTTTGTAGGTCATGCCTTTAGATAAACGTAAAACGTCTTTCAATGCTGCTTCGTCGCTTGCGTAATCCCAAAAGCGACAACCGCCAGCTGCTGGTCCTAACGCTGTGCTATGCACTGCAATGATTGCTTTCAATCCTGATGCGCTGTCGCTGCAATAAACGACTTGCTCATGGTTATCAAAATCAACTAAATCAAAAACGGCCACTATCGTAATCTCCAATGATGATAGAAACTGTCCAATGTAAAATTTTTATTGAACAGAGGTTGTAATAATTTGCTCGGCACAATACCATCTAGGGAGGTGGTTCGCCAGTGCAGCCATAAATAAATTTGAAATATACTGTGAATTAATTCATACAGCTTTCCAAAGTTAACATCCCATTAATATAATTAACAAAAAAGATAATAAAAATGAAAAACAAAAAAGTCATGACGCAAGAAGAACTCCAAAAGTGGACAAGAGAACAGTATATGAAAGCCACTAAATATCTTGCTGAAAAAGGTTTAGTAACTGAAAGTGTTGCTGACACTGAAAGTCGTTATTTAGTGCCTACTATGGCTGTTTGGAAAATAAATTTACTTGATAAAACCAAAGTATGGGTTATCACCGGAGATTTACCTACTGATCATTTAGCATTAGCGGAAAATGAACCTGCTCGCGATGTGTTAAGGCACTTTTCTTTTAAATGGCAGGTACAAGCAGATGGCCTATTAGCGAGTGATAATCAAGAGCAAGTAAATTATGGAAAGTTCTTGATTGGCAGAGCAGAGGGACTTTACGAGCTTTATAGCAAAGATGAGCTTTGGGTTTAGGCGATAAAATGCAGAAGTTAAGGATTATTTAGTGGCTTAAGTAGTACTTAGCGAGGCTTGCATTATCGAGTGGGCAAATCATTTTTTGTTTTGGCAAGCCAGCTTCCATAAATACTGCTCCGGCGGTATTAAAATTAAATTTTCTAAAATAAGCTATCGAGTCTAAAGGGCTATAAATAAATATTTCTTTTAGACTCATCTCTCTTGCTATAGTAAAAAGCGCTTGTAAAATCACTTTATCAACTTCGTCTTTACGGCACGACTTTAATACTGCAACACGGCTAATTTCGCCCGTTGATAGAATGCGTCCAGTACCGATAGGCTCTTGACTTATATCTTTACAAGCGAGGACATGAAAAGCGTAACGGTCTTTTTGATCAAATTCGACGTTTTTTGGAATACGCCATTCACAGACAAAAACTTGTTCTCTTACGTTTTTTAATAAGGGAGCTGCTTGCTCCCATTGTACTCTGCTCACTGTGTATGACATTGCTCTCTATTCTATATACCAATAACCCTTATTTAAAACACTAGTTAACAACTGACTATTTTTCAAACTTGTATTGAAACTTTTTACTTGCTCAGTGGTCAAAGGCGTTTGCTGCGCCAATAATTCAGCTAAAGGTAAGATTTTCGCAGTTATAGGAAAACTATCGCCATTTAAGAAGAGTGTTGTTTGTGTAATAGCCGCTTTTAAGCCAGATACTGGCATGAAACGGATCTCTGGCTCTGATAGAATATCAATAAGCTTTTCTTCATCAATATCATTTACGGGCATTAATAATTCTAGCGCATGATGACTTTGCGTTAGGTACTGGCCAATAAACTGTTCAAACATCTCTGTATTTTCAAGCTGCTCTAACATAAAAGCTTTTAGTTGTTGTTGATCGTCTTTGCTGATCAAGGTACTCGTAGTGGTAGTTTTACGTGTTGAATCACTAAAACGTTGCTCACCTAAATTGTTATCTATTAGTTTATCCGCAAAACTCGACCATAACTCTTGACTTGACGGTGCCTGAAAACCAATAGAGAAGTTAACCGAATTTTCTATTGATACGCCGTTATGCGGATGGTTTGGTGGAATATAGAGTAAATCGCCGGCTTCTGTCACTTCATCAATTAACGGCTCAAATGCTGACACTTGTTTAAGATCTGGGTGCGGCAGTAGAGTTATTAACTCGCTGTTAGGTGCGCCGACTTGCCATCTTCTTTTACCACTGCCTTGAATAATAAATACATCGTATTGATCTAAATGCGCACCAACACCGCCATTAGGCGTTGAAAAGCTCACCATAACATCGTCAATGCGCCAGCGCGGAATAAAAGAGAATGGTGCCAGCAAGGCGTTAGTTGGGCGTGACCAGTTATTTACCGCTTGTACTAATAAAGTCCAGTTTGCTTCGCCATATTGAGCAAAGTCTGTAAAAGGCCCGTGATCGACTTGCCAATTATTATTGCCATCATTACTGACAATTCTCGATTCTATTTCACCTTCCATCGCTAAACCGGCTAACTCGTCTGCAGGAATAGTGTCTTGAAAATTTTTGAAGGCTTGTTTGATGAGTAGTGGCTTCTTCTGCCAATATTCTGCGAGAAAAGTTTCCGGGCTTAATTCACCCCAATGTAATGATTCAATGTTCATATTTTGGCCTTGCAAGATAAAGCGTTTAAAATTGTTTGTTATGATAGTGCTAAATAAAAAAGGGAGCCATTACGGTTCCCTTTTTGTTACACAGTTGGTGTGTTGTTAGTCTAGTTCATTAATAAATGAAACTGCACGACCAATGTAAGATGCTGGTGTCATTTCACAAAGCTGCGCTTTAGCTGCATCTGGTAAATCTAAGTTCATGATAAATTCACGCATTGAATCACCATCTACACGTTTACCACGCGTTAAGTCTTTCAATTTCTCGTATGGCTTTTCGATGCCGTAACGGCGCATAACTGTTTGAATAGGCTCTGCAAGCACTTCCCAGTTTGAATTTAATTCAGCGAGTAAGTTTTCTTCGTTCACTTGTAGTTTACTAATACCTTTGCGTGTTGCTTGATAAGCAATTAACGCATGTGCAAAACCTACACCTAAATTACGTAAAACCGTAGAATCGGTAAGGTCACGCTGCCAGCGAGAAATAGGTAGTTTCTGTGCTAAATGAGTAAATAAGGCATTAGCAATGCCTAGGTTACCTTCAGAGTTTTCAAAGTCAATTGGGTTAACTTTATGTGGCATTGTTGAAGAGCCAATTTCGCCAGCAATAGTTTTTTGTTTAAAATGACCTAGTGCAATATAGCCCCAAACATCACGATCAAAATCGATAAGGATGGTATTGAAGCGTGCGATAGCATCAAAAAGTTCAGCAATATAGTCATGCGGTTCAATTTGCGTAGTAAATGCATTAAAAGTTAAGCCTAAAGAGTTAACAAATTCGTTAGCAAAACCATGCCAATCGACTTCAGGGTATGCAGATAGATGAGCGTTGTAGTTACCAACAGCACCATTAATTTTACCTAACATTTCAACTTGTGCAATTTGCTGACGTTGACGTTTTAAACGAATGTAAACATTAGCCATTTCTTTACCAAGTGTACTTGGAGAAGCGGGTTGGCCATGAGTACGACACATCATTGGAATATTTTTATATTCAACGGCTAGCGTTTTGATATCAGCAAGAATGTCATCGATCATAGGAAGTAAAACCTCTTCACGACATTCTGCAAGCATTAAACCGTGTGAAAGGTTGTTAATGTCTTCTGAGGTACAAGCAAAGTGAATAAATTCAGTAATGGCGTTTAATTCTGCATTATCTGCAATTTTTTCTTTCAGGAAGTATTCAACCGCTTTTACATCATGGTTAGTTGTTGCTTCAATATCTTTGATTTTCTGTGCTTCGGCTTCAGAAAAATCAGCAACAATAGCGTCTAATAGTGCATTTGCTTGAGCAGAAAATGCTGGAACTTCATTAATCTCGGCAGTGGCTGCTAATTTTTGTAACCAACGTACTTCAACTGTGACACGGTATTTAATTAAGCCAAACTCACTAAAAATAGGGCGTAATGCTTTAACTTTACTGCCATAACGACCGTCAACCGGTGATATTGCACTTAATGCTGAAAGTTCCATAGTATATTCCTGAAGTTATTATTAAATTCGTTTAAGTAGTTGTTGGGCGCAAGCAACCATTTTGCTGCGACCAAATAAAATATTTCTTCGTTTACCACCGACTTGACGCCACAACACGCTTGAGCGAATACCGGCAAGTAATAGGGCTCTAATTTTATGCTGGTTATTCGTTTGTTTAAGTCGCTCTGGTTCCCCCGCAACTTGTATCGGCGTGCCAATAGGGCTGAGTAAATCACTATAAATGCTTGCTAAACTAGCAATAAGGGTATCGCTAGTAATATCGTAATGAGCCAGCTGTCGCTGACATTGCTCAATGCGTTCACCAAGCAAAGAAAGCTGGTTTCGCTTGTTAGCAAGGCGTCGCTCTAAACCCAGTAAACTGACAACGTAGCGAGTTAGCTCTGGATCTTTTTGTTTAGTTTGGTTACCTAGTTGTTCAACGAGTGCGTTTAAACCCATTTTAAGGTTGGCGATGTCGTTACCATAAACTTCTAAGGTATTATCTGGCGAAGTGACAACAATGCTTTCTAGCATGACCTGTAGCTCACTATCGACACCGCTACCGTTACGAGCAATTTTTTGCACTAATGCTGCAACTTGGCAAATTGCTGCCATCGTTATTGTTTGTTTTTCAATACTATTCATGAATTTCTTAAGCTACCGAATAAGAGAGTTGATGATGCCGCCACCGAGGCAAACTTCATCTTGATAAAAAACCACTGATTGCCCAGGTGTTACTGAACTTTGCGGCTCAGTAAACATCACTAAGTATTCACCATTAGCCATCGGTGATAAATTACAAGCAACATCTTCTTGGCGATAGCGTGTTTTCACCGTACAAGTAATTGGCGTGGTAACGTCTAATCGGTCAACTAAGTGCAATTGATTTGCAATTAAGCCCTTAGAAAATAGGCGAGGGTGATTATGACCTTGACCAACAATTAACACATTACGAATTAAATCTTTTTCAACTACGTACCAAGGCTCTTCACCAGCATTAGCTAAGCCGCCAATACGTAAGCCTTTACGTTGTCCTAATGTGTGGTACATCAAGCCATCGTGTTCACCAATCGCTTCACCTTCGGCTGTTTCGATAACGCCAGGTTGCGCTGGTAAATATTTACCAAGAAAGTCTTTAAACTTACGTTCGCCAATAAAACAGATGCCTGTGCTGTCTTTTTTATTATGCGTGATGAGATTAGCTTTTTCAGCAATAGCACGAACCTCTGGCTTTTCAATGTGACCAACGGGAAATAAGGTTCTGCCAACTTGCTCATGGCTTAAAGTATATAGAAAGTAGCTTTGATCTTTGTTGCTATCTAAACCGCGGATCATTTGCCATTTATCATCACTGAATCTGCGTTGTACGTAATGACCTGTAGCAATGTAATCAGCCTCTAAGTCTTCACAAGCAAATTCTAAGAAAGCTTTAAACTTAATTTCTTTGTTGCACATAATATCAGGATTAGGTGTTCTACCTGCTTTGTATTCAGCAAGGAAATACTCAAAAACATTATCCCAATACTCAGTAGCAAAATTTATAGTATGTAGTTTTATGCCTAATTTTTCACAAACACTTTGCGCATCGGCTAAATCTTCTGCCGCTGCACAATACTCATCGTTGTCATCTTCTTCCCAGTTTTTCATGAACAAGCCTTCAACCTGATAGCCTTGTTCTAGTAATAAATAAGCAGAAACGGATGAATCAACACCTCCCGACATACCAACAATAACTTTCGTATCTTGTGGCAATTTTTCGTTAGGCTCTGTTGAGTTAATATTTACATGTTTGTTAGAGGTCATTACAACTACATTACAATGGAAAATGGCGCGAAATTATAGCACGGTCAATTATCACGATGATAGATTAAAGATTAGATTTTAAGTGACTTAATGGTATTTTTTTTCCTTCAAGGTAGTCTTCAATACATTCTAATACCAAAGGACTACGTAATTGCGCTGATTTTTCTTTAATTTCAGCCAAGGTTAACCAGTGACAAGCGATGATTTCATCGTCTTCAGGTTGTGTGGCTAAGATAGTATCTAATTCTATAACAAAGCAAAATCTCAAATAATAGAGATTGATAGCAGCGCGGTAATAATAGTAGATACCGCAAAGGTATTCTGGCGATTTTGAAATTCCAGTTTCTTCTTTTAGTTCACGCTCAATAGCGCTAATTAAGCTTTCATTACTCTCTAAGTGCCCAGCAGGTTGGTTGTAGACCGTTTTTCCATGCTCTAATTCTTCTACTAGGAGAAATTTATTTTGATAAGCCACCACAACGGCGACAGTTGTATTAGGCTTGAACTGATCACTGCCATGTGAATTAATTTCTTGCTTATCAAGCGTTTTGTCGATTTCGATATCGTTACTAAATGTTGATTTAGACATTGCTTAACCTTTTATAACGGCCATTCTCAATGCCATCTATCGTCCATTGTCCTATGCGATAACGAATTAACCTAAGGGTAGGGAAGCCAATATGGGCGGTCATACGCCTCACTTGTCTATTTCGACCTTCTTGAATGGTGATTTCTAACCAAGTAGTGGGAATTGCTGCGCGTTCACGAATAGGAGGGGTGCGTGGCCATATTTTTGGCTCAGAAATTATGCTGACCTTCGCGGGTTTGGTCATGCCGTCTTTTAATTCGACACCTTGGCAAAGTGCATTAATATCTAAATCAGTAGGCACTCCTTCAACTTGCGCCCAGTAGGTTTTATTTGTTTTTTGACTTGGGTTCGCTAATTTATGTTGAAGTTTACCATCATTAGTTAGTAGCAATAATCCTTCGCTATCGCGGTCAAGGCGGCCAGCAGCATAAACATCTTTTACGTCGATGTAATCTTTTAAGGTTTTTCGGTTTTGATCATCAGTAAATTGGCTTAAAACATCAAAAGGCTTGTTAAAAAGCACAACTTCGACTTTAAAGTTAACTGGTCGTACCTTTATAGGCTTTCGCTTATTATTGCGCGCAAACGCCTGATTTTGCTTAATTGTCACAATTTTCTGCCTTGTTGATTTTTACTCGTCGATAATTCATCTATTTTAATGCGCTTTGAATTCCGATACTATGCGCGCGCAAAAATATTTTTTTATCGATAAAATGAATAGTTATTCTAATTGCGTAGTTATTCATTTTATCGATTAATAGCAAATCAGCAAAGGATTTTAAATGAGCACAGATACATCAAAAATTATTTACACTATTACCGATGAAGCGCCAGCTTTAGCAACGCATTCTTTTTTACCAATCGTTAAAGCATTTACAGCTTCTTCTGCTATTGCTGTTGAAACACGCGATATTTCATTGGCCGGTCGTATCATCTCTAATTTTCCAAAATACTTAACACCAGAGCAAAGAATGGATGATGCTTTGGCTGAGTTAGGCGAATTAGCCAAAACACCTGAAGCTAACATCATTAAGTTACCTAACATTTCTGCGTCAATCCCGCAGTTACAAGCGGTAATTAAAGAACTTCAAGCTAAAGGTTATAACTTACCAGACTTTCCTGAAGAGCCACAAAACGAAGCAGAAGAGTCAATTAAACTGACTTATGCAAAAGTTTTAGGCTCTGCAGTAAACCCGGTCTTACGTGAAGGTAACTCAGACCGTCGTGCTCCGGGCTCTGTAAAGCAATATGCTCGTAACAACCCTCATTCTATGGGCGCATGGTCACCAACAACAAAATCGCACGTTGCACATATGCAATCTGGCGATTTTTACGGTAGCGAGAAATCCGTTACGATTAACGGTGCCACGAACGTTAAAATTGAATACGTTGCTCAAAATGGCGAAGTGACTTTATTAAAAGAACATTTAGCATTATTAGACCAAGAAGTTATTGATGCATCTGTAATGAGCAAAAAAGCCCTTGTTGAGTTTTTTGCCTCTGAAACAGAAAAAGCAAAATCTGAAGATGTTTTGTTATCGTTGCACCTTAAAGCAACCATGATGAAAGTATCTGATCCAATTATGTTTGGTCACGCAGTTAAAGTTTTCTACAAAGACGTTTTTGCTAAACACGGCGCTACATTTGACCAACTAGGTGTTGATGCTAATAATGGTATTGGTGATGTTTACGCTAAAATCGCTCGTTTATCGGCAGAGAAAAAAGCAGAAATTGAAGCTGATATTCAAGCGGTATACGCAACTCGTCCTGAATTAGCTATGGTTGATTCTGATAAAGGCATTACGAATTTACACGTACCAAGCGATGTTATTATTGATGCTTCTATGCCAGCGGCATTACGTGCTTCGGGTATGATGTGGGCACCGGATGGAACGCAAAAAGAAACTAAATTTATGATCCCTGATCGTAATTACGCAGGTGTCTTTTCTGCTGTTGTAGATTTTTGTCGTGAAAATGGTGCATTTAACCCAACAACAATGGGTACAGTACCTAACGTTGGTTTGATGGCGCAAAAAGCTGAAGAATATGGTTCGCATGACAAAACATTCACTATGACAGGTGAAGGTACAATGCGCGTTGTTAATGACAATGGCGAAACGTTAATTGAACATGCTGTTGCCGAAGGTGATATTTGGAGAATGTGTCAAGCAAAAGACGCTCCAATTCAAGACTGGGTTAAATTAGCCGTAACACGTGCTAAAGCTAGCAATACACCAGCAATATTTTGGTTAGATGAAAATCGTGGCCACGATGCTCAGATGATCAAGAAAGTAAATACTTATCTTGCTGATCACGATACAACTGGTTTAGATATTAAAATTATGGCGCCGGTTGCTGCGTGTGAATTTACTTTAGCTCGTGTAGCTAAAGGCGAAGATACTATTTCAGTAACAGGTAACGTTTTACGTGATTACCTTACTGACTTGTTCCCAATTTTAGAATTAGGTACAAGTGCAAAAATGCTTTCAATTGTACCACTTATGAATGGTGGTGGTTTATTTGAAACAGGTGCTGGTGGCTCAGCGCCTAAGCATGTACAACAATTCGAAAAAGAAAACCACTTACGTTGGGATTCTTTAGGTGAGTTTCTTGCGTTAGCGGCTTCACTTGAACATTTAAGTGTTAATACCGGTAATGCTAAAGCACAAGTTTTAGCTGATACGCTTGATAGCGCAACGGCTAAGTTTTTACAAGAGAACAAGTCACCGTCACGTCGTGTTGGTGAATTAGATAACCGTGGTTCTCACTTCTATTTAGCAATGTACTGGGCACAAGCGCTTGCAGAGCAAACTAACGATGAAAGCTTAAAATCTAGCTTTGTTGCGATTGCTCAAGCATTAACTAAGCAAGAAGCTAAAATTGTTGAAGAATTAAACGCTGCACAAGGTCCTAGCATGGATATCAATGGTTACTATTTTGCTGATGCAGCGCTAGCCGCTAAAGCGATGCGTCCAAGTGAAACGTTAAACACTATTTTGTCTAGCTTGTTATAGATTAGACTAATTATTAAGAGCTAGGCTTATGCCTAGCTTTTTTTTGCCTAAAATTTAAGGTTTTAACTGGAAAAGCCTATTCATTTATAAATTAATTTAAAAATAGAGTCATAAAAATTTGCAAATAATTAAAACACCCGTTTTAATTATTCATAGCAGTGATATTGACTATCACCTTTTAAGTATTAGTGTCTTTGCTCTTTTTCATTTAGTTTAAATGAGAAAGAAACTAGCAAACGGCTATTTTCATTAGTAAATTTGGAGACGTCAGATGCCGAACCATGTAAAAATTCCTAGTGCAGGTGATAAAATCACCTTTGTTGATGGTATTTTAAATGTGCCAAACAACCCAATTATTCCTTTTATTGAAGGTGATGGTATCGGTGTTGATGTAACACCGCCAATGATGAAAGTTGTTGATGCTGCTGTTACTGAAGCTTATGGTAGTGATAAAAAAATTCATTGGATGGAAGTTTATGCTGGTGAAAAAGCAACACAAATGTATGACTCTGAAACTTGGTTGCCTGATGAAACCTTGGCAATGTTTAAAGAATATAAGGTAGGCATTAAAGGGCCGTTAACTACGCCAGTAGGTGGTGGTATGCGCTCACTGAATGTTGCCTTGAGACAAATTTTAGATTTGTATGTTTGCCAACGACCAGTGCAATGGTTTACAGGGGTGCCAAGCCCAGTTAAAAAGCCTAGTGAAGTTGATATGGTTATTTTTCGTGAAAATTCAGAAGATATTTATGCTGGTATTGAATATCAAGCGGGCACTGATCAAGCAAAAAAAATGATTAACTTTTTAACGCAAGAAATGGGCGTAACCAAAATCCGCTTTGAAGAGAATTGTGGCATTGGTATTAAACCTGTCTCGAAAGAGGGCACACAACGATTAGTGCGACAAGCTATTCAATATGCTATTGATAATGATCGAGAATCGGTAACCTTAGTGCACAAAGGTAATATTATGAAGTTTACCGAAGGAGCATTTAAAGATTGGGGTTATGAGCTTGCTCGAGAAGAATTTGGTGCTGATTTATTAAATGGTGGACCTTGGTGTAGCTTAAAAAATCCTAAAACGGGTAAAGAAATTATTATTAAGGACGTTATTGCTGATGCTATGCTGCAACAAATATTATTACGCCCAGCAGAATATAGTGTTATTGCGACGCTAAACCTTAATGGTGATTATTTATCAGATGCTTTAGCTGCGCAAGTAGGCGGCATTGGTATTGCACCAGGTGCTAATTTAAATGATGAAGTAGCAATTTTTGAAGCTACACACGGTACTGCGCCTAAATATGCAGGACTTAATAAAGTTAATCCTGGTTCAGTTATTTTATCAGCGGAAATGATGTTGCGCCATATGGGGTGGACTGAAGCTGCTAACCTGCTATTAAAAGGCATGTCAGGTGCAATTAACGCAAAAACTGTTACTTATGACTTCGAACGTTTAATGGATGATGCAACTTTGGTTACTTGTTCTGAGTTTGGTGATTGTATTATTGAGCATATGTAAAATAAAAACTGTTTGATATTCGTTTAGCATAAAAAAACACAGTCGCAATACTGTGTTTTTTATTTTACGCCAAAAAGAATTTTTTTAATTAATCTTCTGCTTCTAATTCTGATGGGGTAATGCTTGCCGCATGATGACCTTTTGGTCCTGCATTTAATTCGTAGTTTACGTCTTGCCCGGCTTTTAAAGTACGGTATCCTTCCATCTGAATTGTAGAGTAATGAGCAAATATATCTTCACCACCATCCTCTGGACGAATAAAACCAAACCCTTTTGCATTATTAAACCACTTCACTGTACCGTGAGCCATACTTCAACATCCTTCTAAAATCATCGGTAATTAGGTATGCTTTCCCTAAAGCATACAGTTTTCATTATAGGTGGGTAAAAAATGCCCACTGAAGTAAATCGTAGATAATAAAACAGAATAGTCAAGAGAAAAGTGGCAATTTAACCTTATTATTTTTTCAAATCTTAAAGCAAAAATTTGACTGACAGACTAATATAGAATTATGAGTAAATGGAAAGAGTTAGTAGATGACCAAGCGGTACTTGATGATGAGACTATTGAGAAGCATCAGAAACCTCCAATGTATGACGTTGTTTTACTAAATGACGATTATACGCCAATGGATTTTGTTATCGATGTACTGTGTAAGTTTTTTAATATGGATTCAGAGCAAGCAACTGACGTAATGTTAGCAGTTCATTACAAAGGAAAAGGGCGATGTGGTACTTATACTGCTGAGGTAGCAGAAACTAAAGTTGATCAAGTCTTAAGTTACGCGATCAGCAACGAGCACCCCCTAAAATGCACAATGGAAAAAGCGTAATTACGCAAGATTTTAATTGGAGTAACCTATGCTAAATAAAGATTTAGAAGTATCGTTAAATGTGGCTTTTCGTCAGGCTAAAGAGTCTCGCCATGAATTTATGACGGTTGAACATTTATTATTGGCGCTTTTAGACAACCCTTCATCCATTGATGCTCTACATGCTTGTGGTGCGGATATGGTCAAGCTAAAAAAAGAGTTGTTAGCTTTTATTGCTGAAACGACCCCTGTTATTCCAACAGGTGAAGAAGAGCGAGAAACTCAGCCTACATTAGGCTTTCAACGCGTATTGCAGCGGGCAGTATTTCATGTTCAATCATCAGGCAAAAGTGAAGTAAATGGCGCGAATGTTTTGGTCGCTATTTTTAGTGAGCAGGAATCACAAGCGGCTTACTTTTTGAAAAAGTCAGATATTAGCCGATTAGATATTGTTAATTTTATTTCTCACGGCATTGCAAAAATAGAGCAAAACAACGCTAATAGTGAAGAACAAGCACAAACAAGTGAAGAAGAGCCTCGTACCATTGAGAACTTTTCTACTAATCTTAACGAAGAAGCATTAAAAGGTAACATTGACCCACTAATAGGG
The DNA here is from genome assembly GCF_002104475.1 of Cognaticolwellia mytili. GTDB lineage: Bacteria > Pseudomonadota > Gammaproteobacteria > Enterobacterales > Alteromonadaceae > Cognaticolwellia > Cognaticolwellia mytili. The sequence goes on from NZ_NBOF01000001.1 coordinate 723,595, forward strand.
CGAGATAGTGAGCTTGAACGTACCTTACAGGTCTTGAGCCGTCGTCGTAAAAATAATCCTCTATACGTTGGCGAAGCCGGTGTTGGTAAAACAGCAATCGCAGAAGGTTTAGCCAATTTGGCAATATCTGATGATGCACCTGAATTTTTACGTAATGCGACAATTTACTCACTTGATATGGGGGCATTACTCGCAGGTACTAAATATAGAGGTGATTTTGAAAAACGTTTCAAAGCCTTGTTAAAAGAATTAGAGCAAGATGGTAATGCAATATTATTTATCGATGAAATACATACCATTATAGGGGCAGGTGCTGCATCTGGCGGCATGATGGATGCATCTAACTTGCTTAAGCCTTTACTTTCCTCAGGGAAATTACGCTGTTTAGGCTCAACAACCTATCAAGAATACCAAAGTATTTTTGAAAAAGATCGCGCTTTAGCTCGAAGGTTTCAAAAAATTGATGTCGTTGAGCCTAGTGTTGATGATACAACAAAAATATTACATGGTTTAAAAGATAAGTATGAAGCTCATCATGGCATTCGTTATTCTAATCAAGCATTACGCGCGGCGGCTCAGTTATCAGCAAAGTATATTAATGAACGTTTTTTACCTGATAAAGCGATTGACGTTATTGATGAAGCGGGTGCTCGTCAGCAATTAATTGAGCCATCAAAAAGAAAAAAAATAATTAGCAATACTGATATTGAAAATCTTGTTGCTAAAATTGCCCGTATTCCAGAAAAATCAGTTTCTTCAACTGAAATTGATAGTTTAAAGACATTAGATAGAAACTTGAAGTTAGTAGTGTTTGGTCAAGATCATGCTATTGATGAATTATCTTCAGTTATTCGTTTGTCTCGTGCTGGTTTAGGTAATGAACGTAAACCGGTTGGTTCTTTTATTTTTGCCGGGCCGACAGGAGTGGGTAAAACAGAAGTGACACAACAATTAGCGAAAGTGTTAGGCGTGGAGTTGTTACGCTACGACATGTCAGAGTATATGGAAAAACATGCTGTTAGCCGCTTAATTGGTGCACCACCTGGTTATGTTGGGTACGAGCAAGGTGGGTTATTAACCGATGCGGTAATTAAAAACCCACATGCTGTGGTGTTATTAGATGAAATTGAAAAAGCACATGAGGATGTTTATAACATTCTATTACAAGTAATGGATCACGGGACCTTAACTGATAATAATGGCCGAAAAGCTGATTTTAGAAATATTATATTAGTGTTAACAACGAATGCAGGTGTTGCACACACCACGAAACAGTCGATTGGCTTTAAGCAGCAAGATAACAGCTTAGATGCAATGGAAGAAATCAATAAAGTATTCTCGCCAGAGTTTCGTAACCGCTTAGATAATATTGTTTGGTTTAATCACCTAGATAATGATGTACTTCAACAAGTGGTAGATAAGTTTATTGTTGAGTTACAAGTACAACTTGATGAGAAGGGCGTATCGTTAGAAGTTACTAAAGGTGCTAAGAAATGGATGGCAATCCATGGATATGATAAAGCGATGGGCGCACGACCTATGGCTCGATTAATTCAAGAACAACTGAAGAAACCACTCGCTAATGAACTATTGTTTGGTGAGTTAGCTAAGGGCGGTGTTGCTAAAGTTGCTGTCAAGAAAGAGAAGCTAGTAATTAACTATGAACCTAAAAAGGAGTTAGTTGAACACTAAATTTTGAACTTTGAATGTGAAAAAGCCGAGTATGACTCGGCTTTTTTATTGAATAAACTAACAGCTTCCTCTGTATTTTAGATATAAAAAAACGCTAATTAAAGCGTTTTTTAAAAATGAGTTATTTTTTATCTAGCACGGAAGATAATACGGCCTTTAGACAAGTCGTAAGGAGTTAACTCAACTGTGACTTTATCGCCAGTCAAAATACGGATGTAGTTCTTGCGCATTTTTCCAGAAATATGAGCGGTAACGACATGGCCATTTTCTAATTCAACACGGAACATAGTATTTGGCAAAGTATCTAAAACAGTACCTTGCATTTCAATATTTTCTTCTTTCGCCATTGGGCGCTAAACCTCTAAAGTAATGCGTAAATAAAAAGCTGCGCAGATAATGCCGAATTGCAGGCCTAATGTAAAGCTATAGTGTTATTTATTTACGGTATTCCACTGGTTTTCTATTAAAATTTGGTGTGGTTTATAGCGGTTTTTATAATTCATTTTTTCACAGTCATTTATTTGGTACCCCAAGTAAAGAAAATCACGAGACAACTGATGGGAAATATCAATTTGTTTAAGAATTGACAACACGCCTAAGCCATACTTTCTATACGCAGGGTGATAAAAAGTATATACGGCCGATAAGGCATTGGGAATGTCATCAGTGACGGCAACACTGATCAACTCTTCACCATGCCATATCTCTATATAAATTTGTTCGGTAACGTCATTTTCTGTAAAACTTCGAAACTGCTCTGGTGATGCAGGAAACATGCTGCCGTCTGTATGAACTTCGTTAATATATTTTTCGTATAGTGGGTAATAGCTGCTTTTAACGTTATCACTTAGTTTGACCACAAAACTTTGACTACGTTTTAATAAACGCTTTTGACTTTTTGAAGGAGTGAAGTTAGCTACCAGTACTCTCAGAGATTGGCAGGCTTGACAAGACAAACAGTGTGGACGATAAATATCATTGCCGCTACGTCTAAAGCCTTGGTGCATCAACCAACTATAATGTTCACTATCATGCAAAATGGGATCTACAGCAATTAACAGACGTTCATATTGATCGTCTAAATAATTGCACTGAAAAGATTGTGTAACACCAAATTTATAATTGGAATTCATTGTTTACCTTAATCTATGTTCTTAAGCTACTGAAATATATTGTTATAGTTAAGTTGATAAACTACACCTTAACTATAACAATTTTAACGGTTAATTGAATTAGTTGCTTATAAAAATGCTCGATGTGTAATTCTTTGTTAGATATCAATAAACATACAACTTTTTAACGAACCTAAATATTTTAAGATATAATTAAGTTAGGTTAATCTACGGATGATATTCTTTGAAAAAATCTGCAGAATGGAAAGAATATTCCAAAGAAATTCAACATACAGTCAATAAATCCAGTATTCAATGGATGTTGATTTTAGTAATATTTTTTCATGCTATTGTCACACTTTATTTGAATATAGAAAGTCAGCCACTTAGTAGTGCCGCTATGTTCGCATTTATAGTCATTGGCCTAAGTATTATTATTTCATGTATATATCTTCGAACGAATAAATATCGTTTTATTAATTTTTATTTATCATCGGTGATGTTGACTATCGCTTGGCTAGGTATTGCCTTTATTATCCATGACCAATGGGGAGAAGCTGGATCTGCAGTAGATGTACTTATCATTGCTTTTATATGCTCTCTTCTCGCTAACTACTCCAATATATCTTTGTTGCTATTATCTTCTATTGCTTTTGCTACGGCATTCGCCTTACTACAGTTACAAATGCAGCTAACAACATTTGATTTGTTTATTTCCTTTAGTAAGTTTCCTGTTTTACTGTTCTTGTTCATGTTAACGATTCGAAAATTATTAACTAAAGGCCAGTATCATGTGATTAAAAATGAGATGTTAAAGCGCCAGTTACAGCGACTCAGTATTATTGATGACTTAACTCAAATTCAGAACAGAAAAGGCTTTAGGTTAGCATTAGCTTCATTATTGGCGAGTGCAAAACGTTTCAATTTAGGTTTTACATTACTCATTCTCGATGTCGACTATTTTAAGCAATATAACGATAGTTTTGGTCACCCTGAGGGTGATAAGTGCTTGGTTAATATTGCAAAAATACTCACTGATAGTTTTCAGAGAGAAACTGACATTGTAGCGCGGTTAGGTGGAGAAGAGTTTGCGATATTAGTACCCGATGTTGACTTATATACTGCAAATAAAATTTGCCAACGTATACATCAATCAATTGCTGACGCAGCTATTATTCATCCAAATTCATCAGTTGCTAAAACGTTAACCGTTAGTATTGGTGGCGTAATATTTAAATCTGAGGACAATGAAACCTCAATTTATGCCCGCGCAGATAAGGCACTTTATCAAGCAAAGTCTAAAGGTAGAAATGGCAGTGTTATATTGTCGAATGAGAGCCAGTTGAATGTCAAGAATTCAAACGTTAACTAACTCTGGCGTCCCGAGTTAAACAAGGTTAATTGCCTAGGCAACCAGAAATCTTTGGGCATTTGGATACTTTTAGCTTGTAGCTGCTGCTTTATAAATTGCGCTCTTGAAATCTCAACACAGCCCATTGAAGCAAGAAAAGGGTTCAACATTTGGCAATCAATTAGATTCACGTTAACTGATTTCAGTAGCTTTGCCAAATAAACTAACGCTACTTTAGACGCATTACTATGAGTGTAAAACATTGATTCTCCGGAAAAATAGCCATTGACTGCCACACCGTACAAACCACCAACCAATTCGCTTTCAAGCCAAACTTCAATAGAATGGGCTTTACCTTCATGATGCAGTGTCTTGTATGCGGTTAGCATAGGTTGCACAATCCAGGTTTCTTCAGTGCGAAAGGGGGCATCTGCACAGTATTCGATGACTTGGAGAAAACTTTTATTTACCGTAACGGTAAACTCTTGCCTTTTTAAGACTTTGTTTAAGGTTTTATTAATTTTTAGTTGGCTAATATCAATGATAGCTCGAGGATCAGGACTCCACCACATAACAGGATCACCATCGCTAAACCAAGGAAAAATACCTTGTTGGTAGGCTTGAAATATTCTTTTCGGGGTTAAATCATCGCCAAAGGCAAGTAAGCCATTAGGATCAGTTAATGCTGTTGATAAATCGGGGAAGGTAGTGCTATCCAATGATAACCACGGGATAGCACCATTCATATATTACTTGCTGCCTTGCGCATCAAGGTAGCGCTCTGCATCTAATGCAGCCATACAACCTGCACCTGCAGAAGTAATCGCTTGACGATAAATATGGTCGGCAACATCACCAGCAGCATAAATACCTTCAACGTTAGTTTGTGTTGCATTACCATTCGTACCACTTTGGATCGTAAGGTAACCGTCTTTCATGTCTAATTGGTCTTTGAAAATATCAGTATTTGGTTTATGACCGATGGCAATAAATACTCCCATTACTTCTAACTCTTCGGTAGCATCAGATTTCATGTCTTTAAGACGAAGGCCTGTAACACCCATATTGTCGCCTAACACTTCATCTAAAGTGCGATCTAGGTGTAATATGATGTTGCCGTTAGCAACTTTGTCCATTAAACGCTTAGTTAAAATCTTTTCTGAGCGGAAAGTGTCACGACGGTGAACTAAATGGACTTCTGAAGCAATGTTTGAAAGGTAAAGCGCTTCTTCAACAGCCGTATTACCACCACCAACGACAGCAACTTTTTGGTTACGGTAGAAAAAACCGTCACAAGTAGCACAAGCAGAAACACCCTTACCCATAAAGGCTTCTTCAGAAGGTAGACCTAGGTATTGTGCCGATGCACCTGTACAAATGATTAACGCGTCACAAGTAAAGTTGCCAGAGTCGCCTTTTAGTTTGTAAGGCTTTTCACTAAAATCAACCTCATTGATGTGATCGAAAATAATTTCAGTATCAAACTTTTCAGCATGCTTTTGCATACGCTCCATTAATGCTGGACCCGTTAAGTCGTCAGCATCGCCTGGCCAGTTTTCTACTTCAGTAGTGGTAGTCAATTGGCCACCTTGTTGTAAACCTGTGATCATTACAGGTTTTAAATTTGCACGTGCTGCATAAACAGCGGCTGTATAACCAGCAGGGCCTGAACCCAAGATGAGTAACGGGCAATGTCTTGCTTCGCTCATGAACTACTCCAAAAAAGAAAAATATATTGATGTTTTTAATGGTTGGGATTCTAAGGGATTATCTCAAGAGAGCAACAAAGAAATAATTATAAATAATTACTTATTTCACAAAACTGCAAGCTTAAAGTTACAAAATAGCCTTAGGATCATACTGATAAATGGTAATTAGCGCTTTTACCACTGTTGTATTCGATTTATTTAAGAGATAAAAAAACCGCCATCTATTCGATAACGGTTTCTAATGTTTAATTTTTTATGTTCTTACAGAGTGGCAATAGCATCTTCTGCAGGTACGTATTCGTAACCCAATACATCAGCAACAGGCTTATAAGTTATTTTGCCACCTAAAACGTTTAAACCCGCCATAAGGTGAGCATCATCAAGCATCGCTTGCTTAGCACCTTTATTTGCTAAAGTTACTGTAAACGGCATTGTTGCGTTTGTTAGCGCCATTGTTGATGTTCTTGCAACACCACCTGGCATGTTAGCCACGCAGTAATGTACAACATCATCAACAACGTAAGTTGGATCTTGGTGCGTTGTGGCTTTTGAAGTCTCAAAACAACCACCTTGATCGATTGCAACATCAACGATTACCGCACCTTTCTTCATCATTTTAATATGCTGTGCTGTGACTAATTTCGGCGCCGCTGCACCTGGAATTAATACCGCACCAACAACTAAATCAGCTTCAATAATAAGTTGGTCCATTGCATCAGCAGTGGAATAAACGGTTTTCAATCGACCATCAAATTCAGTATCAAGTTGACGCAGACGTGGTAATGAACGGTCTAAAACAGTTACATCAGCGCCCATGCCCACAGCCATACGTGCCGCTTGAGTACCAACAACACCACCACCAACGATTAGTACTTTCGCAGGAGCTACGCCAGGAACACCGCCCAATAATGCGCCTAAACCACCTTGTGCTTTTTCTAGAGCATGTGCGCCTGCTTGAATAGACATACGGCCAGCAACCTCAGACATAGGTGCTAAAAGCGGTAAACCGCCACCGTTTTGAGTAACGGTTTCATAAGCAATACAAGTTGCGCCTGATGCTACTAATAATTCAGTTTGTTGTGGATCTGGTGCTAAATGTAAGTAAGTAAATAATACTTGGCCCGGGCGAAGCATTTTACATTCAATAGGTTGTGGCTCTTTAACTTTAATAATCATCTCAGCTGTAGCAAATATCTCTGCTGCAGAATCGATGATTTTTGCACCGGCAGTAATGTATTGCTCATTATCAAAACCGATTGAAGCACCACCATTATTTTCTACGATAACGCTATGGCCATTTACAACAAGCTCTTTAACACCTGCTGGAGTTAAACCAATGCGGTATTCGTGGTTTTTTATTTCTTTTGGTACGCCAATAATCATAATATATCTCTCCTCAAAAATATGAAACTAGTATAGTGAGTTTTTTACGGATTAACCTGTCGTTATTGCTTTATTGTTAGGATATAATCCTGTCAAAGTTGATTTAAATAGTGATATATATAAGTGACTTCGTCAGCATCTAAAAAAATTGATCGAATTGATAGAAACATTTTAGTCGAATTACAAAAAAATGGCCGCTTATCCAATATAGAATTGTCTAAACGTGTTGGGTTAAGCGCAACGCCTTGTTTAGAAAGAGTAAAGAAGCTTGAGGCAGAAGATTATATTTTAGGATATCAAGCGATATTAAACCCACATAAACTTGAAGCCGCGCTACTGGTGATTGTAGAGATCACATTAACTAAAACTAGCCCAGATGTATTTAATGACTTTTCCAAAGCAGTGCACGACTTAGATGTTATACAAGAATGCCACTTGGTTTCTGGCGACTTTGATTTTTTATTGAAAACACGTGTAGCAGATATGGCTGCCTACCGAGAATTGCTTGGCGACACGTTACTTAGGCTGCCTGCAGTGAGCGAAAGCAGAACTTATGTTGTTATGGAAGAAGTTAAGTCCGCGAATCACTTACCAATTAAACGTTAATAACGTTTAATTCATCGCTAATGTTTGGTATTTTAGCTCCACTATAATGATATTTTTCACGAGAGTGCGCATTTGTCTTCACCATCTCCCAAGTTAAACGGCGTTCAGCGCCTTCTCGAAGCAGGACTATTAGTGTCTTGCGTTTTCGCTATGTTCATTATGCTGGCGTTATTTAGCTTCGATCCGGCTGATCCAGGCTGGTCGCAAACAGGTTATCAAACATCTGTTAGAAACTTAGGTGGTGCAATAGGTGCATACCTTTCCGATTTGCTACTAAACTTATTTGGTTTGATTGCCTACAGCTTACCGTTTGTTATTGCTGTTACCGGTTGGTTACTGTTTCAAAAGTATCACCGTTTAATTCAATTAGATTACTTGACCTTAGGTTTAAAATTTATTGGTTTTATACTGTTCTATATTGGTATTACGTCCATTGCCAGTATGAACTTTGATGATGTGTTTTATTTTTCTGCTGGTGGCATTTTAGGTGACGTACTAAGTAACTCTCTATTACCTTATTTATCCTTTGTTGGCAGTACACTACTGTTTGTAACTTTTTGTGGCTCAGGTTTTGTGTTACTCACAGGTGTGTCATTACTTAAAACTATCGACAGAATCGGTGAATACACAATAGCTGCATTAGAATATTTGATTGCATTGCCTGCATTTATCAAGCGGCACTTGGGCAGTGGTATAGAGAAAAAACCGAAAGATAATGAGGTTGTGGAGAATAGCGATTGTGAATTATCAAATAATATTGCTGCTATTGAAAGTAATGATGTTGATAATCAGTCCACTGATAAAGCAGCGACTGACCACTACATTGCATTTGAACAAGAGCCAGAAGAAGTTAGAGAAGCATTGGCTGCACTAAGTGAAGAAGAGCATGAAAGCCTATTCGCTCAAAGTGAAGACGACAGTGCTTACAATAGCCGTGAACGTGAACCTTTTGTCGATATTGATGAACTTATGGGCGAGCCTTTAGCGATAAATGTACAAGAGCATGTAAGCGACGAAGAGATAGCTGCCGCATTTGAGCCTGTTGAAAAGATAGTTGTAGATGAACCTACTACCTTACATGACAAAATTTATCAGCAACTTGAAAAAGACAAACCTGTAGAGCCTAATTATGTTGACATGCCATCATTGGACTTATTAGACAGAGCAGATCGTGTTAAAAACCCAATCGATCAAGAGCAACTTGATAAAGTTTCTCGTTTAGTAGAAGCAAAGCTGATTGAATTTGGTATTAAAGCTGAAGTGGTCGATGTTTTTCCTGGCCCAGTTATTACCCGTTTTGAATTAAACTTAGCGCCAGGTGTTAAAGTTAGCAAAATAACTAACTTATCAAAAGATTTAGCGCGTTCATTGTCGGCAAAAAGTGTTCGTGTTGTCGAAGTTATTGAAGGTAAATCGGTTATTGGCATTGAATTGCCAAATAAACATCGCGAAACTGTTTTCTTCTCCGATGTGGTATCGCACGATAAATTTGCGCAATCAAAGTCTAATTTAGCCATGGCAATTGGTAGTGATATATCGGGTGAACCAGTTATTGCCGACCTGGCTAAAATGCCGCACTTATTAGTTGCCGGTACTACAGGCTCAGGTAAATCTGTTGCGGTAAATACCATGATTGTCAGTATTTTATATAAATCTTCACCTGAAGATGTACGCATGATCATGATTGACCCTAAGCAAGTTGAGCTTTCGGTATACGATGGCATCCCACACTTACTTTCAGAAGTCGTTACTGATATGAAAGAGGCAGCCAATGCGTTGCGTTGGTGCGTCGGTGAAATGGAACGTCGTTATCAGTTGATGTCGAAACTGGGCGTTCGTAATTTAAAAGGTTATAACGATAAAGTACTTCAAGCGATTGCTGATGGTGAGCCGATGATAGACCCGCTATGGCAGCCAAGTGATGCCTTCACTCAAACGCCTCCAACGTTAGAGAAATTGCCATCAATTGTTATTATCGTTGATGAGTTTGCCGACATGATGATGATTGTTGGTAAAAAAGTTGAAGAGCTGATAGCGCGAATTGCACAGAAAGCCCGTGCTGCGGGTATCCATTTAATACTTGCGACACAGCGTCCCTCAGCTGATGTTATTACTGGTTTAATTAAAGCTAATATTCCAACGCGTATGGCATTGAGAGTACAGTCTCGCATAGAATCAAGAATTATACTTGATCAGCAAGGCGCTGAACAATTACTCGGTATGGGAGATATGTTCTACTTAGCTCCCGGAGAAGCGGTTCCTATTCGAGTACACGGCGCGTTTGTTGATGATCATGAAGTGCACGCCGTAGTGAGCGATTGGAAGTCTCGTGCTGAGCCAAATTATATTGAAGAGATATTATCGGGTGATACTGAGCAAGAAATTTTATTACCAGGCGAGCAAGCAGAAGGTAGTGGCGAAGAAGAGCTTGATACCTTATATGACGAAGCACTAGCTTTTGTTACTGAAAGCCGCCGTGTATCTATTTCCAGCATCCAACGTAAATTTAGAATTGGCTATAACCGCTCCGCTCGTATAGTTGAACAAATGGAATTACACGGTGTCGTAAGTAGACCGGGTAATAATGGTGCTCGAGAAGTTTTAGCACCACCACCAATTAAGGAATAAGTAAATGTCAAAAGTGAACTTGGTAAAGCGTAGTGTTGTTATCGCAACATTATTTAATACCGTATTATCAACTTCTAGTTTTGCTGAAAATAGTGTTACTGTAGACAATGTTGTTGCCCAAAACACTGTCATGAGTACAACTCAAATAAATGAAAGTAATAGCAAAACTGACTTAATGTCAAAGTTAGCAAAAATAGATTTTTTCAGTGCAAAGTTTAGTCAAAAAATATTTGATGAAAGCGGAAACGAATTACAACAGGGTAGTGGGCAGTTATCGGTGAGTAAACCCAACTTAGTTAACTGGGAAACTAAATTACCGGATGAGTCATTAATTGTTTCTGATGGCAGTAACTTATGGTTTTACGACCCTTTCGTAGAACAAGTCAGTGTTTATACGTTAGAAAGCGCTATCGCTAATACGCCCATTTTATTGATCACTAATAACGACCCAAAGCTTTGGCAAGATTATAATGTCAGTCAACTAGCTGATAACCGCTATTTAATTCAAGCAAGTAGTGACAACTCTCGTGTTAAATCGTTAGAACTAACATTTGAAAATAATGATAGTGCTGAAGAGAAAAATACTAGTGAAAAATTAATTGCTTTCAACATTCTTGATGCAACAGGGCAATTAAGTATTATTTCATTGTCAGAGCATGATAATGAAACGAATACAGATTTATTTAAGTTTACCGTACCTGAAGGTGTTTATTTAGATGACCAACGTTAATGGCTCGCTTGATTTAGCATTTGCCGAAAACGATACCTTTAAGCCTTTAGCCGCTAAACTACGGCCAAAGTCGCTTGCTGAATATGAAGGTCAAGAACATATCCTTGCTAAAGGCATGCCTTTACCTTTAGCCATTGAGCAAGGCAAAGTACACTCCATTATTTTTTGGGGTCCGCCGGGAACAGGTAAAACTACCATTGCAGAAATAATTGCCAACCATGCCAATGCCGATATTGAACGTGTCTCGGCAGTAACATCTGGCATTAAAGAAATTCGTCAAGCAATCGATAATGCCAAAGATCGGGCCATTCACCAACAGCGCAGAACAGTATTGTTTGTTGATGAGGTACATCGTTTTAATAAAAGTCAGCAAGACGCTTTCTTACCGCACATTGAAGACGGAACCATAATTTTTATCGGTGCCACCACCGAAAACCCTGCTTTTGAACTTAACCAAGCTATTTTATCGCGAGCACGAGTTTATACCTTAAAAAAACTCAGTGAAGAAAACCTAAATAATGTACTAGCAAGGGCGCTTAATTACCAAAAAGAAAATAGCAAGGTTGCAGTTGAAGTTTCTGTGGAAACCAAAAAGCAATTAATCGCACTTGCCAACGGTGACGCTAGACGTCTACTAAACCTTTTGGAAAATTGTTTAGAGATATCACCAACTATTGATAACAAACAAATCTTAAATAAAGAGCAACTAATTCAAATTGCGGGTAATAAAATTGCCCTTTATGATAAAGGTGGTGATGCCTTTTATGATTTGATCAGCGCTTTTCATAAATCGGTTCGTGGTTCAAATCCAGATGCAGCTTTGTACTGGTATGCACGTATTTTGACTGGCGGTGGTGATGCGTTATATGTTGCTCGTCGTTTATTAGCTATTGCCAGTGAAGACATTGGTAATGCTGATCCACGTGCTATGCAACTCGCTATTAATGCTTGGGATACCTTCCAACGTGTTGGCCCAAGTGAAGGAGAACGTGCTATTGCACAAGCTGCTGTTTATATGGCATTAGCGCCAAAAAGCAATGCAGTTTATAGTGCATTTAGTCAGGCCAAAGTACTGGCAAAAGCCACTAGTGATTTAGACGTACCAATTCATTTGAAAAACTCCACTAGTGCCATCACTAAAGAGCTAGGTCACGGCAGTGAATATCGCTATGCTCATGATGAAACTGGCGGGTTTGCGGCGGGTGAAAATTACTTTCCAGAAGATATTGCTAATACCGTATTGTATCAACCAACTGATCGTGGCTTAGAAAAACAACTGCGTGATAAATTGAATTACTTAAACCAATTAGACCAACAGAGTGCCAATCGTCGATATGACTAATACTATGAGCAATTTCTCACTTTATCTATTAGTTGCCCTAGGCGGAGCCGTTGGTGCTAGCTCTCGCTTTTATATTTCACAATTAATTTTAAATTGGCTCGGAAAAGGATTCCCTTTTGCGACGCTGGCGGTTAATATTTCCGGCTCCCTTATCATGGGAGCACTATATGGGCTAATTGAGCAAGGTGTAATTGAGGTCGGTGTTCACAGAACGCTTATCGGTATCGGTTTTTTAGGTGCTTTTACTACCTTTTCAACATTCTCATTAGACACCTTATTGTTAATTCAACAGGGTGATGTAATAAAAGCGTCAGTAAACATATTACTTAATGTTAGCTTGTGTATTTTCGCAGCAGCATTAGGTATGTTTATTGTATCTATTTTTAACAAGTAAATAATAAAGAAAACACGTGACATATCATGCTTGATCCAAAACTACTTAGAACAGACATAGAAAACACCGCAACTGAACTTGCTAAAAGAGGCTACACGTTAGACACCGCTCAATTGGTTGAGTTGGAAGAGCAACGTAAAGCGATTCAAATGAAAACGCAAGACTTGCAAAGTCAGCGTAACACTCGCTCTAAGTCTATAGGACAAGCAAAAGCTCGCGGTGAAGACATTCAGCCATTGCTTGCAGAAGTGAGTAAATTAGGCGACGAGTTAGAAGCAGCTAAAGAAGCGCAAAATGAAGTTTTAGCGAAAATTGAAAATATTGCCGCTGCTATTCCAAACATGATCCATGAATCAGTACCTGCTGGCGCGAGTGAAGACGACAATGTAGAAATTAAACGTTGGGGTACGCCACGTGAGTTTGATTTTGAAATTAAAGACCATGTTGATCTTGGTTTAGGTTTAGATAAAGGCATCGACTTTGAAAGTGGTGCTAAGCTAGCCGGAACACGATTTGCGGTAATGCGCGGACAAATCGCTAAACTTCACAGAGCTCTAGCGCAATTTATGCTTGACGTGCACAGTGAAGAACATGGCTACCAAGAAATGTACGTACCGTATTTAGTCAACCAAGACTCATTATACGGCACAGGTCAGTTACCAAAATTTGGTGAAGACTTATTCCATACTGATTTAAACAGTAAAAAATTCTCGTTAATTCCGACAGCAGAAGTACCACTAACTAACCTAGTGCGTGACGAAATTGTTGAAGAGCAAGAACTACCGATTAAAATGTGTGCACACACACCATGTTTTCGTAGTGAAGCCGGCTCATACGGTCGTGATATTCGCGGTCTTATTCGTCAACACCAGTTTGATAAAGTTGAAATGGTACAAATCGTTAAACCAGAAGATTCATTTAAAGCACTTGAAGACCTAACAGGTCACGCAGAAACAATTCTTGAAAAATTAGAATTGCCTTACCGTACGGTTACTTTATGTACGGGTGATATCGGTTTTAGCGCCACTAAAACTTTTGATATCGAAGTGTGGCTACCAGCACAAAACACTTACCGTGAAATTTCGTCTTGTTCAAACATGGGTGATTTCCAAGCGCGTAGAATGCAAGCAAGATATCGCAGCAGTGAAACCAATAAACCAGAATTAGTTCATACATTAAATGGTTCAGGTTTAGCAGTAGGACGTACACTTGTTGCCGTGTTAGAAAACTACCAACAAGCCAATGGTAGCGTTAACATACCAACAGTTTTACAGCCTTACATGAAAGGTTGTACTAACATCAGCTAAGCGTTCTGCGTTAATTTGATAAACAAATCCAATACTTAGGTATTGGATTTTTTTTACGATTTTTTCTAGCGTATAATCGCTTTGTCGACAACAAAAAAGCATATTAAATATACCGTTTAAAATAATCGAAGAACAACATAACGCAATTGCTAAAGTTGGTAAAAAATTAACTTGTGCCATGTAGGTATACTCGCTAAGTTTCCTTGGCGTCAATAATTCAGTGATATAACCAGGTTTCATAATTAGGGAAATATAGCCTTATGATTTAAATATATAGCGCCCAATGAGAAAGTTTTTCATTATTTCAGCGAATGAAAAAATAACTTATCAGGTCTTAATAGCTATAGCGTAATTAATTAGGAAGAGTTTCATTTTGCTACGCAGTATTTTAATACAACTAATTGTTTTCTTATTTATTTTTAATAGCGTTTCCATGTTGAGAGAAACTAGCATGCTATCGTCAAGTGGAGATGTTGTGCCCGCGAAACACCAATTGAAAACAATTATGAATAGTGACATTAGTTTAGAGGCCGATGGTAAAAAAACTATTGTCTATTTTTTTGCACCTTGGTGCCAAGTGTGCAATTTGAGCATAGATAACCTGCAAGATGTTTATCAAAAAACACCTAATGTGGAAGTTATTGCGGTTGCTTTAGATTTTGTCGATGTTGAGCAAGTGAAAGAATTTACCATGAATCATCAATTAACTTTTCCAATAGCGCTCGGAAATGAAACCGTTAAAAGTGACTATAAAGTCATGGGTTACCCAAGTTATTATGTTTTGGATGAAGAAAATACGATAATTGCACGTTCTCTCGGCTATTCTTCGGAAATAGGCTTGTATTTAAGGAGTTTTTAGACTTCTGATCTAATGCATGTTTGTGTACACTATGGCTATCGAAACAATAGTGAGCAGATAGTCTTATGCAAATTTCAGCAAATTTTGACTCAGGTAATATTGATGTCATCTCAGCACAAAACCCGGCAGATATTCAACTAGCAATTAAAAAAGATCGTAATTCAGAGTTTTATCAATGGTTCCACTTTAAACTTCACAATACAGACCATACCGAGCATATTATGCATTTAAATAATGCGGGTAAGTCAGCTTATGTAGAAGGCTGGGAAAATTACCAAGCTGTCGCTTCTTATGACCGTCAACACTGGTTCCGTGTACCGACAGAGTTTGATGGCACAAACCTAACCATCACCTTCACACCAGAGCATGATTCCACTTATTTCGCCTATTTTGCACCTTATAGCTATGAACGTCATCAAGACTTAATTCATAGCGCACAATTAGATATTGACTGTCAGCTGCAAGTTTTGGGACAAACCCTTGATGGCCGTGATATGTCAGTGTTAAAAGTCGGTGAAGAGGGCGAAGGTAAAAAAATTATCTGGATAACTGCTCGCCAACACCCAGGTGAATCAATGGCTGAATGGTTTATGGAAGGTTTTATCGACCGTTTATTAGATGAAGATGATGGTGTTGCGCGCTCTCTACTTAACAGCGCCGTATTTTATCTAGTGCCAAATATGAATCCAGACGGCTCTGCTCGTGGTCATTTACGTACCAACGCTAATGGTGCTAATTTGAATCGTGAATGGCAAACTCCATCAATGGAAAATAGCCCTGAAGTTTATCTTGTACGCGAAAAAATGCTTGCAACAGGCGTTGATATGCTACTTGATATTCATGGAGATGAAGCGCTACCATTTAACTTTGTTGCTGGCTGTGAAGGCATTCCTTCATATGACGAACGTCATAAAGCACTTGAAGAAAAGTTCAAAAATGTACTTCTTGCTATTACACCAGAATTTCAAGATGACAAAGGTTATGATAAGGATGAAGCGGGCCAAGCTAACTTGACGGTTTGTGCGAATTGGGTTGGCGAGCAATTTAAGTGCTTATCTTACACAGTAGAAATGCCCTTTAAAGATAATGACTTATTGCCTGATTATAGTGTTGGTTGGTCTGATGAACGTAGTAGCTTATTCGGGCGTGACTTCTTAACGGCTATTTATCATGTTGTTGATGATTTACGATAGAAAATAAGAATATACATTCACTGAGCGACTTTGTACTTTTTTACTAAAAGTTCAGGTTACTTGGTGAATATATGGCTTTACAACGCAAATTTAACTTTAAAAAAATAATAATTATTAGGAGTCTAGCGTGCAGGAAATTGTAAATAACATTAATGGCTATATTTGGAGCCCATATTTAATTTATCTTTGTTTAGGAACAGGTGTATTTTTTTCGATTTTAACGCGTTTTGTGCAAGTGCGTCATTTTCGTGAAATGTTCCGACTATTACTGTCAGGAAAAAGTTCAGAAAAAGGAATTTCATCATTTCAAGCATTAGCGGTTTCTCTCTCTGGGCGTGTCGGTACTGGTAATATTGCAGGTGTTGCTGCCGCTATCGGTTTTGGTGGTCCAGGCGCAGTATTTTGGATGTGGATTGTCGCATTTTTAGGCGCTGCAACGGCTTATATTGAATCAACTAATGCACAAATTTATAAAGAAGAAGAAGATGGCCAATATCGTGGTGGTCCAGCTTACTATATAGAGAAAGCATTAGGACAAAAATGGTATGCATGGACATTTGCATTAGCGACAATTCTTGCCTGTGGTGTATTATTACCAGTTGTGCAATCAAATGGCATTGGTGATGCAATGGTAAATGTATTTGGTGCTGGTGGTTCAGTTAGCTCTTTTATGGGTGACTTACCATTAACTAAAGTGTATACCGCTACATTTATCGTTTTATTACTTGGCTTCATTATATTTGGCGGCGTTAAGCGTATTGCTAACTTTACCCAAATTGTAGTGCCATTTATGGCATTAGCTTATATCATCATTGCTTGTACAATTATTGCGCTACATATTGATATGCTACCAGATGTATTTATGTTGATTATATCAGATGCTTTCACGCCGATGGCGGGTTTTGGCGCTGCAATTGGTTGGGGTGTTAAGCGTGGTGTATATTCTAACGAAGCAGGTCAAGGTACAGGTCCTCATGCTGCAGCTGCAGCTGAAGTTGACCATCCTGCGCAGCAAGGGTTAGTGCAAGCATTTTCTGTTTACATTGATACTTTATTTGTTTGTTCTGCGACCGCATTTATGATTCTGATCACCAACTCTTACAACGTAATGCCTGAAGGTTCAACTAGCATGATTGTTAGTAACTTAGCCAGTGACGTAGTTATTAATGGTCCCGCTTTTACTCAAATTGCTGTAGACAGTGTATTAACTGGCGTTGGTAAGCCATTCATTGCCGTAGCGTTATTCTTCTTTGCTTTTACAACAGTGCTAGCTTATTACTTCATTGCTGAAAATAATGTGTCCTACATTAATAGAACCATTAAGGTACCTGCTCTGAGATTTGTGCTTAAAGTGATCATTATGTCTGCGGTATTTTACGGTACCGTTGCACAGCCAAGCGCGGCATGGGGCATGGGTGATATTGGTGTTGGTTTGATGGCATGGTTGAATATTTTTGCTATTATCGCAATATTCTTTATGGCTAAGCCTGCTATTAAAGCATTGAAAGATTATGAAAGTCAGCAGAAAGCGGGTGTTGAAAACTTTACTTTTGACCCGAAAAAGCTTGGAATTGAAAAAGCTGATTTCTGGGAAGATAGAATTGAGCAGAAAAACAAAAAATAAATACCATTTACTTTAAAAAAACGCCCGCAAGGGCGTTTTTTTTAGGTAAAATAAAGCATCGAAAAAAAGGGAAATATATGGCTGTAATTAATTGCCCGGGTTGTCAGAAGAAAATATCCGATAAAGCGAAAAAATGTACGCATTGTCAGTTGGAGCTAGCGGGGCTCGATGCCGATAAATTGGCATTATTAAAAAAAGTTAGCGCGGTTGAAAAATCACAGCAGCTAATGAATCATTCTTTTATCGCCATGTTATTATTTTGTGGTGGTTTCCTTTATTTATATTGGCAAAACGCTCAACCTGGCACATGGGAATACGTTGGCTCAATTACCAGTGCAGTTGTTGGCTTTATTTTATATATTGTCACACGTGTCAGACTTCTATTAGTCAAACGTAGTCGTAAGTAATCAAATTTATTTAAAAGAGATTTTCATGGATATCATTGAGTTAGTCGACAATATGTCAGAAGAAATGTATTTACGTTTAAAATGTGCAGCTGAAACAGGCAAGTGGCCTGAAGGTACTTCAGTAGATAAAGAGCAACAATTATCTGCCGTACAAATCACGATGGCTTATCAATCTAAGCATCTAGACTCAGATCAAACGCTTTCCATTGGACCTCGTGGTGAAATGATAATTAAAACAAAAAGTGAACTACGTTCAGATTTCCCTGTAGCTAAAGATAGCAACGATATTGCTAGGTTTTCTAATCTATGATTTTTTCCAAGTTTTTAAAAAAGAAATGGCAACATAAAGACAGTGTTGTACGCGTAGAAGCTATTACCAGTAGTTTGTCGATTGACGAGCCTGAGCAACTTGAAATTATTTCACAACTTGCAATGCATGATGATAACGAAAATGTAAGACGTGCAGCGTTAATTAAACTTGGCTCTTTTCAAACTTGGTTAACACAAAGCCAAGAAAACTCGATGCCAAAAGTAAAACAATATGCCCAGAAGAAAGTTGAAGCAATCTTAACAGATCAAGACGATGTTAAAGTTTCTGAGCAAGAAAAATTAAATTACATTGCGGGCTATAACCATTACGCATTATTCGAAAACTGGTTAAAACAGACTGAGCAAGCGAATTTGATTATCGCTTTGTTTGAAAAAATTGCCACTAAACCATCAGCCATTGAAAAAACGACAACGGCAAACTTAAAGCCTCAGTTATTAATCAATTTATTTAATCAAAAGCAAAGTGTAGAAGTTCAACAGTACATTGTTAATAAAGTACATGATCTCGATACCTTAGAAAAATTGAAGAAAAAAGCTGTTAATAATGAAATTAGCAGTCAAATAGAAGGAAAAATTTCTGCACTGAAATTTGCACTTGAGCAACCAATCATTTTAAGCAAAAAAGTTAATTTGGTTTTAGCTAAGCTACAGGCATTGAAAGATCAGCGTGATTATGCCGTTTATCTTGATAAGCGTAAGAGCCTTGAAAGTGAGTGGCAAGCACTGACTGAAGATTTTTCTTGCTTGGAAATGACGGTGAGTGAAGAGTTCACCAATAAACAGCAAACTATTGCGACTAATTTATCAAAAATATTTGCTGTTAAAGCTGAGCAGTTTGCCCAAGCTGAACTTGGTCGTAGATTAGAGGAAGATAAACAGCAGTGTCGTATTCATTTTGATAAAACTTTAGCTATTGTTGATCAAACATTGTCTACCAGCATTTTTGAAAATGAAGAGGTTGACGAGCAACAGTATCAAACAGTATTTGATAAATTAACTAGCGAAATTATTGCTTCACCATTAATTCAAAGTGAGCAAAATGATTTTATTGCTAAAATTTGCCAGCAGCAACAAAAGTTACAGCGGTTACCTGAAATAGCAAAATCAGTAAGCGAAGCAACTCAGCTTATTTCAAAAGTATCTCAATTAGCATTACCGACTAATGTTGAAGAGATGAATGAACGTTTACCAACCTATCAAGAATGGCTAAAAAATTGGAAAGATGCTGAAAAGCAATCTGCGGGTACATTGCCTGATTCAATTAAGAATGCTTCAAAAGAAATTCAAAATAATTGGCGTCAAGCATTAAAACCATTGCAACAAACTCAAAAACAAGAGTTTTCAGCAACGCAAAAGAAAATTAATGATGTTAAACGTCTTATTGCTGGTGGTAAATATAATGCCGCCTTCGGTGTTTTCAAAAAAGCCAAACATCTTTTTGCATCATTGTCAGAGCAACAACAACTGCGTTTACAGCGAGAATTTGATAGCGTTAATGAAAAAATCGCTGAATTAGCGGATTGGGAACATTATATTGCCACACCTCGTAAGCAACAATTGTTGACTGAGATAAAAGCAATTGTTGAAACGCCATTGGATAATCCAAATGAACAAGCTGAAAAAGTTAAACACTATCGAAAAACTTGGAACAGTTTAGGCCATGCAGATGATGATGCAGAGAAGGGTTTAAATTACGAATTCAATCAGCTTTGTGAAACCGCTTTTGCACCATGTCGTTTATACTTTGCTGAACAAGAAAAGTTACGTGAACAACACTTAGTTTCTCGTCAATCATTGTTAACGCAGGCTAAAAAATTATCAGAGAGTTTAGTTACTTCACAAGCAAATAATCAAGAAGCGGTTGTCGATTTTAAATTATTTGATAATGAATTGAATAAACTAATCAAACTTTGGCAAAATTCGGGGCAGGTCGATCGCAATATTTTTCGAGCAATTAACACTGAATTTAATGAAGCGTTACAGCCAGTTAAATCATCTATTAGAAAATTTCACAATGACAATAAGCAATTAAAACTTTCGTTTATTAAAAATGCTGAAAAATTATTGCTTGAAGAAGATGTTTATTTAGCCGTGACACAAGTAAAGTTATTGCAATCACAATGGCGTGATACAGGTTATGCAGGTAGTAAAGTTGAAAATAAATTATGGCAAAATTTCAGAAAAATAAATGATGAAATTTTTTCTAAACGTGAACAACAAAATGCTGTAGCAAAAAATGCCAGTTCAATTAGGCTTGCTGAATTTGAACTAGCATTTGAAACACTTGAAAAAGAATTTGAACACGCAGACAACTTACCCGCACTACAAGAATTTGATCAAGCACTACAGTCGTTAAAACAAAGTGTTAAACAACAAAAACCTAAAATTACAAACTTAGAAAATCTGATCGACCAAAAAGAAAAGTTATGTACTGATAAAATTGCTAAATTAAAAGTTACGCTTGAAAAGCAACAATGGACAAATATATTTAACGTCATAGAAGAGAGTTTAGTCAGCGGTATTAGTTTTACGTCACACGAGATTTTTTCTGAGTTAACTACGTTCTGGCAAAAGAAATTACAAGAACTTGATAATAAAGATAAACCAGTTAGTCGTGATGAATTAACATTGGAATTAGAAATATTATCTGGCGTACCTTCACCGAAAGCGTTGCAACAAAAGCGCATGACGGTGCAGGTAAACCTTATGCAAGAACAAATGTCTTCTGGTAATACCATCGACCTACCGGCTAAATTTAACCAATGGCTAATGCTAGGTAAACTTGAGCAAGCAGATGTTAGTTTACTACAACGAATTAAAGCTATATTTGTCAATTAGTTATTGAATATATATTGAAAAAGCCAGCAATAAACTCAATGTTTATTGCTGGCTTTTTATATTAGTGACTAATTTTTCGCTACTACATTCATCTAAAATAGTGTTTAAAATCAATGTAAGCCCTTAATAATTAATAGTTAAACTAATTGTTAAGGAAACTATGTAAACAACTCAAAGATCATTTATCTTACAAATACACTAGTTTAGCGTCAGTTCACCACGTAAATTTTCTTGTAACAACTGACAAATCTTTGCTTGTGAATAATTTTTACTTAGCAAGTAATGTAACTTAGTTAGCGTTGCTTCTAAAGTCATATCATTACCGCTGATCACGCCAATTTTACTTAAGGCGTTACCCGTAGCATAACCTTTCATATTCACTGTGCCTTTTATACATTGGCTACAGTTTACTACCACAATACCATTTTCATTGGCTTCTTTTAAACACTCTAGCAAGTCTTTATCTTGTGGAGCATTACCTACGCCGTAACTACGAATGATTAGTGCTTTTACAGGTTGCTTGATAATGTTTTTTATTAGCTCAGTCGAAATTCCTGGGTATAAATGCACCACACCAATAGGCTGAGGCGTAATGTCCGCGAGTTTTAATGGCTCTTCATTTGCTTGTGATATTTCCCCTTGAACCAATTTAATATTAATGCCAGCTTCTAAAAGTGGTGCCATATTTGGTGAGTCAAAGGCATTGAAACCGTCAGCATAGGCTTTAATGCTGCGGTTTCCGCGAAACAATTTATTATTAAAATATAAGCCGACTTCAGCAATGGGAAAGTTGGCCGCAATGTAGAGCGAATTTAATAAGTTTTCTTGCCCGTCTGATCTTAGTTGGCTTAATGGAATTTGAGAGCCCGTAACGATCACAGGTTTAGTTAAATTCTCCAACATAAACGATAAGGCTGAACTGGTGTATGCCATGGTATCTGTGCCGTGTAATACCACAAAGCCATCATACTCTTGGTAATGTTCTTTTATATCATTTGCGATTCTTTGCCAATCAGCTGGCGACATATTTGATGAGTCAATTAATGGCTGATATTCATTAATGGTAAACTCTGGCATTTCCTGACGATGGAAATCAGGCATTTTCATAATAGCGTCTGTTAAATGCTGCTTTTGTGGAATATAGCCATCTTCACTGGGTTTCATACCAATGGTACCGCCTGTGTAGGCAATATAAATGCGTTTTCTCATCGTAAGAATCTTATGGTAAATGGCCTGAGTTACTCTTAGCTTCAAGCCTAGAAGCGTAAAATTGGATTGTAACACAAAGGGCATACTAACAAGCTAGCTAAAATATACATTTCCCTTTAAGTTTTTTAGAGGCTAAGTAACCTGAACTCGGGATAAGCAAAATGCTACAGCAGCGCTATTAAAGCCTATTTCTACGTTGTTCAAGTTACCAATAACTTGTTATTGGGCACACTCAAACGCCTTGAACTAGACGTAAATACCACTACTGTAAATTAAGTTTTGATAATGCTTTGAAATAGTTGTGTTTTTCATTCTCATTATCCCGAGTTCAGGTTAAGTAGTTGTAGATTGGTTAATTTAAGGCAAGAAAAAGCCCCGAATTATCGAGGCTTTGCTTGTTTTCATCATCCGCGAAGGAGATTAATCTAGATGATTACTCAACTTCACAGGCTAAACAAAAAGAATAAATTCCTTGAGGATCATTCAGCTCAGCTATTTGTTTCAACTCAGAAGATAATTTAGTGATCACTTTGGTCAAACTATTTTCATTGTAAACCGGCTCTGTAGAGTCACCGAATAATACGGATGCTTGTCCCAATAAGTTTTGTAAAAACTGTGCTCTGTTGCTTTTTTCTTTTTCAATTAAAAGGGTTTCAAAGTCAGTTAAGCTGGCAAGTTCTGCGGCGGCATTTACAGCGTCATCTAAATTACCTAGTTCATCAACTAAGCCAAGTTCTTTTGCTTTTTTACCAGACCAAACTCGGCCTTGGGCAATTGCATCAACTTGTGCGGTATTCATGTCGCGGTTTTCAGCAACTAGCTCAATAAAATCACGGTAACCACGTTCAATATTAAGTTGTACGATGCTTGCCATACCTGGTGTTAATTCTCTTGTTAAGCCAAAGCCTGCAATGTCAGTTGTACCAACACCATCAGTATAAATACCTAGCTTGCTTAACGTATTTTCAAAGGTCATGAAAAAGCCAAAAATACCGATAGAGCCAGTGATTGTAGTAGGCGATGCATATATCTTGTCTGCCGGCGCTGAAATCCAATAACCACCTGAAGCAGCATAGGTTCCCATAGAGGCAACTACTGGTTTACCCGCTTTTTTAAGTAATTCAACTTCTTGTCGTATTACTTCAGATGCGTATGCGCTGCCGCCAGGGCTATCAACTCGCAGTACCACGGCTTTAACATTGCTGTCTTCTCGTGCTTGACGTAAAAGAGCAGCTGTACTTCTTCCACCTATTGCACCTGGTTTCTGGTTACCATTTAAAATAGTGCCTTTGGCAACAATAATGGCTACTTTTTCAGTATTCATACTTTCAGGCACAAACTCTGGTGTTATCGTTGTTAAGTAATCATTAAATGAAACCTGGTTGTAGCTATCATCACCATCACTGCCAACGAGTTCAATAAGGTCTTTACTTATTTGCGCACGGGTTTTTAAATCGTCGACCCAGTTATTTTGCAATGCATATTCTGCAACATTACCATCAGCAGCTTTTAATTTAGCGACTAGTACATTAACGTCTTCGTCGAAGTTACTGATTGCAAATTTACGCTGAAGCGCAACATCAGTTTTATATTGCTGCCATAAATCATTCAGCCAAAGGTGGTTCGCTTCTTTAGCGGCGTCTGACATGTCATCACGTATGTATGGTTCAACAGCAGATTTATAAGTACCAACACGAAATATATGTTGGCTAATTGAAAGCTTTTCTAATGCGGACTTAAAGTAAAGCTGATAACGGCCATAGCCATCAAGTAACATCCAGCCTTTTGGATTTAACCATATTTCATCAGCATAACTTGCTAAATAATATTGGTTTTGGCTGTATTGTTCACCAATAGCAATAATTTTTTTATCATTTTCCTTAAATTCAACTAATGCTTGAGCGATATCTTTAAGTTTGGTAAGGCCAGACCCTTGCATCTTTTTAAGATCTAGCACCAACATTGAAATACGATCATCGTTCTTAGCGTGTTCAATGACGCTAAGCACATCAGATAATAAAACTTCAGGCGCTTTTTCTGGTTGGTCTAATGCTTCATTGATAAAAGCATCCATAGGATCAATTTCATATTTTTGTTCAACTATATCGCCACGTAAATTTAGTACAAGAGCTGAACCTTGCTTAACGGTAATATTTTCTTGGTCGCTAGAAATTGCAATAAATATTAATAACAGCACAGTGAAAAATACTAAATTGACAATTATTTTTCGTGACGTGTTTAACAAACTGAATAAACCTAAGGTTATTCTGGCAAACGTACCTCTATTTTCTTTCATAAAACTTCATCGTTTGGTTATTTTAGAGTTAGATAGGTATATGCTACTTAATATTCTCTTGCTAAAGTAGTGGAAAATGTAAATATTTTTGTCTGATGTATAAGGGGTATTAGTTTCATGAGAAAAATACCGCTTCAATATTTTGTTAATAGAGAGATAGATAACTGTTTTAAACAATTCATAAAAAACAGCTATTCACCTGTGATTTTTATCACTAAAAAATGTTAATGTATCCGCTATTAAGTAACTACACCCATGTCATTTGAAAATGCAAGCTTTAGAAAGCCGAAAAGGGGTAGCTCCAAGTATTGATTAAAGATAGTGGTTATTCCATTGTAGAAATCAATATCTTAATTTGAATTAAAAGGGAATTATCGTTTTATGAATGTTTTAGAGTTTTTACATACTCGTCAATCAAATCCTCATCTGCAAGGATTAGCGCCTAATGAAGAGACTATTAATAATATTCTCAAGGCTGGAATGCGTGTGCCAGACCATGCAGGACTAATTCCTTGGTATTTTACTGTGATAAAAGGTGATGGCTTAACAAAATTGAGTAAAGCATTTAAATCTGCAGTGGTAAGTGACGGTGCAGATGAGACAAAAACTGAAAAAGCTGCAAAAATGCCGTTTCGCGCTCCTTTAATTATTGTTATTAGTACCAAGTTTCAGCAACACCCTAAAGTGCCAAAACAAGAACAACTGGTTTCTGCAGGTTGTGCTGCTTATGCAATGCAAATGGCCGCGACGAGTTTAGGCCTAGGTGCGATGTGGCGTACAGGTGAAATGAGTTATCATCCATTAGTGAAAGAGCGTTTGAATATTGCTTTGCATGAAGAGATTGTAGGCTTTTTATATATAGGTGACAAAGCAAAGGAATTACCATTGAAAGTGAGTAAGTCACCGGAAGATTTTGTCACTTATTTATAAGTCAAATTGGCATTACCCACAGCTCTGTCGTGAAATTAACTATATTGTAGACATAAAAAAGCCCTCAATTGAGGGCTTTTTTTGGATTAAGTTCTACACAAAATCGGCGAACTAAAATGCAGCGTTGTTTGGTGTTCTTGGAAATGGGATCACGTCACGAACGTTTTGCATGCCTGTTGCATAAGCCACTAAACGTTCAAAACCTAAGCCAAAACCAGAATGAGGTACTGTGCCGTAACGACGTAAGTCACGATACCAGCTGTAGTCAGCCGGATCTAAATTCATTTCAGCTAAACGCTTATCTAAAACATCTAAACGTTCTTCACGTTGGCTACCACCGATGATTTCGCCAATGCCTGGTGCTAAAATATCCATTGCAGCAACAGTTTTACCGTCATCATTTAGGCGCATGTAGAAAGACTTAATATCTTTCGGGTAGTTTTGTAAAACTACTGGACCATTAAAATGTTCTTCAGCTAAATAACGTTCGTGCTCAGAGTTTAAATCTACGCCCCAAGCGACTTTGTTCTCAAACTTCTTACCACAGTTTTCTAAAATGGTGATTGCATCAGTATAATCTAAACGCACAAAGTCGTTATTAATCACTGAATTTAAACGATCAACAACAGTTTTATCTACACGTTGTTGGAAAAAAGCCATGTCGTCAGCACGTTCATCAAGTACCGCTTGGAAAACATACTTAAGCATTTCTTCTGCAAGGTCTGCAGCATCAGCTAAATCGGCAAAAGCAATTTCTGGCTCGATCATCCAAAACTCAGCTAAATGGCGAGTAGTATTTGAGTTTTCAGCACGGAATGTTGGACCAAAAGTATAAACTTTAGAAAGGGCACAACAATAAGTTTCAACATTCAATTGACCTGAAACCGTTAAGAATGTTTCTTTACCGAAAAAGTCTTGGTCGTAATCAACTTTGCCTTGATCATTTAATGGTAAGTTTTCCATATCAAGGGTACTTACGCGAAACATTTCGCCTGCGCCTTCACAATCACTACCGGTAATTAATGGTGTGCTGATCCAAAAGTAACCTTTGCTATGTAAGAAACGGTGTACTGCTTGTGCCAAAGTATTGCGAACACGTGTTACTGCGCCGCCAATATTCGTGCGCGGACGTAAATGTGCTTGTTCACGTAAAAATTCTATACTATGACGTTTAGCTGCCATAGGGTAAGTATCAGGGTCTTCAACTAAACCTAATACTTCAACTTGTTCTGCTTGAAGTTCAAACGATTGACCTTTACCAGGAGACTCAACCAAAATGCCGGTAACTTTTACCGCTGCACCCGTAGTAAGCTTTAATACATCAGTCTGATAATTATCTAAATTACTCGGAGCAATTGCTTGAATAGCATCAAAACATGAACCGTCATGTATAGCTAAAAATGAAATACCGGCTTTTGAATCGCGACGTGTTCGGATCCAACCGTGGATAGTAATTGATTCATTAACAGGATGTTTTCCTGCCAAGATATCAGTAATTGCAATGACTGACATTTACAAACCTCTTTTCTGTCAAAATGTGCTCAGTTTTTAAGGATTGATATGTTACCTTGCTTATAAGGTTTAACAAGTAAAAGTTGCTAAATCCGGTCTATATAAAAGGAAAAATTGAAAATTAGCGATAAAAGGCCGAGTAATATATGAATATACTGAAAAAAGAGCGAAGAAGTTCGACTGATATATGGACTTATACGGTGAGAACATTGGCAATTATTGGTTGGGGTTTATTCGCTTTTGCACTTATAGTGTCATATTACGCGGCGCCTGAAGCTGACTATGGCTATCTGCGGTATCGAGACATCGAAATTAGAAAATTCTGGTTAACACCTCTAACGGGTTATCTTTACATTATTTTATGGTTAAGCGCACTAAGCAGCTATTTATGTTTAATTCTAGATAAATATCGTAGTCGACGTAAAAACGATGGCAAGCATTTTAATATTTTACTACTACTTGTCATTACCATCGCTTGGATAAGTTTTGTCTTAGTACAGATATCGGTAGTTAAAGTGGACTGATTAAGTTTAGTCGCACTTAAAGCAACTGTCGTCATTTAGTACATTCGTAATGGCGTTAACCAAAAGTACTAAGTCTTCAGTTTTGCTAACAAATGGCGGCATAATGTAAATTAGCTTGCCAAAAGGGCGGATCCAAACACCTAGTTCAACAAAGCGTTTTTGGATCACCGCCATATCAACATTTTGTGTCGCTTCTACCACACCAATACCGCCTAACACACGTGTGCTGCTTACGCGTTTATGCTGTTTTAGTGGCAGTAACTGTTCTTTAAATAATAATGCTATGTCGGCTATTTGTTGTTGCCATTGATCACGCTTTAAAATTGCTAAGCTAGCATTAGCAACTGCACAAGCTAATGGATTACCCATAAAGGTTGGCCCGTGCATAAAACAACCAGCTTCACCGTCACTAATGGTATTTGCTATTTCGTCAGTACATAAAGTTGCAGCTAGTGTCATGTAGCCGCCGGTTAATGTTTTTCCTAGACAGATAATATCAGGACTTATATCAGCCCATTCACAGGCAAATAATTTTCCTGTTCGTCCTAAGCCGGTAGCAATTTCATCGGCTATTAGTAATACATTATATTCATTGCATAATGAACGGCACGCTTTTAAGTACTCAGGGTGATAAATACGCATACCGCCAGCACCTTGAACTATAGGTTCAATAATAAAGGCTGCTATTTCATGGTGGTGTTGTTTAAATAAATAGGTTAACTCATCAAGCTCTGAGGCATCCCATTTTTCATTAAAGGCTGTTTTCGGTGCAGGAGCAAAAATATTCTTCATCAAAACTGACTCAAATAATTGATGCATACCATTAATAGGGTCACAAACCGACATCGCGGCGAAAGTATCACCGTGGTAGCCATTTTTAACGGTCAATATTTTATGTTTCTCAGCTTTACCTCTGCTGTGCCAATACTGCAACGACATTTTCAACGCCACTTCCACAGCAACCGAGCCGCTATCACTGAGGAATACCTTATTTAAACCACTTGGTGTTATTTCTATTAGCGTTTTAGATAAATCGACTGCGGGTTGATGAGTTAAACCACCAAACATAACATGAGCAAATTTTTCTGTTTGTTTGAGCAAGGCGTTATTTAGTTCCGGATGATTATAACCGTGTAAAACTGACCACCATGAAGACATACCATCAACAATTTTTTCGCCACTAGCTAGCGTAATATGCACGCCATTTGCTGACTCTACTAAGTAGGAAGGTAGTGGGTTCGACATAGAGGTATATGGGTGCCAAACGTGATTTTTATCAAATTCGAGTAATTCTGTTTGTTTTTTGTTCATATGTAAGGCTTGAGTAGGTAAATTAGTTGACATCTTGGTGTTGGTGCATAGACTACCCGTTAATATTATTAGATGCAATTTTCAAAACGAGCGAAATACTATGACCCAGCAGACATTAAACCAAAGCGAAATTCGTCACAATTGGCAAGCTCACGAAGTGAAAGCTTTGTTTGATATGCCATTTAATGATCTGATGTTCAAAGCACAAGTTATTCATCGTGAAAACTTCAATCCGAATGAAGTACAAGTTAGTACTTTGTTATCGATTAAAACTGGGGCATGTCCAGAAGATTGTAAGTACTGTTCACAAAGCTCTCGTTATAAAACAGATATCGATAAAGAACGTTTGATGGAGATTGAAAAAGTATTAGAAGCTGCACAGGTAGCTAAAGATCAAGGCTCAACCCGCTTTTGTATGGGCGCTGGCTGGCGTAACCCTAAAGCTCGCGACATGCCACATGTTGTAGAAATGGTAAAAGGCGTAAAAGCCATGGGGTTAGAAACTTGTATGACACTCGGCATGTTATCTTCAGAGCAAGCAGATGAATTGCAAGATGCTGGGCTCGATTATTACAACCATAACTTAGATACATCTCCAGAGCATTACAACCAAATAATTACTACACGCACTTACCAAGACCGATTAGATACTTTATCTAATGTACGAAGTTCCGGTATGAAAGTGTGTAGTGGCGGTATTGTTGGTTTAGGTGAAGAAAGTAAAGACCGTGCGTCACTACTTGCTCAATTAGCGAACCTTTCTCCACAACCAGAAAGTGTACCAATTAACATGTTAGTGAAAATCGAAGGTACACCATTATCTGATGTTGCAGATTTAGATCATTTTGAATTTATTCGCTGTATTGCTGTAGCACGCATTATGATGCCAAAAAGCCATGTACGTTTATCAGCAGGTCGTGATGCAATGAATGAACAAATGCAATCTATGTGCTTTTTAGCGGGCGCGAATTCAATATTCTACGGTTGTAAATTATTAACCACAGGTAATCCTGAAGCGAATAAAGATATGATGTTATTCAAACGCTTAGGCATTAACACTGAAACCATTGCCGGTTCAGATGACGATGAACAGCGATTGACTACGGCGGTTATTGATCAGCAAAATAGCGATCTTTTTTACAACGCTGTTAACTAAATAGCAATGACGTTTGAGTTTTTAAAGCACGACATTAAGCAACAAAAAGCACGTGCTCGATATCGAGCGCGTCAATGTGTTGCTGAGCAAAGTGGCCGTGAAGTTACCATCAATGGTAAGCAGTATCTAAATTTCTCATCTAATGATTATTTGGGTTTAAATCACCACCGCGAGATAAATAAGGCGCTGCAAGAGGGCGCTGAACGTTTTGGTACTTGTGCTAGCGGCTCAAGTTTAATCACCGGATACTCCTATGCGCATCAATCACTAGAAAATGATATTTGTGAATGGTTGAACAAGCCCAAGTGTTTACTCTTTGCTAGTGGTTTTTCAGCGAATACTGCAATGATGCAAGTTTTAGGTAATAAAACCTGTCATATATATTTAGATAAACTGAGTCATGCGTCTTTAATTGATGGAGCATTAGCAAGCGATGCGAAAATTAAACGCTTTTTACATAACGATACTGCCCAACTCTCGCGTTTACTCAGTAAAAGTCAAACGAACACTTCTGCAGAAGAAACTAATAATATTATTGTTTCAGAAGGTGTTTTTAGTATGGATGGCGACCAAGCTAAGGTTTCATCGTTAGCCCAAATTGCTAAACAACACCAAGCAATGCTTTATTTAGACGACGCACATAGTATTGGCGTAGTAGGTGAAAAGGGACAAGGTAGTAGTGCTAATACTGAAGTAGATGTCGTAATGGCAACTTTTGGTAAAGCCTTAGCAACAAGCGGAGCGTTTGTTGCCTGTGATGAGTCATTAGCAGATTACTTGATTAATTTCTCACGGCACTATGTTTATTCGACGGCAATTTCTCCTGCATTAGCCTGGGCAACAAAAAAGAGCATAGAGTTAGCTCAAAAAGAGCATTGGCGGCGGATAAAAATTCAAGAGTTGAGCCTATTATTAATGTCAAAACTTAGTAATAAAGTAAAATTAATTCAAAGTGCATCATCAATACATGCCATTGTTATAGGTGATGAGACTTCAACACTAAATGTTTGTCAAAAATTGCGAGAGAAAGGGATATGGCTAACGGCAATACGTCCGCCAACCGTTCCAATAAATAGCTCTCGGTTACGCGTTACGATAACATCTAGTCACAATGCTAAAGATATCAATTACCTAGCTAATTGTATTAATGAGGTTATAGCTTAATGTCCGAATTGAGTAGTCGCTACAAAATAGCAAGGTCGTTTGGCTCGGCTAGTGCTTCTTATGATATATCAGCACGCTTGCAACGATATTGTGGTAAACATTTAATGCCTTGGTTACCGAATAGAAACGACTTAAGTGTTTTAGACCTAGGTTCAGGCACAGGTTTTTTTACTGACCTATTGGCAAGTAGATATCAACAAGTCATTGGCTTAGATATTTCTAATAAAATGCTGAATTTTGCCAAAGATAGTCGAAACTCTTCGATTCATTGGCTTGAGGCTGACGCTTATAAAATACCATTGCAAGATAACAGCGTAGATTTTATTTATTCCAACTTGATGATCCAATGGTGTGACCCTTTAGATCTTGTGCTTGATGAAGTGATGCGAGTATTAAAGCCTGGTGGCCTATTCATCTTTAGTACTTTAGTTGATGGCACCTTATTTGAACTTAAATCTTCGTGGGCGCAAGTAGATAACGATAAACACGTAATTGATTTTAAACCCGTACAAGAAGTTCGCTCATTACTTAATGGCAATGATAGAAAGTTACTGAACGATAAAGCCGAAGATATAATCCTAGAATATGAAAATGTTTTACATCTAGCTCACGAATTAAAAGGCTTAGGAGCTAGCCATGTTCCTAAAAAACAGGGGAAAGGGCTTGCAGGTAAAGAAAAATGGAAAAAAATGACCACAAGCTATCAAGATTTCCAAGAGCCAAGTGGCATTTATCCAGCAACCTATAAGGTTTTTTCTGGTTTAGTGGTGAAGTTAAGTAGCTAGCTTTATTAATTCTAGAATCATGATTAAGTGAATATTCAACGATGTTAAAATTATTTGTTACCGCAACTGATACTGATGCAGGAAAAACCTATGTTGCACAAGCGTTGATAAATGCTTTTATTGCAGAAAATAAAAAAGTAGCGGTTTATAAGCCAATATCAGCAGGCTGCGAGCGAATTAATGGTGTTTTAGTCAATGAAGACGCAAAGCTACTACAAATGCAGTCGAACTGTCAGCAAACAATTGAGCAAGTTAATCCAATAGCTTTTGAACCTGCGATCGCGCCACACATTGCCGCAGCTAAAGAACAAAGAGAAATCTCTCTTACAAGTATTGAAAAAGGTTATGAAGAAATCTGTAAGTTTGGCGCGGATATACTCATTTGTGAGGGGGCCGGCGGGTGGCGATTACCTTTAGGAAACGGTAAGTTCCTTTCTGATTTTGCACAATTGACAAAACAACAAGTTATCTTAGTAGTTAATATGAAACTAGGTTGTTTAAACCATGCCGTTTTAACCTATCAATCTATAATCGCCGACGGTTTGGCATGCGTTGGCTGGGTAGCAAATTGCCAAGAAGATATGCCGTACTTAACAGAGAATATGGCAGAGCTTACTACTTTATTACCCATGCCTAAGTTGGCCGAATTAGGTTTTGAACCTGATATAGCAAAAGCAGCGCAGAAAATAGATCTTACTATTTTAACTGCGTTACTTTAGGTTTATCTGTGTCTGCAAAAAATTATAATAAATCGTTCAAATTATCTTCTGTCGTGATTGTTGATTTATGGCCACCCTTAAAAATGTAGCCTGAATTACTGCCATTATCACAAGTCAAACGAAGGCTATTGTCAGCAATGTCTAATGCTGTACCTTCAACAATCGCAACAATTGGTGTCTTGGGATTTAAAACCATAAATTCTGCTAAACGTTGTGCTCTTGTTTCACCATTATGGCCAGGAGGGTTGTAATCTGTGTAATGAGGGTTGAGTTGAAAATCAACAAGATTTAATGCGGTAAAACTTTCTGGTTCAATAATTGGCATATCATTGGTAGTTCTAATTGACAAACCAGCAATGTTTGAGCCTGCACTCCAACCAATATAAGGCATTCCAGTTGCTACTTTACTTTGTATCGCTGGAATCAAATTTTGTTTATATAATTGATGTAATAAGTGGAAGGTATTACCGCCACCTACAGCAATGGCCTGAGCATTATTTACTGCAGCAATAGGATCGTCATATTGATGAATGCCGGTAACTTTCACATCAATTGTATTTAAAGCATTTTGTACCGTTTGCGTATATTCATCATAATTCACGGTGACACCAGCGTAGGGGACAAAGAGTAAATCAGTGACACCGTTAAGCTTAGCTTTAATCATATTTAAAGCGTGTTCTAAATATTTTGTATCACCAACTCGTGAACTGCTAAGTAATAGCAGATTTGCATTTTTAATGGTCACATTCTTACCTTAAGAGTATTTCGTTATGAGTATAACCAAGGCACCTGAAAAGACTCGATTCAGCAAGTAGAGAAAGGGGTATTCACAAGGTATTAATTGAATAAACTGACAATTTCATTACCTACGTGCTTGTTCTTGCTCTGATTTCCTAGATTAACTCTAAAACTGTATTTTCACGTAACTTGGGCATATATATTTTACCTGAAAATGAGCAGCCGTTGACAAATTATTTTGCAAGCTCTGCTATACATGCATTAGCAATGAAGCCAGAGCGTGTGTTGTATTGGGCCGATTTAGCCACCCGATCATCAATTTTTTTTATCAAAAGCTCTGGCAAGGTAACATTGATTTTATGACTCTTCCCCATGTAGGGAATGATATCGAACTCTAATAATGCCCAAATGACTGTTGGCTGATTTGCCACCAGCATATGCTCTTCTATCGATTTTGCTGGCGGAATTGGTTCACCATACTCCACTAAAACACTTAAGTGTGCGGCCATTGCTTCATTAAGTTTGGCTAATCCTTCGTCTAGCGTAAGTGCTTTTACCTGGCAACCAGGTAGGTCAATTACAGAAAGAATATAGCCTTTTTCTTCAATATTATTTATCGCCTGAACAGGATACTGCATGATGTTTGCCTCAATTTTCATCTATATCAACTGTAACTCTTATACCCCCAAAAGTAAAGATTGTTAATAACTCCCGGGTGTCCTAGATCTCGTGATCATGGACTCCAGTAACTCCGGATAAAGTATTTTCTATAACCCTTGTAACTCTTATTTTTTGAGTTTGTGAACATTCACTATTTTTTATCGTGTTATTATTAAGGGAGTTATTATTTTTAAAACTTTTGTTTGTATTTAAAGTGTTTATTATCAGTGGTTTAGTATACGGCTTCTGCATGGGGTTGTAGGGGTTATTGCGACAGTGAGTATGATTTACTTTAAGCTAATAAAAGTGGAGGCTATTTGAGGGCAATTGGTAAAGTAACTGTTGATGATATTCTTGGTTTCTAATAATCTCGAAGAAGTACCTTTGATGGCTACTCGCCATTTAATGGCACCAAACTTTAGCGCATGACATGAAAAACGACAGGCTCTATTTTACTGCTTTAATTTTTAGAGCTGAAATAGTCTAGGGAGATATTTTCTATAATCACAGTAGTTCATTGAGTGTTATGAAATTCATGCGGGGAAATCAACCTTCGGCATTATTGATTTTTAAGTGCGCCCGAATTAATTCAGGCGATAGAGCAATTTTGAAGCAATTGCCAATAACAATTACGCTAGTTATTCAGCGTCATAGTGTTAGCTCTTTTTCGCTTTGCTGAATCTTGAGTCAATTTAATACTGACAAGCAGGGTTTTCTGCGATAATTTGTGAAGCAATTTGACCAAGAAAATCTTGTGATTCGACGTCTAAATCAATACTTTCAATATAAGGTAGTAGGTCGGCAGAGCTGCCCGTAATAACTTCATAGAAAACAAGTGAAGATAAAAAACGACCAACCATTGATGCATGGTTACCATCAGCATTATGTAACTGCAGCGTCGGTTTAAGCATTAAAGCTTCATTCCATGTTAACCCTATAGGCGCTACGCAACTAGACTCTTGCTCAGCGATACGAGTATGAATATTATGGACCATTATTCCCTCGACCGCATTTCCTTGTTGTGGGTGTTCTGGAAATAAAATAGGTGTCGCATTTTGCTCCTTGGTAAGTTGCAGCCACTTTTTTGTGCCATCAATTGGATAATCTACAGTGCCACTTTGTGAATATTTCTGTGCTTGAAAAATAACATGAGTCCAATCAGTGTTTTGTAAAGTGTTTAATGATGATCCATCGTAAAGCCGCTCTTTTAAATATAATTGGCTTGATGCACTGGTAAGCTCAATCGATTTTTCAGGCAAACCGATTGTAATTAATTTTTCTATTATCTGTTCGAGACCTGAAATGTGGCTATTGCCGAAAAGTAGAACTTTATACTTTTGTTTATCTGAATTAATTGGAATTGAAAGATTTGTACTATTCGAAAAATCATAACTAACTTGAGGAGGGCTAGTTGGGGGAGAGCTCGTTGATGAAGTTGAGGAGTTGCATGCCGTAATTAGTATAAGTGATGACAAAAAGAGTTTTTTAGTTTTCAAAAGCAAATCCTTTATTAACGATAAATTAGCATTTAATTATCTAGATACTAATTTAGCTCAACTTCTACAACATTCCAATGGTTGATCGCTTAATGGGTATTTATCCACACTATTCAATACTTTACTGGAACGATGTTGCGAGTTATGCGGTATCGCGTAACCAGTTATATCATAATTTACATTTCCTAATGCTATAAAAACGAACGTATGTTGACTACTGTGATGGCACGAAATGTTTTTATAGACAAAAAAATATAGTCTTCGCTGTAAAAGTTATTGCGGCATTAAAGTGGTAAGTATTACCCGAAAAAACCATCGTTTCGCTAGTACTTAGTATGGAAGGTACAGCCTAATAGAAGTCCGTTTAAATTGTAATCTTTTATTAATACTCTCAAAAAAAGATCTTGATTTGAACAATTCCTATTATGCTTAAATATATCAAGTTTTGCATTGTAGGAGTATTTATGAATTTTATTATCATGATAATTACTATCAGCCTGACTTTAATATCGTTAACAGGTTGCCAATCAACTTCAGGATATCAACAAAAATTAATAAAAGTTGAGCCGATATACCTAGATGAGCAGTTTAAAAATTTTGCTAGTGTGGAAGTAGAGAGTGAAAAGTCAATTTTTGAATTAGATAGTGACATGAAAGCTATGGTTGCCAAGGAGTTAACTCGCGAATCAAGCAACCATAAAAAAGCAAAAAAACTACTCAAATATTTCTTTAGCCCTGAACAACTCAACTTAACTTATAATAAGGGCGCTAATGTCATCGCTTCACGAGCGTATCAAAACAAAGAAGCTAATTGTTTATCCTTAACTATTATGGCTTATGCCATTGCCAAAGCTTCGGACTTAGATGTAGTTTTTCAAAGTGTCAAAATACCAGAATACTGGATGCGTAATGGCAGAATGAATATGCTGACAGGGCATGTTAATTTACGTGTAATGGAGAAAAGTTCCCCTAATAAAGTTGTTTTTTTTGAGCGAAGTATAGCTGAAATCGACTTTGACCCTTTTGTCTTAAAAAAAACTTTCCCTAAAAAAATTATCAGCAAAAATCGAGTTATCGCTATGTTTTATAATAATAAAGGCGCTAATGCTATGGTAAATGGAGATTATATTACCGCTTATGCATATTTAAAGGCTGCAACGAAAATAGATGCCACCTTTTCATCTGCGTGGGGGAATTTAGGGATCTTATACCGTTTTAACGGCCATGAAAAAATCGCAATTGAAACATATCAATACGCCATTAGTATTAACGACAATAACTTAACCTCAATGTCTAACTTGAGTTTACTTTTACATCGTAATGGTGATTATGAGCAAGCCAAACAATTGGATGCTTTTATTATGCGAAAAAGAGCCAATAATCCCTATTACTATGCTTTACTTGGTGATGAAAAGTTTTATAAAGGTGATTATCACCAAGCGATACATCATTACCGTAAGGCAATACAACTAAATAAAAATGTCCATGAATTCTATTTTGGTTTAGCAAAAATTTATTATATGTTAGATGATATAGAAAAATCACAAAATTACATGAAAAAAGCGATTGCCAAAAATCGTATCAAACAGATTGACCAACAATATATTACAAAGTTAAATATGTTAAGAAAAATCAAAGGATAACAATAATATATGAACTTTAAAAAGATCTCGTGTTTTGTCTTAATACAGGTGGTAATGGCTTGTTCAAATCGAAATATTGTAACCGAGGATTTTAGCAAAGTACCTCAGGCTGGTGTTGCAGTAAAACCTAGTTTACTGCAACACCTTAAATACCTATCTTCTGATCGTTTACAAGGCCGAAAAGTTGGCAGTTATGGCAATAAGTTAGCTCAAAGTTACCTTGTAGAGCAACTTGCTGAAAAGGGGGTATTACCATTTGGAGAAAGTTATCTTGCACCTTTTTCGATCGATGGGATATTAAAATCAACGCAAGGAAATAATGTTGTCGCTTTAATACCGGGCTCTGAATATTCTGATAAGTTTATTGTCTTAAGTGCGCATTTTGACCATCTTGGTGGCCGTGGTAAAAGAGTATTTAACGGCGCCGATGATAATGCTTCTGGTACTGCAGCCTTATTACACTATGCACAAATTTTGAAAACAATGCCCTTACGTTATAGCGTTATTTTATTGTTTACTGATGGCGAAGAAGCCAACTTAAAGGGAGCAAAAGCGTTTGTTGAGCAAAACCAGAACATACTGGGCAATATTATACTAAATATTAATATTGATATGATTGCAGGCAATAAGCATACAAAAAAACTGCGTTACATAAGCTATGACTTAGATACCATACTTAACGCCAATCAACTATCCGCATACACTGTCAATCAGCAGCACGCCTTGATTAGAATTAAAAAAGGCTTTAGGCAGGGCTTTAATCACCCAGATAACAAGATAAAGTGGCAAATGGCCAGTGATCATGGTGCTTTCTATCAACAAGGCATTCCTTTCATTTATTTTGGTGTTGGAACACATAATAATTACCATAAAACATCAGATACTTATGACAACATCAATCATCCCTTTTTTATCAAAGCTGTTGATAGCATTTATCAGCAAATCATCTTCCTTGATCGAAATCTATAAAAAAGTTCGCTAGGCTACTCAGAACAAAGAAAAATACGTTATAATAGCCACCACGATTAAATATAAAACTAAGGTTAGCTCATCAATGGAAAAGCGATTTATAACAGCGCAGGAATTGCTTGAAGATTCATTTCGTGTGGCAGCGAAAGTATATGAAGACGGTTTCAGACCACAATTTATTGTTGGAATATGGCGAGGTGGTGCGCCCATTGGTATTGCAGTGCAAGAATATTTTGATTTTAAAAAAGTAGAAACGGATCATATTGCCGTTCGTACTTCGTCTTATTATGGTATTAATCAGCAAAGCAAAGAAATCAAAGTTCACGGATTACATTATATTATTGAAAATGCTAATGCTGATGACGGTTTACTAATCGTTGATGACGTTTTTGATTCTGGTCGCAGTATTGAAGCATTAATAACTCAATTGAAAAAGTTAAGCCGCAACAATATGCCAACAGATGTGCGTATTGCATGCCCATGGTATAAACCTCAAAACTCTAAGGTTGATTTAGTTCCTGATTATTATGTCCATGAATCTTCAGAATGGTTAGTTTTCCCTCATGAATTATCAGGCTTAACGCCAGAAGAAATCACTGATGGTAAAAAAGATTTAGCTAATATTTTAGATTTGTTTGTTTAACCTTTAACTTTAATTAGATAGAAAATAGCGCACGCTGTAAATGGTGCGCTATTTTTTTACCCACTAAACGATTAAGTAATCGCAAGATAATAGTGGCGATACTTGCGTTGTTGATACTGAGTGCTTGATATACAAGTTAATTAATAGCATGCTATTCTTCTGGGTTTTAACAATGAGCAAATACTGTTTACCCAGTGTTTAGATCAGCTAACTTGTACAAAAACAATTAATGCATTATGTTACGCTTTTAAAAGCATATTAAACGGTCATATTGCATGAAAATCAGTACAGGTTTACTTTTTTGTTGCCTCTTTTCAGCCTTTACTTCGGCTAAAACACCATTAGTTTTATTGTCTATTGACGGTTTTGCACAGCGTTATTTAGAAACTTATCAACCTAAAGCATTAAATAGCTTGGTTGAGCAAGGTACAAGTGCAAAAGCACTGTTACCAGTTTTCCCCAGTAAAACCTTTCCAAACCATTTAAGTATAATAACCGGACAATATCCTGCTAACCATGGCATCGTACATAACAGCTTTTTTAATCGAGATATTAACGAAAAATATAAGCTCGGCGCTGGGAAGAACGATGCTCGCTGGTTAACTGCAGATCCCCTTTGGCATATTAATGAACGACAAGGCAATAAATCCGCAGTATATTTTTGGCCAGAATCAGAAACATCAAGAGAAAATAAAACCGCAAGTTACTATTATCCTTATAAGCACTCCACACCTAATAAAACACGCTTTGACCAGATATTAAATTGGTTACGTTTGCCCGCCGCTGAGCGACCAAACTTCATTACTGGATATTTTGCCAGTATTGATGATGCAGGCCACGATTTTGGTGAAAACTCACCAGAGCTTATTCAAGCAATAACTGAACTTGATAATTTGTTAGCTGAATTTGTTGAGCAAATTAATACTGAATTTTCTGGCCAGGTTAACTTGGTTATCGTTTCTGATCACGGTATGACTAAAATAGATAAAAAACATGTGATCAAGTGGAAAAATATGCAAATTGATGATGTTAAAGTTATTAATGGCTCGACGCAGCTTTATTTGTATAGCGACAATAATCAAAAACTACAAGAAAGCTTAACACTTTTTCAAAGCCAGCAAGAAGAGCAAAAGGGCTACCAGATATATCAACACCCTAATTTTCCCGCGCATTGGCAGTTAAACACCGACGGCCCTTCCATACCTAATGCAATTATTGATGCTGAAATGTCATATATCTTCGATAAAGGCCGTAGTCATATTGACCCAGAAACTCATGGTTATGACCCTAAATCACAACGAGATCTCGATGCGATTTTTATTGCGACAGGGCCATCATTTAAAAAAAATGTACAAATAGATGCTTTTAATAACGTTAATGTGTTGCCTATTATTACCCGTGCATTGGGTTTAAAAGATGTAGACAATATTGATGGCACTTATCAAATAGCAGACGAGATTGTCCGTAAATAAAATACTTTTAACCTGGAAGAAAAGGGGATTTATGGGGAAATACCAAGTGAGCTTAGTAAAAGGCTATCAAGTTGCTTCAGGATTAACCAAAAACTCCTTATTTCCTAATGGTACTGTTAATGCACAAATACCTTATTTTGAAGCGTTAGGCTTAAGCCTGACAGGTTTTTTTCCTGCAACACTTAATATTCACTTTGATTGTCAAAAAATATCGTTATCCCAGCCAACCTTTTATTTTCAAAAGGTAAAGTGGCATTCATCAGTTCCTGCAGAAGACTTCAAGTTTTTCACTTGCCAATTATTTTACAAAAATATCGCTTATCAAGCCTTGATTTATCAACCTCAAATAGCAACAAAAGTTGCACACTTTCATCCACACAATCAACTAGAAGTATTAGCACCTTATATTAAAAATGTAAATTACGGTGACACCTTATATATTGAAAGCAGTAGTATAAATTTACAGTGCTGATTTTTGAGTGCTCATACCTATTTTTTACTTTGCTTGTTGAGCGAAAATATTATTAAATTTACCTTAAATAACTTTTCATTAACATGCATAATAAGGTATGTTTTAAATTAAAGAATAAAATTGAAGTTTTGCCATGGAATTAAGCTACATAGCACGTCAGGCCATACTGGACCGTAACAATCAAACTATAGGTTATGAATTGTTGTTTAGGGATAGTCCAGAAAATAGATTTCCTGAGATAGATCAAGATATTGCTAGTTCTAAGCTAGTGATACAAAATCATTTTCAAGGTGATATTCAGTCTATTAGTTTAGGAAAACTCGCTTTTATCAATTTTACTGAAAAATGCTTGATTAATAAGTACCCATTAATGTTCGATAAATCGTCAATTGTTATCGAGTTGGTTGGTCATAAATCAGTAACAGAACGTTTATTGAAAATTGTTAAGTATTATCATGAAAATGGTTATCAGGTTGCATTAACCGAGTATGACTTAGATAAAAAGTGGGATGTACTATTCCCTTATATTTCAATGATAAAAATCGATATTGAAGTCACTAATGCTAAACGCTTAAGGCCGGTACTGGAGCGTTTGAAATCTTTTAATATCAAATTAATTGCTGAAAAAGTTGAAACAAATTATCAGTTACAATCACTAGCAGAAGTTGGTTTTAATTATTATCAAGGTTATTTTTATCACGAGCCAGAAATAATTAGAGGGCAAACACTATCTCCAATAAAATCACAGATGTTACATTTGATCAGTGAAACCTTTAATAAGCCATTAGATTTTGACCATATCGCCGAGATTATCAGTCATGATGTCAATTTAACCGTCGGTTTTTTAAAGCTAGTCAATAATGTTGCCACGGGTACTCGTATTGAAGTTACATCATTAAAGCAAGCGGCTGCCTACTTAGGTGAAGATAAACTCAAGCAATACGTTACTATTTTGGCGCTATCAAAACTTACATCAGATAAAAATAGTGAAGTGTCTAAGCAATCACTTATCACGGCTAAGCTGATGTCAAGTTTGGCGAAAGAAAGTGCTTTTTTAGAAATTAGTGACTTAGCATTTATTACAGGGTTACTCAGTACCGTTGAAGTGCTTTTGAGTATGCCAATGGATGAAATACTCAAAACAATGCCATTAGCCAAGCCAATTGAAGAAGCTTTAGTCAATCATAGTGGTTTACTTGGTGAGTTATTAGATTTAACCACAAACTACATCACAGGTCATGGTGAGAACATCCAACAATTAATTGATGTTTATGGGCTAGATGCAAATTTTATTCATAAAGAATTTGTTCAGGCGAGCAACTGGTGTAAATCTTTAGGGATTTAAATTACTTGAATGAATATAAATAAAGGAGTACTTAAATACTCCTTTATTTTATCAATAAAAACCTACGCTTAATTTAATTTTCTAACTCAAGCTTGTCTTGTGTACGCTTTAAAAAGTCACTAGCATCATGACGCTCATGCAGTTGAGTTGATAAATCTCCCCACGTTTTATTAACCATCACACCACGTTTAATTGCCGGGCGTTGGTCCAGTTGGTTAGCCCAACGTATCAAGTTTTTGTATGAGCCGGCATCTAAAAATTCTGCAGCATCGTATAATCTATTTAACACAAGTGCGCCATACCAAGGCCATATTGCAACATCAGCGATGCTATATTCATCTCCACAAATGTATTCATTATTTGCTAGATGTTTATCTAAAACATCTAGCTGCCTTTTAACCTCCATTGAAAACCTATCAATACAGTACTCTATTTTTTCCGGAGCATAAGCATAAAAATGCCCAAAGCCACCACCTAAAT
This sequence comes from Cognaticolwellia mytili, assembly GCF_002104475.1. GTDB lineage: Bacteria > Pseudomonadota > Gammaproteobacteria > Enterobacterales > Alteromonadaceae > Cognaticolwellia > Cognaticolwellia mytili. The sequence goes on from NZ_NBOF01000001.1 coordinate 766,624, forward strand.
AAGGTGCACTGCCCATTTGCCAAAATAGCCACGACATACACTCTGCTCGTTTTTCGCCCTTGGGTATTAACGCATTAAACTTCTCAGCTAAGTGCAACAAAATGGAGCCTGATTCAAATAAGCGAATGGGTTGTTCATTACTTTGGTCCAACAGTGCGGGAATTTTAGAATTGGGGTTAATATCAACAAACCCGCTAGCAAACTGTTCTCCTTTACTAATATCAATTAAAAAAGCGTCATACTCAGCCTCATCGAAACCCAGGGCTAGTAACTCCTCCAGCATAATCGTAACTTTTACCCCATTAGGGGTTGCGAGCGAATGTAGCTGGAAAGGATGCTTCCCTTTTGGTAACGCGTTATCGTGAGTAGGGCCTGAAATAGGCCGATTGATACTTGCCCAGTTCCCGCCATTGCTTGTATTCCATTGCCATACTTTGGGTGGAATATATGAATTATCAGCACTCATGGGATTTTCCTATAATTATTAAAATATTACATGAATAGCTACGTTAAGCCTAAAGAGTAAAAAACGCGAGGGCTTTAACAGTAATTTTAAGAGCACGTAGCTATCAGTTAGATGATAAGTGTATGAAAGCAATTTAAAAAAGAATATATTGGCAAGTGATAAAATAATAATTCGTATAAGGTAATGTATTTTTCATGATCATTGATAATGTAAAGCGCTTAACGCTATTTGGCTTACTAACATCGCTACTTGGCTGTACAAATGTTAGTCACACGCCGCAAGTATTTTTGGGAGAAAACCTTATTACTCCATACACGGGTTTTCTTGCTGGCTGGAAAGTCATTATTGAAAACCAAGCGCATTATCATTCTAGAATGTGGCAACACCCCGCGCTTGGTTTTAAGAGCTCTTACGTTGTTAGTGTCACACCAAAAGAAAAACACAATAACAAATACTTTCGAAATATTATCGACAAACCGGGTATTGAGTCTTGTATCAATTTTAGTAGTGAAACCATCAACTCAACTATCGACACAAATTATCCAAAAGAATTTTGGCAAACAACCTGTTTAAGAAAGAATGGCAGTGAAGCAAAAATTCTACACTTGCTTATTCAAGGAAATGATAGCCTTTATCACATTCAAAAAATTTGGCAGGATAAATATTCTTTAGAAGAAATTTCATTGTGGCAGAGTAGACTTGAACAAAGTTATGTTTGCGATAGCAGATCACTTGAAGCCAAGTGTCCTCAAAACAATGACTAAATTTTGAGGCATTGTAGATACAAAAAATTACTGAAAAGTAACGAAGATTCAACCGTTTAATTTTCTATAAAAGCTAAACTATGTTTGACATAACGACTATGTGTGCCAATATTTTTATATCCATTAGGATTTTAAATTGCCCACAATAAAGGAATTTTTATGAAGGTTGCATTATTTTCAATTGCCGCGAGTTTATTACTAAGTGCTTGTACAACTCAGCATAAGTTAGTTGTAGAAGAAATGAAGTTGAGCGGATATTTGAGTCATTATGAAAAACTGCAACCGCTTGAAGATGAAACAGCAATGCGTTGGCTATCAGGCGATTTAAAGCAGTACGATAAAATTTATATGGCACCGATAGAGTTACTGCCTGGTTTTAACGTAAACGAACAAGTTAATACTGAACAAGCTAAAAAAATTACAGAATATTTAAATAATGGATTTAGTGATCGGTTATCAAAAATAGGTCGTTTAGCCACAGCGCCTGGTCCTGGCGTACTAACGATAAAACCGGCAATAACAGCAATAACATCAGAAACTGAACAGTTAAAAGCACACCAATATGTTTTGCCCATTGCTATAGCGAGAACTTTAATAAAGTCTGCCACCGATCGACGTGATGCCGTTGCTGCTATTTATTTAGAAGCACAATTATTCGATGGTGATAATATCCTTAAAGGTGAGGTATTAAGAAAAGGCATTAGTGGTCAGTCAGATAATGAAGAAATCACTCAAGAAGACGTTAATGGTTTGCTGGACGATTGGTTAGAATTTTTTCAGCAACAAGTCGCTAGTATTTATGACGAGTAATTAATTCTATTTTAACACAGGGTGTTAAATAAAAAGGCAGCCACAAAAAGGCTGCCTTTTTTATATCTAATTTTGTCTTAATTTAAATGATTAGCGTCAATACTAATTCAATGTAAGTGTTTAGCTTAATTATGCTCTTCACAGTTTTCACCATGACAGGTATTAAGCTTGGCTAATTCGGCTTTATCCTTAGCTAAAACTAATTGAAGATCTTCTTTACGCTGTTTAACTGCCACGCCATAGCTATGGTCGTCACCCCAAAGTTCAGCCAGTAAGTTCATTGACTCGTGATCATGATCAGAAAATAATGTACCCGCACGCTCAGCCGTTTTATCATCATTACCCAATAGCTTTAATGCTTCTATCCCAAGGTTTAATGCGGAATCAAAAGTTTCACGTTTAAAAGCAGTAACCCCGATACTCATCAACTCATAAGCATGGCGTCTATCTCTCGCTCGAGCGACTATTCTTAAATTTGGAAAATGTTTTTGTGCAAGCTTCGACAGCTCAATAATTTTATCGGCATCATCAATGGCAATGACTAGAAGTCGAGCTTCGTTTGCACCAGCAGCTTCTAATAAGTCTTGCCTTGAAGCATCCCCGTAATAAACTTTATTACCAAAGCGTTTCAGTAATTCTATTTGGCTAGGGCTGTGATCCAAAATTGATAAATGATAACCCTGAGCAGCTAATAGACGACCGATTATCTGCCCAAAGCGTCCGTACCCAGCAATGATCACTTGAGTTGTAGACTCTATTTCTTCACTTGATTCATAAGCATTGTCAGCCGTTGCTTTTCTATCAATAACTTTGTCGTAGAAAATTAACAATAGTGGTGATAGCAACATAGACATAGCGACAACTAAGGTCGTAAATTTAGTTTGCGTATCATCAAGTATTTGTAATGACGTAGTTAATGAAAGTAAAACAAATGCAAATTCACCACCTTGCGCTAATGCTAAAGTAAATAAGTACTTTTGCTTACCGGGCAACTTAAACAAGGTAGCGAGGAAGTAAAGCACAATCGCTTTAATTACTATGAGGCCAATGACTAAGGAAATGATACTGCTAAATTGTTCGGCAAATAATTGAAAATCAATCGATGCGCCAACAGTAATGAAGAATAAACCAAGTAATAAGCCTTTAAATGGTTCAATGTCTGCTTCTAACTCATGCCTAAAGTCACTTTCTGCTAAAACGACACCGGCTAAAAAAGTACCTAAGGCCGGAGATAGTCCTATTTTTTGCATCAATACTGCAATGGTGATCACTAAAAATAAGGCAAATACGGTAAAGAGCTCACGTAATCGAGTATCAGCTATATATCTAAATACGGGTGCTGAAACATATTTACCGGCTAAAATAATTGCCGCAATAACGGTAACAGAAATCAGTACTTGGCCATATACGGGAAAATGTTCCACCCAATTACCATGGCTTTGATCGCTTGCCGTAGCAGACAAATCAGCAAAGGCCATAAGCGGTAAAAGCGCGAGAATAGGGATGACCGCAATGTCTTGAAATAGCAAAACCGAAAAAGCGTTTTGCCCAGCTTCTTGTTTAATCCAACCTTTTTCCGCTAGTGTCTGTAACACAATCGCCGTAGATGAAAGCGCTAACATCAAACCTATTGCCATTGATGTTTGCCATCTTAAATCCAAAATGTACAAACAAGCGGCAAATATTAGCAATGTTGAAAGGGTGACTTGCAGTCCACCTAAACCAATAATCGAGTGTCTAAGTTTCCATAAACGTGAAGGATGTAGCTCTAAACCGACTAAAAATAGCATCATCACGACACCGAATTCTGCAAAATGCATGGTATCTGTTTGGTCACCAACTAAGCCAAATAAAAATGGCCCAATTAAAATTCCAGCTAACAAATAGCCTAATACAGAGCCAAGCCCCAAACGTTTGGCAATTGGCACAGCAACTATTGCTGCAGCAAGGTAAATTAAAGCACTTTCTAACATAGTGTTCCTAGTTGTTTGTTTTACTTATTATTTATTTGATTTTTATCTAATTAATTCTGTTGTGCTTGCCAAGCAATAGTTAGCCAGGAAGCACTATCAGTATAGTGTATTTATCTGGTAATAAGGTTAATCAACTTTACGGCGTTTACCACTTTCTGCACGTTTTTTGTTTTCACTTTGCACATAAACGGTATCAGTTGTTGCCATACTGGCATGACCCAAATCCTCAGAAATATCTTTAAGAGGGCGCCCACGTTCAATTTCCATACTTGCACCGGTATGTCTTAACCAATGTGAAGAGGCTTCCTTTAGCTTTAATGCCTTGTTAGCGCTTTCAGATATTCTCATGTTTTCATAAGCTTGGTCGAAGACGCTTTGCACTAAACGCCGTAAATGGCGTGAAGTCATGCCGCCTTGACCACGTACTTTTTCAACCAGAATCGAGTTTTCATTACTTGCTGGTAAACCCAATAAACCACGAGAAGTACGATAACGCTCTAAAAATGGCAGAAAATCGATAGGCACAGTAATATCACGCAGTTTTCTACTTTTGCCAAACACTTTCAGCCACCAGTTTTCATCCTCATCTTGCCAAAAGTTGCTCATAACAGGAGACCAATTTGGTCGTTCAGACAGCTCAGAAATCCTTAAAAATAGGGTTTTTAAGGCAGCAATAACGAATAAATTACGTTCAAAAACAGGGTTCTCATCAGCCATTTCTACAGCGGTATCTAAAACATATTGCCATTGGCTAGCGGTTAAGCGTTTGATTTCTTTAACTTGTGAGTCAATGATAAAGTGACGACAATCTTTTTTAGCAATTTGTGCAGGATTACCAACGCAATAATCTTCAGACATTAAGTAATTATAGAATGCGATAATAGCGGTAAACATTGATGTCAGCGTTTGCTGCGATGGACGATATTTTTTCTTGTCTACAACATATTGAGATTTTAGACTTTTAGGCGCTTGAATTTTAAATGGAAACCAATGTTCGTTAGCTGATGAATAACCATGGGTGATCCTAAAGCGTTCTTGATTTGACGTACCAATCCAATGAACTGGTGGCTGCCAACAAAAGTCAGCATATTCTAGAAAGTCAGATTTACGTAATTGATCGATAGGTTTTTGCTTTTCGATAAACGCCCATAAAAGAAAACGTTCAACGTCATTTCTAAAACGGTCATAAGTATGCTCAGATTTATTTCGACCTATATAAGTAAGAAAAACTTTTCCCCAGTTAAATTGCTCAAGCCACCAAGGTTCGTTTGCAGAGAACAATTCATTTAGTTCAGGATAATCTTCAAGATCGAATTCACACAAATCAACGTATGGTGGGAATAAAGGAAAAGGCTTATTTAACGACATATTATTTTTAATTCTGAGTATCAATATTGGAATGAAGTTAGTTTAATGCATCATATACGCTATGTCCAATACTGAAGAGTATCGGACATAGTGGGGTGTATTGATAGGGAGAGCGCTTACCTTGTCGTCTATTGTCATTCGAACTTTAACACTGGATCGGCTCTACTCTTAACTGGCGTTTGTACTTATTGATATAATGAAGTTAATAAGTATTCTTTGAAAAAAGAAAAATTATTGTTAACACTGCGTATATAAAAATTAGTTTTTCATGACTAACCTATTGATTTTTCAAGTAGTGTTATATTTCCCCTTTAACTTTATTAGACCTGAAGCGTTGGTCTTATACGTGAACCTGCATATCCATTCTAATAGATTTGGCTAGACCTCCTAAGTCACCGTAAATTGTTTTAGCATTTATGTTCATCTTACGAAGTAATGCATAAATATTTTCATATAAAATAAAAGGAATATTAAATTTCAAAATATTGGTGTCAGAATAAATATCTTCTAATAAAAGGTTTTCAATTTTTACGTCTTTATTTCCTGCAATTAAAAATGTACCAGATTGTCGATCAATTCTTGCATTTAACTCCAAAGGTTCAGTAATCCAGATTACATCATACGAAAACCGATCAACAACCTCGTCAAATAGCTCATCCTGCCTGCCAACTATTTCACTTTCAGTCTTTTTAAACTCTGAATCATAAGCTCTAATCTTCTGTAGAGAGGATTTCATTATTGAACTGTAATCTATAGCATATATGGCTAAATCTAATTTAGTTAATGGATTGTAAGCCTCTAGTGCAAAATACAGCGCTACATATGGACTTTCAGTGAAGTCGATCAATCTTGTAGGTACACCATAATGTTGCATAATAGACAACCAAGCTAATTTACTTTTTGGTTTATGTTCGCTTTTATTATAAATATGATACTTTGACTTAAAAAGGTTTAGGTAATGTTCCTCAAACTGACCAGCTTTATCGTTTGTCCAACTGCCTCCTAAAGTACGTTCAAGAGTTGATTCCAATTTCCAATTAGCATCAGCGTGGCCACGATATATATAGTTATTGGGGAGTTCATTCAAAGATCTGATTAATTCATCAGAGGACGTTATACTAATTTCTTTGATCATCCTCGTACCCTAGAATATTCATCTTTCATTTGTTCCAAAATTTCACTAATTTCAGCCCCCTCTTCTACATTTACTACTACAGCTTCTCCTTTCATCTTAATATTTTTTGCCTTTTTACCTTCGATAGGAACAACTGTTGCGGATGCCGTATTACCAGTGGCCGCAGAAGATTTTGCAACTAATTCAGCAACCTTTTCATTCAAAGTATCACCTGTGACTTCAAGAGTTCCAGATACTGCTCCCATCTGTTGAGCATACACAGATAAAGGTTTTTGAAACAACTCATCTGCATCAACAGGGTTTGGCCCTGTGAAAGTAGCCTTAAATTTTCTAATTGAATATGCTCCCCTTAATTTTTCAATAAAGTCTAAAGGGTCTGGTATTACGTCTATTCTAACTTCCACTCCTGCATTAATTATTGTATCCGTTGAAGAAAGAAGATCTACAACTCTTCGACTTATAACACTAGCATCTGGCGCTAGTTTTGACTTCTTTGCTATACCAAGTAATCCAATACTTGAATCAAAAATAATGACCGTATAAGGGCTTGAATCATCTAATTGGTCAATAAAATTTCCGGTCTCTTTATCAAATCTTTCAACTGTAGTTGTGGTTGTTTTTCCTACTGCAAAAGATCCTGAAAACTCATCAAGATAATGAACATTACCTAAATGCCATTCACTAAATGCGTTTAATGTAAACTCTGGTTTATCATTAATAGAGTCCAAAAATAGTTGAGCAGATGTCTTATTTTCAGCCAATAACGGTAATTGAGCTGGTTTAATAAATTTTGCTCTGTATAGATGATATTCTTTTAGTCCCAAAATGATTACTTCCTGTTAGCTTGATAAATAATCTAGTTCGTCTTTATAAGGCATTAAAGGTTCATATAACTGATGATATGCTTTACCAACAGCCCCTCTAAATTGAATTAATTTAGGAGGATTTACACCTATAGAGATAATGTGCTCAATAGCTAAACCTGGGTATGGGTCAATATACACAATTTCTTTAATTCCTAGTTGATATGCTTTTTTAGCACATAATTCACAAGGACTAGCAGTTGTAAATAGCTTTCCGCCCTCTATACCAACACCACCATATTTAGCTAATTGTAAAAATGCATTTTCTTCTGCATGTAATGAGCGGGTGTGTACTTGATTTTTTTCATTATCAATTGTGTTTTGAATTGATTTAAAACAATATGCCAAATTACGTCCCTTCTTTCCTAGATCTTTAATTTTGATTAATTCTGTTGCAGCTTGCTTCCTGAATTTTTCATTATTTCGCTCATATTTACTGTATGTAGTGTCACTAGAAAAATTTTCCAAGTCTTCCAAAGAGCGTAAATTACAAGGAACTTGGCCCTTGGCTACATCATTCCAACCAACTGATTTTATTGAATAATGAACATCGGTTACGACCGCACCTACTTGTCTTGAAATACAACCCGAATTCATTTTGGCAGTAAAAGCTATTTGCATAACACGCTCTTGGGGGGTCGGCGTTACTAGTCCTGGATGTTTGATTAAGCTTAAATACCAAGCTAATTGAGATTTTAAAACATTATGATTTTGTGCTTCATTTCTTGGATTAAATATATGAATATCAGATATCTCAATACATTTTTTTACATTGGAAATAATAAGTTCATCGTATTTATCGTATGCTGATTTAGCTTTAATTTCTTGTTCACATGCACCACATTTATACTCATTTTTGTCATCAGGAAACTTACCTGACTCATGCTTATCAATTTCATTTATTTGATCAACGGTGAATTTATACTTATCTTGTAAATATTTCTTCCGATCATCGGTTGGTGCATTAATAGAAACAAGATAAAACGCAGCATAACGATCTTTGAAATATTTTGCTTCGTATGGGTTACGAATCGTATCAACCGCGATATAGGTTTTTTTATTATCTTTTTTGTCTTTATAACGATAAAACTTAACGAGTCTGTTGACCATTCTAGGTAATGAAAACAAGCCCTGTGGTTCAAATGGCTGCTCCCGATAATTAGGAATAATTTTGGTTGTTCTACGTATGGAGTCCCCTACACCTTGATAGATAGGAACGTAGCTATTAGCTAAGTCTGACTTTAACACTTCTTTTAATTTCAAAGTAAATGTTTTAATCACTCCAAACCATTTCGATATATCTAAGTCTTTTAGATCATGATCTAGAGTACTTGTACCATGTACAAAGAAATCACACTCTTTCGATAGATTTTTAAAGGCTTTCTGACTTTTTGTGAATTCAGACTTCTTCAATACTGCGTCTAATTTCTGATGTAAATCTTTATTAATTACCGACTTAATAAAATTTTTAAAATCATCTACTTCAAGGTTTAAAATTTGAGCACTAATAAGTTCACTGATTTTTATTATTTTGAAAGGTTCATTGTTTTCAACAGCATACTTTCTAACAATCTCATAGCGTTTAGTGTCCATACCCGTAAAGTACGTTTGATTGTTATAGTTAACCTCATTAACTGTAGGGGACTGTAACTCATCACTTAATAAGTTAGCTGTTGTAGTGCAGCCAGAGCCAGTACGACCGGTTAAGCCAATTAGTATGAAGTTACTACGTTCGCCTAATAAATTTGAGATCAAATTTGTATTTTCCATATACTTTTTAATGCCTTAATTTTATCAAACTGCATTTTGAACAACGCATGTTTATATGATTTCTTGTTTGGAAATATTTACTACTTCGATTGCCCTGTAATTTGAAACAACCAAGTTTAATAAACTGTTGAGGGATTATAAATTAGCATACAAATAAAAAAGTCTATACTTATCAATTGTTAAGTATGTTCCTAAATAAAAGCCACTTCAATAGGCAGAAGTTATTAATTGTATTTTTGTTTGATAAATATCATTGTTTTCGAAATCTTGTGTCATTTTCACAAGGAATACCATCTCTATCGCCATCCATTTTTGTATTTGGACAATGATTAATAAAATACACGGCTTCTGCGCGAGATGTCATTTGGCTACAATATTGTCTGCCATCACACGAGAACTGAGAATTTGTATCAATATCTGCATTTGTATCCGAAAAAGCACGATTTGATAACGGTTCACTCGGTATAGTGTTAGGTACTGTTATGCTGGGTGTTTGCTGAATTGGTGTCCTTGTTGGCGATAAACCTAGGCGTTGATAACTAAAAGCTCCAATACCTATGATCATAATCAGTAAAACAAATTTATTTTTAGGCGCTGAAGTGTTTCTATCTATTCTTGGCTTATGGCGAGATTTATGTTTTTCTGGTTTAACAGCAACCCCTTCAATGCGGCAGTTAATGGCTCTAGATTTACCATTGCCCTGCTTTTCCACCTCAAAATAGATGAAATCACCTACTTTAGGCTTTCGACTCATGGTTCTTAAGGCAGAGATATGAATAAAGATATCTTGATTAAGCTCACTCGATTCAATGAAGCCAAAGCCTTTACCATCTATCCAGTTTTTTAGTTGTCCTTTATGCATCACAGTTCCATTGCAAGTGTCATTTAAATTACATATTAATATACTAACCTAATATTTCATAATAACAGTTACTTAGGTAGCGTTGAAATAAGGTTAATTTATGAAAGTTTGTTTTGTATCATGCTTTAAACCACATTAGTTAAACCAATTGAATTAGGTAGGTTCATTTCTATTGGGTTTATAGCGTTATGACCCATTGAATATGAAAAGACCTGTTGTGATGGAGTGCATATTGTTCTGTTTGCACCTATCTCAAATACTTTTGGCACACCAAAAAGTTACCATACATAACTCTCAATTAACTCGATTAGTAACACTTAGAAGGAACTGGCTTATTTAAGCTTGTTGATCGGCTTTATGATTGGCTTGTGAAAACATTGGTAAGTTTCGTTTAATGCTTACATTAACCCTGCTAAATACTTAGCAGGGTTAAAACTACGATAAGAAACTATACTAAGAGATTAAAATGAGTAGGTAATTCTAGCCCCGGCTTCTCTTGGTGCGCCAAGTCTTACACCTGCCGTACCATCTGATGAGGTAATATTGTTGTTTAAATCATATAACTCGTCAGTTAAGTTTCGAACGTAAACTTCTAATTTCATTTGGTCGAGTTCATAGCCGCCGTTTAGGTTTACTAAAGTGTAGCTATCCATTTCACGTGTGTTTTCTACATTAGAGTATGAAGCGCCTGTGTACGTAACATTTACATTACCAAAAAAACCATCATCGTTTGCATAACTTAGCCCAACAACACCAGTTTCTTCAGGAGCAAATCTAAAATCACTGCCGCTAAAGTCTTGCGAACCATCTGGCGATACAAAGTTATCGTATTCAGTACGAGAAATAGCGAACCCAGTGTATAAATCAAAATTGTCATTTATTTCATAACTAAAACTAACTTCAGCGCCTGATAAAGTAGACTCTCCGGCATTCACTGTCATCGTAAACGAATCATTCGTTGTGCCTGGCTCTCTAATAGCAACTTGCTGATCAGTCCAATCGCTGTAGTAAACATTGGCGTTAAATACACCTTTACCCTCTAAAACAACAGCACGAAGTGATGCTTCATAGTTCCATAGTTCTTCTGCATCGAAGTTATTGATACCATTTAATAATGTCAGCTCTGAGCCGCCAGAACGGTAGCTTTTCTTAACAAAAAAGCTGGTTGATACATCATCGTTCCATTTATACGTTATGCCTGCGTGAGGAAGTAAATTACTGAAATCTTCACTTTTATTTGTTTCTGGTACTTCGTTAACTAATCCTGTTAACTGAGAGTTAATTAAAAATATGACCTGATCAATGGTCGTGCCGCCACCTAAGTCGATGCTGCCAAATGGGCCACCCATTTGTGGCAGTGTATAAGTGCTGTCAGTACTTGAAGCGGTTAAATATTCTTGCTTTTCGTTATCGTAACGAAGACCCGCATTTAGTATCCATTGTTCGCTTAAGTCAAATTCCCATTCAGAAAATATTGCCCAAGTTGATGTATCTACGTTAGTCTTTCCGTAATTAACTGTTGGGAAAAAAGGTTCGTAAAGTGCAACAGGTAATACTGCTGTTGTTGTTAGCACAGCACCTAACCCCGGTATAAATCCGTCAAATAAAACAGGTAAGTTAAAGTTGATGGTATTCGTTTGGTTACGTTTTGCTTCAATGCCTGAGAAATACAAACCTGAACTACCACGTATGCCCTCGCCTTCATAATTAAAGCGAAATTCTTGCGACCAATTATTATCTTCGCTTTGTCGGTTAACGATTCCGCCACCATCTTCTACCGTTCGCAAGGTTTGGTCTGAATCATTAAATCGAACCCGCTCACCACTTTGGTAAGCAGATATACTTTTTAGTGACCAATTGTCATTAATATCATAGTCAATATTTAGTGAGAATAAATCGGCGTCAGTGTCAAAAATTGCATCAGCATCTGCTGTGGTAACACGGTCTTCTTTGTTGTAACCATCAAGCAAAAAAGTACGTGAGCTACCGTATTCACTTTCAATACGTTGATAAGAGAAAACAGCTTTAAAGTTATCTCCTGGTTGATACAACCATTTCACGCGGTAAACATTGCTATTGGCATGACCATAATCATCTTCATCGCGGGTAATATTGTTAACATAACCATCAGACTTATTTTGCTCTACGGCAAAACGTATTGCCGAAACATCGTCAACTATGTTGAAGTTAGCAACACCTTTGATTTCTTGTCTGTCATATTCGCCAAAACCAAGTCGAATTTTTCCTTCATTTTCAAATGTTGGATCTGCGGTATTAATTACTACAGCACCAGCTAGCGCATTACGCCCAAGGTTAGTTGACTGAGGACCACGAAGTATTTCAACTTGGTTTACATCCCAAAGTTGCCCTGCGGCTTCACTCTTTACCCAACCAGACAGCGTTACGCCATCAACAACAACCGAGGCTAAATCGCCACGGTTTGGCAGTGAAGCACCATCGCTATTTCTGACACCTCGAATACGAAAACCAAACTGGCTGCCGCTAACCCCTGGCGTTTGTAAGAAAACATCAGTTAAATTATCTAAGTTGCGCTCTTCAAGTAATTCTTCAGTGAAAACAACAACACTTTCTTTGGTTTCTTGCAGTGTATTGGCAATTTTTTGTCCTGTAACAACAATACGCTCTACCTCGTTATCATCTGCACTCATTTGCTCTGCTGAAGCAGAAAAACACGCAAGGCTTACGGCAATTGCCAAGCCACTTTTAGCAAAAATCTTCATTATTATTTTCTCTTAAGTTTTTATGTTTATTAAAGTTAATTCTAATTATTTATCTAGGTACGTAACTGTTATTTAAGTGAAATGTGATATGACCACTTATCTACTCAGGCACAACTATCTATAGCGACGGTTAGCCACCGCCGCTAAAAATAACCTTAGGCCAGTGCCTTATCTGTTTTATCGATTATGGTGAGTTCTTCAGATTTGACATATTTCAGGGTTTTAAACCCTATCCATAAAAGCAGCACGGCAATCAAAGCCATTCCTGCACTTACACAACCAACCATCCAATAACCATTTCCTATCATCAACGCCATTTTCTGACCAAATACAGACCACTCAAAAACAACGGTGGCGCACAGAAAAGCGCCACTTGCTATCAAGTTATAGCCAATGAAAGGACGTAATTTATTAACGAAAAAACCTGCAATAGTCGATAGCAAAAGTATTATGCCAAAAGCATATTCAATAACGTGCTCTCTTTCATTTAGTGCCTCAGGCAAGCTTCGCTCTAGAAAAAAACAAATAGATGTTGCGGTTATTACGCCAATACAGCCACCAAGCGTTGCGCCACGAGTAAAGGCAAGCGTTTTTGGGTATTCATTTTTCTTTTGACGCTTAACTACCCATAAAACATTACCGGCGATTATCATGGAGCAAAATGCGATGGCCAATACAAAATAAATCAAACGCATATCTGTACCGGCATAGTTGGCAAAGTGCATGGAATACAGCATTTGCAAACCTTCTGCGAAAACATTATCTTCAGGTAGATTCATACTTTCGGGATAGCTATTTGTCGATACTTGATAGAAGCGTGAAAACGATTTATGAAAGCCGTTGTTATAGAATCCCCTAAATTGCAATACGGCATTTTTGTCACCATAGGCATAAATATTAAGCTGGGTAATGTCGGCTTGGTGTTTTTGTGAAAGGCTATCAGCAAAGGCTTTAAGATCAGGCATTTTTATTGATTCATCGCTAGCTTCACTTTTATGGGTATAAAAGCCCGCATCTTGGGTCACGCCATTTAAATCGCCTTTGTAAAGTACTAATACACTAGGTATTTGCACCAAAATCAGTAAATTTAATATAACGCCTGAAAGCGCATACATGATGGCATATGGCAGGCTTATCACGCCAATCACATTGTGCATATCAGTCATTTGTGAGCGTGTTGTTTGATCTTTTCGATACAAGAAAAAGTTTTTAACTATTTTCTTAAGCTGAACAACAACACCAGTAATGGTGATCACGAAAAAAAATAAAGTAATAATACCAACAATATACAAACCCTGTGGCAGCTGCAGGTTGTAATGTAATTCATACAAAAAATGAGCAAATTCAAACGGGCTATGCTCAGTGAATACTTCACCACTGTATGGGTCAATCAGGAGGCCAAGATATTTCTTTTTTACTTTCTTGGCTTCAATTGGTTGCTCTACAATATTTTCTTTTTCAAACTGCTTTTCAGATACTACAGGTACAGGAAAATACATCTTCAAAAAAGGTGATTTTTCATTTGGAAAAAGCAATGAAATTCGTTCGCCGGGCAAAACACCATGAATTTTTATTTGCTCTTCAACCAAGTTATTGTAATCAATAAAATCACCACGTGTTTTCGCTTCGGTATCAATATTGTAATAAGGCAACGTAGCCCATTGCTCTAACTCCGGTTGAAAAAAAGTGATTGCACCAGCCCAAAATACGATAAAGAGTGGTAATGAAATAATTAAACCTACCCAACCATGGGCATTTAGCGCATTCTTCAATGTTTCAGACTTCATACGCCCTCCTGAATATAAAACCAAGCATTAATCAACGCCGTAACTAAAAAACTAGCCAGACAAATCAAGGCCGGCCTTTTAATTGATTGAACACAATAAAACCAGCTAATCAGTGCACTCCATACCGTAAATCCACCGATGACTGCGATAAACAAAAAAACATCCTTTGCTAGCGGAACGATAAAGCCAATATTCATGAACAGGCTCATACTCAGAAAAAATCCAAGAAACAGACCTATAAAAGTTTTCGACCATAATGATTCAAACCACATAAAAACCTCCGATCAGCGCCGTGATTAAAGTCATAACCGTGCCGAAAATTAGCGTTTTTCTTTGGTGTGGGAAATATGGCATAGCCAAGGAAAGTAAAATCCAAACCAACATGACCATTACGATAAGAATCAACATGGCTGATAACCAATGATGCAGGTTTAGCAACAATATAAATGCAGCAATCATACTGATACAGAATAATGACCAGCCAACATTTTTAGAAATTGGTTTCGACAAAACCATTTGTCGTTCAGATGAGGCATATGCACTGGCACTACCGAACCAACATAAACAAAGTGCAGCAATATTAATCAAAAAACTCATGAAATATATTTTGTAAAATAAATAATAACGGAATGTTAATAGATCCTCTCAACAAAGAGAAGTGTTAATGTTAACGATAAGCACTATCATTTGCATTAATAGGTAAAAAAATATCTTAAAATGTAGGTTCATTAGATATTCACGGAATCAAAACTTAGTATATCTATATTACTCGATCACCCCCCTCCTACAGAGACCGCGCACCTTGCCCATACTACCTTTCGCTGTATAATGCGCTACCATCCAGACTTACGTTCAAGCTATGTTTAATGCCCATTACTAGTCAAAACAGTTTAGCAGCGCTCATTGAGCCGAGCCAAAATCATCAGCATTTCAAAATATTTAAGCCCTATGGTTTTTTAAGCCAATTTGTACCGGAATCACGAAAGAAGAAACATCTACTAGGCGAGCTATTCAACTTTCCTGATAAAACGATGGCGATTGGCCGATTAGATCACGACTCCGAAGGCTTATTATTACTGACAACAGACGGTATGATGAGCTACAAAGTCAGAGATAAAGGCATAGAAAAAGAATACTACGCGCAAGTTGATGGCGAGATCACTGAAGAGGCAATGTTAAAACTAAAAAATGGTGTTGATATTGGTATCAAAGGCACTAAATATCAAACTCTGCCTTGTAAAGCGTTCAAGCTGGACGAAGAGCCTGAACTGCCCTCTCGTGGTCGTAAAATTCGTGATCCAAAGCACGGGCCTACTAGCTGGGTTTCCATCACACTTTGTGAAGGAAAAAATCGTCAGATAAGAAAAATGACCGCTGCTGTCGGATTTGCGACATTAAGGCTGGTAAGAGTTCGCATTGGCGACATTCATATCGATAGCTTAATTGCTGGTGACGTTATTACGCTACCTAGTTTAGACGCTGCACTTAATAGTAATGATCAAAGTTAAACAGAGTTGAACTGGTACTCAGCTAAATATACTCATTATTTTAAATGAAACATACGCTAGGCCTGCCCAATGCTGATTTCTCTGCCTCTACACATCACTGAGATAAGCTGTTAACCTTTTACCGTTAATTTAGTACTGCACTCAGAGTATTAATAAGAAACTAATAAAAAAACCTTAGAAGTCCCTCTAAGGAAATCTGGAATATTAAAAATGAAATTAACCAAAATTGCAGTTGCTTTAAGCGCTGTATTTATTTTCTCAGCATGTTCTGAGCAAGAAGCTAAAGTAGAAACTCCACAAGTAAGCCATGAAAGTTCAGCGTCTTCAACCTCTGAAGCAACTTCATTTAAATGGCAAGCAGAGCGCTTTGCTGATATTCGCGTTTTACGTTACCAAGTGCCTGGTTTTGAAGATTTACCATTAGAGACCAAAGAGCTGTTGTTTTACTTATATAAAGCGGCCCTTTCTGGCCGTGATATTACTTGGGATCAAAACTACAAGTTCAACTTAACTATTCGTCAAACACTTGAAGCGGTTATACGTGATTATTCAGGTGATAGAAGTACTGAAGAATTTAAAAAATTCAATGAGTACACCAAGCGAGTTTGGTTTTCTAACGGTATTCACCATCATTATATGTCAGGTAAAATTATGCCTGAGTTTTTAGCGAAATCTTTTAACGACTATGTCACGAATGTTGCAGATAAAGGCAACTTACCCTTAGCTGAAAATCAAACCGCTGAGCAATTAGTGACGCAATTAACAACTATTTTGTTTGATAGCAACATTGCCAGAAAAATGGTTGACCAATCAGCTAACATTGATAACGTTGTGGCATCATCGGTTAACTACTATGAAGACGTGACTGAAGAAGAAGTTATTGATTTTTATAAAAATAAAAAAAATGCAGATGATAAACGCCCTGTTTCATGGGGATTAAACTCAAAACTAGTCAAAAAAGATGGCCAACTTGTTGAACAAGTATGGAAAGTTGGCGGTATGTACGACAAGTCTATCAGCGAGATTGTACATTGGTTAGATAAAGCAGCCACCGTTGCTGAAAATGAACAGCAAAAGAAGGCATTAACTTTATTAGCAAAATATTTCCGCTCTGGTGATTTGAAAGACTTTGATGAATACTCAATTGCCTGGGTTAAAGATATTAATTCAGACGTTGACGTTGTTAATGGCTTTATTGAAGTTTATGACGATCCTTTAGGCTATCGTGGTTCATTTGAATCTGTGGTGTCAGTAAAAGATCATCACGCAACAAAAGTTATTTCAGCTATTGCTGATCAAGCGCAATGGTTTGAAGATAACTCGCCACTTATTGAGTCGCATAAAAAGAAAGAAGTTAAAGGTATAACAGGTAAAGCAATTACCGTGGTGATTGAGTCAGGTGATGCGTCACCATCAACCCCTATTGGTATCAACTTACCTAATGCTAACTGGATACGCGCTGAGCATGGCTCAAAATCGGTAAGCTTGACTAATATTGTTGATGCGTATGACCATGTTAAAGGTGGCTCTTTATCTGAGTTTGTTTGGGATGAAGCAGAGCTTAATCGAGCGAAAGAGTTTGGTCCGTTAGCTTCTCATTTACACACGGATTTACATGAAGTGATAGGACATGCTTCAGGGCAAATTAATGCTGGTGTAGGTACGCCAAAAGAAACGTTAAAGCAATATGCTTCTGCACTTGAAGAAGGCCGTGCTGATTTGGTTGGTCTCTATTATCTTTTGGATAACAAGTTAGTTGATATGGGCATTATGCCAAGCATTGAAGTTGGCAAAGCCAGTTATGACAGTTATATTCGTAACGGATTGATGGTGCAATTGAATCGCCTTAAAATGGGTGAACAAATTGAAGAAGCGCATATGCGCAATCGTCAATTAGTCGCAAGTTGGGCTTTTGAAAAAGGCGCCAAAGATAATGTTATTGAAAAAAGAGTACGTGACGGGAAAACTTATTTTGTTATAAATGATTATAATAGGTTACGGACTTTATTTGGTGAATTATTACGTGAATTACAACGTATCAAATCAGAAGGTGATTTTGCTGCCGGCCAAGCGTTAATCGAAAATTATGCCGTTAAAGTTGATGTTAAGTTACATCAAGAAGTGCTTAATCGATTTGAAAAGTTAAATCTTGCGCCATTTTCAGGTTTCATTAATCCAAAACTTGAAGCGGTTTATGAAAATGGTAAAGCTGATGGAAAAATAATTGATGTTACCATCAGTTACCCGGATAATTTTCAAGAGCAAATGCTAGAGTATTCAAAGGATTATGGTTTATTGCCTGCAATAAATTAATAGCAATTAAACTCATCTAGTTTTTGAGCTTTATAATAAAGGCGTGAGATATTCTGTAAATAACTCACGCCTTTTTATTTTCTTAATTTTATATTTTAGCTTTGGTGCTATTAGCTAGGCTTTCTCGCCAACATGGTAGCAAACTGTAATTTTGCGCCATTGTGCATAGTGCCGACATCTTCATTGTATTTAATCATTTCCCAACCTTGATAAGCTTCACTCAACTGCCCTGCTTTTAAGGTAAACGGGAACGGCGCTGGGCATGGATGTTCTTCGGTATTCATGGCGCAAACGATGAGGTTATAACCGCCCGCTAAAGTAGCGTTTTGCATATCAGCAATAACCGCATCAATACGAGATGGGTCGATAAACATTAATGTAACAGTACACGAAATAAAGCCATAGTTATCGCTAAGATTGGCATTGTTAATATCGTATACTTGCGCCTTAATATTACTCAGTGCCTCGTCATTAATAATGCTTTGTAGCACATCAATGGCACCGGGGTTAGCGTCTATACCGGTAACGTTAAACCCATGTTGGCCAAGATATAGTGCATTACGTCCATTTGAACAGCCCATATCTAGGGTGGTACACGGCTGAATAACTTTGCACGCTTCAACAACTTCACTGTGGGCTGGATTTAAGCCGTAACGACTATTTAGATCAACTATCATGGTAACTACTTAGGTTTTGAAATATGGGTGATTATCTTACTACTAACTTATAGATTCAACTTGACCCATATCAACAGCACTTACTATTTGAAGCTAAGTATTAACTTAGCAAACTATGTTTTTTAAGACATCTATTAAGATTGGGCCAATAACCATTAAATCAAAGCAAAATGGTTAAACAGGATAATGGTTATCACGATTGAAATCAGTATCAATAATATCGATAACCACTTCCCAAATGACATGCCTTTGTATGCCGCTTGCCAACTTTTTTTAATACGCCGTAGTTCTTCTCGGTGTAATTTAGCATGTCTTAAACCATATAAATATGTACCAGATACCGCTAAAGCACTGAGTACAATACCGAAAAAAAAGTACAGTATTTTTGTAGAAATACCGTAGAAAACGCCAAAATGTAACGGGTCTGCGGCTTCGGATATACGTATATGGATAGATTGATCTTGTGCAAAGCGTTTTGATAACACTTCACCATTAACGGGATTAAATACAAGGTTATTTGCTCGGTCACGTACAAGCATTGTATCGTTTTGCCCTTGTATGATAACCGCATTGCGGCGCTTACTGGGTAAAATAATTTGTTTTATTGCCATGTCATGGTGGCGAGCTACACTCGTAACCATAGTATTAAATACCTGTTGACTTGGTATAACAATAGGCTGGTTTTCTGTTGTTATAGTGTCAACTTGTTCTGGAAAGCTAGCATTTAATCCCCAAATTTCAACTAAATACCAAACTCCAGTTAAACAAACAACAAGCAGAAGCCAACTTGACCATAAACCAAATAAGCGATGGCAGTCGTTCCAAAATGTTTTGCTATTGCCAGTTCTTGGTTTTACAAAAAACTTTTTCCACCATTTAGGGATCAGAAAGAAGCCTGATATTAATGAAAAAAACATCAACAGCCCCACAATACAAACAATGGTTGTACCAATAATGGTCGGCATCATAAGGTGTCGGTGAGTCATACGGAAAAAACGTTGCCAGTTATACCAGCGCCCTTCTCCTTGATATTCTCCGGTTTCTGGATGGAAAAATTGCCGGTAACGTTGTTCATCGTCATTGATACGTATGACTTCAACAGCAAACCAATTATCGATGGGGGCATTAATGGTCGTAATAACATGGTCAGTTTGGCGTTGGCGGGCTGATTGATAAACCAGTGACCAGTTAATTTTTGATGATTCTACAGTAGGAAACACGCGTTTGGCTTGATTCGTTGCCCAGTCAAGCTCATGCGATACCACAGCTAAGGTGCCCGTGATCAATATAAAACAAATTAAAATTGATAACTTAATACCGGCGACACTGTGCCAAGCATACCACTGTTGTTTATTCATAACTTATCGTTTTAAAGAAAGTGAAAAGGCCTCAACTCATTGAGGCCTGTTGTTAATTTAGCGGTAAGAAATTACAAGGAATAACTTACTTGTAATAAAATGCTGCGTGGCTCACCCGGAAAATGACCGTTGCGCTTATTAAAACCACTGGTTGCATATTCTTTATCGAAGATGTTTTTTAAGTTCAGCTGAACATGGAAATCATCAATTCGTGTTTGCCAGCTTGCATCCCAAGTTGTATAAGACTTCACTTTTTGACCATCTAAACTTAAACGATCATCAACAAAATCAAAACCGATAGCAAAAGAAGAATTTAGGCTTGGTAATTCGTAACGTGTCCATAGTCCTAAGGTATGGTCTGGCGCATTGGCAAATTCATCACCAATTGAATTTCTAATATCATCAGGATTGCCGCCTGTAATCGTTGCATCGTTATATGCGTAGTTAATCATAGCTGTCCATTGCTCGGTGATATCACCTACAACGTCAATTTCGATGCCTTTACTGGTAACTTCACCAATTTGAACTTGTGCCGGACGATCACTACCTTCTATAAAGCTAGGGTTAGCAACTTTAACGTCTTCTTTTACGATGTGGTAAGTGGCAAAAGTTGTCGTGATACTGCCATCTAACCAAATATTTTTAATGCCAATTTCATGCTGTATACTAGTTTCTGGATCAAAAATTTCCCCAATATCTGGTTGACTCGATAACCTTTGCGGGTTGAAGCCTTCTGCTCTATTGGCAAATATCGACATGTTTTCATTCGGTTGATAAATGGCGCCAAGTCGTGGACTAATTTTATCATCATCCACTTTTTGATTGTTGGTAACGTCTTCGTCTTCAAAGCGATCAAAACGTGCACCCGCAATAGCGATCCATTGTTCATTAATTCTAATTTGGTCTTGCACGTAAACACCTAAACGTGTGCTCTTCGTTTCAGTAATACCACGGTCAAATATTTTGTATGTACTGCTATCAGAAACCCCATAAACTGGGTTTAGAATGTCTATAGTTTGCACATGAATAGAAGCATCAAATATTTGTCTTGGATCTGCAAAATTATTTGCATTTGTTGTTCTTGTTAAGTCGCTAAATTTGTTATGAAATTCAGTTTCGACTTCAGCATAATCAGCACCAAATAATAAGGTATGCTCTAAGCCTGAAAGTGTTGCTTCATAGACGAAGTCTGTGGTGATACTCCATTCGTCATTTTTACGTTTTTGATCACGGAATTGGCGCAGCATTGCAGTGTCTTGCGCAGGAAATCCTAATGCGGTTAACAATGGTAAAGACGCGGCTTTGACTGCCGGGTCAAGATCACCGACTAAACCCGCATTTTCATGATACTGCTGATCACGCTCATTGCTTAATGTTCTTATCACTGTGGTATTAGTGAAGTTATCCGCCAATTCTATATTCGACGTAACTTGAAAAACATCCGCTTCTAGGCGTTGAAAGTCTGACTTTTCATTTGCGTTGTAGCTAATATCAGTTAAAAAATTTCCGTTATCATCAACGGGCACGCCACGTAAACGATGCGCACCTAAGTCTTGATCGATATAATCATATTGAAAAACTAATTCAGTTTTATCATTAGGTAACCAAGTTAAACCAGCAGAAAGTAATGTGTTTTTTTCATCGGCGTTATTGCGGAAGCCGTCTTTACTTTGATGAAACCCCCCAACACGATACGCAAGAGTTTCATCTTTATTAAGCACGCCTGTGGTTTCTGCACTAGCGCCGAACAAACTGTCGTTGCCCGTAAATACGGCAAACTCTGTCGCTTGTTCGAATTTAGGTTTTTTAGTTACATAATTAAGTAATCCACCAGGCTGTCCAGCTCCGTAAAGCATGCCTGTAGGACCTTTTAACACTTCTACACGTTCGATATTGAATAACTGCGGAATAGAAAAACCAGAATAAGGGTCACCTTGAACGCCATCATATCTCACTTGATCTTGGCGGAAACCACGGGCATTAATGCCAGAATAACTAAACTGCGTGACCCCTGAAATTGAACGATAAAGATCTGTTGTTTGCCTAACAGCCTGATCAAGCATGAGTTCATTGCTTAATACTTGCACTGATTGTGGTAAATCCATGTAGCGAGTCGGTGTTTTTGTTGCCATAGTTGCTTCGTCAACAAAATAAAATTGCGCTGCTCGCCCTTTGACCGTGATAACCTCTATTTCTTCTTCAGCATTTTCTTTTGTTACACTATTTTGTGCAAAAACAGGAGTGGCAAGACTTGATGAAATAGCTAAGACTAATAAAGACTTTTTATAGAGTAAATTTACTGATTTAACGTTCACGACTTTCCTTAGATTGATAATGAGAATTATTGTCATTAAAATTTGCGCACATCTTAATGCAACTTATTCTCATTTGCAATACTGGCTTATTTGCGTGAAGGATAAACCAGCTAAAAGAACGTGAACTTAGTAAATGATTTTTATAGAGAAGTTAGTCAATACTAGTCACATGGATTAACTATGAAGTAGCGAACTGTATTAGCTTTCCAGCAATTATTGCAATTAAAATAAGCTCTTCCTCTAGCATATTAAGTTCTGACTTTTTAGCCAGCCCATCACTTTAATAGAACCAAGAGAACAAAGCGCTCTATTTTCATAACTTATAAAATCAATTTCTTCTATTTCGGCGTCAGAGCAAAGCTCTCCTTTAAACTCGGCAAAATAACAGGTTAACTTAACAATGGTATCAATACTTTTGCCATCTGCTGGTGCGCTAAATGTCCCTGCATATTTGATGGTACTAGGGATCAAATCGACAGAAATCTCTTCTTTAATTTCACGCACTAGTGCTTGTTCATCTGACTCACCTAATTCGCGCTTACCACCAGGGATATAGAAAAGCGTTTTATTTTTCGAGCGAGCACTTAAGAGTTTGCCGTCTCGAATATATAACCATGCCAATTTATCAATTTCTTTACTCACAAATGTTCCTTTTTGTTCAACTGTTTTTTATTATTTATTGCTTTACAATATTTCTAACAAGTTATGTAGTGCTGTTTTTATCTTTAACTCTTACTGATTGATGAAGGTAAACTGTTGAGGCAATCACCACTGCAAGTTTAAACGCTATTAGCAGTGTTCAGTCAATAACAGCAGGTTATTTAAGGGCGATTAAGCTCAACAGTCTTTGAGGTTAAGCTAAAGTGGTCACCACCCATTTTACCAACAGAATCAATCAACTGTTGATTAATATTGTCATTTTCAACTAAATCATTACGTACGTAAATATAATTCACATCTAAAAGCACAATGGTGCCGCCTGTTGGTAAGTTACTAACCGGTATTACTTCTCTTAAAGTACATTCGTAACGAATGGGAGAGCCGTTAACGGATTTTGGCGTTACTTTATGACTTGCACAACCTTCAACGTTAGCAAAATCAAATTCACTTTCATCAATTTGAAGGTTTGCACTGGTTATGTTCATCTTCTCTAACAAATCAGTGTTTACTATATTGACGACACATTCCCCCGTTTCAACTAAGTTTTTTAGGGTGTCTTTATCAAGTCCACTTCTTGGTGTTACTTGGGTGTAAAGCAGTACAGGAGGATTACAACTCGCCACGGTGAAAAAGGAATAAGGCGCTAAGTTATCAACTCCCTTTTTTGAACGGGTACTGATCCATGCAATAGGCCTAGGTGTAATACCACCATTGAGTAGACGATATTTACTTTGGTTTTCTAGTGCTGAAACATCAAAAATCATGAACTTTCCATTTAATCTTGCTAATACCAATTGGTATAAGTTCTGCCGATAACATCGTACGAACAATATATTAGGAATATAGCATAAGTATATGTATCGTATAATAAATATAAAAATTTATTGCGGTTAATGAAACGGAGTAAGCTATCATTATCTAAAAATATTTGATAATGATTCAAAGCAACTGCTGTTTATTGTCGTCGTAATATTGTCATAAAATACCTATCAAGCAAGCATCATTACAATTTATAACTTTATGATGTATCAGAATGAGTAAACTACGCATTATGTTTACATTGTTGAAACTGAATATAACAAAGTTTACTAACTTTTAATTTACAACAAGTATTTTTAGAAGGGTTGGTTTCTACGAAAATTGACTCAAAATAATCATCATTGTTGAAAACACCAATTTAACGGATAGAATTATGACACACCCAATTATTAATGATTTAGAAACACGCCACACGGCCAAACGTTACGATGCTACTAAACGTATCTCTCAAAAAAACTTAGCAGTAATTTATGAAGCAATGCGCCTTTCTCCATCGTCGATTAACTCGCAACCTTGGAAGTTTATCGTGATAGAGTCCGACGCAGCGAAACAGCGTATGCACGATACTTTTGCGAATAAATTCCAATTTAATCAGCCACATATTAAAGCTGCTTCGCACACTGTTTTATTTGCACATAACCCTAAATATACCCGTGAAAGTTACGGACAAGTGATTGATGCTGATATTAAGAATGGTCGTACACAACAAGAGAATCGTGAACAAGCCTTTGGTGGTTACGCTTTTGTTGACTTAAATACTGGCGAAGATGGCAATAACGCCGCATGGACTAGAGCACAAACATACATCGCTTTAGGCAACACAATGCATTCAGCAGCGCGCTTAGGTATTGATTCGACTCCTATGGAAGGCGTTGATGCTGAACTTATCGGTGAAATTTTTGCAGAAGAACTTGATGGTTATGTATGTGATGTTGCTCTGGTACTTGGCTACCACGACAAAACTGAAGACTATAACGCTAAACTACCTAAATCTCGCCTGCCAGCCGAGCAAGTAATCCAAGTTTTATAAACTACTGCAGTTATCGCTATATACGCTTAACGTACTCACTTTGTAATAAGTAAGTACGTTAAGGTGTTTTTTAGCTCTGCAAGTTTAAACATGACCCCGGCCATTTATTAAAAGTATCATCCTATTAGTTTCAACTTATTCTTCAAACCTATCTTCTCAAATATCTGTGACTGCGCATAATGTTTGAGACTAGCACGCACCAAATGAGATTGATCTTTTATGGGCACTGTTGCCACATTCGAAACCTAATTTCGCCTTGAATTCACAGCAATAAATAGTCCGCTTAGCCACCATCGCTGTCATTCGCTAAAGGTTTAGGTATGACTTCAATGCGCTGCGTTGATCGGTTGAACTTACATTCAATAGAGGCCGCTAATTAAAGTCGAACTGAATTTTAGGCATTAACACATAGTAAATATTGGTGGACTACTACTCTCGCCGAATTCAATAAGGATAGTAAGTATTTATGAAGTCAGGCTTTTATTCATGTGCCCTAATTGAACTTGGAATAATGTAAAACTTTAGCTCTCAAAATTGATTCAACAACCTCTTTTAAATCGTTATACGCGACACTAAGTTTACTTTGATCTACAGACCCATTGTGAACCAAGTGACTCCGAACATCATATGCTTTTTTGCATTTTATTCCATATTGATCGCCATCCGACTTACCCAAAATATCGAATGCTTGTTCCGTTAAAGCTGCTAAGCTACTTCTGATAGACTCCTTCCTCATGCTCCCCAACCCTTGCTTAAATCCCTTAAGTTGCTCAATACCTTTATGATCATTCTTAGCCGATTCGATAGCTTCATCGATTTGACCATCGAAATTTTTAATTATTTTTAGTATCTGCTCAGGTTTCCCCTTCGGCTCAAGTAAAGATTCAACGACAGAGTTCATTTGCAGAAATTTGGATGCTAAGGTCTTTTCTTCAGTAAGATTATTATATAACTCTAGTGCAAGCATCAACTTCTCATCTGAACAAATCAGAGTTTCCGATTCACCCAAGTCGAGCTCGTTTAATGCTTTGAACATCTTTTCAGTACCGTGCCCAAGCGTAATATTAGCAGGATGTCCGTGCATCATTGATACTTTGGACCCTGTCTCTATAGCATACGGTTCCAAATTACAGACCATGGCATCTATTCGGCCACCCTTTCTTAGAAAGTGGTTTTCATAGGCTTTTTCTGGGTCTTTTGGGTAATATGGCTTTTGAAAACTTTTATTAATTGAAACTTTAAAATTTGTAGTCAGAGATAGCCAATAGATATAGAGCAGAACAGAGTTGAAATGCTTTTCAGCTACCTGAACTGATTCAAAGCCGCTCGTTGTGATGTCACAAGAATTGCCATAATTTCTAAGCTTTATAGTTCGACCACTAGGTAAGTTCAATTCGACCCCATCACGGTCTACATTACTCAGCTTATCGCCCAGCATTATTTGAAATGGAACGACTAGTGTATATTGCTGATCCTTGCGTACCATAATATTCTCCATGCAATTAAATCCAACTTTATGTCAACTTCAAATATTGTAGTGCACTGCACTGTCTCTTCCAAGGCCCTATCACATTACAGAAATGACTCCTAACCGCTACAGTTGCCCTTAATTATTAAAACAGCAATGGCATCAATGAACTTGAAGCGGACCTCAGAATTAACGAGTTGCCAGCTTCCACTTAGCGCACAAAGTGTTCCTAAATATTACTGATTGAGTCTCAGATATTATGACTGTAAAGTCGTCGTTTCAAAAATATTATCTTGGCGGTATTCCTTTAAAAACTAACAATCATCAATGATGATTAACCTCAATAATTATGTGTAGTCACATACCTCCTCTACAACAATTAAGCATATAAATTGTCCCATTGATGGGAAGATCATTTTTTTTCGCTTTCCCAAAAATGGGATGCTTAAAGAGAAACAGGCTAAAACTTCAGTAATTAACATATAAATCAATGACTTTTCTACTTGGCACATCATCTGCAATAGCCTCTACAAATATATACTACTCATGTAACGGGAAGCCCTATTGGATATTACAATTAAAAAGCCAAGTAACACTATCTTGAAACGTTATTGGTATTTGTTACCCGTTTTGGTGATATCAATATTTGTCATAAAGTATTTATTTACATTCACTCAAGCCGGTTTTGCTATTAGTAAGAGTATCGTTATTATTGACGAAGTTAAACGTGGCGACTTCACCGTTTCAGTGCGAGGTAGTGGCATACTGGTACCAGAAAATATTCAGTGGTTGTCGGCAAATGTTGATGCACGCGTTGATCGTATTATTGTAAAGCCAGGTAAGTTAGTAAAAAAAGGCGATTTAATTGCTGAACTTAGTAATCCACGCCTGCAACAATTATTAGAAGAAACCAAATGGGAGCTAGAGGCACAAGTTGCTGAAAGCAAAGCTGAAAAGGTTGCGCAAAAAACAGCCTTGTTGCTGCAAAAGTCGTTAATGATAAATGCTAAGCTAAATTATGAAAGCAGCAAATTAAAGCAAGAGGCCCACAATGAGCTATTTACGCAAGGTACGGGCGCTGTTTCTAAAATTGATTTTGAACAAACTCGACTTGAAACTATTCAGTTAAAGCAGCGTTGGGAAATTCAACAAGACGTATTAAACTCGATGCTAGAGAATACACAAGCACAACATAATGCCCTCACCGCTCGTATCAAAAAAATGTCAAAAACCTTAGAACGCGCCCAGCAACAAGTTAATAGCTTGACGGTGTACGCCAGCATAGACAGCGTAGTACAAGATGTGCCTATTGAGGCTGGCCAACGTATTAGTATGGGCGCTAATATTGCAAAGCTTGCAGCACAAAACTCGCTGATTGCTGAGCTACAAATTCCAGAGTTACATATTCAAGATGTAGCTATTGATCAACGTGTTGTTATCGACACTCGTAATAATAAAATTCAGGGGATCGTGACTAGAATCGATCCCGCTGTTGTTAACGGTAATGTACAAGTAGATGTCAGCTTTAGCGAAACACTACCTCGCGATGCACGCCCTGATTTGACTGTTGATGGCGAAATTAAAATTACTGAAATATCGAATACTCTTTTTGTTAACCGGCCTTTATTTGCACAAAGTCAAAGTGTCGCGCCGCTATATAAAATGTCGACTGATGGTAGTTTCGCACAAAGGATCCCAGTGAAGCTAGGTAAAGGTTCAGTAAATAAAATACAAATTTTAGAAGGCTTGTCAGTCGGGGATAAGATTATTGTTTCAGACCCGAGTACATGGGAAAGCTATCAAAAAGTCCGAATAAACTAATTTAACAACTACTCAAATAAAAAATTTGAAGTTCGCAGCGTAAACAGACAGTATTTAATGGTTCATCGAAGGAATAAATTATGACTAACACATTAATAAAATTAGATAATATTAAAAAAATATTTTTTACTGATGAGGTGGAAACACATGCCTTAAGTAATATATCACTGACCATTAACAAAGGTGAATATGTTTCAATATCGGGTCCTTCTGGTTGTGGCAAGTCAACATTATTATCGCTACTTGGTTTATTAGACACTTCCACATCTGGCCAGTATATTTTATCAACACATGATGTTTCTTCTATCTCAAAAAAACAACGTGCACATATTCGTAATAAAGAAATTGGCTTTATTTTTCAGTCTTTTAATTTGATCAGTGATTTAGACGTAGAGGAAAACGTTGAGCTACCACTCACCTATCGTCACGATCTAACAAAAGTACAACGTAAGGAGATGGTTAAAAACGCCTTAGAGAAAGTCAATATGGCCCATAGAGCTAAGCATTTCCCTTCACAATTATCAGGCGGCCAACAACAACGTGTTGCTGTTGCACGTGCTATTGCAGGTGATCCTTCAATAATACTAGCCGATGAACCAACGGGGAACTTAGATTCAGAAAATGCTCAAGCAGTTATGGCATTGTTAGCATCTTTACATGCTGAAGGCGCCACCATCTGTATGGTGACGCATGACCCTAGATCGGCTGAACGAGCTGATAGAAATATTGACATCCTCGATGGGCAAATAGTTTCAGACAAAAGTACCAGTAAAAATAGCGTTGAAGCAGCATAGGGGGCATAACCATGATCATTCAAGATATAAACTACGCCTTTAGATTATTGTCAAAAAAGCCAGCCTTTACCGTACTAACCACATTAGTTATGGCCGTAGGTATAGGGGTCAGCGTTTACATGTTTTCATTCTTTAATACTATTTTATATAAAGATCTCCCCTTTGAAGACGGTGCGTCATTAGTCGTGATAAATGCCTCGGTAAACGGTACACATGATAACGAAAAATTATCACTGCACGACTTTAATGAGATCAAAAACAACGTTAACGGCTTGTCTGAATTTAGTAGCTATTACAATACCGATGTTATCGTGTCATCTAAAGATGGTGCTAGAAGATTCCCAGCCATTATTTCTGAGCCAAACATGTTTGCTTTAACACGCGTCAAGCCATTACTTGGTCGCTCTTATAATCAAGCTGAAAGTAATGCAGGCGCCGAAAAGGTCGTGGTCATAGGTTATGATATTTGGCAAAACCAATTTGCCGGTAATGATAACGTTATCGATAAACTAATGCGTTTAAATGGCGAAAACTACCGTGTTATTGGCGTTATGCCAGAAGATTACTTCTTCCCAAACATTGCCCAACTTTGGCTACCCAATACAGAAAATGTTGCGCAAATATCACGAAAAGATGCCAATTCAGTACATGGTTTAGCGCATATTGTTGATGGCAATTCAATAGCCGATATTGACGGTCAGTTAAATCTTGTGATGCAACGTATCAAACAGCAGTATCCTGAAACCAATAATGGCCTTAGTGCATACGCGGTTTCTATTCCCGGTTCAGGTGCCAGCGATGGTCAACCAGTGATATACACGATGCATATCGTTGCTATATTAATCCTTATTTTAGCATCGATTAATGTCGGAAATTTGCTATTGTCTCGTGCGGTAGAGCGCAGTAAAGAAACAGCAATAAGGGTTGCACTTGGTGCTCCGCGCTCACGACTAATTAGCCAAATGCTATGGGAGAGCATTATTATTTGTAGTTTAGGCGGAATTATTGGTCTATTAGTGATGGCTTGGGGCTTAGAAGTAACAGAAACAATTGTAGCAACATTCTTTACTGATCCTCCGGCATTTTGGTGGAAATTCGGCTTAGACAGCTACACCATTACGCTTTTTTTCATCATCGTTTTTTCTACCATCATTGTAACCGGCCTACTACCTGCTTGGAAGAATTCAGGCGGCGATTTTAATGCCGTATTACGTGATGGAACCCGCGGTGCATTAAGTAAAAAGTCTGGTCGCGTAAATAAAATGTTGGTTATCAGTGAAATATTCATTTCAATGACCGTGCTTATTGCTGCCGCCGTGATGGTATTTGCCTCATACACTCAAAGCCGTGCGGACATTGGTGCAGAAACAAAAAACATTCTCAATGCCAGTGTGGTACTGCCAAATTCGAAATACCCATCTGAGCAAGAGCAAGTTCAGTTTGTTAAAACGCTAACATCACTTATAGAAAATAGTACAGGTATTGGCGAAGTAATTATTGCATCTGCCCTGCCTGGTAATTTTAGTTATGAAACTTCATTTGCGATTGATGGTTTCGAATACACTGAACAATCGGCTCTTAGTTATCCAGTGATGAACTACGTTGCTGTTATGCCAGGAAGCTTAGATAAATTAGGCGTAGAACTCAAGCAAGGTCGCTATTTCAATAGTGGCGATGACGGTTTAGATAAAAAATCAGTTATTGTTACCGAAAGCTTTGCCATAAAATACTTTAATGAAACCTCTGCAATAGGGAAACGTGTTCGCACAGTAAGCAGTGATAACAATATTGATTGGCTTACTATTGTCGGTGTTGTTGAAACAACTTTACATGGCGAACGAGAAACCCAGAACTTCCCTAGTGTATATAGGCCGTTTACCCAAGCGCCTAGAAACAAATTAACCATCGCGATGAAAATGACAGCTAGTCAAGCATTAGCAACTAAAACATTAAGAAAAACAATGGCAAGTATCGATGCTGAATTACCATCTTTTAAAATAGAAACCTATCAGCAAAGTGTTGAACGTATTACAGCGCCTATTACCTTTATTAGTAATTTGACGGCATTATTTGCACTAGCGGCTGTTGTACTTGCGGCAAGTGGTATATATGGCGTAATGTCGAATACTATTAACCAAAGAACACATGAAATAGGGATAAAACGCGCATTAGGTGCAGATGAGCAACTTATCACAAAAGAATTCTTATTGGCTGGACTTAAGTTATTATTGTGGGGAGGCATTCCTGGTTTATTGGCTGGTGGCTTTATGGGCTTTGGCATGTCGCAAATGTTTGGTACTGATCATTCAGTATTAATTATTATTGCAACATTGATGACAATACTTGTAGGTAGCGTTGTGTTATTGGCAACATACTTGCCGACACAAAGAGCACTGATAGTAGAGCCAAGTCAGGCATTACACTATCAATAAATCTTTAATACTGTGGCTTAAAAATGTCCATGGCAATAAAAGTATTTGGTAGGATTACGTAGTAACGCTAACGAGTTGATCAATGATACATTACATATTTATTAACTTGTTAGCATGCAGTTCATTGATTTTAAGGTAAATATAT
Source organism: Cognaticolwellia mytili (assembly GCF_002104475.1). Lineage (GTDB taxonomy): Bacteria > Pseudomonadota > Gammaproteobacteria > Enterobacterales > Alteromonadaceae > Cognaticolwellia > Cognaticolwellia mytili. The sequence continues at coordinate 798,503 of NZ_NBOF01000001.1, forward strand.
TTAGTAATGAAACAAACTATTTTACTCATTGATGATGACCAAGATATTTTAGCGGCACTGAAAATGCTACTAAGTAGTGAAGGATTTGCTATTAAACTTGCTCAAACACCGCAAGCAGCGACAGCACTTTTGGCAAAGGAAAGTATTGACCTGGTCCTAACAGACTTGAATTTTACCCGTGATACTACATCTGGTGATGAGGGCATACAGTTAATCGCTGCGATCAGAAAACTTGATGAACAAGTACCTGTAGTAGTGATGACAGGCTGGGCGACCATTGATGTCGCCGTGACGACCATGCAACATGGCGCTAACGATTTCATTCAAAAACCGTGGGATATTGACCGCCTTATCGCAATTATTAATAACTTGCTAAAGCTTGCTAGTGTAGAGAAAAAATCGCAGCAACTCAGCCAGCAAAATAATTTATTACAACAACAAATCAATAAAGAATTTGACGGTGACGTAATCACAAAATCGCCAGCAATGAAACAAACGATGAGTATCATTCAACATGTAGCCAAAAGTAACGCTAATATATTGCTTACGGGTGAAAATGGCACTGGAAAAAGCATGTTTGCGCGCTATATTCACCAACATTCGCAGCGTGCTGGTAACGAACAAATTTCAGTGAATATGGGCTCGGTCACTGAAACTTTGTTCGAAAGCGAAATGTTTGGCCATATTAAAGGTGCATTCACCGACGCCAAAGCAAATCGGATTGGCCGTTTTGAATTAGCTGATAATGGCACCTTATTTTTGGATGAAATAGCCAATACCCCATACTCCCAGCAAGCAAAATTGTTACGGGTACTAGAAGACCGTGAATTTGAAAAAGTTGGAGCAAATAAAACTCAGTTGGTGAATGTACGTTTAATATCGGCCACCAATGCAAATTTAACTGAAGCCGTGGCAGACGGGAAATTCAGAAAAGATTTGTTTTATCGTATTAATACCATTGCGATAGAAATTCCACCGCTGCGCGATAGAGTTGAGGATATTATTCCGCTTGCTAAATCATTTTTAATGAATCATCGCTTAAATGAAATCAGTTTATCGCAAGAGGCAAAAAATGCACTAATGACATACAGTTGGCCAGGTAATATAAGAGAATTAAGCCATGTTATTGAGCGTGCACTGATACTTTGCCAAAATGCTACCATTGCAGTATCAGACTTAGGTTTACCTGCTGAGCTAATGAAAAGTAAACAATCAAAAGCTGAAAAACAAAATGATATTAAATTAACAGAACATGCGTCATTAGCCTCTTTAGAAGAAATTGAACTTGATATCATTGATAAACGTTTGACTCACTTTAACGGCAATGCACTCAAAGCTGCAAAATCGTTAGGATTGAGCCGAAGTGCCTTTTACCGTAGATTAGATAAGATACAAAACCAATTTGAAAAATAAATTGTCTAATAAAAAATCATTTGAAAGCCAATTAACGCGCTTATCTTTGATAGCTTCATTACCTTTGTTTTTTTTAACTGTAGGGTTGATGATCTACGCTGATATTTCAATTTACATCGTTCTATTAACTGTGTTGTTATCGAGCATCAGTATAGTGTTTTGTCATAGTCAAATTCATCGAAAATCTGCTTATCAATTTCGTAGCTTAAGTAATATTCTTGAAGCTATGATTCAAGGAGATTACACCTTACGCGCCCATGCTGGAAATCATGACTTAGCATTAAAAGAGTTAATAATAGCAATCAACACCCTAGCAGAAAGACTTAATAAACAACGACTTGAATCAGTTGAAAGTCAATTGCTGTTGCGCACGGTTATAGATCATATTGATGTGGCCATTATTGCACTCAATGATAATAATGAGTTGATGTTTTTTAACCCTGCGGCCAAAAAACTGCTGCAATTAGCCGAGATAAAAACAGATGAAAATGAATTGAATATTCAACTTGCACAACTTGCAGTGCTTGAATGTGGCGAAAATAAAGTTATGCCGTTAAGTTTTTCTGGCCAATACGGTAAATTTAACATTCATATGGAAGAATTTCGTGAAGAAGGAAAACAACGAAAATTATTTTTCATTACCAATGTCAGTAATATGCTACGTAGTGAAGAACAAAATGCCTGGCAAAGCTTAGTGCGAGTGTTAAGTCATGAAATTAACAATTCACTATCGCCAATTAACTCAATTAGTCAAACACTTAAGCGATTTTTAGATAAGCATGAAAATATTCAAGAACACAAAGAAGATTTACTTGAAGGGCTTGGCATTATTGCGCAGCGCAGCAATAACCTAAAAGAATTTGTTAACAGCTACAAGCAAATATCTCATTTACCTAAACCCAAAAAACACCCCTCATCACTGAAAAGTTTAGTTGAAAAGGTAACGAAACTTTTTCATAAAAACACGATTACCGTAGCAACTAGCCAAGATTTAACCTTATTTATTGATGCGGTACAAATTGAACAGGTGTTAATTAACTTAATGAAGAACGCCGTTGAAGCGATAAAAGCAGCCGGTACTGCAGGTGAAATAGTGATTAGCTGGCAGGTTGAGAATAGTTTGCTCGTTATGACCATTACCGATGATGGTGTCGGTATTGCTAATGACACTAATATGTTTGTGCCCTTTTATACCACTAAAAAGCAAGGCTCTGGTATCGGTTTAGTGTTTTGCCGACAGATAGTTGAGGCACACAACGGAGAATTGTCGCTGACTAATCGGTTAAATAAGCAAGGTTGTAAAGTTACGCTTAAACTACCCTTATCTCATTAGCGATATTCCCTCTACAATAAAGTACTGAACTTTTTGGTGGTTTTACAAGGTCAATATAAACGTACAATTATACTTCGTAATATTCACTGGCTAATTCAGCAGCCTTTCCACAAAAGGTACCTTTTTACTTGACCAATAATCCGTTAAAAATTATCACAAGTACTGTTTTCGCCCTGCTGGCTTTTGCCGCTAATTCCGTACTATGTCGATTAGCTTTAGGTGATAATTCTATTGATGCGGGCAGCTTTACCGTTATACGCATACTCTCAGGTATCGTTGTTTTATTCGCCTTGATGCAGTTGAGCAATAAAACTAATAAAGACACGTCAAATGTTAAATTAAAGTCAAATAATGAATCAAAGGGAAGTTGGCTAGCCGCAGCGATGTTATTTACCTACGCGATCGCATTTTCATTCGGTTATCTGTCTTTAGATACCGGTACGGGCGCACTGATATTGTTTGGTGCCGTTCAAATCACCATGATCATAGCGAGTGTTGTTTTCGGTAATAAACTGCATTTAACAGAATGGTTAGGGTTAGCCATTGCCTTTGCTGGTTTTGTTTATTTAATCTTACCTGACTTAACCACTCCATCACTGGTTGGCTTTATGCTAATGAGTATTTCTGGCATGGCTTGGGGATTTTATACACTGGTTGGAAGAGCTTCTAAAAACCCGCTCAATGACACTGCTTTTAACTTTCTTCGCACGGTACCGCTGCTATTAGCTTTACTCTTCTTTGGCTTTAATAATAGCCATATAACATCAACAGGAATTATTCTTGCAGTATTGTCAGGCGCTTTAGCATCTGGAATAGGTTATTTCATTTGGTATATCGCACTTAGCGGGCTTTCTGTCACGCAAGCTGCAGTTGTTCAGTTATTTGTGCCAATAATAGCGGCTATTGGCGGTGTGGTTTTTACTAGTGAAGTTATTACCTTACGTTTAGTAGAGGCTTCGGCATTGGTACTTGGCGGTATGTTAATGGTAATTTTGGGTCGATATTATTTTGTTCGAATAGCCCCAAAGAAGACATAAATACGGCTTTATATGAAAGCTGTTTTTAGATTTACCGTTCTTTTATTTTTTACTGGTGATCATTGGCTGCCATCTCTGCCTTTAACCATTTTATAAAAATATTAAGTCGCGCTATTTTTGCCGAATTAGCATCAAAAACTAAATAGCGCTTAACCACTTCTGGGTGTGCAATGTTTATGGGTTTAACAAGCGTTCCTGATTTGAGTTGTTCAATACATAAATAACGGGCTGCCAATGTAAAACCATGGCCATTTGATACGGCATTTAATGCCATGTCAGTACTGTGAACTTTAGTCCAACGTTGATGCTCTTGGTATGAGCTCATACCGCAATTTTCGAACCAAGATGGCCAATTATATAGGCCAGGATTTTCTAAACTGACAAGCCAAGTTTGCAATAAATCGGCGGGTTGATTGAAATTCAATTTTTTCGCAAGCTGCGCTGAGCATACTGGATATACAGGGTCTTCACCAAAATATTCACAGCTATATCCTGGTGGTGTATTCTTCTCAACAGTGGTACCAAAACGAACCGCAAGGTCAATGTGCTGTTGTTTTAGATCTTCAAAACCAGGCGATGTTGTCACCCTAATTTCAATTTCAGGATACAGCGCAGAAAATTTATGCAGTTTTGGCATCAGCCACAAAGCGATAAAAGCTTGGGTTGAAGTGATCGTTAAACTACCAGCAATACCCTCTTGTGTTATTGCATTGATACTCTTTTGTAGAATATGGAATGCTTGCTCTGAAGCTTGAAACAAAGTTTTTCCTTTTTGGCTAAGCAGCATTTTCTTATCTTTTCTAATAAATAGCTGACTATCAAGCAAAGCTTCTAATTGCCGCATTTGTTGGCTAACAGCGGCTTGTGAAATACATAATTCTGACGCAGCCTTACTATAGCTTTGATGGCGAGCCGCACATTCAAAACTACGTAATAAATTTAAGTTTTTTAACTCTTTATTCATAGAACACTCAGCCAATATAAAAAATTACAACAAAACTATTATAAGCTCAGCTTATATTACAAATCTATTTTTATCACTGGTTTTTGTCGATGAGTCAGATCAAAATGTCCACAAGTGCTAGTAGCATCGACTTTTAACCTATTTAAAAACATGAGAACAATAATATGAATGTGAATGTGAACAAATTTAGTGCTTTGCACCAACAAGCGACAGCTTTAGTCATTTGTAATGTGTGGGATGTTGCTAGTGCAAAAACAGCAGAAAAGTTAGGTTTTAATGCCATTGGTACCTCAAGCGCCGCTATTGCAAACATGCTAGGTTATGAAGATGGTGAAGGAATGTCTTTTGAAGAGGTATTGTTTATTGTTAAGCGCATAGTTGCTTGTTGCGACCTGCCGCTAACTGTTGATATAGAAGCAGGATACAGTGATGACCCTCTAACGACCGCAAACTATATAAAAGCACTGACGGAAGCTGGTGTTGTTGGTGTTAACCTCGAAGATAGTAAAGTCACTGGCGCACGTACACTATTAAATGCCGAAATATTTGCTGATTATTTATCAAAGGTTAGGCAACAACTAACAAAAGGAAAAATCAATATATTCATTAATGTTAGAACTGATACCTTTTTACTTGCGCAAGAAAATGCCTTAGTAGAAACACAAAAACGTGCGAGTTTATATCAAAGCGCTGGAGCGGACGGTCTGTTCGTGCCCTGCATTACCGCTGTGGATGATATTCAAGCCGTTGTCAGTGCAACCAAACTGCCAGTAAATGTTATGTGTATGCCTGACTTACCTGATTTTAACACGTTATCAACACTCGGTATAAAGCGTATCAGTATGGGTAATTTTTTATTTGATAAGCTACAAAACGACTTTGAAGTAACGTTAAAAAACATAGTTAATAAAAACTGCTTTTCGCCCGTATTTAATTAACCGTAATAATGAGTGTACTGCGAAACAAAGCTAATTCATTCGACGTTTTATATATTTACTGTCGTATTTATTATTAACGGGCAAGTCTATACAATGCAATATTGTTAAGTACGTTGTAGGGTATTGTTTTATGTTGAAAAAAGTAATGCTATTACTTGTTGTTATTAGTTTAACGAGTTGTAAGAGCACGCCAAACCTAGCGTCAATTCGCAGCGCAGAGACTTTAATTAAACAAATTAATGCTAATAATCCCGATCTTATTAGCATTGCTCAACAAACCGTAAAAACCAAACAATTGGCTCAACAAGACGTTAATAACATCAAAGATTTACTCAAAGAATTAAGTAAGCACATCAATGATGTTTGGGGCGAAGCTAAACCTAAAGTATCTAACAATAAAAAATTAGTCAAATACACCAATGAATATAAGGCACGGGCAATTGTTGATTTTGAAAAAGGCTCAATTTTAGTTGAAACATTAGCAGATAGCTCCCCGGCTAAAACTATACATAATTTACAGCAAGCAATAGTAACAACATTGTTATCAACATCAGATCCTCAAAAAACCGATATTTTTTCCAGTGATGCCCCACAATTATCAGGAAAGCCTTATTTGTACCTACAAGTACTTGATCGCGATAATCAGCCAATTCAATACCAATGGCGTGCTAACCGGTTTTCAAAGTATTTAACGGAATTCAATTTACAAAAATATAGTAAAAACCAAAAAAAAATTTATGCTGTGCGCATTAAAATGGTTGAAAAACATCAACATTTACGAGAAGAAAAATACAGTCGTTATGTACTTGCCGCCGCTAAACGTTATCGACTATCACCACAGCTGATATACGGTATCATTGAAACTGAAAGCAGTTTTAACCCTTTTGCTGTCAGCAGTGCTAATGCCTACGGTTTAATGCAAGTTGTGCCTAAAACTGCTGGAGCTGATGTTTATCAACGTATTAAAAAGAAAAAAGGCATGCCAACCAAGCAACAACTTTTTGACCCAGCATTTAATATTGATATTGGCTCAGCCTATTTACATATTCTCAATAATAATTATTTGAAAGCCGTAAAAAACAACACTAGCCGACATTATTCCATTATTTCGGCCTATAACGGCGGTGCTGGTAATGTATTAAAAACCTTCCATAGTAATCGACAAACAGCGATGAATGTCATTAATGATAAAGCACCTAAAGATGTTTATTATTTGTTAACCAATAAACACCCAAAAGCAGAATCTCGTCGTTATTTGGAGAAAGTCACTAAAGCTGAAAAAGAGTATTTATAAATGAGCGATTGGCTCTAGACAATATACCCTGCTGCGTTTTTAGGCAGCTTGGGTAATAGGTAGTAATTTACTGTTTATTAACGCCACTTTTCATTTAGTTTAACTGATACCATTTTTCAATAATTTTATCCAATTCACCTGATTGCTTTAATTCACTAATAGCATTATCAATTACTTCTATAATTTCAGGCTTAACGGATTTTTTACTGAACATAATATGAATATCTGCTTGGTAAATTTTTAACGTATGTTGTTCAAATTCCCCCTTCATTTGATATTTGCTAGAAAATGCTTTTGCGGTTGCAGGGGCTACTAAAAAACCATCAATATGCCCTTTTAATAATAAAGTCACATTTTCTTCAATATCGTTCACTTCAATAATATGCTCTCGAAACTCTGCAGCTTTCATTAGCGCTTGATACTCATTACCATAATAGTAACCACTTTCAGCACCAATCATATAATCGCTTTTCGATATATCTGATAATGTGGTCAATTTAATCTTATCTTTGCTACCAGTTTTTACAAATAGCTTAATAGTTTCTTTACGGTATGGTTGGGTAAACACAGCATACCGTAGTCTCTCCTCGCTAATTGAAGCTCCCATAGCAACATCTATTTCACCGGTTTTAAGGTAATGTAAGTGTCGCTTCCAAGGTAGTTCAGTGTATTCTGATGTGTAGCCGACTTTTACTAAAATAGCGTTTAAAATTTCTACATCTAAGCCGACTAGCTGTTGCTGATTATTTCTAGAAATATAGGGATACCAAATTTCCCAACCGACATGCAATTTTTTTGCATAAGTAGGAGAAATCAATATTAAACAAAAGACGAGAAGGATATATTTCATTAACTGTCCGTAATCGCCTTTACAAGTTATATCATTTTAAAGGCTTTAATTTTAATACTAATGCGGGGTCTAATCTCATATTAAACCAATTTATGCGCCAATCTAGATGTGGGCCTGTTGCCCTGCCACTGGAACCGACGGCTGCAACCAATTGCCCTTTGGTTACTTTATCACCAACTTTGACATAAGAGTCGCTTAAATGCAAAAATGTTGAGCTAACTCCATGACCGTGGTCGATTATCATCGTACCGCCAGAATAAAACATATCAGGCACGTACATTAATATAGTACCATCAGCAGGTGCTTTAACCGGATCGCCTTTTTTACCAGCATAATCTAAACCGTAGTGTGGTCGTTTAGGTACACCATTATAATAACGCTGACTGCCATATACACCGGTAATAGTGCCTTCAATTGGCGCAATAAAACCTTGTGCAAAGGCAGTTAAATCACTATCAACTTTTCGTGCTGCTGATATTTTCTTATTATCTTCCCCTGCACGAATATTGGCCTTTTTGTTAGGGTTCATTATTTTTTTAGAAATACCCGTCACTTTCTGAATGTTATATTCACGTTTTAACGGTTTAAGTAACTGTTTTTCTTGCGATCCATCAGGTTTAGTAATCACTAATTCACTATTGTTTTTTTCATCTCGGCTAAAACCTAGCGCATAATCACCTGTGCTTGATACTTTGATGGCCTTGCCATTAAGCATGACTTTATTTTCCGGCGCTGTTTTTCCAACAATTAAAGCCCCTTGAAAAAATTGCTCAGTAAGTTGCTCTTTGGCAGACAAAGGCTGCAAGATTAATAAAGAGGCAAGCAATGCCCCTAAAAATAATAATGAAAACTTTTTAACCATTAGCAATAGCTCCTTTTGCAACACCCTCGAATGCAACTACTTTAAATTCATCATTTGGCGATTGTTGTTTCAGTTGACGAACAATAAAGTCGGCAAGTAATTCAACGGTAGAGTCACAATCAACTACGTCTAAAATTTTACTAGGTACGGCAATATCAAAACGTCCTTGTGGCGCGAAATAAGAAAATAATTGGTGATCGGGTGTCAAATTAGCTTTAGCGTCATTTGATAGTTCAATATCAACAAGCGCAATGCGATCAGCTTCACTTGCTAAATAAATGTCCTGCCAGCGTGTACTCCAATCTTGCTCTAATGTTGCCGAGCGTTGGCCATTTTTATAAATATGAATTTTTGAGCGATGACCATGAGCAATACGTTGGCAATTACCGTCATGTAGTTTTAAACCATGAGTATAGTGATAATAAGCACCGTCGATTATTTCAGGTCGTAAGTTTAGTGTTAAGCCCTGAACGTTTTCTGGCAACTCAGCCAATATGATGGTTGTAAGATGCTTGGTTACCGACGCAATATCAATCTGCTTAGCAGCAATTTTAGCAAAGGCACAAAGAGGTGATTGTAAAAAGTAATCACCTAATTTCGATCTAAAATTTACATATTCATGCCCTTCGCGTGCATCTGAATCACTTACGTTAACTGAATCATCTTGCATAGGTAAAAGCAGTTTATGATCAACAGCTTCATCAATAATGGCTTTAATTTGCTTTTTTACAACGGCAAAATCAAGCACCATGCTCATTTCATTTAAACTACCGTCGAGTAATACATCGACTATCCAGCTTTCACCAACAATACCGCGATCCGGACAACAGTAAGAGAAGTCAATAACGGTTAAATCATTTACAAATAATTGCATTTAACGCCACCTACTATTTCACTTGCCAAGCAATACTTTCGTTTGCTCGAATTGGTACAACTTCATCATTACCAAACGCCATCGTCGCAGGTACTGGCCATTCTTCTTTCACTAAAGTGATTTTGTCAGTGTTAACCGGTAAATTATAAAATTTAGGACCATTTAAACTAGCAAAGGCTTCAAGCTTATCAAGCGCTCCAGCAGCTTCAAATGCTTCAGCATAAAGTTCAATAGCGGCATGTGCCGTGTATGAACCAGCACAACCACAAGCAGATTCTTTTGCATGTTGTGGATGCGGAGCAGAGTCTGTGCCCAAAAAGAACTTTTCACTACCACTAGTTGCTGCTTCAATAAGTGCCTGCTGATGAATATTGCGTTTTAAAATCGGTAAACAGAAATAATGTGGACGAATACCGCCAACCAACATATGGTTACGGTTAAATAATAAATGGTGAACAGTGATCGTTGCAGCAACGTTATCACCAGCGGCTTTAACAAAGTCTACCGCGTTTTTAGTGGTAATATGTTCTAGAACGATTTTTAACGTTGAGTACTTCGCTACTAACGGACGTAAAATAGTATCAATAAATACCGCTTCACGATCGAAAATGTCGACATCGTGATCTGTTACTTCACCGTGGATCAACAACGGCATATTTTCTTCTTCCATTGCAGCTAATACTGGCGCGATATTATCAACGCTGGTGACACCAGAAGATGAATTTGTTGTGGCACCGGCAGGATAAAGTTTCGCGGCGTAAACAATGCCAGATGCTTTTGCAGCTTTAATATCTTCTGCAGTTGTTTGGTCAGTTAAATACAAAACCATTAACGGTTGAAATTGTTTGCTTGGGCTCGCGGCCATAATACGTTGATGATACTCACGAGCTAATTCAGCATTAGTTACCGGTGGTACAAGATTTGGCATAACAATAGCGCGGGCAAAATAACGGCTAATATCAGGTACTGTGGTATTTAATGCCGCGCCATCGCGCAAATGTACATGCCAGTCGTCTGGACGAGTAATTGTTAATGTGGTCATTATACTTCCTAATTAAATCTGTTCATTTTCGATTACCCTTATTGGGCAATTTGTTTATATATGCAAGCTCACTGTTATAGCTATTGCACAGCGAAGCTAGAATTCGTCTTCTGATTCTTCACTGCTTGACGTTATAGCTGCTTGGCTTTGACTAGCCTGTTTAGCATTGCTTTCAATTAACGCTAATAGTTGATCTTTTAAATTTGGCGGCACTTTAAAGATAGTAATACTTTCGTTAGATGGATTGTAAACCACGTCTTGTCCAAAGTGACTACGCTCAAAGCTCAAGCTAATACCATTACCATAACCGGCATATTTAGTAACTTTGTTCACTACCGCTTGGTCATGAGGAAAAGATTCTTCAATCGGGTACGACTGCTCTTGGCAAAATTTATAAAAATCTGAGCCACTTTCTTCTGACTTAATGACATTACCAATTTCTTGCAATGAAACATCTTGGGCAGACTCTTTTTGCTCTTTACAATAAGTTAATAGCTCTTTACGTGTTTGCTGCTTCTCGTTGGCATCAAACTGGTTAACAGCAACATAATCTTCAACGGCTTGCACTAAGGTTTGCGTTTGCTCTTTGGAGTTCAAGCCTTCTTCACAACTTAAAAAGTCTAAGAAAAAGTCAGACACTTTTCGACCGGCTCTACCCTTAATGAAAGAAATATAACGATTACCTTCAGCATTATCTTGATAATCAAACAAATCAATACGCGCCGCTAATTGCAACTTATTAGTATCAAGATGTTGATCGGCAGAAATATTGAGTTCGCCGTCGACTGAATAATGTTCAGAAATAGGTATAACCGCTGCTAGCAAGTAGCGACCGCCCATATATTCATAGTGACAAATAATTAAATAGCCTGTTTCGGCTAGGTCGTACTTTTCAATTTCATTTTTAAGCAAGTTAGCGGCTTGACTGCTAAATTGATAGAAACTTTGCACATCGCCTAAGTAACTTTCCATAATATCAACAAAACGGGCACTTTCGCCTTCTGCAGGCATCGAAGAAAAATGACCGTATGCTTTACTGCCTTTGCTGTTATAAATTTTGTGTAAGGCATCAACAAAATTTTCTATTTTACTGCTAGCCGCAACATTTTCAGGACCTAACCTGAGTACAACTTCACCAGTTTCTTCTTTTTTAGTTAAAAAATGCAGTGCAATGTTCGAAATAATTAAGCTCATAGATAAAGGTCAGTATTATATTGTTCGGGCATTTGATAAACTTAACATTAGTTTATTCAATTACCAATTAAGTGTTTAAGATGCCTATTGTATCCAAGTATTCCAACGAACGTGTAGAAAAAATTATCCAAGATTTGCATGACGTACTCGTAAAAGAGTCTGCAACCCCTGATCTAGCGCTGATGTGCCTAGGAAATACCCTGACAGAAATTATTAATAATAATGTGCCAGAGTCAAGACGTGAAGCAATAGTAGACAATTTTACCAGTGCATTAAAACAATCTATACAAAAATCTAAATAAAACCTATATCGTAGTCATTTAAAATGCATAATTTTCCCTAGGGAAAAGTGCAATTTGAATGATTACAGCAATATAAGTATTATCTAGCAGTAGAAAGTGACAATTATAAACAATAATAAGAGAATTTTAAGACGCAATGGTTTCATTTGAATCAAAACCCTATAGTAAGCGCCTATTGCAGCTCGTTAGTTGGAGCCACTGGTTTACATTTTTCAACATAATTGCTGCGATTTTACTATCGTCAATTTATGTCTTTAATGAATCTATGCCGGAAACCTTGCTCGGCCAAACTTATTTAGTCACCACATGGTTAAGCCATATGGCCTTTTTAACCTTTATGAGTTTTGTGCTGATATTGTTTCCGATCACTTTGTTGTTTCCCCATACACGCTTTATACGGGTTGTCGCTTCCATTATTTTTACCGCAGAACTATTACTGCTGTTACTCGACGCCTTCATTTATTCGCGTTTGGGATACCATTTAAATATTTCTTCAAGCGCGCCAATTTTAGAATTAATAAGCAATGAAATTCAGCAGAACAGTCGAATATTTTGGTTTGTCAGTCTAGTACTTTGGCTTGTTATATTATCATTTGAATTGATCGCTTCTAACTACGCATGGAAGCATCTTAAAACATTACAAAAAACAATCTTTGCTCGTTTTGTTGTTGTGCCTTTAGTGGTATTTTTCTTCTTTAGCCATATCGTTCACATTTGGGCAGATGCCAACTTAGAATACGATGTATTACGTCAAGATACTGTACTACCATTATCGTATCCATCAACTGCCAAAACCCTACTTACCAAGTATGGAATGTTTGATGAGGTTGACTATATGGCTCGCCGTACTAGCCCACTCGCTTTTACTGATTTAATACCCAAATATCCAACTTACCAAGGTCAGTGTCCGAATAATATAGCACTAACACAGTCGGTATTTATGGTGTTAACCGACGAGACACTAACTAGCCAACAATTAGACAAAATAAAGCAGAGAGTCAATCTTGGCAGGCTTTCGCTTGATAACCACATTGATAACGCGTTACCTAAAGATGCATGGTTTAACTTGTTTTATAGTTTACCAAGCATTTATAAAGCTGATGTTTTAGCACAAAACACTTCACCACTGTTATTACAAATAATTGACAAGAAAAACTTAGCCAAAACCTTTACCGTTATTGGCGATAGTAAAACTAATAGTGAAAGTGAACCTGCACTTTCAAACCCGATTAATACACTATTTCCAACACCAACCAAGCTCAATGATATCTCTAGCTTAATTTTTGCAGACAAGCTAAATAGTCGTGTTCCAGGCTTACACGTGTTTTATTTCAAGGGTAAGAACAGCTATCAATTTGAATTATTCTTGGACGCATTAATGTCAGCGCAGAATAAGAAACAACAAAAAGATATTCTTTGGATCAGCTCTATTGGTAATCAAAGTGCAGAGACAAGTTTATCTATCAAACCTGCGCTATTAGTAATTCCTACGGACAAGAATAAATCTGTCAATAAGCTCACCAGTCACATGGACGTACAGCCAACGCTTATTAAACGTTGGTTAGCTTGTGATATTGACGTTAGCTATTACAGTAACGGCACTGATATTCAACGCTTAAATAAAGACCGTATTATTGCTAATACCATGGATGATGGCATTGTGGTGTTTAACAAAGACAAATCAATGTTTATCGACCAAAATGGTAATTTTCAAAGCTACTCAATTCAACTTGCGGCCCCGATTACCGCAAAAACTGATTTTCCACTGATGATTGATGGTGTGCATTTTATTAAGCAATTTAGTGAACAAGCAAATAAAGCACAATAATTAACCACTTAGCTGCAATAAAATGGTTTTTTAACTGCATTTTATTGCATTCAGTTGATAAATCATTAGTATATCTAACATAAGTTTTATCCCCATTAAACTTATGTTTCGGGGTATAGCGCAGCTTGGTAGCGCGTGCGTCTGGGGGACGTGAGGTCGCAAGTTCGAATCTTGCTACTCCGACCAAATTAAGCATTATAAATTAGCCACTTAGTAACAACTCAATAATTGTTCAAGTGGTTTTTTTGTGTCTTACTTTCATACAGCTAAGCAAAGTATCTATTTGAATAAACAAGTCATAAATTTCTATCATAGTACGTTCAAATAACAGTATTTACAAAATCTCACACTCCTCAATACAAAACTAACACTTTATAAAAACTAAAGCCGCAGATTTGAACTATAACCAACAGTAGAATGCCCCCCAAGTTTATGAATGAATTAAAACAAAGGGAAAGTTCAATGGTACAAAGAAACCCAGCACTTATCGTTTCAGCAATAATGGCCGTAAGTATCCTTACAGCATGTGGCAGCTCTAGTTCAAAAAAAGAACCTACGATTACACCACCGGTTGTTCCGCCCACTAGTGCGTATAAATCAATCGAATGTAACAGCATGCTTTCTTCATCTCAGTTAGCCTTATTAACTGCAGGCTCGAGTTGTGGTTTTCTTACTGTGCCAGAAAAGCATGCTATATACGACCAACCTGCTTCAACGAAAAATATTGAAATAGCAGTAATAAAATTAGCTTCTACGTCGGCAAATAAAAAATTGGATCCAATTGTTTTCCTTCAGGGTGGTCCTGGTGGCAGCGGAAATTCAAGCATTGCTCAAATTATTGAGTCAGGTACTTTTATTAATGAAAGAGATGTATTTTTAGTAGATCAACGTGGTACAGGCTATTCTAAACCGGCACTGCTTTGCACTGAATATACTGGTGAAGCTGGTACGCCTGCGCAAGTGGCCGCATGTAAAACTCGATTAGAAAGTTCAGGCGTTGATTTAAATGCCTATCATAGTGTACATAATGCCCTAGATATTATTAAGTTAAGAGAAGCACTAGCCATATCTGAGTGGAATTTATATGGTATATCTTATGGCACACGTTTAGCCGCAACTATCATGCGCGAAAATAGCACGGGTGTACGTAGTGTTATTTTAGATGGTGTGTTTCCAATAGAAGTAAATGGTATTTCAGATACACCATGGGCGAACTATGAACAGCTAAATCAAATAATTGAGAATTGTAACAATACAGATAGCTGCCCTGCTGATGATTTCAAAACGACTATAGAAGATATTATCGCTCGTATGCATAATGAAAATATGATCGAAGAAAGTCGAGTGTTCATCCAAAACTTACTCAACCTTTCTGCAGAGCCTGTGATCATCAATTACTTAGTAGCCGTTAATGAGGACATCAGTAAATATGCATCTGCCTTAGATGATTTAATGTCTGAACAAAGTGACGAGCAAGAACAAAGTGATGAGCAAGAAGAAGATCAATTTTACGTTGCTATGGGTTTATCAACGGTCTGTGCAGAAGAATATCCATTTCTTAACGTTACCGATTTAGTTGGCGATAACAGTGAAGGTTGGTCAGCCAGTACACAACTCGCTGTCAATGGGATGTTCCACATGGGCTTTGATGCCGCTTCATGTAAAGCGTGGAATGTTGGTGCCGCAAACGATATTGAAACACAAGCCGTTAGTAGCAGCTTGCCTGTATTAATTCTTAATGGCTTGCAAGATACACAAACACCTGCATCTTGGGGAGCATTAGTGGCTAAAAACATGCCTAACTCACAAAACATCACTAATCCACAAGGTGGACACGGGCAGTTATTCACAGGCTCTGAATGTTTTGAGAGTTTAGCTGATGAATTTTTAACTTCGCCTAGTCAATCAGTTGATAGCAGTTGTGTAGCCGCTATTCCTAAATTAATTTATGCCAATGATGATCAAGAAGCATCTGCGAATTTCACTTTTAAAGATAATGATGACAGTGCGGATACTGTTTATATGAATGGTGTTATTGGCTCAGATACTTTAGATGTAATGCGAGAATTTTTAACTAAATACCCACAAATTAAAACGATTGTGATGCAAAATGTTCCAGGGTCTATGGATGATGACATTAATTTGAAAGCGTCGTTAGAAATCAGAAATCGCGGTATTGCCACGCATATCCCTGCCGACGGCATGGTCGCTTCTGGCGGTACCGATATGTTTTTAGCTGGTACTAAACGTACAATTGATACAGGTGCTAGATTAGGCGTTCATTCATGGAGTGACGGTAGCGGAAAAGCTGCGCTTGATTATCCAAGAGATCATCAAGAGCATGTTAAATACCTAGATTATTATAGGGTTATCGGCATTCCTACTGATTTTTATTGGTATACCTTAGAAGCAGCACCTGCTGACAGTATCCACTGGATGACAGCTGAAGAAATCGTTCAGTATAATATTTTAACGGACTAGACACATAGTGATAGCTTATAGGTTAGAAACAAACCACTAAGTCTTTTACTAAAAAGCCGAGTATCTTGCGATGCTCGGCTTTTTAAATGTTAACGTCAATTAAGCCGTTAGTCTTCTTCCACTAAAGTCATCAATGACGTGTTACCGCCCGATGCCGTAGTATCAATACTAATGGTTTTTTCGGTTATTAAGCGTTGAATTAAATTATCCATATATTCTGAGCTTATCACCGGTAAAATAGCACCTTTTCGTTGGGCTAATTCTTCACTAATATAATGCTTACGATCACACTGACTATCAACAACCACACCCGATAACGTTGGGTGAGCTAACATTGTTGATAAATGGCGCAGTCTTGCTACTTGGAAAACGTTTTTATCTTCACCTGTAGCAATAAACTTATCTCTAAAGGCTAATGCTTCATCATAAAACAAATCAGAAACCACGGTGACAACGGTATTACCTGTTGCTAGTGCGGTAACAATTGAAAGTACCCAAAAGTGAAAGGTCGAATTTTTATCAACGAAACAGATAACATTACCACGGTTTTCCAGATAAATAATATTAGATTCACCTGTTGGCCCTGGTAATACTTTCGGCTTTTTCAAACGTTTTTCAATATCGATTAATTGCGAACGCGCTGCTGTTAACGTCAGCGTTAAATCATCAGCTAAGTCGTCAACAATATCAACGTGAGCAATTTTTGCTAACAACTGACGCACACTAGAAATACGGGTATTTAAATCTGTTAAACGCCAGTTTTTCTCAGCATTACTGGCGTTTTCCATCACCGTTATTGCTTCAGCTCGTGATTTTTCATCACAAACTAAGGCTTTTAAATGCGATGGTTGCAAGTTAAATTGCTCAGCATCTGGTGTGGCTTTTTCTTTAACTAATCGTGTTAAATAGTTCGGACCACCCGCTTTAGGGCCTGTACCCGAAAGGCCACGACCACCAAAAGGTTGTACGCCAACAATTGCGCCAATCATATTACGATTGATATAAACATTACCTGCGCGTGAAAGCTTGGCTAAGTCAAAAGCACGGTGTTCAATACGGGTATGAATACCCATGGTTAAACCAAAACCAGTACCATTAATTTTATCAACCACTTGCTCTATGTCACTGCCTTTAAAACGTACTACATGAACACAAGGGCCAAAAACTTCTTGTTTTAGTACGCTGATATCACTAATTTCATATAACCTCGGCGCGAAGAAAAAGTGTTCATTGTCTGCTACTTCCTCTGAGATATTACATTGATACAAGAGTTGGCCATTGGTTTTCATATACTCGCTATGAGCATTAAGTGCATCTAACGCCTTTTGATCAATAACCGGACCTACATCAGTACTTAATTTTGCAGGGTTGCCAACATGTAATTCTGCTAATGCACCTTTAAGCATGGTAATAACATTATCAGCGATATCTTCTTGTAAAAACAATACCCGTAATGCAGAACAACGTTGACCTGCTGATTGAAAACCTGAAGAAATAACATCATCAACTACTTGCTCAGGCAAAGCGGTAGAGTCAACTATCATACAGTTTTGACCACCGGTTTCCGCAATCAATGGCACTTGGTCACCGCCACGTTCAGCCAAGGTCTGCGAAATTACCGTACCTGTTTCAGTAGAGCCGGTAAACATTACTGTTTGAATACGCTCATCAGGAATGATCACACTACCTACTTGGCTACCTCTAGCAATAACTGCTTGCACAACGCCTTCAGGTAAACCAACAGATTTCATTAATTCAATGGTGCGTAAAGCGATTAAACTAGTTTGCTCAGCAGGTTTGGCTAGTACGGTATTACCCGTTGCAATAGCAGCAGCAACTTGTCCTAAAAATATCGCTAATGGGAAATTCCAAGGGCTAATACATAACACTACACCACGAGCTTCTACACGTTCGTCTTCTGCTAATTCAATAGCGCGCTGGGCATAATAACGACAAAAATCAACTGCTTCACGTACTTCATCAACGCCATCTTGAGCAATTTTTCCCGCTTCCTTAATACATAACGCAATAAGTTCGTCAGTATGACGCTCAAGAATATCAGCAACACGGCATAATAAATCAGCGCGATCAGATACCGGTGTTTTCGACCAAGTGGCAAATGCCGTTTCTGCGGTATCTATCATCGCAAGCATGTCGTCTTTATCGTGATGCTTATGAAAGCCGATAATTTCACTATGATTGGCTGGGTTCTTAACGGCGCTAGTACCCTCTGGCAATTCATTCTTATTCAGTAAGTTATCAACAAACCAGTTATCTAATGATGCTTTTAACGGAGTAATAGCATTAATATCGGTTAAATCTAAACCTTTAGAGTTATCGCGGTCAGCACCATCTTCGCCATAATATAAGGCGATAGGTTTGGTTATTTGCTTGTTGTACTTATCTTTTAAACGCTGCGTTTTCTCAACTGGGTCTTCAAGTAAAGATTCAACTGGCTGAGATTCATCAACAATAGCATTAACAAAAGAAGAGTTAGCGCCATTTTCTAATAAACGACGGACTAAATATGCTAATAAGTCTTCATGTTGGCCAACGGGCGCGTATATACGACATTGAATCCGTTCATTGCTAACAATTTGATCGTACAAAGAGTCACCCATGCCGTGTAGACACTGGAATTCAAAACCTTCTTTATCATCACCCGCAAGCTCTACAATAGTTGCCGCCGTATAAGCATTATGGGTAGCAAATTGCGGATAAATAGTATCTCTGTAATCTAATAATTTATTCGCACAGGCATGGTAAGAAACATCAGTTGATGACTTACGCGTAAAAACAGGAAAATGCTGATGGCCGTCTTTTTGGGCATTTTTAATTTCACTATCCCAATATGCGCCTTTTACTAAGCGAACCATCATTTTTCGGTCGACACGAACGGTTAATTCACGTAACCAATCAACAACAAAAATAGCACGTTTTTGGTAAGCTTGTAACGCAATACCAAAACCATTCCAACCTGCTAGTTCGCTATCACTAAATACCGCTTCAATAACATCAAGCGAAATGTCTAATCGCTCAGACTCTTCTGCATCAACCGTTAAACCAATATTATAGTGTTTTGCTTGCAAACAAAGTGCTTTAAGTTTTGGCACTATTTCAGCCATTACACGTTCTTTGTGAGTAAATTCATACCGAGGATGAATAGCCGAAAGTTTTACTGAAATACCCGGTACTTTACGTGGATCGTTTTTACCTGAAACAACAGCTGCATTACCAATAGTAACAATGGCATCTTGGTAAGATTTTAAATAGCGCTCAGCATCAGCCATGGTACGAGCACCTTCACCAAGCATGTCGTAAGAATAAACATAACCTTGTTGCTCTTTCGTGGCGGCACGTTCGGTTGCAGCGGTAATAGTTTCGCCCATAACAAACTGCTGCCCCATAATTTTCATGGCATAGTTCATTGATTTACGAATAACGGGTTCACCTAAACGCCCGATAGTTCTTTTTAATAACCCGAAGCTATCTTGCTTGCGATTGTCGGCATAATTTACCATAGAGCCAGTAATTAGAAGTCCCCACGAAGAAGCATTAACGAATAATGAATCGCTGCCACCTAAATGAGTGCTCCACTGGCCTTGAGATATTTTGTCGCGAATTAACGCATCTTGGGTATGTTTATCTGGCACGCGTAGTAAAGCTTCGGCCAAACACATTAATACCACACCTTCTTCACTTGAAAGCGAGTATTCTTTTAATAAAGCATCTATTGCGCCGTTACCGGCTTGGTCTTGACGAATTTGTAATACCATTTTTCGAGCTCTTTCCCAAGCCCTACTCCTGGCACTAACATTAACTTCTGCTAAAGGGAGAATATGATCTACGGCTATATTCTCATCAATACGATAAAATTCACGAATTTTCTGACGAATTGGACAGTCAGTAATAAAAGAACCATTAAAAAGCATGTGCTTGCCCTAAAAATAAGATGAAATAGTATTCAAAACCATTCAAAGTTAATTACAATAAAAATTATTCGCGCATATTAATTCAAACGCTACAGAATGTCCTACTTAAATATTGCCTTTAAACAGAATATATTGCTTCAAGACAACATATTATTCACGACAAGCTGACTTTCATACAATTAACGTAGATTTATTTACCGTTTAATTACATTAGTAACAAAGTCTAACAGGCCATTTTTATACACTAGGTAAGCTAAATGGATGCGGATTATGGATACGATGCTGTAATAATAGCGGGTTATTTAGGAAAGTTATTTGAAGTTTGGTGTGTGGAATTTGGTAAAAATTTCATAGCAAAACAGAGTCAACAGCTATTCGTGACTCTACTTTGCTATGTTTGTAGCTGCTAATTATGCTGACTAAGAGTTTTGCAACCAAATATCTGCATTGACTGAGGTTTTGTTTTTACGCTTTTTCTTACCGCTGCCCTCAGGTTTTGCCATTGGCTTAGTTGCGGCTAAGTATTCTTCACTGATACTATCATCAACTTCAAAGCCTTCTATTTGCTCTCGTTCTAAGCGAATTTTGTTCTTCTTTTCGATAACACTAAAATGATGATAGTCTTCATAATCAATTAACGATAATGCCAAGCCAACTTCACCAGCACGGCCACTTCGGCCAATTCGATGCATGTAGTCTGACGGGCTTCTTGGTAAGTCAAAATTAATCACAACAGGTAACTTTTCAATATCAAGACCACGGGCCGCAATGTCAGTGGCAATTAACACATCAATTTCGCCGGCTTTAAACTCTTCAAGAACTCGGCTACGAGCGCCTTGGCCTTTATCACCATGAAATACTTCTGCAGTAATTCCACGTTTAGAAAGCTTAGCTGCTAAATGCTCACAGCTATTTTTAGCATTAACAAAAATAAGTACTTGTCGCCATTGATGTTGTTTAATCAAAAAAGCTAACAATGCGGTTTTCTCACCTTTATTAACGGTAAAAACTCGCTGCACTAAGGTACTGGTGTCGCTACTTTGTAATTGTATTTCAATCGGGTTATTGAGTAATTCTTGCGTTAAGGCTTTTACTTGCTCTGGAAAAGTTGCAGAAAACAGTAAGGTTTGTTTTTTCTTTGGCGTTAATGCTAGCAGCTGTGATAGCTCTTCAGTAAAGCCTAAACTTAACATTCTGTCAGCTTCATCGAGTACTAATGTGTTCACTTTATCAAGCTTAATCGCATTGCTTGAAATCAAATCAAGCAGTCGACCTGGCGTCGCCACCAAAATATCAGTGCCACCACGTAATGCTAGCATTTGTGTATTTGCTGATACTCCACCAAAAACTGCAAGTGTTTTAATTGCACCATTAAAATGCACAGCATAAGATTTAATACTGTCGGCAACTTGTTTAGCCAGTTCACGAGTTGGTACCAAAACCAAGCCAGTAACATAGTTACCTTTGCTAACACTATTACCTGATGACTTTTCAGTATGTAATTGCTGCAATAAAGGCAGCGCAAATGTTGCCGTTTTACCTGACCCCGTATTTGCTCCAGCAATTAAGTCACGCCCAGCGATAACGCTTGGAATAGCTTGCGCTTGAATCGGCGTTGGCTGCTGATATTCCAGCTCAGCTAATCGTGCTAATAAAGGAGGAATTAGGCCAAGTTCTGTAAAGCTTGCAGGTGTTGTGACAGTGGTCATTAATATAAAGAGCTCAAAGCTAAAATTATGGCTGAGTATTTTACCGTATTTATGCTGTGTTAAGTTAGTAAAATCGACAAAAGCTTTTATACCCCTTCCCTTCGAAGATGCAATTTCAGAGTTAACCTAGCGCATCAAATTAATTAAATAAGCCTACTAGCCAGTCAAAAGTTAAGACTGTAGTAAAAAGTTTAAGTGCGATTAAAGATATAAACAAAAATAACAGCGCTATTTTAACTTTCATACTTTGAATATTCTTCCAAAATAGGAGTTTAGCTTTAAACTCACTCTTTAACTCGTTAATAGATTCCTTCATAAAAGTCCTTTTTGTTGATGAATAGTTTGCATAAATATCAAGTAGCCTGACATAGCGCTTTACTAGAATACAAAGCCGATTGGATTTTAGTTAACAAAGCCGCCGTAGATTTTATTTTTAATCGGTCGTTTAACTAAGTAAATAGCTTCATTATTTCGCATTTCCTTAATTTTACTAAAAGATAGGTAATCAGGTATCAATTTGAAATAATCATAGTTATTCACATCATCAAATTTAATACTATTTACCACAGCATTTTGCCATTGGTAGGTAACCCTTCCATAAACTATCGCCACAGTATCATCAGTAACATTGACTACCTTAGCTAATCTATATTTATGCTTACTTTTGAGTACATCACCGATTAGCCTCATGTCTAAAAAGTAAATATCATTCACTTTGGGGGTCAAAATCAAAATGGAAGCTTCTGCTTGCTCTACCTTATAAAATGCATATTTTCCATAGACAAAATAGGCAACCACAAATAAACAAACCAATAGAACAAGCTTATTTAACGTGATTGAAAACTTTGTATTTACTTGTTCTGATTCAAGGCTGTGTAACACTTTAATTATCCTTTTAAAGTTAAAAATAGTTATATTAGGTGTTTTGATTTAGTCATATAGACGAAATGGGGCCTAATAACGGGATAGCATGATGAAACGTAACACATTTTTGTTTGTCTAGATACTCATCAAACATCTACTAAAGCGGCCTAAGTTGAAGGCCATCATGAAACAAAATCAATACTGTATTGATATAAAAATTTAAATTTTGAAAAGCAAAAAAGCCCTAACATTGTTATTATGACCGCTTTCCCTATAAGGTAGCAGCACTGCGTGGCAGCTTTTCAACTTAGAGATTATCAACAAGAAGCCGTTTCTTCAGTGCTGAAACACTTTCGAAAAACCGACGAATCTGCGGTAATTGTATTACCTACCGGCTCAGGTAAAAGTTTGGTCATTGCCGAGCTTGCTCGCTTGGCAAAACGAAAAATACTGGTACTCACCCATGTGAAAGAATTGGTCGAGCAAAATCATCAAAAATATGAAACCTATGGCGTTAGCGCCGGTATTTATTCTGCAGGATTAAAACTAAAACAGTTAAATGATAGAGTATTTGCCATCGTTGGCAAACTTCTTCTAAAGGCCAACGCCAGTTTCAAAATCTACACCTAAGCGATAATAATCAATTAGTTAGTTCTTACATTCCAAATAAAGAACTCTCATACAAGTCAATATAATCACAATAAAGGTTAACAATATTCGGAAAATTATTAATGGCTACTTACTAGTTTTAGAATAAACATTCTATCTTGGTAACGCCCCAAAGCAGCATATAAACACAAAAAATAGTGGCCAATTTAGCTTAACCACTACAATTAGTATGGACATAACAATGACTATAACTGAATAGCTCGCACTATCTATTTATAATTAATAAATACTAACTAGATATATTCAACTTAAATTCATTTCAAAGTTAAGCCTGTGTTAAACCCAATTGCTCTAACGTTTGATTTAGATGAACCATCGCTTCATC
Source organism: Cognaticolwellia mytili (assembly GCF_002104475.1). Lineage (GTDB taxonomy): Bacteria > Pseudomonadota > Gammaproteobacteria > Enterobacterales > Alteromonadaceae > Cognaticolwellia > Cognaticolwellia mytili. Next base: position 822,414 of record NZ_NBOF01000001.1, read on the forward strand.
GGTAGGACCAGGGTAATCACCTGCAATAGGGACATTCCCCAAGTAACCCAAATCTTTAGTACCTTCTGGAGTACAAAAGAAAGCAGCTAAAACCAACTTTCTAAATCGACTAAATGCTCGAGCAATTCGGATAAACTCTTCAGCTAAATCATCTTTTTGATAAGCGATATCATCCACTATGTTGAGTTGTTCTATAGGTGACAACGCAACAAAAGTTTGAGTAAACCTTAACTGGGCTTCATCATTAAGCCAAACCAAAGTAGACAATATGGTTAAACGATCACCTTGCTGCCTTTCATAAGGCGCACTAGCCCATTCATCAATCACATCGGGAACATTAACTTCAGTTGCTGAAGGTACATCACCCTCTCGAGGGACTAAAATATCAGCAAGTACCGCAACTAAGGTGAGTTGTTCGGCCGTTAATGTTTTAGGCCAAGGTGATTTAGGCGGAATGATCATACTGGGATCTTTACCATAACCTTTCACCGTTATCGGCGGCAACGTTAAATCAGGCCAGTGACCTTTTATTGAATCACCTACCGCATTAGCTATCGTGCTCGTACTATCACTATCTTCACAACCGACCAGAGAAGGTAATAACGCACTAGCAGATAAAATACCTAACCATTTTAATGACTCACGGCGAGTAATCGTAGATTTGTATTGAACATCATTCTTTTCTTTAATTATCTTAGCCATGATTACAGTGCTCCTTTACTGAGTTGAGTTGCTAGCCAAGAAGCATTTCTCATGGCTAACGTCATAATAGTAAGGGTGCAATTCTTATGAGGATTAGAAGCAAAAACACCCGCGTCCATCACAAAGACATTTTTACAATCCCATGTTTGGCCATATTGGTTAGTAACCGAATCTTTAGGCGACTCGCCCATGCGAGTACTACCCACTTCATGAATAATTTGGCCACCTTTTAAAATAGCTTTATCTGCACTCGGCAAAGGACTGGTAAAAGTTGCTCCCATGGTTTCCAATATCTTTCTTGCGGTTTTTAAGCCATGTTCGACTTGTTTAAGTTCGTGATCAGCCCACTTCCAATGAAACTTAGCAACGGGTATGCCCCATTTATCAGTGACCTTGTCGTCAATTTCCATATAACAATGTTCATTAGGTAGCATTTCACCACGCAGTGCTAAATAGACGCCAGCGCCATAATATTGCTTGGCTTGGTCTTTAAGCTCTTTACCATAACCTTGCAAGTTACCACTAACACCAGAGCCTGGAGCTCTAAAACCACTGCCTATTTCAAAGTGATAACCACGAGGAAAATCGAGTTCACCTTTAGCGTGTTGTTTATGTCCCCACCAAGGAATAAATAAGTGGTTTGCAGTATGTCCGTCTTCATTATAAATAGGACGACCTTCAAGCGCAGGAATATGAGCCCCAACACCTGTGCCGGTTGAGTCCATTAAGTTCCTGCCGACTTGACCGCTAGAATTAGCTAAACCATTTGGATGATGAGCATTTTTAGAGTTCAATAATAATCTTGCTGATTCACATGCACTTGCCGCTAAAATAATAACTTTGGCCGCTAGCTTAATATCCTTGCCCGTTTTTTTATCGACGTAAGTTAACGCGTTAGCTTGACCATTTTCATCAACATCGACCATTCGAACCATAGCATCAGTAATAATTTTTAAATTACCGGTCGCCTTTGCCATGGGCAGTAATGACGTAGTCGTTTGAAAAGCTGCACCAATTGAACAACCATGACCACAAGGTGTCGCATAAAAACATGCCTGCCTGTTATCTTTAGGTCTAGTTAAAACGGCCCTGTGCATTGGCGCGGTGGCAATGCCTAATTTTTTAGCTGCAGCTGCGACTAAAAGTTCTGGGACACGCGCTTTGGGTGGCGGTTGTAAAACGCCTTCTGCAGAATCAGGCATATCGTCTAAACCGGTATTGGTGCCACAAATCCCCACAAGTGTTTCTGTTTTATCGTACCAAGGCGCTAACTCTTCGTATTCAAATGGCCAATCGGCACCTAAACCGTCTCGAGTTTTTCCTTTAAAGTCATGTTCACTAAAACGTAATGAATATCTTCCCCAATGGTTAGTTCGTCCGCCTAACATGCGTGCGCGCCACCACATAAAATCTGAATTTTCACCGGTGGTATAAGGCTCATTAGGCACTGTCCAGCCGCCATCAACCGTGGCGTCATAAAAACCGAAGTCTTTATCAACATTGCCTGCGCCCATTAATGGTGCTTGAGCATTTGTTTTAAACATCGGCGTTTCAGTTTTAGGGTCATAGTCTCGACCTGCTTCTAACATTAAAACTTTATGACCTGCTTTGGCTAACGTATATGCAGCCATTGCGCCGCCAGCTCCAGAGCCAACGACCACTACTTCATAATAAAAATCTTTCATTGTTTATCCCTACGCTATAACGTTTTTATTTTTATATTTTTGAAAGCAACTGTATCGTTATGGTCTTGCAAACCAATATGACCTACGTCTGTTAAGGCAAAGCCTTGCCAATTTTTAAATTTACTTTTTGCAACAAGTTGCTGCCACTTTTCACTACCGACAACAACATCGGCAGTGAGTACATCGTTTTGCCAAACTTTAAGTGATTTATTAAACATACGAATACGTACAGTATTCCATTCACCCGCAGGCTTATGAGACTTCACAGGCGATGCGGTAATGTCATAAATAGAACCTGACAAATGAGAAGCGAGTTTGTTATCGCTATGGCGTTCATTATCAAGAATTTGCACTTCTACGGCATGGGAATATATTTGGCTTCCGCTTTCGTCAGCCATAATAAAAATACCGCTATTACCCGCTATTGATATTTTCCAATCTAAGGTAAAATCAAAATTTTCATACTTTTCTTTAGTTAGAATGTCGCCAGCACCTTTCTCGCTAAGCCTCATTTCGCCTTGTTGCACTTGCCACTTATTACTAATTGTTTCTTTTTTGAAGTTACGCCATTGCGACATATCTTTACCATTAAAGAGTAACTGCCAACCTTGAGACTTTTCTTCTTTAGTCAGCGTATTATCATGGGCAGAAGCTAATATGGGTGTGCTAATAAAAAACAACAGAAAACTTGTTTTAATAACACTAAATACTGACTTTTTCGAAAAGGTTAATTTATTCATTTATTGACTCTTTTAAAGTAAATTAAAGTTGTTTAAGAATGCTATCTAAACCGATTTTTGATTGTTCTACTGCCTGTAATGGCGTTAAATCATTAGGGTATTCTTCTTGTTCGATAACAAACCAAAGTGTGCCACCAACAGTAATATTTGTTTTTGATAACGTTAACCAATCAATCGTATCTTGACCAATAATCGGCAACTTACCTTGGGTATCTTCTGGGTATAAAGCTTTATAATGAGTAGTTAGCGTTCTTTGTGGATAACGTTTTACATAATCAACAGGGTCTTTCCCTGCGAAGGTTGTCCAACCCACATCTTGTTGGAGAATAACGTCTTTAACTGTATTTTTAGCTAAATAATCCCAATAGGTAGAACCTTTATAAGCATTAAATTCATGTTGGTGGTTATGAAACCCAACTTTCATGTTCAACGGCGCCAGCCTTTTAGACAGTTTGTTAAGTAGAGTAACAACATCTTTTATGCCTTGAGGGTGCCAAGCACGTTCGTCCCAAGGAACAATAAGTATATCGACACCGAGTATTTGATAAAATTTGACGGTTTCAGCAAAGTTATCTTCGTTTAGCTGCTCAAATGAAAGGTGAGCACCGCTGCCCTCTAGACCAAAGGTATCGAGTACTGCTTTTATGCGTTGAGGATCACCCGAAAACTCTCCGAATTCATTTGCAAACTCAACCCCAGAAAACCCCATCCCTGCCAATTGCTTTAATGTGCCTTTAAAGTCAGCTTTTACATCGTCTTTTAACGACCAAAGTTGCACACTTATTTTAGGCATTAATAATTTGTTCTGTACGATGTTTTTAGAAAAACATATCGGTGAAAAGGCTAATAATGCCGACATTAATATGGTGAATATTTTCATAGTTGAGCTCTTCGTTAGATTTTTATTATTTTATTTGGTGCCATACAGCCGCACTTTGCTGTAAACGTTGTTTTCTCATAAATAGAACAAGTCCAATAAAAGCAAAAACAAGTACCAATGGAAACAGACTCAAATTCGCCAATGTCGCTTGACCTGCCGCGAGCTCAGCTACTTCAGGGGTACTATTTACCGCTAATGCTTGTTGGCGTGCGTTATCAATCCAGCCACCAACAACTGGGTTCCACATACTCACGGCAAACATCCCTGCTCCGCCTAACATCGACATGCCTAATGCACCCGATTGCGGAATATTTTCAGCAACAAAGCCAATCATAGTTGGCCAAAAATAAGTAACACCAAGCGCAAATAATAAAGCTGAAACATAGACCATATTACCAGTCGCTATACTCATCGAATAAATACCTAAAGTGGTAACAATGGCAGAATAAAGCAGTACGCCAGCAGGATTAAACTTAGTGATTATTGGCCCTGCAAAATATCGTCCTACTGCCATAACACCTGTGATCATTGCCATTATTAGCATTGGTGAAGCACCAGATGCGCCAAGAATACGTTCAATCCATTGTTGTGTACCTAATTCACTTGTTGCTGTTAAGGTCATACAAAAGGCCATAAATAAAAATAACGGCGAGAAAAGTGCTTTAATATTTGTACCTGTTGAGGTTTCAACATTTTCACTTATCGGGAATTTCTGACTCAGAATTAAATAACCATAAATTACTGTTGGAATAAGCATAATGGCGATTTGTGCTTGCCAACCAAAACTCATATCAGTCATGGTTTTAGAAATTAACGCTCCGATGACAATGCCACCTGGAAACCAGACATGAAAACGATTAAGCATGGTTGTTTTGTTTTTATGATACATATCGGTAATTAACGGGTTACACCCCGCCTCGACTGCACCATTGGCAAAACCAATAAAAAAGCTGGAAATGAGTAATGTCCAAAAGCCCTCAGCAGACATGGTTAAGAGCAAACCAATAATATGACCAACAAAGGCAATAAGGACTAATTTTTTAGCACCTAAAAAATTATAAAGTAAGCCTCCAAACATAGTAGCAATGGGGAAACCTAAAAATGCCATAGCATTTATCCAACCCAACTCGGTATCCGATAAAGCAAAATTTTGGCTCAGTTGCCCTAAAATTCCGGCTCTAATTGCAAAAGTCATTGCCGTTACTGTTAATGCTAAACAGCTAGCAATAAACAGCCTATTTTTATTGATTTCTGCTGTCATAATTTCCTGTTCCTGTTTCCATTTAAGCGCTTCTAGTTTTATCAACCTTAAAGCTCAAGTCCTAAAATTTTACGGTTCAATAAAGGGTTTTCATCACTTGAAACAAAGTCATCAAAAGCATGTTCTGGTGTTCTAATTAAATGGTTGGTAATAAAGGGAGCTCCTTCTTTTGCACCATCATCAGAGTGTTTCAAGCAGCACTCCCATTCAAGCACCGCCCACCCGTCAAAACCATACTGCGTCAACTTACTAAAAATTTGCTTAAAGTCTATTTGACCATCGCCTAAAGAACGAAAACGTCCAGGTCGGTTTTGCCAATCTTGATACCCGCCATACACACCACTGCGTCCATTAGGCCTAAATTCAGCGTCTTTAACATGAAAAGCTTTAATGCGCTCATGATAAATATCAATAAAAGCTAAGTAATCAAGTTGTTGTAAAACAAAATGGCTAGGGTCATATAAAATGTTAGCCCGTGGATGATTTCCAGTAGCCTCAAGAAAGCGTTCAAACGTCACGCCGTCATGTAAGTCTTCACCCGGGTGAAGTTCGTAACAAACATCAACCCCCGCATCTTCAAATTTATCTAATAATGGTAACCAGCGTTTTGCCAGTTCAGCAAAACCATCTTCTATTAGCCCTAGAGGGCGTTGCGGCCAAGGGTAAATAGTTTGCCAAAGTAACGCTCCAGAGAAAGTGGCATGTGCTTTCAAACCAAAATTAGCACTGACCTTTGCTGCCATACCTACTTGTTCTATTGCCCACTCCATTCTGGCTTGTGGGTTATTCTTTACTTCATCAACAGCAAAACCGTCAAACTGCTTATCGTAAGCCGGATGAACAGCCACTAACTGCCCCTGTAAATGCGTTGATAACTCACTTATTTCAAGGCCAGCTTCACTGACAACGCCTTGAACTTCTTCACAGTAAGTTTGGCTTTCATAGGCCAGTGTTAAATCAAATAATCGTTTATCCCATGTTGGGATCTGTACGGATTTGTAACCTAAACTCGCCACCCACTGACAAATATTATTTAAATTATTGAACGGTGCTTGGTCTTGGACAAATTGTGCGAGAAAAATCCCGGGCCCTTTTATTTGTGTCATCTTAGTTTTGCTCCGGAAGGTTTTGATTTAGATCTAAAGCAAAAGGGTGCCACTTTAGATCTGATTGACTCGCCATCACGACATTCTCAATAAATGCCATACCACGCACAGCTTCCTCGATTCCAGGTACATCAAAAGTAGCGTTATCACTTTGCTCACCATTATTATGCGCTCTGATCTGAGCAACAAAATTCTGATAGATATTGGCAAATGCTTCAAGGTAACCTTCAGGATGTCCCGCTGGTGTGCGCATTGCCCGCTGTGCCTCAATACACATTTCGCCGACACCCGCACGAATTTGCAATGTTGCTTCGGTGTTAGATTTCAGCCATAACGTATTAGGCTCAAGCTGTGACCATTCAATACTTTTTTTATCACCGTAAATACGAAGCTTTAAGTTGTTCTCATCGCCAAGTGATATTTGGCTAGCTAATAAAACGCCTTTAGCACCATTAGATAATTTAAGCATAACAGTGCCATCATCGTCTAAGGTTCGCCCTACTATAGTTGAGGTTAAGTCAGCACATACATCAGTTATTTGTAAGCCAGAAACATATTCGGCTAAATTAGCGGCATGCCCCCCTATATCGCCCATACAACAGCTAACACCTGACTTTTCAGGGTCTAAACGCCAGCTAGCTTGCTTACTTTGTTCGTCATTTTTTGACGCCAACCAGCCCTGGCTATATTCGACAACCACTTTAACAATATTGCCCAAATCGCCTTTTTCAATTAAGTGCTTAGCTTGCTTGATTAGAGGATAACCATTGTAGGTATGCGTTAATCCGTAAAGGCATTCATGGCGCTTAATTAAGCTTGCTAACGCTAAAGCTTCAGGTAAATTTAACGTAGCAGGTTTGTCACTCAGCACATGAAAACCATTTTCTATTGCTGCTTTGGCAATAGGGAAATGCAGATAATTTGGCGTAACAATAACGACAAACTCCATTCGTTGTGTTTTGGGTAATGAGGCTTCAGTTTCGAACATTTCATCATAGCTGGCATAACAACGATTCTCAGGCAAATAAAGCGACAAGCCTGAAGACTTACTTCGTGCTTCATCTGAACTAAACGCACCACAGACCAATTCTATTTCACCATCTATAAACGCAGCAATACGGTGAACCGCGCCAATAAAGGCGTTTTTCCCACCGCCAACCATACCCATACGAACTTTTTTCATCATGAAACTCAACACACTTAAATTAATACTCACAAATACTATAGGGGTTTATCTAAAAACTGTGTTATTAATAAATCGGTTTCTAATGCAACAAATTCGGCGTTTGATTTTTTAGTCGAGTGCAAAAATATAAAATAGAGTTGAAATGAACGATAAAAATTTTGATAGTTTTGTAAATCAGATGGGGGTTGAACAATTGATCCGCATGTTTGATCTATTACCTGATGTGCTTTTTTGGATTAAAGATAACTCACATAATTTTATACATGCAAACCAGACATTTATAGAGCACAAAGGTGTTAAAGGCATAGAGAAGATTATAGGTAAAACAGATTATGATTTTTCCCCAGCCCACATCGCACAGCAATTTATCAGAGATGATGAGAAAGTATTAGCGGGTAAAAATGTTACTGAGCGATTAGAAATGAATATGACTCAATCGGGAGATACCGCTTGGTATGCCACATCAAAGCGCGCGATTACCAATGAAAATGGCGATATTATTGGTACTTATGGCATTACTCGTCATTTAGAAAAACAAGCCAAAGCTTTGTCAAATGTTGATGCAGTAAAAGCACCTGTTGATTATATTCGACAGAATTTTCAGCATCCTTTTACGATTGAAGAACTTGCTGAAGTCGCCTATTTGTCGGTAAGTGCTTTAGAAAGACGTTTCAAAAAATACTTAGCTAAAACACCGAAACAGTTTATCAATGAAGTAAGGCTTGAGAACGCACGAAAGCTACTGATAGAAACCAATATGCCTATCTCGCAAGTTGGTGACGAAACCGGCTTTAGTGATCATAGTTATTTCAGTAAGCAGTTCCGCTTATTCTTCGGTGAACTGCCTTCAGATTTCAGACGTAACAATATTCATTTATAGGCACTTTATCCATGTTTCTTCGGTAATTGTAAAATAGTTATTTGTTAATATTAATACTTTTTAGGATAGAGAGCATCTTTGAAAAAGACTAAACCTTACAACGAATTTATCAAAAATCGAATTGAAATAGCGATTTGAACTCTAAATAGAAGGCCTAAAGTTTGTTTTAAATTTTGGACTTATCCGCAATTTTGCTATTATGCCTGTTTTTAGTTCCCGATAAGGCGGCAGCACTGCGTGGCAGTTTTTCAACTTAGAGATTATCAACAAGAAGCCGTTTCTGCGGTGCTGAAACACTTTCGAAAAACCAACGAATCTGCGGTGATTGTATTACCTACTGGCTCAGGTAAAAGTTTGGTCATTGCCGAGCTTGCTCGCTTGGCAAAACGAAAAATACTGGTACTCACCCATGTGAAAGAATTGGTCGAGCAAAATCATCAAAAATATGAAACCTATGGTGTTACCGCCGGTATTTATTCTGCCGGATTAAAACTTAAAGAAACTCAGCACCAAGTCACGTTCGCCAGCATACAATCGGCAGCCCGCAATCTAGAAGACTTTAATGAGCCCTACTCTTTAATTATTATTGACGAATGTCATAGAGTTAACTTAGCTAGCGCTGACATGTCTAATGAACAAGCTAATGAAAAATCTAAAGATAAAACTAAAGTCGAATCCAAAAACGGTTCTCAAAACGGCTCTAAAGAAGAAAATAAAGAGCAATCACAAGAAAGTGCAAGCAAGCAGTCCAATAGTAATCAGTATCAACAAATCATTGAAAAACTGATGCAAGTTAATCCTGAAGTAAAATTACTAGGTTTAACCGCAACCCCTTATCGTTTAGGCATGGGCTGGATTTATAAAAAACATTATCGTGGTTTTATGCGAAGTGAAGAAAAACGACCTTTTGAGCACTGTATTTATGAACTCCCCATTGGTAACTTAATTAAACGTAAATATTTAACCGAGCCCAATTTAGTCGATGCCACCATAGAGCACTATGATTTTAGTAGTCTGCGAGCAAACGCCTCTGGCGAATATAGTCCTACGGATATGAATCACCTATTAAACAAAAATCCCCGGGTGACGCAAAGCATTATTGAGCAAGTCATTGAGTTAGGCGATAAACGCCAAGGTATTATGGTGTTTGCCGCTACCGTTGAGCATGCAAAGGAAGTCTTTAGTTATTTACCTGCCAAACTGAGTGCGTTAATTACCGGCGCTACCGACAACACTGAACGCGATAAGTTAATTAAAGCATTCAAGCGTAAAGACATTAAATACCTGGTAAATGTTTCTGTATTAACCACGGGGTTTGATGCGCCCCATGTCGACATGATTGCCATATTACGTCCAACACAATCAGTGAGTCTCTACCAACAAATCATCGGTCGTGGTTTACGTTTGAGTGATAACAAAAAAGATTGCTTAGTAATTGACTATACCGGTAATGATTTTGATCTCTATCATCCCGAAGTTGGTGAAAAAAAGCCGAACAGTAAAAGTCAGCCGGTGCAAGTGGTTTGCCCAAGTTGTGAATTTCCCAATATATTTTGGGGCATTTGTGACGATGCCGGTTATTTAGTGGAACACTACGGCCGACGATGCAAAGGCCTCGTCGATGCTGGCAGTGAAGAGCAAGCATACTTAGTAGAAAGCCAGCGTCAATGTGACTATCGTTTTGTATTTAAAGAATGTCCACATTGCGGTGGTGAAAATGACATAGCGGCTCGTAACTGTTTACAGTGCCTTGAAGTATTGGTTGACCCCGATGATATGTTAAAAAAGGCACTGAAACTTAAAGATTCAAAAATTATTCGCTGTGCTGGTCTTAATTTAACCAGAGTGAATGGCAAGGTCAGTAATAATCTCGGTGATGCGAGAGCTGATAAAGGCGCTGATAAGTTAAAAATTACTTACCATGATGAGGAAGGCGCTGAGCTTACCGAGTCTTTTGACTTCGCTAAGCCGAATCAAGTTAAAGCGTTCAATGCCATTTTTGCTAAACGCCTCAGCGCTAAAATTAGTGTTCAATTGGGCGCTACTGAATCGTTTGAAGTAACTACGCTTGAACAAGCATTAAAGTTAGCTAACATATTGCCGTGCCCTGACTTTGTTATTGCCAGAAAACAAAAGTTCTACTGGCGTATCAAAGACAGACTTTTTGACTATCAAGGTAAATACCGAAAAGCCAATGAGCTTAAGTAAATTTAATGGCTAGATGCAAAATAAAATTATAAGTGAGTGTCTAGCCAAAATACATTATGGTGGCAGAATAACTTCTACGCTGCTAATTTTCGACTATTTTACCGCTACATAGGGTTCATACTCTTCAATAAACTCCTCTGGAGTAACATCCAAAATGGCCTCATTTCTAATAAATACAATATTGGCAAACATTATTATATTATTTATACGCAACGGATAACCAAAATTCTGCCTATGTAATTCCGAGATTAAAGCTGCACGGTCAAGCCTGAAAAAACTTTTAGCTAATTCATTATCACAATTAAACAGCTTAACAAACTCACCTTTTAACGCTACGTTGGGCATTCTTACTCTTAACTTTTGTCGTAACATCGGCTCCCATTGTTGGCTCTTATAATGACCGTATGAAATCCCTTCAAAGATTTGAACCATTGTCCACTCATTAGTTTCTAACGATGCATAAACACCATTTAATTTTCTAGATTCGTCAGGGTAGTCATTCCAATCATCTTGATATTTATATCTAAAATCATGCTCGACTTCATGCCAACCTTCAGATAAAACAGTACGTATTTGCAATTCAAAAGTCAGATCAACAAAATCAAGCACGCCTGACTTTAATGTAATATTTTGACTCTTCGGAATATCATATACTAAGTTATACCTAACAGGTTTAAATGTTTCAGGATTTAAATCATCAATACTGGCATCTTTTTTTCTTTCAGAATAACATTTTGAAATAACATCATGGACAACCTTAACATCATCAGCAAAATATAAAACTATCCTAACACCTATCAAATCTTGAATTTTACATGTAGTCCCGTATTTTGGATCAGACTTTATTTTCTTATCTAATGAGTTGCTATCTTTAACGCGTGAAAAAATCCTAAACATTATACCCATTTGATCTAATGCATTTTTAATATCGTTCTCTATTTTTTTAGCAAAAGTTTCAGGACTATATTTCATACTAAACTCTCCCTAAAAGAACTTTGATGTCAGTTAATCTTGATTTATCTATTGCAATGTACCCACCGTCAGAAGCATTAGCTAAGTAATTGACTTTTTTTAATATTTTTATCTCTTTTGTTATTTCTCTCTTATTATAGCCTTGTGCTTGTAACGACTTATAAATACTAGATAACGGTATATGTAACCGATCAAAACTGTTTGATCCCACATTCCAGAACTTTTCAAATATACACTTCGCCAATGGGTTTATGCCATCATCAGAATCATCAACACTTTGGTTTTCAATTTCATGGATAAAGCCATTATTGTCCACGCAGTTAAGAAAAATAAATAAATCACTATTTTTAAATTCACCAACCACAACACAATCATAAAATTTACAGCTTATTAAAGTAATATTCTTAATATTATCTACATAAAAAGTAACATTTGAAAAACTACAATTACTAAAAGAAATGTTGTTCACGCAGACAGTATCGAAGAAATCAATATTGTTGATATCGATAGAATTTATAGATGTATCGCTAAACTTATTACTCGTCACCCCTGCAAGCATTTTTATTTCATATTTAAAACGGTCAGATTCTGATAAAAATTCACTCATAGGTTTTAGTTTATTCCATAAAGCGAACCTATTTTCTTTTGTTCTAGGCTCAAATGAAGACATTGCGGGCTCTACAAACCTTTCGTCACTAGCTATCCATTCGCTAGTAGATGTTAAAATATCCTGAGCGATATAATTTCCGAACACGAACTCATTGATAAATTCAATCCGTCCATCCCCTTGATTACTTCTATCAAAAAAAGCATGTGTAGCAAGAGTGTTTGCTAATGAATCTATGGTTGGACGATTTTTAGCTGAATATAACTTCCTAGTATCTTCAAGTAATAAGCCACATTCACTTTTAAAGAAATCAACAACTTTTTCTTTTTGATCAGATGTGTAATCTTTAGAACACATATCACTAGCAAGCTTAGTTAACAACAATGATTGCTTTTCAGGAGGCATCAATAAATCTTGCCTATTCTGCTCGCGCTCAAGCATTGCCGAAAAGTAATGTTCGACTATTAAATTAGGTGTTTTACAAAGATTAGAGAAACTATCATCAGTTAAAGATCTCAAATAGGCTAATAATACTGGATTTGAAAGTTTCTCGATTTTAATACCACAGTTGATTAGCTGTTCACGACGAGAAAAGCTTAACCAATCTTCTATACGAGGAGAATTTAAACGAAACCTTCTGAATTTAAACTTATCCTCATATTTCTCCACCCATTCATTGAAAACAGCACCATCGAACATTGCAGAACGTCTAGAAGTGATAATTATTTTCGCATTACCGCTGAGCAAATCACTAATAGTCTCAAGCATCGGTTCAGCATTTTCATAATTATCTATATCATCTTTTGTTGCTGTATCGCTTAAAAGCTCATCAAAGCCATCAAGCACCATTATCACTCGACCATTTTTTAATTCATATTCCACCACATGAGACTTTACTTGATTAAAAGCACGATCAACTTCACGTATAAAAACATGGCTAAAAATTTTAGCCTGACGATCCCTAGAGAATTCAGTGAAAAAGGGTATTGGATATCCGTCTTTGTTAATTAAAGTTTTAATCAATTCATAAGAAGTACATGTTTTACCAAACCCTGCAGGAGCTTCAACAAGAATTAATTGGGCACCATCATTTCCAACGTTAGTTAATATGTCAGAGATTATATCTCCATCACATTTAATAGGACTGCTATGAGTATCATAAGGTGCGTTAATATAACTATATTCATTATCACCTTCAGGTAGTGACTTTAAAATACCACTGACGTATTCGTCATATTCGCCTTGAATTCTTTCCTTCCAACTAGATACATCAAAAAATCCTTCGAATAAACTTTTTTCAATTTCCTCAAAAGATTGATAAGTTTTAGTTTTAACAGAAACCCCTAAATCCATTAAGCTGTCAATTTTTTTATTTATAGCCTGCTTATCATCTGGATCATTCCCTAACTGAACAACCTCAGCATTATGAAAAAAACCTGATTTGAAAGTAAAAGTGAGGTAAGAGTTATTTGAATAATTCTTTTTGTATTCAAACCCATATTTCCTGTATTTTTCGATGATTTGTGACGATTCCAATGACATATTAATTTTCCATGTAGCGTAAGCTACTTTTTAGGTAAGAGGCTGTGGATTAAAGGCTCAGAAAATAACAAAGACAAGTCTCTTTTAATCATTTTACAACAATTTAACGTGGACACTCACCTTAATTCCTGAGCATCGTATTAAGATAAATGGAGAAATTCACACTTAACTATAAACGTCTATTTTATAAACTTTCATTTACCGTATTCTTATCGTTATTTAACATTTATTCAAACTAAAAATGAATATCGCATAGTTGATAAGAAAAAAACATGTCACGGCATGACACGTATTCTGGATCTTATTTAATGATTACAATACGGGCTCACATTGAGAAAACAGTGTAGATTTCATTTCATCAAGCGCTTTTATTTTTTGTTTAGTAATAACAAATTGCTTTTTAGTTTCACCGGGGAAAATAGTTCCGCTAGAATTAGAAATCAGAGGCTTTATTGGCATCATAGCGACCATATCTGGCTTATCTGCTGGACCAGCAACACCTAACGCGACATAAACAGGATGATTTTTTTCTTTTTGAAAGTCTCTGTAACGACACCCCTGATACATATAGCTCCAACGAACAGACTCACTAACGTCTTCGATAACGCTAAATTTTCCTCGATATTTACATTCAATGGCAAACATATCACCGCTATGATTGGAAACAATCAAATCTGGGTTTAAGTTTTGTTTAACTGTAATATCTTGATCAACCCCCTTATCAGGTGTCCACTCTTCAATTTCGAAGCCCAATTCTTTTGTCAGCCATGTCGCGATGTATATCTCAAACTGGCGCCCTTTTAATATGCTTTCATAATGCTTATGTTTAAAATCAACACCAAAGATTTTACCCTCAGCAACTTGTTTATCTAATTGGCTGATTAAACGTTTTTCTGATGCTTTCATTTCATGTAAAGTGGGTTCATATTTTATAGCACTTTCTTTTTTATAAAATTCATCTAATTCATTTTTAAGCTTATTAATAAGTTGCTGTTTAACCATTTTAGCTTCAATCAATTGTTGCTTAGCAATGCCAATTTCTTCACTAAGTTGACCATTTATGCTGATCAGCTTCTTATTTTTAGCTGCCGCTATTTTTAAGCTATCGTTCACTGTATTGAATGCTTTTTGTATCCGTTTATTGTCATTACTAAGTTGTGACTTTTCATCTACTAATGCCCTATTGCTAGACTTAGCATGAAGAAGGTTATCGGTACTTTGATTTAATCGTTGTTTATGGTTGTGTAGTTGTTGTTTGGCCTGTTTAACTTCTGATAGCGTATCGTCTAACCGTCGCTTTACTCTTAAAAAGACCTTTTTTCTAATACTAAATTTAAAAGACGTTATTACAAATAAAATGAAGCAAGTGAGTAAGGCTAAATAGAGCTTACCACTCGCAATAATGTAAGATTTATAATGAAAATAGCTTGGGTACACGCCAGTTGTTTTGGTCGTTAATATTTTTTCTTTAAACTTCACATACATCCAATTACCTGAAGTACTTAAATACTGATACTTGACATTTTCTCCATTTTTAAGTTGGTGCGTTGCTGGGTCTGTTGAATTTACTTTTAAGTACAAAGGCGCGGTACTCTTGCGCTTAGCCGTAACATATTTATCAACATAGGCCCGATCAGCCGTTAAAATAAAAACAGAAAAAATCATGATGCTAACTAAAGTTAACATCCAAAAAATATAAATAACCCTTTTCACTAAACGATGTTCCTTATCATGCGTATAGAGTTACTTTTCTTAAAAGTAACGAGTAATAAAAAATTTAACGTAGACACTCACCTTAATTCCTGAGCATCGTATTAAGATAAATGAAGAAATCCATAGTTAATTAAAGACGTCTATTTTATAAATTTTCATTTGCTCTACTCTTGTCGTTATTTAACATTCATTCAAACTAAAAATGAATATCGCATAGTTGATAAGAAAAATACATGTCACGGCATGACATGTATTAACACTTGATAGATTTTTCAATTTTTGAACCATTTACAGTGGGTGTCATGCTAAACCCTATTAATGCTTTATTCACCATTCTCTCAACTGCTGCATTTCTTTTAATCTTCCTCGCTGCATCACCAAAGCTTCAAACAAATCATCAATTGATTCATTAGCTGAATTTAACCCCGGCAAAGCAATATTCGCTTCTGCGAAAAAGCGTTTATATTGCGATTGATTACTATCTGTTGGAGTAACAAAATATTGTGTACTTATTCTGTAGCTCATTGGCTGCTCGTTTATTTCTAATTTTTTAGATTTTGGGGTTCTACTTTGTTTGTTCGTTGCCGTTGAGTCATTCAACCAAGCCTCTTGCCACCAATGTTGAATGCGTGCCTTCGATTCAATCAGCTTATGCTCAGTCGGTAATCTATCGCTTTTCTGATTGTTAATTTTGCAGTCTGTCGGCAGTAAATTCCAAAGATCATTATTAGGCCAACGAGCAAAAGGCATGCTGTGATCTATATCGTAATTCTGCTTTAATGATTTTGCCGACCATACACATTGCATTAGTTCACTGTTAGACTGTTGCTTTTTAAGTTGCTCAAAGCGGTTACGAACTTCGGTTGTTGTACGTTTAGGCTCTTCCCAATTTAATGCTTGATGTAAGTGATATTGATTTTCAGGGGATTTATATTGGCTATTACCAGTATAATTCGCCATTGTTTTTACCCATTCACTAACGAGTACAGGCTCTATCCAACAAGCGTAGCGATTAAAAGCCAGCCATGTTGATTCTGGCAGTGAAAATTCACCCCATTGTTCGAGTGTTTGCAAATCAAGAAAAATACTGTCTTTAGCTTTAACTGTCTTACTAGCAACTTCAAATACCGTTGCATCGCTATTAGCTAATGTTATGAAGCGACAAGGCATGCTTTTAATATTACTTACAGCTGCCGAAATTGTTTTATGTAGTGATACTGCATCATCGCCAACAAATAAATTACCAATGCGATAATCTGACGCTGTACGATGTGTTAACTTATGCCAGCCATTAGGTTTCATGAATCCCATGTTTGGATCATTACCCGGTCTCTGAAATATATTATGTTTATCAATTAAATCTTTATATTGATGACACCAATAAAGCGCAACTAATCCTACAGGTAAAATAACCCGGTCGCCTAATGGTGAAGACTCTCGTCGTAATACAGCACCAGGGTGGCCATCCGCAATACGGAGCAGAACTCTTAACAAAGCAAGTTTATGTGTTGCCGACTTACCATCATTAATTGCTACGTGGCGAATAAATGGAAAAGCACCAGAGCCATCATCAGGCATCTGCAATACTACAGTTTGCCAAGAAACGTGATTTCTTCCGAGCTTATCTTCTTCTTTTAGTGTTTCTAGCTTAGTAAATAAGCCAACATCGGTTGCTAACTGCTTTAATTCATCAGCACAAACAGCATGCATTTTACGTTGCTTACATTCTTCATTAGTTTGTCCGTGGCGTAGAGAAACAACTAATTTACCGCCAGGCTTGAGAATATTGGCAAGTTTACGAATTGAACGTGCGCGATCACTTGATGGTATATGCATCCAAACGGCACTAAGTAATATTAAATCAAAACTGACTTCTTGTTTAGTAATGTTATGTAATGCCGGTAGTGAGTCTTCTAGCCATTTTACCTTTAAGAATTGGGTAGTACTTTTCCCAAGGGTAGATAGCTCTTTTGCTGGCTCGGCAGCAAAAACTTGAATATTGTTTTTTGTGTTATGAGTTTTAGCGGCTAATTCTGCAAGGTATTTAGCATCTCTGCCAGAGCCCGCACCTAAATCAAGAATGCGAGCATTGGGATTTTCTATAATAGAGGGAAGGAATTGAGACCAGCTTTGGTGTACTTCATCAAATGATTTTGAAAGGTATTGCTGTGCTAATTCTGTGGCATTTACATTATAGAAGTTTGGTGACAATTGCGTATTCCTTCGCTTAAATATTTGTACACTGCATTTTGCCACAATATAATCTAATGATTATTGTTTTTTGTCAATGAATTGTACGATTGTTCTATTGAATAAACCTATAAAAATCAATTGATAAGTAACGTCTTATTAAACACATTATATACTTTATCATCCTCTAGATTAGATTTAGAAAATAAAACAACATATTTATAGAGATTGGCTTGTCTTGAAATTTAACGTGGACACTCACCTTACCTCCTGAGCATGGTATTAAAATAAATGGAGCAGTACATAGTTAACAGATTATTGTGGGTGACCTGATAAATTGGCGATTACTTCAATAAATTCTATTTCTTTCAAATTTAATATCAGCTCTTTCGTTCATGAAAACAAAGGTGGCTAATAAGCCTAAATTTAGTAGTATGTGGCGGTAAATAGCAGTAAAACTTAAGGATACATTATGAAAATATTTATAGCCATCGTGGTAGCTTGCTTGGCAGCATTTCTGTTCTATCATGCATATGGCATTGAAGGCGTTAGCCTAGAGCGCTTCGGTTATATAGCCGGTGGCGTTATCTCAGCCGTTATCGTTTTAGCACTTTTCATCCCTAAACTTGAAGATGGAGAAGAGCGAAAATTCTAAGCTATTTAATTAAACAATGGGGTTAACGTGGATACTCACCTTAATTTCTTCATATTTAAAGCATGTAAGAGATGGATTATTGTTAGGGTTGATCACGGAATTTGGTAACAAACAAAAAAACATTGTGCAAATAAAACTGTTTTAATATTTAAACGCTAGAAAGCAAAAAAAACGCTAACCTTTCGATTAGCGGTTTTTTTATGTGCCGGTTAACGTCAGGGATGAAGTCATGTGGTTTTCACAAGGATGTGATAAACGCCTGGAGACAGAGATTTGAACTCTACAACAAGGTACTGCGCTGCAACACCTCCCCCTGAACATTTTCAATTCTTAGAAAGCAAAAAGCCCGTTAATTCTTTCGAATTAACGGGCTTTTCTTAATGTGGCGGTGAGATAGAGATTTGAACTCTAGAAGGGCTACAAACCCTTGCCGGTTTTCAAGACCGGTGCTTTCGACCACTCAGCCATCTCACCTGAAGTTCTAAGGCATTGCTGCTTGAGAACGAGGCGGATATTAAAGGCTCGATCTTCTCTTGTAAAGCATTTATTCTATAAAAAAGTTTGTTTGCTAAAAAAAACAACAATTTGTCATTTATTTAAACAAATATGGTTGTTTTCTGTGTTTAAGGAATGTTTGTGAGTGAAAAAGAAATTTGTCGTTGTCCTTGGTTAGATATCACAAAACCAGATTATGTTGCTTATCATGATGATGAATGGGGTGTGCCTGTTTTTGATGATCAGAAACTATTTGAATATTTAACACTTGAATCTGCACAAGCAGGTTTAAGTTGGTATACCATTTTAAAGCGTCGTGATGGTTACCGAGCTGCTTTTGAAAATTTTGATGTTGAAAAGGTGGCACTGTTTACAGAAGAAAAAGTAGAAGAGCTACTACTTGATGTTGGTATTATTCGCCACAGAGGTAAAATTAACGCCGCTATTAATAATGCAAAGCTATTTATCAGCATTCAAAAGGAATTCGGTAGTTTTAGTAATTACATGTGGGGTTTCGTTAATCATAAAACGATTGTAAACAATTGGACAACGCTTGAAGACTACCCCGCCACCTCGAAAGAATCTGATGCGTGGAGTAAAGATTTAAAAAAGCGCGGCTTTAAGTTTGTCGGCTCTACTATTTGTTATGCACACATGCAGGCTTGTGGAATGATTAATGATCACAGTCATGACTGTTACAAACGCTCACAAATTATTGATGAATTTCAACAAGGTTAAATGTAGCCTTTGTGATAGTAATTAAAAAAATAGCGTGCCATAATATGTCATTGTGGTTTATGATTAATTATCACTAATAAGTGGTAAACAAGTGTTTA
The DNA here is from genome assembly GCF_002104475.1 of Cognaticolwellia mytili. Lineage (GTDB taxonomy): Bacteria > Pseudomonadota > Gammaproteobacteria > Enterobacterales > Alteromonadaceae > Cognaticolwellia > Cognaticolwellia mytili. The sequence continues at coordinate 842,072 of NZ_NBOF01000001.1, forward strand.
ATGTTTAATTTAACCTTGAACTTTTAACATTTGCCCACATCTAAAAAATATAATTAGCATACTTAGAGGAAATTTTATGCAATCAAATATTAGTTTAAATGCTAGTAGAAGTTCAGCGATTGAGATTAACAAGGTATTGAAAAACACCTATATGTTACTTTCAATGACTTTGGCGTTTAGTGCCGTAACTGCTGGTGTTTCTATGGCGATGGGCTTGTCTCATATGGCTGCCTTAGTAATGACCTTAGTTTCTTTCGGTTTATTATTTGTTGTAAATAAAAATGCCGATAAAGCGAGTGGTATTTTTTGGATTTTTGCTTTCACTGGTTTAATGGGTGCCTCTTTAGGTCCAATGCTTAACCACTATGCGGCAATGCCTGGCGGTCCGTCATTAATCATGCAAGCATTAGGCGGCACAGCATTAATTTTCTTTGCACTTTCTGGTTACGCATTAACGAGCAAAAAAGACTTCTCATTTATGGGCGGCTTTTTAATGGTAGGTTTAATCGTTGCACTTATTGCCATGGTTGCGAACATCTTCTTCCAAATCCCGGCACTTTCATTAGCGATTAGTGCTGCAATTATTATGATCATGTCTGGTTTGATTCTATTTGATACAAGCCGTATTATTCACGGTGGTGAAACAAACTACATTCGTGCAACTGTTTCTCTATACTTGAATATTTATAATATCTTCGTACACTTATTAAGCCTTTTAGGCGTTTTAGGCGGCGATGACTAATTTTGCTCTTAACAGTTAAAAATCACGTAATGTGATTAGTAATTGTTTATACTTTACGTATAAAATATAAAGCCTCAATATTGAGGCTTTTTTATTACCTAAATTTAACTGATGTAGCGTGACGCAAGGCAGACTATGCAAAACACTTTGGCTTTAGTGGTAACCACCCCGCCAAACAGCAATTTAACAACCACTGCAATTAACTTAGTTAAACGTGCTATTGATAAAGACGTCGCTATTGTTGGTGTGTTCTTTTATCAAGACGGTGTGTTAAATGCCGCCAAGCATTTATCAATCCCCAATGACGAATACCAAGCATTGCAACACTGGCAACAGCTTAGTAACGAATACCATGTGCCCCTACATTTATGTGTTAGCGCAGCAGAAAAGCGTGGTTTAACTGATGAGCTTAGTAACAACGAAAACTCAAATATCGACAAAGCTTTTATCGTTTCAGGATTAGGCGAGCTAGTTGAATTAACTAGCAAGGCAGAACGTGTGGTGCAATTATAATGTCAGCAGCAATCTATGAAGAAAAACAAACCGATAAAACTATCGCGATAGTCAATACTCAAGCCCCCTTTTCCAGCGCTGATGGTAAAGAAGCCTTAGACGCGGCATTAATATTTGGCTCTTATGAACAAGCAACCTCGCTGTTTTTTATCGGTGATGGGGTATTTCAGGTGATCGGGGAGCAAAATGCCTCGGCAATCGAGATTAAAGACTATTTAAAAACATTCTCTGCCCTTGAGTTTTATGACATTGAAAATATATATGTTTGCCAACAGTCGTTAACGGAGCGTAATTTAATGGCGAATTTTCATATTGATAATGTTCAAGTATTAGCAAACGAAGCGTTTAGCCAGCGTTTACACCAACACAACGTGATATATAGGTTTTAGTTTTACTATGGCAATGTTACATATTATTAGAAACTCAGGCTTTAGTAGCAGCGCATTAATGCAATGCTTAAGCATGAATTTACCACAAGACAGCATTTTGCTAATGGATGATGGCTGTTATAATTTAAATCACCCCTTGTTACTTGCTGCGTTAGTAAAACAACCCGCGTTAAAGGTATATTTTATTAGCCTACATGCCAGCGCCCGAGCACAAAAAACAAGTAACACTTCCTTTGTTTCAAGTACCTTAGATGACGTGCTTGAACTACTTTTTAGCCACGACAATTCGATTACTTGGTCATGACAATTAACTATAACAATGAAACGTTAGCCACCGACAAACAGGGCTACTTACTTGATTTCACCTTGTGGAATGAAGATGTTGCCGTGTTATTGGCACAAACAGATGAAATAGAACTTAGTGAAGCCCATTGGGAAGTAATTCGCTTTGTTAGAGAATTTTACCTCACTTACAACACGTCACCTGCTATTCGTGCGTTAACGAAAGCCATGAAAGCGGAATTTGGTGAAGAAAAAGCCAGCAGTCGCTATTTGTATCGACTTTTTAAAGAGGGCCCAGCTAAACAAGCAACAAAGTATGCGGGTTTGCCTAAACCAGCACGATGTATTTAATTTATGCTTGGGCCTTTTCGTACAAGGCTACCCATATCTAATACTGACTAAATATTATTACTTTATAAAAACAGGCACAAAAAAAGCGCTAATCTAAAAGATAAGCGCTTTTAAAAATTCAGTACTTACAAAAGCTGAATTATTTTAATGGCAATGTTGGTACTTGAATACCTGCCATTTCTAGCATTACACGTACCACTTGACAGCTATAACCAAACTCGTTGTCATACCATACGTATAGTACAGCACGATCACCATCAACAATCGTTGCTTGTGAATCAACAACACCAGCGTAACGTGAACCAACTAAATCAGTAGATACAATTTCAGTAGATGCTGTGTAATCAACTTGGTTTTGTAACTTAGAGTGTAAAGAGATGTTACGTAAGTAATCGTTCAACGCTTCTTTATCAGTCTCTTTTTTCAAATTCAAGTTCATGATAGCCATTGAAACGTTTGGTGTCGGAACACGAATCGCATTACCTGTTAACAAACCTTTCAATTCTGGTAACGCTTTTGCTACTGCTTTTGCTGCACCAGTCGTACTAATAACCATATTTAATGGCGCACTACGACCACGACGTGGCGAAGGATGATAGTTATCAATTAAGTTTTGGTCATTGGTATAAGAGTGAACTGTTTCCACGTGACCGTTACGAATACCAAATTCATCATTCAATGCTTTAAGTACAGGTGTAATTGCGTTAGTTGTACAACTTGCTGCTGATACAATTTTATCATCAGCTAGAATCATATCTTCATTCACGCCATAAACGATATTTTTAATGTCGCCCTTCGCAGGTGCCGTAAGCAATACTTTAGCAACACCTTTAGATTGTAAATGTTGGCCTAAACCATCTTCATCACTCCAGATACCTGTATTATCAACTACTAATGCGTCATTAATGCCATATGACGTGTAATCAATATCAGCAGGTGATTTTGCATAGATAACTTGAATGAAAGCACCATTAGCTTTTATTACATTGTTCTCTTCATCGATAGTAATGCTACCGTTGAATGCACCGTGAACCGAGTCACGACGAAGTAAGCTAGCACGTTTTGCTAAGTCACCTTCTTTACCTGGGCGCACAACAATTGCACGTAAATTTAATGTTGAGCTTGGACCAGCACGTTCAATAAGTAAACGCGCTAATAAACGACCAATACGACCAAAACCATAAAGTACAACATCTTTAGATTCGATAGCATCATCATTTTTTGAAATTGTCGCTAATTCTTTTTCTAAGAATTGTTCAATTGAAACACCGTTTGCTTCACCTTGATATAAGTAACGATGAGCCAGTTTACCTACATCAATACGCGCAGGAGCTAATGACATATTTGCTAATGCTTTAACGAATGGAAAGCTCTCACGCAAACGTAATTTATTTTCTTCATGTAAAGCTACAGATTTATGTGCTTTAATTATGTCAATAGCAGAAGCATTTACTAGCGGGCGACCATAAATAGAAATTTCGATACCGTTATTTCTAAATAGTTGTCCGATGATCGGCTGCATGTTTTCAGCGAATGTTTGACGTTCTTGCCAGCTAGATTGATATTGTTCCTCAAGATGAGAAGTCATTGCGTAAACCTTTTATTTCAGTCAATTGAACGATGGGTTATTATATTATAAAGAATATAAGTACTAATAACTAAATGCGGCGCATATTGTAATCTAACATGAATTATTTCGCCACCAGTTACAAAAATTTTTCAGGGATATATAGAGAATAAGATGAATTTTTATAAATTAGCGACTTTTTTACCTTTTTTCACTTTAATGGCTTGCGATAACGGACCTAATTTTGCTGAGCTATGTCAACAACACCCCGAAATATGTAAAGAATTTCAAGAAGACACTTGGTGTAAACGAGAACGTACTGTTGTTGGTTTTGCTAACTTAGATCACAAACTTGAAGCCAGTGACGGTAATAAATACCAACAACTTATTGCTTATGAAGGTTATGAGAAATGTATGCATCACGCTTCAATGATTGAGCATATCAAACTTAAAATAAAAAAAACGATTCGAACTAATAATGTTTTTAAAGCTCGTGATCAAATCAAAGCTATATCACTTGCCACACGTGATTCTGAACACCCAGATTTACTTTATTATCATTGGTCACGTTATTTAAACGAGGCCTCACTTGATAAATTTGTAGCCCTAGAAGGTAGTGAGCTATTAGAACGACCAAACCGACAAGTTAATTTGGCTAGCTATTATGCTAAACGTGACCCAACTAAAACATTAAAATTGCTTTATCATGCATTAGAGCTTTATCCCAATGAAGCTAAGTTAGATACGGAAATATTTAAGTCAATCGCCAGTATATTTGCTGACAGAAAAGAATATAAACAAGCCTATGTTTGGTCGAAAATATTGCACACATATGCGCCAGAAGACACTGAAATTAGTGATAAAACATTAAAAAATTATATTGAAGGTTATGGCTTAAATGGGGACTTACTTAATAAAGTAGCTGATGCCACTCTCAATAAAATTAGCACAGGGACATTTGTCTCACCTCATACTTAAGCTTTATTGTTGGTAAATATTAAAAAGGCAGCCTTAGCTGCCTTTTTAATATTTAATTTTCTAGCTACATTAACTCTCTAGCCAATTTCATTCAGATCACGTTTATTGCTTGACCAATTAACATGAAACTTCTTACCAACAGGTTTATCAACCCGTTCAAAAGTATGTGCACCAAAGAAGTCTCGCTGGCCTTGCAATAAGTTTGCCGGTAATACCGCGCAGCGCATCGAGTCGTAGTAGGATAGCGCTGAAGATATAGCGCCCGTTGGAATACCCATTAAAGCAGAGTTTGAAACTGCCTTGCGCCAGTTTAATTGGTGCTTACATAACTGTTCAGCGAAAAAATCATCAAGCAATAAATTATCAAGTTCGGGATTACGCTCAAACGCTTGGGTGATTGACTGTAAAAACACTGCGCGAATAATGCAACCTGCCCGCCAAATTTTAGCAATACTAGCAAAGTCTAATTGCCAGTTATGCTCTTTTTCCGCTAATTTCATTAATTGAAAACCTTGTGCATAGGCACAAATTTTTGCACAGTAAATAGCATCTTGCAGCTGGTCAGTAAAATCTGTTTTTTCTTGTTCAGAAAAGCTTTGTGCTTCAGGGCCAGACAATACCGATGAGGCGTGCACACGTAAGTCTTTAAATGACGAGATAGAGCGCGCATAAACTGCTTGTGCAATAGTGGGCGCTGGTGTGCCTAGCTCTAAACTGCTCATGGCAGTCCATAACCCTGTCCCCTTTTGCCCTGCTTTATCTAAAATTAAATCAACCAGTGGTGTATTGTCATCTCCAACTTTATGGCGTAATACCTCAACAGATATTTCCATTAAATAGCTATCTAATGGGCCATTATTCCACTTCTCAAATATATCGGCTATTGCTGAACTGTCTAGCCCTAAACCATCGCGTAACATTTGATAAGCTTCACAAATAATTTGCATATCTGCATATTCAATACCGTTATGTACCATTTTTACATAATGACCCGCACCAGCAGGACCAATATAAGCTGCACATGGCTCGCCTTCAGTAACCACATCGCCAGGTTTGGTACGCTCAATAGGCTTGCCCGTCTCAGCATCAACCTTTGCGGCAATCGCTTGCCAAATAGGTTTAATTCTTGTCCACGCATATGGTGAGCCACTTGGCATAAGCGCTGGACCAAAACGCGCACCCACTTCACCACCAGATACCGCTGAAGAGAAAAGAATAAAATTGTTTTTATACTTTTTCTCACGTGCAACGGTATCAACCCATAAGCTATTACCTGTATCAATAACTATGTCGTCAGGTTGAATACCAGCGCCTATCAGGTTTTCACAGACTTGATCAACAGGAGCACCGGCAGGAACAGATAAAACAATTAAATGCGGTGGTTTTAAACACGATAATAGCTCGGTATAAGAAGAGCAGCCAATAACTCGCGCTGTTGATGAACCACTTTCTGTTTTGTCTTGCGCGATAGCATCTTCTACTTTGGCAATATCAAGATCAAAAGCGGCAATACTAAAACCATTATCAGCAAGGTTAAGTACGAGATTTTTACCCATGACGCCTAAACCGATAAAGCCAATATCACATAAGTTGTTGTGCTGTGTCATAAAAAGTCCACATTATATAAAGGTAAAGTGCAGATGATCCAACTTGACTAAGGTGAATAAATGCGTATTTAAAGTGCCGAGTATACCAACATTTTTTGTTGTCTGGCTTAATAGCCGGTATTTTAGTAACAATACGTAATAAAACAAGTCTTAAATCAACATTTATTCTATTCCGTGGATTTATTACTTGTAATTTACTAAAAATGATGTAATTTTACTACATAATTATATTTGAGGTTTGATTATGACAATTAGAGTTGGAATTAACGGTTTTGGTCGTATCGGCCGATTCGTATTTAGAGAAGCATTTGCCAGAGATGATGTTGAAGTTGTAGCAATTAATGATCTTATAGACGTTGATTATATTGCTTATATGCTTAAATATGACTCTACTCATGGCCGTTTTAATGGCACTGTTGACGTTGTTGATGGTCACTTGGTTGTTAACGGAAAAAATGTACGAGTTAGCGCTGAGCGTGACCCGCTAAATTTAAAATGGAACGAAGCAGAGGTTGATGTTGTTGTGGAATCAACAGGCTTATTCTTAACAGATGAATCAGCTCGTAAACACATCACTGCTGGTGCCAAGAAGGTTGTACTTTCAGCGCCATCTAAAGATGATACACCAATGTTTGTAATGGGTGTGAATCACACTGAATATGCAGGGCAGGACATTGTTTCCAATGCATCTTGTACAACCAACTGTTTAGCACCTATTGCAAAAGTGTTAAATGATAATTGGGGTATTCAAGATGGTTTGATGACCACTGTACATGCAACTACAGCAACACAAAAAACTGTCGATAGTCCGTCCGCTAAAGACTGGCGCGGTGGTCGTGGTGCAGGACAAAATATTATCCCATCGTCAACAGGTGCAGCTAAAGCGGTAGGTAAAGTTATCCCGGCACTAAACGGTAAATTAACCGGTATGGCATTTCGTGTACCAACACCAAATGTTTCTGTAGTCGATTTAACGGTTAACCTAGAAAAACCCGCTAGCTATGATGAAATTTGTGCTGCAATGAAAGCCGCATCAGGCAATGAGTTAAAGGGTATTCTTGGCTATACAGAAGATGCCGTCGTATCTAACGACTTTGTTGGTGAGCGTTGCACATCCGTGTTTGATGCAACAGCAGGTATTGCCCTTACAGATACTTTCGTTAAAGTTGTGTCATGGTACGATAATGAAATTGGTTACTCTAACAAGATATTAGATTTAGCAAGTTACGTTACCGCACAGTAGGCACTTTACGAAGTTAAGTACTAACAGTTAAAGCAGCACTTAGCATAAGCCAGATTAATTTCTGGCTTTTTTATGTCTATTTCTTTATTTCTGCGTCCAAGTAAACTTCATGTTTATATGTGTGCTAGCAAGTGTTTAGCTTTTAAACGAATATATTAGGGACTTTCATCATTGAAATTACGAAACAACCGCCGAGTTGGTCGTTTTCCATACTTTAATGAAAGAAAGCAACAAAAATTAAAGGTTGAATTACACGCTCGCCTTATAAAAATCACCACATTAGGTCCACTAGCTATGTAATTATTAAATTTTAGGCATAAAAAAATCAGTCAAAAGCCTGATTTTTATTAAATATATGTCATAAATTGCCATGTAATTAAACTAGACAATCACACCATTACAGTTATTTTACGTGGTTTAGCACTTGCTTAGCTAAGCGAGTCACTTCTTGCCAGTTGCCATTTTGAACAATTTCATCCGATACAAGCCATGAGCCACCACAACATGCAACATTAGGCAATGCCAGATAATCACGTACATTATTTAGGTTGATACCGCCAGTTGGACAAAACTTAATGTCCGGAAACGGCCCACTGATAGACTGTATAGCCTTTACGCCTCCCGATGCTTCAGCAGGGAAAAACTTCAAGTGATCATAGCCGAAATCTATACCATCCATCAATTCTGAAATAGATGAAATACCAGGGATCAGAGCAGTATTGCCCTCTTTACCCGCTTGTAATAAGTCTTTCGTTAAACCTGGGCTAATAGCAAATTTAGCACCTGCATCGGCTGAACGTTGCAATAATTCGCGATTTGTCACTGTACCTGCGCCCACTACCGCTTCTGGTAAGTGTTTTGCAATCGTACTAATAACATCTAGTGCTGCTGGTGTTCGTAAAGTCACTTCCAGTACTTTAATATCTGCCGCTAATAGAGCTTCTGCGATCGGTAATGCATCTTTAACATCTTTAATCACCAACACAGGTACAATTGGACCCATGGCAAAAAGGTCGCTTGGCTGTACTTGCCAATTATTTGATAACGTCATATTCCCTCTTAATACTCTTTAGTGTTTTTCAACTGTATTTAATTGTTTAAGATACGCAGCAGCGCCCATTAAACCTGGCTGTTCTTCGGTAACAACAAAAGTAGCTATCGGCTGATTAAAACCTGACATACGCCCTTTAGCCTCAAACCTTGCTCTAAAATCACTACTTTCGAAATATTCAATAAAGCGCGGGACAATGCCACCTGCGATATACACTCCGCCATAGCTGCCAAGCGTTAAAGCTAAATTACCGGCAAAACTACCTAATACACGGCAGAATTGTGCAATGGTTTCAGCACATAACTCACAAGTTTTGGCTAAACCTTTCGTCGTAATTTCTTTGGCAGTTAACTCTGAGGCTACGCCATTTTGAATAAAGCTAAGTGCTTGATAAATTTGTTCTAAGCCTAGACCTGATAACAGTTGCTCATAAGAAACATGGTTATATTTAGTGAGCAAAAAATTTAATATTTTAATTTCTTGTTGATCAATTGGAGCAAAATCAACATGACCACCTTCACCACTTAAACTTAACCAACCATGGTTTAATGCGACTAAATTAGCCACACCTAACCCTGTACCCGGACCGCAAATTGAAATAGGTTTGTCGGCAATAACATGGCCGGTGCCTACTTGAATTTTCTGGCTATTGTCGAGTTGCGGAATAGCATGGGCAATAGCAGTAAAATCATTAATCAAAACAAGTTCATGCAATCGCAATTGCACTTTTAATTTTTGCTGAGAGAATTGCCAGGGTAAATTAGTCATAGCAATTAAGTCTTTATCAACCGGACATGCAATTGCTAAACAAGCACTTATTTGCTTACCCTGCAGCTGATGACGAGTTATAAAGTCCGATAGGACTTCTGCCAAACCGACATAATCTGCACAAGCGTATATCTCCACATTAAAGATAGCGTCTTGCTCATTGGTTTGTGCAACACGCATATTGGTGCCACCGATGTCAGCAATAATATTCACTGCACTATTTACCATGGCTAAACCTCACCTACGATTGTGCTCTCAATGCTATCATCAAATAATGAACAAGCGCCTGTTTCTGCAGAGCTAAGGTTACGTCTCATAAAGCCAAATAACTCACGCCCCATGCCTTGATGATGACCGTTTACCTGAAACTTGGCATTGATGCGCTGGGTTAATTCATTATCTTCAACTAATAATGTTAGCTCGCCACTTTCACCATCAAGTAACATCATGTCACCTGTTTTTATTTTAGCGATCAAACCACCATCTAATGCTTCAGGACATAAGTGAATGGCAGCAGGTACTTTACCGGATGCACCAGACATTCTACCGTCAGTCACTAAGGCAACTTTAAAACCTTTATCTTGCAACACGCCTAATGGTGGCGTTAATTTATGTAGTTCTGGCATACCACGAGCTTTGGGCCCTTGAAAGCGCACAACGGCGATAAAGTCTTTCTCTAACTCACCCGCTTTAAACGCTTCTTCTAGTTCATGCTGATCTTCAAAGACGACTGCAGGAGCTTTGATAACAAAACTTCCTTCACGCAAAGACGACGTTTTTAGCACTGAGGTCCCTAAATTGCCTTTTAACACCTTTAAACCACCATCCGTTTTAAATGGCTTATCAACCGTCGTGATCACTTCATCATCACCAGAGACTGTTGCGCCATCAACCCATTTCAGCTCACCGTTTTCAAGTACAGGCTTTTGTGTATAACGTGCTAGGCCGCGACCACAAATCGTATCAACGTCTTCGTGTACTAGACCCGCATCAATGAGCTCTTTAAATAATAGTGCCATACCACCGGCTTCTTGGAAGTGGTTGATATCAGCATGACCATTGGGGTAAATACGCGTTAATAATGGTACCGCGTCAGATAGATCATTAAAGTCTTGGAAATTAACAATAATACCGGCCGCTTTAGCAAAGGCGATAATGTGCATAGTCAAATTTGTTGACCCACCTGTCGCTAGCAATGCAACAATCGCATTAACGATAGAACGTTCATCAATCATTTTACCCACAGGGGTATAATTTCCTGATTGCAAAGTTAAGCGTGTGACTTGGCGAGCAGCGGCTTTGGTGAGTTCTTCACGTAATTGAGTGTTAGGTGCGACAAATGAAGCGCCAGGTAAATGTAGCCCCATCACTTCAACTACTAATTGGTTTGAGTTAGCAGTGCCGAAGAAAGTACAAGTACCCGCACTGTGATATGAAGCAGATTCGGCTTCTAATAACTCATCTTCACCAATTTCACCTTTAGCAAATTGCTGACGTACACGCGCTTTTTCTTTATTCGGAATACCTGACGGCATTGGGCCTGCAGGAACGAAAACCGTTGGCAAATGGCCAAAGGTCATGCTGGCAATCATCAAACCTGGGACGATTTTATCGCAAATCCCTAACATTAACGCACCATCAAACATGTTATGCGATAACGCAACAGCGCTCGACATCGCAATAACATCACGGCTCATTAAGCTCAAATCCATACCTGGCTGACCTTGTGTCACGCCATCGCACATGGCTGGTACACCGCCGGCAAATTGGGCAACACCGCCAGTGTCTCTAACAGCCGCTTTAATAATATCTGGGTATGTTTGGTACGGTTGATGCGCTGAAAGCATATCGTTGTATGCAGAAATAATTGCAACATCAGAATGATTTACGCCACGTAAGGTTGCTTTATCATCTTTACCACAGGCCGCGAAGCCATGTGCTAAGTTACCACAGGATAAACTTGCACGATGTACTGTAGTTGATTTCGCTGCCGAAATTTTTTCCAAATAAGCTTTACGTGTATTTTTACTTCTCTCAATGATCCGCTGAGTGATCTGTAATATTTCTTTTTTCATCATTTACTCGGCCCAATAAATTTGTGTATTAACATCTGCGGCGTGTAAAAAAGCGCGAATAGGCATTTCTTTAACAGTTTGCCCGTCGATGGCTCTTGCTATTACCTGCTTTTTATTACTACCACTGATATGTAAAATCGTATGCTCACTTTGTGCTAATGCTGCAAAGCTAAAGGTTATACGTTGATGCGGTGCTGTTTTTGGCACTACCTTTAATAACGCAGGGCTATCAAGTGACAAACAGCTATCTATCTCGTCACTGCATGGGAATAAAGAAGCAGTATGGCCATCTTCACCCATGCCCAAAATAAGCACATCTAATGGCAATAGCTGCTTAGCAGCCATATTTAAATCAACTAGGGTTTCCGTAGTTAATTCTGCGCCTTGCTTTAAATGAAAGAATTTTGCTTTCATCGCCTCATTTTGTAGCAAGTTTTCATGCACTAGTTTGGTGTTACTATCAGCAGAGTCGATATCAACCCAACGTTCATCAGCAAGAGTTATTGTGATTGACTGCCATGGCAATATTTTTTTTGATAAAGCATTAAAGAAACCCTTAGGCGTTGAACCACCTGATACTGCAATGCTGGCTTTACCGTTTTGCTTAACCGCACTAGCCAAAATATCAGCAACTTTGTCAGCCAATGCTTCATCTAGTAATTGGCGTTGTTCGAATTCATTAATTTGATACATTATTCTACCCACTGTCGATCATCGCGGGCGATTAAAGAGATAGAAGAAACTGGTCCCCATGATCCTGCCGCATAAGGTTTAGGTGCTTCATTGGTTGATTGCCATGCTGCAATAATGCCATCAGCCCACTGCCATGCGGCTTCAACTTCATCACGACGAACAAATAATGATTGATTACCATTAATCACTTCAAGTAATAGGCGCTCATAGGCATCAACGACCCGCTGATTGTCATAAGCTTTTGAAAAACTTAAATCTAACTTGTTTTCATGAATTTGCATTTGTGAAGCAATACCAGGTATTTTATTCATCATCTCCAATTCAACGCCTTCATCGGGCTGTAGTCGAATAGTTAATTTATTTGATGGTAAGTCGGCATAACTTTCACTAAAAATGTTATGTGGCTGTTGCTTAAAATGCACCACTATTTCACTGTGTTTTTTCGGCATACGTTTACCGGTACGCAAATAAAATGGTACCCCTGCCCAACGCCAGTTATCAATTTCAGCTTTTATTGCGACAAAAGTTTCAGTACCGCTATTAGCATTAGCACCTTCTTCATTTGAATAACCCGGCACGGCTAAGCCGTTAAGGTAACCGTCAGCATACTGTCCGCGAACCGTTTTTTCTTTAACATTTTGGCGCGTAATAGGCTTTAATGCCTTGATGACTTTTAATTTTTCATCACGCACACTATCAGCACTTAAATCAGCTGGTGGCTCCATAGCTAACAACGAAAGAATTTGCAGTAAATGGTTTTGCACCATATCGCGCATTTGTCCGGCTTCATCATAAAAGCCCCAACGACCTTCAATACCAACGCTTTCTGCAACAGTAATTTGTACATGATCAATACTGTTTCGGTCCCAATTATTGGTAAATAATGAGTTAGCAAAACGTAGCACTAATAGATTAAGAACTGTTTCTTTTCCCAAATAATGGTCAATACGATAGATTTGATTTTCGTTAAAGTATTGAGAAACTTGGTCATTAATCACTTTTGATGATTCTAGACAGTGTCCAATTGGCTTTTCCATGACAACGCGATCATTATCTCTTATGAGTTTGGCCGATTTTAAGCCTTCACTGATATCGCCATATATAGCTGGAGGAGTCGAAAAGTAATAAACACGAGGCGTTTTTTCAGATGCTAATGTTGTTGCTAGTTCGCTATAAGCGGTAATATTTTTAAAGTCGAGTTGTTGATAAACTAGTCGCGCTAAAAACTTAGTCACAGCGTCTGTATCTAACGTTTCAGGAATAAACTCATTTAAACCGTCATTTATCTGTTGTGCGAATTGCTCAAGTGTTATGTCATTTCGTGCGACACCCACAATACGAGTATCATCCGTTAATAAACCAGCTAATTCTAGCTGATATAAAGACGGCAAAAGTTTACGGCGTGATAAATCCCCGAGGGCACCAAAAATAACGATTTCACTAGCAGCTGGGCAATCGATGTTATTCATATCTTATCTACTCAATTATTTTTTAACTTATTTTTAAATTAGTTTCAGTGTAACTAAACTACATTTAAGGCTAATTTATCTGCTATAGCAGCATCAGTAAAGTACTTTTTGTAATATTACTACATTTAATGTGATTTAATTAATAACAGGAGCTAGAAGGCAACTTTATGGCAAAAAAATATTAAAGGTTTGCAAAATCTAACGCTTTTGATTTATATTAACGTAAAATATGAAATAAATTTTCATATTTACTGTATTTTTACAGAAAATAAATTACAGCATTCTTTAATTTGATACCAATAAGTATCAACTAAGCAATGTACTAGGGCTTAAACGTAATGAATATATTAGAAAAGATCACCAACGAATTAGATACTTTCAGCAAATCTGAACGTAAGGTGGCTGAAGTTATATTATCGTCACCTGGAACCGTGATTCACGCTAGCATTGCTGCATTAGCTAAACAAGCTAATATCAGTGAGCCTACGGTAAACCGCTTTTGTCGACGTCTTGATACTAAGGGTTACCCTGACTTTAAATTGCATCTTGCACAAAGTTTAGCTAATGGTACACCTTATGTTAATCGTCATGTTGATGAAAATGATTCGGCTGAAGAATATACAGCAAAAATCTTTGAATCAACCATGGCTAACTTAGAGCTTGCCCGTAAAAGTTTAGATACTTCTACAATTAATCGTTCAGTCGACTTATTAACACAAGCCAATAAAATTTCTTTCTTTGGTTTAGGAGCTTCTGCTGTTGTTGCTCACGATGCACAAAACAAGTTTTTCCGTTTTAATGTTCCTGTCGTTTATTTCGATGACATATTAATGCAACGTATGAGTGCTATAAATAGCCGACAAGGTGATGTTGTTGTGGTTATCTCACATACAGGGAGAACGAAGTCTTTAGTTGATGTTGCCAGTTTAGCCCGTGAAAACGATGCCACCGTTATTGGTATTACTACGGCAGGCACACCGTTAGCGAAAGAATGTAATATCGTACTTTCTGTTGAAGTCGCTGAAGATACTGATTTATATATGCCAATGGCGTCACGTATTGCACAACTCACATTAATTGATTGTTTGGCTACAGGGTTTACATTACGTCGAGGCACTAAATTTAGAGATAACTTGAAAAAAGTAAAAGATAGCCTGCGCAGTTCACGCTTTGAAAGAAAAGAATAAATGCTGACATTGTTCAAAGTGACGATAGTTAAATAGACACATAACATTAGTAATAAATAGAATAAATTTAAGGATTAAGATGCCTAGAAGAACCAAAATTGTTGCGACTTTAGGTCCAGCAACTGACGATAGAAAGATATTAAAACAAGTACTAGCAGCCGGTGTAAATGTTGTTAGATTAAACTTCTCTCATGGTATCCCACAAGATCATATTGACCGCGCGACAGCTGTTCGTGAAATATCACAAGAGCTTGGTGTTTATGTTGGTATTTTAGGTGATTTACAAGGCCCTAAAATTCGGGTTTCAACCTTTAAAAATGGCCCTATTAAGTTAGCTATTGGCGACAAGTTTGAACTAGATGCAAACTTAGCTAAAGGCGAAGGTTGCCAAGAAAAAGTAGGCATTGATTATAAGAAATTACCACAAGATGTTATTGCTGGTGACATTTTATTACTTGACGATGGCCGCGTACAATTGCGAGTACTTAAAACGGAAGGTCAATCGGTATTTACTGAAGTCACTGTTGGCGGACCTTTGTCCAATAACAAAGGCATTAATCGTCAAGGTGGTGGTTTAACGGCTCCTGCTCTTACCGCTAAAGATAAAGAAGATATTAAGCTTGCCGCTAAAATCGATGTCGACTTTCTTGCTGTATCTTTCCCGCGTGATGCTGCTGATATGCGCGAAGCTCGCTTACTTGCTCAAGAAGCCGGTTGTGATGCTCGTTTAGTTTCAAAAATTGAACGAGCTGAAGCGGTAAATGACGATAAGGTTTTAGACGGTATCATTCTTGCCTCCGACGTTGTTATGGTTGCTCGTGGTGATTTAGGTGTCGAGATTGGTGACGCCGCTTTAGTTGGTAAACAAAAGCATATTATTGCTCGTAGTCGTCAGTTAAACCGTGTGGTTATTACCGCAACTCAAATGATGGAAACCATGATTGAGCAACCAATGCCTACACGTGCAGAAGTGATGGATGTTGCCAATGCGGTCTTAGATGGCACTGATGCCGTCATGCTATCTGCGGAAACAGCGGCCGGTAAATACCCTGTTGAAACGGTCACAGCCATGGCAAATGTTTGTATTGGTGCAGAGCAACAAAGCTCAGTCACCACATCAAAGCACCGCGTTGAAATGACCTTTGCTGAAGTTTCTGAAACCATTGCGATGTCAGCTATGTATGCAGCAAACCATTTAGATGGCGTTAAAGCCATTATTGCTTTAACAGAGTCTGGCCACACTAGTAAAATCATGTCGCGAATTTCTTCTGGTTTACCAATCTATTCATTATCCCGCCATGCCAAAACATTAACTAAAACCGCTATTTATCGCGGCGTTTATCCTGTTTCTTTTGATTCTACAGGCATTGATAATGCTGAAGCGATGGCACAAGACGTTCTAGTTGCAGTAGCAAAAGACTCTGAATTAAGTGTTGGCGATAAAGTGATGTTCACTCACGGTGATTTAATGGAAACTGTTGGTGCAACCAATACGTTAAAGGTACTAACTTTAACTAAAAAGCATTTTGCTTAATCATTAAAAAATCAGATATATATTTGTTAAAAAAGGTAGCATCAAGCTACCTTTTTAATTTTTTAGTCAATTATATTAAGCAATTTACTTGTTAGAATTGTGCTAATTGTTATAGTCATTATTTATCAACCTGCCCCCCTAGGCAATAAGCACTTTATTTTCTTTAAAATCAATAACCTATGTGTTATTACAAAAATTTCTCAAAGATAAAAGTAACCGTATGTACCATCAATGTTTTATCCGATTGTCAAGGCGAGGCATTGATAAATAATAGTTTGTTTATCAATATCTTAATACAGATAATGGAACAAAAGCGCATGTTGAGTAATATTGCTTACCCAGAGTTCAGGTTCCTTACTAATAAAATAACCTAAATCTTAAACCGTTTATGTAACTTTTCGTATTTTTATGTTTTTTCTAGCTAAATTCAGGCTGTGACCTTTATACCTACTTTCAGCAATAGATTCTTTTTTGATACTCAAAGAGTAGAATGACAGAGGTTTATTTGTTGCTGATTGAATCAATATAAGTGACAGTGCTCGACTTGCATTAAAATAAACAGTTTTACTATAAAATTAATTCACCTTCAGATAAATGACTGTTATTTTAACTAAAGCTTTAAACTACTCCCCCTTAATGAGCAAATAAATATGACTATTCAACGGATTGGTATTTTAACCAGCGGTGGTGACGCCCCCGGCATGAATGCAGCAATTAGAGCAATTGTCGTTGCCGCCCATCATTACAAAATAGAAGTGTTTGGCTTTATTGCTGGTTTTAATGGCTTAATTGAAGACAACTTCATGCCACTAACACTTAAAAGCGTGGATAATATCATTCATAAAGGAGGGACGATATTAAAAAGTGCTCGCTGCCCCGCTATGCAAGAACCATTAGGCTTGGAGCAAGCTGCATCAACATTATTGAAAAACAAATTAGACGCACTCATTGTCATTGGCGGTGATGGCTCTTTTACCGGTTTGCTTGCGCTTAATGAGCACTGGCCAGGAAAGGTGATCGGTATTCCTGGTACCATTGATAATGATATTGATGGTACAGACTTCACTATAGGCTTTTCAACAGCGATTAATACCGCTATTGAAGCGATAGACAAAATACGTGATACCGCTGAAGCATTTGAACGTATTTTTATTGTTGAGCTCATGGGACGACATAGCGGCCACATTACCTTTAATGTTGGTATAGCGTGCGCCGCCGAACAGGTTATATCTTTTGAAAATTTTCCATCAAAAGGTAATGCTGTCGATAATGAAGCACACAAGCTTAAAGCGCTTGTGAAGGAAATTAAACAAGCACAAGCTGAACGACATGCAAGTTATATTATTGTTATTGCAGAAAACTTATGGCAAGGCGGTGCTTCAACTCTGGCTCAGCAATTACAAACAGTAGCTAACATTGATTGTACCGCTTGTATACTGGGTCATATTCAACGTGGCGGCTCACCGGTTGCTAAAGACCGAATTTTAGCAACAAAAATGGGCGTAGCAGCTGTGCAAGCGTTAATTGATGATCAATCAAGTATTATGATCGCCGAATGTAATAACACTATCACTCATGTGCCGTTATTTGTTGCGATACAACATCAACAAGGTGTTAGTGATAGTTTGATACAAGCACAAGAAAGTATTCTAGCATTAACAGCGCAGCGTCAGTGTTGATTTAGGTACTCGCTCAAATTAATCTAGCAGAGTAAGCAAATTGATTTAAACGCAGATAGAAAAGGACTTGCTTTGAATTGATAAATATTAGTATTTTTAAGTAGCCACCATGCTTAACTTACAATTAACTCGGCTGATATTAGAATAATTTGAATTTTCTAATATCAGCTTATGATGAGTTGCTGCCTTCATTAAACCATTGCTAATAACTCTTTCGCTTTACTCTCAGTTTCTTGAGTCACATTAGTAGATAAACTGACGACATTGCTAATACCACTTTCTACCTGTTGCGAAACGGTGGAAACATTTTCTGTATTTTTAGCAACCTCTGCGATTGTCATACTTTGTTCTTCAGCTGTAGCAGCTATTGCTTGTATCTTTTCAACCATAATATCAACACTACCAATGATATTATTCAATGATGATGCTGCTTCATTAGTCATATCAACACCCCGTTCAACTTTGGTCCCTCCGTCCGCCATCATGGTTACAGCTTGTTCCGTTTCTCGGCGTATTGATTCAACAGCCTCTTCTACTTCAGCGGTTGCATCAGTCGTTCTCTTTGCCAATTGGCGTACTTCATCAGCAACAACGGCAAAACCTCTACCTTGCTCCCCAGCTCTTGCCGCTTCAATTGCTGCATTAAGTGCCAACAAATTAGTTTGATCAGCAATGCTCTTAATGACACTTAAAATATCTTCAATTTCCTTACTTTGCGTACTTAAAGAAGTAATCGCTGATGAACTGCTATTAAACGCGTCCTTAATTGAAACCATTTGAACCAGTGTTTCTTTGACAATTGCGCCACCTGATTTCACTAACCTCAAAGCGGCTGATGAACTGTCCGAAGCATCAACACAATTATTCGCAACTTCTAGTGATGAGTTTGAAAGTTCTTCAATTGCTGTGGCTATCTGCTCTATCTGCGCTGTTTGATCGTTCACACCTGAGGCCATTGTCTGATTAGCAATCAAAATTTTTGTGGTTCCTTTAGAGGCTTCTGCCATTGAATCAGCTGTTTTTTTCACTAATTGCAATAATGAACCTGACATCTGGTTAATCGCCTTAGTCAAATCACTTAACTCATCATTACCCTTAACTTTTAACACTTCACCTGACATATCACCCTCAGCTATGCTTTTAGCTCGCGTTAATATGTTGTCTAAACGAGTTAGTAAGTTTCGGCTAAATATAACTGAACAAATAATACCAAGTAATAGTGATACCAACGTAATGAATATTAAAGTAGATTTTAGTGTTTCGACCAAGTTTGCTTCTTTTTCAATATCATTCTTAAGCAATTGATCTTGTGAGTTTTTCATTCTCTCTAGTGAAGATAAAATTTCTATGGCTCTTGGTGCAGCTTTAGTGCCCAGCCAATAATTGGCTGTATTCCAATCATCACGGCTACGCAAGTTAAACATTTGTGCCGGTAGATCGATAAATTCATTACGAACATTAATAAATTCCGTCCATGATTTATTCTGGCTAGGTGTAAATAGTAATACTTGATTTTCGTTAATAGTATCAACTCGTTGTTGATTTATCTGCCATTTGGCTTCAAATTTATTTTTAAAAACATCCTCACCTGATAATAAATAAGCACGAATATTAGCTGTGCCCACGGCAAAAGAGCCTCGAATGTCAGCAAGATTTTTAAGTAGTGACTTCCTAGCCGTTGTCGCTTCTAAAAAGCTTTCTTCATCGATAATATTAGTAATATGGGTAAGCATTTGGTCCGCTCTTGGTGCGGCATCGGTGAGCAGTAACTGATAAGAAGCAATATTACGATCCGTATGTGAAATACTTTCTATTTCTTGCTGAGCAATTTTAAATGCTTCAAGCGCTAATTTAATATCTTGTAAATGTTTAACATTAGTAGGATCTGTCCAGCTTTTTGCAAGAATATCGAACTCTTTAATCGCCTTTTCAATCGCAATCCAAGCTGACTTTCTGGCTTCTTTCATCGCTAGCGCTTTTTTTGGGTCATTGCCCAAAATAATATAACCACGTAAACCGGCAAGTGACTGATTGACGCCATTAATAACGTCTTTACCTAGAAGTACTGTTTTCATACGTAAATTGATAACTTGGTCTTGTATTTCTTCGTTATCATCAATAAGTGAATAAGTAACTACAGCAGATATAATCATAAGTACTAGAATTATGCCAAATGAAAACCCTAATTTTTTTCCAATGGTTAAAATCATCCATTTACTCCTAATATCAATATCATTCCATTTTCCTTTTAATAAACTAGCTTTACTATTGTAGGTATTACCTCATAACAGCTTGAGTTAAAGCTTCCATTGATGTCACCGTATATGTGGTCTAGTTGAAATTTTTATTCACTCGTTAAATCAAACAAGTAGCTATCAAAAATCATTATCTATTGCTAAATGTTTTCGATATTAATAACAGTTTAGTGCAAAAAAATAAATTATTGCCACTAACAGTAAATTAGCAATTAAAAAGAGTTTCATTGGTTAACTAGACTTATCAGTTAACTTAACTTGCTGTTGTGCAAAAAATTGAATCAAAAAGTCAATTAATAAACGTAGCTTTTTCGAGCTGGCAGCCCCTGGGGGGAAAACACCAAAAACATTGATTGCCTTTAACTGATAATCATCTAACACAGATTGTAAGCGCCCAGCTTTAATTTTTGGCCAAGCATCATAGGTTGGAATACGTCCTAAACCTTGTCCTCCTTCAACAAATGCGGTGCGTGCTGAAGCATTATTAGTTGCTATGGCCCCCTTAACTTCAATGGTATGAGATCGCCCTGCTTTTTCTAATATCAGTTTATTACTGGTTAATTTATAAATAACCCAAGTGTGTTCAACTAATTCACTTGGTGTTGTTGGCCGACCATAACGCTCAAAATAATCCGGCGAACCGCATAAGCATGTTTCTAACACCGCTAGTTTTCTGGCCTGTAAATTTGAATCGGCTAATGGCGCGCCTCGTATAGCAAGATCAATACCTTCTTTGACAATATTAACCACTTCATCAGTTAACATTAGGTCGAGTTCAATTTTGGGGTACAACTTCCGAAACTTATCCAATGCCGGTACTATCGTATGTAACCCAACGCTGACCGGACAAGTAATTTTTAGCAACCCTTCAGGTTCATTTTTCACATTTTCGATTTGCTGGTTAGCCGCACTTGCTTGCTCAGCAATAATTCTGCAACGTTGATAATAATCACTACCAGCTTGCGTTAACATAATAGAGCGCGTGGAACGATTTAAGAGCGTAATACCTAACTGTTTTTCAAGTTTTTTAATGTGATAACTAACAACGGCTCGTGAAAGTCCAATATGCTTAGCCGCGGCACTAAAACTTCCTTGTTCAACCACTTGAGAAAAAACCACCATACTTTTTAGCTGTTCAAAAGAAATATCCACTTACATCACCTTTATCAAAACGAGTTTATTCAAAAATAAACATTTGCACTCTATTGTATCAATAATTAGAACAAAGTTATCAAATTAATCTGCATTGTATTAAAACTGTATAGGCATATAATATTTCCCATAGACTGAAGTCATCAAGCAATGACATCAATAAGTACGATAATAAAATTGCATAGGAAAATTAAAATGAATGCGACAAAAAGACAAAACACGCAAGTATTAATGGTATTAACCTCGCACGATAAACTAGGTAATACTGGCGAAAAAACAGGCTTTTGGTTAGAAGAATTTGCCGCGCCTTATTATCAATTAATTGATGCCGGTTTTACCGTAACATTGGCTTCGCCATTAGGCGGACAACCACCATTAGATCCTAAAAGTGCTGAAGCAGACTTTCAAACTGATGCAACTCGCCGTTTTGAAAGTGATGAACAAAGCCAGCAAGTATTGGCAACAACGACAAAATTAAACCTTATTGATGCTAATGAATACGCTGCCGTTTTCTATCCTGGCGGTCATGGTCCACTTTGGGATTTAACTGACAACCAAGACTCAATCAACTTGATCTCAGCATTTATCGAGCAAAACAAACCTGTAGCCGTTGTTTGTCATGCCACAGCAGTATTACTTAAGGTAAAAGACAGTAACGGTACTGCGATAGTTAAAGGCAAAAAAATTGCAGGTTTCACTAACAGTGAAGAAGATGCAGTACAGCTAACGAACATCGTGCCATTTTTACTTGAAGATGAGTTAATTAAGCAAGGTGCTGACTATCATAAAGGTCAGGATTGGGCACCGTTTGCTGTTGAAGATGGCTTAATCATCAGTGGTCAAAACCCTGCAAGCTCTAGTGAAGTAGCTAACCGTTTGATCAACAAACTAGCGTAAAAATTAATACGAGAAAACAAATAACCTAGCAGAAAATCATTGTATAAATTTATCTGCTAGGTTTGATTAATCATTAAGCCATTATTTGGAATAATTAAATGACCTCGAACGCAAATACCGATTTAAATCTTTCTTCAATATTACAACAAAATAAACAAAAAAATCGCCAGTTTACCTTAGCTTCTCGCCCTGTCGGCGCACCTACGGCAGAAAATTTTAGTTTAGTTGAAACAGCAATTCCATTACCAAGCCAAGGTGAAGTCTTACTACGAACGGTTTACCTCTCATTAGACCCTTACATGCGTGGCCGTATGAGTGATGCAAAATCATATGCAGAGCCGGTAGCCATTGGTGAAGTAATGGTTGGCGGTGCAGTGTGTCGAGTGGAAGAGTCACGTAATGACAATTTTCAAGTTGGCGATTTAGTAGTTGCTTATACCGGCTGGCAAGATTATGCCATTTCAGATGGCGTAGAGTTGTTAAAATTACCAAAAGAGTTGACGTCACCGTCATATGCCCTTGGCGTATTGGGTATGCCAGGATTAACAGCATATATGGGCTTGCTTGACATTGGCGCGCCTAAAGCAGGTGAAACTGTTGTGGTTGCAGCAGCCAGTGGCGCAGTAGGCAGTTTAGTAGGTCAAATTGCTAAATTACAAGGTTGCCGCGTTATTGGTATTGCTGGTAGCGAAGAAAAGTGTCATTACGTGACGGACACCTTAGGTTTTGATGTTTGTGTGAATCATAAAAGTAGCAATTTAGCACAACAATTGGCCGAACAATGTCCTGATGGTATTGATGTATATTTTGAGAACGTTGGCGGCGCAGTATTTGACGCTGTTATGCCATTACTAAATGCCTGTGCACGTGTGCCGCTATGTGGATTAATTTCACAATACAATGCCACTGAGCTGCCAACAGGACCAGATAGATTATCATCACTAATGGGATTATTACTGGTTAAGCGCATAAAAATGCAAGGTTTTATCGTATTTGATGACTATGGTCATCGTTATAACGAATTTAGCCAAGCGATGGGCCAGTGGCTTGCTGAAGGAAAAATTATTCACCGTGAGGATAAAGTAATAGGTTTAGAGCAAGCATCTAATGCTTTCATCGGCTTATTAAAAGGTGAAAACTTCGGTAAACTTGTGGTTGAAGTAGGTCCTTTAGAGTTAACTTAATACGGTTTTAACCGTTAAGTGCTAACGCCAGAGACAAAAAAAGGTAAACACATTGTTTACCTTTTATATGTTCATTTCATAACATTATGATAACACTACGGCACGAATGCTAAGCAACTAAACCGCTATGCAACTACAGCCTTTTTCACTTTATCTTTATAACTGCGGCTAACTTTCAATTCTTTGCCGTTAGACATTACTAAATAGTATTCACCATTTAGTTGGCTGCAAAATTTATCAATGTAGTTTTTATTTACGATGGTAGAGCGATGACTACGCAAGAACTGTCGAGGATCTAATACTTCCTCTAGTTGTTTCATGGTTTTACGTAGAATATGAGTACTGCTTTGTGTATGCACGCACATATAATCACCAGCGGCATCAATCCATAAGATATCTTTTACTGGCACCCTGCTAACTTCGCCGGCATCTTTAATCGCTAATACGTCAGAATAACTAGAAATACTAACAGGTTCATTGTTGTCTAACTCTTGTAGTATTTTGTCACAATCATTTCCGGTAACGTCACTAACTAAGCGCACTAGTTTAGACTTATGAATGGCGTTCACTTCACTACTAAGACTTTGTCTGATTTTATCTAAGGTTTGTGCTAAACGCTGATCATCAGCTGGTTTAAGCAAGTAATCTTGTGCGTGTACTTCAAATGCTTGCATGGCATATTGATCAAATGCAGTAACAAATACCACCATTGGTAGTTGCAAGCCTTGTTCAACAATTGCTTCAACCACTTCAAAACCATTTAAACCCGGCATTTGAATATCAAGAAAAATAAGATCAGGCTGATAGGCACGAACAGCTTCTAATGCTTCTCGGCCATTAGTACATTGCGCGATAATATCGATATCTTTGTGATCTTCAAGACGAACCACTAAGCCTTTTCTTGCTAGTGGCTCATCGTCAACAATAACTGTTGTGAGCTTTTTGCTCATATCTTGCTTCCAATGTCGTATGGCATTCGTATACTTATCTTAACACCAGTAGGTACATTGTTGGCAACAACTAATGAAAAATCATCCTGATAGAGTGCATGCAGTCGTTCTCGTGTATTGACCAAACCGACACCATTTTCTCTGAATAAGTTACCATTAGTTATTTCCGCTCCGGGACCATTATCGGACAGCTCAATCAATAAATCATTACCGAAACGGTGTACCGAAACATTGATTTCCCCACCTTCCTCTTGTACAGCAATAGCGTGTTTAATCGAATTTTCAGCTAAAGGTTGCAATATCATGCTAGGTACCAATGCTAAGTTACAATCACTAGCAATATTAAAACTAACTTGCAAACGTTCTTCAAAGCGCACCTTTTCAATATCTAGATACAGCCTTAAGGCCTGTAGTTCATTATCAAGCGTTACTTTCTTCATTGGGTCTTTATCTAATGAATAACGCAAAAATTCACTTAATTTTGTTACCATACCATTCGCTGTTTTGTTTTCTTTAACCAGAATAAGTGTCGATATTGCGTTTAAAGTATTAAACAGAAAATGAGGGTTTAACTGATAGCGCAACATTTTTAATTGAGCTTGATGGGCAACAGTATTCGCACGTAATACATTTTGCTTTTCTTTTTGTAACATTTGATAGTATTTAGTACCAAAGTACAGTCCACTCCAACTAAGAATAATGAAAAAAGATAGCAAACTATTTTTGGTATAAAAAAGAATGAAGTCTGGACGGTAACCGTGTTTATATATTTCCCAATAATTAATATTTTTAATAATTTGCCAAAACACACCGGTACAATATGAGGTGAGTATCACTACAATGGCAATTTTTAACGGAGTAAAATTCCAGATGCGACGATAGATATATCTAAGCGGAATGGTAAACAACCAACCCGCGTAAGCATTAAGCAAAATAATTACTAAAAAGATATCACGCAAATCATGTAGCAATGAACCTAAGTAATGTACCAAGGCAAAACCACACCAACCAGCGGTATGCACCAACCAGAATAAGCGATTTCTATTTTCTATAAATTCTTTCCAATTCACACATGACAGCCAGTAAACTCTATTAAGCTAATTATGCGCTATGCAAGTCATTCTCGCACTACCACTAATCGTAAGATTTCAGCACCTTATCTCATTTACTTTATAACAATATCTGTCTCAGGATGTTGCTTTGCCAGTAGTAAAAACTGTTTATTTGCTAATTCCTTGTATTTTTCACCCTGACATTTATGAAACTTAAAAAGATACCATAACCCATTAATAATTAATGACAAAATATAGTAACACGTAACCATCTTGGCGATGATTTCACGTGGAAAAGTCATCATTTGTTCTAGATTGTCGACAATTTCAGAATGATTTGCTTGCTGGTTATCGGGACAAATATCACTACTACTTCGCGAGTATTGCTGACGATTTTGCTCAGCCGTGTACTGCGTTATCACCCACTTAGTTTTACTGACTTCAATTTCATTAACTGCCATCATCATACCCAATTCATACTCAATCGGGGCAATACAAGCGCATTCGAAATCAATCAATTGGTAACGAAAGTCAGCATTATTAGTGGTGCTATTTTCGAGCTTAATTACGTTGCTGAAGTTTACATCACCATGACAAAACACCTCATTACTCTGCCCTACTTCTTGTCTTATTTGAGTAAGTTCTTTCAACACTGATTCAGTTGTTGCCATTAAACAATTAATTTCAGTTAACGACATTTGCTGGTTTAAAACATCCGGTTGTTGATTTGATAACTCTTGAAATAACTGCGAGATAGTTTGCTCTATTTCTAAGCGTGGAAGAACTGAAGCAGAATGATTTGCTAAAGTATTAGCAGACTTGGTATTTGTGATTTGGCTAGTGAAGTTGTTAGAAGAAAAAGGTAACCAATGACATTTCGTCAGTAATGATAATATAACCGTTAATTGTTCATCTTCACTAAGTTGAGTATTTTCCAATAGCTCGCCAGAGAGGAACTCACTGATCAACCAATCATCTTCAGCGTAAATAAGCTTGGGAGCAACACCACTATCAGCTGCAAGCTTATTTGCTAAAATTTCAGTAGCACCACTTGTGATATGCTTAGCAAAATACTGATGTTCATCAACCTGTACACGAAAACATGACTGACTTAGCCCTGAATCAATAACTGCTACACTGTTAATGCTTCTACTGGCAAAACAAGGCAATAAACATAAATTTTTTATAAGCGGCTTATATTGCTCATAAACATCTGAAGTTAAGTCAGTCACCATTTCAGTACGTACTCATCAGTAATACCATCGTAAGCAGTACCATTAAACTTCTCTTTTAGCCGAGAACGGGCGAAATATCACTGTCGTTCACAGCGCTTTGTTGCTGCTGTAAATACAGTTTACGCCACTGCCAATAACCGTAACTTGCTAATATCACATAACAAGCGAATAAAGCAGCTGTTGGAGTTAAGCCTTTCTCGATATAGAGATAAATTGAAACAACATCGATAACGACAAAATAAAGCCAATTTTCTAACACCTTCTGTGTTAATAAATAAGTCGCAAATATCGCAAATACGGTTGTCGCGCTATCAAGATACGGAAAATGTGTTGGTGTATATGTCGCCATTAACCAACCTAATACGATTGACAGTACTGACAGAGCAAGAATCATGACGCTATGACGTTGCAGCGTCCATTGGCTATAAAGCAGTTCTTTACTGTTGGTTCTGGGCGCTAAAGTATCATTATTTTCGAGATTACTAGCAACAGTATTTTTACGCCAGCATAACCAACCATACACCGCCATTAATAAATAATAGAGCTGTAATGCACTGTCCATCCATAAATATACATCATAAAAAATAACGGTATATAACACGGTACTTAGTATTGCTGCCGGCCAGCACCAAAGGTTACCTTTTGCTGCTAAAACCACGTATAGCAGTGAAGCGACTACTGCAATAAGCTCTAATACTGGTAGTGTTGTGAAATAAGTAACAATTTCAGTAGTGGCACTGATTGAGCTTGCCATTACGACTCTGCTTCAACAACTGAGCGATCACCGCCAATAAACTTACAAACAAATACTGCAGCATTTAAGGTCTGATGTACGTGCTTTATTTCAGCCATTACATGACTTGTAGCTAAGTCATAATCACCAAAAACCTGTGTACTCATACCATTAGTAACAACATTTAGTCCTTCCACTAAACGTAAACGTTTAATAAAAGCCCAAATTTCAGTTTTAAATTTTTCTTCTGCTAATGGATATAAACTAATTTCAATTGATATTTTCATATCGATACTCTTGGTAAATTTTATTTATTAATAAAGCACTTTACTCAAAGTCATTTGAGTAAAGTGCTGTTTAATGTTCTACGTTATTAAAAATTATAATCTAGTGTCACACCAACTTGTCTTGGCGCGCCATAGCGCAAATACTTTTTAGCAGCCCAACCTTGATCAGGTTCATTACCAAAGAAAAAGCCACGCGTTGCAACTTTTTCATCGGTTATGTTCCTTGCCCACAATGATATCGACCAATCATTAATCTCATAGCCAACTTTTGCATTAAGTAAGTTTGAACTCGCCGATTTTTCAGCATGACTATCAGAGAAATAAAACTCATCTTTGCCTGACCAGTTTATATTAGCAATAAATCCTGCATCATTGCGATAAGTTGTCCCTAAACTAAAAGTGTAATTAGGGGCATGTGCAAGCTCTCGGCCTGAAATATCAATACTGGTGCCGTACTTATCCATATACGCATAATCATCGTAAGTCGCTTTCAAATAACCGATGGTAGAGTCTATTGATAAATTATTAGTGACCTGATAATTTAGCTCTAACTCTAATCCATAGCTATTTGAGCTCGTTGCATTGGCTGTATATATTGTAAACTGCTGAGGTTTATCAGGATTTTGCTGTGAGGCATTAACTTGTTGGTCTTTTCTATCCATATAAAATATAGCTAAACGACTAGTTAATGCACTGTCTAACATAGTAGATTTAAGCCCTAATTCATAATTCATTAACGTTTCAGTATCAAACTCTTTAAATTGACTTAATTGTTCTGGTAAACCCATATTAAAACCGCCAGCTTTATAGCCTCGGGCTATTCTAATATAAGCAGCGTGTTGACTGTTAATCGCTTTACTTAATGCGATATGACCGCCCCACATAGTTTCAGAAGGATCGAACTCATCTCCTGCACTGTCTGAATATTCAGTTTTGCGTTTTTCGACTCTAAGCCCAACCGAAAGTTGATGACCATAATCTAAGATACTATCCAGCTGTGTGAATATAGCGTAATTATTAGCTGAATATGTCGAGTCTAGAATTTCATCTGGCCAACCATTATACGATGAATCTAAATCATTACTTTCGTCTAGTTTACTAATATAAGCACCTAGTAACCACGCGGTTGTATTGGAGAAAATGCGTGATGAGTCATTAGAAGTTAACCTAAATTCTTGCGACCAAACATCACGGTCAGCCTGTTTATCCCACAAATAACTATATTCACATGGAACAGCACCGTCATCATCTTCGCAAGACTTGCTTGCCCAGTAATCAGTATTTGCCCAATCACCATCATAAGCATGTTGATGTTTAGTGGTGGTATAGCTACTGATTGCCGTTAGCTGTGCAAAAGATAACCCGTCATAAGTAAACTTTAGTGCTGAGCCGTGAGATTTTTGTTTATCAACACCAGGATCATCGGTAATGGTATTAAAACCATTGTTATCAAGTGTCCACGCATCAAAACCATTATCGTTATCTGCAAACAAATAGGTAAAGTCTACCGTTAGATCATCAGTGGCGATATAACGTAATTTAAACTTACCTGAAAACTCATCAATAGCGTTGGTGTCATCTCTACTTAAATATGTATTGTCTCTATAACCATTTTGTTGGTGCTGCTCTAGTGAAATACGATAACTAAGTTTGTCGTTAATTGCTCCTGAGCTGTAACCTGCAATATCAATTAAGTCATCATTGCCTAGACTTGCTTTGAATCCATACTCTGGTGTTTGGCTTGGATCATTTGATTTAATATACACTAAGCCTGCTAAAGCATTTGCACCAAAACGAGCTCCCTGTGGACCTCTCAATACTTCCACTTGTTGTACGTCGTACATCGAAGCAGCCATACCTAAACCAGAAAGATCGATATCATCAACAATAAAGCCTACTGATGAGTTCGGTGCACCTCGATATTCAGAACGTTCACCGACACCTCTAATTTGCAAATATTTAGGACGAGACGTACCGCCAGAGAAATTTAGATTTGCAACGCTACTGATCAACTCTTCAAAATGCTGAATAGCTTGATCATCAATTTTTTGCTGGTCAATAACGGCAATACTAGTAGGAACTTGAGCTAAAGACTGTTTAGTAAAGCTTGAGCTTACAGTGATATGCTCAAGCTCATCTGCGGTATTATTTTGTGAAAAGCTGTTAAAAGATGCTAAGTAGGTGGTAATTGCTATTGAAATAGCAGATTTAGAAATTTTCATTATGATCTCATAAATTCGGTCAAGAATACGTTATGGGATCCGGCATGGAGAAGTTAGATAGCTGTTCACTGGCAATCTGTAGAATTGTCATTGTCAGCATACGCTAAACGGCAAAAGACAATTTTACAGAATGGTATGCAATTAGCGTAACCATTCCTACGCCGGTACTATCCGGTTCAGGTTCTAAGGGTTCGCTATGTCACATTCATTAATGACAGCGCATCTCAGCCTTTAAATCGTTGTCGATTTTAAGGCACCCCTTGGTTTCGGTGTGCATACTAACAATATTTATTTAAAAGTACAGCGTAAACATTTAATTTTACGCTATAAGTTATATTTGGTTTTTAGATTAAGGTTTTAATTACTTATTCAGCGTTTAGACTATTTAGGATTTAGCATACGCCCTAATGGCTGACCACCAATTAAATGCATATGGATGTGGTAAACCTCTTGGCCGCCGTGCTTATTACAGTTCATGATCAAACGGTAACCATCCTCTGCAATGCCCTCTTCTTTGGCTAGCTTTCTCGCTACTGTAAACATACGACCTATGGTGAGTTCGTCTTCTTCTTCAATATCATTAACCGTTGGAATAAGTTTATTCGGTACAATCAAAATATGACTTTTCGCTTGCGGGGTAATATCACGAAAAGCACTTACAAGTTCATCTTGAAAAAGTAATGGTGCAGGGATTTCTTGGCGAATAATCTTGGAAAATATTGTTTCTTCTGGAGTGTTGTTATCAGCCATGGTTTAGCCTTTATATGATCATTGGTATTTACTTGATAGTTTAACGATTGTTAAGCGAATGACAACGAAAAATGCCATTCGCTTTAATAATACTACCATGAAAATAGCTTAGCTTAGTTGAGTGACTAGCTTGTCCTTGCCACGGGTTGTTATGTTCTTAACATCTTCAACTAATAAGTAGTTTACTGGCACTAATATCAAGGTGATAAAAGTCGCGAAGATAATGCCAAAGCCAAGCGATACCGCCATTGGTATCAAGAACTGTGCTTGTGTCGCTTTTTCAAACAATAGTGGCATTAAACCAATAAAGGTGGTTAATGAAGTTAGCATTACCGGACGAAAACGCGATTGTGCCGCAATTAATACCGCATCAAATACCTTCTCTCCCGCGCGAACTTTGCCATTGATAAAGTCCACCAATACTAAGCTGTCATTTACCACTACACCAATAAGTGCCATCAAACCAAGTAAACTCATGATAGTTAAGTCCATACCCATGATCCAATGACCAATAATGGCTCCTATCGCGCCAAACGGAATAACTGACATAACAATTATCGGTTGTAAGTAAGATTTAAATGGTATTGCTAATAAACAGTAAATAATAAAGAAAACAAATACTAAGCCCCAAGCAAGGCTATTAAAAGAGTCAGCTTGCTCACGCGCTTCCCCTTCTAAGGTATAAGACACCCCCGGATACTTACTCATTAACTCGGTCAAAAACTGATTTAAATCGGCATTGAGCGTAGTCATATTAGTCGCGTTCTTATCAACATCAGCTGTGACATTAACCGTCCTGTACCTATCTATCCGTTTGATCGCTGACG
This sequence comes from Cognaticolwellia mytili, assembly GCF_002104475.1. Taxonomy (GTDB): domain Bacteria; phylum Pseudomonadota; class Gammaproteobacteria; order Enterobacterales; family Alteromonadaceae; genus Cognaticolwellia; species Cognaticolwellia mytili. The sequence goes on from NZ_NBOF01000001.1 coordinate 873,744, forward strand.
GACTTTTACCCGGTTTTAATGTCGCGACATGTGATAACGGTACTTTTCCACCTGTTGGCGTATTAATTAGCATGTCATTAAGCTTGGCAATCGATTGTCGTTCAGACAAAGGAAAGCGCAGCATAACACGCACGTCATCTCGCCCACGTTGAATACGCTGAATTTGTGAGCCAAAATAGGCATCTCGTACCTGCCGCGTTATCCATGAATTACTCATTCCCATGGCATAACCTTGCTCGGTCAGTTCTATTTGTAGTTCTTCTTTACCATCAGACAAACTATCAGCAATTTCAAAGGCCGTTGGATAAGTTCTTATGCGTTCTTTTACTTCGCTAGCCACTTGCTCTAAGGTTTGTAAATCAGTTGCGGATAACTGAATATCAATAGGATCACCACCACGACCAAATTCAGCCCTAAAAGTTAAATTCTCAGCGCCAGGTAATGGTCCTATCAATTCTCGCCATTCTTTAACAAGTTGTGCGGTACCTATACCAGATTCATTTTGATCAGCAGGTAGTATTTCAAAGCGTACTCGGCCTTTTTCTTGGCTGGTAATCGCTAAGGTATTCAAAATAATACTGTCGCCCTTATCGTCACGATACTTATCTTGCAAGGTTTTCGCCGCATTAGACATTTTTTCAACATAAGCATCAACGACATCAAAACTAGTTCCAACCGGCATAGTGACGTTGCCACGAGCAGTTTCACTGGCAATACGAGGGAAGAAAACAAAGCGTGTCCAACCACTGGTAATGAAAGCTAAAATTAAAATGAACACGCCAACAAATAAGGCAATAGTGGTTAAACGGTTACGAATAGCTAATGATAATAACGGCTTGTAATAACGTAAAATTGAAGCTTCGAAGCCATCAGCAAAACGTTGTTGCCAAGCGCTAAACTTAGATTGTTTAGTGCTTTCACTACGTAAACGTAATGATTTTAAATGCGACGGCAAAACAAACTTTGATTCAATTAAACTAAATAAAAGCACCGGAATAACGATGACTGGAATTTGCGCAAATAATGCCCCTCGCTGACCTTCAATAAAAGCTAACGGCATAAACGCCGCCACAGTTGTTAAAATACCAAAGGTAACGGGTGTTGCGACTTCTTCTGTACCTTTAATTGCTGCTTCTATGCCGCTTGATGCGGTTTGGGTATGACGATAGATGTTTTCTCCGGTGACAATGGCATCATCAACCACTATCCCCAGTACTAATATAAAACCAAATAAGCTCATGATATTAATTGAAATATCAAAAAACGGCATAACAATAAATGCCCCCATGAAACTGACAGGAATACCGATAGAAACCCAAAAGGCAATGGAAGGACGTAAAAACAAAGTCAGCAATATCAATACTAAGAAACCACCTTGTAAGGCATTGGTTATCAATGTATTTAAACGACTTTTTACGATTTCAGAGTCATCATCCCAATAACTTAAAACAAAACCTTCAGGTAAGGTTTCTTGGCGATTATCAATATAATTCTTTACTGCGTCAGCAACATCTATTGCACTTTGGCTACCAATACGAAAAACATCAATTAAAGCACCTTGTTGACCATTAAAACGGGCTCTTAATGGTGTTTCTTCAAAGCCATCATTTACCTGAGCAATATCTTCAAGATATAAAAAAGTGCCATCGGTATTGGTTTTTATTACCACTTTCTCAAATTCATCTTTGCGGTAAGCTTGGCCAATATTACGTACTAAAACATCACCACCATCGGTGCGAACATTACCGGCAGAAATATCAATTGAGCTATTGCTAATTGCTGTTGATATTTCAGAAAGCGTTAATTGGTATTGTTCAAGCTTACTTTGGTTAACATCAATACTGATTTCATAATCACGCACCGCGTCAAGTGCCACTTGGGTAACTTGTGGTAAGCGTAATAAGTCGTCACGTACTTGTTCAGCAAATTCGCGAATTTCTTTTTCGCCATAGTCAGAGGCGATAGTGACTGAAATAACATCACGAATACGCTGAGCAATGGCAATTACTGGTTTCTCAGCATCGACTGGAAAGGTGTTTATCGCATCAACTCTACTTTTGATATCAGCCAATAAGTCACGCACATCAGTAGCAGCATCAGCCTCAATACGAACGGTTGCAGCCCCTTCCACTGAGGTACTGGTGATTTTTTCAATACCCTGTAAGTCTTGTACTGCCTCTTCAATACGAATAGCGACACCTTGCTCAGCGTCTTCAGGCGTAGAGCCTCGTAATGCTACGGTAACATTAACAATTTCAGACTCAAATGATGGAAATACCTCTAACGGAATACTGCTTTTAATGGAAAATACGCCAGCCAATAAAATGGTGATCATTAATAAATTAGCGGCGACATGATTTTTAGCAAACCAGGCGATCATGACTCAACTCCATTATTGCTAGCCGTTTGCGATGATTTTTCTTGGTCCGCATTTAGTGGCTTACGTGATTCACCTTGCTTGCCATTTTTGCGGGCTTTATTTTCGCCTTTTTTTGTCCCCTTCTTAGAGCCCTTTTGACCCGAGGCTTGCATGTTTACCGATTTACCGTCCATGCTGCTAATACTAACAATGGTGCCTGATGTCACTTGCCCTAACGGTGTCAAAACTAATAACTGTTGTGCTTCTAAGCCATCTTGTATTACCGCTACATCATCATTTTGCCAAGCAATGGTAATATTTTTCCGCTTAAGTATATTGCCTTCTACAACATAGACATAACTGCCCTGATAAATGGCTTTATTAGGAATAGTTAATACTTTTTCAATGACTTTACCCTTGATTTCAGCGCTAACATATTGGCCAATTTTAAGTGGTAACCCACCATTTTCATTTTTGCCGTAGGGATCATCAATTTGTGCGACAACAAATAACTGTTGTGAGTCTTGATCAAATGCACCTTCAGTACGAACAACTTTGCCATACCAACTTTGACGTACCGATAAATCTGAGTGAATGGTAACCGCTGGTTGCTGATTAACACTTTCATCTTGAAAACGACTATTTTCAGGTAATACCATGTAAGGTAAATCTTTGTTTTTCAGCGGCAAACGAATTTCGACATAATCAACCGCATAAATTTCAGCCAGCTCGGTACCAACACTAACCACTTGACCAACATCAACTGATTTACTTAATATTCGCCCGGTATATGGCGCAACAATATTACTGCGCTCTAGTGCTAATTCAGCTTTTGCTAAACCCGCCTCAGCTGAATAAACTATTGCTTGTGCCGCTAAAAGCTGAGGTTTACGTAAAACTAGATCTGGTGCATCTTCACTGTTACCCAAGCGTTGCCAGTCTTGCTTTGCTTGTTCTACGCGCGCTTGCTCTTCACTTAAGCTTTGCTTGGCACTAAATAAACTTGCTTGAGAAATTTTTACTTCTGCTAGCAAGTCACGTTGATCTAATTGTACTAGCACATCGCCCTGTTCAAAAAAGCCACCTTCACGAAACTTCGGACTAATTTTGATAATTTGCCCTGAAACCTGTGGCAACAATATACTTTGCGTGCGAGGTTTAATCGTACCGTAGCTACTAATGGTGACAGCAAGATCCGCACGAGTAAGCTTTTGTACTTGCACATTCAATTGTGGTGCAGTGCTTGGACGCCCACGTTTTGTTGATGGCGGATTACTACTAACAATATAAGCCGCAAATACCAGTGAAGATAAAACAATAACAGGAAGAATTTTTTTTATTTTAGGTGACATTACTTTTCCAAACTTGTGCGGTTAGTTGACGATACAGACGCTATGCTTTCTGGTTGGCTTACGGGGCTAAGATAGTCACCACCTAAAGCGCTATAAATTTCAATACGATTTTGTAATAACTGATTAGTGAGTTGGATCACGGTAGTTTGCGCATCAAAAGAACGACGCTGTGATTCCAATACCGTGGTGTAGGTTACTAAGCCGCGTAAATACTGATCAAATGACAGTTTTTCTGCCGCCAATGCATTTTCTTGCGCTTTACCATAGTAAGCATAACGCTTGGTTAATGACTCTCGTGCACTAATACTATTTTCAACATCGGCAAAAGCTTGATAAACCTGTTGTAAGTATTGCTGCTCTTTTTGTTGAACAGTTAATTTGGCTTGCTGCTCTAATGATTCCAAGCGCCCCGCGTTAAACAATGGCGTAGTGATGTTGCCTATTAACGACCAAGCAAGTGAGCCACCGTCAAGTAAGTCACTTAGCTCTGTGCCATTGTCGCTAACACTTGCATTCAGGTTAAAACTTGGGAAACGTTGTTTATGTGCAACCGCCAAACCAGCATCTAATGCCATTAATTCAAACCAACTTGCTTGAATATCGCTACGGCGCGCTAGCAACTGAGCCGGTATACCTAATTCAATATCGCTATCAATAAAAGGTAGGTTTTGCTTTGCTGCTTTCTGCGCATAAGGGTAATCACCTAATAACAGTTCTAAAGCCCGGCTTTGCAGTTTTACCGTTTGCTCTTGCTGAGCAACTCTAGCAAGCTCCTGATTTACATTATTTTTAGTTAAATAAACATCTAGAGCATCGTTCAAACCTAATTGATAAGATGATTGGATCATTGCAAGGTTGCGCTGTAAGTTTTCGGCACGTTCTTGATACAGCATAAGCAGTTGTTGTGCTTGCGTTAAATCAAACCAAGCTTTGCTAATATTGGTAACTAGGGTCAAAGTGCTTTGTTGATAAGTAGCTTGTGCCGCAGCATAGTTTAAACGGCTTTGATTTTGCTCATCAGACAGTTTGCCCCACAAGTCAATTTCATAACGTAAATCGACGCTAATGTCGGCATCAGTTTGATAATTTACCGTACTAGCGGATACCTGCTTACGTCTTGAATTACCAATTGCCAGTGACAATTCAGGAAAGTCAGTTGCTTCACTAACTTGCAAACGCTCTTTAGCAATTTCAAGGTTGATACTGTCAGCACGTAATTGATAATTATGTGATAAAGCGTATGCAATCATTTGTTCGAGCGCGGGGTCATTAAAACTTTTTAACCAGCCATCTACCACAGTATTTTGCTGACTATTTTTTGTTTGCTCTGTTTGCCAAACATCTGGGCTATTCTGCGCTATGTTTACGCTAGGATTTTTTGACGACAAACCACTGGGCGCTCTACATGCACTGAGGACTGCGGTTAGTACAGCCATAGCAATAGCACTTCTATTTACTCTTAACATGCTGATTTTTCCTTGGCTAAGCGTTTTACCTTGCCCAATTGCTTTTTTCGTTTGTTATTATTACAACGAATGTTCAAATTTATACTCACTACACCACTACATCTCTGTTAACTATAATATTGTTCGCTATTAAGGCAAACAACGTTCTTTACACTGCTTTACATTGTTTTTGATTTACTGCGGTGAATGGTTATTTTTTTACGATTAATAACAATTTCATTAACAAGAACAGCGACTAATGAAAGTTTCTTGATTTACAGTCGAGTCCATTAATGCGATCAGTGAGATCGAGCAAACGACCAGCAATAATGTGAATAACATCACCTTCTCGCTCAAGAATACCCGTCACTTTTAATATTTTAGCGGTTAAAAAAGCAGTTTTTTGTGCATTCGCTGTCGCTTGCCATACCACGACATTACAATTCCCCGTATGATCTTCTAAAGTCACAAAGGTCACACCTGATGCTGTACCAGGACTTTGGCGGCCAGTAACTAAACCAATAACAGATACCACGGTTTGTCCGGCAATATTGACTAAGTCATGTGCTAAAGTATAACGGCCAATATAGGCTTGTTGCCCACTATCAGCTAATAGCAAAGCAATGGGGTGCTGGGTTACGCTCACGCCAGTACTAGCATAGTCTTCAATTAAGTTATCCATTGCGCTAGGTGTAAAGCTAAACTCACTTTGTGCTGGCTGCTGTATTACGTTCTCGTTGGCAGCTTGCCACAAAGGTAAACTGTGCTCTGAATCCATTAGTTGCCAACGCGCTTGATAACGATTATCGGCTAATGATTGTAAAGCATTCGCGCTAGCAAGTAGGTTGACATCATCACGCCTTAAGGCTTTTTTCATTAATGTAGCAAAGTCTTGGTAGCCCTGCTTCGGCCTTTGCGCAAGCAATTGCTGGGCACTTTTATCGGACAAACCTTTAACCATGTTCAAGCCTAACTGAATGGTGTAACTATTAGACTTTTTCTCGTAACGCATTTGATGCTCTAACGATGATTGATTAATGTCGATTTCATTAATGGTAATACCATGTCGTTGTGCGTCTTGTATTAATTGTGATCGGGAATAAAAACCCATCGGGTAGCTATTAAGCAACCCATTATAAAAAGCAGCAGGATAATAGTATTTTAGCCAAGCAGACACATAAGCTAGCACAGCAAAGCTAGCAGAATGAGATTCAGGAAAGCCATACTCACCAAAACCACAAATTTGCTGATAAATACGTTCTGCAAAACTCTCTTGGTAACCTCTGGCTTTCATTCCTGATATTAACTTGTTACGAAACTGGCTTAATTCGCCATTACGTTGCCATTTCGCCATTGCTCGGCGTAACTGATCTGCTTCACCACCGCTAAAACCTGCAGCAACCATGGCAATTTTGATCACTTGTTCTTGGAATATCGGCACACCAAGTGTTCGACTCAACACACTTTTAATCGCCTCAGATGGATATTCCACGGGCTCAAGCCCTGCTCGACGGCGTAAATACGGGTGTACCATATCACCTTGGATCGGCCCAGGTCTTACAATGGCAATTTGCACCACTAAGTCGTAGTAACATTCGGGTTTAAGCCGAGGCAACATACTCATTTGCGCGCGTGACTCTATTTGAAATACGCCGACGGTATCTGCTTGCTGTAACATTTTATAAACTTGTGGATCTTTAGGTAAACGGGTGATGTCAGCAATAGTTAGCTGTTGTTGATAATGTTGTTTAATATAGCTAAACGCACGACGAATTGCCGTTAACATGCCCAAAGCTAGCACATCAACCTTTAATAAACCTAAGGTTTCTAAGTCACTTTTATCCCATTGAATAACCGTACGTTCGGCCATGGCGGAATTTTCTACTGGTACAAGCTCATATAACGGACCTGATGAAATAATAAAACCACCAACATGTTGCGATAAGTGTCGTGGAAAACCAATGATTTCATCAACAAGTTGAATAAATAACTGTGCTTGATAACTACCTTTGTTTAAGCCCAATTCATACACTTGTTCTCGCCAGCTAACTTTACTTTGGCGACGATTAATATTTTTGATGAAAAAACTCAGTTGTGTCTCATTAAAACCGAAAGCTTTGCCAACCTCTCGAATGGCGCTTTTTAATCGATAAGTGATCACAGTTGCTGCTAACGCTGCATGCTCACGACCATATTTTTGATAAATATATTGAAAGATTTCTTCTCGGCGTTGGTGTTCAAAATCAACATCAATATCTGGTGGTTCGTTTCTTTCTTTTGAAATAAAACGCTCAAACAATACCGATATTTGCCTAGGGTCAACTGAGGTGATTTCTAAGCAATAACAGACAATAGAATTAGCAGCTGAGCCTCGCCCTTGATACAGTATTTTTTTCGATTTTGCGTACTGAACTATGTCGTAGATGGTGAGGAAAAAGTACTCGTAGCCTTGTTCTTCAATAAGCACTAGCTCTTTATCGATAATTGCTTGAATATTACTCGCTATTCCATCACGAAAACGTAACGCGATACCTTTTATTACTAGTTCTTTTAAATATTCAATGGCAGAAAAACCTTTAGCAACAAGCTCTTTAGGGTATTCATATCGTAAACTCGATAAACAGAACTGACATTGGTTCGCTAGTTCAATACTGGCAACAATATAATCATTCGGGTAAATTTTTAGTATTTTTTTTATCGGTCTGAGAGACTTTTCAGCGTTTCTCTCAAGTAAAACGCCCATGTCTTTGAGCATTTTCCCATGTCGTATTGTGGTTAATATATCTTGCAGTTTTTGCCGCTGAGCAACGTGCATTAACACCCCACCACAGGCAACTATATTCAGCTGAAATTGCTTGGCCAAACGTTGGCAGTGTTGTTTGAAAATAACTTCATTGCTATGTAGAAAACGTGTGTATGCTAATGACAATCGGGCTCGATGGTAGCGTAATAATATCGTAATATCTTGCTGATCTTTTTCCAATTCACCGCTAGGTAGCCAAAGTACAAAACAGTGTTTAATAGAGTGTAAATCCCAGTAAGTAAATTGATAATGACCTTTTTCACATCGCCTTCTTGCATTGGTGATAACACGGCATAACTCAGCATAACCCTGTCGGTTTGGTGCTAGTAATATCAGTTTTAGTCCATCTTCTAACTGAAAACTTGCACCAACAATCAGTTTAATGGCTAATTTTTTATCTTTTATTTCACGGTAGGCTCGCACTACCCCAGCTACTGAGCATTCATCGGTAATGGCAAGTGCACTATAACCAAGTTTATCGGCTTGCAGAATAAGCTCTTCTGGATGAGAAGCCCCTTGTAGAAAAGAGAAATTAGATTGGCAATAAAGCTCTGCGTAACTCATTAAAGGCGACGCACAACTAATATATGACGAACTGTTAGGGGGTTGCAGATTATTATTTTATGAAAAGTAGCCATGAATGTACCATTGATTGTTTAACTCTCTATATACCCAACAGCATTGTCCTTGGGTATTTTTCGCCACAAAGTAGTCACGTTGGTAACCATGTTCAGCAATCGGCTCATTGCCATCCGTCGCTTCGCCATTAAAACTTTGTATTGTTGCTTTATCTTTTGATTGCTCCCACCAAGCAGTAGATATACGTTCAGGACCATGTAAAACACGAATATTGGATAGTAATAGTTCAGGCTCAGCTAAAATAAAGCTCGGTCTTAGTAGTTGTTTATCAACAGAGTAAGTAGCACTGCTATCAGTATGACGCGCATCAATTTTCTTGCTGATAGTTTTCCCAGTGTTATTGTTATTTCTATCAACTTTGTTTGTCGAACAATTAATAAAAGGTCGATAACATGATGCTAACTCCGCTCTATGATCATTACCTTGCTGCAAACGCAACACTTTTTCATTGCCTAACTTATTGGCCAATAACGAGGCGAGTTGTGCAAATGATAACTGCCCTCTTTTACCTAAAAAAATATCATTGATCTCGCCAGTATTTGACTGAAAATGCTGAACAAGTAAGTTCACTTTAGTGATAGGGGCAAGTAATTTGATACTGCTGAGCTTTAAGCTTACTAACTTCAACCATTGAGCCGACAAATACTCTCCTGTAGCACTGTTAATCACTAATGACTGCTGTAAGACATGACTGATCCCGTCAATACGATGATATAAGTGGAATTCAAGTTGTAGGCAAACGTAATCGCGACGCAGTAAAAATACTTCTAATAATGCCAACAGTTGCTTAATAGGTTGGAGCAAAAGATCAAGGTTAATCATTTCGTATAGCAATTCAACACTATGCTCAAACAGATGTTTCGGCTGATAAAATTGTAATGATTTATCCGTTTGCCCTTTTAACTGAGCTAAATACTCCATAGTGGTACTGTCTAAGCGCTTAGTTAATTCTTTTACCGGTAATGCCTGCAACTGCGCTAATGTTTTAATCCCTAAACGCGCAAGGCTATTTTTCGCTTTATCGGTAATAAATAGCTGTTCAATGCTTAAACAAGCACTTTTCTTGCTCATAATATTTTGATCTGTGGTGATCAAATTAACACCTGCACAAGCAAGTAATTGCGCTGACATAACGCTATAGTCACAGGCAAGGTTCGTCTTAAGGTTAAAAGATGAAAGTACGGTATTTATTGTTTTAATATATGCAGTTAAGTGCTGATAAAGCTGCAACATATCGCCCACTTTAAGCGCTAAACCATGGGGTGGAAATAGCGCTATGCTAGCGGTAACGCTGTAAAGCTGCTCTGCCAGTGTCAGCAAATAAGCCTCTTCTTCTGCCATTTGATATGGCACAACACAAAGCTCATGAGTCAGAGATACCGCCATGCCTAGTCCCATGCCCTGTTGAATCCCTTTTGCCCTCGCGCTTTCATTCAACTGAACAATACAATTTTTTTTACTATCGACAATAACAATAGCTTGGTCATTGCTGTAATTTCTTTCTGTTACTGTCGATACAGGCGTATCACCCTGCAAGCAATCAAGCTGTAAAGACGGAAAATCAATATATAACCAAAGCATCAGTAAAACTTAATCATAAAACAAGATAAGCCAAGCAGTACTAGTTAGCGCTAATACGCTGAGTATTTGTCGTTTTAGCTACATGTTTAAACCGCTGTCGACTAGATAGTGGCACTACAACATTGCTTATAACCCCATCACTAGTACTATCGGTAGCGCTTGTTAAACTTGGCCATTGCTTGTGCATGTTGACAACAAAAGGCTTACAAGGCCAACCACCTAGCTGCTTTTTAACTTTTACTTTTATACCTGTTGGTCGTGCCTCTAGTGCTACAGATAATGAAACAGGTAAGGCTAAATCAACACTATGTGGAGAGCGGAAAATTATTTGTACTGCACTACCTGTTACTGCAGCCTGTTTTAAACGTTTAACCTGATGCACTGCTAATAGTTGTTGCCACAACAATACAGCGAAACAACAGCCACTTTTTAAGCATTGCTCTGCTGCCCATAATGACTCTTCAGGTTTTTGTGATGAAATAATCAACAAGTTATCAAGTGGAATAGATGCTTGTAATAACATTAAGGCATTTACTTGTGCTGGTGGCGCAATAAAAACAATTTGTCGGCTTTGCTGCTGTTGCGCTAAATCTGCATGTAGCAAGTTAAGTAAATAAGGCAGAAATAGCCTTAGCTCACCAATACCATTAATGGTTTGTACTTCTATAACACCCTGGCGAGGTAGGCCACCATTGAGGTGCTGGTTTAATTCTTGGTAACCACTATCAATTGTTTCAACAACATTTTTAACTTGGTCAGCTGACCAAATCTTGCCTTGGTGATGCAATTGTTTAAGCATTTTATTCATAATAGTCACACAACCTCACTATACTGTACTTTTATACAGTATAGTGAGGTTGTGAAAAATTAACAATGTAACAACACATAAAACTTAGTGATATAGGCATTATATTGATTAGAATTTAACTAGTTGATTGATAAAATTAATATTTTAGATAATAAAAAAGCAGGCTAACTGCCTGCTTTATCTTTTTATATTTCCACTTCAACGGTTATTTTTCTCGACGTTGAATAACCGCTTGTTCAAGTTCAGCCAATAACGTTTCAGTATCTTGCCAGCCAATACAAGCATCTGTAACGCTTTGTCCGTAGGTTGCAGCTTTACCATCAACTAAGTTTTGACGTCCTTCAACTAAGTGGCTTTCTACCATAACGCCAAAGATATTATGATTGCCATCACTCATTTGTTGGCAAACATCACGGCAAACTAGCATTTGATTTTCAAATTTCTTACTGCTATTGGCATGACTAAAGTCAATCATGATATTAGTGTTCAAACCTGACTTGTCTAATTGCTGGGTAACACTTTTAACGCTATCAGCATCAAAATTTGTTGTTTTACCACCACGTAAAATAATATGGCAATCTTCATTACCTGTCGTTTCAACAATAGCTGAATGACCATACTTTGTTACTGATAAGAAGTGATGTGAAGCGCTGGCAGCACCAATAGCGTCAATAGCTACTTTAATCGTACCGTCAGTACCATTTTTAAAGCCAACAGGGCAAGACAAACCTGAAGCCAGTTCGCGATGTACTTGGCTTTCTGTCGTGCGCGCACCAATAGCGCCCCAACACATAAAATCAGCCATGTACTGTGGTGTGATCATATCTAAAAACTCACCTGCAGTAGGCAAGCCAAGATTGTTCAAATCAAGCAACAATTTACGTCCAATACGTAAACCATCATTGAGCTTAAAGCTGTTATCCATATAAGGGTCATTGATAAGCCCTTTCCAACCAACCGTTGTTCTTGGTTTTTCAAAATAGACACGCATTACAATTTCTAGTGTGTCTTGATATTTAACGCGCATTTTAGCTAAGCGCTCGCCATACTCTAACGCCGCTTTAGGATCATGTATTGAACATGGGCCGATAACAACAAGTAGGCGGTCATCTTGATTATTAAAAATATTACTGATGGCTTGTCTACCAGCAAAAACCGACTTTGTAGCTTGTTCTGATGAAGGAAATCGCTCAAGTAGCGCGATAGGAGGTAAAAGCTCTTTGATTTTATTAATACGAACGTCGTCGGTTTGATCAACCATAATTTTTTCTCTTTATACTACGAATAGTTTTTATTTAATATTTACGTCTAGACACCTAGATGATTAGTCCCGCATTTAATTTATCAGTGTTCTGACGCTAATAGCAACATATAATACGAAAAAAGCGGTATAATAAAATTATTCGACATCAAAGAAACATAAGTAGGTATATTCTATAGTGCTTTGGTCGTATTTTTTATTAGACATATTCATATAGGTTGCCATTCTCATGACTCATCCCTCTTTACCCTTAATTGATTTACACCGTCATTTAGATGGTAATATCCGCCCTAAAACTATCTGGTCGTTAGCACAAGAGCATAATATTGCTTTACCTGAGACTAACTTCGAAGCCTTTATTCCTCATGTACAAATTCAAGGAAGTGAAAGTGACTTACTCGCATTTCTCAGTAAGCTTGATTGGGGTGTTGCAGTACTTAAAACATTAGACGATTGTAAGCGCATTGCCTTTGAAAATGTTGAAGATGCTTTCAATGCCGGCATTCACTATGCTGAATTGCGCTTTTCACCTTATTACATGGCGATGAAGAATAATTTGGTGGTTGCTGATGTTGTTGCCGCGGTAATTGACGGCGTAAATGCAGCTTGTAAAGTTTACGATGTGAAAATTAATCTTATCGGTATTTTAAGTCGTACTTTTGGTATTGAGAAATGCCAAGCGGAGCTAAATGCCCTATTAACGCATAAGCAACATCTTATTGGTGTTGATTTAGCTGGTGACGAGTATAACTACCCTGGCGAACTTTTTATCGAACACTTTAAACAAGTACGACAAGCTGATCTCAATATTACCGTTCATGCTGGTGAAGCAGCAGGCCCTGAAAGTATATGGCAAGCAATAAACCAATTGCACGCACAACGTATTGGCCATGGCGTAGCTTGTCATAAAGATGAAAAGCTAATGGATTATATGCGTGAGCATAATATTGCCATTGAGTCTTGTCTAACCTCAAACTTTCAAACAGGCACGATAAAAGATTTATCACAACACCCAATTAAACACTTCCTCAAGCAAGGTTTATTAGTTTGTTTAAATACAGATGATCCTGGTGTGCAAGGGATAGAATTAAAAAATGAATTCCTTGTTGCCCGTAAGACACTCGGCTTTTCTGATAAAGATATTCAGCAATTACAAGAGAACTCGCTCAAGGCTAGCTTCTTATCTGATAGTGAAAAATCAGCATTAAAACAAAAAGTATTAAATAACAGCTAGAGCTATTGATATACCCAAACCACCTTAAAATACAGGGTTCAGCAAGTCGAGAAAGGGGCAGCATCAAGGCATTGATTGAAGAGAATGGTTGTTCCATTGTCAAAATCAATAACGCCGGAGATGACCCTTTCTCGCCTTGCCCGACGGGAGCCAAGCTAGAAAAACAGTTCAGCGTTGCAGCACTTGATAAGGGAATAACCATTACCTTCGTACTGCGCCTTACCCTGATTTCCTAGCTTAGCTCTGAAACTGCATCTTCAAGTGGCTTGGGTATAGCTATTGGGTTAAAATAACAAATTAACTACAATTAGGAGAACATATGTTCGAAGTCATTATTGCGACAATAACAGGTATTATTGTTGGCTTGATATTTTCACTATTGAAACTACCAATACCTGCTCCACCAGTTTTATCTGGTATTGCGGGTATTTTCGGCATTTACTTAGGTGGCATCGGTTATCACTGGATTATCGAGCGCTTTTTCAGTTAGAATTATATTTTAAAAATTTAACATACATATCAGTAAAAAATCCTTGATAGCGTCTAAAGTAATTCCATTTGGAAACGGCTAGAAACTTACTGTGATTGAACACCACTAAAAAAGGTTAACACTCATGGCAACAGCACATATAGAAGCAAACACTGGTGATTTCGCAAAAACGGTTCTAATGCCCGGCGATCCACTACGTGCGAAATATATCGCAGAAACTTTTCTTGATGACGCAAAGTGCGTCACTCGCGTACGTAATATGTTCGGTTACACCGGAACGTATAAAGGCAAACCTGTTTCAGTAATGGGTTCAGGCATGGGCGTACCCTCAATTTCCATCTATGCTACAGAATTATACAAAGATTACGGCGTAGAAAGCATTATTCGTATTGGCTCTTGTGGCGCAGTACGCGACGATATCAACATTCGTGATATCGTTATTGGTATGTCAGCTAGTACTGACTCAAATGTTAACCGTTCACGCTTTAATGGTTATGACTTCGCAGCAACCGCTGATTTCGATTTACTACACAAAGTAGTAACAACGGCAGAAAAAACAGGTAAAGCTGTACGTGTGGGTAATATTTTCACTGCTGATTTATTCTATACACCACAACCTGAAATGTTTGCTTTAATGGAAAAGTACGGCATTTTAGCTGTGGAAATGGAAGCTGCTGGCTTATATGGCGTTGCCGCAGAATACGGTAAAAAAGCATTGACGGTATTAACGGTAAGTGACCATATTAAAACTGGTGAGCAAACAACTGCTGATGAACGAGAAACAACATTCAAAGATATGATGGAGCTAACATTAGATAGCTTGCTATAAGCATAAAAAAATAGCTTATAATATTTTCGTAATATTATAAGCTATTAATATTCATTGAAAAATAAAGTTTCAATGATGAACCTAAGATTATTTTATCGTGATGCTTTCAATTTTTTAATTTGTGATGGGCTTAAGCGAAGTGCGCTACCAGGATATGGCTTCCCCCCCTTATAATCCCAATCTTTAGGCTGAGATTTCATAACAAACTCGTTAAAAACTTTACATGCAGACTGACTTGGCGTAACCCCTAGCTTTTTAGCATATGCTTTTAATAGACCTGTTGATTCACCGGACTTCTTAATAAGACAATAGCCTTCTGTCGAATATGTCGTCATATCATCATTCGCGTTAACTGATAACGATAAAAAAGTTAACGTAAGTGATCCTATTAGTAATGCTTTAAGCTTCATAATTTGCCCCTTTTAATTATTATTTTAAAATGTGTTTTCGATTTGAAATTACTATAGTCTCAATATCGTAGCACTAACTATTTTTACCATAATCCTTCCTAGTAATGAAAGTAAATTTTCATTACTTTTTGCCCTGTAGTTTTTTAAGTAAAAAATATAGTGATACAGTTACATAAATACTTACTATGCTCTGTCCTAAAATACATTGGCAGTTTTTCATGAAAGATAGATGGCTTAAGCGCCTAACCTTTTATACAGTTAACTTAATACTTCCATTGTAAAGTATAAGTAGTAAGCATAGTCTCACTTACTCGCTAATTTCATAACCTATTACATTTCGATTATAAGTATCAATTACTATAAAGTCTCTAAAATATTATTGTTAATTCAAAGAGATAATGAACACTTTGATCTATTTCAAATAAACATTCAATATGCTTAATTTATTGAAAGTGAACTTCCCGGATTTCACTAGACAGTTTGTAATTCAGAAAAGTACGCTGCCTCAAATTTAGCAGGTGAAACACAGCCTGTATGTGAGTGACGCTTTTTAGGATTGTAAAACATCTCTACAAAATTCATTAATAAGGGATATTTGAATGACATTTGCGATACTGTAAAGAACATACTCAAGCAAAAGTTTCAAGGAGCAATAGATTAAGGCTATCTAAAGAAGGTCAATTGGCCGAAACAAAACCACAAATAAAAATATTATTTCTAATGCTAAGCACAGAAGAAACTGCAATTGACAAGGATTTGGAAGAACGAATAGAAGATTTAAAACGTAAACGGAAAACTTTAAAGAATGAGTTGAATAAAATATCTCAAAAATCTCAACTATCTATTTGAATAGTTTGGAGACAAAAACTAAATTTATTCATAGAGATTGTTAAAAGAGTTCTCTTTTCTGACGAGACGACGCTAACAAAGTCATTATTCAAAACAGTTGTAGAAAGGACAAATGTTTCATCTGAACAACTAACTATTGTTGGATCAAGCATGGGTATGATTCATGCTATTTCTAAAACAAAAATGGGCACCTCTAATGAAGCGCCCATTTTCATATCAATGTGGTGGTTAACTTCAAGGGTGGTGTTATGTGGTTTTCACAAGAGTGTAATAAAAACTTGGGCTAGAGATTTGAACTCTACAACAAGGTACTGCGCTGCGCTCCCTAATTTCTGAACATTTTCAATTCTTAGAAAGCAAAAAGCCCGTTAATTCTTTTGAATTAACGGGCTTTTCTTAATGTGGCGGTGAGATAGAGATTTGAACTCTAGAAGGGCTACAAACCCTTGCCGGTTTTCAAGACCGGTGCTTTCGACCACTCAGCCATCTCACCTGAAGTTAAAAAGCATTGCTGCTTCAGAACGAGGCGAATATTAAATACTGTGCGGCTGTTTGTAAAGTGCTAATTTGCAATAATTGCCATTTTATTTCATTTTTCTTACTGTTTGCTGATTAAAACAGCAAATAGGTGATATTATCCTCATTTCATCAACAGATACCACTGAACACGGCCCTTACATATTGAAACATTCGTATGTAATAACAATGCGCCGATCAACTGTTATACTTTCATGTCGTTAATTTTCGAGGAAATATTGTGCCTAAATCTAGTCAGTCAGTCGCTGATCGAAGTTTATTCAGTTTAACTTGGCCAATTTTTATTGATCTATTTTTTATTTTTATGATCAATGTGACTGATGCTTGGTTTTTAAGCCGCATATCAGACTCTGCCGCTGCATCTATCGGTGCCATTATGCCAATTTTAGGTATCGCCTTTGCGCTCTACTCTACTTTGCATCAAGGTGGTAGTAGTGTTGCAGCCCAACGTATAGGCGCAGGCGATCATAGCAAACTGGCAACAACCTATGGCGTGCTTTTTGTAATACTGTTGTTCGTCGGTATTTTGTTAACCATACTCATGACGCTATTTGCCACAGACTTTACCCAATGGATGGGGCTTAAAGATGACATGGCAGGTATGGCAAGTATCTATTTACACACCATTGGCATGGGTACTTGGGTGCTAGCCATTCGATTTGCTGCTGCAGCGGTTCTGACATCGCAAGGGAAAACCCACTGGAACATGTGGTCAACCGCCGTGATGACGGTAGTGAACATACTTTTTAACTACTTACTCATTGATGGCAAGTTTGGTTTCCCTGCTCTTGGCGTACAAGGTGTTGCCTACGCTTCGGTTACGGCTTGGGTCATTAGTCTATGCTTCACCTTAACGATTATTGCTAAGCATTTAAAAATTAAAATTTCGTTACCGAGTAGTTGGACGTTTTTCAAGAAAGACGCGGCTCCCATTCTCAAAATTGCCACGCCATCGGTTTTAGAGCCTATGTCTTGGCAGTTTACCCAAATCTTAATGACAGTAATGGTCGTAACCATGGGGGAATTAGCACTAGCAACACGCATTTATAGCTTTAACTTACTATTTACCGCTATTTTATACGGCTTTGCCATTAGCTCTGGCGTGCAAATAAAAGTGGCACATTATATTGGTGCCAAACGTTTTGAAGATGCCCATAACCAGTTGATGTCAGGCATAAAGCTCGGCATTGTTGGCGCTATGTTCTTTGTATTTGTGTTATTAATATTTTCTGATCATTGGTTTGCCATGTTTACTAGCAATACTGATATTTGGGCAATGGGTAAGCTTATACTATTAGTTGCTATTGTTGGAGAGTTTGGTCGTAGTTTTAATCTCATTGTTGGTGCGTCACTTCGAGCCTCTGGCGATGCCAAATATGTTTCAACTGCCGGCTTTATTATTATGTGGTTTATCGCCCTGCCTTTGGCTTGGCTTTTTGGGCTTCACTTTGCCTACGGTTTAGTCGGTATTTGGGTGGCAACCAGCATAGATGAATGTATGCGTGGTTTTATTGCCTTGAAACGTTGGCAAACTGGGAAATGGCGAACAAAAGGTGTGTATGCCGAAGAAGTTCCCATTCACGAGCCAAGTATTAATGAAAGCATTGATTGCCAAGAAGCAAATGACTGTCAGGAAGCGCTGTTAAACGATGCCACGTTTATAGAACCTAAAGAAAGCGAATAAGCACATAACAAAAAAAAGCCGCTAAACCATTCGAACAAGGTTAGCGGCTTATGTTTCAGATGGAAACCTAGCCTTTAATGGTGTAAAAACCTTTCATGGTTAACGACACAACAACGGGCTTGTCGCTTTTATTTTTCCAATACCAGCCATGCACGCCTTTAAATGGCGTAGTAAGCGAGCCTTTCATATTGTTTGATGTTGTAATGGCAAAACTTTCAAAATAACCAGTAGTATCACCTTCTGGCTCGCCATGAAAATCAAAGTAAAGCTCAGCACCATCGGTGGTCCATTCGTATTCAACATGGGCGTATTTGTCCATGTATAGTTTATATTCCAAGCCTTTACCTGCTGGAATTATAATTTCAACATTATCAGTGCGAAGCGCTTTTTCTTGTACTCCGCGGTCGATATTTAAGGTAGGTGGTTTTTCTGACGCTTCGGCAATAGCGGTTAAGCCAAGCGCTTTACCAACACCTGTTGGGTCAATATTATATTCAGCCGGTAAAATGCAAGTTATCAATACCAGTGATGCGATAATGACAGCAATAATGCCAGCTTTAATTAGTGTACGGGTTGAATGTACGGGAACATTATAATCGTTCATGAAAAATCCTATTTAAGTCTTATTTGGTTTTTTAGCTCTTATTTAAGAACTAATTTTAATGAGTTTATGTATTTTGTTCGGCTCAATTAGCTGAGCCAATTCTGATAGCGCTTAACTAATAAAATATCCAGTAAGTTGTAAGCCGATTAACATAAAACCAGCACTCATCAGGGCAGTGTTAGTTAATGTTGCAAAACTTAAGTAACTGCGATGTCTACGCCAAAAGCTCAGTATGATTAACACCATACCAAGTGCTAAAAATTGCCCTATTTCTACACCTATGTTAAATGACAATATATTGGTCACTAGGCCGTCTTCAGGTAGCTTAAACTCTTGAATTTTTGTTGCTAAACCAAAGCCGTGAAATAAACCAAATATCATCACCGCTAATTTAGTATTAGGCTGATAACCCAGTAGGCGTTTAAAGCCACCTAAATTATCAAAACCTTTATATACCACTGACAAACCGATAATGGCGTCAATTAAATAGGCATTGATTTGAATATTACTAAATACGCCGTAAAGTAAGGTTAAACTATGGCCTAGCGTAAATAAGCTGACGTAGATAACGACATCTTTACTGCGAAACAAAAAGAAGATCACGCCCACTAAAAACAACAAGTGATCGTAACCTGTCACCATATGTTTTGCGCCGATATAAATAAACGGAAATATTGCTGCGCCTTGGTTAGCTTCTAAAAACTGTTTAGTGGCATCATCAACACCATGTGCCATTAACGAAAACGAGGCAAAAAATCCCGTTATCATTAACAGTAAAAGTATTGCGTTTTTCATAACATTATTCACTTAGTACTCCTTGGTACTGTTTTCATTTTACATTTCTCTACAGTTAAAATTTATCACTAAGCGTGCCATATATATCCAATCAACTTGAGAATAATTAATGGCACGCGTTATATTATTTTTTATGCGTCAATTCATACGCTAAGCTCGTTAGCAAAAATAACCTCGTTAATGCTGATAGCACACAAACTCATTAAGTTTTTAGAAACATGATTAATCACCATACTTGATATCGCCAGTAACGTACTAAATGGAATAAACATTTGGTGATAAATTCAATTTTAAAATTATCTAACTAAAACAAATCGCATCACAGCACCTTCCAAAAATATTTTTTGTATAATGGCAATGGTGTTATCAACCAAAATAGTACAACGATTAATCGCTGCTGGATCAACCAATGTACTATAAAATAACTAACAACCACATACTTGTGTTAAAGCTAATGTTTAGAAATTTCTCTTAAATTAAGAAGTTTTAGAAACTAATGTGAATGACCGTGACCATCATTAAAAGCCCTGCCGTCTTTTACGTCTTTAACTTCGCCATTTTTACTAATGTTAAAATAAAGTGTCTTTTTCGTTTTGGTGTTAATTGCTTTTACGATGAAATTAGATTTCCTTTCTTCAACGATTCTAAACTGCGCTTTAGCTAGATCGTTCCACGATTTATCTATCTTGCCAACAGACATCCCATGATCTTTAAAAGTAAGCATCTTTGCTGATTTTTGGGCGATTGATATCACTTTATCAGCACTAATTTTCCCATGGTCATCTGAATGCGCAAGCGTTGTAGCTGACATAGCTAATGTTGAGATTAAAATGATTTTTTTAAAAATGTTCATATTTTACCTTTCTTTGATTGAATTAATTGTTTGAGACTTTCAATGGTATAGCCACCAATAAAAATCAGTTGTACTTGAATACCCGTATCTGACTAAAAATAATCCGTTATACCTCCTGTAAGATCGCTGCGTAAATCAACATATTGTTCTTCTCAGCCCTTTATTCGTTCATATACTATTTTGCTGGGTTTGTTCATTGCCAACTCGTGCTTAATCCCTGACCTGCCGGAATATTTTGTATATTGTCCGACTTCGTGTGTGAAGGCTTCTACAGGAGCCTTCACACATGGCATGAGTAAGGGATACAGCAAATACGTTGGCTTAAATTCCCCTAATCCTTATCCCTTTGTTTCAAGTGAATAAACGCCTTTTTCTTCTGAAATTTTAGTGCCTCTTGAATGTAACAAGCGATAAAGAGCAGGAAGCACAAATAACGTCAATATCGTTGATGAAATAACACCACCAATGACAACAGTAGCGAGTGGCCTTTGAACCTCAGATCCAATGCCGGTATTAAACGCCATTGGAATAAATCCAAGGGAGGCAACTAAAGCAGTGGTTATTACAGGGCGTAAGCGAGTTAATGCACCTTTAGTAATTGCTTCATCGAGTCCGAAGTTTTCTTTACGAAGATCTCGGATGAAAGAAACCATGACAAGACCATTCAATATTGCGATACCTGACAAGGCAATAAAACCTACCGCGGCAGAAATTGAAAAAGGGATGTCTCTTAAGATTAAGGCAAATATACCTCCCGTTAATGCTAACGGTATCCCTGTAAATATAATCATTGAGTCTTTGAATGAACCAAGAGCAAGTAACAACAAACCGATAATTAACACCAGTGTGATAGGCACAACTATGCTTAGTCGCTGTGAAGCCGATTGTAATTTTTGGTAAGTGCCGCCATATTCAATCCAGTACCCTGCTGGCATATCAACTTTACTTTCGATTGATTTCTTAACATCACCAACAAAACTACCTAGATCTCGACCACGAACATTAGCTGTAACAACGACTCTACGTTTTCCGTTTTCTCGATTTACTTGATTAGCGCCTTTAATCATTTCAATAGAGGCTAATTCTTGTAAAGGAACATAGCCACCGTCAGGTAAAGCGATAGTAAATTGCCCATAATTGTCAACATCATTGCGTTCTATTTCAGGTAAACGAACGGTAATATCAAATCTTTTATCGCCTTGATAAAACTTACCAACCGTTTCTCCCCCAATAGCTACGCCTACTTGTTCCTGAAAATCAGCTTTTGTAATGCCGTATATCGCTAGTTTTTCATCATTCGGCACGACGGTAAGAATAGGTAACCCCTTTATCTGTTCAACTTGGATATCGCGAATACCATCGACACCTTCAATTGCTTTCTCAAGCTTTGAGCCTAAACTAGCAAGCGTATCAAAATCATCGCCAAACACTTTTATTGCCAGTTCAGAACGGACTCCTGCCAGTAGTTCATTGAATCGCATTTGAATCGGCTGCAAAAATTCGTAACGGTTTCCAGGTATGGGCGTTACCATAGCCTCAAGTTCACTTACAAATTGGTCTTTTGTCTTGTTAGGATCTGGCCACTCATCACGCGGTTTAAGCATAATAAAGTTATCTGCCACACTGGGTGGAACCGCATCTGTAGCAACATCTGCTGTACCGGCCTTGGCAAAAACCAATTCAACTTCAGGTAGTTCTTTAATTTTCGCTTCTAAAACCTTTTGCATTTCAACCGATTGTGAAAGTGATGTTCCAGGGATCCTAAGTGCATGCATGGCAATATCCCCTTCGTCTAGATTAGGTACGAATTCACTACCTAATTTACTGCCCATTACACCAGCGATGATTACTAGCGAAAATGCAATCACAACGACTAACCAACGAGCTTTCAGTACAAAAGATAAAACCGGTTTATATAAAGACTCACTGGTTTTCATAATAATATTTTCTTTCTCTACTACTGGACCTTTGAACATTAAGGCAATAGCAGCAGGAACAAATGTTATTGATAAAAACATAGAGCTTACCAATGCGATAACAACGGTAATCGCCATCGGATGGAACATTTTTCCCTCAACGCCAGATAAAGCAAAAATAGGTAAATAGACAACCGTGATAATAAATACACCGAATAATGCCGGGCGAATAACTTCACGTGTTGCACTAAAAACTAAAGCTAATCTTTCTTTGACAGGAATAACTTTTCCATTCGAAGCTTGACTTAGTCTTCGCATACAATTTTCAACAATAATAATTGCACCATCGACAAGAAGACCAAAATCTAATGCACCTAAACTCATTAAATTTGCACTAGTTTTAGTCTGAACCATTCCCGTGACAGTCATCAGCATAGCGAAAGGAATTACGGCCGCAGTAAGTAAGGCCGCTCTAAAGTTACCTAAGACGAGAAACAATATAACAATGACTAAAACAGCACCTTCAATCAGGTTCATTTTTACTGTGTCTAATGTTTTATTAACGAGATTTGTTCGATCGTATACTGCATTAGCTATTATACCGGGAGGTAGGCTTGCATTTATTTCAGCAAGCTTTTCACCGACACCTTTTGCAACTTTTTGACTATTCTCTCCTATCAGCATAAATACAGTACTGAGAACTACTTCATGACCATCTTGAGTTGCCGCACCTGTACGAAGCTCTTTACCTTCTTTAACTTGGGCAACATCTTTTACTTTTAAGTATTGACCTGAATTAGTCGCAATTGGAATATTGCCTAAAGATTCAACATTCTTAACTTGTCCGGGAATACGTACAAGCCATTGAGCACCATTTTTTTCGATGAAACCAGCACCACGATTCTGGTTATGTGTACTAATCGCAGAAATAACGTCTTGTTGACTTACCCCATGCGTTAACAGCTTTTCTGGCTTTATCGCTATTAATATCTCCCTTTTAAAACCACCAATTGGATTGACTTCAACAACGCCTTCAACCTGAATTAATTGCGGCCTTATAACCCAATCATGGACTGTTCTTAAATCTGTTGCCGTGATCTCGCTCCCATCTTTATTTTTTGCACCTTCTTCGGCATCAACAGTGAACATGAATATTTCACCTAACCCCGTCGAAATAGGTCCAAGAACGGGTGATAATCCAGAAGGCAATTCAGCGACAGCAGCAGTTAACTTTTCACCGATAAGTTGTCGTGCAAAATAGATATCTGTGTCATCTGTAAAAATGGCAATCACCTGAGACAACCCATACCTAGATACTGAACGAGTACTGACCAAACCAGGAACACCAGCCAAAGCTGTTTCCAATGGATATGTGACCCTTTGTTCTACCTCTAAAGGTGTATAACCAGCAGCTTCTGTATTAATTATTACCTGCACATTCGTGATATCGGGTACGGCATCTATAGGTAACTTCGTAAAGTTCCATAGTCCAAGCACTGTAATTGCTAATACAAATACAAGTATTAACTTACTCCGCTCGATAGAAAATTTTAAAATTGATTCCAACATACTACTTCCTTAGTGATCGTGTGACGCGCCAGATTTATCAATATCGGCTTTGATGATATAACTGTTCTTAGCCACGTATTCAGTCCCCTCAGATATGCCACCTAGGACTTCAACCCATGGGCCTACTTTTCTACCTAAGTCCAACATTCTTACTTCATATTCTTCATTCACTTTTGCATAGACGACAGTGAAATCACGAAAGGACTGCAAGCCATCAGCTTTAACAGCTAAAGGGACTTTATATTCATCTATCAAAATTTCGGCTGATAGAAATTGACCAGCTCTAAGTGAACCATCGGGATTTGGTACTTCAGCACGAAATAATTTGGCTTGCTCTTTAGTAACATCGAAAAGTGCATCAAATAATTGTGTTGTAATAACTTTTTCAGTACCTGGTATTGAAATATTAACCGAGGCACCTAATTTCACTTTTTTCTGATCCATTGGGAACACACTCAATTCTGCGATTAGCATGTCAGTATTGGTAATTGTTAACAGTGTTCTATCATTCGTTTGCTCTCCTACACCAACATCTTGCTTGGTTACCAAGCCATTAATAGGCGCATAAATCTTATACTTCTGAAGGCTTTCATTACCCTCTACAGTCATGAGAAGTTGGCCTTTTTTGACTCGCTGCCCAAGTACGGCATGAAGCCTTTTTATTTCCCCTGGAAACCTTGCACTAATATTTCTAACGGCATTAGGGGCTATTTTCAATTTCCCATAAACTTTCAACGTTTCATTAAAAACCTGGCTGTTAACCGACTCTGTTTTTATTAACATCGCATCAGCAATATCATCGTTTATCGCTGTACGGCCTTCGAAATTATCGTAAGACCATTGATGTGTTTCGTTGCCGTATTTAGCAGTCAAAGTGACTTGGAAAGAGTGTGGTTCGTAAATTTCCATATCTCCGCGTAAGTAATTATTTTCATTGAAAAATCCAATATCATCTATGACACCACCCAAGCGTGACAATTTAACCGTTACTTTCACATCTTCTGGTGCTAATTCCTTGGTGCCATTGCTCGCAAAAACTCTAAATTCTGGAGCAACACCATCTTCGAAAATGGCAAGTTCAATAGAAAAATCTCCGTCACGTAACATACGGCCATTATTTGGCCCTTTCTCTACCTCGTTTTTAACTAATTCATCAGCAGATTGCGCAGCAACTATTGGGCTATATGAAGCAGATATGATAGATAATTGGCCAATTAAAAAAGCCGTAACAATTGATTTAAGTTTCATAATTTTTCTCGCTTACATAGAAATTGATGAGCCAGTTAAACGTTCTAACTCAATATTTAATAAATGGATGTTGGTATACGCAGCAATTAATTCTTTTTGTGATGCAACGAGCTCTTGTTGAACAATATACCAATCAGAGTATCGATAACTGCCAATGCTATAAGCCTCCCCTGCTTTAATACTTGCTTGTTCTAACAGGGGTATTGTTTCAATGGAAAGTCCTTCAATAACATGACGGTTATGTTTAAGCTTGTGCGTCAGTAATAAAAGCTGGGTGGAAATACGTTTAAGCCAAGCATCAGTCTCTGCAAAACCTTGATTTTGTTTCGCTTGCAAGGCCATGATTTGGCCTCTATTGATATTTTTTGTTCCAAACGGAATGGAAACACCAGCCGTAAAAGCAAAGTCATCAACAGCTTCGTTTCTTCTGATCCCCGTATTAACTGACCAAACAGGTTTTTGATTTGCTTTAGCTAATTCAATCTCAGATGTAGTAATTCGCTGCTGAGAGGTGAAAACTTTGAATTTAGGGTTCGATGTTAATTTTTCATACGCAGCTTCAACCTCAATTATCGTAGGAATGTCAAGTAGAGAACCATCGACAATAAACTCATTTTCTCCTTGCCACTGCGCTGCTAGTTGAGATTTACTCGCTTCAATTTCATGTTCCAAATCTTCCACTATCAATGTTTTTTTAGAAACATCTGCCTTGGCTCTTAGCTCATCGATGATATTTTGTTTACCCGCTTTAACACGAGCGGCCAATTTCACCAGTACTTTTTGAGACTGAACTTTTGCAAGTTTTGCTAATTTAACTTGTTCCATTTGAGATAAAAGCGTTATAAATATTTTTGCCGTTTCAGCCGCAACATCTAATGCTTTAACTTCCCTTTTAAATTCAATGATATTCGCTTGTTTATTCGCAACATTCACTCTTGATTCAATAATAGATTGTTCGAGCAACCAAGAAATACTCAGTGTCGTTTGCATACCTGAAATGCCCGAATAGCGCCCTGTACCTACAACATCTTCGACTTCAACATTTAAGGCCATCGGACTAGATATGCCCGCTTGCTCTATCATTCCTACTGAAGCTTGCTTCATGTAGACATAAGACTTTAGATCTGGGTGTTGCTTTAGGCTCAGCCCTATAGCATTTTCAAAGGTAACAACCTGTTGTGCAAAGGTATTTAGAGAAGTAATAAGTAAGCTCATGATACTTAGCTTACAAACGCTCTTCGAATTTACTCTTTTCATCAGGTAAAATAAGTTATTCTTAATTTTCATCATTATATTTCCAATTTAATATTATTAATTAACGACATACTTTTAATGTTGTATGACGTTACTTGCCTACAAAAGCTATTAGTTATCTGTTTTGTAAGAAATAAAAATCAATTATCTAGTGCTTTAGAATGTTCTTTTTAAGACAACAAGAAAAACAGTGAATCTAAAGACTATCGATCAATTTAATTAATATATTCTCGTGGGCTGTAAGGGTCTTTCGAGCTGACAAGCTCAAATTGACCTTGACGTTTAGCGCCCATTGCAATGATTTGACGTAAAGTCACGATGGTTTGTACCCGATTAACACCGCTAATTTGCCCACGATCGAAATCGTTTTCGATATCGAGTTCAGGCTCAGGTGTCAAATTGGCTTGTATTGCTAATGCCGATTCAAGCAAAATATTTTCAGGTGCAGCTGTGGGTATTGTCGGTTCTAATGACTGCGCGAAACTTATTGAGCTTAAGTTAGCGTACAGGCAAAAACCAACCGCTGATAAAACAGCTTTGTGGTAAATTTTCACGGTATAACTCCAATGTTCAACAGATAAAGCTATAGACTTAACTATTGAATAAATTGATTAATAAATAAATTAATTGATCAGTTTGGGGAAGTTATACACTCGGAGGCGGTATAGGTGGTGCGTATTTACAGTTAGGGTATTTACTGTGGATATTATCAATCACGTCAGCAATGACAGCATTAGAAGCTAAACTATTATCAACTGGCGGAAAAAAAGATAAGTGCGAATGGTTATTCTGTTCATGTTCATGCTCAGAATCATTTTCACTCACATCTATACCTTCACTAACTGAAAGTTCAGTGATTGTATTATCTCGGTCGTGATGGTGTTCATCAGCATGATTATGGCTATGATGATGAGCAATTTGATCACCTAAAGGGTGATCACTACTTGCGTATTGCACAGAGGCACTTGCAAAAGTGGCAAAAATTTGGCAAACAAACATCATTAACATAATCGTTAATGTAAACGTTGGGCGCACCTGGCTTAAAGCCATGTTGGAAAACGTTTTTTTGTTTATCAAAATAAAACCAAATTAAAGACAATTTAGTAGTAACGTTAGCAAAATAGCTAACTAACCACGATTTGAACCGCGCCATTTAACCAGAGTAATTTTCAATTGTCCATCACTTATAGATAATTTCATCGGTTAAACTGTAAATTTATTAGTTAATTTTCAGTTTAAGTTGGTAATAAATTACGCCATACGAATTAATTCATGACTCGGTTTGATATGATTACAAGCATATAAAAACATTAATCTAAGTCTTCATGAACGATAACCTACAAGTACTCAGTTTAGTTGATCTTGCTATCGCTTTTATCCCAGTGATTGTTGCCCTGTTCTTCATTTATTTATGGTCACTAAACATCAAGCAAGCAGGCTATGCTTTAGCGCGGATGTTAGTTCAGTTACTGTTGATAGGTTATGTCCTGAGCTACATTTTCTATTCAGATAGCCCTTGGCTTATCGGCATAATTTTATTATCTATGGTGAGTATTTCAAGCTGGATAGCTCTAAGGACATTAGAAAAATACCGCATAATATTAATAAAACACGGCTTCATTGCTATATTGCTTGGTGGAGGTTTTACATTATTGGTGATCAGCCAAGGTGCTTTGGGGTTGACTCCTTGGTATCAACCACAAGTTATTATTCCGTTAGCTGGGATGATCTTTGCTAATGCCATGAATAGTGTTAGCTTGTCTGCTGAGCGTATTTTTTCTGAACTTTCATCTCAGTTACCGCCTAAGTTATCTAAAACAACAACCTACCAATCAGCCCGTAACAACGCCTTAAATGCGGCGACTATTCCTGTGATTAATTCATTGTTCGCGGTTGGTTTAGTGTCATTGCCAGGCATGATGACAGGACAAATTTTATCTGGCGTTTCACCGCTCATAGCCGCTCGATATCAAATCATCGTTATGTGTATGATTTTCGCGTCAGCTATACTTTCAGCGGTGGTGTTTTTATTACTATCTGAAAAAGACATTACCAACATTATTAAAAAACAAAGTGATTGAACACCGGCCTTGGTCGTGAAGTTTCCCGTTATAAAGGGCTTCTACAAACCACGTTGCCACTCTTGTCTAAGCGGTATTTGCTGTGGTTGGGTAATGGCCATATTTACCTTATCAAGTAACTGTTGCTTGTCTTTACCTAGTATGCCTTTTAGCACTAAATAATTTGAAGCATGATCAGAGCGAAATATGGTTTTATCTAACTCCAAAGCTTGCAATAAAGTCGACATTTCTTGGAACAGTTCTTGTTGATTTAACTGCCGATAATCACCATTAAAGTTACTGGCAAAGCGTTCTTCACCTAAAGGAAAGGAAACCACTAAGGTTGAGAGAAAATCAGGCTGAGCTTCATTCATTAAACGAGCGGAGTTAATCGCATGTTGTTTTGAAAGCTTTGGGCCGCCCAAGCCATTAAGGATCATAACCGAAGACTTCATACCCGCTTGCTTAATTTTTGTTAGCGCGACTAACGAACTTTGATAACTTTCACCTTTTTCAATTAAGTTTAAAACTTCATCATCACCGCTTTCACAACCAACATAAAGCAGTGATAAACCAAGCGCACGAAGCTCTGTTAATTGCTCTACAGTTTTATTGGTTAAATTACGCGGTAAGCAATAGCTTGAAATACGAGTCACTTGTGGAAAGTATTGCTTTATCAACAAGAGTATTTCTTTCAAACGATTAAATGGCAACATCATGGCATCGCCATCAGCTAAAAACACCCGACCAACAGGTAGATTGGATTCAGCAATAGTCACAAGCTCTTGCTCTATTAGCTCGGGTTTCTTAGGTTTGAATTTTTTATTGTCGCTGGTGTACATATCGCAGAAAGTACATTTATTCCACGAACAACCGTTAGTAACCTGTAAAATAAGGCTTTTCCATTCGCTTGGCGGCCTAAATACAGGTTCGGTATAACTTAATGGGTACATAATGATAAATTCCAGCAATGAGCAAAAAGACAAGGCGCTATTATATCAACCTTAATTTCTACTAGCTTGGCTAATGTTGGATGAAAGGGTTAAAAAAACCGGTAAAACTTAGTTAAGTTTACCGGTCTAATCTTGTTGAACTTTCTTAGCTTTAACGGTTAACAATCAATCATTAAAAAATACAATGTTTGGCAAAGTCTTTAGCTTCAGTTGCTGTCCAATCACCCTTTGGCTTTTCTTTTAATTGTGTACACCAATCTTCACTGCCAATTTCTGGTGCACATGCACTTAACAACACAATGGACATGACTACTAATGATAGTTTTTTCATTTTTCTTCCTTTTGTAGATATTTATTTTTATTTCAAAGACTTATCATATTAAAAACATTGGACTCAGAATATTTCCGTTCGCGTTTAAAAACGTCCTGCCAACACTGTTGGCTTTATAAGCGCATCACTATTGCATAACACCCTGACGTTAAAAGTCAAAAAGATAAGCTATATAAAAAGTATTTAGCTTTGTTATTCACTTCATTAACTAACAAGGTAAAGCCGATGCTAACCACCATATAATAATATTTCATCCAATAGTTTAGCAAAAATAATATTTTTAGTATCTTCGATTACATTGCTATATTGGAAAATGAACTAAAAAACTATATACCAAAAAATTAATAACTAACAGTCCAAACCACTAATAATACCAAAGCATGATTAAGGTTATTTATCTTAAATATCATAACTATAAAAACGTTAAATCAAAGTGCCTATAA
This sequence comes from Cognaticolwellia mytili, assembly GCF_002104475.1. GTDB lineage: Bacteria > Pseudomonadota > Gammaproteobacteria > Enterobacterales > Alteromonadaceae > Cognaticolwellia > Cognaticolwellia mytili. The sequence goes on from NZ_NBOF01000001.1 coordinate 904,051, forward strand.
TTCAGAAGGTTGATGAAACCAAAATTCTATTTCATCGGTTTCTTGTTCAAATCTCGCACTATGCTCAACATTTGCAGGCACATGATACCACTGCCCTGTTTTAATACGCTGCGTTTCACCATTCATAGTTAAAATCAGTTCGCCACGGGTAATTACACCATGATTATCAGTATCATGTGTATGCGCCGCTATTTCACTACCCGTTGGATAAGATGCAAATAAGACATCACTGTCTTTTGCTGCAAGTTTATAAGCGTCAAATTTGCCATCAAATATTGGCAACTGCTTTATTTTATTTGGATACTGACCAGCCATTTATCTTCCTTAATTACATATTAGGTAAATTATTCAAACACCTTTTCACAACCACCATAGGAATTAAATTTATCATCCCAACGCTGAACATCATTTGCACGGCGCCATCGGCCATGAAAAAACTCCATTAAACAAACGCCTGAGTCAAGTTCGACTAAAAAAGTATCATGCTCATTTACTTTGCTATAAAGCGGATAATCTCGACTTTTCGGCCAAGTTAGGCCTCCTTTGCTGGTGGTAAAGTTTTGCCAAAATTGTTCAGGTGTTACCCAGATATTTTGCTCGCTATTCCATACCTGCTCTGAGCTATCGGTTTTAAAAGCTCCATGTTGCTCTGTTGCAGCACTTGCTGAAAAACTGCTTAATACTAAAAAAGCAATAGCACATGTAGTTTTTATTTTATTGTTCATATTATTACCTTTAGGTTTCTTTTAGTGCAATATAAATATCGACCGATGTCGCACTTTTAAAATGTTCAAAGTCAGTCGTGTAAGCACGTTCGTGAGCAGTTTCACCACTACTAAAATAGTGCCAAATATGCTTCCAAAGTGCTATCACTGAACCTGGAATTTCACCTTGCGCAGAAAAAACCAAATACTTGCCCGCACTTAAGGTTAATGCTATTAATTCATCACTGGCATCCAACGTATCCGCGGCAGCATAAACACTATACTGGCCATTAAAGTCAGACGCATAGTCAGTATATACCCCATAAACGTTAGATTTTTCAGTTAACTTACCTCCATACTCACTATAAAACTGAGCCCATAAATCACCTATTTTAGCTTCTGAGGGTATCATTTCATCTTGGTTTGATGTTCGAATAGACAAACCCAAAATGTTAGTGCTCTGAAAGTCTTTTAACAGCATTTAACAATCCTTGTTGTTGATAGTTAACGAAAGTACTACGGATAACTGAAAGGTAATTATTACTTCAAAAGAAAATGTAATCCATACAATTTCAAAATAAAAGTAATAAATTAGACTGCGATTTGTAAAGTATTTTCACAATTTGAGTGTTTATTGCCGGCCAATACAAAGTATTCTTGTTATTCAAGATAACCTTCAAGTTGTAAAATGGGGGATCCATAAAAGCATTTGGAGAGTGTTAGCGTGAAGTTTTATTTTTAAACATATTAAAAATACGCAGGGGAAATATATCAATCACACTTGGTTAGTTTGGTTTACTTTCTATACGTTGGGCGCGCGCTAATTCAACTCGCACCCTACTTTAAATTTGCTACCCGTAAACAGGATAATCAGTATAACCTTTATCTGTACCGCCATACATGCTTGTTGGGTCAACATCATTTAATGACCATTGATTTTTAATACGTTCTGGTAAATCAGGGTTGGCAATGAATGGGCGACCAAAGCCAAAGATGTCACCATTACCTTCCGTTAAAATTTTCAAAGCTTTTTCAGGAGTGTACTTACCCGCATACATCACTAAGCCATCAAAAGTATTTCTTACTGCTTTGTAAAAGCCTTCTGGCAAGTCAGGAGCATTATCCCAATCAGCTTCAGCAAGTGATAAATAAGCAATGCCAATATCATTGAGTGTTTTAATCGCTGCTATGTAAGTTGCATGTGGATCGCTTTCGACTAAACCTAAATAAACCCGCACTTCATCAGTACTTTCGAATAATGGTGCGAATCTTACGCCTACTTTGTCGGCGCCCATCACCTCTGCAACTGCTTGGGTAATTTCTTTTAAAAACCGTAAACGATTCTCTAAACTACCACCATATTTATCGGTTCTGTCATTAGTATGTTCAGAGATAAACTGATTGACTAAGTATCCATTGGCGCAATGTAATTCAACACCGTCAAAACCTGCTTCTTTAGCATTTATTGCCGCTTGCTTGTACATTTGCACGAGTTCTTCAACCTCACGTGTTGATAATGCACGTGGTTCGCTTGGATCAGCCAATGCACCTTGCTCAGGGGCAGTTTCAATAAACACTTTAACCGCATCAGCTTTTATTGCCGATGGTCCAACAGGTGCTGCTTGGTCTGGTTGTAATGACGTATGAGAAACACGGCCAACATGCCATAACTGACAAAAAATAATACTGCCTTGATCATGCACCGCTTTTGTTACTTGCTTCCAGCCTTCTACTTGCTCTGCACTATGAATACCAGGCGTCCATGCATAGCCTTGCCCTCTTGGTTCAATTTGCGTGCCTTCCGTTACCATAAAACCAGCGCCTGCACGTTGCGAATAGTAATTAGCCATCAACTCATTAGGAATATTACCCGGTTGTGAACTTCTAGAGCGGGTTAATGGTGGTAATACAATACGGTTTTTAAGGGTGTAAGGGCCAAGCGCTGTTGGCTTAAATAGTGGGGAAAATGTCATGTGTTACTGCTCCAAAATAAAGTTAATATCATCAACGCGGTAATTAATAAATTAGTTCCAATGCAGATACCGCTATACAACATTGTTAGCACCACTCATGTGGCAAATTACTTTTTAACTTTTCTTAGCTTTGTTAGTTTGGCTTACTCACTGAATAGCAAAATAGTTCTCAGCTCAATGCTGACTCGCCTCTCTAAGATTTTATTTGCTGAAGGTAGTGAGAAAGCACTATGCGGAATTCTCTTCACGCTATTGCTTTCGTCACTATCAAACACTTTAAAATTAAGCTGCTCTTTTGAGGTCATTTTGGGAAAGTAAAACCAGCGATTTTCTGGGTTATAGCTAAAGCCTTCTATTTCACCAATCCGATCAGGATATGCAACCTGCAGCACATGCGATTGCGTTGCAGAAACTGTGCGAGCATCGACAAAAGCAAGTGGGCTATCTAAAACTACATCAACTAACGGTATCCAGGTATTAACAAATTGATAATGACGATAGTCACTGGCTTTGAGGCCTTGTTTGTCCAGTTCAATATCCAAACGATTTTTTGCTGAACTCGCAATATAATCGTTATGTACTGTATGAATTGGCGAACGTTTTTCACTGCGATTAAGCGTATCTTCAACCGAGCGAATCGTATGGTCAAATACCATGCCCTGACTGGCATGCGTTAAATTAGTTAGGTGTTTAATAAGTTGCGGGTAAAGTTCAGTGCTTACGGCTGCGTCATCAAAATAGTCAGTTACTTGGTATTCATTGGCAACCAAGCCAAAGCCATCTTCATTTAGTGTTGGCACTTTTGTTAATAATCGAGCATTGACGATATCCACCATGCGTTTATCGACTTGCTCGGTAAGTTTATCGGCACTTTTTTTGATGGTGGATAAATCAAAGGTCGCTTGAGTATTTGCTTTGATGTAATTAATTTCAGCGGTAATTGCTAACTGATGCTGCTCTGCTGACTTCAAAAACATATTAACTCCCAATTAAGCTCGGTAAATAACGGATAAACTTGATGGGATGTATGCTAAGCTCTCTTCAATACAATTAAAAACAATATAAACTTGTTAGAGATACAAAAATGAGTGGTATCCATCGACTGGACATTAAACAACTGCGGGTTTTACAGTTATTGCTACAAGAAAGAAACTTGTCGAAAGTCGCTAATATTATGGGCTTAACTCAACAGGCGATTAGTGAACAACTGAAAAAATTGCGACATAGTTTTGATGATGAAATGTTTATACGCACCAGTAATGGCGTTATTCCTACGCAAGTTGCAGAAAACATGGAGCATCAGGTAAATCAAATACTGGCAGATATCGACACTTTAATAACCGGTGAAAAGTTTAACCCTGCCGAGCTTTCAGGAATATTACAGATAAGTTCCTCAGACTATGCGCTTGTCACTATTCTGCCGATGCTACTAACACAAGTAAATAACTTAGCGCCGAACTTGAAGGTTATCATCAGGGATTTTGAATCAGATAATTTAAACCAATTGATGGTAACGGGCGAACTTGATCTGGTATTCACCTTCCCTGAATTTATTCCTGAAAACTATCCGAACAAACGTTTATTTGAAGATCACCATGTTTGTGTAACGGGACAGCATTCAATTTATCGTGGTAAGAAATACAGCTTACTAGAAATAGCGCAGCTGCCACAAATTGTTATTTCACCTTCAAGGCCTAATTTAAAAGGCTCACACGATTCTTGGTTTGGCAAAAAAGGCATAAAAAGAAATATACTAATGTCAGTGCCAAGCTTCTCTGCAGCATCAGCCATTATTGACGCAACCAACACCATTGCCTTTTTGCCATCAAGACTATTACCTGACCCTAAATTAGTACCGATTGAGCTCGAGCAAAACCCACCAAAGTTCGATGTTATTGTTGCCTGGCATCCGCGTTCAAACAACAATCCATTACATCAATGGCTATTAAGTTTATTGGATAGTACTTTCTGCGCTGCTGAGGTAAGTGACTAGTGAGTTATTCGCCTTTAAAACAAGTGTTTTTGAAGCGGCACAATTGACCACTTAAAGATTATTAAATTCATCGAGCCATTGCGAAAAAGAGTCTGAGACCTTTTGCACAGTACATAATCCCTGGTTAAAAAACCATACAGGTGAATCTTCGTGCTCGGCTCTACAGTTGCTGAGTTTAAAACAAAACATGTTGCCCTTACAGTCAGAGGCAAACAAAATATGGCCTTGTTCCATTCCCGTCATTTCATAAAGTTTAGATAATGAAAATACGTCATCCAAACTTAAAAAATCTTGTACCTCAGAAACATCAACACCTAAGTCACAAATTCTGGTTAATACATTGGGCGAGTGCACCAAGCCATAAGTGGTTAATAAATATTTATAAGCATCTGGTAATACGGCTTCAAATTTAGCTTCGAGCTCGGCAATATCATTGCTATTAATAGGCACCATAGCGTTTTTACTACCCCAGTTTTTTACAAATAAATCAATACTGTTCATTAAGTAACCTTGAAAATAAATTAAGGGATGTATGCCCGCATAAATACTGACATATATTAGCTTAAAACACTTTGAAATAGGCCATATTGTATGAATAATATGGCCATCAATAGATGGTTGTAGTAAAACTAACAAATGAAAAGCCTGTTATTTTCGTAACAGGCCTGCTTTAAGTTTTTATCTATAAGTCATATCTCACGACATTCCTGCTTGCTTAGGTCTACATCGCAGCAAGGAAAATTTGACAGATTTCTTCGTGGCTTGCTTGTTTAGGGTTAGTTAGGCCACAAACATCTTTTAAAGCGTTATCAGCCAATAATGAAATATCATCAACTTTAACACCTAAAACTTCTAAGCCCGCAGGAATACCGACTTGCTTAGCTAACTTTTCAATAGCGCTAATGGCAGCATTTGCCCCCTGCTCTGCTGACATGGAAAGCACATCAACGCCCATACTGCGAGCTATATCTTTTAAACGTTTAGGACATACTCGTGCGTTGTAACGCTGTACGTGTGGCAATAACACGGCATTACAAACGCCATGCGGTAAGTCATAAAAACCTCCTAACTGGTGAGCCATCGCGTGAACATAACCTAATGAGGCATTATTAAATGCCATTCCGGCCATAAATTGGGCATAAGCCATCTGTTCTCTTGCAACAATATTTTCGCCATTATCGACCGCTGTCAATAAATTTTCTTGAATAAGCTCAATAGCTTTTAATGCCACTGCATCGGTAATAGGTGTTGCAGCGGTAGAAACATATGCTTCAATCGCATGCGTTAATGCGTCCATACCAGTGGCAGCCGTTAATGAAGCTGGCATACCCGCCATTAAAGAGGGATCATTAACAGATAATACTGGCGTGGTATGTTTATCAACAATGGCCATTTTTACGTGACGTTTTTCATCCGTAATAATCGCAAAACGTGTCATTTCCGATGCTGTACCTGCAGTCGTATTAATAGCTATTAATGGCAGTTGCGGTTTTCTAGATTGATCAACCCCTTCATAATCAGCAACTTTCCCACCATTACTGGCAACTAAGGCAATACCTTTAGCGCAATCATGCGGCGAGCCGCCGCCTAAAGAGACAACAAAATCACAATCATGTTGTTTTAGTAGCGCTAAGCCATCATTAACATTGCCCACTGTTGGGTTAGGCTGTGCTTTATCAAATACGATACTACTAATTTGTGCTTTATCCAGTAAATCAGTGAAGTTTTTTACTACTCCAATTTTATTTAATACTTCATCGCTAACAACTAATCCCTGCTTAAATCCTTGCTCTTTTATATAGTTAATCGCTTCTGCTACGCTACCGCTGCCCATGACGTTTAAAGATGGCATATAAAATGTTGAACTCATGATGTTCTCCTTTAATTAGTTAGTTATTTTTTAACATGATGAATTGATAAAAAGTTTGATCTAAAGCATGGCTCGAACATTAAATTGCAAACCTGTACCTAGGTTTGTTTTTAGCAAAAATAACTAACTAAAATTGCCAAAAATCGATAAACTTACATATTAAAATTTATCCTGAACTTTAATTGCAACATCATTCAAATAGGAGTACTTAGTGCCAGCATCTTTACGCTCATCAAACAACAACATTACTGCGCCAATAGCGAAGAAAATCCCACATAAAATGACCAAGCATGATCACCAACGAGTGGACAATTATTATTGGATGCGCGATGATCAGCGTAGTGACAAACAAGTACTAGCGCACCTCAATGATGAGAATAATTATGCCGATGCGGTACTAGCCGAGCAAGAATCTTTGCAAGAATTACTTTTCAATGAGCTTAAAAGTAGAATTGTTAAGGACGATAATTCTGTGCCAACCAAAGACGGTAAATACTGGTATCACAGTGAAATAAGTGGTGAGCAAGAGTTTTCAAATTATTACCGAGCAACAAGCTTTTCTGGCAACAATAAAACTTTGCTATTAGATGTTAATGAACGCGCAAAAGGCCATGAGTTTTATGATTTAGGTGATTTATCACTCAGCCCTAATGATCAAATAATGTCAATATCGGAAGATACTGACAGCCGTCGCATTTACAGCATCTTTTTTAAAGACTTAAACCAACCTTCTGATACACAAGATGCTTATTTAACCGATGTCCTTGAGGAAACTGAAGGACAAGTGGTTTGGGCCAACGATAATAAAACTGTATTTTATGTCAAGAAAGATCTTGAAACGTTATTAGGCACACAAGTTTATCGTCATAAATTAGGCTCACCACAAGCTGATGACGTGTTGGTTTATGAAGAAGAGGATCATAGTTTTTATATTAGTTTAGATAAGAGCAGAGATGACTCACAAATTTATATTTGCTTACACGCCACTGAATCAACGCATTACTTAGTACTCAGCGCTGATAAAGCTGATGGCGATTTTATTGAACTACTACCTTATCGAGAGCAACATGAATATCACGCAGACAAAATGGGAAATTATTTCTATATTGTCACTAACTACCAAGCTAAAAATTTTCAGGTAATGAAAGTTGCGCTTGATCAGATTAACGATATCAACAACTGGCAAGAAGTTGTGCCACACAGAAAAGATGTATTACTTGAAGGTATTGAACTATTCAAAAATTTCATTGTAGTAACCGAGCGTGAGCATGGTCAAATACGTTTTATTGTTCATACCACTGTTGGTGAAAATTCTGGTCAACAGTATCCCTTATCCTTTGATGATCCATGTTACTTTGCTTGTCTTGACGATAATCCAGAGCCGAGCAGTACCATCGCAAGGTTATATTATTCAAGCTTAACAACACCAGGATCTTTATTTGAGTTTGACTTAGCAACAGGTGAGCGAAAACTACTAAAGCAGCAAAAAGTATTAGGTGGTTTTAATAAAGATAATTATCAATCAGAGCGCTTATTTATTACTGCACGCGATGGCGTAGAAGTGCCTGTATCACTTGTTTATCGAAGCGATAGCTTTAAAAAAGATAACGTTAATCCTCTACTTCAATACGGTTACGGTGCCTACGGCGTCACCATAGATCCTAATTTTTCAAGTGGAACGTTAAGCTTACTTGACAGGGGTTTTGTCTACGTTATCGCTCATGTTCGTGGCTCAGAAATGCTAGGACGACACTGGTACGACACTGGCAAAATGGCATATAAACAGAATACTTTTAATGACTTTATTGATGTTACAAAAGCATTAGTAGAGCAAGGTTACGGCGCTAAAGATAAAATATTTGCCACCGGCGGCAGTGCTGGCGGCTTACTGATGGGCGCAGTGATAAACCAAGCACCAGAGCTATACCTGGGTATTGGCGCGCATGTACCATTTCTAGATGTGTTAACCACTATGCTAGATGAAACCATTCCCCTCACCACCAATGAATATGATGAATGGGGTAATCCGAATGAAGCTAAAGCTTATCAAGATATTTTAGCTTATTCACCATACGATAATATCAGTTGCCAAACCTACCCTAATATTTTGGTTACGACTGGGCTGCACGACTCACAAGTACAATACTTTGAACCGATGAAATGGGTAGCAAAAATGCGTGAGTTTAAAACTGATGATAACTTACTATTATTTAAGACTGATATGGATGCTGGCCATGGTGGTGCATCAGGGCGCTTTAAAAGTTTAAAAGAAAAAGCCTTAGAAATGAGCTTCTTTATCTCGTTGTTAAACGAATAAAGCGCCCAAACCATTAACGATGGTAAACCTACAAAGCACTATTCACAAGTTTTAAAACTACACTTGTGAATAGCTTATTGATTTATTTCTTGTTAACTCATATGTTGTTGCTGGCGCTTTAATGCCTTATTTTTACTGACGGCTTTGACTTGCGAAACAGCGTAAAGATTTAAGCTACTAAACAAACTTTTTAATTTTGCGGCCTCATAATCTTCTGCAATTTTTTTAATCACTAGCTGATGCTTTTCTGGATATAACGCTTCTACGGCTTGCGAGATAAGCTCAAATTGCTTTTTCAGACTAATTTTATGAATTTGTCCTGTTTTATTAAAAATCCACTCTGTAATCGCCATAAAGTTATCGAATGGTTCATCTGACAATATATGTGGTAAGGCGTATTTAAAGCGCCCGGAATTGCCAATCATATCCCAATAACGTGCAAAGCGATTAATACGTTGCATGGTTGCAAAGCTGACCCTATCTGTACTAAGTATATTAAAAGGTGGCAACGGATTAAAACGCAGATCAAACGCTTCAGTGTGTCTAATGATTGGGCTACCCTTCAAACGCTTCAAAATACCCATTTGAATTTCATGTGGGCGACAATGATAAAGTTGGTTGAAGCTATCTTTGAAGGTCTCGAAGGTTTCGCCAGGTAAACCAAAAATAAGATCAGCATGAATATGGGCCGACGTGTTATCCCTTAACCACAGTAAATTCTCCTTTGACTTAGCATTGTTTTGCTTACGGCTGATATTCTTTTGTACTTCAATGTTAAAGGTTTGAATACCAATTTCAAACTGTAAGCTCCCATCAGGAAACTGAGCCAATAACTCTTTTAGTTTTCTCGGTAAATGATCCGGCACAACTTCAAAATGCAAATAAAGATCATCAGTCATTCTGTCTAAAAAAAACTGCATGATTCGCATGGTGGTGTTAATGTTTAAATTAAAGGTTCTATCAATAAATTTAAAATTACGCGCGCCACGTTGGTAGAGAACTTCCATTTGCTCAAGGAATAATTCTATTTCAAATGGTACCGAATTTTTATCCAACGACGATAAGCAAAATTCACACTTAAATGGGCAACCGCGTGACGCTTCAACATAAAGCAAACGCTGTTGTAAATCTTCATCAGTATAATACTGATAAGGTGAAGCTAGTTCTTTCAGTTCAACAGGTTTGGAATTCAGTACTTTTTTATCTGGTGGCATATTGTTGATAATGTCTTTACACAGTTGATAAAAACTTAAATCTGCCGGACCAGTTAAAACATAATCGGCACTGGCAACAATGGCTTGCTGCTCAGTTTCATAACTCACTTCAGGCCCACCTAAAACAATTTTGATTTCAGGCGCGATCACTTTTAATAAGCTAACCACATCAGTAGTTTCAACAATATTCCAGATATAAACGCCAAAGCCGACAATATCAGGTTTTTCGGCTAAAATTTGCTCAACAATATCAATGGCACGAGTTTGAATGATAAACTCTTTAATTTCACAAAATTGCTGTAACTCACTTAAATTAGCATAAAGGTAACGTAAGCCAAAACTGGTATGAAAGTACCTAGCATTTAGTGTCGCAAGCACAATTTTAGGTGCTGCTTGATCTATTTCATGATTAACAACTGAACGCTCTTTTACTGGCTCACTTTTCATCGAGTTTCGCAAACTATCTTCAGTTAGGGGGATCTGCTTAATGGCTAATTCAGAATAATGCTTTTGCTCTATCATACGAAACTTTAACTACCTTTAAATATTTATCGCGCTATTACCAGAATTATACTGTGATTTCTGAGGTTATTCAGTAATCTTATTTCAGCGAAGTAAAATAAACATTGCTCAGAAACTTATAAAAAATACCCCCTTATACTAGATGCATTAATACTGACTAAAATAATATTTAGCAATACACTGTTGTGCAAGCTGAGTCGATTCTATATATGCTGTTAATTGACACTCCTAAATTTAATAAAAGCAATTTATTAACATGGCTTTAGAATGTTTTACCGGTAAGTCAGCACCTAGCACTTTGCTTTTTAATTTATCAACTGGTGCTGAGCCAAACGATATTAATCCATGCCAACACTATCACTTCAATTATCAAATAATCATTGAAAAAAGCGCTAACAATCATTTAGCGCCTGTAAAAGCAAAAGCTTAGGCAGTTAAGGTTATCTTCCCTACCGCTTTACCTGACGTTAGTAAATCATGTGCTTTAGCTACTTCCCATATTGAGAAACTACGTTCATCAAGAATCGGGATAATCTTACCGGCATCAACAAGCGCGGCAATCTCAGTAAGAATACGGCCGTGTGATGAATGATTAATGCCATGGCATAATGGAATAAGCATTAGAATGCTATGAAACGATAAGCTTTTAAGCGCGATTTGTAGTGGATCAGCAATCGGTAAAATCGTTGCTACATGGCCATTGAACTTAGCTGCTTCAAATGATTTTTCTATATTATCACCTGCAACTGTATCAAAAACTTTGTCAAAACCAACACCGTCAGTATATGCCCGTACGTAGTCTGAAACAGATTCTGAGGTGTAATCAACTAAGTTATCTGCACCCACTGTTTTAGCTAATGCTTCATTAGCTGGAGAGTAAGTTGAAGTTACATTGGCACCGAGCGCTTTTGCCAACTGAACCGCAATGTGACCAACGCCGCCTGTTGCGCCATGAACAAGTACATTATCACCTGGTTGAACATTCATTTTTTCAACAAGTGCTTCATATGAAGTAATGGCAACTAACGGTAGTGCTGCAGCTTGCTTCATTGTTAATGTTTTTGGTTTTTGGGCCATTAATCGAGCGTCAACCAACATAAACTCAGCCAAAGCGCCATCGACACCATTAACACCACCAGCCATACCGTAAACTTCATCGCCAACGTTAAAGTCGGTAACGTCTGTGCCTATTTCAGTAACAATGCCTGCAACATCACCGTGTAGTACCTCTGGTAAGTTATTTGACCAAGGCAACTCAACTGAGCGAAGCATAGTATCAATCGGGTTTACACTGCTTGCTTTTACTTCTACAACCATATGGCCTGGTTTAGCAACAGGTTTTGCTTTCTCCGCCAATTGAAAAACATCTGTGCTGCCAATTTCTTTAATGATCATTGCTTTCATAATATTTACTCTTTATTTCTCTGTTGATTTGATAATTCGTTTCAGTGGGGCCATTCTATTACATGCCAATAGAGCAACCAACAACCTAAATAGCAAATTACCTTTGCCTTTTAAGCAACACCAAGTTAAATTTAACGTAATACGAATGTAAATTTAGTTAACAGCAAGGCTATATAGGAAAATAATGAGTTCACTGAATCGGTTATTGTATTTTAACTGCGTGGTAGAGACGGGTAGCATCTCACAGGCCAGCAGAATATTTGATGTGCAGCCCTCTTCTATTTCTCGGCAGCTAGCTACTCTTGAACAGGAGCTTGGCGTTCGCCTTTTGAATAAAACCACGAGAAACACAGGGCTAACTGAAGCTGGTTACAAATACTATGAGTTTTCTCAGCGCATTGTATCTGAGTTTGACGAAGCCAAAAGAGTCGTTAATGATTTACAAGAAAAGCCAAGCGGTAAACTTAAAATAAGCATGACCGTAGGGTTTGGCGAAAGTGTTGTGCTGCCACTTATTGCCAAGTTTATGTCGTTGTACCCCGATATTGATATAAAACTAGAGCTAACCGAGCGCGTTGTCGACCTTGTCGAAGAGAATATTGATATCGCCATTCGTAGTGGTCGATTACCTGATTCAACGATGATTGCAAAGCGATTAGCTTTTAATAACTTTTTATTATGCGCCAGCCCACAGTATTTAGTTAGTAACGGTACACCTCATACTCCTGAAGACTTAGTAGACCATCAATGTATTCGATACGGTTATTCACGTTGGAAAGATTGGTATTTAATGGCTAAAGAAAGAACTAGACTAATTATAAATAAAACAATTTCAGTTAACTCGGTAAACGGTCAAAAGCAACTGGTGCTAAATGGTAGCGGACTAGCATTAATGCCCTTTTGGGCGATTAAGAACGAGTTAGCCGATGGCACGATAATCCAAGTAATGCCTGAACATGTTTTCAGCCCTTACGAAGAACTCAGTGCAACCTACGCCATTTATTTGAAACGAGATCTGATCTCGCCAAAAACGCGAGTTTTCTTAGATTTTTTAGCTGAGCATATCGTTGGGCTTGATATTTAGTGATGTGCTTATATATGCCCAATAGTCCATATAATTCAAATAAAGCCTAATTAAGCTCATTAAGCAGGCGATGAAAAAAACAAATATTGACAACAAGAATTACAACTGTAATCTTTATCATTACAGTTGTAATCACAGCATAAAACAGAAGGAAATTACATGAAAAGTTTTATCATTACCCTGTTTATTTTTTGTACAACCTCTTTGGCTTTTAGTCAGGAGAAGCTGACACCAACTATTAGTGGAAAATTTAAAGCGGATAGTGTGGAATTATATTTAGCATGTTATGGCGTTGGCTCTCCTACAATTATCGTGCATTCTGGTTTTGGTGGAGCTGGTTCAAACGGAAAGTGGGAAGAAGTAATCCAAACTGTGCATAGAAAAAATAGAATCTGTGTCTACGACCGAGCAAATACTGGCAAGAGTGACGCTTTTACTAATGACTATGATTTAAATATAGCAGTTTCACAGCTTCATTCATTATTAAACTCTGCGAACATCTCACCGCCATATATCATGGTTGGTCATTCGTTTGGCTCGTACCCGATTAAACTTTTTAACCATTTATATTCTGATGAAGTTAAAGGTATTTTGCTTGTAGATCCCTCTCAATATGGCATGTTTTATAACAACATGGCCAAATGGAATAAAAATGAAGAACACTACACTAAAACTTTCGAAGAAAGGCGAATTGCAGAATTGGCGAGTTGGAATAATCCATCACAAAACCCTGAAAAAATAAATTTAAGTGCGACCGCCAAGTTAATAAAAAACAGTAACGATTTTGGGGAAAAACCTTTTGTACTGCTATGGGCTAAAGATGGTATTTGGAATGGTGGAGAATCACCAAAAAATTGGCACCCGATGGTTTGGGATAGAATGAAAACCATGTATAAAAAGGCTATTGATGATATGCATAACTTGTCTGTTAATCGTAAAATTCGCTTTGCTAATACCAGTGAACATAATATTTATTACTACGAACCTAATGCAGTAGTAAAAGAAATTAAATATATTCTCAAGCAAGTAAAACCTTATTAATCAGAAATATAACCAATAAGTTCAGTCATTTCGCTGGCGATAACACTAGCCTATACATCACGCATTAGAGCATATAATAAGTAATAAATTTACACCTAAGTTCGAGTTTAAATATGCTCAGTTAATCATTAATAAGTGACTACTCTTTCAATTGCCTTCAATCACTAAGTATTTGCAAATTACTGAGCGACACTTCGATAAAAGTAACGTTTGCAGAACTGGTCGTCTAAGCGTTTAGTAAGTTGTGCAACAAGTGCCACAACTAATACCGAAAACACTAATCGTCCCCAGAAAATAGTGTAGAAATCAGCACCAATCAGCATGATAAGCAAGGTATCTTCTATCAGGCTATGAAGTAGGTTAAGCAGCATTATCGCGGTAAAAACATCTCGTGCTGCAATATGACCCCGTTTCGCTTCGCCAATTAATAAGCCGCCACCAAAAGATAAGCCCAAAGTAATACCGATAATGGTCAGGTTAGTGGCTTCTTTACTAATACCTAAAATTTTCAATAACGGTCTAAGTAATATAGCCATCAACTTCTCTACACCTAAAATCTTCAATAATTTAAGTGCAAATAATAAAGCTGCTATAACGACAAAAATCACTCCGAAATTTTTGATTTGTTCCAGGCCCCAGCCTAAATAACCAGTATCAACGGAAGTTTCAACTTGCCATAGCGTTATTGCTGGCTGGTTCAAAAAATCACCAAATTGGTAGCTGATGTTTAATAACCAAGCAAGTAACAAGCTTCCCCCAATTCGAATAACAAGTGTAGCGAAAAGGTTAACACCGGCTTTCGTAGCAATCGCAGTTTCAATTGGTAAAGAATGAGCAAGGAGCATCATGCTACCTAGTATCGATACCTGAGCAACCGTTAGCGGCATGTCTAGATTAACGAAAACAATCAAACCGGCGTATATGTTGGTTAGCATAGTCGTCGCCCAAACTAAGCCGAGTTCTTTGGGTAAGCCGACTAATTCCATAATTGGGCTGAGCCACTCACTTAGTAGCACTATACCGCCCATTTCTTCGATGACTTTGATAATAATGATGATAGGGATCATTATCTTGAAGAGAGTAAAAGTAACATCGAAAATATCTCGTGTTAATTCCTTAAAAAATATTTGAACAGCTTGCATTTACTTATTCCACTTACGTGAGTTTTATGGGCTAATTTTACATACAAACGAAACATTAAGATTTTCTTTTTTGATAGTATTGACGTGTAAAATTTGTTATTTATGGACAATAAAGAAATATAAAGACATAAAAACAACATAAATAGAAATTATGAAAACAGATCGAATTGATAAAAAAATATTAATCATTTTGCAAAAAAATAATCGCATTCCAAACCTTGAATTGGCAGAATTGGTTGGCTTATCCCCTCCCGCATGTTTAAAACGTGTAAAGCGACTGAGAGAAGAAAAAGTTATCGTTGGTGATGTATCCATCATCAATCCTGAACTGGCAGGCAATGCCATGACCTTAATTGTATCTGTAGAAATGGAGCGAGACAGGGCCGACATTTATCAAGTGTTCAGAAAATCGATATTAGAAGCCCCTGAAGTAACGCAATGCTACCAAATTTCAGGCAACTACGACTTTATGTTGGTAGTAAAGGTGAAAGACATTCAAGGTTATGAGCATTTTGTCGAGCGTGTTTTGCATACTGATTTAAATATCCGTAAGTTCCATAGTTCAGTGTCTTTACGAACAGTAAAGTTTAGTACTGAGATTGAGTTAACGGAATAGCAATTGATCAAATATAACATCCTTTATCGGCGTGCAAGCAAAGAGTTAGACTGAATGCATCGTGAAATAAACAGCTCTTCTGACAAAGCAGCCTTTATAATTAAAACTGCTTAGTCTCAGCTCGTTGACTAAATTGCACTGTAGTCTATTGCCCGATATTTTCCCTGTTGATAGTCTTTAAAAGCTGTTGCCATTTCTTGCTCACTATTCATGATAAATGGGCCACCAGAGACAATAGGCTCTTGGTACTTTTCACCACCATAAACAAATAGTTCGCTATCTTCTTTTGCTACGATTGAAACGGCTTTAACGCCATTTCTTAAAAAGCCTTGCTGTGAAGCTTGCAACTCTTCGCCTGAAATTTCTATTAACCCATCAGCTAGAAATGCCGCATATTGATCGTTTTCATTAAGCGCTAAATGAATTTTATCACCAGATTTTAAACTAAGATGAAATAACGACTGTCGTGACTCTACTGGTATATCAGAGCTACTATTTTTATATTTACCGATAATAACCTTTAATATACTGCCTAATTGTCCAATGTTAACAACCGGCAACTGCTCACTCGATATGGCTTTATACGCAGGGCTTTCAGCTTTTCCTTTTGCACTAAGGTTTAACCAAAATTGCAATCCAATAAGTTTATTGTCGATAGGTTTAGCCCACTCATCATGAATTATGCCCTTGCCTGCTTTCATCCATTGAACACCTCCTGAATCAACCGTTCCCTTATGCCCATAACTATCTATGTGGGTAATTTCACCTGTTAACAAATACGTTAGCGTCGCAATTCCTCTGTGCGGATGAGCAAGTTTACCATCCGGTTTTGGCAGCTGCTCAGGCGTTGCACGAATATCAAAATGGTCAAGGAATACAAATGCACCAACGGGTGTCATTGCTTGTTGTGGCATAACCCTGTTTACGGAAAAAGATCCCATTGCATGAGATACTGAAGATATTATTGATTCAAAGTGTTTCATTGCTGTATTCCTCTATTTCACTGATAACTAGAAAACTGAATAAATGGAAGGTTATTTTGCGAATTCTTTATAGGTTTTGCTGATAAACAAATCTTTTTGTTTCATGTTTACCAATCCTTTCCATGTTGACACCATAAAAGGAAGCTGTACTACGCCAGTCTTCTGTCCTGTCGGTACCAAGGCCATAAATGGATTTCTTTTATACGCTTTAGTTGGCTTACCTTTAAATGTTTTTCCCAGCGCTTTGCCAAGATACTTGCCCTGCTCTAGCGCTAAATAGCCTAGTTTTGCTTCACCTACATCTGCTATATCTCCAATGGCGTAAAAATTTGGTTGACCGTCAACCGCAAGATTACTGTCAACGTTAACTAAGCCTTTTTCATTAAGAATATGGGAAAAATTTTGCTGTAAAAAATCGTTATTTGGCATAGTGCCAATGGCAACAAATGCAACATCAGGGTTAATATATCTCCCCGAGTTTTCATCAGTATAGACTTCATCATTTTCTTTATAGCGGGTATTAAACTCAACAATAACACCTAAGTCAGTTAACTGTTTTAATGCCTTATTCTGTGCTTTTTCTTTAAAGCCATTGAGTAAAGTATCGCTGTTATGTGCAAGTGTTACTTTCGTTTTAGGCATTGCGTAAGCAATTTCACCCGCAAGCTCAACACCTACAACGCCACCACCAATAATGAGTACATGAGAAGCTGAGCGTAACTTACTATTATGGCTTTTAAGCTCTTCAACACGGGTTGTTAACTGAGTTGATTCTAAAGACTTTGCAAGAGGTAAACTCGGATATCTAGAGCCAGAAGCAATAACAACTTTCTCAAAACGTACGGTGTCACCATTTTCTAACAAAGCTGTGGTTTTATTTAATGTTTTAACGCCGCTTTGTATAAAGTTACCTTTCAAAATATCTTGATAATATTGACGTGCTTGTCCATTAGTTTTCTCTGGCGCAGCGACATCTCTCAATACGGCATAAGTCACTTCGAAGTAATCTTTTCTATCAACAAGGGTCGTTTCAATACCCTGTTTTTCAAGTTTTTGCGCTGTTGCTACACCAGCAAAACCACCACCAATAATAAGTACTTGTGTTTTCATCGTCATTCCTGCTTTCAATCTAAGTAATAGGTCCATATTAAATTGTTGCTATAATGCTTTGAATGAGTGAATATGGTACACATATGCGCAAATACGCAACACGGTGGTTATATGGACAAATGGACAGAGTTTAAAACGGCTTATCGACTGGCAAAATTCGGCACACTAAGTGCCACAGCAGAAGATTTGGGTATACATCGCTCGACAGTCATGCGCCAAATTGATGTACTAGAAGAAAGCTTAGGTGTTAAGTTATTTCAAAGAAATGACAAAGGGTACATTCCAACAGAAGCTGGTTTAGAAGTTATGCGACTAGGTGAAATAACGGATGTTCAGCTGACTCAATTTGCCAATAAAGCCAAAAGTAAGGAAGATGTTTTAGAAGGAACGCTCAAAGTCACTTGTATTAATGAGTTAGCACAACTGATATTTCCAGCGATAACAAAGTACCAAGCACTCTACCCACAAGTTAAGTTTGAAATTATTGGCGACATAAGAAAGTATGATCTTGAATATGGCGAGGCTGATCTAGCAATACGTACTGGCGAAAAGCCAAATACCTTAGATAATATTGTTATTCCGTTTATGAAAATTGAATTGGTTCTGTGCGCTCATCAAAAATATATCGATATGCATGGGCTTCCTACACCGGAAAATTTTAATAAGCACAAGTTTGTCGCTAATTCGGAAAGGTTAGCGCATATCCCATGGAATGAATGGATACATAACCATGCTTTAGCGGAAAATATATCGGTATCTAGTACCTCACAACAAATTCTGAATTACGCATTGCAAACGGGTGCTGGTATTGGCGTTACAACAAAGGAAGCTGTCCAAAATAATAATCAATTGCAAGTATTGGAAACTGATCAGCATTGGGAAGTTAACACTTGGATCCTTGTTCACCGAGATATCATCAATATACCTAAAGTTAGAAAATTTATTGACCTATTAAAATTGGAAGAGCCATCTTACATGGATTTTAATTAACGCTTAGCCAAATTCTTAACATAATAAAATTTGTCTCTCATTTAGAACAAAAACAATGTTTTATCAAATCTCCTAGATAGAAAATCGAGAGTGTTCCTACTACTTGCGGTTTAAGTATATCAGGCAGCCAACTTGCCACCGTAATAGTCATTAACATAAAATTTATGGCTTTCGAAGAACTTATTTAATCGCTTACTAGTGTGCTTCGTTGAAAATAATCAGTTAAAAAATCAATAAATGCTCTAATTCTAAACGGCAGATGCTCACTGCTCTTGTATACCGCATACATAGGAAGCGAACTCTTTGGAAGATCTGAATATATCTCAATAAGTTCATTGTTCTCAATGTTGCCTTGCACCATCCATTTAGGCATGGCAGCAATACCATGGCCTAATAACGCCATGCTAACAATCATTTCTGGACTATCAGAGGATATAGCTTCTCTAACGACAAATTTTTCATTATTTAATAACCAAATATTAGATGGATTGCTCAGCGAATAAGTAATACATGAATGCTCTTTTATATCTCTAACATTTATTGGTGTCCCATATTGTTTTAAGTATCCGGGCGATGCGAAGTAACAAAGCTCATGCTCAAGCAGTTTCTTGGCTTTCAAACCAGAATCTTTAAGGTGCGACGCTCGGATAGCAATGTCAATGTCATCTCTATAGAGATCGACCAGCTTATCATTGACTGAGATATTAACCGTGACATCGGGATACAGGGATAGAAATTTCCCAAGAGGTGCGGCTAGCTTTTGTGTGGCGAAAGCTGTGGGCACTGATATTTTTAAATTACCGACAACTTTGCTTAATTCATTTTTAAGCCGTTGCTCTGTATGTGTCATCTGTTCAATCAAAACATGACAATAGCTTAAGTATTCTTCCCCTGCGCTAGTAAGACTAATTTTACGCGAGGTACGGTGAAAGAGCTTGAATCCAAGTTCATTTTCTAGCCAAGCAATTCTCTTACTAACGGCCCCTTGTGTCATATTTAGGTCGTCAGCAGTTCGAGTAAAGCTACCTAAACGAGCAATACAGGTAAAGAGTTTTATACAATTTAATTTATCCACATACATTCCAAATAGGAATACTAATAAGTACAAAAATACCATTTAACTACAAATTAAGGAATGATTAAATTGCATCATATATAATATTTGGAATCAAAACATGATCATACTTACTATACTTTTAGCATTCTTTTTCATCTTCGCAAGTTCGATTAAAATATTGGGCTGGCAAAAATTTATCTTCGAATCCCAATTAGCTTTTTTCAAAAAATACGGATTAAACCGCCTACAGATGTTATTGATTGGGATAGCTGAGCTAGCCGCAGCCTTATTGTTGATCAGCTCAATTTATTTAAGCAACGAACTCTTAAATGGCGTTGGTTCCATAATGATTGCATTCACTTCAATTGGCGCAATTTACTTTCACCTGAGATTCGATACGATTAAAGACGCAATTCCAGCGATGGTTACTTTGGTACTTTCAACGATATTAATCGTATCTAATCAAGTGTTACTTTCGCTAACTATTTAATCATTATGTATACTCAAGCGCAGCTTTGAAGACTATGGAGCCCTTGAGTCAATAGACCTCAAGGCATGGAAATCAGATAAAGCTGATGTATCTCCATAAAAGCTTGATGTCGTTTCAAAGCGAAAACGATCATTATTGATGAAGCCCGTCTTCAATCTTTTTTGTTTTTATTCTTTTTTTGATAACGGAGTAGATTCTTCCTACATTATGGAGTTTAGCTATAACAATGCGACAGCATTATTAAAATCGACATTGTTAGAATCTACTCCCGGTGAAGCTGTGTTTTATTGCGAATACGGCGTAATTAAAATTAACAATGGCTTTCACGGCCCGACAACTGTCACATTAATTAACGACACAAACGAAGAAACTATAAACTTTGACTGTAAAACCAAGGGTTATAATTACGAAATCAGCCATTTCAATGAACTGCTAAGACGAGGTAAAACAGAAAACCCTATCATGTCTTATAATTTTAGCCGTCAACTTACGAAAACTTTAGATAAGGCTAGATAGACCACCCACTTAATGTATTGATATTTAAGCTAATAATCTAAACTTCCATTGTTTTTTTAATAATGTAACAGTTAAGATTTTAATAACGAAAATGTTTCGTCATAGTGAACACTAACGCATTAATTAATATTTATAATTTCATTATCAGTTTCGACTTTCTGTTTGCTTAATAAGCTAACTATTCCTTCTGCCGATAACGGCCTACTATATAAGTAGCCTTGAGCTAAGGTACAACCTAAACTAGCCAATTTATTAGCTTGCTCAATTGTTTCCACACCTTCAACAATAGTTAATTTATCTAACTTTTGACATAACACTAGCAAACCAGAAATCACAGCTTCGTCTCTGCTATCTGTTACAACATCAATAATAAACGAGCGATCAATCTTAATATAATCCACATCTAAATGTTTAATATAAGCTAATGAACTCATACCTGTTCCAAAATCATCAATTGACAATTTCACACCCAATTTTTTTAATTGTAAAAAAACCTCACGTGTTTTATCGATGTTTACCATACTGGCATTTTCGGTAAGTTCAATTTCAATCAGCGCAGCTGGAACTTTATAATGTTTTAATAGATCACAGAGATAGCCGACTAGCTCAGGGTCCATTAAGTTGTAAGGTGAAATATTCACTGCTATTGGTAACTCTATGCCATTGTTTAACCACTCACGACATTGAATGATAGCCTGCAATAACATGTACCGTGTAAATTCGTGTACAAACATGCTTTGTTCAATAATATCTATAAACATGTTAGGCATTAACAACCCCTCTTTGGGGTGTAACCAACGTACTAGTGCTTCCACACCAACAATATTATTATCTGGCAGTTGTACTTTAGGCTGATAATGTAAAACAAATTGATGCTTTTCAAGAGCAGCATTTAGTTGTCCTCGTAGATTTATTCTGAACTCCGTACGAGTAAACAGTTCTTGCTGAAACACTTGAAAACCAAGCCGATGTTTTTTTGCTCTATACATAGCAATATCTGCATTTTTAAGAAGGTCTTCAAGCTTTTGACCACTTGCAGGATAATAGGCGACACCGACGCTAACGCTGGTTTCAAAAACATAATTATTGACGCTGATGGGTTGGCGACATAACAAAACAATATCTTCAGCCAATGAGATAGCATCATTCTCATTTAAATCATCACACCAAACGACAAACTCATCACCACCATAGCGTATTACCTGTGAATTTTTATCTCTTAAATTACATAAACGTTTTGATATTGCTTTTAAGAGTTCATCTCCCACCAAGTGACCCATAGTGTCATTGATGTCCTTAAATTTATCCAGGTCAATAACATAAACAGCAAATAGTGTATTTAAGTCTTGATGTTTTTTTACGCTTTCAGGGTTAAAATACGACTGCGCATGCTCATATAAATAGGCCCTGTTAGGCAAGCCAGTTAGCATATCGTGTGTGGCTAGGTATTTGAGTCGCTCGTTACTTTGTTCGAATCGTTTAGTGAGCAGCGCTGAAATAAATAACGCTACCCAAACAGTAAGCCAAAATGTTAGAAAAGCAGTAATAAAAAGCCTATTAGATACGTAACTTATTGCCTTATCTAACGCATGCGTTTTATTTACCATTAATATTGATAGATCATCGTTAGATGAACTTTCATAAACCCAAAATAACATTTCAGTTTCGTTTTCTATAAAACCATAGCTAGACTTTTTAGTGTTAATCGCATTAGCAATCCCATCATCTTGGGAGTAGAAAGAAGAGTTTTTTAATTTAATATGTTTGTTATTAATCCATATTTCAAATCCGATCACATCTTTATCTAGCAGTGCTATTAGCTCTTTCTTTACGTCTTCGTTCAATGGAAATTCATTAATCTCGTCAGCGAAAATAATTGCCTTAACACTCTTAGTAAGCTGTAAAAGCATTTTATTACTATGATCAAATTCTAAAGATTGGCCAAGATCACGTGACAAATTAAATGCAACACTAATGAAAATAGCTGATACAACAATAGCTAATCCAATTGAACTATAAAGTACACGTTTCCTTAGGCCTAAGGATAAGTCAGTGTTATTCATATACCTTAATATCTAACCTTTTTTACAAGTGTTTATATTCGCAATATTATATACCGGACACCATCCCGTGACGAAGGAAATTAAATTCATTAAAGCAAAAACCAAAATAGAAATTTGTAATAACATATCGCCAATTTGATTAAAAAACAGTACAACATAAATAATTAAGGCAACTGAAATTACCCCTCTTATTATTCTATCTATAGCACACAGGTTATGTTTAATATTCAGCATAAAGCCTCTTATAGTGATTAAATATTTCAAATGTATAATAAAGTATAGAATATAATTAAGTTGTTTTTCTAAACCATTATAAATTAATACATTATTTACATATATACTCATCAGATTTAACAATAAATATCAGGATCCAATGCACTACATTCAATTAGTGTTACAAATGAAAAAACCATAAACGTTGACTGTAAAAGCAATGGCTATAAATACAAAATCAACCATTTAAATAAACTGCTAAGACTAGGAAATTCAATCAGGAAGAAGTCTCCTTTTCGTGAGTCAGTTGGCCATAACCGTGTCAGGTGTAACTAATCCAATAAGTCACACCTGAAGGCATTATGAAGCCATTCGTATTCTACTAATGTTAAGAACGTCTTTTGACAGGAGGACTAGTTAATACTTTCCAAATTGATGTCAGAGAAGCCATCCATGGAGACAACTTCAATTTAACCGCTTGCCCCTTCCCTATGCGCCACATCTGCTTTTCATACCAAATAAGCGTTAGCATTGTCATCATATCGAACTTTTTAAATCCCGTAGTTGGTTCATTCCAGTTAAACACAAATTTTGTATCTGAAAATGCAGCCATAGGTAAATCTGGTTTTAAAATCATCGGCCTTGCAAGCCCGACGATGTCGGTTGCTCCCGAATTAATTGCCTGCATCATGCCTTCAGAACTTCTAAAGCCGCCAGTAACGGCTAGTGGAATATCAGTTCGTTTTCTCAGCGCTTCAGCATAGTTTAAAAAATATGCCTCTCTCTTTCTTGTCGATTTGCTAGCGGTTTGAACATCTCCAGTCACCATCATTGGATTTTCATAACTGCCACCAGATATTTCAATAAAATCAATACCCACTTGCACCAATGCTTCAACAACCTGCATAGACTCTTCTTCAGTGAAACCACCTTTTTGAAAATCAGCCGAATTCAGTTTAATCGCGACAGGAAAGTTATCACCCACCTCAAGTCGAATCGCATGATAAATATCAAGTACAAACTTCATGCGATTCTCTAATGTTCCGCCCCAGTTATCAGTACGTTGGTTATGTCTGGAAGATAGAAACTGATTAACTAAATAACCATGGGCACCATGAATTTGAACCCCCGTAAAACCTACCTTTTTAGCCAAGCGTGCCGATGTAGCAAAACGTTTAATAATTTGATTTATTTCATCATCTGAGAGTGCTTTTGGTGTATTAAACGCTTTAGCTATATCTCCTTCCAAAGAGATAGCTGAGGGAGCTACAGGCACTTTACTCAAAACATTAGGGCTTTGTTTACCCGGGTGATTAAGTTGAGCCCATAGCTGATTGCCCTTTACCGTACCTAACTGTGTCCATCTAACGAATTGAAAAAGGTCACTTTCTTCATCAAGTACAACATTAAAGGGTTCGCCAATAGCAGTTCGATCAACCATAATGTTGCCCGTCACTAATAAGCCAGCTCCTCCCAACGACCATGTTTCATAAAGCGTCGCCAAGTCAGGCTTGGGGTTTCTTTTCTTATCGCCAAGTTGTTCACTGGTTGCAGATTTCATTATTCTGTTCGGAAGAATGACGCCATTATTTAGCTTAAATGCTTCATTTAATTTAATACTACTCATATCCAATTATCCTATGATTAAATTTACTATTACGATCAAGAGTATTAAGTCGTTTTTATCGCAAATAACTAATACTTCACTTAGTTGAAAAAATAATTCACCTGTATAACTAAGTTATGGTTGAACTCCAAAGCTGACTTTACTTTTTAAACTCAGACCCAACTTTACTATCTAAAGTTAGAAAGATCTAGCTTTAAATGATAAAGTCAGATGTAAATACAAAACATGGGTAGATAATGGATTGGAAAAACGTTGACACAACGCACTGTGGAATTAAGGCCTGCACAGACATCTTAGGCGATAAATGGACGCTACTTATTTTAAGGGATGTTTATTTTGGTGTAACAAAATTCCAAGATTTACAAAAGCATATCGGTGCTTCTTCGACAATAATCACACAAAGATTGAAAAAATTAGTTGATCATGGACTACTAGGAAAATCCGAATATAAGCAGCAGGGAAGCCGTATACACAATGAATACATCCTGACCGAAAAGGGAGTTACTGCATTGCCACTTTTAATTGCAATGGCGCAATTTGGCTATGAACACTTAATTGAAAATGACCAACGACTTTCTTCTTTCATTGATGTGAATACAGGTGAATCGTTAAATTTAGCCTTAGTGAATAACAAAGGGCAAGCAGTGCCGAGAGAGCAAATAAAAATTGTTATTAACGCTGAGCCTAATTAAAGTCTCAGTCAATTATTACCTTGTAATAAACTCTTTGAAATTATTTTTACTACTTGTTTAGTATGCTTTTTTACTCCAACAATAGCTGCAGAAGCATTGTGTGGTGGAATATGAGAAGTTACTTACTGTTATTTCATTTCTTCAATATGAATGTTGTATTGATGAGTAATACAAAATCCAGAAAAATTGTAATTGTGGCTAACTACAATCGATTTGTTAAGGTTTTAGCCATTAAATTGTTCAAACTTTACTGATAATTCTGCTGCCAGTTTATCTTGTCCTTTAAGCCTTAAAACTTCGATTATGCATTCGATGGTGCATAACCCTCCTTTAGGTTGATTAGCCCTAAGTTTGTATGAAGAATCATTTGTCGTTTTCAGAGTAAATTGCGGTGCATTTTTTAAATAAGAACTTTGGTTAAAGATCTTATTGGCTTCTTGCCATGTGCTATCAATAATAATGATATTTTCATATGCTTCAACTCCTACCTTCGACATAACCGTTGAAACGACCTTTGATACAGCTGATGATACAATTGGCTCTTCAGTCTGAGGTTCAGCCGATGGCATAGCCGGAGATCCAGTCGATGACAGTTCTCCTTTCGAATATAATAATACGGCCTGATTATTTTCGATTAATCGAACAAGGTCTTTATTAGGGTTTAGTCTTTCCCAGGGTATACGTTCAACAATATTATTAGCGTCTTCTATCGCGATAACACCCGTATTGGTGCCCCTACGCATTTCCCGTTCATGGGTAAGCAAAAATATTTTCATTTTTACGTGTTGTTCCGCATTAAATTATTATTTTGAGATTCGATGGGAAAATTTGAAGATTGTTAGTTCAAAACCTAGATCCAACGTTTCAAGTGCAATGTGAAAGAGGCATACGTTGAATATGCGATATACCTCATCGATATTAGTTTAATAAGCTATCTCAGTATACTATTTACTGTAAACAACACTTCTTATATTTCTTGCCACTGCCACATGGGCAAGGCTCATTGCGGCCAGTGGTTGGTAATGAACTAACAGGCACACTGTTATCTAGAATTGTTTTTTCATCGTACAGGATATTAGACAACAAACCACCCTCACCCATTAACGAATCAAAGCCATCAAAATCTTCGTTTGACGAATCATCTAATGCTTCATCTTCCGCGTCATCATTAGCCCATGACTTTAAGGTATCAACAAGATTAAACTCGGTTTCAATCGTGCCTGATTCAATCAGCTTAAATGTATATTCCTTATCCCAAGCTTTTACTTCTGCTTCTTTAAAGCGGTCTTCATCAAATAAATTTTTATCGCACAGTTCAATAAACTGAGCTTTAAAATCATCAAGTTGATAGGTAATACAAGAATCCGCTAATGCGCTAATTAAAAAGCTATTAATTGCACTCGGTATCGCCAAAAATGCAGCTAACCAACGCGTTACATGTTCAGTTAATTCAGCCTTATCAATGGTGCCGAATTCGTACTGAGCAAATACCGCTTCAATAGCAGATGCTTTGCAATACATAGCTTGATGACCATCAGCAATATAGTCAGACAAGGATTGTGTACTACCGTCTGCAACATTATAAAATAAGCTTGGTGTTAATTCGGTCAACGCATCACCAAATACACCTTCAATAGGGGTTAAATAGGTGTCACTGCAGGAAAATAGCTGTAAGCATTTTGACAACGCTGGGGTGTATTTTAATTCTGCTAACAGCAAGGTGCCAAAAAATAACACCGCATTCTGCTCATCGCTTAGCGAGTTTTCAAGCGCGATAAATTGATCTATTGTGCGTTCTAATTCAGGATAAAATTCTGACCAATTCGTTTTAAGCACTTCGATCGCTGCAATAGGTAGTTCGTTGCCATGTGCATTACCTATTTCCAATAAAGCTTGTTCTAAATTCATGTATATTCCGCGTTGAATCATCAATTATGAGTGGCGAATGCCTGATGCTGTGCATTATAACGCTTTCTAATAGCGTTATCATGCAAAGCATCGGCAATAACGAAAGTTTTATTTAATTCAAGTCACTATCCGACACATTCGTGGAAGACTCAAATATCGAGCTAAACAACCTGAAGCGATGGTAAATTATATTACACCACCAACTTTCAATATTATTGCAGTTACCGTTAACAACGCAGCCCCTGAATAAACCATTTTTCCAGAGTATGACGCGATGTCCCAGTGTTTTCCGCAGTAAATTAATGAAGCAGGTAAGAAGAGAATAATTGACCAACCAAATAAATGCTGTTTGTTACCTAAAGCCACAACAGCACTAAAAATAGAACCTATAACAAATAACATTAAGCCAATAGAGCCAGTTAATAATGTTGCTATTACAATATATTGAACCATGTTTATTACACACCTTCATTTAAGATAATGGAAACATATCGCTGAGCACTAAGTGTCAGATTTTTCATATTTCCATGCAATATTTTTTATTTTTCGATATCACGCTTTATTATTTCACCATATAAAAGTTCTACAGATAATGGCGCGCTTTAATAGAGTATGATTTAGGTGAAAACCATTAACATTTCATCCTATCCTTATTTTATCACTTCCATCTTTACACAGAAAATCATTACTTAAAAAAGTAATCAACAGATTAAAAATTTCACTTAATTATTCAAAGCACACACGCTCGCGTAATTAAACTTAGTACGAAGAGCATAAATTATACCGAATTTATGTATTCAAAAAGCAATAATAAATGAATTAACCAATTTAAATTTTAGTCATCAGATTGAACTTGAACACACAGTAACCGAAAGAGCATCCCAACAGGTATGGCTTTGGTCACTCAGGCAATGTCGACAACATAGTCACTTGTTATATTTTTCTTAGTTGAACAAGGCAATTGAAACGATAATTAGCGCATAAAACACAATACCGATCACGTAAGGTAAAAGGTAACTATTATTGGACTTACCTTTTAACTTTTTGTATGCACTATAGCTATGCAATTTATGTTTAGATGAACCGAAGGAAGCTATACGTAATAGACTTGCCCCAGTGATATACAGAATAAAATCGAAAGCCAAAGCCATAAACAAATTCGGTATAAACTCAAAAAATATACTCATTTAACACTCCTGTAAAAGGAAATATTACAAGCCTGTAGAGTTGCTCGTTTTTATATTGTTTTATACTCAAAATACTCTAACTCTATTATTTTCTTTTAACAATCAAAAACATTACTCAATTTAAAGTGAGTGAGCAACATCATTAAATAAAACGTCGCCTTTTAAGCTTAGCTATACCGCTTTAATTTTGAAATCGACAAGACAGAACCATGTCTTTCTAGGTTGGGGATATTTGGACATTGTAGCCCCCTCAATGTGGTGAGGAGCTACATCCATTATTTTCCTATTGAAATGATCATAAAATTTATTCTTGGATGACATCATATAAGCAATCATGCGTTATTCAGGGGCAGAAAATTTATTAGTTATGACCATTTCTTCAATGCTTTTATAAGTCTTTTGTCCTGAAGCTCCCTTTTCAAACATTTTAATTTGATATTCATGTATAGGAAAAATTATTGATACAAGTAAAGTTTTGGAAGTCCATAGTTAGAGTTAATAGAATGGTAAATATTACAAAGTATGTAACTACAAATAGCTTCAATCGTTGTTTGGTATTTATTACGGACCAAGAATGACTTAGTGCTGATAAAAATATCCGCCGTGCTTATACGGTTATTCACAAATATTAGTAATTCACTATTAAGTATTTCATTTACTATCGCGTAGTGAACATGCAACACTAATCATGGGCTTGTGTTTAATATAACAAGAGTGATCATATCAGCATCTATTTAAAAAATTGATAACTGTTTACCAAAATGATGTAAAATCAAGTTAAGAATCTATTAACATGGCTACTTTAAATTTATTTTAGCCAACTGTTATATATTAATTTTAATTTTCATTAATTTTTGATGTTAAAACATGATCTTGCCATGTACCCGCTATTTTTAAATATGACTTTGCTAGCCCTTCTTTTTGAAAGCCCAGTTTATCGAGTAACTTTTCAGAGCGTTTATTTGACGGAATATAATTAGCCATAACTCTATGTAACTTATATTTAGTAAATACATATTGTATTGATACTTTAAGCAGTTCAAACATTAAACCTTTACCTTGTTTATTCTTTGAAATTGAATAGCCAAGATGACAAGCTTGAAATGGCCCATGAACAATATTAGAAAATGAACATAAACAAATAATTTCAGATTTACTTTTATCAAAACCAACTAGAGTAATTGAAGAGCCTAAATGATAATCTTGAAAGCTTAATTTTAAACGTTTTTTAGTTTCTGCCTCACTAAAATAATCCTTAGTTCTCGTTGGCTCCCACTGTGACAAATGACTGCGATTATCACTTTCGTACTTGGCAAGTAACTCATAATTTTTTGGGGTTAAAACCGACACAATCATATGCTCAGTTTCAAACTCAGGAAGTGATGTCAACTCAATAACCTCTTAGGCTTATAAACACCCAACTAATGGGCAAAACTATTGGCTAAAATGTTAAGAAACGTAAACAGCCAAATGTTTTTGTTCTTATTTATTAGTTTGTATTTTTCTCTTCGCTACCAGAATACAGCCAATCGGTAAACGTTGAAACTGCGTAATGAAACGGGAAAAATATTGTTAGATATAAACCTAAATTCATCAGAAATGATAGTTCTTGGAAATGAGTAAAACTATCCTCTAAAGTTCGTATTACAAAAGTAGTAAATATAATGGTTAAAAAAATTGCTACATATTGAGAAAACTCATGGCTTTTTTTAAGTAGTACTTTTTTCTCCACATAACCTCCGAAATAATGAACAGCTTATTGCAATGAATATCGCTCGTTTTTTACAAGAAAACAACGCACAGCAGTGTGTTTTTATTCACGACAATATACATAGTTTATTTTTATACTCAACAAGTTACTAAAAATAACTCAATGCTGCGGTGACATACTAGTTCATAAAAACAGAAAGTCGGAAACTTTCGTCTCAGACTTTCATATACTACTTAAAAAATACTGCGCTAAAAATTTATAGCCCATAACAATTCAAGCTTCCATACAGTGAAGTTAAAAAGCAAAGTCTTCATTTTTTAGTGCCATCATTGAATTGACACCATTATTGATACAAGCAGAGTGACCTTTTGCTCTTGGTAGCATACGTTGAATGAAAAACTGTGCTGTTTTAATCTTGGCTTGATAAAAAGCATTATCTTCAGTGCCTTGAACTATTTTTTCTTGCGCTACTTTTGCCATTTTCGCCCAAAAATACGCTAAAGTAACGTAGCCTGAAAACATCAAATAGTCGACAGAAGCACCACCAATTTCATCAGAATTTTTCATCGCTTTAGCACCAATAGTCACGGTTATTTCATGCCACTCTTTGGCGTAAGCCATAATAGGTTGAATGAACTCTGACATTTCGGGGTTATCCATATTTTCTTGGCAGAATACTGTTATATCTTTAGAGAATGGTTTTAACACTTCTCCCTTAGAGCCAATAACTTTACGGGCCAGTAAATCTAATGCTTGAATACCAGTAGTACCTTCATATAAGCAACTGATTTTAGTATCTCGCATTAATTGCTCCATCCCCCACTCTTTGATAAAACCGTGACCACCGAATATTTGCACGCCATGGCTAGTACATTCAAAGCCTAGCTCCGAAAGAAAAGCCTTAGCAATAGGCGTTAATAAAGCTAATTTAGTTTCGGCATCAGCTTTAACCTCATGATCTTTTTCTGCATGACCAATATCAACAAGTTGCGCTAAATAAGAAACTAATGCCCGTCCACCTTCTGATATAGACTTTTGCGTTAATAGCATTCTGCGAACATCTGGGTGCACAATAATAGGGTCAGCGGGACCGTCTGGATTTTTTACACCACTAATTGAACGCATTTGCAGGCGATCTTTTGCATAAGCTAATGCACCTTGAAATGAAGCTTCAGCAGCAGCAACACCTTCACTTGCCACACCTATTCTCGCTGCATTCATAAAAGTGAACATACATTTAAGGCCACGATTTGGTTCACCAATTAAGTGTCCTTTAGCGCTATCAAAATTAATAACACAAGTCGCATTACCATTAATGCCCATTTTATGTTCAATAGAGCCACAACTTACGCCATTTCTATCAGCAATGGTGCCGTCATCATTAACATTAAATTTTGGTACGATGAATAACGAAATACCTTTATTACCTTCTGGTGCACCAGGAATACGGGCGATAACAATATGAACAATATTGTCAGATAAGTCATGTTCTCCCGCTGAAATAAATATTTTAGTGCCCGTTAATGAATAGCTACCGTCTTCATTAAGCACGGCTTTTGTACGCAGCATACCTAAATCAGTACCGCAATGAGGTTCAGTTAAACACATGGTGCCGGTCCAGTTACCTTCAACTAATTTAGGCATAAATTGTTGTTTTTGAGTTACCGTACCATGTGCTTCTATTGTTGCTAAAGCACCATGGCTCAAACCTGGATACATAGCAAAACTATGATTGGCACTCGAAAATAATTCGGCAATACTAATATTTAACGAATGCGGTAAGCCTTGACCACCAAATTCTTCTGATTGAGACAAGGTTGGCCAGCCACCTTCAACATACTGTTGATAGGCTTCTTTAAAACCATCAGGTGTGGTTACAACACCATCGGTCCATGTACAGCCTTGTTGATCCCCTATTTGGTTTAATGGCGCAACAACTTGCTCGGTTAATTTTGCCGCTTCACCAATAATGGCATCAACCATATCGATGCTTGCATCTTCATAGCCTAAGTGTTGATAGTGGCTTTCACAATCAAGTAACTCTTGCATAACAAACTTAACATCACGAATCGGCGCTTTATATTGCAGCATGGTAGCTCTCCAAAAAATTCTCTATGGCTATATAATTTAGTGATTACCTGGATGAGTTCCTCATGCAAATAATCTCGATGATGACTACATGCTAAATCACCCATAAGTATTATCCAAATGAATAATACTTATACCTATATATAACTTTTAATTATAAATCGATTCAAACAATTTGAAAATTCAGCTTCAACGTGCGCAAGAAAATCAACGCAAGATGCAGCACTTAGGTCATAGTCACTCTATTACTAAGAGCAGTAACGCCGAACTCATTTTCTAGCCTACACATCAGAATAGCTTTATTAAACCAATCGGTTCTCGCAACTACATGCCTGTATAAAAATAAAACTTTCACAAAAGTGATTTTTGTCACGACATTATTCTTTTCGTGAATAGTTGCCCATCAAAACAATTGATTGGTTTAATTTAATCACTGCAATTAGCATGATTTGGCGATTAAATGTTCATTATAAGTGCTAGCACGTTATATTCAGAAGAGTAAATTCACTTTTGAGCAATGCCTTTGTTGTTATTGAACAACGTTAATTTTATATATTTACAGGTTAAAAATAAGAGCGCTCAAGCGTCACACATATTCCATATAAAACAATGTATTAACAAGATTATCTAATAACCATCAGTCAGTATTGGGGAAAGCAATGAATAATAATAAAATAAAACTTTTTAAGCACTCTTTACTCGCATTTGCCGTAATCGGAGCAATAAGTTCAACAGCAAGCGCTCAAGAAGAAAATACAATTAGTCAAAAAGATGAAGAAGATATTGAAAGAATTTACGTAACGGCCTCGAAACGTTTAAAGGGCTTACAAGAGTCGCCGGTGGCTGTAACGGTTATTAGTGGTAAAGCAGTAGAACAGAGCAAAGTCATGGACATGAATGATTTGCAAACGCTTATACCAACTTTACGTGTTACGCCTTTACAGCGCTCTATTAATACTAATTTTGCCATTCGTGGTTTTGGCAATGGTACAAACAATACTGGCATTGAGCCTTCTGTTGGGGTATTCATTGATGGTGTTTACCGTTCTCGTGCTGCAGCTCAAATAGGTGACTTGCCAAGGTTACAGCAAATAGAAGTATTAAGCGGTCCACAAAGTACTTTATTTGGTAAAAACGCCTCCGCCGGTGTTATTAACGTACGTACTTTGGCGCCATCACATGATCTTGAAAGCAAAATAGAATTAGGTATAGGTAACTTTAATCAACGCACGATGAAAGGTTATGTTACAAATGGCGTGTCAGACACCTTAGCATTAAGCTTATCTGGTGGTTTTAACACCCGCGATGGCTTTACTGATAGTGTTGTTGGTTTAAATCAAATTAACGACCGTGATCGTTGGAACATTCGTAGCCAAGCACTTTATCAGCCTAATCAAGATATTACGGTTAGAATAATCGCCGACTACAGTGAAATTGAAGAAGCTTGTTGTAGTGTAGCCGATATTATTAATGGCCCCACCACGGCTGCAGTTCGCGCACTTGGTGGTATTGTGCTTGAGGATAATGACCCTTTTGCCTACCAGTCAGCATTAAATTTAGACCCGATTAATAACGTAGAAGATGGTGGTATATCGATACAAGTCGATATCGATTTCGATGATTACGCCTTTACTTCTATTACCGCATTACGTAATAACGAATCAAGTTATGTTAACGACGTTGATTACACCTCTTTAGACATTTTAACCGAGGACGGACAAACTAAGGTTGATACTTTCACCCAAGAGTTTCGTTTAACTTCTACAACTAAACAAACACTAGAATGGATGGTTGGTGCCTATATTTTTCACGAAGAAGTAGACACCGGAGATACCCTTGATTACGGTGACAATATTCGAAGTTACTTTGATGTTTTGTTAGCAGCGGGTGGTGCTAGTGGTTTGTTAGGGGCTGTTGAAGGTGTATATGGGCTTGCACCCGGAACATTTTTATCAACTCAATCAACAGTAAGCTCTAAATTCAAACAAGATAACGACGCATATTCATTATTTGCTAATTTTGATTATCATATTTCAGACGACTTGACTGCCACTTTTGGTCTCAGCTACACCAAAGATGAAAAAGACCTGACCATCACGCAAAGTAATAGTGATCAGCTTTCAGGCTTGGATCTTGATACACAAAACACACTTTTTGGTGTTCCTATTGGTTTGATCCCACAACTTGCCCCAGCAATACCAACAATTAAAGGGCTCCAGTTTTTACCACCAATGCTTGGTTTACCTAATGCCGTTGAAAATAATCAATCAAATGACAGTAAAACAACTTGGTCAATGCGATTAGCGTATGAGCTCAATGATCACATTAATTTATTCACTTCTGCCGCAACCGGCTTTAAGGCAACCTCGTGGAATTTATCTCGCTATTCTAGTCCCTTTGCAAAAGATAAAGCCGCATTGGAAAGTAGCGGTTTAGCCTTAGCAAACCAAAATTATGGTGGCCGTTTTGCTTCTCCTGAAGAAGCAACGGTTTATGAGGTAGGCATGAAGGCTCGATTTGATAAAGGCGCATTCAACGCCACTATATTTGACCAAACCATTGATGGCTTTCAATCATCAATATTTATCGGTACCGGTTTTGTCTTAGCAAACGCAGGTAAGCAAAGTACCAAAGGTATTGAATTTGATTCGGTTTATAACCCAACAGACAATTGGTCACTAACGTTAGCGGGTACCTTTCTTGATCCTATATATGACTCATTTGAAGGAGCGTCAGGACTTACTGGACCGGTTGATTTATCAGGCGAGAAACCAGCTGCTATTCCTGAACGTAGTATTACCGCAGGTATTACCTACAACTTTGAATTAGCAAGCGGAGCCTATGGTTATGTGCGCTCTGACTATCTGTATGAAAGTAAAGTTCATACAGCAGAAAACGTACCTGAATCAATAACTCGTGAAGTAGGTACGTTAAATGCGAGTGCAGGTTTGCACTTTAGCAATGGGCTTGCCTTGCAAGTTTGGGTGCGAAATTTAAATAATGACAAATATTTATTGTCATCATTTCCACCGCCAATTCAAGCAGGCAGTTTTAATGGTTACCCAAGTCAGCCACGTACCTTTGGCGCAACTTTATCGTATGAATTTTAAGTCATAACATCACACTGTGAGTAACAGAGAAAATTAAGCCTAGTGCTTCATTTTTCCCTGTTACTTCAGTTCTCATAATTTTAGAGCCCGTACTATGTCTATTGAAGCAATACTAAAAGAGCGCCACTCTGTTCGCGCATTTATTGATAAACCCGTCCCAATTGAAACTTTAAAGAACATTTTTTCTAGTGCTCAACTGTCACCTTCAAATTGTAATGTACAACCTTGGCAAACCTGTGTTGTTTCAGGTCAAACAAAGGAGCAATTACAAAGTAAGTTCATTGAAATATTAATGAGCGGCGCAGTGCCAAATCCTGATTTTAATTGGGCAGCCCAGTACGCTGGCATTCATAGAGAGCGCCAATTTGGCTCGGCCAATGCACTTTATAGTTCAGTGGCTATCGCCAGAGAAGATAAAAAAGCACGGCAAATGGCGATGGTGCGCAATTGGCAATTTTTTGATGCACCTCATGCCATATTTTTCACCATGGACAAGTACTTAGATATTATGGGCGCTGTTGACTTGGGGATTTACGCACAAACGCTTTCGTTAATCATGGCTGAGCACGGTATTTCAAATTGTATGCAAGGGGCATTGGGACAATTTCCTGATCCCGTCAGAAAAATATTAAATTTACCTGATGAACGCGGAATTTTATTTGGTATGTCTTTTGGTTACGCCGATGAAAGCGCAGCAGTGAATAAAACCAGAACGGATCGCGAAACTCTCGATAATGCTGTCGCTTTTTTTAGTTAGTTTATGCCTGTGTCACCTCAAAAACATAGACTTCAACATTTTCAATTAGTGCGGGTATGTTTCCTGCTATACCACCAATAAAGGGCATCTTATGAGCACGGTTAACGCAACAGTATTCGAAGTAGAAAGATTAAAATTACAAAATACCCGTCACATCAGTACTGAACTTGATACTGAGCTCGAAGAAAATGAACTGATCCTAAAAATAGATAAGTTCGCCCTTACCGCCAATAATATTAGCTACGGTATCGCCGGTGATACTTTGGGTTATTGGAACTTTTTCCCCACATTACTGCCATGGGGTCGTATTCCTGCGATGGGATTTTCCGAAGTCATGGTATCTAATTGTAGTGAGATCGCTGTCGGAGAACGTATTTGGGGTTTTGTTCCTATGGCAAGCCATGTAAAAGTGCTTGCAGGCAAAGTGAGTGCAACAGGATTTTTCGATCTTAGTGAACACCGTGCCGGTTTATCGCCAGTTTATGCTTCATTCGAACGGGTAAAACAAAATCCTTTCTATAAACAAGAAAACGAAGACTTCGAGATGCTCGTACGTGGTTTATTTACCACCTCGTGGCTAATTGAAGACTTTATGTTTGATCAAAACTATTTTTCAGCTGAGCAATACTTAATCACAAGCGCATCAAGTAAAACCAGCATTGCCTTAGCCTTTGCCATTAAAGCCAGAGGCGACCTCACTGCTGTTGGTATAACGTCGAACAGTAATCGAAAATTTGTTGAAAGTCTGGGCTGCTACGACAAAGTCATCAGTTATGATGAAATTACCCACCTTGATAGCAGCGCTCCAAGCATTTTGGTGGACATGGCCGGTAGCCAAAAAACCTTAGCAGCCATACACACACACTTTATTGACCAGCTGCGCTATTCATGTCGCATTGGTGCTACTCACCACCATGACCTTGTACCAAACGAATTAAGCACAAAAAGTACCTTACCTGGTGTTGTGCCCACATTCTTTTTTGCGCCAACACAATTAAAGAAACGTACAAATGACTGGGGAGCTATTGAAACCATGAATAAAATTGGCCAGTCGTTACAGGGTTACATTACCTTTTGTCATACCATAATGACAATTGAACATTCAACGGGAAAAGCAGCTATCAACAAAGCCTACCAAGAGGTGTTATTAGGTAAAGCTGATGCGTCGATAGGAAAAATAATTTCTTTGTGATCTAAAAGATGAAAGTGTTCAATATTAACGTCAACAAGAGGTAGTTATGGAAGGTACTGAATTAGTTACGTTTGTAAATACACAGGTTATCCCAATCTGTATTTTCTTGATTATGATGGGCATGGGACTCTCACTAGTACCCAATGATTTTAAGCGTGTTACTAAGTCGCCTAAAGCAGTTTCCATTGGCTTAGTGAATCAATTAATTTTCTTGCCCATTATTGGGTTTACTCTAGCAACGGTGATGCCATTAGAGCCAGAATATGCTGTTGGTGTTATGCTATTGGTTGTCTGCCCAGGTGGTACCACCTCAAATATGTTCAGCCACTTAGCTAAAGGAGATGTAGCTCTTTCCGTTACCATGACCGCGGTTGCTAGTCTGATCACCGTATTTACTATCCCTGTGGTGCTGAATTTTTCTTTGCATCATTTCATGGGCCAAGGAAATGAATTTCAGTTACCGATAATTACCACCATGATCAGTTTGATGAAACTCACTATCGTACCAATTACAATTGGTATGTTGATAAAAGCGTTCGCACCAAAATTAGCAGCAAAGTTAAATGTTTATGTCGCAAAATTTGGTATTTTGTTTTTAGCATTATTAATGATTTTTTTAACATACATTCAACAAGATATCGTTATTCCCGCACTTATTGCTACTGGACCCGTTTCATTAATATTAAACATAACAACAATGGCACTAGGCTATTACTCCAGTAAATGGTTAAAATTAACCACAGCGCAGAGAACCTCGATTACTATTGAAGTTGGTTTACAAAATAGTACTTTATCGATGTTTATGGCGTTAACCCTATTGGCTAATTATAAAATGTCATTTACACCGGCAATTTACACACTGATTATGCTATTTACTGCCGGTATACTAGTAAAAGTAATACATCTTAAATTTCATTCAACACCGAAGAGTAATCATATTGTTAGACTCAGTGTTGAGCAAAATAAAGAATAATTCATAGGAAAATAAACGTAATGCTCACCGTACATCATTTAAATAAATCACGCTCAAAGCGAGTTATCTGGTTACTCGAAGAACTTGATATGCCATATACCTTAGTTAATCATCAACGTGACCCGATTTCTAACTTAGCACCTGCAAGTTTGAAGTTAGTTCATCCGCTCGCTAAAGCACCTATTATTGTTGACGACAATATAACACTTTGTGAATCTGGCGCGGTGATGGAATATATCTTAAACCAAAGTGAATCAACACTTAAGTTGAGGCCAGAACTCAATAGCGCTGCATATTATCAATACCTTGAGTGGCTGCATTTTGCTGAAGGTTCATTAGCGTTACCGGTAATTTCAACACTATTGATGGCAATGGAAAAACGAGACGGCGCAAACCCACTTGATCATTACATTGCCAAGGAAATAGCCTTAGATTTTTCCTATATAGATGCCACTTTAGCAAAAAACAGTTACTTCGCTGGAGACACCTTTAGCGCCGCAGATATCATGATGACAATCATCTTAGAAATCGCGGATAGTTTAAAATTGATTGAAGATAAAACCAACATTAAACGTTATCTTGGCGTAATGCAGGAAAGAGCAGCCTATCAAGTAGCAGCGAAGCACGGATAAAATCCATTTGGTGTTTTGACTAAACCCCTGTATAAACAACAATAAATAATGAATGACTCAAAGGTAAGAAAATGGAAATGATCAACGTAGCAATTGAAAACAATGTACATGTTATTACGCTAAATAATGGCAAAGTTAATGCTATATCGCCGCAAGTTATCACCGAAATCAATAGCGCTTTAGATCATGCAGAGCAAGAAAAAGCGATTGTGATCTTAACGGGCCAAGCGGGAATATTCTCTGGTGGTTTCGATCTTAAAACCATGAAAGCCGGTCCAGAGTCCGCAATTGCACTTGTGACACAAGGCTCAAAATTAGCGCGTAGAATGTTAGCCTTTCCAACACCAATTATTGGTTTGTGTAATGGTCATGCTATCGCAAAAGGGGCTTTTTTAATGCTTAGCTGTGATTACCGTATTGGCTGTGCTGGCAACTTTAAAATAGGTTTAAACGAAGTCGCTATTGGTATGACTATGCACAATGCTGGTATCGAAATTGCGCGTAACCGTATTCCGACTAATTACTTAACGCGTGCGGTAATTAACGCTGAGTTATTTTCGCCAGAAGCAGCGACCATTGCCGGCTTCCTTGACGTTGTTGTTGAAGAAGAAGCGTTAATGACAACGGCACAAGCGATTGCTAAGCAAATGCAAACATTAAATATGACTGCACATCATGGCACAAAATTAAAAGAGCGTGCAGCAATTTTAGCCGCATTAGATGAAGCTATCGAAATTGATAAAAAAAGCATCATAGCACTATAAATACTTGCGAGTAATATCGCGTAAAAGTGATATTAGCCATACTTTAAGCCGCTTGAGTGTTTATAGAATTATCAGTGATTTTTTCATAAACACTCATCGTGGTTAGCTACAATACCATTAAACTACAGGTCAACATAATGATGAAAAAAATAATAATATCAATCATTGTGATCATGATGTTCGCTTATGTTGGCAGCGCATGGTTTTTCTCTTCTAAAATACTCGAATTAGGTATTACAGAATGTGATGTAGAGCACTTTGTATTTTGTGGCGACCCCAGTACTCAAGCAATAGTATTTGAAGATGTAAGTTTTGAAACCATTGACGGTTTTACTATACCCGCTTGGTTTATGCCTGCTGAAAATGCAAAACATGCCGTATTATTAGTACACGGTAGAACCGCAAGTCGCCATGAAGGCATGCGATACGCCAAAGCAATTATCGATGCAGGTTACAGCGTGTTAGCAATTGACTTACGCCACCCACGTCAAGACCCTGCAATATTATCCACCATGGGTTATCACGAAAAGAAAGACGTCGTGGCAGCTCTGGATTATTTAGAGAAAATAAAAGGTTTTAGTTCAATTGGCGTCATGGGGTTTTCGATGGGCGCATCAACAAGCATAATAGTAATGGCAGAAGATCAACGCATAAAAGTCGGCGTTTTTAGCGGTGG
The DNA here is from genome assembly GCF_002104475.1 of Cognaticolwellia mytili. Classification (GTDB taxonomy): domain Bacteria; phylum Pseudomonadota; class Gammaproteobacteria; order Enterobacterales; family Alteromonadaceae; genus Cognaticolwellia; species Cognaticolwellia mytili. The sequence goes on from NZ_NBOF01000001.1 coordinate 944,670, forward strand.
TTATGCCAATTCAATGGACGTTTTATCAGAGCAAGCGAAAGTTATTTATGGCCTGCCACGTTACCCATTAATGCCACTAGTCGAACTGTTTTTTGAATGGCGTGGTAATTTAGACAGTAAGGAAACAGACCCAGAAAACTACATAGCACAAATATCCCCGCGCCCTATCTACATAATGCACGGTACTGCCGATACCACTGTTGATTTTAGCCATGGCGAGCGTTTATTTTCGGCAGCGAAAGAACCAAAACAGTTCTGGCAAGCTGAAGGTGGCGCACATACTCGCCTTTGGCAACTAAACAAAGAAAAAGCAGAAAGTAGCGTTGTAGAATTTTTTAGTCGATATTTGTAACCTTCTTTATACATAGCGATTAGCAAAAGCGCTGTTCTTATGTGACTATGTACTAGGAATAAAAACTCAGATGCTCAGTAGCAAAACATGAAAAATTGTAATCAATGCGGAAAATGTTGCATCAAATATGGCGATGGCGACCTTTCAGAGACCCAAGAAGAAATCGATCTTTGGGAAATATTTAATCCTGACATATTCGACTACGTTAAAAATAACGAAATATGGTTCGATCCTAAATCAGGTGTTAGGCTGAAAAGGTGCCCCTTTCTCGACATAGCACCGAAAATAAAGCCTAGCGAAAAAGATAAATACACTTGCAGTATTTATTTGGACCGGCCTGAAGATTGCCGTCATTATCCTAGCCTGATTGCTGAAATGGTAAGAGATGAGTGCGAAATGATTGAAGTTAGCGATCTAAAAAACCCTAAAAAAGCACAAGAAAAGCTCGACATATTGATGCTAGATAGCCGCCCATCTAGCTACCCATAATACCTGTGAACTAAGTAACCTGATCTCGGTAAGTAAAATAGAATAGCCGCTGATTAATCTCGTTTGAGGTAACTACAAGGCTTGTTGCATTTAAATACTCATAATTTAAGCAAAATTTTTGTAAGTATTTAAATGCACGTAAAACTTTGAAAACCCTGACGACCAAAGCTTTAAAAGCTACCTAACACCAACTTAAACAATCCCATTGATTAAAGCGCTTTGAGGTTACCTATATTTAGACAGTCTTTTGATGCTCTGTAATGTTATGTTCAAATTTTGATGAAGAACAAAACGAGCAATTAATAAAAGCAATAGAGCCATGTTAATTGAACCACCACTTGAACCCGAAGTAGGCTCTGTGACAATGGGAGGTTGTTTCACTGTAAAATTAATTGTTGTTTGTTCTTCATTTTGGTTATTGTCTTGTATTTTTGCAATAATGGCATGAGAGCCAGCACTAAATACCTGATTAAAACTTGCGCCTTCAGCAATGATCTTATTATTATATAGCCACTGAATATTATCACTAATATCATCATTGTGTTGACTTGTTGCTATTGCTGAAAAGTTTATACTTTGACCATTGTTATGTTCGCTATTGTTATCTGGTAAGTTAATAGTAATTTTTGGTAGTGCATTTTCTTCAGCAGCCACTGCAACTTCCCAGTTTAATATCGCCTCATTATTTGCACTGTCGATTACTTTAGCTGTTACGGTATAATTCCCTAAAGCAAAAGTATAATTAAAGTTTCCACCTGTTATTTCAGTGTTAACATTGTTTATCCACCAAGTAACTTGCTCTGCAATGTTTCCATCTTCGTTATCTTGTGCGTTTAAAGTAAAATTTAATACTGTTTCTGTACTCGATAATGGTGAATGCGGAGATAATCGCGTTAAAATAGGAGGATGATCGGCAAGTAGCGATGAATAAGCCTGCCAACAATCTAAGCTGGGGAAACTTCGACCACGAACATCGGTAACTATCGCCCCACCATTTTTTACTAAAGTATTGCGTAGCTCTAATGGTGTTAATGCAGGTTTATACTGACGAAGTAACGCAGCGCAAGATGCGACTAGAGGAGCTGCCATAGATGTTCCAGCATAATTAGATATGCCATGATTACGCCCAGTGCTTGTTATTATTGCACCGGGGGCAACAAGATCTACATTATCATTGCTATTGCTAAAGCATGTTATTTCGCCTGCAATAGGAGATGACTCAGTACAAAAACCGCTATAATTACTGATACGATTATCCCAAGTAGCACCAACAGCAATAACGTTGTTTAAACAGGCTGGCGCGGTAATTTCTGCTTTATTACCTTCATTGCCTGAAGAAGCAAAAAGAGCAACGCCTCTTGCATTAAGTTGGTTAACAGCAGCTGCTAAAGACCTTGTCCAGCTATAGTCATCATCACACGAAGAGGCAAATAGTTGCCCAGTGCCAACACTCATATTAACGATAGATACATTGGGTAACTCAGTGATGATATGATCAAGAGCAGAGACTATTTGCGACGCTGTATCGAACTTATTATCCGCATCTAAAACTTTAAGTATATGCAACGTTACTCCGGGTGCTCCGCCTTCTGGGGCTATAGAACCTGCACCAGCCACAATGCCAGCAACATTGGTCCCATGACCGTTTTGATCGTATATTGAAATATTACAGTCACTGGAAAAGCAAACTTGTGAGGCAACCCTGTTGGCAAAATCAGGATGGTTTTGATCAAGGCCTGAATCTATAATCGCAACTTCAACATCTACGCCGGATAAAGGTAACGCCTTAACTAAATCCATATTTGCTTGTGGGATAGCATCATTAAGATGACCACTACCACCACTATTATCCAAACCAATTTTTCTTACTAAAGGTGATTTAGCAAGTTGTCTAATGACTTTTTCAGACGCTCGAATGACCATCGCAGGAACGGCTTTATAACTATGTATAAGTTGATATTTTTCAGAAGCTATTGCTTTGATGGTATTTGCTCGACGCGACGATATATACTTTTGTTGATTTATTGATTTTAAGGGGCTGCTTTTTCTAGTTGCAAACGTTGTTTCATCATTCCAATCTTCACCAAAATATACGAGATAAGTGGCTATACCATCTTTGATTTCTTGTATACTTGTATCAAATTTATTTTCAAACTCTGCTAGATTTTTACTTGTATTTGCCATTGCATGGGCAGAAAAATTTATTAGCAAATAGGACGTCAGTATTATTAATGCTACTTTCAAGGTAGTAGTTCCTTTACTTTAGATATATAAAATTTTGTAATATGATTATAAGCTGTTTTATTTATAAACACTTGTAATTATTAATTTAATTACGTTCAAAAACAACTAGCTTTTAACTGATATACTTAGGCACTCAGGCCAACCGAAATTTTTGATGCAAAGTAGTTATACTCTTAGCGACTCGTAACAAATTAGCAGACTAAAGCCGCTAGGTATTTTAGATTGGTTTGGTCAAAAATAGTCGTATTTGCACCTAAACTATTTAAAGAGATTTTCTTTGATATAGCGACTGGCTAATTCGATTAATTAAAGGTCTACGGTAAGTTTAAAAGAAGTTTTTAGAAATGATTTTATTAAACTAATTCTTTGTTATTTGAATCAAGCGTTGCAAGATATTATAAGGGCTTAATCGGAATAGAAATATGGTAGTGAAGACCCTTACATTCTTCACTTTGCACTGTAATTTTTCCACCTAAGGTTGAGGTGACTAAATTATAAATGACATGAGTGCCTAAACCACTACCACCACTCCCTCTTTTAGTCGTGTAAAAAGGTTCAAATAGCATTTTTATTTCATCTTCATTCATCCCTTTGCCATTATCTTGATAATGAATAATTAAGTTATCACTCTCTTTAACAATAATAAGTTTTATACAACCTCTTTCTATCGTATTCAAACCATGAATAATTGAATTATTTATCAGATTGGTAAGGACTTGAGAAATGGCACCAGGTACGGTTTCAATCAGTAAGTTATCAGGGCACTCAACAATAACTTCATGAGACAACTTTTTCAGAATCGGACGCATAGAAAGTAATACTTCATTAATATACTGCTTCATATTTATTTCACGTGCAGCTTCTGAAGATTGATCAACCGCGATTTCTTTAAAACTATTTATGAGTGTTGCAGCTCTTAATGTATTTGATTCTATGATGGTACAAGCTTCATCGACATCTTCAAAAAAGTAATCTAGGTGTTTATCTGATGCCGTATTATTTGATATTTTATTTTTTAAACTTTTATATTGATGATGTAAATTCGTTATTGCTGTTACACATATACCTATAGGGGTATTAATTTCATGGGCGATACCCGCAACTAAATTTCCAAGAGAAGCCATTTTTTCTTTTTGTACAAGCTCATCTTGCGCTCCTTTAAGCGTTTCCATCATACTTTCTAATGCTAAATTTTGCTCTTTTATAAGTTGTAAATTATTTTTAAGTGATTCTTTATCCTCTATTTGTTTATTTATAAATTTTCTCTGCTGAAGAACAACTGCTAAATTAGACGCAATAAAAGAAAGCAATTGTAAATCATTCTGGTCATAAATATTGTCACTTGAATAGCTCTGAACAATAATTATGCCCATAACATCTTCACCGTTGGAAATAGGGGCCCCCATCCAACTTTTGCTTAAAGAACCAATAACTTTAGAAATTTCACCTTTAGTTTCAAGCTCTTTCTGATCTTCACTGGTAAAAAGGTAAGGGTTATTTTTCCGAATGACATAAGAAGAGACGCCATCTCCAATAGGCAAGGTAGTGCCGATAGTTACCTGATCTTTCTCATCAATGAAGTAATCATAAATAATAATTTTTTCAACCGGATCATATAAAAGTATGGCAATGTTTTTCACATAAATTATTTTAGAGACTATCTCATGAATATTTTTATAAATTTGAGGTAAGGTTAACTTAGACAATACAAGTGAAGATATTTCCAACAAAGCATTGATGGTGTTGAGGTTGTTTTTGTCGGCTTTTTTATTTAAATTCATATGGCTACAAATTATCACTTTCAGTCAATTGACTATTTATAATAAGTATATCGTCAAGTTTATTCACAAGAGCGGATACAACTTTAGGATCGAAATGCTTATTTGTTTCCTCGTTAAATAGTTGCAAAATATCTTCTAAAGCCCAAGGTTCTTTATAACAACGTCGATGGATTAACGCGTCAAATACGTCTGCAACCGCAACAATTCGTGCAAAAATATGGATGTTATCGCCTTTAAGTCCGGCAGGATATCCAGTTCCATCATATTTCTCATGATGTTGCTGTGCAATTATCGCTGCCGCATTTAATATTGGTCGTTCAGAGCCTGCTAAGATGTCAAAACCCATCTGAGCATGCTGCTTCATAGTATTCATTTCTTTTTCGGTTAATTTACCTGGCTTCAATAGCACGCTGTCTGGTGTCGATATTTTACCAACATCATGCATCGGCGTTGCTTGCTTTAAAATATCACAGTCGCTGTCAGATAAGTTCAATTCTTTGGCTAATATGTAACAAAACTCCGACATACGTTTAATGTGATTGCCGGCTTCTTTTGAACGGGACTCTACTGCATTGCCTAATCGATTAATTAAATCTTCTTGGGTTTTTATTATTTCTTCATTGAGCAAAAGATTATCAAATGCAATACCAATGCTATTCGAAAATAAATTTAACAACTGAATATTAATATCAGTTAACTGCTCAATTTGATTACCTCGTAAATAAAGCAAGCTTTCTTGATCACTCTTGGAGGGGAAGTAAGCAACATAGTGTTCATCTTCATAAACACTGCCTTTTATTTTTCTGGCTTTATCCAATAGCTCAATAGCTTTAGGTTCTAAACAATTGTTTAACGAAATATTGCCGCATTCAGCAATGACTTGATAATCATTTGCATAACAAATTGTTCCAGCTCCATCTACAGGCTTTATTAACGCACCTTCTTGATCTGCATGGATTAATGAAATAACTTGTTGTAATAGCCCATTAAAAAAGTGTTTTAATGTTTTCTTTTCAAGTAAGTCCGTGGTGGATTCAATAACCTTCTGCAAACCTCTTCTGTAAGCTCTTTCGTATGTTATTGACTGATCTATTTTTATCAGATCACGATAAGCCCTTAATGCGGTTACAACCGAGGTAAATAATTTAGTCCGGTCTAATTCTGTTTTTTGTTTGTAGTCATTAATATCATAACCCATGATAACTTCTTCTTCGGGCGCCTGACCTGGCTGCCCAGTTCTAAGTATAATGCGGGTAAAAATATTCTTTTTTTCTTCTCGAAGCCATTTAGCAATTCTTAATCCCGCATCATCAGTTTCCATAACAACATCAAGAAATATTAACGCTATATCGTCATTATCTTCAATCACTTGCTTAGCTTCATTTGAATTAAATGCACTTAAAAATTCAACTTCCCTTCCTTCCAATTCAAAGCGCTTTAGTGCCATTTTTGTGACCGTATGTATATCTATTTCATCATCGACAATGAGTATTCGCCAAGGATTCAACAATACTTTTTTTTCATCACTTTTAAGCAATGTGAAGGGCATATTTATGATACCAATAATCAGAGTTATATATTTATACTAGCTCGAATTTCTCAGAAGTAAAAAAATAGTATCTATATGAAGAATAAAGGTTAATTTGTCACTATAGAATTAAGATAAATCTAACCTATTTTTATTTTTCTGCCCCCTCCTATAGATGACAGATCTTCCCAAGCATTGTTAAACAGCCAATAAGTTACATTGTAGTTTCGATAAGAGATGTTAACGAGTAAAGGGAAATAACCTGAGGGCGGGATAAGAAAAATGCTATAACATCGCTATTAAAGCCTACTCCTACGTTTTTTAAATATCTGAATAAATTAAGTTTTATAAAGTGTAATAGAACGTTCAAAGTCAATATACAAAAAAGCTAAGTCTATCAAAACGCTAAGTGGCTGGATTAAGGCTTAGCGTCCCTCTAAGCCTTCATTGTTATCCATACCAATTAAAAGTACTGTTTTTATTCGGTATTCTTCTCTTCATGTAATTCGATATTAAGTTCTAATACATTTAAATCGCCATCTTTATTATCAAGATTTATCGAAAAACTTTCATCAGAAACATGAATATATTTGCGTAAAACGGCAAGAATATCTTCAGTAAGTTGCGGTAAATAATCAGGCTGTTTATTGCGGCTATTACGTTCGTGAGCAACGATGATTTGAAGGCGTTCTTTTGCTTTTGAAGCCGTTGTTACCTGTTTTTCTTTTTTACGCAAAAAATAATCCAATAATGCCATGCTACCCTCCAAACATACGACTAAAAATGCCTTTTTTCTCGGCAACTAAAAATCTAAATTCAACGGTTTCACCTAAAAGACGATCAACCACATCTTGATATGCTTTACCGGCATCACTTTCAGTATCTAAAATCACTGGCTCACCAGCATTAGACGCCTTAAGTACCGCTTGCGACTCAGGTATAACACCTAATAATGGAATGGAAAGAATGTCTTCAACATCTTCAACACTGAGCATTTCACCCTCTTCAACACGTTTAGGTGAATAACGCGTTAATAACAAGTGCTCTTTGATTGGCTCCAAGCCAAGTTCAGCACGACGTGATCGGCTAGCTAGCATGCCTAAAATACGATCAGAATCACGAACAGATGACACTTCAGGGTTAGTCGTTACAATGGCTTCATCCGCATAATAAAGTGCCATCATAGCACCCGCTTCAATACCAGCAGGTGAATCACAAACGATAAAGTCATAGCTTTCACCAAGCTCTTCTAGCACCTTGCCAACATTTTCTTTGTTTAAGGCATCTTTATCTCGTGTTTGCGAAGCCGGTAATATCGACAAGCTACTAACGCGTTTATCTTTAATTAACGCTTGGTTTAACGTTGCCTCACCATTAATAACATTAACGAAGTCGTATACAACACGTCGTTCGCAGCCCATGATCAAGTCAAGATTACGCAACCCAATATCAAAATCGATTAAAACAACTTTATGGCCCTTCAACGCTAAGCCTAACCCAACAGCTGCACTTGATGTTGTTTTGCCAACGCCACCTTTGCCTGACGTAACTACTATTATTCGTGCCATAGACCGAATATCCTTTATAAATTAATTGTTATAGATAAATGCTAAATAAGTTTTGATGACATTAATTCACTGTCAATCAAATGTATGAATGCAGGTGCCCCCCAATGTTGCTCCATTGATTCACTTAGCCAATAGTTACCATTAATCGACACCAATTCGGCTTCTAGATTTTGGCAATATATTTGTGCTTTATGATGACCTTTCGCACCAGCGATAGCTCGACCACGGAGCGAGCCGTAAACATGAATGTTACCATCAGCAATCACTTCTGCTCCTGCCGAGACCGAGCCAATGATCACTAAATTTTGACTTTTAGCATAAATTTGCTGACCAGACCGAATTTGGCCTCGATGCACTTTATCGGTATATAAATCAGGCGCAGGAGTCGCGGCAGCTTCAGCAATTTTTTCTACTGTTGAGGGCTCTGCAACAACAGCTTTAGCTGAGGTCGTTATTTTTGTCGTATTAACAAATGAAAAACCGAGTTCACGTATAAGACTACGTTGCTCTTTTGTTACAGCACCAGTAAAACCAACAAAAGTAAATTTAAATGCTTCAATTAATGCTTTAACCTCTTGATAATCAATTGAACAAGTTATTTTTTCAATATTAACGACAACAGGAACCAGATAGAAAAAATCAGGTGCTTGTGCTACTTTTTTAGCTAAATCAGCGTGAATATCAGCTAATATTGACGTTTTTAGATGTAAAACAGATAGGGTGAAGCTTGACCCTTTAAATTCAATGTTGGCATCAGCCATAATGAAAGTGTTCCTATATAGCAACTTAACATTTGTAGAAATTAAATTGTTTACATTGCCACTATCGTAACTAAACAAAAGTGGTAATATAGAAAGGTGAAAGTGCTATAAAGCGCTTTTTAATGTCGAAATCAAAGCACTTTGCCCTTGCTGATACTGGTCAATTTTATTGTTAGCTACTAACAGTGAATAACTTAAATTGATTGACGCAACCAACAAAGCTCGCTCGCTATTGGCATCACCCGTATTCTTTTTAATATCATCGCACATCAACGCAAGCTTTCTAGCTGCTTGCCTTAAGTCCTCTGCATCTTCATCTGAACATGCAAATTGATGCTGCTTACCCATAATTTCAACACTAATGCCTTTAGAGCCTTCCAAAGACATTAATTAGGCTCATCTACACTTTGCAATTTACCTAATAGATTGGTTAAAACAGTGTTTGTTTGCGTTTGCTTTTCTTCACTTTCAAGTACTTCAAGCTGCAACGTTTCATTTTCATCTTTAAGTGCAGATTTTTCTTGCTCTAATTCTACTATTTTACTTTTTAGTAGGTTATTTTTTTCGATAATGTCTTCAATCAGTTTTTCGAGATGAGGGAGAGTATTTTCTAACATAAGGCGCTCTGGTTAACTGTAAATTTAAGGCGGCAAATTTAATCTAAAGTGAGGCAGAATGCTACTGTTAAGCGTAATTATTAGCATAAAATATGTAACAATTATCATCTGTAGATAAGATTTAATGAATACGTTCAATAAGCATACATTTATTGAGTGTTATTAGATCAGGCTATATTTTTAAATACTGGTGGAGGGATCTAAAAGATAGAGAATAATGAATAAAAAGCTAAAGATATAAATGCCCTCTTTGGCACGCCCTTACCCCAAATCATCATGTTATACAGAGAGGTTACAGAAATTACTTACGTTTTTATTACTTCCAACATAGCCTTACGCTTTTTATTAAAATATGCATATAAAAAAACGGCAATAAGTATATTTAAAACACAACGTAATATTTCACTAAGCTCGAACTGTAGACTTGCTAAGGAATACACTAAATCAACCGCTGAGCCTACCCCTAATATGATGGCGATAATGATAAATATTTTTTCTAATGCCATAGAATTAGACATCTAACTAGTGCTTACTTTTGCTATTAAGCGACATTTTTGCGAAAGCAGTTACCGCAACACCAGTAATAAGCGAAAGCATCGCAAGACCGAACATAGCATTATTTTGAGACTCAAAGGCTAAAAGGTACATGCTAACAGCAACTAAAAACATACCAGTCCAAAAAGAAGACTTCGGATGTAATGTTATTATTCCTGATGACGGCAAATTTTGGGCTGTTTTATTGCCATGAGATGATGCTTTTCGTTTGTGCTTATTTGTCGGCATAACCAACTCCTAAATATTATGGCGCTCTAGATAGGCTAATATGATTTACTAACATTAACAACCATAAGTTTGACCACTTAAAAATGTTATGAACTACTGTTAAAAGCCACTTACCAATGTAACCTTGTTTTCAGGGCAACATGTCAGCCGCTGAAAACTGAAAATAGCCATTATTGCCTGTGTTAGAAAGATGGCAGAGGCCTTAAACTCAATGATAAAACATGGTGTTTATTGGGGTCCAAAAATAAATCAATAATTAGAAATTGACACCATAGTCACTTGTTAGAAATCAAACAAACTGGCCTGAAAAATTAACTAAATTGTGGGCTATTATAGGAAAAACTAAACTTCCTGTTCTTTCTCTTAACCAAAGTAGAATAAAACCATAAGAGCCTGTTAGCAATACAGTAATCAAAGAAAAGTTCCACTCACCACTGACGTACATTACTCCATGAACTAAACCAAATAATAGAACTAATAATAAACCTGCAACATTGATTTTAGCGCCAAGTATATTAAAACGAGTAGAAATAATTGCGAACGATAAAGTATATAAAAGAAGTCCCCTAAACATAGGTTCTTCATCTAGCCCAGGCATTAACGCTTGATATAGTAATTTTTCAAAATCATAGTTAGGACCATCGCCTAAAAGAATCGAAAGTAGTAACTGCAAAAATATAAATAAAATAGTCGCGATAAAAGCGGGTCTAAAAGAGTCGGTATTTTGTTTTAGAGTAAACCCTGCGTCAGCAATTTTAAAATCACGCTTAAAACGTGACAGTACAATCAAAGCTGCTAACCATAAAAGAATTCCTGCAACTTTACCGCCCCAATTCCAACTTAAATCAGGAACTAGTTTATTGACAGGGATAATTTCACCACCGGTAAGAACAACAACAAAATAAGTCAAAAATAACGCTAAAGAGGCAACTGCCCACTTTAAATCTATAGTTACCAATTTCATTTTTGATAAAGCTAAAAGGATAACAAAAACAAATCCTAGATGGACAGAAACAGATAAAAAAAACTCTAACATTGGCACCTACGTATGATGATTTCTAACGCCTTACTAAGCGGCGCGAAATTGTTGGCTAAAATTGCGAGGAACGAGCGCTAGCCAACTTTTTAGCGTCCGTTTGAGTAACTTAATACTAATTGAGCCTCCCCCCTAAAGTTCAGCGTTTAGCTAAACTTTTAGGTGACAAAACCAAAACGAGAAAGAGCAGGTAGTGATGATATCACATTAAGAGAGCTTCAATATGTGTTTGCCGTAAACAAGTGTTTAGCGACTAACCGACATCACGAAGAAGACGGATTTACTGATTGATAACAACTAACTACCTATTAACGAGAGATCGGCTCATATGTGTTATATGTCTGATTTATCAAGCTTATATTGCTCTATACTACCAGTTACGAAACAAATGCCAACATAAAACCAAACAGTGCTTGCTACAATTTGCCAAATATCTAAACCTGTAGGAGTAAGAAATGTTGGAATAGCAATTAGGCCTCGTAAAATGCAGAGCGTTGCGATAGTAATTAAAGCTGATTTGAGTAGAGGAACTTTGCGAATTAATCCTACGGCTGAAAAAGCAAACATAGTACAAGCAAGCATCAAACCGGCAACGACAACTGTACCAATAGGAGCAAGCATAGTTCCTTGTTGAGCAGACTCAATTATTTGCTGAGGAGCACGAGCAAATGCAAACCAGCTAGGGCCACCAAAAATACAAAGCAGATGCCAGGTCGCTGAAGCTGAAGCAATAACTCCAGCACTAATTAATAATTTTGATTGAACACTAAAACTCAATGCTAACTCCCTTTTTCACTGGCACATAACGCCCCACTAAGGGGCTAATAAATAGTTGTTTAAAATAAACAACGCAGGAGAAAAAACCAACTGTTCTTTGCTCCGTTTAAGTGGCTTTATATGTGCTGCTTTCACTATTACTCGTAATAAATGGTGAAATAAAACTTATTTGGCCTTGCGAGTTTATTTGATATTTTACAGGTGGAAAGTCAGTATAAATACGATTGCTTGAATGAATCAAGGTTTTACCGTTAGCGCTTGTATAGTACAACTGTGATTTTAATCTCGGTGTTAGTCCGAAGATATAATCAACTTCCAGTGAATAACCGTTATGCAATTCAATTACTTTTGTTGAACCTAGCGGAGGCTCTATATTTAAAGTGTTAGTGTATACGCCATGCTTATCTTCAATAACAAAATTAAATTCAATGTCTTTTTGGTAATTCCTAATCACAAAAATTGAAATTATCAAAGTTGTAAGTAAAAAATAAACTATTACTTGTGTTTGTTGAGGAAGCTTTAAAAGCTGAAGTGCTAGTATCCATTTGGATTCTTGGGTTTCTAGTTTACTTGCTTCTATTTCTAATGCTACAGCTAATGCACGTTTAGACTCTAACGAGCAATTTCCCGAGCTTTCAATTCTTTGTACTGTTCTATGACTTAAGCCTGATACAGTTGCCAGCTCTTCTTGAGACCAATTTTTTTGATTTCTTAGTTGTTTTAGTAATTTATTATTAATCATATCTTCCATTATACACTCCTTATTAAAGGAGGTGATTTTCCCTCTTAAAGCGCACTGTCGGTTACGACAATCGTACGCTGTCGTATATGACAGCAATACGAAAAGCACATAACGCCCCGCTTAAGTAGCTTGCTATGTTTTACTACTTGGAAGACACAACATACTTCTACTTTTTTAGAAATTCAATAATGTCTAGAGATTCATACAACCACTGATCACTCTTCCCTTTTTCTGTAATCAATAAACAAGGTACTTGTTGTTTTCCACCACCACTTATTAACTCTTTTCTAAATTTTTCATGCACATCTAAGTCTTTATAAGTTACTGCAACTTTATTACTTTGAATGGTTTTAATAACTCGCTTGCAGTATGGGCAATGCCCCATATGAAAAAGGGTTAATTTCATTAGATATCCTCTAGTTGATAGTAAATAGCTTACTTACGTGCATATATACCTAAAACATAACGCCCTAATAATGGACAAAAAAATTGTTGGCTAAAATAAGCGACGCTGGAGCAAAAGCCAACTGTTATTTGTCCTTTTAGTGGCCTGTTATATTTTTAAACTACAACGTACGACAATACCCTACATAAATTGGAGTTTACTCTGGATAGCATAAGTGTAAATCAGTTTCGAGACAACTTAAAAACATACGTTGAACAAACAGTTAACGAGCATGAACCTATTAAAGTAACTGGGCGTGCTGGTGATGCTTTTATTGTAATGAGTGCCGATGACTGGGAAAGAGAACAAGAAACATTACACGTATTACAGAGTAATAGCTTGGTGCAACAAATAGCTGAATCAATGAATACGCATAAAAGTAATAAAGGCCGCAAACCAACGCAAGAGCAATTAGATGAGACCATTAATCTTTGAAGGTAAAACGTGGCTCACTTGTGAGCAGTTAAGATAAAAAATCACATAAAGCACTATGTAAAATATTAAAAGAAATACTTCGCTCAGATCCCAGTAGTGGATTAGGAAAAACCGAGCCACTAAAGCATAACCTGTCTGGTTTATGGTCGAAGCGAATTCCTCAAAAAGACAGAATCATTTACAAATTCAATGAAGAGTATATTTATATATTCGCTGTTGGTGGACATTACGCCGGCCATTAGAAAAATATAACGCCGTTTTAAGCGGTAAATTTCAGTTGGCTAAAATGTTGAACGCAGTGAAAACAGACAACTGTAAATTTTCCTGATTTAATACTTTGTTAGCATGATTTTCCTGACAGACCTTTTTACTTTAATATTTTGCCAAAAAACCAGCTTATTATTGAAAGAAACAATATAGGTAAAACAAACCATAGAATTATGGGTGTAACTATTACGAAAACTAGAACCAATATGCCAGAAATGAAAACACCAATTAAAGGGAGTAATACAAACAAGAGCAGTGCTATAACACCACCAACAAGAGACATTGCAAATAGCAGCATAGCTATAATAGCTAATGGGTTTTCAACTTTACGTTCATTGATAATTAATTGCATAGTAGATTCCTTTCATTGTCATGCTACGCCTAAATAACAGGTTAAAATAGATACTATTCATCAGTCTACTGTCTTTCTTGTAATTCCGCTCTTTGGGAATAATTTGGTATACTAATCCAGAGAACGAAGTAGAAAATAAAGCCAATTCCCATAAAGCCTAAAATAAAGAAAACGAAACGTAAGCGCCCTTTGCTTATGCCAAAATGCTCAGCTAGACCCGATAATGTTCCTGAAACAATACCATGTTTATTTTTAGTTAAAACTTTATTACTTTGCTGCATCAAAATCCTCTATACGACTAACGCCTCACTAAGAGGCAAAAATATTGTTGGTTAAAATAGGTGAACGGAGTGAACAAAACAGCCAACTTCATGTCCTGCTTTAATGATTTGTTATATTTTACCTAACTCCATGTGTAACAATGGGAAAGGATTACCTTGACCATCTAATGGGGAACGATCAAACACCTGAAACCCTAAATGCTTATAAAAGCCAATAGCATCTGGGTTTTGTTCATTTACATCAACTTTACTGGCAGATTGATACTCAATTGCATTTTTTAATAAAAGAGAAGCAACGCCACTATTACGAGAATTAGGTGATATAAACAACATTTCTACATTGCCCCCTTCGACACCAATGAAACCAATAATATTGTCGCTATCATTTTTAGCAACTCTTAAATCAACAGCATCAAAATAATGCTCTAAAATAAGAGGCTTCAACGTTTTTATATTTTCTTCAGGTAAAAAATCATGCGTTGCTCGCACAGACTTTTCCCAAATTTCAATTAAAGCTAAGTAATCAGCTTTTGATGCATTATCGATTTTCATGCCAAACCTTTTGAAAAATATAACGCCCTAATAATGGGCAAAAAATTGTTAGCTAAAATAAGCGACGAAGGAGCAAAAGCCAACTGTTATTTGTTCTGCTTGAATGGCTTGTCATGTTATTTTCTCGGTATATCTATAAGTGGCTCTGCTAAGATATTTCCATCTTCTGCCGTAATTTCAGCCATTAACTCATAGTGAAACTTATCAATTGGGTGCTTCAATTTCATTGAAACCTCGAATACACGCTTAATTGATTTGGCACGCAAATACCAAAGAAGGTATTTACAACCCTCGATTTCAATTTTAAACCAAGACTCTATCTGAACTTCTTCATCCTGCAAAGTTGCCGCTGCTTCATTTAGCCGAGAAGAAATCGTGTTTTTCCACTCCTCTACTTTACTTTCGGTCTCAGGCTTGAGCTTAATTAACCCCGATGCGTATTCCATACTCTAGTCTCTCGAAAAACATAACGCCCTCGTTAAGAGGCAAATTGTAGTTGGCTAAAATGTGAAGCGAAGCGGAACCAGTCAACTGTTATTTGTCCCACTTGAAATTCTTGTTAGCTGTATATTACTCAGTATTAGTAAATTTTGCATAATTAGTACTGATTTTCGTTCCTTTTTCAGTTTTAGTTATGATTGCTTTTTCAATAAAAATAACTGAGTTTTCCAAATGTATCTTTACGCTACCACTGGCTATTTTTGGTGTAGCAGTTTTCCACTTTGAATCAACTAAAACTTCATAACTTAGAGTGTTTGGCAAAAAAATCTCTACATTGTTACTGTAAACTCGATAATCATTATTTGTAGATGTTATGACTTTATCTGAGTGTATTTTTATATCCGATGCCATTGAAGATGGCACAAGAAATAAAACGCTACTGAAAATGGCCGTAATCATTGAAGATAATATTGCTATTTTTGATTTGGAATGACTTTTCTTTAATGGTGTTTCAGGCTGAAATAACTTAGCAACATCTAGTTCAAAACAGGAAGCTAATGCTTTAACCGTTTCCAGTGAACCTGAACCATTATTTTCTACTCTTTGAATAGTTCTTAAACTTACAGCACTAGCATCAGCTAAATGTTGCTGACTCCAAGCTCTGACTTTACGTTCTTCTATAATTTTTTTAGCGTTTATTTTCATTTCCATTTGTATTTCTCACAAGAATATATTGAAACTATATCCTGTTGAAAAACTCCTTTTTTTTATACGACACATTTACGTCACCTTAACGACAGGTCAACGCCATACTGCTAATGCCCGATTAACAGGCAAAAATTGCTGGCTAAAATAGGTGAACGTAGTGAACAAAAAGCCGGCTGTTATTTGTCCTTTTGAATGACTTGTTGTACTTTCTATACCATAATATATTATATATAGGTACTTATAAGGTTTTACAACATGGCTAAAAATACAAGCGTAACACTGGGCGATCATTTTGATCAGTTTATAAACCAACAACTTAACACTGGTCGTTATGGCTCAGCAAGTGAAATTGTTAGAGCTGGGTTAAGAGCTTTAGAAGATCAAGAAGCTAAGCTTTTAAATTTGCGCAATATGTTAACCCAAGGCGAACAAAGCGGTGTTGCTGAGTACAGTTATGAAAGCTTATTAACTGATTTGGATAAAGATAACCATTAATGAATAAGTTTGTATTATCTTCGAAAGCCAAAACAGACTTAATTAAAATAGCTAAATATACCCAAAAAACTTGGGGACTCTCTCAACGGAATGATTATCTAAAAGTATTAGATAGTACATTCCATTTATTAGCTGCTGATCCCAAACTAGGAATTAACTGTGACTATATTAGAGCAGGTTACAGTAAATACCCACAAGCTAGCCATATGATTTACTATAAAGAGTATAAAAACAGTCAAATATTTATCATGCGAATATTGCATAAAAGTATGGATGTTAACTCCCCCCCCTAGAAAGCTGTTTTTTGTGATCTTCCCACTTTAAATGCTTATTATATTTTTTGTACCAACAAAATAACCCAAAGAACGATAACACAAAAAAATGCAGCTCCGAATGCAAGCAAACGATGAATGACATGATTGTAAGTTATATGAATATAAGAATGTAAAACTCTAAAGCCAACAAATAACCATGCAAAAACAACGGCAATAAAATGCTCTATGCCAAAGGCTAGATATAATGTGCACACAACATAGAATAGAATAGGGATTTCGAATTGATTATTAAAATTTCGAGTGGTTTTTGTAACTACTTCAGGAACATCTTGCCCATCCATTAGTTTGTAATATTTTGCTCGTACCTCGCCATTTTTAACACTCGCAAATCGAGCTCTTACAGCAAAAACACCAATAACAAGAGTTAGTAGTACCATTAAAAACATTGGATATAACAAATAAACCTCCTTGAATACTCAAACTCATTTAAAAATATAACGCCAACTTAAGCGGAAAAACGTAGTTGGCTATAATGTGAACGGAGTGAAACAGCCAACTGTATTTTTTCCGTTTGAAGCGCTTGTTAGCTTTACTGTACAAATACAAGCGTAATTAAAAAACAAACCGCATAAGATTCATTTATTGTAATCTCTCTTTTCTCAAATACATTACAAATAAAACGATTCCAAATTTCTTTGAAAACTTTAGAAGTAATCATAGCTGCAAGTATAAATAAGCAAATAAATATTAGAGCCTTTAAAAAAATACTAGTGGTTAAATCATCAATTAATGTATTTACATTTTGATGCTCACTAAATAAAGCTTCGAATATTGACCAAACTGTAATAAGAGCTAATGTGGAATAAATATTAAATGTAGTTGTGATTTGTTTCATGGAACTTCCTTGTTGATAAAGCTAACGCCCATTTAAGGGGCTGATAATTGTTTGCTAAAATGTGTAGCGAAGCGGAACCGAGCAAACTGTTAGCAGTCCCGCTTGAAATTCTTGTTAGGTGTTTTTAGTACTTTGCCAGAAGATAATAACAGCAAAAACAAAAGCACTAGCACCTAAAATTGCAATGTTTTCGATACCTTGCGGCATATTAATACCAGATAAGAAGTCATGACCTTTTGTCATTGCTACTAACGTTAACATTAAAATGAATACGAACGGGCTTATTACGCCAAAAGTTATTGCTGCTTTAATACGTGAAAAATTAGAAGCGCAAAGCTCGCAAAACACCCACGCCATAGTTGAAAAGAAACCGACCATTGTTAACCCAATTAAAGTCAGCATCCAAAACGCGGATGGCCAGTTTTCAAAAGGTACACTTTTAATAGATAACGTAATGGGCATTAATAAGAAAAAAAGCGCAGCAAACATAGCTAATGATGGAAATAAAACTAGCTTTAACGGTATGTACTTTCCACCAATATATGATTTCATAATTAAACCTGAGAAACACCTAACGCCTACATTAACAGGCTAAAATTGGTTGGCTAAATTTAGGAACGAAGTGACTAAAGCCAACCAGTTTTAGTCCTTGTTTAATATCTTGTTATACGTTTTTTACAGTGCACCAACTGCTATTAAAACTACAGCAAGTAGAAAATATTTGTAACTACTTTTGGTAAAACTGAAGCCTGATTTAAAGCAACTTTTTAAAGGTGATGCGAGTAATAATGGATTTAGTAGAAGACCGCGGAGGAAAAAAAGTATTCCAAAGGTGGCAGCTAGTTCGCCAAAATCCAAAATATTTGTTTGATAATACTGAGCCACTTGTAAATACATTACAAACAACATCCAAGCTTTTATCAGATACCCACTTCGCTGAATTTTGATTACTTGACCGTCCATTGAACTCCAATCCTGACTAAACGTTGGTGTTACCCATAAAAAGTAGACACTGGTTATGCGCCAATGCGCTCATATTCAGCAGGACTGACATAGCCCAAGGCTGAATGCCTACGTAAACGGTTATAAAAAACCTCAATGTATTCAAATATACCCGATCTGGCTTCATCAATCGAGCGGTATTGTTCAGCGTAAATTAGCTCTACTTTCAAGCGACTATAGAAAGATTCCATCACTGCATTATCCCAACAATTACCTCGGCGGCTCATACTCACCACACCACCTTGGCTACGTATTAAGTCTTGATATTTAACTGCCCTATATTGCACACCTCTATCTGAATGAATAATCAGCCCTGGCGCTATATCCCGACGAACAAAGGCCATCTGCAGCGCATCTGTATTAAGTTGCTCCGTCATCGTCAAATCTAGTGACCAGCCAATGATACTGCGAGAGAACAAGTCCATGACTGTGGCTAAGTAGAGCCACTGGTCTTTCACCCAAATATAGGTAATATCGGTCACCCATTTTTGATTAGGCTTATCCACAGCGAACTGCCGCTTTAATACATTCCTCGCGACGTTAATCATCGCAGGGCTATGACGACTGTACTTAAAGGCTTTACCGTTACGCGCTCGTAATCCTTCGCTATGCATGATGTTAGCCACGTAGTTTTTTGAGCAACTAATGCCTAAGGCTGAGAGCTCTTTAGCAATGCGTGGTGCACCGTAACGCGCTTTAAACCTCGCATAGACATCAAGCACATTAGCCGTTATCAATCGACGTTTTAGCTGCCAACGGCTATCAGGGCTACTTAACCAGCGATAAAAGCCAGACCGTGAGACTTTCAACGCACGACACATTAACACTACAGTGAATCGTTGTTTGAATTCATTAATCAGTGCGTACTTTACTCTTGGTGCTTCGCAAAGTACGCAGTAGCCTTTTTTAGGAACTCATTTTCTTGTTCTAATTCATGTAGCTTTCGCTTGAGTTTACGCACTTCTTCGGTTTCTTTTTTAGAATAATCGACACCGTTGAGTGAGTTGAATTGTTTGTCTGAGAGACGATTAAACTGACGACGCCAGTTATAGATTTGTTGTGCACTAATACCTAATTCTCGCCCAACAGAGGCTGCAGTATTACCTTTTTGCTCGGCTCGACGCACAGCTTCTTTACGAAATTCTTCAGTATATGCTTGGGTTTGTTTCTTCGTCATGTGTCACCTCAATGTTAGACATAATCTAACTATAGAAGGTGTCCACTAATTATGGGTAACACTTTACACCTTAAGCCGTTTTATTTGCAATAAGCTAAAAGCTATGAAGATTAAACCTATGCCACAAGTAAGTAAAGTTGGTACCCAAAGTGACACAAACGAATTTAATTGAGCCTGACTCGGTTGGTTTGGCAAATATAAAACATTTACTCTTTCACCTTTCTTGTAACAGGCAGGCTTACAACCAGAATTAGATATAAATTTATGAGTTTCATTTGAAGAACTTGAGAATGTTACTTCGGGATAAATTTTTGTTTCAACAACAACCAAATTAGAAACCTTACCTTTGGTATTAATTGCTTGCTGAGTAAACTCGATGGTATTTGTAGTAACAAAAATGCCGACAATAAACGCTATGACGCCAAGCAATAGATAAAGGTAACTAACCTTTAAACTGTTATTCATGCGATTAATTATGCTCGACATCTTCCGTGTTACCTAACGCCCCACTAAGAGGCAAATAATAGCTGGCTATGATAGAGAGCGGAGCGAACAAAGCCAACTGTTATTTGTCCTGCTTGAGTGGCTTGTTATGTAACGATTACTGAGTATTAGCAAACTTTTTAACTGGTTGGTTTTTGGGCACAAGAAAAATATAAGCTAACCATGCAAACCAAGAAATAAACAAAAACACCAAAAGCCAGAGAAGTTTTGTACCACCTGATGTTCTATCTGATTTAATTAACAAGACTAGTGGAATTAACCAAAATAACCCTATGGTCAAAAACAAAATTATTACAACAAAACCTTCCATGATCTGCTTACCTTATTAAGTTACATAACGCCCAATTAACGGGCAAAAAATAGTGGGCTAAAATGGAGCGAAGCGAACAGCCCGCTGTTTTTTGTCCCTGTTTAATTACTTGTTATGTGTTTGATTTATCCCAGATGTTTTTACCTGTTTTCAATTTATATATAAGATGGACGCCTGATAGTGACATGACTAGACCACAGAAAGCCCAAATATAATCGCCATCTTGAATACCCATAATCAAGCTACATATACCAATTATAAAAATAAATAACTGACCAAACATTTTAAACCTCCTTATCTAAACAACGTAGTCGTGATGCACAAAATGCTTTTAAGATGCACACAAACTACCGAAACACATAACGCCCATATTAACAGGCAAAAAATTGTTGGCTAAAATAGTGACGAAGGAACAAAAGCCAACTGTTTTTTGTCCTTGTTTAATTGCTTGTTATAAGTTTTTACCCCCAAAAACATCCTTGGGGATCCTCGCTAATAATTTGGATTAATGGCTCTAAATGCTGATTAATACCATTAGGTTCATATTGTTGCCATTTCATATTTTGACGCTGCCAATATAGTTTCCAAATTTTATCTTTTTTTACATAGGTAAATTTAGCAACAAACAACTCCGTTTTTACGGCTGGATCATTCCATTTAGGGCGAACCTCCAAAATATATAAGGTTTGCTCTTCCATTTTATAGTCAATAAAAAGTTGCTCTGGAGGAAAGTGTTGATTTCTATCCCCACAGAATTTCTTTGCGATCGCTTCTACTTTGAATAACTCAAACTCACTGATTGCCACGAAAACCTCGAAACTTATAACGCCGTTTTAAGCGGCAAATTGCAGCTGGCTAAAATAAGTGAGGCACGAACAAAAAGCCAACTGTAATTTGTCCGACTTGAAAACCCTTGTTATATTTTGACAAACTCCAATCCGAATTTATCTTTGGCTTTTTCAGCCTGAAACCAGTTTATATGACTCCATTCAGGTGAGTTAAGCAACTTTTTTAAAGTAACTTTATCTCTATCTGCCATTCTTAACCCAAATGCAATCGAAACTACCGATTTAGGCTCAAACTTTAAAGCACCAAACTCATAAGTTACTAATCGTGTTTCTTTTTCATATTTCCAGTTTGTGTACTTTGTACCTATTACTGACCCAAGAATATCACCATAAATATCAGAAATTTTATTATTTAATGGTTCATTACTTTCAAAGTATTCAAAGCGCTCTATTATTTTTTTATATGGTAAGTCCGCTTGATAATCTACAGGGATTGAGTGGAAACGCTCACTTGTATTTTTTAAGGTGTTCTCGTTAAAGCCGATACAGAAACCTCGATGTTCATCAGAGTAATGTGACCACATCAATTGATTTTTACGAGTACGACTAAATGAACATATACCTAATTCAGAAAGTCTTTTATCTAGTTCATCTTTTAGATTGTTTTGTTGCTGTTCAGCAATTTCTTTTTTATTCCATACCGCTTCCAAAACACGCTCATAGGAAAGCTGACATTCAAATGGGTCGTTAAGTGTTTCTGGTTTAGCGAACCACAATTCTCTATTAACTAATAGCTCGATAGAAGATTTATTGAATGCTCTGTATTTGAAGAGTGATGTTGATGTGCGCATGAGTTCCTTTCAAAATATAACGCCTCATTAAGAGGCTAAAAATAGTTGGTTAAAATAAGCGAGGTACGAGCAAAAACCAACTGTTTTTTGTCCTGCTTTAATGACTTGTTAGCTGTATGTAAACCTACTGTGTTATATGTTTACTTGCAAATGTGTTAACAGTTTCATTGATCTCTTTTAGCTTAGAATGCTCTTTGTGGAGTAAATTTTTACCACCATATTTATTAAAGTATTCAGCTGATGTTTTACCCATTTGGCAATAATAATATAGCTCCACGAGTGATTTTTTCTTAGCATGAAGATCAGGTGAGTTCTTATTTTCGGCTTCTTCGTTATAATTATTTACACCACTATAAATTAGAGAAATTGCTTTACGTTCACTAGGTTTGAAGAAAGGCGCTACTTCCGCATAGTGATTTTTGTAAATAATATCGGGAATAATACTAGGTGTAGGAATACCGCTAAGCTTTTCGTTAGCTATGTCATTTAAAATTGTTCCAATTCGAGAGATTCTTTCATCGAATTCCACTGCCAACTCTTTGACTTCGTCTTTTATCGCTTTCTTTTTACGAGAGATTCGCCATCTGTATTTAAATAAATCAACGGATTGACTTAGTATAAAACCTAATAATACAGCAGATATGGCAATTTCAAATTTTGTCATATTGACATCCTAGTCTGAGATACAGCTAACGCCCTAATAATGGGCTAAAAATTGTTTGCTAAAATGTTGAGGAACGAAAACAGCAAACTGTTTTTAGTCCTTATTTATTAGTTTGTTATGTACGTGCCACATGTTCCCAAAATTTTTTAGCCATTACTTTTGCATGCGCTTCAGACTGTAAAATTGGATAACTAGTACGTGTCATTAAGGCACTCAAATCAAGCAAGATTGACTTCATATTTTCTAATAAATAAAACACATCACCTACTGTATGGCCATTTGATTTGACATCATAGTGCCCATCTTTATGAGCAAGCATTTTGTCCCGTAGAGATATTACTTTTTTAGCTTCTTCAGACGCAAGCAACGTCTCAATTTTAAACTTACAATCCATGAAGCAAGCTTCAAATTTATCTTCGCGACCTTCTATAAAGTGTTGATGCCAACTTTCATTGGCTCCACCAATATCAATGGTTTTTGGTGGCTTAACATAGTAACTTTTTAGATGCTTTGTATTGGTTTTACTATCAGCCAGCTTTTCTAGTAAACCATAAAGACTTAGATTGCATGAGTTACTTGATTTATCAAATAACCAAGCATGTACTTCAACCATCAATGAGGAATATAAAGTATCCTGAATCGCTAGGATGCTTTTACAAATTAGTGGTTCAAGGCAAGCTAATGACTTATTTAGCTCAATTGAAACGGCAAGTAATTCTTTCCGCTCTAATATGTTTAAATAGCCAAAAACCGCTGAATCAACCTGATTTTGGAACTTAGCTATTTGCTCTACTCTCATTGCTAACCTCAAAGTACATAACGCCCTGTTAACAGGCAAAAAATTGTTGGCTAAAATAGCGACGAAGGAGCAAAAGCCAACTGTTTTTTGTCCTTGTTTAACAGCTTGTTAGGTCTAATTAACTACATAGTGTGACTTATTTATTTTGTAAGCCCGATACGAAGCTGCTAAGAAAAACACATAAACCATCAAGTATTTCAATATCAAATTTCGTGATATCAAATCCTTTTTCGTATGGATATCGTGATTGCATAAAAGCTCCTTCTAGGTTTGAAATATCATTATCAAAGTCGCGTATTTCTTGCTCAAAATTATAAGGATTTTGTTTAGGGCTAGTAGCATAAAGTTCTTTTATTACACGTCGGTATTCTTCTGGAACTTTATTAAAAATACTCTTTAAGTTGTGTCCTGATTGTTGAGGTTTTGCAGTAACAACACTAATCCCCTCTTCTGCACCTAGAGGTGTATACACATCCTGAGAAGACATACATTTCAAATAGAGTTCAATTGCAACTACTCCGGTATTTAGTAGAGGCAATAAGACCCCAGAACCAGGTAGTAACTGATTCAAAATCTTCCACGCTTCCATGTACTGATCAGCAGAGTCTTTTACTTGATAATTTGGGATTTCTGATTTCATACTAATTTAAACACCTGTCCTTAATAGTAGACCTAACGCCCATATTAACGGGCAAAAATTTGTTTGCTAAAATTTTGAGGAACGAAAAAAGCAAACTTTTTTTTGTCCCTGTTTAATTGCCTTGTTATTTGATGCTAGCGATAAACACTAATGATAACAAGCGCTTTTAACTTATTGGCAGCCCGACCGTAGAAGCAAAAAGTGCCCAGCACCACGACTAACCAAACCCTGAACTTTGAGCCCAACACAAAAGTCTGAACAAGATAATGGCTTTACGGCAAAGTGTCTTTAAAACAGTAAAGCCTATTAGCGTATTGAACTAAACCGTATAGGCGAAAACTAAGGCGTAACCCACCAAACACATTTACAAAACACCGATTTTACAAATAAATATTTTACTGATTTCGTGGTGCCAAATAACGCCGTTTTAAGCGGCAAATTGCTGTTGGCTAAAATAAGTGAGGCACGAACAAAAAGCCAACTGTAATTTGTCCGACTTGAAAACCTTTGTTATGTGTTTACTGCTCTACTTGCATTTATATCGATTAGTACACGCTGGATGAAATATCCACATGCACCAACAGAAGAAATGGGGGCAATATAAAACAATAAATTATTCAATTGAGCATCACCCGAAAAATATGCAATTAATTGTATGAAAACAATTGGCACAACTACTAAGAAAATAGCAAAACTCATATGTTTTTTAACAATACTCTTTATTTCATTATCAGTTATTAAACTCACCGATTACTTCCTTTGTGAAAATTGATTAGAAAACTTACGTGCCCAATATGAAAAACACATAACGCCGTTTTAAGCGGCAAATTGCAGTTGGCTAAAATAAGTGAGGTACGAACAAAAAGCCAACTGTAATTTGTCCGAATTGAAAACCCTTGTTATATTTATCTTTTAGGTCTACGGCCACCACTTTTAAGGCAGGACTTCATTGATGGATATGAAGTGAATTTTTTAGTTCTAGCATAATAAGTACTGCCTTTTTTGTGACAAATACCGCTTTTACTTTTTTTAACTGCAGGTCCATTGGCTTCAGCAGGAAAGCTCAGTGCAAAAAAACTTACCAACAATAAAACAACAATTGAAATACCAACTCTCACCTGATTCTCCTGATAAATATAACAACTTATTAGTAGGATTAGATCACGCTTTCTTTTAGTGAATCTATCCTAAAAACATATAAAATTTCATTTCAATATACTTACATTTAGCTTTACCTTCAATACCTTAATCTAATTTCAATCTCTATTTCACTCGAGAAAGCGAGACAAATTCTCGATTTCTATCCAAAAAGGAGAATACAACCTATACTGGACAAAGATACAGTAAAAGGAAAATAAAAGAGAAAGTGATGAAATCTGAATTTCTGTCACATATTAAAGAAAATATGTGGACTAGCCGGTACGCTAAAAAAACGATCGAGTCATACTTATATTGGATTAAAGCCTATATTATATTTATTGATAAACAGCACCCGAATAATTGTCACGATAGTGAAGTTGAACGCTTTTTGAACTACCTTTCAAATAGCCTTAATCTAGCACCTAAGTCTCAAGCTTTAGCATTAAATTCATTAAGTTATTTATATAAACATATTTTGGATAAGCCACTTAGCATGGAGCTGAACTTTAATAAATCGCGAGTACAGCCTAAACTGCCTACCGTACTCACACCTATAGAAATTAAAGCGTTATTTCGCTTTGTTAACACAAAACATCTATTACTCTGTCAGTTAATGTATGGTAGCGGCCTACGACTGATGGAAACCGTAAGACTTAGGATTCAAGACATTGATTTTAATTATAATTCTATTCAGGTTTGGAACGGTAAAGGAGGGAAGCATCGCCGAGTTACCTTGGCAGCAGAATTAACTTCTAGTTTAAAAGCGCAAATAGCCTTCTCAAAATACCATTATCTTACCGATGTAAAAAATCCAGATTACTCTGGCGTATATTTACCCTTTGCTTTAGCGAGAAAATACCCAAGTGCCTGCACTGATTTCAATTGGCATTACTTATTTCCATCTTCCCAACTGTCCTTAGATCCAGAGGTTAATAGGGTCAGGCGCCATCATATTAATGAAACGGCGATTAGAAAAACTATAAAAGTTGCTTCAATAAAAGCCGGTCTTGATAAACATATTACTTGCCACACTTTACGCCATTCTTTCGCAACACATTTATTACAGCGAGGCGCCGATATTCGCACAGTCCAAGAACAATTAGGCCACAGCGACGTTAAAACAACGCAAATTTATACTCATGTTATAGAATGCGGTGCTAATGGGGTTATGAGTCCATTATCTGATCTGATGTAATGGTGTTACACCTTTCAGTCCCCAAAGCCAATCCACTTTATACATGCGAAACGGCCTTACCATATGTAACCATTTTTTCTTTAACTGTTTTGTGAACTTAATCATTAACATCGTTATTATCAGCAATAAAATTATTCACAACCTTAGCTAATAGTTCACCTTGATCTTCTTGCAGGAAGTGGCCGCCATTAACTATCGTGGTGTGCTTTTGCCCTTTTGTGCCAGGGATAAGTTTTTGCATCAGTTTATCACCACCCGCCGTAATAGGGTCCGAATCACTAAACGCAGTTAAAAATGGTTTTTGCCATTGTGATAATACTTGCCATGCTGCGCGATTTTTTTCTGATGCCGGGTCATCAGGAGTGATCGGCACTAGTAATGGAAACTGTCGAGCCCCTGCTTTATATTTTTCGTCAGGAAATGGTGCGTCGTAGGCAGCAATTACAGCCAAAGAAAGCTCTGTTGTTGTCGCTTGGCTAATTATTTTACCGGTTGGAAATTCAGGTACCTCTTGCGAAAAAACTTGCCATTGTTTAAAAGCATCTCCGGGATCATGGTCACCTGTCGGTAACATGGTATTAGCAGCTACTATTCGGTAAAAACATGCACTGTTTTCGGCCGCTAAACGTAACCCGATAAGCCCGCCCCAATCTTGGCAAACAAGTGTAATGCTTGTTAATTCAAGTTGTCGCATTAATGACGCCATCCAATCAACATGACGCTGATAGGTATAATCATCGGGTTTAGTCGGCTTATCTGAGCGACCAAAACCAACTAAATCCGGTGCAATAACGCGATGCCCCGCTTTTACCAGAATAGGGATCATTTTACGATACAAAAAGCTCCACGTTGGCTCACCATGCATCAATAGTATTGGCTCTGCATCTTGTGGGCCCTCATCAAGATAATGAACACGCAATCTTCCTTCTTCACCGTCATCAACCATTAAGTAGTTAGGTGAAAAGTTATAGTCCGGCAAATCTTCGAAGCAGCTGTCTTCTGTACGTAAAAATTCCATAATCTCTCTCATTGTTGCTGTTTTCAGTCAGTTAACTTGATAGAAAACTAACTGATTTCTTTTATCGCACGCCCAATACCGTCAACCGTCAGCGGATACATTTTGTTAGCTACTATTTGTTGGATAACAGAAATAGAATGATGATAAGACCAATGCGTTTCAGGCTGCGGATTTAACCAAGCAACCTTATTGAAATGACTCAGTACGCGGTTCATGTAATCAACACCCGGTTTTTCGTTCCAATGTTCAACACTACCGCCACGGGCAATAATCTCGTACGGCCCCATTGTCGCGTCGCCAACAAAAATAACTTTGTAATCTGAGCCAAAGGTTCGAATAACTTCTTCAAGGTCGATGGTTTCTTGATAACGACGATGATTATCTTGCCAAACTTTCTCGTATAAACAGTTATGAAAATAGAAAAACTTTAAATGCTTAAATTCCGCGTGGGCCGCTGAAAACAGTTCTTCACAGGTATGAATATATTCATCCATTGAGCCACCAATATCGAAGAACATCAGCACTTTTACAGCATTATGACGCTCAGGCTCCATATGAACATCAAGCAAACCGCCATTTTGTGCAGTAGAGCGTATCGTGGTATTAATATCGAGCTTTTCACTAGCGCCGGTACGGGCAAACTTACGCAGTTTTTTTAGTGCTAGTTTGATATTTCGCGAGCCTAATTCACGGTCTTGGTCGAAGTTTTTAAACTCTCGTTTATCCCAAACCTTTACGGCACTATTGTTACGGTTTTTATCTTGCCCTACACGAATACCTTCTGGGTTATAACCATAAGCGCCAAATGGTGATGTGCCACCAGTACCTACCCATTTATTACCACCGGCATGACGTTTTTTTTGTTCTTCAAGGCGCTCTTTTAAAGTTTTCATTAACGCTTCAAGGCCACCTAGCGCTTTAAGCTTATCCTTTTCTTCTTGCGATAAGTGTTTTTCAAATTCCTTACGCAGCCAATCTTCTGGTAAAACTTGGTCAAAAACATCAATATTTTCTATGCCTTTAAAGTATTCAGCAAAGGCGTTGTCATATTTGTCGTAATGTATTTCATCTTTTACCATGACAATTTTAGCCAGGTTATAAAAGTCGTCAATATTCGCAAAAATCACCCCCTTTTTAAGCACCGCGATAAGATCTAACAGCTCACGTAAACTGCACGGTACTTTGTGCTTTTTTAAGGTGAGAAAAAAATCAATAAACACAGTTAGATCACCCGTTTCTTCTGCTCATAAAGGCCAGCTTTTCAATTAGCGAAACATCTTGCTCATTCTTTAATAACGCGCCAAAGAGTGGAATAATGTCTGACTTATTGTTCAGCAATACATCTTGGGCAATATCATCTGAGATCAGCAATTTTAACCAGTCGATTAATTCTGACGTTGACGGTTTTTTCTTGATACCGTTAAGCTCTCTTAAATCAAAAAACACTTCTAAGGTTTGTTTTAATAAGTCTTGCT
This sequence comes from Cognaticolwellia mytili, assembly GCF_002104475.1. Taxonomy (GTDB): domain Bacteria; phylum Pseudomonadota; class Gammaproteobacteria; order Enterobacterales; family Alteromonadaceae; genus Cognaticolwellia; species Cognaticolwellia mytili. Next base: position 974,057 of record NZ_NBOF01000001.1, read on the forward strand.
TAACATTTGGGTGGTGCACATCAATTATTTTCGCCATTTCTACTTTGGTTGGAAACTTAATGTAATGGAAAAAACAGCGACGTAAAAAGGCATCAGGCAGCTCTTTTTCGTTATTGGAGGTGATGATAATAATTGGACGTTGCTTGGCTTTAATCACCTGCTGAGTTTCATATACAAAAAACTCCATTTTATCGAGCTCTTGTAATAAATCATTTGGAAATTCAATGTCAGCTTTGTCAATTTCATCAATCAATAAAATCGGCCGCTGTTCTTCTTCAAATGCCTGCCATAACTTACCTTTAACGATGTAGTTGGAAATGTCGTGCACACGTTCGTCGCCTAATTGGCTGTCACGTAATCGAGATACCGCATCGTATTCGTATAAGCCCTGTTGCGCTTTGGTGGTTGATTTAATGTGCCATTGATACAGTTTACAATTCAATGAGCTTGCTAGCTCTTCTGCTAACTGTGTTTTACCCGTTCCAGGCTCACCTTTGATTAATAAAGGCTTCTCTAACGCAATGGCTGCGTTAACCGCCATTGTTAGATCATCGGATGCAATGTAATTATCTGTACTTTTAAACATGGGTTTACCCTATAAATTTATGATGTTCTTTTACTTTTATTAGCGCCGGGGAAAAATATATTCGTTGTTTGCTGGTACGCTTTATATTCTGGACGTTTCTGCAGTGAATAAAACTCAGACGGTACCGCGCCAGTATAAAATACTAAGGTGGTGTACATCATTCTTGAGGCTAGCAGCACACCAATACCTAATAACAGCCAAATAACTAACGACTCTTGTTGATAGAGGGTTAACCAAGAAGGAATAGCGGCAATCACAAGGCCGTTCCACACCATCCATTCGGCAAAATAATTCGGATGACGGCTATATTTCCACAAGCCGACATTACAGACTTTGTTTTTCTCACCTAATTTTTTCATCTTACGAAGAAACGCTAATTTTTGCATATCAGCCAGTGTTTCCATGGCAAAGGCGCTCAACCAGACAATAATACCGACTATTTCGAATATTGAAATATTTCCATCAGGATTTGTTGCAATAACAAAGGCTGGCATGGCAAGAAACGAAGCATTGGCTAAGCCTTGTAAAATAGCTTCAACTTGCATGGCTAGCGCGGTATTGGTTTTACCTGCTTTTTGCCAGCGACGCTTTTGATATTCATAACGCGGAAATTCAGTTTTTAAATACCCTAACTTCCACATTTTTAACGCGCCAAGCCCCATTCTACTGCCAGCAAAAATATACGCGATACTGACAATGGCAACGCGAGTACTATCACCTTCGCCATAAATCCAAGTCAGCACGCCAATTAGGGTAAGACCCCAAGGCCAGCCAATATCAACATATGACATGCGCCCTGTGCGCCATGCAGGAATACAAACCACCAAAGTAAATAATAGCAACTGCAATGTGCCATTAATAAAGCCGATAAAGGCTAACGTTTCAGTGAAAAATAGTAAAAACCAACCGGCAATAAACAAAAACAACGGTGAAAAGTACTTCATCTTATGCTAATTCCCTTAGGCTACTGCTATGGCGACAGGCGTACCATTAAGTGCAGCATTTCCGGTTAATGTATCAACACGGTTGGCATCGGTTAAGTCATTAATACTGACACCCGGTTGCGTGGCAGCCACTGACATTTTTGTGCCCTTTTGATTATGTCCCCAGCCTTGCGGCATGCTCACCACGCCTTTTTGTATGTCGTCAGTGATCACGGCTTCTATTTCAACTGCGCCGTTAATTGAACTGACTTTGAGTATCTGGCCTTTGCTGATGCCTAACGCTTTTGCATCTTCTGGATTTACCTCCAACGTACAGGGGTTTTTACCTTTCACTAAGCGGTCTGAGTTTTGTGTCCAAGTATTATGGCTTTTAACTAAACGCCGACCAATTAAATCAAACGGGTATTGGTTATCGCGCGCAGGCTTTGTCATTACCGCATTTAAACGTGGTAAGTCATCAACATATAATTGTGGGAGTATATGTATTTTTCCATTTTCGGTTTTAATGCGCGCTTCTAAACAAGGCATTAACGGGCCAATATCAATACCATGTGGGTTATCAATCAGCTTTTGTAAACTCATGCCTTGCTCACCGTATGGGCCATTTTTTAATTCCATATCGAGTATCATTTCAGGCGTAATTTTTAATGATTTATGATCAAGCGGCACGCCTGCCATGCGGGCTGATAATTCTGCCAATATTTGCCAATCAGCACGTTGGTTTTCTTCTTTTTCAAACAATGGCGGTGAGTATTTAACAGTATTTCGCACTGAAAATGAGTTGAAGAAAATATCGAAATGCGAATTTTCAACACCGGTTGTGCCCGGTAAAATAATATTAGCGTGTTTGGTGGTTTCATTGAGATAAATGTCTACCGACACCATGTAGTCTAAGCTGTCAAAAGCATCAGCAAGTTTATCACCACTTGGCGCTGAAAGAACCGGATTACCTGCTATGGTGATCAGGCTTTTTATTTGTCCTTCACCTTGGGTTAAAATTTCGTCTGCTAATGTCGCCACTGGAAATTCACCATTAAAAAATGGCAACTTTCTTACTCGCGAGTGGTATTGACCAAATGAGCTTTTATGACCTTTTTTATGATTTCTGATCATGTCAAATGCAGGCTGTGGAAACATCGCACCACCTGCACGATCAAAATTACCGGTAACAATGTTTAGCACATTGGTTAGCCACTGGCACAAACCACCAAATGTTTGCGTTGATGCGCCCATGCGGCTGTAGCAAACCGCTGAATCTGCAGTCATCATATCGTTAGCAAGAGCGTGAATAGCATTGGCCTCAATACCGACAAATTCAGCAACAGTTTCAGGCGCGTAATCTTTTGCTAAATGCTCTAGCTTTTCCACCCCTTCAACCATTGAAGATAAGTGGCGTAAGTTAATTTTTTTCGCGGCAAAAACACAGTGGATCATCGAAAAAAGTAATAAAGCATCTTTTTCAGGGCGAATAAACAAATGCTGATCCGCAATTTTTGCCGTGCGTGTGCGCCGAGGGTCAACCACTACTACTTTACCACCGCGTTTTTGAATAGCTTTCATTCGACCAATAACATTAGGTGCTGTCATCATGCTACCGTTTGAAACCACAGGATTTCCGCCAATAATTAACATAAAATCAGTTCGGTCAATATCCGGCACAGGTATCAACATACCCGCCCCTAACATAAAATTAGCAGCAACATGATGTGGCATTTGGTCTGTAGATGCAGAGCTAAATCGGTTAATGGTACCGAGCGACTTCATAAAAGGTTTTAAAAATAAACCATTGCCCAAACTGTGGGCGTTGGGGTTACCTAAATATATTGCCAAGGCATTTTTTCCATGTGCTTGTTGGATAGCACTAAACTTTTCGGTTATTTCTTCAAAAGCCTCGTCCCAAGAAATATCTTCCCAACCTGTTGCTGTGCGTCTAATCGGAGTTTTTAAACGCTCTTTATCATTGTAAAAGTCTTGTAACGCAGTAGCTTTAGGGCAGTTATAGCCTTTGCTAAATGGGTCTTTTTGATCACCCTTAATAGACAATATTTCTTTGTCTTTATACTGAATTTCCAAGCCACACATGGCTTCACAAATATTGCAATTACGATAATGTGTTTTAATGTCAGTCATGCTTTTACCTAAAGTTGATACATAAAATGGGCTTGGGTCATATCTTATAAAAAGTTTTAAGCTATATTTCTCGCTTAAAACGTCTCTTCAAACCATTTCTTGGTTAAACCAATAGAAACCATGGTTTTAAGCTTGAAAAGCGCCATCCAGTCACCTGATTCAGGTACAGCGTCACCACAACGAGGGTCTGAGCGTTGTAAAGCACCGGTCATTTTGTGGTCAATAGGAATAGGATCACAACCATGGTCAGATTCACAGATAAAATCCCAAGGTTCACGCGCTGGTGCGTGACAAGCAAAGCAGTTACCATCGAAGCGATTATTTACATCAACAAAGCCTCGTTTGGCGATAGTTGAGCCCGTTTCATCGACTTGCAATTCAAAAAACTCCCAATCACCGGTTGCTGGTGACGTTCCCGCTTCGCGTTTTACCATCACTTCAGTTGGCACAAGCTGCACCACTGAACCTGCAGGATAAATAGCGCCTTCGGGGTTATTCGCAGCAGTCAGCGTAGCTTTAATATCACCTAAAACATTATCAACATAAAAATGTCTTACCGGCGTCATATCTCGAATACAACTAAAGGTTTCTTCAGTAATATTTACCGGTAAGCCTTTTTTCGGAACCTCTTCATTAGAAACGACTTCTTTGAGCGTGGTTACCGCTTCTTTTACCGTCGATTTAAGTGTTTCAAATGCTGCGGTAGCGTTTTCTTTTACGTTGTTGGTTTGGGCGTATGTCGGTAATGACATTAAATAAGAGGCTAAAGCCAATGGCAGTGTTCTTTTTATTATTAAATTGATCATGTTAATTTCCAGTTCGTTGGCTTAAATGTATTCGTTAAATCCCGACCTAAATAGATGGTTAAATTAGCCGCAAAGTAAATTGTTACTTAGCGACTATTTACCTTGTGGCTAGTTAATCTCAACTCGGCTTAAGCAACGCCATCCAATAAAGCTAGTTGAGGTTAGTTAGGTATTAACGCGTTTATAATTTCACGATCAACTTGCCTTTATTGGCACCCGTAAAGAACAAATTTAAACCTGTCATTGCCGACTCAAGCCCTTGTAACACATGAGCACGATGCTTAATTTGGCCTTTCATTACATAAGGCGTTAACTTGGCTAAAAGCGCAGGTACTTCACCGAAATGGTCTGGCATGGTAAAGCCTTGCACGGTTAAACGTTTTTTGATGATCGGTATCCAATTTGGTGCTAAGTCTGGCTCAGCCTTTGGATAGTCAGCAATTAAACCACATACCGCAATACGACCATGAGCATTCATGCGCGCGAAAACATGGTGCTGAATAGGACCGCCGGTATTTTCAAAATAAACATCGATACCCTTTGGCGTTAATTCAGCAAGCTTTGCTGCTAAGTCATCAGTTTTGTAATTCACTGCGCCATCAAAGCCTAGCTCGTTAACAATCCAGTCAGCTTTTTCATCGCTACCAACAACACCAATAACGGTTAAACCGTCAGCTTTAGCTAGCTGGCCAACAATTGAACCAACAGAGCCTGCAGCACCAGAAACTACAATTGTTTCACCTTTTTTCGGCTTACCAATACTGTACAGTCCTTGTGTTGCCGTTAAGCCCGGTAAGGCAAACACAGATAATATTGCTTCGTCAGGTAATGGTGCGGTGACTTTATTTAAGCCAACCCCATTACTTAAAAAGTATTCTTGCCAACCCATCATACCCATCACTCGGTCACCCACAGCGAAGTCGGGGTGATTACTTTCAACAATTTCACCGACACCAGAGCTACGCATTACGGTGCCTAGTTCAACAGGCGGAATGTAGCTTTCAGTATCTGGACTCATCCAACCGAACATTGCTGGATCAAGCGACATATGATTTTGCTTAACTAAAAACTCCCCTTCGCCAACACTTGGCAGGTCTTTCGTGACCACTTCAAACAGTTCAGGACCAACTGGACCGCCACTTGGACGAGCGATTAAGTTTATTGCGGTATAAGTAGTCATATTTTTAATTCTCTTTTAAGTTCTTTATACGAATTTTTATTTAATAGTTAAGCCACTAGCTGGCTAATAGGCTTTATCTTGCTAATGTTTTGCTCTTGGTAGAAGCTTTTGAAGGCTTCTGCCAATTTCTCACTTTCCAAAAATACTCGTTTCCAATACTGTAAACGTTGCTCTGGCTCTAAAGTGGTAAAGTCCGTACGATCAGGAATTTTTCCATAAGGCAGTGAATCAATAAACTGTTGTGAAGGACAAACCAATACAGTTTTATCGTAATGTTGAGCTCGGACACTTCTTGATAACTTTTTATCAAACCAGCCGGCTTTTAGTGTTGAGCTAAAATGCGGATACAAGGTTAGTCCGTTTAGCGCAACATCAAAATGATAATCAATAATGCCGCCATCGCGATACATGCCGTTTTCACAGTCAGCAATATCTTTTATCCCTTGCATCACCATAGGAATAGCACCTGAGGCAAGTAATGCATCTTTAATGTTGTTTTCCGTAAAAGCTAAACGTGTTGTCGCGATATTATCAGGGTCATGAAGTTGTAATTGGCTTGCCTGATGCTGAAAAACATAACGTTCGTATTGGCTTTTTATTAACGAGCGATCAACACTGTTGCGCAATAAACTCATTAACAAACCTAAGCCCAGCACCAACTTATTTTCAGAAGCAACAAAACCTCGACACTTAGCAACAACAAAATGGGCATTAAATATTTTATTATTGATGATTTCATTGGCGCCAGAATCACCAAATAGAATGTCTAATAATTCTCGTGCTTTTTCGGTTATTTCTGTCGGTTTAGCATCAGTTGAATAAACTGTTTCACTATAATGCTTTGCGAGTCGTTCAATAGCGGCAACGGGATCAGCCTGAGCAAAACATGCCATTCTAAAAGCGCCAGCGCTTGAACCAACTAAATTTAATGGTTGTTGTTGGTGTTTAAAGAAGTCACCAAAAAAGTATTTATCTAAGCCATATAAAACAAACCACTTAGGTCCACCACTGGCACCTAAAAAGTTATTGAAAATATTTGGCGAAAAGCCGTTTTCTTTAATAGTGTTTAAAGCCGTTTCACCGGCGTAAATTTCTAACATGTTTTATTTAACATCATCCTAATGGTGAGTGATTATGGTGAAGGTTATGGGTGAAAGTTAGCGGGTATCGTTCTCAATACCCACTCAACACCCGATAAGCGCTATTCAGTACTCATTAGCGAAGTTCTTTTCGTAATACTTTACCGACATTGGTTTTCGGTAATTCATCTAAAAACACCACCTCTTTCGGCCGTTTGTAGTTTGTCAGTAGTTCAACACAATGATCGAGAACATCTTGCTCAGTTAAACTAGGGTTTTTACGCACTACGAATACTCGCACCAATTCTCCGGTGACCTCGCTTGGCGCAGCAACCGCAGCAGCTTCTAAAATACCTTCGTGACTAACGAGCACTTCTTCAATTTCATTTGGAAAGACATTGAAACCAGAAACAATGATCATGTCTTTTTTACGGTCGACAATGGTAAAGAAGCCATTTTCATCCATGGTGGCAATATCACCTGTTGCTAACCAACCGTCTTTCAATACTTCATCAGTTGCATCTTGGCGGTTGTGATAGCCTTTCATCACTTGCGGGCCTTTTACCCACATTTCGCCAGGTTCGCCAATAGCAACTTCTTTGCCATCGTCACCCATTAATCGTACATCTGTTGACGATGCAGGAAGACCAATGGTGCCATTGTAGGTTTCTTGATTGTAAGGGCTCATTGAAACTAACGGTGCACACTCAGTTAAGCCATAACCTTCTAAAAGGTGAGTGTTTGTTACCTTTTCCCAAAGTTCAGCAACAGGGCGTTGTACCGACATACCACCACCAAAGCCAACTCTTAATGAGCTAAAATCAAGCTTATCGAATCCCGGGGTATGTAAAAGCGCATTAAATAAGGTATTTACCCCGGTAATAGCGGTAAAAGGATATTTAGCCAACTCTTTAACGAAACCTGCCATATCTCGCGGGTTAGTGATCAGTAAATTTTTACCGCCAAAGGGCATAAAGGCTAAGCAATTAGAGGTTAACGCATAGACATGATAAAGCGGCAATGCCGTTATCATGATTTCTTCACCAACAACGTAGACATTCTTAGTTGCGGCATTTGATTGTTCAATGTTAGCAACCATGTTGCGATGCGTAAGCATGGCGCCTTTTGAAGGACCTGTGGTACCACCGGTATATTGTAAAAATGCTAGATCAGCGCCATTAATCTCAACAGGGCTAAAGCTTAACTTACTGCCTTTAGCCATCGCATTATTAAACTTTACTGCATCAGGTAAACTATAGGCAGGCACTTGTTTTTTAACATATTTAAGCACGCAGTTTATTAATGTGCCTTTTAAAGCACCTAACCGATCACCAACACCTGTAGTGATCACATGTTCAACGTCAGTATCATCGATAACTTTCGCTAGCACATGCGCAAAATTTTCTAGAATAAGAATGCCCTTTGCACCGGAGTCTTTGAGCTGATGTTGTAATTCACGAGGTGTATAAAGCGGATTGACGTTTACCACAGTCAAACCTGCGATTAACGCGCCAAACAATGCAATTGGATATTGTAAGGTATTGGGGATCATTATCGCGAACTTGTCACCTTTAACGTAACCGAGATCTTTTTGTAGATATGCAGCAAAGTCTGTGGCCTGTTGGGCTAGTTCCTGATAACTAATACTGACATCCATATTAATGAAGGCAGTATTGCTGTTATACAGCTTGGTATACTTGAAAAATAGCTCCGCCAAAGAGCTGTATTTATCAGGATCTATTTCAAATTCTACGCCTGGTGGGTAACTTTTTTCGAGCCAAATTTTTTCCACAATGCTTTCCTCTTATTTTAATTATTGTTGTTCTAGCTTAGAGTACTTCAAATAATCCTGCTGCTCCTTGACCACCGCCAATACACATACTGACCACGACATACTTAACGCCACGACGTTTACCTTCAATTAGCGCATGCATCACCATGCGAGTGCCGCTCATGCCATAAGGGTGACCGATAGAAATTGCCCCACCATTAACGTTTAAACGTTCTTCTGGAATAGCGAGCTTTTCCGCGCAATAAAGCACTTGTACCGCGAAAGCTTCATTAATCTCCCATAAACCAATATCGTCCATGGTTAAGCCATTTCGCTCAAGTAGCTTTGGAATAGCATAAATAGGACCAATGCCCATTTCGTCAGGCTCACAACCGGCAACCACTAAACCACGATATGCACCTAACGGTGTTAAGCCACGCTCTTGTGCTAATTCGCGTTCCATCACCACAACAGCCGCAGCACCGTCAGATAACTGCGAGGCATTACCACCGGTAATTGAACCATTATCTTTGACGGCTTTTAGACCTGATAAGCCATCTAAATTAGTTGATGGTCGATTACCTTCATCCTTCGTTAATGTTACCGACTCTTTGCTGATATCACCGCTAGCTTTATCCATGACTAACTTAGTACAAGTTACTGGCACAATTTCATCATCAAACTTACCATCAGCTTGCGCTTGTGCGGTGCGTTGCTGAGATTTCAGCGCGTAAACATCTTGCTGTGCGCGTGAAATGCTATAACGATTCGCAACAACTTCTGCAGTATCTAACATCGGCATATAAATAGCGGGACGATATGCCTTGACGCTTGGGTCAACGGCGCGGTGCATATTCATTTTATCGTTTTGTACCAAACTGATAGAGTCACAACCGCCAGCAATAACTACGTTAGCACCATCACAAACAATATGGTTTGCCGCCGTGGCTATTGACATTAAACCTGATGAACATTGGCGATCAATCGTCATGCCGGGCACTGAAACCGGTAGCTCTGCCGCCATTGCTACCTGACGACCAAAGTTCATACCTTGGTTACCTTGGGTTAACGCCGCGCCGAAAATACAGTCGTCAATTTCATTTGGATCAATTCCTGCCCTTTCAACAGCAGCCTTTACTGCAACTGCTGCTAAGGTTGGCGCTGATAAATCATTAAAAGCACCGCGATAAGCTTTACCAATCGGGGTACGTGCGGCTGATACAATGACGGCTTCTCTCATGATAATTCCTGTTGAGTAAATTTTTATATTTTATGGATTAAAGCTACTTAACTTTCAAATTGCTGACGTTTAAAAGACTTAGGTGTAAAGTCTTTGGTCAATGGTAATTAATATTTTTATTGTTGCTAATGCTGCTGAGACTTCATAAACGCCATTGCTTTCATAACAAATTTTTCACCTTGTTTAGCCCCCGATGCTAGTGATGCTTGCTTATCTTGAGCAATCAATTCATCCCAATGTTCACGTACAGTTTCTGGGTTTTGTGAAGCTTGGGGAATAAAACAGCCCTGTGTTTCAAAAATACTGGCACTTGAGTAACCACCAGCACCAGCACATAAAATAAAGCGATTTGGCGCTTTTTCATCACATAAGGTCAACATACCCGCCGTTACCGCTTCAGGCGCAAAGGCTTTAACAATTTCTTCAGGCATTAAATCTTCGGTCATGCGAGTACCTGCTGTTGGTGCTAAGGCATTAACATGAATATTATTTTTTGCCCCTTCAAGCACCAACGTATTCATTAAGCCTAAAACCGCCATTTTTGCCGCACCGTAGTTCGATTGGCCAAAATTACCGTACATGCCGCTAGAAGAGGTGGTCATAACAATACGACCATAGTTTTGCTCACGCATAATATCCCAAACCGCTTTCGTACAATTGACGGTACCCATAACATGCACGTCCATCACTAATTTGAAATCTTCTAAGCTCATTTTGGTAAATGATTTATCACGTAAAATACCAGCGTTATTAATCAGAATATCAACACGCCCCCACTTACTCATGGTTTGCGTAACCATATCTTGCACTTCGTCGAAATTAGCAACATTAGCACCATGGCTGATAGCTTCGCCGCCCATTTCTTCAATCAAACGAACAACCTCTTGTGATGCTGCGCTTGACGCACCACTACCATCACGAGCACCGCCTAAGTCATTGACAACAACTTTTGCGCCACGCCTTGCTAATTCCAATGCATGCGAACGCCCCAAACCGTTACCTGCACCGGTTACAATCGCGACTTGTCCTGCGAAACTGATGGTCATATTTTTTCCTTAAACATTTTTAATTTTTAATTTTTAATTTTTAATTTTTAACGGTATTAAACTTTTTACTTTTATTTACCTAAAAGGCGTTACTTGACCATTTGTACTGAAATCCACTCGGCAACTAACGCTGGAGTATCACAACCTTCAATTTCAATAGTGACTTGGGTAGATAAACGAAATTGTCCGGGCTTTTTCTCTTCAATTGATAGAGTTTTAGCATGAGCGCGTACCCGGCTATTCACCGTTACGGGTTGTAAAAACCTAACTTTATCGAAACCTGCATTTAGCCCCATATAAAAGCCATCAATAATGACACTGAAACTTTCAGCAAAATGAGACAGCATAGATAAGGATAAAAAACCGTGAGCAATTGTTGAACCAAATGGCGTTGCTTGTGCTTTTTCTTCATCCACATGAATGAACTGATGATCAAATGTGCAGTCAGCAAATTGATTAATTTGTGTTTGAGTTATTTGATGCCAGTCGGTTGGTTCGGCTTCAAAGCCAATAAATTTGGCTATTTCTTCTCTATTGATAACTGTCGGCATATTCACTGTCCCTTTATGCTTCATATGTTAGTTGTTCACATGTCGAATATTGCTATGAATGAAATTTAAGCGATAACTCATGCTAATCGGGACGGTAAAATTAAACAAATGAATAGTTTTGATATCTATATATTTACAGTGCGAATAGTTAAGGGTTTTAAAGAATGATGAGAACGTTAAATAAATGAAGAGCTTAAAAGTAAAAAAACATCATCGATAATGCTATCGACAATGTTTTTTAATTTATATTTTTTATTTTGAGTTAGGTAGCTCCACAATGTATTACGAAAACACACATTGGTTTGATTCGATTTTTTTAATCGGAGTTGACGCTAACTTAAAAACCTTAGGTTATTAAAACCACTCTGCCTGCATATCAAAGCTTGTGCTGTCAGTATTCACTAATACTTTTTGCCACACAGCAACTTGTGGTAATTCAATTCGATAAAAGTACTGTAGGGCTTGTAGCTTGCCTTGATAGAAATGTTTATCGTCTTGATGTGGTTGCTCAGCTAAAGCATTACTTGCAACAATACCTTGTTTTAGCCATAACCACGCAATAATCACGTGACCAAACATTGATAAGTAGCTCACAGAGTTAGCCAAAGCAAGGTCGATATTTTTAGTCGACATAGCTTTTAATACCGATTCGGTTGTGCTGTTTAGCGTGTTAACCGCATTTTTTAGTTCACTTGAAAATTCATTTAAGCCTTCAATTTCCTTCGCGATTACGATGGTTTTATTCATTTCACTTATGGTTGCTAAATAACCCTCCATATTATTCATTGGTACTTTGCGAGCAATAAGATCTAACGATTGAATCCCTGTGGTACCTTCATGAATAGCATTAAGGCGGTTGTCACGATAAAACATCTCCACCGGATGTTCATTAATATAACCATGACCACCCAATACTTGAATGGCGTATGAATTGGCTTTTGGTCCATATTCTGAAGGCCAGGTTTTAATAATCGGCGTTAAAAAATCTAATAAGGTATGAGCATATTCACGTTGCTCTTGTGAAGGTGCAGTTTTCTCATCATCACTTAACTGCGTGCCATAAAGCACCAGTGCCATTGCACCTTCTGCATAGGCTTTTTGCGCCAAAAGCATGCGGCGAACATCAGCATGTTCAATAATATTAACCATAGGTGATAACGGGTCTTTACAAGAGGGCAAGCGCCCTTGAGGACGGTTTTTCGCATAATCGAGCGAATACTGAAAACCTGCATTTGCCAGAACTGCGCCACTGGTACCGACCATAATGCGTGCTTCATTCATCATATGAAACATGTACTTAAGGCCTTGGTTTTCTTCTCCGACTAAGTAACCAACAGAGCCACTTTTTTCACCAAAGCTTAATGCCGTTGATGTTTGCGCCTTACCACCCATTTTGTGAAATAGGCCCGCAAGTGCCACTTCATTATCTGCTCCAATTGAACCGTCATCATTGAGTAAAAATTTAGGCACAACAAACAGTGAAATACCTTTTACCCCTTTAGGAGCACCCTGCACCCGGGCAAGCACTAAATGAACAATGTTTTCACTTAAGTCGTGATCGCCACCAGAAATGAAAATTTTACTGCCCGAAACTCGATAACTGCCATCGCTTGCTTTTACCGCTTTGGTTGATAAGTCACCTAAACCTGAGCCACTGCCGGGCTCAGTCATCGCCATGGTGCCCATAAAGCGCCCGTCTAACATTGGTTTTACCCATGTGTCGATCAATTCTTTACTAGCATGGGCTTGTAGTAAGTTAGCATTGGCGGTGGTTAACATGTTGTAACCCATACCAACACCACCGGCAATGGTAAGATAAGTAGCTGCAGCACTGGCAACAATTGGCGGTAATTGCATACCACCTAATTCATAATCTGCCGTTGCAGAGCCAATACCAGAAGCATTAACCGCTGCAATAGCGGGTTTAAGCTCTGGAATTAAATGCACTTTTTTACCATCAAAGGTCGGTTGATGAGTATCTAGCTTCTGACGAATAGGAAGAAAATGTTTTTCTGCAATCGCTTTTGCCGTATTAATAACTTCATTAAATGTTTGACGATCATGGTCTTGATAGCGCTCTCTGCCAATTAGCCCTTCGCTATCAAATAGTTCATAAAGCATAAACTCCAAATCACGCTCATTTATCATTGCTGCTGCCATACGATTCTCTTTATTCGTTAAGAAGTTAAAACATGTGATCTTATTTAGTTATTTTATTGGCTCATGTTTGCTAGGTCGCGGATACGCCACCATCGACTGCGATACATTGACCTGTTAAGTATGTATTAGCAGGTGATAACATCATTAGCATCATAGCAACGATTTCTTTGGGCTCTCCTAAGCGATTCATTGGCGCACCACGGCCCATTTTGCTTTGCTTTTCTTCGTCAGCAAAATTGGTCACCATTGGTGTTAAGGTAAAGAAAGGACAAATTGCGTTGATTCGAATATTATTGCGACCGTATTCAACTGCTCCGGTTTTAGTTAAACCGATCACAGCGTGCTTGGCCATAGAATAGGCGCTACCACGTGCTGCACCGCCAAGACCAGCCATAGAGCTAACATTAAGAATAATGCCTTCCCCCTGCTGCAACATTTGTTTTATTTGATGGCGCATACCAAATTGCACACCTTTAACATTGATGGCAAATTGACTGTCCATTAAGGTTTCATCAATATCATGCAATGGCATAAATTCATGGGCAATACCTGCATTGTTTACGCCAATATCGACACATCCAAATGCTTCAATGGCGGCATCGACCATGGCTTTACATTGCTCATTTTTAGAGACATCGCATTTCATTGCTAAAACTTTTGCGCCAGTAGCGGCAATTGCATCAGCCACTTTATGAACGCCCGCTTCATTAATATCACTTATGACTAATTTCGCGCCACGTTTAGCCAACTCTTCAGCCAGTAGCTGACCAAAACCTTGCGCAGCGCCAGTAATAACCGCAACTTTACCGGTAAAATCTAACAATGGATCCATGATGAAGTCCCTATAAAAAAGATTGAATGTTATTGTTGTTAATATTTTTATTCGTTTTTAGGTTATATTTTATTTTTCTTGGGCAATAATTTCTAAAGCCATTTTTGCTAACGGCTCGACAAACGTACCAATTTTACTGGCATTAGCATTAGAGGCGTTACCTTGCGATGCCCTTTTAGCCACACCTTGAACAATGGCGGCTAAACGGAAAAAACTAAAGGTAAGATAAAACGTCCAATTTTCTATTTTTTCGATATTCATTCGTTGACAGTACTGTTCAACGTATTCTTCTTCGCTTGGAATACCCAAACTACTGCGATCAATACCTTTTAGGCCATCAATACTGCCTAAGCCCTGCGGCATACGTAATCCCATACATTGATAGGCTAAATCTGAAAATGGGTGTCCTAAGGTAGAAAGTTCCCAGTCCAATATCGCCATAATCTCAGGCTTGTCTTTCGCAAACATAATATTGTCTAAACGATAATCACCATGCACTAAACATATACGGCCATCATCTTCAGGTAGGTTGGCTTCTAACCATTGTCCTAGTGTATTCATAGCCGGAATATCTTGTAGCTCAGAGGCTTTGTATTGTGCTAACCAGCGTTCCAGTTGGCGCTTAAAATAATTCCCCATTTTGCCGTAGTCACTTAAACCAACCTTTTCAATATCAACACTATGTAGCGCCACTAAGGCGTTATTCATGGCGTCATACATCGCTGTTCTACGGTGATTATCTTCAATTTCAGTTAACGATGCATGCCAATAAATACTGCCGTCACAAAACTCCATCAAGTAGAACATTGAACCTATAATGTTGGTGTCTAGACAAAGGTGATAAACCTGAGCCACAGGGACATCACTATTTTTAAGCGCATCTAGTACTCTAAACTCACGATCAACCGCATGGGCTGATTTCAATAGCTTACCTGGGGGTTGCCGACGTAAAACATAAGTACCTGACTGAGCAATTACTTTAAAGGTAGGGTTTGACTGCCCTCCTGGAAACTTATCTAAGCTTATCGGCCCTTTAAAGCCGGCAACGTGATGCTCGAGGTAATTCGTTAAAACATCCATATCAATGGCTAAAGCATTTGGCATTTATTCACTACTCTTAATTAAAATAATTGGCGCGATGGCAATAAATCATTCTGCCTTTTGCTTAACTAAATCTCGCCCTAATTGCATCATATGCACTTGATCAGGGCCATCAGCTAAACGTAAGGTTCTTTGTCCTGCATAGGCATGAGCTAAGAAAGTATCTTGGCTAACACCGACGGCACCATGACACTGAATTGCTTGATCTAGGACATCAAGTGACATATTTGGCGCTACAATTTTGATCATGGCAATTAAGTCTTTAGCCGCCTTGTTACCTTCGGTATCCATTTTATGCGCAGCTTTTAAGGTCATTAAGCGGGCTTGTTCAATTTGACAAGCAGATAAGGCAATATCTTCACGAATAGATTGTTGTTTGATCATCGGACGACCAAAAACAATACGTTCATTAACCCGTTTACACATTAGATCTAAAGCACGTTGAGCAACACCAATTGAACGCATGCAATGATGAACACGCCCTGGCCCTAATCGGCCCTGAGCAATTTCAAAGCCTTTACCTTCACCAACAATAATATTCTCTATCGGTACTCGAACATTTTCAAAGGTAATTTCGGCATGCCCTTCAGGTGCATCAACATAACCAAACACTTGCATAGGGCGAACAATTGTTACCCCTGGCGTTTTCATTGGTACTAAAACTTGCGATTGCTGAATGTAACGATTGCTATTTTCCGGATCAGTTTTTCCCATCACAATCATGACTTCACATTGTTTACGACAAGCACCACTGATATAAAACTTACGGCCGTTAATAACGTACTCATCACCTTCGCGGTTAATTCGTAGTTCAATATTGGTTGCATCGCTTGAAGCAACTTCGGGTTCAGTCATCGCGAAAGCAGAACGGATTTTCCCCTCTAACAGTGGCTCTAACCATTGTTTTTTCTGTGCTTCACTGCCATATTTTGCCAGTACTTCCATATTGCCAGTATCAGGTGCTGCACAATTGAAAACTTCAGGTCCCCACATCACTTTACCCATGATTTCAGCAAGCGGTGCATATTCTAAATTGGTTAAACCAGCACTATATTTACCATAGGCGACAGGAAGAAATAAATTCCATAAACCCGCCGCTTTTGCTTTTGCTTTTAGCTCTTCCATTAATGCTGGTGTTGTCCATTGGTCTTTAGCAACAAGATCATGCATTTCTTGTTCAACAGGAAAAACATGGCTATCCATAAAATCAGATACTTGCTTAATAAGTTTTTGAACTTTTTCGCTATATTCAAAATTCATCGTATGGTCCTTATTTAATCTTGTTAACAAGCAAATTTAGCTTAATGACATTAGTGACTTTTTAGTAAAAGGTTTAATTTCTTCAATCGCGTTAACGCCGATTTTATTAACCCAATCAGGGTCAACTAGCAATGCGCGTCCAATGGCAACCAAATCAAACTCATTGTTGCCTAAGCGTTCAAGTAGTTCTTCAATCCCAGTTGGATTCGAGGTACCTGATAAGTCTTTATTGCCTTCGCCAATAAAGTCAGCGTCTAAGCCAACATTACCTACGGTAATAACAGGTTTATTGGTTAGTTTTTTCGTCCACCCCGCGAGGTTTAAATCCGAGCCTTCAAATTCACTGACCCAAAAACGACGTGTACTAGCATGAAAGACATCAACGCCAGCATCACTAAGTAAACCTAAAAATATACCTAATTCTTCAGGTGTTTGACAAAGCTTGGCACTGTAATCTTGTTGCTTCCATTGAGAAAATCTAAATATTATCGTGAAGTCTTCACCAACAGCAGCGCGTATGGCCTGGACAATTTCAACACCAAAGCGCGTACGATTTTTTAACGAACCACCGTATTGGTCGTCACGTTGATTAGTGCCTTGCCAAAAGAATTGGTCTACTAAATAACCATGGGCACCATGAACTTCAATAGCATCAAAACCTATGTTTTTCGCATCAAGCGCCGCTTGCGCGAATGATGCAACAACTTCATCTATATCGGCTTGAGTCATGGCTACACCATTTTCAGCGCCCGGTTTAAATAAACCTGACGGGCTATATGCTGGTACTTCTTTATCTGGACCTACACCTAGTTTTCTAACTGAGCCCACATGCCACAATTGTGGTGCAATTTTACCACCAGCGGCGTGTACTTCATCAACCACGTGTTTCCAACCAGCAAGTGCTTCTTCACCATGAATAGCTGGCACATTTTCATAACCATTAGCACCTTTATGTGAAATGAAGGTACCTTCGGTAATAATTAGACCAACATTACCTTCAGCGCGCCTGCGGTAATATGCTGCAACGTCTTTTGACGGTATGTTGTTCGGAGAAAACGCACGTGTCATTGGTGCCATTACCGTTTTATTTTTTAGTGTTAATGACTTAACTGAAAACGTTTTAAATAATGCGTCGGTATTGGTGGTGACTGTTGTGTCTGTGTTCTTCGTCATAAATATTTTCTCGTAATTTTTAATATGCTTAAGGTAAAGCGCTATTTAGCAATTAATTGGCATTAGCCAATCAGGTATCCACCGTCAACATTAATAGCTGTACCGGTAGTGTAACTCGATGCATCTGACACTAAATACAGTACCGTACCTGCCATTTCATCGGGTTGAGCAACACGCTTCATTGGCACATGTGCCATGGCTTGCTCTAAAATTTTAGGATTGTTCACTAAGGTGGAGGCAAACTTAGTGTCTGTTGCACCTGGTAATAAGGCATTAACACGAATATTGAATGGCGCGCATTCTTTAGCAAAAGCTTTTGTCATCGAAATAACCGCCGCTTTCGTAATAGAATAAATACCTTGGAAGTCACCAGGTATCACACCATTAATAGAAGCGACATTGACAATGCTGCCACCATCACTTTCTCTCATTAACTTAGCGCCTAGTGTCGACATAAAGAAATAGCCACGAATATTGACATCAACCGTTTTTTGAAAGGCACTTAAGTCAGTATCTAAAATATGACCAAAATACGGGTTAGCGGCGGCATTATTCACTAAAATATCTAGCTTGCCGTGTTGCTCGGCAATACTGGCAAAAATAGCATCAATTTGATCCATTTCTCCGATATGACAAGCTATCGCTTGCGCACTGCCGCCTGCTTTCGTTATATCATCAACAACAGCTTGGCAGCCTGCAATTTTTCGACTTGAAACAATAACGTGTGCGCCATGCTGAGCAAGTAACTTTGCAATACTTTCACCAATACCTCGGCTAGCGCCGGTAACTAATGCGATTTTTCCTGATAAATCAAATAAATTGCCATTATTCATGATATTCCCTACTTAAATTTTGGTTAATTTTTTAACAAGTGACTATCTAAAGGTAATCCAGTCATCGCCTGCTTGTTCCAAATGACTATAGTTATTCAAATAATCAACACTAAGCATGTTTTCAGAAAATAGCAGTTTAGTTACACTAGTGTTTCTAGCCTGCTGATTAATTTCTAATGCTTGTTGATCACTGAGTTTTAATATGTGCTGAACGATCACTGAAATCGTACCGCCAGAAGTAAAAACTAAGATGTCTTTTGATTTTTTAAGCTCGTTGCCCTCAGCGTTAACCTTACGTTTATTGGCAAGCTCCTGAGCAATAATATCGTGCAGTGCTCTTATGCAGCGTGTTTTAAATTCAAGCCAGCTTTCTTTATATTCTTGGTCTTTATCACCCGAAACCCAACGATTAAGCGCTTGAGAAAATTCTTTTTGAAAGGTTTTGTTTGGCTCTTTAAGTTGATTAATTTCTTCGCTCATTTTGGTCAGGTCTTGCCATTGAGCTTGATAGTTTTTTAAGATATCAACATGGTCAAACTCATTAAAACCAGAATGAATAATCATTGGTGTAGCAGTACCTTGATAGCCTTCTTTAAAGCTAGATAAAGTTTGGCTGTGACGTAATAAGTCACCTGAATAAAATTTACTCGGATTAGCTCGCGCACGCCAATACTGACCTAGCAACTCAGCCTGTTTGCTACCTTTTTCGGATAACTGATCATAGTCAGCACTACCAAAAGATGCCTGGCCATGACGAATCAAATAAATTGCTGCCATTGCTACTGCTCAGCCTTAATATAAAATATCGAGCTCAACAAGGAAGGTATAAACCTGTCGTTGAATTGGCTTTTAGTTATTGTTTTTATTTCGAAAACAACCATATTGCCTCCTTAGCTCTGTTTTAAATAACTACCACTTTTATATAGCAAGTACGGTAGTTCGAATGTACTTGACTATGCTAAGCCTAGCATCTAAATTAAACAAATGAATAGTTCTAATACCCTACTATTTGTATTTTAAATAGTACCTGTTGAGATATGTGCTGAGGTATGTGTTAATTGCTCTGATGTTTAACTTCAGACCTTGTGATAAAAAGAATGTAATGGAGTAAGTATGAAAATTGATTTGAATTTGTTTGTGGTCTTTGATGCCATATATTGTGAAGGCAATATCACCAAAGCCGCATCGGTATTGAATTTATCACAACCAGCAGTCAGCCATTCTTTAGGTAAATTACGTACTTACTTTGACGATGCCTTGTTTATTCGACAGGGTAATGAAATGAGGCCGACCCCAGTTGCAAAAAATGTTATTGACGATGTAAGAGAAGCACTACATCAATTACAAGTTTGTTTGGTACAGTCACGACAATTTGAACCATTAACCTCTCGGAAGAACTTTTCACTTTCACTGCACGGCTCATTAGAGCCCTACTATTTACCCATACTGCAAGAAAGCTTGTCGGTAGAATCTCCAGCAATAAACTTGCGAAGTAATAGACGAGTGAGGCGAAGTGAGCTAGAAAACAAATTAGCCAGCGGCGATATAGACTTAGCGATTGATGCGCTGATCCCCGTCAGCAATAATATTTTGCACACGCAATTAGAGCTCGACCAATTGGTTGTTGTCGCGCGCAATAACCACCCAGCTATTAAAGACAAGCTCGATTTGGAAACTTACCTTAGCTTAGATCATGTATTGGTGTCATCTAGATCAACAGGCCCTGGTTTGGAAGATTTTGAATTATCTCGCATTGGTTTACATCGTAAAATATCATTGCGATGTCAGCATGCATTATCAGCCTGTCGAGTAATTATAAGTAATGATATGCTACTTACATTGCCAAAAACAGCCGCAAAAATGTATAGTGAAATGCTCGATATCACTACCTATCCTATGCCTGTTGAATTGCCTGGAATTGATGTTCATTTGTACTGGCACGTTAATGTTGACAAAGAACCTGCAAATAAGTGGTTGAGAAATAAAATGATCATAGCGGCTTCAAATACAAAGGTTTAATGATAGCTCACAGCGCATTTTCCATGCCCTCTATGTATATAATTATCACTATATGCGGAAAACGTTTGCTACTAAATTTTTAATTCTCGTTAAGCGAACAGTTTGATATAATTACTATCTATCATAAATTATATCAAACATGGTTTGGGGATTTATTTCCTAGCAAAATGCCGTAGTTTCTAAAGTTTTCTGCTACATTTAACTTTATAAAAAAATAACTTTTAACAGTCATCAATTTAGACGAGTAATTCTTATTGCAATTTTTCAATACCTGTAAATGGCTTTTTACTGCATTAATTTCTGTCACATTATTAGTCATTGTTGTCTACTTTGTGAACATGCTAAATACCATTGACCTGAAAAACATCACTGAAAAAAATAGTCATTTTAGTATCGTCAGCAGTTACTATATTGATACGGAAACTGCTTCTAATGCTAATAATGTTTTACATAATGCAAAATTCTTCAACAGCGAACTTAATAGCATTCCTTACGCATTAGCGAACCAAAGTTACTGGATAAAATTAGCATTACATTATCCTGTTAACGATAAATCGTTATCTAGAGCTACTGGCAAGGAAGTACAAGCAGATAACTTTATACAACAAACGCCTTCGAATAAAATTATTTTGATGGCTGAACACAGCATGTTACAAGCATTTGATGTTTATAGTATCGATGCTTTAACATCAGCAAAGTTAATTTATTCTCAATCAGCTCAAAAGTTGACTAGTTCTCAACAGGTCTACCCTTCCACTGTTCTAAAATTAAATTCATTTGGACACAACGAGTTTTTAATTCATGTTAAAAACTCAGGTCCACCTAATATTCCATTGCTATTGTTCAGCCCGAAAGACTTTGAGCAACGCTTAATGCTATCTCAATTGGTATATGGTGCATTTATTGGTATTTTGTTGATTATGGCAATATACAATTTAGTATTATTTTTTGCCGCCAAAGATAAAGTGTATTTATTATATATTGGCTATTTATTATCGGCATTTACCGTTTTGTCATCACTAACCGGTTATGGCTATTTTTTATTTTCTAATACCGTGATGTTATGGCTCAACCAACATTTAATCTTTTTCGATTTCTTGCTGATTATTTTCTTATTATTATTTACTTTATACTTTTTACGGTACGATCTTTTAAAGCACTGGGCATTTAAGTATTCAATTATTGCGGCTTCGTTTGTCGCTATAATTGCCATTTATTCACTTTCGTTAGATGAATTAGCACAAACCAAAGTATTTTTCTCACTACAGCCAGCTTTTTATATTATTGCGCTTTTCTTAATTCTCAATCGCTTTAAAAGAGATTTTTCTTGGGCGCGTTTTTATTTTATTTCTTGGCTGCCACTGCTCACTGGCGCAGTTATACAACCAATGGTTTTATTGAATAAGCTTGAATATAGCTTCTTAACTCGCAATGCTTTTTTGTTTGCCGTAATGATTGAAGTCACCTTTATGGCATTTGCCCTAGCAGAGCGTATTCGTCGTAATGAAAAAGAGAAACTGAATATGATTGCTTACCATCAAAGTAATCATTTGCCGAGAAAAACAAACTTAGATCATTGTATTTCACAATCAATAGCAAGCAACGTCGATAACCTAACAGTTATCGTGATTAAACCAGAACAGTTTAAGCGTATTGATTTATACATTGATGAGCAAACTCGTATTAATTTTTTCCAGGGGTTAAATCGTAAGCTGTCATCTTTATTTCGCTTTAATGATGCAGTACTCAATATTACTGATCAACAAGAAAAACTATGTTTCTTAGAAAACAATTGCTTGGCTATGGTAGTTAATAATGATTTAAACCAACAAGATATTTCACTTATTGTGCGCTCAATTCAAGGTGTCGCCAGTGAGGTTTTCTATCTAAAAGAATTAAAACTACCTTTATCTGCCTATGTTGGATTAGCAAGTTACCCTAAACATGGTAATTCGAGCGATAGCTTAGTCGAAAATGCCTCGCAGGCAGCAAATAACGCCGAATTGGAACAAAGTAAGTGGAGTTATTTTTCCTCTGAGAGGAATGAACAGTTACCGTCATCAATGCAATTGGCTATTGATTTACAGCAAGCAATATCACGCCAAGGTTTTGAGCTATACCATCAACCACAAATTGACTTAAAAACCAACAAAGTCTGCAGCAGTGAATGTTTAATTCGGTGGAGCCATCCAACTCTTGGCTATGTTTCTCCAGAAGTATTTATCCCTATCGCTGAAGATTTCGGCTTAATGCCAACATTGACCTGTTGGGTTATAGCTACAGCATTACATCAGCAAGTTGAGCTAACTGCACAAACAGGCTTTAATCATATGGTATCGATCAACATCAGTGGTAAAGACTTAATCCAAGCAAACTTTATTAATAGCGTAATAGAGATAATAGATAATATTGATATTAAAGCTGAAAAAATTATTTTTGAATTGACTGAATCAATTTCATTTGCTGAACACAGTGTTGCTATTTGCACGATAGAAAAGTTAATTGAGTTGGGTATCACTATCAGCATTGATGATTTTGGTACGGGTTATTCATCAATGTCTCAAATTAGTCATTTACCATTTCAAGAGTTAAAAATTGACCGAGAGTTTGTTGAAAATGTTTGTAGTGATAATAAACGCAGAGTTATTGCGGAAACTACGGTAAAAATGGCAAAAGGTTTAAGCTTAGAAGTAGTTGCTGAAGGCATTAGTAGTGCGTTAGATGAAGCAACATTACGCCAATTTGGTTGTGACATAGGTCAGGGATATTATTATGCTAAACCTATGCCTCATACTGACTACATACACTGGTTAAATAACCTGACTAATGGCCAAATACCGCCTAGCCTAGAGGGTGACTTTATTCCAGCAGAAAAATAACTGTGATTAGAATAATTGATTCTCTAAGGTCTTTCCGTTTATTAATTGCGCATAAAGCCAAGAGTTTTTATCAAGCATTGTTAACAGTGCTATTTCAATAGCCACAGTGTTTTGTTGTGTATCTATTGATAATAAATACTCCCTATCTTGTGTGACTGTTACATGAGTTACGCCTTGCATAGCCATCAATGAAGGTAAAAATTCTGGATATTCTTGCTTCATTCTTAAAGTAATGAATCTGTTACTTTCTTTTGAATTTAAATCAGTATGTTGCTTTAATTGGCCTGACTCTAAGTAAAGTACCTGATCACACAAACGCTCTAATTCACTTAAATCATGGGAACTAAGAATAAAATTAACATCGTTAGCATGCTCAGCAACAATGGCTCTAATTTCTTTTGCATTTATTGGATCTAACCCCGCAGTAGCCTCATCTAGCATAACTATTTCAGGCGCCCCCAACAGCGCTTGTGCAATTGTTGCACGTTTACGCATGCCATGAGAAAGCTCACTCGGTCGACTATTAGCAGCATCTTCTAGCCCCACCATCGCAATTACTCGCTGGGTATCCTTTAAAGCTAGTTTTTTACTCATACCTTGCAAGCGTGCATAAAAAGTTAGCTGCCTAGCAATTGAAAAACGTGGGTCTAATTGGGCATCTTGAGGCAAAGCAGACAATCGCCCAAACAAAGCAGAGTTAGCTGGTTTGTGACCCAATATTTTAATACTACCAGACGTTGGTTGAATGTAACCACATAGCAAACTAAATAATGTTGTTTTTCCAGCGCCGTTAGGTCCAACAAGTGCAACCGGTGCCCCCTGATTTAAGGAGAAGTTAACACCTTGTAATGCTTGTTTATCGCCATAGCGCTTACAGACATTTTCAACTTCAATAATTAAACTCATATTGCAGTCCTCTTCATAAGTAAGTGACTACCTGTAAGTAACACGACAGTTTGGATTAATGGCAGAATATAATGGCTTCCATCTAAGCCATTTTGAGACAAAATACTATTTATTTGACCACCAGGAAATATCAAACTTAAGTAAAATTCTCGCCCGAGTTGGTATTTTATAAAAGTGATAATTAATGGCCCTAAACCAAAAAATAACGTCGCCACGACTATCGCCATTCTTGCTGAGCTGACTATGATATTTAATAACGACATTAACGCAATAAATGGCATAACAACGATCAATAATTCGAATGCAAGTTTTGCACCTATGAGCACGCTTTCTCCAAAGAGTGCAATATCACGTACGCTTGCCAAAATAGCCGTAGCTGCAATTGTTAACATTATAAGTATCGAAACTATCAATAATTGACCTAAATAGCGCCCTGCTATCAATTCTAATCGAGTAGAGCGCAATGTTATAAACCTTAAAGTGCCTCGTTGTTTATCAGAACAAATTTGATCGCTGCAAGCTAAAACTGAGAAAATAGGGAAAAAGTAAACAGCAACAAGCCAATAAATAGCGTATTCAGACACCGGCCAATCCAGTAAAGCAGATAAGCCAAGTGCACCAAATAGCTGATGAGCCATACTTTCAAAGGTGTTAGACGTGACAATAGATGCAGCCGAGCCAACAAAATGATAAAGAATGATAAACCAAATCGTGGCAAACGCGAGTAACGCCAGTAATCCACGTTTAGTGTTAAACAAGCGAATCATTTCAAAAAGAATGATATTAGATAATCTGGAAAGGTTTATATTCAATCGGCACCAATAATAAGCTACTGTTTTGAATACCATAAAAGGAAAGCCAACAAAAAGCGAGCTTTATCCTATAGAGCCGTTAGTTTTTTAAACGAGTACAAAGCTTGCTGTAAGAATGTTAAATTCTAATACAGCAAGTTTATAATCAAAGGTGTTTTTTAAAACTAAATAACAAACTCTATTCTTGATCTTGCTTCTTTTGACGTATCAATTTGCGGCGTACAAAGTAAAAGCTTTGCCGAGGTAACATTTAGTTTTTCTACCATATAATCTTTGAACAATTCTACACGCTGTTGCGAAATAGCTTTTAGGCGTTCAACATTGTCTGGTAGATGAGCTTCTTCAGCACTTGTTGCTGCAATATCAGCAGGCGTTGCAATTGCGCATAACTTAACATTTATATCTGACTGGTCTTCTAACATGACTGACATTTGACGACTAAATTCAAGCTGTTCAGTGCTCAATTCAACTTGCTTGGGCAGATAATTTAAATCATTAATGCGTAGCTTTAACGCATACTCTCCTGCCGCCATCGCTACTTTCATTACACTTGCATAAGGTACAAAAGTTGTGATTAAGTACTCTTTTGCAGCTGACATAGTTGCTTGTTTAACAAGTAAAGTTATAAAACCGGAAAAGCCAAACGAAGGTGAACTTGTATCTCCTGATAAAGGAACAGAAAGTTCTACATTGCCATCTGAATCTTTTAACATCCCTAATGCGACATTAAACGGTACACTCGTTTGATCCGTTACTGTACCTGATTCATGATCGTCAGCAGCAGTAAACTCTACTCCTCGAAGTAATAAATCAACATCACCATTTATTTCGCTACCATCAAGGCCTGCCTTTATTTTAACATCCAGTTGTCCACTTTCAATTTCATACTTCAAGGCATTTTTTATGTAACTTGAAATACCAGGTAAACTAACTTCTTTAATCACCGCATTCATATTAAAACTTTGTTTTTCCGCAAAAGGCTGTCCACTGCCGCTAACAACAAAGTTTGCATATTTATCACTCTTACCTTGTAAATTAAACAGACTCTCAAGCTCTGGTTTGGCAGTATTTATATCTTTCAATGATAAAGTATTAATTTGAACGTTGCGCTGATAGTGAGGTTTAACACTGCTGTCTTTAAAATCAATTACTGCGTCATCAAGTAACTTGAACTCACCTAAGCTAAATGCAAATTCAGACCCGTCACTTTCTTTAACTTCGGTGTTAGCAAGGGTGCTTTCTTCTTCACTGTCCTTTTCATCAACTAGTGCTTGAGTATCAGCTGTCGATGCTTGAGTTTCATTTAACGAGATGAGTGTTGCTAACTTTTTATTCTCATCTAGTAATAAATTACTGACTAAACCAGAAAGCGTAATATCTTGAATTGAAACGCTATTGGGCTTGTAGCCGATATCATTAATAGCAAGCTGTTTAAATGATGCTAATGCGGGTAAATCATTCATAGAATGTTGAGAAAACACGCCGTCACTCACATTCAGGGTATTAATTGCTACATTAGGAATATCTTCAGCAACGGTTAACGAAACACCTTCAACGGCAATATCTTCAATTTTGACTAATTGTTCATTACCAGTAATTGTTTTTACTAAAACCCCATTAGTTTTGCTAACTATGCTAGCTGCAATGTTAGCAGGTGTTTCAGCTATCAAAGTCACTAATAAATCATCACTTTGTACTTGTTGACTAGCAATATCAACAGAGAAATTGCCTTGTTCAACGTGGAAATTATTAATGGAAAGTAATAAGCTATCAACATTTATCATTGTGCTGTCTGATGATAATTTAACACTTAATTTATTAGAGTAGCTCAGCTCGCCATTCAACGCTTTTAATGTTTCAGGCATAAAGCCTTGAGCATGGTTTAATAAGAACTCATCTACATTCAAAGCAACGTCAATCAAACCTTGTTGCTCTATTAACTTAGCATTTACCTCTAAACGTATAGGTGCGTCATTAATTTTACTCATTAACAATAGCTGTAAATCTTGTTCTTTCTGGGATAGCAATATGTCTTCAATCGACAAGGAGTTTAATTGAATATGATGGTTTTTATCTAAATGTTCTAATTCAACAGTCGCGTTGTTTAAGTCAAAGTTAGGAATAACAAGCTTATAGGGAGATTCTGAGTTTTCATTTTCTACTACTTGTTCCGAATCGCTTTCAGCTTCACCATTTATTAATTCGAAACCAGCAACAGTTAGAGAGGTATTCTTAGCAACAACGGGAATATAAACACCATCAACTTCAAACTCAGCAATATAAATGGTATCGAAGAGCAGCTGATATAAATGTATCTCTGCGTTAAGGTTTTCTAATTTTAATACCGTTCCTTTTTCTTTAAGTTGAAGCTCTAAGTCACTAATACTAAGGCGAGCCATAAATGGGTTATAACGAATACTAGAGCTCGATACAATAGAGTACCCTTTAGGTAAGCCATGGTTATTAATCACATAATTGGCGATTACTGGTGAAAGTAACCAGATCAAACAATAAAGAACGAAAACTGTGATGGCGATAATTTTTATTAAATTTTTGAGATGGCGTCTCATCGTATATTCCTATACTTTACTGTGATTAGATTATTTGATATTTCAATAGAAGCTTAACAAAATAAAGAGTAAAAAAATGGACCATAGTAATACTTACTCTGGTCCAAAAGTTATTAATAGAGTTTATTCTGGTTGTAATAAATCGATAAACTGTTGTGATTGTTCAATCGCTTTGCTCATTTCAGCAACTAATGACTCAACATCACGTTTAATGGTTTTATATTCACCTTGCAAAGCACCAATAGCTTGAGCATTTAAGTTATGTTTCAAATACAAACTGTTGTCTTTAAGTGCCGCTAAAACTGGCGCCATTCTATCTTTTGCTCGATACATTGATTTAATCAAACTTTGATAGTTACGTTGAGTTTTTTTCATTTTTTGTTGGCTTTGCTGCTTCAAACTTGCACTTGAATATTGCTGAAT
Organism: Cognaticolwellia mytili; assembly: GCF_002104475.1. Taxonomy (GTDB): domain Bacteria; phylum Pseudomonadota; class Gammaproteobacteria; order Enterobacterales; family Alteromonadaceae; genus Cognaticolwellia; species Cognaticolwellia mytili. Next base: position 1,002,358 of record NZ_NBOF01000001.1, read on the forward strand.
TTCATCATTCCATTCATCAAACAATGCATCAGCAACATTTTCAATTGCAACAATACGCGATTCAACTTCTTCTGCTGATGATTTGCTAGCTTCGTATTGGTCATTGACGAGTTCATATTGCGCAGCTAAATCGCCACCATCATAATTTATTAATTGCGAAAGTTGATCAAGTGCCGATTTGAACTGTTGTTGAGCGTCTTGCTGCGCCGTTTGGGCATTTTCAACACGATCCAACATAATATCACGCTTATGGACACCAACCTTTTCCATTGCTGAATAATAAGCTGATTGACAGCCCAGCATGGCAATGGCGGTAAATACCAATAATGCATACCTTTTAAATCGCTTAAAATAGTCTGTATTTATCATCAGCTGCCTCTACTTGTATATCGAGCAGCATCAATGATGCACCAAATATAAACAATCGGCAGTAATATCCAGCCAATACCCACCCACATTAATGCACCTGCAACTGTCCAAGAAATAAAAAACAAGATTGCAGGCATAATACGTCCCTGCACTAATTGTCCTAATCCAGGGATGAAAATACTACAAAGTGCTGCTAAAACATTGCCGCCAGAGCCTTGCTGCGCCATAAAAACCTCCAAATGTAAAAACTGCGTGATTAAAATATCGTTTTATTGTCAACAGTATAGCATTAGCTTTATTCATAATGCTGCTGTTATTATTAACATCTGCCTTATACCAATTTGACTGAGTTATTGCTCATCTGTACTTATTAAAATAATCCATGTCAGCATTACCTTAGTCAAACTAGTATTATCATTATTAAAAACCATCACACAGATCTTTCGCTAACAATACGAGTAAAAATACCTCCTTAACTGCAAGGTCTATTAAACTTTCAAGACTAAATTTTGTTCGAGGTAAAGTGTTTTAATTGGGTACGAGTAGTGTATAGCCTAGCCTTTCGAAGCAAATACTGCTCACAACTTCTGCCCCGCGCGCTCGCTAAGCACCTACCACTATACAGACAACAAAGAGTAAACGCTTCCAGGCGAAGGCTTTGAGCAGTGTTTTTGGGATATATTTACAGCGCTTTCCCCCTCAATGGGAACAATCACATGATAAAGGCTCTACCTTGTATAAATACCCAACAAGCCGCTAAAAAAACAATATCGAAAGTTCAGCAGGCTCTACTATTTAATATATTACCTACCGTATTAGTCAAAAAACATTTCTCACAACAAACAAAAAAGCCAAATGCAAACGCACTTGGCTTTTTCTAAAGACTGATTAACTATCCCGAAAACGGATTAGTAAATTTTACGCAGAAAATGAATCGCGCTTAGTTCTTTGACGGTAAGTAATACCTACCAATGCTAGTAACATCAGTATAATAGTTGATGGCTCAGGAACTACTGCAGGTTTGTTACCACGATTGACAGCAAAGGTATCATGAACGGCGTCGTTAAAACATGACATTGCCCAACTTAGTGATAAAGATGTTGCATTTTTAAACGCGTCTATACCACCTACATTAAAGCTAAAACTGATTTTACCTGTATTGGCACCACCAGATACTGACCAAAATGATGAATTAGCATTTTGCTCTAAACCTGTAGTATTACCAAACACAGCGCCTTTATGCTTTATCCTTCCATTTTTTTTATAACCATGATATTGCCCTGCGCTTTCAGTACTATTAATAGCATACAACCCACCGGCTGTTTCATTAGAAAGATTATTCCAGTTAAATCGGGTAGCACTGCTATTCATAAAGTCACCCAGAGAAAATGCATAGTTATAACCAGAATCACTGCCTTTATTGGCACCAATAAGTAAATCCCCAAAAATTATATTATTATTGTTGTTATTGTTTCCTCCTAAGGCATCATGGTAATTATTCTCAAAGCCATTCTTTCTAGCAAAGTTAGTAAAAACATCGACCGTTATCGTATTATTAGATGACCACTTTACATTCATTTTATTGATATTATATAAATAACCATTAGCACTTGTACCACCTTGTCCAGAGTCAGCTCTATCATTAATTGAAACGCTAGAGCCTCCAACACTAATGTCTGTAGCAGAGGCATTCGAACTCACTAAAAATACAGCTAAGCCAAATATTTTTAAACTTTTTTTAATCATCGACATCATAATATTCCAATAATATGTTATTTCTACTTCCAATAGCATAAAACGCTAAATCGCTTAACACCCAAATCAAATGCAAAATATAGACCAACAAAAAAAACAGCACCAACAACAAAGACTTATCGCTTTATTTTTTTTGCTTTATCTATATTTACAGTCGATATTCTTTAGTCTGTAAAAATACTCGACAGCAAAACTATCTAATTAGAAAGAATTCTATCATAAAAAGACACTGTTGTTCCTTCTTATGCAATGAAATTATTCACTTTCAAAACTATTAAGCAATTAACTTGGTGCAAAGTGTTCAATACTTCTGGCTTAGGCAACCAAAAATCATTAACATCGAGGCAAAATCATAAACTTGTTTTCCTTAGCAACATAACAGTTGCTATTGCCAAGGTCTACCTATGAAAAAATTGTTACCTCAAGTTAAAGTAGTAAAAAATAAAGCAGTAAAACCATTTAAAAAGGTGTGTCTAATTGCCACGATACTCAGCACGTTTTCCCTAAGCGGTTATGCCAATACCGATATCAACCAGCAATATGAAGATGCACTTATTGCCTTTCATAATGAAAAAATAAACACCTCTATTATCCATCTTAAAAGTATTTTACAACAAAGCGAACATTTGCCTTCACGTATATTACTAGCACAAGCCTTATTAGCACAAGGAAATGGCGACTTAGCTGAAATAGAATTAACTAAGGCACAGGCGTATAATGCGGATAGAGATCGCTTAGTAACTTTATTTGCTCACGCTTATTTATTACAGCATAAATATGAAAAAGTACTTAATGTAACCAAGCCAGGAAGTCGGGGCAACAAGGTAGAGACTGAGCTTTTAATTTTTAAGGGCCAAGCCCAAATTGGACAAAAACGTTACCGGTCTGCTGATGTGACTTTTACTGAAGCATTGATCTTATCGCCAGATAATCAATTGGCGTTACTTGGTAGAGCTCAAATAGCTCTTATATCTCTAAAACCAGAGCGTGCTCTTCAATATGTCGAACGCTCGTTATTAAACCCAAAACCATTTATAAATGGTTTAATTTTAAAAGCGAATATCCTATCGCAGTTAGGTGAAGTCGAAAAAGCACTTAACGCAATTAATAAAGCACTGGTAATTGACAATAAGCATCTATCAGCACAGCTAACAAAAGCGATGTTACACATAAATTTAAACGAATATGCACTCGCAGAGCCTCACGTTGACATTATACTTAATGAGATACCAAATGAGCCAAGAGCCGGGTATTTAAAGGCCCTCATCAATGCCAATCTTAGTACAACAAAAGAGAGCCCTGGCAGTAAAAAGCTAACAGAAGTTATTAGCACCTTAGCTGCAGTGCCTGATGAGGTTATGAAGAACACGCCCGATTATTATTATTTAGCAGGCCTAACTAATTTTCAATATGGAAATTTAGTCGATGCTAAGCGCTATTTAGAGAAATATCTGACTTACGTAGACTCCCATCTTGACTCTATTCGTATGATTGCACAAATAGAATTACAAACGGGTAATTCTATTTCAGCCAAAAACTTACTTAAAAAGGCAAATTTAACTCACCCTAACAATGCTAATATATTAACGTTGCTTGGTATGGCATATTTGCAATTAAACGATTCAAAGAAAGCAGAGAGCTACTTTAAAAGTGTCCTAAAGCTACACCCAGAGTCAGAAATTGGTATAAGTAATCTTGCTCGCAGTAAAATGCAATCAGGCGAATACCAGTCAGCCATTGACGCCCTACTGAGCATTAAAGGTAATACTGTAAATCAGGTGCAAATAAAACTGCTTTTGATTGATTCTTTTGAAAGTAATAAGGCTATTGATAAAGCCATCACCATTGCCTTAGAACTAGTTACACAATATCCTGACGATAGTTATTTTCAGCAAAGAATTGGCTCACTTTACGGCTGGAACAAACAAATAGCACAAGCGCGCGATGCTTTTCAGAAATCTCTCAGCTTAGATAACAGTAATATCGCTGCAATTGTTCATTTAGCAAGAATGGATATTATTGAAAATAATTACCAATCAGCACGAACGTTCCTCGAAAAAAAGCTATTAGAATTCCCTCAAAACGCATTGATTATGGCCGAAATTTCAGACGCATATATGTATGAGAACAATATAACTGAAGCATTAACTTGGAGTGCAAAAGCGCATGCGGCATCAATCAATAATTACTATATTTTATCTAAGTATACCAATGCATTAGCAAAAAATAATCAAATGGATAAGGCCATTGAAACGGTTGATTTATTCATTGGACAAAATTCAAACATATCAGAAGCATTAAGGCTCATTGCAGGCTTATATCAAAGCCAAAATAAGCATGAACAAGCGATATTAGCATTACGAGACTATGTCAGAAAATCCGCGAATAAAGCATCCGCCTCTATTTTTCTGGCTAAGGCTCAGCTTTTAGCGGGTGACTCTTCTGGTGCGATTCAATCCTATAAAAAGGCGATCGTAGCAGACGATAGTTCAATACCTGCACATATTGGCTTATTAAACTTACTGATAAAAAACAAGAACGAATCATTTGCTTTGACTTTAATATCTAACATCTTAACGTTAACTAAAAGCACAAGCTTAGAGCAAGTATTGTTAGGCGACCTCTATTTGTCACTTAATGATATAAAAAAATCAAAGAAGCATTATCTAGCCGCTTTAAAACTCTCTGATCAAAAGCAAGCTATCTTAGGGCTGTATCAGAGTTTTAAGAGCGAGAAAAACCTTCTACCTGTCATACCTTACTTGCACGAGTGGCTTGAGAAGTATCCTGATGACTTAGCCGTAGAAATTTCCTTAGCAGACAGTTATAAGCACGCAGATAAACTACAGCAAGCGGCTGAGCAATATGAAAAGCTGCTCACTAAGCATGGAAAAATGCCCATATTGTTAAACAATGCTGCCAATATCTATTTTGATTTAAATAATACCGAATTAGCAAGAGTGTACGCGAAAGAAGCATACAGTTACTTAAAAGAAAATGTCGCTATCATAGACACCTATGCATGGATTGAAAGTCGATTAGGTAATCATAAAGAAGCACTCTCACTTTTTAGATATGCCTTGACTAAAGATTATGATAACGCTGAAATTAAGTATCATTTAGCTGTGACTTTACAGAAATTGAACAGAATCGCCGAAGCTAAAAACTTCTTAATGGAAGCCGTTGATAGTAAACAGTTCTTTCCTGAAAAAGAGAAAGCTAAAAAACTGCTAACTATGTGGTAATAATTTAAATTTTGGTCTAAATGACAAGCCAATTACAGCAATGATTGGCTTTATTTTTATTCAAAGCCTAAACAGTCAAAATACAGGTAAATATTGAAAATTATATTTTTTACTCTAAATGAATAAAGCACTACCTTCTGATGTAAAGTGCTAACTTTATCACCAAGCGCACCTAACGTCTCTAATAACGTGCCATATCCGACAAGCATAGTGCTTATGGCATTAATATTAAAAACACTAAAATTTGATACTCTCACCTACCGTTAATCGATATATTGCACTTACAATGCACCATAGCTATCATCGTCAGGTGATTAAGCGTTCAGGCTGAATTCACACTATAGATTGCACCAAGAGTAAGAGGATAAGTACTTTCAAATTTTTCGGGTATTGGTTCATTAAGAAATAACTCGTCAACAACTAGAAGGCCGAAGGCTCTCGCTAACATCATAAATAATATCAATTACCCAACCATAACCAGCAGCCTCATTTGAAAAGTGCATACCAGATACATTTGTTGCTTTAAATTATTCAGACAACGAATATGTATTAAGTGTGGTAGATCCAAATTGCTAGAAAATCAACGCAAGACACAGCACGCAAGTATTGGTTATTTTCTTATAGTGCTGTAATACTAGTTCACAATAAAGGACCGTCTACAGTGTTATCTATACCAGTAATAGGATTCCCCCCCTTCAATCATTGCCTTGTTTCTAATTCATTTGCAATTGGCCAAACCAATTATTTTTGATATAAAAACATTAGCACTTACAATAATTGGTTGTTAATTACATTTTTGGTGAATTGGAAAAAGAAATGATCACCTTTCGAAGATTTAATAGCTTTTAATGAAACGGCTAAAATATATGAAAAAGTGACGGCATCGTTTAATAACATGTAGAGATTAAGCTAGACGAGTTGTTTTAATAGAAGTTCGTTGGTAGCAAAACTAGAGATTAGATCTTACGAAATGTTAATTTGGAGCGGCTAACGAGACTCGAACTCGTGACATTCACGTTGGCAACGTGATGCTCTACCAGCTGAGCTACAGCCGCTTCGGATACTTTAAAAATAAACTTTGAATTTCTCTGCCAAACTTCAAGAAAGAAGATGGTACCCGGAGCCGGACTTGAACCGGCACGCTTTTCGGCGAGGGATTTTAAATCCCTTGTGTCTACCAATTCCACCACCCGGGCAACGAGAAGTATTTTTTATAGTAGGAATTGGTTCCCTACTCTGATGATATAAATCACCAAGATTTGGAGCGGCTAACGAGACTCGAACTCGTGACATTCACGTTGGCAACGTGATGCTCTACCAGCTGAGCTACAGCCGCTTCGGATACTTTAATAATAAACTTTGAATTCTCTGCCAATCTTCTAGAAAGAAGATGGTACCCGGAGCCGGACTTGAACCGGCACGCTTTTCGGCGAGGGATTTTAAATCCCTTGTGTCTACCAATTCCACCACCCGGGCAACGAGAAGTATTTTTTATAGTAGAAATTGGTTCCCTACTCTGATGATATAAACCATCAATATTTGGAGCGGCTAACGAGACTCGAACTCGTGACATTCACGTTGGCAACGTGATGCTCTACCAGCTGAGCTACAGCCGCTTCGGATACTTTAATAATAAACTTTGAATTCTCTGCCAATCTTCTAGAAAGAAAATGGTACCCGGAGCCGGACTTGAACCGGCACGCTTTTCGGCGAGGGATTTTAAATCCCTTGTGTCTACCAATTCCACCACCCGGGCAACGAGAAGTATTTTTTATAGTAGAAATTGGTTTCCTACTCTGATGATATAAACCATCAATATTTGGAGCGGCTAACGAGACTCGAACTCGTGACATTCACGTTGGCAACGTGATGCTCTACCAGCTGAGCTACAGCCGCTTCATAATCTTAATCTAAAAGTAAATTAAGCTTTTATACATTTAAAATTTGGAGCGGCTAACGAGACTCGAACTCGTGACATTCACGTTGGCAACGTGATGCTCTACCAGCTGAGCTACAGCCGCTTCATAATTTTAAACTTTAACTCTAAATATACATAAGCCAACATGTATAAACTACATTAGTACGTTGATGGTACCCGGAGCCGGACTTGAACCGGCACGCTTTTCGGCGAGGGATTTTAAATCCCTTGTGTCTACCAATTCCACCACCCGGGCAAAAAAAATGGAGGCGGGTCCCGGAGTCGAACCGAGGTCCACGGATTTGCAATCCGCTGCATAGCCATTCTGCCAACCCGCCATTTTTATCAACTACCTATAAAGTAGTATTCCTTAAGTAATCTCATAAAGAGAAATTGGAGCGGCTAACGAGACTCGAACTCGTGACATTCACGTTGGCAACGTGATGCTCTACCAGCTGAGCTACAGCCGCTTCATCTGCTGACTCCCTGTCAACTGGGAACGCATTCTACATTGAAAAACTGATGAGTCAACCATTTAATTTCAATTTTATTTCGACTGCTCAAAAAGCGACTTATCTGATGTTTTTTTAGCTAAAGTGAAGCTTTTTATACCTAATTTCGTTATTAACTACTTTGTTAGCTCTGGCCAAGCCGCTTTAAAGTAGACGATCATAGACCAAAAAGTAAGCACTGTAGCGATAGCATAAAAACTATATGCTGCAAAAATTAATATTTCATGCGGAAATTCAAATAAAATTAATGGAATATCATAAGTTGGATACCAAATTAACCCCATAATACCGAGCATTTGTGCTGCTGTTTTATATTTACCTAATTGAGAAACCGCAATATCATCTCTTTTTCCACGTGACGACATAAACTCCCGTAAGGCGCTAATAAAAATTTCTCGCGAAATCATTAAAATTGCAGAGACTGATATCCACCAGACTTGTAAATCCTGAATTAAGATCACCAAAGCCGCTATCACCATAAGTTTATCTGCAACCGGGTCAATAAACGCACCAAAGGCTGATGACTGATTAAGTTTTCTCGCCAAGTAACCATCTAAGGCATCACTAATTGCCGCAAACCAAAATACCGCAAAAGCGCCAAAATGATTCCATGATACCGGTAGATAAAATATTATGATAAAAACGGGAATTAAAATAATTCTAAATAATGTTATTTGATTGGGGATTGTCCACATAGTATTTCTAATACTCTTATCTTTATTTTATCGAAAATGAATGGTGCTAAAATACATTTTACACAGATCGTGTTCTAATTGTCATGCAAGGCGTCATAAATATTTTCTGCTAATAATTTACTGATCCCCGGCACTTTTTCTAATGTTACTTTATCTGCTTTTAGTACTTCTTGTAATCCACCTAAGTATTGTAAAAGCGCTTGCCTTTTCTTAGCCCCTATTCCAGGAATAGTCTCTAATGTTGATTTTTTACTGGCCTTTTGTCTTTTTGCTCGATGACCCGTAATTGCGAACCGATGCGATTCGTCTCGAATATGTTGTACTAGGTGTAATGCTGGTGATGTCGCAGGCAAAGAAATCAATTGATGGCTGCCCGCTAGAATTAGTGTTTCTAGTCCAGGCTTTCTAGACTCACCTTTAGCAACACCAACAAGTAAAGGTGTTTTCACTTTATCTACGCCAGCAAAGAACTCTTCTGCTTTAGACAACTGCCCTTTACCACCATCGATCAAGATAATATCAGGCATCTTTTCTTCACTTGTCACCTTGCTATAGCGTTTATCTAACGCAAAGGCCATGGCGGCATAATCATCACCGGGTGTAATGCCATGCACATTGTAACGTCGGTAATCACTTTTTAACGGCCCTTCTTGGTCAAAAACCACATTAGACGCCACAGTTTGCTGCCCCATGGTATGGCTAATATCAAAACATTCAATACGCGAAATGCCATTAGTTAATTCAAACACCTCATTTAATGCCGAGAATCTCGCTTGCATTGACTCCTTATGGCTATTCTTGGTCATTAATGCAGTTTGGGCATTGGTACAGGCTAATTTAATATATTGCGCACGCTCAGTACGAACATTATGAGAGATTTTAACCTCATGCTCTGCCTGGGCACTCATAACTTCGAGAATATCGTCTATATGCTCTATTGCTTGGGGAATGATAATTTCTTTTGGTATTGCTCCTGCATTCATTTCATGACCAACATAATGCTGAGTAATAAAAGCCGCCAATATTTCACCATCGCTGGTTTCTGAAGGTACTGTAGGAAAATAGCTTTTACTACCAAGAATTTTTTGTTCTCGTACAAACAATAAATGAATACAAGCTTGCGATTTATGTCGATACAAACCGATAATATCCATTTCAGCTGCACTACCGCTGACGAACTGCTGCTGCTGTACTTTTCTTAGCGTTACAATTTGGTCGCGATATTTTGCCGCATGCTCAAAGTTTAATTCCTTGCTTGCGACATCCATTTTTTCAACTAAATAGTCAATAACCGCCGAGCTTTTGCCTTTAAGAAATAGTTTCGCAAGTTGAACTTGTTGCTGATAGTCGTCTAGCGATATTTTATCTACACAAGGTGCTGAACATCGACCTAATTGATGCTGTAAACATGGGCGACTGCGCGCACGATAATAACTATCCTCACATTGTCGCAGCGGAAAAAGCTTCTGCATTAAGCGCAAGCTTTCCCAAACTGCACCTACCGTTGGATAAGGTCCGAAATAATCACCTTTTATTTTTTTACCACCACGATGCAGCCCAAGTTTTGGGTGTTTATGATCGGTGATCAGTAAGTAAGGATATGATTTATCATCTCGCAATAAAATATTGTATTTAGGCTGGTATTTCTTAATATAGTTATTTTCGAGGATCAGTGCTTCACCCTCGGTATGTGTAACAGTAACGTCAATTGCCGCTATTTGTTTAACAAGTGCGCGAGTTTTATTGCTGCCAACATCTTTTCGAAAATAGCTTGCGAGACGTTTTTTTAGTTGTTTAGCTTTACCGACATATATTACCGTTTGGGCGCTATCATACATACGATAGACCCCGGCTTGTTCAGATACGGCAGCTAGAAAGGCTTTATGATCAAACGCTAATACTTCATTTGGAGGGAGATCTTCAGACAATGCTATAAAACTTCAGTTTTCAACATTCCGTGGCGAATAGCCAAATGCGTTAACTCTACATCATTACCAACATTAAGTTTTTCAAACATTCGGTAACGGTAACTATTAATGGTTTTAGTACTCAACACTAATTGCTCTGAAATATCAGGGACTTTCTCACCACGTGTTATCATCAGCATGATCTGTAATTCACGCTCAGAAAGACTACTAAACGGGTTTTCATCAGCAGACTTAAACTGGCTTAAGGCCATTTGTTGGGCAATTTCAGGGGTAATATAACGCTGGCCACTATTTACCGCGCGAATAGCGTTGATCATTTCATCTGGGCCTGCGCCTTTTGTCAGGTAACCTGCTGCACCAATTTGCATTACTTTCGTTGGAATAGGATCCTCACTGTAAACGGTAAGTACTATAACTTTGACATCAGGCGCATAGCGAATTATTTTTTTTGTTGCTTCCAAACCGCCAATGCCCGGCATGTTCATATCCATCAATACAACACTAGGCTCAGTTTTTCGACAAAACTGTACAGCTTCTTCGCCCGTTTTAGCTTCACCAATGACCTTAAATCCTTTAACTTCGTCGAGGATTTTTCGTATTCCAGTACGAACTAACTCGTGGTCATCAACTAACAAAACATTTATCAACGTAAAATACCTTATCTTTACTTTAGAAATAGTGCAAAATTAAGCAAAAAGAATATAGCTAATCACACTTTAACACAATCAAAATTGCGCTTTTTATCGATTTAACTTACCTTATCAAACTTGAAATTAGCCATTGCTACAGTTCGTTCTTATTCAGCCAATTATTTAATAAGCCAATTTGACCATTTTTATAGGCGGCGTAAGTCAAACGAACCGCATTACTTAAAATGATGCTATCATTCCATTTTGTTTGTTCAGCAATCAATTCGTAGCATTTTTGTGCTTCTGGTGACAGATAGCCACGCATTTCTTTTTTACCACGATCTTTTTGTCGTTCTCGATAACGTTTTTGCTTTTCTGCATTAGTCAGTGCTTTCTTCTTTATATTCATCAGTGCCTTACCTATTAAAAATCGAACAACTACAAAGTTACGCATAACCGATTTTGACAAATTTTTGGTCTTTTGTTAAGCGCTAACTACATTTATTTAACTGTTCGGAGTTGTTTAGCGTACAACTGTTCGCTAAAGTAACGCCTTTAAAATTATCAATAGATGTAAGTGACCCCCATGGAACAACAAAATTCGTTCTCGAAAGAAGACCTAGTAAAAGCTGGTACTGGTGAAATGTTTGGTGCTGGTAACAGCCAATTACCTTCTGACAACATGTTAATGATGGACCGAATTGTTAGTATTACTGACGATGGCGGCGAACATGGCAAAGGCGAAATCATCGCTGAATTAGACATTAACCCAGACTTATGGTTCTTTGACTGTCATTTTAAAGGTGACCCTGTAATGCCTGGTTGTCTTGGTTTGGACGCAATGTGGCAATTAACTGGCTTTTACCTAGCATGGTCAGGTGGTCCAGGTCACGGTCGTGCGTTAGGTGTTGGTGAAGTTAAATTTACTGGACAAATTTTACCAACAGCCAAAAAAGTTACTTACAAAATTACCTTAAAGCGTGTTATTAAGCGCAAATTGTTTATGGGTATTGCCGACGGAACAGTGTCTGTTGATGGCCGTGTAATTTACACGGCAACAGATTTAAAAGTTGGCTTATTCACAGATACAACTAAGTTTTAGTCATTACCTGGTTTAAGGTCATCTTGTGATGGCATGTCTGAAAAAGGTAGCTTGTCTGAGAAAGGCCTGAACATCGTCATTCACATGACATGCACGGATGCATTAATGCAATGATGTCAGGGATACATAGAATGGCCCATGTGATCATGACATTGCCTACATGGATGTAGGTACTTAGTTTTTGTCAGGAACAATAAAACTGACCGTTCATGCTGAACATAAAAAAGCCAGCAACTAAGCTGGCTTTTTAATACTAAAATTTAACAATGGTTAGCTATTAGCAATACGTGCTTCAACCACAACTAATGCCTGATCAATTCTAGCAAGTACTTTTTTCTGGTCTAGTAGTGCCAAGGTAATATCAAGTGACGGTGAATTACCGCCACCTGTTGCAGCAACACGCAATGGCATACCGACCTTACCCATACCGACTTCAAGTTCAGTGGCAGTATCATTAATTGCTGCGTGAATTAGTGCTGGAGACCAATCAGTTAATGCTGCTAGTTTCTCTTTAACAACCTGTAACGGCTCTTTCACTACGGGGCGTAAATGCTTTTTAACAGCTGATGCGTCTAACTCAGTAAAGTCTTCATAAAAGTAACGGCTAATTTGTGCCATTTCTTTTAAGGTTTTGACGCGATCCGCCTGTACTTTTACAATTTCTTCTAGTGCAGGACCATTTTCAACATTAATACCCTGATCAGCCATATGCCATGCTAATTGCGTAGCAACATAACTTGGCTCAAGTGTCTTCATGTAATGCTGGTTTACCCATACTAGTTTATCAGTATTAAACGCAGACGGAGCACGATTACAACCTGTTAAATCAAATAGCTCAATCATTTCTTCACGAGAAAATATTTCTTGGTCGCCGTGTGACCAACCTAATCGTACTAAATAATTTAGCAATGCTTCTGGTAAGTAACCATCATCACGATATTGCATAACACTAACTGCACCGTGACGTTTTGATAAACGTTTACCATCATCACCCAAGATCATCGGAATATGTGCATATGCTGGAATAGTTGCACCTAAGGCTTTTAAAATATTAATTTGCTTCGGTGTATTACTAATATGGTCATCACCACGTACAACGTGAGAAATTTCCATATCTAAATCGTCAACAACAACGGTAAGGTTATAAGTAGGAGTACCGTCAGAACGAGCGATAATTAAATCATCAAGTTGTAAGTTACTAATCGTAATATCACCTTTTACAATGTCGTTAATCACTACGTCGCCATCTAAAGGGTTTTTGAAACGAATAACGTAAGGCTTATCTTCCGGGTAATCTGTGCGGTCACGCCATAAACCGTTGTACTTTTCAATTTCACCTTTCGCTTTCGCTTCTTCACGCATCACTTCAACTTCTTCGCTAGTACTGTAACAGCGATAGGCATTACCAGAAGCAAGTAGTTGTTCAATCACTTCTTTATAACGGTCAAAACGTTCGGTTTGAAAATAAGGGCCATGAGTCCATTCAAGGTTTAGCCAGTTCATACCATCCATAATGGCATCAACAGAAGCTTGAGTTGAACGTTCTAAATCGGTGTCTTCTATACGAAGAATAAAGTTACCGCCATTTTTTTGGGCATATAACCAACTATATAAAGCAGTACGTGCTCCCCCAACATGTAAGTATCCTGTTGGGCTTGGCGCAAAACGAGTTGTTAAAGTCATAAAAATCTCAACTAAATTGCTTACGCGCTAAATATAAACATCATAAGCAAATATTTTGGTGAATAAAGTTGTGTGTATTTTATCAGGCAAAAGTGTTAAATACACCTACTCGATTAGGAAATTACTTACAAATAATCTCAGAGTGCTGAAAAGAAGTTCACAAAACCATCAGCCTGTTGAAAATTGAAGCTATTGAACTAAATAGTTAAAAAAATAGCAAAAAATTACTCAGTTTTTGTTGACAGCTTTTTCATTCTCCCTATAATACGCCTCCACAGACAGAGACGGACGATTAGCTCAGTTGGGAGAGCACCGCCCTTACAAGGCGGGGGTCACTGGTTCAAGCCCAGTATCGTCCACCATTCTTTACCATAAAGAATTAAAACTAAAATGGACGATTAGCTCAGTTGGGAGAGCACCGCCCTTACAAGGCGGGGGTCACTGGTTCAAGCCCAGTATCGTCCACCATTCTTTGCCATAAAGAATTAAAACTAAAATGGACGATTAGCTCAGTTGGGAGAGCACCGCCCTTACAAGGCGGGGGTCACTGGTTCAAGCCCAGTATCGTCCACCACTTTATAAATTCAAATCATATCCTTTGTTTCTTACTAAATTATTCATACTTGTTTAATAAAAACTTGATAACTTATATAACTTTGAAAAGAAACGAGCTTGCATTGGATTTACACCTGATTCATCAAGAATTTTTTAATTAGACCAAATTGCCGTACCCTGCAACTACCTTCCGCAACAATCTCATATATAAATCTTTACCTTAGCGCAGTAGTTGTCACAATTATTCGGCATCAAAATTAGCATGATTATTTTTCAATACACACAAGAATATTCCAAGTATCGACGTTATCACTTCAATAATCACCCTTGGTTTTGCAAGCAAATTAGGCTCGTGATAGCACACTTAATTCATGATACTCCTCACCCGAAGAATCGCTTCAACGTATAATAACTTTTTATTTTAAACTACTCTCTTTAGACTGATAAAGTAAAAACAGCTATATTTAGCCTAAACTCAAGGTGATGAGAATAAAAAAAAACTATTTCAAAGCATTATTAAAACTCATTCTATAGTCGCGGCGTTTTTGTCGAGCTCAAGTAGTTTAAGCGTGTCCAATAACAAGTTATTGGTAGCTTAAGCTGATAGAAATAAGCTTTAAAAGCACTGCTGTAGCAATTAACTAATTCTGGATCCAGGTTAATTAGCAGATAATTATTTAAAAAACTGTTCTTATTAATATGAAATAATTAGTTAAAATATAACTACTTAGAGTTATGAGCCTTTCATGGGAAAATTTTATTCGAGACAGCGTAGTACGACTAGAATAAGTAAGAATAGATTGAAAGTGTAAATATTAAAATTGCTGTCAGATCAAAATGACAAGAAAAGGTGCCGACACTTTTTGTAATTAATTGCTAGTTAAATAACAAGAATATTATCGATATAACACATAGTTTTGCATAATAGAAAAGCGAACAATAGTCCGCTTTTCGTTTAATAGAATTGAAGATTAACCATTAATCCGTTTTTGAGCTACTGCTGTTAATTCTGCAGAACTAATAGTTGCTAAAATACCTTCAACTTTTGCTTTAGGTAACTTGCCTAGCATTAGAGTACCTGTCTTGATTGAATTATTCTTACCAGCAAATGCCACTAGGTTTTGGCCATTGCATTGCACACCATCAAACACTTTGCGTATTTTTAATTTGTTAGATTTCAAAAAAGAACGTAAACGGGATTTGTCATCAACCGAAACATATTCACATAAAGTCTTAGCTACATTTTGTGCCTGTACATTTTGAGAATAAGTTGTTGTTAGAAGTATAAAAGTGATTGCTAATAAAACGTTTTTCATGTGGACCTTAATATCAATAAAATAAAAACAAACGAAACGAACTATCGATACTAAATCGCGTTGGAAACTCCGCTGCCATAGGTGACCCCTTAGACCGGTTGTTTTGCGTAATACTCTTTCAAGTATCTTGCCGTTTCTGCTGGAAGCGCATTATACACATGATATGTTGTAACACAAGGTTAAATTTTATTATCAAACTGTTATAAAAATAACTTCGATTCAGGGCTATAAATGAAAATCAGATAATTAGTATCGAATATCAAAATTGACACTTTAATATTAAGCGCTAGATCACAGGACATCGATAACTAACTCAGCTATAATCTCGTTTTCATTTTCAGCTTTAAAGGCCTACTATGCCAACTGACATTCCTCTGATCGATATTTCTGTACAACCAATTGAATTATGTAAGCTGTTGAAAATAGCTAACATGGTTGGCGGCGGTGGAGAAGCTAAAATTGTTATCAGCGAAGGTTATGTTTTAGTTAATAATGAAGTTGAATTTCAAAAGCGAAAAAAAGTTTATCAAGACGATATTATTGAGTTCAATGGCGAAATTGTTCAAGTTAATGTAAATAAGAGCCAAAAAAAATTATCAGAATCACCTGTCATAGCTAAACAAGCAATGAGTCATAAATCAAAAGTCAAAGACAAGAAAAAGCAAACATCTACCTTTCAAAGCCTGCCAAACGACACCGTACAAATTGAGCAACCACGTTCAAAACGTAAACCCATCTCTTTTTAAGTTCGTTTCAGAATATGCTTCATTGCAGGATTGAGATTTTGATCATCACAGGTTCATTTAACACGCAGTTTTAAATTAGCAATTAGCGCACCAGTAATGATTAATGCCATCGCAATAAAAATTTGCAAGCTAAATAACTGATCACTAAAAAAAATCAGCAATAAAGTCGACAATAACGGTGTGAAATACGACATTGTCGCTATAACTCTAGGATCGCCCTTTTTAAGTGCGGCATCCCAACAATAAAAAGAAAGTCCTAAGGGGCCTATGCCTAATACGGAGATTAGCCCTAAATCACTTAACCCCATGACTGGAGTTACTTCTAATATCACATGTGAAAGTCCAGCTAAGCTGCCTGAAAGTAAGCAGAACAGCCCTACCGTCGCAGAATCAAACGGAGTGTGACTTTGGTTTAGCTTCTTTGAAAGCAGCGAGTAACATGCCCAAATAATTGCAGCAGTTATTGCCAAACTATAGCCAAGTATATAATCGACAGAAAAAACCATACCATTTTCAGCAACAATTAACCCTGCACCAATCAATGAAATTAAGACCCCAAAAAATTGTCGTTTATTTAAATTTACCCCTTTAAAAAATAACGGCGTAAATAGTAAAATAAATAATGGCCACAAATAATTCAGTAAATTGGCAGTAACGGGTGGCGCAAGTCGGAACGCCATAAACAACAAGAAATGATAGCCGAAAACACCACAAACTCCGGTCAATAATAATAATGGGTTTAATCGCCACTGTTTATATCGTGGTAATGATAAACTTCCACCAATAAATAACGTTACTGCCAGTAGAAAAAATGGTGGTATATGATCAAGTTTAGCAACAAGAAAAGCTAAACTGCTCCATAAAGCAATCGTGATAAAGGTTAATAATAAATAATGCATATTTTTAGAGTAGTCATTTAATTAATGTTTACAATTTCCCGGCCAAAAAACAGCTTAGCCTGTTTCTGAATAAAACAACCTTTAATCACAACCGTATAAGGGGCATTCGTTGTGAGTTACTCAAAATCAATCGAAAAGAGGTTACCGCTTGATGTCTGTAATCTGATTTTATTGTAATATCTAATACAAACTTTAAAACACTCTATTCATATCACATTAGATAAAATTGGGGCGTCATTCATTTCCCAACTACCACAGAAATGTCCTGCACCTGCATAATCGAGGCACACAGCAAGATCACTCATCTAGGAGATAATGCGATAATTTTTTAATAGTTGCTGAAAGTAATGACTTATATATTGCAAGCCTCTACCATTACGAAATATCAATATTCTTAATTAACTTTTGAAGTTTGGTGAATTTATAAAATTTAAATTGTACCCATTTATTAAAGAGATTTTCGATAGAATATATACGTAAAAAAAAACCTGTCACTTTCGTGACAGGTTTTACTTTAACTAAAAAGACTAGTCAACTACATTGAAAATGAGATTTGTGTGTAGTAGAAACGTCCGATATTGTCATAACCAGCAGAGCCTCCGCCTGTGCCAGACGTTCCGATAGGTAAATCTTTATCGAATACGTTGTCAATACCAGCTTTGATAGAAAGACCGTTATCAAAGTTATAGCCTACAGTCATATCAGAAACAACATAGCTTGGGAAAGTCATCAAACTACTTGGGTTTGGATTATCTTCTAGTTCTTGATCTGTATACAAGCTTACACTTTCAAGATAACGAGTTTTCCATGTACCACTCCAGTTACCGTGAGTATAACCTACAGAGAAGTTAGCTTGCCACTCTGCTTCACCAGTAGTACCAGCATTTTCAGTAAAATCTGTTGGATCATCTTGGAATGGGTAAGACTTACGCTCTTTCAAGTAAGTACCAATTAGAGTAGTTTTAACATCTCCACCAGCAAGATCGAAGTCATAGCCAACTTCAAAATCAATACCAGAAGCTTCTTGACCAGCTAAGTTAAGTACAGAACGTTGTAATAATGTAATTTCGTGAGAATTAGCATCACGAGTAATTAGCTTACAATATTGGTTATCAATACCTGACTCTGAATCTACACAACGGTCTATAATATCTTGAGCGCCCGTAGAAGAGATTGCATCCGTTAATTCGATTTTCCAATAATCAACAGTTAAAGACGCACCATCAATAAATTCAGGCTGATATACAAAACCAATAGTCGTACTTTCTGATTTCTCTTCTTTTATATCTTTGTTACCAGACTGTGAGCCTCGGATAGAAGCAGAATCGTAATCAGAGTTAAAGTCTACCGGAACACCTAATGCAGCACAGTTGTTCGCACGTGTAGTTCTATTTGCTAAGTCATCTAAGTTTTCTTTTCTACAAGCATCATCAACATTAAAGAATGTTTCACTTGCTGCGCCAAATATTTCGCCAATATTTGGTGCTCTTAATGCTTCAGAGTATGTAGAACGAATGCGTAAGCCGTAACCTACTGACCAATCTAAACCTGCTTTCCAGCTAACCGCGTCGCCAATAGTACTGTAGTTTGCATAACGAGCTGCAGTCTCTAATGTTAAGTCTTCCATTAACGGTAAATCTGTTAATAAAGGCACTGACAATTCAATAAACGCTTCTTTTACATTAAATGAGCCTTGGTCTTCACCTAATGCGTTAAAGAATGTACCTACTGCATTTTCTGGTTCTTTAGTTACACTTTCTTCTTTACGATATTCTAAACCGCCAGCAAAACCTACTGGGCCCGCAGGCATATCAAATAATGCACCATTGCTAACTGAACCACCAATAACTGTTTGTTCTATTTTACTGGTACCAACAGAAGTCGTATTAATGTAATCTGCCGCCGCCTGAGATGGCGCACCGAAACCTAAGATATCAACAGCTACACAACCATTTTGACGAGCTTCTTCACTGCGACAAACTGCATTACCTGATGAGTCACGCACAGAATCTAAAGCATTCGCATAGTTAGCACGGATAAGGTTATTAAGGTTTGTACGTGTATGATCAGTTACACCGTAAACAGCCGAAACATCATAAGACCAATCATCCGATAAATCGCCTTCAGCACCAAGAACAAAACGTTGAGTTTCACGTTCATCTTCTTCGATACGAACACCTAAATCGGTCATCATACGGTTAATTCGGATGCTAGTTAAGTCGTTATCATCCATTAGTTGGCCAAGTTCAGAACCAACAAACGCATTATCACGTTGAACGGTATTAAAACCATTAAAGAACCAAAACGCTGGTTGACCTTGATCTTCAGCATCAACTTTTGCATATTTTGCACTGAAATAAACGTTGTGATCTTCCGCAACGTCGTAGTTAACTTTAAAGTTAAGATTCAGACGATCAAACTTAGGTTGAATATCAGTAAATTGACCTAAGTTAAATACGTCACAATCACTACAACGAATACCGTCTACATTTTCACCTAAAAATTGCTTACGAGGTGTTCCATCACTGTTAAAGCTATAAATATCACCACCCGCACTGAATACACCGGCATTGTTTATATAGTAATGACCCGCGTTAGGTGTGTAAATTTTGTCAGGAAAATCTAATGAATCTTTATTTTCATCAGTTTGTGCTGTATTTCTAAGGTCTGAGTACGGAATACTTAGTTGCTTACGGTCAAGTCTGCTAAAGCGATTTTGCTCTACATATTCTACTGAGAATGCAGCATTACCACGATCATTGTCGAAGTTTTGACCATATGAGAATGTGTATTTAGAGTTTTTATAAGGGCCTTCATCAGAAAATCCCTTTGTTGCACTAACGTCTAAGCCTTCGATATGTTTCTTAAGTATAAAGTTAACTACACCTGTTACCGCATCAGCACCATAAACAGCAGAAGCACCACCAGTGATAATTTCTACGCGCTCCACCCAAGAACTAGGGATGGTATTGGTATCAACAGATGCACTACCTGCAGCACTAGATACATGACGTTTACCGTCTACAAGTACTAATGTACGATCAGTACCCATATTACGTAAATCTAGAATATTTAAACCAGCTGTACCAATAAAGCGGCCAGAGTTTGCTAAGGAATAAGTATTAGCTAGCGCTGGTAATTCATTTAATGCTTCACCGATATTAAGAGCACCGGTATTAAGTAAGTCAGCACCACTGATAACAGTTACTGGTGAAGGTGCAATTGCGCCTTCACGTAAAATTCGAGAACCCGTAACTTCAATACGTTCAACTTCGCTTTCTTTTGTTTCTTCAAAAGCTACGGCTGGTAATGCTGTTGTTCCAGCTACTAATACCAATGAAATAGCTTTTGTTAATTTAGTTAATTTTATCATGTTTTATCTCTTATAATAATTTTAGCGTCTCCCTTAATTACAATTATCTTTAACAATAATTGTAATTTAACACGAAGATACTACTATTAATTGCTAAAAAGTAAAACAGAAAATAAAATAAATCTAACACTGCATTAACATTTATATTCAAACATCATGTTAAATAACCTTTACACCTGTAAAAATTTCCAACTCGAAACACCCAAAACTGACAATGAATATATATATATTAGAATTTTATCAGTAATTGCATTCGTCATAAGAAAAAAATAAAGCAGAGTCTAATTATTTCAAGTAAGTTTTTTCACCCTTTTATCGTTACTCTTAATACTTTCATGGAAAATACACCCGCTTCATTAAGGTTTTACTAAACATAGTTTTTTTGATAGAAAGCAATTCTAATCAACGTAAGTAATTAGAATAAAGTTATATTGGTGTGAATACAGATTTCAAAGCACTGTTAAAAAAAATTGTTTACTGCCTTTATTGTGGAATATTCCACGCATACTCAACATTATTATTCTCTTCTAGTCGTTAAACACATCTTTATTTCTCCAAGTTTTTAACAAATGGGTAATTTAAACCTTTTTTGCGTGAAATTGCCCTGATAGAATACGCCTCATATTTATTACTCGCTTACTAATGGAATTTATTCTCAATGCGTACAAGCCAATATTTACTTTCAACCTTGAAAGAAACCCCTGCTAGTGCTGAAGTTATCAGTCATCAATTAATGTTACGTGCTGGTTTAGTGCGTAATGTCGCTTCAGGAATGTATACGTGGCTACCGACAGGTTTAAAAGTGTTACGTAAAGTTGAAAACATTGTTCGTGAAGAAATGGAACGTGCTGGCTCATTAGAAGTATTAATGCCAATGGTGCAGCCTGCTGACCTTTGGGAAGAATCAGGTCGTTGGGAAGACTATGGTCCTGAATTATTACGTTTGAAAGATCGTCACAATCGCTCATTCGTATTAGGCCCTACGCACGAAGAAGTTATCACTAAACTGGTCAGCAATGAAATTAGCAGTTACAAGCAACTGCCATTGAACATGTTCCAAATTCAAACAAAATTTCGTGATGAGATTCGTCCTCGTTTCGGTGTCATGCGTGGCCGTGAATTCTTAATGAAAGATGCATATTCTTTCCATTTAGGCGCTGATTGCCTAGATAAAACTTATCAAGCAATGTTCGATGCTTATTGTCGTATTTTCGATCGTTTAGGCTTAGATTACCGCCCTGTTATCGCTGATACAGGCTCTATTGGTGGTGATGCGTCACATGAATTTCATGTTTTGGCTGATTCAGGTGAAGATGATATCGCCTTTAGTGATGTTAGTGACTTTGCCGCGAACGTTGAAAAAGCTGAAGCACTAGCACCTACAGGAACGCGTCCAGAAGCGACTCAAACATTAGCAGAAGTATCAACGCCAAACGTTCGCACTATTGAAGACGTAGCTGCATTCTTTAAAATTGATGCGGCAAATACGGTTAAAACGTTATTGGTTATGGGTGTTGCAAGCGCAGATAATGAAGCACCAATTGTTGCCTTAGTTGTCCGTGGTGATCATCAATTAAACGAAATTAAAGCTGAAAACTTAGCGCAGGTTACTACGCCATTAACTTTTGCTACTGATGAGCAGATATTGGCAACGGTTAATTGTAATGCTGGCTCTATTGGCCCTGTCGGCTTAAATATTGATGTTATTGTTGACCGCAGTGCAGCACATTTAGCTGACTTTATTTGTGGCGCAAACAAAAACGATGTGCACTTTAGCGGCGTAAACTGGGATCGTGACGCGACAAACTATAGCGTTGAAGATATCCGTAACGTGGTTGAAGGTGACCCTAGCCCATGCGGCGAAGGTAATATCGTTATCAAACGTGGTATCGAAGTTGGTCATATTTTCCAATTAGGTGAAAAATATGCTCAAGCGATGAAATGTGGCGTATTAACTGAAGCCGGTAAAAACCAAACCTTAACTATGGGTTGTTACGGTATTGGTGTATCTCGCATTGTTGCTGCAGCCATTGAACAAAACCACGATAAATACGGTATTAAATGGCCTGAAGCTATCGCACCATACCAAGTAGCAGTTGTGCCAATGAACATGGCTAAATCTGCCCGTGTTAAAGAAACTGCTGAAACGCTATATGAACAGTTACAAGCTGCCGGCATCGAAGTTATTTTTGATGATCGTAAAGAGCGTCCTGGTGTTATGTTTGCTGATCATGAATTAATGGGTACACCATTATTATTAGTCATTGGTGAACGTAATTTAGATAACCAAGAAATTGAAGTGAAGAACCGTATTACGGGTGAAAAATCGCTACTTGCAATCAGCCAAGTAATGTCACTGTTTACAAACTAATTTTCGTTAACTAGCTAAAGTATCAACAGACATACAATGCTACTATCGGCTTTGCGTTATTTGCGAGGCCGATATTGCTTTCACTTACTACGCTTGTTTTAGCATGGCTTATTTAAGGGTTTCTATTAAATTCTCTATTGAAAATTTCATTTTAGTCGTAGAGTCTTCGCCAAATCGTGCAAAATCATACCGAGATAATTCATTATTAACTAAAAGTGCTTCGAATAAAGAGAAATGCTTACTATGGCTAGATTCAAAAATATCTATCAATTGATATTTTTCTTCGTCCACTATAACCTTATCATCAATGCCTTTTAACATTGCCATCGCATACGCACCAAGTGTAACATGACCACCGTAAGAGATATCAATCGTATAACCTTCATCACTAACATCCCAATTTATACCCCCAATAATCGGCTGATAAATTAGTTCTGCTTCCAAAACAGCTTTTTTTGCGCCAAACGCCATTGCATCATTTGCTGACCATATAATATCGATACGATCACGTTGCAGTACTCCTTTTACCTTCTGATAAGCTTGTTGCTTTGACCAATTTGCCACCGTATTATCAATAAGGTTAATATTTTCATGTGCTTTTATGCTATCGCTAAACCCCTTAACTCTTGCTGTTGCCGCCGGTGTAGTATGATCCCCTTGTAATACGAAAAAATTTATCATGTTGTCGCGGCTATTTTGCTTTAGGTAAGCTTTGATTAAATCATCACTAAGCTTTTTTCCAACTTGATAATTATCAGGGGTTAGGCTGCCAATCAAAAACTTTTTTTCATCTTGAGACAACAAATCATATTCATCGCTACTTAGCGTATTCAGTAACATAAAGACAGGTATTTTATGCTCAGCTATTTTCTTAACAATATTTAACGCGATGCCCTTTTCATTAACTAAAATGACATAGTCAGGCTTTTGCTCAATAACTTGCTGAGCCAACGACTTCATCAGCACATGATTACGGTAAGCATAAATCGTCAGCAGGTTAATGTTTAAATCATCTGCAGCAGCAACCATAAACCGTGTAACATTTGCCCAGAAGTTGCCAGTTGCATTACTCTCTGGGTAACCTGGATTGAGAAATACAACAGTAAAATTCCGCGCACAAATCGATGCTGAGAAAAGTGAATTCAGAAGAAAAAAGATCAAGAAAAAACATTTTTTATGCATATAGAAATCACTAATTACAAGTTTAAAAGTATGGCATTTGCTGACTTCATTCCATTGATAAGTGTAATTATACTGCCATAGCAATATAAGACCATGGCATTAAAGTTTAAACAGCAATACAATAATTTTATGCTGCATACCTAATTAATGCCATAAAATACAAAAATTACTGAAAGAAAACGACTTAGAAATTTAACAATCACAAAGATCCCAATAAATAACCCGATCGAATAATTGCGCTATATTGACCGATAACGACTTAAAAGTGGTTATTGTTTCGGCATTTGGTTGGAAGCATTGCCAAATGAACTGATGACAGTTATTGTCAAATAAATGATAGTCTTGTTGTTGATAAATTTTTTCGATTGCATTTTGTGCCGATAACTCACTACTTAATGGCTTTCCTAAAGAATCACATGCAATAAAAATTCCTTTACCTGATCGGTCATCAGTAAAACGACGCGGCGAAACAGGCTTAATTAAACCATTGCCGTCAAGTTCAATGATGGTATTGTCTCCCACCCAAATGCCAGTATGATCTAATACGCCGCCAACCCCACAGCAAACAATTGCACCAATCTCGGGAGCTACTTTCTGCACAGTATCAAAAATATCTGTTGGATAAGTTGCTATTGGGCTTTCGTGACGTTCAAGATCTGCTAACGATTGCGCACAAAAACTATTTGAGCGCTTCCGCTGTTGATTTTTTCTATCATCAGCTAAACCTTTAACAGCCAAAGCTGACACAGCTGCTGCACCAATCCACAATAACGGTAAAGGCATAAATAGTCCTTATAACAAACAATAGTAAAGTTAATATTACTGTTAAAAACAGCGGTTAATAACAAGATGGTGTAAAAATCATCAATTTACTATAAAAAATTTGCAAGTAACTGTTTCAAAGTGAAGAAATATTAGCAACAATGGAACTGGTTGATTTTTCGGTGTTTAGCTAAACATTAAATAAAACTAATTTCAGACAACACGACAACTTACACAACGCAAAGCCAAAACTTTCCGTTACCTTTATTTGAGCATATAGAAGAAAAACATGATGAAAAATATACAAAAGTCTTCAAAACTAAAAAACGTTTGTTACGAAATTCGCGGGCAAGTCGCCGCAGAAGCCAAACGTTTAGAAGATGAAGGTCATAAAATTCTTAAGCTTAATATAGGTAACCCTGCACCATTTGGCTTTGAAGCCCCTGATGATATTCTCAAGGACGTTATTCATAACTTACCTACAGCTCAAGGCTACTGCGAATCAAAAGGTATTTATCCTGCTCGAGTTGCTGTTATGCAGTATTTTCAACAGCAAGGCATTTTAGACGTTAGCATAGATGATATTTTTATTGGTAATGGCGTAAGTGAGCTCATTGTTATGGCAATGCAAGGCTTACTAAATAACGAAGATGAAGTATTAATACCTGCACCTGATTACCCATTATGGACCGCCGCAGTGGCATTATCAGGTGGTAATCCAGTGCACTATGCTTGCGATGAAGAAAACCAATGGTTTCCTGACTTAAAAGACATGGAGAGTAAAATATCGTCTAAAACCAAAGCAATTGTCTTAATTAATCCAAACAACCCAACGGGTGCCGTATATAGTGAAGAGATTTTACAAGGTATTATTGAACTTGCTCGCAAGCATAGCTTAATCATTTTTAGTGATGAGATTTACGACAAAATTCTTTATGATCAAGCACAGCATATTCCGACAGCACGACTAGCTAACGACGTACTAATTATAACCATGGGCGGTCTATCGAAAAATTACCGCATTGCCGGTTTTCGCGCGGGCTGGATGGTGATAACTGGCCCCAAAATACACGCAGAAGACTATTTAGAAGGTTTAAATATACTCTCTTCTATGCGCTTATGTGCCAATGTGCCATGTCAGCATGCTATTCAAACGGCATTAGGCGGTTATCAAAGTATTAACGAACTAATTAATGATGACGGCCGTTTATTAAAACAACGAAACTTAGCCCACGAAATGATCAACAACATTGACGGCTTGTCTTGTAACCCAGCGATGGGCGCTTTATATTTATTTGTAAAAGTTGACCAGAAAAAATTTAACATCAGTGATGATGAAAAAATGGTTTTAGATTTATTAAAACAAGAAAAAATTCTACTAGTTCATGGCCGTGCTTTTAATATTGTGCAAAAAAATTACTTTCGCTTAGTTTTTCTCCCCCATGTAGATGAATTAAAACCAGCGATGGAAAAACTAGCAAACTTTTTCGCTAGCTATCGTCAGTAACAATTATCATCGTTTTTAAATAACAACAATATTGTCCTCCCATTGCATGTGGGAGCAAATCAGCAACTATAAGGCAGCTATTATGCAAAGTACTTTTCTAGCTTGGATGTTTAGAATGCCACTGATCAAACGTTGGGCATTAATGTTTTGTGTAAAACCTGAAAATGTTGCAGAGCATTCTCATCAGGTTGCCATCGTTGCACACTTATTAGCGGTGATAAAAAACAAGAAATTTGGTGGCAGCATTAATGCCGACAAAGTTGCCACCGTAGCGCTTTATCACGAAGCCAGTGAAACCCGTTTTGGCGATATTGTTAGCCCAACCAAATATGCCAATGCTGAAATTGCTCGTGAATTTAAAAAAATCGAATATTTAGCAGAAAAGCAATGCTTGGCTTCATTGCCAGACGAATTTCAAGAGATTTTTGCCGATATTATCGTGCAAGATCACGTTGAAGAACAATATAAACAAATCGTTAAGGCTGCAGATATCTTAGTCGCGTACATCAAAGCGCTTGATGAATTAAATCATCAGAACCATGAGTTTGATCACGTAAAAGAACGTTTAGAATTAAAATTAACCGAGCTTAAACAAAGTATGCCAGAAGTTGAGTATTTTATGGATATATTTTTACAAGCTTGTTCAGCAACTGTAGATAAACTTACAGCTGAACAAGCACAAAAGTAATACTTAAACTAATTATTAAAATTGACAGCTTTCACCATCAACTAACATGTATTTGTAAGCTTAAAGGCGTTTAATCAATTGATCAAACATCTGCTTTACTTGCAGATCACCAAAGCTATAAATACCTTCCTGAGCAGAAAATACTCGAAACGCAGCCGGAAAATCAATGGTATTTACACCTTTCATAATAGCGAGTAGCTGCCGCTCAGGATAACCTAAACCGCTTTCATCAGGTGTTCTCCTTTCTTGCGCATTTATAACCGGAGTTAAAAAAGACATCACGCTATTTAACGTGTCTGCAATAATATGCATTTGTTGATAATCTTGTTTTTGATACAAAGGCCATAATTGCGCTAGCAGTTTTATATGCTCACAGGATAACTTTTGACGGTTTTGTAGTGCCTCTACTAACTCTTGCTCAGACATAGCAGCAAAACTATACTCATTGCCTTTATTAGGGCGCACAAGATAAATATTATCAACGGCGGTGTAGTTCGCTAATAAATGTATAACAAACCAAAAGTTAGTTTGACAAAATAAGTCATCCTCAAACCAGCATATAACTTCTTTATCAACTGGTAGCGCTATTATTTTTTCTATTTCAGGTACTGTTTTAAGGTAGTAATCATCAGCTTTAAAGCCATCATAGTCAGCAATAAAGTTTGCACGATTACGATAGAATTCAGTTAAAGAATTACCTTGGACGTTACCATCAATCAAACATTCCCGAGCAATAATTAGCTCGGCTACAATCAAACCATATAACTGGCCTTGCAATGAGTCGCCGTTAAGAATATGTACTTGCTTCACTTTTCATCCTTTAAATTTGTAATATTTTACTTTTCGACACGTGCTTACTGAGTTAGAAATACTGAACTAGATATTTTTAAAAACAGCTATCATTAAAAGTAATTTAGCCAATATATGCAAGCGCGTATATTGGCAATTATCATTAAAACTTAAAGTCATTCAGCAATACCTCTACCTAGTTATAACCTAAAACAAAGCCAAATGAAGCGTCTGGCTGGTTATCATTTTTTAAAGGGTGCTGTTGTGCGTAATTCAAGGTTTCGACTAGTTGGTGATTATCGCCACGACAATTCGTACGCAGACTTTCATGGTATTGAGTTAATTCTTTTGTGTTTTTAAAATCATTAATAGAAGCCATAATTTTTTCCTCATCAAATATTGGTGGTAAGTACTTTCCTGAACTTACGTATGATTGATTGCAAAACGTACACCAACAAAGACAAATAAAGCAAACTCATGATTTTAAATAATAAAATAAAGATAGAAAAGTGTATTTACGATTGCAGAAAATAGTAATTTGCATTTTGCAAAGCAGTTTAAGCAGCTATTAGCGAAACCGTACGTAAATATCGTAAATTTAATATTTGTTAACTGACCTGAACTCGGGATAACGATAGTGAAAGAATAGTTATCTCAAAGCATTACCAAGTTTAAATCTACAGTAGCGCTATTAAAGCTTATTTCTCATCCCGAGATCAGATTAACTATTTATCGAAAAGCAATTGCCCGTTAAACT
This sequence comes from Cognaticolwellia mytili, assembly GCF_002104475.1. Taxonomy (GTDB): domain Bacteria; phylum Pseudomonadota; class Gammaproteobacteria; order Enterobacterales; family Alteromonadaceae; genus Cognaticolwellia; species Cognaticolwellia mytili. The sequence continues at coordinate 1,031,139 of NZ_NBOF01000001.1, forward strand.
TATAGCCAGTTAGTATTATGTCAGTAATCACATAGATAAATAATTTAGGAAATTTTTAAATAATGATAAGAAAACATTTAGGTTTTGTAATTAACCTCATTGCCATTGCACTATTCATACCCGGTATTTTATTACCAATGTTTTCACTAAATATGGCGATGACCGCTAATGTCAGTGGTGCTAAACTTACCAACACATTGATCGACAAAAACCTGTCTTTGTTACAAACCATTCAAGAGCTGTGGCAAGATGAACGCCTGTTGGTTGCAGGACTAATTTTTGCCTTTTCAATTTGTATTCCAATCATAAAATTTACGTTACTAAGCTTTGCTTATGCTAAAAAGCATTCGACATTAGAAGTTAAAATTTATAACTTTATCAGCCAAATTGGTAAATGGTCGATGGCAGACGTATTCGTTGTCGCAATATTCCTTGCTGTATTATCAACCAACCACGCAGAAACAGCGACACAGCAACAATTAGCGCTATTTGGCTTCAAGTTAGACTTAATTGTCAGTAGTGAAACGTTATCGGCATTGGGCGCAGGTTTTTATTACTTCACCGCTTACTGTTTATTATCCCTGCTCGGCACCACAATTAGTCAAAGTAGCGTTTCGTATAAACCTAAAAAACTTGAGCAAGATACCCCAACATAGCAAATATTATGCTAACAACCTACCATTCCTTTAAGCTCTAATTAGTTAAACGTTGCGGCATATTTAACACTCGGCTTAGATAACAACCTTAACTTTAGAGTAAGGTTGTTATCTTTTGAAAGCACTTTCTGATTTCGGTGTTAGATTTACTTAACTGACTTACTAATAAAAAATTTTTCACCTCGTTTTTCAACCAAATAGGCATAGTTATATTCGCTAAAAATACAAATAGGTCGGCGATGTAATGAACAATATACGTTACCATCGGGCTTTAATTCATCCTGACTTATATCAGCACCTTGATGCGGACACTTAGCTGATACTGCACGGTATTCCATTTTTCCGTTGTCTAGTTTTCGACAATAAATAGCGACCTTTTTTGCAACATTAGATAATGGTAGAGTTGCCTGCCCTAAAATCACATCATTTCTATCAGTATAAGTAATATCCGTTATTTCACTTTCTACTTTAGCTAAGCCGCCAGGTGGAAAATATTCTTTAATTGTCAATAATGTCACTTTACCTCACTAAATAATTTAGTTTTCATTTATCACTATTTTGCCACCTTATGCACAAAAAGATAATTTTACCTTAAAAATAAAAGTTATCCTGAATACATGTGTAGTTAAAATTCAACAATACATAAATTACACCATTATCCTTGTCCTATTAAATTTCTAAGGCGTATTAAACATTTGCACTATAAACTCTGGTGGAGCTATTCCGTTTGCACGGTCACTAGCACCTTACAGCGATTTATAACCGCTATAAAATAGTTAAGAGTAGTGCTATTTAGCTCGCTAAAAGTAAGGACCATCATTATGATAATTGGCAATAACTATCTCAATCAACTCATTCAAAAGATAACCGTTCTAATGACATGATGCTGTCATTTCTAGAAAAATGCTTAAGGGATTGAGCGAGACAAGTTAGCTGAGCTAGACACAGTAGAGGAAGAAATTGCAAAAAATGAAAATATGAGCCCAAAATAAAAACAAAAAACTATTGAGCAACTAAATAAAATGAAAGAATGAATTGGATAAAGATGCACAACAATCGTTTCGAGATGAAGATGGAGGCAATAGCAAGCATCAACTTTACTAATTACTAATACGCTATGTATGGGAAAACACACTCAGCACTCGCCCAATGACCTGATTAGCACTTATTGGCCCTAGTTGCTCTACTGGCATACTTTGGCTGTTTTCTCCTTTCACCCAAATAAAACCATGGTGGTCAACTAAAGCGACAGTTTTAACAATCAAACCATAATTATGATGCTGCACCAAAATTCTTTTCCCTTCTCCGAGAAAAAAACTACTAAACCAACTACAGGATAACACGTAGCTTTCATTAGGTATTTTTGGCGACATACTCTCGCCTTTGATTTTAAAGAAAGTAAACCCAAACATTATCTCGCTCCTATTGTGTATACATGCGTACTTAATTACGTAGAAAAGTCGTCATTTTCTGGTTCAATATTACGACAATAAGCCAACGCTTGTGCGAAACTAAACACTTCATCCAACTTTTGAATAATTTTATATAGCATTCCAGTACTCCATTTCATCTTCATGACTTCGCAACAAGTTTCAAAATTACAGCTCATCATTCATGTAGGAAATAATTAATACGCTAATAGATCCATTAATCAAAAGAACAGCATTTCTTTTGACCATGAACGTTAAAACAGTTAAATACTTTACTTATTAATGTACAACATCAGCTTGGCATTCTATTGTTTGCTGTAATCGGTATAACTTCGTTAAACAATCCTCACAAGTAGGGTATTTATCAGCAAAGTGTAAAATTTTCTTTAATGTTGCTCCCAAAGCGCCAAAAGCTAAACTTCGCAAGGAATCGCTAGCAATATGGTTTTGACTGGTATGAAAAGCTTCTTGATAAGCCTTTACTAAATAACCTATTGAACGGTCATATTCGCCTTGTGTTTCAAATAATATTGCTAGGTTTTGGCACGCACAAATCCAAGCCATCAGTAATGACTCATACTCACCATCCTGCAACCAGAGTCCTTCTAATTGACTATAGGCTGATTTATAATAAAGCTCAGCTTTTATCCATTGCTGCTCTTCAAAACAGCGATTACCTTTTTTCATTAAAAGCTGCCAATGCATAACTGTTCCTTAGTGAATCTTTTTTTACGGATCAAATGATAATCATTATCATTTGATTGTACAAGTAATAATTTATAATATTGTTTTATATAAAAATTAAACTAACAGATTAAAGTCAGTAACAAACTCAAAGTATTTAGTGCTATTCCCATTTACTGCTCTATAATGCCTTACATAATGAATGGTTATTATTACGACGTTGAAAATATACCTGATCAATAAATACTTAATTTCACTAGCTTACATAGCATTACTTTCTAGTCATTCGTTGCAAGCAGCTAACGATAAACTAAATGTTAGCGTACCGTCATTTGCTCCTTTTAACGCTTTTGTTGAAAACTCAGGCTGCTCTGGTGCAAGTGTTATGGCGGTACAAAAAACAATTGAAAACCTTAATGTGGAATTGAAATTTGTTAATTATCCGTACGCAAGAATACTTTATTCGTTAAAAACGGCTGAATTAGACCTTGCCTTAATTTTTAAAAATACTGCAATTGAAGATGATGCAGACTATATCGGTCCACTGTCATATTCAAAAATAGTTGTCGTGAGCCATATAGATAATACTATTGATAATTATGATGACTTATATACATTAAAAAATATTGCCGTGATCAGGAATGCACAATTTGAAGAGACCTTTGATCAAGATAGAAAGCTTAATAAAGCTAATGTTGACAGTTACCAACAAGCAGTAAAAATGCTTAAACACGGCCGTGTTGATGCCGTTATTGGTTCATTAATTGGAATTGAATATGCATTACATCAGCAAAATATGAATAACGATATAATATCAAAAGCTTTTCATCTTGGTAGTAAGGAATGGGGATTACATTTGTCAAAAAAATCAAAGCATATCAAGCTAAAGCCATCGTTAATCAAAGCCGTTAAGAAGAATTACCAAGAAGACCTGATCCACCAACTCTACGAACAGCAAATACAAAACTGTATATAGTAAGGAGTGTAAATATTACTTAATATTTTAAGGTTAACAATTAACAATGGTTATATTTACACTAGTACCAAGCCACCCATCTTTAAAAACTTTCCACACATATTGCAGACTCAATACGTTCAATTTCTCATAAAGCAAAATTTGGGGAGTTCAGATATTGCGAACTATAATCGGTAGCCGTAAAAAAAGTTAATAAACTAGCACTTGAACACCTACGCTGTATTTTTAAAGGCATGTAGTTTTAAGTAGCGTTTTGAGATATTTAAAAAAGCCCATACTAGCGTCAGTGGAAATAATACGATAAATAAGTACTTAGCATACATTAGCGGTATAACGGCTGAGAACGCTAAATAAAAGGCATAAACAACAAGCGATAACTTATTTACTTTTGCAAATTGAAAAGCCGAAACAAAATTACCCACAACACCTAAATTTTTCAACCGAGCAATTAAGCATGGCAATAAACCCACGACAAGTGAGAGCAAAGAAAACAACCACGCTAGTAATAAGTTTGCCCAGAAAAACTCTTTACTAAAAGCCCCCTTATGATCACTGCTGATATTAAATGCCTTCGCCAAAAAAGAGTTAGAGTCTACATACATACTATAAATGGCAATAGCATCCGTCATCCAAATAAGAAAAAACAACCCCTGTACAACCATCACAAGGCCAACATTCATCATAAGTGTAGATTTTTGTGCTTGTTTATCTTCAACATCATTAAATAATAATGGGTGTAAAACCAAACTTACCAAGGGTATAAACAATATAAAACCCGCACAAAATGAAATATACATCGAAGATAGCTCATACTCTATTAGCAATGTCTCTATTGTTTGCGCAATAGCAAAAATTAATAACGAAGCGATTATCAATAACGTAGCACTTATTATTCTATTTTTTGTCAATTGCTTTATACTTTTCATTTTAAAACCAACTAATTACATTGTATATAATGATCATAGCGTTTTTTAAACTAAAATGGTTTGATTTACATTAACCTCTGCACTAATCCTTTAATAAATATTTATCAATAAAGTGAAATTTCATTAATCAGCCTATTATTCAACTACATTAGCATTAACTAGCGTTTTAATTTTTTCTTCATCGTAAGCCAAAAACTGACTTAAAACTTGGTTACTGTGCTCACCAATATTTGGCGCCGCATGCTTATACTGCAATGGCGTTTGTGAAAGGTTAATCGGTGAAGCGATCGTTTTAATCAAATTACCCTTTTTATCTGGTATTTTTTTAATCATGCCTCTATGTTGAACCTGCGGGTGCTTAAATACTTGCTCTAAGGTGTTTACTGGTCCGCAAGGTACTGCAATTGCTTCTAATATCGCCACCCAATAACCAGTGCTTTTCTGGGCAATAATTGCCGCTAAGATTGGAATTAACCGCTTCCGGTTTTCAACTCGCAATTGGTTAGTTTGGTAAAAATCATTTTGAGCTAATTCTGAACATTTAGCGGCATGACAAAATTTTTCAAATTGTTGATCATTACCTATCGCTAAAATTAAGCTGCCATCATTAGTCGCAAAGGTTTGATAGGGGACAATATTGGGGTGGCCATTACCCAACCGTGTTGGATTTTTATCAGTAGTTAAATAGTTCATCCCCTGATTTGCTAACGTAGCAACTTGTACATCAAGTAATGCAATATCTATATGTTGTCCTTGTTCTGTATGTGTTCTGGCCATTAGTGCTGCAAGAATGGCATTTGCACTATAAAGCCCCGTCATCACATCAACAACAGCTACACCAACTTTCATCGGTTGACCCTTCGGATCACCCGTTAAACTCATTAACCCGCCCTCACCCTGAATCATTGCATCATAGCCAGCTTTATGTGCGTACGGACCACTTTGCCCAAAGCCAGTAATAGAGCAATAAATTAATTTTGGGTTAATAGCTTTAACTTGCTGGTAGCTCAAACCATAATTTTCAAGACCGCCTACTTTATAGTTTTCTATCAAGACATCAGCTTTAGCAATCATATCTTTGATCACTTGCTGCCCTTCGGCTCGAGTAATATCAATAGCAATAGATTGTTTGTTACGGTTTGCACAGTGATAATATGCGGCTTGCGCAGGTTCGTCACCATGTGCTGGTTTAATAAATGGAGGCCCCCAGTGACGCGTATCATCGCCTTTAATCGGGCGTTCAACTTTAATAACTTCAGCCCCCATATCCGCTAGCATTTGTGATGCCCAAGGCCCTGCTAAAATTCGGCTTAAATCTACAACCTTAATACCTTTTAACGCTTCCGACATTTATAAACCTGCATTTACTGTTTGTATCAATATAAAAAATGGCAACTAAAAATAGTGACTTACAACATAATCGCTTGTAGTACTAAGTTACTGCGGACGAACATTATAGCGAGCAAAGTGCTTCCATGTACCATCTGGTTGAGATGCTTCGAGTACGAATAACCAAGTATTTGTATCTGAATCATAGGTGAATGTGTCTCGAAAAGGACCACTACCGTATAGGAATGTGAATTGAATCGAATTACCTGCAGCACTGCCTGTGCCGTGTGGAATAGAGTGCTTAGCACCAAAACTGTCAATCCAATGTACAATGACAGAATCACTCTCTGCGTCGTACCCGATCAGCACACGCGCCTCGTACGTCGTTTCTACATCTTTAATGTAGATCTCTGTGAAAGCACCTTGGAGCGTAGGTCCGGCGACCATTTTATGAGTAACAAGCTTACCTCTAATATCACCCGTCATAACCCAATTTCCATCCAGTGCCTTCAAGACAGCTGGACGTTCAGGAATTTTCGGCTGCTCTTGAGCATGTAAATTACCTGATAAAAAAAACACCAAAAAACTAACTATTACTACAAACCGCATATGACCTTCCTTCGAGTACTAATGAGACCGTAAAATTTTTATTTTTGAAAATTCAATTTTAAAGTTTATTATAAAAGCAGGCTAAAATCGCAGCTATACGCGTATTCTGTGCCAAAGCAGTGCTTATATTTAATCTCAAGCACTAAAAAATATTCTATACGTGGCTTTCTGGTAATGCTACGGCTTATAGCCCCTGCTGAGAGTAAAAATTACAAGTGTAACATTTTGATCAGCTTATAAACCAATAACTTAACACTGGTCGTTATGGCTCAGCAAGTGAAATTGTGAAGATTGAATTAAGAGCATTAGAAGATCAAGCAACATACTGCCCCTAGGTGAGCAAAGCTGTGTTGCTACATATGGCTATGAAAGATTATTGACTGAATTAGATAAAGACAACCATTAATGAATAAGTTTGTATTATTTTCGAAAGCCAAAACCGATTTGATAGAAATAGCAAAACATACTCAAATAACTTGGGGTGTGCATCAACAAAATGGTTACTAAAAAGTACTAGATAATACGTATATTACATAAAATTATGGATATTAACGCCGTATTCTAGAAAAATATAACGCCAAAATCATACCTCGCCATAGGTGGTTGTATAGGCTTTCTTATATAATTTTTTTTCTAAGTACTCGTTATTCATCATATTAAAAATATAGCTATAATTTTCCAACTTTATCAATATAATCACCATTGTATGCTCTGAAAAATACATTAGCGTCTATTTTCTCTGTATTGGCGTGAGGAAACTCAAGCACTACCTCTACACTGCCTTTGTTATTTTTAACCATGGTAACAATTTTTTTATAGAGCTGTTTTTTCTTAGTAATTTTTTCTTCAAAATCGGCTATTGTTGGATCAGTTTGTGGCATTCTCGCAATTATAAAAGTGTTTGCGTTATTTTTTAGCGGAAATTTATCCTCTGGTATGAAAATTTCAAACTGCCCGTACTCAGTATAATTTATACTTCTTTCGTCTAATATCTCATATCTATAATTTGAAGCTTCACGAGAATAACCACTGTTTTTAAGTCGAATATCAGAGGCTAAAATAGTATTCTGAGGTGTTAGAGTTAGCCTAAAATTTCTAAATGTGAAACCTTTCGAGCTTGTATAAGCATGAACTTGTACTTCTTCGGTAGAATAAGCAGAGGCACTGCAGAAGAACACAGCCATAAATAAAAAAATATTCTTTAACATATATAACTCTGATTAGTGGTTATCATATAGGCACAATAAGGGACTAAAAATGTTTGCTAACATGTGTAGAAAAGCGAAATTGAGCAAGCGGTTAGTAGTGCTCTTCTCCCGATAAAATGGACACTCTCCATTTTCAACCTGCTGCTAGTCTTACTCAGTAGATGGTTCATACCCTAAACTCGAAAACAGTCATTGTCTACTGCAAAAGTAATACAGGTAAGCTTTTAATTTCATGACTAATTTGCACATAGTCTCAAGCCTATTTCCTCTAATGATATCCGCTTTGAGTGAGTAATAAAATGACTCAAGTTCAGCATTATCAGTACAACAACTAGGACGATCCATGCTCGCTTTAATGTTACGTTTGATTAAAGGTTGTTGTATTACATGCGCTCTATATTCAGCCTCTCTAGCACTATGAAATAGCAAGGTTATGGCGAGGTTTGATAGAGAACTTACTTTCTCGATATTTTTCGCCAGCCAGAAGTATGGACGATTGAATATCAAATGTCTGAGCAACATTCTTAGATAAAATTTCGTCACTCAAGCTTAACTATACTGCTTTTATTTTGAAATCGACAAGGTAGAATCATATCTTTGAAATTGTGTATATTTAAGCATTATTGCCTTCTCAAGGCCGTTTTAAGCAGTTTGTATGGTAACTTTAAAAGCAACTCGTCTCAGTTTTGGGTTTACTTGGTAACCAAGTTAAAATCTTCCACTCCCCGTTCAAATTTACTGCTGAATATGTGCTACACATACTATCTAATTGTTCACTATTAGTTTTAATACGATCAAAAAATACGGTAGCGACAACAAAGTTTGAACCTGATTGTGTTTTTGAAATATCACGAATTACTGACTTTTGATAGCCGTCTTCCTCTAAAGCCTTAATAATTGATGCCAAAATAGACTCTACTTTTTTGCTATTTCCTGGAACCATAACATGGTTACCAAAAATGAATTGAACATTAGGATGGAAGTGTTGTTCTGATATTTTCTGCAGCTGCCGTGAGCTAAAACTAGCATAAAAATCAGTTATAAAATCATCAAAGCTTTCTAATTCAGTAGAAAACGTGAGTGAAGAAAAAAGAAAAGAAAATAGAATAAAAAAATACTTCATATAGATTGACCGACCATGTTGTTAACTCATTAATTAAATACGTTAAAAGAACTCCACAAGAAGTTATTGGTCATGACGCATAAACGATAAACATCGGACCGTTCATAAACAACAAGATGACACTATTCTAATTGCACAGCTCAGACACTATTACAGCACCTCATTAAGAGGCAAAAATTGTTGGCTAAAATAAGCGACGAAAAAGCAAAGAACTAACGGGTTTTTGTCCTGATTTAATGACTTGTAATGTTTTTAGTAACCATACTATATTCATTTACTATATCTTTGTATAGCTCCGCAACCCATATAGGAGAGCCATTTGGGATACTAAGCTCACTTAACGATGGATTAGTAGGCGAGATAATTACTCGAGTATTAGATAAACCTGTAGTATGCACTAGATAAAATAAGTTCTCTATTACAGTGTCACCCATAGCTAAACAACCTATAGAAGCAGAACGACCATGAATAAAAATATTAGTACCAGGAGAAGTTCTCCCTTCATTTATTGCATGTTGTAAATCAAAAGCATTTGGATAATTTAGCTTCATGGATAAGTGGTAAGCACTATTAGGATTGAAACCCTCAATTTTATAGATACCTTCTGGCACTTGTTTGTCACCTTCAACCAATTTGGGTCCTAAAATGCCACTTGCTGCTTTAACATTATAACGAGTTATGAATTTAAATATTTTATCTTCGTTTGAAGCCCAAACTTCCAACTCTTTTGTGTCTTTAAAAGCAATTAGAGAAAGGTTTTTAGGAGGAAAGCTTATAGCTTTAGAAAGAAATAAAGAAGATAATTCTTGTGAAACTGTTAACTCTAGTTTTTTTATAACCTCAGCTACAGTTTTTTTACCCGTAAATTTAATCACTACCGGATGCCATAAACTTCTTCCATATTGATAAACAACGAATAAGCATACTAATGAGATTAATACTAAAACCTTTTTCAACTTACCGTACCGTGAGAAAAACATTACACCTATTTAAGCATAAAAATATAGTTAGTTAAAATGTTAAGCAACGTGAAAATAGCCAGTGGTATCTTTTTCGTTTAAAGCGCTTTTTAACTGCTCATTTCATCCAAACGCGCAACAAAGGCTTTTAATTGAGATATTCCAACATGCTTATCTTTGTAAAGATTTATCGCCTTATCAAAATATGCTCCTGCTTTCGATAGATCCCCCAAACTCTCGTGTAATAACCCAATTCTAAGATAAGTAAATGATAAACTATTTGGCCCCACTTCAGATTGTAAAGCACTAGAATTATCTGACTCTAAGATCCTAGCTAGCGCTTTAAGTGCATAAAGCCCGCTATCAGATGTACCTTTTAAGTATTGAGTATGAGCCAATGCTATTTCTTTTTTAAGAAAGTCTGGAGAAATTTCATTGGCAATTGTAAGGTTTGAAGCTAACGTGCCTAAAGTAAATAGGCTTAATTTGATTATATTTTTCATTTTAATTTCCTTATAGATTGAAATATACCGCAATATATCTGTGCAGATAACACCTTGCTAAAATGTGTAGCGAAACAGCCAACAGTCATTTGTCCCGCTTAAAGTTTTTGTTAGCGCTAAACTTCATGTTTAGGACAATTTTCCAAGTACTTCGCTTCCGTTGGGTTTCTGCTAGTCGAAAAATCCATTCGAATAGAAGTTAAAACTGGCGTACTGTTCTTATTTTTATCTGTAACTTTCCACTTCCATTCAACTAGCGCGGCGGCGGCATTATTATCAAATACACCTTTAGGATACGATGAGCGAACCTTGTACCCTGTAGCTTTTCCATTTTGATCAATGCCAACAATCAAATCAACGCAACCCGATATATTATTTTTTGCAGCTGAAACGGGATATCTTGGTTCAATTCTTTTTACAACACGCCAGTACTCTTCAGCAAGTTTAACTTGTTCTTTACCTGATAAGTCGAGGTAATCAATTTTAGTTTTGTCAACTTTAGTTGTTGGCGCACAAGAAGTCACAAAAAGTGCAAGTGGTAGTAAAAAGTATGATTTATTCAAAGCTATCTCCTTTAGCTCTAATGCCATTTTAAGCGGCAAATTACAGTTGGCTAAAATAACAGAGGCTCGAATAAAGTCACCTGTAATTTGCCCGATTTGAAAACCCTTGTTATAAGTTTACTATGCTGTTCTTTGTTCAGTTAAACTCAAGCGTTTATAGGAACTATAAACTTGTTGCTTTGAATGGTTTAAAGTTAAATATACATCCATTTCCACACTCATTAAACCTGATATTGGATTAACCTCTAAAACTCCATGCTCTCCAAGCTTTGCAGATAGAAGAGCTACTTTTCCATTAGCTAGAAAACTCGAATCTTGATCTCGCAGGTCACCATCCACATATAGTTTTGCTCCGTGTGTCCAAGTATTAACTATTTTAATTGTGTGATTTTTAACTCTGAATTGAAACTCTTTTCTCATTACAAACTCCGTTTTATGAAATATTTATAAGACCGTTTTAAGTAGCAAATTGCCGCTGGCTAAAATTAGCGACGAAGGAGAAAAAGTTGGCTACTTTTATCTTTCTTTAACAGCTTGTATGGATAATATATCCATCTAAATTACTTTTTAATCCCCTTTTTGGGTAATAGACCGATAACGAGAACAAATGCGACAAAGAACACCAAACATAACACTCGAATAGTCTACTGGGTCTCAAACCCGAATTTTGCAAGTATGAGTTAGCTTATTATGAATATAAATATAAATCAAAGTATTAAAACCGGTGTTGATACAAATAAATACCAATTCAAAGTGTTGCTGATGGGGATTGAAGGTTAAATAAAGCAGCGATACAAGAAACAAGATAACAAGGCTACTTTTGATAGTTTACCTAGTGCAGGTCCGCAACTAGCACCGCATTTATTAGTCGCTTTTGGGCACAATAAAGAACGTTATACCGGTGCAGAAATATGTGGGTATTACACCGGTTATTGAAAATAGTATCAAAAAAATATAGGCACATTGGTGGTATAGTTGCCCTGCCTTTTTAAGGCAAGCCTTCGAGGAGTGGGCTGGTTTTTCGGTACGATACTCCTTCTGGGTGAAGGCTTATTATGACCAAAAGAAATTACGTCATCCATCAAGCCTATGCTTACTGCACTGAAAAATCAGCTAAAAAAAATAGACAATAAATTACACAAACTCATCGAAAGCTGCGAGGAGTATAAAATTAAAAATGACACTATTCAGAGCATGTTTGGAGTAGGAAAAGTCGTCGCATTCAACTTAATCAGTAAAATACCTGAGCTTGGTTATATCAACAATAAAGAAGCGGCATCGTTGGTCGGTGTAGCTTCTTTCAACCGAAAAAATGGCTCGTATAAAGGTAAGCGTATGATACCTGGTGAACATTCACAAATAAGAGCGGCCATGCACATGGCAATGATGTCAGCCATTCAATGCACCCCAAAAATTTAAAGTGATTTATCATCAGCTAGTCGCCGTAGGAAAATCCAAAAAAGTAGCGATAATAGCCTGTATTAGGAAGCTCGTGATCACACTCAATTCGATGATGAGAGATGGTGTCTATTGGGATCCTAAAATGAATTAATTATTAAGGTTTGACACCATAGTCACTTGTTATGTTGCAGCTTGGCATTGTTAATTCATAGAGTGTGCTTAAGGCGATTCATATGTCTAGCAACTATCCTGGGCGCGCAGACATGTAGTCAAGGTGTGGCCCACAGCTTCCCTCTGATTCGCAATCGTTGACTCCGTCTTTGTCTGTATCCCAGCTCGGATGCATCTTGTAGTCTGGGCAATACGTCGCTCCAAACTCTGCATCAAGTAATCCAGCAGCACGAGCCTCATTAACGTTCAAATAACGATTAGCATATGCGTCACAGAGAGGTGCTTTTTGCATAGTGGTAGACGAACACCCTGCAACTGCTAATAAAATTAAAAACCAGAAAATTCTGAAATAAAAACTCATTTATTGACCCTTAACCATTAGATAAGTGCAAATTCTTTAGACACATAACGCCCGCTTAAGCGGAGAATTTTGTTGGCTAAACTGTTGAACGGAGTGAAAAAAGCCAACACTATTCTTCCATTTGCGCGCCTTGTTATAGCGAACCATCATCTGACTTTATTTCTTTTTTAAAGCTATTAGGTGAAAGACCTTCTTTAATTATTTTATCTAATTCAGCTCTTTTCTTTGAATCGTCGCCATTTTCATTTTGATCCAATTTTCTTTCTTCGGCTTTCGCTAGGTTTTTTAATGAAGGTTGAAACATTGACATTATTTCTACACTCACAATATATCTCCATGAATTAATTGCTGTTGTAATTACAACTATTGATATAGGGGCAAGAATATAAATATCAAATTGATCGAAAATTGACCTTTCGCTTTAACACCAAGTTAGCAGCGCATTACGTTGATTATTGCATGCCAGCCATTCTATATAAAAAGTACGCAAAACCAGAAAATGCAAGAACACTAACAATTACCATAATTGTTAATGTTTTTGATTTTGTCATTGAATCTATAAGTGCAACTTCCGTTTGCATCCGAAGAAGATCTAGATTGTCATCTGATTCTTTTAACTGAGGCTTACCTCTTTTCTGAACCATGAAAATATACTCCATTAGTTGATATGATTATTGTACTGCTAACGCCTTACTAAGCGGCGCTAAATTGTTGACCAAAATGTGAAGCAGAGCGAACAGCCCGCTGTTTTTAGTCCTTTTAAATTACTTGTTATAGGTTTAATTATCTGAAACTAATTCATGAACATTGCCATCAGGGTCAGAGAAGAATGCAGTGTACTCCCCCCATGGTTGTCGTGCTGGTTTTGCAACAAACTTTACACCAAGTTTTAATAACTTCTCGTATGTTAAATCAACGTCTTTACTACTTTTATATTTAAAACCAACTCCAACCCCTGATCCTGACCTTTTGTCTTGTAATGATTTTGTTGGAATAAATGAATTAAGGTTTGACTTACTTGATATAGATAAGCGCATTCCTTTCGTACGGAATTCTATAAATTCTCCAACTTCATTAACGATGCTCATCTCAAGTTTATTTTTATAAAACTCTTTCATTTTTTGATAGTTATCAGTATGTAAAGTCACCATATAAATAGTGCCCATTAGTGATATTTTATGTACGTCAGCTTGAGCAGGCATAGAGAATATTCCACAAATAGATATAAAGTTAAATGCTAGTAGTAAAGTTTTTTTAATATTCATCGTTTTAATCCGTAAGATTGATGCTATGTAAAGTTCAGTGAGCAATAAACCTATAACGCCGCAATAAGCGGAAAATTATAGTTGGCTAAAATGTGAAGTGAAGCGAAACCAACCAACTGTTATTTTTCCTGCTTGAGTGGCTTGTTAACTTACGTTTTCACTGAACAGATACCATAGGATAATAAATTATTCCATTTTTTTTCTGGCGTTCACCATCTAATCGAAAACCAAAACTCTCATAAATTGGAACAGCAACAGTTGATGATTTAACCCAGTAGCCGTTCCTATTTCCTTTATTAAAACAAATGCTTTTTGCTTCTTCCCATAATTTTTTAGATATTTTCAAGTTTCTATAAGAAGGAGCTACAAAAAGTTGATCGATCTTTTCATTCACATGGATAGTAATTAATCCGGCAATTTTTTTATCTTTAATAAAGCATAACGTCAAATAATCTTTATTTAGAATTCTGCTTTTTATAGATGATAAGTCATTGGGTTTATAAAATAGCTTGATACCTTCTTCATCAAAATCTGGGTTAAGTTCTGGCTCAACTGCTTTAATAATTAAATCTCTTATTTCAGCAGTATCTTCGACTTGTGCTTCTCGTATACTCATAATTTTTCAGTAAGCTAACGCTCAAACAATAGTTAAATATCAGTTGGTTAAAATAATCGACACAGGAGCAAAAACAACTATTATTTGTCCTGATTTATTTTCTTGTTAGGTTTTTATGACTCTAGTTTTGACTTAGACTCATTAACCATATCTTGTAGAGCATCTATAATATGAGCCTCACGCTTTTGTTGTTTTGCTAAATTGAGTGCCTTAACAAAACTACTATGTGATTTTTCATGCTTGCTAGCCTTTTCATAACCTTGTGCCAGCCTCATGTGAGCATAAGAATAGTCGGGGTAATCTTGTACAAATTGCTCTAGTGTAAAAATAGCTTCGACTGGTCGTTGGTTTATTTGTTGTTGTTCAGCAAACTCCACGTAAATATCAACTGGAACTGAAATAGTGAAACCAAACTGTTTGGATAATGTAGCGTAGTAATTCTTAAGCACTGAAGCATCAGCATACATAGCTAACTCAGGCGTAACTTTAAAATTAATGTCAGAATATAGGTACTCTAAACCATTGCTTACCGCGGGGAGAATACCACTCATGTGGGTACGCTCTGGATAGTGTTCAAATTTCCAATCCAAATTAGCTGGCTTATTTCTTTCCATGTTGGTTAATAACTCTAATGTGCCGGTATAAAAACGACTACCTTCACCTGCAACCGTAATAAAAAGTTTCTGTTTTTTACGTTTAGCTAATGTGAGTTTTTTTGAATTTTGAATTATCTCATCATAACTCCACCACCCATTTGCACTTATTGATAAATAGTTATTAAAAAGCTTAGGTTCTTCAAATAAGGCTGATAGCGCCAATGTTCCGGCATTGGAATGACCTATAATGGTTCTATGTGGGTATGTAGCGTATTTTTTATCAATAAATGGAAATAACTCGTCACTAAGGAATTTTAGAAAGTTATCTTGTCCTGACTTAGGCCATTTAGACTTAACGAAAGTTTGAAACTCCGTTTTAGGCTCACCATTGATTGCAGGTAAATAGTCACGAGGTCGATTTGTTGTTTGAATCCCAACGACCATCGTCTTTGGTATTTGTTCATAGTCGACTAAAGATTGGACAATACCAGTAACAGTATGAAAGTGATGTTCACTATCAAGTAGATAGATAACGTATAACGAGTCATCTTCAGTTACTCCTTTAGGTACATAAACGGAAATAGGTCTATCTTCACCAATAATATCTGAATGTATTGTGAAATTTTCACCGATGCTAATTTCATCGGACGCTGATGTTTCAGGTAACGCAACTAAAATAATTAAGAGTAATAACGTTAATAACCGCATGCATAAATCCTTTTGTGAACTCTATAGTGATAAAAAACCTAACGCCCAAATATGAGGCTGATTAATAGTTTGCTATAATGTGAAGCGAAGCGAAACCGAGCAAACTGTTAGCAGTTTCGCTTTATTTGCTTGTTAGCTGTTTAAAACTACCTCTTAGGGTTTGAAATTCCAGATAATCTACCAAAAAATGCAGCTAAGCCTATTGTTTTACGAATTCTCTCAGCCCAAAGCCCCCCAATAATAAAACCTGCAAAGCCACATAAGGGTATGATAAGGTTATATAAGTCACCGGCCTGTGCACTTAGAATAAAGCCAATTATAAGCCCTGCTATTGTTGGCGAAGCAGCCAACATTAACCAAAGTAATGAGTGAATGAAAAGTGCTACAAACTTCATAATTTCCTTAAACTGCTAACGCCCTGTTAACAGAGAATAATGTAATTGGTTAAAATAAGCGACGAAGGAGCAAAAACCAACTGTTTTTTGTCCTTGTTTAACAGCTTGTTAGCATACGCGTACACTATTGTTGTTTTAATGCTGCTACTGCTAAACCTGATGTTATAAAGGTTAAACCCGCCCCAATATTTAAGCCATTTATAACTTTAGGTTTTTCATGAAGCCAGCCAGCTAAGCGTGATGCAAAAACTCCCATTAACGCGAAGCCTACTGCCGTTAACAAAGCAAACCAAATGCCATATACAATCATTTGAGTTGTGACTGATCCGAGTTCAGGATTAACAAATTGTGGAATAAATGCAAGCACAAATATCCCAGGTTTCGGGTTGAGTGCAGCAGATAAGAATCCAGTTGTTAAGATACTAATAAGTGGTTGTTTTTCAGTTGGAGTTAGGTTTATAAGGCTTCGAGAGCTTAGTACTTTGATGCCTAACCAAATTAAGTATCCAGCACCGATTAACTTTACAATGATAAAAGCTAACTCTGAAGTTTGTATTAATAATGTAAGTCCAAATGTAGCAGTTAATATATGAAATAAAATCCCCATTCCAGACGCTACTCCAGAGAAACACGCAGCAAGCTTACCTTGGCTTAAACCGCGACCAATAGCCAAAATATTATCTGGGCCCGGTGATATAACCAAAAGTAAACACGCTAGTGTATATGTAATCCAAACTTCTATCGGAAACATCAATCATCCTTAAGTATGCTAACGCCGCATTAAGCGGTGAGTAATTGTTTGCTTAAATGTGAAACGAAGTGGAACCGAGCAAACTGTTACGAATGATCTTCCCCCGATAAAATGGACACTCTCCATTTTCAATCTACTTCTAATTCATATTCAGCAGGTGATTTTTGATAAAACTTAAACTCTAGCCTGTTACTTGCAGGATCGTTGATAATGAATTTACCTGACTCACTATTATCATTATTTATTTTTTCATTCGGCGGAAGGACAAAGGCGATGCTTTTATTTTCTATTTTTTTCACGATAGATAACCATTCAGTTTTTTCTAAAATGACACCAAAATGATCTATGGATTGTGCCTTCATCTTTTCTGTTTCTTGGTGCAGAGTTAGTTGATGACCAAAAAAGATGATGTCTATCCATTTACCAGTATCTCGACCTTTTTTACAACCAAGAAAATTAACATAAAACTCTTCTGCTAACCGTAGGTTAGGAACAACAAAAGATAAATGAAATGGATTATTCAATCTAGCACCTCTATATGAAAAATACCTAACGCCCATTTAAGGAGCTGATAATAGTTTGCTAAAATAGTGAAGTGAAGCGGAACCGAGCAAACTGTTAGCAGTCCCGCTTGAAATTCTTGTTATATGCCGTTTACACTTTACTCTGCTGTTTGATGTAACCCTTTAACAGAATTAAGAACTGTGGTTAAAGAGACCCAAAAAACGCTTATACCACCAAGTATTATTACTAACTTTTGATCTTCATAGTCACCAAGAGCTTTGGTGCCTTCTAAAACAAAATAGCATAACTCAATTCCTGTATAACCAGCTGCTGCCGCGAGCATTATTGAAAAAATATCAGTCAAGATTGGTAGCTTTTTAGATACTGATAGTGAATAGATAATAAAAATAATTGCAAAAGTTATTGCAACATAAATAAACATATTTGAAATCGTCGGAAACATTATTTGTCCTCCGATTCAAAAGCTTCAATTATTTCTTTTCTGAACTCTTCAGCGACTTCTAAGTCGTCTTCCGTTGGATTATCATTTTCTCTCAGAAAACGTCTTAACGTTTTTATATCCTCTTTTTTTCTTTGCCAAAATGATAAAGAAACAGTTATAACCCCAATGCATATTGAAATTATAGCGACTGGTATTTTTTCAAGTTCTGGAAACAAATAAGATGCAAATATTGCGGCACCGGCCATTGTTGCGATCGCTGAAGATATGAATACCTGAATTATGTTAGATTTTTTTCTGTTACGCGTATATTTTGCAATTAAAACTAAATCTTCTGCTTTTGCTTTAGTTATATTTTTTGCAAAATTGGCCATTTTTTCTTGTTCGTTCATGCACAACCTTATTTAGGCTTATAACGCCGTTTTAAGCGGCAAATTGCAGTTGGCTAAAATAAGTGAGGCACGAACAAAAAGCCAACTGTAATTTGTCCGACTTGAAAACCCTTGTTAGGCTTTTGTACGCTGAACTAGATTACAGTATTGGAAGATACACATCTGTGATCATATCCGATTCTTTAATTTGAGGACCAACATTAACATAATGAAAAAAAATGGGGAAATCAGTAAGTGTTTCACCACTTTTAGGTAACCACTCTTTATATAAGTCTCTCGCTGTAGTCATATTTTCACGTGATCCTAAATGACGAACTTTTGCGCAACGTAGAGCTGGAATTGTTTTAGCAACAACTCCATAGGTATTTTCGGCAATTTCATGTTCAACAGAAACACATAAATCTACGCGATAATCTGATGGTGAAACTATATTAGGATCATTGTAATGAACCCCATAGCTACGATGAAGTTCCGAAGGTGGTAGTTTGTTTTCTTTACGCCATTCGACAAGTTTCATGATGGAATTATTTTCAAGCATAGGCGAACCGTGATGTTCAACAACCGCAACTTTTGTTTTAGGAAAATTAATTATTTCAACGTCCATTTATACTCCTAACTAAAGAAAAGCCTAACGCCCTAATAATGGGCAAAATATTGTTGGCTAAAATGTTGAGGAACGAAAACAGCCAACTGTTTTTTGTCCTTATTAATTAGTTTGTTAGGCATACTTTTCCTCGATTACATTCTTACCCCGTAAACAAAATTGCAACTCGGATAAACATGATGTGAGCTTAATGGTTTTAGCTCTAGCAACTCTACCCTACCTATTAAATCGGTGATAATGTTATTATGGATTTCTAAATAAAATGTCCAATCACCATTTGATGAAGTTAATTGAATATATGGGTAACCAGTTAACTCCCACTTCCCCATTTTATGTTCGGTTTTATTATTAGGATCATTTTTGTAGGATATTTGATAAGTGTTATCTCGATTGAGTCTAAGCTTGGCAGAGTGATCACATTTGTCACTTGTATATTGATTAACCAAATCTTGGCTGAGCACTTTATCACTTTGCTCCACCCCTTCAGGAATCAAAAATAAACCAATGCTGTTTTTTGAATACCAGTGATTACCTTTAAAAAGTGGCTGTACATCAGCATCAGACCATCCAAGCTTGGCGATTACGCTTATAAAATGATCTAGGCTACCTTTACCTTCAATAAAAGGGGAATAGAGTATTGTAGAATTTTGAATTTCATCAGGAAAAGCCAGAGTATTATTTTCAACTTCATAATCCATTTCTTCGAGTTTTTGAGTAATTAAAAGAACATCATCATCGGATAAATATCGTTTATACAAATACACCTTTGTTGTGGAACAGCCGCTCAAAAAAATAGAAATTAGAAAAACACTTATAAATTTCAAATTATCACCATCCTTGATTGTATGCCTAACGCCCAAATAACAGGCTAAGTAATGGTTGGCTAAAATTGTGTAGCGAAGCGAAACGTAGCCAACTGTTACGTGTCCTTGTTGATTTTCTTGTTATGTATTTATTTTCCAATGATTTTTAATGCGTGTGGTCTTTGGCTAACGCTTAATTTTGACTGTATTTTACTATGTTCACTAGTAAGTAAATCATGCTCAGATTTTTCTTTCCATAATTTGTAAAGAGTTACTAGGTTCGTATAAACCTTTGATTCAGAGTTTGGTCTGAGGACTGAAAAATATGGTTGAAAGTCTGTGAGGTAATTCAGCAAAGAGCTACCTTCTAACTCATAACACTTTTCTTCATCTAAAACACCTGACAATATATATTGTGATAACACCTCTAGATGATTTAAACTTTCTACAACTAAATAGAAAAATATAGTTGAATTTCGAAAGCTATCTTCCCATTCCTTTGAGCACTTTGAGCTTTCCCTACAAAGGGCTTTTTCATCACCATCAAATTTAGGAATAGTCGCATATCCTTCATTAGAAAATGCTTTCATATGTGATTTCGTGATTTCACCTCGCTTTCTTTCTAGAATACTTAAGGAATTAATCATCGATTCTCTTGATATCTTCACATTTGAATCATTTTTTAATTGTCTTAATTGAAAGATAGCAATAACTAAACCACCCAGCATTAATGGCCCTGATAGGAAGTAAATAAACTCAGCAACTCCCCTATATTCTGTGATGAATTCCATGCCCTCTCCTAAATACATAACGCCTTACTTAAGCGGAAAAATACAGTTGGCTATAATGTGAACGGAGTGAAACAGCCAACTGTATTTTTTCCGTTTGAAGTTCTTGTTAGGTTTTATTTTCCAATATTGCGTTCTTTACTTTTGATAAAGCTAGATACGCTTCACCATAACCAATAAAACTAGAGTTAGTTTTCTGATTATCAAAAGCGTACCTCCATGACTCAAATGCACTTGAAGATGCATGGAGTATGTCAGCCATATTAAATTTTATTTTCAAATCAAATTCCTTATTTATTTGCTCAAGGACGCCCTTGTAGTACTGATTATCACTAAAATATTTTTTAAGTAATGTGTTAGCCTTTTTCTTAGATTTAGTACTTATCATTTGATAAAGTGCAATTAAATCATGTCCAGTTTGCCAACCGTTCCCTTCATAGAAAATAATAGCTTTTATTAACATTTCCAAAGTAAATGAAGCATTAACAATGAAGGGGGTGAAATATTCAGGATCCCTTTTGCCATTAGGAGAAGTAATTCCCATGAACTTTGGGCTTTTCCCAATAATAATCGGGAAAAATTTCAAATCACTTTCCATTACACCTGACGCCTTCTCAGCGAGAGAAATAGACGCCTTATGAAATCTTTCAATGTTTTTTTCTAAATGTATCGTATTAATATCCATATTCACACTCATAAAACCTAACGCCCCACTAAGAGGCAAATAATAGTTGGTTAAAATAAGCGACGAAGGAGCAAAAACCAACTGTTATTTGTCCTTTTGAGTGACTTGTTAGCTATTCTTACCACCAAACCCTAAACCAAATTTTTGAACAAGTTTGTCTAGTTTGTTGTGGTTTATAGGATTAAGAATAGTTTGATACACCCACGTATAATATTCGTTTGTAGATATATTTTTACTCGCACTTTCTTTGCCAATAAGCTCTGAAAGTACAGTATATTCTAGATAGCAAACAATTATATGACTAAGCGTACCACCTTCGGTACCACTCCCAAATGGACGTTCAAATTGTACATTTGGAAATTCAGCCTTTATAGCTGCTCTAAACTCAGATTTACTTCCACGACCATTTTTAATTACATGCCAATGGAATTGTTCATGTAGAAATGATGAAAGCAGTTTAGTGTTGCTATTGAGGTATTCCTCCTGAGTACTCATTGTTAGCACAGGATGGCTTCGAGGAGTTCTTGCTTTTTCATCAACTTCGATACTATCAGTAATAATCCAAGGTGATAAATCATAAGTTTTTTGAAGTGATTCAAGTTCATATTTAATTTTTAATTCATCATCTGAGTTATTCACCGCTTTGATTGAAATACCGGCAACTGAATGAAATGAAAATATTAAGGCAAAAACAGTTAAAAATTTAGAGTACATACACATCCTTGATTGAATAGCTAACGCCGTTTTAAGCGGCAAATTGCAGTTGGCTAAAAGAGGTGAGGCACGAACAAAAAGCCAACTGTAATTTGTCCGACTTGAAAACCCTTGTTAGGTTTAAAATGCATAGAAGTAAACAGCTAAAAATAACGGAATATATAAAACACAGCTAATACCAGCAGCAATGCGCATTTTATTTTTTCCCATTATTTCCGTTGCATAAGCTAATTTAGGTGACCAAAAAATTGCAACAATTGACCACAGTACACCTATTAATAACCACGCTTGCCAAAATATTGGAGATAAATATATTTGATTATTTATATAACCATAAAAAGCGACTAAACCAACAGACATGAAAATGGCATTAGCAGACTCTTCTATCTTTACACTTAACGTACTATCGTCAGAGCCTTTGATATATCCAAAAACTTTAAATGGAAATGGTAAAACTAAAATAACAACAAGTATCCAAAATGATATTTGCCAGAACATACAGCTTAACTCCCTTTAAACCTAACGCCCATTTAAGGGGCTGAAAATAGTTTGCTAAAATGTGTAGCGAAGCGAAACCGAGCAAACTGTTAGCAGTCCCGCTTGAAATTCTTGTTAGGTATTACTATCTACCACAACTGAACATGACTCAGTAAAGGAAGAGAATGTTTCAGTAATTTGAGCATAAATTAACTTGTTAAACTCACCGTTTGTTTCAGCATTTTCTATTATTGTTTTTATTAAAGTAACTTTGGAGGAATTGAATACATATTTCTCTAATTTTGACCTTACATTACTATTTGTTAGAGATAAGACATATTCATTTTTTTTATTTATTTTCCAAGTTTCAAGATCAGATGAAAGAAACATATAGAGTTCATCGGTGCTGTCACCAAAATCTAAATAAAGAAATACGATAAAACCATGTGAAACATAGTTTTGAGGAATATGAATATTGTTACTCTTACCCTTCGGTACGCTCCTGCCTTTACTTTGAATTCTACAAAACTTAACACCGTCACTCATATTCATGAATGCTAGTAAGTCTGTACCATTTTGGTCAAAGTAGGGTTTGGCTACAAGCAAACCATTTTTTTGAAGTTCATGTGCTATTTTTGATTCTGCAGTGTTTTCTAATACTGATGTATCCACTGTACCTCCTTGTAATACCTAACGCCGTTTTAAGCGGCAAATTGCTGTTGGCTAAAATAAGTGAGGCACGAACAAAAAGCCAACTGTAATTTGTCCGACTTGAAAACCCTTGTTATGTGTTTACTGCTCTACTTGCATTTATATCGATTAGTACACGTTGGATGAAATACCCGCATGCACCAACAGAAGAAATAGGGGCAATATAAAACAATAAATTATCCAATTGAGCATCACCCGAAAAATATGCAATTAATTGTATGAAAACAATTGGCACAACTACTAAGAAAATAGCAAAACTCATATGTTTTTTAACAATACTCTTTATTTCATTATCCGTTATTAAACTCACCGATTACTTCCTTTGTGAAAATTGATTAGAAAACTTACGTGCCCAATATGAAAAACACATAACGCCCTGTTAAGGGGCAAAATTTAGTTGGCTAAAATGTTGAGGAACGAAAACAGCCAACTGTATTTTGTCCCGCTTGAACAGCTTGTTATGCATTGCAGCCGATTTTAAACTTATTTAAAAGCAAAGAGATATCTTTTTCAAACCAGTTTTCATCAATTACTCTATTTTTTAATATGGGCTGTTTTCCATTATTAAAAACTTCGTGAATAGTTGCATCAAAATCTACTAAAAAATTCAACAAATCTTCGATATTTACCTTTTTAGTAGCTGCCCACAATTCGTCCGTTTTTTCTGCGTATTCTTTATTTGAATGAGCGAATATATTGTGTCTAATAGGTTGGAACACATCTTGGTAAACACTTCTAAACTTAGCTATATCACCACGTAAAATTTGAAAATCTTTTTGTGTGGGTTCGTATACTTTAGCCATGTAGTCATCAATCCATTCATTAGCATTTCCTGAACCTTTTAATTTCCTAGCGCGAAGTGAATCTTTTGAAAATAGATGGATATCGGAAATACAGCTTTTTATAAGATCATCAATAGAAATAGTATCTCCATCAATGTCAAAGATTCTACCAAGTGTCATGATTAAGCTAAGCATCATGGAATGGCGCAAAAAAATCCAACTATTAGGTGTCTGATTCATAGCACTTAACAGCTCAGGGTCATCTGAAGGCATATTTTGCAATACTTTCCAAATTACATAACTTCCAGTGGCTTGATGTACTTCATTAGAAAACAAGTTGTGATATTGAGTATAGGTTTCAGATTTCATATAGATGCATAACGCCCACGTTAAGGGGCTTTTTATTAGTTTGCTAAAGTTGTGAAGCGAAGCGGAACCGAGCAAACTGTAAAAAGTCCCGCTTTAATTGCTTGTTATGTATCTTTTTTCCGGTTGAAAAATAATGAAACAAGCATTACTAAAGCAACTAAAAATAGTGCATAAGCGGTTTCTTTATCCGAGGATACAACATCTTCCAATGAATAAATCCTAGTTCCATCAAGAGTAAACTCATATGCCATGGCAAAGTTAGCCTCGCTAGGCAAAACAGAAACTATTACGGAACCACCGATTAATTTTTGCATTTCTTCGTCGCAATTGGTTCTCAGTGAGAACTCTTCCAATACCTTGTAAGACGAAATGCCACCTTCGTTTTTTAACACTACAGTTGGCGAGCCGTCCTTACTTCCCGAGTTACAGCTAACAGACTCAATTGAGCCAGTTACTTGTATTAGTTCAAATCTGGAGATTTCATCCTGATTCAACTTTAGAAGACCTAACCCGAAGAAAAGCATTAAAAGTAAAATCCAAACACAGAACTTCAATATTTCACCCTAGATACATAACGCCCTGTTAACAGGCAATAATATAGTTGGCTAGAATAAGCGACGAAGGAGCAAAAGCCAACTGTATTTTGTCCTTGTTTAACAGCTTGTTATGTGACTTTAACTCCGCCACCATTCTTTTACATTTGCCGAATGCTCAACTCCACGATTGTCGATGGCAATAGCAGTTGCTTTATATTTAATAGCTTGAGGAGCTGATTCAGGGTTAGAGAAGAAATAACCTGTTGTATCACCCATTGGTGCATCAAAATCATACTCTACCTCTAATCTTGCGGAGGAAATCATCGAAGGCTCAACATTCTGTGAGGCTAAGAGTTTTGCAAAGCTCCATGGGCAATACTTTGTAAATTCAGAAACATTTGGTGTGAGAACCTTTTTTGGTGATACATCAGACGTAAGAATATTAATAACAATTTTCTTGGCGGTATATCTATTTGCAGCCTCAAACAGAACCTGAGAAAAATATGATTTTTCACTGTGATTTTCGATACTCAAAAATGAATCAGCCCAATTATGGATAACACTTTTGATATTTTTATACTTTGCCATACGATAGTCACATAACGCTTTGCTAAGCGGCAATAAAATAGTTGGCTAAAATTAGCGAGGAACGAGCAAAAGCCAACTGTTTTTTGTCCGTTTAAGCAACTTGTTAGAGCTACATTTCACCCATTTCATTTTTAAGCCAAAGGTATTTATCTTTAACTCGCGAGGGGGGATTAGAGTCAATTATCGCTTGAATTTTGTTAGATATACCTGCTTGTGCTTTCTCTATAGTTTCAAGCTGAAGACTTCTTGAAAATGCTAAAGTACTAGACGTAGTTATATATCTAAAACTTGATGGTAATGACATATAACAATACTTTTCATCTTCATTAATTAAAGCCTCAAAAATCTCAAATGTTTTAATTTTTCGAAAGGCCTCAATACAATGTTTGTCGAATATAATTCTAGGGCTAACTGCTTCTTTGGATTCTAAAAAGTATGCTTGATTCATTGCTGGCCCAAAAAGTGGCCCATTATCATCATGAACTAAATCTCCCAGTGTAATACCACCACGTATTAATAAAGAGTGTTCATCCCATAACTTTATACTAAGTTTTGCCAATAATTCTAAAATTGTTTGGGATGCAACAATATCATCAGCTTCGGCAGATAAAACTAGGCTATCGGAGAAATATGAAATAGTTACAGGGGATAACTGACTTAATTTAGCAGCCATAAAAGCAGCAATTTCTTTTGCTTCTTCTAGCTCTTCTTTAGGAATTTTTTCTTCATTCAAGGAGCCGTACATGGTTTCTTGAAGTAAGCTAGGATTCATCGAAACCAAAGCATCATGAATACTCTTAGCTATATCTGGCATTTGGGCACTTTGCTCAACTAAAGAACCAAACCCAAGGATATCAATAAATGCTATAAATTTTTTTCGATACATATAGATAATTTACCTGTAGCTCTAACGCCCTAATAACGGGCAAAAAATAGTGGGCTAAAATGAGCGAAGCGAAAAAGAGCCTGCTGTTTTTTGTCCCTGTTTATTTGCTTGTTAGCATTGCAACATGCCAAGCCTAGCAAACAACGTTATTGTTAAAATAGACACCTAAAGTAATTGATTACGTTGAATAAGTGAACTGATTTTTGAGACTTTAGCATGCTTAAAAACTTAACCGCTAGAAAGTATGCCGCCCCGCTTAAATTCAGTGCATAGCTTACTTACAACGAGCTAGGAATTGTGCGAACAAACGATGAATTTTAAAGATAAAAACACAACGATTTATCTTGCATGCTAACGCCCCGCTAAGGGGAAATTTATTGTTGGCTAAAATGTTGAACGGAGTGAAAACAGCCAACTGTAAATTTTCCCTCTTGAGCGCCTTGTTAGGCATTTAGCCCAAAATACATCCGCTGTATTTGTATTTATTAAGTAATGGAAATATCTAATTCGGTTGGTTGATGGTCAATAAAAATTGTAGTTCCATCAGTAAACTGTATTCCTACTTCTTTAGTCCTATGTCGAAATACTTGCTGGACAACCTTTCCTTTAAGTAAATCCGTAGCTCTATTGGCTTCATCCTCTAAATTTTTATCACCTGAACTCATTAGTTCACCTTATATGCCTAACGCCAGCTTAAGCGGACTAAAATAGTGGGTTATTATGTGAAGCGAAGCGAAACCTAACCCACTGTTTTAGTTCCGTTTAAAGCTCTTGTTAGCTTACATTTTGGTATCTTTACGTATAGCAGTTAAGAATTGATAATATAAATAACCTAAAGTTAATTTATTGAATAAAAAGATTGCAGGTGAACTTTTAAAACACTCTTCATTACTTATGATTGAAAAATACTTAAATACTTCAATGTACCATTTATTATCATTGCAGCATGCTCCGAAAAAAAGCAATAAAAAGTATGTCAAACAACCTATTATAACAATTCCAGCTATAGGGCGTAGCCAACTTTGTGAATGATTGGAGCATAGTCCGTGTAAGAAAAAAACTATATAGTCTAAAGAAAAAAAGCTAAGGTTATGTTTCTTTTTCTTTAATTCTAATGAATGATATTTATTAGAATCGATCGTATTACCCACTGACTTTAATTGATGTTTAATTATACGATAAGTTTCTTGAGATGTATTATTCACCGACGCCTTTGACTCGAGCCCCTTTATATTATAAAAGTTTACTTCCTTCTCTATATTTGAATAATCTAAACCTATACCATTTAAGAATGTTGCTTTTCTAAAATGTACATACCCCATAAATGTTACATATTTAAAATCAACTTTTGATTTGAAAATAACATCTCCGAATAAAGTTCTTTTATTAAAATTTATTGAATGAAATTTTATTTCGGCTTCTAGTGAGCTTATTTCGCAACCAAAAAAATCTGCATTATTAGAAAAATTGCAGTTTCGGATACATAGATCTGATAGGGTTGAGTTATGTAATTTGAATTTATCTTTAAAGTTAGTGTTTAAAAATGATAATTTTTCAATTATCAAATTTTCAGATTCACCTTTATTTATACTATTTATATAAATTCTTTTTTCAAATTCACAACCTACAAAACTTACCTCTTTTAAATGACTATCAATAAAGAAATCTTCTTTGAAAATGCAGTCCTTAAACATAAAAATATCTATTTCTAAAGGTGGAGTTTTCTCGCTTTGGGGATTAAGCAAATCAGAAACTAAGTTCATTGCAAAATAGCCAGCTACTTTGAAAGAATTTTTCTTTCCATTTTTGTACTCAGAGCTACTTGATGGAGTCTTTATGTCATGATCAATTAGTACAGTGGTACTTGTAAATGTAACGTTTTCAAATATATAAGCCTTACCTACAACCTTAAAGTTACCTGTATCTTTTTCTTTGATGTCTGAGAATATAATATTTCTAACGCTACTATCATTCATTTCTATGAAAACTTCCTTTTCTATGCGGTAAGCTAACGCCGCAATAAGCGGAAAATTACTGTTGGCTAAAATGTTTGAGGAACGAAAAACAGCCAACTGTAAATTTTCCGTTTAATTGCCTTGTTAGGCGACTGACCACCAAACTGTTCAGTGGCTAATAACCCCGTACAGCGAATACGAAAACACAAATAGCAACCATAGCCAGAACATATAGAATTGCAGGAACAGGATTACCATTCTCAGTTTCTGACGCTAAGTATGCATTAAACTCTTTTTTACTTTGCTGTCTTCCATGCTTTGAAGCGAGATTATGCTCTCCTACGGGAATTGTACCACTATTAACATACTCTTTTGCTGCCGCTAATGTTGGTAAAGGACCGAAATCCTGTTGCTGTTCATTATTTAGAACGTACCAGCTTGAGCCGTCTTTAATTATAAAGCGACCATCAGATACAGAGTATTGACCTGCTTGAATCCTTTTAACAGCAACCATACGTTCTCCTGACGCCTAACGCCCTAATAATGGGCAAAAAATTGTTTGCTAAAATGTTGAGGAACGAAAACAGCAAACTGTTTTTTGTCCTTATTTATTAGCTTGTTATATTACGCATTACACTGAACTTTTAAAGTATTTAATACTTCGTCAATTTCAGATGTATTTTCTTTATTTATAACAGTACGAATAACAGCAATGGCATAATCTCCTGACAAACAAGCCATATACTTTTGCTTTACGGTGTTGGTTCCAACAGCCATTTGACTGTTGAAATAAGATATATTTACTCCATTTATTTCTTGCTTGAGGCACTCATCCTCGATTTCCATTTGAACTTGGCTTTGCTTTATTAATTGCTTAGCATGATAAAGATAATCACAGCCACTTTTTATACCTGGCAGTGCAGATATATTCTCGGCGACTCCCATTAATGAAGAGTTATTATCCGTAGGTGTGCCCGGAGTAAATTCATGGAAGCCAAATAATGGGAGCGATGTCTTTAACGAGGCATCAACTATAGCTTCGAAGTTTTCATCATCACCTGACATGATATCTTTGCCCTTATGCTGCATTGCGACTAACTCTTTGATATTTTGCGCATACCAGCTTTTAGGTTTAATAATACTCATTTTGAATTTTTCATTAGAAAAATGAATACCATCGTCAGAAGTTGTCCAAGCTACTTCTTTAATACCAACATCACTACACGAAATTAGGTTTAAAGATAAGAATAATACGACTAGTTTTTTCAAGGAATAACACTCCATGTTTGAAAGTAATATAACGCCTCATTAAGAGGCAAATAATTGTTGGCTAAAATTAGCGACGCAGGAGCAAAAGCCAACTGTTATTTGTCCTGCTTTAATGACTTGTTATGTGCCTATTCTCTATAAAAATATTTTTCAATTTCTGAAGGTGAAGGCTTTCCCTTAGGTCCTTGGATTACATTTAAATTATACTGATTGTGGAGGTTAATAATCCATTGATACCTAATTTTGTAGAATCTAATGGTTTCTGTTTCACCAAATTTATTTTCAGCAGAAGAAAGAAAGTCATATAAACAAAGACAAGGCTTTCCAACTGACGCTCTGTACGCACCGTTTATTATATTATTTGAGTTAACTTGTAGAAGAAGTGTATTTGCATACTCTGGATTAAAATTTAAATCACGAAATGATATTTTTTCTATTTCTGAGTTTTCAGTTGTAACATTAATAGTATGATTTAAAGAACTTTCAATAAAATTTGAAGCTTCTCTAATTGCTTCATGAGCTAGTTCAAGATCTTTTTTGAATATTTCCAGTTGGTATGTTTCTTCGGTTTTTCTGTATGTTTTGTAGAGAAAGTATAAACTTAAAATACTAAGTGGGAAGGTCACAGCACCTGCTAGATAGCTGCCAAAACTCCCCCAGTCTGATGAATCAGGAGATAAGCTTCCATTAAAAACTGAAAAATAAAGGCCAAAGATCATTATTGCTAGAACAATAACCAAGACAATAAAAAATCGTTCTTTCTTCGATATCAACTCAAATCTCCGACAGGCACATAACGCCCCACTAAGAGGCAAAAAATAGTTGGTTAAAATTAGCGACGCAGGAGCAAAACCAACTGTTTTTTGTCCTGCTTGAGTGGCTTGTTATATGCCATTTTCTACAAAAACTACAGTAGACTCTTTGAAGTTGATATTTAATTTACTTGATTCCGTTAATTTTAATAAACGCAACTTAAGTCGTTTATCCATTTGATTTAGAGGTTCACACTGTTTTTTGTAAGGCCCATTAGGTAGATCCCAATCAAAAACATAAAAGCCTAATTTACTGTAATCTAAGAAAACATCTGAACTCCCCCAGTTAGGAGATTCTAAAGAATTCGAAATATCATCATGTTTAGAGAAAATATCGAGTACATATTTAGGAACAAAACCTTCTCCAGCAGTTGAAAATAAACCGAAGTTGCCCTCGGAATCGATTGCATACCAATCGAACTCTCTACCTTCGATTTCTTCTTCATAGATTCTGCTCACTAGAAAGTTAACTCCTAACTTATGTTGGCATATAACGCCCCACTAAGAGGCAAATAATAGTTGGTTATAATAGAGAGCGAAGCGAACAAAACCAACTGTTATTTGTCCTGCTTGAGTGGCTTGTTATGTGTAAATATTTGGGAGTACGAGTCCCATTACTATGAACACAAAACCAACAAATTGAATAATTAAGTCCAATTTACGGTAACTAGTCTCAGGCATTACAGAAAACGAAGCCTTCTTGGTAAAAAAGTCAGAAGGAAGTAATCGAAGACTAGAATAACCCATGCAACAAAAACCAAGTCCTAACAGAATGCTAGAAGGCATTGATTGATAGATACCAGAAGTGAGGCTTACTATTGCAGTGCCAAACCAAAACAAGCTTGGTCAATGCATTCCTTTTTTACTTTCTGCTGTAGACATTTAATAATCCCTTACACATAACAACTTATTAGTAGGATTAGATCACGCTTTCTTTTAGTGTGTCTGTCCTAAAAACATATAAAATTTCATTTTAATATACTTACATTTAGCTTTATCTTCAATACCTTAATCTAATTTCAATCTCCTTTTCATTCGAGAAAGCGAGACTAATTCTCGGTTTCTCGAATGAAAAGGAGAATGCGGCCAAACTGTATAAATAAACAGTTAAAAAGAAATAAAAGAGAAAGTAATGAAATCTGACTTTCTGTCACATATTAAAGAAAATATGTGGACTAAGCAGTACGCTAAAAGAACGAGCAAGTTATACTTATATTGGATTAAAGCCTATATTATATTTATTGATAAAAAACACCCAAATAATTGTCACAATAGTGCAGTTGAACGCTTTTTGAACTACCTTTCGCACTAAGTAGAAAATACCCTAACGCACGAAAGAGCTCGGGTGGCACTATCTATTCCTTCAAAAAGGCTAAGTATCAACTTTTAAGTGAATGCTATTCGACGCCATCATATTAATGAAATGGCGATTAGAAAAACTATAAAAGTTGCTTCAATAAAGGCAGGTCTTGATAAACATATTACTTGCCACGCTGTACGCCACTCTTTCGCAACACATTTACTAAAGCGAGGCGCCGATATTCGCACAGTCCAAGAACAATTAGACCACAGTGACGTTAAAACAACGCAAATTTATACTCATGTTATAGAATGCGGTGCTGATAGCGTTACTAGCCCATTATCTGATCTAATAAATACGCGTAATTGATACCATTTCAATCTTAATAGCTATTATTGCTCGATAATTTCGCCTGCATTATTCTACTTACGAGCATGCATGCCCTAATCAATCAAGCGGCTTGTTCTTGAACATTTACCCTAGCTTAAAATTGATCAATAACTTATTACATTTGGCACAATTTAATAGAGTTTATGCCTAAGAAAATTCAATATATACATTATGTTTATCGAATAGAAAGCTGAACAACTGAATTCGCTATTCAGCTTGTTACTAGATATGTTTTTTAGATAACAAAGATATGCATTGTAAGTTTACGTGCTTGATTTTGTAGAGTAATTGCTTAATAAAAACTAAAAAAATAGTTTATGTAGGTATTTAATTATTATAAGAAATATTTTGAAATTTTAGGTAGGTGTATACTTGCATTAAATAAATTGGCGGAGTGGACGGGACTCGAACCCGCGACCCCCGGCGTGACAGGCCGGTATTCTAACCAACTGAACTACCACTCCGCGTATTTATTTTTGAGTTTTAGGACTCAACCTTTGAAACAATTGGCGGAGTGGACGGGACTCGAACCCGCGACCCCCGGCGTGACAGGCCGGTATTCTAACCAACTGAACTACCACTCCACACTTCTTGTTCCTATAAATTTTGAAAGGATTTATAACCTTTGAAACAATTGGCGGAGTGGACGGGACTCGAACCCGCGACCCCCGGCGTGACAGGCCGGTATTCTAACCAACTGAACTACCACTCCACACTTCTTGCTTCTGTAAGTTTTGAAAGGGCTTACAACCTTTGAAACAATTGGCGGAGTGGACGGGACTCGAACCCGCGACCCCCGGCGTGACAGGCCGGTATTCTAACCAACTGAACTACCACTCCACACTTCTTGCTTCTGTAAATTTTGAAAGGATTTATAACCTTTGAATTAATTGGCGGAGTGGACGGGACTCGAACCCGCGACCCCCGGCGTGACAGGCCGGTATTCTAACCAACTGAACTACCACTCCACACATCAATCGTTGCTTTCAACACAACTCGTTGAATGCGGCGGGAATAATACGGTTAAGATTCGGTGCCGTCAACCAGTTTTTTCTATTCATTTGTCTATATGCCTAATTGATAAGCAATCCGACGTTTTTAACCGCAAAAACGCCGATAAAAATACGTTAAAATATTATTTCTTCGTCTTTTTACGACGCATTACTAAAAATAAAATACCGGCAAGCAATACAACTAACATATTCCCAGCAACAATATATATCATTGTTTCTTGCTGTTTAGCGGCAATTTCAGCTTCTTGTACTGCTTTTGCTTGTGCTAATTCTTGTTTCAATTTTTCTGCTAGTTTCTCAGCGTCAGCTATTGCTCGAGCATTCTTCTGTTCAGTACTCAGCTCTGTACCATTAAGTGATGGCACAAGTGGGCCATCAATACCCTCAACATTAAAGCTAAACTCAGATACCTTGGCTCGGAATTCCCTACCACTCGTTGTTTCACCAAACACACTAATTTTAACGCGATGTATGCCAGGCTCAGTAAAAGCAATATTATGAATTCTTGACTTCCCTTTTCCTTCCATCACCGAAAAAGGTTCCACTTGTCTGTCAGGAAAGGTAATTTTACCTTGAATTAAAACACTATCAGCTAAAACGTAGCTTTCATCAATGGCAAAAGTTACTACGTGGAAACCTTTTTTATTTTGTGTGGTTTCTACTGAAATAGTAATAGGGTTTTTTTGTACAATTATTGGTGTTTGTCTTAACTCTCTCGTTGCCATTGGCATTTTAATAATATAAATAGGCTCCCACTCACCCGGAGCAAAGTCTAATTCAAATTCGCCAGTAAAAAGGCTGTCATTAGCGTGTTCATCTAAATCTCTACCGTCATCACGAAATGAGGCTAATTTAATCGGCTCGGCACCAAAATTATCAAAATTAGCGTTGTTGGTACTAAAAAAATCTACATCAAGCACCAGTACATCATTAAATGCAGGGTTATCAATCGCCAATTCACCATTAAATAAACGCCCTTCCATTTTAAGCGTTTCACCTTGTAATATGATATTAGGTATTGGGGTCACTTCTAACTTTATCTCTGAAACCACCATGATTTTACTATTATGTTCAACTTGACCAATCACCTGCCAAGGTCCAATCATAGGTGATTTTATTTTGATCATGTCAAAGGTTCGATCATCAAACCATTGCACCTTATCTTTTGGTGCAGTGTTTATTTTTAACTTTGAGCCGTCTGGGCGTACTAAAATAACTGGTGGCGTACCACTGCGACGATAAAATAAAAAAGTAACTTCTTCTAATTCAGCATCAATGCGAAAGCGATTGTCGAAATAAGGGATCTGGTTTGTAACATTATCACCTTCATAATAGTCAATTTCACCTTTTAGCTGTTGTGCGTTTACACTCAAAGTGGCAGCAACAGCTAAAATAAAACCTGCGATAACGTTGCTAGCTGAAGCTTGATTAAGTGAGCTTATCATTTTAAAGGCGCTTTTTTTTATCGCATTAAGCGCCGGTATGCTTGATGCTGTTATCTTTGTGTCAACCATCACCACTTCTGCCATTATTTCTTTTTCTGTGCCTATTTCTGCCATAACGGCGTAGCCCCTTTTTCACTAACAATAGCTAAACGCTTTTCATGTTCTTCTAGTTCATCGGCCGTGGCATGTAAAACCTTTAGTTTTGAGCGGTTTATATTTACCCTGCGAATAGCGTTGGCATCTGCATTTTTGCCATCACCTGAGTGTAAATTCAGTGTTTCTTGCTTACGCGTCATTTCAATATAGACAAACGCTAACAACTGGGCATCAATTAGTGCCCCGTGATAAGTACGATCTATAAGCTTATCAACTTTATAAAAACGCGCTAAATAATCTAACGTTTTAGGTGAGCCAAATTCGTCTTTCGACACTTTTAAAGTATCGGTTACACTACAAATATCTGTCGTTTTTGGTAAGCCCGGTACCATGGCAAACTCATGATCCATAAAACCAACATCAAACTTAGCATTATGAATAACAAGGCGAGCACCTTTAATAAAATCTACAAACTCTTGCCCTACTTGTTCAAATACTGGTTTATCTTGCAAAAAGTCATCCGTTAAGCCATGAATATTGATAACTTCTTGTTCCATCACCATTTGCATGCCATAGGCCATTGGCTTGACATATACATGATAGTTACGACCTGTTAATTGACGGTTGACCATCTCCACACAACCAATTTCAACAATACGATGTCCTTCGCGAGGATTAATACCAGTGGTTTCCGTATCAAGAATAATTAATCGTTCGTCTTGGCTATTTTCATCAATCAAGTGCTTTACCTTTCTTTAAATCGTTTTTAATTTTTTAGGGCCTGTTGACCTTTTAAGATTGTTTTTGTGGCCATTCGTTAGGTATTTATACAGTGCAGAGTCTTTACCATGTTGTTATTACACATAAAAAGGTGATAACGCTGTAAAAATACTCAATAAACACTGTCCAAAGAATTCGGCTAAAAGCCGCTTTACTTTTTGTTGAATAATCTTTATTTAGAATGACTAGCCTACACACTACTAGTCTCAATTAAAACGCTTTTATCTAGCACAAAATTTAACCGCAAAACATCAATTGCACCTAACTACTATGACTATTATTTTTCAGGGAGTTGCTCTGGAAATTCTGCTAAATTAATAGCAAAACGTTTACTCAATAATATATAAGTAATAGCACTAATGACCAAGGAGCTATGCACCAACAACCAAGATATGGACTGTAGTTGCCAAATAAAAAATCCCAGTACGGTGATCAACAAGTCAAATAATAGTGCAATAATTAATAGCAAATGGCATCGTTGCCAACTACTTCGCACCCAACTTGCAGCGTTCGGTCGGCGTAAGCTTAGTACTAGGACGACAAATAAACCGACAACACCTGAAAATAAGCTTAAATAAAATAGTGATGTTTGCGGAAAAACCCATTGAATAATCCCCACATGGTCACGCATATTAGTCACCGACATAATCCAGGTAATATAAGCACGCAATACAAATAATAAAATTAAATAAATACCAGGCGCCAGTTTCAAACAATCAAAATTGTCAAAATGTTTAGGCAAAAAATTAGCATAATGCTTAGCGGTCATGAGGGGTTAACTTTTCAATTGCGTTATTGTTTTATATTGAGTCATTCTTTGGTGGGTGCCTTAATGCTCTTTCATGCTCTAAGTACTGCTGCCCTAGTGTGATAGCTTTCACCGCTTTCGAATGAAACTCTCGATTGTATAAGGTATAAACTACAAATAGGCTAGCAATAATAAAAATCATCGGATGAAAAAACCAACATAAAGCCGCTATTGAGAAATAATAAGAACGAAGACCATAATTGTATGAATGAGCCGCTTGATCTTGTACCACCGCCATTTGCTCAGCATATTGTTGCAAATTTTTATTACTGCCACTGGAGTCATACGGGCAAGCCCCAATCATCACATTAACAAAGCCATATTGACGCATCGACCAAGTAAACTGAAAAAATGCCATAACAAATATCAACGCCAATAAGCTTAACTTTAATTGGATCATGACATGGTTAGGGAATTCAGCATAAGGAATCGATTCAATAACTGACTCTAAACGCTCAACTTGAGAAAACAAAGTTAAAACACCCGCTAATATTAATAATGTCGAAGAAGCGAAAAATGCAATATTTCGCTCTAGGTTTGCGAGTAAAGCGGCCTCACTAACACGAATGTCACGACCAATAACTTCATACATCCAGTGAATTCGATGTTGATGCAAACAACGTGCGACACAGTTAGTTGTTTTGGCTTTTTTACGTGCAAACCAGGTATAACCAACCCAACAAATAATAAAACAACTTATGGCAGCAACATCAAGCAAGGAAAATGGCATGTTTCGTATAAAGACTTATGATAATAAACAAAGATGAAGTTATTATGCGCTAGAAGTTTTTAAGATTCGAGCGATTATTACTGAATATTGGTCGAATGCTCAACAAATGAGAAATATTGAGTCGTATTGATAAATTAACAATAGATAGTATATACACGTAATAGCATGTTTAGTATTTGAACGTGTGAATACAGCAAGTTATCGAATTTACTTTGACACCTAGACTAACTTTATTCAGCATCAGCACATAGTTGTAATTTTTTGTAACCCGTTTAGATGGAGCTTCAATGTTTTTCCAAAAAAAGCCAATGCTTTTGACTTTTGCTATGTTATTCATGCCCCAAGTAGCATTTTCCGCCAGCCACAACGACACTCATAATGATACCCACAATGAAATAATCAATATTCCAAAAATTTCAGGCAGCATGGTTATTGATGCTAATTTAACTGAGCCCCAATGGAAGTCTGCGAAAAAAGTACTGATTAATAACGTTACTCGCCCATACGACAATATTCCAAGCCCTGTGCATACCGAAGCATTATTAATGGAAAGCGAAGGTTATTTCTACTTAGCATTTATCGCAAAAGATCCTGACATTAAAGAAATTCGTGCATTTTTAAAAGACCGAGATAAATCTTGGGGTGAAGATTTAGTTGGTATCAAAATTGACAGTTATAATGACCAACGCAGTGCTTATCGTTTTCTTGTTAACCCTTTAGGTGTACAAATTGACGGTATTGAAAGCGAAGTAACTGGAAATGAAAGCGATGCCTGGGATGGTATTTGGGAAAGTGCAGGCAAAATAGTTCCTGACGGCTATGTTGTTGAAATGGCCTTGCCACTAAGAATGCTTAACTTTCAGGAAAGTGAAAACAAACAGACTTGGGGGCTAGAATTATTAAGGTATTACCCACGTAACGAACAACTACGTTTATCTAATATTCACCTTGACCGTGGTAACGATTGTGAAATTTGCCAAATAGCAACAGCAACAGGCTTTGAAGGTGCTAAGCAAGGCAGTAATATTACGGTTACACCATCTGTTGTTTTAGGCGCTCAAGAAGATCGTGACGATAATAATCAATGGCAACGAGATAATAATACTGAAGCCAGTTTAGATGTGCGTTGGGGGATCACCCCTGATTGGCTGCTAAATGCGACCATTAACCCTGATTTCTCCACTGTTGAAGCAGATAACGCACAGCTTAATGTCAACAATACCTTTGCACTATTTAATCGAGAAAAGCGCCCTTTCTTCCTCGATAACCAAGACTACTTCGATAGTGATTACAACCTTATTTATACTCGTAATATAAATGCCCCTAATTATGGCGCTAAATTAACTGGCCGAGAAAACAAGCATGCCTTTGGTTTATTTGTCACCGACGATCAAGATACCAACATTTTAATCCCTGGTAATCGTTCATCTTCAGTAGCCACTATTGAGGCAGAATCTAAAGCTGCGGCATTTAGATATCGTTATAGCTATAACGACGATATAACGCTGGGCTGGATAAGCACCCTGCGAACAAGCGAAGATTATAGCAACAGCGTTAATGGCATTGACGCGAGATTTCGTTTAAGTACAACTGATGTATTTAAATTTCAATCCTTGTTTTCTCAAACAGAATATCCGGATGATTTATTTCAGCAGTTTTGTAATGTTAATGACGACCAAGACGCAAGTGATTGTGCAACACCAAAGCAGAACGGTGATTGTCAATTTGGTGACTGCATTTATAATGAAAATGTTTTACGTACCTTAAAAGAAGACAAATTCACTGGCAACGCCTTCAAAGCCGGTTATTACCACAGTGATAGTGAATGGGAATACCGTGTTAGTTACAATAGGCAAAATGCGGGCTTTCGTGGTGATTTAGGTTTTATGTCGCGGGTTGACCACAATAAATTCGTTGTTGGTGGCGAGCGTAAATGGTACGCAGAGCCAGGAAGTTGGTGGACAAACTTTAAAATATATTCCGATTGGGACATTACCCATAATGATGACAATGACCTGATCGAAAAGGAATTTGATATCAATGCTCAACTCAACGCCAGTTATAGCTCATACTTTCGCTTAGCTTACACTAACCGTGAAAGTGTCGGAAGCCGACTTGATAAAAGTGATATTGCTATTGCTGGTAACACCTCACTTTTTACAGAGAATCAGTATGTATTGTTCGCCGAAACCAAACCAATATTAGGCTTCTATATCAATGCCAATTTAACTTGGGGTGATCAAATTGATTATCGTAATAACCGTCTAGGTAAAATTAGCCGGCTACGAAATACTATTAATTATAATATTAATAAGCATTTAGAAGTTAAATTAAAACAAACCTTCAGCCAACTTAATGCTGATGGTGCTAATGTTTTTATTGCTCGCCTAACCGATTTACGAACAACTTATCAATTTAATGTTCAGAGCTTTTTACGATTAAGCCTGATTTTCAATAACACCAGTAGAAATCCAAACAATTACTTATACAGTGCCCCTGAAGATATCAACCGTCACAGTAAAACACTATCAACTGAATTGTTGTACGCTTATAAAATAAATCCACAAACTGTATTTTATTTAGGTTATTCCGACTCTCATTACAGCGAAGAAGAATTTAATGACTTAGAGCAAGAGCAAAGAAGTTTGTTCATGAAATTTAGCTATGCCTGGATAAAATAGCAACGCAAGTCACTAGCAATAGCTCCCCATATTAAAAAAGTCATCCTATGCGATGACTTTTTTATAAGCAAAGATAACTATATATTGCCAATTAATTACAAATTTGTAACACTGCAAAAAATGGAATTATCGTTAACTGATAATAAGTTAGCTTAAGCGATAACAAAATAATAATTTCGGAGTGGTAAATTGACGTTAAATAATTGTAGCTTATCTGTTTTAGCTACCGCCCTCATACTTACAATGCAGCCAAGTATGGCGGAAGAAAATAGAGTTAAACTTGCACAGCTTGATATTCCTCACGTAAAACAAAGTATTAATGTTGATGGCGAATTAAATGAAGCTATGTGGCAACAAGCGCTCAACGTGCCTCTTGATATTGTTAATAACCCGTGGAATAACAAACCTAGCCCTGTTAAAACTATGGCAAAAGTGGTTGAAAACGGTGAATTTCTCTATGTTGCCTTTATCGCGCAAGACCCTAACCACGAAGACATTATAGGCTCTCTAGGAGACAGAGATACTCGTTGGGGCGATGATTTAGTCGGTTTTAAGCTCGACACGTACAATAATCGTCGATTAAATTACGACTTTTTTGTCAACCCATACGGTGTTCAACACGACAGAATTACCAATGAAATGACCGGAAACTCTGACTCAGCATGGGATGGTATTTGGGAGTCTGTTGGTAAAGTAACAGGGACTGGTTTCCAAGTAGAAATGGCGATTCCTTACCATATCCTAAATTTTGACGACACCAATGAAATAAAAACTTGGGCGATGGAATTAATTCGACTTTATCCTCGAGATGCACGCTTACGCATATCACATATAGAACTTGATCGAGACGATGCCTGTTGGTTATGTCAAATACCAGAAGTTACGGGCTTTAAAAATGCTAAAGCCAGTAAAAATTTAATGTTAACACCGACTCTAGTCGCCAATAGAAATGAAAAGCGTGATATTTTTGCTGGTAATGACGACTGGCATAGTGAGAATGATATTGACGCGGGTCTTGATCTTCGTTGGGGTATCAATGCCAACACGCTATTGAATGTTACGATTAACCCTGACTTTTCTAATGTCGAATCAGACGCAGGGCAATTAAGCGTCAATAAGACCTTTTCATTGTTTTATGACGAGAAACGTCAATTTTTTGTTGAAAACTCAGAATATTTTTCCAGCAACTTCGACTTAGTTTATACCCGTAATATCGCTGATCCTGAATACGGTGCAAAACTTACCGGCACCCAAGGTAATCATAACTACGGTGCGTTCATAACCAATGATACGCAAACCAACATTATACTGCCCGGTAATACAGGCTCCCGATTAATTTCTTTAGCAGAGGAAAGCGAGTCTGGCGCAATAAAGTACCGTTACGATGTTAACGAAGATCTCTCATTTGGCGTGGTCAGCACTCTACGTCAAACTGATAATTATCATAACTATGTTTCAGGTATTGACTCTAAATATCGTTTAAATGACTCTAATTCATTTCAGGCCCAAATACTTTTTGCTGATACTCAAGACTCCGCAAGCATGACCTTAAGCGGCAATGAAGAAAAGTTTACCGATCAAGCATTTAAAATTGAATATGCACATAATTCTGAATACTGGGAAGTTGATGCCGAGCATCAAGAGATTGGGGATAAATTTCGTGCCGACTTAGGCTTTATGCCACGCGCTGATTATCAAAAAAGTAAAGTCTTAGTTAATCGCTTGTTCTACGGTGAGCCTGAAAGTATCTGGCAGGAAATGAAATTCGCAGGTCAATGGCAAATTCTCCATAACGAGAATGGTGAGTTATTAGAGCGCTCAGTTTCTAGTAGCTTTAATATTGACGGGCCAATGCTGTCATTTGTTGATGTAATGGTCGTAGCAGCCGATAAAATAGGCTTACGTCGACATGAATTAGACGCTAGTTTAACTATTAATAATAGTATTGACGGCAATACTAAGCGTTTTCAGGAAAATCAAGTTGTCGTGTACGGTACAATTCAGCCAACACCACAGCTTTCTACGGAATTAGAACTGACTTTAGGCGATAAAATTGATTATGATAACGACAGATTGGGCGATATTACCGTACTTTACGGCAACGTTAGCTACAATATAAATAAACACTTGGAGTTTGATTTTTCACATACCTACAGTGAATTAAAAGCAGAGAGTGCTAATGTATACACCGAAAATTTGACTGAACTTAGGGTTTCATACCAGTTTAATGTTAACAGCTATCTTAAATTTAATGTTGTTTACACTGATATTGATTTTAACTTAGATAATAATGCAGCAGCGTATTCCGCAAAAGATAACAGACTTTCAACACAACTTATCTATGCTTATAAGTTAAACCCTCAGACGGTCTTTTATCTTGGCTATTCTGACAATAGTTATCAAGATGATAATTTGAAAAGTTTAGAGCGTAATCAACGAACAATTTATAGTAAAATTAGCTATGCTTGGCTACCTTAGCTAGTTCATATTAAAATTTGAAAAACGTGATACTTCAGCACGATGAGGTAATAATATAAACCTAACCGTAAAGTGCTAAAGTCTTTATACCGTAAGGTTAATTGCTTTAGCTGTTTTACCAAGCAAGGGTGTCACACTTATTGGCTGTTGCTTTAAGGGAGAAATTATTATGCTTAAGATATATGTTTTAGCGTTAAAATTAATATCACCCTTCATACTGATATTATTAACATTTAGTCATGCCAATAGTCGTGAACTTGTTATTTTTAGCTCAAATGCCCCTCCTCATATGATAGCTGCGAATGGTACTGGCATTGATATCGACATTGTAAAAACCATTCTAACGGATATGGGCCATAACATAACTGTCGAATTCTCTCCGTTAAAGCGTGCTATGGAGCAAGTGAAAAAAAAAGAAGCGGATGCTTTTCTCCCCACCTTTTTTCAAAAGGATAGTGATAACATTTTTATTTCTAATGCCTTTATTCAATATCGTCCAATGATTTTTTCACTAAAGAAGAGTCGGTTAGCCATTAACAGTTTTACTGACTTACAAGGTTTGCGCATTGTAAGTTTTCAAGGTGCTACAGGGTATTTCGGTGAAGCATTTCATCAAGCAACAAAACAAGCTAATTATACCGAATTGCATGACATGTCAAAATTTCCTGAAATGTTATTAATGGCCCGATATGATGCAGTAGTATTAGACTATTATATTTTCTATTATTTTTTGAAGATGTACCAAGAACAAAGTGAGCTAGCAGGTAACGGTTTATTCCCATTAATTGATAACTATTCTTCAATGATAAAACGCCATGACTTAATACCAGAAGTTAATGCCTACGTTGGTTTTAATGACGAAATTTTGCGCAATGAGTTCAACATTCAGCTAAAGAAATTTATCGGTAATAACCGTCAAAATAGAATTATCGAAAAATATATCGGTACTATCAGTACTCGAATATTCGCACTAAGTACTCGATACAAAAGTAGCAGCTAATGACTATCTAAAAAGGTTTAATTAACTTTAAAAGTAAACAGATTACGCATTTCTCAATTTGCTCTAGCGATAGACTTCTAGTTTTTGCTTAAAATTTTTTAACGCTAGCTGTAACAAAGTTTCACTTGGTTGGAACAAGCAAACTTTCTTCATTATGCATTATTTATACTAAAGCCCACTTACAGCTGAAAATATTAACAAAGTTCAACAACCACTAAAAAGTTGGATATCTATTCCTTTTTGGCATATAAGATATCTAAATATCACTTCTTTTTCTGCCATAAAGCGTTAACCTTATTACAAAGAATTAACTACATTGAAGTAGCATCTGTTAATTCGCTCATACAATAATTAATAATTCAGTATTAAAGCACTATTAGTACTGATGAAACGGGAACAAATAATGTCGACAATATTTGAAGATAACTCTACTGCGATTGGCAATACTCCACTGGTAAAATTAAATCGTATTATTAATGGCGATAATGGTACGAATATCTACGCAAAAATAGAAGCTCGCAATCCTAGCTTTAGTGTGAAATGTCGTATCGGCGCTAATATGATTTGGGATGCTGAAAGGAAAGGTTTACTTACTGCAGGGAAGTCTATTATAGAGCCAACCAGTGGTAACACAGGTATTGCACTGGCATTTGTTGCTGCGGCACGTGGCTATGACATTACCTTAACTATGCCAAGTACTATGAGCTTAGAGCGTAGAAAACTATTAATTGCTTTAGGCGCAAAATTAGTACTAACAGACGGTGCTAAAGGTATGGGTGGAGCAATTGCTAAAGCACAAGAAATTAAAGATGCTGATCCTGAAAACGTTGTACTTCTAGGGCAGTTTGATAATCCTGCTAACCCAGAAATCCATGAAAAAACCACTGGCCCAGAGATTTGGCAAGACACTAAAGGCAAGGTTGATTTCTTTATCGCTGGTGTGGGTACTGGTGGAACAATTACCGGTACCAGCCGTTATTTAAAAAGCGTTGCTGAGCATAAAATAACATCGGTTGCAGTTGAACCAACAGACTCACCTGTGATCACTCAAGCAATGGCAGGTGAGGTATTAAAACCTGGCCCTCATAAAATTCAAGGTATTGGTGCCGGCTTTATTCCAGGCAACTTGGACCTTTCAATTGTTGATGCTGTTGAGCAAGTGTCAAATGATGATGCTATGGCGATGACACATCGTTTAATGAAGGAAGAAGGTATTCTTGCTGGTATTTCATCAGGTGCAGCAGTAGTTGCCGCTAAACGTATTGCCGAGCGACCAGAAAACGCAGGTAAAAACATTGTTGTTATTTTACCTAGTTCAGCTGAACGTTACCTT
This sequence comes from Cognaticolwellia mytili, assembly GCF_002104475.1. GTDB lineage: Bacteria > Pseudomonadota > Gammaproteobacteria > Enterobacterales > Alteromonadaceae > Cognaticolwellia > Cognaticolwellia mytili. The sequence continues at coordinate 1,075,758 of NZ_NBOF01000001.1, forward strand.
TCAAGCGCGTTATTTTCTGATTCATTTACTGATGAAGAGCTTGTGCAATAATCATTGCTCGACACTAAAAAACTCAAGGCTCACTTTTCACCAAGTGAGTCTTTATTATCTTTATATAGCTAGCAACTTTCACAGATAGCAACTCATCTAATATTTAAACATGCCCTTCTTATACTCATTTCCTCTTGAAAGATTAATAAGCCCCTAGATTTTCTCGCAATAATTACGGTAGTATATGAATAACTCCATATAGATACCCATTACCTTATGAATTATTTAAAAATTATCTTTCTAGCTTTCACATTACTACTTTTAGGCTGTGGTGAGTCTGACAAAGATGTTATTAGTGATGTTGACAACCCAGAAGTTGTTGCCATTGAATTTTTTAATGCTTTATATAATGAAAAAAATATTAAAAAATCTGCCTCGGTTTGTAGCCCGCAATTATCTCGTATCATTTTACATTACAAATCACCTAAAGCCGTTGCTCGACATTTGTTTAACATGTCATACGACAAGGTTGAAATAACGCCTGACGATAGCGGTGTAAAAGTAAGAGAACAGTTTAAAGATAGTGCAGTAATAACCGTTTACTTCGATGGACATTACAATAACGACCGTATAAAAGACGTAAAGCGCTTATCGATGATTCAAGTCAGTGGTAATTGGGTAGTCGATAAAATTTTAAAAGATCCATTTTAAAATTTATTTTTAAATAAAGAAAAGGCGCCATAACGGCGCCTTTTTTAATATATAGACCTAATTAAAAGCCTAATGCTATCCCCTCTCGACGCTGATCTGCGCCGCCACGTAAACCTTCTTTGGTTACTTCAATAGCTTGAATACCGCTATTTAAGTCACGAATAAGAACTTTGTGACCTTTAGCTTCAAGCGCTGGTTTAATCTTTACTAAGTTCGTACCTTTTTCTAAAGTAGTAACTTTGTTTCGATTAGTTAATTTTGGTAGGTTTATTGCTGATTGCGGGTCTAACTGCCAATCAAGCATTGCAATCATCGTTTGCGCTACATAATTAATAATACGGCTTCCACCCGGCGAACCAAGAACCAGTTTAAGTGACTTATCTTGATTAAAAACCATCATTGGTGCCATTGAACTACGTGGCCTTTTTCCAGGCTCTAAGCGATTAGCCACCCAGTGACCATTTCTTTTGGGCGATAACGAAAAGTCTGTCAACTGGTTATTGAGAATAAAGCCTTCAACCATTACTGCTGAACCAAAGCCCATTTCAACACTCGTTGTCATCGAAATAGCGTTACCTTCTTGGTCAACAATTGAAATATGACTCGTTGACGGTAATTCGAAAGCATTATCATCAGCCTGAGCAAGTGCTCCTTCTGGACTTCCTGCCTGAGCAGCCCCCATGTCTTTGTTAGTATTAATTAGCATCGCACGTTCTGCCATGTAAGGCTTTGCAACCAGCCCTTGGGTCGGAACTGTAACAAAACTACTATCGGCAATATAACGATTACGATCAGCAAAAGCTAAACGCGAACTTTGCGTGAACAAATGCGAAAATTCTGCATCCGCCATTGATAAGCGAGCAATATCAAATTTTTCTAATTGACCTAATATTTGAATAACGGCAACACCACCAGAGCTTGGTGGTGCCATACCACAAACATTATATTCTCGATAAGGGCCACAAACTGCAGGTAACTCTCTTGCTTGATAATTTTTCATATCGGCCATTGTTAAACGGCCAGGGGCAATCGCTGAATTTTGTACCGCATTAACTATCTTTTTTGCTATCCACCCTTGATAAAATGCACTAATCCCCTCTTTTGCCAAGCTACGATAAACCTTTGCTAGTTTAGCGTTCTTTAAACGTTGCCCTGCCTTTATTGGCTTACCATTTGGGAAGAAATAATTTTTTATATTCGCCAACTTAGTAATGCCAGGGTTAAATTCAAGAGTCACTAGTTTTTCTAATCGAGGTGAAACAATAAAGCCACCTTCAGCCAACGCTATCGCATCTTTAAATAATGTTTGCCAAGGCAATTTACCGTATTTATCGTGAGCCTTTTTAAGACTTGCTAAAACTCCTGGTACACCGACTGAATGTCCGCCAACGACCGCTTTTATCCATGGCATCGTTCGACCATTTTTTTCTAAAAACATATCGGTAGTTGCTGAGGCTGGTGCCGTTTCTCTGCCGTCAAAGGTGGTCAGTTGTTCAGACTTATTATCCCAGTGCAACATAAAAGCGCCACCACCAATACCTGAAGATTGCGGCTCGACTAAGGTTAAAACTAATTGTACTGCGATTGCCGCGTCAACTGCACTACCACCTTGCTTAAGGATATTAAAACCCGCTTCACTAGCATAAGGATTTGCTGCAGCCACCATTGCATGATTGGCGTAAACAGTTTGTTTTTCGATTACTCCTGTTGCAGCTTCGGGTTCGCGGTCTTCGCGCTTCTTACCTGGTTCAGCAAATACCATCAAGCTTGTCGAGATAAGCAATACTGATAATAGCCCTTTTGCGGCTGAATTTGACATGATATTCCTTAATTGCCAATTATTGGCTTTATAGCTCATTACTACATTAGAATTTACTAATATATAGTAAAATAAAATATTATTCTCACAATGTATTGATAAAATTATTATTTCGTTGATTAAATGATTGCTGAAACTGATTAAACTTCACAAAGTTATTTAGTAACAGTTGATATTTTCCTCGATTATTTTCAAGTAGGGCCAAGGCATGACAACATGCTTCTAACGACGATAAGGCACCATCTTTTTTAGTTTTTCGAATATGATAAAGGCTTTCGATGCCCGAGGGTAAAACAAGATGTTTAATGTCATGTAAACTAGGGTTTAGCATAAACATACGGTAGGACTTTTTCCAAGTTCCATCGAGTATAACTATACATTTAATGTTATTAGTCTCTATCGATAGTTCACCTGTATGAGTATCAGGTCTTTGCTTCGAACTAAACTCAAGCTCTATTGCATTTTCACTTGGATATAACAAAGCGATCTGATCGCCATAATGGCTTAGCAACGCAGACAGATTATCAGTATCATCAAATGATTCTCCGACAATAACTTCGCAATTCACTAATGATTGCTGTAGTAAAGCCACTGTACCCTTACTCTGTTTCACTTCAGTTGGATGCTGTAAAACAACCACATGTATATGATTATCAGTTTTAATCGCAAAAGCGCAAATACATGCTTTTTCTGGTCGGTGACATTGCTGGCAAAGGATTCTAGACATTGGTAACTAATAAAAAATAATAACTACCGCAAGTTTACGTAACTTTCATAACGAGTTTAAGTAATTTATTACATTACACAGCACTATCTATCATTATTATCACTAAAGACAACCGAACTTGTACACCACCTTAATGAATAGTACGATTATCAACCACTCTATCGTATTTTATAAAGCTACAGTTTCTAATACCAAGGGCAACTGCTACAGTGCTATACATCGTTATATGCCTCACTTGAAAAATACACTTAGCATGCTGCAATTTAAATCTTTACCTGTACAAACTATTCATATTCTGTGTCCGTTAATTGTGCTTATTTTTGCATTAATTGCTTTTGTATTTGATGAACAAATAGCTGATCTGCTTATTTATAATCGCGACTTAGTGACACAAGGCGAATATTATCGTTTACTTTCGGGGCACTTTTTACATACCAATGGTAACCATTTTTTGCTTAACGGTGCTGCTGTCATTTTGCTTTGGACACTACATGGCCAGTACTACCAGCATCAAAACTATCTGATAATTTTTTTGACCAGTGCCATTGTTTGTGGCTTTGGCATTCATTGGTACTCGTTAGATATTAGTTTGTACGTTGGTTTATCAGGTATATTGCATGGCTTTTTTGTTTGGGGCGCTTTAATGGATATAAAGCACAAGGAGAAGACGGGATATTTATTGCTCATTGGTGTCATTTTAAAAATAGCGCATGAGCAATTTTATGGAGCGAGTGCTGATGTTGAATCATTTATCGAATCAAGTGTTGCCACCGATGCTCACCTATTCGGCGCTATCGGTGGTTTACTGGCATATATTATTTGTTACATGATAGATAAGAAAAAAACTCGTTAATTATCTTATTCGCCTGCTTACTTGTAAGGGTATAGCTTATCTAACGCAACCGATAAGCCATTATCTTGAATAATTCGTACGTGACGACGCTCGAGCTTTCTTGCGTGTGTTACACCACAAGAGTGCGCTAACAAACCAACACCGTATTGGATATATTTATGATAATTAGCCACGCGTTCGGCTTTGTCTTTAGGATCTAAGCCTCGCTGTAATTTAAGATTATGCGTAGTAATACCTGTCGGACATGTATCTTTATTACATTGCAGCGCTTGAATACAGCCTAGTGAAAACATAAAGCCTCTTGCTGAGTTAATTGCATCGGCACCAACCGCCAACGCCCAAGCAACTTTTGATGGCGTGATTAGCTTACCTGCACAGATCACTCGAATACGTTTACGCAAACCATACTCCACCAGTAAATTAACCACTAATGGCAAGCTTTCTTTTAACGGTAACCCCACGTAATCCATTAAAGGTTGCGGCGCAGCGCCCGTGCCGCCGTCAGCACTATCAATGGTAATAAAGTCAGGTGCAAATTCTGCTCCTTGGAGATTAATTTCTTCAAGGAGCTCTCTAAGCCATAATGACTCACCAATAACAGCTTTAAACCCTACGGGTTTCCCTGTAACATCACGTATATGATTCACCATGGTCAAAATATCTTTTACTGATTTAATTTCTCGGTGAGCATTCGGACTTATCGAGTCTTGCCCTTGTTCAATACCGCGAATTTCAGCAATTTCCGCAGTGACTTTTTTACCTGGTAGAATCCCCCCTTTGCCAGGCTTAGCGCCTTGACTCATCTTAATTTCAAACATTTTTATTTGTGGCTTTGCAGCCATTTTAGCTAATTTCTCATCACACAAGTTTCCATTGCCATCGCTAACGCCATACTTTGCTGTACCAATTTGGTAAATAATATCAGCGCCGCTGGCTAGGTGATGCTCACTTACGCCTCCCTCGCCGGTATTCATCCAACAGCCCGCTTTTGCAGCACCGTTGGATAGTGCTTTTACCGCCGGCGCTGATAAAGCACCAAAACTCATCGCTGAAATATTAAATAGTGAATCGGTACTGTACGGAGTTTTACAGCCCTGACCAAAAGTAATCGTGCTCGGCGGTACAGCATCTTCTTCTAAGGTTGGAAACGCACAATTCATGAACATGATAGTACCGGTGGGCTCTAAGTTTCGTGTTGAGCCAAAAGCGATGGTTCGATCAACATTTTTTGCCGCACGGTAAACCCAACTACGCTCGGCACGATTAAACGGTAACTCTTCTCTATCCATAGCAAAAAAATACTGTCGAAAAAATTCGCCCTGCTTTTCAAATAGATACCTAAAACGACCAATGACCGGATAGTTTCGTCGGATGGCGTGCTTGTTCTGCATTCGATCAACAATATACATATAGATAATAGCGAAAATACCTAACGCTAAAAGGAAAATAAAAAATGCCGAGAGAGTTTCTAAGAAGCCGAGCATGTTGTCCATGTATACCTCGTTAAATGGTGTTATTGATATATTTATTAGTAATACTAACCATGTATAAATAGATGACCTGAAATAATAGTTATTCTTTCAACCGCCATTAAATATCATTTGCCTGACAAAAAAGATAAAACTTGTATATGATGAATAAACTTGATTAAAAATAAACCAATCTATTTTCAACTGATATATTCTTGCTGTCTAGTAGCATTGTTTTAAATAAGGGTATTTAAGTGCTTTGCAAAAAAAAATTTACTTTACCTTACGTAACCATCAAAAAAGGTGTACGTAGTAGCAGAATTAAAAAAATATTATATATCACACTAGCGTTAGCTTTATTGTCCTCTACTTCCCCTTTTAGTATTGCTGATTCTATTAAAGATCCAGTCATTCAAATAGTTACCGAGCACTTACCGCCTTATCAAATTGTCGCTGAAGACAAATCAATATCAGGATTTGCCGTTGATATTATTGAAGAAATAATGGCTCGTAGCCATTTTACCTATTCGCTAAAAAGCTATCCATGGGCTCGTGCATATAAACTAGCACAGAGAAAACCTAATCACTGCATCTTTTCAGTAGCTCGTCTGCCTTCACGTGAGAAGCTATTTAAATGGGTTGGTCCTATTTCAAAAGTTAACAATACAGTGGTGTGGGCACTTAAGGATAAAAATATTAAAGTTAATAGTCTGGAGGATGTAAAAAAATATACTCTCGCGGTAAATCGCAATGATATAGGCCATACAGGCTTAATGGAGCTAGGCTTTGAAGAAGATAAACATCTATATGTTTTAAATAATACCGAGTCGTTGATCAACCTATTAATTACTCGCCCAGAAATTGATTTAATCGTTGCGGATGATACAACGATTAATTATAGGGCTCAGCTAGTCGGTGCGAATATCAACAAGCTACAACGTGTATTTAAAATTGACGCTTTGCCGTTAAATTTTTTCTTCGCCTGTAGCCCTCAAACCGATGATACTACAATTACGCATTTAGCCGATAAGTTAGAAAGTATTTATCTAGATAACACCTACGAAACGATATGGAACAAGTGGAAATTTAAGCTTATGCCTACGAAATAATAACCACTTTTATCAAGACATCAATGCTTTAAAATATATTGTTGCCGTTATATAAAAGGCCTCCGAAGAGGCCTTAATCATTCAAATGTTGTCGAGCACTTTCTAGCAGCTTTACAAGGTATTTTCAAATAACTTATAAATTCTACGATACTCATTTAACCATGAACTTGGTTGTACAAAACCATGTGGCTCGACTGGATAGATAGCGGTTTCAAAATCTTGTTTTTCCAATTCAATTAAACGCTGAACTAGTCGTACGGTATCTTGGAAGAACACGTTGTCATCAACCATAGGCGCGTTAATCAGTAGTGGTTTTTCTAAACCTTCAGCAAAATAAATTGGTGAACTACGCTCATAAGCAATTGCGTCATCACCCGGCATATTTAAAATATTCGACGTATAGCCATGATTGTAATATGCCCAATCAGACACTAAACGCAATGCTGAGCCAGATTGAAATAAGTCAGGATCAGTAAACATCGACATTAACGTTAAGAAACCACCATACGAGCCACCGTAAGTACCCACACGTTTAGCATCAACATTAGCATTTTCAACTAACCAGTTAACACCATCACGCATATCTTGTACTTCAGGCTTACCCATATGACGATAAATTGCGGTACGCCAGTCACGACCATAGCCTTTCGATGCACGGTAATCCATATCAATCACCACATAGCCTTGTTGAACTAACATGCTATGAAACATATATTCACGGAAGTAACCTGACCAACCTAAGTGTGAGTTTTGTAAATAACCGGCACCATGGCTAAACATAACCGCTTTATTTTTAGCGGTATTTTGGTCGTAACCTTTTGGTAGATAAACTTTTGAATAAACTGGTTGTTCTTGATGTGAGGATTCAATGGCAACAACATTCGGCGCCGCCCAAGGCATAGCAAGAAACTCTTCAGAAACGGTATGAGTTAAACGAATTGCTTCGGCATTGTTTGCAATATCTTTCACATAAAGCTCTGGGGGCATAGTAATTTCAGAGTGCTCAAGCAATAACTTCGACTCATCTGGGCTCAATGAATAATCATTCATACCACCTAAGTCAGTTAATACTGTTATTTTCGCTGAATTAACATCAACTTTGTATATTTCGTAAATACCAGGATGTTTCTTATTGGCTTTAAAGTAAATGCTTTGCTCATCAGCAGAAACTGTTAAGTCGTTAACTTCAAAGCTTCCTGATGTTAAGGCTTTTGCTTTACCATTTAACGGCTTAACGTATAAATGCGCATAACCACTTTCTTCTGAAAGGTAATACAAGCTATCTGTATTATCTAACCAGCCCAACTCATTGAAGGTATAGTTAATCCATGCATCATCATGTAAGCGGTGTTGAGGTACTAAAGCTTTCTTTTCAAAATCAACGGTACTGATCCAACGATCTTTGTTGTCCCAAGCTTCTAACATAATAGCAACTTGTGAGCCGTTCTCTTGCCACTTAATTGGGTTCCATGCCTGCATTACATGAATATTACGTGCTGATTTTTCTGATTTATATTTCTTACCTTCACGGGCATAGTTTTCTTTACGTACACTGGCTAAAACGTCTTCGTCAAAGCCAGGTAAAGTATCGTAATTTAGCAGCTCTTTGGTGCCTTGTGCCAAATCTAGTACATATAGCTGTTCAGAATATTGACGGTTATTCGCCACACGAGCACGTACTTTTTCTGCTTTTACATGACCATCATTGGCAATATAATTCGGCATAATATCGCTGTCTTCGCGAGAAGACTTTGCCGGAGCCACACTAACTACCATTTTATCGCCAGCTGGGGAAAGGCTTGCATGTACTACACGATTGCCTTTACCTAAGTAAAAATTAGTTTGTGTTACTGTGCTATTTTTTACTCGCAATTGACGTTTTTGCTCAGCGCGTAGGTCTTTATTACGCTGCTGCAATGCAACATATTCAATAAGCTCATTTTGCTCTTTAGCAATATAACTCACTGGTGCCACGTTTGGTTTTCTGCCATCAGTCATTTCTAAGTTAGCTAACTCAATAATTTTTTGGCTAGTCATATCATGCGCGTAAAATATATTACCGACACGGTAAGCCACATTACCATTGGTTAAAAACATTACCGATGATTCAACCGCTGATGTGTAAGTTAATTGCTGAACTTTTTGTGTTGCTAACGTTTTAACAAAAATATTGCCTTCAAATGCATAGGCTTCATGTGTACCGTCACTATTTAAAACCGCATTGCTGTCTGCAACAACATGCATTTGCGCTAATTTAACTAAATTACCATTACCTTGGGTGCTTACATTCTTTTGCATTAAATCTCGTAGCGGATTACCTGCACGCTTTTGCTTGTAGAAAACGGTTTGGCTGTCATCACCCCAGTACCATGACTCAGGTGAACGTCCCATCCAATCAGGATTTGACATGATTTTTTCTAAAGTAATCGTTGTTGAACTGGTAACACCTACGGCAGGTGCTGCAGTAACTTCACTCGGCGCTGAAGCGTTATTTTCCAACGCAGCTTTTTTTTGTTCTGTAGATGCACAAGCAACTAAAGAAAGGCTAATAGCAGCGGCAATTAATTGTAATTTCATAATTTATTTTTACTTGTAGTGGATAACTTCTGTTAGTTATATGGGTTAATAACAATAAGCTTCGTTGACCTCATCGTTATATTTATCTAAACGCTTGAAAAATTGTTAATTAATCTTTAATAAAGTACAAATTTATTAATAATGTGCTTAATCACAATACTAACGCCTATTTATACTAAGCAATGAGCTAATTTTCAATGAAAGTGTTGTACAACAAGACCAATGCGCATTTTTATAAGGTCAATGAGATAGAAGCAACGCTGAGATTAAATCAATAAACAGCCAAATTGCTAATCGCCTTTTAAATATCTAAAAAATTAGCACAGTGCACGCAAAGGTTGACTTGCATCAACAAAATACAAACGATAATAATTTACATTAACACTCATATTAATAGTCATTCCTTTTGAACATTGAAGATTGAGTAACAAATGAAAAAACTATCTCCTTTATACCTTGCAATTGCGACAAGTTTACCTTTAATCACGCCTTTAACCACTTATGCAGAAGAAGGTGCAACAAAAAGTAGTGATGTAGAAGTTATCGAAATTCGTAGCTTTAGACAGAAACTTGATCAAGCCGGCCGCCTAAAGGATGTTATTCAACAAACTGAAATACTAGATGCATTAACGATAGAAAATAAAAATGCCCTAAGCTTAACAGCTGCTATTAATAATGAGCCGGGCGTTAATGTCTCAAATGAATGTTCAATGTGTGGTGTTAAACGTATTATGCTAAATGGCATGAAAGGTGAGCATACCACAATACTTGTTGATGGCTTACCGACGCATACCCTTATTTCTGGTTTTTATGCCGTTGATGCTATTGCAACAACGGGTGTTGATCGGATTGAAGTTGCACGAGGTGCTGGCGCGTCGTTAATAGCACCTGAAGCCATTGGTGGTACGGTCAATATAATCACCAAAGAAGCTTATGAAAATACTGCCACGTTTGACTTTGCTAAAGGCTCACATGACTTTACGGCCATGAAAGGCATGGCAACAAACATTTCGGATGATGGTAAAACGGGTATTACCTTAATTGGCCAATATGACAAGCAAGATCAAGAGGATCATGATGAAAATGGAGTCAGCGAAGCACCGTTTATTGAAAACCTTTCGTTAACATCATTTATTACTCAAGATCTTTCAGACACAAGTAACGTTCAATTACGTATATCTAAAGTGCAATCTGAAATTTTTGGTGGTCCTATTCTAGGCAAAGGTGTTAAATCTATTGGTGCTGCACTTGCTGGCTATGACCAAGTGGAATCAGAGCAATTATTCGTTGATGATGATGTGCGCAATGATTATATCGGTAAGCCATGGGAAACAACGGAATGGATAGATACCTCACGTGATGAAGCCTATATCAAATACTTAACTGAAATCAGTGACTATACTGTTGCTGAGTTTGCAGTTAGTTATGCTAAGCATAAACAAGACTCTTTTTATGAAGGTATTGATTATCAGGCAGACGATACCATGTGGTATGCCCGTGCAAAGTTTGATATGGAATTATCGGATGAACATTTTATAACGTTCGGTATTGATAGCCGCCGAGAGGAAATGCGCTCATCAACAGATGCATTAGAAGCCGTTGCGGCATATCAAAGTGATGCCTTTGATTACGATACCATCGGTCTTTTCTTTCAAGACACGTGGACACCGTTGGAAGAGTTTGAAGTAGCAATTGCCGTTCGTATTGACCAAATAACAGCTGACTTTACTGACCCTGAAAAAGTAGGCACTGAAATTGATGAAACCTTTATTGCGCCACGTTTAGATATTCGTTATTTCCACAATGAAGAACTAACATCTCGCTTTTCAACGGGTCGAGGCTATCGCGCACCTTTATCATTTTTTGAAACTGATCACGGAATTTTAGATGCCGAACTAGGTTATCAAATCGATATCGACTCTCTAGAAGAATCACTTTCAGCCAGTTATTCACTAAATTATGACAATGAAACCTTGGCGGTAACAGCATCTATTGCACATTCTTCTGTAGATAATTTGGCTAGCCTTGAAGAAGATGCTAACGGTGTACCATTGTTAACACAGCTTGAAGACAGCGCAGCCGTAACAACTTTTGATGTTACTGCAGGTTACAACGTTACAGAAAATTTTACCGTAAACATTGGTATTGAGAAATTCAATTACGATAATAATTTTAAATCATCTTATGCTATTGCCCCTGTTGAAGAACGCGCCAGTATTGAACTGCAATATGAAAAAGATAACCTCAAAGTTTTCTGGTCAACGGTTTGGTTTGGTGAGAAAGATTTAGCTGAATATGGTTATGAAGGTTTTAATAAATTGAACGACACAAGCACCGCCAAAGCATTAGTAGGCGACGCCTTCACGACATCAGACATTAAAGTGCAATATCAATTAACTGGGCACACAAAAATTTATGCTGGCGTTTCTAATGTGTTTGAAGAAACACAAATAGACAATGGTGATACGCCACTGTTTTATGATGCTAACGGTGGTTACGATGTTGCTTATATTTACGGTGCGCTACATGGCCGCGAAATGTACGCTGGCATTGAAATAAAGCTTTAAATTATATATTGAATAATATTCATGAAACTTTTTTATCTTAAGATAAATTGGCTACAAATCAAGATGGTACTAGTCATTGCTAGTGCCATCGTAATGGTAAATTATGTTAGTGCTGCTCAATTTTCGCTAAAATCACTAAAACCTGCTGATACAAGCGTTCGAATACAAACAAACGATCTGGCAACGGTAACGATGATTTTTCAGCCGGAATGTAGTTGGTGTAAAAAGCAAGGCATTACAATGGCAAAGGTATTTGAACAATGTAATGACTCAATAAATGTTGCTTTAATTGGTGCTAATGGTAATAGACGCCAGCTAAAGCAAACTCTTAAAAATTATCACAATGCGATACCTGCATTTATTGCTGATAGTAAGTTTTTGCGTAGCATTGGTGGATACCAAGCATCGCCAACAACATTAATATATGACGGTAGTGGAGAGTTACTTTTAAAGAAACGCGGTTATGTTGCCGAAGACAAATTGCGTTCTGCTTTGCAGATATTAAGTCAAGGCGCTTGTAAAATATAATACGATACGTTTGCCTTTACACTATAATATGTAAGGGTAAACGTACTCGGCTTCACTCTTAAGAAGCACATATTATTACGTTTGCTTTATCTAAAGCACTTCAATTCATTTCAAGAAAATCACCAAGATTAATTTTTACCTATAATAAGCCCTAACAGCTTCTCTTTTACTTAATGAACTGATTATTTGGGCTTAAGCATTTACTTTGCTATAATCGCGCGCCGCTTAAATGTGATATTGATCATCAATACAGTTTAAATGCGGATAAATGAGCCATAATGAGATGGCGTAATGTGCGTAAAGCCACAGTTTAGAATCTAATTTAGGTATGGTATGAATTTAGCGTCAACACAAAAAACAACTCCAAAACTATTCGACTATCCAAAATATTGGGCGGAATGCTATGGAACGGCGCCATTTTTACCTATGTCTCGAAAAGAGATGGATGTTCTAGGCTGGGATAGTTGCGATATTATACTCGTTACCGGCGATGCTTATGTTGACCATCCAAGTTTTGGTATGGCAATTATTGGCAGAATGCTTGAAGCACAAGGTTTTCGTGTTGGCATTATTGCCCAACCTGATTGGAAATCAAAAGACGCCTTTATGCAACTTGGTAAGCCAAATCTATTTTTTGGTGTTACCGCGGGTAATATGGACTCGATGATCAATCGCTATACCGCTGAACGTCGCATGCGCCATGACGATGCCTATACCCCTAATGACGAAGGTGGCAAACGCCCCGATCGCGCCGTAACCGCTTACACTCAAAAATGTAAAGAAGCCTATAAAGGCGTGCCAATTATTATTGGTGGTATTGAAGCGAGTTTACGTCGTATCGCTCATTACGATTATTGGTCTGATAAAGTCCGTCAATCGGTATTATTCGACTCAAAAGCTGACTTATTAGTTTACGGTAACGCCGAACGACCGTTAATAGAAATTGCCCATAGAATAGCCAACGGTGAGGAAGTTAAAAGTATTACTGATGTACGTGGTAGTGCCTTTTTAACGAATCAAGTATTACCAAATTGGAAAGGCATTGATTCTCGCAGCATTGATAAGCCAGGAAAAATTGACCCTATCATCAGTCCTTACCAAGAGATTTCAACCAAAACCTGTTCAGAAGAAGGCAAGGACGTTACGGGTGAAATAGCCAAAGATGTCACTAAAACAGCGCAACCTATTCAGCTTGGTGAATACCGAGCGAAAAAATTACAAAATGACAGTTGGGATAAGAAAAAGAAGCCTTGGGAAACTACTTATATTAACTTGCCAACTTTCGAGCAAGTTCGAGATAACAAGGTGCTTTACGCCCATGCTTCACGTATTTTTCATCAAGAAGTAAACCCGACGTCTGCCAAGCCATTAGTACAAAAACATGGCAGCAGAATGATTTGGTTAAACCCTCCAGCTAAGCCCCTATCTGAAGCAGAAATGGATGGTGTATTTGGTTTACCTTACCAACGTGTACCTCATCCTGCTTACGGTAAAGCAAAAATACCTGCCTACGATATGATTAAGACCTCAATTAATATCATGCGTGGCTGTTTCGGTGGTTGTACGTTCTGTTCAATTACTGAGCATGAAGGTCGAATTATTCAAAGTCGCAGTGAAGATTCAATCATCGCAGAAATTGAAGACATTAAAGAAAAAGTACCTGGCTTTACTGGCGTAATTTCAGATCTGGGTGGCCCAACCGCCAACATGTATCAATTGAATTGTAAAAGTGAAAAAGCCGAGGCAACATGTCGTAAGCCATCATGTGTTTGGCCAACTATTTGTGGCCATTTAGACACCGACCACACGCCAACCATTAATTTATACCGCCGAGCGAGAAAAGTTAAAGGTATTAAGAAAATTCTTATCGCCTCTGGCGTACGCTATGACTTGGCGATACAAGACCCAGAATACGTTAAAGAGCTTGCCAGTCATCATGTAGGTGGCTATTTAAAAATTGCACCAGAGCATACTGAAGAAGGCCCATTAAATAACATGATGAAGCCAGGCATGGGCAGCTATGACAAATTTAAAGAAATGTTTGATCATTATTCTAAGCTTGCCGGTAAGAAACAGTACTTAATCCCTTATTTCATTTCTGCTCACCCAGGAACTACTGATCTCGACATGATCAACTTAGCCTTGTGGTTAAAGCGTAATGACTTTAAGCTCGACCAAGTACAAAACTTTTATCCGTCGCCGTTAGCGAATGCAACAACGCTTTATCATACTGAAATAAACTCACTAAAAAATGTTAAAAAGAATAGTGACACGGTGCCTGTACCTAAAGGTACTATTCAACGTCGATTACATAAAGCAATATTACGTTACCACGATCCAGCAAACTGGCCGATATTACGCCAAGCTTTCACTAAAATGGGCCTAGCGAGAAAACTAATTGGTTCAAAGCCAGAATGTTTAGTACCAAATGAAACCCGTGGAGAGTTAAACCAACAGCATTATAAAAATAACGGTAAAGGTAAAAATAACGCACAAGGTAATAAGACTTCACCAGGGCAAGAGAAGCGTTTTGGCAAAAAGCCAGTGACCGCTAAAAAAGCTAAGCCAGGTGAAAAAGCGAAACAAGGCTTAACGCGTTTTTCTGACAACCAGTTTAATGACAGAAAGCCTAAAGGCCCTGTTAAGAAAAAGCGCAGTAATAACCCACGTTAACTTTATTCACCTATTGATAAAAATTTAAAAGCCTAACATTCTCGCTAGGCTTTTTTGTCATTGAACGATGCTGAAAAGATTTCGAACTTGACGAAAGTAAACCCACAGTTTTGGCTAAAGAGTCTCAGCATATTTACTGAGTCTATACTTCGAATCTTTAATAAGTTTGGCAATCGCTTGCAGCTGCCGTTCACTCAGCTTTTCCCTTTCAATTGCCACTTCAAGTGCTTTACAAAGCTGGTATAGTCTAACTAATCCCAAACCAATTGCAGCACCTTTAAGTTTGTGCAACTTGGCCTGTTGAGCCGCAATAGGAATATTTGCAAAGTCATGATATTCAGTATTAACTTGCTGGCAAAATAATTGCGCAAGTTGCTTAATTTTTTTTGCACCTAAGTACTCAATATCTTGATTAGGAATATTAATATCTATGATTTGATACTGACTTACACTTTCAGCTTCAGCGGCTAACATTTGGTTATTATCATCATCTTGGTCATCCGTAACGCTAGGTTTATTGCCTTCAATGATAGCCGGAGTGTCGACATTAGCCATTACTTTTATAATAGTCGGTTTAAGCTTTTTCATTTGTACGGGTTTCGCAACAAAGCCATCAAAGCCAGATGAAATAAACTTTTTAATATCTTCATTAAATACGTGAGCAGATACCGCAATGGTTTTCAGAGATGTTTGCTTTTCTTGAGCGATAACTTTAAGTTGTTGAGATAGTGCAACGCCGTCAATATCGGGTAAATTAATATCAAGTAATGCGAGATCAAATAACTGACTTTGCATAATCTTAAGCGCACTTGCACCATCTTTTGCTGCAGTTACCTTATGTCCTAGCTTTTCAGTTAATGCGCAAGCAACTTCAAGATTAATGTCATTATCCTCAACGATAAGCACATTAAATTTTTGAGTTAATTCTGCTGACGGCATAAACAACCTTTTCTGTGCAGTAATTTCGTGTTTTGACGCCTGCTGCAATGGAATAGTAAACGAAAAACAACTGCCACGACTTTCTTCACTTTCTAGAAATAATCGTCCATGCATTGCAGATACTAACCGCTGACATATAGCTAAACCCAAGCCAGTGCCTGCGGTGCTTTGTAAATTTTCTAATTGTGTAAATGCTTTAAAAACATCATCTTGCTTACTTTTTGCAATACCACATCCGGTATCAGTAACGGCAAAGGTTATATTTGAACTGCCCTGATGCTCTATATCATTTGCTGTTATTGATAATGTAATACTGCCTCGTTGTGTAAATTTAATGGCATTGTTAATCAAGTTAATCAGTACTTGTCGCAATTTCCCTAAGTCAGCTAAACGCCAGTTATCAATACCGGTGTCTTGTTCAAAGTGTAACTGCAAGGTTTTATGCCCAGCTCGTGCGGTCATAAGTTGTACAACATCTTGACCCAGTTTTACTAAATCAATAGCGCGGTAAGAAAGCTCAATATGGCCCGCTTCAATTTTTGAATAATCTAAAATATCATTAAGAATATCGAGTAAGCTTTCACTAGAATATAAAATTGTTTGCGCAAATTTATTCTGCTCTGCCGTAAGCTTAGTATCGGTTAGCCGCTCTAACGTGCCTATCATACCGTTCATTGGTGTACGTATTTCATGACTCATACTGGCTAAAAATACAGATTTAGCCCGATTAGCTTGCTCCGCTTGCTGTTTTGCTAAAGCATGCGCCTGAGATTCACGGTTAAGTTTTTCATTAGTAGAAGTTAGCTCTTGCGTTCTTACGTCCACCAGTTGCTCTAAATTATCTTTGTGAAGACGTAATTCTTGTTCAATTTGACGCTGCTCATATTCAAGCTTTTGCTTTTTAATCGCATGTGTACGAAAAACATCCAAAGCATTTGCCATATGTTTAAATTCTTCATCAACAGATGGCTCTACGGTGATTTCTAAATCACCTGCGGCTAACTTTTCAATCGCATGAGTATGTTTTTGTAGTTTAAAAACAATGCCTTGATAAACAACTTTCCACATAACAAAAATAATGACAATCAATGATAATAATGTGGTAAATAAAAAAACATTTTGTGACCATGAAACCAGTTTCTGGTGCTGCTCACTGGTACGTGTGGCAAGCTCACCTTGTCGATTAACTAGTGTTAATATGCCAAAATTTAATTGATCTAATTGCTTAGATATATGCTGGTGCAGTAAGTTTTGGTTTTGTGAAAGCTCAATTTCTGTTTGCTGTAAGCTTATTAATCTTTCAAAACGCGCTAATTTATTAAGTGATACCTGCGCCAAGTTCAATCTATATGGATCTGTAATAGCGCCCACTAATTTTTTTATCAATAATAAATGCTTACTCTTGCGGATAGTAAGATTATCTAACGCCTCAAATTTTTCTGTAGTAGTTACCAAAGTAGCAATTTGTTCTAATTCAAGTGCATGACGCTCTAATGCTGACATTTTGTCGAGTAAATTGAGATCTTCATCAATAATTAAATCAATATCTTGGTGTGCCTGTTGTACATTTTTGGGCTGGCCAACTAAATCATACAACCCTGATAGACGAACTAATGCAAAAGTGCTTGCGTTCGCTACTTGTGATTGTGATAGCTCTCTTATTTCATGCACCGCATTATTTACAATTGAAAAATATATATCTAATTGCACTCTATTGATGATTTTATTTTTAGCAGTGCTGTCAAGCTTATCGATATCTAGGCTAATTTCATTTTTAAGAGTAGATAATTCAACTAAATTTTTATTATTAATATTGAGCAGTGCAAGTGCAGCGAACTTTTCTTCAATGGCTAAGTGCAAGCTTACTAATTTATCACTGAATTCTTGTCGTTGGGCTTCATCAGTGGTATTTTTCAATAATGTTGTAGTATGCGTGATCTCCAAGCTAATATTAGCCAATGCCCTCGCGCTTGAAAGCGTTGGTAGCGTTTGCTGAATAATCGTATCACCTGTACTGGCAATAAGGCTCAGGCCATTCCATGCAACAATACTCACAAAGAGTAATAGACCAGCAACAAAACTAAAGGCAAATAAAAGTTTATTGCCTATACTTCGGCGAAAGTACACTGTAGTTTCCTCGTATAACGGCGAATCAATGTAAGGATGATGTTATTTTAGTAAAAATACGATTAATTGTTTTATTCTTTATATTTAATTACTTATTGAGTTTTTCATCTCTAGCTCGTCTTCAAACTCAAGCCAAAATAAACAATCAATTAATTAAGAGCCCAATTAAGCTTTGTGCAGTCTACCCTCACTTAAAAGACTCTTACTGGCTTAGCATCAATTTTGGCATGACTGAACAAGCAAAACAAAGATCTATTAAATTAAAAGTACTTGAAGCCGGTGGATATCAAAATACAGATGAACAATTAAAACAAATAGAACAATGTATTGACTGGCAAGCAGATGCAATACTCGTAGGTTCAGTGAACTTTGAACAACTAGACCTAAAGCTGGCTCAAATTAACAAGCGAACCCCCGTTTTTGCACTAGTTAACGAAATATCCACCGAGCATATTACCGGACGAACTGGCGTGTCTTGGTATCAAATGGGCTATAAATTAGGCGCTTACCTCGTTAACAAGCACAACTCAGATAATAACTCAAAATCAACGAAACTTGCTTGGTTCCCCGGCCCCAAAAGCGGCGGAGGTAGCTTGCAATCAACAAAAGGGCTACAAGACGCATTGGCAAAAAGTACGATTGAAATAGTAACAATACAACATGGTTTGAATGAAAAGATAAGTCAATTTTCATTATTAAAAGATACTTTAAATAAATATAAAAACTTAGATTACTTAGCAGGCAATGCTGTTATGGCAGAAATGGCTATCAATGAAGTTGCCGATATAACCATTACTCAGCGTCCTAAAATTCTTAGCCACTATCTTAGCCATGCGGTATATCGAGGCATTAAACGCCATAAAATATTAATGGCAAACTCTGATCAAATGGTATTACAAGGAAAAATGGCAATTAACCAAGCGGTTGATTATATCCAAACAGGTAAAAGTAAAGTACTTCTAGCCCCTGAGATTATTACCATCCATCAAGGAAATATTGATAAAACAAGTGCAGAATTATCTTTATCACCAAGTCACTTTAAACCACTGTATGATATTAATGTTGGCACTTTGAAGCTAATTAACTAATGTCTGCTGCAAATAAATAGCCTTCTCCATGGATAGTAATAAAAATTTCAGGCTCTTTGGGGCAATCTTCAATTTTATTACGTAACCGGCGCACCAGCACATCTATTGTTCTATCGTTTGGTGCGTCAACTCTATGTTCAAGAAGATTAAGTAAGCGATCTCTGCTTAATACTCGACTTGGATTAGCAACAAAAGCCACTAACATGTCGTACTCTGCTTTCGTTAATTTTACTGGCGAATTATTTTTCAGTAACTTTCGTTTTGGAATATCGAAAGTACATTGGCCGAAGCGAAATAGATCATCATCCTCAGCTTGGCTTGCAAGTAAATCCTCTGTCGATTTCTGTTCTGTTAATGAAATTCGCCATAAAATATTTTTAACTCTAACTAGTAATTCCCTTAATTCAAAAGGTTTGGTGACATAATCATCTGCCCCCATTTCTAGCCCAATTATTTTATCAATAGCATCTGTACGCCCTGTCACAAGCACGATGCCAACAGTAGAATGACTACGTAAATTTCGAGTGATCATCAAGCCGTCTTCATCTGGTAAGTTAATATCTAACATGATCAGGTCAATGTGATTACTTTCTAATACGACATTCATTTGTGCTTTATTTTCAGCTTCACTAACCCTATAGCCGGCATGTTGAAAATACCCTACCAGCTTGGCACGTGTTATCGCCTCATCTTCAACAACTAAGATATGTTTATCATTCAAACCTAATTTCCTGTCCAGTTACAAATTAATAACTATTTATAAATATTTTTACATATTGTGTTCATTTATCTACGCAATGCTGTTCATAAGCGTTCTTTACAATAACCCCATCGAAAATAGTTTGTCTGATTTACATCAATCTTGAGGTACTAAGTTATGAATAAAGTAATAAAAAGCGCTAACAGCCTAGTTATTGGCACAATGCTACTCTCTGCCCCTTTTATTGTCAGTGCAGAACAAAATAAAGAAAAGTTATTCAATGGTACTTTTAGTGGTTCATTAGAAATAGCCAGTGATTATGTATTTCGTGGTGAGTCTGAAGTTGCTGACGGTAATATCCCAGCAGTCAAAGGCAGTTTAACTTGGACACACGAAGATGGTATTTATGCTGGTGTTTTTGCTGCGACTAATCAGTTTGAGTCGACACCTGATATTAGAGCGGTATTTGCACCTTATATTGGAAAATTTGGTACTTTTGGTGATAGTGACATCAGCTATAATGCCTTTATTTTTCATTATACTTACCCTGGTGTCCAAGATATGGACTACACCGAACTTTGGATGACAATTGCCAAAGATTTCGGTCCCGTAAACCTTAAACTTGAAGTCACTCCAACCTTAAATGACTGGTTTGGCGTTGATGGTTGGAGTGGGGTTAATTACGCTCTACATCCAAGTAAAACATTTGCCAATGGTATTACACTCTCAGGCTCAATTGGCTACCAAGATTTATCTGGAGAAAATGCGGAAGGTTGGGCTCATTGGAACTTAGGTGCCAGTAAAAACTTTTACGGCCTTAATATTGATGTACGTTACCATGATTCAAGCATTGATAGCTCACATAAAGTTTATGGCTCAGAACAAGGGCAAAAAATATTTGATAACCGTTTAGTTTTTAGCGCAAGTAAAAGCTTCTAGCCATAACAAGTTTCAGATTAGTCAGTAATAAAGCAAGAGTAAAGTAGGCATACATTATATGTTGCCTACTCTTTAAATCATGTTTCGAGCATATACCCCCACCCCACTTGAAGTGCAATTTCAGAATTAAGCTAGGACATCAGGTCAAGACGCGTTATGTAGATAATGGTTATTCTCTTCAACCAATGCCCTATCGACAAATCACTGCGTTCATTCTCAATTTATTTCTATTCACATTCTTTCACAAACTCACTCAAGCTGTCATTTATCACTTCATCGTTATTCATATTATTTTTTTAAAATTATACCGTCAAAAAAGTTTTATTAGCTCAACAACCAATACCGCTGAATTAATTTAATAAACAAGTAAGGAGTTTCGACATGACTGCGAAACAAGTAAAGAAAGAAGAAAATAAAAAGAGCAAGTTCAAAGAGCTTAGGGCACTTGGTTTTATCATTGTGGTGCTATTTCCCGTATTGAGCATTTTCGCTATCGGTGGTTATGGTTTGATCATTTGGTTAATTCAAGCATTTGGCGGTGTAGTTGCTCACTAGCATCTCAATATAATTAAGAAAAACGAGGAGTATCAAATGAAATGGTTAGTAACCCTTTGGCAAACACTCAATACACCAGCCAAATACTTAACACTAGGTTCTATCAGCTTAACGGCCTTTATTATGGGCATTATTTTTTGGGGTGGTTTTAATACTGCAATACAAGCAACCAACACTGAAGAGTTCTGTATTGGTTGTCATAGTATGGAAAGTAAACCTTATAAAGAGCTACAAGAAACTGTGCATTGGTCAAATCACTCAGGTGTACGAGCAACTTGTCCTGATTGCCATGTCCCTCATAATTGGAGTCGAAAGATAGCTCGTAAAATGGAGGCTTCTAGCGATGTTTGGGGATGGTTTTTTAACACCGTTAATACCGATGAAAAATATGAAGATAAACGTTTAGAAATGGCGTCTAGAGAATGGGGTCGCTTCGATCGTGATGATTCACTTGCCTGTAAAAATTGCCATAACTATGACTCGATGAAATGGGATGAAATGTCAAAACTAGCGCAAAAGCAAATGAAGCGCGCCGCAGAAAAAGATCAAAGTTGTGTCGACTGTCACAAAGGTATTGCGCACACATTACCTGACATGGGTACAGCACGTGCGCCTGAGTTGATCGCTGAGGTAGGAACAGGACCAAGTAAATTCACGAATGAACAAAACTATTTTTCAGCGTTAACTAAGCCACTATTTTTCAGCTCAAATGGTGATGTAGAGGCAGGAACACTTAATGTAGCAACTAAGGTTAAGGTTTTAGAAACCAAAGATAATCGAGTCAAAATTGCCATTGAAGGTTGGCGTAAAAAAATGGGTGCAGGTCGTGTTATCTACTACGATTTCGGCATTAATATGTTAACGGCACAATTATCAAAAGACGCAGCAAAAACCGAAGGTGTCATCAATGCTTTTGAAGAAAAAGAAGATGATATGACAGGCTTAAAATGGCAACGAGTTGAAAGCCAATTATGGACTGACGCTGAGTACTTAATCACCGAACAGCAACCACTTTGGGATTATGCAAGAGATACCTTTAGAAGTAGTTGTAGTGTTTGTCATACCCAACCTGATGAAGCTCACTTTGACGCCAACACTTGGCCAGGTATGTTCCAAGGCATGATAGCTTTTGTCAATATGGATCAAGATACCCAAGCACTTGTGCAAAAATACTTGCAACAACATTCTTCCACCTTTGTTAAAGAAAAGCATTAATAGGAGTTAATTATCATGAAAAGAAGAAATTTTTTAAAAGGAATACTAGCAACATCTTTTACGCTTGCTGGTGCTGCTTCCGTATTAACACCGTTAACCGCTCTAGCAAAAGTTGGCGCTAAAAATCGTGATGATTGGCTCACTACAGGTTCACATTTTGGTGCTTTTAAAGTTAAGCGCAAAAATGGTGTTATTGACCAAGTAAAACCCTTTGATTTAGATAAGTATCCCACGGATATGATCAATGGTGTAAAAGGCCTAGTATATAACCCATCACGTATTCGTTATCCGATGGTGCGTTTAGATTTTTTACTTAAAGGTCATAAAAGCAATACCAGTCAACGCGGTGACTTCCGCTTTGTCAGGGTGACTTGGGATCAAGCACTGACCTTGTTTAAACAATCACTAGATGAAGTACAAACTAACTACGGTCCTTCTGGGTTACATGCAGGACAAACAGGTTGGCGTGCTACCGGGCAATTGCACTCAAGCACTAGTCATATGCAACGCGCTGTTGCTATGCATGGCAATTTTGTCAAAAAAATTGGTGACTACTCTACAGGCGCCGGCCAAACAATATTACCTTATGTTTTAGGCTCAACTGAAGTTTATGCCCAAGGTACTTCATGGCCACTTATTTTAGATAATGCCAAAACCATTGTTTTATGGGGTAATGACCCTTATAAAAACTTACAAGTGGGTTGGAATGCCGAAACACATGAAAGTTACGAATATCTTGCACAGCTTAAAGATAAGGTAAAGCAAGGTAAAATTCGTGTGATCAGCATAGATCCCGTGGCATCTAAAACGCAGGACTACTTAGGTTGTGAAAAAATCTATGTTAATCCACAAACCGACGTTGCGTTAATGCTTGCCATCGCGTATGAACTCTATACTAATGACTTACACGATAAAGAATTTATTGAGGGTTACAGCTTAGGTTTTGAGCGTTTCGTTCCGTATTTAACAGGTGAAGACGATGGTATCGTTAAAACAGCACAATGGGCTGAGAAAATCACTTCTGTACCTGCTGATATTATAAAAGACTTAGCTAAAACCTTGGTCGCTGATCGTACACAAATATTAATGGGTTGGTGTATTCAACGCCAGCAACATGGCGAACAACCGTACTGGATGGCCGCTGTATTAGCGACCATGATAGGTCAAATAGGGTTACCTGGTGGCGGCATCAGCTATGGTCATCATTATTCAAGTATTGGTGTGCCCTCTTCTGGTGCTGCGGCCCCTGGTGCTTTTCCTAGAAACCTAGATGAAGGCCAAAAACCAATATTTGATAACAGTGATTTTAAAGGTGCAAGCAGCACTATCCCTGTTGCTCGTTGGATTGATGCGATTTTAGAGCCCGGTAAAGTCATTGATGCCAATGGCTCTAAGGTGACTTATCCTGATATTAAAATGATGATTTTCTCAGGTAATAATCCTTGGAACCATCATCAAGATAGAAACCGCATGAAACAAGCCTTTCATAAACTGGAATGTGTGGTCAGCATCGACATAAACTGGACTGCCACCTGTCGTTTTTCCGATATCGTACTGCCCGCTTGTACGACGATGGAACGAAACGATATTGATGTTTATGGCAGCTATGCCAATAGAGGTTTGCTTGCAATGCAAAAAATGGTTGAACCATTATTTGACAGTTTGTCCGACTATGAAATATTTACCCGTTTTGCACGAATTCTAGGTAAGGAAAAAGAATATACCCGTGGTATGACAGAGCTTGATTGGTTGAAAAAGCTTTACGGTGAATGCAAAAAAGCAAATGATGGAAAGTTCGCTATGCCTGAATTTGAACAGTTTTGGCAAGACGGTTATGTACACTTTGGTGAAGGAAAGCCTTGGACGCGTCATGCTGACTTCAGAGCAGATCCTGAAATTAATCCTTTGGGAACTCCTTCTGGTATGATAGAAATATTTAGCCGTAAAATTGAACGTTTTCAATATGATGACTGTAAAGGCCACCCAACATGGATGGAAAAAACAGAACGTAGTCATGGTGGTCCTGGCTCAGATAAACACCCAATATGGATGCAATCTTGTCATCCAGACAAACGTTTACATTCACAAATGTGTGAATCAAAAGAATACCGCCAAACCTACACGGTACAAGACAGAGAGCCGGTTTACTTGAACCCGCAAGATGCAAAAAAACGTGGCATAAAAAATGGCGATGTCGTGAGAGTTTTTAACAGCCGTGGGCAATTACTTGCTGGTGCTGTTATCAGCAACAACTTCCCTCCTGGTGTTATACGTATTCATGAAGGTGCTTGGTATGGACCGGTAGGTGATGATGGTAGTTTAATCGGCGGCGCAAAAGTAGGAGCACTATGCAGTTATGGCGATCCAAATACGTTAACTCAAGATATTGGTTCATCTAAACTAGCTCAAGCGTGCTCTGCTTATACCTGTTTAGTTGATTATGAGAAGTTTACCAAAAAGTTACCGCCAGTAACTTCATTTTCTGGCCCATTGGAGATAGGCGCATGAGTCCATCAGCAGAACTTACCCGAGAAGATGTTGCCAGTGAGAATCAAGGTAGAGCAATTGTCTATAATTTTTTGTCATCATTATTTGCCAAAGAATTAAACAAAGATTTAGTGGCTCAATTAACATCAGGGCAAGGACAAGACTTTTTAAGTTCGCTTGCGCTTGAGCCAACATTGGCAGCTTCTATCGATAAAATGAAGACTAAGCTAACGAAGCTTAACAGCGATGAATCATTACTGGAACTTGCCGCAGACTTTTGTGGTTTGTTTTTAGTCGATGGTAGAACAAGTGTTTCACCTTATGCTGGACAGTACCTTAATACTGAATTAAGTGGTATCGAGCACGCTAAGAAAAAATCAGAAAAAGTGCAGGTATTTGGTGAGTTTCATCAGCAAATGACTGAATTTTTAAACCATAGTAATGTACAGGTGCATAGTGATTTTCCAGAGCCAGGAGATCATATCGCTGTCATTTTGGCCTATGCTGCCCACTTATGTTTATCTGCTAGCATCGAAAATCAGCTCAGTTTTATTGAGACTTACTTAATGACCTGGATAGGTAAATTTACTCAACAAGTCAGTAAGCATGATCATGATTTTTTCTATAGCGCTGTCGCAGAATTAACACTGAAATGGCTTGAAATCGAAGTTGCAGACTTACCAAAAGATAGCTAAATAGGTTTTCTAACGATTAACTTAGTCACAGCAAGCCTAGCGTTATCGCTAGGCTTTTTTGTTATTCAACTAAATTAACTCACCTGCTGTCATAAAAGTGGAAATGACTGAATACTATTCTTTATAAAACATTGAATCTATGGGATATTAATCTTAATTAAATAATTATTATGGCTATAGTTTATTAAAACCCTCGCCAAAACACACTGTATATACCATGGAGAATTCCAGTGAATTTCCCTGAATTAGAAACACCGAGATTAAAGCTTACTCAACTATCAAGTAATGATAGTGAAGCACTATTAAAAATTTTTTCTGATACAGAAGTGGTTAAATTCTACGACATAGAGGCTTATAACACCGAAGAACAGTCACTGAAATTAATTGAATTTTTCAATACCCGTTTCAATGATGGTACCGGCATTAGATGGGCTGTACGTTTAAAGAGCACTAATCAATTAATCGGTACTTGTGGTTTTAACTCATGGAACCAAAAAATGAAAAATGCTGGTATAGGTTACGAATTTTCTTCTAAGTATTGGGGGCAAGGTTACGCCACAGAAGTATTACATAAAGTGATCGATTCAGCATTTCTAAATCAGCTTCCCTTTGGTGAACTTTATAGAATTCAAGGCGATACCATGCTTGGCAATAACGCTTCAGAATCAGTGCTGCTAAAATTGGGTTTTAAGGAAGAAGGTATTCGTCGTGCTAGTGGTTATTGGAAAAACGAATTTCACGATTTAAAATGCTTTGGTTTATTAAAGCCTGATTTTGAATAGTCTGCCAAGCCAATAAGACATTTAAACGAACAAATGAAGTTTCCCCCTTGAATGGATACCTCTTTATCATATTGAAGAGATCAAAAGCCTAGATATAACCAGTTTAAGAGGCATGGTGTTTTACTCATTATTAGAAGGGAACGTAGTTCGATTGGACTATTTCTAGCTATTTATAAAAACTAGAAACTAACATGGTTTACCTTTACTTTTTTCAAGCGTAATTTAATCAACTTGATTTACACTTTTGGTAGATATGTTTTTATCAATAGTTATATATTGGGTGCTATTTCTATAACGTTAACTACTTAATTTTTGTTTGAGTAGTTTATTAAAATTATTCATAAATTTTGAGTCAAATTCTGTTTTGAGGAATATCATACTAACTTCTTGCTGATTTACAAAAAATGATGATTGCCTAACTCCAGTTACATTATTTTTTTCTAATAAAAATTCCATGTTTTTAACGTCACCGATTACGTAATCAACTCTTCCTGCCATTAATAGTTTTATTCTTCTTGTAGCTGTTTCGCTATGTATTAATTTCTGCTTATATTTAGATTTTAATATTTCAAATTCTTTACCGTAGTACCCAGCTAAATTGATGGTACCGATTTTTGAACCAACGATAAGATCTTCCAAAGACGCAAATTTATTAAACTCTAAATTTATGTAAAAAACAGCAATATTCTCTACCCTATAAGGTATTGAATAATGGTACTTTAATGCTCGTTCTTCAGTGAATGTTGCAGAAACATTAGCATTAAATCCTAAACCCTTATTATATTTAGTCAATCGCCTGATGGGGATATCTTCTTTGAACTCCAAAGAATAATCCATTTTAGTTAGAACGCTTGACAGTAAACTTATGTCTGTTCCTTCGTAGAAGCCATTGTTATTTCTAAAAAAATACGGTGGCCAACCTTCGCTTACGGGCAAAACTACTTTTTGCAATGCAGGTTTCGAGTTTACACAAAATGAAAAAAGTGTGGTCACTACCCCTATAAAAATAAATTTAAGAAAACTTTGTCGAATCATCTTGAATAAGAACCATTAGCTCATTATAGGCTTTGGAAGTTTGGGTTTAAGATACTATATTATTATTATTATTCAGGCTATTAGAACTTTAGATAAATTTTAGTATGGACTTTTTGACACTATTCATAGCCTTCAGGTTTAACCTGGCTTAGGTTACGACCTAGCTGATAACAGGGTGGTGGATTTTAATCTGACGTTAGAGGGTTGGATGCATTTGTTTTATATACGATGTTCTTTGGTAAAAACACATAACAAGGTTAATGTAATTCACTCGTCTTAGTAGGTGTCTTTTCATTACATTGATAGAGGAGAGATACTTAGCCTAAACAGGCATGGTGCTTTTCTCATTATTTGGGGAGTTATTTATTGCTACTCTTCTATTGCAGGAATATGATTAAACGTCCTGTCTAAATCAATAAATTATTCTGTCACTCTAAAGCTTCTCCTGCTTATACCGATTAGTAGAAATCGGCATAATAAGCGCATGATATTATTATTAATTTTTTATGTTCATCAATAAAACGGCTATTTGAAAAAACTTACGTTATTCGTGTACCCACCGTTTGGACTTCCCTAAGACCACTAGATATTTAAAAGATCACTTTCAAACATTCTTAAGAGGTATAACCTAGCAACTTTATCTACTAATAAATATGATAAATGTTCTAAAGACTTTAATCATTGGGCGCTGTATAATCGCGCGCATTATTTTTTATTATTAATGTTGCGAGTTTTATTCCATTTCAACTCGTTAACCACTCGCTACGGAACAGATATGTTAGCTGCAAACAATATTACCCAACAATTCGGTGCTAAGCCGTTATTTGAAAACATCTCACAAAAATTTGGTGGCGGAAATCGCTATGGCTTAATCGGCGCTAATGGTTGTGGTAAATCTACCTTTATGAAAATTTTAGGTGGTGATTTAGAGCAAACATCTGGCAACGTTAACTTAGACCCTAACGAGCGTATTGGTAAACTTCGCCAAGACCAATTCGGTTTCGAAGCATCTTCTGTTATTGACACTGTAATTATGGGTCATACCGCATTATGGGCTATCAAAGAAGAACGTGACGGTATTTACGCTTTACCTGAAATGAGTGAAGAAGACGGCATGCGTGCTGGTGATTTAGAGTCAGAATTCGCAGAAATGGACGGTTACAGCGCAGAAAGTCGCGCCGGCGAGTTATTAATGGGCGTGGGTATTCCCGTTGAACAACATTATGGTTTAATGAGCGAAGTTGCTCCTGGTTGGAAATTACGTGTGTTATTGGCACAAGCGCTATTTTCAAACCCTGATGTTCTATTATTAGATGAGCCAACCAACAACTTGGATATTCACACCATTCAATGGTTAGAAGAAACCTTGAACGAACGTGACTCAACCATGATCATCATCTCGCATGACCGTCATTTCTTGAACAGTGTTTGTACTCATATGGCTGATTTGGATTACGGCGAATTGCGCGTGTTCCCAGGTAACTACGACGAGTATATGTTGGCGTCTACACAAGCTAGAGCGCAATTAATGGCTGATAACGCTAAGAAAAAAGCGCAAATTGGTGAACTACAAGCCTTCGTTGCTCGTTTCTCTGCCAATGCTTCAAAAGCAAAACAAGCGACTTCTCGTGCTAAGCAAATTGATAAAATTCAGTTAGCGGATGTGAAAGCTTCAAGTCGTGTAAACCCGTTTATTCGCTTTGAACAAGAAAAGAAACTATTTCGTAACGCCCTTGTGCTTGAAGATATGAGCAAAAACTTTGATGATAACAAGGTGTTAAATAACCTTAATATGATGATTGAAGTTGGCGAACGTGTTGCTATTATCGGCCAAAACGGTATTGGTAAAACGACCTTTTTACGCACAATTATGGGTGAAGATGACTATCAACCAACATCAGGCTTATACACTTGGTCTGAAAACGTCAACATTGGTTACTACGCGCAAGACCATAGTCATGAATTTGAAAATGACATGACTTTATTTGAGTGGATGAGCCAATGGCGTCAACCAACTGATGATGAACAAGCGGTTCGTGGTTATTTAGGGCGTTTATTATTTTCTGCTGATGATATTAACAAGTCAGTAAAAGTGCTTTCTGGTGGTGAACAAGGTCGTATGTTGTTCGGTAAAATCATGATGCAAAAGCCAAATATTCTTATCATGGATGAACCGACTAACCACATGGATATGGAATCTATTGAATCATTAAATATGGCGATGGAACAATTTGAAGGCACTATTTTATTCGTCAGCCATGACCGTGAATTTGTTTCAAGTTTAGCAACTCGTATTATTGAATTAGAAACTGGCGGTTACACTGACTTTGCTGGTACTTACGACGAATACTTAGCATCACAAATTTAAGCTTCTGGTTAACGTTTAGTTAGCTGTTAGTAAGACATCATTGAAAATGGCATTATCACTTTTTGCTAGTGCCACTTTTTTAGATGATGCCATTGTAGATTCAAATCTGTTCTTCCCTATTTTTCCCTCTTACTCTTTAAGGAAATAAAGTGCTTAGTTATCGCCACGCCTTTCACGCCGGAAATTTTGCCGATGTTTTAAAACATTCTGTACTAACTTTAGTACTTGAATACATGACGCGAAAAGATAAAGGCTTTTATTATATCGACAGTCACTCAGGCGCCGGCATGTATCAACTTGAAGACGAATACGCGCAAAAAACCGGTGAATACAAAGACGGTATTGCTAAATTAATCGATAACGATGACTTACCAGAATCGTTACAGCCATACATTGATTTAGTCAAAAGCTTAAACGAAGATACCATTGATGAAAATGGTGAAATAGCGCTTTACCCAGGCTCGCCGGGTATTGCTCGACAATTCACCCGCCGTCAAGACAGCGCCCACCTTTTTGAGTTACATCCTGCTGATATTGAACACTTACAAGCGTACAGTCAACGTTGGAATAAATCTCACGTTAAGAAATCAGACGGTTATCAAGGTGTTTTGGGCTTAGTGCCTCCACCTAACCGACGTGGTGTGGTATTAATTGACCCGCCTTACGAGCTAAAAGAAGATTACATAAAAGCGGTTCGCACTATTGTTAATGCCTATAAAAAGTTTGCCACTGGCACTTATATTTTATGGTACCCGGTCGTTAAGCGTGAGCTTGTAGAACAAATGCAAAACGCTTTCACCAAAAGTGATGTACGCAATGTTGTGCAGGTAGAGTTTTGCCAAAAAGCCGATACCCAAGAATATGGCATGACGGGTACCGGATTATTTATAGTTAACCCACCTTGGCAGTTAACTAAACAGTTAGAAGAAATCCTACCTTACTTAAAAGACAAGCTAGGCACACAAGAAACAAGCTTTACGCTAGAGCAACTCATCGCTGAATAGACTCGCAGGTAAAAGCGCCTATATTATAAGCGCTTTTACCTGTTCAATATAACTGCGAGATACTGGCATACCAATCAATCTTACTTTCCAAATAAATATGGGCATCAGGCGTTACAGTTTCTATTTCATCAAAGCAAGCTAATGCTATTTCCACGGTTTTAGCTTGCTGATTAAAAGTAGAAATAAACAGTAAACTTGAACCACAATGCTGACAAAATTTCCGTACAGAGTTATTTTCAGCCTGATAAGCACTTAATTCACTTTCACCACTTAGCCAAGTTAAATGCTCAAGTTTGACTTCAACAAAGGTTGAAAACGCCGCGCCGTGAAACTTACGACACATAGTGCAATGGCAGTGCCCGACTAATGGTTCCAACTTCACAACCGTAAAGCTGACATTGTCACATAAACAACTGCCTTTATTCTTCTCAGTTATATTCTTCATAGTTATGTCTTTTGCCTAGTTTAACGTTTCAGTATAAAGCTTACTAACAAAGTCTAAAAAAGCTTTTACCTTGGGTATTTTCGCTCGATTACGCGGATAAAGTGCAAATACATCGACGCTTTCCATACCCCATTCAGGTAGAACATTCACTAACTGACCTGCGGCCACTTCATTCTTGGCCATATAGTCTGGCAATATTGCAATGCCTAGATCATCTATTATCGACTGCTTTAAAATAGCAAAATCATCAACCAACAACCTTGGTTGGCAGTTTAGTGTGAAAGATTCATTTTTAGTAGAAACTAGCTTTAGTTTTAAAGCATTATTCACTGGGTTCATTATCAATAATTGATACTGACTTAATTCTGCTACGGATTGAGCTAATCCTTGTTTTGCAACATAAGCTGGACTGGCGTAGAGCTTTCTTGTCACCGTACCGAGTTTTTTGGCGATTAACATTGAATCATCAAGCTGACCAATGCGGATCAGTACATCAAAACCTTCTTCTATAAAATCAACCCGCCGATTAACCAAGTTAAGCTGCACATTTAACTCTGGGTATTGATGCATAAACTTAGCTAGCGCTGGCCTCAGTATTTGCTGTCCACTTGCAACCGATGCGCCAATTTTCAAACGGCCTTTATAACTATGAGCAATTTCATCTACTGAAGCACTCGCGAGGTTTAGTTCTTCATGAACACGTTTGCAGTGCACTATATAGCGCTTACCTGCTTCAGTTAAATGCTGTGAACGAGTGGAACGTTCAAGTAACGTTATATTCAACTGCGCTTCCAAACGAGAAACCTTTCGACTGACATTAGCCTTAGGGATACCTAATCTTTCTGCAGCGTGAGTAAAACTTCCCGACTCAACTACGGCTAGAAAAACCATCATGTCATTTAAATCATGTTCCATTGAGTGCTCATTCTTGTCATTAACGCGTTTTGATAGGCCATACGCTGTTGTAAGTAGCTTACTTAAGTCGCGTAATTGTTGTTGAAAATGGAATTATCATAACAACAATGTGGAATTTATCAAACAATGACGACGGACTAATATGGTAATCATCAAAACAAAGACAGAACGTAAAACGGAGCAACACATGCAAATACTCAGTAAAAAATCATTACCTTTAGGCGGATTCGCCGGATTGACCGAACACCGATTAGTCATGGACCGTCGTGTATTTGGTAGCAATAAATCCAATAACACTTTTGATGGCATCGGCAACTTTGTTTACCTCGCTGACGCTCGATTTAATCCTCACGGTGAAACCCGAATGCATCCTCATAAAGAAATAGATGTGATTTCTATCATGATCGAAGGCAGTGTCAGTCATGAAGGTTCATTAGAGCATGGACAAAGTTTGCATGCCGGAGAAGTACAAGTACAACGTGCGGGCGGAGAAGGTTTTTCACACAATGAAATTAACCCCGATAATACGAAAAACCGTATGTTGCAATTATGGGTATTACCTGAAAAATCAGGCCAAGCAGCAGGATACAAACATTATCCATTAAAGCCCAACGCCAGCACTCGTATATATGGCGGAGAGCATAATCAAAAAGGTACCTTTGCAAGTAAAACTAACATCGATGTTGTGCGCTTATCGGCTGGGAAAAGCATCAGTTTTGATCAGGAAACTTTACTTTATATCAGCAAGGGGCAAGCAAAAACATCAGATCAAAACAGTACATTTGATGCCGAAGATGGCGATTTAATACGCAGCTATAAAACCGAGATAAGCACCGATGAGAACATAGAGATTATTGTCATCAGCGAGCAGTAATATAGAAAGTAACATATAAAAACCAACTCAGTATTTGGAGAATAAAATGAACAAATTTGCAGAAACTTTAACCGTAGATAACGCAGTATTAGCGATGATCGATCATCAAACGGGCCTACTTGTCAGTTGTCGCGATCAAGACCCTCATTTAATGACCGAAAATATTAAAGGCTTATGTAATATGGCAAAAACCGTCGATATGCCAACCATTATCACAGCGAGTATGCCTGATGGGCCCAACGGTCCAATTATGCCGGAGATCACCGACATTTTAGGGGATACGATTATTGAACGCGCCGGTGAAATCAATGCTTGGAAAAGCCCAGAATTTAAACAAGCGATAGAAGCAACAGGTCGTAAAAAAATCATCATGGCTGGCATAGTTACTGACGTATGTTTACTGTTTCCTGCTATTTCTGCTGTAGCAGAAGGTTATGACGTTTACGCAGTTGTCGACGCTTCAGGTACTTGGAATAAGTCAGTTGCCGATGCTGCCATTCACCGTATGACCCAAGCAGGCGTAAAAGTAGCAACTTGGGCCAGCGTATTAGCAGAAGTAATGGATGATTGGCGTAGTGAGAAAGGCATGGAACTCGGTGCTGTTTTAGGTCAACACACAACATATCACTGGGTTTATAACAGTTATTTAGAAGCGAGCAAGGAATAACACTCTAAACCGAGCGTAAAGTGCCGAAAAATTGGTTCGGCACTTGCACTAACAACAAAGCAACGATTCCACTTCAGCTCATCACCTTAAGAGATAACGATATGAAAATACCTAACAAACACCTTATCGCAACAATTAATTACTTTGCTTTAGTGCCACTGGTCTACTTTATTCCAGAACTAGTTAATCCATTTTTACCAGTAAATAAGTTACTACAA
The DNA here is from genome assembly GCF_002104475.1 of Cognaticolwellia mytili. GTDB lineage: Bacteria > Pseudomonadota > Gammaproteobacteria > Enterobacterales > Alteromonadaceae > Cognaticolwellia > Cognaticolwellia mytili. The sequence goes on from NZ_NBOF01000001.1 coordinate 1,109,835, forward strand.
GTCTGTGTTGATGTGGCAATTATAGTACCGATAATTTCATATATCGTTATGCCAACAGCGATGAAATATTTAAAATAACATTCTGCTAGTCATTTAATTATTGCGATGGAATTTTTATAGCGGCTTAACCATAGTCATCATTTCAGGCTGGAAACCTAAGTGCTGATAAAAGCCTTGTGCATTATCATTATTGGCAAAAACTTCCAAATGCAATAGTCGATAGTTTTGCTTCTTTGCCCATGATTCTGCAGCTTGCATTAATACTTGCCCAGTACCTTTTCCTTGGGCGGCGGGTGAAATTGCCAATAATGTAACCATTGCACAAGCTTCATTAGAAATTTCATCGATGTGCTCTTTCACATGAATAAAACCTAACGGTACTTTATGCTCTTCCGCGATTAATAACGTATGAGGTACTGAAGTTTTCGCTAACATCTCGCCGATGTAATTGTCTTGCATCGTTTGGATAACATCGTCAGTATGCCATGCTAACATTGCAACCTCAGCTAAACGAGGCGAAAGTGCTAAGATAAACTGATGATCATTTTTAATTGCCATGCGAACAACAATGTTGCTTGCCATATAAATACCTACTCTACTTCGTCAATATCATTACTTTCAATATCTTCAGGCGCAACAACTTTACGTCTTAATACTGGCAATTCACCGGCATCTTGCGCTAAAAAGCTTTTCTTAACAATTTTCTTCGCTTTTGGCTTTTTAACTTGTGTTGCTGACTTGGCATTATCTTTCGCTTTAACGGCAACCTTTGCTTTCTTCGGTTTTATGCCTTTAAACTTTGCTTTAAAGCCGTCAATGGTATCAAAAGTAAGCTTTTGTTGTAAAAAACCTTCAACATTTTTAAAGCTTATCCAATCTTTCGGTCCAACAAAGGAAATGGCATCACCTGTGCTACCAGCGCGACCTGTGCGACCAATACGGTGCACGAATTCTTCGGTATGCTTTGGCATATCAAAATTGATAACATGCGAAACATTAACTAAATCTAAACCACGTGAGGCTAAGTCAGTGGTAATTAGTATTTTTTGCTGACCTTTACTAAAACCGTCCATAATTTGGTTACGTTGACCTTGATTTAGTTCACCACTTAACGCAACAGTGCTTAACCCTTGCTCGGTTAGCAATGTAGAAAGTCTGTCAGTATCAGCACGCGTGGCAGTGAAGATGATCATTTGTTGATGTTCTTCATGAGCGATAAAATGTTGAAGCAGCTTTTCTTTTTGCGTTAAGTTATCGCAAAGATAAAAGCGCTTGGTAATATCTTTATGTTCAGTATGAGCACTACCAATAGCAATACGTTTTGGTTTTTTCAATAATGCTAATGCAAAGTCATTAACTTGCGCATGGTCTAAAGTGGCAGAGAACATTAAGGTTTGACGTTTACGATGATCCGCTGCCTTATTAATTTGGGCTAATTGCTCAGCAAAGCCTAGGTCCAGCATTCGATCTGCTTCATCAAGAATAAGCAGCTCTAAGCCATTTAAGTAGAAGTGCCCTTGAGTTAAGTGATCCGCTAAACGCCCCGGTGTTGCAACAATAAATTGTGGATCTTTTTCTAACGTTTTTACTTGGTCGTTAAAGTTTTCACCGCCGAGAATAAGTACTGCTTTAAACTGCGAACCTGAAGTAAACATTCTTAATTGGGTAAATACTTGCTTAGCTAATTCACGCGTTGGCGTTAAAATAACCACTCGTGGGTCACGTTTACTTAAGGCACGGTTCTTTAATAAACGCTGCATTGCGGGAATAATAAATGCTAATGTTTTGCCTGAGCCTGTTTTAGATGATGCGATCAAATCATGACCTGTCATGGCGGCAGGAATTGCCTGCTGCTGGATCTCAGTAGGCTCATTAAAACCTAAATGCTCCACGGTTGACATTATTTTACTATCTAATCCAAAATCACTAAACTGCAAACTTACTCTCCACTTAATAAACGAGTTGGGTAAAACCAATAAACTATTGTCGTATTATAACCTGTTCTTGAGCATATTTAGCTAAACTATTTTGGCAATAAGTTAAAAATATCCTTATTTACTTTAAAAAACGTATTATTAATACAAAACACCTTATCGATTATTATTTATCCCGTTTAATGTCACTTAAATAAACATAACTTGAGTTACAGCAAACAATAACATAGCAATAGCGGGTAAAATTCGCGAATGAAGCAGTAATTTAAGACCTATAAAATGAAGCCTGATCGACACACAGCCATGATCACATTAATTACCGAGGTAAGAAAAGAATTTCCTTTCAGTTTACCTGAGGCACAAATATGTGCAGGAAAGTGTGTCGGTTGTCCGAAAAAGTTATTAGAATTAGCAGATACTGAACTTTCATATTGGGAAGTTCGCTTGGAAAATAACGAACAGCCACTTTTAGGCGAAATTACTCGTTTGGGTAAGTTGTGTAAAAATATTCGTCGAGGCTTAGTACGCAACGAATTAATATAACAAAATAGCGAAATAAAATTGCCTTCTCCACCTCCTCATTATGCTGTGATAAAAGCAACAAAAGCAGATAAAAAAGACATTGTACGCTTTTATAAGAATAAACGATATGCTGCAAGCTATATCGGGCAGGACCATTGTTATTTTATCAAAGCTGATAACGAAATTATTGCCTGTGCCATGGTTTCTGCAGGCCAAGAAAATGGAGCGTATTGGTTATTGCATGCTTTAGTGGTGAATAAGGAATATCAAGATCGTGGGATTGCGAGTCAATTATTACAAACCATTTGTGCTAAAAAGTGCCGACATGAACAGATACAATATCACCAAATACTCTGTTTCGCAGACACTGCATTAAGCACATTCTACTATTCAAACCAATTTATCAATTATAACGCTGAACATGATATTGCTCAGTTACCGAAAGAGTTTAAACACCGATATGTTAGCTATCGTAAAAAGCAAAAAAGTTTACAATGCTTTTTATATCAAGCATATGAATAAGCAACTAAATTCATCGTTCATAACTTTATTTACATTTAATTTCTAAATGCTAATACCAATAGAATTCGAGTTGGGCTATATTTCAAAGTAACGGTGATGACGTTCAAAACTCATAAAATATAGCTCAACCAGAAACCTAATAAACTCTGCTATTTAACTGCCAAATTGAAAGCGCAATCCCGCATTAACGGTAAAGCCATCGTTTCTTGACCAAATATCGGTTGTCCATCGCCCGCTAGCGGATTGCTCTAGCAACAGCAAAGAGTCGTCCTTAGTTTGTCGCACATTTAATAAGTTTTCAGCATTAACAAAGTAGCTTACTTTTCCTATGGTAATTTGGCCTAAAAGTCCTAAATGCCAATAAGCATCACTGCGCTCGCGGTATGGGTTGTTTTCAAGCTGCTGCGTACCCGTATAATAAGCTTCAAACCCTAGTAAATGACTACCATGTTCTTCCCACATAACAACGAGACCTGCAGAATGTTGTGGCGTCAGTGTTAACGGTACTCGGTCAAAGCCAGTCGCACTTTCTTTAGTGGCGTCTGTGTATAAATAGCTACCGGTGAATTTAATATCTCGCCAGCGATAACGCAATAGTAATTCAGCACCACTTATTTCACTTTCACCTGCAGCATTAACAATGCGAACTTGCTTGGCCAAAGCGTCATTAACGCCATCAATGGTTTCTAATTCAGTTACGTTATCAATCTCTGACGAAAACAGCGTTAGGCTAGTTTCTGTACTGCCCATTATATAGCTAATATCTATAGAAGCAGTAGATGCTCGTTCTTCATCAATATTTTCTAGCGGCGCAAGACGAGATAAACCCGCTTCATCAATATCTTCAATAAACGGGCTTGGTGCGAAAAAACCTTGTCCATATGCTCCCCTAACAATCCAGTTTTCAGGGCTGTATAGTAATGAAATGCGTGGACTTACCTGTGTGCCGTATTCACTGTGCCAATCAGCACGCGCACTAAGCGACAGTGATATTTCGTCACTTGCTTCATAGTCTACTTGTGAAAATAATCCGGGTACTTGATAAGAATAATTAAACTCAGAAAAGGTATTAGAATCAAATTTTTCAGATTGGAGTGCTACCCCAACCAACCATGCTGTTTTGTCAGTATACCCTGATAAGCTCGACTCTATTAAGTAACTTTCATGGTTATCATCTTCTTGAACAAGACCAAATTCATGCTCATGATCTTGATTCATGGCAGAGCCACGCAGGTTTAAATTAATAACGTCCCCTAATGGTTGGTCATAAATAAAGCCAATATCTGTTCTAAGTGTATTTTGCGTTTGCAGGAACTCATTACCATCAGGTACGGTCGCGCTACCTAAAGTTCCGCCATCTCTTTGCTCTTTCATAGCACCAAGCGTGACGTAAAGATTTTCCCCACTGTCACCTTGCCAATAGAAACGAGGGCGAACGCTGCCCCTTTCATAACCGGCTATATCAATCCAGCCATCGTCGTCTAAATCTTTTTCTTCTTGATGATGAATACCTGTGGTAATTGATGCACTTAAGTTGTTCGTTAAAGGTGATGAAAAGTACGATGTTATATCTTGACCGCCTCTAGAAGTAGCATTAAACAATACTTCTCCTTCAAACTCATTCGATGGAGTACGTGAAATTAAGTTGATCACCCCGCCGAGCGCAGAGCCTCCATAAAGAGAAGAAGCCGAGCCTTTAATTATTTCAACATTGGCAAGGTCTGTCGGTGGAATTTGCAACAGGCCAATTGACGCTGTTTGACCACCATATAAAGGTAAGCCGTCGCTCAATAGCTGTGTGTAACGCCCATATAACCCTTGCAGGCGAATATTAGCACTACCGAGTGCCGGTGAGGTGGTTTGAACTCTAACGCCACCAGTTTCAGCAACTAGCATAGAGATATTTCCAGGTCGCATCAGTGCTTTTTCTTGTATTTCTTCGCCATTTATAATTTCGGTTCGAGTGGCTGATTCGGTAACAATTCGGCCTAAGCGAGAGGCTCTTACTTGAATTACTTCAACCTTGTTATCGCTATGTTCATGATGCTCTTGCTCTTCATGATGAGCATGTTCTTTCTTATTTTCGACAATATTTTCATTCGCATATGCAAACGCAGGTGCTAACAGTACTGCTACTGCCATTTTAAAAGGTTTTTTAAACATTTTCATCTCAGATATTACTTAGTTTATATTTAGGAATTATTCGGCACAATAGTGCTGATTAATTGAGTAAATGTTACTTATACTCGCCCCACTTGAAGATGCAATTTCAGAGTTAAGCTAGGACATCAAATCAAGACGCGGTACGCAGATAATGATAATTCCCGTGTCAAGTATCGAAACGCGGAACTGATTCTCTAGCTTAGCTCTCTAAAGGCAAACCGATAAAGGGTTATCTCCAGTGTTATTGATTTCGACAATAGAATAACTATTCTCTTCAACCAATGCCTTGGTGCTAGCCCTTTCTCGACTTGCTGAAACCTGTAGCTTCAAGTAGTACAGGTATATAACTCATTTGGATTATTTAAAGTTCTTATGAGATAAGAATAGGAGGGCGATAGAGCAAAGTAGCCATAGATATCGTTTGCTTAGGCTGCTGTGTGTAAACAACATCACTTAGAGTGCATATGTCAGCTGAATTAACTTCTATACTAAAATAGACGATTGACGAACATGCATTAGCAATACAAATGCAATCAATATTGCAACAATCAATGCCACAGCAATTTTCTTCGCTATCAGTATGAGTCATATTCAAGTCATAATTTTTTGCGGTTTCACTAGCGTGAGGTGGATGGGAGTTTTCAGATGCTTCACAAGGTATAGCGCTATTAAAAGCAACTGTTTGTCCAACAAAGGCAAAAAGCATTATTGCTATAACTAACACTCTTAAAACTGCCTTAAACATATAAACCTCTGATTATGATACACATAGTATTATAAAAGCTTATTCATAATATGTGAATAACAATAGGTAAGTTAAATATTATATTTTCAATATAAATCACCTGTTTGGCTCTAAGACCTACAACATTTTTGAGCTTAAAGCTCCATGCTAACTTTATATCAATGCCGCTAATAAAAAAGTCTACTCTCCTTGCTTGCGTGATTTATCTTCTGCAATTTCGTTAATATTATTTGATATTACGTCAGCGCCAATGCGTCCTACACCCGGTAATTCAATGGCAAGATCAAATAAGTCCAATTCAAAATTCAAACCTAAAACATTAAGCTCAATGCCTTCTTCAACACCAAGTGTTAATCCTAACAAACCAAAAAATGATGCTTGCACTCCGCTGCCGGAAGATGAACGACCAAACATTTCACTAAAGGTTTTGTAATCTTTACCTATCGCCGTAGAAGGTAAATCTAAGCCTAACTCTGGCACTTCACGGCCAATGGCAGCGGTAAAGGTATTACTGTTAGGACCTGGGTATGCTTGATACTCGTTTTTATACCGGTATTGCTCGACGATATGCTCTATACGAGCAATAAGTTCGTCAGCATCTGCAGCGCGATAATCCAATAACAACTCAGGTTGATGCCCCCACCAGTCACGATCTGGCTTATTAGTTCTCACTACCAAAGCAGTATCACTCCGTCTTAATCGCCAACCAATTATTTCATAACTTGTGTAATGGTCATCACCACTGCGCTTTACACTGAACCAAGTATGAACAGCAACCGCTTGTTTAGCGCCCCAAGTTCTTGCAGCATAAACTTGGATAACGCCACCTTGATGGTTCTCTGGCTTCGGCGCCAATAAACCACTCGTGACTTTTTGGTTGTTTGAGCAACTACTTAAGAAGCCAAGCACTAAAATTAAACTAATTGTTATCAAACCGGCTCGAAAGTAGCTCATGTATATCCTCTAATTTTATTATTTTACTTATCATTTGATAAAGCCGCATTACCTTTTAGCCACTAAACTCTCACCTCTTCTAATTTTTTGGCCTTCTTGCAAACGTTCACCACCGCGCACAATAACTTCATCACCGGCCCAAATAGCACCTGAAACTGAAATCCAACCGCCGCTACCTTGGCCAACTAAAACGTTCACTTTTTTGGCATTATTTTCTTTATCAACAGTGAGTACAAAGGTTTCTTTTTCTCGCAATACTAATGCATCTCGCGGCACTAATGTCGCTTTACTCACTTGTTCTTTCGGCAATGACACTGTTACTGCCGAACCTGCCAGCAAGGTTAAATCTTTTGCATCTAACCTAACATCAAAAGTACGAGAAGATTGTACCCCCACCTTACTCCAAGTTCTGACCGGTAATTCAACTAATTTATTCTGCCATTTCACCAATACTTTCGCGTCTTTCTGCAAAAAAGGTGCAATAGAAATTGGCGCAGCAATCATAATGTCTAAATGGTTTGTATCAACCAATTGCACTAACGAGCGACCAACACTAATAAGTTCACCAACATGAGCGAAACGCTGACTGATATTGCCTGTAAACGGCGCTACTATTGCTGTTTTCTCTATCGCTAATTCGGTTTGTTTGATTTGCATACTTAAAGCAAGTACTTCACTTTCAGCTACAGCTAAATCTTTAGTAATACGTTCTAATTCACTAATGGCTGTATTATTCTTTTGGCTCAAAGCAGACATGCGTTTCTTTTGACTGGTTAAATACACCACGTCAGCATGATAACGCTTAATTTGTGCTTGCTGTCGCGACATTTGTAAAACTAAATGCCGATTATCGATTCGAGCAATAACTTGCCCTTTTTCCACTTGTGAGCCAACGTCTTCAATCCAAAGTAGCTGCCCCATTTGTTCAGCAGAAATTGGCGCATTCACTCTGCTGATCACATTTCCAGGTAACCATAATGTTGGATTAACGTGTTCATTTTTAACTTTCTCAACACTAACTAATTGCCCTGGCTGTTCTTTTTCTTCAGCCATAACGCTAACATTAACGACTAAGCTTGATGCTAGTGTCATTACGCTTAAGTACTTATAAAATTTATTCATCATAATCTCCTTAAAATGAGCTTTTACTTGTCAGCAATTAATTTAATTCGTGCTGGCTGTTTGATTGATGTTTTCTCTTTAGCTACAAAAGTGAAGTCACTGCGATTAAGCCTTAATAAACATGGGAGTAAAACAATAGTAAATAGTGTGCTAACGGCTAACCCACCGACAATAACCGCCGATAGACCACGGTAAATAACACTGCCAGCACCGGGCATTAGTAATAATGGCAACATGCCAAAAAAGCTGGTTGCCGTGCTCATGAATATAGGTCGTAGCCTCAAGGTTAATGCTTGCTCAATTGCATCAACACGCGACATACCGCTATTTTGCGCGGTGCGAGTTTGATGGACCAATAAAATAGCGTTATTTACCACTAAACCAAGCAAGATAACGAAGCCAATCATGGTTAGTAAATCAAGTGGCTGGAAGACAACAGTATTGAGTAATTGCAAAGCTAATATTCCACCTACGGTAGCTAATGGAATGGTAATTAGCACTAACGCGCTGTCTTTAAGTGAGCGGAACAAGGCAGCCATTAATAAAAATAGGATCACCAAGGCAAACGCGAAATTCTCCGCCATAACTGAAATTGCTTTTTCCAATTGATCAGCACTACCGCCATACAAAATATTGGCGTCATCAGGTAAACTCGCTTTTAACTGAGGCTCAACCTCACTCTTAAGTACTGCAATAGTTTGTTCTAATGACCAGCCTTCTGGTGGGTTAACATTTAACGTAATAGTACGGTTGCCATCGATTCGTGTTAATCGTGATGGCCCAACAGTGCGTTGAATATCAACCAATTCAGATAACTGGGTTATTGAACCTGTACCGGTGACAACAGGCACATCACCTAAATTATCGGGATCACCCCAACCTTCAGCGCGTAAAATCATATTCAAACGCTTACTACCATTAAAATATTCGCCAACGAATAAACCATCGCCCATGGTTCTGACCACGCGACCAATATCGCGACGATTCCAACCTTGCTCCAAAATACTGCGATCATTAGGTGTTAAACGTAATTCTGGCTCAGCCATTTCAGTGCCTGGGTTTGCTTGTACTCGTGCGCCTGGAATTGCCGCTTTCACCCATTCAATACCTTGTCTTGCAGTATTTTGTAATGCGCGGGTATCTTTAGATTGCAAATGTACGCTAACTTGACGACCACCACCAAAGCCACCAAATAAATTCCCTTGAGAGGCAAAAGCTTGAGTATCAGGTAAATCGACTAGTATTTCATTGCGAACAATATCAAGCAGCTCATCGACTTTAGATTGATCTTTTGCTCTAACTCCTAAACTACCGCCAAATGGTCCAGAGAATAAATAGTAGTTTTTCAGTGCTGGCTCTTTGCTACCATCCATATAAGGCTTAAGACGCGCAACAATTGGCTCAACAACTTCTTTTTCGATAGTGTTTACGTTTGCACCTGGTGGAAAGCGTAAATTAGCATCAACGGCATCACGCTTAACTGGCGGTAAATAATCTAATGTCGGCAATGCAATATAGGTAACAATAATTGGCACAATAAGTAGCACAGTAGCCACTGTTAAACGTCTTTTAGTCGAACGGGTAATACGCATAACAAATGACGTTATACGTTGCCAAAGTTTTTCATTAGGGTCTTCAGCAGATTGCTGTTTCAAGAAATACTTAGCCAATACTGGTAAAAGTACAACAGCAACAATTAGGGAAACAGATACAGCAATAGCTATAGTCAGCGCTAAGTCGCCAAATAGCTGGCCTTCAATATCTTTTAGGAAAAACACCGGCAAAAATATCGCGACGGTTGTTGCCGTAGATGCAAGCAGTGCTCCCCAAACTTGTTGAGCACCTTGTTCCGCACTTTTGTGGTTATCAGCCCCTTTATCACGCATTCGTAATATATTTTCAAGTACAACAATGGCCGCATCTAGTACCATACCAACTGCGAATGCTAACCCCGCCAGTGAAATTACATTAAGCGATCGTCCAGTAATTTCTAGTACGATAAAAGTACTCAACAAACTTACCGGTATTGCCGTGGCAATAATTAACGTTGCACGCATTCTTCTAATAAAAAACCATAGCACCGACAATGATAAAACAACTCCAGCAAAAAGATTCCCAGTCACCAAATTAATCGCACGATAAATAAACACCGATGCGTCAAATGATTGCACCATCACCAATTCTCGTTCAGCTAAAATCTCAGAGTTAATTAAATCTACTTCATTTTTAACTCGGTTTAGCGTTTCTAAAACGTTAGCACCATTGGCACGGTTAATTCTCATGGAAAATGCTGGGTTGCCATTCTGTACGGCTAAATTCTGTCGATCATTTCTACGTACCTCTACAGTGGCAACATCGCTTAGTTTAATATTGCTGCCGTTACGTGACTCTAATATCAAGTCTGACAATTCTTCAACTCGATACTTGCCATTGAACCGCAATGTATATTGACGACGACCTACATCTATGAATCCTCCCGACACATCACTTGATTCTGAAACTAATGCAATCAATTCAGGAATTTGAATACCGTAGTCAGCCGCTTTTATCGGATCAAAACGAATTTGTAATTCTTCTCTATTTTGTTGCGTAAAGGTTTCGACACTAGAAACCCCTGCAATAGATTCAATACGCGGCCTGATAGTATCGTTAGTGAAATCTATATAATCAGCAATAGGCTTGTCGTTACCGGGTAAAGCCTGCAAGAAAAAGAAAGTTAACGCTGGAGTACCACCACCAAACCCACCTAGCATGATTCGAGGGGGTCTAGCATCACGAGGGAGGTTAGCAACTCTAGTCATACGGCTAATCACTTCAATAAGCGTTTGCTCCATATTGGTATCAACACCGAACTCTAAATTAATAAAAGAGCTACCGCGATTAGCAAAAGCATTCATTGAACTTAATCCAGGAATACCACGAAGTACTTGCTCTTGTGGCTCTATTAATTCGGATTCTACTTCTTGTGGCGATGCTGCACGCCAAAAAGTTTGTATGGCAATACGAGGACGCTCGATATCTGGAAATAATTGCACTGGCAGTTTAAATAAACTCAACATGCCAACGAGCAGGATTAAAGCAACGCCAACTGAAACTGCTGCAGGGCTAGAAAGAGCACTTGATGTTAACTTCATAGAGTAATTCCACTTGATTTTTTATTTACCAATAACAATGTATTGGTTTACAGAGGCATAACTAGAAAATAACAGTGGATTACAAATTAGATAGCAGGCTTACGGTCAACCGCGGATAAAATGAGGCAAGTAGCAAAGTAGAAATTGTTTGCAATCTTCAGACATAGTTTGAAATATGTTTCGGGGAATATAATTTACTATTTGTGAATAGGCATGTAAAAGTAACCCTATAAATATTTAGTAAACAACAACTTAATAACAAATAAAAGCAAGATAACTAAAGTTTGTTTCTCTTGCTTTAGAAGTTATAGACAAGATTAACAAACACTCTGCTTAGCAGCCGTTATGGTGTTTTTTAGTAAACAAGCAATTGTCATTGGTCCTACGCCACCTGGAACAGGTGTAATGGCGCCGCACTTACCAACGACATTATCGAAATCAACATCACCGACAAGCTTAGTTTTACCTTCCTCTGTAGATATTCGATTGATACCAACATCAATCACTGTTGCGCCTTCTTTAACCCAATCGGCTTTAACAAACTCAGCAATGCCAACTGCAGCAACTAAAATATCTGCTTGCTGGCAAACTTCAGGCAAATTTTTAGTACGAGAATGAGCAATAGTCACGGTACAATTTTCTTGTAATAACAGCATGGCGACTGGCTTTCCAACAATGTTAGAGCGACCAATAACGACAGCATGTTTTCCTGATAAATCGCTACCCAAATGTTGTTTCGCTAGCATGATGCAGCCTTGCGGAGTACAAGGTACTAACGCCCCTGTCTCGCCATTGAAAAGCCGACCTGAATTCATAGCATGAAAACCATCAACATCTTTATTCGGATTAATTGCTGCAATAATGACACTTTCGTCAATGTGTTTTGGCAAAGGTAGTTGCACTAAGATACCGTGAATGTTTCGATCATTATTTAAGTGTTCAAGATATTTTAATAACTCTTCTTGGCCTGTGTCAGCAGGTAACTTAATTTCATCAGAAATCATGCCGATTTCTTGTGTCTGCTTTATTTTATTTCTGACATAAACTTGGCTTGCCGGATCTTCACCAACTAAAATCACGGTTAATTTAGGCTGAATGCCATAGTTAGATTTCAACTCAGCTACTTCTACAGCTAATTCAGCTCGTAAATTCTTTGCTGTTAACTTTCCATCAATATTCATTATTATTGTTCACACTTATAAAAATTGTCAGCAAGCTATCACATAAAAAGTAACAGCAACATTTTTCACTTACTGATGAAAAACATAACATATTCAGAGTATATTTATACTAAAAAAGCATTTATTTTCAATATTTAATGTTCGAAAGTAAATCATATCAACATTTTCCTTTCAACACGTTAAAGTACTATTGCATTCATATTAAGTTTAGTTATGCTTAAGCTATCAACATCTCAATTTAATCGACGCATTACCTCTATTATCATGACAAACTTACATATCAAAAAAAGAATAGTTATCACTGGTGGCCCTGGTGGAGGTAAGACTACCGCACTTGATCTCATCAGACGAGAGTTCAATGGAAGAATAGCCTCAGTTCCTGAGTCAGCAACAATGATATTTAGCGGCGGAATAGAACGAGCGTCCAATAATAGTGTTTTAAAAACTCAGCAAGCTGCAATATTCAACTTACAGAAACATCTCGAAGATATACAAAGAGCGACGTATCCAGAATGTTTAGTGCTTTGTGATCGAGGTACACTCGACGGTCTAGCTTATTGGCCAGGTACTGAAGAAAATTTTTTTAAACAAATGAACACATCCATTGAAGAAGAATTTTCTCGATATGATGCAGTGATATTTTTCGAAACAGCTGCGAAATCAGGTGAAAGTATCAGAAGTAACAACCCAATTAGAAATGAATCAGAAACTGCAGCCATTAAACTAGATAAAAAGCTTCAACAGATATGGTCAAAACACCCAAACTTCAATTTAGTGGGAAGCTCTGAATCATTCATTCGTAAAGTCATGTTTGGCATTATGACGATTGAAAACGTTATTGGACAATACGATAAATAGAAATAGTGTTTATCTATGCCGTCATAACTTATCCAAAGGCTCCCTTTAATCATAAAGGATAGAGCTAGTACATTAAAAAGAAAATGACATAAAGTAGTATTTTTCACACCATTTGTATTAATCAAACGCCAAACAACAAAAAAATCCCATTTAAACTACTGATTTCTTTAAATAAAAGCCTATTCATGTCCAATTGCGCGTTCACATTGGCTTACTTTTAACTTAGTCACACTACTATGACCTATAGGAATACTGATATCGCGGTAGCATGGATGTAGTCATTAGAACAACGCTGAAGTAGTTCTCGAGATGGCAAGAAGCGAGTGATGCTATAGTAAGTAGTAAAAGTGTAGACAACAAGAATCCCGACTCTTTCGAATCGGGCTTTTCTTAATAGAAATCTAGCAATGACGTGCATGAATTTTCTAATGCAACGATGCCAGGATGGCAATGAGTTGTGTGCTACTGACGCATAGAACATACAAACGCCGTAAGCACATGAATGTGCAGGAACGGACTCACATAATAGAGAACAACTCCCACTCGCTATGAACCAGCGACGCTAATTCATATTTTAAAACTTTAAACGTCAGACAGCAAAAAGCCCGTCACATTAGTAACGGGCTTTTCTTAATAGAAGTCTAGCAATGTCCTACTCTCACATGGGAACTCCCACACTACCATCGGCGCTAACACATTTCACTACTGAGTTCGGAATGGGATCAGGTGGGGCTATGTCGCTATTGTCGCTAGACAAAAAAGTTAATCTAGAAAGCATTTATAAATACGTTAGTGTCTTATTCAATTCTTTATGTACGTGTCACTCTTGCGAGTGTTGTCAAACTTACCTACAAAACCA
>NZ_NBOF01000010.1 GCF_002104475.1 Cognaticolwellia mytili
ACATTTTATTTCGTTTTTTTGAACTTTCTTTTTAGAAGATTCAAAACCCTACTTTATAACGTTAAGTCAGCTACTTTGGCCTAAACCAGTGTAGTTAACTCTTTAAAACAAGCTTCTTGGGTTGCCCCGAAGAAGTGGAGCGCATTATGGCGATTTTTCAGAGCACGTCAACACTTAATTTCAATTAAATATCATAAAGTGAATCGTTTGCTGATTAATCGAACAACTCGTGTATTTAATCGCCTTACATAAGCAATTTTAGTCGGTAGAGGCCAATGTTTATACTCCTCTTCAATGTAAGTTTTTTCGAGCATTGTTCTTTAGCCACTATAAAATACACGTAATAGCCGTAGGTTAACTGACCTTTCGAACCAATAAACAACGTGAAGCAGTTATAAGACTAGAATCAAAACCCGCAAATAGAACAGTAATCATGAGAAAGTATGAATCCATTCAATAGAAAAATGCGAAAATATTTTCTCTTTCTAACCTCATTTACCCTTAAATATCTCATCTTCTATAAATAAACTTATATGATGTTGAAGAAACTTGACACTTCATTGTAATAATTAATCACATCGCTGAGGTATTTTTCAAAATTAATGACGATAGTTCGCTAATAATCTGTATGTCTAGCGAAATAGATCTGAAATAATAAATTGGTCAACACAATAGGCCATTCTATCGAGCTTCAAAGCAACGATAAAATTAAACCAGGTTAAGAAACCCTGTAACCGGAAAGAGAAATATTTCTTAAGAACAAGCAGTCAACGTGAATGCGACCTCGATGTTAGGTATAACTTTTATCTTACTCACCTATTTATTGGCGTTATATCTTTACCACAATAGATAACTTTTGCTTAATCAAGCAAAAGTTATCCGGCAGAAAACAATAATTACCTAGTTATCGTGCAAACAACACAAACAAGACGGCTGAGTTCAATGCTGTTCAGTTAAAAAAAAAGAAAATCAGGCCAACGGTTTACTGGTGATTGCTCACTATGTCGTGACACATGAAATGGGGGTAAAGTTATCCGCAGTACCAGGTCACTTGATCAACTACTATCTCCGTTAGGACTAATGACCACTCTAATGTCTTTATTGCGATAAACTCCTGCTTGTCTACTACAAGCTCAGCCCAAATTTATAGCTTTTTTCTGCCGATACATATTGCATGTATCAGAGTTTGCTCGTTATTTTAGTAAATTAGCAAGACAACAGCATAGTGTTTTACTAAAAACTATCAGTAATAAGCTTTCTGCCAACGAAAGACGAAATTCAAGGAGTAGGAATCTGGTTTTATTAATACTTTTATTAAACGCCGGACAGCAAAAAGCCCGACTCTTTCGAGTCGGGCTTTTCTTAATAGAAGCCTAGCAATGTCCTACTCTCACATAAGAGAGAGCCACTCCCACACGCTATTTACCAGCGTCGCTAACACATTCCACCACGGAGTTCGGCATGAGATCAGGTGGCATTATTAACTTTTAAGCAAGTGCTTTTATTTATCGCCAAACAGCAAAAAGCCCGACTCTTTCGAATCGGGCTTTTCTTAATAGAAGCCTAGCAATGTCCTACTCTCACATGGGAACTCCCACACTACCATCGGCGCTAACACATTTCACTACTGAGTTCGGAATGGGATCAGGTGGGGCTATGTCGCTATTGT
>NZ_NBOF01000012.1 GCF_002104475.1 Cognaticolwellia mytili
TGAGAACTAAAATCAACCTTTTCTCAAAAGAGCATGAGTCCATGCATACTTTAAGGTAAGAGTAGATGCAACAGCCGCGGTATAACCTAATTAAACTTTAGTTATTAAAAAAGGATGCCGAAGCATCCTTTTTATCTAAGTTCTCGTGAGAACTAAAACCTGGAACTAGTCCATGATTTTAGATACAACACCAGCACCTACAGTACGACCACCTTCACGGATTGCGAAGCGTAAACCTTCGTCCATCGCTACTGGGTTGATAAGCTCTACAACAAACTTCAAGTTGTCGCCTGGCATTACCATTTCAACACCTTCAGGAAGCTCTACAGCACCTGTGATATCTGTTGTACGGAAGTAAAACTGCGGACGGTATCCTTTGAAGAATGGCGTATGACGACCACCTTCATCTTTACTTAACACGTATACTTCTGATTCGAATTTAGTGTGAGGTAAGATTGAACCTGGAGCACATAATACTTGACCACGTTCTACATCTTCACGCTTAAGACCACGTAGAAGAACACCACAATTCTCGCCAGCACGACCTTCGTCAAGAAGCTTACGGAACATTTCAACACCAGTACAAGTTGATTTTTGTGTATCACGGATACCAACAACTTCTACTTCTTCGCCTACTTTGATGATACCGCGCTCAACACGACCAGTAACAACTGTACCACGACCTGAGATTGAGAATACATCTTCGATAGGCATGATGAATGCACCGTCGATTGCACGCTCTGGCTCTGGAATGTAAGAATCAAGTGCGTCAGCAAGTTCTACAACTTTAGCTTCCCACTTTTCTTCGCCTTGAAGAGCACCTAGTGCTGAACCTTGAATTACTGGTAAGTCATCACCTGGGAATTCGTATTCGCTAAGAAGTTCACGAACTTCCATTTCTACTAATTCTAGTAATTCTTCGTCATCTACAACATCACATTTGTTCATGAATACGATGATGAAAGGTACACCAACCTGACGTGATAACAAGATATGCTCACGTGTTTGTGGCATAGGACCATCTGTAGCAGCAACTACTAAGATAGCGCCATCCATTTGTGCAGCACCAGTGATCATGTTTTTGATGTAATCAGCATGGCCAGGACAATCTACGTGTGCGTAGTG
>NZ_NBOF01000013.1 GCF_002104475.1 Cognaticolwellia mytili
TTGGCTATAACGGTTTTTATCACCTCACCAAAGCTTTTCGCAGATTAACACGTCCTTCATCGCCTCTAACTGCCAAGGCATCCACCACATACGCTTAGTCACTTAACCATACAACCCTAAGTAGTCTTTCCTTATAAATAAGGGGAAAACAAAGTACAAGAAGGTGACAAAACCTTCTCAATTGTAAAGTCTGACATTTTCACGCACACAAAGTGTGTCTTGAATAAGAGTTGATAATAAGTAAACTTATTATCGGGTTGATTGCGTCTCCGAGGAGGAGCCACAATCACCATCATCACTTCCCGATAAAAGAAGTAACAACAGCTTGGTATTTATAATTATAAAAAGAAACGCGCGACACGCCCTAATTCATATAAATACCGGTATTTATATCAGCTTTCCAGATTGTTAAAGAAGTAGTCTCTAGCACACATTCGGCTAAAAACTTGGTTTAAAAAACCAAACGTAAATCATCACTCTCATTCGAGAAGGATACCTTAAGTTTGGTCATTCAATTCTTTTGAAGAAGTGGTGGAGCTAAGCAGGATCGAACTGCTGACCTCCTGCGTGCAAGGCAGGCGCTCTCCCAGCTGAGCTATAGCCCCTTATATCGTTTAAGATAAAGGGTAAACATCTACGGTTAAATTGGTAGGTCTGGGCAGACTTGAACTGCCGACCTCACCCTTATCAGGGGTGCGCTCTAACCAGCTGAGCTACAGACCTATTGTCTCTTGCGAGATGTCCGAAGCTTAGATGTTTGGACTTCTTCTAATTTGTTATCATGTAATTTGTGTGAACACTCGTAGAACCGAGGTTCTCATTAAGCTGTTTTACTTCAAGATAAGGAGGTGATCCAACCCCAGGTTCCCCTAGGGTTACCTTGTTACGACTTCACCCCAGTCATGAATCACAAAGTGGTGACCGTCCTCCCGAAGGTTAA
>NZ_NBOF01000014.1 GCF_002104475.1 Cognaticolwellia mytili
TTAACCTTCGGGAGGACGGTCACCACTTTGTGATTCATGACTGGGGTGAAGTCGTAACAAGGTAACCCTAGGGGAACCTGGGGTTGGATCACCTCCTTATCTTGAAGTAAAACAGCTTAATGGAAACCTCGGTTTCACGAGTGTCTACACAAATTACATGATAACGAATTAGAAGAAGAAAACGTAAAACCCTAGCATAATAAGGGGCTATAGCTCAGCTGGGAGAGCGCCTGCCTTGCACGCAGGAGGTCAGCAGTTCGATCCTGCTTAGCTCCACCACTTATTATACTATGCAGGTCTGTAGCTCAGCTGGTTAGAGCGCACCCCTGATAAGGGTGAGGTCGGCAGTTCAAGTCTGCCCAGACCTACCAATCTTCTTCAAAAGAATTGAATGACCAAACTTAAGGTATCCTTCTCAATTGAGAGTGATGATTTACGTTTGGTTTTTTAAACCAAGTTTTTAGCCGAATGCGTGCTAGATACTACTTCTTTAACAATCTGGAAAGCTGATATAAATACCGGTATTTATATGTCAAACACGGTGTCGCGCTGTTGTTTGTATAATTATAAATACCAAGCTGTTGTTACTTCTTTTATCGGGAAGTAATGATGGTGATTATGGCTCCTCCTCGGAGACGTAATCAACCCGATATTTTCTTTTATTAGAAAGTATCAACTCTTATTCAAGACACACTTTGTGTGCGTGAAAATGTCAGACTTTACAATTGCTGTGGTTTAGTCACCACGGTGTACTTTGTATCTTGCCTTATTTATAAGAAAAGACTACTTAGGGTTGTATGGTTAAGTGACTAAGCGTATGTGGTGGATGCCTTGGCAGTTAGAGGCGATGAAGGACGTGTTAATCTGCGAAAAGCTTTGGTGAGGTGATAAAAACCGTTATAGCC
>NZ_NBOF01000015.1 GCF_002104475.1 Cognaticolwellia mytili
TTAACCTTCGGGAGGACGGTCACCACTTTGTGATTCATGACTGGGGTGAAGTCGTAACAAGGTAACCCTAGGGGAACCTGGGGTTGGATCACCTCCTTATCTTGAAGTAAAACAGCTTAATGGAAACCTCGGTTTCACGAGTGTCTACACAAATTACATGATAACGAATTAGAAGAAGAAAACGTAAAACCCTAGCATAATAAGGGGCTATAGCTCAGCTGGGAGAGCGCCTGCCTTGCACGCAGGAGGTCAGCAGTTCGATCCTGCTTAGCTCCACCACTTATTATACTATGCAGGTCTGTAGCTCAGCTGGTTAGAGCGCACCCCTGATAAGGGTGAGGTCGGCAGTTCAAGTCTGCCCAGACCTACCAATCTTCTTCATAAAGAAAGACCAAACCTAAGGTGTTCACAATGAACAATTTACGTTTGGTTTTTTTAAGCCAAGTCTTTGCCGAATGCGTGCAAATGACAAGCTCTTTAACAATCTGGAAAGCTGATATAAATACCGGTATTTATATATCAAACACGGTGTCGCGCTGTTGTTTGAATAATTATAAATGCCAAGCTGTTGTTACTTCTTTTATCGGGAAGTGATGATGGTGATTATGGCTCCTCCTCGGAGACGTAATCAACCCGATAGTAGTTTACTACTATCAACTCTTATTCAAGACACACTTTGTGTGCGTGAAAATGTCAGACTTTACAATTGCTGTGGTTTAGTCACCACGGTGTACTTTGTTTTCCCCTTATTTATAAGGAAAGACTACTTAGGGTTGTATGGTTAAGTGACTAAGCGTATGTGGTGGATGCCTTGGCAGTTAGAGGCGATGAAGGACGTGTTAATCTGCGAAAAGCT
>NZ_NBOF01000016.1 GCF_002104475.1 Cognaticolwellia mytili
CCAAAGAGAAAACGTCCGATTGATTTTTCGCTTTATTTTACTAAAAGGCATTTTTTTGATTATTATATTATTTTTTACCTCTTTTTTATTTCCAACGTGGTTACGGCACGACCGAACGGTCGGAATTCATTTTAACCGAAATTAACGGATGATACAATTCAAACGATCGGTGGAAATTTATTTTATTTTTAGATTAGGCGAGAAATGACTTAAATAAAATGGCTTAAGCACGTCAAAAGGGGGTATAAAAAGTAAATGAAACGAGAATAAAAATACATGAAACAAAATGTGGACCACCACGGGTACATAGAATGAATTGAAAAGCTCGGTTTGAGGTACTTACCCGTTGAAGACCGAAGAACGATGAAGAACGAATGAAGAACGTCGAAGAACGGTCGAAACCTTTGCGAAATTCTTCACGGAAAACGTTACGGAAACGTTACGGAAGCGCCTCGGCTTGGATTTTCTTCACGGAAACAATTTTTCTAAGCAAATTCGAAAGAGAGAGAAGTGCCTAAGGGGCTGAACCCTTTTCTTCTTCACTTCCTCCCCTATTTATAGCAAAATAGGGGAGGAGCTTGCCACCC
>NZ_NBOF01000018.1 GCF_002104475.1 Cognaticolwellia mytili
CATAAACAAACAATGGCTACAAGCAATAAGCTCAAGGCTCTTGCATTGTTAGTTCTGCTTAGCATTAGCTTCTGCCTTTCCTTCGCAAGGTCCTTGAAGCAGGCTAGCAAGCCAAAATCAAGTTCTGGCTACCACTTAGCTGATGATGGCGACGGAGGAGGGGATGGTGGGGGCATCCCTAGTTATCCTGCTGGCGAGGTAGGTGGAAACAGTGATGGTGGCAGTGGATATGCCGGTAGTGATGTTGGCGGTGGATATGGCGGTGGCGGTGTTGATGGTGGTGGTGGATATGGCGGTGGTGACGGAAGAGACCGCCATTAAAGGCTGCATAGAAGCAGGAGGTTGTTTCGGCCACCATCCTTGTAGTGGTGGTGTAGTCCATAGTAGAGGGATGTGGAAGTGGCTACTTTTAGTTATTATCCTTCCTCATAAATAAAAGTTTCATGTCATAGCCTCCTACCTAAAGCTACTGAAGAATAAGACCCAACAATGGTCAATATTGTCTCGTGCTATATATGTAACAGTTGATGAAATAATGTGTGACTTGGTGAGCTTAATTGTCATGAGATATCTGTTTACTTATATATAAAATAAGAAACCTTCTTCTTCAAAAAAA
>NZ_NBOF01000019.1 GCF_002104475.1 Cognaticolwellia mytili
TTGGCTATAACGGTTTTTATCACCTCACCAAAGCTTTTCGCAGATTAACACGTCCTTCATCGCCTCTAACTGCCAAGGCATCCACCACATACGCTTAGTCACTTAACCATACAACCCTAAGTAGTCTCGAAAGATACGAAGTACACACTGGTGACTAAACCAATGCAATTGTAAAGTCTGACATTTTCACGCACACAAAGTGTGTCTTGAATAAGAGTTGATAGTAGTAAACTACTATCGGGTTGATTACGTCTCCGAGGAGGAGCCATAATCACCATCATCACTTCCCGATAAAAGAAGTAACAACAGCTTGGTATTTATAATTATAAAAAGAAACGCGCGACACGCTCTAATTCATATAAATACCGGTATTTATATCAGCTTTCCAGATTGTTAAAGAAGTAGTATCTAGCACACATTCGGCTAAAAACTTGGTTTAAAAAACCAAACGTAAATCATCACTCTCATTCGAGAAGGATACCTTAAGTTTGGTCATTCAATTCTTTTGAAGAAGTGGTGGAGCTAAGCAGGATCGAACTGCTGACCTCCTGCGTGCAAGGCAGGCGCTCTCCCAGCTGAGCTATAGCCCCTTATATC
>NZ_NBOF01000020.1 GCF_002104475.1 Cognaticolwellia mytili
ACACCAAAACATATCTTCCATTAACATAACAAGGGAAACAAATACTGAAACACATTTACCACACTTCACAATACAATCCCATCAAACATTAATTAGAAATGGTAAGCATTATTACAAAGCTAGATTAAAAAGCCACGAACTGGCTGATTCCCATCCACCTTACAAACATAAGTGAAAACGTAGACAAACATGATACAGAGAGTTGAAAACACACAAATCACACAGTACAATCACATAATTTATTTTCCTTCATATAGGATGAGAATTCAAGGAGCATTTCATTCAATTGCCACATTTGCAGTCAATACAGGCGCAGTTGGTACCGCACTTGCACTTGCCATTGTGCTCAGCTGCTACAGAGAACTCCATAACTTCTGTTTCATAGCTCTCAGTGCCAACAATCACTACTCCATATTGATTAGCCTTCTTCACACACTGGCTCTTATCTGCACAGTCGCAGTTACCACAGGTTGAAGACATGATTGAGATTAGCAAAGTACTTAAGCTTGCAATTAGTGCTAAATGGCTAACTAAAGCTTGC
>NZ_NBOF01000021.1 GCF_002104475.1 Cognaticolwellia mytili
TGACGATGGTGGTGGTGGATATGGCGATGGTGGCGGTGGATATGGCGTTGGTGATGGCGGTGGTGATGGTGGCGGTGGATATGGCGGTGGTGATGGCGGTGGCGATGGCGGAGGTGACGGAGGAGACCGCCATTAAAGGCTGCGCAAAAGAAGGAGGTTGTTTCGGCCGCCATCCTTGTGGTGGTGGTTTAATCCATAGTAGAGGGATGTGGAAGTGGCTACTTTGAATTATTATCCTTCCTCATAAATAAAAGTTTTATGTCATAGCCTCCTAGCTGCTAAAGCTACTGAAAAATAAGACCCAACAATGGTCAATATTGTCTCGTGGTATATCTGTAACAGTCGAGCTTAATTGTCATGAAATATCTGTTTACTTATATATAAAATAAGAAACCTTCTTCTTCCG
>NZ_NBOF01000002.1 GCF_002104475.1 Cognaticolwellia mytili
GGATAACTATGTAAAATCAACGTTAATGTGAGTGTCCACACAAATTGCATGATAACTAATTGTTAAAGAACGTTAACTCGATGAGTTAACCGAAACAAAATCTCATTCGCTTTGCTTCGTTGCTGCAGGCCTTGCCTGAAGCAGGATGCGTATAATACGCTTCCGTATTTTAAAGTCAACATTTTATTTCGTTTTTTTGAACTTTCTTTTTAGAAGATTCAAAACCCTACTTTATAACGTTAAGTCAGCTACTTTGGCCTAAACCAGTGTAGTTAACTCTTTAAAACAAGCTTCTTGGGTTGCCCCGAAGAAGTGGAGCGCATTATGGCGATTTTTCAGAGCACGTCAACACTTAAATGCACTTTATTTACATAATAACGTTTGTTTGCTCTTTAAATAACCAAGTCGTATTTTTATCGCACCATCACTGAATAAGGTGTTCTGGATTTGACTTGAGCTTTACATTTAAACATTGAACTTGCTTATTTCCTCCGTTTACCGCGAACCTCTTACGATCTCCATTCACAACAGATATAAATTGTGAAGTCGCCGTAGAAGCTGAATTACTTCGGCTTAATTTATAGTAAGAAATTTCAACTCGGTTTAATAGGCACCATAGTTTATTAATAATAAAACTTTTACAGCCCCTCAACTTCCAAAGATGACAATTTGGTAGATATCAAACTGTTTATGTATTCGAATAGCAAGCTATATAGGTGCATCAACAACGACGATAGGCGATTAAATAGTTTTTATTAGATGCCATTGCTTAAATAGAGCTGAGGTTGAGTATTAATATAAGCAATGCAAGAGTTAGATTTCTAATGCGTTTAGATCGTCCGTAACATGCTCCCCCCCCAAAAAAAAATCTCTTGCGCTAACTTCATTTAATTAGAAGCAGGCATTGATATTTATGTCCATAATAGGCTGTTATGTACTAGCTTTGGAAGCCATTTAAAAAAATAGAATATTATAGATAAAAGTTACGATTGATAAGACAACTAGAAACAAAGCTTTAGCTATATTTAAAATGGGAATAATCGATTAATGAGTACTTTAGGAAAGTTATTTTATTGAAATGCGTTTCAGGAGCATGACACTTCACGATTTCGTATCCAACAAATTTGAACCTGCAATTTTGGGGTTAAACGAGAAAATCACACAACACGCGGGAAATCGTTATTTGTATAAAAACATTCTAAATTGATTGTGACAGATTATTTTACACTTTATTAACAATCAATATAAAAATTTTAATTCGGATTTACCCCACCCTACCTTGCTAATTATGAACTTTCATATAAAAAAAAGAAAAAAATAAAATAATATTCAAAAACTAGTATCTAGAAAAATCAAACTGTAAATATAAGGGCAATATATTGTAATTAAAATGTAAACAAAACTTACAGTTTAAATTTAAAAACGCCAACAAAGATAGCAAGTAATTGATATTAATCACTTTATTTAATTGGCATGATTTATGCTTTTATGTAGATTCGTTTAAAAGCTATTCAGAATATTAGATTTATCTAGTTTTAGACTTATTAACGAAAAATAATAATAATCGGAGAGAATAATGCAGTTTAAAAAATCTATCATCGGCAGTCTAGTTACTTTAGTCGTTACAGCCTCTTCTGGCATACAGGCAAATGAAATAATAGGAAATACTGACTTATTAAAAGAAGTCGGTCCTATAAATGTTGTAAAGAAACGTACTTCGTTATACATCGTTCAAATGAAGGAACAACCTGGTGTCGCGCAAGCTCAAGCAATAGGCGAACTTCTACCTTCTAATCAAACGGTAGGTGTTGCAGGTAATAGCTACAACGCAAGCACACCAGCGATGGTAGCTTATACGAATGCCTTGCAAGCACGACAAGATGAAGTTGCTAGTGAAATAGGTTCATTAGATATCATCCACTCGTTCAAGCATACATTTAACGGTTTTTCAGCTAAATTAACTGAAAAACAAAAAAATCAACTTGAATCTCACCCTGACATAATTGGTGTATGGGAAGATGAAATACAAACGCTAACAACGTCTAACACACCTGAGTTCCTTGGTTTAACAGGCCCAGGTGGTCAACATACGCTCGATATTAAAGGTGAAGATGTTGTTATAGGTATATTAGATACTGGTATTGTTCCAGAACACCCAAGTTTCGCTGATGATGGTACTTATTCTGACCCCGCTACATTTGGCTGGGCCGGCACTTGTGATGCAGGTCAAGAAGCTGCCGCAGATACATTTAAATGTAATAATAAATTAATTGGCGCTCGTTTTTTCAATGAATCTTTTAAATCAGTTTATGAAATTCAGACAACATTAGGTGAGTTTATTTCACCACGTGATGCTGATGGCCATGGCTCTCATACAGCAAGTACTGCAGGTGGTAACGCTAACGTTGCCGCAGTATTATCTGGCGCAGATGCAGGTATTGTTTCTGGTATCGCACCACGAGCTCGTGTTTCAGTATATAAAGTATGTTGGAATAGTGATTATGAGACTCCTGAAGGAGTTAAAGAGCGCGGTTGTTTCCCAAGCGACAGCATGGCTGCAATTGATCAAGCCGTCATCGATGGTGTCGATGTTATTAACTTTTCTATTGGTGGTAGTCGCACTGACTTAACACAGCCAGCGGCTGCAGCAATGTTACGTGCAACACAAGCTGGTGTATTTGTCGCTGTTTCAGCTGGTAACGATGGTCCAGATGTTGAAACTATTGGTACACCCGCACCATGGATAACAACGGTAGGTGCATCGACTTATAATGGTACATCTAAGGTTATCGGAAAAGAACTCGATATTAACGCTGGCGATGCAGTTGGTACTTCTCTTGTATCAGTACCGGCCGCCTTTGCCCCTGCTGCCAATGGTTTATCTGGTGATCTAGTTGCTTCAGAATCTGTTGAAGCATGTGATACAGATGATGGAACTAACCCTATCATGGAGCAAGCGAGCTTAGCCGGCAAAGTAGCATTAATTTCTCGTGGTTCATGTTCTTTTACTGAGAAGTTCCTTAACGCACAAGAAGCAGGTGCAACTGCCGTTATTGTTTATACTTATGTCGACACTGCGCCATTTGCTATGGGGGGAACAGATCCCGCTGTAACTATACCAGGCTCAATGGTTTCATTTAATGATGGTCAAGCGCTATTGACTAGTATAGGTAATGGGGAAACTAACATTACTTTCTCTGATACTAATGCATCAATTGATTCAGTTGAAGTTGGTAACACCATGGCTGATTTTTCATCGAGAGGGCCAAACACTGCCAGCTACGACATTATTAAGCCTGATATTACCGCTCCAGGTGTTAAAATTTTAGCAGCAACGACCAACACTCCAATGTTTGAACCACATGGTGCAACATTTAAGTACTTACAAGGTACATCAATGTCTAGCCCACATATTGCGGGTATGGCAGCATTATTTAAAGGTTCAAACCCAGAATGGTCTCCTTCACAAATAAAATCTGCATTAATGACAACTGCGCGTCAAGATATTACTAAAGAAGATGGCACTACGCCGGCTGATCCATTCGATTTCGGTGCTGGCCATGCCGCACCTGTCGACGCTATGGATCCTGGTTTAGTTTATAGTGCTAACTATAATGACTATCTTGCTTTTTTATGTGGTATTGGTAATGAAACATTTGTGGCTGGCTCAGGCACTACTTGTGCGGCATTAACGGCTGCAGGCTTTAGTACAGAACCAAGCCAACTAAATATTGCTTCCATTGGTATTGCAGAACTAGCAGCGCCAGAGTCTATTTCAAGAACTGTAACAAACGTATCAGGAACTGATAGCATTTATACAGCTACAATCGTAGCTCCTGAAGGCGTTAACGTATCTTTAACTACATTTGATGCTGAAGGCAATGCTAACGCTGATAACTCGTTAGTCGTCGCTGCAGGTGGCACTGCTCGCTACGCATTGAACTTCGCTAAAAATGATAGTGCCGTAATTGATGAATGGAAATTTGGTTCAATTACTTGGACTGATAGCGCAGGCCACACCGTACGTAGCCCTATTGCAATAAAAGCAGCAAAAGAAGCTACAATTGAAGTGCCTGAAAATATTTCAGTGAGTTTAACGCGCGGTAGAGCTTCTTTTCCAGTAAAAATGCTTTATACAGGTCGAACATCTATTGATTACGCTGGTTTAGTTGCCCCGTTTGGCTCTACTCGTACAGTAACTCAAGATGCAGACCAAGACTTCTCATTTAATGAAGCTGGTTTAGGCACGCACTTATTCGAAATACCAGAGGGTACCAAAGTAGCTCGTTTCTCATTAATTGACGGCTTAATTGGTGATGGATCAGGTGCTACAGATCTAGATTTATACGTATATCGTTGTACTAAGTGGAGCTGTACTCGTGTAGATCAATCGCTTAATGGAGGTTCTAACGAAACTGTCACTTTAGTTAACCCTGAGCCTCGTACTGATGCTAGCGTTGGTGATACTTATTTAATCTGGATTCATGGTTATGATTTAGCAGGTGCTGAAACATTAGACTACACTATGCCAGTTTGGATTGCTGACGGTGTTGATGCTTCAACTCGAATTTCATCCAGCCGTCGTGCTATAAAAGATCGTTTCAATCATGTAAGAATTACCACAAGAGGCTTAACTGAAGGTACTTACATGGGTGGTATTACATTTTATGATGATAAAGGTGAAGCGCAAGGTACCACGGCTATTCAAGTAAATAATTAATTCATAAATTAAAGAAATAAAGCCCATTAAGTTAAAAACTAATTTAATGGGCCATTAAATACTTGCCTATTTAGGCTACAAGCAAAAAATTAAAATAAAGGTGTAACATGTTAAAAAGCATTAAAAATATTTTCTTAGCAATGTCAATTACATTACTAGCAGTAAGTTCAGCGAACGCGGCATTAATTTCTCACGATATTTTATTTGATGATATCAATACTACTGACGTTGTGTTTGAAAAGATTGGTTATTTTGTCGTTGATACTGAGAAAGCTGATAGCTGGGGCCAAATAACCACATGGGAAGAATTTCAAATAGATATGTTCGGCTCTTCATTTAATTTTCTAACTGAAGCTGAAGCAGATGTAATTGACCCATTTCTTTTTGGCTATTTTCAAGCAATCCTTGATCCTGGTAATCTTTCAGCGGGTATTGAATCTATAGGGTTTGATGTTACTGACAATGCCGCATTCAGTTTAAACTTCAACGCCTCATTCGACTTTGGTTCCGGTATTCTTGATGTATTTGATACCGTAACTGGTTTCGAAAGCGCTGGAAATCTTCAACTAGGTGCCGTAGATGTTCCTGAGCCTTCTATGCTTTTGCTTTTCTTGACCGGTCTTATTGCACTACGTTTAAAAAAACGTCAGGCTTAATTAGCTGACCGATAGTGTTAATTAACGAAGTAGTTAATTAACACTATCATACTTTATCTACTGATAGAGCTTACTGATAATAAAAACCACACATTCTAGCCCTTATTACCTTTCTCTTTATTATCTTTTTTGTCCATACCATCAACAGCACTCTCACCAACAACATGCCTTAGCTTTAACTTTTTCACAGAGCGTATTGTTGTGAATGGTCCTGAACATGCGTAGAGTGTAAAGATTAAAAGCAATATATTTTCAGGGCTTGATGCAACAACAACAAAACCCAATACAATTAATAGCACAACGATAAAGTTTACTTTACCTTTCCAGTCTACGTCTTTAAAGCTATGGTAACGAAAATTACTGACCATTAATAAACCTGCCACTATGGTTAATAACCCGACAATAAACCCATAGTGCTGGCCATCAATTTGGTATTCACTACCTACCCATATCAAGCTAGCAATAACACCAGCCGCAGCAGGACTTGCTAAACCTTGAAAGTAACGTTTATCTGCAACACCAACCTGAGTGTTAAAACGAGCAAGACGTAAAGCGGCGCAGGCGACATAAATAAATGCGGCTAGCCAACCAAACTTTCCAAAGCTCGATAACGCCCAGTTATAAGCAACAAGCCCTGGAGCGATACCAAATGAAACCATATCCGCCATACTATCGTATTCAGCGCCAAACTCACTTTGCGTATTTGTCATACGCGCGACTCTTCCATCTAAACCATCAAAAATCATGGCAATAAATATTGCGATGGCTGCATTAACATAATCTCCATTCATAGAAGACACTACCGCATAAAACCCTGAAAAAAGCCCTGCAGTCGTTAGCAAATTAGGTAAAAGGTAAATACCTTTCGTTGAAAATGATTCATCATTGTCGTTAGGCATAAACTGAACCCTACAAATAAAATGGCATAAAGAATGTTAATCTAGCATAAGTTTAAATGTTAAAGGTAGAGGAAGCGGTGTTGAAGTTTACTGCACAGATATATAAATTTGGCTAGCAGTAACATCAAATAAAGTCGTCTGATGTTACTACCATATTGTGAGTGAGATGCTATTGAGGATTTTTAATAAAGCTTAAGCTGTCATCTATAAGTTCAACATTAATACAATCACCGGCAGCGAATTCATTTGCCAATAGCTTCTGTGCTAGCGGATTTTCAATTTCCTGCTGAATTGAACGTTTCAACGGTCTAGCACCAAAGACTGGATCAAATCCTACTGAAGCGACAAAAGACAACGCTTCATCAGATAGTATCATTGTAATGTCGCGCTCTTCTAATCGCTTAGTGAGTGAAGCTACATGGATAGCCGCAATATGCTTAATTTGCGTTGCCATTAATGGGTGAAATACTACTGTTTCATCAATTCGGTTAATAAATTCTGGTTTAAAGTGATGAGCTAACTCCGCGATAACTTTAGCTTTCATTTCCGGATATTGGCTATCGTCTGAAAACTCTTGAATAACATCTGAGCCAATATTAGACGTCATAATAATTACGGTATTTTTAAAGTTAACCGTCCGTCCTTGCCCATCAGTTAATCGACCATCATCTAATACCTGTAGCAAGATATTAAATACATCAGGATGTGCTTTTTCAATTTCATCAAGCAATATTACTGAATAAGGCTTACGTCTGACTGATTCTGTTAAGTAACCACCTTCTTCATAGCCGACATACCCTGGTGGTGCTCCAACTAATCGAGCCACAGAATGTTTTTCCATAAATTCTGACATATCGACACGAACTAGCGCATCTTCGCTATCAAAAAGAAAGTGTGCCAAAGCTTTAGTCAGTTCAGTTTTGCCAACCCCTGTTGGCCCTAAAAATAAAAAGGAACCTATCGGTTGGTTCGGATCAGCTAAACCAGATCTCGAACGACGAATAGCGTTTGATACCGATATCACGGCTTCCGACTGGCCAATGACACGTTTATGCAGCATCTCTTCCATTTGCAATAACTTATCACTTTCGCCTTCAAGCATTTTGGCAACAGGAATCCCTGTTGCTCTGCTTAAGACATCGGCAATTTCAACATCAGTAACTTTGTTACGTAATAGTGTCATTTCTTGCATTTCAGCCTGAGTGGCAAGATCTAATTGTTTTTCAAGATCTGGAATACGACTATATTGTAATTCAGCCATCGAATTAAGATCGCCAGCACGTCGAGCCGCTTCAAGTTCGATACGCGCCTGCTCTAAATCAGTTTTTATTGCTTGTGTGCCATGCAATGCCGCTTTTTCTGTTTTCCAAACCTCATCCAACTCGTCATAGCTCATTTGGCAGGTGGCAATATCATCAGAAATTAAATCTAAACGCTTTATCGATGCAGGATCAGAGTCTTTCGACAATGCTCGTTGCTCGAGTTTTAGTTGAATCAAACGACGTTCTAATCTATCCAAATTCTCCGGTTTTGAATCCATTTGTAAACGGATACTTGATGCAGCTTCATCAATCAAATCAATGGCTTTGTCGGGTAGTTGTCGATCACTAATATATCGGTGTGACAATGCAGCTGCTGCAACAATAGCTGGATCCGTTATTTCAACATTATGATGTAACTCATAGCGCTCTTTCAAACCGCGTAAAATCGCAATGGTGTCTTCGACACTAGGCTCATCTATTAGTACTTTTTGAAAACGACGCTCTAATGCTGCATCTTTTTCAATATATTGCCGATATTCATCTAAAGTCGTTGCGCCAACACAATGTAAATCACCACGTGCTAAAGCAGGTTTGAGCATATTGCCAGCATCCATCGCGCCGTCAGATTTACCGGCCCCCACCATAGTGTGCAGTTCATCAATAAATAGAATGATTTGCCCTTCTTGTTGAGAGAGTTCGTTAAGTACCGCTTTTAAACGCTCTTCAAACTCACCTCGATACTTTGCTCCAGCAACAAGCGATCCCATATCAAGCGAAAGTACTCGTTTATTTCGAATTCCTTCAGGTACTTCATGATCAACAATACGCTGTGCCAAGCCTTCCGCTATTGCGGTTTTACCTACACCGGGATGACCAATAAGTACCGGATTATTTTTAGTTCGACGTTGCAATACTTGAATGGTACGACGAATTTCATCATCACGACCAATTACTGGGTCTAACTTCCCTTGTTCTGCACGTTCAGTTAAATCAACTGTATACTTATCTAAAGCTTGGCGAGTTTCTTCAGCATTAACATCATCAACACTGTTGCCACCACGAATATGTACTATCGCATCTTGTATACGTTGTTCACTTGCACCGAGCCCTTTAAGAACTTGTCCTAACTTACTTTTATCTTGCAGTGCTGCCAGTACAAATATTTCAGAAGAAATATACTTATCACCATGTTTTTGGGCAAACTTGTCACATAAATTAAGAATATTCCCCATCGCAGCAGACAGTTGTACTTCACCACCTGTACCCGATACTTGAGCCAGTTCGCCTATCGCCGTTTCCAATTGCGTTCTCAATGTACGAACATTAATACCGGCACTTTTTAATAATGGGATAATGCTGCTAGCATTTTGATTTAACAATGCCAACATTAAATGTATAGGTTCAATGAATTGGTGATCTTTGCCTAATGCTATTGATTGAGCATCAGATATTGCCATTTGGAAAGCTTGAGTGAATCGGTCTAAACGCATGAATAATCTCCTATTGCCATATTACTGGACTTACATTTCAGTTACTTATGTTATAGGGACACTCAACTAAAATTTCAAGTAAGCAGAGTTCATACAGTTGATTTAGAACAAGAAAACACTTTCAATTTTAAAGCGTTATAACGATGTAGAGTTATTAGAGAAACATGGCTGTATAACTTAAACGAGTGAAATAACACTCGCCATGCGGCCAGTTTTTCCCTCTCTACGATATGAGTAATATTTACTGCTTTGAGAGAAGGTACAAGCATTAGTTATTGAAATATTCTCAATACCAAGTTCTTTGAGCTGAAATTTTGCAACCATGACTAAATCAGCCGAAAATTTGATTGGATTCTCTATCGAGTTATCGGTATTTAAAGCCGTAAATGCAGCGGAAAATTGAATTGAACTCTCGATAAACCTTTCTTTTACCTCACTTCCAACTTCAAACGCGCTTGCACCAATGCAAGGCCCAAACCAAGCAACAATATCACAGGCTGGAGTTTTCATTTTATCTATCGTTGCTTTAATAATGTTCGCCACTAATGGTCGCCAGCCAGCATGAACCGCTGCTATTTCATTGCCGTTTTTATCAGCCAATAAAATAGGCAAGCAATCTGCCGTCATAATAGCAAGTGCAAGCTTCTTTTCGCGAGTAATAGCTGCATCAGCAACAATTGGCGTTATCTTGTGGCGGTCTACGTAAGTAACATGATTACCGTGAACTTGCTCTAACCACTGAATTTTTGAATCGTTTTGTAAGTAACTCAATAATATATTACGGTTATATTCAACCGATATTGGATTATCGCCGACATGAGCACCTAAATTAAAAAAATCAAACTCAGTAAAACGTTCTCCTACATCAGCTTCGCATTTTTTTATAGAATCAAGATTATCAAGCGACCTTTTATCTTTAGGAGGGAAACGGGTCGTAGAAAAGGCCAACACCTTAGGCGTCGGCCAATTAACTACATGCAAGTTTTCTGGTGACTTAGTAGTCACTGCCACTGGCATGCTCTTTAGAGTCATCACGTAGCATATCAGTTAATGCCACCATATCTTTAGGCACATCTGCATGCCAGGTCATCAGCTCCCCCGAAATAGGGTGGTACAAAGATAACATTGCGGCATGTAATGCTTGGCGTTTGAACTGACGTAGCGTTTCACGTAACTCTTCCGATGCATTTTTCGGTGGACGAGGACGACCACCGTATACCGGGTCACCAACCAATGGATGAGTAATATGTGCCATATGCACTCGAATTTGGTGTGTACGACCAGTTTCTAAACGTAAACGCAAGCGTGTATGTAGTCGAAACTTTTCCATTACACGGTAATGTGTCACTGAAGGTCGGCCAGAAAACGTCACCGCCATATGAGTACGCTTAGTGGCATGACGACCAATAGGCTCATCTACAATACCACCCGCTGTCATAATACCATTAGCAACCGCTTCATATTCGCGGGTAATTTCACGCGCTTGTAAAGATTCTACTAAATTTGTTTGTGCGGCAATCGTTTTAGCAACAACCATCAAACCTGTGGTGTCTTTATCTAAACGATGCACAATGCCAGCACGTGGCACGACATCTAATTTTGGACAATGATGTAACAAGGCATTTAGCACCGTGCCGTCAGGGTTACCCGCACCAGGATGAACAACCAAGCCTGCTGGTTTATTGATCACCAAAATATCATCATCTTCATAAACAATATTTAATGGAATATCTTGGGCTTCAAAGCGAATTTCAGCTTCAATTTCAGTATTGATGGCAATTTGCTCACCACCAAACATTTTTTCACGTGCTTTATCGACTACCTGACCATTAACGGTAACGTGACCGGCCAATATCCACTCTTTTAATCGTGAACGTGAATAATCAGGGAACATTTCCGCCAAAGTCTGGTCGAAACGTTTACCTAAGCATGATTCGGGAACCGTATCCCGGTGTTGAATTATTTCAGCCATTAAACTCTCTATTAATTAGCACTGTGCAAGGCATGATTGCTAGGTTAGAATGCCAAAGCTTATTTTACCTCTTTGCTTGAGCAATTACATTAAGTAATTACATTAAGTCGTAATCGCAGCGAAGAAGCTAATTATTTTAACTAAAACCTAAAACAAAGTAGTGATATTGAAGTCTATGGAAAAAATGACAATAAAAATAATGTGCCTAACATTAGTACTAGGCTTAACTGCCTGTTCAGGAACAAACGAAAAAGAAATTGAAAAGGTGCCAGATAAGTCGGCTCAAGCATTATTTTCCGATGCGCGGACGTCACTTGACAATGGGTTGTATCAAAAAGCTATCCAAATATTATCTGCGATAGATTCCAGGTACCCTTATGGACCAATTTCTCATCAAGTGCAGTTAGACTTAATTTATGCTTATTATAAAAGTGGCGATGCTGCACAAGGTATTGCATTAACGGATCGTTTTCTAAGATTAAACCCGACCCATGCTAATTTAGACTATGTCTATTACATGCGTGCTTTAATTAATGTAGCAACCCAAGAGAATTTATTTCAAGATTTAGCGGGTATTGACCGTTCAGACCGTGACCCTACAGCTGCTCGTGAAGCCTTTAAAGATCTTAAACTAATCATAGAAAAATACCCAGAAAGCAAATACGCGGCAGACTCTCGTCAACGCATGCTAGCGATTAAATCTCGTTTAGCTAAGTATGAACTTTCTGTTGCTCGCTACTACTTAAAACGTGAAGCTTATGTTTCATCGGCTAATAGAGGTAAATACATTGTTGAGTATTTCTCACCAAGTCCTGAAACAGAGCAAGCATTAGAAATAATGATCCTATGTTATGACGAACTTGGCTTAGAAGATTTACGTGTTAATGCAAAACAAGTACTTGCCGCTAATTACCCTAATAATCCGTTAGTTGCCAACTAATTCTATTGTTAAAGCTGACTTAAGTTAATAAGTTATTCATAAAAAAATACCAGCATTAAGCTGGTATTTTTTGTTTAAAATAAATTAAAGCTTAAATAGCTTCTTCATCTTCTTCACCAGTACGAATACGAATAACTCGTTCAACATTAGTGATAAAAATTTTTCCGTCACCAATTTTTCCAGTTTGTGCGGTTTCTAAAATAGTATTTACACAGCGGTCAACATTTTCATTGGCGACCACAATCTCAAGCTTCACTTTAGGTAAAAAGTCGACCATATATTCAGCTCCACGATATAATTCAGTGTGGCCCTTTTGTCGACCAAAGCCTTTAACTTCTGAAACGGTCATACCTGTGACACCAATTTCACCAAGTGCTTCACGAACATCATCCATTTTAAAAGGTTTAATTATCGCTTCTATCTTTTTCATCTTTACAGCCTATAAGTTGATTTGAGATCCAGAACAATACTTTAGATATATTATCATCTTTATCACTGCTTAATATCAATATCTTGATCTGGATTTATATTCCATAGCCAAGTCACACAAAGATATGGGGTTCAGCGAATACTTTAAGAATCGCGTTAGCGCAAAAATTCTATTCAAGAAAAGACTTTGTTACACTACATGCTTATCAAAGTTCACTAATACAACTTGTAAAATGCCAAGTACGACTAAAAGGAAATATAATGGATCCGCAGGCAATAATCGATGAAATGAAAGTAATACCTGAAATTGACCCAACGTTCGAAATAAAACGTCGTATAGAGTTTATCAAAGCAAAGCTGAAACAATCGGGCTTAAAAACTTTAGTATTAGGCATTAGCGGTGGCGTTGATTCATCTACCTGCGGACGTTTAGCACAGCTGGCTATTGACTCGTTGAATAACGAAGTTAAACAAGAGCAGCAAGTATATCAGTTTATTGCCGTTCGCTTACCTTATGATATCCAAGCAGATGAAGAAGACGCACAATTAGCATTGGCCTTTATTAAGCCTAGCCATTGTTTGACAACAAATATTTATAACGGCGCAGAAGGTATTCACAATGAGGCACTTGCTGCATTAACCAACGTCAATATATTATCAGCCGATGAAGCACAGGTAGATTTTTCAAAAGGTAATGTCAAAGCAAGAGCGCGTATGGTGATGCAATATCATATCGCAGGCATAGTAGGTGGTTTGGTGCTAGGCACTGACCACTCTGCCGAAAACATTACCGGGTTCTTTACCAAATGGGGAGACGGAGCTTGTGACTTAGCACCGTTGTTTGGTCTGTCTAAAAGACAAGTTAAAAAGCTTGCGACAGCCCTTGGTGCGCCAGTACAACTTGTTGATAAAGCGCCGACCGCAGACCTTGAAGAGCTGTCTCCAGGTAAAAAAGATGAGGAGGCATTAGGCCTAAGTTACGATCAACTCGACGATTTTTTAGAAGGAAAAAACACAGACAAAATAGTTGAAGAAAAAATTATCGCTATCTATTTGAAAACACAACACAAGCGCTCAGCAATACCTACTATTTACGAAAACTAAACATTATAATTTGGTAAATACCAATATTTTTGACTATACCTAGCGGTGAAAAAGCACTTTCAACTAAGGATGGTTGTCATGTCAAAGTATCTTGGATTTACAATTATTGAAGTATTAGTTTCGTTGGCAATATTGCTTAGCCTAATAACCATCGGTATTCCTAGCCTTGATAATTTCATTATACACATGAGAGTGGATAACGAAATATCAGCTATGCATCGTATGTTACTGTTAGCGAGAAATAGCGCAATTAACAATGAACTCTACGTTACATTCTGCCCACTAGATAATGATAATAAATGCACTACTGATTGGGGTAAAAAGCTAACGGTCTTCAAAGATATTAATAAGAACCGCCGTTATGAGATAAATATTGGCGAATCAATAATTAAAATTAAGTCAGCAATTAATCCCAACGATAAATTGCAGTATGGCAAGGGGCGCAATGCCCTTGTTTATGGCCCTACTGGCCACCTTGTTATTTGGGGTGGCAATGCAACCTTTAAATATTGCCCCAAAAGCCATGAAAATAAGTCACGGGGCTTGGTCATATCAACGTCAGGTCGAGTATACGAAACCGCATATAACGCAAAACGGGCGCAAGATACAAATAGGAGCGGCAAGATTATTGTATGCCATTGAAATTTTATCATTTGCTACTTAGCCTCAGTTCAGCGTAAGCAGCACCACCCAACAATGTAATTTAAGCGCCTACTTACGTTGTTGGTGTGCCAAATAGCTCGCTATTGGGATACATAAATGCCTTAATATCCAATTAATTTACTACATTGCTGGTAATGGACTTCTCAATACATTGATTATCAATACATTATGATATTCATCAAGCTGAATTGTGGCTATTCTCTAGTTGTCGTTACCATTTGATGATATAAATATCCATAGAATACTTTGCATGATTAGGACCAGATGCTTAAAGATAAATGCAGTGGTTTCACCCTGACAGAGTTATTAGTCGGCATTGCTATTGCCAGTATACTAATGATGTTAGCATTACCAAAGCTAAGCAGTTTTACTGTTCGTCTACGTGTTGATAATGAAATATCGGCACTACATCGCTTGATACTGATTACACGTAACAGTGCAATAAATTCAGGAAAAAGTGCTATTATTTGTCCATTATCATCAACATTACCAATAATATGCACAACAAAGTGGCATCAAGCTATTAGCGTATTTATTGATAACAATAATGATGGGAATTATGATGATAACGATACTATCGTAAGTATTAAAGCGGCAATACCGAGCATCGACAAGTTACATTACGCACAAACTAGTTTAATTTATACCGCCTTGGGAAATTTGTCCGCAAGCCCCGTAACATCAGTTTTTAGCTATTGCCCAAGCGAAGATACTGATAAGTCGAGAGCTATTATTGTTTCCGCATCTGGGCGTAGTTATATCACTTCAGATACTGATAACGACGGCAAAGATGAAGATAGAAATAAAAACCCCATCACTTGCTCATAATCTACCTATATAACTAAATAACATCTACATTGACTCTTATCACCTGATATTAACTAGCCCATGTTTTCTTCAAGTTTATCAAGCTTAGCGGCAGCCTTACGCTTAAAAGTTTCATGCATGTATTTACATTCAATTACTTTATAAATTACCTTGCGTTGATTATTCTTTGGCAAAGCCTTATCGTCATTAATACTCATCAGTGACACTTTATACACCTTGAGACTAGCTACTGACACATTATAATTACGATGAATCATAAAGCCGCCACCAAGTAACTCGGTGTAACATTTTATATCAATACGATGGCCGGTGATCAAATTATGCATTTTTTGCTCAGCCGTAATATTGGTATTAACGAATAAGCCCACTAAAACTAATAAATATAATTTCCTCACCTTAATTTTCCCAACATGTCAAAGATTTAGCTGATTTTGTCCCTTTCTCATCAATAGATAATGTTACACACGAGCTATCTTGGCTCGCTTGAGAGTTTTTAGCTGTAGCAGTTAAGGTAAAAGTTCCCCCTTCAACCCCCTCTAATGACTCGATAATGCTGTCGATACTGTAATTACCTGAAGCGGTTATATAGGGATCAGATGCCATGCCAAGTAATTCCATATTTGTAGTATATGTTCGATGATCAATAAAGTATTGCTCTTGCAAGTTGGCAAGTTTTACCAATTCACGTTGAGCTTCTGTTCGATTTGATTTAACGATATACCCGATATAAGAAGGGTAAGCAACTGACGCCAGAATTCCCACAATAGCAACACTGACTAACAGCTCTAGCAAGGTAATACCTTTCGTATGCTTAATTTTTTTCTGAGCCATTATTTCACCTCCTTAAGATACAAGTAACTTTGGGATGTTATCAATTTGGAATTAACATCAATGACCTGTCCCCCTGTTACCAATTTGATCGTCGCAGCATCAACGCCAGGTTGGGGGTTATCTATATCTTCACCTGGCTCTGGTATTGCCTTAGGATCAGTTGTGACGATTATCGTTGGTGTATCTGGCATTCCCACTCCAGTGAATGTCTTTCTCCAGTTATAAACAGTTCGCCCCTGATACATATCAATTGCATAAAGAAAGCCAGAACCATCAATTAAAGAGCAGCTACTCCCATCTATTACTGCTCCAGGTATAAACGATGTAAAATAGGCAACACCGTTAATAACAATGGCCTCGGCAGTATTTTTCTCACCTGGAGACAAGTAATCATAATACCAACCAGATTTCGAACTCACCACTATCGATAGATCATCAAACAAGGCCTTCTGTGATGATGACATCGGCACCGAATAATCACCAAAAGGGTTATCAGTAAAATTATATAGATCACTTTCTTTTATCGTTTTTGGCACCACTGCTTTAGGCGCTGTTGCTCCGGAAACATAAGATTCTGTGATAATGTTTTCATCCTTTATCATGAAGAATTTGTCTGTTGTTTTCGTATCCGTTGGCGTTGATCTATCACCGCTGCCAATCAATATGGCATCATAAGGCGTTTCTTGGCTTGTAATAGTGTACTCACCAGTTCCAACACCGTTATTATCAAGCTTTTCTGTTTTTAGGGTGTCGGTAATAAAGGTCCGAACAATGGAAGGTTCGCTAAAAAACCGTCGATCAACTTCGTCAGTTATTCCTCCAAGCTCAGCTAATTTAAATACTGTCCATGGTGTATTACCAAAAGGTTGATCACCAGGCATATCAACACGCCATACATTTCCCCCCGTATCTCCAACATATAGCCGATCAATTAAGCCATCCGAGTCACTATCAAGCACAGCAACTCTTGAAGGGATACTGTCAGTAATACCCTCAAAATAAGTATTATTTTCAGAGGTTGCCTCCGTAGTTAAACTCCACAACAATACGCCACTCTCAGCATCAACCATATATATACCTTTACCAAGATTATCAACAGCATCAACCGCAGGAACGCCTAGAGCATCTTTTGCAATATCATAGCCTCCAGCAAATATTAAAACCGGCTTAGGTATACCACCTCTGATATTTAGTGTTGAATAGCCAACTCTAGGTTGTGACCATGATTGCCCCATCGTCTTAAATTCTTCATTACTGTTATCAACTCCCCACAACCATTTAGGGCTATTTTTATTTGAAATATCAAGGGCATAATAAGCACTACCTCCACGGCGCAACCCAAAAAACAACCAAACCTTATCTTTTATCGGATCAATGGTGCCATCACCGTTAGCGTCCTGAATATGCACAGTAGCTCTGCCATCAATGGCATATTCTTTACTTGATGATGGTAAGTTATCTTTTAATTTTTTAATTTTTGAAAAAAACTTTTTTGGCATAAATGCCCATACTTCATCAACACTAGTATCACTATCTTTAAACATGTGCAGCACACCACTATTAGTGCCAACAATGATTCTTATGTCAGGTGAAACCCCATCATCACTCAAGCCGTAGTTAATCACTACAGGTTTAAAGTGCAAAGGGTCACCAAGTACATCTGGCCTAATATCAGTTATGCTGCCATCTTTATCTGCGTCATCAACATCTAAACCCAAAGCCCAGTTAAAGTAATCAATAACTTTACTATCCGCTACACCTAATGCTGCTGCTAACCCAGACTGGCCATATTTATCGATCGCTATGGCTAAGTCGATTGGCAAAATTTTAGGTTTCTCGGTAGTGCCACCTATGTCGCTAAGAATGTTACGACTGGTCTTCTTACGTAACATTCCAACAACACCACCTTGCGTAACATCGTTGCCATCAGCACTTGTTGATGATGGCCAATATGTTGACGCGGTTGCTAGTATGTTGCCAGTATCATGATCAACAGCCGGTTTTTCGTAGCGATCTACCTGTACTTTATTGATAACTTTTAACTTCTTTAAATTGCCTTGCCAACTCGCACCGTTCGCAGGAATAAACATGCCATAATATGCGGAATCAAGTGTTTCTGTTCGATCAAAGCTATTTGATGCTACTGATGGTGCGGTGAATGTGGTATTAACTTCCAAAATACTACTTAGTGCTTGCTGAAGCCGGGTTCCAAGCTGAGTAGGGTCGGTTGCATCGTAATATTCACCACCTCCGGCAGTTGCTGCAGCTTTTAACAGCGTTGTTGCACCTGATGAACCAGAGCTAAATCCGACAGTAAACAAAGTGGCTATTTGATCGCCGGACAAATCATCATTTAGATCTTTTGTATGCATATATCTTGCAAGCTCAGTTAGATGATTACCCGATATTGACGTCAAGCCAGTTAATTGTTTGATCGAAGAGTCCGCTGCAGTGTCATTAGTTGGTAATCCATCAGTAATTAATATGACAAAAACTTCATCACTACAGCCTTTATAAGGTGCAATGTATTTTGAACCATCTATGATTGAAGTATCATATTTAGGGCTGTCTTTTAAATGCTTATAACCGCGGCCATAACTCGAAGATCTATCTTTATCTTTATTCCCCCAATGTACAGCTTTACCACCAAAATACTGTGCAGCCTCGTATAAACTTTCACATAAAGGTGTGCTGCCTGATGGTATAATCTGGCTATTGATCACTGATGGTAAAGTTTGCCCATTTATCATGACATTCAATTTTGTTCTGGCTGATGGCGTCATTTCCTGTATACCAAACACCACCCTACCGCCATGACTTCCTTCCCTTGATGAGTCTGTATCGCCATTAGCGTTATAGACTTGTAAGCCAAAATCAACAGATGGTATAGAGTCAATTAAATTAACAAGTGTTGGTTTAGCAATATCAATACGCTCAATAGTCGTTTCACCGATAGCTGATCCATCCAAAAAATTGTCCCCTTGTTGCCAGCGTAGGTAGTTATCGCTGTACAAGGTAACAACCTGCCCAGTCCAATCAGCATTAGATTTACCAATATTATTATCATAATACACCGGGGATTCAGCACTACCTTGCCCATTAATCGGGTAGCCATTAGCAAGTGGATTTAAACTGCCTGCGTTAAGTATTTTTGTATTAACATTTTGACTGACGGGGTTATTATTTTCCAAATTATCAATATCAATCGTGACATCATCTTGGCAATCAATTACAGAAACATTC
Source organism: Cognaticolwellia mytili (assembly GCF_002104475.1). Taxonomy (GTDB): domain Bacteria; phylum Pseudomonadota; class Gammaproteobacteria; order Enterobacterales; family Alteromonadaceae; genus Cognaticolwellia; species Cognaticolwellia mytili. Next base: position 19,038 of record NZ_NBOF01000002.1, read on the forward strand.
TGGCCTGTGCTGTTCGGTATTTCATCCCAACTACCTGTATTGCCTTTAAATACATATTCTCGGATCCTACCAGTATAAAAACCTATCGTCGCTAACCTGTCTATTGCGGCTTTACAGCTATTAATATCAGCAATGAATCGGCGAGACTCGCCCTCGTCATCAACGAGAGGTAAAGTTTCTACAGAACCTTTACCATAATAAATATAATGAGAAGCTCTAAAGTTGAAATTTCCAGCATAGGCATACTTTTTAGTGGCATCATAAGCATTTTTTACTGTTTGGTAGTCGCCCATACTGCCGGACGTATCTAAAATCAATAATACCTGTGGCTTTGCCCCTGACTGTTGAGTGCTATTGCCTATGTATAATTCAATATCTTCACCAGTTGAAAAAAATGCGCACCCGACTAATAAAATAATAAATAGCAAAAATTTCATCTCAGTTCCCCCCATTGATTAATTGCTGTGTGATACCGGCATTAATTTCAATAGCACTATTATAGGTCCGTCCATATCGACGCACGACATTAACATTTAACACATTGCACTTAAAAACCTGTACAGAAGATGCAGCAAACGCATGTGGACAATCAGCAATTAGCTGTGATGGGTTTACAATCGTAATTTTGGCTGTGATAACATTAGCTTTTGTTACCGTTGGTGCTAAAGGGAATAATGCCAATGCAGAAGTAAAGCCATTAGTACCATTTACCTTTCTTACTTGATTATAAATAATATTGTCTACTTCACTTTGTGCTTCTTGTAATGCTACTAACTTATCTTGACTTGCTCCCGACATTTTCATGTCGGTCGACGTATTTTGCATTAACGCTACAACTACAGCAGTTAATGCAAATAAAAACACTAAAGAAACAATTAAAACCACTCCACTTTGTTTATTAGGTGATCTTAATAGAATCAATGTAGCAAAATGAGCATTTACCATGAGTTTATCCTCGCATTTTTAAGTGCAACGGTTGAACTAAATAATAAGCGTCTGAAGTTATCCCCCTTAGCTTCAAAACGAGTATCGCCAAGTTGATAAACATTGTTGTTGATATACTTACTATCCGGCAGAAGATCACGCACTAATATATAAACCTTAACGGCAACTATGCGAATATTATTATTGCTATCCCAGTAGCCCGTTGTCATATTCTTTGCAGAAATATAAGCATTAACAGAGCCGTCGTTCGTGGTATCAACACCATACATAAAATATAACCTTTCAATACCTTCGACCATGATGTCGAAAAATATCGCTGAAGCCGCATTTTGCAATCGCCCCTGCATTAAAATAGGTATATTATTACTCCCATGTGTATCTACACGAACATAATAAATATGGTGTTGGTACTCCCAAACCCTACCAATATTTACCTTAGGAATTTCAAACGCATTACCAGCAAATATTGCTGCACTATTGGCATTTGATTTAATGTAATAACGATTATTAGGCAAATCAGCAATAGTTAGTGGAGCTAATGGTGGTAAGGGATCAGAAAATGGATGAGAAATAGCGCGCTTAAGTTGTAATAAATCACTTCCAATTTTTGCATTTTTAATGCACCCGCCCATTACCGAGCTGTTTAAAACAGTTACCCCCCATAATGTTCTAAATGCACCGACCGGACCTGGAAAGCTGCTATTATTAATGCCGCCGCCGACACAGTCACCAGAAACGTTACTAGGGTCTGGTGATAATACGAGCCCTGCTACAGTAATATTCCCGCTCAAATCCCCCCAAAAGTTTTGCCGAAGTAAGTCATCAGTTATCAAAGTCATGGCAAAACGACCATTTTCTTGTAATTCACCGGCACTCGTTGTTTCACTACTCGTCGTACGCATAGCAACAAAAAGACTTAAAACACCAGCGAGTAAAGCAAGGCCAATAGCTAAGGAAATAAATATTTCAATGATGGTAAAACCATCTTGCTTTTTTTTCATACCGTTCTCTAAAACATAAAAGCATTAACCACTATTTGTCGGCGCTGATTTGTTATCTCACCACATTCTTTTGCAAAAGCACTATTGTGCGTTGCCCCATCAGATGTTTTCTCTCGGCCTTGCCAGCTAATGACAATATCAACTTTATTATTAAGATGATTAATACATGCCATAGCACCTATTAAGCCACCAGCATTCATAGCATTATTTTTTACATCGGCTCCTATCAAATTACTTTCCCATTCGTACAAATCATGTGCAACCATCTGCTGCCAAGTGCATAAGGTAGTCACTGAACGACAATTAGGTACCGGAATAAGCTTCGAGGCTTTTCCATCGCCATAGGTTCCGCTATAAGCATTTAAGCTTGCTAATGATGAGTCATTGCTTCGCATTCGATCTAAAATATCTTGCGCAAGCGTTGATGCCATCGACCGCTGCATTGCATCAAAACTGCCTTTTTTAACTGATGCTTGCATAGCCACTGCACCTAGAACTCCAGTGACTAAGATAAACATTGAAACTAAAACTTCAATGAGGGTCATGCCTGAGACATTCATCTTTTGGGATTTTATTATGATGCTATGCAATTTTTAATCGCCTTATAAATAGTAATTTAAAGCGATAAACATTAACGAAAGAAAGCCTAACCTTACGTTAGAAGACAGCACGCCAGAAAGTATATACTCAAGCCACTTGAGTATATTAAGCATAGGAAAAATTTGAGTTTTGACAAGCAGGGCAGCACAAGGAAACTTGACTAAAAAAGAAACTGTCAGTATTAAAAATTGTCTTTGTTCAGGAATATTATAGTCAAACACTAAAAAAGAGGACAACCAGCAAGACTCATTGCTTCACATTACAAGAGCCCAACAGCTATCAACTGAAAACTATAAAATAACAGCTATAAATGATGGCAATAGATTATCTAAAACAAGTTCGTCATAACAGATATAGCTGTAGATAGAGTTAACGTAATTCTATCGGCACCGCAAATACGGTATTTTCTTCACGCCCGGGATACTCAATAACTTCTTTACCACCGAGTGATTTTAGCTCGCTAATAACTTGTTGTACCAATACAGCTGGAGCAGAGGCTCCGGCTGTAACGCCTACTTTAGCAACATTATCAAGCCATGTAGTGTCAATGTCTGCAGCCGTATCAATTAAATAAGATGTTGTACCAATCTTTTCAGCTAGCTCTCGTAAACGGTTTGAGTTCGAGCTATTTTTTGCACCAACAACCAATAACAGTTCAACTTGTTCAGCAATGGAGCGAACTGCATCTTGTCTATTTTGCGTCGCGTAGCAAATATCATCCTTTCGAGGGCCTTGAATCAACGGAAACTTTTTTCTCAAAGCATCAATCACATCACTAGTATCATCAACAGATAGTGTGGTTTGACTACAATAGTAAAGTTTTTCCGGATTCTTAATTTCCAATGTTGCAACATCTTCAGCTGATTCAACGAGGTAAATCCCGCCTTCTTCACTTTCGTATTGCCCCATCGTACCCTCAACTTCAGGGTGACCAGCGTGTCCGATCAAAATACACTCGATGTTCTTACGACTTGTTCGTGATACTTCCATATGAACTTTAGTCACTAAAGGGCAAGTTGCATCAAACACTTTCAAACCGCGTGATTTTGCTTCATTACGAACAGCTTTAGATACGCCATGAGCACTAAAAATGACAGTACTATCATCTGGCACTTCAACGAGTTCATCAACAAATATCGCACCGCGATCTTTTAAACCGTTAACCACAAACTTGTTATGCACAACTTCATGGCGAACATAAATAGGTGCTTCAAATAAATCAAGCGCTCGGTCAACAATGCTAATGGCTCGGTCGACACCGGCGCAAAAACCGCGAGGATTAGCTAAAATAATTTCCATATGATACTCGTCGTTACTAATTATTTAACTTCAATAACATCAATTACAAATGTTACTGCTTGACCTGCCAGCGGGTGGTTAAAGTCAATGGTTACTGAACTACCTGACACATCTTTTATCATACCTGGCAATTCACCACCTGGTTGAGAAAACGTTATGATGTTGCCTACTTTGGCTGGCGCTTCTTCACTGAACTTACTGATATCCATATAGTGAATATTTTCAGGTAAAGGCTCACCAAAGGCATCAACAGCCGCTAAAGTAAATTCTTTGCTTTCTCCAGCTGATATTCCAACAAGTTGTGCTTCAAATGCGGGTGATATGCTGGCATCACCCATGATAATTTTAGCCGGCTTTTTGTTAACCTTAGTGCTATCAGCTGCAGAGCCATCTGATAATTTCATGGTTATATGGGCAATAATTTCTGAAGAGGTTGTTACTAAGTTTGTCATAAAAATATCTCTTTAAGCGTTAGTATTTGTAGCTTTGTTATTCGGTTCGCCATTCTTAAAAGAATCTAGAATCATTAATGCGGCGCCAATAAAAATCATTGAGTCTGCAATATTAAACGCAGGAAAACGGTAACCAAAACCATAAAAATCAATAAAATCGATAACATAACCAAACAGCACACGGTCAATTAAATTACCAACAGCACCACTCAACATTAAAGCAAATGCTACAGATAATAGTTTTTGTTGTTTCGGTGTTTTAGCTAGCCAAACAATAAAAACGATACTGGCGATGGCGGCAATTGCAGTGAAAAACCAACGTTGCCAGCCCCCTTGGTCAGCTAAAAAGCTAAATGCTGCACCAGGGTTATGTACATAAGTAATATTGAAGAAAGGTAAAATGTCGATTGATTGATATAAGTCCATATTAGTGGCGACTAATTGTTTGGTTACTTGATCGGCAAATAAGCAAATAATCGTTAACCACAACCAACGTAGTCCCGTTTCAGTAAATAAACTTGTCATAAATAAGTCTCTAATGTTCCGTTGCGCGTCATACGCTAATTTTTATTATTATAATAATTAGAAAACGTGCAGACTTTACCCAAGCACTACACGTTTTAATATTACTGATTTAGCAATTAAAGGAGTTAAGCGTATTTACGCACTTCACCTTCGCCATCAACGTTAGTAATACAGCGCCCGCAAAGTTCAGGGTGCTGTTCGCTTTGACCAATATCTTCAGTAACATGCCAACAGCGATCACATTTGGCACCTTCTGCTGGAGCAACGGTTAACCATAAACCGTCAACGCCTGTAGCAATAGCACTACCATCGTTAGGTATAGGGTTAGCTGGAACTTGTTTAATAGTTGCTTTTGATGTAATTAATACAAAACGTAATTCATCACCTAACTGTTGTAGTTTTTCAGCTAAATCAGTTGTTGCATATAAAGTAACTTGTGCTTCAAGGGCTTTGCCAACCACCTTATCTTTGCGTGCGACTTCTAATGCGGTATTAACAGCACCACGTACTAATAACAACTCGTTCCAGTAGTCGTTATTTAAAGCACTGGTTGTTGCTGTTTTTGGTAAGCCGTCAAACCATACACCAGTGAAAACGAACTCTTCACGAGCTTCACCTGCTGGCGTTGGTAGCGCTTGCCAAATTTCCTGTGCGGTAAATGACAAAATAGGTGCCATCCAACGAGTCATAGCTTCGGCAATTAAGTACATCGCAGTTTGACATGAACGACGAGCTACGCTGTCTTCTTTCGCTGTGTATTGACGGTCTTTAATAATATCTAAGTAGAAACCACCAAGTTCAGTGGTACAAAAGTTCATTAACTTGTGTACAACCACATGGAATTCGTATTCGTCGTATGCGGCAATAATTTCTGCTTGTAGCTGCGCTGCTTTATCTACTGCCCAGCGATCAAGTGCCACCATATCATCAAAAGCAATTGAATCTGTTTTCGGATCAAAGCCGTTTAAGTTTGATAATAAAAAGCGCGAGGTGTTACGAATACGACGATAAGCATCTGCTTGACGCTTAAATATTTCATCACCCGCGGTAATTTCTTGCGTGTAGTTAACTGATGCTGTCCATAAGCGCAAAATATCAGCACCTAAAGTATTAGTAATTTCTTTTGGCGTAATAACATTACCTAATGACTTAGACATTTTGTGACCTTTAGCGTCAACCACAAAACCATGAGTTAGCACTTGCTTGTATGGTGCTTGGCTGGTCATGGCAACTGAAGAAATCATTGACGACATAAACCAACCACGATGTTGGTCTGAGCCTTCAAGGTATAAATCAGCAATGCCATCAAACTCTTCACGGGCATTAACCACTGAGTAATGGGTTGTTCCTGAGTCAAACCAAACATCTAAGGTATCGGCAACTTTAACGTATTCTTGCGCGTCATCACCAATCAGCTCTGCTGCTTCTAAATCAAACCATGCTTGAATGCCTTTTTCTTCAACACGCTTTGCTACAGTTTCAATTAATTCAATGCTACGCGGATGCAATGCGCCGGTATCTTTATGAATAAATAATGCCATTGGCACGCCCCAGGTACGCTGGCGTGAAATACACCAATCAGGACGACCTTCAACCATAGACTCAATACGGCGTTGACCCCAATCAGGGATCCACTGCGTTTTTTCAATTTCGTTAAGCGAGTCTTTACGCAAGCCTTTATTGTCCATGCTAATAAACCACTGCGGCGTCGCACGGAAAATTAATGGCGTTTTATGGCGCCAGCAATGCGGGTAAGAATGTTCCAATGCATGATGATGCGCAAGCTTGCCATGTTCTTTTAAGGTTTCAACAACATTGGCATTAGCTTTAAATACATGCTGACCAGCAAACAATTCAGTGTCATCTAAATAAACACCATTCGCGCCAACAGGGTTAGCCACTTCCAAATTATAAAGTTTACCAACCTCGAAATCTTCTACACCGTGACCAGGAGCAGTATGCACACAACCTGTACCTGAATCAGTAGTTACATGCTCACCTAAAATAACCGGTACGGTAAAGTCATAAAATGGGTGTTGAAGTTGTACTAAATCTAACTCAGCACCTTTACAAAAACCTAATGCGTGATATTTAGTAATCCCAAAGCGGTCCATACAAGAAGTCACAAGGTCTGACGCTAAAATTAAGCGCTCTTTACCCTGCTCAGTTTCACATTGTACTAAGGTATATTCAACATCAGCATGTAATGAAACCGCACGGTTAGCTGGTAGTGTCCAGGGTGTTGTGGTCCAAATAACAACCGAAATCTCACCTTCACCTTCATGATTTTCAGGATGATCAAATTTATCGGCAACGCTTTGTTCTACGACAGTAAATTTCACATCAATTGCTGGTGATTGCTTATCTTTATATTCCACTTCAGCTTCAGCCAAAGATGAACCACAGTCTGTACACCAATGCACAGGCTTAAAACCTTGATGTAAGTGGCCATTTTCAGCAATTTTGCCTAGTGAACGAATAATGTTCGCTTCAGTGTCAAAATCCATCGTGCGGTAAGGTTTATCCCAATCCGCAAAAACACCTAAGCGTTTAAAATCATCGCGTTGACCATCAACTTGTTTAGCGGCATATTCACGACACTTTTCACGAAAGACACTAGCAGAAACTTTATGGCCCGGCTTACCTACTTTCTTTTCAACCATTAATTCAATCGGTAAACCATGACAATCCCAACCTGGCACGTATGGCGCATTGAAATCAGACAATGTTTTTGATTTAACAATAATATCTTTAAGGATTTTATTAACCGCATGACCAATATGAATATTACCGTTTGCATAAGGAGGTCCATCATGCAAAATGAATGACTTCTTACCTTTTTTTGCCGCTCGAATTTGGCCGTATAAATCTTTTTCAGCCCATTCTTTTAGCATATTCGGTTCACGATTCGCCATATTTCCTTTCATTGCAAAAGAAGTTGCTGGCAAATTTAGGGTTTGTTTATAATCACTCATTAAAATAAATATCCGTTGTCGTATTCACTAATCTATTAATTAGTGTTGGGTAATGTTTTCTTAACTGATTTAAATTAAGCTAAGTTTTGCACAAAGGTGCGGGCCTGCTCTGTATCTATCGTAATTTGCTGTGTTAGTTCAGTTAGCGAGCTAAACTTTTGTTCACTGCGGAGTTTTTTCAACATCACTACCTCAATGACTGCACCATACAAATTGTTATCAAAATCAAAAATATGTACTTCTAATTGTTGCCTTATACCAGCAACGGTTGGTCTTGAACCTATATTAGCCACACCAAAGTGCTTACCAAATTGGCTTTTAACCTGCACCGCATATACGCCTGCAACAGGTGATACTCGACGCTTTAATCTTATATTTGCTGTAGGAAAGCCCATTTCTCGGCCACGTTTATCACCGTGAAATACTTTACCAATAATTGAGTATGCTCGACCTAGCATGGTTTCTGCACCCGCTAAATCATCTTGCTCTAGTGTTTCTCTTATTGCAGTACTACTAATTCTACAACCAGCTAATTTATGGCTAGTCGTATCAGTTACCGAAAATCCTAGTTTTTCGCCCGCCATATTCAGCATTGAAAAATTGCCTTGACGGTTTTTGCCAAAACGAAAATCATCACCAACAATTAAATGCTTTATTGCTAGGCGTTTAACCAGTAACTCTTCAATAAAAGTTTCGGCGCTTAGACTAGCAAATTTTTTATTAAAATTGATACAAATTAATCGATCAACACCTAAGTTTTTCAACAAGGCATATTTATCACGTAATCGACAAAGTCTAGCAGGGGCAGTTTCTGGTGAGAACAGCTCTTGAGGTTGCGGCTCAAAAACTAAAACAGCGGCTTCACAATTTAGCTCTTTGGCCTTTTTAACTAAGGCTGAAATTACTTGTTGGTGACCTAAGTGCACACCATCAAAATTGCCTATGGTTAACACACAACCTTGACGATTTTTATCGTCACTTATATGCATATTGTGAATGCCACGTGTTAATTGCATGAACCTAATAAACCCTAATGCCAACCATTGCTAGCTATCGATAAATCATAAAAGAATAAAAACTGACAAATTATATATCAGTAAGCAATAAGAATCAGCCCTTAGTGCGAGTTATTTTGTGAGATTTTGATATCAGAAATTCGAATACCTAATAATAACAAACATACAAAATAGCTAAGCACTCCTGCAGTAATACAAATAATAAGTTTCACTACTTGCTCAATGAAACTTAACGATAGCCAAAATTCAAATGCTGGCGATAAATAAAAAACCACTAACGCCATGACAATAGCCGAAAATATCAAACGGGCGATAAACCACCAGGTTTTTTTCGATAATTGAAAAACATTGATGGCTTTTAAACCATGATAAAGCATCATTGCATTTAATGTTGCTGACAACGTTGTGGCAATAGCCAAGCCTACATAACCAAAGTACGGTGCCAACATAATATTAAAAGCCATGTTAGCCACCATCGCTTTAATTGCTATTTTAACTGGTGTTTTGGTGTCTTGACGAGAATAGTATGCGGGCGCGAGTACTTTAATAAACATAAAGCTTAGTAAACCTGCAAGATAAGCATATAACGCATAGGATACCTGCAACACTTGATGTTGGTCGAATTCCCCCCGCATAAATAAAATCATAATAATAGGTTGTGCAAGTACCATCAATCCCGCAAGCGCTGGCCAGCCAAACAAAGATACAATTCTCAGTCCCCAGTCAACCGTGTCACTAAACTCTCTGCTATCTTTTTTGGTATGCAGCTTTGATAAACTCGGTAATATTACTGTAGCAATACCAATACCAAATAGCCCTAAAGGGAATTCTAATAAGCGGTCAGCATAGTATAACCAACTGATTGAACCGGTGATCAGCATGCTGGCTATAATGGTATCAAGTAAGAGATTGATTTGGGTAACAGATACACCGAATAAGGCGGGAAGGATCAACTTGCGAATTTTAGTCACACCTGGCGCACTCCATGCCCATCTCGGTTTAACCAACGCTCCTGCCCGATATAAGAACGGTAATTGAAAAGCAAATTGTAAAAAACCACCTAAAAATACGCCCCAAGCTAATGCGAAAGCAGGGTCGTTCATGAGAGGTGCTAAATAGATAGCACAAGCAATAATGCCAACATTAAGTAAAACAGGTGTGAAAGCGGAAACAGCAAAACGTCCATAAGTATTTAATATCGCGCCTGACAATGCCGTAATACTGACAAACCAAAGATAAGGAAAAGTAATTTTTAACAACGTACTGGCTAAATCAAATTTTTCACTGGCTGGCCCCTCATTTAGCCAATCTAGAAACCAACCAAAACCAAATAAAGCAACAAAAAGCGGTGAAGCGAGCATGCCAAATAAAGTCACTAAGGTAATAATTACCCCTAAAGTACCCGATACCTGTGCGATCAGTTTGCGGGTGTCGTTACGCCCCTGCTCTTCATCGAGGGTGTGATATTCACTTAAAACTGGCACAAACGCTTGAGCAAAAGCGCCTTCTGCAAATAAACGGCGGAAAAAGTTAGGTATTTTATTAGCAAAGAAAAATACATCTGCCGACGCACCAGCCCCCATAACATTAGCAATTATCACATCACGCACTAAGCCAAGAACACGTGAAATTAAGGTCATTGCGCTAACAATAACTCCTGACTTAATTAGTTTTTTACTCAAACGATTCAATCCTATTTAATCAATGGCTATTTGTTGTTTTCGAGTTTTCGGCATATTTCATGTGCTAAACGATTCGGATATAACGTAATAACTGGTACTAGCTTACATTATGAGGCTTTTATAATTTTATAAACAAGCATTTAATAGCATTAAGACGTTAGTTTTACTTCCAACTTCCAACTAAAAACCTTAGAATGTCCGCATTGGTTTTATTTATACAAACGGGTAATTATCCGAGCTGTCAAATTAACGCAGTAAATTGTTTGACAAACCAGTTAAAAACAGGCATATTTCGTCGCCTTAAATTTAGGCAATATTTATTCAATTTTAGGAGTTCACCTTGGCTAACTCAAAGTCTGCTAAGAAGCGCGCATTACAATCTGAAAAGCGCCGTCAACACAATGCAAGCCGTCGCTCAATGATGCGTACATTACTTAAAAAAGTAATTGCTGCTATCGAAGCCGGTGACAAAGAAAAAGCATCTACAGAATTTGCTGTTGCTACACCGATCATTGATCGTTATGCAAGCAAAGGGCTTATTCACAAAAATAAAGCTGCTCGTAGCAAGAGTCGTTTAAACGCTGCAATCAAAGCGCTTTAATTTTGTACCGAATTAAAAAACCGGCTTTTGCCGGTTTTTTTATACCTAAAAATCACCTACCTTATAAACTTTATTGATCTAAGACCTTGCGCTTGTCAGTGGTTTTGTTAGTCTCTAGCCGGTATTTAATAAGAGAGACACGACATGAAATTTTCAAAAATTGCATCTGTAATATTAGTTGCGAGTACACTATCAGCTTGCGGTGATAAGAATGAAGCTGTAGATTCTTCAGCTGTTAATTTGTTACCCGAATATCAAAACCGCTTAAACATTTACAAAACGGTGACATTAAGTGCTGACTTGTCACACTTATCCAGTAATCAAAAACAAATGTTATCGCTCCTTATTGAAGCATCTGACATCATCGACGGCCTTTTTTGGCAACAAGCTTTTGGCCAAAATAAAGCAACTTTTCTTGCCTCAATCAGTGATGAGAAAGTACGTGAGTTTGCCCGTATTAATTATGGTCCTTGGGATCGATTAAATGGCGACAAAGCATTTTTAACTAATACAGCTGAAAAAAGTCATGGCGCGCAATTTTATCCTGCAAATATGACTAAAGCAGAATTTGAACAAGCGACATTCGAAGATAAAAATGGCCTGTACTCATTAGTGCGTCGTAATGAAAATGGTCAATTAACTACAATTTCCTTTTCAGAAGCTTACGCTGATGAAATCAATCGTATCGCTGTTATTCTTGAGAAAGCATCAACCTTGGCAGATGATAAAGAATTTGCTGCCTATCTTAACATGCGTGCTAAAGCAATACGCACAGATGACTTTCAAGCATCAGACTTTGCTTGGATGGACATGAAGAATAACCCAATTGATATTGTTATCGGACCAATTGAAACTTATGAAGACCAACTGTTTGGCTACCGAGCTGCATTTGAATCATATGTGTTAATTAAAGATATGTCTTGGAGCGAGAAACTTGCTAAATATGCTGAATATTTGCCTGAGCTGCAACGTGGTTTACCAGTAAATAAAAAATATAAAGCAGAAGTACCGGGCTCTGATGCTGACTTAAATGCTTATGACGTTATTTACTATGCAGGGCACTCAAATGCCGGTGGTAAAACCATCGCGATTAACTTGCCAAACGATGAGCAAGTACAATTAAAGAAAGGTACTCGTCGCTTACAATTGAAAAACGCAATGCGTGCAAAATTCGATGCGATCATGACACCTATTTCTGAAACGTTAATCGTGCCAGAGCAACGTAAAAACGTAACTTTTACAGCTTTCTTTGCAAATACTATGTTTCATGAAGTTGCACACGGCTTAGGTATTAAAAATACCATTAATGACAAAGGTACGGTACGTCAGTCATTAAAGGAACACGCCTCAGCATTAGAAGAAGGTAAAGCTGATATTCTAGGGCTTTATATGATACGTCAATTACTTGCTAAAAACGTTATCACTGAAGGTACTTTAGAAGACTACTACACCACATTCTTGACAGGTATATTCCGCTCTGTACGTTTTGGTGCTAGTTCAGCGCACGGTAAAGCAAATATGGTAAGGTTCAACTACTTTGCCGAGCAAGGCGCTTTTACACGTAATGAGCAAGGTTTATACACAGTTAATGTTGAAAAAATGACTGCCGCAATTGATTCTTTGTCTAAGCTAATTTTAACTTTGCAAGGGAATGGTGATTATCAAGGAGTTGATAAACTAGTCACTGAAAGTGGTGTAATAAAAATTGATTTAGCAACTGACTTAGCAAGCTTAGAAAAAGCGAATATTCCGGTTGATATTACTTTCAAGCAAGGAAAAAAAATTCTTGGCTTAAACTAAGGCGTAATTTTCGTTCTCATGAGAAAGTACTATAGCTAAAGTATATCCCCTCTTATAAAGGCTAAACCTCAGTTTAGCCTTTTTTATTGTATTCCATACCAGATATCAGCTGTGTTCAGTATCATTTTTTGGATACCTTAAAAGAATAATAATAAACAACAAAAGCAGAAGTATATTAATTCTTCCTCCCTAGTAAACGTATTTAATTTAACATAAAATTAACACCCTGAATAACCAACAGGCTCATTGGAGTTAACCTATGCACTTTACCAAATTAAAGGCAACAGCTATTCGACTAACGCTGTTAATTTTTTTCTTTTCTGGCGCAAGTCACGCCATCACCACCGCTCAAAATGTCAATACTTTCACGCTTAAAAATGGCATGAAGATTATCGTATTAGAAGATAAGTCGATTCCCAATGCTAATATGTATTTGTTTTGGAAAGTGGGCTCACGTAACGAAGTACCCGGCATTACAGGTCTTTCACACTTCTTTGAACATATGATGTTTAATGGTGCAAAGAAATATGGTCCGAAGATGTTTGACCGTACAATGGAAGCAGCAGGTGGCTCAAACAACGCTTACACCAGCGAAAATTTAACTGTTTATACCAACTGGTTCCCAACAGATGCTATTGAAACTATTTTTGATTTAGAAGCTGACCGTATTGAAAACTTAGCTATTGAAGAGAAAAGCGTTGAAAGTGAACGCGGAGTGGTCACTTCTGAGCGTACTACCGGTCTTGAGAATTCAAACTTCAGAGCAATTTGGCAAGAAGTCAAAGGGGCAGCATTTAGAGCGCACCCTTATAGTTGGTCCGTTATCGGGCATGCTTCAGATATTGAAAACTGGCGTTTGGAAGATTTAAAACAATATCATGCCACCTATTATGCTCCCAATAATGCCGTTGTTGTTATTGCTGGTGATGTCACAACAGCAGAAGTAAAAAAACTAGCTCAAAAATATTTTGAGCCTATTCCCGCACAGGCACCTCCTAGAGAAGTGCATACAGTAGAGCCTGAACAAAAAGGTGAACGCACTGTTTATGTTCACAAAGCTTCGGTAACAACACCAAACATCATGATGGCGTATCACGTACCGAATACACAACATGAAGATTATTATGCCTTAGATATTCTTAACGATATTTTAGCGACAGGTCAAAGTTCACGCTTGTATAAATCTCTAATTGATGAGCAACAAGTTGCCAGTGACTTATTTACTTACTTACCTGAAAGCATTGATCCAAACTTGTTTTATATTTACGCCGTTGCAGCAAAAGATGTTAGTGCTGAAAAATTAAAAAAAGCGCTAGTAAAAGAAGTGAACAGCATTATTAAAAATGGTGTTGAAGCACAAGAGCTTGAAAAAGTTAAAAATACAAAGTTGGTCAATTTTTACCGTACTATGGCAACGATTAATGGAAAGGCTAATACCATAGGTTCATACGAACTTTACTTTGGTGACTACAATAAATTATTTTCAGCACCACAAGACTATAACAAAGTAACGATTGCCGACATTCAAAGAGTCGCCCAAAAATACTTAGTAAAATCAAACCGCACTGTCGGTATTTTATCTTCTGAAAAGGACAGCAACGATGCGGATTTATAATTTATTGAGCAGCTTAATTATCGCCAGTTTTGCTCTTGTAGCTTCACAAGCTAAAGCAAGTTACACACTACCTGAATATCAAAAAATCACTTTAGATAATGGTTTAACTGTATATTTAATGGAACAACATGAAGTACCACTCATCGATGTAAACATTGTTGTTAAAGCTGGTGCAATTAACGATTCAATTTCAGGTTTAGCTTATTTAACGGCTGAAAGTTTACCGTTAGGTACTGAGCAGCAGTCAAAAGGCGAAATCAATGAAACGATAGACTTCATTGGCGCAAATATTTCTGCCTCTGCAGGCAGCGAGTCATCTTTTGTAGAGAGTTCATTCGCTAAAAAAGATCAACAAGTGATGTTGAAATTGCTAAAAGACATTATCACTCGTCCTAAATTTTCAGTGAAAGAGTTTAATAAAAAGAAGAAGCAACATTTATTAGCATTAGAACAAAGTAAAGAAAGTCCAAAATCAGTGATTAATAATTACTTTAAAGAAATGGTTTTTGCCAATTCGACTTACAATGCAATAACACAAGGTAATACAGCGTCGATCGAAAAAATTAAGTTGAAGGATATTAAGTCATTTCACCAGCAATGGTATCAACCCCAAAATGCAGCTATCGTCATCGTTGGTGACTTTAAAAGTGCTGAAATGTTAAAGCAAGTTAAAACGCTTTTTTCAAAATGGCAAAATCATGCTGATTTAGAAGCTGTAGCAATTATGCAGCCAAAGCCATTAACACAGGCAAAAGTATTGTTAGTTAACAAAGAAGACGCCATTGAATCAACATTTACCATTGGCGGGCTTGGTATTGCACGTAACACCCGTGATTTAGTCGGCATATCTGTGATCAATACTATTTTAGGTGCTCGATTTACATCATGGCTAAATGATGAGTTACGGGTAAATTCCGGGCTAACTTATGGCGCAAGAAGTAATTTTACTCATTATAGTCAGTCAGGTAGTTTTGCTATTTCAAGCTTTACTAAAACAGCGACTACGGTAGCAGCAATTGATCTTGCCTTAAAAACCTATAACCGTTTATGGGACCGAGGAATTGATGAAGCAACACTCGCTTCAGCAAAAGCCTACGTAAAGGGAAAGTTTCCACCAAAATTCGAAACCTCACAAGATTTGAGTAACTTACTAGGACAAATGTATAGCTATAATTTTGATGAAAGCTATATCAATACCTTTGAACAGCAAGTTAATTCATTAACTATTGCTAAAACTCAGCAACTTATTAATAAGTACTTCCCAAAAGAGAATTTACAAATGGTTATTATTGGTAAAGCTGCTGAATTAATTGATACTGTTGGCAAATATGGTGAGATACGACAAGTTAATATTAAAGAGGTTAGCGATAAGTAGTCCATAACCTTCACACTTGAATAAATGACTTTTTTATATCATAGTGGTCTGACTTGTTGAGATCATAATAATAAAAGTTAATTTTGAAGGTACTGGTGTGAAGACGTTTGATTTTGTAGTTGTAGGTGGAGGCTCTGCGGGCTGTGTATTAGCTGATAAATTATCAGCCTGCGGTAATTATAGTGTTTGCTTGCTCGAGGCAGGGAAAAAAGATAAAAACTGGTTAGTACACTTACCTATTGGTATCATCGCCTTAATGCGAAATCGCACGTTAAACTGGCAATTTAATTCTCAACCAGAAAGCACCTTAAATAACCGTTCAATATACACTCCTCGTGGTAAAACTTTAGGTGGTAGTAGTTCAATTAATGCCATGTTGTATATTCGGGGACAAAAGCAAGACTATGACCATTGGCATAGCCTTGGTAATCAAGGTTGGAGCTATAATGATGTTCTCCCATACTTTAAAGCGCTTGAGCATCAAGAACGTGGCGCAGATGAATACCATGGTATCAATGGCCAACTCAATGTGGCTGACTCCGCATCAAAGCCAACTGTCAATGAAGACTTTATTCTGTCAACCATTGCTGCGGGCTTTCCGGAAAACAATGATTTTAACGGCGCTACTCAAGAAGGAGTCGGTTATTACCAGGTCACACAAAAAGATGGTTTACGACACAGCGCAGCAAAAGCTTTTTTGACTCCTAATTTACATCGTAAAAACTTAACGGTTATCACGCAAACACAAGTCGAAAAAATTATCATTGAAAGTGGCGTTGCTACGGGTGTTAGCTTCAAACATAAAGGAGAACTGCAATCGATTAACGCAAGTAAAGAAGTTATCTTAAGTGCTGGCGCTATTAATTCCCCTCAAATATTAATGCTTTCAGGTGTTGGACCAAAAAGTGAATTAGAGCGAAATGATATTAAAGTGATTCATGCACTTGAAGGTGTCGGGAAGAACCTACAAGATCATGTTGATATTCTCAATGTCGCACAACACCAAAGAACAGAAATACTCGCTTATCGCCCCAAAGCAATATGGTGGGGTGTAAAAGAAAGCATTAAATTCCTTGCTAAACGAGCCGGCTTATTAACAACCGTTATTGCAGAAAGTGGCGGATTTATCAAATCAGATCCAAGCTTAGCTGAGCCTGATTTACAATTACACTTTGTGCCGGCAGCAATGGATGATCATGGTAGAAATAATAAATTACTGTGTACTTACGGGGTGGCAATACACGTTTGCTTACTGAGGCCTAAAAGCAGTGGCACTATTACTTTAAACAGTAATAAAATTAGCCAACACCCTCGCATTGAAATGAATATGCTTGCTCATCAAGACGATATAGATGCGATGATAAAAGGCGTGAGAATTGCAAAGAAGATTCTTTCAACACCACCACTATCGACCACACATGTAAAATATATTTTTCCAAGTAATAATTGCAGCTCCGATCAAGAAATTCACGAATTTCTAAAAAATAAATGTAATACCATCTATCACCCTGTTGGCACCTGTAAAATGGGCCAAGATGAATTAGCCGTTGTTGACGATAAATTGAAAGTCCATGGCATTGAAAAACTTAGAGTCGTTGACGCTTCTATTATGCCGACTTTGATTAGCGGTAATACAAATGCACCAACTATGATGATCGCAGCTAAAGCGGCGGAATCAATTTTGGCTGATGCAATTAAAAATTAAAGAGCATTATTTACAAATAAAAAATAAAATTGAAACCAGATAGGTAATTGGCAGGTCAAATGCTTTAATCCAATCATTTATTTATGGTGACCTTTTTGAATACACTTATAAATCAAAAAAAACGTATAGCAGCGCTTTTATTAATGGTCTTATCGCTATTCTCATTTAGTGCATTAGCCGACGAAAGCACAGAAACAGTAACAGCACCTACGGCTCCAGCTTGGCAGTTGAAAACTCAGTCAGGTAGCGATATTTCTTTATCGAAATTTCAAGGACAAGCCGTTATTTTACACTTTTGGGCGACATGGTGTCCGTATTGTAAAAAATTGCAGCCAAAATTAGTAGAACTGGAGAAAAAGTATAAAGATAAAGGCGTAAAAATTGTCGCAATTAGCTTTAATGAAGATGAAGGTGCATTACCACAAGATGAATTAGCATCTCGTGGTTATAGTTTTATCACTGCTGTAAATGGTGATGAGGTAGCAATGCGTTACGGTGTAAAAGGTACGCCAACCACTTTTTTTATCAATAAAAATAACCAAGTGATATTTAAATCGACCAGTTCTGATATTTCTGATCCGCGTTTAGAGCTTGCCACTAAAGAAATAGCTAAATAAACTAAACGTAGGGCAAATGTTGCTTACCCTACGTTTCCTTTTACCTATTTTCCAACTAAATAGCACTTAATTGATAGAGTTGTTTTTTGTATTTTCGCTTTTGTTTAGGCTCATGTAGCCAAGGTAAAGATTGCTGTAAAATTGCAATCGCTTGTAATTTCTTTCCTTGTATTAAATATACTTCATGTAACTCTAAATAGGCTTGCTTGACATAAGGCGCAAGTTTAATGACCTTGCGATAGAAGCGCACCGCACTAGAGTGTTCATTTTGGCGCCTAGCTAACTGTGCTTTCTCAAGCCAGTGATATGGATTAGGATCATAAAAGCTTTCAATACGTTGTTTCATTTCTTTAGCTTTCTCAAACCTTTCTTGACCATTTAATAACACGACATAATTATCCAAAACACTAATATTAGAATCAGAGCTATCGATTGCAGCTAAATATAAACGTTCTGCATTAGCATCATCACCTCTTTTTTTATGCAATAGCGCTAGTAAATTCATCGCCGAGGCACTTTCACTATCTATATGATAAGCTTCACTTGCATAAGCAAAAGCACTATCTAGATTATTTTCTATATAGAATTCTGCTGCTTTATTGACATAATACATCGCTAAAAATTGATTCTTCTTTACCACTTTAGAGCTAATGTTTCCTTCTTGCGGAAAGTAATCTATAACAATGGCAGGACGACCAAGGTAAATAAAGTTATTCTCAGGCACAAAACTGGGATCATAAAGCAATGATTGCACATGACTTGATGACAAAATAACATTACCATGTTTTTCGTAGATAGGTAGGGAGTGCATTTTACGATAGTCTATTTCGACTCCAACGAGTCTAGAGAATGCAGTCGTTAATATAGCTAAACTCATACAGTTGCCGCTATTATTCATCATTGCTGCACTAGCAGTATAAGTTTTACCGTAATAGGTAAAACTAGATAATTTATTTTCTAAAAAATACCGAATAGCTTCATGGGGCAAATAGCCTTCATTAATTTGTTGATTATAAAAATCTAAAAAAGTCTTTTTTTGCAGCTTTGTAAGTAGATATAATTTTTGCTCAGAAATAACAGGAGCAACCATTTCAAATAGCTTGAGATTAAGTGGTACAGGTTTTCTATTAGCCGATGTATTACTGACACTAGTGCAACCAATAGTGGCGATCATAAAAATAGCTAAAACCCAGTTGACTTTTTTTAACATCATCAAATCCTTATGCTCATACACCTTCAAAAAACACAATTATCGTTCGAGAACTGCATATAATAAAGACATACAATTAAAATACGATAAGATTCGTAATACACTTTATAAAAAATAAAGTGTGCTTTGTCTAGCACTTTTATTTCAGTTAATATAGAAAGCAACAAAATTAAGTAGCATCACATGCTCTCCTACTGACTCTGTGTATATTCATATAAATTATTAGATTTAAACATCCCCATACAGGTAAAAACCAATATCAGGATATTTTAACGTCAATTACTAACCATTCATCCTAATTTGTAAATCGTGCTCTTGTACCGAACTCATATGCGACATAGAATTACTGCAAGCTTCAAAGCGATGTGTACCCGTCTCAATTGAAGATGAAATTTCAGCGTAAAGCTTAGACATCAACTCTGCCTCTAAGGGCAAGCAGCTTCAAGTGCAAAGGGTGTATACAAACTATCGCATTGAGTAAATCTTCGTATCCATTTGGAAATAAACCAAAAAGGTAATTTAATGAAAACTCGTTATCTAGCACCTCTTGCAGTCACCATTGCTTTGGCTGGTTGTCAGCAGAACAATGCTCCTGTAAACGTAACGCAAATTGAGCAAAAAGTTCAAAATAGCGCAAATAACCCATTCTTTGCAGAATACGACACGCCATACGGTATTCCACCATTTGATAAAATTAATAAAAGCCACTATTTACCGGCTTTTTATCATGGTATTGAGAAAAATAAGATTGAAATTGATGCACTGACAAAAGTTAGATCTCGTCCTACATTTGAAAATACCATTGTTGCCATGGAGAAATCTGGCGATTTTCTAAATAAAGTTAGTAATACCTTTTATGGTTTAACTGGTTCAATGTCTGATGAAGAAATGCGTGCTATAGCGAAAGAGATATCGCCAAAGCTATCAGCCTTAGGTGATGACATTGCGTTAAATGATGCTTTATTCCAACGCGTAAAACAGGTGTATGACCGAAGAGAGCAACTTGAGCTTCGCACAGATCAAAAACGTCTTTTAGATAAAACTTATAAAAGTTTTGTTCGCGGTGGTGCAAACTTAAATGATGCTGACAAGCTAAAGCTACGTAAATTAAATGAAAAGCTTAGCGGTCTTAGTTTAAAGTTTGGTGAAAACTTATTAGCTGAAACCAACGGTTTTGAAATGGTAATCGATAATAAGGCTGACCTTGACGGATTACCAGAAGATATTATCGCTGCAGCGGCAGAAACTGCAAAAACACGTGGCCATGAAGGTAAATGGGTATTTACCACACATAGACCAAGTAAAAATCCATTTTTAACCTACTCAACAAACCGTAAACTGCGCGAAACGATCTACAAAGGGTACACCATGCGCGGCAACAACGGCAATGTGAACGATAACCAAGCTATCGCTAGTGAAATGGCTAGCCTTCGTTACCAAAAAGCACAGTTATTAGGTTATAAAACCCACGCACATTTCGTGCTTGAAAATGCAACAGCAAAAACGCCTGAAAATGTTTTTGAGTTATTAAATAAAGTTTGGCCTGCAGCGTTAGAGCGTGCAAAAGAAGAAACAGCAGATATTCAAAAAATGATCGACGCTGAAGGTGGTAAGTTTGAAGTTGCTGCTTGGGATTGGTGGTACTACTCTGAAAAAATTCGTAAGCAACGCTACGATATTGACGCATCAGAAACTAAGCCATACTTTTCATTAGAAGCGACACAGCAAGGTGTTTTCTATACTGCCGAGAAACTTTGGGGTGTAACCTTTAAAGAGCGTGATGACTTACCTAAATACCATAAAGATGTACGTACATTTGAAGTTTCTGACCGCGATGGTAGCTACATTGGTATTTTCATGGTTGACCATTACGTGCGTGAAAGTAAACGTGGTGGCGCTTGGATGAGCAGCTTCCGTAAACAATTTAAAATGAATGGCGAAGACGTAACGCCTATTATCTACAACGTATTAAACTACCCTCGCCCTATTGGTGACCAACCAACCTTGTTAACGTTTGATCAAGCATCAACCTTATTCCACGAATTTGGTCATGCAATTCAAGGCTTATTGTCTGATGGTTATTACCGTTCACAAACTGGTACATCACTACCTCGTGACTACGTAGAGTATCCTTCGCAAGTGATGGAAAACTGGATGACTGAGCCAGAAGTATTAGCAAATTTTGCTAAACACTACAAAACAGGGGAAGTTATTCCTCAAGCACTAGTAGAGAAAATTCAGGCATCAGGCAAGTTTAACCAAGGCTTTGGCACCACAGAGTACCTTGCAGCCGCATTACTGGATATGAGCTGGCATTCACTTGAAACAGCTGAATTACAAGATGCTAATAGCTTTGAGAAAAACGTTTTAAAAGAAATTGGTTTAATTGAGCAAATTGCTCCTAGATATAAAACCGGTTATTACTCACATATCTTCGCGGGTGGTTATTCTGCAGGTTATTATGGCTATATTTGGTCAAATATTTATGACGCTGACACTTGGTTAGCATTTAAAGAAAATGGCATATTTGATCAAAAAACGGCTGAACTTTATCGTAAACATGTATTAGAAAGCGGTGGAACTGACGATCCAACGGTAATGTACCGTCGTTTCAGAGGTCAAGATCCTAAAGTCGAAGCGCTTATTGAGCGTCGTGGCTTAAGTACTAAGTAATTATGCTTACCTAGAATATAAAAAGGGTCGCTAACTAGCGACCCTTTTTATTATCTTATTGACTAAGTACAAACCTACTCATTTTACTGTAAGTACATACTACCTTCAAAAAAGCCAAATACAGTTTCAAATGCAGGTTGTTGATATTGCTTTAAACCAGTATCACGAAAATCAATATCGACTTGGCTGCGTGTTAATGCTTTTTTGATAAATGTACCTGCAAGGATTTCTACAGGTAAATCTTTGATTAACTGAATTGCTGCTTCTAATTTAAAGCCAACAGGACCACCCGCAAACTTACCTTTTAGTGCACGGCCTTTAATAACAACTTTATCAACTTTGTAGTCTTCCATTAACTTTGCAAAAGTCGCTTGGAAGTACTGAACTTCTTCGGCATCACCAGCATCAACAAGGCTAATTTTCTGTACGCGCGTTTTAGGTATGTCGTACAACCCATTTTCTTTTGACATGATACAAATAATTGCATCGTTACCTTTTAACTCAACACCACATATTTTCATAAATTAACCCCATTTCTATTGTGTGCGTTATTATAAATTAGTTTTACTTAAGCTGCAGTGTTTTCATACATTTAAAGTAAAGCTTATCGCTTTTATTTCTTCGTTAAATCTTCGATATTGGCGGTTGCTAAATCTTTAGCTAACACAATATCATGTTGTTTAGTAAATGCCATGTAATCAGCAACCGCATTAGGATTGCCCTTATTTCCTTGGCAAACCGCTCTTTGATATTCATAACTAAAAACATCAAACCATAAGTCGAGCAAATTAGCATTGGTTTGCTCTCCTGTTAGCGATAATACCTGTGCAGCAACTTCGGCGGTCGCTAACTCAGTATTATTTGCTGCCACACGAATTTGATATCGAGAGCTTATTTCTGCATCACTTTCAGGCGCTTTAGGTGTAAATGATACAACAGGTAGATTTTGTAAATATGGACTGCGACGAAACATTTTTTTCGCTTCGCGCCAACTACCATCAAGCATAATAAATAATGGTCTTTTACCGGAAGAAAGCACCACTTCATTATCGAAAATTTCTCGCTCTTCACCCGCATAGTCTTTCGGGAACACAATCATAGGTTGCCAAATAGGATTGGCTAACAGTGCAAGTACTTCTGGGTTTTCTTCTGTTCTCGACCACAAAAAGGCATAAGTATCTGGTATTAAATCAGCAATAAGCTTACCGGTGTTACTCGGCTTTAACACTTCGGTATCGTACATTAATAATAAGAAGCCAGCATTAGATTCTACATTTGGTGTCAATGAACAAATACAAAATTTTTCAGCTAATCGGCACAGCTCACAACGGATCACTCGCTGCCCCCTCGACTTATAAGTCGTTGTGCTTAAACTTTTACGATATTGATGAAGTCGTTGAACTGCGTGCATAAGTGATCTATCAGCTGATTTTGGGGCGCTACTTTAACGTGCAGTTTCAGCCTTAGCAATAAAAATACGATAAAACACGGTAAAAAGAATAATATAATTTCGAACATACACACTAAAACGCATTGACACCTAATGATGCACTAATGCTTTTAAAGATATGCAATCTGCGAGAAGCCTGTACATAAAAAGCGCTAAGGTACTAACCCTAGCGCTTCTATTGAAAATCAGATTATAACGTAATCACTTAATCATAAAAATCAGTCGACAGATTAAATCTCATTATGTGATGTTTTTTGACTAGCAGCGATGAAGTTAAAACCCGCTATCTCGTCAATTTCATCTTTTAATTGTTCTTCCATTTCATCAATCATGATCACTGATTGACAAAGTGCTTCACCACGTTTTTCTAAACCTTCGCCACGCGACTCCATTTCATGTTCTATTTGTTGTCCAAAGTTTTCCATACGTGTTTCAAAGGCATCCATATTACCGCCAGAAAATAATATTTCTTGGCCAACGGCAATCATTAAACTACCAATAGAGTTTTGAATTGTACTTTCAACCGCGGTTTCAATACGTTGTTCAAAATCGTCGCCGAAGAAGTCATCACCAGCAAAACCATCTTCATCAATGTAGAAGTCTCTTGAACCGTCAAACTCACTATCAACTTCAGTACGGATAGTCGTTAATTGCGTGGTTAAATCTGCACTAACATTATTCCCTTCGCCTAATAACTCATTGAAGGCAAGGTTAACTCCGTCAATCGCTAAGTCGATAGCATCAAGCGCAATACTTTTCACTTCAGGTACCACATTACGGATACTTGTTGAATATTCTGTTAATAGCGATTGCTGGCTACTGGTTAAATCGATTTCTTCACCATCCACAATAAGCGTGTCATTATTAACAATGGTATATAGTGGAGATTTATTTTTAGAGAAGGTAATTTCTTTGGCGCTAATATTAACACCACCATTTAAATCTACGTTACATGACTCACTAGAAAAAGAACTGTCATGAGCATAGCTTGTTGAACTTGCGATAATTAATGCAGTAGCGATCAAAGTTTTCATATTTACCTTCCTTTATAAACTAATCAAATATAGAGTTTTATTAACACCCTGTTATCAATATTGTTTACAAGTCTAATGCCAAAATAAAAACAGCTAATTATCAATAAGTTAAAAAACAAAGAAAATTAGAAAATAAAAAAATGACTAATATTTAGTTAGATAGTAAATATAATGGTTAAATTAATATTAAAAATGAAATACAAATGTGATTAATAGACAAGTCTTTGCATTTCAAACAAACGAGACTTACAACGAGCAAACTCAAAAGCCAATTGGCTGCCTTGATAAAGTTCATTAATATCAACATCTGCTTCAATAATAAGACGAATACCTCTATCGTAAAACTCATCAACTAAGGCGATAAAACGCCTTGCTTCATCATCTAAACCTCTAAGTTCTCCCATCACTACGCCGCTACGCTGGTAACTGTCTTCTACCCCTGAAAATACAGCAGGGATAAGCTCGCCACTAAACTGTGGCACACTACTAATTAGTACCACTTTGAACATATCAGCCAATTTAATATAGTCTCGTTGGCTACGCGGTCCAGAGCATATGGCCATAAAGTCAAACCAAACAACATCATCAGCTAGTGCAAGGTAATCGATATTTCTATGGTGAATTGTTATTGAGCTTTGATACTGCATAGTTTCGCTAGCAAGTTCGGCAAAGTGTTGCTTGAGAAAAAGCGCTTCGCTATTGGCTTTTATATGAAAATCACGATAATGACAGGCTGTAGACTCTTCTTCATTTAATCGATAATCATGTGGACCATCAATTGAAATGACTCGACAATAGCAATTGATAAGATCAATTGTTGGTAAGAAACGTTCTCGCTGTAGGCCGTTTTTATAAAGCTGCACAGGTGCGCAATTTGATGTCGCGATGAGTGTAATACCAAGAGAAAACATCGCATCAAACAACCCTGCCAGTAACATCGCATCAGCAATATCGTTGACAAAAAACTCATCAAAACAAAGAACATCAACATCCTTTGCCCAAACGTTAGCAATGAGAACTAAGGGGTTAGCTTGACCATTAAAATCACCCAACATTAAATGCACACTTTCCATAAAACGATGAAAATGCAGACGCTTTTTACGCGTAATATTAAGCTGTTGATAAAACAAATCCATCAGCATGGTTTTACCGCGTCCGACACGACCATGAAAATAGATGCCTTGAATAGGACCTTGTGATTTAAAAAGTTGTTTTACTATGGATGTTAGCTTACGATGTTTGAATTTTTCGTTTAAGCTTTGTGATAACTCTTCTAGTGCAACAACAGCACGATATTGTTCTTCATCTGGCTTTAAATCATGTGATTGAATTAACCGATGATAATACTCAATAACCGACATAATTTTTCTTCAGGCATAAAAAAAGGGCAGACAATGTCTCCCCTCTTTTTTAACACTATTTAATAGTTTAGCTAGCATTGCCAGCCAAAAGTATTAATTAAAGTGCTACGATGTTCTCAGCTTGAGGACCTTTTTGACCTTGAGTAACAGTAAACTGTACTTTTTGGCCTTCAGCAAGAGTTTTAAAACCGTCGCCAGAGATTGCAGAGAAATGTGCGAAAACGTCTGGACCAGATTCTTGCTCGATGAAACCGAAACCTTTAGACTCGTTGAACCATTTAACTGTACCAGTAGTTGTATTAGACATTTTAATTATCCTATTTATTCGTAATTGATGCCTCAAAAATAAGGCGATGTTGCAGGAAGTGTTGCTATTACTTATTAAACAGGACGAGCTACTTACTAATATAACTTCGAAACTTTGTACATAAATATAGGTCTTACTTTCTAGCTGAGATGGATAATAGAGATTTCCTGAGAATAGTCAAGCCGTTTTGACGAAAAACCAGTTTTCTTTTAAAAAAAAGAATGAATAGTGCTTAAAATCAACAATAACAGGCAATACCTGACTATTCGGTCAACTAGCTTAGTCAGTTTGAAGCATAATTAGTTAACTTTGACTTTCACTGTATTATTAGTATCGCGGCTTTTTTTAATGAGCTCATCACCAATGACTGTCTGCGTAGATTTAGCAAGCCGGTCATAAAGTAACACATTAACACTGGCCGCTAAATTCATACAGCCAATCGTCGGCACATAAACTACTGCATCAGCTCTATCAATAACTTCCTGGGCAATTGTGCCATCTTCAGGTCCAAAAATATAAAGTGCATTTTCAGGGTGCTCAAAATCAGGCAACGATATTGCGCCTTCAATTAAGTCAACACAAATAACCTGCTGCTCAGGCAATATATTGTCAATTAAAGACTCAGCCGCATTTAAAGGAATTTTACGAGAAGCATCTTTTGTATCAGTATGAAATTTTGCAGCTCTTGCATATCGAACACCCGTGTAACGTACTTCATTTACTTGATAACAACCAGCTGCACGCATAACTGCGCCAACATTCGTTGGACTTTTAGGATCGGTTAATCCAATAACAACATTTTCTTTTTTCATTTCTACCAATACTTTTAGCTAAAGCGAGTTAATTCTGCGCAATTTTGCGCTGCAATGAAAAAGACTACAAGAAGATTTTATTAAAACCCTAGTAAAAAATATATATTTAAACAGCTGGTACTTAGCGTTTGGAATAAATGACAAAAACATCTCTAACATAGTGACTTGTTTCTGATAGCATCATGCTTAGCTTATTTTCATTTTTAAAAAGTAGAGTCATTACATGATCTTCAAAACAAACACATTTAAAAAAGTCCTCTCTGGTATTATCTGTTTTTATGCAAGCTCAGTTATCGCTAGCGACGCACCATTAGTTTCCATTGATAGCCACGATACATTTTTTGCCAATATCAAAAAACATTGTGGCAAAGCCTTTCAAGGCAAAGTCGCCATAGATAATGCAGAAGGTGACAGTTTTGCTAACAAAGAACTCATTATGCATGTGAGAAAATGTAGTGACGATAAGTTAGAAATACCGTTTCATGTTGGTGATGATGCTTCAAGAACTTGGATAATCACTAAAACAGGCTCAGGACTTTCATTAAAACACGACCACCGTCATCAAGATGGCAGCCATGATGAATCAACTATGTATGGTGGGCATACCAATGACGCAGGTTGGTCACAAGTTCAGTCTTTTCCTGCCGATGAGTATTCAAAACAGCTATTTGTTAAAACAGGTATCCCGCAATCAGCAGGAAATACTTGGCAGATGTTTATCTACCCAGAAAAGTTTAGTTATCGCCTTATTCGCCAAGGTCGTGAATTTCGTGTCGATTTTGATTTGCTGACACCAGTTACGCCACCAGCAGCACCTTGGGGTTATAGCGATAGATAACGAAGGCTAATTTACAAGTCGAGGGATAATTTCTTCAACTTGGAAATAAGCAGTTACATTTCCGTTCTCTATTTTCCGTCAAATGGTGGAACTTTAAAATAATGATTTAGTCGAAGACTAAGTCATTATTTTTATATTACATTATTGATCTATCAAGCAATTGAAAGGGAATATCATGAGAAGAAAAGTTTCAAACTTATTTAAAGAAAACAAATCTCTACTACTATTTATTAGCTTAATGCTAGTTTTTCGCAGTGCAGTCGCCGATTGGAACGATGTTCCTACTGGTTCAATGAAACCAACCATTGTCGAAGGCGATCGTATTCTCATTAATAAAATGGCTTATGACTTAAAACTCCCTTTCAGCCAGCAAACATTGGTTAAATTTACCGACCCTGAACGTAACGACATCGTGATTTTTGAATCAAAAGTTGCCGACAAGCGCTTAGTTAAAAGAGTAATAGGTATTCCAGGAGATACCGTATCATTGGTTAAAAACCAGTTACATGTTAACCAAGAAATTGCCAACTATAAAGTGCTCGCAATAAAAAATGATTACGTACTAAGCGAAGAAAGCATTGCCGGAAATAAACACTTGATACGCACTAAAGTGCAACCAGGTAATGCTATGCAGCCAACGCGAGCTAACTTTCGTGAAATAACCATTCCCGAAGGCTTCTACCTGATGATGGGTGACAACAGAGATAATAGCGCCGATTCACGTTCGATTGGCTTAGTCCCGCGCGAAGAAATCATTGGTCGTTCGAGTAAAGTCGCTTTTTCTTTAAACTATGACAAATATTTAATGCCACGCAGCGATCGTTTTCTAAAAGCGATTTAAGTATAAATTCTATATTTGAAGTGTGATGGTTAAGCTAAAAATTTTCTTAATTTAACCATCATGTTTTTTCACAACTCTACTTTGCAAATTAATTGCTTATAAAGCGAATGCCTACACCGTCAGTGCCTGCCACTGCTCTAGCGCGTCAGCTTGGCCATTCTTAGCTTTGATATATAAGTTAAGTAAACGAATTTCATGGCACTGCTTCTCTTCTATCGGCTTGGCTAATACTTCAATTAAAGAAATACCGGAACGCTTTAATGTCTCCTCAAAGCGAGAAATAAAATCACCTGTGGTGTTAATGGTCGTTGAATGCCCTTGATAACCTTGAATCACTTGGTGGACATCAAATCGTTCATCATTGCAGTGGTATATCGCATCATCACCGCTTTTTCCTAAATGAAAAACGTTGTTGCGCATATAAATAATGGTGACATCGGTTTTATCTTTTAAAAAATGAATCAATTCATTTAACTGAAAATGAAAGCCACCATCACCAATAATAACCACAGCTCTTTCATCTTTTGCATTGTCTTGAATACGTTGAGCTACAACACGCGCATATGGTAGTGCAGTCCCCATAGCACCATACCAAGGATTCGTTAGCCAACCACGCCCTAAAGATGATTGCTTCACCTTTAAGCTATAACTCGCAAAATATGAATTTCCCACTTCAGGTAAATATACTAAAGCGGTATGAGTCTGGCTCTGTATGTGATTTAACGTACTGGCTAAGTTATTAAAGTCAACTTCATGCTCAAAGTTTACTGTTTTGCATTCAAGCTCTGGTGCGAAAAAATCAAATACTTTTTCGTGACGTTGCAGTAATAATTGAAATATTTCGATCAGATCTTGCTCTAATAAGGTGCCACCTTTCAGTAAGGTTTTATTAGTCAGCAATTCAATTTTATGTGTGCCCGTTGCGAACGCTATGTTACTGTCTTGCGGTAAAATACTGCTAGCGACATCAATAACATAATCTACTTTATTTTCAATATAGTCTCGACCTGAGGATTGTGTGAAAACGCCATTATATGCACCTAAACAAAGCGAGTCGAATTCATCAAAAATTCCTTTGGCAAACCAGCTTGTTGCATAAGGAATGTTAAATTTATTAGCAAACGCCATTAGTAATCGTTGTAAGGTTTTATTGTGCTTTAACCTATCGCCTAAATACAGCACCGGAAACTGAGCACTCGCTAGTTTTTCAATAATGGCATCAACGACTAATTCAGAGCCTGTAAGTACGTGCTCACAACCACATATTTCACCAACAAGTTTCGGCAGTTGAATTGGTTGTGTCTTTTGGAACACTTGGTCTCGAGGTATTTCGATAAAAACCGGTTGTTTGGTTTTATAAGCATGAGCCACTAATTGATAAAAGCGCTCTCCCGCAACATTTGGGTGTCCATCGGCTCTTTGTCCTTGTAAGCGTTCAACTTTCACGCCTAATGCTGCAAAAGCATTTAAGGCATTATCATATTCAGTTTTCCAAGCGGTATTAGGGTGTAAAGTATGATGAATAGCTAAGCTATCTACCTCGGCTTCAGCAGGTGCTCCAGAAATAAAAACAACAGGCAAACCTTCAGTAACCGCCAATGCGGCGGCAGATGCACAAGGTAAACTGCCCACCATATAAGTTGATAAACAAAAACCGATACCATCAACTTCAGCTTTTGCACAAGCAGAAAACCCGGCATGCATTTCATTACTTGATGGACAAATTGCTACTTTAGGGGCAATAGCTGCGATTAGATTAGCCGCAAAATCACCACCTACACCATAAATTCGCTCAGCACCAAAAAACTGAATAACATCGGCAATAACATTGCCTAAAGTGGGCAGGCTTTCATTATAGGTCTTGCCTAAATTCATTTCATATGAAATCGACACTTAAAAATCCTTAAACACTATTTTCACAAAGAGCGAGGACTTTACTAAGAATGATTAGGCTCACGACTGATCAAGATCATCTTTCTACGTTCATTTTAATATCAAGGTAAGGTTTGCTTGGCAGAATATATTTACAGGCAATGTAAAGTAGGATATTTGAATGAAAAACAACTTTTACATTACATAAACCTAATATTAGCTCTTGTTGCTTTACACAAAAAAATTTATTATTTATGGACTTTTAATATAATAACAATGACGTAAATTACCTTATGACTTTATCGACTCTTTCAAAAATATCAATTGCTGCACTTACCTTTGCCAGCCTTTCAGTTTCCGCGACCATCGTAGAATTTACAGTTTCATATGGGACGTCTACTGAAACATTCAAAGTTAACTTACACGATGAAACGACCCCAATAACTGTCACTAACTTCCTTAAGTACGTTACAGATGAAGATTATAATAACACTGTAGTACACCGTGTTGAGCCAGGGTTTGTTATGCAAGCTGGTGGCTTTGAATTTACAGGTAAGCTCCCTTTAGACGCCATTCCAACAGATAATGCCATTAAAAATGAACCTATATATTCAAATGTTAGAGGCACTATTGCTATGGCAAAGGTTAGTGGCAATGAAAATAGCGCAACAAGCCAGTGGTTTATAAATTTATCAGATAATAGTGGCGGTGATCCAAAGTTAGATATTCAAAACGGTGGTTTTACTGTTTTTGGTGAAATAGTTGAAGGCATGGATAAAGTAGATGCTATTGCCGCTTTATCTCTTTGCGGTAGTACACCAATGCCAAACTACACGGCCGAACAATGCGCTGATACAAGCTTTGTTCCAGGCACTGAAAATTTTGTCACCATAGTATCGGCGGTGGTTTCTGACTCGACAGTAAACTCGGCTGATAGCCTAACACCAGTAAAAAACACCTCAATACCCGTTACACCACCGGTAACACCTACACCACCGAAGTCTAGCAGTGGCGGAGGATCTATCGCTTGGTTTGGTTTAGCCTTTACAGCCTTAGTTTCAATTCGACGTTTTTTTAAAAAATAGCATTAAGTCTTAACCTTTGCATTCCAGTGCTGTTGGAATACTCAAACTAAAAACAGCCCTAATTAGGGCTGTTTTTAATATTTAAATCTACAACGCTATGAATTAGCTTCTGCGTTGTTTTTCACACCAAGAGTCTATTAAAAGCCTAGCTATCGACTCTTTTCTTGGCAACTTAGCACCTTCTACATCATCACCCCACTCATAAAAATTAGCAAGTTGTTCAGCAGTAAACCAATCAGCACTGCGTAACTCTTCTTCTTCAAGATTAATTTCAGTACTTGTTGCGCGTGCGATAAAACCTAGCATCAATGAATTTGGAAATGGCCAAGGTTGAGAATCCACATAGCTGATCTCAGTAACAGTAATTCCTACTTCTTCAAATACTTCGCGACTGACCGCTTCAGTCAATGACTCTCCAGGGTCAACAAAGCCCGCAAGAGTGGAGTAAACTTGTTCAGATATTCGATGATGCTCTGCGAGTAAGCACATTGCAGGCCCAACTTCAGGCTGATACTCAACAAGCATAATAACTACAGGATCGGTTCTTGGAAATTGCTCTTTTTGGCATTTATCGCTCAAGCATTGCATTCTATGGCCACCATCTAGAGGCTGTGTTTTATTGCCACAAGAGCCACAGTAAACAGCACTTTGTTGCCAATGAATTAAAGCCTTAGCATAACTTAATATCGAAGCTTGCGCAGAGCTTAACAATGATAGAGAACGCCTAAAATCAATAAATTTAGCAGTACGCTGTACTTTATTATGGCCGATACCTAACAGCCATTGTTCTAGCGCTGCTTCACCGAACTCTGATAAGTCAAAAACAAAGTGAGCGGTATCGCCTTCTAAACCTAAAAAAGTTAACTTATCGCTTTGGCTAATATCTGATATTGATAAAACATCATTACTTACACTATTTTCGTTTTGATGATAAACAAAGATTTCTTGCTCTAAATAAAGAAACTTATTTTGCCAATAGAAATAAAAGCAACTTTCATTAGCTAATATTTTATCAGCGAGCCAGGCTGTATTTTTTCTTAAGTGACTTGCTCTATCAAGTAGCATTTTGCAAAATGTTAGTTCACTGCTCATACTAAATTCCTTTTTAACTTTACGGCTGTTCAAATGACAACTGCCATTGTTTAGCCCATTGGCCTAGTGGCGATATAACTTCAAACAACCCTAAGCCAATTGACGTTAATTGATAACCTTGAAGGTTTTTTTCAATCAATTTCGTTTGTTGTAATTCTTTAAGACGAGTCGTTAATAGAGTTGGAGAGATATTCTCACAGCAAGCTTGTAGCTCGCTAAAGCTCAACGTCCCTTGCCGAAGCTGCCATATAATTCCTAAGGCCCAAGTTCGACCTAATAAATCAAGCAATGCCATGATCGGTTTACCTGATTTAGAGCCTCGCACTGGTGTTCCCGGTATAGGTAGAGCCATATTACTCCCTTTAAACTAACAAGTTATTTTTATCTGCTGACAAAAATTTAACTACATATTATGTAGTAAGCTACATAATATGTAGTTAAAAGGCAAGTAAACCGATAGTTACGATATGAAAAAATGGCTTAATCAGAGCGCTAAAACTATAAATTGACCTTGCTACGTAGTGATTTGGTTTCACCCTTTTTCTTTTTATTCTCTACTCGACGCTTTTGAGAGTTTCGGGTTGGTTTGGTTGCTCGGCGGGCTTTCTGTACTACCATTGCGGCTAAAATTACTTCCTTTAACCTTTTGAGTGCATCATCTTTATTTTGATCTTGTGTTCTAAAAGACTGAGCTTTAATGATCACTACACCATCAGCAGTAATACGGCTATCTTTCAACATTAATAGCCTCTCTTTATATATTGTAGGCAAAGATGAGCGCTTAATATCAAAACGTAAATGAATAGCAGTAGCAACCTTATTAACCCGTTGACCGCCATTACCCTGTGAGCGAATAGCATTAAGCTCTACTTCCCATTCTGCTAGAGTAATTGAATTAGAGATATCTAGCATTGAATTCCACTGCAATTTTTATTGTCATAAGTTTCTTACGCTTAAATGGCTTATTTTTATAGCTATTATCATATCAACACAATATTCCTAAAATGAAATTTTAAAAAATAAAAAAGGAGGCTACTGCCTCCTTTGATATAAAAAGCATAAAATTAATTCAGGTTCATTTCTTGCACTTTTTCATGAGCAATTTCAGGTGCTGTTATCGCTGGTTTACTGTGTAAATTCGCTTTTAGTAAACCTTTACGATGCTTTAATGCCGCATCTAATTTTTTTGCTGCGCCTGCGATGGCTGGATACATCACATCATCATTTGCCGAAGCAGAGATGCGACCGCCTTCATAGGTTGTTCGCAGCTCTACATTATGTTTGTTATGTTCTTGCGACAAAATTACATCTAGAGAAATTAGTGTTGGAAAATGTGTCGCTATTTTTGAGAATTTTTCATGGATATGTTCTTTGATTGAATCAGTAACGTCGACATGATGACCTGAAAGATTTATTTTCATAGGTATTCCTTTTTATTGGTTACTCATTATCAATACTTGGGTCTAATTGATAAAAACGCAAGTCAAACACAAAAAAAATTCTAATTAATTTTAACTTTGATGATTTCCCAATAGTTTTACTAACACCAAGCCATTGCAAACTTTATGAGCTCTTTCAAATGAGTATCTCGAGTAATTCTATCTATGATTTCCGAAAAATTTACTCAAAGCATTAAACAATGCAAGCATTTTTAAAGTTGATTCGGTTATAATCGAGCTTATAGTTACGTTTATTTTTACCCTTTTAAAGAGATTTCTGAATGTTTGATGATATAAGACCTTATCGAGATGACGAGGTAGCTGCAGTAATCGAAAAGTTAATTAATGAAAGAGGTTTACAAGTTTCAATTGCCAGCTTGAAACTGCCAAAATTATATCGATTTTTTCCAAGTTTTGCTTGTTCAATTGTTAAATTGTCTTTAAAGTTTCGTGCAAAAAAGTTTCACAACATTGAACAAATTCAAATAGAAGTTGCAAAGTATCTTCACCATTTAATTAAAAAAAGTACTGATGGTTTTAGCTTCAGCGGCATAGAAAACTTAGATAAGTCTAAGCCAGCATTATTTATCAGTAATCACAGAGATATTGTTTTAGATGTCGCCTTAGTCAATTTAGCACTTTATAAAAATGATATTAATACCGTAGAAGCTGCTGTCGGCGATAACTTACTACATCAACCTTGGGTTGCTGACTTAATGCGTATTAACAAAAGCTTTATTGTTAAACGTAATGCCGAAAATAAACGTGCCATGCTAAAATCATCAAAGCAGCTATCTGCTTATATTCATGATACCGTAGCAAACCGTCAGCAAAACATCTGGATTGCTCAGCGTGAAGGTCGCGCAAAAGATGGCATTGATAAAACAAATTCAGCATTGATTTCTATGTTATTGCTCAATAAAGATAAACAGGTGCCTATTGAAGAATATTTAGAACAACTAAACATTATACCTGTGTCCATTTCCTATGAATTTGATCCTTGTGACAATGATAAAGCCATCGAGCTTGCGGAAAAAGAAGCAACAGGTAGCTACGTCAAGCAAGAAGGTGAAGATCTTAAAAGCATCACTCAAGGTCTAGTTGGCCAAAAAGGTCGTGTGCATTTAGAGTTTTGCCAGGCTATTAAAGGTGATTTTGCGGACAGTAAGGCTATTGCAGCGACGATAGATAAAGAGATTATTGCTAATTATAAGCTTTATAATAGTAACTTAGTTGCCCATGCCACATTAAATCGGCAACAAGCTGATACCTCGGTACTCGCACAACTTAACCAACGTATGGAATACCTCTCTGATGAGCAAAAACACTGGCTATTAACTATGTACGCTAATCCTGTTTATGCTAAAGAGCAGCTTGCCACTGGTATAGTTTAAATAACATGAACCCTGATTAGTAATTATTGATTATGAAAATATTACCGTATTTAAACTCGTTCAATTGAGAAGTGAACTGGCTACTCAAGAGTACTTACTTAAGGATGCCCCCAATTATTCAATACACTTGAAGCACTGGGGGCATTTATAGTTAGCAGAAATATAAGTGAGATCTCAACCTTATATTTAGTTGCTACTTAGAAAATACTTCTAATTCATCAATTTCTATATAGTTATCACCATAGTTCGATGTTACTTTAATTCTAAATATTTTCGCTTCTACTTTTTCTGGCAAATCAGCACGCTGATCAATTGTTTTTGATAACGAATATTTACCCTGTTCTTCAAAGCTTTGACCATCAGCTGAGGTCAGAATAGTGATCCCTTTAGGGCCTCGACCTAATTCAGCAGCTTTTGTATTAATTAACACCCTAAATCCTGAAACACTCACTGGTCTATCAAATTCTACTTGCAGCCAGTAACCATCTGTCGGCACAGTCTTCTCTTTCTTAATTAACCAAATACCACGGCCAATAAGTGTTCCTTCTTCTTCAACTATTTGTGCGCCAAAGATATGGCCATCAAAGGCAGCGGCAGCGACATCAGCACTATAATACCCACTTGCGCTATAGTTAGATTCCGTTAGATTATTGGTATAAATTTGAGAAATACTGCCAAACGTACCTCTTCTTTCTAATGAGTCTCCTACTTTGTCATCATCATCAGCGTTTCCATCACCTTTGAGCAAAGCCAAATATTCAATAGCACATTCTTCAGAGCTGTTTTCAACGTAACCTATTCTAATCGTTTCTTGAGTTCTACGAACTAAATTTAGAACATCAAACCAATCATCAGAATAACTATGTCCGCGTTCAAACGTCATTAGCCAATCACTATCTTCATTATTAGTGCAAGTAATGGGCTTATTTTCAGGTACTAATAGACCAACTTTGATAGTTTCCGACTTCCCTACAAGAATATCTGTAACTTTACCCTTAAATTCAGCAACATCAGCGTTAGAAAAAAATGAAAGTGCGGCGAACGGTAAAGTAAATAACAATGACTTGGTCTTCATATTGTACCCCTTAATAAATATTACTAACGCTAAGCA
Source organism: Cognaticolwellia mytili (assembly GCF_002104475.1). Classification (GTDB taxonomy): domain Bacteria; phylum Pseudomonadota; class Gammaproteobacteria; order Enterobacterales; family Alteromonadaceae; genus Cognaticolwellia; species Cognaticolwellia mytili. The sequence goes on from NZ_NBOF01000002.1 coordinate 55,765, forward strand.
AACTTAATGCCATTAATTTGTCAAAAAATTGGACTGGTGAGTGAGTATCATTATCGAAATTAAGCCAGCAGATAATCGGTAAATTTGGTATTTTGTTTGACATGAAATGGATAAAATATAATTTTATCCATTTAATTAAGGCTTGTTGATTTACTAATCAATCTGAACATAGGTCAAATAAATGACAAGCGAGCGGTGTTTTTCATAGCAAGTTGATTATTTTTGGCTAATTAATAGCTCTTAAGGGCAAGGAAAATGTTTCATATAAAAAGAATTATTATCTCAACATCAGATCGACCCTATGTTTAGTTTAAGCTAACAGTATGCTGTTAGCTTAAACAGTTTTAACCTTAATTACTTTTGCTGATAAAACGCAGACATCGCTTTATACAATGAATATAAATCAACTTTAGAGCCAACGGCATACGGTGAGTGTATTGATAAAATCGGCACACCAAAATCAATAACTTCCATATTATCATTTGAGAGATCACTGCCAATAGTGCCGCCAGATGCTTTGCCTTTATAAGTTGAAGTCTGCCACTTTATATCAGCATTATCTAAATAGCTTCGCGTCCACGCCATATACTCTGAGTTAGCATTAAAGCCACCACCATAAAGTTTCAAATTAACACCGTTTCCTAAACGCGGTGCATTACCGAGTTCCCATACACCTGACCACGTAGGATTAACACCAGGATTGACATCAGCTGAAATAACTTTAGTGTTGCGCAGAACCTTACGTAGTTGATAGTCGTTATAATCATCACCTTTTTGGTTATAAAGTAGGCCGCTAATCATATCAACGAGGTAAGTGGAACTCGCGCCAGTATTATTAATATTACCCACTTCTTCGTTATCAACGAGGTAAGCGATAGCTGTATATTCTGGTATTTTTTGTTCTGTCAGTGCTTTTACTGCAGCAATGGATGATGCTTTATCATCTTGGCCGTATGCTGCGATCATACTGCGATCAAAACCAACATCACGAGGTTTAGTCGCCGGTACTAACGCAAGTTCAGCAGAAACTAAATCTTCAACTGAAATATCATATTCCGCTTTTAAATAATCACTGACCTGATCTTTAATTTTTTGATCTAGTGCTGGTTTCGCAGCAACAATAACATCAAGCTCTTCTTTGCCAATAACGTTACGACTTGTACGTTTACGATTAGACGAGTCAACATGAGGAGCAAGATCTGTCACCATAAAGATTGGATCGTTTTCATCGAAACCAACAGAAATATTAACGACAGTGCCGTCTTTCTTATCCACTCGTCCAACTAAAGCTAGTGGAATGTTAACCCATTGATAAGTTTTAATACCACCATGAATGTATGTTTGAAACATCGCAAATTCTTGCTTTTCAAATAGCGGACGGCCTTTCAATTCCAAACGAGGCGCATCAATATGTGCACCTACAATGCGGGTACCTTGCTCTAATGGTTTTTTACCAATCACAATTAAGGTCATTGAACGGTCACGGTTAACATCATAAAAACGTGCACCAGGTTTTAAATTACTTTTTTCACTAAGTTTTTTAAACCCTTGCTTCTCTACTCTTTTAATGGTTTCTGTAACGAAAGTCAGCTCAGTAGGTGCTTTATAAATATAGTCTTTATACTCTGTGGCGTAACGCTCAACTGCTTTTAATTCTTTTGCGCTTAAATTCAACCAACTTGAAAGTGATGATTTTTTAGCTGTCGCATCTGCAGCTTGCACTAAAGCAGCTGAGGAAAATGTCAAAGTACTGGCAATGGCCAAACTTGTTAATGTTTTAGTTAAATTCATAGTATATGTTTAATGGTGACCCCAGATAAAAGACGTGCGCCATCATAGAAGCTAATAAGAACAGCTGACAAGCATTATTCGATAACTTGCTCATTTTAAGCTACAAATGCCATGTAAAAAGCTATCACTAAATTATTAACGCTTTATTGCTAACTACATCATCTGAACGTAACGGCTCAAGATAAAGGTGATTAGCCCTGCAAACATGGTTAAATAAATGCTTTTACTCTTTGCTGCCGTGATCACGGCAAAAGATGCCGCAATAAAATAAGGGTTGGTTATCGACAAGTTTAACTGCCCTTGTTGCACGAAAATTATCGGCACCCAAATTGCGGTTAACACCGCAGGCGCACTATAGCTTAGAAATTTAGCTACTTTAGGTCCCAACCGAATAGGCAAGCTTGGATGAGTAAATAAATATCGCGTACCAAAAGTAATCACTGCCATTAAAAAAATTGTCAGTAATATCATGACTTCCCACCACCTTTATTTATATCATTCAACGCTTTTTTTGTACTTAAACCATGTTTAGCTAGTTGATTTCGACATTGCCAGCGATCCGTTAAGTAACCACAATACATCGCAATAATAGCCGCAGCCACCAAGTCTAATTCGAAATGTAATAGCTTAAACAATACTGACAATAATGCCGCAACAAAAACGGTAATAAGCATAGGAAAATTAGTAACGGTTGGCACTACTAAAGCGATAAAGGTGACTGCAATGGCAAAGTCTAAACCTAACTGGGTTAAATCGGGTAAATAGCTGCCTGCAACAATACCGGTAACATTCCAAAGCAGCCAAAATAGATAGAAACTACCACCAGCGACTAAGGCATAAATTAACCGCAGTTTGCCGACAAAGGCTTTGCTGTTACCCGATAAGGCAAACAACTCATCCGTTAACAAAAAACCAAGTGAGTAGCGCCAGCTAGTTGGCAAAACTTTTAACTTATCACGCAATGCTAGGCCATATAAAAAGTGTCGAGAGCTGATCACTAAGGTAGTAAACAAAACAGTCGCTAGTGAAGCATTATTTGCCATCAGTTCAATTGCCACAAGCTGAGCAGAGCCAGCAAACACCACCAAGGGCATTAATAGCGCTTCAAGCACTGAGAAGTCACGTTGTATAGCAAGCGAGCCGCACAGGATTCCCCATGGTAATACTGCAAGATTTAACGGCAGCATGTCTAAAAAGCCCTTTTTGGTCATTAACCAAGCCGCATCTCGTTTCGTCAAACTCATTAATTAACCAACCTAAACAAATTGAACGATTATGCTACGCTATTGGAACTTAAAATACATTTTCTTAATCAATTATCATGGCTTCTTTATACAACAAAGATTCACTGTATTGATTACCATAATAACTACTCTGGTAATTACCTGTACATTAGCCGCCTATTCCAGTGTGCCATTATCAACTATGCTAAATTTTCAAGCTTTGATGAACAAAGCTCGATAACCATTAAACCATCGGATATTAGAGCGAAGATAACGGTCAATGAATTTGTTGCTATTGATTTATACCCAAGCCACTTCAAAATGCAGGATTCAGCTGGAATTAGAAACGCCTTTAGGCAAGGCATTGATTGAAGATAATAGTTATCCTATTGTCAAAACCAATAACGATGTATAAAGCGTTTCTAAACCAGCCAGCCTGGGACGTCTGAGCAAATCATGTTCATCGTTATGTAGTTCATTAAGGGAATAATCATTGATAAAATACACGCCTTGTTCATGATTCGCTCATATGTCCTGAAACGAGAATTTTGAAGTCGCTTGGGTATATACTGGGTTAGACTTAAGCCTTAATGATTCACAAGGAAAGCTAGAGTTGCAGTTCCCTCTAGAGGAACTATCTATTACTCGAAATAGTACAACTACAATATAGGAGCAAGAAGCGCTACTTATGACTATCGAGTTAAAACTTAGTAAGAATTCAGCATTTTACTTTGATAAAAAAATGCTGAATTGAAAAACGGTAAGTCTACTTATAACTTTTCTGGGCAAATGTCCTATTAAAAGCACTTAACTCTTAGCTATCAGATGAGTCTACTGATAAACAAGATGGTTCAAGGTTTTTAAGTATCAATAAAATGATATAAATACCGCATCACTAAAATGTATAAAAAATGTTAATAACATTTATTGCATCACTTCAATTATAAATATAAAAAGGAATTAATGTAGTATGAATAACCAAGCGTCGATTTTGGCCAAAGCCGTTAATATTGCACTATTATCTTCTGCTGTTGCCGTTACAGCGACTTTAACTGGCTGCACTGATAATAAATCAGAAAAAACAGCAGTCTCAGAAATGAAAGCCGCAGAGCAATCACAAAAACCAGCCACTAGCACTGTACGTCAACTAAGCGAATCGCTTAATGCTGATTACGCAGAAATGCGCGCTGAACAAGTCAGTAACGTAAACTATGATTTAGCAATAACAATTGACAATAAAAGCGAAAGTTTTTCAGGTGTATCGACACTTAATTTTCAGCTAAATAAAAACAATATCAACGACCTAACCATTGATTTTGATGAAGGTAGTATTTCATCACTGAAAGTAAATGGAAAACCCGCACAGTTTACCTATAAAAAATGGTTTATTACCGTACCTGCTAGCGAGTTGTCTTCGGGGAAAAATGTCATTGAAATTGCTTACGAGCGTCCTTATGCCACAGACGGCTCAGGTTTTCATCGCTTTGTAGACCCTGAGAATGGTGAAGTCTATTTATACACAGATTTTGAACCTTATGATGCCAACCGTTTATTCCCACATTTTGATCAACCAGATTTAAAAGCAACCTATACGCTTAACGTAAATGCGCCAGCACACTGGCAAATTATTAGTGCAACTCGTGAAACAGCAATTACAGAAAATGGCGAAACTAAGCAATGGGCATTCCCTGCTTCTGCTAAATTCTCATCTTATGTTTTCTCATTACATGCTGGTAACTACGCAGTTTGGGAAGATAGTTTTGAAGATATTCCACTACGTTTATTTGCTCGCCAAAGCTTAGCTGAATATGTCAAAACAGAAGAATGGTTCAAGCCAACTAAGCAAAGCTTTGCCTTTTTCAATAAGTACTTCGATGTTAGATATCCTTTTGTAAAATATGACCAAGTCGTGGCTCCTGACTTTAATGCTGGGGCAATGGAAAACGTTGCTGCTGTTACTTTTAATGAAGGCTATATCGCTCGCGGTGAAAAGTCTACGCAAGCAAAAATGAGTTTAGCTAATGTTATCGCCCATGAAATGGCCCATATGTGGTTTGGCGATCTCGTCACCATGCGCTGGTGGAATGGCTTATGGCTAAACGAAAGTTTTGCGACTTACATGGCAAACCTTGCTGTATCAGAAGCAAGTGACTTTGAAAACACCTGGGATGTTTTTTATTCCGGTACGAAACAATGGGCTTATCGCAGTGATGACTCGGTTAATACGCATGCAATCGAACTACCTGTTGCTTCAACAGGCGTCGCATTGAGCAACTTTGACGGTATTACCTACGGTAAAGGTGCTTCAGTACTTAAGCAGTTGCCGTATTATTTAGGCGAAGAAAACTTTCGTATCGGTGTAAGTAATTACTTGAAAAAGTTTTCTTATAAAAACACCGATCTTGATGACTTTATCGGTGAGCTTGGCAAAGCTGCCGGTAAAGACATGACGCAGTGGACACAAGATTGGTTATATAACGCCGGCTTAAACACCATCAAAGTAAATTATCAATGTAAAGACGATAAAATAAGCCAATTTTCCATAAAGCAATCAGCTCCCGATGGTTACCCTACATTGCGTGAACAACGAGTAAAGATTGGTCTATATAATAGTAGTGAAAATGGCATGACATTGTCTTCAGCGACACCTGTGTTATACAAAGGCGCAACAACAGAAATAAAAGATATTATCGGTAAAATTTGTCCTGATTTAGTTTACCCAAATGAAGCCGATTGGGGCTATGTTAAAGTTGACTTAGATGACAAGTCACTTGACGCCGTCCAAAAGCATATTAATACGATAGACAACACCACCATGCGCTTAATGCTATGGCAGAGTTTGTCTGACAGCGTTAACGATGCCAACCTTGCTGCCGACAAATTCGTCAACTTTGCTATTGCTAACATTGCTGATGAGAAAGACTATAATGTGGTGCGAAAAATTGCCAGTAGCTTAACCTCAGCTTTAGGTTATTTAACAACAGCAACACGCTTAAAACAAAACGATTACTCAGCGCTTTATCAAGAAGTTGAAGATTTATACCTGTCATTGTTACAAAACGCTGAAGCAGGTTCTGACTTTCAAAAACTTTGGTATGGTCGCTATGTCAGTGTCGTTAAAAATAGTAAGCACTTAGCTAATTTGCAAAACATTTTACATGGTGAGATGAGTTTTTCTGGTTTAACAATTGACCAAGATAAACGCTGGACACTGATAGCGAAAATGAACCGTTACCAGCATGGCAACTACCAAGCACTATTAACGGCAGAACAAGTAAAAGATAATTCTGATACCGGTGTGAAAAATGCAATTTATGCTGAAGTTTTACGTCCTGAGGCAGAAACCAAAGAGAAGTGGTTTAATGTCGTTGTGAATAACCCAGAAAAATTAAAACTTTCAACCTTGCGTTATATTATGTGGGGCTTGTTCCCATCCGAACAACAAGCATTAGAAACACCATATAAGGCAAGGATACTTGCCCACATACCTAAGCTTAATGAAGGTAGTGACTTATCTCTTCTAGGCTCATTCACGGGTAGTCTTTTACCTGCGCAATGTACACCTGAAAGCGAAAAAGAACTTGCTGCTTTAGTTGTTGAATACAAAGATATGAAACCGCAAGCACTAAAAAGTGTTAAAGCATCACATCAAGATATTGGCCGCTGTATAAAAGCACTTAAGCTTTTAAATAAGTAGCTATCACGTAAGCACATTAAAAAGAGGCTATAAGCCTCTTTTTAATGTTTAGGGGAAATATTTTTTATTTTATATCGATTTTGCGTAAATACGCGCTTTTTCTAGATCTTCAGGCGTATCAACACCCTCAACTTCTAAACGCGTTTTCGCAACGGCAACATGAATTTTCTCACCTTGCCACAGCACTCGTAGCTGCTCGAGTGATTCTGTTTGCTCAAGCTGACTCGCTGGCCATTGTACGTAATCTTTAATAAACCCAGCTCGGTAGGCATAAATACCAATATGACGGAGATAAAAGTCACCAATTTCATCAATATTATCGTTATTAAGAAAACGTTCACGATCATAAGGAATCGTCGCGCGACTAAAGTACATTGCATAACCACTTCTATCACAAAGCACTTTAACTGCATTTGGGTTTAATGCTTCAGCAACATCAGTAATGGCCATGGCTAATGTTGCCATACGAGCTTGGTTTTGGCTCGATAAATTAGCCGCTACTTGTGCAATATTCTCAACCGGAATAAAGGGTTCATCACCTTGCACATTAACAATAACTTGCTCATCAGCAAACTGATAAGTTTCCATCACTTCAGCAAGGCGTTCAGTACCTGATTGGTGATCGGCGCGAGTTTTACAAACTTCACCACCAAAACTTTCTACTACGCGAGCGACTTCATCATTGTCTGTTGCCACAATAACTTGCTTTGCACCACTGGCTAACGCTTTTTCTACAACCCATTGGATCATAGGTTTACCAGCAATATCAGCTAATACCTTACCCGGTAAACGTGACGACTCAAATCGTGCAGGGATCACAACTACAAACGACATAAAAACCTCATTAATCTATTTTGCTAACATTACTTTTCAACGTTATGCATCATCTTCTGTAATGCGGCGAGCTTCACTTTCAAGTAAGACTGGAATGTCTTTTTCTATTGCATAAGCCAAACGGTCGAACTTACAGATCAGCTCTTTCTGTTCTTTATTATGCTCTAACTTCCCTTTACATACAGGACACGCAAGGATTTCCATTAACTTAGTATCAAACGCCATAACACTCTCTCTTAAATGAATTATATTTCTTAACTTTATTGCTAATTTACTATCGTGCACTTGATGAACACTCACCAAGTTTTAAATGCTATATATCAATCCAGCTAACTTTTATATCTTACTAGCGCCGCTGGCTAATGCGCTAACATGGCAATTTTATCTATTGCTGTTGCTATCGATGAATCATTATTATTTTCGGTAAATATTGCATCAACAGGCAAATACCAAAAATTATCTTGAGAAAAAGTAGCGCATTTTACCGCATCTTTTTCTGTCATCAATAACGGCGTATCATTTGGAAATGGTTGCAAATCTTCAGCAGAAAAGGCTTGATGATCAACAAAACCCTTAGCTATATTTAAGGTAAAACCATAGAGTTCAAGCGTATTAAAAAAACGCTGTGGATCGCCGATGCCGGCAAACGCATTAACCTTCTGATTTCCTATTAAGTTTTTTGCTAAAAAGACAGCCAAATCAATACTAATACCCGTTTTAACATTCACCACTTTGCTAGCACTTAATTGCATATGCGCTATTGAGGGAACTAAGTTTTTAGCTTGTGCTAACCACTGACTTTCACCATTGACGATAACGCAATCTGCGCGGGCTATTCTATTTGTAGTTTCTCTTAGAGGGCCTGCTGGCAACAGTAAACCATTACCAAATAAACGTTTACCATCAACAACAATAAGCTCAAAGTCTCTCTTTAATCGGTAATGTTGCAAGCCATCATCAGCAATAATAATTTCACAACCTAGCTCGATTAATTTCTGGCAACCTTTCACTCTATCTGCACCAATAACAACAGGAATACCACTGCGCTGAAATATTAACAAAGGCTCATCGCCTGCTTGTTCTGCGCTACTTTCTTCGCTAACTTGATAGGGGTAATACGGTGCTTTTGAGCCATAACCACGACTGACGACACCAACCTTTAAGCCTTTCGCGGTTAACTGTTCTACTAAGTATAAAGTGACAGGAGTTTTACCATTGCCACCAATACCAATATTACCAACAACAACTACGGGTACCGACACTTTAAATGATTTCAATAAACCAAAACTAAACGCGATACGGCGGCCAAAGCTTATCACAGCAAAAATAAGCGTTAACGGTAATAACAATGGCACCATAAGCCACTTTGCCCAATGCCCTTGAAACCATACTTTTTCAATTAATCGCATAGTTTAGTAACACATTGTTGATTAAAACTCGGGATATTTAAATAAGCACATTGACTGAATAGCATCTACGTTAGGCGCCAAACTGAAATTTATGCAATTGGGCATACGCGCCATCTAACGCTAATAATGTTTGATGATCACCTTGCTCTTTAATTTTCCCTTGGTCCATAACAATTATTTTATCGGCACTTTCTATAGTGGATAGACGGTGAGCAATAACAATACAAGTACGGTCTTTTTGTAATATGCTCAATGCATCCTGAATATGACGTTCAGACTCTGTATCTAAAGCACTGGTTGCTTCATCTAAAATTAAGAACGGCGCATCACATAGTAACGCACGAGCAATAGCGACACGTTGTCGTTGCCCCCCCGAGAGCATTGCACCATTATCACCGATATTAGTATCTAAACCTTCGGGTAAACCTGCAACAAATTCCATCACATGAGCTTTACGCGCCGCATTTTCAATTTCTGCAAGCGTTGCTTCAGGTTTGCCATAGGCAATGTTATTAGCGATAGAGTCATTAAACAGCACAACCTGTTGAGAAACATAAGCAAACTGTCGACGTAAATCTTTCAACTTATAATCAGTAATATTTCTACCATCGATTAGCACTTTACCTGTTGTGGCGTTATAAAATCGCAGTAATAAAGCACTTGCGGTTGACTTACCACTACCTGAGCGTCCAACTAATGCAACCGTTTCCCCAACATTGGCAGAGAATGTTAGATCAGTTAGCGCTTGTTTTTCATCTTGTTCATTGTAAAAGAAGTTTACCTGCTTAAAGGCTAGTGTTCCTTGTGCGCGTTCTAAGGCAATAGTCCCGGTATCTTGTTCAGTTTCTTGGTCAAGCACATCAAAAATACTAACACTTGCCGCCATACCTTTTTGAAATTCACTGTTAACATTTGTTAGCTGTTTTAAAGGGTTCATCAACATAGTCATATAAGTGACTACCGCAATAAATACCCCAGGCTTAATATCAGCCATTTCAGGTGTAGTTACTGCATATAGAATAAATGCGAGTGCAAATGAGGCAATAATTTGAATGAGAGGAACACTCGCTGCACGAGCTGAAATCATTTTCATTCGTTGTTGTCGATTATTCTTGTTAATACGACTAAAGCGATCCGATTCTCGCTGTTGACCATCAAAGGTTAACACCACTTTATGGCCATTAAACGTTTGCTCAGCAGAAGAAGTAACCTCCCCCATTGCCCCTTGAATTTTTTTACTGACTTGACGAAATCGTTTTGAAACATATGTGATAATAAAAGCAATTAGCGGCACGATGAGTAAGAATATCAATGACAACTGCCAGCTATGATAGAACATCAGCCCAATCAGACCAAAGACAAAAACACCTTGCTGTACCAGGGTTAGTAAGGCTTTACTTGTAGCATTTAGCACCTGCTCAGTATCAAAAGTTAATTTAGATATTAACGTACCTGTCGAAACATGATCATGAAATGCCACAGGCATAGAAATGACATGTTCAAAAATATGCTGGCGAAGATCAGATACAACATTATTACCAACCCAAGCTAAAAAATAATTCGCTATAAAATGGCTAATGCCACGAATTAAAAAGCAAGAAATAACAAATATTGGCGCCCACTTCATAAAGTTTGGATCAGCCCCAGTTAAACCATCATCAATTAAAGGTTGCAGCTTTGAAAGAAATAGCAAATCTATACCAGCATAGGTCAACATACCCAATATTGAGAGTAAAAAACCTACTTTATAAGCTTTAGCGTACCCCATTAAACGCACAAAGGTCTGCCAGGTACTTATTTTTGTTGCCGCTTGCGATGGTTTTGTCGACATTTATGCTCTCAATGCGTTATCAAAAAATGTAGTGATGAATTGCGACAGCATTTTAGCGCTATTTTGCAAATCAACCAACTTATTAAATGGCGTCACTCTGGAATAATTCAATGTTTATGATTCAATTAACAAACCAATAAGGTTTAAAATCCTTTCGATAACTCAATGGTTTGATATTCAAAGGGGTGAACATAAATTTTATCATACCTAATTCTGCGGTATTAAATGTCTCAATATTTTGACTATGGTAACGTTTTAATATTGGCGCTGATGGCATCTTCCAACGATTCAGGTAACCTGCACTAAATACCGCATACTTTGGTGCAACAGCAGACAGAAAAGTAGCATTTGAAGATGATTTAGAGCCATGGTGCGGTGCAATCAAAATATCACTAGCGAGTTTTTCTCTCACCTCATTGTTATTCAACAGTCGCTTTTCTTGCTTTGACGATATATCACCGGGTAGTAGCACCCGATGGAAACCATCACTAATAACCACGACACAAGAATCATCATTTTTGTCACCTTTAAGCTGACTTGGTGATAGCATTTCAAAGTGTAAACCTTGCCAAGTAAAACCTTCTCCCAATAAACAATGGCTATTAGGCACTAATGAAAAATCATTGGCGATAACGCTATAAATAGGCATTTGCTCGCGTAAATAACGCAAACCTCCTGCATGATCATTGTCGTTATGGCTAATAATAACGCCATCAATCGTTTGATAACCCTGATATTTTAAATATGGCAATATCGCGGCTTGTGCCATATTAAAACCACTTGGATAACGGGCACCGGTATCATAAATGAAAGCACGTTGATTCTTTTCGATAACAACAGCCAGGCCATGACCGACATCAAATATTGAAAGTTGCCAGTGCTGAGCTGTTTTATCTGTTATCAGTTCAAGAGAAAACACAGTAACGATAAAGCCAACAATCAATATTGAGTAAACTCTGCTCATACGAAAATATAACATTAAGAAAGCCCCCGTAACTGTCAAAAATATAAATGCTAACTCTATATTCGAAACACTTACTTGCGCCCAACTAATCTCTGCAATATAGCTAAGCCACTGCCAAATAAACACCAAACTTAAATGCGCTAATTCTAAAAAAAACTGACTTATCATCTCACTTATTGGCAACGTAATAACGGCCAGAAGCGTAAGTGGTATTGTTGTCATACTCATTAGCGGTACGGCGATAATATTTGCGAAAAATGCAAGCAGTGGCAACTGGTAATTCAATAATGCAGAGATAGGTAACATACACACAGTCAATGCCAACTGAATAACAAACAGCGCTTTACACCAGTGGTAAAATTTCGATTTATATTTCCTCCAACGTGTATGCTCAGAATATTGGCTAGATACATTAGCAGTATCAAGTATTTTATTTTCACTACTGTGTTCATCAGGTAAATTCACTTTGCTTAAAAAACGCGAAGAGGTAGCAAAGATAATACTGAGTGCACTGATTGACAGCCAAAAGCTAGCGCTCAACAAACTTAAAGGCCAAAGTAACAAAATGACTAAAATAGTCAGTAATAGCCAACGGATTAGTGAAACATTAATCGCACCTGCTTTTAATAGCCAAAACATAAAAAGCATCACTAGTGCGCGTAAAGTCGGTATAGAGTAGCCAGCTAAGTAGGCGTAGTACCATGCCATAAAGCAACTAACAAGAATTGGTAAATATTTAACATTAGTGCGCATCAATCTAATGCTTTGTTTGTCAGATAAAAAAGTGTAGAAAGGCAAAGTTTTAAAAAGAGCACGAGCAAGGATTAAACTGAAAAGCGCGATAATACCGATATGCAGCCCTGAAATAGCAATCAAATGTATCGTGGCAGTTGTCGTTAAAACATGCCACTGCTCTTTAGTTAATTCGCCACGCTCACCAAACCCTAAAGCGAGAAGTAAGCCCCCTAGCGGCTTTTCAGACACAAGCGCAGAAAATTTTTGATATAATAACTGCCGCCAAGAAGTATCTTCAGCAATTAATATATTATTGACGACCCCACGCTTTTTAATTTTTTTCAAGCTAACAGCTTTAACATAGCCTGTAGCAACAATCCCTTTATGCCTTAGCCAAACCTGATAATTAAAGCCGCCAACATTTGCCAAACCATGCGCGGGTTTAAGCTTTACCGCTAACTGCCATTGCTGTCCTTGTAACAGTTTTTTTGTCGGTACTTTCCAATTTAGCCTAACAATAAAAGGGACCTTAAGCTTACTGCCTTGCCAGTGACTAACTAGAAAATTAAAACGATTGCTATTTGGTTTTTGATGAACAATATCTATTACTGCCCCACGAATAACAGCAGTTTTTTTTTGTAACGTTTCTAAGACAATGTTATTTTCAGATAACTTACTTTGATATTGGTTTGCGGCAATCAAAACCCAACAAGCACCTAAAAGCATTAACCCAATGGGTCGACACTGCTTTATTAGCAATAACAATATAGAAAAGGATAAGATCAAGCACAATAAAGAAAACTCTGGCACTATCGCTATGAATAGTGACAAAATAGTACCTAGAAAAAAGGTTAGCAGCCACCATTCCATAGTGAGCAATTTCCATTTATAAATTATAAGTTAAGTAAATTTATGCCAAAAAAAATGATTAAACGCCTGATGCCCGATCATCAAACGATAAAAAATAATAAGCATTTACAGATTTTTGGTGACTTGCTGCATAATGCTAATTTATGGCACTTAAATCGTCGTTCCGTCAGTAAAGCTTTCGCTGTCGGATTATTTTTTGCGTTTATGCCTGTGCCATTTCAAATGGTTTTATCAGCTGGCTTTGCAATTATAGTACATGCCAATTTGCCCTTATCAATCGCCTTAGTTTGGATCACCAACCCATTAACAATGCCAGCAATTTTTTATTTTTGTTACTTGGTTGGTACTTGGGTTATTGGCGCGCCTGCAGGTGAGTTTGTGTTTGAAGCAAGTTGGCAATGGTTAGTTGATAGTGTGTCGACCATTGGCCCAGCGTTCATCATTGGTTGTGGTTTCTTAGCGACTGCTTTTGCCATCTTAGGCTATATAACTATTAATAGTTTATGGCGTTTTTCAGTTGCGCGTGAGTGGCGAAAACGGCAAGCTAGCAGAAACAAATAGTAAGTATTTGATCAGCTTGTTAAAAACAAAAAATCAGACACTAGGTCTGATTTTTTATACTGATGATAAATAACTAATGTCATGGAGATAGACCAATTACTCACGAGTCTATTATGTTTGCCCCAAGACTTGCGCAGGTTCTACTTTGGTTGCTCGCCACGCAGGATAAATAGTGGCAAGTAAGCTCATTATCAAAGCTATAATTACCGTAGTAATTACATCTTCTTCACGTAATACCGTTGGCAAATAATCAATAAAGTAAACATCAGCAGACAAAAATTGAACCGAAAGCATACTTTCTATTGTTTGAATTATTTCCGTTAAATTCAATGAAATTAATATACCAAAGCAAGTTCCAATAAAGCAGCCCAAAATACCGTTTATAAGGCCTTGAAACATAAAACTGGCCATTATGGTGCTTGGTTTAGCGCCCATAGTTTTTAAAATAGCGATATCAGATTTTTTTTCGTTTACTGCCATTATGAGCGTTGAAACAATATTAAAACTCGCGACAGCTATCACCAAGACTAAAGCGATCAACATTACCAACCGCACCAATTGGATATCATTAAATAGATGTCCATGGCTACGAGTCCAATCGAGCATATAAACATAAGAATCTAAGTTGAACATAACATTTCGAACAATTTGTGGCGCTGAAAAAACATCATTTACTTTTAAACGAATACCTTGTGCTTCACCTTGCTTATAATCCAGCAGTTTACTTGCCATCGCTAAGTTGATAAATGCTTGAGTATCATCTACTGTGCCGCCAAATTTAAATACCCCGACCACCCTTGCTTGTTGTTTCATTGGTATAGGAAATTGCTTAACAGCACTATTCCCCGCTTGACTGCGACTTGGTGGCGGCAATAGTAATTGTACGTTATCACCAACCTTAACAGATAATTTTCTGGCAATACCCGCGCCAATAATAACGCTATTCTTTTGTGCTAAATCTTGCCACTTTCCTGCTGTCATATAAGTGGATATAGCCGATACTTGCTGTTCAAGTGAAATATCTACACCGCGAATTTCCACACCTTTTAGCTGGTCGCTATTTTGCATCATAGCTTGAGTTTTGATGAATGGCGCAGCAGCAACTACCTGCTGATGTCGTTGTATACGAGCTACATTTTGGTGCCAATCATCAATTGGTTCATTCACCCCAACAATTTCGCCATGCGGAACAATAGATAATAAATGCTTTGCTAGCGCTTTTTCAAAACCATTCATCGCAGAAAGGCCGACAATAAGTACCATAACGCCAATAGCAATGCCAAAAGTAGAAGAGGCCGATATAAATGATGAGAAGCCTTCACTCTGACGACTCCGCACATAACGTAAACCAATAAATATACTTAACGGTTTCAACACTTAGCCTTCCCCACTCTTCACCGTTTCATTTTCAATTACTTCGTTTTTCACAATACCCGCAAGCGGTTTTAAACAACCGTGCTCTAAACGTAATTGACGCTCCATTTTCGCCGCTAGCGTTAAGTCATGGGTAACAATCACGAAGCTAGTGTTTACCGTGCGGTTTAATTCTTTTAACAATTGATATATTTTTTCAGCGGTATCAAAATCTAAATTTCCTGTTGGCTCATCAGCTAGCACCAATGAAGGCTTAGTCACTAATGCTCTGGCAATAGCAACACGCTGACGTTCACCACCAGACAGTTCAGAGGGACGATGGTGACCACGATGTGCCAAACCAACTTGCTCTAACATAGCTTTAGCTTGTGATAAGGCTGCTTTAGGTCTATCACCGCGTATCAACAGCGGCATAGCGACGTTTTCTTCTGCGGTAAACTCCATCATCAAATGATGAAACTGGTATATGAAACCAATATGCTGATTACGAAATTTTGCTCGTTGCTTTTCAGTTAGTTGGTGAATATCAACACCATTGATTAATACCTCGCCAGAGCTAGGGGCATCTAACGCTCCTGCCAAATGTAAAAACGTACTTTTACCGCATCCTGAGCTTCCAACAATAGCGACAAGTTCGCCTGCTTTTATTGCTAAGTCCAATCCCATTAGCACTTGAGTTTTAATCGCGCCTTGCTGATAAACTTTGCTTAATTTTCGGCACTCTAAACCTAAGGCTAATTCACTTTTTTCTACCATGTTATTAATTTCACTTTTATTTAAGTTTAGATTTAGGTTTGCTAACTTATCATTCATTTCGAAGTACCTCAGCAGGCTGAGTTTGCGCCGCACGATAAGCAGGGTAAAGCGTAGCAATAAAACTCATTAATAAGGCTGACCCAACAATAGTCGCAATATTCATAGCATCAAGCGCAACCGGCAACACTTGACCTGCACCTAAAAGGCTAACACCAAATAACTCAAATAGACTATTGAGATTTAGGGTTGCTATCACGCCAAGCGTCACACCCAATATTACGCCCCAAATACCATTAGTTAAGCCTTGGGTAATGAATATTTTAATGATACCGCTACGGTTTAAACCCAGCGTTTGCAAAATACTAATCTCACCTTGTTTGTCAATAACAACCATAACTAAAGCAGAAACAATGTTAAATGCCGCAACCGCTACGATAAGACTCAGCATCAACCACATCATTTTCTTTTCCATACCCACCGCAGCGAATAATGCTCCTTGGCTTTCTTGCCAGCTCACATAGCTATAGTCTGGGTATTTTAAAATTAATTGCGTAATCACCCTCTGTGCATTAAATGCATCATTTAAATACAGTCTAAGCTGCTCCACACCATCACCTTTTTTACGATGTAATTTAGCGCCATCTTCAATATTTATATAAACAATAGAGCCATCAACCTGCGAGCCAACATTGAAAATTCCAACAACGGTAAATGTTCGATGAACAGGCACACGGCCCATTGGCGTAAAAAGAGTTTTATTTGGTAGAGTGAGACGAACAACATCACCTAAACTTACCTTTAAATTACGCGCAAGTGCTTGCCCTAAAACAAGTCCAAAAGGCTCATCTGACAACCGTGATAGCTGGCCATACTCCATAGAACTTTGAATAATACTATGTTGTTCATATTCAGGTAAAATTCCATGAACTAATACCCCTTGCAGAGCAGACTTTGACTGAATCAATGCTTCGCTTTCTTGAAATGGCGTTACCTTTTTAATCTCAGGTAATACATCCAATTCAGCTTGCAACGCTTGCCAACTTCTAAATTTAGCCTTTTCTGGTGAGATTAAAACATGCGGTACTAAGCCTAAAACACGGCGTTTTTGCTCCTGCTCTAATCCGTCCATTACCGACACAACAGTAATCAAAGAAGCAACACCAAGCATAATCCCAATAATAGAGAAAAAGGTAATAAAAGAGACAAAGCCTTTGCCATGGTTGCTGCGGCTATACCTTAAGCCAATGTACACACTAACAGGTTGAAACATTAATCCTTTCTTCTATTTAAAATGGCAAATTGCCAAACATAATTTACCCACGAGCATATCATAGGTCAGCAAACTATATTTATTCCGTTGATTAGCTTTTTGTTATTTTTATAAAAAAGTGGTGGAAATAACAAAACTAATAATAAAAATCATTGATAAAATTGTAATTCGTACTTAAATTTACGTAAAACCATGTAAACCTCGCAATTCCAGCCAAACATAAAATACTTTAATTACAATTAATTACATGACCTTTTAACTTTATATTATTCATATGTAAATTTAAAAATACGTCCGTCACTCAAGATAATGTAAACAAACATTTCATTGCACTAGTAAATGGTACCGATAGTCTTTAACATCGGCGGGTTGATTAAAAAATTACTAAATTGTGAGTTTAAAATGAAAACTATAATAACAAGTGCTGTTTGCACGTCTTTGCTATTCATTGCCGGGTGTAATAATGGCACCACTACAACAGACACTGCTGTTGAAGCACCAGTCATGCAAAAAACAGCTTTAGCTTCAGGTATTGATAAAGCAAACATGGATTTAACTGTTCGTCCACAAGATAACTTCTATCGTTATGTTAATGGTGCATGGTTAAACAAAAGTGAAATTCCATCTGACAAAACATCGATCGGTGCTTTTTATGACTTACGCGATGAAGCCGATGATAGCGTTAAAGCCATTATCGAAGAGTTAGCCGCAACTGAAAACCTAAAAATGGGCAGTGACGAACAAAAAGTTGCAGACCTATTTCGTTCATACATGAATACCGATGCACGTAATGCTGCAGGCATCACACCTGTGCAAGCTATTTTTGATAACATTAATAACTTGAAAGACAAAAATGAACTGGCAGCATTCTTTGGTGAAAATCAAAAAATTGGTGTTGGTAGCCCATTAGCATTTTACATCAGTGTTGATGCTAAAGATTCTACTCGTTATGCAACTCATGTTTGGCAAAGCGGCTTAGGTTTACCTGATAGAGACTATTACTTCAATGAAACTGAGCGTTTTGAAAAGTTACGTGCGGGTTATGTTGCTCATATTGAAAACATGTTTAAGCTAGCAGGTTTGAAAGGCGGTAAAGCTGCTGCGCAAACTATCATGGCGCTTGAGACAAAACTAGCTGGCTTCCATTGGACGAAAGTTGATTCTCGCGACAGCACTAAGCGTTATAACAAATTCAGTATTTCAGATTTAAATACTGTAACAGATGCTTTTAACTGGACTGCTTATCTTGAAGCTCAAGGTGTAGCTGCACAAAAAGATTTAATAATTAACCAGCCATCTTTCGTTAAAGGTTTTGGTGAAACGTTTGCCGCAACATCATTAGCTGATTGGCAAACTTACTTAACATTCCACACGCTTAGTAACTTTGCTAGCTCATTAACAACTGCATTGGATAAAGAAAACTTTGATTTTTATTCAAACCAGTTAAGCGGTCGTAAAGAACAACGTCCAATGTGGAAGCGTGGTGTTTCAGTCGTCAATGGCAATTTGGGCGAAGTTATTGGTAAAGTTTATGTTGGTCGTCACTTTAAACCTGAAGCCAAAACACGTATGACACAACTCGTTGAAAACTTACGCGGTGCATACGGTGCAAGTATTGATGAACTAGATTGGATGTCTGACGCAACTAAAAAAGCGGCACATGTTAAATTAGCAAGTTTTGATCCTAAAATTGGTTACCCAAATAAGTGGGAAGATTATTCAGCGCTTACTATCAAAAGTGACGACTTAGTTGGTAACAAAATGCGCTCTGGTACTGTTTCTCATCAAAAAGAAGTGGCTAAACTTGGCGGCCCAATCGACAGACAAGAATGGGGCATGACACCTCAAACAGTGAATGCTTATTACAATCCAACCAAAAATGAAATTGTATTTCCAGCCGCAATTTTACAACCACCATTTTTTAACTTAAAAGCAGATGACGCGGTTAATTATGGCGGCATTGGCGCAGTTATTGGTCATGAAATGGGCCATGGTTTCGATGATCAAGGCAGCAAATACGATGCCGAAGGTAATCTACGAGATTGGTGGACTAAAGAAGATTTAGCCGCTTTTACAGTACGTGCTGATAACTTGGTTGCTCAATACGATAACTATGCAGTATTTGACGACTTAAACGTTAATGGCTCTTTAACATTAGGCGAAAACATCGGTGATTTATCTGGTGTTACTATTGCTTATAAAGCTTACAAAGCCTCGTTAAATGGTAAAGACGCACCTGTTATTGATGGTTTAACTGGTGACCAACGTTTCTTTATGGGCTTTGCACAAGTATGGCGTGGAAAGTTTGTTGAAAAAGCACTACGTAACCGCGTAGCAACTGACCCGCACTCTCCAGGTGAATTCCGTGCTTTAGGTTCATTATCAAATATGCCTGAGTTTTATAGTGCATTTGACGTAAAAGAAGGTGACGCTATGTATATTGCACCTGAAAAGCGCGTTAAAATTTGGTAGTTTTCACCTTTTAGAAGCTTGTGTTGCAGGTTAAAACTTGCATAACATAAAGTGAAGGTAGTGATTAGTGAAAAAGGAGCATTAGCTCCTTTTTTTATGCTCATAATTTATCTTACATTAAGTGTAATGATGCAGTTTTCATTGTAAAGGTGCATGCATCACAGTAAAATCAATTGCTTATTGTATGATATTTTTTAATCAGCCCATTTTGCTATTTTCCTATCACTACTGCATGAATGGTTTGTTTAATCAAATAGGGAACACGGTTAAAGTCCGTGACTGTACCCGCAACTGTAAATAGCAAAGAGCTATAAGTCAGGACACCTAACAGTAATATTATTAACAACATTTGATAAACTAACGCCGTGCGGGAATACACGAGAGTTACTAATGCTTCTGCTTTCTTGCTGGCACTCGTATACTATTTTCTGCACATTCATTGATACTAAATTCAAAATAATTATTTGGGTTGGAGTAGAAAGCACAGTATGAAAGTATTGATAATTAACACTTACCGCCAAATAAAAAAAAATATTCAGGTTAAGCTATTTTTTATCTGGTTAAACCAATAACCATGAATAATCTATTAACGCTTGATGCTGTTTCTTGGGCTGTAGAAAATCAAACTATCCTCAGCAATATTTCATTTGATGTCGCCCAAGGTGATATTCTTGGTATTATTGGCCCAAATGGCGCCGGTAAAACATCACTTTTAAAGTGCTTATTAAATCAAACTAAAAATTGGCAAGGCAGTATTAAATTAAAAAACAAAAGCATTAGCCATTATAAACCTCACGAGCTTGCACAGACGTTTGCCCTTGTAGTACAAAAGTCCCCACCAATATTTGAATTGAAAGTTTATGATGTTGTACGTATGGGCTTATTGCCCTATAAAACCTTATTTGCTCGTGATACTGATATTGATAAAAAAGAAATCATACTAGCGCTAAAAAAAGTAGGGTTAGCGACTAGTAAAAATAAGCTTTTCAATACTTTATCTGGTGGAGAACAACAACGGGTATTAATTGCTAAAGCCTTAGTCCAAAAAGCTAAAATATTAGTACTAGATGAACCGACAAATCATTTAGATATATTCTATCAACATCAAATTTTGCAGTTAGTAAAAGCACTAAAAATTACCGTGGTCATGACTATTCACGACCTAAACCTTGCAGCTCAATATTGCACACGTATAGTTTTGTTAAACAAAGGTACTTTAGTTAGTGACAGTACAGTTGATGAAGCACTTAATCCAACAACACTTAGCAAAGTATTCGGTTTACCCTGTTTTCGAGACAATGTTCAACAATACCCAAACTCGAAAGTAGCTACAGTGCCTAGGGTTCATTTTTATCCGAATAATACCAATATTCCTATTTCTGTAGGTAAAAATTAATGCTTTTATTGAGCAATGTAAAAGGTAAAAATGCCTGGATATTTACCGGCTTATTTATACTGACTATTTTCTCGCTAGTTTCTGCGATTACTTTTGGTGCTGCAGAAATTAACAGCGTAGATGTTTTACAGTGTGTCCTTAGTGACTGTGCTACCCCCATGCACGACATGGTGGTATGGCAAGTTAGAATTCCTCGAGTGCTGGTTGGTTTAGTGGCAGGAATGGGCTTAGCCTGTGCTGGTGCTATATTACAGAACGTGACTAGAAACCCGCTCGCAGATCCTTACCTCTTTGGTATTATTTCTGGCGCAGGGTTAGGTGCAACCATCGCCACATTAGTCGTCACTGACGAGCAAATGTTAGTATTACCGATGGCCGCATTTTTAGGCGCTTTATTTTCTGTCACTATTGTCTTTGGTATCGCAACATTGCTACGCAACATGAATCATTTACTGCTAACAGGAGTAGCAGTATCATTTATGCTGAGCTCAATTAGTCACTTTATACTCTACCTTGGTGATCCTTTTGCCACCAACAGAGTAATATTTTGGTTAATGGGTAGTTTAACCAGTGTTGAAATGTTTCACTTCTATCTCATTGCAACCATGATATTGGTAACCTTAGTCACTATCTTTGCCTTACACCGACAAATTGATGCGTTACTATTGGGTGACGAGAGTGCGGCAAGCCTTGGTGTGAATGTTGATAAACTGCGAATAATTTTACTTGCCTTATGTGCTGCAGTGACGGCAACAATCGTTGCTTACTGCGGTGGTATTGGCTTTGTAGGCTTAATGGTACCGCATATTGTTAGACAACTACTTGGCGTAACAACTATGCCACTTATCATAGGCTCAGCGCTTGTTGGCGGCTGTTTTCTAGTTTGGGTCGATGTTTTAGCACGTAGTATATTAGCCAACGTTGAAATCCCCATTGGTATTATTACTTCCGCTATCGGCAGTATTTTCTTTTTAGCGATCATGTATCGCACTCGTAAAACAGGATAATAAATAATGACAACTGAAGCAGATAAAAATCAAAAACACCAAGAGCGCATGCAACGCATTAAAGAAAAAGTAGATGCTCGTGTTAATTCAGCACAAGAAGAACGTGGCTTACTCATTGTTATCACCGGTAATGGTAAAGGCAAGTCCACCTCAGGTTTTGGTACGTTAACTCGCGCTGTAGGGCACGGTTACACTGCCGCTGCATTGCAGTTTATCAAAGGTGACTGGGCCTGTGGCGAGCGTAATTTATTGGAAAAAAATGGTGTTGAATTTCACGTCATGGCAACAGGTTTTACTTGGGATACTCAAGATAAGTCAAAGGATATTGCCGCAGCAACAAAGGTTTGGGCAGAAGCAAAACGCTTACTAAAAGATGAAACAATCGATGTAGTTTTACTTGATGAATTAACTTATATGTTGTCATATAAGTACTTAGATTTAGATGAAGTAATTGAAGCAATTGTTAACCGCCCAGCAATGCAACATGTCATTATTACTGGCCGTGCATGTCATCGTAGCATCATAGAACTTGCTGATACGGTGAGTGAAGTACAGCCAACGAAGCATGCTTTTGATAACGGCATTAAAGCACAAAGAGGCATCGACTGGTAAATCACCCCCTTTTATCAACATCAAGTAGCTATCACGGAAAGAAATAATGAACCTGAATTATTACCTGTTCACTGTATTAATGAGCTTATTACTTATCGTTATGGGGCAAGCGAATGCCACTAATGATATTGCAAATAAAGTACATACTAAGCCGCGTATTATCGCCTTAGCACCACATATTGTTGAAATGCTTTTCGACGTCGGTGCTGGTGACCAAATTATCGCCGCTACACGACATGCTGACTACCCTGAAGCAGCTAAAGCTATCCCTAGAATTGGTAGCTCGTCACGTATTCAGATTGAACGCATTATAGAGCTACAACCTGATTTAATTATTGCTTGGAAAAACAGTAACCCCAGTGATGATCTAGCGCGTATAAAGCAACTTGGTTTCAATATTGTCTACTCTCAACCCTATACTTTTGACGATGTGGCAAAAGAAATACGTTTGTTTGGCAAGCTTTCAGGGCATACAGAACAAGGAGAGCATGTCGCAGAAAAATTTTTAGCTGACTTAGCAGAAATTAAAAGCCGTCACCAAAGAAAGACACCATTATTAGGTTTTTATGAGGTATGGTCGAGACCAATAACCACTATCGCAAAAGATAGTTGGCCACAACAATTTTTAGAGATCTGCAGTATTAAAAACCCATTTTATCAAGCCAAAGCAAGATACCCGCAAGTTAATATCGAGCAAATACTGCAAGCTAATGTTGATGTAATTATTCAACCATTGTCTGAAAATCAGAAAGCTAAAGAAGGCTATGAGTGGCAAAAGTGGCCGATAATACCAGCAGTTAAACACAGGCAGATTATTCAGCTTGACGCTGACGTTGTTCATCGCATGACAACACGTAGTTTAGGCGCTCTTACTGACTTATGTCAGCAAGCAGAAAAAAGTCGAGAATATTATCATGGTAAATAACCTGAACTCGGGATAAGCAAAATACTACAGCGGCGCTATTAAAACCTATTTCTGCGTTGTTCAAGTTGCCAATAACTCGTTATTGGCAACTTGAACGCTTTGAGCTAAACATAAATACCACTACTTTAGATTGAAGTTTGTTAATATTTTGAAATGGTTGTGTTTTTTATTGTCGTTATGCCGAATTCAGGTTAAATAGTAATTGTTAAGGAAGCTATACAGTTTATTTATCCACAATTTTTGATATTGGTATAACACTTTTGTGTGTTTAGTGAGTCTACTTAAAAATCAACATCTAGGGGCTAACACCGGTCACAATAGTGCCTGAGAAATATCTAAAGATCTAAGTTCAGAAACGATAAACCCGTTGCGAACTTCATTCTTGCTTATAAAGCATCATAGCAAAATAGGCAAACCCACTTTAACCTATTTACTTACTACATAGTTTGCCTTACGCTACCCAACGATTTTTCATAATCTTACGGAGCCACTGTTGCTAAAATTTTTCATATTAGCCTTGTTCACTATTTCGTCCGCCGTTCAGGCAGAAATCACAGATAAGAGTTCTGATAAACAATTGACTATGTGCGTTAGCAATTATCCTCCATATCAAATAACATCACCACAACAAGCGCCAATAGGTGAAAACATTGCCGTAACAACTCATTTTTTTAACACATTAGGCTTCACCATTAACTTTACCAAAAATAACACTTTTTGGCGCTGTTTAGCGATGTTAGAGGCAGGTAAAGTCGACCTTATGTCAGGTTTATTAGATGCGCCAGAGCGACGTAATTTTGCCCATTTATTTTCCTATAGCTCATTAAATGAAAAATCATTTTACGTGAAAAATAAAAATTTAAAAATTAGCGACTTTTCAGATCTTAAAGGTTTAAAAGTTGCGGTATTAAGGGGAATTAAGCAGTTTAAACAATTCGACAATGCCCCTAAGGATTATTTAGAAAAAGTATATGTTACTGATCTCGATGCAGCTATTCGAGTATTGGCTGCAGATAAGGTAGATGTTTTTATTTCAACTGACTTTTTATATTTAGAGAAATTCAAATATAAAGGCAACACGACTCAACAAATTAAAGAGATTATCGTTAAATTAGATGATAGCGCTTTATTATTTACAGGCTTATCAAAGAAATCTAAAGTTGCTCATCTTGCGCCAAAGTTTTCCGAGTTATCAAAATCAATGTATAAAAGCGGTGAGTTCAAAAGAATCATCAATAAATTTAAAATGAATCACCCTGAATACTATCGTTAACTCTCGTCTACTTCATTGTATTTAAAAATAAAATGATAAACATAAAAAGCTAACGACTCGCCCCAAATTAAAAAAGGTTCGCGTTGCGAACCTTTTTTAATTTAATGTTTTAGTTAATTTATCAAACACAAATTCGATTCAATGTGCTATCAACTTCATTAGCCGTTTTCTGTTGCATTTCAGTCAGTTCAGCGACTGATGACAAACCAGTATTTAACTCTCGACTCAGCTCTACTACCATAGACATATTATCATTAATTGATGCTGTTGATTGTTGCTGTTCATTGGTACCTTGGGCTATTTGTGAGGTCAATGTATCAACTTCAGTAAACATTTGACCAATTTTTTGCAGTGCATCAACAACTTGCTCTGAATGAACTAAACTATCTTGCGATAAACTTTGGCCACGGCCAATAGCATTTACCGCATTAGTCGACTTTTCTTGTAAGCCTTCAACCATGGCATTAATTTCAACTGTAGCTTCTTGCGTACGATGTGCCAACGCTCGAACTTCATCAGCAACAACAGCAAAGCCTCGCCCTTGTTCACCTGCTCGCGCTGCCTCAATGGCAGCATTTAGCGCCAATAGATTGGTTTGGTCAGCGATACCGCGAATTACCTCTAAAACTGAGCCAATGCGTGAACTCTCTTCTTGCAATAACGATAAATCAGCCGCCATTGCCGTAACCTCGTTAGCAAAGTCTTCAATCGTATGCTGGCTAGTGTTCGAAGCATCAGTCCCTTGCTCTAAAATAGATAACACTTGATTGGTCGTTTCGCTCACTTGCGTAGCACTTTGAGATAACGTCGTCGATGTTAATGCCACTTGGTCAATCGAACTTGCCATTTGCTCAATTTGCTGTGCAGACTGGTTTACTGCACCAACAGATTCCCCCATTTGCGCAGCCAACGATACAGAGCCATGCTTCAAGTTATCGGATTCACCACGAATATCATTCATAACATCAGCCAAGTTAGCAATAAATTTAGCAAGATCATTAGCAACTTTAGCTAAATCATCATCGCTTTTATCTTGAGCTAACCTTTTAGGTGCCTCATCAATACTAACGACTTGATTTATATATGTCTGCAAACGTTCAAGACGCTGAGTGAGCATTTTTTTTGAATAAACATAACCAGTAACTATTTGCACCACAGTCATCACTAGCAGTAAAGCGACGATTGATGATTGGTTAAAGTCACTGCCAAAAAGTAGCGCTGCTAGTATTGCAATAACGGCGATGATAACAGTGGGTAAAAGTAATTTAATACTAAGGCGATTCGACATCTACATTCCAAATACTTGTTTATAATTGTTTTTATTTAAATACTGAAGCTAAGCAAAAATGCCAGCTTATGCTCAAACTACTTGAAAATGCATTTTCAAGTAGTTTGAGCATATATATGTTCCGAGCTTGCAAATAAATTACATGCTATTGTGTTATTTTACTATAGTTTTTTAAGTAAAAATAAAAATATCGCTTTGTCCGTAAAAGGTACACTTACTTTAAGGAAGTTATGATGCCATTCACCACCATTTTAGTTATCGTTATTGCGGTTGGCTCTGTTTTTGCTGGAATTTTATTATTGAAGCAATCAGCGAGTAAATTTGAACTCACTGACGAGCAACAACAAAAAATCAGAGATAGAGAGATTGAGCAACTCGATAGAGATCAAAAGCAAGATTAACAAAGTCGAAACTTTAGCTATTTATACTTTTAACTCTTGTTCACGTCACACTTCTCACCGAAATATAACGTGAACATACGCTAAGCCCTGCATTCTCCTATTCATTATATAACGCGACTAGAGCTGATTATATTTTCGAGAAAATTAATATTTTTCATCAACAGCATCACAAAGTTAATTGCTGTTGATATAAGACCAGTTTTTCCTTTACTTGTTAGCACAACAGCCTAAAATCATCCTATATTTTCCTGACTGGTTTTCCCATGAGTTCAATACAGCATTTATTTGACAATAATCAGCAATGGTCTGACAAAATAAAAAAAGAAGATCCAAATTTCTTCAAACATCTCTCAGAACAACAAAACCCAGAATATTTATGGATAGGATGTTCTGATTCACGCGTACCTGCTAATGAACTGCTAGGTATGCAGCCTGGTGAAGTATTTGTTCATCGTAACATTGCTAATCAAGTTATTCATACTGATCTTAATTGCCTATCCGTCATCCAATTTGCTGTCGACGTTTTAAAGATAAAGCATATTATTGTTTGTGGGCATTATGGCTGTGGCGGTGTTATTGCATCACTTGATAACAAAAGTCATGGCTTAATTGATAACTGGCTACACCATATAAAAGATGTCTATCGTTTCCATAAAGAACGCTTAGATGCGGTTGAAAATAAAGAAGATCGCTTAAAGTTACTATGTGAATTGAACGTAATAGAACAAGTTGCTAACGTATGTAATACCACCATATTGAAAAAAGCTTGGGGAATAAACCAAGACATTACTGTACATGGCTTTGTTTACAACCTGCATGATGGAATTCTAAAAGACTTAAATGTCTCGGTTGATACTGACAAGTAATATCCAATGAAATTAAGCGTAAAAAATTAATTCTTCAATACAAATAAAAAGGCTTAGCTTTGCGGTTAAGCCTTTTTATTCCATCCAAAAATGAAGTTAACAGCCCCTAGAAAACATGAAGAAAAAGCATTAATTCAGCATTGCTAATCGTGCACGCTGTCCCTGCTCACGTTCAACATAATGAAACCATTGTTTCGCAATTTTTGCTGATTTGGGGATTTTTTGTGCTTGTGTGAAAGCAATAAGCGCATCGTCAAAGGCTTGTAAATTAAATTGCGCCATACCAATCACTAAGTGCATATCGCCTACTCGGGTGATCTTGCCCCGTGTTAGGGCTTTATTCGCCGCGGCTATCGCTTCTGGCCAACGCTCCAAATTTAAATAAGCTTGGGCAAGTTGTACGTCAAACTTACCGGTATCAGCAATTTCTGAAGCTTTAGTTAAAATCGGCAGTGCTTTTTCATCTTCTTTTGCGGCAACATAAGCTTGTGCTAAGGCTGCAAAACTTTTCTCACTCGCCACAACGGTGCCGTTGGCAATCGCTTGTTCTAATAAAACCGCCGCTTTAAAAGGTACTTGATGAAAACGATATAATTGCGCCAAGGTCATCACTTCACTTTCTTTCTTAATATGCCCTGCCTGCCATGATGCTTCCATCACTGCTAATTGCTTATCTTCTTCGCCAACCTCGCCATACATACCCGCCAGTTGCAGCCAATATTCAGGCTTATCGTAAAGACGAACCAGTTGTTCCATCACTTTAACGACTTGCAGGGGCTGTTTTAGCTCGTAATAACTTGCCCGTTGTAAAATTAGCCAATTCTCTTTAATCGCTGAAGCTTTTTGTTCAGCTAGCGCAATCGCCTGAGCAACTTCTGTGATCACGTTATCAAATTGCTTATCTTGATAATAAATTTGCGCAAACATAATATGCTGAGCAGCTGTTAAGGCTTTAGTGTTATTTTCTTGCCATTGTTGTAAATAAGCCAATGCCTGTGGGTAGTTTTGCTGCTGCATAGACAACTGAGCTAAGGAATAAATAGTCGATAAATATAATGAATCGGGAATAGCCTCTTCCTTTATCACTAACTCAAAGTGCTCAATCGCTGACGCTATATCATCATTGCCGTAATACATAAATGCATAGAAGTTCCATAACATCGCCCTTTCATAGCTATTTAAGCTATCAACACGTTCTTTAACTTCGTCAAGTACATCAAAGCCTGCAATTTTAACACCTTCATCAGCGAGTTTTTGTGCGCGTGCTAGTTGGCTATACACCCGGTTACGCATAGCGGGCACTTTTTTAGCGGTGCGCTTTTTAACGATACTTTTTCCATCAGTACTCGCTGGTTCATCAGCCGTTTGTCCGTAGGCTAGATTAGTGCCAATAATAGATCCTAAAAGTATTGGCAGGCAATACCACAAGCCAACACTTAATAAAGGTACAGCTAATTTTTTCAGTAACATGATCTGCGCTCCTCTTTTTCAAATTTACTTTCACAAAACGAATTAAACATTAACCGTCAATAGCAAAAGATATTTTATTCTGTACCCCGGCAACTTCCATTGCGACGCCGTCAACAACACGAGGTTTGTATTTAAATTTCAATGCCGCGTCTAACGCTGCACGGTTAAAAATATTTTCCGGCTCAGCACTTACCACAAATGCATCACGAACCGATCCCGTTTTAGAAACAGTAAACTCAACAATAACAAAGCCTTCAATACCACGTGCTTGCGCACGGCGTGGATAAATAGGCGCAACTTTCACTATTGGTAAATAATCACCATCACCTGTTTCTAAGCTCAAGCCACCACTTAAACCACCATCAAGGGCAATATCAGCAGAAAAACTGCTATTAACCGCATTGGCATTAGGGTTAGCTTGTGCCATTTGCGGCTGTACCATCGGAGGTGGCGGCGTTTTAGGCTTGGCTGGTTTTTGTGGCTTACGTTCTTTTTTAACTACCTGCTGCTCTTTTTTCAGGCGAATAAAGTCAAGTACGTTACCACGTGGTGGCTCAGACATCACATCGCTGCCACCTGCTATTAACGCCTGCATTCCCCATAACAAAGCTATCGTTGTAACAATGGCTAAAACTAAGCCAATCAGGTATCGGCCCCCAGTATCCAAAAAGCTAGCGGGTGTGTTTGGCGTCGACATACTCGACACCGGGGCATTCGCCACAGATACATTCGCCATAACTAAGCCTCTTGCGCCGCAATAGAAACATCGTAAACACCGGCTGCACGCGCTGAATCCATCACTTTAATCAAGACATCAGTAGTGGCTTTTTTATCTGCTTGAATAACCACAGTACCTTGTGGGTTTTCGGCTTTTAAGCGCTCAATATTTGCTTGTACGGCACGAACATCAATACGACGTTTATTAATCCATATTTCGCCTTTGTCGCTAATAGCGACCAAAATATTAGCTCGCTCTTTTTTCACCGCAGTTGCCGCTTCTGGGCGATTGACTTCAATGCCTGACTCTTTAACAAAAGACGCAGTTACGATGAAAAATATCAAAAGAATAAAGACCACATCTAACATCGGGGTCATATTTATTTCTTCACTTTCTTCCTGCTCTTGCAGCATTTTATTTAATTGTGAACGCATAGTTTTTTCTCTTTATCGTCTATTCTGTGTTGCCGGTTATGGCGCTAATACAGCCTGTTATGGTGTTAGTGCAACCTGTTATGATGCTAGTACTAAAAGTAAAGGCTTAGTGGTCAACTTCCATCGCATCTTCAAGTAGCTCAGTTTCACGTTTAGCATTACGCTGCAACCAAGTTGCGGCAAAAACACCAGATAATGACCCGACCATACCGGCCATTGTTGGTATCGTTGCGCGAGATACGCCTGAGGCCATTGACCGAGCATTGCCACTACCTGAAATTGCCATCACATCAAACACTTCAATCATGCCAGTAACCGTTCCTAGCAAACCAAGCAACGGACATAACACCACCAAACTTTGAATCAGTGGTAAGTTAGTGCTTAACAAAGCACTGCCACGAGCAACCAAGGCAATGCGAATTTGCTCTGCATACCAAGAGTGCTGCTCTGTTCGGCTCTGCCAATTCTGCTGCAATTGTTTTTTAATTCGGCGATAGCCCCAAAAAACAAAAATAAAGCGTTCAAAAATCAGTAACCACATCACACCAATCACGAAAGCAATAACGGTTAGCACCTGACCACCGGTGTCCATAAATTCACCGATGGTATTCATAAGTTCGATAAACCAAATCATGGTTTATGCTCCTCGCTCACTGCACTCTGTTGCTTCAGCCCTCTCCGCAATAATGCCGGCACTTTGCTGCTGAAGTAAGTTAATGATTGAACGACTACGGGTATGTAATAGGGTGAAGATGAACACCATAGGAATAGCAACGACCAAACCAAGTACGGTTGTCACTAGGGCTTGAGAAATACCACCTGCCATCAATTTAGGGTCACCTGTACCAAATAGGGTAATGGCTTGGAAGGTGTTGATCATCCCTGTCACTGTACCCAATAAACCAATTAATGGTGCAACCACCGAAATGATTTTAATCAGTGTTAATCGGCTTGATAATTTAGGCACTTCACGCAAAATTGATTCTGATAAACGCAGCTCTAGCGTTTCAGTATCCGCATTTGGATTTTGCTCTTTGACGAGCATCACACGGCCTAACGGGTTATCGCTATTAGCCTTATCACTTTTCAATTGGCGATTCACTTTGCCACCAATTAAGAATAAGGTGAAAAATCGTTCGATTGCGATTAACAAGCCGATTAAACCGATAGCTAATATGACATAACCAACAGGGCCACCTTGTTCAACACGCTCTTGCGTATCTGGTGCTTGTACCAATAAACCAAGAATTGAGCCACCTGTCGGGTCTAATGCAAATGGCACAACTTCATGTGATGAAGAACTCAAGGCAGCCGCACTGGCAACATAACGACTAGAAGGCTGGCGAATAAGCTCGGCAACAGAGCCTGTTTCGTCGATATATTCAAGGTATTTACCATTAGCGATAAGATTAAAACCACCGACACGTGTTACTTGCGTTAATTGCTTTTCACCATTGGCCATCACCACATCACGGGTAAAGCTATGTACTTTGCCGCTTTGCGTCATTTCGCGTTGTAGTTCAAACCATAAACGTTCAATTTCTTCAATTGAAGCAAGCTTTGAAGAAGACCCCATACTTTGCGCAAGTTCATCTAAAAATTCACCTCGGCCAGCAATTTGTGCTGAAACAACAGAGGTTTGAAACTTACTTTTAGTATCGCCAGCCACTTGCTGTAAAACACCAAATAGCTCTTTTAATTCCCCCATACGGCGAGTAAGTGCTTCGGTTTTATTGCCAAGGCCAACTTCATTATCTTGAAATTGTTTTTCTAAGCGAGTACTGGTGTTGATGGCTTGATCGCGTGTCGCTTTAGCTTCGTTAAGTAAACGCCCTTGCTCATTAACTTTTAAGGTAAACTCTCTTTCTCTGTTTTGATTTTGCTTAGTTTGCGCAATTTGACCGCTTTGTAAGCGTGATAATAGCTCATCTAAATTACTGACTTGTTGCGCAGAAACCGTCGTAGTCAAAAATAGTGACGATACCGTTAATGCGGTCATTGCACGGGTTAGTGTTTTTTTAACCTTAGGTGTTTTTATAACAAGAGCCTTCATAACAGCATCTTGGATGAAGTTTTTTGGGTTAAACGAAATCATGTTCATCATTCCTTATTCTGCTGAGTTTTGCGCAACAGGCACAATAATTAAATCTGGAGCAAGCTGCTTACGTGCAATACGCAATGCTTTATTAACCGGTAAACGATATTCACCAGAAAGTGGCTGCCAAGACTTCGATGATTGTTGCCACATACCTAACTGCTGACCATCTCGTGTTTGATAAACAAAACTCACTCGGCCAATACGTAAGAAATCAACATCACGCTCGACACCATTTACTGTCAATAAACCGGTATAAGCTTCTATTGTGCGACCATAATCAACTTCAACTTGATAAGCTTCTAATACCCGGCGAAATTTTTCAGATACTGCAATATCAGCGCGCTCTAACATGGTTTTTAATCCAGCTAAACGTTGACTGCGCTCCGCTGGTAAAAAAGGCATATCAAGAGTGATAAACTCTTCTAACGTGTTGATCATTCGTGCCATTAGTGGAGATATTTGACGCTCAATAATACTCACTTGTTCCATTGAAATATCTAACTGTGCTAATTCTTTTAGCTGATTTTCAAGCTGTTTGTTCATTTGCTTGTTATAAACATTTAAGCCATCAAGCTCTTTATTAACGGTTTTAAATTGTTGTAGTTTCGTTAATAATTTAGCGCTAATCGCATCAACTTTTTGTTGAGATTTATTCGCGGATTGATTGATTTTTTGTCCGGCTGCTACTACGTTGGTTAGCTGATCTTCTTGTGCCAACGCAGGCATTGCCATCGCTGCGGCGATTAACGCTAATTGCATGCGTTTAGGTAAAGTATTTTGTTTCATTGTCCATAAAACCTTTTAAAAGCGAGAATTATTAAGTTCAGCATTCATCTTATTAAAAAAGCTACAACCTAATCACTTGGCAAAAATTTTAATGCTTCAATGTGACAATCTGGTTTCACAAATATTGCAGATTTATTAAATGACATTTTTCTTACGGTTACTGACAAATTCAGGCAAAATAGCCTCCTTAAATTAATAGTGATTGATAAATAGCGATGACAAGTGAAGAAAAAATATTCATCATTGGTTTACCTAGAACAGGAACTACCAGTGTTTGTTCAGCAATGCTAACCCTAGGTTTTCGTGTCGCCCATACCGCGTACACCGATAGCGCATTTAACCAAGCGCAAGTTATCGCCGACACGCCTATTTTTAATGACTATCAACAACTAGATATAGCCTATCCAAAGGCAAAATTTATCTATTTGGAGCGTTCATTAGCAAGCTGGTTACCGTCAATTCAACAATTATTGCTACGTATGCATGTTAATTTAACTAGAGACGACGGCGGCTTTAACCCAATCATCAAACGCTGTTATCAAGCAACGTTCTCGCCCTACTCTCTAGAGAACATTAATAGTGTTGAGTTTTTAAGCCATTGTTACCAGCAGCATCAGTCGCAAGCTCAGACATATTTTAAAAATAGAGCAAATGACTTTTTATCCATTGATATCAGTGCTAACGATAGCTACAGAAAACTAACCCAGTTTTTAGCTATTGAAGAAAGTTTGATTGAAAATTCAGCTTTTGAAAAGCTGAACGTTGGCGGTAAAGTCACCGCTTGGAAAGACATAAAAAGTGACTTAAAAGTCGACTCGACCAATAAAGGCCGAGTAACAAAATTACCTTACTTAAGATAGAGTATATTCACTCTCAATTACTGCGTTGGTTTTAATAACGCAGTATTTTTCGGAGCAATCATGGCTGCGAACATAACCGCTAAGGCAATAAAAATAGCGGCAATAACTAAACAGGCAATAATACCGTAGGCCTGAAATATCCATCCTGAAAGTACCGTTCCTAATAACCGGCCACCGGCATTCGCCATATAATAAAAACCAACATCAAGTGATACACCATCTTTGCTCGCCATGTCGACAATAAGAAAGCTATGCAAAGAGGAGTTTATCGCGAATAACACCGCAAAAGCAGTTAAACCAACAACAATAACCCACACACTTGAGACGCCAAAACTTAAGGCAAGTGCCATTAAACTGGGCACTATGAAAAGTAACGCTCCCCACTTTGCTGCATCTTGGCCATTAGGTGATTTACCTGACGCTTTAGCCGTTATTTTCGGTGCCTGTGTTTGAATAATGCCATACAAAATTATCCATGCGGCAATAAAGCCGCCTACCCAAGTATGTTGCCAAGCAAATTCAGTAGCTAAAAACACAGGCAGTGCGATAACAAACCAAACATCTCGCGCCGCGAATAAGAATAACCTTGCTGCTGATAATAAGTTTATCGCGCGGCTTTTCGACAGTACGTCTTTAAATTTAGGTTTATTTTTTGCCTTACCTAAATCTTGCTTCAAGCTCAATAAACTGAACAGCCAAACTACAGACAACGCCAACGCCATTAATGTTATCGCACCAGAAAAGCCAAATACCGTTAGCAGCAAACCACCGAGAAAAAAGCCAAGACCTTTCAAGGTGTTTTTTGAACCCGTTAATAGCGCAATCCACTGATATAGTTTGCTGCTATTGTCTTCTTGTACAAGCAACTTAATTGAGCTTTTAGCACTCATTTTATTAAGATCTTTAGCAATACCAGACAATGCCTGCGCAGCCATAACATAAGCTACGGTTAGTAATTCACTTGGTACAACGAGCATAACTAAAGCAACTATTTGTAAGGCTAAACCAATATTCATGGTTTTATTTAGGCCTAAACGAGCACCTAACCAACCACCAACCAGATTCGTTACAACACCAAAAATTTCATAGAATAGAAATAACATCGCAATACTTAACGGGCTATAACCTAACTGATGAAAATACAACACCACCAGCATACGCAAAGCACCATCGGTTAAGGTGAATGCCCAATAGTTGCCTGTGATGATTAAATATTGCTTCACCTGTTCAGATAACCCGCTTAATGCCTTCATAAAGTTATTTTCTACTTATTCAATTAGTATAAAATGCGATTAGTTAAATGAAAATAAGACTACTTTTTAGTTAAATCTGAACGGCCAACCATCCGAGCGATTTCCGCGGTACGGTTTGCATAACCCCACTCGTTGTCATACCAAACATAAAGCTTAACTTGTGTGCCGTTAACCACCATAGTTGAGGGGGCATCGATAATACTTGAACGTGGATCCGTTTTATAATCGATAGAAACCAAAGGGCGCTCTTCATAACCTAATATATTTTTTAGCTCACCATCAGCTGCCGCTTGTAAAAAATCATTCACTTCTTGCTCTGTGGTGGCTCTTTCTAATTCAAAAACACAGTCAGTAAGTGAAGCATTTGCCAGAGGAATACGCACAGCATGGCCGTTAAGCTTACCTTTAAGCTCAGGGAAAATATGCGTAATCGCCGTTGCCGAGCCAGTCGTTGTTGGAATTAAACTCATGCCACAGGCCCTAGCGCGGCGTAAATCTTTGTGTGGCGCATCCAGTATAGTTTGAGTATTGGTAATATCATGAATAGTGGTCATTGAGCCATGCTTAATGCCAATTTTTTCGTGAATAACTTTAACAACTGGCGCAAGGCAATTGGTAGTACAAGACGCTGCGGTAACAATTGGAAATTTATCAGCGTCATATTCATGGTCATTAACACCGACAACAATATTTAAAATACCGTCTTCTTTTACCGGTGCTGTTACCACTACACGCTTTACGCCTTGGTCTAAATAAGCTTGAAGTAAAGGTTTTGTTTTCATTACACCTGAGGCTTCAATAACCACATCACAACCTGACCAGTCAGTATCAGCAATACGGCGATTTTGACTACAAACAATTTTATTATCATTGATAATAATGTCTTCACCAGTGTGCGTTGCTTGATGCTGCCAAATACCGTGAACGGAATCAAAATTTAGTAAATGCGCTAAGGTTTCAGCATTACCCGCAGGGTCATTAATTTGCACGATTTCAATGTCATCCCAATCATACGCCGCGCGCATTGATAAACGTCCCATACGGCCAAAACCATTAATACCTATTTTAATTGTCATGATGTTTTCCTATCAAATATGAATTTCAAATCGCTTAGTGAAGCTTGGTAAATATTTACTCGCAGCAATTTGCAGCTCGAGTTGGCCTGTCGCCCATTTGATTCAAAGCATTTAAATTTGGTGTGATAAACGTTAAGTTTTCAGCTAGCGTTAACGCGATAATTTGCTGTGACCATGAAGGAGTATCAGAGCTTAGGGCATAAAAAACCCATTGTTTTTGTTTGCGAGTTACCAATAACCCTGCTTTTTTAAGCTGTGCTAAATGACGGGATATTTTCGGCTGGCTTGGCTCACTGAGTGCAGCCATTAATTCGCAAACACAAAGCTCACCTTCTTTGGCAATAAGCAATACGCTTTTCAGTCGAATATCATCAGCTAGATTTTTATAAAATTCTGTTGGCGACATAAACACACTTCCGTTCTAATTAATGAAAGCAATCATACAGCAACAGAGAATATAACAAAATAATTATATATTTATTTTGTTATAGAAGAAACAGAACAAACATTGATAAATAGTTTTTTCCACTACGCAGCAGGAAACTTGCATGATAGTGTAAGAGTTATAGGGGAAAACAACTTAGCTATAATACTTATTGAATTAAGTATATGCTCAATTATAAGTAAGAATAAATAGCCCAATAAAAAAACGCCAGGCAGCTGTTAACTGACTGGCATTAAGCGATATAACTCGTTTTTCAAACTTATAAACTACTCTAAAAACTGTACTTATAGCCTAGAGTCACACTACGTGGCTTACCTACCATGATAGAGCCATGCGTACGTGTTGCCATATATTCTTTATCAAGTAAGTTATCAACGTTAAAGGTTATTTCTTGGTTATCAGCAACGCTATAATGTGCGGCCATATCAACAACTGTACGGCTGTCAATTGATTGGTTTGAGGCGATAGCACCTTGGCCAGCAGTTGTTCGCATTTCGTCCATATAACGCACTAAAACATCACCGCGCCAATTATCGCCAACAACACCTACATTCAATTGCAGCTGGTTTTCTGGAACATAAGGTAATTCAAAGCCAGATTTCACTTCACCCCAAGTATCTAAACCTGATTCAAATGAATTTTGAAACTCTGTTTCAGTAAAAGTGTAAGTTAACCCAACAGGAATTGTTACTGAGCCTGCAGAAAATTCGTATCCTGCTTTAGCTTCTAAACCTGAAACTTTTACTTCACCAGCATTGTATTGGTTACCAATATTTTCTTCTTCACAACCTTGACTCGCAGTACAGTTACCATGCATGTTGTTATAATCAGAGTAGAAAAATAATGCCTCTGCACTTAACGTTTCTTGATTAAAACGTAAGCCTAACTCGTAGTTAATACTTTCTTCATTTTCTGCTTTGTCATTGCCTGGCGCTGGTGGCGCAAAACCTTTTTGCACACCGCCAATGATAACCAAATCATTATTTACACGGTAAGTTACTGCTAATGATGGTAGTAACACCTCAACATCATTACTCACATCTTTCTTTAAAGGCTGGTTTCTATCAATTACACCTTTATCCCAATCTTTACGAGAAATAGTCATATCTTCATAACGTAAACCCGCATTAATAATGAAATCACCAACGGTGTATTCATCATGAACAAATAAAGCAATCGCTTCTGCTGAATCGATACGATTTGAATCTGCCCCATGAATACCGGCTTCTGTTAGCGTCATTTCATAGTTTGTATTGTCTAAAGTATACTTATCAACCCACTGGAAACGGTCCATTTCATCTTCATGATAACGCGCACCAAACTTCACTTGGTGGTCACCAAAATCAGCATTTAATATCGTTTGAATACCTTGTGATAGATAATCACGACTATTGGCTTTTACAGCAACACTAATTTCGTCATTATCAAATGAGCCGTTATCAAATGCTGCGGCAAAGTCTATACCACCACTGCTAAGGCTCTTTCCATTAACTTTACTGGTTTTATACCAATTACGGCTAAATTCGTTATAGTATGCCGTTGTGCCTAACGTGAATTTCTCAGATAACTTAATGTGGTGATTAATTTGTAATTGCTTATGATCAGTATCCATATTATCAAGTTGTGAAGCTGAGTAACGAGAGTACGGATTAGATTTAAAATCAGTTTCTGTTAAACCCATATAAGTTTCATCTGAATCTTCATCTGAATACTTTAGTTTGAATTCTAATTCTTGATAGTATTTTGCGTCACTATCGCTATTGATCATCACTTTCGCCATGATGTCGTTTTTAACAAAACCAGTATCATCACCTGTGTGATTTACATCTTTAAATCCATCAGCTTGATAGCGGAAAACTTCAAATATTGAA
This sequence comes from Cognaticolwellia mytili, assembly GCF_002104475.1. Lineage (GTDB taxonomy): Bacteria > Pseudomonadota > Gammaproteobacteria > Enterobacterales > Alteromonadaceae > Cognaticolwellia > Cognaticolwellia mytili. The sequence continues at coordinate 94,331 of NZ_NBOF01000002.1, forward strand.
GATACATTCTTACCGGCTCCACCAACGTAAGCATGTGCTTTACCAAAGCCATCTTGACCTGCGCTTAAATTAACTTGTCCCGCTAATGCTTCTTCAGGGATAGTGCGAGATAACATGTTAATCACGCCACCAGTAGTACGAGGGCCGTACATTGCACTTGAAGTACCTTTCAACACTTCAACTTGTTGCATACGACCAGCCGTTGGAAAGTAATACGCCGAAGGAGCTGAATAAGGTGCAGGAGCAGCTAATACGCCATCTTCCATAATTGTTACTTTTTCACTGCGATTTTGACCTGTGCCGCGCATACCAATATTCGGGCGTAAGCCGTAACCATCTTCCTCTAGAACGTAAACACCTGGCACCGACGTTAACGTACGCATAATATCAGTGAAATCAAACCTCTCTAATTCTGTTTGAGAAATCATATGCGCACTGCCTGGCACATCATTTACAGCTTGAGCACTACCAAAAATAGCTAAGTGCTCCATGTCATCATCTGCCAGGGCAACGTTAGAGATAGCACTAACAACAGATAAAGCAATTAACGCGGGTTGAAAAAGAGAAGGAATTCGCATGACTACGCCTATAAAAAACAATAATTTGTATGGCGCGCATTAAAACATGAGATCAAATGGCAATCAATATCATTTGCATTATTTATAATAACGGATTGATATAGATCAAACGGGTACGAATAGCACCTTCTCTTTCAAAATTAGCTGCTAGTAACGTCCCCAAATATTACTAGGCAAAACTATCATTATACATCCAATTAAATTGAGTGTTTCTTTCCGCTACTCAACTAACATTAGCCAAATATCCGCATAATCGATAGTTACTTGATGCCTTGATTATAATCTTTCCTTCCGAAGTTTTATCAAGAATAAAAGCTTGTTAGGTGCATAAATAGAGCAACCAAATTTTATAGCGATAGAAATGAGCAGAAGTGCATAAGGTGAAATCACTAAATTGAGCGTAGGCTCAGATCAGTTAATCACCAAGCCTGTGCTACCGCCACAACTAAATATAGTGATAATAAGGTAAGGTTTTATCGTGCATCTACCCTTTTCTTATTTTTCAAACAATACTTTTCCTACCTATTTTACTTCCTATATCGTTGATGCATAAAATCAAGTTCAGTTATTTCAATAACTTCAACATTCATCGTAAGTGCTTTATTATTTACAATCTAGTATTGCTTGCTCTCTCACCAAAAACACTACTGAGAAAAATTAAAGCCTTTATTTTTCAATGCTTTTTTCTTTTATGAAAAATTAATCATTGAAAATAAGACAAACAAGAACTATTATCAATCGCGTTATCAATCATTAGTAGTTATTATTATGTTCGTTTGTATATGTAAAGGCATCACAGACCATCAAATTAAGCAGTTAGTCACCGAAGAAGGTGTCGGTTCTATGCGTGAGTTAAAGCAACACCTACCATTAGGTTCACAATGTGGTACTTGCGTTAAAGTTGCTCAGAACATAATTGATAACACCATTATTGATGAAAGTTTATTTAAAGAAGTTGGATAAGCTTTAGCTAACTTATTCATTTAGTTCAAATAGATCTTTATATTCCCATTCCTTATTACAACTGATAACAATTATCATTAGCAAGAGGTTGTTTTTTAAGGTTTTTTATTAATTACCTTTTGCATTTCATAATTTTTTTCCTATAATTACTGCCAATATTAAATAACGTTTATCGAGGCACTAATGAAAGGTAACCCCGCAGTTCTCGCAATACTAAATAAAGTACTAACCAGCGAACTAACATCTATTAATCAATACTTTCTTCACGCCCGTATGTATAAAAATTGGGGCATCAATGCCTTAAATAGCAAGTGCTACAAAAAATCGATACTTGATATGAAGCAAGCTGATAAAGTGATTGAACGTATCTTGTTTCTTGAAGGTTTACCAAATTTGCAGCAGCTTTCACCACTTGCTATAGGTGAACATACGCAAGAAATGATCGGTTGCGATACCCGCTTTCAAACAGCTCAAATTAATATTGTACGCAGTGCTATTACCTTATGTGAGCAAGAGCAAGACTACGTAAGTCGCGAAATGCTTGACGGCATATTAAATGACGAGGAAGAACATTTAGACTGGCTAGAAACTCAGCAATATCAAATCGATAACATGGGTATTGAAAAATATATCCAAGCACAACTTTAAACTGACTAAGTTACAAGGACACTAAAATGAAAGGTAATACTCAAGTTATTTCTGCATTAAACGGCCTATTAGCTTATGAACTAGCGGCTATGGATCAGTACTTTATTCATTCACGTATGTATGAAGATTGGGGCATCAATAAACTATTTGAACGCATTGATCACGAATTTGATGATGAAAAACTCCATGCATCAATGCTTATTCAGCGCATTCTATTTTTAGAAGGCACGCCAGACATGCAAACTCGCCCAGGCTTACATATCGGTAAAAACGTTCCTGAAATGCTGCAAAGTGATTTAGACGTTGAGTATGCAGTTGCGGATGGGCTAAGAAAAGCCATTGCTATTTGTGAGCAAGAAAAAGATTACGTCACCCGTGAAATCTTAGAAAAACTACTTGATGATACTGAAGTAGATCACGCTTTTTGGTTAGAGCAACAATTAGGCTTAATCAAAACTATCGGCTTAGAAAACTACATTCAATCACAGCTGTAAAAATAAAATTCTGATCACCTATCAACAAAAGCCAGCTTACATAGCTGGTTTTATTTTACTTACTTCCTCTTTCAGCTAACATAAGTGAAACAAATTTGGCGATACAAGTCTCAATCACTTTATTTAATATCGCTGAATTCTAAAATCTCTTATATGCTAAAGTGGCAGTTTATTCATTGATTAAATAAGTTAGCCGTAATATTGAGTAAAGATCAATTCGTCAACTATCATTAAGTGAACCCTATAAAACAGTGTTATTTAAGCTTCACTTTTGCTTGTTTTAACATGTTCAACTTTACTTAAATCATAATGTTGAATATTAGTGTTTAACAGCAAATGCCGCGTAGTTATTTAAAGCATAGCTATTTGCATTTAATGACTTAGGAAAGTTACCTTTCATGGTTCGTGGTTTGAAGCAAAAAATACTAGCTAAAATATTACCCCTTTCTCAATTTACTATTGACGTAGTTGTCACTACCTTACTTGCTGTAATTACTTTTTGGTTAGCTCAAAAGTATGATGTTTTCGAATACTTGGTGAAAATTTCAAGAACATATGAAGAATATGAAGTTGATGAAATACTCACTCTAGTAATGATTTCAGCACTCTCACTTGCCGCACTCACTATTAAAAATAATAAGCGCTTAAAGCAAGAAGTTTTAAAGCGTGTTAAAGCAGAGCAAAGCATAAAAAAAATGGCATTCTATGACAGCCTTACTGGTCTTCCTAACAGAGAACTTTGCATTAACCGATTTGAGCACATATTAAACCAGGCTGCTAGAACATCCGATTTAGCTGCTGTACTGTTCATCGATTTAGATAATTTCAAAGAAGTTAATGATAATTATGGTCATGAAGCAGGTGATGTTCTACTGAAACAATTTACTGCAAGACTTTTAGGGGAATTACGTAAAGGTGATACCTTATCGCGCTTTGCCGGTGACGAATTTATTATATTATTAGAGTCCGTAAGCTCCGTTAATAATGTCACTATTCTCGCAAAAAAAATATTAGATTGTATACAGTTGCCTTTCCAAATTGATGTTAATGAAATAACGGTAGGTATGAGTGTTGGTATTGCAATTTACCCAAGTGATGGCCAAGAAGCATCGAAACTTTTAAAACATGCAGATACAGCAATGTATCATGCAAAACATGAGGGGAAAAATACCTTTAGGTTTTATTCAAGCGAGCTTAATACCCAAGCACGAAATAAACTCATTATTGCGAGTCAATTACGACAAGCCTTGGAAAGAAATGAGTTTATGCTTAATTTTCAGCCTATTATTGATGTTGCTTCAAAGAAAATAAAAGCTGCAGAAGCCTTGTTACGCTGGGATAATCAAACATTAGGTAATGTGCCACCTGATGTTTTTATACCGATTGCTGAAGAAATTGGACTGATTAATACCATAGGCGAATGGGTGTTACTGCAAGCATGCAAACAAAGTAAAGTTTGGCATAACATGGGCTATAACCACCTTGTCATCTCAGTGAATATGTCAGCGAGACAGCTAGGGCAAAAGAATTTCTTCAATGTCGTAAAGTCTTGTTTAGCAGCAACACAGCTACCGCCAAAAAGCCTAGAGCTTGAACTCACCGAAACCGCTATCATGAAAGATGTTGATGCGGCACTTTACCAACTTGAAAAATTAAAAAAACTAGGAGTATCTATCGCACTAGATGACTTCGGTACTGGCTATTCTTCAATAGCTTACCTACGTAAACTATGCATTAATAGAATAAAAATCGACCGAAGCTTCATTCAACATATTCCTGAAAATCATGAAGATATTATGACAACGAATGCGATTGTATCACTTGCTAAAAACCTAGGCATTGCGATTACCGCTGAAGGAATTGAAACCATTGAACAGCAACAGTTTATTGAAAATACACCTGTTGACTCCATACAAGGTTATTTCATTGCTAAACCTATGTTAGCCAGCGAATTTGAGCAATTATTGAAAGAGTAAAGCCAAATTAATTCGGTTAATCTAAAAGTTTAATAAGCCGCATAGATTCAACATTCTGATGACGCTTACCTTCATTTCACAACCATTTCACAAGCTCGCTTTTAAGGTAATGAATAATTCCTATTTATTCGCTTAAAAGTGAGCTTTGCTATGCCCTGCTACATTGAACTTAAAAATATCAGCCAGTCGTTTCAAACCAATGACACCAAGGTGACGTTATTTGAAGATCTCAATTTAACCATGTCGCGTGGCAAATCATACGCCATTACTGGTCCTTCCGGCGCAGGTAAATCAAGTTTACTGATGTTGATATCAGGCTTAGAGCAAGCAACATCGGGAATAGGAAGTTATGTCAATGGCGAACAAAAGCAGTCCTTATCTGAATTAAGAAGCGACATTGGCTTTATATTTCAGCAATTTCATTTACTACCAGAATTAACCGCACTCAATAACGTAGCCCTGCCACTAAAATTACGAGGCGATAAAACCGCGCTAGCAAAAGCCAAACATTGGCTAGAAAAAGTCGGTTTGCAACATCGCCTAGATCATAAACCTAGCGAGCTTAGTGGCGGCGAACAACAACGAGTCGCCATAGCACGTGCATTAGTGTTCGAACCTAAATTTATCTTCGCTGATGAACCTACGGGTAATTTAGACCAAAACAGTGCCAACGAAATCGCTGATATTCTTTTTACTTGCTGCCAAGAAAACAACGCAGGCCTTGTGGTGGTTACTCACAGTGAAGCATTAGCTGAGCGAGCCCAGCACAGGTTTTCCTTAGCTGAAGGTCAGCTATGTCTGCAAGAAAACAAGCTATTAAAGGTGGCGTCATGTTAATAAACAACAGCAAGCTGGCTTGGCATTTTTATCAACAAGAATATCGCTCACCTCACCAACGGTTATTGCGCTGGACTCAAGGTATTTTACTGTTATTCATTATTACCTTAGGGCAAACAAGCGAGAGCATTCAAAGTTATTTAAACGACAACTTACAAAGCTTGTTAGGTGCTGATGCGGTGCTAAGTCAAGCGACTGCCTTAACCTCTAAACAGCAAAACGAGCTGACAGCAATCACCAACAATCTTGTACAAATCCAAGAGGTAAAAACTACGTTAACGCATGAGGAACAATGGCAACGCACCAAATTAAAAGCGGTTGACGCTCAATACCCATTGCAAGGTCAGCTACTCACCTCAACGTCATTAAACGACAAAGAAACGGCTACTTTCTCTGGCCCTAAGCAAGGCCATATTTGGCTCGATGCCAGGTTACTGGCCGGCTTATCAATTAACATTGGGGATTACCTACAAATCGCCAATCAAACGTTTTTAGTTGCACGGATATTACATCACGAACCCGACCGCTTGATGGAAGGCCATAACGTTGATATGCGGGCGATGATTAATAGCCGCGATATCACATCGCTAGGTTTTGCTCCCGATCTGATACATTACCGTTACCTAATCGCCGCTACTGATAGCCAAATTGAAACGCTGATAACATGGCAACAAGAAAACCTGCCAGCGGCGCAAGTGCACCATAAACAAGGGAATCACCCATTAGCCTTATTCTGGAAAAGAACCGAAAACTTTATGGGCTTGGCCTCTATTCTATTGTTCTTTATGGCAGCCATTGCCATTAACCAATTAACTCAAGTACATATCAAAAAAGATCAATATTTTTCCGCCATTTGTATGAGCCTTGGCGCAACAAAAAGCACTGGCATTCAAGTATCAATGTTAAAGTGGTTATTTGGCCTGTTACTGATCATTCCTATTGTTTTAGCGCTTTCAGCAATAAGCCATTGGTTAATCATTAACTGGATAAATGAAACATTTGCTGAATTAACTTGGCAGTGGCACCTAACATCAATGGCGAGCTCAATTTTAGCGGTGGCAATCATATTTGCTATTTTCCATGCCCCTGTTTGGCTTTCTCTGCGCAATAACTCAGTGGCTAAACTATTTACTGGCAATCAAGGTGGCGTAAGTCATTGGCTAGGCAAACTGAGCAGTTTGGTGGTGCTAGCCGTAGTCGTTATAAGCTACTCAGACAATGCCTTATTAACCTTAATGATGATCACTGCCATCGCGTTTACTATCGTAATAATGATTGTGATCAGCTGGAGCTCCCTAACACTTGGCGAAAAGCTCTGCCAAAATTTTTCGGGCTTAATACCATTTTCATTATTTATGATGAAACAACGTTTGGTCAGTAAAAGTACACAAATTTTGGGCGTCGGCTTATCTGCATTTTTACTATTATTCACCCTAATGTTGATGAAAGATTTAGGTGCGACGATGGCCTCATACCAACGCCAGCACGACGGCAATATCATAGTTTCACAAGCCACCAAACCGCAAATGGACTTTATTGAACACTGGGCTGAGCAACATAGCATTGATATTCGCCAAGCTAAGCCATTTATGTACGCAAAACTAATTGCTGTTAACAAGCAATCATTAGCCGAATTGAGTAATAAACCTAGCGACAGTTTGGCAACGTTTAGCCGTGCTATTCGCTTACATTGGAGTGAAGCAGTACCAAAAAATAACGCTGTGGTTAATGGTCAATGGTGGCAAAACGATAGTCAAAACTGGCAACAAATATCGCTTGAAGAAGAAGTGATGACTGACTTAGGTTTAGCGCTTGGCGACTGGTTAACCTTTTTTATCGGCCAGCAACAAGTAGAATTGAAAATAGTGGCAAGTCACGTATTCAAGCCCGGTGCCGGCTCTATTACCTTTTGGGTGCAAATGCCACCTGCCGCACTTGCTCATATTCAGTCAGCACACTACAGCATGGCAAGTATCGAATTAACGCAACAGCAACAAGCACTATTGCCCGCACTATGGCAAAAATTTCCGACCTTACGCATGGTGTCACTGAAAGAAGTCACCAAACGCTTTGATAGCATGCTAGCAATGATCACCAAGGTGATCAGCGGTTTCTCATTAATGATCATTATACTAGCTAGTGTGGTTATTCTCGCCTCTATCAATGCTTTAGAATCGCAAGAAAAGAAAAAAAACAGCATCATTATGAGCTTTGGCTTTACTCGAAAAACCTGTTTAAAACTCAACATTATTGAATGGTTAGTTACTGCAAACGTTACCGCTATTGGCGCTATTTTAGGGACTTATTTTGCAGGTGTGCTTATTTATCAATCGCAGTTCTCGCTGACCTATCAGCCTGACTTTATTTGGTTATTCGCAACCTTAGCGATCATTTTATCTGTCGTTACCAGCCTAGGTATTTATGCCAGCAGGCACAGCTTGCAAAGCTCGGTTAAACAACTTATGTCTGATACCTAAGACCTAACACTTAACACTTAGATTTAATATTTCACATCCGTTTCACAGCAAGCTTGGCACTATTGCAGTAAATGCTAGGAGCAAATTAATGAGAACTACAATGAACATATGCAAACAAGCAATAAAACAATTTATCGCCCTATTCATGCTAATTACCATATCGATACAGGTAAACGCAGCAACCGACACTAAGAAAGTCGTGATGATTGTCAGTGGTTACGGCCAACAACAAGGCGAAGAACAACCGGGCTATGAATTTGACGAATTCTCTAAAGCTTATGCCGTATTCAAAGCCAATGGGATAACTGTTGATGTTGCCAGCCCTAACGGCGGCAAGGTCGAAGCAGATAAATACGATGCTAAAAAATCATACAATGCTAGCATATTGGCAGACCAAGCAATTATGGCAAAGTTAAACAATACCTTGTCTACTGCCACATTAAACGCCAAAGCCTATGACGCAATATTTATTGTTGGTGGTAAAGGCGCAATGTTTGATTTACCTAAAGATGAAGCACTTAAAACCATCATTGCCGATATTTATCAGCAACAAGGCACAGTCGCCGCGGTATGCCATGGCCCTGCAGCTTTGGTTGATGTAAAACTAAAAGACGGCAGTTATTTAGTCGCCAATAAAGCGGTGAATGGCTTTACCAATAAAGAAGAAAAATTGTTTGGTAAAAAATGGCTGAGCAAATTCGAGTTTATGCTAGAAGATAAATTAACTGAGCGTGGCGCGCACTTCCAATCAAGCGACATTATGTTAAGCCATGTCGCGGTTGATGAGCGATTAATTACCGGCCAAAATCCTACATCAACCGTTGATGTTGCAACAGCGTTAGTAAAAACGCTCGGCTTAGTACCTGTTTCTCAAACAAAAGATATTGAAGATAACACCATGGCAGTTATCGCGAAGTTTTTAGCTGGCGATACATCAGCGGTGCAAGTATTAACGGATAACGTAGAGCAATATCATATTGCCTTAGCGGGCATGTACGGCTTTTACTATTTAAAAACCGCTGAAAGCAATCACGATTTTGAACAAGCGCTTACCCTAATGACCATCGCACAAAAAACAATTAACAGCCCAATGTTAGATATGACAATTGCGAAAACACAACATAAACTAGGTAAAAACCAAGCGGCCGAAAATACCTTAAAGCAATTGTTAGTATCAAAACCTGATCACAAGCCCGCATTAGAGATGTTAAAAAGCTTATCTTTATAATAAATTAGCACGTAAGTTAACCATTCTTTAAAGTAAAGTTTGAACTAAAGCACTGCTAGCAAACACAGTGCTTAGTTTTATCATATATTGAGTAAGGCATATGAAAGATCAATCTACAGCACTTAATGTTCTCGTCGTTGAAGACCAACAAAGTATTGCCCGCAATATTTCTGATTACATGGAAGCCAAAGGTCACCGCTTTGACTTTGCCAGCCAAGGCCAACAAGGGCTCGACTTAGCACTTGAACATCATTTTGACTTAATTATTTTAGATCTTAACCTACCCAAAATGGACGGACTTGAGGTATGTGAGCAAATACGAAAACACGCTAATCGCCATATTCCTATTTTAATGCTCACCGCTCGCGATAGTATCGACGATAAAGTCTCTGGCTTTACCGCAGGCGCTGACGACTACCTCACCAAACCCTTTTCATTGCAAGAGTTAGAAGTACGATGCCTAGCATTATCAAGACGCCACTTATTGCAAACATCTGATGTTTTAACTATTGGCCCGTTAGCCATTGATAGACAAAAAAAACAGGTTTCTAGAAACAATAAGCTGCTAGACTTACACGCCATGGGCGTACGCATATTAACGCTTTTAGCAGAAGCTTATCCGCAAGTAGTCACTCGTAGCACCTTAACGCAAAAAATTTGGGGTGATGACCCTACTGAGTCTGACGCAATGCGCTCGCATATTTACCAACTACGTAACGTTTTAGACAAGCCATTCAACTATCCAATATTAAAAACCGTACATGGCGTTGGCTTTACCTTAGAGGTTAAAAATGAAGAATAACACCGGAAAACCTCACAGTTTAAGCCGACGTATTGTCACGCAATTTTGTATTTTCACTTTATTCCTTTCGACTTTTTATGGCTGTTTCTGTTTTATATTTTTGTACATTTTAGAAGACAACTTTATTGAGCGTGAAGTTGGACAAGAAGCCGACTATTTAATTGCTCATTATCAGAAAACAGATCAATGGCCAGCCCCGCGCAGCTCACATATGTCATTGCACTTTTCAAAAAGTGACTTACCTGATGACTTAAACCAACAACTTACCGACGAACCACAAAGAAATGAATTCTATGGTTTTGACGGTAGGCATTACCATCTGCTGAATTTATCAAAGCACGATAGCGTTTATTTGGTTGCTGAAGTTAGTCAAAAGCTTTTAGTACGCCCTATCAGAAGCGGTATAGTGGCATTTTTCTTAGTTTGTACAGGCATATTAACGCTGGTAGCTTTTTTTATTGCTTGGATGCTAGGCCGCAAAACCGCAACACCACTTAAGCGCTTAGCTGACTTAGTTGACGGTGTCGCACCCGAAAATATCCCCAGCACTTTCGCCCATAACTTTCCCAACAACGAAATAGGCGTGTTAGCGCGAACGCTTGAAAACTCCATGCAACAAATTAGCAAAGCACTCGAGCGCGAAAAATGCTTTACCCGTGATACCAGTCACGAATTGCGAACCCCTGTCGCGATTGTCAAAAATGCTGTTGAGGTGTACCACAGTAAAAATACCGATAATGATGACAATCAGCAATTAATCAGCCGCATTTCTGACGCCGCTATGCAAATGGAGCAAACGGTAAACACGCTATTAATGCTCGCTAGAGAAGAACATAACAGCGACGAAAAAACACAAGTTCAACTGTTGCCATTGGTTGAACAATCGATATTAGATCATAGCTATATACTTAACGACAAAGCGGTTGAAGTTGATGTATCAAACAACTGTAATACCCAAGTACACGCGCTATCAGGCATGTTAAAAGTGTTACTTGATAACTTGCTCAGTAACGCTTTTCAATACACTAACCTTGGCGAAGTTAAGGTTGATTTTATCGATAATCAGTTAATCATCAGCGATACTGGCCCAGGTATAGAGGAAGGTATTTCTTCGCTTGTTACCGCGCCAGCAGTCAAAGGGAGCCAAAGCACCGGCTATGGGTTTGGTTTATCCATCGTAAAACGTTTATGCGAACATCAAGGCTGGCAACTCACGGTTGAAAGTAACAAAGGTACGGTTGTTTCTGTGTTATTTTCAGTAAAATAAAACTAGAAAAGCAATCTACTAGGCAATAAATCGCTCTGCCCTCTTTCGCTGCAGCATTTGAAGCGTTATTATCGCCGCTTAATTTCAATCGCATATTGTTAAGTGTTTATGAAAATTGTTGCAGGCTTTTGGTATACCTTAGTATTTGTTGTATTGGCGATAGGCTTCTTAACTGGTACAGTTCAGCAATACTATTATGTCGGTGGCTGGACCAACGCGCCATTGTTGGCAAAAATTGGTATTCCGCTAACATTCATTACTTTCATTGGTTTTTGGATAATGATGTTGGAAGACTTTATTGAAAACAAAACTAAACAGCACCGCGTGTTGATTGGCCTGAGTTTGTTTTTTCTGCATTGGATAGCGATTTTGGTGTACTTTTGGGCGGTGGTTTATCGCCGAGAAAATCAAGGAAACTAAGACTAATTGGCTTCTAAATAAATATTAATCCAAGCACTTCAATTAACCGGAACACTCGTTCTAAATCGAATAATGCTAGCCTTTGCACTAGGCTAAGTTCACCATTTTTTTAATTCAGTGGTTTATGGCCCCCAAGAAAACAACAAATCAGTTGAGTGGATACACCGTATTATCATTTTATTTCCCGCGGTGTTCGGCGAGCTTTTTCATTGTCATTTGCTATGATAAATGTGTCACTCGAAACCCATAGAGAATCTAAAAAATGAATTATGTTGATGGATTTGTTTTAGCTGTTCCAACTGATAAAAAAGAAGCTTATATAAAACATGCAAATGAGGCGGCTGAGGTATTTAAAGAGTATGGAGCGCTTTCACTTGTCGATTGTTGGGGCGATGACGTGCCAGCAGGAGAAGTAACATCATTTCCGATGGCGGTGAAATGTGAGCCTCATGAAACAGTTTGCTTTTCTTGGCTTACATGGCCGTCCAAAAAAGTTCGAGATGAAAACATGGAAAAAATCATGGACGATCCTAGAATGCGGCCAGACAATAATCCGATGCCGTTTGATGGAAGGAGAATGATTTTTGGTGGCTTTGAAGTTATTGTAGATAAATGACGCAAAAAACACTTACTAGCAATTCAAACTAAACAATGTTCTGCCCTTAGTTTTAATGGGCACCTCCTCATCACTATGAGGAGGTTAAACTTCCAAGTATTATAGTCAATATAGCAAACTAGTACCAGCAAGAGCCGTCACCTAACCTGAAACCTGTGCTGTTATCACTCTACAAGTGTCTGGTACTGATAATCAGAGTACGTATCTTTAGACACTTCATCTATCTCAACAAAATAAGCGAACGTGCCTTTCATTTCTAAGGTGTGTTCGCGAAATAAAATCGCATCATCAATATTGATAAAATTAAAAGTTAATGAAAATTCATTAATAGCTGCGCTAAACATGGGTGAAAATTCAGCGTTGTTAGTGATGGTAATAGTTTCAATAAATGCGTCTTGTTTGTTGTACGACAATAAGCCGTCTAGCTTTTCCTTAGTGTCGTCACCAAACTGACTTAAGGTAACTTGAAAGCTCATTTCTATATGAGTAGCACTTTCGCTTTGGTAACGAAGTGACTCTAGGTTAATTATTTCCCTAAACTTCACTGAATAGCTTTTATCACTTTGTTTTTTATTGGCACGTTTACGCTTAGCTTTTATAAATTTCTTCTGTTGTTTTGTTGTTGGCTCGTTACCGTTTATACGCATCAGCGACCATTGCTTGTTAACGTCATGCCATGGGGTGAACTGTTCAAGGCTACTGGTTATGTCGCCCTCTTCATTCTCAAAGCGGTCAACCTGAAAGGCCCACTGTTTCCTGTCAGTTTGCTCAAACTTAATAATCGCCTGATGTACTTTTTGTTTAAGTGATGTTTGATCCTTGATCTCGATGTTTGCTGCATTCGAGCCAAAAACCACTCCCAAGCAAGCCAACACTAGCCAATAGCGATACGCCATAACATTCTCTTTTAAGATATTTGATTAATCGGTATTTTATCTTTGAACTTGTGAAATATTCGTGAAAAACTTTAGGACGAGACAGTAAAATAATTGAAAAAGCCAATGAGCGTCCTCATTGGCTTTTTAGTTTTTAACCCGCCTAAGTTCAATTTAATTCAGTAAACTTAGCTGTATTCGTTTAACTAAAAATCGTAGGTGTAGCTAACGCTAAATATCGTGCCGACTTCTTTCGAGCGTACGATAATATCAGATTGCGTTACTTCTTGATCTTCATCGAGTAAGTTCTTCACTTTAACTTTAATTTTGGAGTTAAAGTCAGGGTAGTAAGTGTAAACCGCATCAAGTGAGTGGAATGGCTGCTCTAACGCATCTTCCCTACCACCAACACCTGAAGCGATAATACGTTCACCAAAGACATTATACACCAATGAGCTACTATGATTACCGTTAGCAGAGTCATAATTAAGTTGTAAATTCACCACGTACTCTGAATGCCCTGTCATGCGTTTTTTTGGGTTGGTTAAGTTACCGGCAAACGCTGGATCAATTGAGACTTCTGAGTCACTTAAGGTGATGTTACCTGAGGTAAAGAAGCCGTCTGCTAGCCACGTTAAGTCGTGTAACCATTCTGCTTCAATGCCGTAAACTTCAGCCGTTTCACCGTTAACAAATGATAAGGTGTAATCTTCGTCACCAATGGATAAAACCGACTCAATTGGGTTGGTAATATCTTTATAAAACACACCGACAGAGTAATTATCGCCGTTATCAGCATAGTATTCATAACGGGCATCGTAGTTTTTAATTGGGCTACTTTTAAGCCCAACACGGCCGATGGTACGAATATCGGTTAGTGGGTCATAGTAGGCTACTGGCACCACTTCGCGTAAATCAGGACGAACAACCGTTTCACCGTAACCAAAGCGTATTTGATAGTCATCACCGCCAATGTAGGTAAGCGACAACGCACTAAAGAAGTCGTCTTCTATGATGCTACCATTTTTGATTTTCTCTTCTGAAAAGAAAATATCTAAATCTTCTTTTTTGAAAATCAAACTTGAAGTTGCTAGCGACGTTTGTTTGAACTCTTCATAGCGAATACCACCACTAACACGCCATTTGCCTTGATACATCAAGTCAAAAGCACCGTAACCGGCATCTATCTTCTGGCCTGCTAAGTAATCGTCAGCGTCGGGTGCCGTTGGTTCATTAAAATCGACCAAAATACTATTGTTATCAAGTAGTTCGTCACTCAGGTAATTTGTCACGCTAAGTACGGAGTCAGCACCGGTGTTGACGGGGATTTTAATGCCGCTTTTATTATTAACGGTAAAGCTTGAGGTGCTGTAGTAACGGCCTTTATCTGAAAAGTCGTACCCAACTTTAAACTCAAGTTCGATATCTTGAAAATACAAAGGTAAAGTCACATTACCATTGTATGATTTAACGTTATCTTCTAACGATAAATATGAAAATACCGCTCGGTTGTCATCACCCGTGATATGTGAGCTTTGATACGCGCCATCGGCATAGGTATCAATAAACTTATATTTCACGTCGGTTGGAATTTCAGTTTCTGCGGTAGACTCGGTATATTGCCAATCAGCACCTAAACCTAAAAGCTTGGTAAAGGTATGCTTACCGGTGAACTGCATAATTTTAAGTGAACGTTCTTCATAGTTAAGTTCATGCAAACGCTGCGCTTGGCCATTACCATAAATGGTATCGACGGTACTGCCGTTCGGGCTTTCGATAACACCAATAACACTTTCGTCTTCATTATCTTCTAAGTAAATATTACTCCAAGACAATTCATGATTATCCAGTTTATAACCGAGATTAAATACTGCACTTAAGCGCTCATTTCCAGTGGTAACTTGCGAGTTTTTTACGGTGTTATAACAAGCGTTTGCAATTTGTTCATCATTGAGTAGCGTTTCACTACAGTCATCAGAAAAGTTTTCGCTGACTACCGCTGATTTTTTGTTAGTGAATTGCCATTTGTTATCGTATGAAACCGCAGCCAAGAAGCCTATTTGACCGCCAAAATAACTTTCGTCAAACGAGTTACCTATTGAGGCCTTTACGTTATATGTAGGGTCAAGTGAGTCGTCTTTCATCACCATATTACGTGGCAATGACTTTAATAAACCTTGGTTAATAGTTTGCGCTTGTTCACCACGCGTGGCGGCATCGGTATCAACCAAGTTATCTTTTAAAATAATATTACGGGGCGAAAAATCACCTTTGTATTGGCTAATGGCATCTTTAAGTTCATTAGGTAGGCCATTGCCTTGGCGGTTGTAGGTAAAACCGTCTTGTGAATTCTCATCATAAGCTAAACCGACTTCAACACTGGCGACAAAATCTTTAGGGACTGATTTTGTTCGAATGTCGATAGCACCACCGCCAAACGCCGCAGGCATAGACGGTGAATAGGCTTTTTGTACTGATAAGCTTTCAATAATGCTCGCGGGGAATAAATCAAGCGGTACCACATTTCGAGTTAAGTCAGGGCTTGGAATATTTGCGCCGTTTAACCGTACGCTTGAATAGCGTTCGCCTAAACCACGTACATAGATAAACTTACCGTCAACTAACGTTAAGCCCGTCACTCGTCGTAATGCGGCGGCGGCATCACTATCACCCGTTTTTGAAATTTGGTCTGCACCTAAAATATCAGCAACAAACGCCTGGCTGCGTCGTTCTTCTATAACGGCGGCCGCACTGCCCTGTAATCGAGTTGCTTTAACTACAACCTCTTCCATTACATCGTTCTCTTCGGGTGTGCCTTGTGCAATTACGTTGGAAGTTTGGGCAAGTAGTGCCAGCCCCACGGCAAAAGAAACTCTTTTAAGTCTATGTTGAGTTGTCATTTTTAAATCCTGCTCTCAAATCAAGTCATTTAAAAGGCGTAGGATTAGCTACGCCTTATTAGCTAAATAAGCGTTTAATTAGTCTTGATCTGCTGCGGTAACCGCGGCTTCAACCCATTTATACCAATCTGAGTTTGTGTCATTTTCAGATACGGCGCCGATGTAATTACCCGCTTGGAAAAAAGCATCTAAGCCTGATAAGTCATTTGCCGTTATCGTGATATCAGCTGAATCAACATCAGTTGCAAAGGCATTGGCAAGTACACTTGATGTGCTAGAAATACGTTGGCTTGTAGCGCTATTATCAAACCAGTCAGCTTTTGCTGTACCTGTTAATGCTACAGGCTCTTTACCTGAAATAAATGTTTGCTCACCTTTAAATTCATTAATACACGCCATCACAGAGTTTGAGAACGATACGGAATCAACATTGATTTCGCCATCAGACTTATGCTCGATACAGTTAGTACCATTAGCACCTTCTGTTTTAACAATTAAGGTGTTGTAGTACATTGATTTAATCGCATCATCGAATTTAAAAGCTTGTGATGGGTCGTCATCGCGCACTGAACTACCGTCAGTTGTTATAACCGTTACGTTTGCAAACGTTGGGTTTGAGGTTGGTGCTTGTGAGTATTCTGCCCCGCCATTTTTTTCACCGTCAGTTTCAAAACCGTTGTTACCCATAAATACATCTGAGCCTGCAGGAATGGTCACACCGTCAACAATCACATCGCTTTTAGTTTTAACTGTTCCGTGCTTAACAAATATGTATTGGCCGTTACCCTGCCAACCAGCGTCAACATCAATGGCGTCATCTTGAGTATCTGTTACCACAATATGGCTAATATCTGCAGCGCCACCGAAGAATTCAATACCGTCATCAAAGCCTTGATGAATATGAATATAGTCAAATGCTGAACCTGAGCCAACAGCATTCAATGTTAGTGAGTTAAGGTCATCACCTTCACCACCTGAACGTGGACCTGAGCCTGCGTACCAAATGTTAGCAAATTCAATAGTACCACTACTGTCAGCATTGTTATTACCACCAAAGTAGCTGGTAACACCTTCTGTTGTTACGTTACATGTACTTGCCGCACGTTGTGCATCAGTACATTGGTTAGTAATACCAAAACCATTAATGATAATGCCGCCCCAGTCGGCAAACTGAGCACCGTTACCGACAACATCTAAACGGTCGTAGGCATTAGCAGAAGTAAAGGTAATAGGTTTTTCTAAAGTGCCGATAGCATTAATTTTTGCGCCACGGCCAATACGAATAATGGCTTCACCGGAAGTAAACGCTAAATTGGCTCCTTCAACAACAGTTAACGTTGGGCCATTAGCCGCAATAGTACAACCTGTAGTAGTGTCACAGTCTTTACCCATTAACAGGGCGCCATTGAAAACGTGAACACCGTCATTAGGTAATTCATTGAATGTTAAGTCTGTTTCTATTTCGATATTTTTACTAGCAAATGCGGCAGTGTAATTACAATCGCGACCGTCGTACGAACCTTGTAATTCGCCGCGTGTTGCACATGGATTAGTATCACCACTATTGCCGCCACCGTCGGTGTTGTTTGAGTTATTGGTACTATTATCAACACTGTTATCATTTACGGTTGGCTCAATTTTGATATCGCCACCACAACCAACTAAAGCGATAGCACTTGCAATTACACTTACTTTAAATAGATTTTTGATACTCATTTCGGTTCTGCTCCGCAGATTTATTATTAAAAAATTTGCGATAATAGTACGGAGCGAAAATGACAGAATTGTTGAAATAATATGTAGTTTTTGTTTCAGTAACTTGACGGGACGATGACAATAATAAGTTAGAAATATTACAATCGTTCATGGGGTGTTATATATACGATGGTGTGCAAGGGGGAACAATAAAATAAAGCGCTGTTGGTGGTTTTTTAGAAAAATATTATTGGCTCACTTGCTATCTTGATTTAGGTTATTTGAGGAGCATCGTCACTCTTTACCACTTTTGGCATCATGACATTGCCTACACGGATGTAGGTACTTAGCTTTTGTCTGGAACAAAAAAGCTGACCATTCATCGACGTGCATGGATGCACTAATGCCGTGAAGCCATGGATGGCTAAGAACGGCCTGAATATAAAAAGCCGAGCAAAGTTGCTCGGCTTTTTATATTCAGTAAATGATCAATTGAACAAATTATTTACTACTGGTTACGGTGTCATTTCTTCTTGATCCGCGCCTTCTTTTTCAATCACTTCAGGAATTAAGTCTTCTTTTGAAATACCTAATGCTAATGCAATTGAGCTAGCAACGTAAACTGAAGAGTAGGTACCAACAAATACACCTAATAATAATGCCGTAGCAAAACCATGTATTAGTGCGCCACCTTGAAAGAACAAGGCTGCTAATACTAATAAAGTTGTTATTGAAGTAATAACAGTACGTGACAAGGTTTGTGTTAAAGAAATATTAATCACTTCTTCCGGACCACCTACACGTATTTTTCTAAAGTTTTCTCGAATACGATCCGAGACAACAATAGTATCATTAAGCGAGTAACCTATTACCGCTAATATTGCCGCGAGTACCGTTAAATCGAACTCTAGTTGCAACACCGAGAATAAACCTAAGGTCAGTAATACATCGTGAAATAACGCGATAACAGAGCCTAAAGCAAAGCGCCATTCAAAACGAAAAGCAACATAAACGAGTATACAGATAAGGGCTGTTAGCATCGCTAAACCGCCCTGCTCTGCTAGTTCATCACCAACACTAGCGCCAACAAACTCAATACGACGCATATCGATTTTATCGCCAGTGCCCGATTGAAGAATATCAAGCACTTGGTTACCAAGCATCTCTGCTTTTACACCTTCACGAGTTGCAAGGCGAATAACCACATCACGGCTTGAGCCATAAAATTTAACCACAGCATCATCAAAACCATTAGTTTCCATGATTGCGCGAATTTTATTCAAATCAGCCGTTTGCTCAAAGCCAACTTCAATTAAGGTACCGCCTGTAAAATCTAAACCAAAGTTAAGTTTGTTAGTTGCCAACGAAAAAACCGAAGCTAACATAAGTACGATACTTAACAATAGAGCTACCTTACGGTAACTCATAAAGGCAACAGTATCTTTTAATTGTAATATTTGCATAATATTGAAGCCCTATATAGACAGTTTATCGAGACGTTTACCGCCCCAAACAGCATTAACGACGGTACGAGTACCGACAACAGCTGTAAACATTGACGTAAGAATACCGATTGATAATGTTATCGCGAAACCTTTGATAGGCCCTGTACCAACAGCAAATAGAATCAATGCGGCAATTAAGGTGGTGATGTTAGCATCAATAATTGTCGAAAATGCTGCATCATAACCTTGGTGAATTGATTGCTGAATTGATTTACCTTCACGAATTTCTTCACGTATACGTTCAAAAATAAGTACGTTGGCGTCAACTGCCATACCGACGGTTAATACAATACCGGCCATACCAGGTAACGTTAATGCCGCACCTCCTGGCATCATTGACATAACACCAATAATCATCACTAAGTTTGCGCCTAACGCTAAGTTGGCAACTATGCCAAAAGCTCGGTAATAAACCAGCATGAATAAGAATACTAAGCCAAAACCTAACATAATAGCTTGAAAACCCAACTGTACGTTTTCAGCACCTAATGTTGGACCAACAGTACGCTCTTCTACAATTTGAATTGGTGCAACTAAAGCACCTGCTCGAAGTAATAATGCTAAGTTATGTGCTTCAGCTTGACTACCAGCACCAGTAATACGGAAAGTTTTACCTAAGCGCGCTTGAATAGTGGCAACACTGATCACTTCTTCAACTTTTTCGAAGATAGTATTACCTTCTGAATCGACGCGATCAGTTGGCTTAAATTCGATAAATACTGTCGCCATAGGCTTACCAATATTACTTTTGGTGTTGCTTGACATTTTGTTACCGCCAGCAGAATCTAAAGTAATATTAACTTGTGGTCGGCTATATTCATCAAAACTTGAACCAGCGTCAACAATATGATCACCAGTAAGCATCACACGTTTTTTCAACAACACAGGTTGACCGTTACGTTCTTTTAATAATTGTGAGCTACCTGGAACTCGGCCGTTAAGCGCCGCACCTAAATCGCCTTCAGTATCAACTAAACGAAATTCAATGGTTGCCGTAGCACTTAAAATTTCTTTTGCTTTCGCAGTATCTTGAACACCCGGTAATTCAATAACAATGTGCTTTTTACCTTGGCGTTGTACTAATGGCTCAGCAACACCTAGTTCGTTAACACGGTTACGAATAATAGTAATGTTTTGTTGCAGTGCATACTCGCGAGTTTCTTTTAGTTTTTGCTCAGTCATGCTTGCTGATAATGTTAAGTTACCTTCATTACTAACAAACAATAAATCACGATTTTGCTTTGAAAGAAAAGTTTCTGCTTTTTCTAAGTCTTCAGCATTACGAAATTGCACATTGATGCTATCGTTAGTATTTTTCACTGAACGGTAACGTATTTTTTCGCCACGTAAGCCTGTGCGGAAATCATCAACTAAGCTTTTTTGTACCTTAACGATAGCTTCCTGCATGTTAACTTCCATTAGGAAGCTAACACCACCACTTAAATCTAAACCTAACTTCATTGGCGTACCGCCAATACTTGCTAACCATGAAGGTGTTGCTGGAGTCAGGTTTAAAGCGACTGAATACTCTTCGCCCATAATGTCATCAAGTAAATCACGTGCTTTAAGCTGCTCTTCAGTGTTCTTAAAACGCGCTAACACTTGACCTTTTTCCATCGCGATATTCGCGTAAGAAATATTGTTTTCGTCTAAGTGTGACTTAACTGTATCTAAAGTTGCTGCGGTTGTTTCTACGCCACGTAAGCCAGAAAGTTGTACTGCAGGGTCTTCAGGATATAGGTTTGGCGACGCATAGATTGCACCAATGGCGACTATAAATAGCACCATTAATGACTTCCATAATGGATATTTGTTTAACACAATATCATCCTATTTTCTTTTAACTCGCTTTAATTCAACAACGTATTTAACAACGCAAAATCAAAGTGAAATTCATAAATATTTCATTGTTATAGTTACGCAAAAGTGCCAATTGACAAATTATCAAGCAGCACTTTCAATGTAACTATGTAGCTAAAACAATAAAGTCTCCTTATAGAGACTTCATTGTGCCTTTTGGTAATACCGCGTTAATAGCACCTTTTTGCACTGTAACCTCGGTACCTTCAGCAATGCTTACTACGATAAAGTCTTTTTCATCAGAAACTTTAACAATTTTACCAACAATGCCACCTTGTGTTAATACTTCATCACCTTTCGACAATTCAGACATCAAGCTCTTGTGCTCTTTTACACGCTTAGCTTGTGGACGGTAAATCATAAAATAAAACACTAAACCAAATACCGCTAACATAATTAACATTGAAGTTCCGTCAGCTGATTGAGCAGGTGCTGCAGCGGCGTGGGCTTGGCTAATAAATAAACTCATAAATTCCTCTTATTATTTTCTCTAATTAGGTGTTCTAATTAATGCTTTTTGTAAATGGTGAATGTAAACCGGTTAAAGTTTTAATCTGTTTCTTTACTTGTTTCTACGCCAGCTATTGGCGGAACAGGTAAATCGCGTAATGCGTAAAATTCGGCAACAAACTCTTCTAGTTTGCCTTGCTCTATTGCATCACGCAATCCTTTCATAACACGTTGATAAAAACGTAAGTTATGCATGGTATTCAATTGCGAACCTAAAATCTCGTTACATTTGTCTAAATGATGTAAATAAGCACGAGAATAGTTTTTACAAGTATAACAATCACAGTCTGGATCTAATGGACCTGTGTCTGTTTTATGACGAGCATTTCTAATTTTTATCACACCATTGGTAACAAATAAATGTCCGTTACGCGCGTTACGTGTTGGCATAACACAATCAAACATATCAATACCACGACGAACACCTTCAACTAAATCTTCAGGTTTGCCTACTCCCATAAGATATCGGGGTTTATTCTCCGGTATCAAGGGGGTGGTATGATCTAATATTCGAATCATATCTTCTTTTGGCTCACCAACTGATAAGCCACCAATGGCATAGCCATCAAAGTCGATACCCGTTAAGCCGTTAACGGAAACTTCACGTAAATCTTCATACATGCCGCCTTGTACAATACCAAACAATGCGTTTGAGTTACCTTGATGCGCATCTTTAGAACGCTGTGCCCAACGTAATGAAAGCTCCATAGAAACTTTCGATTCTTCATGACTGGCTGGATACGGCGTACACTCATCAAATATCATGACAATATCTGAGCCTAAACTATTCTGTACTTCCATCGAACGTTCAGGGGTTAGCATAATTTTTTCACCATTAACCGGTGAACTAAATTTAACCCCTTCTTCAGTGATTTTACGCATTTTGCCTAAGCTAAAAACTTGGAAACCGCCAGAATCAGTTAAAATTGGCTTATCCCAGTTCATAAAACCATGTAAACCACCATGTTGCTCAATAATTTCAGTGCCCGGACGCAACATTAAATGAAAGGTATTACCTAACAGTATTTCTGCCCCCGTTGCCGCAACTTCTTCAGTTTTCATACCTTTAACAGTACCGTAAGTACCCACGGGCATAAATGCTGGCGTTTCTACGGTGCCACGTTCAAATGTTAAACGGCCACGTCTTGCTTTTCCGTCAGTGGTCAATAATTCGTACTGCATAGCTTTCTTTTCTGTTTTATCTGTCATTCTCTATCCTTCACCAACTAGCGAAACAGGCTAGCAGCTCTTTCGTGTTAACAACTAGAGGTGCTAGTTGCTGATAATCTTTCAATTGGGTATCTATAAATTTTCGAGCTTAATCTTTTAATCTGTTAATCTTTTATTTTCTTAGCATTTTGCTTTTTTAGTTAAGAACATCGCGTCACCATAACTAAAAAACCTGTATTGCTTAGCAACTGCGTGTTTATAAGCTGTGATAATATTATCGTAGCCAGAAAAGGCACTAACTAACATCAATAAGGTTGATTCTGATAAATGAAAATTAGTCACTAACGCGTCGACTATTTGAAATTCGTAGCCTGGAGTGATAAAAATATCGGTATCTCCATAATACTCACCAAATTCCTTGTTCTGATTCTTAGCAATTTTGGCTGCACTTTCTAAAGAGCGCACGGAAGTGGTGCCAACAGCAATAACTTTACCGCCATTGGCTTTGGTTTGATTAATTTGTTCGACAACTTCAATTGGTACTTCAATATATTCAGCATGCATAACGTGATCGGCAATTTCATCAACTTTTACTGGTTGAAAGGTGCCTGCGCCCACATGCAAAGTAACAAAAGCGAAATTAACGCCTTTGGCTTTAAGTTGTGCCATCATTTCATTATCAAAGTGTAAACCTGCCGTAGGCGCTGCTACCGCACCTGGTTTTTCGTTATAAACCGTTTGATAGCGTTCACGATCGCTATCTTCATCAGGTCGGTCAATATATGGCGGTAATGGCATATGGCCAATTTCATCTAAGACTGTAAGTACTGACTTTTCACCATGAAATTTAAGTTCAAATAAAGCATCGTGTCTTGCGACCATAGTCGCTTTAACTTCACCTTCAAGTAAAATTTCACTGCCTGGTTTAGGTGATTTGCTACAGCGAATATGCGCAAGCACTCGATTTTCATCCAATAAACGTTCAACCAGTACTTCTAGCTTGCCACCACTGGCTTTTTGGCCAAACAGGCGTGCAGGAATAACGCGGGTATTGTTAAATACTAACAAATCTCCTGGCTCAATATGGTCAATCAAGTCAGTAAAGGTCTCATCAGTAATTGTGCCACTATCACCATTCATCGCCATCAAGCGGCTAGCTGAACGATCGGCTTTTGGATAACGAGCGATAAGCTCTTCGGGTAATTCAAATGAAAAATCGGCTACGCGCATGATAATTTTATTAGTTTAAAAAGTGAAAAAACGCGTAATTTTAGTGCTGCATGCCACTAATAGCAAGCAATAACTGATAAAACTACACGAGAATTAAGAGCAAAATTTATTCACTAATGCTAAAGCGCTATCACCATGGTTAATAGTGACTATAATTTAAAAACAATCACTTAAAACAACCATTTTGGCGTATGCTGAAATCAAACTTTTTAATAGGTAAGCCCATGAAAAATCTTGCTTTCGCAATAGCTAAAACCATTGTTAATGGCTTTGAACGCCACATTTACCTTTATAGTGAAATAACTCAAACGGCAAAACAACGTTTCGAGCAATACCAATGGTCACAAGTGCAAAATGCCGCGAAAGCACGTACTGACTTTTACGAGCAACGGGTCGAAGAAACCTTATGTACCATAAAACAAGATTTTTTTATTACTTCCTTAGATGATGAACTTTGGCAATATGTTAAAAACTCCTACATAGAGTTACTGAGCAAACACCGGCAACCAGAACTAGCAGAAAGCTTTTATAATTCGGTTTTTTGCCATTTATTTGAGCGTAAGTATTATCACAACGCCTATATTTTTGTGCAATCAACAGCCACACGATTAGATGCCTTGCCAACACCGAAAATATTCACCAGTTACCACCCTGCAGAAACTGGGCTTTTTCAAACGATTAGTCATATTATGAAAAGCCAAAATTTTTCAGTGCCTTTTGCTCATTTAAAAAAAGATGTTAATACTCTTATTGCCAAATTTCGCCAGCAAGCCCATAAAACTCGCTACCAGTTGTCTGATTTACAATTTGATATTTTAGATTCTGTTTTTTATCGCAATAAAGGGGCTTACATTATTGGCCGAGTTATTTCACCTGCAGGTAAAACCCCTTTCATTATTTCACTACTAAATAATGAAAAAGACGGGCTTTATATTGATGCCTTGATCACTGACGGTGAACAAATGGCAGTCGTATTTGGCTTTGCCCGCGCTTACTTTTTTGTTGATTGTCAGCACCCTCATGCGCTGGTTGAGTTTCTTAATCGCTTAATTCCCCACAAAACACAAGCTGACTTATATTCTGCTATTGGATTTCATAAACAAGGGAAAACCCAGTTTTATCGCGATTTCTTAAACCATCTTGATAACAGTGAGGATAAACTTGACCTTGCACCCGGCATTAAAGGTATGGTGATGTCGGTATTCACCTTACCATCGTACCCTTATGTTTTTAAAATTATAAAAGACAAGTTCTCCCCTAGTAAAAATATGACCCGTGCAGATGTAAAAGGTAAATACCGTTTAGTTAAATTGCATGACCGTGTTGGTCGTATGGCAGATACCATGGAATATTCAGAAGTGGCGTTTCCTAGAGATAGGTTTTCTGCAGAGCTATTAACAGAACTTAATACGGTTGCTCCTTCATTATTGCGCTATGAGAATGGTTTAGTTGTCATAAAACATATGTATATTGAACGTAAAATGACACCACTCAACCTATACCTTGTTAACGCCAGTGATGAAGAAGTTGATAATGCTATGTACGGCTATGGTAAAGCGATAAAACAATTAATTGCTGCCGATATATTTCCAGGCGATATGCTATTGAAAAATTTTGGTGTTACCCGCCATGGCCGAGTGATTTTTTATGACTACGATGAAATCACCTATATGAATGAAGTAAACTTTCGCGTTAAACCAGAAGCAATAACTGAAGAACAAATCTACGCTTCCGAGCCTTGGTATTCAGTAGATCCTGGAGATGTTTTCCCAGAAGAAATAGCCACTTTTGCATTAGCAAATAAACGCTACCGAGAAGCCTTTCTACGTCATCACGCAAACCTATTGGAAGCAAAATATTGGCAAAGTTGTCAACGCGCCGTCGCTAAAGGCGTTTATGCCGATGTTTATCCTTACCCTGAAAAATCAAGATTTTGTTATTGGCAAAAATAAACTAAATTAATATACACAACTATCGGCATGCAATCTTGAGCAATAAAACAGCAACAGACAGGCTAACTGCTCTAAAAACGACTGATTAGCTGATTATTTAAGCGAACAGTCATTTTTTTTAAATTACCCCTTTACCTTTGGCTTTGCATCAGTATAATTCGAGTCCGTTGCAGGGGTGTAGTTCCAATTGGTAGAACAGCGGTCTCCAAAACCGACGGTTGGGAGTTCGAATCTCTCCACCCCTGCCATATTCTAAAGCCTCGACTTATGTCGAGGCTTTTCTCGTTTTAAGACTATATAAAATTTTTTTGATATGTCTAACCCGTAAGTTCGAAGCTTTCTATTATTTAATTCCTTGAAGCTATTTTTAAATTTGTTACCCGTTATTTATAAATTCTAGTTTTTCCACTATCTAAACTCTGTCATGATAGCAGTGATTTAAAACATGTCTTATTACAGAGTAATTATTGAAAATGAGCATAACTAAAAGACAATTCGATTTATTACACGCCATGGGAATAACTGTGTGGCAAAGGCGAGACTTACCTGCTCATGTATACCAGTCTGCACCAATAAGTGATGAAAGTACTACTAACACTAACGAAACTAAAAACAAGCAAATACCAACGAATAATGATGAATTAACTCAATCGCTAGCAACTACTGAAGTTATTAGTATCGATTTACAAGAATTACTCAACCAACAGCTCTTTAGAGATGTTATTCAATGTTTGGGTGTAAGCCGAGCTGACTTATCTGTTCAAAATAATCAAATTGATTTAGGCCTGATCAATTGGCAATTAAGCAAAGGTGATCAAATTGAATTTAGCCATAATTGTCTAATAACTCCCGATTTAAATACCATTGCTAATTCAGCACAGTTGAAGAAGTCGCTTTGGCAATCAATAGGATCTTTAAGCTCGACATGAATCAAAAAACAAACAACCTTTTTACGCCGATCAGCCAAGACAGTGTTGATGAACTGATGATTATTGAACTCGCTTGCCATCCACATCCATGGAGTGAAAAAACATTTCGCAGCTGTATTGATGGCCGCTACTTTGGCAAGTATTTAACAGTTAGCGATAACGCCGTCGGTTTTTATGTTGGCGAGCACGTTGCGGGGGAATCAACCTTAATGGATATATGTGTTGCACCAGAGCAACAAGGTAATGGCCATGGTAAAACCCTGTTATTACAATTTATTTATCACTGTAAAATGTTAAATACAGAGAAAATCTTTCTAGAAGTGCGAGCAAAAAATATTAGTGCACAAATGCTATATATCAACCAAGGTTTTACCGAGATATCGCGTAGAACAGGGTATTACCCAAGTAACACTGGCTTTGGTTATGAAGATGCGATAGTAATGTCTAAAAAGCTTTAAACTACAAAAAGCCTATCCCCAAGTCCGTTAAAGATGAACTTGGGGACAGCGCTAAAAACTAGTTAACCTCAACTCGGTTTAATGGATGTCATAATTCATTGATAAGGAAGGCTTTTGATGAATCCTCTATTTCCAATGGTGATAGTTAAGTGGATATCAAAACGTTTATGTATCCGAATAGCGAGCTATTTGGTACATCAACAACGTAGATAGGCAATTAAATAGCTTTATTGGATGGCATTGCTTAAGCCGAACTGAGGTTAGTTAACCTGAAAGTTTCGACTAACCCCTGTATAAGACTTTATGCTGCCACTAAATGGCTTTTTCTCATGGCCATAATGAACCAATCTATAATCCCCTGCCTTTACATTATTTGGAATATGCCATTCAATCGTGACTTGACTTGTGCCCCAAAAACCGTCTATTCGCTGCCAATGATAACGAGTTTCCCAGTCATTATCATTTAACACCGTCTTCCATGTATTCCCGATCAACTGTTGTACAGCCAAAAAACTGCCCATTGTATTCAAGTTATTTTTCGGATGACCTGACCAAAAAGTAGCCTTGGCAATCTCACCAGCACTATATTGACGTCTTGGTTGATTAACTACCTGCCCTATTGATTTAAAAATTGGTGCTTGATCATGCACAACACCCGTTTGAAAATTAAGTTGACTATCAGCAAGCTCTCTCAAAGTCGGTTCATTTTCAGGGAACTCTGGCGCGATATCAGTTGCTAGACTATTCGCTAAGCGCTTAAATGACTGCTGATAAGCCGCTAATGTCCATGGTCCAAAGTGCGTTGACCCCCCTTCATAATGTTGCACATCATATTCTTCTTTTGTTGTAACATAACCAGAATATGCATTCGCATAACCAGCGACTACCAGATGATTTATCCCTGTGCCATCAACCGTCGCCACTGTATTTTTCAAACGACGACCAGCGGTTATTGTAAACTCACCGGGTACCGCTAAAAGACCCAATTGACCTATTTTAATGATAGAAACAGGTAAAACGTCAGGGCTCCACGGGTAAGGTTGAAAGTTTCCTTGCGCAACAAGAATAGGTTTTGGCAAATGACATTCAGCCTGTTCAGCCGTTGGCTGACTGAGTACCCACGTGATAACAGACCAAAAGGGGTTTGAATTTAAGTCACCTTCACTAAAAAAATCTAAACCTCGCCCGTCTTCCGTTCCGGCACCAAAAGCCGTACCTAAAGCCGCTTTGCATGTCGATTTCGCCACACCATCAGTGAATTCAGCACCAACGGTTTGAGCTGAAAAGTCAACATGGCGATGGCGAAAGTCAATATCCCCTGTCACTTTTTCTGAGGCGCTATTATATAAACTAACGGCTTTATCATACTGTCTTTGTCCGATAATTTTAGTACTGCTTAATGGGTCACTCGCAGGGCCAGTACCATCTAAATTAAGGTTTGGTGTCATATCACCAGCATTACTTTGTGCAAAAGCAGCAACAAAGTCATCATTATCGCGGTAATTAGAGTTTTTTAATTTCTTTTCAAATAGGTATTGCGCATAACCTTTATTATCAGAAGTCAATAAGGTATTAGTTTTTGGCATTGATACGCCATGCGTTGCAAACCAATTGATCATGCCAACTTCATGGCCATTTTGCGTAAACTTTAATACCGTCATCTCAGGATCAATGCTCGAAGTATTTCCGCTTTCAGGATTACTATTAAACGCTTCTATAGAGCGATTAATGCTCGCTGTTGTTAAGTCACCCTTATTTAGATATAAGCTGCCGGGTTTAAGATCGTTATGTGCTTTAACAATAGCTTGATAGATACCATCAACAATTACATCATAATTTTGCTTAATAAATCCTAAAACGGTTACATTATAAAGGGCATAGTTTGAATGTCCGCCAGCTGAACCATGGGTATGCGTTGCGCTTAATATAATATTATCTTCATGGTAAAGACCGTTATATTTATTTTTTAACTTTGCTACAACTCCTTGTGTAATAGATTGAAATACTGCACCTTGGTCAACATTGACGAAAACTACTCGCTTGCCATTCGGCTCCGCAACAACAAACGCACGTGCCCACTGCCTGTCGAGTATACCTGAGGTTTTTTGATTTAGTTCTGCATACCCCATCATGCCGACTTCTGCGGCAGGTCCCGTTACATCATGGATGCCACGCCCGACAAGGTAATTGTCACTAGCTAAAGAGTAGAAGCTGGCTAAGCACCATGTGGTTGCTATGGCCAGTCGAGTCATAATTTTTTTAATCACTGTAAAATCCCTATATTATTATTTTTAAGTTTGGGAGACTTTAACCATTACTTTTTGCGCGTAGTTTAAATACTTAGACAGATTTTTTGTCGTCAGATTCATAATCACTCATGTGTTAAAGCTCTAGAAATCCAACCAGCGGCGCTATAACCGCTAATATTGCTAATGAATTTCATTATTTTAGAGTAGGCCACACTCTAAATCGCTTTATTTTTATACAACTATTTCGTCTGAATGTCTACAACTGGTCGATGGTCTAATGACTAAAAAACAATCACCGTAATTAAAACACCTTCAGCATCCGCCGCTAGTATTGAATAATCAGAACTAAGCTTTACCTTTGGGTAAAGTGTGCATGAATGCACTAATGTTTAGAAAAGCTGGATGCCTGAAAAAGAGCTTAATATCGACGTTCGTTCACATCAACCTACATGGATTTATTAGCGCCAAAGAATCATGGATGACTATAAACGGCCATATGGTCACGACATTACATATATGGATGTACTAAGGCCTCGAAAAACAGGATGTCAGGGGAGGCCTGAATATCGTCGTTCTTTCACATCGACATACATGGATGTATTAATGCCGAGGAGTCATGGATGACTATGAACGGCCATGTGACCATGACATACCATTCGTCCTGAATATAAAAAGCCGAGCATTTAGCTCGGCTTTTTGATGTTTAAAACTTCAGCTTATAATTAGGCTCTACCAGTTTTCAACACCTTTCATATCTGGTAATTCATGTGCGATGCCTTTATGACAATCAATACAAGTTTTCTCTCCCGATGCGAGAGCGTCTGAGTGCATTTTCACACTACGATTACCCTGTTCGGTGAAGTCCATATACTCAAAGTTATGGCAGTTGCGACACTCTAGTGAATCGTTATCTTTCATACGCTTCCACTCTCGTTCAGCCATAGAACGGCGATGATCAACAAACTCTTCACGAGTGTCAATCAGGCCAGTTAGAGCTCCCCAAACCTCTTTACTCGCGGCAATTTTACGAACAATTTTATCAGTCCATTTTTTCGGCACATGACAATCAGGACAAGTAGCACGAACACCAGAACGGTTGGCATAGTGAATAGTTTCTTTATACTCTTGATAAACATTGTCTTGCATTTCATGACAACCAATACAGAACTCTTCAGTGTTAGTCACTTCCAGTGCGGTATTAAAACCGCCCCAAAAGATAACCCCACCTGCGAAACCAATGGCAAGAATTAACCACATAGCCGCGCTGCTTGGCGATTTTAAAAACGTCCAAAAATTTTTTAGCATGTTATACCCCTTATTATCGCCACTGTTTATTCATTATTTAATGAATCAACGGGTTTAAAGGTATTCTCTACCAGTGGTGCTGCATCGGCTTGAGTTACATGGCACTGTAAGCAAAAATAGCGACGAGGCGATACATCTGATAGTGTTTTACCATCACGAGTCTCAAAATGCGTTAAACTAATTTTTGTCGCACCTGTCTCTCTTGCATATTTCCAGCTATGGCAATTTAAACATTTATTGCTATTTAGGTCGACACGATACCCTCTAGTTTGATGAGGAACTACAGGAGGCTGATGTACATAGTTACGCTTAATTGGGCTTCTATCTTTAGGTACTCGTTTTAATGCTTCCGGTTTTTTAGTTTCGTCAAGTGTTGCCGCACCACGAATAGTTGCTAAACCACCAGGGTTTACTTCTTCAGCTAACGATGAACTCGCTAGAAATGTTCCCAATATGATTATTATAATCGGTAATATTCTCATTGTTTTACCTCCGCCTTAATAGGCAATCTTGTCGTTATTTTAAAAACATCTTGTGAACACACGTCAATACAACGTGCACAATTTGTACAATCAGCTGATGATATCATTGGACCAAAGCCCTTATTCTCACCAAACAATGGCATTTTAAGCACCTCTGGCTCTGGACAAACAGTAAAGCAGTCCATGCATTTATCACATTTTTCACGCTGATATGCTGATACTTTGATTGGGCTATATCGACCTACAAGGTTATAAAAAGCACCTAATGGACAAATATGACCGCACCAGCCATGCTCTACGAGCAATAAATCAAATAAGAAAATGCCAAGTATCACTATCCAACCTAGTCCCATACCAAAAATAATACCGCGATGCAGCATCGATACAGGGTTAATCAGTTCCCATGCCATTGTCCCTAATAACACGGGTAATACTAATGACATAGCCAACACCCAAAAGCGTGTTTTTCGAGATAACTTTGTTGACGTTCTAATTTTTAATTTTCTACGCAACCAATGTGCGCTATCAGTAATTATGTTTACAGGACAGACCCAAGAGCAAAAAAAGCGTCCACCAAAAATAAAGTAAAAAGCTAATACAATAAGTGCACCTAAAATAGCCGTTAACTCTGGAATATGCCCTGCAGCAAATGCTTGTAAAAGCATAAAAGGGTCTGTCATTGGAACAACATCCAACAACAAGCTTGAACTTAAATTCCCTTTAATTATCCAGATACTATATAAAGGGCCTAGTAAAAATAGTGATAAGATCCCTATTTGACTTAACCGCCTTAAAAGTAAATATTTATGTGCGCCTAACCAACCTTTTTGTTCTATAGCTTCTTGACCTACTGACGCTTTCATAATGAGCCTCCGTCAGGTAGTCGATCAGGTAAATCAAGTACTTCATCAATTAATGAACCGCCAGCATTATCTTTTTCAATCCAACCCCAACGGTAATGATGGCCTAACTCACCTTTCGCTATTTCTCTTGGTAGTATTTTTATCGCAGCTTCTTCTAACGGACATGCATGCTCACATTTTCCACAACCCGTACATACATCTGAATGTACGGTTGGAATAAACATTGCGTGATGTCCTGTGCGTGTATTGCGTTCCAACTCCAAGGTAATCGCTTCATCAATCAACGGGCATACCCGGTGACAAATATCGCAACGTAATCCTTGAACGTTAAGACAAGTTTCTCTGTCAATAAGAACGGCGACCCCCATTTTCGCATCATTAATTGATTCCAGTTCAGGTGAAATAGCCCCTGTTGGACATGCAGTTTGGCAAGGTATATCCTCACACATTTCGCACGGAATCAAGCTTGCATCAAAATAAGGTGTTCCCGTTGTTACCGGCTCGAACATTCTGCCTAACTTCAGTGTGTCGTAAGGACAAGCCTCAACACACAGACCACAGCGCACACATGCTGCTAAAAAGTCTTCTTCTGCTAATGCTCCCGGTGGACGTAAACATTGAGCTGACAAACTCTGTGATTGCTTAGCATAGCCAGCAAGTCCGAGCCCTAATAAACTTGAACCACAAACGCCACGTCCAGCATCAGTAATAAACTGGCGTCTAGAAATCGTTCTTGGTTTTCGAATATTGTCAGCTGTCATGTTACGTTCCTACTACTACGTCATGTTTATTCAGTAATAAAACCAGAGTAATGCCCTTAAACTTTAACTATTTTCACAGCACACTTTTTGTAATCCGTTTCTTTTGAAAGCGGATCAGTTGCATCAAGCGTTAGTTTATTAGTTAATTGTTTCGCATCGAACCAAGGCATAAATACTAGTCCTTTAGGTGGACGATTACGCCCTCTCGTTTCAACACGTGTTTTAACTTCACCGCGACGAGACTGAATTAAACATTCTTCACCACGACGTAGTCCGCGCTCTTTGGCATCATCTGGGTGCATAAAAATTACAGCATCAGGGAAAGCTTTGTGCAGCTCTGGAACACGTGCGGTCATTGAACCTGAATGCCAATGTTCTAGCACACGTCCAGTACTTAACCATAAGTCGTATTCTGCATCTGGTGACTCAGCTGGCGGCTCATAAGGTAGCGCAAAAATCACGGCTTTGTTATCAGGTTTGCCGTAGAATTGTACTTCACTTCCTTTCTCAACATATGAATCGTAACCTTCACGGAAACGCCATAATGTTTCTTTACCGTCAACAACAGGCCAACGTAAACCACGAGCTTCATGATAACGATCAAAATCAGCTAAATCATGGCCATGGCCACGGCCAAATCCTGCATATTCTTCAAACAAACCTTTTTGTACATAAAAACCAAAATCTTCAGCTTCTTGGTTACTATCACCTTTACAGTCTGATGTTGGGAATTTGTCGACTTGGCCATTTGCATAAAGTATGTCGTATAGTGTTTTACCGCGATATTCAGGCATTTTAGCGATTAACTCTTCAGGCCAGACTTCTTCAACCTTAAAGCGCTTTGAAAACTCGACTAGTTGCCATAAATCAGAGCGTGACTCTCCTGGAGCTTGTACTTGTTGATGCCAGAATTGTGTACGACGCTCAGCATTACCGTATGCACCTTCTTTTTCCACCCACATTGCTGTTGGTAAAATCAAATCTGCAGCTTGTGCGGTTACCGTTGGGTACGGATCAGAAACCACAATGAAGTTTTCTGGATTACGGTATCCAGGTAAAACCTCTTCATTGATGTTAGCTGCAGCCTGCACATTATTCGTACACTGGACCCAGTAAGCATTAAGCTTGCCGTCTTTAAGCATACGATTCTGCAGTACAGCATGATACCCTGGCTTAGGTGGAATAGTACCTTCTGGTAATTTCCATGCTTTTTCAGTAAAAGCTCTGTGTTTAGGGTTTTTAACTACTAAATCTGCTGGTAATCGATGAGAAAATGTCCCTACTTCACGAGCAGTACCACATGCAGAAGGTTGACCGGTTAATGAAAATGGGCTATTACCAGGCTCAGAGATTTTACCAACAAGTAAATGTACGTTGTACATTAAATTATTAGCCCATACACCACGTGTATGTTGGTTAAAGCCCATAGTCCAAAGAGACATAACTTTTACTTTAGGGTCAGCGTAAGTTTTAGCTAATTCAATTAAATTCGCTTCTGGAACACCTGAAAGTTTGGAAACAGACTCTACGGTATAAGTGCTAACAAATTTAGCAAAAGCTTCAAAGCTCATCGGCTTAGATCCGCCCTTACCAGGGTTTTTCGCGGCTTTTTCTAATGGATGCGTTGGACGTAAGCCATAACCAATATCAGTCACACCTTCACGAACATTAACGTGCTTCTTCATGAAATCTTCGTTAACAGCATTATTTTGAATAATGTAATTTGCAATGAAGTTTAAAATAGCTAAATCAGTTTGCGGGGTGAAAACCATACCATTATCAGCTAACTCAAAACTACGGTGTTTATAAGTAGATAACACGTTCACTTTAACATGCGGAGCACTTAAGCGACGGTCGGTTAAACGAGACCATAAAATAGGGTGCATTTCGGCCATGTTAGAACCCCAAAGCACGAATGCATCAGCGTGTTCTAAATCATCGTAACAACCCATAGGTTCGTCGATACCGAAGGTACGCATAAAACCACCAACAGCAGAAGCCATACAGTGACGTGCATTTGGGTCGATGTTATTTGAACGGAAACCTGCTTTCATCAATTTAGATGCAGCATAACCTTCCCAGACAGTCCATTGACCCGAGCCAAACATACCAACTGAAGTAGGGCCTTTTTTCTTAATTGCCGCTTTAAATTTATCAGCCATGACGTCAAAAGCTTTATCCCAGCTTACTGGCGTAAAATCACCTTCTTTATCAAATTCACCATCGGTCATTCTTAATAAAGGCTGAGTTAAGCGATCTTTTCCGTACATGATTTTGGATAAAAAATATCCTTTTATGCAGTTAAGACCTTTGTTAACTGGTGCATCTGGATCACCTTGAGTCGCCACCACTTTACCATGCTGCGTTCCTACTAACACACTACAACCGGTACCACAAAATCGACAGGGTGCTTTGTCCCATTTAATCGCGCTATCAGATGATTTTGCGATCAAGTTTGCAGCTGAACTAGGTACAGCTACCCCTGCAACCACTGCTGTAGCAGCGATAGCATTGGCTTTGATGAAATCACGCCTTGTAAAACTCATAGTTTCTCCCCCTGATGCTGGGGTAGTCCAGCGTCATTGTGATGAAATATTAATGATGATGAAATGACACCAGGCACATTGCCCATGTCAGTAATTGTTTCAATAATGCGGCCTGATGGTTTCTTTTCACCTTCAAGCCCTTCAATAGTAACGACTAAGCTACCATTCTCACCCTTTACATGAACTTCAGCGCCGGGAAATTCTCCCAGCGCATCAGCCACTGTATCCGCTTTTTCTGGATGAGCCATAAACATGACTCCAGCAATATTCACGGGGCTTTCTTCTAAAAGATTAATCATATACTGCCCTCTTAATTCAAATACTATTCTCTGAAATTTATAAAATCTTCATTCGTAGATTATTCAGTTGGTTTCGCACCAAATGTTTTTAAAATAATCACAGCGACAATAGCCGTTGCAACAAAACCAAATAAAAAGATAAATGGCATTGAGGAGTACCCCAAAACATTCCAAATTAATTGTTCTAATTCACTCATTTTGTACTCCTAAAAGAGACGTTGATAGTTTAATTGCAGACTCTGGACAAACGGAAACACACGCCCCACAACCACTACAATCAGCCAGAATTATGTTAGGTTGAGGCACTGACGCTTGAAGGTACTTGAAAACAATAGCTTCTGTCTCACAGCTATCTTGACAAATTTGACAATGTACTTGCTTCGTTGCCAAGCAATCCGATTTTATTTCAATATTAAGTTGCCAAGGAGCAACATCAAAAGTAGTAAATAATGGTTCTTCACAAACACCGACACACTTTTGACAAAATGTGCACTCCCCTAATGAGAAATCTATTTCAGGAAAGCCACCATCACCTTTAATAATTATGTTTTCTTCACAAGCACTTTCGCATTTACCACATTGTGTACAGCCGCGAGTGAAAAGGGTTTCGTCAGCTGTCCAAGGTAGCCTAACGGCTGGGGGCGTTGAAACTTTTTTTGCTCGCATAAAATTGCGACGACGTAAATCAACCATGGAAACCTATTACTACATTTATCAGTAAGGCTTAATGCCTACTAAAACTTGTCGGTGCTGAAATATCATGCGCCGACAATACAATATCTATACACCAAATAACTTGATATAAATCAAACAATTTAAGTACGTTACAAATAAAACCCTATCTTTATTAAGGTCAACATTTGGAAAACAAAAATCAAATAATATAAAGCATAGACTATCCCTTGTTTTTTAATCATTTTTTGTTTTATTTTATCGAAAATAATAAGCCATTTCTTTTTTATAGTCTAATAACAAAAAAAGACCAACTATGTGGTCTTTTTAAACTCAATTGCTAATGATTCTTATTTGGAAACTTCAATGCGTTCAATGAGATGAAAAACTTTGTCAGAATTTTTTTCCATTCGAAAATCAAGTTGCACAACAAGCCCTGATTTTGCCATGTTATTCTTCGAACCATACTGCCATTTTTCTAGCGCATCAATGGCAACTTTATTGAAAATATTTTCAGGCTCCGCAGCAACAACACGAATGTTATTTGTCATACCATGACTATCAACATCGAATTTAAGCAGAACAGCCCCTTCAACACCGTCTTTTGCTGCTTGAATTGGGTACTTGGGCTCAATTCGCATTACTGGGTATACAGTGTTAACCGTTTTAAGATGCTTATTAGCTGAATCACCACCTTGACCCTGTTGCCCAACATGGCCAGCATAACTAACACTCGTCATAAGCGCGGCAATCAATAAGCCATATAGTGTCAATGTAGGCTTGCCAAACACTTTACTATTCTTAATTTGCGTTATTCTTTCCAACATAACTTTTTTATCTCCATATTCATTAAACGATAAGTGAGCAAAAGCAAATCGTTGCTTTTGTTGTGCGGTGATGAGCAATGCTCGACTGTAGTTAATCCTGCTATCCAACTGCTTGCGCGCCAGAGTAGTTTGATCACAGGAAAGTTCTTGGTCACGGCGAAGCTTTATATAACCTAGCCACACCAGAGGGTGAAACCAAAACAGCGTAATAAACAAAAATGCTATCAGGTTCCAATAAATGTCATTGCGATCAAAATGACAAATTTCGTGGGCAACAATAAGCTCTTGCTGCTCTTTATTATAAATGGTGGAAAAATTGCTAGGCAGCAGCAATAAAGGTTTTATCAAGCCAGTTAACATCGGGCTTTCTACCTGCTCACTTATCACCAAAGTCAACCTTCGTTGTTCAAGCCATGGTTCAATGTCAGAGTTGATAGTATTATCTAGCAACTTTGTATTTGTTAAGGTCGAAGCTGATAATGCACGATTAAACTGCCAGTGTTTTATTATCAAACAAAATATTAAAGTAAGCGTAATACCAAGACTAAATGTCATCAGCCAATTGATACCATTTACTTGTGAAAGCGTTTGCGCCGAAGTAACCAAAACACGGTCAATATTGCTGCTTGTGTTATTAATTGCATTGGAAAAAAAAACAGTAGGTAGTAATTGATAAATGGCCAATGCTAATGGCACTGAAAGCCAGGTTACGTAGGTAATATTAGCGCCACAATATTTCAATAATAATGGACGAAAAAGTAATATAAAGCTCAATACTATGGTCAACGGAATGATGGTATTGAGCACCACTTCGAATATCAACTCAATCATGCTCATTTTCCCATTGGTCAATAAGTGACTTCAGCGCTTCAACATCCTCTTTTTGAAGGCTTTTATTTTTTGCAAACCCCGCAACAAGTGGTGATACTTTGCCACTAAACAAGCGCTCAATTAAGCTTTGACTCGCTTCTGTAGTGTAGTCTTCTCGTGCAAACAAAGGCGAGTACAAGTAACGACGTTGCTCTTTTATAAAGCTTACAGCTTGTTTTTTCACTAAACGGTTAAGTAAAGTTTTTACTGTTTTCTCATGCCATGTTTTTTTCTCATTTAAACGTAAAACAATATCACTTGCCGCCGCTGGATATGTCTGCCATAGCACTTCTAGCACTTCAAATTCAGCCTTGCTGATATCAGTCATTTTCTGTTCCATAAGCCCTCTTGCTATAACATAACGATAATAAATAGTAGAATAAACACATTGATTACGTCCGTAATCAACAACTAAAGAATTACACCTGTAATCAATAAAGTCAAGGTTCTACACTTGAATATTTCTATAACGATATGAAGAAATAAAAAATAAAGCACATTTCCAACATATTATTACTGCCCTTAGCATGACTTTTCGCTATAATGTTGCGCTCTTAAATTTTAGTTATTCTTCATCCACTTTAAACAGGTAATTTGCATGTCTGTACAACAGCAGGAAGTCGATTTACGTCGCACCTTCGCTATTATTAGTCACCCTGATGCGGGTAAAACTACGATCACTGAAAAAGTATTACTTTTTGGCCAAGCTTTACAAAAAGCAGGTACGGTAAAAGGTAAGAAATCTGGTCAACATGCAAAATCTGACTGGATGGAAATGGAAAAAGATCGTGGTATTTCCATCACCACCTCGGTGATGCAGTTCCCTTACGACAATTGTTTAGTTAACTTACTAGATACTCCAGGTCATGAAGATTTCTCGGAAGATACTTACCGTACATTGACGGCAGTAGATTCATGTTTAATGGTTATTGACGTTGCTAAAGGTGTTGAAGCTCGAACCATTAAACTAATGGAAGTTACACGCTTGCGTGATACGCCAATCATCACTTTCATGAACAAAATGGACCGCGATGTTCGTGACCCAATGGAAGTCATGGATGAAGTTGAAGACGTATTAAAAATAAAATGTGCACCTATTACTTGGCCAATCGGCATGGGTAAAGAGTTTAAGGGTGTTTATAACATTTTAACCGATGAGATATTTTTATATCAAACAGGTCAAGGTCATACGATTCAAGAAAAACGTATAATTAAAGGCATAGACAATCCTGAACTAGATACAGTCATAGGTAGCTACGCAGAAGATTTACGAGAAGAACTAGAACTTGTTATTGGTGCTTCGCATGAGTTTAATCATGAAGAATTTTTAAATGGTGAGTTAACGCCAGTGTTTTTCGGTACCGCATTAGGTAACTTTGGTGTTGACCATATGCTTGACGGCTTAACAAAGTGGGCACCGAAGCCTTTGCCTCGTTTAACTGACACTCGCACAGTAAACGCAGAAGAAGAAAAGTTCTCCGGCTTTGTTTTTAAAATTCAAGCCAATATGGATCCAAAACATCGTGACCGTATTGCCTTTATGCGTATTTGTTCAGGAAAATACGAGAAAGGCATGAAGATGAAACAGGTTCGTATCGGCAAAGACGTTAAAATTGCTGATGCCGTAACCTTCATGGCTGGCGATCGTTCTAATGTAGAACAAGCATACGCTGGTGACATTATCGGTTTGCATAACCACGGTAGTATTCAAATTGGTGATACATTTACCGCCGGTGAAAACATGAAATTCAGTGGCATACCAAATTTCGCCCCTGAAATGTTCCGTCGTATTCGTCTGCGTGATCCACTTAAGGCTAAGCAATTACAAAAAGGCCTAATTCAGTTATCTGAAGAAGGTGCTGTACAGGTATTTAGACCTTTCAATTCCAACGATATGATTGTTGGCGCGGTAGGTGTATTGCAATTTGAAGTTGTCGTTCAGCGTTTAAAAACGGAATACAATGTTGATGCCATTTACGAGCCAATTAGCGTAGCAACAGCGCGCTGGTGTACTTGTGATGACGAGCGCACGTTAGAGCAATTTCAAAAGAAAGCCTACGACAACTTAGCATTAGATGGCGGCGACAACTTAACATATATCGCACCAACCATGGTGAATTTGAGCTTAGCGCAAGAGCGTCATCCTGACATTACGTTCCACAAAACACGTGAGCACTAGCCTGAACAGTTTGATGAAAAAACGTCGAACAAGTAACTTATACATAAGCGTAATAACTTAACTTACGCTTATACTCTCAAGTCACAATGTAACAGGCTTGAGTCAGCAACCCAAAAAGAGTTAATTTACATGAATATTAGTAACATCCTGAGTGAAAAAGTAAGTGCGGCCATGACGGCAGCAGGTTTACCTGAAGGGACAAACCCAGCGATAAGCTTATCAAACCGCGCAAACTTTGGTGATTACCAAGCAAACGGTGTTATGGGTGCTGCTAAAAAACTAAAAACTAACCCTCGAGAATTAGCTACGAAAGTTGTTGAGGCGCTCGACCTTTCTGGTATTGCTGAAAAAGTTGAACTTGCTGGCCCTGGTTTTATTAATATTCATTTAGACCCACAATGGTTAGCAACGCAATTAAACCAAGTTTCAAATGATAAAAACTTAGGTGTTAGCCAGTCAGCAACACCACAAAATGTTGTCGTTGAT
Source organism: Cognaticolwellia mytili (assembly GCF_002104475.1). Lineage (GTDB taxonomy): Bacteria > Pseudomonadota > Gammaproteobacteria > Enterobacterales > Alteromonadaceae > Cognaticolwellia > Cognaticolwellia mytili. Next base: position 135,260 of record NZ_NBOF01000002.1, read on the forward strand.
TACTCAGCTCCAAACCTAGCAAAAGAAATGCATGTTGGACATTTGCGCTCAACCATTATTGGTGACGCAGTGGTACGTGCTTTAGAATTTCGCGGTGAACATGTTATTCGTCAAAACCATATGGGTGACTGGGGTACGCAATTTGGTATGTTGCTGGCACATTTGAGTGATAAGTTAGCATCAAATGAAGTTGCTGAAACTGCGCTTGCAGATCTAGAAAATTTCTATCGCGAGGCAAAAGTACGCTTTGACGATGAAGAAGGTTTTGCTGATCGTGCTCGTGATTACGTAGTTAAATTACAAAGTGGTGAAGCGCAATGTGCAGTACTTTGGCAGCAATTTATTGATATTTCAATTGCGCATAGTGAAGATATTTATCAAAAACTTAATGTTACATTAACCCGTGATGACATTATGGGTGAAAGTGCCTACAACGATGACTTATCAAATGTAATTGATGAATTAATGGCACAAAAAATTGCCGTTGAAGACCAAGGCGCAAAAGTTGTTTTTATCAATGAAATGGCAAACAAAGACGGCGACCCTTCTGTGTTTATCGTACAAAAATCTGGCGGCGGCTATTTATATGCCACAACAGATTTATCCGCCTGTCGTTACCGTAGTAATGAACTAAAAGCTGACCGTATCATTATTTTTACTGATGCTCGTCAAGCACTGCATTTCAAACAAGTTGAAATTGTCGCCCGTAAAGCTGGATTACTACCAGAGCACGTTGGTTACGACCATTGCCCATTTGGCATGATGATGGGTGATGACGGCAAACCATTTAAAACCCGTACTGGCGGTACTATCAAACTCGCAGAATTACTTGATGAAGCAGTAGTTAGAGCAAAAGCAGTCATTGCTGAAAAAAACCCGGATTACTCTGAAGAGAAATTAACTGAACTTGCTAACAAGGTTGGTATTGGCGCGGTTAAATTTGCTGACTTGTCAAAAAACCGTACCAGCGATTATATTTTCAACTGGAAAACAATGCTGAGCTTTGAAGGTGCAACCGCCCCTTACCTGCAATATGCATACTCTCGTATTCAAAGTATTTTTACTAAAGCTGACTTTACCGGTGTAAGCAATGCAAACAGTATTGTGATTGTTGAGCCGCAAGAAAAAGCCTTAGCATTAAAATTACTACAGTTGGAAAATGTTATTGATTCAGTGATCAGTGAATGTACGCCTAATTTACTATGTAACTACTTATACGAGCTTGCAAGTTTATACATGAGCTTTTATGAAGCTTGCCCAATCTTAAAAGATGAAATTACTGATGAAGTAAAGCAGTCTCGATTAGCGCTTTGCCAAGTTATTGCCAACACTTTAAAGCAAGGTTTAGATATCCTCGGCATTGATGTAATGGAACGTATGTAATACTTAGGGATTTCTGTTATACATGAAAATATTATTGATTGATAATTTAGAAAATCAATTGCTTGACCTTAAGCAAGAGATGCATAGGTCTCGAGCTAAATTTGCCCATGTTATAGGTTTGCACTCCGCTGTTTCTGCACTATCACAGCATGCTTTTAATATTGTCGTTTGTGCAGCTGAAATTGATGGCAGTGATGGCAGAGCAATGCTAGAAATGGTGGCAAAAAAATTCCCAAAAGTCGTCAGAATATTGATAGATAATGATGAATCAAAACCTCAGGGAATTGCTCACTATTGTTTCGCGCAACCAATAGAAAGCAAAACAATTATTAATACTATTAGTCAACTAGCAGGCAATAACCAAGCAATAACCAAAGATATTATTGTTAAAACTATTGCGAGTATTAAAACACTACCTAGCCCACCAAAAGTATATATGCAACTTAATGCTGTGCTTAAGAATAATAGTACTGACTCACATGCCATTGCCAAAATAATACAACAAGATCCGGCATTAACAGCAAAAGTATTACAATTTTCCAATAATACTTTTGCAACATCTGGCAAACCTATGATGAATATTAGTGACGCTATCACTAAAATAGGCATTGATACCTTGTGTTGTATTGTAATGACAGCAGAGTTGTTTTCATACAATCCTAAAATCAAAAATTTTTCGATACTTGATGAACAACTACATTGCTTGGCAACTGCGAAACTTACCGCTTCGTTAGTAAAGCCTGAATTAAAGCAAGATGCGATGATTGCTGGACTTCTACATGATATCGGCAAGGTCATTCTTTTTGAGGTAAATGAAAAGTCTACTGATTTATTTTTTAAACACCGTGTAAATGATGGTAATAACATGGCTTTGGAACATAAACTTTTCGCCATTGATCATTGTCATGTTGGTGGGTACTTATTACATACTTGGGGCTTTTCCTACCAAGTTATTGAGGCAGTCATTTTGCACCATACCCCAAATAAGCTATTACAAAAAAGCTTTGGCATTGCCCAAGCAGTTTACCTTGCTAACATCCTTATTCATAAACAAGAGCCTGCAACAGAATTTATTGAGCATTATAAACTTGCTGGAGTAATTGACGCACTAAGTCGTCGTGCAGAGAAGCTTATTTAACCAAGACCACTATGAATAATTAAATAAATAGCTTATAAATCGATCAACAAGGAAATCAGATGGCAAAGACATTAACTTTCAGCGATAGTCATTGCCATCTTGATTTTGAAAGCTTTTCAAGTAATATTTCAACGTTACTAAGCCAATGCCACCAAGCACATATCAAAAATATTGTTATTCCTACAGTTGGCCCCGAAAATTGGCTTAGAGCTCTAAACTTTGCTAAAGAGTACTCTTCAAAAAACGTTAATTTACATACATGCTTAGGAATACACCCTTGGTTTCTTAATAAACTAAACTCAAATAGTTTAGCAGAACTAGAGGCGTTATTAGCTCAACGCGTAACTGAAGTAGTTGCCATTGGTGAAGCTGGCATTGATGGCGTTATCGCTAAAGACCACGATAATATCAACCAACAATTGTCTGTTTTTGAGGGACAATTACAATTAGCAAAAAATTATCAACTGCCAATTATTGTTCATCACCGCAGGTCACATCAATATATTGTGCCGTTACTAAAAAAGTATCAGCTAAGTAAAGGGGGAATTATTCACGCTTTCTCAGGTAGTTATCAGCAAGCCTGCCAATATATTGATTTAGGCTTTAAACTCGGTATTGGCGGCACTATTACTTACCCTCGTGCAGAGAAAACAATTAAGACAGTTAAACGTTTACCACTGGATAGCTTGGTGTTGGAAACGGATGCCCCATCAATGCCATTATATGGTTTTCAAGGACAAGATAATTCACCACTACGAATAATTGATGTATTTAAGGCCTTAAGCATTATTCGAGCTGAGACTGCTGACGAGTTGGCTATGGTGTTAGAGAAAAATATTCATCTCATATTGCCAAGGTTAAGCTCAGTGCCCCATCAGCGTTATTGACTTAAATTATTTATTCACCTCTGGAGGCCTAAAACCTTGTCGACTAAAGCGATTCAAACCTCGAGTTAATAGAAAGCCAATGACTCCTGCGACTATCATCAATAAACGCATAGTATCGTATTGTAAGACGCTATTAGAGGCTAAATCACCGACTAATAATGAACGATATAACGATAATCGGATATAGCCTTTCAATTCTCCAAACCGTAACTCTTGAACGAAAGGTGTTATATCATCGCTTTGGTTCACTTTCATAACAGCAATTCCAAATAAGTCATTCACTGATTCACTTGCCGCAGAAGTCGCAATTATCTGTCCAGTTTTGCCATAAATATGAACACTTTTAACCAAAGGTTGCTGTGCTAAGTTATCAACATAATTCTGTAAATTTTCATTTTTTTCCGTTAAGTAAGCAAAAGAACTTATTGCCGCTTGTGCCAAATACATTTTGCCAGTGGTATCTGCATGCCGTTGAATTTTAACTTCCTGCTCATGGCGACTTGTTAGCCAAAGATTCATTACCATTATGATCAAAAACATTGCTATAACTAATTGCAATATTTTATTATAAATAGAGGATAATTTAGGGTATAAAGGCTGTTCTATTTGCTTCATAAAACGCTACGGTTCCGATAATTTTATAACTAAGTTCTTAGTTATACTATAGAACTTTTTTAACTGTATTTGTACTGATGAAACGTTTTATCGCATGTTTATACGCAAGCTACTTTTTTAAATAAGGCAAAATCGTGACAAGTCCGCAAGAAATCATATTTTTGAGTGATATTAAGCAACAAAACATATCGCAATGGTTATCAGTTGAATCTGAGCCAATAGGCTTATTACTTAACTTCAATGAGCAATTGCAAGCATTTGAGTTACTTACAACCTCTGATGGCTCAAGTTCATCAAGCGAGCGAGTTGAACTGGTAGTTTTCAGTGATTTAAATATCACCGCATTCGTAGCTTTATTAACAAAATGTGAAATTGGTAGAATCCAATTACGGGCCATAAATCACCGCAATAATGCAACAAGTTATCGCTTTGATGTCTTGCTAGATGACTTTCAAAGCGCTCGAGAGCATTTGGCGAAACTCACTAGCCGCGAAAAATTTGAAGCAGCTTTACTCCTTAATGCTCCTAGCTTGCAAAAGCCGGGGTTATTAGTAATGGATATGGACTCTACTACTATAAAAATTGAGTGTATTGACGAAATAGCAGCACTTGCTGGTGTTGGCGAAGAAGTCGCTGCGGTGACTGAACTTGCTATGCAAGGAAAGCTAGATTTTAGCGAAAGTTTACATCAGCGTGTCGACAAGCTTGCTGGTGCACCTGAAGAAATACTGGCCAGAGTTGCAAAAGATATTCCATTAATGGAAGGTTTAAAAAATTTAGTTACAGAGCTTAAAAAAAATCAATGGCGTGTTGCTATTGCATCAGGTGGCTTTACCTACTTTGCCGATCACCTCAAAGCTATGCTCTTATTAGATGCAGCAGTAGCAAATATATTGGAAATCAAAAGTGATGCCTTAACGGGCAATGTGCTAGGTGAGGTTATTGATGCCCAAGCAAAGGCTGATTGTTTAACACGTTTACAAAAAGAGTTTAATATTTCTTCAGTACAAACCGTTGCTATGGGCGATGGAGCTAATGATCTAGTGATGATGAAAGCAGCTCATTTAGGTGTCGCCTTCCATGCTAAGCCATTAGTTTTAGCACAAGCAGATGCATGTATTGCCAATGCAGGATTAGATTGCCTGCTACATTGGCTAGCATAGAATATTACGATATCAGCTGCATTTACCATATCAGTTAGCCAATTAAATCGATTGGCTAACATTATTCTTACGAGTTAAGTGATAACGAAAGAGTTCTTCTTGCGTAACATCAAATACTTGTGCAACACCAGCAACACTCCATATTTCTTGTTCAATTTGTTTACCACGATGGATAGCGTATGAACCAATATAACTCAGCTCTGGGTTTAGATGGCTCATATCTGGCTCTGCCGCTCGAGATAATTTGATCATCACACAGAAAAAATCACCTTTTTCCAATGCTTGCTGAATGAATACATGCTTAAGTTTTTCTGACCCTAGTTCTGTTGCCATTTTGGTTGTCACTGCTTCACCGACCATATCAGCACGAGCATTAATGGCAATGTAAAGTAATTCGGATTTTGCACTGTCCGTATGTTGTATTTTTTTCAAACTTGTAGTTAATCGAGTCAAAACATCAATATGGCCAATCAATGGATATAAATTAATATATTGGCTACGATCGCTAAGCTTATGCATAGCAGTCATCAACTTACAGGTATTTTCACCACTGGCGACTGCTTCAACTTTATAGCGACTACCACTAGTTTGTACGACTAGTGACGGAATAGTTGCACTTGAACTATAGATATTACGTAGAGCTTTTGCTAACCCTGGACTAGACATCGCATACTCATCAGGCGTCAATTTATCTCTATTTTTATCAATTAATGCTTTAAAAAATTTACGTCCAATATGCTGATGCTTTTCGACAAAAACCCGAAGATTAATAACAGTTTTAGTATGGTCAACCCGAATAATTTCATAAGGCAAGGCATTTAACTCAAAAGCTGAGGTTATTTTTTGTAAGCTTGGAAAGCTAATATTAACAATATTCCCTTTCACTAAAGCGGTAGTTTCACTTAACTCGATTTTCAACCCAGAGGTCGAAAAGTCCCGAGATACTCCCTGACATTTCATGTTGTCAAATTCAATATTGGCTGGAGTTTTATACTTAAAACGCAACTCTTGACGCTGATTTCTATAATTAATGCCAACTTCATCGACACTGTATGGTTGGCTTAAGCGCTTATGACCAAAGCTTTTTAATTTACGAGCATTAATACCTTCGTAAGAGAATGATTGATATATTTTTTTCGCCTCACTATGTTCGGTATCGTTCGCGACAATAATATATGGCGTATTGGCTATTTTTAGTTTCACTTCTTCTGGGGCAGGAGAATTTAAATACTCATTTTTCTTAGAAAGCGTATCAGATAAGGTTAACGGCGATTCAATACGGTCCGGGTGAACATCTAACAAAGATAATTGGGTGATCGCAAAACTTTTTTTATTTGCAGCAAAAGCTAAAAATTGTGCTCTAAACTCTTCATCATCAGCTAGCTGTATATTATCAGCCGTATAAAAATAAGACTTCCCATTACTTTGATGAATAAAACTAAATACCAATAATTGTCGTTCTGGTCGTGCTCGCTTTTTTAACCTTGCAATGCGCTCAGGAGAAGTTAAGCAGTATAAGGTTGAGTAGCGTTTTTCATCTTGCCAGTACTGATAAACCTTATGATTATTATTACAGGTTAAGGCATATCTTGGCACCAAAGTGCCCTCTTTTTTCTCCATGAAAATAGGAAGTTCGTTAGACTTAGGTAAAATATACTGCTCAAAAGCACGAGACTGTAATGCGCTAATCGTATTGTCTAAGTTAATTTTATAACGACGTTTATTACTTTGAATAAATTCCTTGAGAAATAGTGTAAAACTATCTTGATGAGGCGCTTGCTGAAAAAACCTTTCAACACCAACTACCTGTAGATTATCGATAATAGATATATTTTTTACTTCATAAGCAAAATCATTATTACGGCCAAACTCAAATTCATTCTCTAAACCAATGAAGCGTAATGTTGTTTTTTGGCCTACATGTATTGGGATAACCCCATTAATTCTAAACTTACAACCGCTGACGCTAATATCTGAAATTGTACATTCAATGCTAGTATCATCATCAAAGGAAGCCTGTAGAGGGGCTGCAAAATTCATCCTTTCTTCAACACGGTTGTGATAGGGTCCGAAACTGTAAAATTTAGCTGGGTATTGCTGCTTTTCAAAGACTTTGTTAGCTTCAGGTTCTTTCTCAACGTCAACACTATTTCTTTCTTTTTGATAAATAACCAGAAAGTTATTTTCAGTATTCATTACCGCTTCATAAACACCGAAGGTATAACCGTTATAACGGGTGAATGTTTCTGCAAAAACTTTTTCAGCTATATCATCAATAAAATGCGTTCTACCTTCATGAGCAAAAGGTCTACATTCGCCATCAACATGACCACGTAAATCAATCAAACGTGTACAAGGTGCCGCCAATCGTTTTAACTCCATTTTGAGAAGAAAACGTTCAGTTTTAGGGATGTTTTTGGCCACTGCAGAAAATGCGACTTCAAAGTCTGCGTTTAAAACTCGGCCGCTAAAATCATCGATAATATGTTTGTATCTTGAAAAATCTTTATTCATTTATACTTTAATATCTTTATCATAAAGAAAACTACTTTCCGTATATTAATCCAAGTATAAGTGTCTTAATAAATAATTAATACTATAAATACAATAAGATTAATACCGCTCAGTGCGCTATTTCTGACTTACTCCATTGAACGATGCAAAAGTCATACCTATTTACCCTTGAGTAAAAAGCATGACACTATCATAGCAAAGGACATATTACACTGCTTAACAACATCACTATCTCTGCATCATGGAAAACAACTTGGGGCTACTTGATAACCCCACCACATGGATGTGTTATATTAGAGCAATATAAAGTCAATTATCGAGCATAATCATACTTCTGCGCGCCACATCTAAGCCTAACTTTCAAGTTTATTCGAAAGCCAAAACTTCAAGTTATTTGAGAGTGTGTTAATAGACATTAAAACTAGTTGAGTTTTTTGTCATAATTTTGACGAGACTAATGGGTTTTACAATATAGTGACCTGGTGATTAAAGTCACTGGCCGTCGCAGGGTTTTATCACAATTTAATTTACAAGCTAGTGTAGCCTTTAATATCACTTTGATAACTTTTTCCGCTTTTATTTCAGCTAATATATTCAAGCGATATGTTGAATTAATTACTATATGCAGAACTACCACGTATTTTATCCTGTAGTATAAATTTTCTGATAAAATGCTCTTCAATCCACCTTAAAATAAAATGTAGATAATAGGTAAGCTAACAATGGCAAAACCGGCAAAAATAGAGTTTGTTTGTACTGATTGCGGGATGAATTACACGCGTTGGCAAGGGCAGTGCAGATGTGGTGCTTGGAATACTTTGACAGAAATGAAAATATCTACCACTAAAAAGTCAGTTGGCCACGGCACTATCGCTTCAGGTTATGCTGGTGGTACCGGTGGTGGTTCAAAGAAAATTAACGACATCGAAACGACTGAAGCTGAAAAACAACTAACCGGCATTGGTGAGCTAGATCGTGTTTTATCTGGCGGCGTAACCACTGGCTCTGTTAATATAATATCTGGTGATCCCGGAGCAGGTAAAACAACCTTACTTTCAGACCTGATCGCTCGTATGTCTAAATTGACTCCGTCTTTGTACTGTACCGCTGAAGAATCGTTGTCTCAATTTAAAAATAGGGTACAGCGCTTAAAGCTTGACTATAACTCTGATGAGCTTTATTTATTATCTGAAACAAGCGTTGAAGCAATCATCGATGAATTACACAATAATAAAATTAAGTTTGCTGTTATTGATTCTATTCAAGCCGTAGTAACCAGTAATGCTAATGGCAGCCCCGGCTCTCCATCCCAAGTAAAAAGTGCCGCACAATCTTTAACTCAATATTGTAAACAAAATGACGTTACTATGTTTATTATTGCGCACGTCAACAAAAACAACGAAATTGCAGGCCCTCAAACCTTAGTTCACATTGTTGATGCATTACTCCATATTGATACCAATGACGGGCAAATACGAACTCTAAGGGCTAACAAGAATCGCTTTGGTGATATCGACACCGTCGGAATATTCAAAATGTGCGAAAGAGGTATGCTTAGTGTCGATAATCCCAGTGAGATATTTTTATCTGGCTCAACAACTGAATCACCTGGCTCGGCAATAACCTGTATCCGTAAAGGCAACAGAAACCTCTTACTAGAAATACAATGTTTAACTACAGAAACTGAAGCAGAGTTTCCACAGCGAGTTTGCGTAGGCCTGAACATGAATCGTATTAAGATGCTAACAGGGATCTTACGAAAGCATACTAAAACTAAAATATACCATGATACTTTTTTTAATATCGTTGGTGGATTAAAAATTGATGAATCAGAAACCTGTATTGATCTAGCTTTAGTAACAGCGCTGTTGAGTAGCTTAAATGATTTCGTTATCCCGCGAACGACCTGTATTATGGGAGAACTAAGTTTAAACGGCGATGTACGACCCATTGATAGTGGCGTTCCTAGAGTTAAAGAAGCCGCTCAACATGGTTTTTCCGAAATATTTATCCCTTTTCGAAATTATCATAAATCTATGGAAGAATTAGGAGTAAAAGTTAGTCCAGTTAAAACGATTCATGAACTAATAGCTCTGATTTCCGGCTAATTTAGCACGGTTACTATCGTTAAACTTGAGATTTTTTAAATAATACAAAGCAAAAAAAAGGAGCTTAAAGCTCCTTTTTTGGTAATTAACGTTAACGCTTAGTTTTCGCGCAATGCTCTAAAACCTAAATAGTTTGAACGAAAATCAGCTGATATTTCTAAGCGTACAGATGTTCTAGCCAGCTTTGGTGCAAAATTCCAAGCACCGCCACGAGCAACAATATGCTGCCCTTGTGTTAATTCCCAAACATTACCAACAGTATCAAATAAACCAAGTTTATTAGCTCTAAATGATTTTACTGGGGCCGTACTTCTATTTGACCACTTACTACCGCAATAGGCGCAGTTAGCTTTGCCATTGCCAATATCATTGCCCCACCAATAATTGTCGGCACTGCCCGCTCGTGCAACATATTCCCATTCAATTTCACTAGGTAAACGATACTTACGCTCTGTTCGGTTTGATAACCAAGTTAAATAAGCATTACTATCTTTCTCGCTGATACAAACAACAGGGTGCTCATCTGTTTGACCAAAACCAGGATTACGCCAGTTTAAAACGCTATTATATTTGGGTTGGCCATCAACAAATGCAGCACAGCCATTGTCGCTTTCGGCTTCAGTCACATAATTAGATTCTTTAACAAAATGTTTAAAATCGCCAACGGTAATTTGAGTCTGACCTATAGCAAAACCTTTTAATATCTGCTCATTACGCGCTGGTTTTTCATTACTTAAACCTGAGCCCTTCAAATCACCCATTTGAAAACGTCCTGTCGGCACGCCAATAAGTTCTGGACCTAATTCATCACCAGGCAGAATATCTTGTACTTTCTCACCATTAGCAAAGTTTAATGCTGCTTTGACTAGTTCAGCTTTAATAAGCATATTCTTTGATAAACGGATTGATTCCTGATAATCACTGTAGCCAGGTTTAGTAACGCTAATATCGTGATGACCTGCTGACAACATTACTGAAAGCTTAGTTGAACCATAACTCACACCGTCAATGAATACTTCATCATCATATTGATCTGAACGAATCGTTAATTCATATAATAGCGTGTCATCATTCAAACCTTCGCTTTGTGCTGAATTAGCATCGACATCAACAACAGATGTAGCTGGAAGTCCTTCTTGCTGACCACAGTAACGCGCAGAAAGGTTTAGTAGTGTACATGGCTCATTATTAGGTAGCGATGCTTGTAAATCTACGGTAACACTCGTGCCGTAGTTACCTTGCCCACTAAACTCACCCGAGTTAACTTTATGTTTTACTAAACGAACTTGAGCAGCTGAGTCATTCTTATTTCTATTAATCAATTTTGACTCTGTTGCGGCATTAAATAACTTATCTAAAAATATTTTTGATGCCTTTTGTTTAGCTAAGCGATTCGCTCTCGTAATACATTTATTAAATGTTTCTTGATTGTCACAAGTCACCACTTGACGAACTTCTAGTTCATCTTGCTGTTCGAATTCTTTACGTAAGCGTTTGACCCGAGCTAGACGAATTCGCTCAACTAACCCTTCTCGAGCATTAGCGAGAGTAAAAAGATCGATATTAGCTTGTGCAAACTCAGCTTTAGCAATTGATAAATTTTCAACACTACTCTTAATCGCGTCTTTATTTTGTTTTTGGTTAAGGATAGATTTTCGATAATTATTTTGCGCTTGAGCAATGTCTTGTTCTGGATTGTCAACCATAGCTTCATATTGCTCATTCATGCTGAGCAAAGCTTCCTGACGGAGTTTATGAAGCTTTTTTCCTTGGGCACGTAAGTCACCTAAATGATTTCTTTCATTACCGACTTGCGAATTCAAATTATTTAGAAAAGTAACAAAAGCATCATACTCTGTTTCTTTATTACTTAATTCAATTTCTAAACTTTCAACGGACGTGCTTTTTGATGGAGTGCTTTCAAAAGCTTGAGTATACGAACTCAATGAAAGACAACTGATAGTAAGAGCGAGTACAGCCAAGCGCATGTTTAATATTCCCGAACAATAGAAAGTATTTTTAATTCAGTAAATTGTCTAAAAATACACACTGAATATATAAAGATTAATTTCAATTTATTATTAATATAATTTTAATACATTCATCATATTTGCTCAACGGTTAAATCGCAAGTGATAAACTGGTTTTCCTCATGATTAATCATGATAAAAATCAATATTAACGGCTTAAAAACCTCTATAATTCGTATTGTTAAGCACTTACTAATAAAAATCGTTGCTATGACATTCCCCTAAATCCAACAGAATAAAAGCTCACTCAGACCTTATGAGCCTCAAAGCTAGATGCTCTGTTCAGCCTGTTCTACATCACGATTATAAACTCACCATTTCAATAGTTTTATTAAAAACGATTAGTCTTTGTTCGTATTTTCAGCAACAGGTTATTTTTAATGCTGGCAAAGTAGAATGAATGATCAGCGAGGTTAGAAAAAATAAGTAAGGTGATAATATCATTAGCATTAAAAATAACCCCTGTTCAAAGGGCTGAGACTAAAAAATTTTCATTCTATTGAAAACAGTGGTTTGACTGACTAAGTCAAACCACCTTCACTTCACATTAAAATAATTTTCACTCCATTGCATTATTAAGTAAAGATAATCAACTATTAGTGAAAGTTATGATAAGCAAAAAATATTAATATCTATCAGGTATTTGTCCCGACTTAACTCGGTTCATAATCTAGATTAGCTGACAACCAACGTTCTGCTTGTGGCATGGTCATTTCTTTACGAACTGCATAATTTTCAACTTGATCTTGTGCCACTTTAGCAACCGCAAAATACTTCGATTCAGGGTGAGCAAAATACCAACCGCTAACCGCTGCGCCTGGCCACATAGCAAAGCTTGATGTTAACTCCATACCAATATTTTCTTCGACCTTGAGTAACTGCCACAACAAGCCCTTTTCAGTATGTTCAGGACAGGCAGGATACCCTGGTGCTGGTCGTATTCCTTGGTACTGTTCTCGTATTAAACTATCGTTATTGAAATTTTCATCAGGGGCATAACCCCAATAATCTTTGCGAATTTGCTCATGAAGGTATTCTGCACTTGCTTCGGCTAATCTATCGGCAACCGCTTTAATTAAAATACTATTATAGTCATCATGCTCTGCGTCAAAGGCTCGCACTAAGTCTTCAACGCCAAAGCCTGCAGATACGGCAAACGCGCCAACATAATCGTCAACTCCAGAAGCCTTATCAGCAACATAATCTGCTAAACAGCGATTATACTGCCCTGCAGGCTTTTTACTTTGCTGACGCAGCTGGTGCAATTTCATTAATTGCTCTGTTCGTGATTCATCAGTATAAAGCTGTAAGTCATCTTGTTCACGATTTGCCGGGAATAAGCCAAACACCGCTTTTGCCGTTAATTTTTTATTATTTATCACATCATCTAACATGGCATTAGCATCATTAAATAGCTTCGTTGCTTCTTCCCCTACGACTTCATGGCGAAGGATCAAAGGATACTTACCCGATAACTGCCAAGTCATAAAAAATGGCGTCCAATCAATATAATTTCGAACAACATTTAAATCGATGTTATCTAATACAGTAACACCTAGTTTATTAGGTACTTTTGGCGTGTAGTCCTCAAAACTAATTGGCGTGGCGTTGGCTCTAGCTTCCGATAGCGGAATCAAACTTGAACGCGGACCTTTTTTATAATGGCGTTCGCGCACTTTTACGTATTCAGCTTTTTGTCGTTCAACAAACGCAGCCTTGTTTTCATTTGATAATAATGTACTAACTACTGATACTGAGCGTGATGCGTTAGGCACATAAACAACAGGGTGTTGAAATTGCGGTTCTATTTTTACGGCAGTATGAGCTTTTGACGTAGTTGCACCGCCAATTAATAATGGCAATTCAAACTCTTGTCGCTTCATTTCCTTAGCAACATGAACCATTTCATCAAGTGATGGCGTGATCAAGCCCGATAAGCCAATAATATCAACGTTTTCTTCACGAGCTACGCGTAAAATGTCTTCACATGATACCATCACGCCTAAGTCAATAATATCGTAGTTGTTACACTGTAAAACCACACCTACAATGTTTTTTCCAATATCATGAACATCACCTTTTACGGTTGCCAGCAATACCTTACCATTAGACTTAACCTCAGTTTTTTCAGCCTCAATAAACGGATTTAAATGCGCTACCGCTTGTTTCATCACTCGGGCTGACTTAACCACTTGCGGTAAAAACATTTCACCGGCGCCAAATAAATCACCAACAACATTCATGCCATCCATCAATGGACCTTCGATGACGTCTAATGGTCTGACAGCTTCTAGCCTTGCCGCCTCAGTATCTTCGACAATAAATTCATTAATACCTTTAATTAAAGAATGTTCTAAGCGTTTGTTCACCGGTAACTCACGCCAAGTTAAGTCTGCTTTGTTATTTTTACTACCCGCTTTACCTCTAAATTCTTCAGCAACATCAAGTAAACGTTCAGTTGCCCCATCATCAGAGTTTTGAATAACATCCTCAACTGCTAATCGCAAATTTTCAGGGATATCAGAGTAAATCGCTAATTGCCCAGCATTTACGATGCCCATGTCCATACCATTTTTTATCGCATGGTAAAGAAACACTGCATGAATAGCTTCACGCACCGGATTGTTACCACGAAACGAAAATGAAACATTGGAAACGCCACCTGAAATCATCGCATGTGGTAAATTTTCTTTAATATCACCAACCGCTTCAATAAAGTCACGTGCATAGTTATTGTGCTCGTCTATTCCTGTGGCAACGGCGAAGATATTCGGATCAAAGATAATATCTTCTGCTGGATAACCTATCTCCTCGACTAAAATTTGATAAGCTCGCTGACAAATTTCAAACTTACGCTTTCGAGTATCAGCTTGCCCAGTTTCATCAAACGCCATGACAATAACCGCCGCACCATAACGACGTAATAATTCTGCTTGTTCTCGAAAGTTATCTTCACCCTCTTTCAAACTAATCGAGTTAACAATACCTTTACCTTGAATACATTTTAAGCCTTCTTCTAAAATGTCCCATTTAGAAGAGTCCAGCATAATCGGTACCTTAGCGATATCAGGCTCACCAGCAATAAGGTTCAAAAAACGCACCATAGCGGCTTTTGAGTCCAACATGCCTTCATCCATGTTAATATCAATAATTTGTGCGCCATTCTCAACTTGCTGCAAAGCAACCGCAATTGCTTGATCGTAATTTTCTTCGGTAATTAAACGTTTAAAAATAGCAGAGCCTGTCACGTTAGTACGCTCACCAACGTTAACAAATAGGCTGTCACCTTTAATGGTTAGTGCTTCTAAACCAGATAAACGACAGGCAATCTCACGCGATTTAATTTCACGTGGCGCAATACTGGCAACAGCATCAGCCATGCCTTTAATGTGCGCAGGTGTCGTACCACAACAGCCACCAATTATATTTAAAAAGCCAGCATTCGCCCACTCCGCAACATGCGTATCCATATCTTCAACAGTGAAGTCATATTCACCAAAAGCGTTCGGTAAACCGGCATTTGGGTGTGCAGACACCGCCACATCAGAAATACGGCTAAGTTCGTTAACATATTGACGAAGTTCTACGGGTCCTAACGCACAGTTAAGACCAAATGAAATCGGTTTGGCATGACGTAATGAATTATAAAAGGCTTCGGTGGTTTGCCCTGACAATGTTCTTCCTGATGCATCGGTAATAGTGCCTGAAATCATTACAGGTAAACGTTCACCACGTGCTTCAAAAACCGTTTCAACGGCAAAAATAGCCGCCTTAGCATTTAACGTATCAAATATGGTTTCAATTAAAATGATATCACTACCACCGTCCATTAAGGCGTTGGTTGATTCAATATAGGCATCTTTCAATTCATCAAAGGTGACATTACGATAGGCAGGATCGTTCACATCAGGAGATATTGAGCAAGTGCGGTTTGTTGGCCCTAAAACACCAGCGACAAAGCGAGGCTTAGCAGGGTTTTGCTTGGTGAATTCATCCGCCACTTCTCGTGCAAGCTTTGCTGCTTGAAAATTAATATCTGCACTATGGTCTTCCATATCATAGTCAGCCATCGCTATGGTGGTGGCATTAAAGGTATTAGTTTCTAGAATATCAGCGCCCGCATCAAGATACTCGCGATGAATAGCTTTAATAACATCAGGTTGTGTCAGCACTAACATATCGTTATTGCCTTTAACATCACAATGCCAGTCAGCGAATTTTTCGCCGCGATAGTCTTGCTCTTCGAATTTGTACGCTTGTATCATCGTACCCATTGCACCATCTAAAATTAAGATGCGATGCTTCAATTGCTCTTGCAGTAAGCTATAAGAGGACGATTGCACCACAGGTGCTTTTGAATGAGAATTTACTTGCTTAGCCACGAGAATTTCCTGGGTGAATTGCTTGAATATGATCTGCATCTAATTGATACGGCGTAATTTGGTAAACGTAGTAATTTAACCAGTTAGTAAAAAGTAAACTGCCATGGCTACGCCAAGAGTTTTCCGCCTCGGTGTTTGGATCGTTGTTGGTAAAATAATTTTCAGGAATAATAGCTTTAACACCTGATTCCAGATCGCGGAAGTATTCTTCGCTCAGTGTTGATGCATCATACTCAGGATGCCCTGTAAGGTAGACTTGTCGCTTATTTTTGCTCGCGACTAAATAAACCCCTGCTTCTACTGACTCAGCAAGTATTTCTATATTATTCAGCGTTTGGTAATCTGCTTTGTCGATATAACCATAGCGAGAGTGCGGTACATTAAAGCGTTCATCAAAACCTCGTGTTAACTGATCTTTTGGCTTTAAACTACAATGACGGTAAACACCCGACAGCTTTTGTTTTCGCAAATGTCTTTTCAAACCATAATGATGATAAAGTGCTGCATGTGCCGCCCAGCAAGAGAACATGGTAGATGTTACATTTTTTTCTGCCCAATCAAATACTTCACAAATTTTGTCCCAAAAAGTGACCTGCTGATAATCAAGTAATGCTAGTGGCGCACCTGTAACAATCAAGCCATCATATTGCTTATCTTTAATATCATCGAACAAGCGATAAAAATTATCTAAATGCGCTTGGGGAGTATTTTTAGACTCATTGCTATGAATACGCACAAATTCGACATTTATTTGTAATGGCGTATTGGCCAGCATACGAAGGATCTGCACCTCTGTTTCAATTTTATTAGGCATTAAGTTAAGAATGGCCACTTTCATTGGACGAATTTCTTGGCTCGCCGCACGATGTTCGGACATAACAAAAATGTTTTCATTGTCTAATACAGTTAAAGCCGGTAGTTCATTGGGGATCTTAATGGGCATAGTGCTAACCTAATTCCTAATACGCTTTAAGTATAAAATAATACTGAAAAACAGTTTTATTCTTTACAGTTTAAGTCTCCCTATAATGTGACTTGGATTTCTAGATATGTCAACACCTAAACGTATAGACGTCTAAACATTTAAATATACATTAGAACTTTCCTGATTATTTTGTCAAAAATACAAACATAACTATTCATTTTTGCCAAATTATGAACATAAAAAAACCGTTAAGCATAAACTTAACGGCTAATATTTTTATCTGAACTTATTTGCAGTAAAAACTTACCACCAAATAAAGTATAAGAAAAATAACGACATCTGCATTAAAGTTGGCAATAACTTCACTTGCAGCGAAGCGAGTCAAAGTTGAAAGTCCAATTTTATGTTCGTTTATCACAATCAAATCATCAGAACGAAAAGACAGCAAAACACCTTATTTATAAAAGGCTTCAACCGTCCCTTTAACAGTCATCAAAAGCGGCTGGCCTCTACGGTCTAACGCTTTAGGTGCAGGAATTTTTACCCAACCTTCACTGATACAGTATTCTTCAACATCAGTACGCTCTTTGCCATTTAGCAAAATACCAATACTGTGTTCAAAAATCTCTTCGACATGATGTGGGCTACGAGGATTGCCTGAAAGACGATCGGGTAAGGTTGGAAGCGATTTAGTGTCGTTCATATTAATAACCTAAATAAATAAAAAGTGCGCTATTGTAGACAATATAGACTCAGCGCTCAAGAAAGACTATCGAATTCAACTTACCTGTGCCTTAGCTAGATAGCCTAGCTAACTGTTACAAAAATATTTAATATTTGAAATGACGCTCAAACAATTGTCACGACAGTAAGACTAAACACTTCTTGGACTATCTTTCGAACCTTCTTAACCCAGAAAAAAATCAATCTTTAAGCTTTAGCCTTAAATTCATCAACCTACTATTACCTCGCCCGCTTATCAATTGTTGAAAGGCAGATAAAATTCGATTTTCTACAACCAAGACAGAGTCAACCGCAGACAGTAGATATTTGGAAGTGTGCACCTACAATAGAGAAATGTTCCGGCTTATAAAGATGTACTTATCGCACATAAATTTAATAGATGGTAAATATAGCGTACTTTCTTAGCTAGCATTTGCAGGTTAAATTTAGTGGTGTTAGCTTAGAGCTTAATTTTTATTATTTAGAGGCCGACGATGGATTTGCTACAAGGATTATTATTAATAACTTCTATTCACCTGTTAGCCGCTGCTTCACCCGGCCCAGACTTTGTCTTAGTTTCACAACAAACATTATCAAATGGTAAAAAAGCTGGTTTTATGGTCAGTCTAGGCATTGCTTTAGGCTTATCAGTTCATATTTTGTATTCTGCGCTTGGCCTCGCTGCGGTCATTGCAAACTCAGCCACAGCACTGTGGGCTATAAAAATTGTTGGTGGCAGTTATTTATTATACTTAGGGGTGCAAGGTATTCGAGCCAAACCAAATAACGCACATTCCTCGCAAAAAGCGGTGACCAAACATTCAAGCTTAACAGCAATTTCTAAAGGATTTTTATGTAATGCCTTAAACCCAAAAGCACCAATTTATTTTGTTGCCTTATTTACTGTTGTACTTTCTCCTAATTTACCCCCTTTACATTTGTTCATTTACGGCATTTGGATGATGGCATTGCAACTGTTGTGGTTTTCGACTGTGGTATTGCTACTTTCTCGCCCAAGTATCAATGAAAAATTTCAACGACTAGGCCATTTGATTGATCGCCTTTTAGGTGGTGCTATGGTTTTGATGGGCCTTAAAGTTCTTACTAGTAAAATTAATTAACGAGGTATTAAAATGGCACAATCTGTTGTTAAAAAGTATCAAGCTTTCAGCGATTTTTATCCTTTTTACTTAAGCCAACATCAAAATAGCACTTGTAGAAGATTACACTTTGTTGGTTCAAGTCTAATTATATTTATGCTGGCTTATGTTTTGATAAGTTCTACTTGGACAATGCTGTGGACTTTGCCGTTACTCGGTTATGGTTTTGCTTGGTTTGGACATTTCTTTTTTGAAAAAAATCGACCGGCAACATTTACCTACCCTTGGTACAGTTTTTTAGGTGATTGGGTAATGTATAAAGATATACTGTTCGGAAAAATAAAGTTCTAGCGAAAGACAAAACACAGCTTATTTACAGAAAGGGCATATTAAATGGCACACTATATATCGTTACTACGAGGCATTAATGTTGCTGGAAAAAAGCTAATAAAAATGGCTGATTTACGGGCTTTATATCAGCAAATAGCACTTAATAATGTACAAAGTTATATTCAAAGTGGCAATCTATTATTTACTACTGCTGAAGATGAACCTGCCAACATTGCCAAGCAAATAAATAGGGCTATTTTTGCTCAGTATAAATTTGATGTACCGATATTCATTTTAACGCCAGAACGATTACAAAGTGCGAGAAACAACTTACCTTTTAATGATATAGACGTCGCTAAAGATGGCAGTAAAGTATTGCTGTGCTTCTTATCTAGTGCCCCCAACCATGCAATTGAATTATTAAGCCCTTATTTAAAAAGCAATGAACGTATAGCCATTATTGATGATGTACTTTATTTACATTGCCAAGACGGTTTTGGTCGTTCAAAATTAA
This sequence comes from Cognaticolwellia mytili, assembly GCF_002104475.1. Taxonomy (GTDB): domain Bacteria; phylum Pseudomonadota; class Gammaproteobacteria; order Enterobacterales; family Alteromonadaceae; genus Cognaticolwellia; species Cognaticolwellia mytili. The sequence goes on from NZ_NBOF01000002.1 coordinate 155,072, forward strand.
GCCATAGTAATATCGAGAAAAAGCTACAAGTTAGTGCTACTTCACGCAATTTAAGAACAGTTGATAAACTCCTAACAATGGCAAGCACTTATTAGCGTTAATGCTTTTATCAAAGCATATTATTTCTCATTGTTATCTCCTATTTCTAAGTCCCTGTTATTTATTTTTTTGATCACTACCTCCTCCATTGAGTAAAAAATACAATACATGATGTAAAAAATATTTGACTTGGATTTTTTATCGACTAAAGTCAAATTATCGTTACATCATGTCAAAAATTTTATACATGACTTTATGCTGTAACAAATAATTTAACAGAATAATACGAGGAGTTAGCATGTCATATAAGGAACGTAGTATTTGGGTCTCGTTAGCCATAACATTATATATTTGGTTTAACTATTTTTCAGAGCTTTATTGGGCTATACAGCAAGATAGTTTAACTATTAGTAGTATGAAGTCAGCACTATTTACCGTCGTTACGATGACTATAGCTTTAGAGATTTTACATCATATTGTTATCGCCATTATTGACAATAAAAACACCAACTATGATGAAGACGAACGTGATAAGCAAATATCACTACTTGGCAGCCAAAGTGCCTATTATCTATTAAGTTTTACTACCATTGCCGCCGTACTGCATTTGCTTTTTCCTTTAATGAGCCAAGGCTTAGTTGATATTTTAAATTTACCCAGCGAGTATGCGATCATCAACATTATTATTTTTGGCGCTTTAACAGCCGAAGTAACCAAGTTTTCAACACAAATTTTCTATTATCGTAGAGGGTTCTAGCGTGGCAAAACGAATAACCAACAATATACGTCGCCTACGTTTTGATGCTGATGAAATGACTCAACAAATGTTAGCTGATGTGGTTGGCGTATCACGACAAACTATCGTCGCCATTGAGAAAGGCAAATATTCTCCTTCTTTGGAGGTTGCATTTAAAATCGCTGAATACTTTAATGTGCCATTAGAGGTAGTTTTTCAATATCAATAAGCAGACTACGAGCAAGTCTTTAGGGGCTGTTGTTCTTTGTTTATATTTTCAGAAACAAGTTGATTTTAATAATAGTAAAGCACAATAAATGAAGTTTGGTTGTTCCAAATTGACGTTATAATGCAGTTAGCGTTAAAAACAGCCCTTAGTAAAAAGTATGCAAAACTTGCTTTGCTTCAAGTGTCACCAAAGTACTTGATCAATTTCGTTTAGCAAGTCTTGGGCATGAGCATTAATAATATTGGTTTGCTGCTTTTTGATTGCCATTTCCAATTGTATGGCATATTTTGATAAGTCAGCAAAACCAAACATTTGTGCTGCACCAGCAATACGATGTGAGAGCCTTGCAAGTTGTGCCAAATCATCATTATTAATATGCAATATTAAATCTTGTTGCTCTAGCACTAAGTTTGATTTGAATTCTTGCACTAAATCTGACATTGCAACACCATTAAAATTTTCATTAGCTTTTGCTATAGAAATATTACCTTCATAATACTTAGCTATTGTCGGAATAAAAATATGGCGTTCAATAGGTTTTGATAAATGACCATTAAAGCCAAGTGATAGATAATGCTCTATTTCATGCGACATGGCATTGGCAGTCAAAGCAAATATGGGCATTTGGCCGCCTTGTTGACGTATTATATTGAAGGCCTCAATACCATCGACTTCTGGCATTTGAATATCCATAAGTGTCAATTTAGGCTGATATTTCTTAAACAGCGCCACCGCTTCACTACCATTACGCGCCGTAATAACATTCAAGCCTAATGACGCTAATAAGCGGGCGATCAAGCGTCGATTATCATTGTGATCATCAGCTAATAAAATAGTTCCCTCTAGCTGCGCTTTTATTGTTTTGCCATTATCTTTAGGAAAAACAGTCTTACAATCAGAAACTGGGTCATTGCTATGTACAGGGCAAGGTAAACTAAAAGCAAAAACGCTACCTTGGTTGAGTTCACTTTCTACTTCAATAGTACCCCCCATTATCTTCGCTAACTGATCAGATAAGCATAAACCTAAGCCTGTGCCACCAAAACGGCGGCTAATACTGCTATCACCTTGAGTGAAACTTGCAAATAAACTATGCAGTTGTGAGCTGCTCATACCAATTCCGCTATCCGTTATTTTAAACGTGAGTCGGCCATTACTTTTACTGATATTTAATTCAACATGGCCCTTAGGAGTAAATTTTATCGCATTTGAACATAGGTTGATTAAAATTTGCTTTACACGAAAGCCATCAATTTCAATAATAAATGGTGAGGCTAAACAATGAACAATTTCAAAGCTCAATCCTTTTGATGTCGCTTGCAGTGTGAACATGTTTGACAATTCTTGTAAAATATCATGTAAATTTTGCGTCTGTAACTCTAGTTCTATTTTATTGGCTTCAATTTTACTTAAATCTAAAATATTATTGGTTAATTCCAACAAGTACAGGCTATTACCGTGAATAATTTCTACTTCTTTAGTAATATACTTCTCATCAACATCACCATTCATAATCGCTTCAGCTTGGCCAATCACGGTGGTTAGTGGCGTCCTAATTTCATGACTCATATTTGCAAGGAACTGGCTTTTAATATTGTTTGCACTTTGTAATTCTTGCATTAAATATTCGAGTTCATTAGTACGTTGCTTTACTTTTGACTCCAATACTTGCTTCGAACGACGTTCAATATTGCGCCGAGCAATCAAAAAACCTATTAATAAAATACTAAAAACAACAATAATAGTAACATTACGCTCGTATTGTGAACGCTCTATTTCCAGTTCTTGCAAGCGTTTTTGCTGCGTCAATTGGTCAACTTGTTGCTTGAGTTGTTCGGAATCAAACTTTGCTAATTGGCCATTTAGCTCATCATTCGCCATTTCAATATGAGCTTGTATAAATTTTCGATGACTTTTAGCTGCATCTAAAATTTGATTTTTCGCAGCGAAGATTAGTGCCTGTAGTGCTAAGTTGTGTTTTATTTGCTCCTTGTAATGCATTTTTTCAGAAAGCTCACTAGATTGTTTTAAATAGTTTAATGCGGAGTCAAATTTTCTTTGCTGAAAATAAGCTTTGGCTAAACTATACAAATTACCTACGTAAGCATTATCATGGCCTTGCTCCTTACTTTTAATAACACCTTCTTTAGCATATTCAATTGCTTGCGTTATATTGTTAAGATCATTATTTAGCTCTGCAAGATTATGCAAGAGTCCAGCTGCATTATAATCGTCTTTATTTTCACGATGAGAATCCAGTGACTTAGTCAAAAAGTGTAAAGCGTTTGGGTAGTCTCCCGCATACTTATACGCAGAGCCAAGATCACCATAGGCCATAGCCAGTCCTTGGTGATCTGCTATTTCTTTTCTTTTTTCAATAACTTCCTTGAACATTCCGATAGCAATATCAAAGCGTTTTAATTGTAAGTGGAATATGGCAATGTTAAATCGAATATCTATTTTATCTCTTTTACTACCAAATTCTTGGTAAAGTGGCTCTGCATGTTGGTAGCTTAAAAGAGCATCGGTGAGACTACCCATAGCGCCATACACTAAGCCAATATTATTATATAAATTAGCCTGAGCAATAGGTTCATTAATCGTGAGGTAATAATTAAGCGCATGTTGATATGATGTCAAAGCAAGCCTATTATTACCTTTATAATAAGCATAAACGCCCATTCTTTTATATGCGTCAGCCTCTAATTGCTTAAAATTAAATTCAGCAGAGATCTTTTGCTCTAAAACAGTCGTTTCAATTGCTTTATCAAGTTTACCAAGTTGGCTGTATAAACGCCCTTTTGCGGTTAGAACAGACAACTGCATTAACGGTGAAAGTTCACTCCGTTGTGCTAAAAACGCTAGTTCCAGCAGCGCTTGATTTTTATCAGCCATATTTTCAATCGTTAGCAGTCTTTGACCAATATTGGGGTTACTCGTTGCAGAGCTTATCTCAACATAACTTAACGAAAAAAATATAAACAGCAAGAACAGTAAAACTGTTCGATAGGCAAAAGCCATCGATAACACCTTAAAAACACGTGTGTTTCTTGTAATAAAGAAAATAGCGCTAGTTATAGCACTTTGTAGATTTAGCCACAATGGTGAATTCTGAGTTGAGTCAACCTTAGATAGTGAATAACAATATATTCATAAATATTGCTTATACCCAAACGGCTTAAAACACTTTTACGGTAAACTATTGAAGCTGAGTGTAAAAAACCCAAAAGAGCTAATCATTGATTAGCCCTTAACAAGGAATAGGCAAATTAAGTACAGTAAAGTTTAAATGGCAAAATATTGCTTTTGTAGTGCTAATTTAAAACTCAAGTTACTTCTTAATCGTACTTTTAACGGATTTTTCTCCAACCAATAAAGCTTTAATTTCGCGCAGTTCTTGCTCAAGCTTTTCAATTTGTGCACGGCTTGCTGGCTCTCCGCCTTCTGCACTTTCACCATGAGCTTCAGCACGAAAATTTTCATGCTCTTGTCCCATCACTTCCAAAATAGTACCAACCATCATATTCAAGAATATAAATGCGGTTAGGAATATAAACGTTAAATAGTACACCCAGCTCATCGGGTGTACAGCCATCGTTTCATACATTACATCAGTCCAGTCTTCAAAGGTGGCAACACGAAATAATGTCAACATAGAGATGGAAACGTCTCCCCATAAAACTTCATTTATTTGATGAAATAATATGCTACCAATAGCGGCATAAATATAAAAAATAACAAACATCAGCAGAGCAATATAGCCCATCCGTGGTATCGCTTTAATCAGGGCATTAATCAATAGTCTCAGCTCTGGAATCATAGAAACTAAACGTAAGACTCTAAACACACGAAGCAGACGTGCTAATAATATACCAGAGCCGCCAGCAGGTATGAGGCTACCGATAACGATTATGGTATCAAAAACATTCCAGCCACTTTTAAAGAAAGTTTTCTTATTTGGATAAGCAATAAAGCGTATGGTGAGTTCAATAACAAAAAAAACGGTGATTGCACTGTCTAAGAAACTAAGAAGACTAACCACTTGTTCAGGTAAGTCATGGGTTTTAGCACCAATTAACAATGCAGACATTACGATAACCGTAATAACTGACCATTGAAAAACCGGACTGGAATCAACTTGCTTTAATCGACGTTGTACTTGGTCAACAAATGAGGACATGTTTGATTATCTCTTATTAAAATGGTAATACGTGTTATTGCAATTAGTAAGTAAAATGCTCATTTATTTTATCCCTAAAGCGCTATCACTGACATGAGGGTTACTACTGCGCTCTGCGCCAAAGGTACTCATAGGACCATGTCCCGGAATAAATTGCACATCGTCACCTAATGGAAATAGATTATTACGAATAGAATTAACTAGCGTTTTATGGTCGCCACGAGGGAAATCAGTACGACCAATAGAGCCTTTAAAAAGTACATCACCAACTTGTGCCAACTTTGAGTCAGCGTGATAAAACGCCACATGTCCCGGTGTATGCCCTGGGCAAAAATAAACATCAAGTTCAATAGCGCCGAATGACACTTTATCGCCTTGGTTTAGCCAACGATCAGTGCTAAATGAATCAGCATGTTCGAAACCAAAATGAGATTTCTGCTGTGGAATTAAGTCAATCCAAAATTGATCTTCTTGATGTGGCCCTTCAATAGGTACATTATAAAAATCAGCAACACTTTGCGTTGCACCAGCGTGGTCAATATGCGCATGAGTTAATAGCACTTTCACTAACGTAACATCACATTGTTTAATGGCAGCTTGAATTAATTCGATATCTCCACCGGGATCAATAACCACAGCTTCTTTGGTTTTCTGACACCAAAACAAAGTACAGTTTTGCTGAAAAGGTGTCACAGGAATTATTTGATATTGCAACATGGCGACGTTAGGTCTCATTAACTATTTAAGAATACACAGCATTAAAATCATTGATTTCATTTCTGTATTTCACATTATTAGGGATATAAGGCATTAGAGCATTAATTCAAGCGGTAGTTTAGCAGTATTAAATGAAAGATAATTAGCCTGCTTTACAAAAACATAAGTTTAAAGGTAACAAATCGTTAAAAAAACTTTGCTAACGGGTGTTATATAGGTAAGCTCGAACAAAAGTATTCACAACAATAATAATTATCATTTATGAGCACTATTAGAGATTCATTTCACTCGAGAATAGGTTTTGTTCTTGCCGCAGCAGGTTCAGCCATTGGTTTAGGTAATATTTGGGGTTTTCCAACGCAAGCTGCCAATAACGGTGGCGGTGCATTTTTATTCGTTTACCTCGTTGTAACCGTTTTACTAGCACTTCCTGCACTATATGCTGAAGTTTATATTGGTAACCAAGCACAAAAAAACCCGGTTTCCGCTTTAGAGGATGCCTGTCGTGACACCGCACCTAAGCTGGGTAAATATGCGGGACTCATTGGGTTAAGTGGCGCCATTATGATGTTGAGTTTCTACACCATAGTAGCCGGTTGGATGCTTGCCCACGCCCTATCACCATTATTTGAGCTACTTGGCCATCACGATATTTCACAATGGTTAGCAACATCAAGCACGCAAAGAAACCTACTATTTACCCCAATATTTATTTTATTAGGTGCCGGTATTATTCACCAAGGTGTTAATGCAGGTATTGAAAAGTGGTCGGCCCGTTTAATGCCTGTACTGTTAATCATGCTTATTTGCCTAATCGCTTATATATTGCAACAACCAGGAGCAGAAAAGGGTTTGGCAGTATATTTAGTCCCTGACTTCTCTCAAGTTACTAATCCTAAATTGATCATTTCAGCTATGGGACAGGCATTTTTTTCCTTATCAATTGGTGTTGGTGGCATGATGGTTTATGGCTCTTACATGAAAAAAGATCGTGATATTGGTAAATTAGCACTTTCAATAACGGCTCTTGATACTTTTATTGCCTTTATGGCAGGTTTACTAATTATTCCTGCACTATATGTCGCTCAAGAAGCCGGACAGCAAGTATTTCAAGGCGATAAACTCATTGGTGAAGGCCAACTGATTTTTAATATCTTGCCTGAGTTATTCAATTCTATGGGCAATATAGGCATGATCGTTGCGATTAGCTTTTTCTCATTGCTATCAATTGCAGCTCTTACATCGACTATTTCATCAACTGAGGTTCCAGTGTCTTATTTGATGGAAGGTAAAGGTGTTAGCCGTTCAAAAGCCACTTGGTTAGTCTCTATCATTGTATTAACCGCTAGTATGATCTTAATTTCTTTCTTCGACAGCTTATTTGGCCTGGTTATTCGTCTACTGACTACTATTTTGCAGCCACTAAGTTGTTTATTTTACTTTATAGTGGTTGGTTGGTTATGGAAGCGCGGCAACAAATTACGTGATGTTTCACTACAAGAAGGCAGAAAGTGGTTACCAATATGGGGCAATTACTTACGCTTTGTTTGCCCATTATTGTTAACCGTTGTTTTTGTTAATGTCGCCATCTTAAACTAAAAAACACTCATTTTTTAAGCAGCAAAAAGTCAATGATATTTATCATTGGCTTTTTCGTTTCTAAACAAATACAAATTATACCAATTGAATTAAGTAAGTGATCAATTATAAGTGAGAATAAATATTCAAGAGCAAGGCGCTTGATTGAGTAATAGCGAGCTATTGGGATTGAAAGCAACGCAGATATTGAATAATTAGGCCACTTTAGAATGACCGATTATTTATTTCAATTGGTATTACTGAGATACTTTATTACGCCCTGATTTTTTTGCTCGATACAAGGCTTGATCAGCCGACTTTAAAGTTTGTTCAAAATTGAGCTTATCTACTCTGGCCGCAACACCAATAGAAATAGTGACACTAACGGTTTTAATATCACTACCACTTTTGCCCGATCTTGCTTTTTTAGTTTTACGTTGAGGCTGACGAATGACCACTTTATAGTCTTGTACTGCTTGCCTAACCGCTTCAAGTAAAGGTAACGCCTGCTCAGGCGTTTTACCTGAGAAAACAATGGTAAACTCTTCACCGCCGTAGCGGAAAACTTTCCCGCCACCTTTTACTTGCGCTAATTTACTCGCGACCAACTTTAGCACTTGGTCGCCAATATCATGACCATAGGTGTCATTAAATTTTTTAAAGTGATCAATATCGAGCATAGCCAAGGTATATTTTCGGCCCAACGCTAAAGCTAATTGGTTCAGCGCTCTGCGCGATGGCAAAGTAGTGAGTTCATCTCGATAAGCAAACAGGTATGAATCAACAAGAACAACGACAAGATAATGCAACGTTATCAAGGTCAGCAAAACACTCCACGGCAACAATATTAACTGGTAGTAATCTCCCAACCAAATAACATAACTGCTAAATAGTGCCGTGGTTACTAAGCTTTTTTCGCGCAGTGTTTGCCAAATCAACAATAGCCCACAAAGAAGTAATGGCAGATCTAAACTGACATATTTTAGATAACCAACAAGTAGAGGAAAGTTTGTCAACTTTGCTGAAACATCAGTTTGAATGCTAAGCCAGTAATAACAGCCAAGCCCAACCATCACGAGTAACACTATGCGATATAGACCGTGGATAGACACGAGCCCCCTATCTTTCACCAAACTTAGTATCGGCAACATACTTGCCAAAGATAAAGTCAACCAATCATTTTGGGCAGATAGCCATTTACTCCACGGTAATACGTTGGATAGATTCAAATAAAATAGTAAAAATAATGCTGCACTTAGGGCTAAACGGCTGCGATTGAAATAACTTGATAACACTACAGTAACAGCAAGCAGACCATAAATAACTTGCTCTATTAGGTTAATCTTTACAAGCCAAAAACTTTGAAACTCATTAATCAATAGCAAAGATATAAAGAAGCCTAGTAAACTCACGATGCTATTTTTTAAACTGCTAAAATACTGAAACAAGCATAAACTCCAAAAGTAGAGGAAAAGTACGTCTAGTACCAATTGAAACAACCGAAATATCGATAATACCAATGAGGTAGATGTTGCTGAGAATAATGTAATTCACTTAAATCAACAATGCCTCACATCAAAGAAAGTTGCGGTTTAAAACAGAATTATCATCAGCCAGCATACGACCAAGCTAATTACACTTTACTTAAGCCTGTTTCAATCATTTATCAGCGATTAAATCTTTGGTTATTCAGCAGCTAGTGCAACAGGCTGATCTTCCTGTTGTAATTCAACTTGTTCTATTTTTTCAAAGCGGTTGCTGATCTTATCTGCAGATGTATGAATTTGTTTCACATCACTTGCTGCTTGATCAATATGTTTTGCAAGATTCGCAAAGCGGCCCTTAAAGCGTGAAAAATCAGCTGAAAGATGTGATAAATGGGCTTGAATTACATGGATTTGTTTACGAGTAGCTTCATCTTTTAACACGGAGCGTGCAGTGGTTAAAATTGCCATTAAGGTAGTCGGTGATGCTAACCAAACGCGTTTCTTATTGGCATATTCTACCAAATCGCCTTGATGGGCATGTATTTCAGCAAAAATAGCTTCAGCGGGAATAAACATAATTGCGCCATCAGCAGTTTCTTTCTCAATCAGGTACTTATCACTAATATCATTAATATGCTTTTTAATATCTACCTTAAATTGACGCTCTGCTGCTTTACGATCGAGTTCGCCTAAGGTATTGTCAGCCATTTTTTTATAGTTTTCTAGCGGAAACTTAGAGTCAACAACAACATTACCGGTAGGCTCAGGTAAGAACAAAATACAGTCAGCAATTTTCCCGTTAGAAAGTGTGTGTTGAATAGCAAAATGCTGCTCTGGTAACACGTTTCTAATTAAGGCATTTAGCTGCACTTCGCCAAATGCACCACGTGAGCGTTTATCAGAAAGTACTTCCTGTAAACTAACCACATTAGTGGAAAGCTCAGTAATTTTCTTCTGCGCATCGTCAATTAACGCTAAACGTTGCAAGATATCATTAAAAGTTTTAGTGGTTTTTTCAAAGCCGTCGGCTAAACGTTTTTCGACTTGGTCACTAATATCTTTTAAGCGATTATCAGTTGAGGTTGTCAGTTCATTAATGCGTAATGTCATCTGCTCGCTGGCTAAATGTAGTGACTTAGCCATTTCTTCACGGCCTAGCTTTGTCACACTCGTTAGCTGATTAACGATCTGCTCAAGCGATTTGATCTGGTTATTGTTAAAGCTTACATGATGTTCATGCAACGTTGCTTTAAGTTGTTCGCTATTATGATGCAATAGCTGCGCTTGCTTCTCTCCTTGCTCACCATGCTGGCGCAACAACTTTAGCTTGAAGTCAGAAATTTGTTGTTCAAAATATGTTTTCAATTCACTTTGCTGGTTAGCTAGGCTCTGATGATTAAGGTTGAGTTGTTGCTGTAATTGTTGTTGATTATTAGCACTCACTTCATAGCTAAGGTTCACTTTTTCTAATAATTGTTGCAAAAGCGTTTGCTGTGCAATTATATTTTCCTGACTCACGGTTAGCTTTCGGTAAAGAAAAAACGTGATAACCAGCAGAAAAAACATTACGGCTAGGGATGCGGCAACGAGCATTGGCGTCTTTTCTAAAGTTAACCAAGTTAGGAGAGAAATTGAATTCATTAAAACGCCAAAACACTGTAAATATTAACAGTTATTAGAGCATAATAACGCGATAAGGTTAATAGTTTAAGGAAAATATTTTAACTTCTATTCAGCGCGCTACATATAATTGCAAAGGTTAAACCCTATCGCCGATTTTATTTAAAATTCTCACCTCACCTTCACACACTGCAACAATAGACTTACCCGCCTTAAAGCTATCAGGAATGATCATTCGTCCATTTTGATTTTGCTGCAACGACAGCACAACATCTATCAGCTCAAGAGACGCATCAGTATAATATAAAATAGTAACAAGGCATTCTTGAGTTTTGTCACTTTCAACAGGCTTATTTTCTTCCATACTTACTTTCAGTAAATTATTGAGTATTCTTATTTAGTGTAGACCTAATTAGCGTATTACTAAAAATAATTAATTATTCAGGTACTTGAGTTGACACCAGCCAAAAGCAAATGTAAATTCTGGGTTAATTATTTGTTACCATCTACTTAAGGATAAGTAATGCAAAAAAGCAAAAACTTTCCCTGCCTAATTATACCAACAGTATTGTTGATGACGGCATGTGGAGGCGGTTCTTCGAATAAAAATGCTGCTCCCCAAGCCCCCTCGCCTATTACAACACACATAGTTAGCGGTAAAGTGATTGATGGTTATGTTTCTGGTGCTAAAGTATGGCTCGATATCAATGGCGATAAAGAACATAACAGTAGTGAGCCTTCTGCGGTTTCTGGTGATGCAGGCAGTTATACTTTAGAGCTCAATAGCCAAGAACGCGAATGTTTGGCATACGCAACATTATATGTCGATGTACCTGTTGGCGCTATCGACGAGGATTTAGGGGAAGTTACCGAAGCTTACCAAATGTCAAAACCACCTTCATTAGCCCCAATTAGTGATGCCGATTTATTACATATATCACCACTAACCACGGTACTTTGGCAACAACTAGAAAATAAGATAACAGCAAGTAAGCAACCAGTACAAAGCTGCGAAACACTTAAGAAAAATTATAGTTTGCGAACTGAGCTAGCCACAGAAATAGATGCTGTGATCAGAAACTTAGTTAGCCATTATAATATTTCTGCAGAGGCTATATATGCTGATTTTATTGCTACGGATGATGCTGTTTCATACCAAGCAGCACAAGGAATTGTCACTGGATTAAAAGCAGCCTATAGCCATAAAGTGGCGCTTGAAACCCAATACTCTAACGCCACTGAAATAAGAGTGACGATATACCAAAAAGAGTTTTATGACAGAGTCAATGACTCTCTTAATGCTTGGTATCGTAATAGTGTAATTTTTATGCCTAATAGTTTTAAATCAAAAACGGTAAGACTTAACGATGATCTTGCCTCTACTGATTTAATTATCTATGACCGTGAAGAAAGTGATTTAGCTTGGAATGGCGGCACATTAAGCCTGCAAAAAGATATCTATACCAGTGATGGTGGTAAAGAGTATCTTTGTCTAAATACTGAAACCGCAACGTTTACTGAAAACGGCACTGACTATCAATTATCAAACAACAGTCCATATACAACCTCGACTAGTTTCGAAGCGTGCGATAATAAAGCTTTTGGTAAGGGAGATGTCAAATACTATTCTGTCAGTTACCGAGAAGCTAGCATTCATTATGGCGCCTACTTCACTGTTACTCATGCCTTAGCAGAATTTGATACTTTGAGTCATTGGCAGTCATTAGCCGACAAAGCTAATAACCTTGATAGCGCTGAATTAATCGCGCATTTGGAGCAACTACCTTACCGGTTTGATGAGGAAGTGGTTATCGATGTTACCAGTTGGCATAAACGCATTACCGATGATACTAAAGCAACCCGAGTACAAACTGATAAGTATAGTGATGGCTCTTGGGTACGTAAAACTTATAAAGCTGATTATACCTACACCCAAGAATGTAGTAACGATGGTGTCAATTGGCAGTCCTGTTCTGGCTAATCTTCCAGTAAGTTTTTCGAATACACTGTGAACATTACGACTACTCGGTAATAGATGAACACAGAGTAGGTTTACTTTTCGAAAATAAAAACGGTAATTCAATCACTTGAATTACCGTTTTTATTTGCTTGCATAATGCTCTAGCTGGCTAAGCTATGTCTAATTAGTATACTTTTCCATCCAATTAAACACTTCTTGATACCAAACCTTTAAGTTGTCAGGATTGCGAATATGATGATCTTCGTCTGGAAACATCACTAAGCGACTTGGAATATTCTGGCGCTGTAAAGCCGTGAACGCTCCTAAGCTTTGTGCGTAAGGCACACGGTAGTCTAGCTCACCTTGAATTACTAACATCGGTGTTTTCCAGTTCTTAACTAACGCTGCAGGGTTGAATTTATTGTAGTCTTCACTACCTTCCCAAACTGGGCCGCCCATATCGTGCTCAGGAAACCAAAGCTCTTCCGTTGAACCATAAAAGCTTGGCATATCATATAAGCCTGCATGATTAACAATACAGCTAAAACCATCATTCCAATTACCTTGGATCCAGTTCATCATATAGCCGCCATATGAAGCACCAAGCGCACAAGCATTACTTGCATCCATCCAAGGTTGCTTTTTAGTTATATCAGCAAGACCTTTTTGTAAATCTTCTAGCGGCTTGCCACCCCAGTCACGTGCTATTGCATCGGTAAATTGTTGTCCGTAACCAATAGAGCCATGAAAGTCTATCATCACAACAGCATAACCTTGGGCTGCCCATAATTGAGCATTCCAGCGGTAATGAAACATATTACCAAAGCTACCTTGTGGCCCGCCGTGTACTAAAAATGCAATTGGATATTTGTTACCCACTTGATAATTTGCAGGCTTTAACCAGTAGCCGTATACATCTTCTTCATTCCAACCTTTAAAGCTAAATTGTTCAAACTCGGCTAATGTTGTGTTGGCCAATTTATCAGCATTAACTTTCGTCAATTGCTTAAGTTGGTAACCATCTCGGTCAATGGAAAAAATATCTGTCGGCGCATCAAGGGCATGGCGAGTAAAGAATACTTTATCTGCTGTTACGGCTATTTTACCGGCCGTACCATCACTATGAACACGGCGTACATCGCCAAACTCTGGGTTTATTTCAAAAATACTTTTTTGACCAATATCATTAGCCGTTACGTACAAAGTTCGATTATCACTCGCAAACACTAACTCACTAACCGAGCGATCCCACTGCTTTGCCACTGCACGGGTTTTACCCGTTTTGCCATCGCGGATCATCACTGTAAATTTGTCTGACTCATAGCCCGGTACTGACATCGCTTTATAAGCCAAGTAACGACCATTAGGTGAATAAACAGGTTTTGCGTCCCATGCAGTATTTTCAAGCGTAATATTAGTCAATTCTTTAGTGCTTAAGTCCACTTCAAAAATATCGAAATTGGTGTTCCACGCTTGCTCTTTACTTGGTAACTTTGCCGAAAAACTTAAGGTTTTTCCATTAGGATGAAAACTTACTTCACCTGCGCCAGCGATATCACCTTGCCAAGTTGGCATTAAATCAGTGGCCTGCGTAAACGCACCTGATTCAGCCTTGTCTGCAACAAATAAATGGGACTTATAAGCAGTATTCCATGTATCCCAATGGCGAACCATTAATTGGTCATACACTCTAATATTATGCTTTTTCTTGGCGTCAGTCGCTTTGGCATCAAGCGTACATTGCAGTGTTTCACAGCCTGGCATAACCGTTAACTCAACGGCAAAGCGTTTACCGTCAACAGACATTTGAAAGCCATTAATATCAAGTGGCAGCGCTGACACTTGCTGAGCTTCACCGCCAGTTAATGGTAATTGCCATATTTGTGAACTGCCACTGCGCGCAGAAAGAAAATAAATACTTTTGCCATCTTGTGCATAGACAACATTGCTTTCACCACTTTTATTGCTCGTTAATTGCTGCGCTTGCTTTGAGTTAACACTCTGTAAATAAAGATGGTTATCGCTCGTACGAATACCTTTCTTTAAACGATAAATAAAGCTGTCGCCTTGCGGCGAAACGACAAAATCATGAATCTGATTAAACTCGGTTAATGCATTGATATCCAACACGCTTGCTTCTGAATTCGTTGTTGCACTGGCAAACGTCAAAGCAGTAAGTGCGGCCATGCTAATAGTACTTTTATTCATAACATCCTACTTTAGGTTATTTATTCATCACTTCTTGCCACCCTAACAGCATGACAGTTCCTATATTCTGTATATCGTCACTCTTTCACATCCATGTGATCGTGACATACCGTTCATCCTGAACATAAAAAACGCCCGTAACGGGCGTTTTAATCATTAAAAGCTATTCGCCTTTCAGCTTACTGTCGAGCTCTTCAATTTTGGCTTGCCAAATTGTAGGGCCAGTAACATGTGCTGACTCACCTGAGCTGTCAACCGCTACGGTTACGGGCATATCTTCCACTTCAAATTCATAAATGGCTTCCATACCCATATCTTCAAAGGCAACAACTTTTGCTTTCTTGATCGCTTTAGAAACTAGGTAGGCGGCACCACCAACAGCCATTAAATATACTGACTTATGATTTTTAATACATTCAACCGTTGCTGCGCCGCGTTCAGCTTTACCGATAGTGCCTAACAAGCCGGTTTCAGCCAACATCATCTCAGTAAATTTATCCATACGTGTTGCTGTTGTCGGACCTGCAGGCCCTACGGCTTCATCACCAATGGCATCAACAGGGCCGACGTAGTAAATAAATTTATCGGTGAAATCAACCGGTAGTTCTTGCCCAGCCGCTAACATGTCTTGAATACGTTTATGTGCAGCATCACGGCCGGTTAAAATAGTACCGCTAAGTAATACTGTTTCACCGGTTTTCCAATCACTGATATCTGCTTTTGAAAGTTCATCAACATTAACACGACGAACATTTTCACCGACTTCCCAAGTAATTTCAGGCCAGTCTTCTAATTTCGGCGGGGTTAAATCAGCTGGACCTGAGCCGTCAAGGTGGAAATGAACATGGCGAGTTGCCGCACAATTTGGGATCATCACAACCGGTTTTGAAGCCGCATGTGTTGGCACAGAGTTAATTTTGATATCAACAACCGTTGTTAAACCGCCTAAACCTTGAGCCCCAATGCCTAGCTTGTTAACACGGTCATAAATTTCTAAACGTAATTCTTCTTCAGCATTTTCAGGGCCACGGTCAATAAGCTCTTGAATGTTTACTGGGTCCATTAAGCTTTCTTTTGCCAATACACCTGCTTTTTCAGCCGTACCACCAATACCTATACCTAGCATGCCTGGTGGACACCAGCCTGCCCCCATTGTTGGTAATGTTTTCACTACCCAATCAGCAATTGAATCACTCGGGTTTAGCATAGCCATTTTAGATTTGTTTTCACTACCACCGCCTTTCGCAGCAATCATCACTTCAATGTGATCGCCCGGTACCATATCAATATGAACAACCGATGGCGTATTGTCTTTAGTATTAATGCGTTTACCCGCTGGGTCAGCAACAATTGACGCACGTAACGGGTTATCAGGGTTTAAATAGGCACGACGAGTACCTTCATCAACCATTTGTTGTACGGTCATATCAGTGTTATCCCACTGAACAGCCATACCTACTTTTACGAAACAGGTAACAATACCAGTATCTTGACAGATAGGACGTTTACCATGTGCCGACATACGTGAGTTAATGAGAATTTGTGCAATCGCATCTTTCGCAGCGTGGCTTTCTTCTTTGTGGTACGCCTTTTCAAGCGCTTGAATAAAATCAAGTGGGTGATAATAAGAAATGTATTGCAGTGCATCGGCAACACTTTCGATTAAATCTTGTTGTTTAATAATAGCCATAACGGTCTCTTTTTTTATCAATTGGGCGAGAGATAAGTTGAAAGTTACAAATTTGCCGATATCATACCTTTCTTATTACATGCCTACCAGTATCAAATGGTCGAATACCTTGATACATAGGCGCTGATTTAATATCAGTTGACTAAACAGCGTGAGAATATTTTGCCAACGAATTCAACAATACGACTGTCTGCACAGTTATTGCAGCTAAACACTTCATTTACTAGCCAAAGTCTTTTTTCACTTATCGCTGATCAACCTTGGGCGATGTGGCTAGATTCCTGCGATAGTGAACATGTTGACAGTCGTTACGACATTATAGTTTGGCAGCCAAGCATTACATTAACGACAAATGGCGATAACACAGCAGTTTCTAACTTACTTAATGGCAGTAATTACACCAGCCAAGACGACCCTTTATTACTTGCTAAAAAAGAGCAGCAAGCATTATTTTCAATGATAGACATAGAACAATGCGCCCTGCCATTTAAAGGCGGCACTGTCGGTTATTTTTCTTACGACTTAGGTAAACGCTTTGAAGTTATTCAACAGCAAACTAGCAAAGATATTGATACTCCAGAGATGGCCGTGGGGATATATCAGCAGGCAATTATTTATGACAAACATACACAATCATTTTGGCTATTATGTGATGATAAAAAACGTGCCGAAATAACCCTTTTTTTTGCTCAGGCACTAAAAAAATCAACTGAAAACCCTGCCAATTTTCAACTCACTACGCCATGGTTGTCGAACATGGAACCAGCGCAATACCGCGAAAAATTTAATAAAGTTCAAAATTACCTACTTTCTGGCGACTGCTATCAAATTAATTTGGCACAACGTTTTACCGCGCAATACATAGGAAGTGAATTCCAAGCTTATTGCGCATTGCGTCAAGAAAACAAAGCGCCCTTCTCTGCTTTCTTACGCTTTGCTGACAGTGCAATTTTAAGTATTTCACCTGAACGTTTTTTACAACTTACTAATAATAAAATTCAAAGTAAACCGATTAAAGGCACCCGTCCAAGAAGTGATGATCCAGTTATTGACCAAGCAAATGCTGAAGACTTGCAACACGCAAGCAAAGACAAAGCCGAGAATTTGATGATAGTTGACCTATTACGTAATGATATTAGTCGAGTTTGTAAAGCTGGCAGTGTAAAAGTTCCATCACTCTTTGCTATTGAAAGTTTTCCTGCAGTACATCATTTAGTCAGTACGGTTGAAGGTGAGATTTTACCTGAATTTGATGGAACCGATTTGTTGCGTGCCGCTTTTCCAGGCGGTTCAATCACTGGTGCGCCAAAAATAAGAGCTATGGATATTATTGAAGAATTAGAGCCGAACCAACGTAGTGTTTATTGTGGATCTATTGGTTACCTTTCTGCTTGTGGAAAAATGGATACTAGTATTACCATACGCACCCTAATATGCAATGAGCAGCAAATCTACTGCTGGGCTGGCGGCGGTTTAGTGGCCGATTCAAATATTGACAGTGAATACCAAGAAACATACGATAAAGTAAATAAAATCCTACCAATCTTAAGTGCTTTAAATTCGTAATAGTTTAGTGAAATGGCGATTACTGAATTTTTATTGGTAATCTCTATAATTTGAAGGTGATGTATGACTAAAGATGAGTTTGTCCAACGCTTTCAAATGCAAGCACTGCCTGATTCGGTACATAAGTTTCGTTATCCACATAAACTTAAAAGTGCAGCGGTGCTTATTCCCATTGTCAGTAATCATGGCCAACTCGAAGTATTATTGACAAAGCGTGCAAGCCATCTACGGCACCACCCAGGACAAATAAGCTTCCCCGGCGGAAAAACAGAGCCTAGCGATCAAAGCCCAATCGCCACGGCATTAAGAGAGACCGAAGAAGAAATAGGACTTAAATCTGAAGATATACAAATACTTGGACAACTAAAATCCTATCAAACCATATCGGGCTATGAAATAACGCCAATAGTAGCCTTTGCACAAAAAAATCAAAGCTATCGATTTGATGATAATGAGGTAGCAGAAGTTTTCCATGTGCCATTATCGCATTTTTTAATGCGTGAGCATCATATCCAAGTAGCAACTTTTCATCGAGGTGAAAGCCATAACATTCACTTTATGCCTTATCAAAATTACAATATTTGGGGCGCAACCGCAGCTATATTGCATGACCTTAGCATATTATTAAATTAAACCAGAGCATCATAAATTACTCGCTATAATTATTATATCTATACCCAAGCCACTTGATATAATATTTTGTTTTTAATGCTGATAGCTTTAAGCTACAATCTCCGAACAAAATTTTACTTTTAACTACATTTAACAATGTTTATTCGGGTTTATTTATGATTAGTGTATTTGATATGTTTTCGATAGGAATTGGTCCTTCCAGTTCACATACCGTTGGTCCAATGAAAGCAGCAAAGTTATTTGTTGAAAATCTTATCGCTGAAGATAAATTAGCGAAAACAGATAGAGTAAAATGTGAGTTATTTGGCTCGCTTGGACAAACAGGTATTGGCCATGGTACTGGTAAAGCGGTCATTTTAGGGCTTACAGGTCAAAGTCCTGAAACTATTCCGGTTGATTCAATTGAATCAACCTTAGCTGAAGTTGTTGCGAGTGAAAAAATAAGTTTAAACATGCAGCACTTAATAGACTTCCCTAAATCTGATGCCATTGTCTATCATCGTCGTAAGACATTGCCTGCTCATTCTAATGCGATGACAATATTTGCTTATAGTGGTGACAAGGTTATATTCGAGGAAACCTACTATTCAATTGGCGGTGGTTTTATCGTTAAAGATTGTGATTTCGAAAAAGAAAAAGACAAAGCTTTATCAACTCATGCCAACATCGATCGCCCACACCGATTTACTACTGCTGATCAGCTACTACAAATTGCCAATGAGAAAGGCCTAAGTATTAGCACTATCATGATGGATAACGAAAAGTGTCTGCAAGATGTAGCAAACATTCGTAAGGGTTTACTCGATATTTGGCGTGCAATGAAAGCGAGTATCGATCGTGGCATGATTACCGAAGGCATTTTACCTGGTGGTTTAAAAGTGACGCGTCGTGCGCCCGCATTACACCGTGCGTTAACTGTTGAACAAAATGTCGACCCGCTTGCTGCTATGGATTGGGTTAATTTATTTGCTTTAGCTGTTAATGAAGAAAATGCAGCTGGTAGCCGAGTAGTTACCGCGCCAACCAATGGAGCTGCAGGCATTCTTCCCGCTGTTTTATGTTACTACGATAAGTTTATTAAACCCGTTAGCGATGATGAATGTATTCGTTATTTATTAACGGCCGCTGCCATTGGTATTTTATATAAAACCAACGCGACAATTTCTGGTGCAGAGGGCGGTTGCCAAGCAGAAGTTGGAGTTGCTTGTTCTATGGCTGCAGGCGCATTAACCGAAATTATGGGTGGCTCGCCAGTTCAAGTGGAAAACGCAGCAGAAATAGGTATGGAACATAATTTAGGCTTAACTTGTGACCCAGTAGGTGGCTTAGTACAAGTACCATGTATTGAACGTAATGCTATGGGCTCAGTAAAAGCAATTAACGCCTCTCGCTTAGCTTTACGTGGTACTGGCAATCAAAAAGTTTCACTCGATAAGGTGATTAAAACCATGTGGGAAACAGGTAATGATATGAAGACTAAATATAAAGAAACCTCACGTGGTGGTTTAGCCGTTAATATTATTGAATGTTAAGCATTTAAAGCACTATTTTGTCGATACAAAAAAGCCGTATTAAATTAATACGGCTTTTTCAATTCTAGATCAATTTATATCTAAGCGGTTTGACGTGTGGGATTTATTCCAATTTGATTAAATTACTGCTCATTTGAACTTGTTAAAGTAGTTCATCATTACAGCACTCGGTAATTGAATAATCCCCCCTGCATATCAAGTCTTACTCTGATTTTCTAGCTTAACTCTGAAACTACATTTTCAAATAATTTTGGTATATCACTAACGTACTGGTAATTTAATATTTGCAAACATTTCATCAATTTCAGCATTATTTTTCAATAAAACAGCTCGAGTGACTAAATCTCGATTTAAATGTGGTGCAAAACGTTCGATAAAATCGAACATATAACCACGTAAGAAAGTACCTCGTCTAAAACCAATTTTTGTCGTACTAGGTGAGAATAAATGGCTAGCATCAATAGTGACTAAGTCATCATCTGTTTCTGGCTCCATTGCCATACTGGCAATAACACCAACCCCCACACCTAATCTTACATAGGTTTTAATAACATCAGCGTCAGTGGCTGTAAAAGCTATTTTAGGTTCAACACCTATTTTATCAAAAGCGGTGTCTAACTCAGAGCGACCCGTAAAACCAAAAACATAGGTCACTAAAGAATATTTAGCGATATCCTCAATGGTAATATTAGTTTTTGTCGCTAAAGGGTGATCAGGCTTAACAATAATACTGCGATTCCAATGATAACAAGGCAACATGACTAAATCGTTATATAAATGCATAGATTCGGTGGCAATAGCAAAGTCAGCTTCACCTTTACTTGATGCATCACTAATTTGTGCAGGCGTGCCTTGATACATATGTAAAGATACTTTTGAATATTTTTTCATAAACCCCTGAATAACCTCAGGCAAAGCATAGCGCGCTTGGGTATGTGTAGTAGCAATACGCAACTTGCCTTCGTCTGGCTTGGTATGCTCACTTGCAACGGCTTTAATCGCTTCAACTTTAGAAAGTATTTCAGTAGCGATATTAATCACTTCATTACCCGCTGAGGTTACGTGCGTTAAATGCTTACCACTTCGACCAAAAATTTGGATACCTAATTCATCCTCAAGCATTCTCACTTGTTTGCTAATACCTGGCTGTGAGGTGAATAAACTTTCTGCGGTGGCGGAAACATTTAAATTGTTATTTAATACTTCGACGATATAACGGAGTTGTTGCAGTTTCATAATTGTGATTCGGAATTTTCTTATTCCAAAAATATATACTTAAATGAAAATTTATTCCATATTATTTTTTATATTTTGTGCAATTAATCTTCAAATGGTTAGATAGTCCTATTTTCTTTACCAATAATTACCTAAAAATCGGAAACATTGTTATATAACTCATTAATTAACAAAAATATCAGAAAAGAAAAGCTTTATCCTTTGCTTCACTTAACAATTTTTGTAGACTGGTATATTAGCAATTTATATTTTTCAAATAGAGAATTAAACATGTTCATTATCATCGCTTTAATTATCGCTTTAATTATCATTGTCGTGGTAGTCAGTGCAATACAACAACATAAAGAAAAATTAGAACAAGAAAAACGTACCAAAGCCGCTAAGCAAAAAGCTATAATAGATGAAACTGAAGAATTACTCTTAAGCTTAGCCAATTTACCTAACAGTCCCGCCTTAGTTGAAATACTGAACAACCGTAGCTTAAGTGCCGCGAAAAGCATGGCTAAAATCATGCCAGAGAATAAACAGCTAGTTAAACGTGTGCAAGAAATGGAAGCTAGACTTAGCGCAAATAAAGGTAGTGGCTCTTCAACAGGCGAACAAAACTTTACTTTACCGGACAACGAACAGAATTTAGTCGCCATTTTGCAGTGTATTAAGAAATTAAGAGTGACAATAAAGTCAGAGCAAGCCAAAGGCAATCTAGACGCGCAAACCTTCACACAAGAAGACCTTAAACTTGCCGCGATTCAGTTGAAAATTGGTGTTGAAAGCTTACAAAAACGTGGCAATATGGCTCATCAAAAAGAAATGCTCGGCTCGGCTCGTCAGTATTTTGAAAAAGCTTTACAAACCATTTCAGAAAGCCCTGTACAAACTGAATATTGCAAAGCAAAGCGCGATGAAATTCAAGACACCTTAGCAGAAATAACCTCATCACTGAAAAATGCTAATGCTAAAGATGCGGCGAAAAAAGCTAAAGATGAAGAAGATGATTTAGACTTATTATTTCAACCGAAGAAAAAATGGTAGCTTAATCTCGCCAAAAGTAAGCCAGCATTATTGCTGGCTTTTATTTTAAAAGCTCAAAAAATGAAAAAACCAAGCAACAACACCCATCAAATTATCCTCCCCTCATTCCTACGTCGTGTACTGAAAACCTCTTCCATTAAGACACTCATTCGTCAACAAGGTTGTGATCTCAATCGCATTGGTCGATCACGTAATTGGCGACTACAAGCTACATTCGAACAACTGGAACGAACGATCAGTGCGATAGAAATAAGCGAAGAGTCAAGTTGGTTATGGGTTGCTACTCACTTATCTAAACAGCGCAAAAACCTAAGTTTTGATATGCTAGTTACTATCGCTCAAAAAAAGCCTGAAATTACCGTCACAGAGCTAATGCAACGCACTGACTGCACGATAGCGGAAGCAAGAAGAGTCATTGATAATATAGAGTTTGGTGAATAGTTATTTAAACTAAGAATAAACAGCTACGCTCATTTTCATCTCTGCATCATTTCTCTTAAGAAGTGGCACTCTTTCAATCTTACATATAGAACGTATTTACCGTAAAACTAAGGATTATCAAGAACAACCATATGCTCGCCGTTAGACCCTGCATGAATTTAGGGCTTAGCTTTTTTCTGGAACAAAAAAGTTGACCGCACATCGACGTGTATGTTTTTACATGGATGTGAGTAATTAGGGTAATGCATGGAGCAACTAGCGAGACGCACTAATGCCTTGAAAGACAGGATGTCTGAGAAAGGTCTGAACATAAAAAAAGCGCTCAAGGAGCGCTTTTTTTCACAATAAAACCAACTACTCGGCTTTAGCTTTAGCCTTAGGCTTAGCTTTTGGTTTGGCTTTAGGTGTAGCTTTTTTCTTTGCTAGCTCTTCAACCCATTTACCATCAATATACTTAGCATTCCAACCTGTTGCTTTCGCTTTCGCTTCACCGTTGTCAATTTCAGTCATTACATACTGTTCTTTCGTTTTACGACTGTAGCGAACAACCGCTAAATTACCGTCAGGATCTTTAACAGGTGCATCTGCTAAGTAATAAAACTTGCTTGAAATTCTATCACGGAAGCGTTGTAGCTCCGCCACTTTAGGCGCACGTGTTTCGCGTGAGCGAGGGAACGTATTTGCTGCTAAGAAAATACCTGCGGCACCATCTCTTAATACAAAGTGAGCTTCAGACTTCTCACAAGGTAATTCAGGTAACTGTACAGGATCTTCTTTCGGTGGCGCGGCTTCACCATTTGCTAATAATTTACGGGTATTTTTACATTCATCATTAGTACAATCAAAGTACTTGCCGAAACGGCCTGATTTAAGCTCCATTTCTGATTCACAACGGTCGCACTCTAAAATAGGACCGTCATAACCTTTAATTTTAAACTCGCCCTTTTCAACTTCAATACCGTCACAAACAGGATTATTACCACAAACATGCAATTTACGTGTTTCATCAATTAAATAGCTGTCCATTGCTGTGCTACATTTAGAACAGCGATGCATTGCACGTAATGCTTCTGTTTCTTGGTCTTCTGCTAATACACTTACCGCTTCTTCACCTGCCGTTAAGTTCATCGTAGTAGTGCAACGTTCTTTCGGTGGTAAAGCATAGCCAGAACAACCTAAAAAGACACCAGTTTGTGCTGTACGAATGCCCATTTTACGCCCACAGGTTGGGCAATCAATATCTGTTAATACTGGTTCGTTATTGCGCATGCCACCTTCTTCAGTTGGCATGTCGGCTTTACCTAATTGCTTGGTAAAGTTTTTATAGAAACCGTTAAGTACGTCTTTCCAATCAGCTTTACCATCAGCTACTTCGTCAAGCTCTTGTTCCATGTTGGCAGTAAAATCGTAGCTCATTAAGTTTTTGAAACTTTCAGATAAGCTGTCGGTAACGATTTCGCCCATTTTTTCAGCATAAAAACGTTTTGTTTCTAAACGTACGTAACCACGGTCTTGAATAGTAGAAATAATTGACGCATAAGTCGAAGGACGGCCAATTGAGCGTTTTTCTAACTCTTTAACTAATGATGCTTCACCAAAACGTGCTGGCGGCTTAGTAAAGTGTTGGGTTGGGTTTAATTGCTCAAGTGAAAGTACTTCACCAACTGATAAATCAGGTAAATGTTTATCATCACCTTTTGACAATTGAGGATGAACACGTGTCCAACCATCAAATTGCATAACACGACCTTTAGCTTTTAAATCAAAACCAGATGCGCCAACGGTAATAGTACTTACCGTGTAGCGTGCAGCTGTCATTTGACAAGCAACAAACTGACGCCAGATAAGGTCGTAGAGTTTTTTCGCATCAGCTTCAATACCTTCCATAAAGGCAGATTCAATTTTCACATTTGAAGGGCGAATAGCTTCATGAGCCTCTTGCGCACCGGCTTTGCTGCTATAAACCTTAGCTTTTTCTGGCAAGTAATTATCACCAAAATTATCACTAATATAGCTACGACACATTTCAACTGCATCTTTACCTAAGTTGGTTGAATCGGTACGCATATACGTAATATGACCCGCTTCATATAAACGTTGAGCTAAGCCCATAGTACGTTTAACACCAAAGCCTAATTTAGTACTTGCTGCTTGTTGCAGCGTAGAAGTGATAAACGGTGCTGAAGGTGTACTTTTAGACGGTTTATCATCTCTTTTATTAACAGTAAATGGCGAACTATTTAATGTTGCTAAAGCTTTATTAGTGTCGGCTTCATTGGTTGGCTTAAACGCTTTACCATTTTCATGAGTTACATCTAACGGAAAGTCCAAACCTGACGCTGTTTTGGTATCAGCGCTAATTTCCCAAAACTCTTTCGGGTCAAAGGCTTTAATTTCACGTTCTTTTTCAACCACTAATTTAACTGCAACTGACTGAACTCGACCAGCAGATAAACCACGGGCAACTTTTTTCCAAAGTAATGGGCTCACCATAAAGCCAACAACGCGGTCTAGAAAACGTCGCGCTTGTTGAGCATTTACGCCTGGCATACTTAATTCACCAGGAGTAGAGAATGCTTGTTGGATGGCATTCTCGGTTATTTCGTTAAAAACAACGCGCTTATATTTATCTTCATCGCCACCGATAATTTCTTTTAAATGCCAAGCAATCGCCTCTCCCTCGCGATCCAAATCGGTTGCGAGATAGACAGTGTCGGCATTGCCAGCAAGTTTAATTAATTCAGCAACAACTTTTTCTTTGCCTTGTAATATTTGGTAATTCGCTTCCCAATCTTTATCAGGATTAATACCCATACGATTAACAAGTGCTTGCTTATCTCGTTTGGCTTTATATTTAGCTTTTGCTTCAGGTGCCATTTTACGCACCTCTGCAGGAGATTTAGCCGCTACTTTTTTACCTGTACTACTGTGTGGTAAGTCACGAACATGACCCACACTAGATTTCACAATAAAATCTTTACCAAGGTACTTGTTAATTGTTTTCGCTTTGGCTGGCGATTCCACAATTACCAGAGATTTTGCCATATTATTCTATATTCCTACTAAGCTGATCATTGTCAGTCTCGTCAAAGGTTTTGCACTATGTTGTTAGATATTGCGCGAGCAAAATACCTAACAAAAATTGCATAAGTGAATAAAGCTAAGACGTAAAATTAAGTTTGAGAGTAAAATTACTATTAGATATATCTGTAATTTAGCAAGCTGACAAGCAATAATTTTTTATATATGTGCCTTTTTACTACTTTTCGCTATAATGATACGAATTTTTCGGCGCCATCATAATCGACTTTTTATAAGAATTTAAGGGCTAAAGCTTAAATAACTTTAGTTTCTCGCCAGTAATTACACTTTTTACGATCACTCTGGGTAGTTTGCGTTCATTTAAATGAATTTCAATACCTTTTACATGGGAAGAAAATATACATGACAACTTCATGGTCAGCATTTAAAAATAAAATCACTCAATGTTTATGCCCGCCAGGCAATGGCGTTTTTACCGTTAACACAGCTAAAGAGCGTAAAGAACAGTTGCATAACGCACTCTTTGGACAATCAAATAATATTGATGCTTTGTGGCAAGCAAGTGTTGAAACACTACCAAAATCAGGCAATGCCGTATTGTTGGGTATAGCTTCTGACTGTGGTGGTGGTATTCTACGAGGCGCAAACTGGGGGCCGTTATTTGTTCGTTCAACATTACTAGAGCAATACCCTGATTTAACTGTCTTTGATTTAGGTGATGTGCGTGTCATTCCCCACTTGCTGCATGATAAATATTTAAATGAAGCAACAATTGCAAACTGTCGAAAAGCACTATACCAAGACCCAGAGAGTCAATTTCCGGTTAGCCCATTAACCATTACCGAAGATGTCTTGCATGATTTTTATGCTGAATTCCCTAAGAAAGGCATTTTTGGCATTGGCGGCGATCATTCGGTAAGTTACCCACTGACCAAAGCATATCTACAAGCGAAAAATAAACAAGGTAAGCGCGCAGCGATTGTTCACTTTGACGCCCATACTGATTTATTAGTTGAACGTTTAGGTATAGATTTATGTTTTGGCTCATGGTGTACACACATTTTAGATGACTTGGTAGATAACCGTGACTTAATTCAAGTGGGCATACGCTCAAGTGGCAAACCTAAATCACACTGGGAAGGAAGTTTTGGTGTCAAACAGCATTGGGCCCATGAAGTTAAGGAGCAAGGTGTTGATGTCATTATTGAAAAAATCATCGCACAGCTAAAAGCAGATAATATCGATGAAGTTTACGTAAGTTTTGACATTGACGCACTTGACGAGACATATGCAGCAGCAACAGGTACACCTGAACCTGACGGCCTATCTCCTAGCGAAGCAATGAAAATATTGCGTGCTGTAGCCGCTCAATGCCCAATTACTGGTGCTGACATGATGGAAATAGCTCCTTTTACTGATAGTACTGGTTTAGGCGAAGCTAGCCGTGATAGAACATTAGCTGCTGGTGCCGAGATTTCTGCATTTTTGATTGAAGAGATGAATAAGTAATAGAAGTAAATCACAATTTTTGCATTCAGCTCTAAGCAATAAGGTTCTCAGATAAGCAATCAATTGACCGAGAAATAATCATATGACAATAGTCTCACTTCTTGTTGAGGCTATTTTTGTGATTATTATGCAATTGAATAGTGTCTAAATTAAAATTGTACAAAAAAGGCATACAAAAAATTAAATAAGATAAAAGAATAGTGATAGCACTTGACGTGGACAGAAGCTTTTTGCTGTTAATTGAATAAAATTTCTTCCGTATTCATCAAAACTTACTGAATATTTTAGCTATATAAGACATTGCAAAGTGCTATTACTCTTAACATCTAAGATTCCCTTTATGTGCATTAATCTTACGGTGTAACTGATTAATTTATAACGTCATTTTAGACTCAGCACTAAATAAGAAGTTGCACACATCAAGTCTCTTAGTCCCCTCAAGCAGAGTATTATGCTATTTGAACGATAATACAGTGCATCAGCTCTACGATGGTATTGTGGTATATATAAAACAAATTGCTCCCAACAAAAGCAGTTACAACATTTAAGTAAAAACATTCTCAAGTAAATGGTGTAATTTAGTCATCTTAAACAAATGTTTTTAACATAAAATAAAGCGACTTTATCAGCTATTCAAGCAATGGCTGCTTTTAGCGTTAGCAGCCTAAACTTTTATTTATTTAGAGCAACAAAGCCTCACGCAATCTATTTTACTCGTATTAAGACAGGTCCATTACTGAATGGTATAAACAAAGAACAGCCCCTTAGTAATAAATATTATTTCAAATCAGCAACTAAAGTTTTCAACCATTTTTCTTCGGTAATAAATGCCCAAGATAAATGCTGATATTTTTCACCAATGCCTGCTGCAACAACTTCACTTTCCGATTTACCTGCAGCTAAAGCTTGACTTACTTTATCAATACTAAATTTGATCATCTTAGCAAAGTCAATGAGACTTTTTTTATTCGTTAACTTACCATGACCAGGAATAATAATAACGTCATCAGGAGTATTTTCTAGCATATGGTTTACCGCTGCTAAATAGCCTTTAACACTACCACCACTTTTTAAATCAACGTAAGGAAAACCCACTTCAAAAAATAAGTCTCCGGTGTGTAGCACATTTGCCTTTTTAAAATAAACATAAGTATCACCGTCAGTGTGACCTGAAGGTAAGTGGGTTAATTGTACTTCCTCATTGTCTAAATGAATTGTAATACCTTCTTTGTAAGTAACAACAGGCAAGCTTTCCGCATGATGATCTTTCTTACTACTCAGTCGGGTGCGAACATTTTCATGAGCAAATATTGGCGCTTTATGAGAGAAGAACTTATTACTACCAGTGTGATCACCATGATAATGAGTATTCACCACATATTTTAATGGTTTATCCTCAACCACCATCATTGCCGTTTCAATTTTTTCGGCCAGCGGCGCAAACTTATCATCAACAAGTAATAAGCCTTTATCTGTTGCTAAGACACCAATATTACCGCCAGGGCCTTTTAACATATATACATCGCCCGCTGCTTGTTGCACAGTAATATCTGCATCGGCCATTGTTTGAGCACTAACATTAATGCTCAGCATCATGGTCAACGCCATTAATGATTTTTTAAACATAACTTCCCTTATAATATTTTTAGTTTTATTATTTTTACATTGTAGATTAGCGCAACATAATAGACCCGGACAAATGCAATAAAATTCCACTTACTTTGTTAAACTAAAACATCGAGTTTTCATTTACAGGCAATTTAATACTGATAAATAGGGAGAAGAATATGAGGTGTTTAGTTAGTCACTTTTTAATCAACAAACGTTAAGTAAGTTCAAAAAAGTGCCAATTGACTCTGCGCTTCATTAGGTTCTTTATTTGAAAATCCAAGTGACAACCCAATTAAGCGAACTTTTCGACTATCCGCGCGAGTCATTGCTCGTTGCAGTAATTCAATAAAGACATCTTCGCGACAGCTGTTAGATTGCACATCAACAGTTGTTTGCTGAAAGTCAGCAAACTTAATTTTTACCGTTTGCTTTACAATACTACGATCAGCATGCTTTTCTAAGCGCAGTAAAAGTTTACTGAATAAGTTGCTAAGTATTTGACGGCACTGCTCAATTGAATCAATGTCTTGTGCTAGTGTAGTTTCAATAGCTAACGATTTTCGTACTCGCTCAGTTTCAAGTGCCCTTTGATCAATACCAAAACTTCGCATATATAGTGAATTAGCAAACTTACCAACGATAGTATGTAATTTAGCCACAGAGCTTATTCGAATATCTGCACAAGTTTCAAAGCCAGCAGCTAATAGCTTTTCGCCGGTTTTAGGACCAATACCAGGTATTTTTCTTAAAGGCATTTCCGCAACAAAATTGTCAACTTGATCAGGGGGGATAACACATTGACCATTAGGCTTGTTTTCATCACTAGCAATTTTAGCAAGAAATTTATTCGGTGCAATTCCTGCTGATGCAGTAAGCCCAAGTTCTCGAAAAATATCAGCTCGAATTTGTTTGGCAATTAACGTCGCGCTTCCCGAGCAAAAATCAGCATCAGTCACATCCAAGAAAGCTTCATCTAACGATAAAGGTTCAATAATGTCAGTGTAACGTAAAAATATAGCTCGAATTTGCTGTGAAACTTGCTGATAAACAGACATTCTGCCATCAATAATGACTAAGTCAGGACATAAGGCTTTTGCTCGACTATTTGGCATTGCTGAACGGACACCAAATTCTCGTGCTTTATAATTACAGGTACACAAAACACTACGCGCACCATTGCCACCTACTGCTATCGGTACATCACGCAACTGAGGATTATCTCGCATTTCAACTGCGGCATAAAAACAATCCATATCTACATGAATGATCTTCCTAACCTTGTTAATTGCTTGCCTCACTATTTGCTACCTATAAATGAATGCCTTTAAATAAAAACAACACACAAACTGTATATAAAAACAGTATACCTATTTTATCGCTAGGTACAAGTTATCAATCATTGACTGTTTTGAAGAAAAAACTTTAATAAACATAATTTCTAGGCAAATAAAGCAAGAGTTACCAGCAGAACTTTCTTTTAGTGCAAAGATAAGCTAATTTAGCGCGGCTTTAATCATCATTATTTTAGGAAACGACTTTGCTAAAGCAATTCACCTCAACACTATTACTTTCCCTTTCACTGATGCTATTCAGTGTCACGGTAAATTTTTGCTTGGCGCACACCAGTGATATCAACAAAGCAACACTTTCCCTTGAGGGCTCAGAGCAATATCAATTGACCATTACCGTAGATATTTTACACCTGCTAAAGAATTACCAAAACATAATAGGTGATGATACTAAAGTGATAGAAAGTTTGAGCGCTATGTCATTTAGTCAGCAAAAGCAGTTATTAGATAATCTCCACAATGATTTAACTCAGCAAACCTACATTCGTTTTGCTCATCCAAAAAACAATGTAGACGATGAAATAAAAGATAACGCTATGCTTGTGCAAAGCTATGAACAGAATATAAACCTGCTAAGTGGTTTATCACTGAGCCAGTTAAAGAAAACTCTTTCTTTAACTGATGAAAGGACCAATACGCAAACTGAGCTGCATACTGCTGGGAGAATACCAAATGGGGCTGATTCGGTAAGTGTGCAATTTTCACCTTTGTTATCAGATGTGCAATTAACAGTTATTAGACCAAAACATGATTTAGTCTCAAATAATGAGTTCAGCGAAAATTTTAAAGTTACTATTAGTGAAAGTGAATCAAGCAGTACGATTAACTCATCAATTAAGGTGACAAAAGACTATATCGTGCAAGGGTTTGTTCATATTTTGCCTCGCGGCCTTGATCACATCCTTTTTGTGCTCGCATTATTTTTATTTGCCAAAAGCTTCTCAACCCTACTTTGGCAGGTTTCAGCTTTTACACTAGCTCATACCATCACTCTAGCGCTGGGCATTTATGGCATAGTGCAATTGCCAAGCGCTATTGTTGAACCCCTAATAGCGCTTTCTATTTTATATGTGGCACTAGAGAACATTTATCTAGCTAAATCAACCACTGTTAGTCACACGCGTATGCCAGTAATATTTGCCTTTGGTCTATTACATGGTTTGGGCTTTGCGTCAGTGCTAAGTGATGTAGGGCTACCAGAGAGCCAATATGCCTTAAGTCTGATCTCATTCAATATTGGTGTTGAGTTAGGGCAACTTAGCGTTATCTGTATTGCTTTCTTATGTTTGGCACCAATAATGAAAAAGCAGTGGTATCAGTCGACAGTAGTTAAAGCACTTAACATTGGTATTGCTATAACGGCGGCATACTGGGTAATTGAGCGAGTGTTCTAATCTAAAGTGCATATTCGCGCTTTCGGATCGATATACATGGACGTATTAATGCTGTGAACGCAAGGATGCCTAAGAACGGCCATGCACTCACGAGATACCATTCATCGACGTGCATGGATGCACTAATGCCGTGGAGCCATGGATGGCTAAGAACGGCCTGAATATATACGCTCATGTGCATCCATGCACTCGCCTTATACCGTACATCGTGTACATAAAAAAGGTGAGCTAAGCTCACCTTTTTGTTATTACTTTATGGTCATAGCCAAGCGCTATTACCATCAATAACCTAAATGTTTTTTACACTAATATCGCCAACTTCTAGCGCAGCTACTCGCTCACGCTCTTGACGCTTCTCACATGGATTATCGCAGTTACACGACTTTTCAATACCCACATTAGCTAAGCCACCACAGCTGCCTGCTAAGGTTTTCTTTTGAAAAATATAACCAACAGCCATTGCCATAACAATAACGAGAAAAAAGCCTAAGGTGATTAAAAACATAGCCATAATGAGTACAAACCTATTTAATAATATTTTATTGCATTGATTAATAAATCAAATACTGAGTAATTTACTTAACCGAATTGAAAGCATGCAAACCTACTTGAGGTATTGCATGAATTTTACCGTGCTTTGCTCAACAAAGCCATGATCTGTTTTCGCAATAATGTATGCCGCAAGTTCATTTTCCTTTGCAAATGCCAACGCTTTCTCTTCTCCCATTACCATCATCGCAGTTGATAACCCGTCTGCAGTCATAGAAGATGGGTGTATCACTGTAACAGAGACCAGTTTATGGCTAATTGGCTTGCCTGTTTCTGGGTCTATGATATGCGAAAATCGTTGACCATCAGCTTCAAAATAAATTCGGTAATCACCTGACGTTGCTACTGCATTATCTTTGGGAATAATTATTTGATGAACTGCACGTTCAGTACTCAAAGGCTTTTCTATGGCAACATGCCAAAGCTCTCCGGTATGTTTAAAGCCCTTAAGACGCATTTCTCCGCCTATTTCCACTAAGTAGTCATTGATACCATTCATTTCAATAAACTCAGCAACTAAGTCAACACCATAGCCTTTAGCAATAGTCGATAAGTCCACATAAAGATCAGGAATAGTTTTAGCTAACATGCCGTTTTCAAAAGTTAGCTTATCTAAACCAATGCGTGCTCTAGTGCTTGCTAATAGCTCATTACTTGGCACCGTTTCTGGGCGATATTCTGGGCCGAATCCCCATAAATTAACCAAAGGCCCAACGGTAACATCAAGTGCACCATTGCTTAATTCGCCTAAACGTATTGCTTCTTTAATTACTCTAGCTAAACCTTTAGAAACCTTAGTCGACTCGAGTGAAGTTGACTGGTTAAATTGTGATAATTCTGAATCGGCAATGTAAGTCGACATTTCCTGATTTAGCTGTTTAAGTTGCTCATCAATACCTTGTTGTAATTTAGCTGTGTCAACGTTTTCACCGACAACTTTAATATTATAAGTTGTACCCATCGTTTTACCCTGTAGGTAATATTCCTGCCGAGCAAGATCATTACTTGGAAAACAACCACTGAGCACAAATACCGCAAGTGTTGCTAAAACCAGCTTAATTCTATATTGCATAACAATATCCTTTATAAAATTTAATTTAGCTAAAACCACTGTTCACTTGGCAGAAGGCCACAGTGCTTTTAGCTAAAGTAAATAATTTTGGTTATCTGAGTTTTTCTTATAAATATTAAAAAGACGACCGAAGTCGCCTTTTATCTTAGCTTAACAATTGGCAAGCTTAGGTAGCTTTTCAGCTCGAAGCTAGTTCACTTTAGAGCAAAGAGAAGGCGCAGAGTTGACGTTAGTCAATGAGCACCTTCGATGCAGCTAATAAGGGAAATAGCAAAGAGAAAAAAGTTACCCTATGTTAGCCACCAAAGTCATCTAACATGATGTTCTCATCTTCAACACCAAGATCTTTCAACATATGAATAACCGCAGCGTTCATCATTGGAGGACCACACATGTAGTACTCACAATCTTCTGGCGCTTCATGATCTTTTAAGTAGTTTTCATGAAGTACATTGTGGATGAAACCTGTCATGCCATCCCAGTTATCTTCGGGTTGTGGGTCTGATAACGCAACATGCCATTCGAAGTTATCATTATCAGCCGCAAGGCCATTGTAATCATCTTCATAGAACATTTCACGTTTAGAACGAGCACCATACCAGAACGACATTTTACGTTTAGACTGCAAACGCTTAAGTTGATCGAAGATATGTGAACGCATTGGCGCCATACCAGCACCACCACCGATAAATACCATTTCGTTATCAGTTTCTTTCGCGAAGAACTCGCCAAATGGACCTGAAATAGTTACTTTATCACCAGCTTTTAAGCTAAAGATATAAGACGACATTTTACCTGCTGGTAAATGTAAACGTCCAGGAGGCGGCGTAGCAATACGCACGTTAAGCATAATAATGCCTTCTTCCTCTGGATAGTTGGCCATTGAATACGCACGTAACGTTGGCTCATCTACTTTTGATTCAACATCAAAAAAGCCAAAATGATTCCAATCACCTTTGTATTGGTCATCAATATCAAAGTCGCTATATTTTACATGATGCGCCGGCGCTTCAATTTGAATATAACCACCAGCTTTAAATGGTACAGATTCACCATTAGGAATTTGTAACTTAAGTTCTTTAATGAACGTTGCTTGGTTATCGTTAGAGATAACTTCACATTCCCATTGTTGAACACCGAAGATTTCATCTTCAAGTACAATATCCATGTCTTGTTTAACAGCCACTTGACATGCTAAACGACAACCTTCTTTTGCTTCACGCTTAGTGATATGACCTAATTCAGTTGGTAAAATATCGCCACCACCTGAATGAATGTCAACACGACATTGGCCACAAGTACCACCGCCACCACATGCTGACGGTACAAAAATACCTTGGTCAGCAAGCGCGCCTAAAAGCTTTCCACCTGCAGCAGTTGTTACTGCTTTTTCTGGATCGCCATTGATGCTAATCGTAACGTCACCTGTAGAAACTAACTTAGATTTAGCGAATAAAATCACCATCACTAACGCTAGTACTATCAAGGTAAACATCGATACGCCGAGAATAATTATTTCCATCGACTTTTCCTTTAATCTTCTTTAAGGGTTTTAGCTACGCCATTCACACTAAAATGAAAGCAAGCTAAAACCGACATTAACCTAAAGTGAAATACCACCGAAAGAAAGAAAGCCGAACGCCATCAATCCTGCAGTAATAAACGTAATACCTAAGCCTTTTAAGCCATTAGGTACATCTGAGTATTTCATCTTTTCGCGAAGTCCAGCCATCAATACAATAGCTAACATCCAACCAACACCTGAGCCAATGCCGTAAACAACACTTTCGCCAAGAGTTAGGTTTTTCGCAACCATGAATGAAACGCCACCGAAGATTGCACAGTTAACTGTGATCAACGGTAAGAAAATACCAAGCGCTTGATATAAAGCTGGGAAGTATTTATCTAGTACCATTTCAAGAATTTGTACTAATGCCGCAATCACACCGATAAACGTAATGAAAGACAAAAAGCTTAAATCAATAGAATCTGCTGGGTCAGTAACACCCATCAAACTATCTAACGCACCAGGCGCTAAAATTGCTTGATAAATGATTTGGTTAGCAGGTACAGCAATACCTAATACCACAACAACCGCAACACCTAAACCAATTGCTGTGCTTACTTTCTTAGAAACAGCTAAGAATGTACACATACCAAGGAAGAAGGTTAATGCCATATTTTCAATAAATATGGTTTTAACAAATAAACTTAAATAATGTTCCATGACTGCTTAGTCCTTCTCTACTTGTTCTGGTTTCCACTGGCGAATTGCCCAGATGATTAAACCGATAATGAAGAATGAACTGAATGGTAAGACTAATAAGCCATTACCTTGGTACCAGCCACCGTTTTGAATAAGAGGTAAAATCTCCATTCCAAAAATTTGACCAAAACCAAATAGTTCGCGGAAAAAAGCAACAATCATTAAGACTGCACCGTAACCTAAGCCGTTACCTAAACCATCAAGGAAACTTACGCCTGGCTTTTCTTTCATCGCAAATGCTTCAGCACGACCCATTACAATACAGTTAGTAATGATCAAACCAATGTATACAGAAAGCTCTTTCGATAACTGGTATGAAAATGCTTTTAATACTTGGTCAACCACGATTACTAACGAGGCAATAATTGCCATTTGTACGATAATACGAACACTTGAAGGTATTTGATTACGAATCAACGAGATAAATAAGTTAGAGAATGCCGTTACTATCATTACCGCAATCGTCATAACTAAGGCGTTAGCCATGTTACTTGTTACAGCAAGTGCAGAACATACACCTAAAACTTGTAAAGCAATTGGGTTGTTATCAGCTACAGGGCCAAATAAAACCTTTTTAGTATCTGTAGACATTATTTCAATCCTCCAGCGCGATAGTTAGTAATAAATGGGCCGTAACCTTCTTTACCTAACCAAAAGCGTATAGTACGCTCAACACCATTACTGGTTAATGTTGCACCTGATAAAGCATCTACACCGTGAATGTCGCCAGCTTTAGCGCCACCTTTAACAATTTTAATTGCTACGTTGTTTTGCTCATCAAACATTTTCTTACCTGGCCATAAAGCTTTCCATCTTGGGTTTAGTACTTCAGCACCAAGTCCAGGAGTTTCTTTAAGGTCAGAGTAAATAACACTTTTAACGGTATTCATATCAGATTCTAAACCGATAAAACCATACATTAGGTCCCATAAGCCAGAGCCAACGATAGGTAATACAATCGTAGATACTTTACCTTGTTCATCTTTAACAAAATAAACAACAGCGTTATCAGCACGACGGCTTAAACCAGCAATATCGTTTTCAGGTTTTGAACTTTTTGCTTTATCACGAGCATCGGCACGTTCTTCAAACATATCAACATCACCTTCAACAACTTTACCTGTTTCCAAGTTAATCATTTTAGCGTCGACATATTTGTTGTAAGTACCAACAATATCGTTACCTGCAAGCTCTAATAAGCCAGAAGTTTCTAAAATCTTAGTTTGCTTATCAAGCAACTTGTTCGCTGTTTGTAGTGGCTTTAAAGCTACTGCAGAAACAGAAACTAGTGCAGCACAAACTAAACAAACAACAAATACAAAACCAACCGTTTTGCCAAACGTTTCTTTATTACTAGACATTGCGAGCAAGCCTCCGTTTGATGTTCCCTTGAACGACAAAGTAGTCGAAAAGCGGCGCAAATAAGTTAGCGAATAAAATGGCTAACATCATGCCTTCTGGGAATGCAGGGTTAACAACACGTACTAGTACTACCATGATGCCAACAAGCGCACCAAACCAGTATTTACCAGTATTAGTGAATGACGCTGAAACTGGGTCAGTTGCCATAAACATCATACCAAAGGCAAAACCACCAGTAACTAAGTGCCAGTACCAAGGCATAGCAAACATTGCATTCGTGTCGCTTCCAATAGCATTAAGTAGCATTGACATAGCAACCATACCGCCGAACACACCTAACACGATGCGCCATGACGCAATACCTTTATAAAGGATATATGCACCACCAAGTAAAATCATCGCAGTAGAAACTTCACCAACAGAACCTGGAATATAACCCCAGAAAGCGTTCCACCAGTCAGCGTTAACTGAATAATCTAAAAGACCTTGGTTCGCAGCACTAAGTGCTGTTGCACCAGAGAAACCATCAGCAGCAACCCATACAGCGTCGCCTGAGATTTCACTTGGGTAAGCAAAGAATAAAAACGCACGACCCGCTAATGCTGGGTTCAAGAAGTTTTTACCTGTACCACCGAATACTTCTTTGGCAATAACAATACCAAAAGTAATACCGATAGCTGCTTGCCACAATGGAATTGTTGCCGGTAGGATTAATGCGAACAGAATAGAGCTTACGAAGAAACCTTCGTTCACTTCATGCTTACGAACTGTCGCAAACAATACTTCCCAAAAACCACCAACAATAAATACCGTTGCGTAAATAGGTAAGAAGAACATAGCGCCGTAAAGCATCATGCTAAACCAGCCAGAGTCAGCCGCTAAGCTACCACCTACTAATTCAAACAAACCTACTTGCCATGTATCAGGTAAAGAATAACCAGCAACTAATGCTTCGGTCGCTTGGAAACCAATATTGTACATACCCCAGAACATGGCAGGGAAAACCGCTAGCCATACTGTGATCATGATACGTTTAAGATCAATACTGTCACGAACGTGAGTTTGACCTTTGTTCACTTGACCCGGAGTAAATAACCCCGTAGCTACGGCTTCGTAAAGCGCGTACCAAGTTTCAAGCTTACCGCCTTTTTCAAATTGCGGTTCGATATCTTCAAAAAACTTTTTCAAGCCCATGACTAACCTTCCTTCTCAATTGTGGTTAGGCAATCACGAAGGATCACACCGTAATCTGTTTTACCAGGGCAAACAAACGTACATAAAGCTAAATCTTCTTCATCTAACTCTAAAGCACCAAGTTGTTGCGCGCCGTCAGTATCACCGGCACATAAATCACGCAATAACATAGTTGGTAAAATGTCTAACGGCATAACACGTTCAAAATTACCAATTGGTACCATAGAACGAGGGCTACCATTAGTCGTGGTCGTCATATTAAACAACTTCTTAGAGAAGAAGTGAGACATATAAGCACGAGTAACAGAGAATTTATTTGGACCTGGGTACATGTAACCAATAAACTCTTTTTCTCTACCTTCTAAAAGAAGAGATACTTGAGTGTGGTAACGACCTAAATAGCCGTGTACGCCAGAAGCAACTGAGCCCAACAAAAGTGAACCAGAAACAATACACAGCTCGCCTTCAAGCGTTTCATTTGCCGTTAAATCAGCAGCATTGGCCCCTAAAGTTGTACGAACCAAACGAGGATTCTTTGCTGCAGGACCAGCTAAAGAAATTACTCGATTGCTATCAAGTTCGCCAGTAACAAACAACTTACCAATGGCAATAACATCTTGATAACCTGCGTGCCACGCAACCTTATCAGCACTTACTGGCTTCAAGAAATGCATGTGCGTACCAACTAAACCAGCAGGATGTTTGCCAGCAAATTCATTTACCTTGGCAGATGAATTAACAGCAATATCAGCACCTGGTGCTTTACTAACGAAAACTTCACCGTCAGTTAAGCGCGACAAAACGGTTAAACCGTTAATGAATGCTTCACTTTGTTCGGCAATAATAATCGCAGGGTCGCCAGCCAATGGATTAGTATCCATTGCACTTACAAATATAGCGGTTGGCGTTGCATCAACTGCAGGAACTTTACTGAATGGACGCGTACGTAATGCTGTCCACAAACCTGAATTTACTAGGTTTGCAACAACATCTTCACGAGCAATTGAGTTAAGTTCGCTAGCGGTAAAACTGCTAAACGTTTCTTGCTCATTGCCATCTACTTCGATAACAACTGACTGCAATACGCGTTTTTCGCCACGATTAATTTCTTTAACAACACCTGAAGCTTGAGCTGTGAATTTAACGCCAGGATTCTTTTTATCTTCAAAAAGTGCCTGACCTTTTTTAACGCTATCTCCAACCTTAACGAACATGGTTGGGCGCATACCCACAAACTCTTCACCTAATGTTGCAACGGTTTTGATGGACGGACCATCATGGATTACCTGCTGGGGGGCGCCTACTACAGGAACGTCCAGACCTTTTTTTATTGTAATCATAAACACTTGCACTACTTTTGATGGGAGTATCAAAATCAATTATTTATTTACTTAACTGCGCTCAGCTATTACAAAACCTTTGCAAGTTAATGTAATTATCGCAGTTAAGTAACACAAATGACCGATTTCAGTGTATTTCAGTAAAATCTTAATTTGTAATTAGCAAATTAAGCTTCACTGGCTCTAGTTAAAATTTCTGGCGCGATTCTAGCACAAAATCACCTTTTTATTCTATGTTAAGCACGACAATAAATAACAATTTAGACGAATTATCTATATTTTGGGCGATTATCAGACAAAAACTTCTTTTTTGGCCGGAAATTTCAACAATTAAGTATATATGCAGCTTGAAATTTACCTATTGACCCTAAATAATAAATCGTGCTTTTTCAGTTTTATTTACAATAAAGTTTGATGAACAGACATAAAAAAACCGACTTAGTTGTCGGTTTTTTTATATTAATGAGTTAAATCACTCATTAGGCAATAAAACGGTTACTTAAACCAAGTTGTTAATTGCTAACTCAGGGCTAACATCAGCGTCATAGTCAACGCCATCAACGTTAAAGCCAAATAACTTCAAGAATTCACCATGGTAATTAGCGTAATCAGTTAACTCATCAATAGTGTCTGTATCAACGGTATTCCAAATTTCTGTCACTCGGTCTTGAACGCTATCTTCAAGCTCTTTATAGTTTTGGAATAAACGACCACCATCATCTAAACGCGGTGATTCACCATATAAATTTTCACGGAACAAATCTTGAATTTGCTCAATACAACCTTGATAAGTACCATCAGCTTTCATCACTTTAAACATTGCTGAAATATATAAAGGCATAATTGGAATTGCCGAGCTTGCCTGTGTTACTACCGCATTTAAAGACGTAACATGAGCTTCGCCTGCAAGTTCTTTAGTGCTTTCTTTAATCGCTGCTGCTGCTCTATCAAGATCTTCTTTTGCACGACCAATAGTCGCATGGCCGTATATTGGCCAAGTTAATTTTTTACCAATATACGTATAAGAAGTGGTTTTAAAACCATTAGCAAGCACGCCAGCTTCTTGTAAAGCTTTGATCCAAAGCTCCCAATCTGCACCGCCCATCACATCGATAGTGCCTTGAATATCAGCCTCAGTTGCCGCTTCAACAGATACAGAATCAATCACACGTTTTGAAGTATTTAAATTCTTAGTAGTAACACTTTGTCCAATTGGCTTAAGCGTTGAAGAATAGACTTCACCGGTATCAGGATCTGTTCGTCGAGGTGATGCCAAGCTGTAGATAACTAGGTCAATTTCACCTAATTCAGCTTTAATAGTTTCGATAGCTTTTGCTTTAATTTCATGAGAAAAAGCATCGCCATTAATATTTTTTGACCAGATACCAGCGTCATCAGCTGCAGCTTGAAATGCTGCAGTATTATACCAACCGGCAGAAGCCGTTTTCTTTTCTGTTGGTGGCTTTTCAAAGAAAATACCTAAGGTTTTTGCATTATTGCCAAAAGCGGCTGTGATGCGTGACGATAAACCGTAACCAGTTGACGCACCAATCACCAAAACATTTTTAGGCTTAGCTGTCGCTTGAGTTTGACTTTTAACATAAGAAATTTGTTCATTAACGTGTGCAGCACAACCATTAGGGTGAGCGTTAGTACAAATAAAACCACGAATTTTTGGCTTAATAACCATAACAATACCTTTTTAACATCACTCTAGCCCCCAAACTTAAAAGCATTAATTAATGCTAGCAAGCTTTGTAATGCTTAGTGATAAATTGATTTTTAAAATGAAATTGCCGACTAGTTTACTCTTGCTTGAGCCATTAAGAGGTGCGACCAGTCGGAAAAATATGAAATTTATGAAAAATTAGCGATTTTCATAGTACGACTGCAACGTTAGCTTGTTAAATTCATGCATAGAAGCAAGGAATTCGCTATAAGATTGCCAAACCCGCGCAAAGTCTTTATCAGCAGCAACTTGCTCAACTATCAGCGCATCAGTATGCTGTTTTAGCGCTTGCATAACTTCCATAGGAAATTGACGCAATTGCACTTTATGCTCTTCGAGCAAAGTTTTTAATGCGGCGTTATTACGTGCGTTATATTCTGCCAATGTTGACTCATTAACAGCATTAGCCGCAACTTCAACAATAGCTTGCAAGTCAGCAGGTAAGGCATCAAATGCTTGTTGATTAATTAGAAACTCTAAACCTGTGCCGGGTTCATGCCAAACGGAAGAATAATAATAGTCAGCAGCTTGATAGAAACCAAAAGCCAAATCATTATAAGGCCCTACCCACTCAGTTGCATCAATAGCACCACTTTGTAGCGCAGAAAATATTTCGCCGCCTGTTAACGTTACTGGAATTGCGCCAGCACTTTTAAGTACTTCACCAGCAAGTCCTGGGATACGCATTTTCAAACCTTGTAAATCAGCAACTGAGTTAATTTCTTTTTTAAACCAGCCACCAAATTGTGCGCCAGAATTACCACCAGGTAATGGCTTGATGCCAAACGGCTGATACAACTCTTGCCAAAGCTCTATACCACCACCGTAATGCAACCAAGCATTAAACTCAGTCGCTGTCATACCAAATGGAATGGCACTAAAAATAGGGGCGGCTGGTATTTTTCCTTTCCAGTAGTATGAACCACTATGGCCCATTTGCACTGTGCCTTGCGACACCGCGTCAAATACTTCAAAACCTGGAACTAATTCACCTGCACCGTAAACTTTTACGGTTAAACGTCCGTTACTCATGGCGTTAACATGTTTTGCAAATTTTTCTGGCGCCATACCTAAACCAGGGAAATTCTTCGGCCAAGAGGTCACTAATTTCCAAGCAAACTTTTCTTGCTCAGGTTGTACATTACCTTCGGTAACTGCAGACGTTTTATTTTCACCACAACCAGTTAAAACAAACAATGAAAGGGCTAATACTGAAAAAGAACGGGTTATTTTTTTTATCATAATGCTATCCGTATATTACGTTGGGTAACCAAGTCACTAAACTCGGCCAATAAGCTAAAGTACACAATAATATTAACTGTATAATAATAAAAGGGATCACACCTTTATATATTGCAGAAGTTGGCACTGATTTATCGGCAACACCACGCAGATAAAATAATGCAAAGCCAAAAGGAGGTGTTAAAAAGGAGGTTTGTAAGTTCACTGCAATCATAATACCTAACCAAACTGGATCAAGTCCCATGGCAAGCAATACCGGTGCAACAATTGGCACTACAACAAAGGTTATTTCAATAAAGTCTAAAATAAAACCCAAAAGAAATATCACCAACATGACAATAAGTGTTGCACCGACAACCCCACCTGGCATTTGCTGAAAAAGCCCATGAACAAGTTCTTCACCGCCGAAGCCACGAAAAACCAGTGAAAATAGGCTTGCACCGATCAAAATCAAAAACACCATTGAAGTGATTTTAACGGTAGTTTGCATAACTGCGGTTAAATTGTCTTTCGATAATTGTTTTTTCCATAATGCTAACAACAAAGCCCCTGTTGCGCCTACTCCGGCGGCCTCTGTTGGCGTTGCAAAACCCAA
The DNA here is from genome assembly GCF_002104475.1 of Cognaticolwellia mytili. Lineage (GTDB taxonomy): Bacteria > Pseudomonadota > Gammaproteobacteria > Enterobacterales > Alteromonadaceae > Cognaticolwellia > Cognaticolwellia mytili. Next base: position 198,210 of record NZ_NBOF01000002.1, read on the forward strand.
TAATATTGAACCTAGTACAGAAAACATTAATAACAATGGCGGTAACAATGCAGAAACAAACATAGCAATGGTAAGTTTTTGCTCAGTTTCATCATTGTTCAACTTTATACGTTTAGGAATGTCATCTGGTTTAAATACTGCGACAAATATGCAATATAAAATATAGAAAGCCACCAGTATCAAGCCAGGTATTACCGCACCGGCGAATAAATCCCCTACTGATACGGTTTTGGGATTAAATATTCCCATGGTTAATTGCGCTTTTTGATAAGCACTTGAGAGTACATCGCCCAGCAAAACCAAAGCAATTGAAGGAGGTATTATTTGTCCGAGCGTACCCGTTGCGCAAATAATACCAGACGAAAACGCCGGACTATAACCACGTTTTAACATCGTTGGTAGTGACAACAAACCCATAGTGACTACTGTAGCACCAACAATGCCAGTACTTGCTGCAAGCAACATGCCGACTAAAGTCACTGATATTGCTAAGCCCGCATTAAAACGACCAAATAATAAGGCCATGGCATTTAATAAGTTTTCGGCAACTTTCGAGCGTTCTAACATTGCGCCCATAAAAACAAATAATGGTACGGCTAATAAGGTTTGATTATTGAGTACACCATAAAGGCGATTTGGCAATGCATGTAAAAATGCCACTTCAAAAAAGCCGCTACTAACACCAATGCCAGCAAAAATTAGCGCAACACCCGCTAATGACAACGCAACAGGATAGCCCAGCAACAAAACACCACACACGGCGGCAAACATTAATAACGAGATATATTCCATTACTAAACCTCGTTCATAGTAAGTTTATTTGCAGAGATAATGACTAATAGATTACGTAAAACTTCTGCTAGCCCTTGAAAAAGCATAGTAACGGCAAGTGTTAGAATAAGTGTTTTATTAAGATAAACTAGCGGTAAACCACCAGCTTCAGAAGAACGTTCCATGATCTGCCATGCGGCTAAAACATAGTTAATACTAATAAAAAATATAAAGACACAAACTGGCATCAAAAGTACTAAGCCACCAATTAAATTGACCCACGCCTTTTGTATTAAAGAGAACTTTTGATAGAAAATATCAACACGTACGTGGCCATCGTGCTTTAAGGTATATGCCGCACCGAGCATAAATACAATGCCATGAAAATACAGCACTGATTCTTGCATCGCAATCCAGCCAAGATTAAAGCCGTAGCGCAATACAACAATAGTAAAGGTCAGTAAAACCATTAGCAGCGTCAACCAAGAAATCATTTTACCTAACATTTCAGTAAATGAATCGATAATGCGCACAAGCTTACTGGCAGTAGTTAGCAACATAGCTATTCCATTTCTTTTTATTATTTGAGTTTTGGAAGTTATACCGTCAAAAATTGTACCGTAGATACACGCTCCTGTACATCCATGCACCCGCGATATTGCCTACATGGATGTAGGTACTTAGTTTTTGTCTGGAACATAAAAACTGACCGTACTTCCTGTACATACACGCTCCTGTGCATCCATGCACCCGCGATATTGCCTACATGGATGTAGGTACTTAATTTTTGTCTGGAACATAAAAACTGACCGTACTTCCTGTACATACACGCTCCTGTGCATCCATGCACCCGCGATATACCGTACTTCCTGTACATAAAACAACACCGCTAATATAATATTAACGGTGCCTATGTAAAGTAACGATAATTTTACGCGAATTACATGAAAAAGTTATCCCGCCTTTTTACCGCCTCCTAAGCAATTTGGAGATAAAGGTGTATTATCTGCGTAATAATTTTGCCATTCGGTTTCAGTATAGGTATGTAGTGCCAAAGCATGTATTTTTTCAGCTAGCTCTGTAGCCAGCAAAGAATTAATGGCACGATGACGTTTAATCAAACGCTCACCTTCAAAATCCTCTGATACAATAATAACTTTAAAGTGTGATTCGCTACCCGGCGCAACGTTATGCTGATGGCTTTCATTGATGACATCGAGGTGGATGGGTGAAAATGCAGAAAGTAACTTTTCTTGGATTACAGCTTCTATTGTCATATTATTTTTCCTGGATTTGATCCGTTATCGACCACTATTAATTTTAGTCATTGTCGATAATTATGCCATCTATCTAGATGGCTGACTGCATAATTTCACATATTTATTTTTCGTTTATTAATTAATGACTGAACGCCAAAAGCTTTATCGGAAGGATAAAGTTAATGTTTAACAGTTACTTTTTAAATTGCCAATGAAGCTAGAGGTATGGTATTTATTGCTCATGGTTTACAAGCTAGTTCTGAAAGCACGATCATTAACCTTTTTTTAATACTCGATATACATAAACTAAACTCTCGTTTTCAACAAATCTGAACATCTGAAACTTTTATAGTTTCTGTTAGACAAAAAAACCGCCAATTTGCATTAGCGGTTTTTTATTTACGTTATTCCATTAATAGGAAAATTGTTATTACAATAACCGATTAACAATAGGACAGTTAATTATTATCCCACTAGAGCCATACGCTGAACCGCCAGGTCCAGTAATAAAACCGCGCTGAGCCATACCTAAAATAGCAAATTCTTCGGTCATTCGTGAGCGGTAACCGTTATCAATAGCTTCTTGCGTCCATTGACCTAAATTAAGATCCCAAAGAGGACTATAATCTGTTGCTATTGTTGGTATACCACCTAAAACATTAAGTGGTCCCCCTTCACCTAAAATCGCACTATTAAAACCTTGGCGCTGAGGATTAACTTCAGATTCAACATTTGACGGACCATTAGTAAAACCAAAAATTCGTTCAACAGCACTAAATAGTGAGTCATCACCACCAACACCAATATTAGCTAACGCAGGAGAATATATTGCTCCTTCTAGAGCCGCTGGTAATGCAGCAGAGGCGTCAGTTGATAGATACTGTACTGGGCGACCAAAACTAAAACCTAATGTTAACGCTAAAGTTACAGTACCTGGTTCACCGTTATCGCCAGGACAAATACTAACTACGCTATCATGCAACAACGCTTTTGCAGCTGCTTCTTGACCTTCAGGAATACCATCACAATAGGCAGATAGCTGGGTTTCGTTGGTATTGAAAGAAACCATTGGAGCATTGTATATATGATTTCTAGCATTAGATATTTTAACTAGTGGACTATAAAAGCCATCTTCATCACCGATATCTGTACCTATAGCACCAGGTGATATAGTTAATGCTGACAGCAGATTATTAACACCCGAAGCATCTGTTGAGCTAGATTCAACACTGCGCACCGTTGAAAAATCAACCGCACCACCTGATGTTATTAAAACACCATCTTGGTCATAAAATCCTCTTCGAACCGCTGAAGGATTAAAGCTATCACTAGAGTCTGAAACATCAGCAAAAGCTAGCTTCGCACTAAAGTTTAATCCTAATGCTTCGGCATTATCTTTATCCGAAGTATCCGTAACTATATACCAAAACCGTTGGCCATTTTGTGGGCCACCAGATTCTAAGCGTCCTTCATATAAAGGCAGAGTAACAGTTGCAGGATCTGTCTGTTGATCTACCGTTCCTGCCGTCAATAGCTGTAACGGACCAATTAAATTAGGATTAACTGATGATGGTGCTGGTCCAAAATAAGTCAACGGGATGTCAGAACCGACAGAAGGAGGACCAGGAGCAACATCATCTTCATCGCTATCAAATTCGGAAGGATTACCTGCCACTAATGTAAAAGCGTTAGTTTTACTGCTTGTACTATCAGCAAAATCCTGTGCTAAGCGACCACCAGCAACAGTAATGTCGGTTAACGTTGGTGGTGGTACTACACCTGCGGGTCCTTGGGGACCTGCAGGTCCAGTTGAACCGTCACCACCACATGCTGTAAGTGCTAATGATAACGCAGTAACACTTAGTATTTCTTTGGTATGTTTATTCATAATATTAATCTCTGTTTATTAAAGCTAAGTGTTTACAAAAAACGGTGAACGATTGGACAATTAATAATATTACCCGTTGAGCCATAGCGAGCACCGCCGGGCCCAGTAATAAATCCTCTCTCAACTAAGCCAAGAATTTGAAACTCTTCGGTTAACCGAGAAACATAATTCTTATCGACAGCTTCCTGGGTCCATTCACCTAAATTTAGATCCCATAACGGGCTATAATCTGTTGCTACAGTTGGAATACCACCAAGTACATTAAGTGGTCCACCTTCACCGGATAAAGCACTGAAGAAACCTTGTCGTTGAGGATTCACTTGATTTTCAACGGTATTAGTTGGGCCATTTATGAAGCCAAAAATACGTTCAACGGCACTAAATAACGAATCATCCGCACCAACAGCAACATCGCGTAGACCCGGGGCAAAAATTGCTCCTTCTAAAGCCGCAGGTAGTTCATTATTTGCATCAGTGCTTAAATAAAAGACCGGTTTAGCAAAGCTAAACCCTGAAGTTAATTCAAGAGTTACAGTGCCCTCTTCAGGACATATATTAACAACTTTGTCATGTACTAATGAGTAATCCGGCGTGCTATCACAAAAATCTAAATCTTCAGCACTGGTACCAAAAGCAATCATAGGGGCATTGTAAATATGTTCGCCAGCAGTGGTAATTTTGACTAACGGAGAATAAAGTTCGTCACCAACTGCTCCTGGTTGAAAACTACTTGGTGGAAATGCTGGAGCATCGGAATCAGTGCTATTTCCAGGGACGACACTGCGCTCAGGAGAAAAATCAACGGAGCCCCAATGAAACAACAAAGTACCGTCAAAGCTTGTTTCCGCAATCCTTACGGCACGTAAGTTATCAGCAAAAGCAAGTTTAGCGGCATGATTAATACCTAAAGCTTTTGCAACATCTGCATCGGTAGTATCTGTAATAACATACCAAACAGATTCGCCAGTTTCTTTTAATCGGCCTTCATATAGCGGTAACGTAATGGTACCCGCGTCAAAATCTATTTCGCCTGCGGTCAGTAATTGCAGCGGCCCAATAAGCTCTGGTTCAACACTAGATGGTGGTGGCCCAAAATACGTGACAGGAATATCTGTACCAATTGAAGGAGGAGATATCTGAGAATCATCATCTAGTTGTTGTGCCACTGTCTGTGTAGAGCCTAGTGCGAATAAAATACTAGAAACTAATGTTGCTATTCTTTTCATGTTGCTAACCTTTGCGAGTTAATAAGGGATCTCAACTATCATAAAGATAAAGCGTCACAGGACTGTCACAAAAGAATAACGACAACAAATAAATAGTGTCACAGAAAAAGAAAAACATCACGAAACTGTCACAAAAATAACAGCTCAATCAAAAACAAATAATCTCATCTATTACAGATACCTTTTTCTTTACCTCATCAGATAATTAATTTAATGAACTGTAACTAGATTAAAGGTTTTTTAAGTTATCAATTTGCAAAAGTGAGGAATTAACTTCGCACAATAAAATCCTAATTAACTAGCTCACAGAGTGAAATTTTGTCACAATATCAGCCACGCCAACCAAGTTTAAACTGCTATGATCAGCCCTTTTATTATTAATGACAAAAATCTTTTTCTCGATAGGTTCCCAACAGGCCAAGTTAACCGAAGCTTACAAGCTTGGGATGCCGCTGACGAGTATCTACTTAATTACCTCGAGCAAGAGCAGCTAACCTCTGCTAAACAGAAAATTCTCATTTTTAATGATAACTTTGGCGCATTAAGCTGTAACTTATCGCAACATGAATTGTATTGCGTCAATGACTCATTTTTGAGCCATCAAGGTATAGAATATAATTTAGAACAAAATGGCTTACCTAATGATAATTTAACGCTATTAACTAGCTTAGATAAGTTACCAACTGACGTAAATATTGTGCTGTTTAAGATACCAAAAAGCAAAGGTATGCTTTGTTATCAATTAAGCCAAATCAAGCAACAACTTGGAAGTGATGTACTATTTATTGCTGGTGATAGAGCAAAAGAAATACATAGTTCAACATTAAAAGTGTTTGAAAACTACCTGGGCACAACTAAAACATCATTGGCGGTAAAAAAAGCACGTTTAGTGTTTAGTCAATTTGACAATGACAAAGCAAGTACAGCTTTATTGCCAGCAAAATGGCCTTTGGAAAATACCGACTTTACCATTAGCAATCATGCCAATGTTTACGCTAGAGAGAAACTTGATATTGGCGCACGTTATTTCTTGCAGAATTTGCCAAAGGTTAACGCTGATAGCAAAGTAGTTGACTTAGGTTGTGGTAACGGGGTTATTGGCTTGAGTGTGCTATCAAAGCAGCCAGAGGCTCATGTTCACTTTATTGATGAATCTTTTATGGCCATTGCTTCAGCAGAAGCTAATATTGCTGAAAATTTACCTGCCGTTTCACAGCAATGTGTATTCCAAGTAAATGACTGTTTAACAAGTGTTGAAGGTGGCAGTGTTGATTTAGTACTTTGTAACCCGCCATTTCATCAACAAACCGCAACAACTGACCATATTGCTTGGCAAATGTTTAAAGATAGCCACAGAGTATTAAAAAAAGGCGGCGAGCTACGCATTATCGGTAACCGACAATTAGCTTATCATATCAAATTAAAACGAATTTTCGGCAATGAAAAATTAATTGCCAGTAATGAAAAGTTTGTCACTATTTCAGCGATAAAACGCTAATCATTTTAACCTAGCTTTGTGAGCGAAAAATGCAATCAACACTACTAAAATTATTTTTAATAACGTCAACCACTTTACTCTTTGCCTGCAGTACGCAAGTAAAGCATGTTATTGTTAACCCAGAACTGTCGACGGTAAGCAATAATGCATTTCAGCAGAAGCAGGCACAGATTAGCTTTACTGATTTACGTCGAACTAATCACATAGTGCAAATTTTACGCGCTAATGAAGCGGCTGAGCTATATTCACCACAAAAGCCTTTAATCGATATTATCAAAACCTCATTATCGGCTGGATTTAAAACAAGTGGCTTACAATTACAGCCTTTAGCAGCAAGCAAAATTGAAGTTGTTGTCGATAACGCATTGATTAGCGTTCAGCAAGACTTAGTAAAATACACTGCGAGTAACGAAATAACGCTTCGTGTTATCGCTAAGAATGGCAGAAAAACATTAACGAAAACCTTTAAAATATCAGGTAAAAGTAATGGCCCTTTTAGTGCTGACATTGCCGTATTAGAGCGAGACTTTAATCAGCAATTAGCAAAACTTTTAACACAAGTTACGCAAAATAAAGAATTGCACGCGTTTATCAACTAGTTACTAAAAACTTATTCCTATTAATTATCATTTTTGGATCAGCACCATGAGATTTTTTTCACTTTTACTTTTCGTACTGTCATTAAATTCTAATGCAAAAGATGGTGCCATCGACCCTGATAATTTATTTCCACAAGTAAAATTAGAAACCTCGATGGGCGTAATTATTGTGGAATTGGATCGAATTCGAGCACCAATTACCGTGGATAATTTTTTAGCTTATGTGGTCAGCGGTGAATACGACAACACTATTTTTCATCGCATCATGCCTGCGTTTATTGTGCAAGGTGGCGGCTACACCAAAGATTTTGAACTGAAGAAAGTTAATGGCAACATTATCAATGAATCGGGCAATGGCTTAAAAAATGAAATAGGCACCATCGCGATGGCAAAAGAAAACCGTCCGCATACAGCTAACAGGCAATTCTTCTTCAATGTTGGCGATAATACTAACTTAGATCCCGGTAGACGTTGGGGTTACGCTGTTTTTGGCGCCATTGCTGAAGGTCAAGAAGTGCTTGATGCTATGGCGCAGGTCAAAACCAATTACAATGATGAAATGGATTGGGAAGACGTCCCTGTTGAACCTATTATGCTAATAAGAGCGAGTTTATTACCCGCTATTTAGAAAACTCCACAACACTCATTACTCATTATATTTGACATTAAACACCGATAATTGAATGGCTAAAAGAATAAAACACGATAAAACCTCAATATTATAAGTTTTATTTTTTAGCTACTTACGAATTTTCATTGCAATATGATTAATAAGCATCTTACTTGGTTACAATTCTCCACAATTTTTACTTTGACAATTCCCACTTTCTCTACGATAACTAAACTGTGCTGAGTAGTATGATTAAGGTTAGTTTTTTTCTATATTAATCACTGAATTTAGAAGTGATTATTCAGCTTTATCCGCATTAGATTCACAAGGAATACCATGATAATTGAGCAGTTTATCAATGAAAAAATCATACAAATCGGAGCCTATATCACTGCGGTAATAAACCACTCTCTGCATTATACAGAGCTAGATCTATTCGTTGAAAACACTATGGCTGAATGGACTTTGCTACATGTTAATGATGAAACCCCTAGTAGTGCCAGAGAGCGCGTTTTTTGGCATATCATGCATGAACTAAGCTTACATAGCGCCAACAAACTTGAGAGCAACTTATATTTTAAAAGTGAAATATCGACCTGTTTAGAGTTTTTTGCTGGTGTTGGCAGCTACCCCATTGACTGTGTCGGCTGGCGCCCTATTCCGTAAGTATCAAAATTGCAATTATCAAAGCTACTTACAGAATAAATACTAACCACTGACAAACTAATTCCTTTATCGATAATATTAAACTTCTGTTTGCTATTACATTTTGATAGCCTAACACTATTCGTTTTATCTCACCTATTAGGCTTTAGTCGTAGTGCAATCTCCAACCTTTAAACAAGCCATATTTAATCGCCGTATGCTGATCTGCATTTTTACCGGTTTCAGCTCTGGCTTACCACTATTTATTCTTTATCAACTAGTTCCTGGTTGGCTGCGTTCAGAAGGCGTTAGTCTGACTGAAATTGGTTTGTTTTCATTGATCGGTATCCCTTATGTTTGGAAGTTCATCTGGTCACCATTAATGGACAGATATTCTTTACCTGTAATGGGGAGACGACGCAGTTGGATGCTACTAACTCAAATATTGCTCTTATTTTCAATCGCCGGATTTGGCTTTGTTGACCCAATAATGAATATTTGGAGTGTTGCATATTTAGCAGCAGCTGTTGCTTTTTTTAGTGCTAGCCAAGATATTGTCCTTGACGCTTATCGCCGAGAATTATTGCCTGAACATGAATTAGGTTTAGGTAACTCGATTCATGTGCAAGCCTACCGTCTTTCGGGCTTGGTTCCCGGCTCATTAGCCTTTATATTGGCTGATCATATTAGTTGGCAAGCGGTGTTTATTATTGTTGCTGCGTTTATGCTTATTGGCATTGTATTAAGCCTTGCTATAAAAGAACTTAATACCGAGGAAATAGCACCAAAAACGCTTAAGCAAGCTGTTGTATTGCCATTTAAAGACTTCATTAACAGCCAAGGTATTAAAGCAGCGCTTCAAGTCGTACTTTTTCTATTTCTATATAAGCTAGGTGACAATATGGCAACCGCCTTACAAACACCTTTCTTTATAGATTTAGGTTTTACAAAAACAGAGATTGGCGTAGTCGCTAAAACTGCATCGATGATAGCCATGACCATTGGCTTAGCACTTGGCGGTTTAGTGATGATTAAGATGAGTATTAATCGTGCGCTTTGGTTATTTGGTTTTGTTCAAATAATCAGTATATTGGGCTTTGCGGCACTTGCAGAAATTGGTCACAATACCTACGCTTTAGCTATGGCAATGGGCTTTGAATACTTAGGCGTTGGTTTAGGTGCAGCAGGTATTACTGCCTTTATAGCCAAAAATACTAATCCGGCATTTGCCGCAACTCAAATTGCGTTATTTACCGCCATTGCAGCACTGCCTCGCACTTTTGCTAATGCAACAACAGGAATCATTGTAGAACAAATAGGTTGGACCAACTTTTACTTTATGTGTACAGCATTAGCTATACCAGGAATGTTAATGCTTTTTAAAGTAGCACCATGGCGAGAACCATTCCAACAAAAACAGCAGGAGGTTGCGCAAAGATGATTAGACTATTTTTTCTGATACCGCTATTAATGTGTGCAATCTGGTTTTGGTATTTACAAAAGAATAACTACACAATTAAAGAAGGCCTAAAAGGCTTCGGTTATATCTTTGCTTTCAATGGCATCATCATTGCCTTTTTCGTTTTAATGCTCTTTATGACAAATTAACTAATTGTAAGTAGCGACTTCTTCACACTTAAACTTTCTCATCCAGCTCTAATTTACAGAGGTTTAGAGCAAATAATAAAAAAGCCGCTTAATGCGGCTTTGTATGAACTAGGCTGATTTGATATTCTTCAATTAAAAAATTGAACGAAAACCTGAACGACCACTACGACGTGTTGAGCGACGGTTTCTCATTCGACTATGCAATTCTCTGCGTTTAGCATCTAACCATTCGTCACGAGTAACGGTGGCATCAGCGTTGCGACTTTCTTCTCGGGTACGGTAATCACAAAACTCTAAAAATGCATCAATATCATCTTTAAGTTCTTCAGCTACCAATTCAATCATAATCGCATCATCTAAAAAACCCAAAACAGGAATATGATCAGGGACTAAATCTTCTGGGTCACTAAAGTATGCTAGTGCACTTAACACATCAGCACGTTCTTCAGCAGGAATCTTCCACTCAGAATCTTCAATCATTGCAACTAAGGTTTCTAGCTTTTGAATTCTTTCACTTACAAATACGGGTACATCACCTTTAACATCTTTGCTAAGGGTTTTTGCGTTTGCCAAAATTTCTGTTTCACTTAAACTTTGTGCGCCTGATTTTGACTGCCTCATCACATCACGAAAGTGGTCTAAATCTGATTCTTTCAACTCGAAGGTAACTTCAAATGCCATTATAATTCTCCTGCTATTTGGCTTGCTTTGATCGATAACACTCTAAATTTAACAGAACATTAGCAATACAGCACTATAGATATACAAAATATTAATCCTTTTTTGTAAAAAAAAGCGATTTTTATTGAAAAATGCCTGCAATAAACGAAGTACTTCGTAAAAGTTGACGTATCAATCATATTTGCAGTAAAAAATTTCAATGTTAATATGCTAAGTATCTGTTTTATTTACTGCAAAAATTATGTCTGACGATAACAAAGCTACCAACTTAAAAGTAGCAAAAAACAATAACGAGATGAATAAACTTATTTGCGAAAATTGCCATAACGATGTTACAGGCTCTTTTTGTAGTCAATGCGGGCAATCGGTTGAATCTACTTTAAAGTATTTCTGGACCGTTATCTTACACCTGCTTGACGATATATTTAGCTTTGACTCTCGCGCATCAAGAACATTAATCCCACTTATGCTAAAGCCTGGTTTTTTAACCAATGAATATATCGCTGGTAGGCGTGTTCATTATGTTCCACCGCTGCGTTTATATTTATTTATTAGTATAATTTTTTTTCTATCACTTAATTTATTAACCAGTAACAGCATTTTTGAAAAGCAAAACTTTCTTGAGTCTAATCATAAGGTTACCGAACACCTAAAGAAACTTAATAAAAATAAAGTCGAGGCTATCAGAGATAATGATCTAATAACTGCTGAGAGCATTGAAAAAGAAGTCAAAAAGTACACAGACTACCAAAGAGCATTGAGTAATAAAGATGCAATACTTGCAGCAGGAGTTACTGATGAAATCGTTTTACTAGAATTTAAAAAAATGCGAAAGGGTGGTAAGTTAAAAGACAAAGATGAACAAGAATTAACGAATGCCATTGAGCAATTAAAGCTTATAAACGAAGGAAAGCTTACAGAGTTAGTCGATGAGCAAGTGACATTTTCCAATAATGCTGACGGTACGGTAACCTTCGATTTTCTTTCAGTAGAAAATAATAAGAAATTAAATGATTTCACTGAGCTATTAGAGAAAAAAGCAACAAAAGCCTTTAACTCTGATCCAACGCCACTTTTTAAAGAGTCTGTAAGTAAGCTACCACAGCTAATGTTTCTTGTTTTACCTTTGTTCGCAGCACTATTAAAAATAATGTATATGTTTTCAAAACGATTATATATGGAGCATTTAACCGTAGCTTTACATAGTCATAGTTTTATCTTCTTAACGATTTTAATTGTGCAGCTTGCTGACTGGTTATATGACTATCTTGATGAAACAAGCACTTTATTAAGAAGTCTATTAGAGTATGGTAGTTATGCAGCCTTAATTTGGTTACCTATCTATTTATTTTTAATGCAAAAACGTGTTTATAAGCAAGGTAAGCTTTTAACAATTGTGAAATATAATGTTGTTGGCATGCTTTATATGATGCTTTTAGGCTTCACAGCCTTTGTAGCCTTTATTTGGGGCTTAACTGATACCCAGCTGTAATATAAAATCCTAAATGAAAAAAAAGGCACTAGTTTTTAAACTAGCGCCTTTTTATATTAATCAGTGAGCTTTATTATTCAGCTAACGGACGCATATGAGGGAATAAAATAACATCTTTAATAGTTGGTGAATCAGTAAATAACATCACTAAACGATCAATACCAATACCTTCACCTGCAGTTGGTGGTAAACCGTATTCAAGTGCTTGAATATAGTCTGCATCAAAATGCATTGCTTCGTCATCACCCGCATCTTTTCCTGCTACTTGGTTTTGGAAACGAGCAGCTTGGTCTTCGGCATCATTTAACTCTGAGAAGCCATTTGCTAGTTCACGACCACCAACAAAGAATTCAAAACGGTCAGTTATGAATGGGTTTTCATCATTTCTACGTGCTAATGGTGAAACTTCCCATGGATATTCTGTAATAAAAGTAGGTTGATCAAGCATATGCTCGGCGACTTCTTCAAATATTTCACAGATGTACTTACCAGCACCCCATACTTTAGAGGCATCAGTTTCTTTTACGCCAACAGATTTTGCCATCGCCTTAAGCGCGTCAAAGTTTTCTTCTGGGTTACGTAAAACGTTTTCGTCTAAATCATTACCATGTAATAAAATCGCATCAACCATAGATAAACGCGTGAACTTCTGTCCGAAGTCATAGAATTTCTCTTCTAAAACTTCACCTGTATCAGTGCTCTTTATAGTATTACGAATAATAGCAGAACCCATTACATCTTCAGCTAGCGTGCGTAGCATGTCTTCAGTAAGGTTCATTAAGTCATGGTAATCAGCATAGGCTTGGTAGAATTCAATCATAGTGAATTCTGGGTTATGGCGTGTTGATAAACCTTCGTTACGGAAGTTACGGTTAATTTCGAAAACTTTCTCAAAACCACCAACAACTAAACGTTTCAAATAAAGCTCAGGTGCGATACGCATGTACATTTGAATGTCTAAGGCATTGTGAAAGGTTTCAAAAGGCTTAGCTGTTGCGCCACCAGGAATAGTTTGCAGCATTGGCGTTTCAACTTCCATGAAATCACGGTCAGTTAAAAACTTACGAATACCATCAACAATTTTTGAACGAATTTTGAAGGTATTACGGGTATCTTCATTGATAATCAAATCAACGTAACGTTGACGATATTTCGTTTCAACATCAGATAAACCGTGGAATTTTTCTGGTAATGGACGCAGCGATTTAGTTAAAAGCTCATATTTGTCCATGTTGACGTATAAGTCCCCTTTGCCAGACATATGCATAGTACCAGTTACACCGATAATATCGCCTATATCTAAAGTGCCCCAACGCTCTTTAATGTCTTTTTGCACCGTTTTGTGTGCATAGGCCTGAATGCGGCCCGTCATGTCCTGCAACACTAGAAATGGACCACGTTTAGCCATTACACGACCAGCAATGCTATAAATGCCTGTTTCAGCTTCAAGCGTTTCTTTATCTTTTTCACCGTGTTCAGCTTGTAAATCAGCAGCATAGTGTTTTCGATCAAACTTGTTTGGGTGGCCATTAGCCGGACAGTTTTCTCGAATTTTTACTAACTTGCCACGACGCTCGGCAATCAATTTATTCTCATCTTGGTTTGCTTGATCAGTCATTTTATTTCTCGTGTTTAACGTAATATTCTATTTAAATTAATGAATGTGTTTACAAGCCAGATTTCAAGCTAGCTTCTAAAAATTTGTTTAAATCACCGTCTAATACCGCTTGGGTATTACGATTTTCTATGCCTGTACGTAAATCTTTAATACGGCTGTCATCTAAAACATACGAGCGTATTTGACTGCCCCAACCAATATCAGATTTTCCGTCTTCTAACTCTTGTTTGCCTTCGTTTTGCTTTTGCATTTCCATTTCATACAATTTAGCTTTCAGCAATTTCATCGCCGTAGCACGGTTTTTGTGCTGCGAACGATCCGCCTGACACGCAACAACAGCGCCAGTAGGAACATGGGTAATACGTATAGCTGAATCAGTTTTGTTAACATGCTGGCCACCCGCACCAGATGCACGGAATGTATCTATACGTAAATCAGCAGGATTAATATCAATTTCAATGTTGTCGTCTATTTCTGGATAAATAAACGCAGATGCAAATGAAGTATGACGACGGCCACTTGAATCAAAAGGTGATTTGCGCACCAAACGATGAACACCAGTTTCAGTGCGTAACCAACCAAAGGCGTATTCACCAGTATATTTAATGGTGCAGCCTTTAATGCCAGCCACATCACCATCGGTTACTTCAATAGCTTCAGTTTTATAACCATTGGCTTCACCCCAGCGTAAATACATGCGCATCAACATTTCAGCCCAATCTTGTGCTTCTGTGCCGCCAGATCCTGACTGAATATCTAAATAACAGTTATTAGCGTCTTGCTCGCCGGAAAACATCCGACGAAACTCTAACTTTTCCAAACTAGCTTCTAGTGCTTGCGTTTCAACGCCAGCATCGTTAAATGTTTCTTCGTCATCTTCTTCAACGGCAAGTTCAACTAAGCCTTCAATGTCTTCACAACCCGAATCCATTTGATCTATGGTTTCAACCACAGCTTCTAATGCTGAGCGTTCACGACCTAATGCTTGCGCCCTTTCAGGCTCATTCCAAACATCTGGGGATTCTAATTCACGAACCACTTCAACCAAACGTTCTGACTTTTGATCATAGTCAAAGGTACCCCCGAAGCATGTTAGTACGTTCGCGGATTTCTTTAATTTTACTGAGTACAGGATTAACTTCTAACATACTTTTTAACTGTTACGCCATCATTGATAAATAAATTGGAGAATAAAGGGAAAAATAACAAAAAAACAGTCGCGCATTGTAGCCTAAATATGCGACTAAATAAATGCTTGCATGAGCAGAGAAACATCCTTTTTATTATATTTTTATGGATAGTTATTGGCATTAATTGTCTAAACAATTAATGCCATAGCATTAAACCTATATTTTAGTCTAATTGTTCAACCATTAATTGCAGTGATTGTTTCCCGCGAAATTCATTGATATCGAGACGATAAGCAAGCTTTACTTGCTTTGCTTGATGATCTGGCCAACGTTTTATATCGACGTTAAAAGCAATAGCATCGAAAACTTTCTGATCTTTCTCAACGACCAATTTTAAATGTTTTTCACCAACAATACGTTGTTGAACAAGCGTGAAAGTATCGTCGAATAACGGCTCTGGAAAATTTTGTCCCCATGGCCCCGCTGCACGTAAAAGCTCTGCAAAATCAAGCGTCATATCTTGTGTTAATAAACTACCATCAGAAGCTAATACACCTGTTAGTGCTTCAACACTCAACCATTGCTGCGCATACTGTTCAAACAGTGCTGAAAACTCTTGAAATTTATCAGCATGAATCGATAGCCCTGCCGCCATGGCATGACCACCAAATTTAAGAATAATACCTGGGTGTTGGCTATCAATATGCTCTAGTAAATCTCGAATATGTAAACCAGGAATCGAGCGCGCAGAGCCTTTAATCTCGTTGCTATCATGACTACTATCCTCACTACTATTATCATTTTCATCGTTGGCTCGGGCAAATACAATACTTGGCCGGTGATACTTCTCTTTTAAGCGTCCTGCAACAATGCCAATAACCCCTTGGTGCCAATCAGCATGAAACAAGCTAATACCGTGCGGTAAATTGTCTTCGCTAAATTGCAAACTTTTAAGCACTTGTTCCGCTTCCTCCTGCATGCCCTGCTCAATTTCTCTACGGGTTTTATTTAAATCATCTAAATCTGCCGCCATCACTCTTGCAGTAGAAAGGTCTTTAGCCAATAAGCAATTAATGCCAAAGGCCATGTCGTCTAGTCGCCCTGCGGCATTAATTCTTGGTCCTAGTGCAAAGCCAAAGTCACTAGCAGCTAACTTTTGCTGGTTTTTACCTGCAACTTCAATCAATGCTTGTATACCTGGACGTGTTGCACCGGCTCGAATTCTTTTTAAACCTTGCTCCACTAAAATACGATTATTGGCATCAAGTGAGACAACATCAGCAACTGTGCCTAAGGCGACAAGGTCAAGTAATTGTGCAATATTAGGCTCACTGATATTTTGTTGCTCAAACCAAGCTTGCTCACGTAAATACTTTCTCAGTGCCAACATGAAGTAAAATGCGACACCAACCCCCGCCAAAGCTTTACTGGCAAAATTACAACCGACTTGATTAGGGTTTACAATAGCATCGGCTGCTGGCACGGTATTTCCAGGTAAATGATGATCAGTTACCACAACCTCTAAACCTAATGCTTTCGCTCGATTAACACCCGCAATGCAGCTAATACCATTATCCACGGTGACCAAAACTTGTGCCCCTTGCGAAGCAGCTATTTCAACAATTTCAGGGGTTAGACCATAGCCATACTTAAAACGATTAGGCACTAAAAAATGTTGATTATTTGAGCCAAGCATTTTTAATGCTTCCATCATCAGTGCCGTACTGGTTGCGCCATCAGCATCAAAATCACCGATAACTGTAATGTTTTTTTGTTCTTTCAAGGCAATATGCAACAGTGCACATGCTTCGGGCAAACCTTTCAAACTATCAACCGCACATAAATGCAAGGCAGTAAGTTCCAACTGCGTTTCATTAGTGACACCTCGGCGTGCGTAGATTTGTCGGATAATCGGATGCAAGGTTTTAGGCAAATGGTCATCACTTACTTGTTCTCGACGAATGATCTCTTTAAGCATTGAATTGGGTCTTTTTAATTGAGCGAATAATAAAAGCTGTAGATACAAAAATGGCAAGTATAATACTTGCCATTTTATCAGTTAAAAAATTTATGCCCCTACTGCTAACCGCCTTGTTGAGCTGATTCTAATAAGGAAAACAATTTACTTGGATCTTGATAGCCAGGCACCATCATGCCGTTTGCCAGTATTATAGCAGGTGTACCATTAACGCCAACTTGGCGACCAAAGTCGAACTCTTCTTCAATCGGTTTGTCACAAATACGAGCCGCGACATTTGAGCCACTTTTCGCTTTCGTTAATGCTTGTTGAGGATCTTCATGACACCAAATTGAACGCAAGTCTTTAAAGCCTTGAGAGTATTGACCACTTCGGTCTTTCACGCCTGAACGAGGGTACGCTAAATAACGAACAGTAATACCTCTATCGTTATAGTCTTCAATTTGGTCATGCATTTTACGACAGTAGCCACAAGTAATATCAGTAAAAACAGTGACAACATGCTTTTCATTTTTTGCAGGAAAAACAATCATAGAATCAGAGAATTTCGCCATGCCATCAACGCGAACCTGCGCTAAACTTTCTTCGGTTAAATTACTAACATTATCACCTAAACCATACATTTTACCGTGTAATAAAAAATTACCATCGGCGCTGGCATAAAATAATCCTTGGTCGGTGATCACCTCAACAACACCAGCCATAGGCGATGCTTTAATACTGTCAATTTTAAAACCTAACATGTTGCTTAGTTTCGTTTTAACAAGATTAAGTTCTGTTGACTGAGCGCTTGGTAACATTACACTGTTATTAGCTGGTGTAGCTGGATCAGCTAAAGCAACATTAGAATAACTAAAAACACTCAATAGTGCGGCAAATAAATACTTCTTAGACATAGAGATTTCCATAAATTAGCTAGCGGGTAATAAGGTTTAAATTGTCATTAATTACAAGTGACCGCTTATAGGAGGCTAAAATTACAGTGAAAGTGGGCTAATTGCAATAACAGCCAACAGCTTCTAAAGCCTTTTGTTGCCTCTTATCATCATTTGTACTGGCATTGATAGCGGCTTATTTGCTAAAATCGCGGCAAATAAGTTCCCGTCTCCTTTTATTTAGGCTACACAACTCTCGGTAATCATTATCAATGAATATTGCACTATTTTATGGCTCAACCACTTGCTATACCGAAATGGCAGCAGAAAAAATTCAAACTGAACTCGGTGCAGAACAAGTAACTTTATTCAATATTAAAGACACTGCGCTAACTGAAATGGCAGATCATGATATTCTTATTTTAGGTATATCGACTTGGGATTATGGTGAAATTCAAGAAGACTGGGAAGGACATTGGCCTGAAATCGTCGATATTGATCTGAGTGGAAAAATAATTGCCCTTTACGGCATGGGTGACCAAATTGGTTACACCGAATGGTTTCAAGACGCTTTGGGCATGTTACATGAGCAAGTTATCGCACAAGGTGGCTATGTTATTGGCTATTGGCCTAATCAAGGTTATGAATTTGCCGCATCAAAAGCCTTAACTGAAGATCAAAAACACTTTGTTGGTTTAGCACTGGATGAAGACAATCAATACGACGTAAGTGATGAACGTATTACAACTTGGTGCCAACAAATTAAAACAGAAATTGATGAGATCTTAGCTGATTAAGCCAAGTTAAGATTAAATATCATAAAAAACGCACAATTTTGGCAAGATCTTTAGGATAAATCCGATTTTGCCATTATAATCCGCAGCTATAAACCTTTGAAGAAAATTATTACATGTTTAATCAGTTTGACCTAGACTCCGCGTTATTGGGCGGTATTGAAAGTGCCGGTTTTAAAAAGCCTACATCGATTCAAGAATTAGTATTGCCTGTCGCTATGACTGGTAAAGACTTACTTGCATCAGCCCCAACAGGAACGGGAAAAACAGCAGCGTTCATTTTACCCGCGGCTCAACATTTATTAGATTATCCGCGCAATAAGCCGGGGTTTCCTCGGGTACTAATTTTATCGCCAACACGCGAGCTCGCATTA
This sequence comes from Cognaticolwellia mytili, assembly GCF_002104475.1. GTDB lineage: Bacteria > Pseudomonadota > Gammaproteobacteria > Enterobacterales > Alteromonadaceae > Cognaticolwellia > Cognaticolwellia mytili. Next base: position 217,256 of record NZ_NBOF01000002.1, read on the forward strand.
CAAACGCATGAGCAATGCGAAAAATTGACTTCATTAACAAAAATTAAATCAGGTGTGATTACTGGTGGCGTTAACTACGGTAGTCATAAAGAAATTCTAACCACTAATACTGATATTTTAGTGGCAACACCTGGTCGTTTAATGGAATACATTGAAAGCGAGCAGTTTGATTGTCGTGAAATAGAAGTCTTAATTTTAGATGAAGCAGACCGTATGCTTGATATGGGCTTTATAGAAATTATTAACCGCATCATTGCAGAAGCTCGCTGGCGCAAACAAACCATGTTGTTTTCAGCAACATTAGAAGGTTCAGCCGTGGTTAGGTTCTCTCGTGAAATACTTAACGAACCGGTATTTTTAGAATCGAATCCATCCCGAAAAGAAAAAGCAAAAATTCATCAGTGGCTACATATCGCTGATAATAAAGACCATAAAGTCGCCTTGCTAGTTAACTTATTAAAGCAAGAAGAACTTTCACGAGTAGTAGTTTTTGCTAATAAACGTGAAACCGTACAATACTTATCGGGTAAGTTATACGCAGAAGAAGTCCCTTGTGTATGGCTTGAAGGAAAGATGCCGCAAGATAAGCGCAGTACTTCCGTTGAGCGCCTACGCAATGGCACAGTAAAGGTATTAGTAGCAACCGATGTTGCCGCACGTGGCTTAGATATAGACGATATTACGCACGTGATTAACTTCGACTTACCGCGTACCGCTGATATTTATTTACATCGTATTGGCCGAACAGGTCGTGCAGGTAATAAAGGCACGGCAATCTCATTAGTTGAAGCACATGACATGGCAGTTATTGGTAAAGTAGAACGTTACATTGATGAACGTTTGCCACGTCGCATTATTGAAGAACTTAGACCAAAGAACAAAGAAGCGCGTGTTGCGATTAAAAAAGCGAAGGTTAAGAAAACTGTCGCTCAGAAAAAAGCAAAAGCGAAGAAACAAGCTAAACGCAATAAAAAGTAAGCTATTGTATTAACGTAATTTGTTTTACTGATGATAATAAAAACCTAAACCTCAGTTAATAACTAAATGGTTTAGGTTTTTTGTTTTAACACCTTAAAAAAAAGCTTTTTAGTGATTAATTATCTAGTCATTTAGAAGCTATAACTTGCGCCAACAAATGCTCCGGTAATTTTATCATCCCCAATCAACGGGCTATCTGCTATAGCGTCATCAAGCTTGGTATACTCAACCGCCGCAATCAAACTCCAATTTTTATCTAGTTGATAAAAAGCAGATAAACCAACACTATAATTAGTTACTGAGCCAACAGTATAAGCCGTTCTGCCAACACTATTATCAACTTGCTTAGTAGAAACACCATAAATGTGATTTGCATAATCACTGCTTTGCCAATGCATTGTCGCACTCGCTTGAACCGTGAAATCATTACCTATATTAAAAATCGGTACTTCAATACCTAAATCAGCTGTTAAGCCTTTAGACTTTCCAGAAACATCTTGCTCTAGTGTTAAATTAACAAACTCCCAATAGCCATCAACTTTAAAAGTAACATCGCCGTCTGGAGATTCATAACCTTTAAATACTGCGTCAGTCGACTTTTTTGAGCCTAAAAATTTATCATCATCATAGGCATCATTACGATAATTAACCCCAACACTTAGGCCAAAATCATCTTCATTTAAAAGGCTATATGAAACAATGCTATCTTCACCTATTGACCAATTACCATATGTTGCCGAGAGTATTGGAGCAATACCTTGCTTAGCATCTGTACCTTTCCATGCTTCGTTAGCACTATAAACACCAAGGCCAGTGGTAAACTCCCACTCTTCTGCTTGTACGAACTGTGACATGCTAACTAAGCCGATTAATGAACTGGTAAATAGTACTTTCTTTATTTTAATTGCATTTAACATATTGAATCTCTCCTTTAATTGATGGAAAGATTGTAACCTGACAATTTTTTTATAACCGTTGCACTAATGTTCTCTAATGTTTAAAAAATGTAATAAACTGTCGAAATTGTTTATCAAGCAGAAGTGATAGTTTGCTTAGGTTGCAACGCGTTTTTCAACAGTGTTTCTCAACAGTGTTTCTCAATAATATTTCGCAAATATAAATAATGTAAATTAGCGAAAGAAATACTTCGGAAACCTTAGAGCTTGTGTTGAAAATTGAACAATTACTCTAATACTTATCAGTTAGATAACTGATGAATACAGGTAATTACATTAAAAAACGTTTTATTGAACTTTTAGCTAAATTTCCATAGCACGCCCCTAATAATTCGTTTACAGTAAACGCTGAATGAATATTTGTTTCAAAATGTAATCACAGAAGTAGATAAATGATACCCAAGACGTCAAACGATAATAAATCGGTCCAAGCGCAAGCAAACCTTTGGATAACACGACTTGATAAAGGATTGTCTAGCGTTGAAAAACAACAATTAATAGCATGGATCAATCAAGATAAAGCTCATTATTCTGCATTGCAGAGAATGTCTTCCTTATGGGGAGATATTAGTACTCAGCATGAGCTAAATGGTTTATTTTGTGCCAAGCCAGACAAAAAACCTGCCAGTGACTACCTAATGAAAGGTTGCTTAGCAGCTAGTATCTTTTTTGTTGCAATATTAACAACAAACTTAGCAAATGATATTAATCAGCTTTGGCAAGACCCTAAAAATACCTCTTCTCAACATTTAGCCTATCAAACATTTAGTACCCAATTCGGTCAACAAAAAGAAATCACCTTAACCGACGGTAGTTCTATAAAACTAAATACCAATACCGTTATTGAAGTTGTTTATAGCACTTTACAACGAAAAATCACTTTGATCCGTGGTGAGGCAAAGTTTGATGTTGCAAAAGATAAAAATCGGCCATTTACCGTCATTTCAGGGCAAAACTCCTTTACTGCGCTAGGCACTATTTACAATGTTCAACGTGATAATAATCATGATATGGAGCTACTGGTAAAAGAAGGTAGAGTTTTAGTAAGCAAGGCTAATACCTCTAGAACCGTTTTACTCGATGCCATCAAAAGCTCTCAATCAACGCTAACTAATCAAAAAGCGATGAACATAGTTACTGCTGGCGAAAAGTTGGCAATTGCTAAGCAAAGCTTGAACGCTAAACAAACACTGTCAAATAGTGCGATTGAAAAAGAGCTCGCTTGGCAACAAGGTATGCTGATTTTTGATGGTGAACCACTATCGCAAGTGTTGTCTGAAGTGCAACGTTATAACTCGGTTAGCTTTATGCCAATTGCAGATGATATAGCAGACCTTAAAATATCAGGGTATTTTAAAAGCAACGATATTAATGGTTTACTTCAGTCATTAAATTATAACTTTGCCATTGATTACCAAAAAGTAAGTAATAATACTTTTTCGCTTAATCGAGCATAATTTCACTGCAGAGAGCTGAATTGCCTAACGGCTTTAATAAGCCTAAGTGTTCAAAATTTACGTTAGTATAAAATGATAAAAGCTTCGGAATTTAAGCATTGATAGCATCTATTCTTTATTTCGCTTTAATAAGTACTTTGAAAAGTATTCGTCAAAGCAGTAAAACATTGTCAATCCATACAGCATTGATTTTTTTACTCTTTTCTTCTATGGGTAAAGCTGCAGATCTTGTCTATTTCGATATTAAACAACAAAATGCTAATCAAGCCTTAATATTATTTGGTAAACAAAGCCAACAAACTATTTTATTTTCATTCGAATTAACCAAAAAAATTCAAACCAATCAAGTTGAAGGTTATTACACTGTTGAATTTGCAATTCGTAAGTTATTACGAGGTTCAGGACTGGAAGTTATTAAAAATCAAGATAACGTTATCGCTATTTCTGCAACTTCAAAAACAAAAAAAACACCAAACACTGAAGATGTAACCTCACCTGCTAGCGCTAATAGAACAGCGGAAACAGCAGGTATTGAAAAGATAGCCATTGTTGGTAGTCGCACCGCGCGGCGTTCTATTACTGACTTGCCTGTGCCAGTCGACATTCTGCCATTTAGTCAATTAAAACAATCGGGACAAACGAATGTCGGTGATATGTTACAAGCGATAGCACCTTCATTTAATTTTTCTAAATCAGCCATTAGTGATGGCAGCGATGTACTGCAACCTGCCACGCTAAGAGGACTAGGTCCTGATCAAACACTAGTACTAGTTAATGGTAAGCGTCGTCATCAGGCCAGCTTAATTCATATTAATAACTCTGTTGGTCGCGGCACTGCGGGCACTGACTTAAATGCCATACCTGTTGCAGCTATCAAACGTATTGAAATTCTACGCGACGGTGCAGCAGCTCAGTATGGCTCTGATGCCATTGCAGGGGTTATCAATATTGTCCTTAAAGATGACACCTCTGCTGATTATGTTGAAGCCTCTTACGGAAAGCATTCACAAGGTGATGGTGCAAGTCAGCAGGTTGAATTTTCAAAAAGTATTGCACTATTCAAACAAGGCTATGCCAATCTATCTGCCAGTGTGGCAGATCACCAAGCAACTAATCGCACCGGACAATATGGTTCATGTATTTATGATGGCTGTACACAGCAAGCCCCCCATGAATATATCACCTCGAACCTACAGGAAATAAACGCCGCCCGTGACATTTTTGAAATTGGTAACCCTGAATACTTGCAACAAGCCTGGGTGATTAATGCCGGTTATGACACAGGTGTTGGCGAGCTATACGGTTTTGCGACATACTCTAAACGAGACAACACTTCTGCCGCCTTTTTTCGCTCGGCAAAAGACCAAGCTACTAATCCTGTTCTTCAAGATAGTTTACCGACATTACCTGATGGCTACTTACCGAAAATATCATCAAAACTTAGCGACTATTCACTAAATTTTGGTTATAACTTTGAATTTGACAGTGGTATATCGGTAGATACATCGTATACCTATGGTAAAAACAAGATAAATTACGACACCGAAAGCGCAATAAATGCTTCATATGCCAATCTATTACGCTTCCAAGAGAATAGCACCGCCTCGAAAATTAGAGAAAACATTCCACAAAATGCTCACGCCTATGAACTTTCCCTATCACTACAAACATTAAATATTGATATCAGAAAAGATCTTGATTGGGCGACACTTACTTTAGGCTTTGAATTTAGACAAGACCATTATCAGGTAAACGCTGGTGAGAAATATAGTTACTTTGATTATGACACGCTAGCTAACCGTTCATTGTTTGCTAATGACGCTGTTGCAGGTATCCAAGGCTTCCCTGGCGTAGCACCAAGCTCTGCTGTTGACGAAAAACGCCATGTACGTTCAATCTACTTTGAAATTGAACAACAGCTTTTGCCTAACGTCTTCATCAACACGGCAACAAGGTATGATGACTACGATGGGTTCGGAGCTTCAACAAATTTAAAAGTAGCCGCTCATTGGCAAAGCAACGACTGGCTTACTTACCGCGGCGCAATTAGCACTGGCTTTCGTGCCCCGTCAATGCAACAACTTTACTTTAACAATACCAGTACACAGTTTTTAGTTGACGATAATGACGAGCTTGTCGGTCAAAAAGTGGCAACCTTTCGAAATGACAGCCATTTAGCTAACGCCATCGGCGTTCCGGAGTTAGCAGAAGAAAGCTCAAAAAATTTAAGCTTAGGTGCTGTTGTCAGTTTCGATAATAGTTTAACGCTAACAGTTGATTATTACCGTATCGATATTGACGATCGTATAGTGCTCAGTAGCGGCTTGTGTCTTGGTCTAAACCATACTTTAGATCAGTTACTAGCAGCTGAAAATATCGATAAAGCACAGGTGTTTTTAAACGGTGTTGATACAAAAACTCAAGGTATTGATATTATTGCCACCTGGCAAACTTCACTAGCACAAGGGAAACTCGATTTAACACTAGCGGCTAACTATACCAAAACCGAAGTAGAGCGCTTATTTACCCCAAGTGCGAGTACATTAAATAGTTTAGCGGTTGAAGAGGTGTTTTCTGCTCACGACATTGCCATTATTGAAGACTGGCAACCAGAAAGCAGAATAAATTTTAATATCAATTATCAGCTACAGCAATGGCGTTTTAATCTCACGTTAAATCATTTCGGAAAATATAGTGTTGTCGATGGTGATAAGCAAACTTATGGTGCAAAGTTATTAACCGATATTCGTATTGAACATCAATTAACTCCTAATGTTCAATTATATGCTGGTAGTAATAACCTATTCAATATTTACCCTGATAAGAACACTATTGGTAATTCACGTGCAGGTAAAATAATTGACGATGCAGGTAATACCATTGTCGACAGCGAAGGAGTATTTCAGTATTCTCGTCGCTCTGCCCCTTTTGGTTACAATGGCGCTTATTTCTATACTGGTATAGCAGTGAATTTTTAACGATCGTAGTGCAACTATCTCAGTCAGTTACGGCAATATTATTGCTAACAAGGTTTGGTAACTTCATTTGATTAAATTATTAATCATTTAGCCGAAAATTAGCATTGAAAGAACGGTAATAGCTGGAGATAAAATTGAGAGATTTAATTCACTTGGCCAATAGCAATACATCAGCCAAGCGAATGCTATTCAATTTTATGCTTCTTTACGGGTAAAGACCCAATCGTTCGCTTTGCTCAACTCTGTTGAGTAGTGATAACCGGCAACATCAAAGCCTTTTAATTGCTCAACATCAGTAATTTGATTCTCGATAATATAACGCGCCATTAAACCTCGCGCCTTTTTAGCAAAAAAGCTGATCATTTTATATTGGCCATTTTTCCAATCTTTAAATGCTGGCGTTATCACCTCAGCTTTTAATGACTTTTTCTTTACCGACTTAAAATATTCATTGGACGCTAAATTAATCAGCACGTTATCACCCTGTGCTTCTATAGCAGCGTTCAAATGCTCGGTAATAATATCGCCCCAGAATTGATACAAATTACTGCCACGATCATTGTCGAGTTTTTTGCCCATTTCTAAACGGTATGCCTGCATTAAATCTAATGGCTTTAATAGCCCATATAACCCTGACAATATACGCATATGCTGCTGTGCAAAAGTAAAGTCTTTTTCACTAAAGCTTTTAGCATCTAAACCAGTATAAACATCACCATTAAAGGCTAAAATTGCCTGCCTGGCATTTTCTTGAGTAAAAGGAGTTGCCCACTCACCAAAGCGCGCGGCGTTAAGCCCTGCTAGCTTATCGCTAATGCCCATTAACGAACTAATATCAGCAGGTGTAAGTTTTTTACATTGCTTAATAAGTAACTGGCTATGCTCAAGCAATTCAGGCTGTGAAAACTGCTCAGTAGCAAGTGGCGAATCATAATCTAGGTTTTTGGCGGGAGAAACAACAAGCAACATTAATTTTTTCAACTCATAGCTAAGGTGGTTTTAGTCACTATATCATAGCAAAATGCCAGATAAAAAATACTAGCGGTAGCATACCTTACATAATCATTTGATAAATTAGTTTTACAACGCTTTTTGTCTAAGATATTTCATAAACATGCTTGCTAATTTATGAAAATTTGATACAAATACAACTGAATAAGACAGATACCTAGCAATTTCACCTATTTTGCTTGAAAAACGTTGTAATATTTCACCAAAACTTACTTAATTATTCATTTGATTGCATTATCAAATTCAAGGGACATGTTATGACCGATCAACTTTCTCAATTAAAAGCAATGACAACCGTTGTTGCTGATACAGGCGATATTGAAGCGATAGCCAAATTTCAGCCACAAGACGCAACAACAAACCCATCATTGCTTTTAAAGGCTGCTTCTTTACCAAATTATCAACATTTACTTGCCGCATCGGTTGAGTGGGCAAAATCACAGTCAAATAATGCAGAGCAACAAGTAATTGATGCTGCCGACAAGCTTTCAGTACTTATTGGTTTGGAAATATTAAAAATAGTTCCGGGTAGAATTTCTACTGAAGTTGATGCACGTTTATCTTTCGATACGCAAGCATCAATTGCCAAAGGCAAGAAGCTAATCGCTATGTACAATGAAGCAGGGATCAGTAACGAACGCATCTTGATAAAAGTAGCTTCTACATGGGAAGGTATTAAAGCCGCAGAGCAACTAGAGCAAGACGGCATCAACTGTAATTTAACGCTGTTATTTAACTTTGCCCAAGCACAAGCTTGTGCAGAAGCAAATATATACTTAATTTCACCGTTTGTTGGACGTATTCTTGATTGGCATAAAAAAGACAGTGGAAAAAGCGAATATTCTGCCAATGAAGATCCAGGTGTGATCTCTGTCAGCAGTATTTATAACTACTACAAAGCAAAAGGTTATAAAACTGTCGTGATGGGTGCAAGCTTCCGTAATATTGGCGAAATACTTGAATTAGCGGGTTGTGATCGCTTAACAATAAGCCCTAACTTAATGGATGAACTTGCTAATTCTAATGACACCATTAATCAGAAATTATTTGATGAGCAACCTGCAATTGCAGCCGAAGCACAACTAACAGAAGCACAATTTAGATGGCAAATGAATCAAGATGCTATGGCGACTGAAAAGCTAGCAGAAGGTATTCGTAACTTCGCTATTGACCAAGCTAAACTTGAGCAGCAATTACTAGCGTTACTTTAGGCTATGACTAATTTTTATTTGTAATACTGATGGAATGAGCCAATTTTGTAACAAAAATGCAAAATAATGTTTCTATTTTTTAACGAACTGTGATATTTAAACAGTGCAGTTGTAGAAAAAAGGAGCATACCATGGCAAAATTTCAACAAGTATTGGACTCTTTGGGCACACAACCTAAATCAAGTTCAAGTAATAATAAAAAAAGAAAGTGGCGTGAAATTGAACAACTGAAAGAAAAATTTCAACTAGAAAAAGATCTCAAAGCATTTGATGATTCTTTAGAATATATGTTGGAAGAGTTTTAACTAGCTTAGCGCTAAGCTAAATAATTAAAGTTAAGTTAAACAACTAAAACCCGGAACTTACCGGGTTTTTTATTGGAAAAATATCGTGAAAAACAAAATAATCGGCTTAGGTACTCTACAAGCAAAAATTTATTTCTATATTAAAAACCGTCCACCTTTGCCTCACTATCAACACTTAGCTAGCATGGAAACAATAGCTCAAGGTGAAATTAGCCGTATTGGCCATGAAACAGGTAATCATTGGCGAAAAGTATTTAATGTCTATGCCAAGCTGATGTTTGAACTTAACTCAGAAGGTTTTAGCAGCTGGCAAACATTAAGAGATGAACAATTATTGCAAAAAAGCGAACATTGTCTGCTGTTTTCCCCTCCAAAAATTGCCACTAATGAAAAACCCAGTGAGGTTGGCGAAGACAGCAAAATACATATAGTGCTGGGTAAGGGCTATGCGGAGCAACTCAAACTAGCAGAAAATTGCACGTGGTTAAGCCACGATTTTGCGATTAATTTTGAGCAAAAACTCATCATATGCCCGTATTTTGATTATCGGCAATTATCGAACATAAAAATAACTCAGCTTTGTCGGCTAATTCAGCAATTAAGCACTCAGAACACTAAATTTACTGAGCTCGAAGTTGATGCCAATACTGAGTCGTTAAATGTTCAGGGTATACTCTAATCGGCTCTAACTTGGGCTTCCCTAAATAAAAGCCTTGCGCATGTATCATGCCGAGTTTTTGCAACAACTCGAACTCTTGCTGGCATTCAATACCTTCAACAACAATTTCTGCATCTGCGGCAGTGGCTAAATCAAAAATGGCTTGCAAGAACTTTTGCTTAAAACGATCACGGTGACAGTTTTCAACAAAGTAACGATCGACTTTAACAATATTAGGTAATAGCTGACTCCAAAGCTTTAAGCCTGAGTAGCCAGCTCCTAAGTCATCAATAGCGACGTTAAAGCCAAATTGGCGATACTTGTCTAAAGCATGACGTAAGGTATCATTATTTGGAAATGGGTACTTCTCACTAAGCTCAATCACTATTTGCTGACAATTAAGTCCAGCCTGTTCAACAAACTTTATGGTTTCACCTTGAGGGTGATTTTTATTAAGCAACACCAAAGGGCTAATATTAAGAAATAATTTTCCCGACAATTTAAGTTCAGCAAAGCGTTTTATCGCACTATCTCGGCAAAGTATTTCAAGCTCTGACAGCAATCCCGCTTGAGTCGCTTGCTGAAAAAGTACATCCGGGGAGTGTAATGGGCTACCTTCAGGACCACGAGTTAATGCTTCGTAGCCGGTAATGCTTTGCTGCTGGATATTAAATATCGGTTGAAACACCGTAATAATTGCTTTGGCTTGAATAATCGCTTTTATATTTTCTATCACACAACTCTCCTAATTAAAAAAGATTCTAGGCAAGTTTTGTGACAGCTTTATGACAAAGGAGGATAATAAGCTGAAGTTTATTAACCGGTAATAATGGAAAATAAAATATAACCACATAAAAAGAAAAGCCTTAACAATCTAGAGATTATTAAGGCTTTATTATCAATTACAGCCACATGGTAATATTTAACTATGTTAGCAATTATGACTCACTAGGCTCTTCTTCGACAACAGTACCACTTTGCTCAACAACAATACGGTCAACGCGCTGCAAGCCACGTGGCAGTTTGTTTCCACGACGTCCACGTTCACCACGGTAATGTTCTATATCGCTGGCTTTAAGGGTTAGTTTTCGTTTTCCTGCATGCAACGTAACCGCACTTTCAGGTGGCAGCACTTCAAGTAAAGTAACAAATTCTTCCCTCGTTTTTGCGCGTGCAGAAGGAATATTAATAATTTTATTACCTTTACCTTTGCTTAGCACCGGTAAGTCTTTAATTGGGAAAACTAACATGCGCCCTTCAGAGGTAATTGAAAGAACAAGTTCGCCATCAAAATTACTAATAACTCGTGGCGTCATTACTTTTGCCGCTACCGATAAGCTTAACAGTGCCTTACCATTTTTATTTCGGCTGACCATATCAGCAAAACTACCAACAAAACCATAACCTGCATCACTGCTCAATAAGTATTGCTGCTCATCTTCAGCCATCAATACTTTTTCAAAGTTTTCACCACTGGCTAAATTAAAACGCCCTGTTAATGGCTCTCCTTGGCTGCGAGCCGTAGGCAAACTATGTGCATCGGTGGCATATGCCCTACCCGACGAGTCAATAAATACCACAGGGCGATTACTGCGCCCTCTAGCAGCACATAAATACTCATCACCTGACTTATAACTTAATGCGGTTGCATCAATATCATGGCCTTTAGCACAGCGTGCCCAACCTTTTTCAGACACAACAACAGTTACCGCTTCACTTGGCATTAAGTCTTTCTCAGATAATGCCTTAGCTTCAGTTCGCTCAATGATCACAGAGCGGCGATCATCGCCGTATTTTTCCGCCGCTTCGAGGATCTCTTTTTTCATTAAAGTATTCATACGAGCTTTAGAACTGAGTATTTTTTCAAGGTATTCACGTTCAATATTTAATTCATCTTGCTCAGCTCGAATTTTAATTTCTTCAAGCTTGGCTAATTGACGAAGTTTAATTTCTAATATTGATTCTGCTTGGCGCTCTGATAAATCAAAGCGTGAGATCAGTTCCGCTTTCGGATTATCAAAATTCCGGATGATTTCTATTACTTCATCAATATTTAAGTAAGCAATTAGTAAACCATCTAACAAATGTAAACGTGCTAATACTTTATCAAGTCGATACTGTAAACGACGACGAACTGTTTCACGTCGATACTCTAACCACTCACTTAGTATGGTTCTAATGTCTTTCACGGCTGGCTTATTGTTTAAGCCAATCATGTTTAAATTAACACGGAAATTTTTCTCTAAATCAGTCGTGGCAAACAAGTGCTGCATCAACTGTTCAATATCAACACGATTAGAACGTGGAACAACGACTAAACGAATTGGATTTTCATGATCAGATTCATCACGTAAATCAGCCACCATCGGCAGTTTTTTCGCCTGCATTTGATTAGCAATTTGTTCAAGGATTTTACCACCAGACGCTTGGTGCGGTAATGACGTAATAACGACTTCACCATGTAATATCTCATAAACAGCACGCATTTTAATGCTGCCTTTACCGGTTTGGTAAATTTTTTCGATGTCCGCTTTAGGGGTAATTATTTCTGCATCAGTTGGGTAGTCTGGTCCTTTAACTATTTCTAAAATGTCGCTAAGTTCAGCTTTAGGCTGTTCAATAAGATGCACACATGCTGCCGCCACTTCTCGAACATTATGTGGAGGAATATCCGTTGCCATACCAACCGCTATGCCTGTAATACCATTAAGTAAAATATGTGGTAAGCGTGCAGGCAAGGTTTTTGGCTCTTTCATGGTGCCATCAAAATTAGGCGTCCAATCAACAGTGCCTTGTCCTAATTCAGCTAATAAAACTTCACTAAAGCGGGATAACCGCGCTTCGGTGTAACGCATGGCAGCAAATGACTTAGGATCATCCGGAGCACCCCAGTTTCCTTGACCATCAACCAATGGATAACGGTATGAAAAAGGTTGCGCCATTAACACCATGGCTTCATAACAAGCAGAGTCACCATGAGGATGGAATTTACCCAATACATCACCAACGGTACGTGCTGATTTTTTATATTTAGCTAATGCAGACAAACCTAGCTCTGACATGGCATAAACAATTCGACGTTGCACTGGCTTTAAGCCATCACCAATATGCGGTAAGGCTCGATCCATAATGACATACATCGAGTAATTTAAATAAGCTTCTTCGGTAAACTGCTTTAAAGGGCGTTGCTCAATACCGTCTAAACTAAAGTCGATCGCATCTGACATGAAGTATTTTCCTACAAAGGCTCGATTAACGGTTAGTTATTAATCGATTTTTTTGTTGTTATGATTCTCTCGCTAGCTTAGCTGATTATGGACATGGAAAAAATACTTTAGTACATAAAATTGAGAGATAATAATTATTTGGAGTTAGCTGATGAGTCGCTTCATAGACAAAATTTCAGCCATTAGTTTTTACTTGCTGCAAGCAATACCAGCAAGGTGCAATAAGTCATCAAAACTATCATTAGTATCATTAATACTGGCTAAACCTATACTCACAGAGACTAAGTCTTCTTCTAGCCCCTTTTTTACATCATGTTGAACTTTTTCTCGTATACGCTCAGCAATAGCCCTCGCTTGACCTATATTAGCATCAGGCAAGATAGCGGCAAACTCAGCGTCAGCAATACGTGCTAAAATATCACGTGAACGCATGACTTCGCTGACTAATGCAGCAATATGGCAAATAATATCATCGCCAACACCATCACCTAACTTATCATTGAGTTTTTTGAAATGATCGATACTAACAACTAAAACACATAACTCACTTTTTACTTTTAATGCACTTTCCATATAACTAAAGCCATTAGAAAAAAACGCCCTTCGATTAGCCAAACCAGTTAACCTGTCTGTTTTAGCTAACATTTTCAATGCTCGGCGAATTTTTAGCTGTCGCAGTAAAAGCAAGAAAAACAGCAGCCCTGCCAATAGCGTTATCGCAATATATAAGTTGTGTTTATTACGTTGTGACTCAATTCTTGCCATTTCCAAGCGTTTGAGCTCACCAGCTTGCTCAAGTAGCTCATTTTGTTCAAGTTTCTTAGCCATTTTATACTTTTTGCTTAGACGCTTCACGCGTAATTCATTTCGCAACTTCAAATGACGGGCATACTTTTTAATGTACTTCTTCTTACTATCAAATGCTTTTTGGTATAGCCCCTGCCGATGATAGATATTGGCAAGCATTAAATATGCACTAGCAAAATCTGGCAAATTCATTTGTCTTTCACTGAGGTTTACCTCTAACGTTATTGCCTTATTGAGCCAATGAATAACTTTGTCTTCTTTTCCTTTAACATTCTCTATATTGGCTTGAGCAAGATATAACAAATAATACTCCGCTTGATTTAATTCTAAGTCCATTTCCTGTAACCGTTGCATTTCAGTGTGAGCACTGACGGCATCATGTTCACTAAGCCTCTTTAATGCCAATACCTTTTGATCAATAGGAAAGTTTTCGGTGGCATTTTTCTGCGAAGCTGTCGAAACAGCAGACTCATTAACGGTTTGTTTTTGTCCAGAGCTATCATTTGCAACCGCAACGCTTACAAGTAATTGAACAACAAAAAAAATAATGAAATATTGACTGGTGAAATACCTATTCATACTAAAACACCTTTTTACGATAAGCACTTTTAGTCTGCAAAAGTTGCTTGTCTGCTGCTTTTAGCAGCTCAATAAAGTTATCGTAATTTTCTTGTTCGTAGGTAGCAACACCACTACTGACGGTTATCGATGATACAGCTCCGATTTCCCATGTTGCATTTTCAACTTCCTTTCTAATCTCCCTAGCGATATCAATAGCTTTATCGTATTTAGTATTGGGCAGCAAAGCAATAAACTTACCACTACTTAAGCGTCCAAAAGCATCTTTATTTCGTATTTTATCCTGCCCATATTTAGCCACATTTTGCAAAACAACATCACCAACTTGGTGACCAAACTGCTCATTAATCGTCATAAATGAATCAATATCAATAATACAAACACTAAATGCTTGCCGCTGAATTTTGGCCTCACCAAAGTTTAATTGAGCAATTTTCAGTATATGCTGACGGTTAACCACTCCGGTTAAATGATCAATTTTTGCAGTCATAATTAAGATTTTTTGCCCCTTAATAATACGATGTAAAAACCAAGCAAGCACTAAAATACAAATAGCGAGCAAAGCTGCTAATACTTTACGATTATTGGCTTCTTGCGTTAATTGCTGTAATTGATAATTTTGTAAATGTTGCTTTTGCTTAAGAATGTCTTTTTGTCTTGCTGCCGCTTCACTTTCGAACTTTAGCCTCAGTTCGTCAACTTCTGAAGTATCACGTGTTTCTTTATAAGTAATGTACTTTACAAAATATCGCTCTTGAATACTTCTAGCTTGCTTGTGTTGGCCTAAGGCATAATACAGTTTAGTTTTTAATGACAATATATTAAGCTCGCTAGTGTCATAAATGCTATCAGCTTTTAGTTCAAACAATTCCTGTGCTTGCTCAATATTTATTAGCGCTTCGTCAGGTCGTGCCAACTTTTCTAATATGTAAGCCTTATCAATAAGGTACTGTAGTTTCACAAAATGCTGCTCGACTTCTTTAACATATTTCCCTGCAAGTACTATATAACGATAAGCACTTTCAATATCAGCATCTTTTTTATTAAGTAACGCCCAAGAAAAACCTCGATAAACACCAAAAATGAATTCATTACTGGTATTAGGCTGAATTTCACTTTCTAAAGTTTTATATACTTCGATAGCTTCTTCATAGCGTTTTTGATTCGAATGATTAATAGCAACATTATGTAAGCTGTTTAGCGCATAGTTATGCTTTCCTGCTTGCTTATAATGATGGTAAGATTTTTGAAAAAGTGTATTAGCTTGAGCTGCCTCATTTAAATTGCCGTATAAAATACCAAGTTCACTGGCAATATCTCCTAACAACGCATCATCTTCAATACTATTAGCTAGCTGTAGTGCCTGATTAAGAACAATTAATGATTGTTTATAATCTTTGCGTAGATAGTATATTGCACCAATATTCATCAAGCCTCGAGCAATAAACTCTTGATTACCCATTGAACGGGCAACATCTAAGCCATTTTGATAAAGCTGCAAAGCGCCTTCTATATCCCCCAAACTCTCATGTGCAAAGCCTTTAGTAAAAGCAAGCTCTGCAATAAAAATGCTCGGGCTGTTCATTATTTTAGCAAGTTTTAAACCTATTTTTGCTGATGCTTTGCTCAAACTATAAAGCGATTGATCACCATATGCTTCAGATTGAATGCGGTAGTAATTTACCTGGCTGGCGATTGCTTGGGAAGTGACATCATTTTGGTATAAATTGAGTAACTGTAATGCGGCGTTCGGATCGATATCGATGAGCAGTTCAGCTTTTTTTATGGAAATATCAAAGTCACTCTCAGCCATAGACTGTAAAGCAATTGATTTACAAGATATTAACAATAAAACTGTGAAAATTAGGCTATAATTTTGAACGGTTAATTTAAAAAAAACTTTTAACAAATGCCGCGCTCCAGAAACTATAGCGATTTTATGCAACTGACAGTATAAAACGAATTTGCATAAATAATAAACTGTTATTTTTAATAGAATTATCCATAACTTTAACGAACTAGATGTTTAACAAAGAAGTTATTTTTCTTCGACATGCCAATAACTTGCTTCAATATTGTTTCCTTCTAAGTCAGTAATGAAGCAACCATAGTATGGCTCACCATATTCAGGCCTTATGCCAGGAGCACCATTACATTGGCCACCTAAAGATAACGCCATTTGATAAAATTCGTCTACTTGCTGCCGACTTAACGCGACAAAGCCAAAGTGAACACCGTTACCACTATTTGCCGGCGCTTGATTAAAAGGTCGTTGCAGCCAAAATTCAGGATAACCTTTGCCATAAGCGACAGCATGCTCGTATTCACTTACTAGCTCTATCGCTAATATTTTTAATACTGGCGTATAAAAGGCTTTTGCCTTTGCCAAGTTATTGATGCCAATTGAGGCATGGCAAATACTACGCAACTCACGATGTTCAATCATAATATTCCTATTGTGAAAATAAAAAAGGTATAGCAAATAAGTCTATACCTTTTTAAATCAACGTTGCTTTTATTAACTGATTATTTAATGTCAATAATCAGTTAATAAAAATGACTTGAACTACTATTCTAGTTCAACTAAATCACCTTTTGCTTGTAGCCATGTTTTGCGATCGCCACTGCGCTTCTTCGATAAAAGCATGTCCATTAATTCCATAGTTTCCGAGTGCTCATCAACTGTTAATTGCACTAAACGACGAGTATTAGGGTCCATAGTGGTTTCACGCAATTGTAATGGGTTCATTTCACCCAAACCTTTAAAGCGCTGAACATTGACTTTACCGCGTTTTTTCTCCGCTTCGATACGATCTAAAATCCCATCTTTTTCATCTTCATCTAAAGCGTAGAAGACCTCTTTACCAACATCAATACGATATAAAGGCGGCATAGCAACATATACATGGCCCGCTTGTACTAAAGGTAAAAAGTGCTGAGTAAACAATGCGCACAGTAATGTCGCAATATGAAGACCATCAGAGTCGGCATCAGCAAGAATACATATTTTACCGTAACGTAAACCCGATAAGTCTTCGGTGTCAGGGTCAATACCTAATGCCACTGAAATATCATGTACTTCTTGTGAAGCAAGTATTTGCCCTGATTCAACTTCCCAGGTATTTAGTATTTTACCTCGCAGCGGCATAATCGCCTGTATTTCGCGGTCTCGTGCTTGTTTAGCACTACCACCTGCCGAGTCACCCTCAACCAAAAATAATTCAGTACGAGCAATGTCTTGGCTGCCACAATCGGTTAACTTCCCAGGTAAAGCAGGCCCCTGCGTCACTTTTTTACGAATGATTTTCTTACTCGCACGTAATCGACGTTGGGCATTAGAAATACAAAAATCAGCTAAGGCTTCTGCAATTTCTGTATGTTCATTTAACCAAAGGCTAAATGCATCTTTAACAACACCGGTAACAAATGCTGCACACTGACGAGACGATAACCGCTCTTTTGTTTGCCCAGCGAATTGCGGGTCTTCCATTTTTACTGACAAAATATAAGAACATTTATCCCAAATATCGTCAGGGGTTAACTTAACGCCGCGAGGCACTAAATTCCTAAATTCACAGAATTCACGCATAGACTCAAGCAAGCCTTGGCGCATGCCATTAACATGGGTGCCACCTTGAATTGTTGGGATCAAGTTTACGTAACTTTCACCGACTGACTCCCCCCCCTCTGGCAACCAAGTAACGGCCCAATCCGCCGCTTCGTGTTGTGAAGTAAAGCTGCCAACAAAAGGTTCTTCAGGTAAGCTTTCAAAGCTTTTAACGGACTCTTTTAAATAATCGACTAAACCGTCTTCATAACACCATTGATGTTTCGCATCATCATTTTTGTCATGAAACTTTATGGTTAAACCAGGGCACAAAACCGCTTTTGCTTTTAGTAAATGTACTAAACGACGAGCAGAAAAATTAGCGGAATCAAAATAGCTAGCATCCGGCCAAAATTTCACTCTAGTACCAGTATTTCTGCGACCAACAACACCTGTTTCTCTTAACTCTTCAACTTTATGACCATTTTCAAAAGCCATTTCATAGACTTTGCTGTCACGTCGAACCGCAACATCGACACGTGTTGATAAGGCGTTCACAACGGAAATACCTACACCGTGCAAACCACCTGAAAATTGATAGTTTTTATTAGAAAACTTACCGCCGGCATGTAATTTACAAAATATCAGCTCAACACCAGAAACCCCTTCTTCAGGGTGAATATCAATTGGCATTCCTCGACCATCATCAATAACTTCTAGTGACTGGTCTTTATCAAGAATAACGGTGATATTTTGTGCATGCCCGGCAAGTGCTTCATCGACAGAGTTATCAATGACTTCTTGACCTAAATGGTTAGGGCGATTGGTATCTGTATACATACCCGGACGATGACGTACCGGATCTAAGCCACTGAGAACTTCAATGGAGTCGGAGTTATATTGTTCGCTCATTTAATTGTTCTAATCATTATTAATCTATTTCGATTCTAAATTAAAAAATACTGCAATTTCAGGAAGCATAGTTTCATAGTCGATAAAACTATGATCGCCCCCTTTCTGCACTACCAATTGGCAATGCTGGTATTTTTCAACGGCTTGTTGGTAATCTAACACTTCATCGCCAGTTTGTACCATGACCAAGTAATTATTTTTAGAAATATTTTCTTGTTCAAGCAACTGTAAATCGACAATGTGTTGCCCCTTTACCTGATAACACTCCTGTGTATAAGGATTTATTTGTTCTCCGATAATGTCACTGAGTAATTCATATGGCTTTACTGCAGGATTAATAAGCACCGCCTGTACTTTATATTTCTCAGCCAAATAAGTTGAAAAATATCCGCCTAATGACGAGCCCATGATTAGCCATGTACTGTTTTCATTACTACCAATTATCGCTTCTAATTGCGCAATGGCAGCATTAGGTGAGGACAATAACTGCGGAAAATGCACCTTCACATTTGAATGATGCTTTGCAAAATATGCATTAGTCTGTTTTGCTTTCATCGACTGCGGTGATGAATTAAAGCCATGAATATATAATAAGTTTACCATGAGTAGCATGTCCTTCGCGGCAGTTAAATAAAAGTAACATCAGTAAATAATTGCTTATCTGCTTTTAAAATGAATTGACGAAAACCAGGGCCTTGATTATTTTTAGCAACAGTGGCACTTGTAACATCAAACTGAATAGACGTTGCAGGGCAACTATATAAATTCACTATTCTTTTTGTCAATGCCATGGGTAAAGTCAGCGCTTGATGAATATGACCACAGCCAACGGCAGCAATAGAAGGAAAAGCATCAAGAAAGTCACAAAATTGCTGCTGATTATTCAAACCGTGCTGATCAATAAAAAAACCAGCATCAACGGGGTGGTGATGCATTAACAATAACTGCGACTTTTTAGCATTGATAGCATTAGCAACTTGACTAAATTGTTGTTGAGTTACCTCACCCGCAGGCGTGTCGCTTTTGCTCTCTATTAGCAGTATTTGCCAATGCTTTGTTTCAATAACGTTTTCTTGGCAAAAAGGCGCTGACGCTAAATGATGATTTAATAACTTTGGCTCATCATGATTTCCTGCTAAATAGTAAACAGGCGTTATTATTTCGCATGCGTTAAACGCTTGTACAAAAAGTTGATAAGAAGCATCGGTATGATCTTGCGTTAAATCACCAGTGAATACGATGATATCAACATGGGGTAATTGCTTTATATTTTGCAATACCTTAATTAAATTTTGATAAACATTAGTGTCGTGGTGTAGCCCTGACGTATCAGCAAATAAGTGGCTGTCACTTATTTGTACGACGATAAATTCTTTTGACATAAAATTATCTGTTTTTAACTTTACTAACGTGAACTTGCCCAAGCTGCAAACATAGTTGTAGCCATTCTTTTAAGAAAAAATTTATTTGCTGTTTTTCATCTGGTAAATGCATTTTGTCATTGGGATAATCGTATCTTGGTTTAATCTGATTCACATCTTGATTACTAATAACTTCTGCCATACGAGCATCATGATATAGGCGTACAACCATTTTAGGTCGAAATAATGACGCTAAATTATAACCATTAATATTGGCTTCTTGGTTGATAGTCAGCAACGTTGTATAACGTGTGACTTCATTAATCACCACCCGGTAACTTAAAAAATCAGAAATAAAAAAACAACGCTCTTCACCAACTTGCTCTTTATCAGCAAGAATACGTAACAACAACATATAATTAATATCGCATAGTGACATTAATGTTGGTAAATGGGGACGATATTTTTTAATGGCAACTGACATTTTATGCTAACTTTTACTTCAATTTATCAATATTAAGTTGTAACCATTGTAACGCAATAATGGTAGCAGCATTGGTGATTTTTCCACTTTCTAATAAAGCTAGTGCTTGTTTTCGTGCAACAACGTGCACCAGTATATCTTCACCTTCCTCTTCTAAACCATAAACACCTGAAAGGTTGCTACTATCAACACTCGCACAATAAAGATGAATACATTCGCTCATGCCACCAGAGCTCGACAGGTAGTTCATAATTTTCGTGACGTTATTAGGTAATATTACCAAGTTAGCTTCTTCTTTTGCTTCTCGTATTGCCACTTCAATAGGTTGTTCATTAGTGCCAAACATGCCCGCAATTAATTCCAATTGCCACGGACCATGTTCACTGCGAAGTGCTCCAGGGCGAAATTGTTCAATAAGCACAATAGAATCTGTTGCCGGGTCGTAAGGTAATATGGCAACCGCATCGCCTCGCTCAAATACCTCACGGGTCAATACTTTACTGAAACCTCCCCGGTAAAGTTTATGACGAAATTTATATTCATCAAGTGCGAAAAAACCTTGGTACTTTCTTGTTTTTTCAATGACCTCGACATCATCAATGTTAAAGCGTAGCAGCGACACTTTTGTTTGCTTCATATGCAAGCCCTTAGTGACTTTGAGAAAAATTGACTATGATTTGCTAAGTACACTAGCACTTAACATTTTGTTACACTAGAATACTTCGGTAAACACTTATTTTATTTAGCTAATTCCTTATTCACGATAAGATAGTTACAATTAGAGAAATACAAGTAATATCAAATAAATTTATTAGCCAGTTTGGTATAAGTTCAATAATAAAGGGATCGCTCCAACATGAGAAAAACAATAACCGCACTATTTATTGGCCTTGCCTGTGCTGCAAGTAGCTCTTTAGCTAATGCCGAAGATTTATTATCAGTATATCAGCAAGCACAAGCGAATGATCCGGTTGTTCTTGGGGCTCATGCGCAATATTTAGCAACCGAAGAAGGTATTGAACAAGCACGTGCAATTTTACTACCTCAGCTTGCTGGTTCAATTTCATACTCCGATGGTGAAAGTGAAGATTTTGACAATTTTAATAATGTTATCAGCACAGACATAGAGAATTTTACTTACGGTGCAACATTAAATATGGAACTGTATCGTCATTCAACATGGTTGCGGTTAGACAATGCAAAAAAATTAGCGCATCAAAGTGATATTTCCTATCAAGTAGCCAAACAAGATTTAATTGTACGAGTAACCGAAGCTTACTTTAACGTCCTAAGCGCTAAAGATGATTTAGAGTTCTCAATTGCTGAAAAAGCAGCGATTGAACGTCAACTTGAGCAAACAAAGCAACGATTTTCTGTTGGCTTAACGGCTATTACTGATGTACATGAAGCACAGGCGCAATATGATAATGCAGTAACTGATGAGATCAGAGCAGAAAATAAAGTCTTTAATTCTGAAGAAGCCTTACGAGTTATAACCAATATTTATCCTCGTGATTTAAGTATTTTAAACACTGAGCGTTTTGGTACTTCTCGCCCTTCACCTGATAGTGCAAATGAATGGCAACAAACTGCTGAAGCGAAAAATTTAGATTTAATTGCTGAGAAAATTAATGTTGATATCGCTAAAGAAAATATCAATATAGCCAAAGCAGGTCATTATCCGTCACTTGACTTAAATGGTAACTTAAGTTCTGCGGATCGTGACTTCAATAGCGTAAACACTACGGCTCTTGATAGTCATTCAATCGGTGTAACACTAACTGTGCCAATTTACTCTGGTGGTGCAATTTCAAGTAGTGTTCGTCAAGCACAAAGTAACTATGTCGTTGCTAGCCAAAACTTAGAGCAATCACACCGTAATGTTGTACGTAATACGCGTAACGCCTACAACACAGTAATTGCTGCTGTTTCTGCTATCAAGTCATTAGAACAAGCAGTAGTCAGTGCTGAAAGTGCATTAAAAGCAACTGAAGCTGGTTTTGAAGTAGGAACTCGTACTATTGTTGATGTATTGAACAGTACTCGTAATCTTTATAATGCAAAAAGAAATTTATCTTCAACACGTTATACTTATATTCAAAATGTACTAGCGCTAAAGCGTGCTGGCGGTACCATTACCGACCAAGATTTAAAAGACATCAACAAAGGTTTGATGGCAGTAAAATAAGTTTCGCAGTGTTACATTCATGACATTTAAAATATTGTGAACGCAAAATAAAATACAAAAAAAGCAGCATTTATGCTGCTTTTTTCTTATCTAAATAAAGCTAGTAATATAACTAATCTTCTTGCCTTATGGCATTGATTATTTTTGTAGTTGAAATACCATCTTCAAAGTTAAGTACTTTCACATCACCACCTGCAGCAATGACTTCAGCCCCACCGGCAATGTCTTCAACTTTATAATCTCCGCCTTTAACTAAGGTGTTTGGCAAAATATTAGCGATTAAACGTTGTGGCGTGTCTTCACTAAATGGTACAACCCAATCAACAGCGCCTAAACCCGCTAATACCGCCATTCTGCGATCTACTGGGTTCACTGGTCTACCAACACCTTTTAATCTTGTCACTGATGCATCATTATTTACAGCAACAATAAGTCGGCTACCCAAGGTTTTAGCGGTGTTTAAATATGAAACATGTCCCGCATGCAAAATATCAAAACAACCATTAGTCATAATTATATTTTCGCCACGCGCTTGCGCCAATTCAACAGCAATTTTTAACTGCTCTTCCGATAAGACACCAAAACCACTTTCTTGACCTGACGTTAGTTCTGCACTTAATTCTGCTTCACTTACTGTCGAAGTGCCTAGCTTACCTACGACAATACCGGCAGCAATATTCGCTAATGCACTGGCTTGCGTAAAGCCGGCGTTTGCAGCAATGGCTAAAGCAAGCGTCGCAATAACCGTATCTCCAGCCCCCGTTACATCATAAACTTCTCGAGCTTGTGTAGGTAAATGGAATTCTTCATGACCATGTCGCAGTAAAGTCATACCTTGCTCACTGCGAGTGACTAACATTGCGGTTAAATCTAGCTCTTTTAATAACGCTTGGCCTTTACTAACAATTTCAGCTTCAGTTTTACAATGTCCAACAACAGCTTCAAACTCAGACAAATTAGGCGTAATTAACGTTGCACCTCGATAGCGAGAAAAATCAGTTCCTTTAGGATCAACCAATACCGGCACATTGTGCTCATTAGCTGCTTTTATTAAGGCTTGAACATCAGAAAGCGTACCTTTGTCATAATCTGACAAAAGTAATAAGTCGTGGTTTGCCACTAAAGTTTTGGTTTGCTCAATTAATGGTTGTTTATCAATTTCAGCAAATGATTCTTCAAAGTCCAAACGCAGTAACTGTTGATTACGGCTTAGTACGCGTAGCTTAGTGATGGTCGGGTGAGCTGAAGATTGTAAAAACTGGCAATCAATATTCATCGCTGATAAATGAGTTTTTAACACGCTTGATGCTTCGTCTTCTCCCGTAATGCCAACTAAAGTCACTTTACCATTTAATGAAGCAATATTTAATGCTACGTTTGCTGCACCACCGGGACGGTCTTCATCTTGCTGAATTTTAACAACAGGTACTGGCGCTTCCGGAGAAATGCGCTGTGTAGGCCCATACCAATAGCGATCTAGCATGATATCGCCAACAACTAAAACACGCGCTTTATCAAAAGCGGGAATATCTACTTTCATCCTGGACCCTATAACAGATATAATAAGCAATATTGTAACACAAGCAATTCAATGAGTTGAAATCATCCCGTGAGTAAAAATAAAGTTTTGCAACCAAATTTTAAAATATCATACCTATTACCTAAGTATTGGCTGACTTGGCTTGGAGTGTTTATTCTCTACAGTATTTCTTGGTTGCCTTATCGATTTCAGCTTTTCCTTGGCAAAATAATCGGACGCATGTTATTTAAGCTAGGCTCCAGTCGCAAAAAGGTTGCCCTAAGGAACATTGAATTATGCTTCCCTGATATGACTGACGATGATCGTCAAATAATGCTAAAGCGTAATTTCGAGAATACTGGGATAGCATTGCTTGAAACAGGTATGGGCTGGTGGTGGCCAAATTGGCGGGTAAAACGTAAAACCAAAGTTATTGGTTTAGAGCATATTGAAAAAGCTCAACAAGAAGGTAAAGGCATATTATTGCTGGCCATGCATTATTTAAGTGCTGAAATCAGCTGTCGTGGCATTGGTTATAGCCATCCTATGGTAGTGTTTTATCGCCCGCACAATAACCAGCTAATGGAATATTTTCAGTTTCGCGGTCGTGGCCGTTCTAATAAATACATGCTCGGCAAACGTGATGTAAAAGGCTTAATTCGTGCTTTGCATGATGGCGAAGCCTGTGTTTATTTACCTGATCAAGATTATGGTCGTAATCGCAGTGTTTTTGTACCATTTTTTGCCGTACCAGAAGCTGCCTCAACAACAGGTACATTAATATTTGCGCGCCAAAAAAATGCTCAAACACATATGTTGATACCTACACGTAATGACGACGGTAGTGGCTACACTTTAGAGATTAAGCCCATGTTAGAAAACTTTCCAACGGGTGATGATACCACTGACGTACTGAGAGTTAACCAAGAGTTAGAAAAAGCAATTATGGTAAAGCCAGAGCAGTATATGTGGTTACACCGTCGCTTTAAAACCCGTCCAAATGAAGATGATCCATCATTGTATAAATAAGCATTGTTCGTTATGGTGTAGCCAAAGATGTAATATGAATATGAATAACTTATGAACTTTTGGCTACGAAATATTGTTTTAGGCACCATTTTAATTGGCTTGGCAGCAGCATTGTTGCTTAATCAAGATTTATTATTTTCACTCACTCTAGAAACTGCCGATAACAATAACAAGACTTCTTCAAGTATAGAAGATAAGCATGTTGTAGAAACTGTTATTGATCCAAGCGACAAGTCAGTAGTACGGCCATCGAAAAGTAAAAATGCTGCAGCAGAAGGACTATCTAGATTTTACGCTAACTTACATGGTGACTCTGACGAAAAAGGGCCTAAAATTATTAAAAATATTGTTTATCTACCTGAGCCCAAAGGTAATTTAGAAGAAATATTGGAAGCTAGGCGACTTATCACTCGACCACTCAGGAAAAATTGGACCGGTAGAACCGAGACCCATCCTTTTAGGCTAGGTGAAACCTTATTCCAAAAGTTGTCACAATACTCAGAAGATAATGGCTTAGAAGTCATTTGGTGGCTTGATCGCGACTTCCTGGTTAAAGACGCTTTTCGTGTTAACAAGGATATTCTAATTACAGCTTACCAAGTGGGTAAAGCAATTGAAGGCCATTTTGAAAATGGCCTGAGTATTTATTTTTGCAACAAACAACGAACAATAGTCTTAATTGAATACACCATTCCTTACTTGATCAACCAGTGCATACTATTACGTCGACCTGGTAGTTAGTTGCTATACAGATATAGCTTTAACTAAATATTTTAGCAATAATTGGTAAAACCTCTTTATGGGCATTTTCAAAAGATGCTGTCTTGATCATTTGCTCGCTATTTTGCAAAGTAGCATG
The DNA here is from genome assembly GCF_002104475.1 of Cognaticolwellia mytili. Lineage (GTDB taxonomy): Bacteria > Pseudomonadota > Gammaproteobacteria > Enterobacterales > Alteromonadaceae > Cognaticolwellia > Cognaticolwellia mytili. The sequence continues at coordinate 243,322 of NZ_NBOF01000002.1, forward strand.
GTGACCAAAATCACGTAGTTTGCAATAGTTATCAACTAGACAGTTTTGCTCTTGTTTACTAATCACGGCTATTAATGCTAATTCCGAAAGCAAACTAATATTATCTGAATGGTCACTCAGGTTTGGATACTGGTGACTAAAAGCCAACACCAAATATTGCACTAAGAATTCAATATCAACCAAGCCACCACGTCCTTGCTTAATATCAACTAGAAATTCAGTTGATTTATCTAGATGCTTACGCATTTTATCACGCATTTTTAATACATCTTCAAGCAATGCTGCGCTATCACGTTCATTTGATAACACTTGTCGTTTTATTTCTGCAAAGCGTTGTTTCAATGAGTTACTGCCGAAAATAACCCGTGTACGCACTAGTGCCTGATGCTCCCACGTCCAAGCGTCTTGATTTTGATAATGCGCAAAGGTATCAATGTGCACCATTAATAGGCCTGCATTACCTGATGGCCTTAAACGCATATCTAATTCATATAAAATGCCATTTGCCATACGGGTATTAAATAAATGCATCATACGCTGGGCTAACTTAAGATAAAATTGCCCAGTAGAAATTTGTTTGTTTCCTGTGGTCAATTCTGCCGAATCTGTATCATGCACAAAAACTAAATCTAAATCAGAGCTATAACCTAATTCAATGCCACCGACTTTACCGTAACCTATAATAGCAAAGCCTTTGTCCATTGAGTTAACTTTGCCTAGCGGTACACCAAAGCGCTGGCTTAATTGCTGCCATGCCAAATTAGCCACTTCTTCAACCATCGCCTCTGCTAATGCCGTTAGGTGCGCACTTACTTGCGTTATGGGCAAAATACCAGAAATGTCAGCCGCAGCAATACGTAATTGTTTAATTTGCTTAAATTGACGTAAGGTGATCATTTGTGCTTCTTGATCTTCCTCGGGCACTCTAAGCATTAGTTCACGAAGTTCTGCCACATAAGAACTTAGCTGTGGTGCTTGATGAAAGAGTTTAGGGTCAATTAATTCATCCAATAGTATTGGAAATTTTGCAATATGTTCCGCCACCCAACTACTGTTGTGACACAAATGAATTAAATGCTTTAACGCCCCTTCATTTTCAAACAATAATTCCAAATAAGCAGTTCGAGTTGCAACCGTTGTTAACACCGTGAGCACTCGCGTTAAAGATTGTTCGGTAAGTTTTAAGTTTGCGATATGCCAAATAAGGCTTGGGATCAACTTATCAAGTACTTGTCGCCCTCGATTTCCCATGCTGCGCTTACTCATTTCACTGCGGAAATCTTTCAACGCTCGCCACAAGTTTTCATTATCCCAACAAGCGCTTTCATCACTTATATTTAACAACTGTGGAGATTGTGCTATCCAAACAATTGACTCTTCATCACTCCATTGGCTATCCCATAATGTTGTCCAGTACTGATCAATGGCCTGACGATTAGGACTATCTTCACCAATGAGTTCACCAAATTGATGATGCACACCTTGCATATGAACAACTAATTGTTCGAGGAAGCTAGCCCAATCAGTACAGTTTTCGTCATTAAGAATATTGACTAAGCGTTGCTGATCTAATTCTATATCAGGCAAAGTTTGCGTTTGTTGATCATTCAGTGCCTGAATAATATTTTCCACACGACGTAAAAATCGATAACTGTCAGTTAGCACTTGTGCACTTTGTTGATTAACTTCACCGTGTTTAACCAGTAAAGGTAGCACTGTTAATAAGTTTCGATGTTGCAATTCAGCAACACGACCACCACGAATCATTTGAAAAACTTGCACGATAAACTCTACTTCCCGAATACCGCCAGCACCAAGCTTAATATTATTGTTAAGTTGCTTACGTCTAACCTCTTGGGCAATCATCGCTTTCATACGTCGTAAACTATCGATAACGCTAAAATCGATATAACGACGATACACAAACGGGCGAAGCATTTGGGTTAATTGCCCGTGATATTTCCCTTGACCAATCAAGCGTGCTTTTAGCATTGCGTAGCGTTCCCAGTCACGCCCTTGATCTTGATAATAGTTTTCCATGGCATTAAATGACAACACCAAAGGGCCGCTTTCGCCAAAAGGTCTAAGGCGCATATCGACTCGATAAACAAAGCCATCAGCCGTTTTTTGGTGCAATGCGGTAATAAGTTTTTGTCCAAGACGAGTAAAAAACACTTGGTTATCAATACTGCGCCTAACACCTTGGGTTTCACCTGCTTCCGGAAAAACAAAAATAAGGTCAATATCGGAAGAGAAGTTTAATTCTTGCCCACCTAGCTTCCCCATGCCATAAACTAACAAGCTTTGCTCTTCGCCTTCAGCATTAATAGGTACTCCCCACTTTTCTTGACAGAATTGAGTTAACCACTGATTAGCGCTAAGAATTAAACTATCGGCTAACGCAGATAACCTTTTTAACGATTCATCTAAACTAATATTTAATAAAAAATCACCGACGGCAATATGCACCATTTGAACTAATCGAAATTGCCGCAACACCTTATGCAACTGCTCTTCTGATGTGCAAGTATTTAACGATGCAATCAGAATTTCACTGTAATTGGGTGTATTACTCGATAGTAACTGCTCACTTTTAAACAGTTCAACAACTAACTCTGGTGCTTGTAGCGCGCTACGAAGAATAAAGTCACTTAAGGCTAATGCTTGCCTAAATAGCGCTAACTGTTCACTTGATAAACAGTCGCTTACTGCCGGATACTGCTGATGAAATTGCTGCCAACTTTTTTCTTGTTGGAGCTCAATTAACGGATAATGTGTAGAAGAATATGAATTTGACACCTTGCCCTCGATAAACTCAGTTTATAAACTTACAGCAGCTATTAACTAGCTAGAAAATTAATTTCACTAATGTGGTTAAAACAATAGACATAATATGTCGTAAGTGATATTAATAAATGATAACCATAGCATTTTTGAGGACACTATGGCAGAAATGCAGCCACTAAAAACGATTATACTCTTGTTTGTTTTACTACTTTCCGCTTGTGGAGACCCAGTAAAAGAACAAATTATTCAACAAACACCGATAACTGAACAACGTATTGAGTTACTTGCTCAAGCATTAAATAATGGTCAAGTGCGCAATGCAAATTTGATCAGCCAATATGCACAAAGGCTAATCGCTGACAAACCTAGCTACAAACCACTAATTGATGAGTTTGTAAAAGATACCGGTACGCAAGGGCCAATGTATCTTGCCTTAGTTGACCGTCTCAATACGGTAAAAAACCAACCACAAATGTTTGAAAACTCTCAAGCACTTTATGACGAACTGTTAAACCTATACCAAGCAGCCGATCCTGTTTTATATTCTGACGCGTTAAGTGATCCACTCAACGTTTTAGCCGATATGTCAGACGGCACACTACCCCGGGTTAATTCGTTATCAAAATCACAAAGCCTTGCGGCAAATAAGGCGCAAGACTTTGGCACCGGTGAACAACTTATTGGTAACCCATCATATGGTAGCTGGACTACTGGCTCGAATGGCATGTCATTTTGGGCATGGTATGGCATGTATTCAATGATGGGCGATTTGTTTGGCTCTCGTCGTACTTATTATAATGACTGGGGTCGAAGCCGAAATTACAGCTATTACAATGATTATGGCCGTAAACGCTATAGTTCTCCTAGCCAATTGAAAAAGCAAAATACTTTAGATACTCGGACGAAGAAATCTTTTCAAAGTCGCGGTCAAAAGTACACTAGCGCCTATGGAAAAAATAGAACGGGTGCTTCAAGTATCTCCAGTCAGAGCAAAAGCGCACAAACGAGCGCTAACCGCTTTGCCAGTAAATCAACAAATAAAAGTGCTTATTCGAAATCAAGTAAAAGCGCGAAAAATGCTAGCTTTAGAAATAGCAAAAGTACAACATCACGCAGCTTTCGACGTGGAAAGTAGGGATTATTATGAATACATTTATTGAAATAACTGGCTTGAACTTAGAACTTTTAATTTTCTTAGCTATTGATATTACTATTGCAATTATATTGCTGGGCGCTATGCGCTTTATCAGTGGTTTATCCGCCAAAGTAAACTCTACCGACGAATTAGCCAAAGAAGACAATTTTGCTTTTGGGATCAGTGTCGCTGGTAGCGTTGCGGCATTAGGCATTGTGCTAACTGGCGCGATTAGCGGCGAAAATGCTGATAGCTATTTAGGCGAAATTATTGGTATGGGTAGTTACGGCATATTCGGCCTGATATTAATTAAAGTTGGTCGAGTTTTTCATGACCGTTTTGCCTTAAATCAAATAGATAAAAATGCACAAATAAAAGCACGTAATATCACCGTTGGTATCGTTGATGCTGCAGGCGCTATCGCAACAGCCATAGTTATTCGTGCCGTGTTGTTATGGGTATATGGTTTAGATATTAATACCTTTGTCGCCATTACCGCTGGTTTTATTGTTTCACAAGCAATGTTGGTATTGGTAACGCGAATTAAAGAACGTCAATATGCCGCTAATAATCAAAATGACTGTATGCAAAATGCCTTCGCTGAAGGACAAATTGCTTTAGCTATTCGCTATGCAGGACAAGTTATCAGCACTGCATTAGCCGTTACAGCGGCGAGCCACTTTTTAACCTACAGCCCTGAAACCCTGATGATAAACTTAATCGGTTGGTTAGTATTTGGTATCGCCATGACGTTACTTGTTGCTTTGCTAACATCGGTTGCTAAGCGCTTAGTATTGATGGGAATTAACTTAGTTGAAGAAGTCGATCAACAACATAATATTGGTGTAGCCTGTGTCGAAATGGCTATCAGTATTTCAATCGCCTTAATCTTAGCGGCATTAATGTCATAGTTTAATACCATAGTTTTAGCGTCGTAAACTCGACTTAACTCCATGTGCAGCTAAACTGTCAAACATTCAAGCTCATGTTATTGTGCTTGAATGTTTGTCAATAAATTCAAAATTAAACCTAGTGACCATTCAAATTAACTCTACATTTATCAACACCAGGAATAACCATAATGAGCGATAGAAGTCGTCTTTGGGATGATGTTCTCCTTATTTTGACCATGGCGGTATTAGCCGGTTGTGGGCTCATTTACGAATATTTATTATCTCACTATGCGGGTCGTGTACTTGGCATTATGGAAAGCACCATTTACGCGATGATTGGCTTAATGATTGTTGCTATGGGCTTAGGCGCATTTGCTGCTCGTAAAATACAATGTGCCTTTAATGGTTTTGTTTGGTTAGAGCTCGCTATTGCGTTTCTTGGTAGTAGCTCAATACTCATTATTGGCGGCTTGATCGCCCTGACTCAAACATTTCCTGAAATATTAGGACAGATGTTTAACTTACCGCCTGATGCATATCCGCGTGGCGGCTTATTTAAACAACTTAGCTTTATTGCTTTTAACAGCCCTTATTTCTTCGGCCTTATTCTTGGCTTTTTTATTGGTATGGAAATTCCATTAATTGCCAGAATACGTGAAGAAATTCATCAGAGGCACCTAAAAAATAATTTAGGTACTATTTATGGCGCTGACTATATAGGTGCAGGCATGGGTGCCGCGATATGGGTGGTGTTTTTACTTTCTATTGATATCAGTAAAGCCAGTGCATTAACCGCAGCACTTAACCTGTTAGCAGGTTGCGTTTTCGTTATTTATTATTGGCAAAAACTCAATTGGCGGAAAACATTAATTTCCGCACATATTATTTTACTGATATTTATTATGGCGATTTATCAGTTTGGTAATTCTTGGTTAAGTCAGATGAGCAACCTACTCTATCTAGATAAGGTCGTTTATAGCGACAAAACTCGCTATCAGCAGCTAACTTTTACCGAGCGAAACATGGGCGCTATGCAAGGTGAAATTATTAACTTTTACCTTAATGGCCGTTTACAGTTTTCATCATCAGATGAGTTTATCTATCACAGTTACCTTGTTAGCCCCGTTTTAGCAGGTTCTGCACGTCAAGATAATATTTTAATCATTGGCGGCGGCGATGGCCTAGCGCTAAGAGATGTGCTGCAATGGCAACCTAAAAAAGTCACCTTAATTGACTTAGATGGCGAGTTACTTGAAATATTTAAAAGCCCAGAAGAAAAACTACCAAGGCAACTAGCCAATAGTATCAGTGAATTAAATATGGCGAGTTTACAAGATAAACGGGTTGAAATTATTTCAGCGGATGCTTTTATTGCTATCGATAAGTTATTACAAAATAACCACAGCTTTGATGCCATTATTGTTGATTTGCCAGACCCAAGTCATCCCGACCTTAATAAGCTATATTCGGTAAATTTTTACGCGAGATTAAAACAATTACTTGCTGGTGATGGTTTAATTGGCATTCAATCGGCTAGCCCGTATCACGCGAAAAATGCTTTTATAGCGATTGGAAAAACAGTGCAAGCAGCAGGTTTTTCATCAGTACAGCAATATCACGATAACGTACCTAGCTTTGGTGAATGGGGTTGGACAATTGCTAGTAAAATGGGTGCTGCACCATTAACACGATTAAAACAGTTACCTGAATTACCCGTAACACATCATTGGTTAACTTTGTCTATGGTGATTAATGCCTTTGATTTTTCACGTGACTTTTATAAAGAGAAAGCAACAGTACCGGTTAACTATTTAGGCAGTCATGCCATTTATCAGTTACATCAAAAAGCATGGCAAGATCAGCAAGGTTTAAATAATGCCCATTTACAATAAAGTGAAGTGAGCTATGATGAAAAAAACGAAAATAAGTCCTTGACATATTATGTCTTGATGCTAAATTAACCCTACACGACATATTATGTCGTCAAGTAAAAAACGTTTAACACGTTTTTTACGCTACTTATTTAAACATGAGGAAAAACATGAATATTCATAAGATAGCTGACTACTTGAATACTTTGGCAGATGAATCACATACCGGGATGGTTTTTGATTGCCAACCAATTTCAGGTGAAGTTGATGTTTTACAAGTTACGGTAATAGGCCGTGAAGAGTTGCCCATTTTTGTTTCGGTAACTGATGACCAAATTTTATGTATCACCTACCTTTGGGGTGAAAATGAAGTTAAGTCAGACAAGTTACACGAAATGCATGTCAGTATGTTAGAGATGAACATTCCGATGCCATTATCGTCTTTTTCAAAAATTGGTGATAAATATGTCATTTTTGGAGCGCTCGCTATTAGCTCTACTTTTGATGACATAGAACACGAGCTAGCGGTATTAAATAATAATGCGCTAGAAATTATTGACGATATGAGTGATTACTTAGTTTAAGCAACCACTGTAGGAGTATTATATGAGTATTTTTAAAAAGATTATGACCGCAATCCGTGGTAGCGCTACAGAAGTCGGCGAAGCCATTGTAGATTCAAATGCCACCCGTATTTTTGAACAAGAAATTCGTGATGCAGAAAACCACCTAACTAAAGCTAAGCGTGACCTTACTGGCGTTATGGCGCAACAAATGTCTTCAAATCGCGAAGTTGACCGTGTTAAACGTGAAATTACTGAGCATGAAGGTTATGCAGTACAAGCCTTAGAAAAAGGTGATGAAACATTAGCATTAGCGGTAGCTGAAAAAATTTCAGCACTAGAAAGCGAATTAGCAACGCAGCAGCAAGCATTAGATAGTTTCCAAGGTAATGCTGAGCGTTTAAAAGAATTAGTGAAAAAGAGCGAGCGTCAAGTAAATGAGTACAAGCGCCAATTATCTATGGTAAAAACCACAGAAAGTGTGCAAAAAGCCACTTCTGCTATCACTGATAATTTTTCGTCAAGTAACTCTAAGCTATTAAATGCTAAAGACTCTTTAGAGCGAATTAAAGCTAAGCAACAAAAATTTGATGATCAAATGAAAGCTGCAGAAGTTCTAGAGTCTGAAAATTCAGATAGCTCATTGGAAGCGAAGTTAAAAGAAGCAGGTATTGGTGCTACTGACAACAGCGCAAATTCAGTATTAGAGCGTTTAAAAGCTAAACAAAAATAACGTAAAACCTGAAAATACCGCTTTCATCTTTGATGTTAAGCGGTTTTTTAGCTTCAGTTAAGTCATATTTTAGGAGAGTTTTGTGAGTTTTTTAAAACGAATGTTTAGCAAGCCGGTACAAGAACGAAAACTCAGTAATGTTAAAGATCTTACTGTTAATGACATTATTGTTATGTCAGACAGTTTTGGACTTCCTGAAGCCCTTAGAGCACAAGAATTTCAGGTAAGTGCAGTAAATAGTTATGAATTTGAGCATAACACGCAAACAGAATGGGTTTTGCAAGGGAATAACGATATACAGTTTTTTCTAACCTTAGACGAAGATGATAAAACCTACTTAAAGTTTTCACTTAAAATATTACATCAAGACGTTGAGAGCCTTTTCGATCTTGAGCAATTTTCAACAATCTTTGACGATCCCGGGCAAGCACAGCTAGAACGTCAAACAGACAACACAACAACATCTGGTTGGAGTGATGACCTATATCGCCAAAGAGTTTTCGCCCAAGTTGGCTTTTTTCATCGTAAAGATCACCGCAAAGACACCTTGTCTCAGTACGAAGGCAAAGACAGTGGCGAGCAATTTGAGCTGTACGCACTGTATAATGAAGACCAAGATAAAGGTATTGATATTGAAGTATGGCAAGATGGCGATACTGAAGTGTTTTTAACCTTGTTTAAACCAACAACAGATATTGTCGATATGTATCCAGGAAGTTAATTGTGGCACGTAAGTTACCCGATAAATGGCAATCATCAGTCAAAGCAGTTAAAGCCGTACAAGTTGCATTTGATATGGATGAAAAAATTCAGTTGTCGATAAGAAAGCAAGCACTTGAAGCTGGTATTAGTCCATCTGAGCAGATCAGAGACATTCTTGGCTTACCGACAAATAAACGCCCAAAGAGGCCTAGACTAACCGTTAGTTTATCGCCAGATGATTATGAGTTATTAGCTGAGAAATATGAGTTATTGCCCGAACAACAGCTTGAAATTAAGAAGAAGTTAATGGATGATTTAATTCACTATGTCGGTAAATCAACTAGCAGTTAATTAATAAACTAAGATAAATTATAAAAATATAGAAAGAGAGCAAAATGATTGTTGTACAAAAAGCCATGGAAAAAAGTCATTTATATCACGTAGATGAATTTGGGATTAAAAATTATAATTATGGCTTTATTGGCTTTATTTCTCTTATTTTATTTCTATCTCTTAACTTATCTTTAGGTTATATAACTTATCAAGCTGAAGTTGGGCTTGAGTATTCACCCGTTCAAAACTACAGCGATGCTATTTGGCTAATGGTCATGTCATCTACTACCATTGGCTTTGGTGATGTTTATCCAATAACTTTTATTGGTAGAGCTTCTGTTTTTATTATGTTTATTCTTGGTATAGGTATACTCGGCGGCATGGGCGCTGTATTTGTGAATAAGATTTTTGGCTTTGCCGATACCAATATTAAAAATAGAGAGCTAAGAAAACAGAATGCACATATTATCGAGCAAAACACCAAGATCACCGAAAAATTAAACAAGTTAGAACAACAAATCGATAACTTAATTAAACGTGCTGACTAAAGAATAAGCTTATCTCTGCGCATTAGTAAGTTTTGCCTAACAATGCGCACTACTCGTGAGTCATGATATCGATTTTTAATTATTTATAATGACTCAAGCCAGTAAGGTGGCATGGCAATAGCCATCGCTTTGGTATTATCGAGTGCGGTTAACAAACCCTCAACTTTACTATTCTGCCATCGTACTAACTTTTCAGGAGGTTCAGATAGCTTCTCTAATTGTTGCTGAATTATCCATAATGACTGCAACTCACTAATGCCATGCTGTAAATCTAGCCACGGATGACGGAACTTGTCACGAGCCTCTTCATCAAAAAGCCCAGATAGCCATGTCCCTGTTAATAAGCTTCGATAAAGTAATTTGCTTTGAGCTATGTATTGCTCACAATTAAAGTTGACCGAACTTTTCATTTCATGACTTATTTCACCTAAGCTAAACTGAATTTTACTTTGAGCAAACTGCTTTAGATCATTACGAGTTTCACCACTACCATTAGTCGCTGACTGAGCTCGTCCTAGAAACATTTTTAAAATAGCTAATTGAAGCTGATTGAAACGGCTAGAATGCAAAAATTCAGTAATTTCTTCCGTATTTGGAAAACGTCGTTTTTCAATTTTAAGTTGATCAATAAGCTGCTCACTAAAGTTCAATTTTTTGCGATAATTGCCAGTTTTATTTGTTAACTCTTGCAAGTTATTTGCATTATCGACCCAGGCGAGTAAGTGTATAAAATGACTCAATTCTCCTCGCAATACTAACTCTTGCTCTGTTAAGTGCTTTTCAAACAACCAAAATCCATGACGAATGGTGGCTAGGCTTCCTTTGATTCTCGCGAGATCAGTCAGTGAACGACTTAATAAGTAACCAGCCACATTGGCTTGTAGATCGCTCAAACCAAGGTTTAAGCCAAGCGTGAAAGCGCTGGCTATCGAGTCTGTTGTTAAATCACAAATATAAAACTCAGATTCTGAGCAATATTGCTTTAATTTTCCATGGTATAGTGCATAACCACGTGCAGCTTTACTTTCAATGCCTGGCCGTATTGCCAACTCTTCAAATAAAACTTCAGCTAAGGCAAATAATGCCTCCGGTACGCCAGAAACCAATTCAAGTTCGAGTTCACAAATTTGTTCACTTTCTGAACCGCTGTTTATACTTCCCTGATCAAAAGCGACTTCAATTTGGTTCTTATGTTGATCAATAACAAGCCAAGTACTGCGCTTAAAGTTTGTATTAAATAAAATGATTAAATCATTTTGAATGGCTGCCACTGATTGCTCTGCACACCAAATTTCATCGGGAAAAAGAGATAATATTGGAAACTTATTTGTTGCATAAGCTTCCATATCAACATTGTATTCTGGTCTACTATGTAACCCTCCAACAACCTGTCCAGCAGTTTTGATGGTTTGCTCACGATATTCGTTATCACGACGAATTCTCAATCCCATATCAAATTGACGTAAACTAAGATCAGGTGTGTCGAAGTAGCTATTTTCTAAAAGCTTTTCTTGATAGGTAAATTGAATGTTTTTTTGCTCAAATATTCCAGTTATTGTTTCTGTATTAGTTGCGCCTAACACTAAATATTTAAGTTCTATTTCGGTGGTCATATAATCCCAGTGCAATTCAAATTCAGGCTTATCAGTCAAATATCAAGACCTTTAATGTGCCAATTCAGCTAAATACGTAGTGCAATATTACATGATAAATATTTTATATCAAAAATCTACTTATACTAAGCAATCTTCACTTGCTATCATTACAGCAAAGCCCTACTATCTTTTCCATTCACTGTTTAAATGGCGCTATTGGTTACTTGATGATGAACATAAAAAAAACCTTTCTTACTTTACTATGCTCAATTAGCTTTTTTTCTGTGGCCGAAGCTGCTGAAAACAATACAACCACCGGATATATTTCCGAAAACTTATTCGTTTATATGCACTCAGGTGCAGGCAAGAACTATCGAATTTTGGGCACCATTAATTCAGGTGATACGGTACAGTTAACAGGTGAAAGTGAAAACGAGTATAGCCAAGTTATTACCAATGCAGAAAAAACCGGTTGGATTGAAAGCCAGTATGTTTCGACCAAACCAGGTATGCGCTATGTTATTGCTGATTTAAATGAAAAATTAGCCGGTTTTCAGGGGGAAAGTGATAATACAGCCATTCAACTAGAAAATTCTCGAGCTCAAATGGAAACATTGAAAAATGAACGTAGTGATTTGCAAAATACTATCACTGAGCTCAATATGGAATTAGCACAAACAAGATCTCAATTAAAAAATCAAGATACTGATATTAAAAAAGAATGGTTTTTTAATGGCGCAATTGTACTGGGTGTTGGCTTATTTTTTGGTCTAGTTTTACCACGCTTATTTTCGAAAAGAAAAAGCAAAATGGAAAGTTGGGGTTAACCTCCTTTTCATTGGATTTACTAAGAACCTTGTATGACCAAAACAAAATCGAAACAAATGGAATAATTTTTTGAAAACATTGCTATACGTATATATATTCCTTATCGGCTTAACTTCATTATCTGCCCAAGCAAATGGTGTATCACCATATCTGCCATTAAAAACAGATCAATTGTTTGAATTGGAATTAGAGAAACTTTCTAGTATTGCTAAGTTACCAATTTTAACTAAGCCTTATCATGCCGCGACAATTTACAAGTACATGACGAAGGTTAAAAATAGTCATCCCGCTTTATATCAACGATTAAATGCCTATATTAAACGTTACAAAAAGGCAGCAGCAATTACACATTTTTCCGCTCAATATAACCACTCGTTTAAAGATGATACTTTAGTTGCTAATCAACGAGGACTTAATATAGATGATTCATTTAAGTTTACCAGCGGTAGTTTTTGGCAGGTAAACGAACATCTCATTTTTAATGGTGGCGGCACATTTTATGATGGAGAAATAGTACCAAACAATAGCTATGTGTCTTTTGGCTGGGACGTATTCCAAGTAGACATTGGTTACAGAGAACATTGGTTGTCACCGACTCAAGAAGGTGCTCTCTTGATGTCCACACAAGCAAAACCCGCCCTGAACGTAACTATTAGTAACCCGGAGTTGTTAACTGACTGGAATATTAAATATGAAATGTCAGTTGGTATTTTGGAAAAACAAGACGGCATTCAATTTGACAGAGATAAAGATCCTGTTTCTGGTAAACCGGCATTAATGACAATGCACCTTAGTTTCCAACCTCTTGACTGGTGGACTATAGGCTTTAACCGAACATTAATGTTTGCTGGCGATGACGGAGACATATCTCTGAAAGATGTTTGGGATGGTATAATTGACCCTGTTAATAACGATAATTGCGGCGGTGATGGCACTGAATTGCAAGATTGTGCTGATGAATTCGGCAACCAACAAGCATCAATCAGCAATAAGTTTGATATCGCTCCTTTTGATTTCCCGATGAGCCTAACTTATGAGTATGCAGGTGAAGATACTAAAGAGCATCAGAATTACCAACTTGGCAACATAGCTCAAAATTTTGGCGTTTTTATTCCATACTTAACAGCGAACACTTCATTAAATTTTGAATATACCAAATTTCATAGCGCGTGGTATGTCCATCATATATATGCAGAGGGCTACTCTAACGATAACGTAAAAATGGGGCATTGGTGGGGAAGTTTAAAAAAGCCGGATGACGGTGTAGGAGGAAGCGCTATGAGCTTACGATTTAATTGGCAAAATATAGGTAGCTATCAGGTTTCAATGTTATACCGATCTGCTGAATTTGATCCATCAACACTATTTAATTACAAACGTTCACAAGAGTTAGAGATTTCATTAGAAAAAGTAACTGGTAGTGGTTTTTTAGGTGCAAAGCTGAATATAGGTGAAGACTCTTTAGGTAATAAATTTGTCGGAAGTAGTTTATCCTATCGTTGGTAATAAAAAATATGTCAACAAAACAGATAGTTATATTTATGCCACGCTTTATTGGGGATTGTATTAATTGCACCCCTGCTATTAAGTTACTAGAATTAAGCTACCCTGATGCTCAAATAACATTAGTGTTACGAGCGGTTCCTGCATTAGTTTTCAGCCGAAATACTGGATATAAAATTATTATCGATGAACGTCTCAGCAATAAACTTCGGGGAATATTATCACTTGTAAAAACATTAAAAAAACAAAATTATGATGCTGCAATTTTAATGACAAATACACTTATCGATGCCGTAATAACTAAAGCTTCAGGCATTAATAATGTTATTGGTTATGCTCAAGAGATGCGGAAACCACTACTTAAAAAAGCATTAAAATTGGATACACGAAGACACTATATTAATAGATATGCGTATCTAGCTAACGCTTTTTGTAATAATAAACATAGTATATTGCCTGATGTAAATTTATTTTTTGATAAAAAACAAAGTGTTTTGTTAAATATTGATACTTTGAAGGTAGGTTTTTGTATAGTTAACAAGGCAAAACTGAGCAGGCATTATCCAACAGGTCACTGTGCTAAAACTATTGAATTAATTAATCAAAAAGTAAAAGAACCTTTATCATTCTTTTTAATTGGCTCCCCAGAAGAAATGACGGAAGCGGAACAAGTTGTAGCTACCTGTCAGAAAAGTAATATTGAAAATGTTCAATCTATAGCAGGAAAAACTACTATCCTTGAACTAATTGATACAATTGCCGATTTAGATCTTCTTATTACTGTCGATTCTGGCCCCTTGCACATTGCAGCGGCAACCAAAACCTCCACAATAGCACTACATAGCAAAGGCACTAGTGCCTTTAGTACAGTTTGCCCTAAAGGCCCTCAAGTCCACGTTGTTAATTCACGGGGGGGGTATATTGATGATAATGATCAAGTATTAGATTTATTGCCTGAAGATATAGCTGAAAAAGCTTTAGATATATTAAATGAGCATAATTTACTTCACTAATAAAAGGAAGGGAAAGGACATCTATTCCAGATAAGAAATAAATATCGATAACTTTCTTTATTTAAATTTTCCAATATTTCAGTTGTCTTCTCATTTTAAGCTGTCGAAAAAAATCTAATGGCTTAGCCTTAAGGTTTCCTTTCTCTGCAATAGACTTATCGATTGCTTCTAATACCCTGTATGATGAGTTCCCATCAGAATATGGATGAGTGTCATTTATATATTTATAAATTTTTTCTAGTAATACCTTAGGTGGCTCAAAAGCTTTCTCGATTGATTCTTCCAGTTTTGATGGCAAGTCAATATCAATCAAGTAATCTTCAGGTGATGCATTATTAAATGTAACTACAGGCTTGCCTTGCAATATGAACATAATCAAGACAGATGATGTATCACACACCATTACATCAGCCTGATTTAATAGTGGGACAATATTATCTGTTTCGATATATGATAAATGCTCACCTTGTATAGACTTATACATATCAACTATTTTTTTATCCATTTTAGGGTGAAATTGCACTAACCAGTTCCACCTCCCAGTCTCGCTTAGGCGCTTAACTTCTTCAAATAAATGAGGTGCACAAGTTAACTTTTTGGAAAAGGTAGAGCACATCAAAACAGTTGGTTTTTCTTCCTTATTAGATACTTTATTCATATTAAATAAAGGATCTAATGCGCACCAGCCAGTCTCAGCAACTCTAAATGTTTGATGTATTGAAGCTAATCGTTGAAACTCTTTAGTAGTATCAGGCCCTTGCGTACAATACAAATCAAAACAATTGCGTACTTTATAATGATCATTGCGTCCTCTCTTATCAACTTTACCCGCATCAAATCCATGAAAAACTGCAACATTTAACCCAGGAAAAAATGTCGGTGCAATATTCGCTGGGAAAATGACTGCATCAGGATTGTATTTCACAATATCAGCAGCGTTTTCTATAATTCTTTCATCTTCAGCAAAATAATCTAAATTAACCGCATTTCCTTGAACAAACCAAAACACCTCCCTATTCGTCTTTCGAATAGCATCCTGTAAGGGCCTTAAAATTGCAAAGCTATAATTTTGAGAAATATATAGTAAAAATTTTGTTGCTGACATTTCTTAACTCATGGGATAGTTTAAGCGTTAACTAATAGATTTTAACAAGTTACCGCATAAAGACCAGCTTTAGATATGCTGACAGTATTCTTTTTGTATTTAAGTTAGATACAAATAAACTTATAAGATATAAACAAATCATCATTGACATGGCTATGTTAAATACGCTATTAATAACCTATAAATACTTAAACAACAAAGCAAACATGAAGCAATTTACCAACATTATCCGAATTAACCTCCTCCTCGTATTCTCCATGCGTGGCTAGGTTTTTATTGCTTTGAAATAAATAGATAATAAATAAAACACTAAACCCGCGCTAATAACCGCGGGTTTTTTTATGCCCGTATTCTAGCGTTAATACTTTAGCAATCAGGACAAAACATGGGCATACATGACAACAACAAGGTTATTATTTTTGACACCACCTTACGAGATGGTGAGCAAGCATTAAACGCAAGTTTATCTGTGCATGAGAAGTTACAAATTGCACACGCCATAGAACGCTTAGGTGTAGACATAATGGAGGTTGGTTTTCCTGTTTCTTCACCCGGTGATTTTCAATCGGTGCAAGAGATTGCTCGCAGCGTAAAAAATTCACGTGTTTGTGCATTAGCGCGTGCTGTAGAGGCTGATATTAAAGCCTGTGCCGAGGCATTAAAACCAGCTGAGCAATTCCGTATTCATACATTTATTTCAACGTCTGATGTTCATGTGCAACAAAAATTGAAAAAAGACTTTGCTGATGTCCAAGCAATGGCTATTCATGCCGTTAAATATGCCCGTCAATTTACTGATGATGTTGAGTTTTCCTGTGAAGATGCAGGTAGAACACCTATCGACAACTTATGTCGTATGGTGGAAGAAGCGATTAAAGCTGGCGCTACGACAGTTAACATTCCTGATACTGTCGGTTACACCTTGCCAAATGAATTTGGCGGTATCATTACTAATCTATTTAACCGTGTACCTAATATTGATCAGGCTATCATCTCTGTTCATTGCCATAACGACTTAGGCTTAGCCGTTGCTAACTCAATGTCAGCAGTTCAAGCAGGTGCCAGACAAATTGAATGTACGATAAATGGTATTGGCGAACGTGCAGGAAATTGCTCGCTTGAAGAAGTAGCAATGATCATGAAAACCCGCCAAGAATTATTAGGTGTAAATACGCAAATCAATCATCATGAAATTGCCCGTACTTCAAAATTAGTCAGTCAGCTTTGTAATATGCCAGTACAGCTAAATAAGGCCATTGTAGGCGGCAACGCTTTTAGCCACTCATCAGGCATTCATCAAGACGGCATGTTAAAAGCCAGTAACACCTATGAGATTATGACGCCTGAAAGTGTCGGCATTAGTAAAACTAAACTGAATTTAACCTCTCGCAGCGGCCGTCATGTTATAAAGCATCGCATGGAGAGTTTGGGCTACCAAGAATCTGATTATGAACTTGAAAAGCTTTATACCGATTTTTTATCGTTAGCAGATAAAAAAGGTCAAGTATTTGATGACGATTTAGAAGCCTTATTATTCAATATTCAACAGCAAGATCAACAAGACTTTTACCATTTACAAACTTTAAATGTACAAAGTGGCGGCAGTGAATTTTCGACATCAAGCATCAAACTTGCCAAAGGTGACAAGCATCAAATAGTTTCAGCTACCGGTAACGGCCCTGTCGACGCACTTTATCGCGCAATCAAAAAAGCGGTAGATATAAATTTTGAAGTCAGCGACTACAAAATATCTAACAAAGGTGAAGGTGAAGATGGTTTAGGTAAGGCTGATATTGTCGTGTCTTGGCAAGGTAGAAACTTTCATGGCTATGGCTTAGACACCGATGTCATTAAAGCCTCAGGTAATGCACTAGTTAATGCACTGAATGGTATTCATCGCGCAATTACCATTGCCGAGTTAAAAACTGAATTAGTCACTGAGCGTGCAGGAAAAGTCGGAAATAGCCAAGCTTAGCGCTATAGATCGTTCAGAACATATAAATAAATTTAATTACAATTTAATGAGTAGGTTAACTAAAATGTCGAAAGTAGCAATATTAGCCGGTGACGGTATCGGGCCAGAAGTTATGGCACAAGCAGAGAAAGTGTTAGCAACAGTAGCGGATAAATTTGATTTTGAAATTACCACCAGTAACTATGATGTTGGTGGTTGTGCCATAGATAACCACGGCCAAGCTTTACCAGAAAGTACTATTCAAGGCTGTGAGCAAGCTGATGCAATTTTATTCGGTTCTGTCGGTGGTCCTAAGTGGAGCGATTTACCACCAACTGAGCAACCAGAACGTGCGTCTTTATTAGGTTTACGTGGACATTTTGGTTTATTTTGCAATATGCGCCCAGCACAATTACAAAGCGCGATGTCACACCTTTCACCTTTGCGTGCTGATATTTCCCAAGCCGGTTTCGATATTTTAGTCATCCGAGAACTAACCGGTGGTATCTATTTTGGGGAGCCTAAAGGACGCCAAAATCAAGGGCAAGAAGATGAAGCAGCTTTTGATACTATGATCTATTCTCGTAAAGAGATAAGCCGCATTGCCCACTTGGCTTTTCAAGCGGCTCAAAAGCGTCGTAACAAGGTTATTTCTATCGATAAGGCCAATGTATTAGCTTCATCTCAATTATGGCGTGAAGTGGTTAATGAAGTAGCAAAAGACTACCCTAGTGTGGAACTTGAACATATGTATGTCGATAATGCAGCCATGCAACTGGTTCGCGACCCTGCACAATTTGACGTTATGCTATGTTCAAATTTATTTGGTGATATTTTATCTGACATATGCGCCATGATCACTGGCTCAATGGGCTTATTACCATCAGCAAGCCTAAATGAAGCTGGCTTTGGTATGTACGAACCTGCTGGTGGCACGGCACCAGATATTGCAGGCAAGGGTATTGCTAATCCTATCGCACAAATTCTTTCTGCGGCGTTAATGTTACGCCATAGTTTAAATCAAGCAGACGCTGCTACCGCCATTGAAAATGCTGTTGAGGCAACATTAAATGCAGGTAACTTTACCGGTGACTTATTAAGTGAAGAGCAACGGCATACAGCTAAATCAACTAACGAAATGGGCGATATCATCTGCCAGTTTATTCGAGACCAGCTTATTCATAACAAACATACAACACAGGGAAAAAACTAATCATGGCTACTACCTTATATGAAAAATTATGGCAGCGTCATGTCATTGAAGAGAAAGCTGATGAAACACCGTTAATATTTGTCGATCGTCATTTGATCCACGAAGTGACATCACCTCAGGCTTTTGCAAACTTAAAGTTTCACAACCGTGTATTACGTCACCCTGAGCGCACAATCGCTACTATGGATCATAATATCTCAACTCGCTCTATTGAAATAAACGCCGCCGGAGAGGGTGCAGCAAATCAGCTACGCACCTTAGAAAAAAACTGTAAAGAATTTGGTATCGAATTATTTGGTATGGGTCATAAAAATCAAGGCATCGTCCACGTAATGGGGCCAGAGCTTGGCTTAACGTTACCTGGTACCGTGATTGTTTGTGGTGATTCGCACACCGCCACTCATGGTGCTTTCGGCGCATTAGCATTTGGTATCGGTACGTCTGAAGTTGAACACGTTTTCGCAACACAAACCTTGCGTCAAACCAAAGCTAAAACCATGAAAATAGAAGTCAAAGGTCAAGTAGCTGCAGGCATTAGTGCTAAAGACATTATTTTAGCTATTATTGGCAAAACTGGTAGCGCTGGAGCAACAGGTTATGTTGTTGAATATTGTGGTGAAGCAATTGAGCGCTTAACCATGGAAGAACGGATGACCGTCTGTAACATGAGTATTGAATTTGGCGCTAAAGCCGGTTTAATAGCACCCGATGAAACCACATTTGAATATTTAAAAGGTAAAGAATATTCACCAAAAGGTCAGATTTGGCAGCAAGCAGTAAATGATTGGCAGCAACTAAAATCTGACAGCAATGCCATATTTGATAGCTACTTAACACTTGATGCAAAAGAGATAAAAACTCAAGTTACTTGGGGCACCACACCAGGGCAAGTGACCCAAGTTGATAATGTAGTACCTTCACCAGAAGACTTTTCAGATCCTGTAGAGCGTGAATCTTGCATTGCAGCATTAAAATATATGGGCTTAACAGCTGGCACTAAAATTACTGATATTGCTATCAATAAAGTATTTATCGGCTCATGCACCAATTCACGCATCGAAGATTTACGCGCTGCAGCAAGTATTGCCAAAGGTAAGCAAGTTTCACCTAATGTTGATGCCATTGTTGTACCTGGCTCATACCGTGTTAAGGAACAAGCAGAAGCTGAAGGTTTAGCGCAAACCTTTATCGACGCAGGTTTTGAATGGCGCTTACCTGGTTGCTCGATGTGCTTAGGCATGAATGATGACGTACTAACTGAAGGCGATCGTTGTGCTTCCACCAGTAACCGAAACTTTGAAGGGCGCCAAGGGCGAGGCAGTCGAACTCACTTAGTCAGCCCCGAACTAGCAGCGGCTTCAGCCATTGCCGGACATTTTGTCGACTTAACTAAAATTAACCAAGCTAATCAAGCTAATCAAGCTAATCAAGGAGCGTAACATGGAAAAATTTACTCAACATACCGGATTAGTTGCGCCCTTAGATGCAGCAAATGTTGATACCGACCAGATCATTCCAAAACAATTCCTACAAAAAACCACTAGAATCGGCTTTGGGCAACATTTATTTCATGACTGGCGTTATTTAGATGCTACTGGTGAGAAAAGTAACCCTGAATTCATTTTGAATAGCCCGCAATATCAAGGGGCAAGTATTTTACTTACCCGTGAGAACTTTGGTTGTGGTTCAAGTCGAGAGCACGCGCCTTGGGCACTACAAGAATATGGTTTTAAAGTTATTATCGCCTCAAGCTTTGCTGATATTTTTTATGCTAACTGTATTAACATCGGCATTGTACCAATCGTATTATCTGAAGAAGTAATAGAAACATTATTTCAGAGTACAAATGATAACTCACAACAGTTCACCGTTGATTTAGCAGCATGTACCGTTAATACCGAAAGTTCTCAATATCAATTTAACCTTGCACCATTTCATAAGTACTGCTTAGAAAACGGTGTTGATAGTGTTGGTTGGACACTAGATAAACTGGCGAAAATTGAAAGTTACGAAGCGCAAATGCCCGCTTGGCAATAAGGCTTCTTTTTCAAGCTCAACACCTTAGCGCAGTGGCTACTGTTGAGCTTGATATAAACACACAAAAATGTGTTTTATCACATTGCCCGCCTACTTTTATCTTTTCAATGCGAACGATATTTACATCACCTAAAAAAGCTCGCTTTATTATTTTTGATCAAATGAGCTTAAGTTTCTCCAGCTAAATATTAGCCAACATTACTATTCCTGCCTTTTAACGCTATAATAATATTATAAAAATAAAATTATTATAGGTTTTAACATGACAGAAAAGCTCACAAAAATTACGTTACCACAATTAAAGTTAGGTATGTACGTTGTGAGTATTGTCAATCCGAAGAAGAATATTAATATAAAATCAGAAGGCTATATCTCTAGCCAGACGACTATTGAAAAGCTCAAAAAATCTGGAATTAAACATTTAACTATTGATGCTTCGAAAACAAAAAAAGAGTCAACTTCGATTATTGTAGACCCCCCTAAGGAAAAGCCAAATAAAACGGAGCTTCCTCAGCAACAAAAAGTATCATTTAGCGCAGAGATGAATAACGCAAAAGTGTTATACAATGATGCGAAAGTATTACAAAAAAAATTGCTGCATGACATATCTAAAGATAAACAATTGGATATGGAAACCATTCACAATACGACTAATGCTATAGTCGACTCAGTGTTTAAAAACGAAGATGCCCTTGCTTGCTTATCTCGATTACGTGTTAAAGATGAATACCTTATTGAACACTCATTAAATGTTGCCATCTTAATGAGTATCTTTGCTAAACATTTAAAAGTTGAAAAGGTCATTATAGAACAACTCGCACTTGGCGCTTTTTTACATGATATAGGAAAAATAAAGGTACCTGATACCATTTTACATAAACCAGGAAAGTTCACTGATGACGAATACGAACAAATGAAAAAGCACGTTGAATATGGTGTTGAAATTATAAGTCAAGAAACCCATATATCGGCAATATCGCACTCAGTGGTAAAATTACATCATGAGCGAGTTGATGGTAACGGCTACCCAAGTAAAGTCCCTGGAGAAGAGCTAGATTCTTATGCAAGAATGATTGCTATTGTTGATAGCTATGATGCAATGACCGCTGATAGAGTTTATAAAAAAGGTATGGCGCCGATTAAAGCCTTTAAAATTTTGCGCTCAGAAGACAATACTGGTTATGATAAAGAGCTAGTCGAGCAGTTTATCCAGTGCTTGGGGATATATCCTGTTGGCACACTCGTTAAGCTTGCTAGTGGGAAATTAGGCCTTATTAGTGCTTTAAATAATAGCAAGCCTCTGAATCCATTTGTGAAAGTTTTCTATAACGCGCGTTTAAATCAAGCAATTCCCATAAAAGAAATAGATTTAAGTCTTGGTAAACATCATGACCAAATTGAGTCCTGCATACGCCCAGAAGATTTTAGCCTAAATCTACTTGGCTTCTTCAAAATGGCTTTCATTGATCAATAAATAGATAAGTCCATCAGTAACAAATCAACCTTAGGTTGTTTAACACCAGATAAAACTTTCAAAGTTGGCAAGCTAAAATGCTTGCTTGGCAATAATTAATTTGTCATGTAACATCTTGCGCCAACGCTGATTGTGTGTACGTTAGCAATACAAGCTTAAGCTTCAAGAGACAAAATATGCTGACTAAAAAGATGGAAAAAGAACAGACTATTAATATTAGTCAATTACAACTCGGTATGTATGTCAAAGGCATCATCAAAAACGATGGTGAAATAATCAAAAGCGAGGGCTATATTTTAGCATCCAAAAGCATTGAGAATTTACACAGTGCCGGCATAAGTAAATTGATTATTGTGCAAGAAAAAACTAAGAAAGTAGAAAAAGTTGACAAAGTCTTCAATGATATCGTCGTCACACTTCCTAGAAGCGAACATAAGACGACTGAGTATAAAAAATCCAACATTACCTTAGAACAAGAGTTAACCACTGCCAATAAGTTGTATCAAGCAACTAAAGCTATACAAGAAAAAATCATTGCTAGCATTAAACAAAAAGAGCAATTAAAAGTTACAGAAATAATACCAACAACTGATGCAATTGTAGCTTCCATTTTTCGTAATCAAGATGCGCTGTCTTGCTTATCACGCATAAATGATAAAGGCAGTTATTTAATGGGACATTCTACGAATGTCGCTATTCTGATGACTATTTTCGCTAAGTACTTAACCTTAGCAAAACCCATTATTGAACAATTAGCGCTAGGAGCATTTTTACATGACATTGGTAAGGTTTTACTACCAACAGAGTTACTAACAACAAAAAAATTAATAACAGAGCAAGAGCAAGAGCTTCTTGATAGCCATGTCCAGTTAGGGATAAAAGCATTAGAATCAACGCCAAGCATCTCACATATTGCAGTAAGAATAATTAATGAACATCATGAGCGCCTCGATGGTTCAGGATTCCCGTTAGGCTTAAAAGGAAAACAAATTGACTTATATAGTCGTATGATTGCGATTGTTGACCGTTACGATGGCATGGTCTCTGGCAGACCAAATAAAAAACCTATGTTTCCAATCAACGCTTTTAAGGCATTAATCAATGAAGCCCCTGATAAGTTAGATGAAGAACTCATCGAAAAATTTATTCAATGTATTGGCATTTATCCAGTGGGGACACTAGTTAAACTTAACAGTGGTAAAATAGGTCTCATCAGTAAAATAAACAATAAAAAACCACTAAACCCTCATGTTAAAGTTTTCTATAATGCCCGTCTAAGTCAAGTGGTTGCCATTGAAGAAATCGACTTAAGTCGCTCTAAGTATAAAGACCAAATTGATTGTTGTATCCGACCAGATGACTTCAGCCTCGATTTGCTAGCATTTTTTAAGATGGCTTTTGGCGAATAAATAAATAAAATAATAGTCGCGAATTTTCACAATAAAAATTCGCAACTGCGATGAAATTTAATTCCATGAAGATAGTGCCAACATGGTAAATTTTTCACCCCGAAAGCTTAGCACAACTTCCTGTGGCCTTATTTCACTGAGTAATAACTCGCGAGCGATATAATCACCTTCATAGCGATCTCGACCATTAACTCGCACCCAGCCTTGACCATCGCTAGCATAAATATGCATCTCAAATTGTAATGATGCTACACCATCTTGCACCCAAGCAGGCATTTTCGCCAGAGAAACTAAGCTTGTGTTGGATTCATCTTCAGCCAACTCGGCTGATTCATCAACCTGTTTTGTTTCTGCTATTGCTGACTGAAAGCTGGCAAGTAATTCGTCTGAAACGCCATCTACTGCCTCGACAACAAAATCTTTACTTTTAACACTGTCTACAATCTCTTTTACTGATTCAGCTATAATGCCACTATTTGGCTTTTTGACAGCAGTATTAATAACGTTCTGAGGCTCATTTTCAAATGACTGTGAATTGTCAATATTTTGATTAACAATAGCCATTTTATCAACAACTAAATTTGCTACTTCATCATTACTACTAGCTGTTATTTGGTTGCGTTCATCAACTACCTGATTGACAAGCGCGCGATATTCATCAAGTTCAGCCTGCAGAGTTTTTATCTTGTTAGTCGTACTCGTTACTTTTGCTTCACTCGCTAAACCATCGTATAAATAGCCTGTAGCTATTGGTTTCGTTGTCCCCCACCAAACTCCAGCCAATGAAACTAAAACCAATAACGTTGCCAAGCTAGTGTACTTAACCCAACTCCCCTGCCACCAAGGCACTACCAGATATTCATCACCAAGGGCATCATGTGCAGCTTGTAAAACAATTTTTCGATTAACGACCGCATTGTTACTATTATAAGCGTTCATCAGTGCTCGTTCTGCCAGTAAGTTCATTAAACGAGGGATACCTTTACAGGTTTTATGAATTGCATTAACAGCACTTTTATCAAAAATATTGCGAAAACACTTAGCAACCGATAATCGATGCTTTAGGTATTGATCAACTTCCTGCTTATTTAGTGGTAGTAGGTGATATCGGGCAGTAATTCGTTGTGCTAACTGTCGTAAATCTCGGCGCTGAAGCAGTTGCTGCAATTCGGGTTGACCAATCAAAATCACTTGTAATAGCTTTTTAGTATTAGTTTCCAAATTAGTGAGTAAGCGCAACTGTTCTAAAACTTCAGGCTGTAAATGTTGCGCTTCGTCGATAATTAATAACGTATTAACATTTTCACTGTGATTTTTAAGCAACTTTTGCTGAATTTTATCTGTTAATATTTTTAACGTTGCGCCCGTTTTACGATAACGGATTTTTAATTCATCACATAACGTTGCTAGTAACTCTTGACTAGAAAGCGTTGGGTTAAGAATAAAAGCCGCCTGAGTATTGTCAGGCAAGTTTTCCATTAGTCGACGGCTAATGGTGGTTTTTCCTGTGCCAACTTCACCTGTTAATAACACAAACCCTCCAGTGTCACCTAAACCATAAGTCAAGTGATTAAGCGCTTCACGGTGACGATCGCTCATAAATAAATAATCGGGATTTGGCGCAATAGAAAATGGTTTTTCTTCTAAACCAAAATAACTTGTGTACATAGAGAATCTTAGCTGATGAATCGGCCTTGTGAAATTAACCTGAACCTGATCATATGTCAAAAACCAAAGGTTAATTATGCTAAACTTTCTAAGTTATTTATTGAGTATTATTTAATTTCAGAGGTCTATCGTTCTTACATGAAAAATATAACACTACAGCTCAACTATTTTTTGGTCGGAGGCGCCGTTCGTGATGCTTTACTCAACAGAGATATCGTTGACAAGGACTATGTTGTTGTAGGCTCAAGTGTTGATGAAATGCTAGAACTTGGCTTTATTCAAGTTGGCAAAGATTTTCCCGTATTTCTTCACCCTGAAAATAAGCAAGAGTATGCTTTAGCGCGCACTGAGAAAAAATCAGGACAAGGTTATACCGGCTTTAATTGCAATTCTGCTGCAGATGTCACTCTTGAAGAAGATTTACTGCGTAGAGATTTAACTATTAATGCAATGGCGATGGATGAAGAAGGAGATATTTTTGACCCTTACAATGGCCAAAGTGATTTAAACAATAGAATATTACGCCATGTTTCAGGGGCATTTATTGAAGATCCTCTAAGAGTCTTACGCGTTGCACGTTTTGCTGCTCGTTATCATGAGTATGGCTTTAAAATCGCACCAGAAACGCTCGATTTAATGACGCAGTTAAGTGAAAGTGGTGAATTACTCAGTCTTTCTGGGGAGCGTGTTTGGCAGGAAATGGAACGAAGCTTAGCCGATCAAAACCCACAAATATTTTTCCAAGTACTGTACCAATGCCAAGCGCTTAAATCACTTTGGCCAGATCTACACAATTTATGGGGTATTCCAAACCCAGAAAGGTGGCATCCAGAAATATGTTCAGGCATACACACCATGATGGTACTAAAACAAGCTGTACTGCTATCAGAAAAAACCAGTGTTAGGTTTGCCAGTGTTTGTCATGATTTAGGAAAGTCTTTGACAGAAGACAGTACATTACCATCACATCCTGGTCATGAAACCGCGGGCTTACCGTTAATCGAAGAGTTATGTGCTCGTTTAAGAGTGCCAACAGCACACAAAGTTTTGGCTTTAAAAGTTTGCCAGTTTCATTTGCATGTACATAAAGCATTTGAATTAAAGCCCCATACTATTTTAAAGTTGTTTAATGACTTAGATGTGTGGCGGAAACCAGATGAGTTTGCTGATTTCTTATTGTGCTGCCAAGCTGATTTTACTGGACGCTTAGGTTTTGAAAACCGTGATTACCCACAAAGAGAGTTTTTATACCAAACCTATAAATTACTATGCAAAGTGACTGCAAAACCTTTTGTCGAAGTGGGCTTAAAAGGATTAGCCATTAAAGAGGCTATCGCACAGCAACGATTGGATGATTTAAAGCAATATAAACAAGAGTATTTAGAGAAGAGTATTTAGAGAAGAGTAGCATAAACTAGAGCAACTAACTCTGTCAGTCTTCAATTATCTTATAAGTTATATATAAGCGAATAATAAAAAGCCATATCAAATGATATGGCTTTTTAAATTTACCTTATATTTAAATTAAAATTTGTATGCAGCTTTTACGTAGTAATAACCACCATTGTAATCAAATGGACCACTTTCATAGTAAACACCGCTAACTACACCGTACGCTCCACCATTTTTTTGTAGCTCTTGAGCTTTGTTATCAAAAATGTTGTTGGCACCAGCCGACAATGTCCAACTATCGTTTAAGAAATAGCTAACTTGAGCATCAATCGTATAAGAAGAGCCTGCCGTTTCTGACCAGCCGTATGAGCTAAACTCATCTTCTTCATCCGCATGTGTTGCAAACCACTCTCCAAAGTAATTTGCACGGACAAACATACTAACGTCTTCCCAGTTTTGTGCTATCGTGAAAGTCGCGCGATGCTCAGGAATACCTTCTTCCAAACGTCTAACTTTGAAACCAGTAGTAAAACTACCCGGATCATCAACTTCAGTTGAATTATAGTTATAAGCAAGGCTAAGCTTTGTGTCCCCACCCATTAATTCCATACCGTAGTTGGCAACAACATCAACACCTCGTGTTGTAGTATCAAAATCGTTAGCAAAAAACGTAACCTTACCACCTAGTAATAATTCAGGGCTTGGGTATTTACCTTGAAGTGCATCAACATCTGCCTGAGTTATATCAAGTTTATCTGTTTGGGCTACGCGATCTTTTACTTCTATATTATAAGCGTCAACTGTCATAAAGAAGTCTCCACTTTGATAAACCATACCTAAAGCATAGCTGACTGACTCTTCTGGTTGTAATTCAACACCACCTTTTTGTGCCGATACAGGGTGTGTTGGCGGAAAAGTAGCAGATTGTACAAGATCACCATTAAATAGTGATGTTTGAGTATTGACTACATTAGCTTGGCCAACAGTCGGTGCACGGAAACCAGTACTGTGAGATGCTCGAAAGGATAATTCATCGTTCACTTGATACTGCGCCGTTAACTTGTAGTTAATAGTATCGCCAAATGAAGAAAAGTCCTCATAACGTAGTGCAGATCCTAATAATAAATCTTCAGTTATATAAGCTTCAACATCAACGTAAGCTGCAATACTCTGGCGCTTATCAATGCCTTGCGATTCAGGAGAGAAACCAGCAAAACCATGTGTCCCCACACTAAACCCCTGCTGGGCTAAAGGTCCTTGCTGCCACGATGATTGTTCACCGCCAGTAATTTCGAAGCTTTCTTGACGCCATTCTAAACCTGTTGCTACATTGATAGGCTCTGAAAGTCCCATATCAACACTTTTAACTAGGTCGAAATTAAAAGACTTTTCTAACTGAGTATAAGCACCGACATCAAAAGAAAGACCAGCTTGATCAGCATTCAATGCTCCCAATGAAGGGTTAACAGTATTAGCTAATGTGTAGGTAGATTTATTACGACCAACTGAGGCACTGATATCGTAAAGCGCTTCATCTAAGAAGCCGCCTTTTATCTCACCACGAGTCCCCATAACTAGTGAAGTATCATTAATATCGCCGGTAAACTGTGGCGTGTAACCACCAGGAAGTAGCTCATTAAATGCCCAACAATTATCATTGTTAGCAACGCCATCAATGTAATCTTGTTGCGTTCTCACATCGCCAGCCGTAATAGGAATATTTGGACATGCTGAAGCATTACCGTCCATTGCTCCTACAAGCAAATCACCGTTGCCATCAGTAAATACACCACCACGACTTTGTGGGTTACGATAGTAGTAACCACCAATTCCTACACGGTTTGAATAATTACCAAACATGTAGAATTCTTTATCATTTCCTAAATCAAGGCCAACATTAGCAAATAATGTAATGTCATCTTCAATTTCGGGGTTACCCCAAGTCATCGCAGGCGTAGCAACATCAGTATTACCAGCATCAATTAAAGCTTGTGCATCAGGACGCTGTACACTTCGACTAGTAGCATCAGCTTCTTTTAGTTGGAAAGAAAGGTTAACAAAACCATCCTTTGTGAAAGGTAAGCCAATATTACCGTCAACAATAGTCGAGTCACCATCACCTTCGTAATACGAACCATATTTAACAGAGATAGAACCGCCTTCTGAATCATCTTTAAGTACAAAGTTCATTACACCAGCAATTGCATCTGAACCGTACTGCGCAGCGGCACCATCACGTAACACTTCAACTTGCTTTAACGCTACGCTAGGAATAACTGATATATCAGGACCTTGTGCGCCATCATTTACTCCGCCACCTTGAAAGGCAATAACAGAAGCGCGGTGGCGACGTTTACCATTCAATAAAATTAGTGTTGAATCAGAAGATAAACCACGTAGGTTTACCGGACGAATAAAAGATGCGGCATCCGAAATAGGTTGTTGGCGAACGTTAAACGACGGTACAGCCGCTTGCAACATATCCAGCATATCACTCGAAGCATTTTTACCTAGCTCATCACCACCAACAATATCAATAGGTACAGGTGATTCGGCCACTGATCGTGGAGCGGAGCGAGAGCCAACAACAGCAATACGTTCAACATCTTTTTCTTTTGCCGATTCTTCAAAGCCGGCAGCAAAGCTAGGAGCAGTTCCTAGCGCTAAGCCCACAGCAAGAGCTAGCGTACCAGTACGAAATTTAGTAGACATGTTATTTCCTTCCTAATATTTTAATATAATTTTTTCATTATCTATTTTTATAATTTTATTTTTACCAGTCGTGCTTGCAGTAGAACAACTATTCGATTAAATAGTAGCGCGAACAAACCAAATGACTTGATTCTTTATAAAACAGCTAAATGCGCTTTACAAGTAGTGTTTTACTCTAAGAATTAACATCCAGTGAATAAAAAAAATGATAAACGAAGATATTCGGAAGTCAGAAATAATTACATTCAGATATGTAACCAATCTGTAACCTACAGTACATATACGCTGTACGAAAAGAATCAAACAAGGAATATGCGAAATATTTCGTATTTAAATTGGCCATGTAGTGTATGTTTAATCAACTAAATATATTGAAAAAAAAATGAACTTTTTAAGTATAAGATATTTACACTGACGAAAAGTACAGAAAAATAGCCGTTGAGAAGGTTAACAGCTTGTTAATGAGTTACTAACTAATCTAGAAAATGTAAATAAAGTAGCAATGTAAATGAATATTTACCTGACAAAAAAAGGCTCCAAAATAAGAGCCTTTACATCATATAAGTTTAAGAATTAGTTGGCGGCTAAAAGGGTAGCACTAACTTCACCAAAGCCAATTCGAGCTGCACCATCTTTTTTACACCAGCCTTTCATCGTTACACAGTCGCCATCTTCTAAGAAGGTGCGAGTCTCACCATTTGGCAATGTAATAGGCTCAGACCCAGCATTAGACAATTCAAGCATAGAACCTGCTTCATCAGGATTAGGACCCGATTGAGTACCACTGCCAAACATATCACCTGAGCGAAGATTACAGCCATTCACTGTATGGTGAGCAACCATTTGTGCGACAGTCCAATATGAATCTTTAAAGTTTGACTCTGACAGTTTTACTGGCTCTTGCTGTGCATTGCGCATAGATTCAGTTGCAATAAGTACTTGCAAGTTAAGATCTAAAGAGCCCTGCTCACGGTTTTGCTCAGACTCTAAATATGGCATAGGTTGTGGGTCTGCTAAATCTCGTGTCCATTCTGACTTATAAGGCGCCAATGCTTCAGAAGTAACAATCCATGGTGAAATAGTTGACGCAAAACTTTTTGATAAGAATGGCCCTAATGGTTGATATTCCCAACCTTGAATATCACGTGCCGACCAATCATTAAATAAGCAAATACCGAATACATGATCATCCGCATTCTCGATGCTAATTGGTTCACCTAGGTCATTACCATTACCGATAAATATACCTACTTCTAATTCATAATCTACACGTTTTGATGGACCAAAAGATGGTTCAGTTGCCGTTGGAGCTTTCGTTTGACCTTTCGGGCGTTTAAAGTCGCTACCTGATACTTCAATTGAAGAAGAACGGCCATGGTAACCAATTGGAACCCACTTATAATTTGGTAACAATGGGTTATCAGGACGGAATTTTTTACCAACTGAAGTCGCATGATGAATCGAAGTATAGAAATCAGTGTAATCTCCAATTTGGCACGGTAATGAATATTCAACGTCACTTTGTGAGACTACACACTGTGAGATTTGAGCTTCTAAACTTGAACCTTTAGCTAACGAAAGTGATAACGCTTTACGTAAAGCACTCCAGTATTGCTTGCCCATTGCCATAAAGGCATTTAATTGTGCTTGAGCACAAAGCTCTAGTGCGGCTTGAGCATCACCATCAAAAATATTAAGTGCAAAAAGTGCTTGTAAATCGACAACTTGATCGCCGATGGCAACCCCTCCACGAAATGCCTCATCACTTGCTTTACGTTTAAAGCTGGCAAACGGTAAATTTTGTATAGGAAAGTCACAATTTTCCAAATTAGCAGATTCAATCCAGCTGCTTAAAGCGGGGTTATGGGTTTCATTAAGTAAATTGGTGTTAGACATTTGCTAAACTGCTCCAGAAAAATATAGATGTAATGCTAGGTGTAAATACTAGCTAATAATTATGTGATACCAAGGGTATTATTGCGCAATATTATAACAAGCGATCATATAAACGCTACGCAAACCAAATTTACTTATAAAACAACTGTCAACAATATGTTGCAGAGCTTGGTTTACATTTTGCTAAATCATATAAATCCAGCTTACTACCTGATAAATATAACAACGATGCTTTTAGCTACTTTAGTTGAATTATACTTATTAAAGCTAAAGTTAAAAAAACATTAAAAACATTACATATATCACTAAATTTTTTGATAAAATATTGCTAGATTTATTTTACGATAAATCACAACATAACTCTAAATTAAAGAGTCTCTTTCAATCTAAAGCTCCTGACTTACTATCAGGTTCGCTCAATGGGTCAAAATATGAATAACATCACAGTTTGTGCATTATATAAATTTGTTCGCTTAGAAAACTTTGAAGATGTTAAGCCTCCTTTACTTGAAGTAATGGAAGAAAATGATGTTAAAGGTACATTACTTTTAGCACTTGAAGGTATTAACGGCACAATAGCTGGTTCTAAATCAGGTATAGATGCGGTGCTTAATTTTATCAATAGTGATGAAAGGTTAGCTGGCGTATCTTTTAAATGCTCTTACCATCAAGCAAACCCTTTTCAACGTACTAAAGTTAAATTGAAAAAAGAAATAGTTACCATGGGTATCGAGGGTATAGACCCTACGTTGACCGTTGGCACTTATGTTAAGCCTAAAGATTGGAATGCCCTAATCTCCGATCCTGAAGTTTTACTGATAGATACCCGTAATGACTACGAAGTAGAAATTGGTACATTTAAAAATGCTGTAAATCCAAATACTGAAACTTTTCGAGAATTTCCTGAGTACGTCGCGAAAAACCTAGACAAAACTAAACATAAAAAAGTAGCAATGTTTTGTACTGGCGGTATTCGTTGTGAAAAATCAACAGCATATCTTAAAGAACAAGGTTTTGAAGACGTATATCATCTTGAAGGTGGCGTACTGAAATACCTTGAAGAAGTTCCAGAGCAAGAGACTATGTGGCAAGGTGAGTGCTTTGTTTTTGACGGTCGAGTAGCGGTAAATCACAATTTAGAACGTGGTCAGTATGATCAATGCTTTGCTTGTCGTTACCCTATTACTGAAGCAGAAAAAAACAGCGAGCACTATATACAAGGTGTTAGTTGCCCACGTTGTCATGATAAATACACTGATGAGCAAAAAAGTAGCTTCAGGGAACGCGAAAAACAGATTAACCTAGCGAAGGCGCGTGGCGAAGAGCATATAGGCGGCGATATAAAACAAGCTATTGTTGAACGTCGTGCAACGAAGAATGCCAATAAACAAGCTCAAAAAAGCTAACAGCCTCTTATTATGTAAAAAGCCCGCTTCGTAGCGGGCTTTTTCTATTATGCTTTTAATCGAGTAATAAGTTTATTAAACAAGGAGCTAATTATTCTTCACCTTCATTATGCATATCAAGAATCGAGTCAGCATTTTTATCAGACTTATCCTTGGTTTCGTTATTACGCATAGCATCTAATCTTTCTAAGTAACTTTGATCTATATCTTTCGTTACGTATTGACCATTAAATACAGAGGTTTCAAATTCGGTAATATCAGGGTTTGCCGTTGAAACTGCAGACACTAAATCATCCAATGTTTGGTAGATTAGTTTATCAGCGCCAATTAGCTGACAAATATCATCAAGTTCACGACCATGAGCAATTAACTCATTTGCACTTGGCATATCAATACCATAAACATTTGGAAAACGTATTTCCGGTGCGGCAGAAGCAAAATATACTTTCTTAGCGCCAGCAGCACGAGCCATTTCTATAATTTGACCTGAAGTGGTTCCACGTACGATAGAGTCATCAACAAGCAATACATTTTTACCAACGAACTCTGCCGCGATCGCGTTCAACTTACGACGCACAGACTTCTTACGTTGTTCTTGGCCCGGCATAATAAATGTACGGCCAATGTAGCGGTTTTTAACAAAGCCCTGACGGTAAGGAATATTTAAATGACGAGCAATTTCAAGCGCCGTGTCACATGATGTTTCAGGGATAGGAATAACAACATCAATATCGACATCTTCCCAATCTTTAGCAATTTTATCACCAAGTTTTTTACCCATTTCAACACGTGAGCCATACACCGAAATTTTATCAATAGTAGAATCAGGGCGAGCAAAATATACGTATTCGAAAACACATGGGTGGAAAGTTGGATTTTCAGCACATTGCTGGCTATGTATTTGGCCAGATTCAGTAAAGAAAATAGCTTCACCTGGCGCAACGTCACGTACAAATTCGAATTCATTAGCATCAAGTGCTACTGATTCCGATGCAACCATATATTCAACGCCAGATTCAGTTTCACGCTTACCAAACACTAATGGACGAATGCCGTTAGGATCACGAAACGCCACCATGCCATAACCAATAATTAAAGCAACCGTTGCATAAGCACCACGAATACGTTTATGAACATTACTTACCGCAGTAAATATATCGCTTGGCGCAAGTGAGTGTTGATCAGAATTTTGTAGCTCATGACCTAGAATATTAAGTAATAATTCTGAATCAGACGTGGTGTTAACATGACGACGAGCTTCAGTATTTAGCCAAACTTTCAACTCTTCCGCGTTAGTTAAGTTACCATTATGCGCTAAAGAAATACCGTAAGGTGAATTAGCGTAAAACGGCTGTGCTTCAGAAGAACTTGACGTTCCAGCTGTAGGGTAACGAATATGTCCAATACCCATATCGCCTTGTAGACGCAACATATGGCGAGTATGAAAAACATCTTTCACTAAGCCATTGCCTTTACGCAACCTAAATGTATTATCGTGAATAGTCACGATACCTGCTGCATCTTGGCCACGATGCTGAAGCACCGTTAACCCATCATATAACGCTTGACCAACTGGTGTTTTACCAACAATGCCGACAATACCACACATGAACTTACTCTCCGACGAATTAAGTTTAAGCTAAGAAACTTGATGATTGTTTGAGATATTCAAAAAACCATTCAACTATTAATGTAAATTCTGGAACCAATTGAGAACTCTGCCACCACGCACTTGATGCTGCTGGGGTGAATGCATCCATAAAAAAGAGTACTGCAGCACAAACCAAAACCCCGCGTAAAGCGCCAAACACAACTCCTAGCACTCTATCAGTGCCAGATAATCCAGTTCGACTAACGAGTTGGCCAATAACATAGTTTACCAAAGCGCCTAAGATTAGGGTGGCGATAAAAAGTATTGAAATAGATGCTGCATTGCGCAAGAGTTGGTCTGAAATATTAGTGAGGAAAGTCGATAAATTAACATAAAAGCTACTAGCGACGAAAAAGGCACTGATCCAAACAATTAAGGACACTGCTTCCTTAACAAAACCGCGCACCAAACTAATTAAAGCCGAAATGCCAATAACAGCCAAAATGGCATAATCTATCCAAACCATAAATCGAATATTCTCATTGATTAGAGGCGCGCATTCTACCAGAAGGCTGGTAGAGTTTGCTAATATTTTCGTTATTTAGTCGGCGTAAAACGGGCAACTTTCCCTTGCACATTGGTCAATTTTTTCAACCCTGGAAGCTTTTTTTCCAACGATGACTTTATCAGTTCAGGCCCAACAAAAACCTTGGTCAACTTGCCGTTTTTAGTCTTGATAGGCTTAGTAAAAGCAGTATAGCCGTTACTTTTTAACTTATTGACCAAATCGTCAACATTATTTTGATGCCTAAAGCTACCTAACTGAATTGCCCAAGCTTGTTTGGGAACAGCTTTACTTGGCAATTTTTTAATTTCTTTTGGCTGTGTTTTTTCTATTACTGCTTTATTTTTTTCTGTTGAAAAATCAGACTCTTTTACTAACGTGCTAACCGCGATACCTTTTTCTTTCAATAGCTTTGAGGTATCTATACTACTTGTTTCATCGAGCGCTGTTTCACTATAAATTTTTTCTTGTGGCAATTTTGTTAAGTTTTCTTTTGGAAAAGCTTTATTTGCCGCCGGAAAATCTACTTCAGGCGCTGTAGGTATAGTTTCAAAGTTATCTTGATAAGTTTTTTTATCACCATCAAGTATGTCAGGTAAAACAATAATCGCAACGGCGGCAACAATAATAGTACCTACTAATCGGTTTTGAAACGGTGTAGACAAGCTAGACTCCAAGTTTTGCTAAGTTAACCTAAGTTATACTAATAAACGTCTTATTTCGGCAACGGTATAAAAAGATCCAAAAACAAGAACGAGATCAGTTGCTTTTGCATTTTGTTTTGCCATTCTAAATGCCTGAGAGACATTGTCAAAGCAATTCATCTTAGCTGCGTCTAAATCTCCATACTCTGCAATTTTTTTTGCTTCGCAGCCTCGAGGAACATCGAGCGTTCCAATACACCATTCATCAACTATTGGTATTAACGGAGCTACGGTATTAGTTATATCTTTATCCGATAACATACCAATGACTGCATAAACCTTGCTATAAGTCATTTTTTGCAGTTGTGAAGCTAAATGTCTCGTTGCTTGCGGGTTATGACCAACATCTAAAATAACATCACAATCACTAGTGAATTTTTCCATTCGACCAGGAACTTTAGTTTGCGCAATAATTTGGTTGATAAAACTACTAGTTAAACTAAACGCTAGATCATCAGCTAACAAATTCAACACCATAATGGCAGTAGTAACATTGTCTTGTGGAATATGACATGAAATAAGATCAGAAAATTCATCTTCTCCGTATTGCCATTGCCACAAGTCACTATCCGATTTTTTGACAGTAAAGTTTTGCGCTCTTATGTAAGAAACGGCGCCAATATCATTTGCATGCCTCGCTAAAGATTTAGGAGGATTAGTATCACCAATAACGGCAGGTACGTTTGCTCTCATAATACCGGCTTTTTCAAAACCTATCGCTTCACGCGTTGTGCCTAAAAAAGCTTGATGGTCTAAATCGATAGTGGTGACAACAGCAATATCAGCATCAATAATATTAGTGGCATCTAATCGACCACCCAATCCCACTTCAAGAATAATTACATCAGGCGGTTCACGCATTAGAATAAGGAAGGCCGCTAAGGTAGTGTATTCGTAATAAGTTAACGTTATATCACCACGAGCTTTTTCTATCTGCTCAAAAGCTGCAACTAATGAATCATCATCAATATCAACGCGGTTAATACGCAAGCGCTCGTTAAAGCGCTCAATATGAGGCGAGGAGTACACTGCACAGGCTTTATGTTGCGCTAGTAAGGCATTTTCTAAAAATGCACAGGTTGTGCCCTTACCGTTTGTACCTGCAACAGTAATAACTTTAGAGTGTTGAAATGAAATATTCAAAGTTTCAGACACTTTAGCAATACGCTGCAGGCCTAAATCTATTTCAACGTTGTGGATACTTTCTAAATAAGAAAGCCATTCAGTGAGGTTTTTCTTCACTAAATGGCTTTGAGTAATTTTTGACATGAATTTACCGTTATGAAACTGGGCTGTCTTGCCCCATGAACTTGGCCAGCATACGTGCCAAGGTACTACGCATTTCGCGGCGGTCAACAATCAGGTCGATTGCACCTTTCTCTTTTAAGAATTCACTACGTTGGAAGCCTTCAGGTAATTTTTCACGTACCGTTTGTTCAATTACACGTGGGCCAGCAAAACCAATTAATGCTTTAGGCTCTGCAACGTTAATATCTCCTAACATGGCAAGACTTGCTGAAACACCGCCCATAGTAGGATCGGTCAGTACTGAAACGTAAGGAAGTCCTTTTTCGCTCATCTTAGCTAATGCTGCACTGGTTTTTGCCATTTGCATTAGTGAGAACAATGCTTCTTGCATTCTCGCGCCACCACTCGCTGAAAAACAAACAAAAGGTACGTTATGCTCTAAACAATACTCTACGCCTTTAACAAAACGAGCACCAACAACAGATGCCATTGAACCACCTAGGAATGAAAACTCAAATGCTGCAGCAACAATTGGCATACCATGCAGTTCGCCTTTCATAACAACTAAAGCATCTTTTTCACCGGTATTTTTCTGTGCCGCTGAAATTCTATCTTTGTAACGCTTTGAATCTTTGAACTTAAGAATATCTTGCGCTTCGAATTCTTGACCAAGCTCAACACGCTCACCTTGATCAAGGAAACCATCAATACGCTTGCGCGCAGAAATACGCATGTGATGATCACATTTAGGGCAAACCGACATTTGTCGGTCTAACTCAACTTTATATAGAACCGCGTTACAGCTAGTACACTTACTCCAAACACCTTCAGGAATATTTCGTTTCTGTGTCGACTTTGCTTTCGGGAGAATTTTTTCAATCCAGCTCATAATATATTTTTGCCTATGCACGAAAAATTTAATAATTGTTTAAAATACAACCACTAAATATAAAAATTTTGCTAATTATTACTATAACGATGAATTAGACCATAGTTTGCCTACACAATTATAGGAAAAACTGGTCTGTTTACTTGTTTTTAATTGATTATAATAAAAACAACGGCCCCGGGCTACGCTTTGGAATACTAAATTCTTCGGGGTAATCAACACCCACAAAATATAACCCCGCTGATGGCGCAGTCATTCCTGCAACACATCGGTTTTTTGCTTCAAGTACTTCTTTAAGCCAACTTACTGGCTCTAACTCCTGGCCTATTCTCATTAAACTACCCGCGATATTTCGCACCATATGGTGTAAAAAAGCATTGCCCTTAACATCGATAATAATAAATTCACCTTGGCGTGAAACATTACAATGCAGTAAGGTGCGAATTGGTGAGTGGGATTGACAGTGAACCGTTCTAAACGACGTAAAATCATGGCGACCAATTAAATATTGTGCAGCCTGATGCATTAAATTTTCATTCAATGGGTAGTGGCAAAAGCTAATACCTGAACTTAAAATTGCTGAACGTAAACGACTATTATTAATAATATAACGATAACGTCTGGCAGTAGCACTGAACCTTGCATGAAAGTCTTCATTAACTTCTTTCACCCATGAAACCGCAATATCTTGAGGCAGATTGGTGTTAACCCCTAATGTCCAAGCAACGTCTTTTCGCACTTTATCCGTTTCAAAGTGAACCACTTGATTGGTAGCATTAACCCCTGTGTCTGTTCGACCAGCACAAATTACTTCAATGGGTTCATTGGCTATTTTTGATAGCGCTTTTTCTAGTTTCTCTTGTACACTGACCGCATTTTTCTGTCTTTGCCAACCATGGTATCTGCTACCATCGTATTCTATACCTAAAGCGTAACGCATTTCTTTCTCCACAGCTAAGGCTGCGCATTATCCATGATTTTAACGGTTTTTACCAAGTCACTATTTAATAATGAGTGAAAGTAATGCTAAATACATCACCTAATAACTGTATGGCGCCCTATTACATTAATCAATAAGGGCACTTTAGTACCGTGAAACCGTGCGCTTAGATCGAATTAAGTTATAAAGGTAATGTATGGGACAATTTTAAGATGGCTATGAAAGGCCATGTGACCGCGTCATTGCCTACATGGATGTAGGTACTTAGGTTATGTCTGGAACTAATAACCTGTGCCTACATGGATGCAGGTACTTAACTTTTGTCGGGAACAAAAAAGTTAACCGTTCATCGACGTATATGGACATACTAATGCCTTGAAAGACAGGATGTCTGAGAAAGGCCTGAACATAAAAAAGACTGCAAAACAGCAGCCTTTTTTCAGTTTTAAGCACTATTTGGCTATAGGTTATCTAACAATTGTTGTGCGTCAAATTGTTGCTGGGCATCACCTTGACTAACTACATCAAGCAAAATAACTTCGGCATTTTCATTGTCACCTATCTCTATATAAACCTTAGCTAAATCTAACTTCGCCGCTATGCCATTATCATCATCAATATCTTCTTCACTCACATTACCGGCAAATTCTGGAAACTCTCCAAGCCCAACATCAATATTCATTTTTTCATAAGGTTCTGCAGCTTTAGCGTCCTGTAAGCTATTAGACAATAATGAATCGACAGAAATAAAATCTTCATCACTGTTGTCTTGTCGAGAGTTATCACTAACTTCTTCTACCGGCTCTATTTCAAAGTCATCACCAATATCAAAATTATCACTCAATTCAAATTCATCTGTTGATATAGCGCTATTTTCTTCTTCAATATTAGCTAATAAGTCATCAAAGTCTAGGTTATTTAGTTCCTGAATATCATCTGCCACTGCCGCGTTATCGTTGCTGTAGTTTTCATCAGTAGGGGCATCATCTGCAAGTAAGTCCGCCAGAACATTACTATCAGTAAAGTCAGGTGATAACTCAACAATACCATCGGTGCCCTTTTCATCATTCAAAAGTTGCGCTAGTGTTGAGTCATCAAAATCAGCAGACAGCTCTTGCAAGGTTTCATCATCAATAAATGATGAAATTTCTTCTGCTGCATTATCCACAACTAATTCAGAGTCATCTAAATCAGTATCAAGTAGGTCATCACCAATATCTAGTGAGCGATCATTTTCATGAGCGATGGGTTGATTAACTTCATCAATAAGGGCATCAATATCAAATTCATCCGATATTTCATCAAGTGCATCCTCAATATTAATATTGCTGTTAATTTCAGTAAGAGGCTCAATGGTGTCTCCCACTACTTCAGCCGCAGACTGTGCTGCTATAGTTGAGACGTCAACATTATCTTTTTTGCTATCTGAAAGCTTTTCTTCAATAAATTCATCTCGTAAATCACTGAAGTCTTCTTCGAGAAATGGCTGTACATATTCATCAGAAAAACTATTAATAAGTGCTATATTTTTATTCTTTTCAACATCAATATCGTCAGTATTTGCTATAGTTTCATTCTCGCCAGCTTCCACGCCAATAGCATCAAGTAAAGCGTCAACATCATCAGAATCTGATGCTTCCTGGGTCATACTCTCTGTATTTGCAGAAAGATCCTCATCAACTGTGTCTACGCCAATTGCGTTAAGCAATGCATCTATATCGTCGGGGTCAGAGACATCTGTAATCTCTTGCGCCACTTCCTCAGTATTTGAAAGAGTATTTTCTTCAGCTGTATCTTCGCCAATTGCTTCAAGCAAGGCGTCTATCTCATCTGCTTCGGAAACGTCAGGGGCTTCCTGAGCCATATCCTCAGTGCTCGCAGAAACATCCTCTTCAACCATATCTGCGCCAATGGCATCAAGCAGTGCGTCAATATCCTCAGGGTCAGAAACATCTACATTACTGTCGTCACTTGCCGCATCTAGCAATGCATCGATATCATCAGGGTCAGAAACATCTACATTACTGTCGTCACTTGCCGCATCTAGCAATGCATCAATATCATCAGGGTCAGAAACATCTACATTACTGTCGTCACTTGCCGCATCTAGCAATGCATCGATATCATCAGGGTCAGAAACATCTACATTACTGTCGTCACTTGCCGCATCTAGCAATGCATCGATATCATCAGGGTCAGAAACATCTACATTACTGTCGTCACTTGCCGCATCGAGCAATGCATCAATATCATCAGGGTCAGAAACATCTACATTACTGTCGTCACTTGCCGCATCGAGCAATGTATCAATATCATCAGGGTCAGAAACATCTACATTACTGTCGTCACTTGCCGCATCGAGCAATGCATCAATATCATCAGGGTCAGAAACATCTACATTACTGTCGTCACTTGCCGCATCGAGCAATGCATCGATATCATCAGGGTCAGAAACATCTACATTACTGTCGTCACTTGCCGCATCTAGCAATGCATCGATATCATCAGGGTCAGAAACATCTACATTACTATCGTCACTTGCCGCATCTAGCAATGCATCGATATCATCAGGGTCAGAAACATCTACATTACTATCGTCACTTGCAGCATCTAGCAATGCATCAATATCATCAGGGTCAGAAACATCTACATTACTGTCGTCACTTGCCGCATCGAGCAATGCATCGATATCATCTGGATCATTGATTACAGCTGCACTTTCATCCTCAGTAGTATCACCAGCTAATAAACTGTCTAATGCATCCTGATCAACTTCTCCACCTTCAAGCTCATCAAGTGAATCTTTATTCTCAGTAATATCATCATCTAAACCTGCAAGTAAGGAGTCCAGATCGCCTTGATCTAACTGACCACCTTCAAGAGCTTCGTCTTCAATAATGTCATCTAATGATATATCTTCTAAATCGTCAAGTTCATCCAAATCATCATCGAGCTGAATAACATCATCATCGAGTAATTCATCACCTAGAGATTCTAAATCGTCAGAGAAAAGGCCATCGCTCTCTTCATCCGACTCAGATAAATCGATGGATAATTCATCATCAAGCGATAACTCATCATCAAGGGATAATTCACTATCTAACGACAGCTCACTATCTAATGACAGATCACTATCTACTGATTCAGCTGACTGTTCTGGCTCTTCAGGTGCTTTCTCTTCAACTGCAGTTGCTTGCTTTTTAGTTTCAGGCGGCTTTTTAACAATTTCTTCTTTGCTAGATTTTCGTTTTAAAATCATAGCCAAAAGTAACAAAACTAATAGCGCTGGTAATGTCGCCATAAGAACGATAAACCACGTGCTTGACATAAAATTCTCATTTTCAAGCGCAGCTTTTTGTTTTTCTAATAAAAGATTTTGCTCTCTAGCTTCTGCTTTTGCCAGTAGTTCTTGCTGCAGAGAGATCATATCATCCATCTGTACTTTTATTTCTTTACTTTTCGCTACTTCCGTTTGCATAACGCCAAGTTGATCATTAAAGCTTGTTAAACGCTGACGTAAACCTTCATTTTCTTTCAGTAAACTTTGCAAACCATCAATAGAGTCTAAAACATCATTTTGAATGGTCGCAAGTCGTTGTTGTTGAGTTGTATCAATGGCTTTTAGTTGAACATTTATTTCTGATTTTGCCGCTTCTAAATCTTTCTTATAAACCGATTTATCTTCTGGCGGTTTAGTTTTCTTGGCAGCAGCTCTTATCGTTTTCTTTTGCCAAACTTTGTTATCATTGAGAGATTTCTCTTGAGCATTAGCAATATCTATTGCTCGCATAACATCAATAGGTGGGATTTTTAAATATTGCCCATTGATCATATGATTACGGTTGTTATCTTTGAATGCAATTATATTGTTTTCATACAAGGCTTGCATGACTTGGTAAACAGATAAACGGGGATCAGGTCTAACTTTTAAAGCGATATTCCATAGAGTATCTTTTGCTATAATAGGTCCATAACGATCATAAGAAAATTCGTCTGTCGCCTTAGGTCCACGAATTCGGATGCCAGCTTCCTCAGCAGAAATGGGGAGACTAAAACAGCTAATGCTAATAATAAGTGCCTGCCATAGGCACAGACGTAACAATCTTTGCATTAAGATTTCCTATTTGTAATTATATTTAGCCAATACATTGACGACACCAAGTCAGGAGATTGTAAAGCAAAGATTATTCCAATTATTAATAATTAGTTTACAGCACTTGGTAACTTTTTTTTTACTTTAAGCTATATTATCAAATTAATACGATATTTCTCATTTTATTGTTAATTTAATGAAAGTAAAATTTATCACTATTGCCATAATCGAGATAAAAAAAACCCATCGTTTATTATAACGACGGGTTTCTAGTTTTCTTTAATAAATCTGTAACTTAGATTGAATAATTTAGCTTTAATACTCTGACAAGTGATCTTTAACTAGTAACTCAGCTATCTGAATACTGTTTGTTGCTGCACCTTTACGTACGTTATCAGCAACAATCCACATATTAATACCACTGTTATGACTAATATCTTCTCGAATTCGCCCAACAAATGTTTCGTCTTTACCGCTAGCGTCACCAATTTGTGTTGGAAAGTCTTCATCATTATGACAAACCACAATACCTGGCGCTTCACTCAACAAATTTTTCACTTCTTCAGCAGAAATTGGTGAATTGGTTTCAATATGTAGCGACTCTCCGTGACCAAAAAATACCGGCACACGTACCGCCGTTGGATTTACTAAGACACTGTCATCACCCAATATTTTTTGAGTTTCCCAAACCATTTTCATTTCTTCTTTGGTATAAC
The DNA here is from genome assembly GCF_002104475.1 of Cognaticolwellia mytili. GTDB lineage: Bacteria > Pseudomonadota > Gammaproteobacteria > Enterobacterales > Alteromonadaceae > Cognaticolwellia > Cognaticolwellia mytili. The sequence continues at coordinate 286,838 of NZ_NBOF01000002.1, forward strand.
CATTTTCAAGAAAAACATCGATTTGCGGGATAACATTAAAAGCAATTTGACGTGGAAAATTCTTTGGTTCAATTGGTTTTCCGCACAATAAGTCAGATGTTTGTTTTGCTAATTCATCCATCGCGGCTTTGCCACCACCAGAAACAGATTGATACGTACTTACGTTGACGCGTGAAATACCGACAGCATCATAGATAGGTTTTAACGCCACCATCATTTGAATAGTTGAACAATTAGGATTAGCAATAATATTGCGATTACGATATTCAGCAAGTGCGTGAGGGTTTACTTCTGGCACAACGAGTGGAATATCGGCGTCATAACGAAACTCTGAAGTATTATCAATAACAATACAACCAGCATCAGCAGCAAGAGGTGCAAACTGTGCAGAAATATTACCGCCAGCAGAAAAGAAACCAATTTGAGCTAAGCTCCAGTCGAAATTATCTGCATCTAATACTTCAATACTTTCACCATTAAACTCAATAAACTCTCCGGCAGAGCGAGCACTCGCCAATGGGTAAAGTTTATTAATCGGAAAATCGCGTTCTTCAAGTATTTCAATAATGGTTTTGCCAACTAATCCTGTTGCACCCAGTACGCAAATATCAAATTTCTGTGCCATGTTCCTCTCTCTTTTATCCAAGTTTTTTATTAAAGCCAAGCTGATGTATCACATCTAAGCTCGACACATTATTCAAGCCAACCGATATTGACGAAAACTCCCGGCGAGTCGGGTAGCTTTTGCGAATATGGTCAAATCCTTGAATGTTAATTTGTTGACGAAAAATAGCATCATCACGTCTGACATCGTATACCATTTTCACCATCTGGTTTAGCAGTATTTCATCAAACTCTTGCTTTATTTCAACAGAGTCAACCTGTGGAGTCGGCAAAAAGCCACTTAAGTGTTTATTGGGTGAAATATTCAGCTGTTGACATAATGCCCGATACAACATTTCTGTGCCACGAGCTTTTCCTTCTAAGCTATAACCGGCAATATGTGCAGTGGTTATTTCACAATATTCAATTAACGGCGTTAATATATTCGGTTCAGCTTCCCACACATCTAGAACTAACTTCAATGGGTGCCCTGCTTGCTTCATTTTAAGCAATGCTTGGTTATCAATAACTTCACCACGACAGGCATTAATAAGAATTTGGCTTTCATTTAACTGTGACAAGCGATCTGCATCTAATAAATGATAAGTTGGGTGCTCACCTTCGCGAGTTAATGGCACATGCAGTGAAATAACGTCGCAGCTTAGCGCTTGTTCAAGCGTTACAAAGCATCGTTCATCAGTTGAATTTTCAGCGAGTATAGGATCACATAAAACATGGGCAATATTTAATGCTGTCAACTTTTCACTTAATCTCGAGCCAGTATTACCCGCGCCAATAATGCCCACAGTTAAGCCTGACAGAGTAAGTAAATAGCGCTCGGCTAAAACAACCATTGCACTCAATACATATTCAGCTACTGATATCGCATTACAACCAGGAGCTGAGTTAAAATTAATATTTCGATGTGCTAAATAGCCTTGATCAATATGGTCAACGCCAATAGTCGCGGTACCTACAAAACTTAATTGGGTATTCTCATTCAACAACGCTTCATTTACTTTAGTAATTGAGCGTACTAGTAATACATCAGCGTCGCTAACATCATTTGCAGATAAAGAACGACCAGAGAAAGGCGTTAATATGCCTAAGTCAGCAAAAAACTCTGCTGCAAAGGGCATATTTTCATCATAAAATATATTCATCATAAATTTCCACGTATCGTTAGTAGAGCTATCTCTAACAGTAAATTAAGGCACTAACACTATAGTGTTACCGTCAATTTTTTAGCATAACTTTCTTTTTCGATATTTGTCACTTCCACCGTAATAGCTGCGTTTTCAATACCTAAACGTTCAAGTTGACTACCAACGCTTTCAGAAAGGCTTTTACGTTGAGCCAAATCACGACCTGACAATATTTTTAAGTTTACATGCACAAAGGCTTGCTCTGCGCCTGGTAAGTAAAAATCATCAAAAGCAGTCGCACGCACTTTAATATCTGAAGCGGTAAATAATTCACTTTGATTAGCACCTTTATATACAGCGTGCATTAGCTGCTCTACAGGCAAGGTTTCAGTAATTTTTGCAGAATACTCGATAATACAGTGAGGCATGATATGGCTTACAAAATAGCTAATTAACAAGAAGGCTATTATAACGAATATAATTTATAAAAAAATCTTGATAACTTAGTTATTTAGTCTATTTATCTATACTTTAGATTGAGAGACAGAGTTTCTGCTTCGAATTTCACATCGACGCTCTTTCACATCGACAAGCAAGAACGCTTTAATGCCGTGAAGCCATGCTCTTATACGGGTATAAGTTATTAGAGTAATGCTAGAAGCAATTACCGAGACGCGCTAATGCCTTGTAAGGCAGAATGTCTGAGAAAGGCCTGAACATCGGCGCTCTTTCACATCCATGTGATCGCGCCATTGCCTACAGGGATGTAGGTACTTAGCTTTTGTCTGGAACAAAAAAGCTGACCGTTCATCCTGAACATAAAAAAGCCGCTACAAGTAGCGGCTTAATCAGTAATTCAGCTTAACCATAAGTTAATACACTATTACTTATATTTTTGCATAACCAAAGTAGCGTTTGTGCCACCAAAACCAAAGCTGTTAGACATAACCAAGTTTAGTTCCATGTCACGTTTTTCAGTAACAATATCTAAACCTTCAGCTTTTTCATCTAAAGTATTAATGTTGATAGATGGAGCAACAAAGTTATTTTCCATCATTAACAATGAGTAAATAGCTTCATGAACACCAGCTGCACCTAAAGCATGTCCGGTCATAGCTTTTGTTGCACTAATCGCTGGTGAATCATCACCAAATACCGCTTGAATAGCGCCAAGCTCTTTAACATCACCAACTGGCGTAGAAGTACCGTGAGTGTTTAAGTAATCAACTTTCGCGTCAACACCGTGCATGGCTTGTTCCATACAACGAATTGCGCCTTCACCGCTTGGAGCAACCATATCATAACCATCAGACGTTGCGCCGTAGCCAACAATCTCAGCATAAATATGTGCACCACGTGCTAATGCATGTTCAAGCTCTTCAACAACAACCATACCGCCGCCGCCAGAGATAACAAAACCGTCACGGTCAGCATCATAAGTACGTGACGCTTGTTCTGGTGTTTCATTGTATTTAGAAGATAATGCGCCCATGCCGTCAAACATCATCGCTAATGACCAATGAACTTCTTCACCGCCACCAGCAAATACTACGTCTTGCTTACCTAATTGAATCAACTCAGCAGCATGACCAATACAATGAGCACTTGTTGCACAAGCAGAGCTAATTGAATAGTTAACGCCTAAAATTTTAAAAGGTGTCGCTAAACAAGCCGAAATAGTGCTCGACATAGTTTTTGGTACAGCATAAGGACCAACACGTTTAACGCCTTTCTCACGAAGCGTATCAGCGGAATTAACTACGTTTTCTGATGATGCACCACCAGAGCCAGCAACAATGCCGGTACGGAAATTTGAAACTTGCTCAGGAGCTAATTTAGAATCTTTAATAGCTTGATCCATTGCAATGTATGCGTAAGCAGACGCTTCGCCCATAAAGCGTAATGCTTTACGGTCAATATGCTCTTTCACGGCAATTTCAGGTTTGCCCCAAACTTGGCTGCGTAAGCCTTTCTCAGCAAAACTTTCAGCATTAGTAATACCTGAACGTCCTGTTTGCAGTGACGCTAATACTTCTTCTGCATCATTACCAATACTTGATACAATACCTAATCCGGTGATAACTACACGTTTCATTTAAATAACCATATTCAATTAGAAAATCTGGGCGTATCATACAGACTTTTGCCCCCTATACTGGTCTGTCCAGCGTACACTTGTACACTGAATTATTACGTTTTCATGACAGAGCTCAATAACACGCGCTAAAATAACCTTTTTTTGTGCCTAACAACAAGTAAGAAGATGACAAAAAGTGACTGAACAAACAAAAATTAGTTTCCAAAAAGATGGTTCGCCCTATTCAACACAATTTGATGACATCTATTTTGATACGGCACAAGGTACGAAACAGAGCGAATGTGTTTTCATCGATGGCAATAATATTAACGTTAGATTAGCGCGTCATACGGGTGTATTTGTTATTGCTGAAACAGGTTTTGGCACTGGCTTAAACTTCTTACTAACATTAGAAATTTTTCAAAAAATACGACAAAAGAACAGCACTGATAATAAAAAAACACATTTACGCTTTATCAGTGTCGAAAAGTACCCACTATCAAAAAGCCAACTTGTTCAATCACTGCAAATACTGCCAGAGCTGAACGAGTTTAGTCAGCAACTTATTGAGCAATATCCGGAAAACCCAAGCGGTGAAGCAACGCTTTCGTTTCTCGATGGTGCAGTATCATTACAATTAATATTTGACGATGCCACACTAGGGTTATCGACTCTATCAACGCAGACACACCATCGACATATGGCGATAGTAGACGCTTGGTTCCTTGATGGTTTTTCACCGACGAAAAACCCAGAGATGTGGCAACCCGAGCTATTTGAGCAAATAACACGGCTTTCAAAAGAACAAGCAACAATTGCCACCTTTACGGTATCAGGCAAAGTTAAACGCCAGCTTGTTTCTGCTGGCTTTAGGGTGGAAAAGCGTTTTGCCGATGGCAAGAAAAGTGAAATGCTCGCGGGTGTGTTTCAACAAAGCCCGCAATCAGGAAAAGGCTATCAACAACGCCAAGTTATTGCAAAACCACAACATGTCAGTATTATTGGTGGTGGCATTGCTTCTGCCTGTGCGGCCTATGCGCTAACAAAAAGTGGCGTTAAAGTAACGGTTTATTGTCAGGACTTCAGTGTTGCTCAAGGGGCATCAAGCAATAATATCGGCGCTTTATATCCACTTATTCATCAACAAGCTGACGATATTAGCTTGTTCTATCAATATGCTTTTGAACAAGCCGTTAATTGCTATAAAGACATTGCTGAGCAAGGCTTTACTTATGACCATGATTGGTGTGGCTTATTAGAGATATCATACAAACCTGCTTTAGAACTGCGCCAACAGCATATTGCCAATTCAAACGTTTGGCCTGAAAGCTTAATTCATAGTGTTGATAAAGAACAAGCGAGTAAATTAGCTGGCATTACCTTAGAGCACGGCGGGCTATTCTTTCCAAAAGCTGGTTGGATTGCGCCCGCACAATTAGTCAAAGCGGTATTTAAAGCCGCAGAGTCAACCAATAGGCTGCGAGTTGAAACCGGTTGTAAAATTGAAAAAATTAGCCAACAAGCTGACGGTAAATGGCTATTGCACAGTACAACGGAGAACTTTAACGCCAGCGTGTTAATTTATTGTGGTGGCGCACAAGGCATTCCGTTAAATACCATTGAGCAATTACCCTTAACATCGGTGCGTGGGCAAGTAACCAGCATGGCCAGCAATGAAACAATTGCCCCGTTATCTACGGTAATTTGCCACAAAGGTTATTTAACACCGGCAAACAAAAACTTACATTGCATTGGTGCGACCTTTCAGAAAAACAATTTTGATACCGAAGCAAAGCCGGAAGAAGATAAATTCAATCTTGATATGCTAGCAAGGTGTTTGCCAGACCTAGTGCAATGGCAAAATAAAGATATTGTTAGCAGCAAAGCTCGACTACGTTGCATGACACCAGATCACTTACCTATGGTTGGCGCTATGCCTGATATTGCAGCTCATAAACAACAATTTGGCCATTTAAGTAAAGACAAACGCTGGCGATACGATCAACCAGCACCAGTTATTGATAACTTATACATGATGACAGGTTTAGGTGCGCGTGGCTTATGCACCGCGCCATTATTGGCAGATATTTTAGTCGCGGATATTTGCGGTACGCCATATCCGCTCAATAATGAACAACTATTCAATCTGGCACCTAACCGTTTTGTTATCCGTGATATTATTCGCAGGAAATTCGACTAAGGCCATTAGGCGATTTTAAGCGCTAAAGGCAGCATTTAATTGCTGCCAATAGTCTTGCACTATTTGGCGATCTTGCGGGCTAAGTTCTGTGCGAGCAGCGTGCAATTTTTCAGTAACATTGTCAGCTAAGGCTTTCGTTAACACTTGTGATTCGTCACCAAACTCACTGCCTGCCAAACTAATAAAACCACGTAAATAACTACCCGCAAAAAGTTCATCAGAACTAACATTTAGTGATACTTGTTCATCTAAATAGTGATATAAGGCGGTAAGGTTTTCAAATTTCATGTTTAATTCCAATATCATTTAGACCAGCTTTCGTTACTGGTTACTCTATATTTTAAAAGGTCTATCTCAAGTTCAACAAGGTATTTACTGTGGACTTGTAACCGGGTACAACACTTGATCTTTATAGCCAGTGATAACTGGCAGATAGCCCGAGAGTTCCATATCCAATTCACTGTCACCGGTATCTGTAATTAACGGACGAGCATCCAAAGCATTGAGTTTGGTTTTAGTGGCAATGATATAAATGTTTTCTTTACCAATTGCGCGAATAACTCTTGGACTCAATTGTTGATTACCTCGACCAAAAATATGCCCTTGGCCGCCAATTAAGGTGATCACCAATTTAATGCCATCTTGCGTTCGACCTTGAAGTAATTGCCATAACTGTGGCTCAGTTAAATCACTGGCGACTAGTGCTTGTTCATGTACCGCATCAACACCCAATAAGGTATTATCTAATGCGAGCTCTTCCATCACAAACGCCGTAGTAGATCCCGAACCGATAATGAACAGTTCATCATCCATTTTAGAGATCACATCAGCTGCAATATCTTGTAAAACCAACTCATCCGACTCTTTACCGCCCGACTTTACTGCTTGTATGTAGCGTAACTCAGATGGTACTTGCATCTCGCCATAGCGTTTCGCTTTAACGATGCCTTGGCGAAATAGGTTCTCGTCAATATCCATCACATCAGCATCAGTTAAACTGACGAGCTGATTGGTGATCATCAACTCAACCACTCGACCTGCCGCTTTAGGTGTAATAGCATATACACCTGAATGGATTTTACAGCCTGCAGGAATACCCAGTACCGGAAACTTATCCCCAACAATATGGCAAACATTACGCGCAGTGCCATCGCCGCCAGCGAACAATAATAAGTCAATATCATGAGTCATTAACTCACTCGCTGCCTGTTCAGTATCGCGTTCGTTAGTGGTTTCATGCGCCACTTGCATTATCACTTTTGTAGTAAAACCCAAAGCATTTGCCGTACTTTGTCCCATGCTGCCTGATACGGTATAGATAACAATATTATCTTTATAAGGCCGTAATATTTCTAACGCTAACGCGGCTCTATCATTAGACTTTGCCGTCGCGCCCAATGCCATGGCTTGCTCTGCAACACCTTCACCATCACTGCCTTTTAATGCGACGCTACCGCCAATGCCAGCAATTGGGTTTATCACTAGACCTAAATTAAACTTTTTCATTAATTTATTCTCTTAACTTCAAACAATACCAATTGATATAAAGTACTACAAAAAATATGCCGACAAGAATAAAGCATTATTCAAATACATAAAATGTTTTATCTGCAATGATTTGGTATTAATTGACATTAATAATGAAGAAATCAAAAAGTAGAGGCTTTATTTACCAGTTTGAAGTACTCATGAATCAAACTGGCATCACTAGGGTGTGTTTAAAGTTAATTATAAACAGGACGAGTTGAATGGAATTGTTGCGTCCAAGTGATCAGTTCTATTCTATTACGTGAACTTGTTTTTCGAAAAAGACTATAAATATGAGTTTTTACGGTATTAGGGCTAATATGTAATTGCTCAGCAATCTCCTTATTTTGTGCGCCACTAGAAACCAGGTGAACAATTGTTTTTTCTCGTTTTGTTAAACTCGGTAAAACAATATTACTTTGTTCGTTAAGCAAATCAATCTTCGTTGCTTTCTTGGTTTTCAGTAAATCAGTAACAGCTTTATTCATTGTTGAACGCTTAAACCAATACTCTTGATTTATAATCGACTCTAAACCTTTTAAAATAATATCAGCTCTATCACTTTGATAAAAAACGCCCTTAACACCAAAAATCAATGCTGTGCTTTCACATATAACATCATCAATAGCATTAAACAAAATAGTATTATTAGTTGCAGCTATTGTAGCAACGTCTTTTTGTAAATCGTTGCCTAAACAATGGTGACATAAATCAATTATAATATAATCGAATGAATTTAACTTAGTTTGTTCTGGTAGTTTATCACTGACTGCAACTTCAATACCGCAAGCTTTCACTAATTCACTGAAACGGTTCAATGCTGTTACAGGCTCTTGGCTTTTATCATCCCTTGACGTTAATAAAAAAGCATATAATTTTTTTACGTTTTGTTCCATTGTGAATTTCCCTCATCACTACGTCGAAGCATAAAGCATGCAAAGTAAATATCAATGCGCACCACTTTAGCTAGCTACATATTCCCTAGAAATAAAACTTATAAATAACTAGACGTTACCACCGAAAGGCCCTATGTCAATAGATTCAAATAAGTATAAAATTCGATATAATTGGTTATTTAAATAACAATTGAAAAGTTTATTCATACTCATCAGTTACAGCATCTTGCAGCTGCTTACAAATGCTTACATTTAAATAACCTTTCATTAACATACAGTGTTCATGTGAGGATGTCTAGCGTAATATCGATGAAAAAATGAGCCACCAAAAACAACAACTAAGACATTGTTTTAAATAAATATAATCAAATAAACACAATAGATATGGAACAAAAAAACACTAGTTTGATAAAGTATAAGTGTACGACACTAATCTCTAGTTATTAGATGCTTTTAGTTGTTATACGAATACTTAAGCCAAACTTCGAGCAAAGATGGCTATAAATAGAAAACTCTTTTATCGTGCTTATGAAATTATACTCTTGCATGCCATACTTTACGCTCAATACCTTTTTGTACTAATTCAGTAATAGCTTTTTCAATAGTTTGTTTTACACACGTGTGCATAGGTTCGTTAGTTGTATAACCAGCTTCAGCTTCAAGTAATCGTTTAAAACTTACATAACGGAAAAGCCCTGCTCGAACTTCTTTACTTAAGACTTTTTTACTCGTCGCGACCGAAACAAGAACCTTACCTGTTCGTACATCAATTGCGCGCATATAAACTGATATCATATCTTCTCGATATAATTCAGAACTACCAATACCAAAATATTCAGCACCAAAACCACCAGTAACGGTATTGGAGTCATAACTAATAATACCGCCTTCAAGAATTATTTTGGCTGTCGTTAGTGCAGGCAAATCCGCATCAGATTTATTAGTTTGCAGCGCAGCTCGTGTAATTTTTCGTTCGGTTATAATATTTTGCAAACCTTCGCGCTCTACCGGCATAAACCATTCAGAATCACTTAAAGCTTGCATTAATATTGACGTCCCACCTTGTGTTACAGCTGTTGAGAACGAACTAACATTTGCTTGTGGTTTATATTGTCCTGTTTGATCTCTAAATGAGTACACTGAAACAGGAATGGCACCTTTAGGCTTAGGTAATGACCTTAACTCTTTAAACGCTTCTGTTTCTGACACTTGAACCGCTAAAGACTTTTCAGGGGGGATAAGTTGACCAAGATGACTACATGCCGACAGTGCTACTGTTAATATTATTATTATTATTTTTTTCATATCACTTTCCAAACTTTTAATTATCCAAATCTTGGTACTTCAATTATTGTTATTTCACCTGTTTCTAGGTGAGTTATCTGTACTGTGATGCTATCTGAGCCGCTAGTTAAAACTTGTATTTCATACTGGCCACTAACAAAAATAGAATCTTCTGCAAATAAACTTGGTTCACAGCTAGGATCTACTGCCACGTCACAAGCTTCATTAAATGCAACATCAGTGATCTCTCTTACGAGCTTACTTATATAAGCGCGTTCAAGCGACTCTTGAAATTTTTCAGCGTAGGATTTTCGAACAACTGGTGCTTTATGCTTGTTCTGACTTTGTGCTTTACCTAGTAAGAAATTACCATTAAGGGGATTACCACCAAAACTTGGGTTAATTGGCGTATAAACTAATTCTGATGCCATTACACTGGAAGAAACAACGCAACTAAAAACTATTACCATAAAATATTTTTTCATATTACCACCCATTTTCCGCTAAATCTGGATTTGTTTGACGATGTTGTGATTGTGCTAATGCATCAATAAGAATATAAATAGCCTGTTCGACACGCGGTTTCATCGGTGCTTGCCTGCGTCCCAAATATGTTACGTATATAACTTGATGATTCATAATTACCGAAAGCTTTGTGCCTGCACGAGGTACGGCTTGTTCTTTGATTTGAACATTTAGTCCTCCCGTATTTGGAATGTCAGGCCAGAATTGACTGAACTGATAAGAAAATTCACGACCAAAGCGTGATATTGTATTGTCAATAAGCAAGCCACCAACCTCTATTTCTTTTGCAAGGGTTAGCGTACTAGAGCACAACAACAATAGTAATAATATTCTTTTAAACATCAAAACCTTAACACTGAAACCTCAAATTAAATTAAAGGGGTCTATTTGACCCCTTATTTACATATTATATTGACAACTACTGCTGGACAATAGTTGCTGTGTTGAAATCACCCATTTGCGTAATTTCAACTGAGCCTCCACCACTAATAATTGAACCTTCCACAATATTACCATTGCCTTTTTGGTTCAGTGCAAAATTAGTAGCTGCGCCGCCAATTAACATTGCATCTGCGCCGTCAGCACCAATAATCAAGTTTTCATCACCATCTTGAAAAATATCAATTGTATGATTACTACCTTCAACCAAAATATCTAAGCTATTCAAATCGCCATCTTGAACGAGATCAATAGTGTTGTTGTTGGTATCTAAAATAGTGCTCATGTTAAGAACAGCATCATTTTGGTTACCAGTTTGATTCAACATAATATTATTATCATTGGAAAACAAGGTATTGTCATCAACCGAAGCTTGAATTATCGCAGTGTTCTCAGTTCCGGCTTGAATAACATCAACATCATTATCGCTACCGTTAAAGTTAACAATATGGCTTGAGTTTAAATCACCATTTTGCATAACAGTAAAGTCATTGCTATTGCCTAAAGCGCCAACATAAGAGGTATTTTCAGCACCCGCTTGAGATACAGTGAAATCATTATTATCGCCAATAACATCAAATGAAGAGGTGTTTTCATCACCCAACTGAGTCAACGTCACTTCATTATCTGAGCCAATAAAAACATCTGAAATCGCTGAGTTACTGTTACCATCTTGCGTTATTTCAATATCATTACTATCGCCTTCAATGCTGGCAATTGTTACACCGTTTCTATCGCCTTCTTGCTCAATTTCAAAGTCATTGTTACTACCTTGTAAGTCAGTAATACGAGTGATGTTGTAATAGCCTTCCTGCTCAACTTCAAAAGTATTACCATCACCAACAACATTGTCTAGGTGTATTTCGTTCCATTCACCCGATTGAACACTCGTCACGCTATTCTCAGAGCCTTCCATATTACGATTATAAAGCCACTGCCCGCCTTCTTCTTGCGTCGCATCAATGGTATTGCCGTCACCTATAATTTTGCTGACAATTCGATTATCAACAAACGTTGAACTTGTACCGTTTTGTACTAACGTTACCGAGTTATCATTACCTTCAACATTAGATTGAAGTTCATTATCAGCGCCATCTTGATATGTACTTTGCGTATTATTGTCACCTGAACTAACGCTGACAGAGATATTACCAGTACCTATTTGGCTAACTTCACTGGTATTATTATCGCCATCTATACTGGCATTTATACCATTTTGATCGCCTTCTTGAAACAAGCTAACATCGTTACCATAAGCGTTTTCTGCTTCAGAGCCTTGCGTTAAAATAATGACATTACCTGCCGCATCAGCCATGAAGTCACTCTGTATTTGTACTGGCGCTTCTTTAGATGAGTCAGTTTCAGTTGCAAATACTTGTTGGTTCATTCCTAACGCCATTACAATGGCACATGCGATCAATGATTTATTCAAATTCACTATTATTCTCCAGCTATACTGTTTGGTTGTTAATATTGTGTAATATTGACAACCATGTCATTTCCAATTTGGTGAACAATAAAAGTTTGTTCACCGGCTTGATTGATATTAGCGATATTGGCATCTCCTTCCTGAATAACACCAGCGTGATTATTGTAACCCGATTGTTGAATATTGACCGAATTACCGTTACCTAACTGCTCAATAAGTGCCTGATTTCCAATACCATCTTGGCTAATTATTATATTGTTGGAAGTATTCGCTAATTGCTTAATTGTTGCTTTGTTGAGTATTCCATATTGGCTAATTATGACTTGATGTTGCTGTTCATTTATCGTCATAGTAGCCGTAGGTGTAAGACTTAAGGATAATCGAGACTCCTGTAAATCGGTGCTGTTCGAAAGGTCTTGCGAGAAACATGTTGTACTCAATGACAAATAAGCTGCGAAACCAAATAATAATTGATCTTTCAGCTTTATCGTTTTATTTTTTTTTGTCATATCATTCATTATTATTATTCTCTACTTCCTAACATCAACAACACCAGTTGCGCTAAAAACTCTAATCGTTATCGCCGGTTAAAAATATCACCCAAAAGTTGCATTTAAAAAATACACATTAATAACAGTCAGTTACAACAAGCAAAGCAATATTGTTTTTATTTTTACAGCAAAAGTAGTAAAAAAGTATTAGAAGATAAAAAATAATTAAAGGTCGTAGCTTCAAAACTACACCTCGAAGTTAACCGGAAAAAAATTATCTATGGCGAGGTATCACTCCTCTCAACAGAAAGGTGTTTACAAGGGCGTACAGAAATAAGTTATGGATCCAATAAATTTTAAGTTCAAAAAGGTGCATTAACGATTATTAATACTCATTTAAGAAAATGTGACGAAAATAGATAATATTCATCGTGAGTTTATTATGAATTTGCAAAAATTTTAAAATTACTCTGATCTTAACGAACTTTGTCTTTGAGTAAACTCGCAATAAAAAAGTACTATTTCCTTATTTTCTTCTCGTAAAAACTGATACAAAAGTCGTATTTTACCTATTTTTATAGCATTTACTTTTCGAAAGTGTTTAAAGTAACCCCGTTGCGTAACTCAGTTGCAGAGTTTCATAAGTAGTGTGTAAACATTAAAAGGAAAGAGAGTCTAAATCAGAAAGTCGACATATGTTCGACCTATAATAACTGGAAATGGATTCAAAATATGAAAGCAAAACTATCAGCACTTTCACTGGCTATTTTACCTATATTGGCAAATGCTTCAGTTGAAGTCACAAACAAAGACTCACAAAAATACCTTAGTGACTCAATTATCGTTGTATACAAAGACGGAGCTTCGGTTGACGAAAAACGTAATGCTAGAAGCTTAGTACGAGCTAAGATATCCGATTTAAACCGTGATGAAATAGATGATAGATATAATAATTTATCTAATGGCCGTATTGCTAATTACAAACTTAGTAATATGAGTTCAAAGCAAGCGTTAGAAAAATTACGTGGTAATCCAGCAATTTTATACGCTGAGCCTGATTATATTTATAGTGCTAATGTACTACCTGACGATAGTCGTTTTTCTGAACTATGGGGCATGCACAATACCGGACAAACTGGCGGTATTGCTGATGCAGATATTGATGCACCAGAAGCATGGGATATCTCAACGGGAACAAAAGATGTTGTTGTTGGTATTATCGATACCGGTGTTGATCACAGTCACCCTGACTTAGCAGCAAACATGTGGGTTAACCCTGGTGAAATTGCTGGTGATGGCATAGATAACGACAATAATGGTTATGTAGACGATGTTCACGGCATCAATGCCATTACCGACTCTGGCGATCCTATGGATGACGCAGGCCATGGTAGCCATGTTGCAGGTACTATAGGCGCTTCAGCGAATAACGCAGAAGGTGTTGCTGGTGTAAACCACACAACAGCTATGGTAGGTTGTAAATTCTTATCTGCTGCAGGCACAGGCTCTTCATCAGATGCCATAAAATGTATTGATTATATGGTTGGGTTAAAAAATAATGGTATTAACCTTCGCGTAATCAACAATAGCTGGGGCGGCGGTGGTTTTTCTCAAGTACTATCTGACGCAATATCATCTTCTGAAGCAGCTGATATTTTATTTGTTGCAGCAGCAGGTAACGACGCTGTAGATAACGATGTAAACCCTCATTACCCATCAAGCTATGAGCATGACAGTGTTCTTTCAATAGCAGGTACTAACCATACTGATGCTATGTATACCGCATCGCAATGGGGCTTAACTTCAGTTGATATGGCAGCTCCTGCACGTAATGTACTATCTACAATACCTGGTGGATACGCTACTTATAGTGGTACATCTATGGCAACTCCGCATGTTGCAGGTGCTGCTGCATTAGTATTATCAGTTAACCCTGAGCTAAATACGCTTGAGTTAAAAGAGTTACTAATGAATTCTGGCGATGCTAACCCTGCAACAGAAGGCCGCACGGTTACTGGTAAACGCCTTAATGTACATACGGCACTATTAGATTCTAACCCAGAGCCTGGCTTCATTATGTCAGTATCACCTGCCACGAGCACAATTGTTGCAGGTGAAACAGCAGCATATGACTTCACTATTGGTTCTATTGCTGATTGGGATGGAGAAGTTGCATTAGCAATGACAGGTAACTTAGATGGTGCAACATTATCATCAAATACAGCAACACCAGGTACTACTGTCTCACTAAATGTTCCAACGACTGCAGATACAGCATGGGGTGAATACTCTTTTGAAGTAACAGGAACTAGCGGTGATCTTGAAAAATCAGCGAGTGTAACGCTGTTTGTTAATCCTCAAGGATTAAACGATTTCATTTATAGCAGTGATGAAGTTATTGATATACCTGATAATGATGCAGCAGGCATTACATCAACAATTAACGTTGCTGATGAACTAACAGCTTTCGCTTCCGAAATTCATGTCAATATATCACATTCATGGATTGGCGACTTGAATGTATCATTAACATCGCCTGCTGGCACAACAGCGGTATTACACGGTAATGTCGGTGGTGGTACAGTAGACCTTGATAAAACTTTTTCTACTGATGCCTTTAGCGGTGAAGTTGCAATGGGCGATTGGGTCTTAAGTGTCGTTGATAGTGGCGCTGCAGATACCGGATCATTAAATAACTGGTCACTAACGATTACAGGCATTGGTGATGTAGCACCGGCAGCACCAGAAGCTGACTTCACATTTGAAGCTGAAGGCTTAACAACAATGTTCACTGACAGCAGTTCAGACAGGAACGGCGACATTGCTAGCTGGAACTGGAATTTTGGTGATGGTTCTGAGTCAAACGAACAAAATCCGACTCATACTTTTGCCGAAACAGGTAACTACGAGGTTATGCTAACCGTTACAGATGAAACCGGTTTTAGTAGCACTAAATCAATGAACATATCTGTATCATCTGTGTCTATCGAAGCTGAATTAAAACGCGCTTATAAGACTCGTTTAGGTAACATACGTGTTGATATCATTTGGAGTGGCACATCTGCAGAAACAGTAGATATATTCCGCAACGGTGTGAAAATTGATACTGTATCAAATAGCGGTATTTACCGTGACCGTGAACGTCGTGTAACAGCAGACCAATTCATTTATCAAGTATGTGATGCAACTACAGCTTGTTCAGATGAAATTACCGTTAATTTTTAATCTGTAAAATAACAGTTAAAAATAAATGAATGAATGAATGAAAATGCCACTCACCTTATGAGTGGCATTTTAATATCTATTTCACATATTTATCTACAAGAATACGATGTAAAACATATTAAGATTCATTATACTCAAATATCTCATTTCAACTATAAATATGCACCACAGCATACTTTTGCATAAAATAAGTGATGTAAATAAGATGAGTCAGTCACACGTAAATCAAAGTCAGCACCAATAAAGTTATTGCCCATTTAAACTTTCAAAGTATTCAAGCTTTAGTGGCCAAGGTCTTTGGTAATGCTTAGCTAGTATCATAATGAATTTTTCTGCATCGCTCGGGAAACCGTCTTCGAGATAATAACAAACTTGCTGATATACTTTATCCTTAAAAGCAAAGCGGTCGGTTTGACCTGAGCCTGAAAGATTATCGGTTGAAACATCAAACTTTTTTCCTACGGCAACACAGAGCGCCCATTCAATAGCTTGTGGTTTAATTTCAACTTTTTCAAATTCGATTTGCTGCTGCTGATCTCTACCATCAGGTAAGTACCAATAGCCAAAATCTTCAAGTAATCGTCTTGCTGAGCCTGCTAAACACCAATGGGAAATTTCATGTAAAGCGCTGGCATAGTAGCCATGTGCAAAAACAATTTGGTTATACTCGCAGGTTTCACTAACGGGCAGATAAACAGGTTCTTTATCACCTTTTACTAGCCGAGTATTATATTGTTGAAAGAAAGTTGTCTCAAAAAGTGATATTAGATCTTGAAAGTGATGTACAACTTCCGTTGCTTTTACTACATTAACTAACATTTGTCTCTCAATAGCTTGCTCATTAACTAGCTTGCTCATTAACTAGCTTGTGCTAATCATCCAAAAATTGCGCACACTCTAACATCGTATTTCTTTCACATCTATGCGACCGTGAAATACAGTACACTCTGTGCACAAACGACGATTATTACATCGCAGTTTTATCAACAAGATTTAGGGGTTGTTAATCTTCGTTTGTATTTTCAGCAATAGGCTGATTTTAACGTTAGTAAGCAGAATGAATGAGGCTTAGTTGTTCTAAATAAGCGAATTTCTAATGCAGCTAGCGTTAAAAAAAGCCATTATCCAAGGCTAAAGCCGTCTTACTTTATGTTGAAAATTGCATCATTTTTGCTTTAATTAAGTCGACTTTATCTCTCAGCTGAATGATTAAACAAAGATCAACTACCCCTAGTAAATGGAAAAGTTTACTTTTTCTCATTTCTCATATCTAGAATTGGCATATTGCCACTGCCTAATACTGTAGCCGGTAATCTACCATCCCAGTTTTGCGCTTCGGTTAACTTAACGATGAGAGGATTATTACCTAATGCTTTAGCTTTAGCGGTTATTGCCTCTGCTTCTGCTAAACCTTTAATACGAATCGACTCAGCTTCAGCAATAGCGACCAGTTTAATACCATCGGCTTTTGCTTTTGCGGTATTTACATCACGCTGGGCTTCAAGATTTTGCCTTGCCAACTTATGTTTTTCGGCATCTGCCAGATTTTTTTCAGTTTGCTTAGTTTCAATTGACGTTAAGTACTTAGCGGGTAATTTGATATTTTCAATTTGAATATTATCAACAGTTACCGGAAAGTCTCTCATTTCCTCAATAAAGTTTGCTTCGATCGCTTGAATAGCACTAGCTCGGTCTTGGATCAATTTCTCAGCATCATATTGTGGAATAACATCTTTAGTTGCCGATCTAAAACGAGGATCTAAAATACGGCTTTCAAATTGTGATAAGCCGCCATATTGCCTAAATAGTTCCAATGCTGCCGTTTTATCAACAGTCCAGTTAACAGAAACACTGATCGTAACAGGCATTTGCTCTTTAGTACTCGATGCCATTTTTTCTTCATTTTTTCGGGTACGTACTTCTATTTCTTCAACGCTATCAATAAATGGTACTTTAAAATGTAGCCCTGGATTAACTTGCTCTTTAGCTTCACTAAAGCGCTTTACTATACCAATATGCCCCTCATTTACCGTGTATACAGAATTCATTCCTGCAACAACTGCTGCAACAACAATTGCAATCGTTTTTACTGGGACATTTAATTTTTCAACATTCATAACAATTCCTTTTATTTTCATTACTTTATTTTTATATAGTCGCGGCTGATTTTGAAAACTTATTTACGCCGCCTTTAATGACGAAGTAACCTAAAACACCCGATATTAATGAGCCTATAACAATTCCTAATCGATCTTGAAAGATAAGGTTTCCGCTATTGCCTTGTTCAAATGCTAAAGAACCAATAAATAAACTCATGGTAAAACCAACACCACATAAAATGGCAGCACCGTACAGTAAACGCCAACTAACATTGGCCGGTAATTTTGTTAACCCTAATTTAATAGCAATAAAGCAAAAGCCAAATACTCCTAATTGTTTCCCAACAATTAAACCAACAATAATACCTAGTGGCACTGGCGCCATCACTTGTTCAACACCAATACCCGAGAAGCTTATGCCAGCATTGGCAAAGGCAAATACAGGTAAAACGATAAAGGCCACTAATGAATGTAAATTATGTTCTAACGATTTTAATGGTGAAGGTTCATCGTTTTTACCCTTAATTGGAATAAAGAAAGCTAGAACAACACCTGCTAATGTTGCATGTACACCTGACTTTAATACTGCCACCCATAAAATGATGCCTAAGAAGATATAAGGTGCCGTGCTCGTTACACCGCGATTGTTCATGGTAAATAAAATCGTTAATACTATTGCTGAAAATATCAATGACAATATTGAAAGCTGGTCAGTATAAAATAGAGCAATAACAATGATTGCGCCTAAATCATCAAATATTGCTAAAGACGTTAAGAATACTTTAAGTTGCAGGGGAACTTTACTGCCAATAATTGATAAAATACCTAATGCGAAGGCGATATCTGTTGCCGTCGGAATAGCCCAACCATTAATCGCTTCTGGATCATTGTAGTTAAATGCCACATAACATAGTGCAGGTACTAGCATTCCACCTAGCGCGCCAATTGCAGGTAAGGTAATTTGCCCCGGTTGCGATAAATCGCCTTCTAAAAACTCTCGCTTTAGCTCTAAACCAACAAGGAAGAAAAACAATGCCATCAAGCCATCGTTAATCCATAATAATAACGGTTTAGCTATTTCAAAACTGCCAACAGAAACTTGTACAGGAATGTTCAACAGCATATCGTAATAAGATACAAAAGAAGAATTGGCGATCACCATTGCCGCAACAGCAGCAAACATTAAAATAATACCACTAGCTGCTTCCAAGTTTAAAAAGTCATTTATATTCTTAATAATCATTTATGCTCACTACGTTTGCTTTCCATCATGACATAATATGTCATGATGGAATGTAATACAAATACATAAGCGTATTTTTTAATAGTTAAAAATAGTAAGGTTAAAATTCGGAAACAGGTATAAATATCGAAAATAATTCATATTTATAGTGAATAAGCTAGCAATCTTGGAATTAATAAGTGTAATATTTAGTTAAGAAAAGCGTATAAACAAATTAGGCTTAGCCTAAGGTTAAAATATTAATGAAAAAATTAGATGATATAGATTTACGTATCTTAACTTTGCTATATAAAGATGCGGATATCACCAATAAAGAACTTGCGGCTCAAATTGGCATTGCCCCATCAACATGTTTAGAGCGCGTAAAACGGATGAAGAACAATGGTGTAATTAACAACGCATTCATTGATATTAACTTCAAAAGTATCGGTGGCAATATTGAGGCAATTGCAGCAATTAAGCTGCAACCTTACTCGGAAATAATTGTAAATCAACTAAGAGATGATTTACTAAAACTACCCGAAATTATTAGTTTGTATCACATGGGGGGCAATTATGATTACTTCATTCATATGTCAGTAAGAGATAGCGAACACTTACGTCAGTTTGTTTTTAATGCTATTACTTCACGCGAAGAAGTGACTACGGTAGAAACTTCTCTCATCTTCGAGCATAGT
Organism: Cognaticolwellia mytili; assembly: GCF_002104475.1. GTDB lineage: Bacteria > Pseudomonadota > Gammaproteobacteria > Enterobacterales > Alteromonadaceae > Cognaticolwellia > Cognaticolwellia mytili. The sequence continues at coordinate 306,697 of NZ_NBOF01000002.1, forward strand.
CGCAGTGGCGTGCTACCAAACTTTGATGATGAAACATAGCACTCATACATTATGGTTACTTTTCACATCAATATCATCGTACTATAACAATCACCTAAAAATAAAAAAGAGCAGCTAAAGGCTCTTTTTTATTACGTGTACCTGAAGTAACTAATATTTCGAAAACGTTACTTTTTTTGAAAGTCTCCTGTTTCAAAATACAATGGCTTCATAGTGCCACAATTAATAAATTTATATTGTAGTTCGCTACGCTTAGGTACAGGTGATGATGTATTAAACTTGGTTAAACAACCAGCTTCTAAATCAATGCCTATGATATGATCAAAGCTGGGTGCCTGCTGAATCCTGTGAATATAAATTTTATAATTTTTTCTTAATGGAACCACATCATAGTTTTGCTTTCTATTCGACGGCTGTATGTCATCAAATGTTCTAACGTAGACTTGCTTATCAAAAGTTAAAGGAATGCTCTCATAAACGAGCATGCCATCGCGTTCAAAGTGCCCTGCATATAAATCCACATTTACCGTTAATTTTTCACCACGTATTAAACGTTGTAAGTTAAATTTCTCTGGCTTAGCAGTAATTAGTTCGCCGTCTCGAATCATTTGCAACACTGCTAAGTTATCATTATCTATTTTATACAGTAGCTGAACATTATGTGGCTTCTTATATAACGGCATATGCGATGCATAGATACTAGACCCTTGTGTAAATAGTGCCATTCCATGTATACCCATATATGCGGGGTCCAGTGGTGGCAACTCTTTAACTTCATCCTCAGCAAAACTTATTTGACTCAATAAAAACAAAATACTAAACAATATTTTTTTCATAAATGCATTCTCATATATAGGCTAAAGGAAAATTAGTAAACTAAAACCTATCAAATTGAATCAATCGAAATAAATCAATGAAGTAAGCTCGTTTATATTATAACTGTTTTCTTCGAACAAAAAAAATCCTACCGAAGTAGGATTTACAGTAATGTAATTATCGAGTGACTTTAGCTTTTAAGGTCATCGAAGAATTTTTTCACACCATCAAAAAAACCGGTTTCCTTCGGGCTATGTTTACTGGTGCTTTTACCCATCTTTTCTTCTAACTGACGTAATAAGTCAGCTTGGTCGCCAGACAGGCTCACAGGTGTTTCAATAACAACTTTGCACATCAAGTCGCCAGTTGAATGGCTACGTACTGATTTAACACCCTTACCACGTAAACGGAACATTTTACCCGTTTGCGTTTCTTTCGGTATTTTCAGCTTAACTTTACCTTCAAGCGTTGGCACTTCAATGTCACCGCCTAGAGCAGCTGTGGTGAAACTAATTGGCACTTCACAATATAAATGATTTTCATCACGAACAAATATTTTATGCTCTTTTACATTGGCTTGAACATATAAATCACCTGCTGGTGCACCATGCTCACCCGCTTCACCTTCGCCAGATAAACGAATTCTGTCACCAGTATCTACACCTGGTGGAATTTTAACTGACAACGTTTTTGTTTTCTCAACACGGCCTTGGCCACGACAAGAAGTACATGGACTTGAAATAACCTTACCTTTACCAGAACACGTTGGACACGTCTGTTGTACAGCAAACAAACCTTGACGCATCTGTACTTGGCCATGGCCATGACAAGTTGAACATGTTTTTGCACTGGTGCCTTTCTTAGCGCCACTGCCATCACATGGATCACAACTTACAAACGTTGGTACTTTAATTTCAAGTGTTTTACCTTTAACCGCTTCTTCAAGGCTAAGGTCAAGGTTATAACGTAAATCGCTACCACGACGTTGACGAGATTGCCCACCACCACGACGGCCGCCGCCACCAAAGATATCACCAAAAATATCGCCAAAAGCATCGCCGAAGTCTTGTCCACCGCCAAAACCGCCACCACCACCGTGGCCACCTTGTTCAAAAGCTGCATGGCCGTATTGATCATACGCTGCACGCTTTTGATCATCATTTAAGATTTCGTAAGCTTCTTTAACTTCTTTAAATTGCTCTTCTTTAGCTTTGTCACCTTCGTTACGATCCGGATGTAACTTCATCGCTAAACGTTTATAGGCTTTTTTGATATCACGCTCAGATGCATCTTTTGCAACACTAAGCACTTCATAATAATCGCGTTTTGACATAGGTTTAATTTCTTTACTTCAAATTTATGGATACTAATTTGTTTGGTTTCTTAACTCGATGTTTTAACCATATTCAAAACATCAAAAATCCAAGCAAATTAATATCAATTAATGATTAATTTTTTATAGCATTGTGAAGTTAATTCACAACATTTCGTTGCTACTTTACCCTTTCTTTTGATAAAGCAAAGCGCCGATAATTATCGACGCTTTCATTTTCTTTATAAACAACAAATGTTTAATTATTTAAATTGTCGCTGTAGCGTTCTAGAGCAAGGCGGACATGCGGAGCATACAAGTGTATGTGAGCATGTCCAACGCAACTATTGAGCGCGACAGTAGACCATTCAATAATTAATGATTACTTATCGTCTTTAACTTCTTCAAACTCAGCGTCTACAACATCATCGCCAGCTGGTGCTGATGAATCTGCTTCCGGAGCTGCGCCTTCAGGAGCACCGCCTTCTGCTTGAGATTTCGCTTGAGCGATTTCCATTAACTTAGCAGAAGCTTCAATAACAGCTTGTGATTTAGCATCAATTGCTTCTTTATCATCACCTTTAACCGCTGTTTCAAGTTCAGTTAATGCTGCTTCAAGTTTTTCTTTGTCTTCGCCAGCAAAATCTTCGCCTGCTTCTTCAATTTGCTTACGTGTTGCGTGAACCATGCCATCAGCTTGGTTACGAGCTTGTACAAGCTCTTCAAACTTCGCATCTTCGTCGGCATTTGCTTCAGCGTCACGTACCATTTGCTCTACTTCATCATCTGATAAACCAGAAGAAGCTTTAATGGTAATTTTTTGTTCTTTACCTGTGTTCTTATCTTTAGCTGTTACATGCAAAATACCATCAGCATCAATATCGAAAGTTACTTCGATTTGTGGCGTACCACGTGGTGCTGCATCGATACCTTCAAGGTTAAACTGACCTAAAGATTTGTTAGCAGAAGCTTGCTTACGCTCACCTTGTACAACATGAACAGTTACAGCAGCTTGGTTATCATCAGCTGTTGAGAACGTTTGAGATTGTTTCGTTGGGATAGTGGTGTTTTTGTCGATAACTTTCGTCATCACGCCGCCCATAGTCTCAATACCTAATGATAACGGCGTAACATCTAATAATAGAACGTCAGTTACATCACCAGAAAGAACACCCGCTTGAATTGCTGCACCAGCAGCTACTGCTTCATCAGGGTTAACGTCTTTACGTGGCTCTTTACCGAAGAAATCAGTTACTGCGGCTTGTACCATTGGCATACGTGATTGACCACCAACCAAGATAACATCATTGATGTCACTTACTGATAAGTCTGCATCTTTAAGTGCTTGCTTAAGCGGCTCTAAAGTTGCTTTAACCATATCTTCAACTAATGACTCTAATTTAGCACGTGTTACTTTGATGTTCATATGCTTAGGGCCACTTGCATCTGCAGTGATGTAAGGTAAGTTAACATCAGTTTGTTGTGCAGAAGAAAGTTCACATTTCGCTTTTTCAGCCGCTTCTTTCAAACGTTGCATAGCTAATGGATCAGTTGTTAAATCCATGCCTTGGTCTTTTTTGAATTCAGCTACTAGGTAGTTGATTAAACGGTTATCAAAATCTTCACCACCTAAGTGAGTGTCACCGTTAGTCGCAAGTACTTCAAACGTGTGCTCGCCTTCAACTTCATCAATTTCGATGATAGAGATATCAAATGTACCACCACCTAAATCGTATACTGCAACAACTTTGTCGCCTTCTTGCTTGTCCATGCCGTAGGCAAGGGCAGCAGCAGTTGGCTCGTTGATAATACGTTTAACATCAAGACCAGCAATACGACCAGCATCTTTAGTTGCTTGACGTTGTGAATCGTTGAAGTAAGCAGGAACGGTAATTACTGCTTCAGAAATTGTTTCACCTAAGTAGTCTTCAGCTGTTTTTTTCATTTTAGCTAAAACTTCAGCTGAAACCTGTGGTGGAGCAACGTTTTTATCACGTGCTGTAACCCACGCATCACCGTTATCAGCTTTAACAATACCAAATGGCATAATACCGATATCACGCTGAACTTCTTTGTCTTCAAAACGACGACCGATTAAACGCTTAATAGCGTATAACGTGTTTGTCGGGTTTGTAACTGATTGACGCTTAGCAGGTTGACCTACTAAAGTTTCGCCTTCTTCTGTGTATGCAATGATTGAAGGAGTTGTACGATCGCCTTCCGCATTTTCAATTACACGTGCTGTGCCGCCATCTAGAACAGCAACACAAGAGTTTGTTGTCCCTAGGTCAATACCAATAATTTTGCCCATCTTGAGGATCTCCGAATACTTATATGTTAAAAATAAAGATTAAATCTTTCGATGAACAGTTAGTGGGGGCAGGAAAAAGTCTTTTCAACTATTTTTATCGAAAAAAACTAAAAAATGTTAAATTTTATTTCTTCTTCTCTTTATTAATGCCAATTAAGCTTCTGCTTGTTATATTATTCAGCAATAAAAGACATAAAAAAACCAGACACTTGTCTGGTTTTTCATCTTTACTTAAAACGTTATTTAGCAATAAAAGTCTAAAACTAGCTAAAAAATAAAATTAAGCCGTAGTATCAACACTTGGCTTAGCTTTCGAAACCATCACCATAGCAGGGCGAATTAAACGACCATTTAACTCATAACCTTTTTGCATTACCGCAATAACAGTATTGGCGGCAACACCTTCAACTTCTTGCATTGACATCGCTTGATGTAATTCAGGGTTGAATGGCTGATCTTGTGGATCAATGGCTTTAATGGCAAATTTTTCTAACGAAGATAATAAACCTTGATAAGTTAATTCGATGCCTTCAATAATGCCTTTATTGTTTTCATCATCTTTATCAATATTTTGCAATGCACGCTCTAAGTTATCAACAGTTACCAGCATTTCGCTAGCAAACTTCTCTAAAGCAAATTTACGGGCTTTCTCAACATCTTGTGCAGCGCGACGACGAACATTATCGACTTCTGCTTTGGCGCGAATAACAGAGTCTTTTTGATCTGTTACCGTAGACTTAGCAGCGGCTAATGAAAGCTCAAGCTCATTTATTTTTTCTTGCTCTTCGCTAACAACTTCATGAGCATGCACATGTTGCTCTTCAACTTGCTCTTCAGCTTGTTCAATAATTTCTGCTGCTAATTCATCTGCTGCTATTTCTTCAGCACTTTTATTTTCTGTTGACTCGTTAGTCATGAAAAACTCCAAAGTATTTTTAATTTTCAAAGTTGGTAAAACACAATACCGCTAATTATGGGGGCTTGTTTTTATGATTCAAGCACAAAAGTAAATCATTTAAAAAAAAGTCAACTTTACAAGCGAGTAAAATAGCGCGAAACTGCGGTTAGTTGCCTATTTTATTAAGGTTTATCCCAAAGTGAGTAAATTATACGAAACAGTTGGACTTATTGGTAAGCCTCATCATGAGGGTGCCAGCTCAACCATAGAAACATTACATCAATATTTATCACAACAAGGTTATCAGGTGCTAATAGAAAGTTCAGTAGCGCCGTCAATAAATATTAACAATGTTGCTGTTGCTTCTCTAACTGAAATTGGTCAACAAGCTGACTTAGCAATCGTCGTTGGCGGTGACGGTTACATGCTAGGCGCGGCTCGCGTACTCTCATGTTACGACATTGGCGTTTTAGGCGTTAATCGTGGAAACTTAGGTTTCCTAACTGATCTGTCACCCGATGATTTAACCGCGCCACTTAATGCAATCTTAAATGGTGAATCACGCTCTGAGCAACGCTTTATTATTGAAGCTGAAGTCTACCGTCATGGCAAACTCAAAAGCTCTAACAGCGCAGTAAACGAAGCCGTATTACATGCGGGGAAAGTTGCCAACATGATCGAATTTGAAGTCTACATCGATGGTAGCTTTATGTTTAGTCAACGCTCAGACGGACTCATTGTATCAACGCCAACAGGTTCAACGGCCTACTCAATGTCAGCAGGCGGCCCTATTTTAACGCCAAATTTAAACGCTCTTTCACTAGTTCCTATGTTTCCGCATACATTAACCAGTCGGCCTATTGTCGTTGACGGCAACAGTGAAATTAAGCTCAAACTAGCGAATGAAAATTACGAAAATTTACAGGTTAGTTGTGACGGCCACGTTATTTTAGCCGTAATGCCTGGTGATGAAGTGATCATAAAAAAAAGCGAGTTTACTTTACGTTTAATACACCCCCTTGATCACAACTACTTTAATGTTTTACGAAACAAGTTAAGTTGGGGTAACAAACTTTATTAATCTTAGCTGTCTCGCAGCCCTTTAAAATAGTTAATTAAGAATAAAGTTGTAAACATAGCTTGAATAAAAACCAGATACTGTATAAATTAACAGTATCTGGTTTTTTGGTTATTAATACGACACTTTATTGCAACATAATGATAATAAAGTTAGTGAGGCGACTATGTTACTGCAACTCAACATTCAAAATTTTGCCATTGTCCGTTCACTCGACATTGATTGGCAACAAGGTATGACAACAATCACTGGTGAAACGGGTGCGGGTAAATCAATTGCCATTGATGCCTTAGGACTGTGTTTGGGTGACAGAGCCGTAACCAATGTTGTTCGTCCAAACTGCGCCAAGGCTGAACTGGCGGCAACATTTGATACCGGTAAAAATAAACCCGCGCAAAAATGGCTAAAAAAGAATGATATGTTGCATGAGAACGAATGTATTCTACGCCGGGTTATTTCCGCTGAAGGTCGCTCAAAGTCGTATATAAATGGCAGCCAAGTCCCTTTAGTACAGCTAAAAGAAATTGGCCAGTTGCTCATTAATATTCACGGACAACATGACCACCAACTTATCGTTAAGGCTAATGAGCAACGTAACATACTCGACGCTTACGCCAGTCATCAACATTTACTCGATGACGTAAAATTTTATTATCATCGATGGCGTGAACTCAGCCAAGAAGCTAAGCAACTACAAGAAAGCAAAATACAACGTGAAGCTAAGCAACAGTTATTGCAATATCAAGTCAACGAGCTTAATGAATTTTCATTACAACCTAACGAATTTGAAAGTTTAGAAATTGATTATAAACGCCAAAGTAATGGCCAGCACATTCTTAATGAAACCTTAGTGGCTGCGCAGCTATTATCTGAAAATGAGCAGTCTAATGTTGTTGATAGTTTACGCCAAAGTGCGGAACAAATTTCCTCACTAAGTCATTACGACCCAACACTTAAAGCCATTGCAGAGCAGCTTAATGAAGCGCTTATTCAAATTGAAGATGCCAGCCAAGAAGTCAAACATTATTACGAGAGCTTAGAGCTTGATCCGCAAGCTTATACGTTAATTGAAGAACGTTATTCAACTGCCGTGCAACTAGCGAAAAAGCATCAAGTTGCACCAGAAAAATTAGCTGACCTTCATCAACAACTATTACAAGAATTACAACTATTTAGCTCTGATGAAACTCGGTTAGAACAAATTAATGACGATATTGAAACAGCAAAAAACAAATATCACGAGGCAGCATTAACCTTATCAACGTCAAGAACAAAAGCAGCGAAAAAACTCAGCAAGTTAATCACCAATAGTATGGCTGAATTAAACATGCAGCATGGCAATTTTTTAATTGATGTTAGCCAAGCTCAAGAGCAAAACTTGTCAGTCAATGGCCTTGATAATGTTAGTTACTTAGCTAGCTTAAACCCGGGGCAAGCACTTGAAGCCATGAATAAAGTGGCCTCAGGAGGTGAACTTTCACGTATTAGTTTAGCCATGCAAGTGATATTGGCCGACAAAGTTATTACGCCAAGTTTAATATTTGATGAAGTTGATGTCGGCATCAGTGGCCCCACCGCTGCAATGGTGGGTAAAAAGTTACAGCAACTAGCTAAGAACACGCAAGTCATCTGTGTAACTCACTTACCGCAGGTCGCCAGCAAAGGCCATCAACAATTATTCGTGGCTAAATTAACTGACGGAGAGCACACAGAAACCACAGTAACGGAACTTTCTAGCAATGGTCGCGTCCAAGAAATTGCGCGTTTACTTGCCGGTGATAAAGTTACCGAAAATAGCCTGGCTAGTGCGCAAGAATTACTGGCAGGATAAAGCGAATACAGCCAAGCGGGCGAAATAAACTAAAAATTATTTTGTATCTCGTAGTCCGCTTCGCTATTATCCCCGTTCAAACTAAAAAGGATAATGTATTTACCATGTTGTTTAGAGTATTAGCGATTGTTATCGCCCTATCTGTTTCTGCTTGTTCTAGCTGGGTTTATCGCATTGATATCCCACAAGGGAACTACCTAGAACAAAAAGACATCGACAAACTTCAAATTGCAATGACAAAAGAACAAGTTAAATTTGTTTTGGGCAGTCCTGTTCTTGAAGATAGCTTCAATAGTAACATTTGGCACTATGTTTACCGTTTTAAATCAGGCAGAAGTGATAAATTAAATTCTAAAAAACAATTCACTATTACCTTTGAAGATAACAAGGTAGTGAATGCGGAAGGTGATTTTGAATTACCAGAAAGTTACTTTGTTCCAATGGTTAACTAATATTTAGTTAAACCTAGAAATACAAAAGCATGCGCTAAGCATGCTTTTTTTGTTTTTAGAGAGCTAGTTTTCCAATGAGTTAAGATTCTCCCGCCTTGCTTCTGCGTGGGTCAACTCGACCGCCAGTAATTTTATCTGCTCGCCCTTCTTCTTTCGCTTTCTCAGCCCTGCGTTTACGTACTTCTTTGGGATCAGCAAGTAACGGACGGTATACTTCAATACGGTCTAAATCTTTGACAATATCTTTTAACTTAGCGACTCGGTTCCATATGCCAACATTGTTAACCGCTAAATCAATCTCAGGAAACTCTTCAATGATGCCTGAGACTATTATCGCTTGTTCAATGGTTGTGTTTTCATCAACTTCGATATTGATGATTTCTTGCCTTTGCGGTGTACCGTAGACAATTTCAATATTACATTTGCCTGCAACCACATCTATGTTGCTAGCTGCTTCATCACTAGTAATATCATTCATCTTTTGTTCGCTCATATTCTATTAAACACCCATTAATACATTATTAAACTGTAATTTTTACTTTTAGCCATAAATTTCTTTAGCGCGCATAGTGAAAGAGTGCACCATGTTATTGGCTAAATTATTAAATACCCGACCAAAGGCTAAATCGAACACTTTATTAGAGAATTCATAATCTAAATTTAATTCAATTTTACAGGCATCTTCTGACAAGGCTTTTAATTGCCAACCCCCAATAAGTTGCTTAAATGGCCCATCAACTAAGCTCATCTTAACCTCTCGGTTACTTACCAAAATATTTTCAGTAGTGAACCACTTTTTTAAGCCACCTTTAGACACTAATAAAGCTGCGGTCATCGAACGCTCATCTTGGGCAATTATTTTACTGTCACTACAATCAGGTAAAAACTTCGGGTAGGCAAGCACATCATTAATTAGATGATACATATCTTCTACACTGTGCATCACTAATGCACTACGACTTATGTTTGGCATTCACCCTCCAATTCTCAATGGTCGCTATCATAGCAAATGTCGTCAAAAAACGCATTAAAGTGAAAAATGATAAATAAGCCGTTTAAATAGCATAATTTCTCCGTATAATGTTTACGATTGCTATTTTGGTAGCAAACCAAAAGTGCAAATAATGGAAATATAATGGCCAAGAAAAAAAAATCAAACAGCAATACCATTGCTCTAAATAAAAAAGCGCGTCATAACTACGCTTTAACCGACAAATTTGAAGGTGGCATGAGCTTGCAGGGTTGGGAAATAAAATCAATCCGAAGTGGCAAAGTCAACATATCTGACTGTTACGTGCATATTAAAGGCGGCGAAGCTTACTTACTAGGCGCTGAAATAACACCACTTAACGCCGCATCTAGCCACGTAGTTTGTGACCCTAATCGTGACCGAAAATTACTATTAAATCGCAGAGAGTTGGAAAAAATTACTGCCGCTGTTGAGCGTGATGGTTATTCCTTAATTGCCACTGCCATGTATTGGAAAGCATGTTGGGTTAAATTAGAGTTTCACTTAGGTAAAGGTAAGAAAGATCACGATAAACGCTCTGATATTAAAGACCGTGAATGGGCCGTTGATAAAGGCCGTTTAATGAAAAATAAAAATTTAGACCGCTAAGCACCATTAGAACAAGTGGTTAAAAAATATCACGTTGTCTATTTAACCTAAGCGTTGTACAATGCACACCATAGGCTAGTTTAGCTTATAGAAAAAAGAGTAAAACTTTGGGGCGGATCTAGGATTCGACAAGATTCATGAAACCCGAGGTGCATGCCCAGGGGCGGTTTGCCTGGTAAAAAGCCGCAAAACTATAATTGCTAACGACGAAACGTTCGCACTAGCCGCTTAAGGCTAGCCATCGCCTCATAAATTGTCCTGTTGTTTCGAGGATCGATGGTCACCCCAAATAGGATAGCGAGGGAAGCACGCTTAAGGCTGAACCGCGAAATAGTATTAAGCTCACCATGACGAAGCCTGTCGACTGGCGTCTAATTGGTTAAATAAATAATCGACTAAGCATGTAGTACCAAGGATGTAGGCTTTTTGGACGGGGGTTCGATTCCCCCCCGCTCCACCAAAATAAAGACCGTTTTTAGTTTATTAGTTATACCTAGTAACTTTTAGATTTGGCCATAAACAGACTAGCGTTTATGATAAGAAACCGCTTAATTGCGGTTTTTTTTTATGCCTGGAATTTATTGTTATTTTGATGTGGTACTCGCTTCAAATTGGTGCGCCCATTTCATCAGTCACTTTACATTTTCGAATTCATGTTCCAAAGAAATTAAGGTGAGTGTTCTTGTTAATTGTTGTTAATTGTTGTTAATTGGATGCATTATAGTTGATGAAGTAGCTTCATTTATTATTGAATTTTAATTTGTTACGATATTAATTATGTTAACATGCTCAAATTAATATTCGAAATATCAAAGGGTAAGGTTGTATAAATGGATCTAATGGAGCTTACGAATAATACATCTATTATTAAAGATGGGAGGCATATTCTTAAGGTGCCTCGATTATTTTCAGTTAAGTCTATGGAGACGGCCAAAATATCTATTGATTTTTTAGATAATATCGACCATTTCACTCGAATAAATGAGAAAATGCTCATTGACTTAAGTCGATTGGAGTTTTTCCATGCACCATCAGCCCTGCTATTGTTTGCGTATATAACCAATGCCCAAATTACCACTAATAGGCATGATATTATTAAAGTTATCCTTCCTGTGAACCAAGCAATTAGATCTTTAGTGCGCAAGAGTGGGCTCTGGGATGCAATTAAATATGGAACGAAAAGAAAGTTAGATAGAAACTGGGAGTTAGGTAATAATTTTCAATCAGGCTACGACGCAGAAGAACATTACGATAAGACATTTAAATATTTAAAGAAACAATACTCTAACTTCTCAAAAGAACTAGGTGTTGCAATAAATGAAGCTATGCTTAATATAAATCAACACGCTTATAGATACCATCCTAAAGGATCAGTTACAAGATGGTGGCAATATGCCTATATTAAAGATGATACATTAAATTTTTGTATATTTGATAAAGGGTGTGGTATTCCGACTTCTTTTAAAAAATTAAATTTTTACAAAAACAACCTAGATCAAGAGATTATTGTCAATGCAATGAAGAAAAATACTTCTACAATGAATATTATTGGCACTGAGGGGAGAGGAAGAGGCTCTGCAAATATTATTAAGCCTGTGAGCTCTGTTGAGAAAGATAAATTATTAATAATTAGTGAACAAGGCCTTTATAGGTATTTTCACGATAAAGATATAGAAACATCAAGATTACCATTAAGGCTAAATGGCACATTACTTTGTTGGCAAATTAAGGCGAAATAATATGATAAATATAGATATTGCTAGAGATTTTTCTGAAAAACCTTTTGGCAGGTTTCAATTTGCAACCGACCAGCATCCATCTGATGGTAAATGGACTGGAGATAGGTTTAGAAATGAACAGCTACTTCCTGTATTCAGAGAAAGTAAAGATAAAATAGAAGTACTGCTAGATAATGTCGATCGAGGTTTCGGTTCCTCGTTCTTTGATGAGGCATTTGGAGGATTAATTCGAGCAGGCATTCCTTTTCAAGAAATTAAGGATCGATTATTTATAATAACTAACGACGAAAGCTATTACGATGAAATTTGGGAGTATATTACAGAAGCTCATCAGAAGATGGAATGAAATAGATGCTCTCCTATTTAAATAGTAATCCTGCCATAACAGCCACTCTAGTATTATTGATTAGTATTATCCTGACTTACATTGGTTGGAAAGTAATATACTCTAACGCGAAAAGAATCACCTCAAGAAATGAAACATATGGCTTGATAACACATATGTTTAAATTAACTGATGATTTATTAAAAGAGGCAACAGACTATTGGTTGACTCCCGTTCCGAACACTAATCATATTTTACACGCTAAGAATTTTGAGCTAAAAATTACTAGTTTAAGTAATACTCTCCAACTTATTACTTCTAGAGATATAAATGTTAATTTTAGCTTGAACTTAAGACGACTTCGAAGAGCTGTGACTTTAGATGCAGAAAGGGTAACAACAGTGTCAGATGCGATTAAAGCTCTAAAAATTGAAGATATGAATTATCATTCGTCAGAATTAAAAATAAATATTCTCAAATCTTTTGACTTAAAACACCCAAGAGATTGAGAAGACACATACTGATATTTAGCATGACACTCACTGTAAATAATCTAAACAACAAAATATCAATATCTCATTAATTTACTAACGGTAGCGCTTCAAGATGTGACTGGTGGAAAGGCTTTTGAGAGCAAGAACTATTTTTTAATCAATTTAACCTGAAATAATAAAATTTCAGCAATAGTCGTCCTCAGAATAATCTGATAATGTTTTATGACGTTATAACCAAAGCTTTAAGCAAAGAGTTTATTGCAGTGACTCAGGTTTTGTCGTCGCTTTAATTTTTTGTGCTGACAATAGTCACTCAGTGCATCTTCATGACCTACAGCACCATGAAATTGAGTGCTGAACTCTGTCGTGATAATTAACCAATTTTCAGCTGATATACTTAGACGGCTGAGTATCGCTGGTTGATTTCCCTCGATGTATCCACGCTTATCTTCTCGGATACAGCGTCCAGTTAACTCCACTAATTCAAGATAATCTGATAATTCAAAAGGTAAGCCCTTCGGCATCACTTTTCTTGGGTTACCAATAAAAGGGAAAAGTGTATCGGGCTGTTGGTTTTTCAACACATTTTCACAGCGTAATTTTATGCTCGTATGGTCTGAATTCTCTGGCGTTTTTGCTATTTTTGCTCGAATAGGGTTTAAATCAACATACGCCATACAGGCCGCAAGCGCTGCTTCATCCAATAATGCTTGAGAGGTAAACCTGCCTTCCCAGAAGCGCCCTGTACAGTTATCTTCTTGATTAGCGTCTCTTGCAACACCTTCATTGATATTGCCCATGAACCAGCTTATTTTCATCAAGCGTTTTCGATAAACTTCACTTGTCGCTATAACAATATCAAGTAGTGGTTTAGTTAACTTTTCATCACGACAATATTGCCTAGTTAGCAGCGTGCCTTTGTATAATTGATGCCAACGTTCAAGCACCTCTGTCATTGTCCATTGTTTTGCTTTGGCTTCATCAATACATAACACGACATGGTAATGATTACTCATCACTGCATAGGCACAAACATCAATCGCAAATACTTGCGTGAGAATATGTAGCTTGTCTTCGACCCAACCTCGACGGTGTTCATAGCTCTGACCTGAAACCTTATCCTCACCACATAAAAAAGCTCGTCGAACGCAACGAACAATGCAGTGATAATAAGGCGTATCCGCTAAACTAATTTGCTGCTTTCTTCGCGTTGCCATAGCTCTTCCCTGCTAAGGTGATTTACTTACTTCAGCGTAGAGTAATGGTTTGAATTGTTCCAGTTACAGTGGGTGTCGTGCTAATTTTCTAATTTTAGTGCTAATTTTACTTTATTTGTCAAAATATTTTGTAAGTGTATTCAGCGACTTTCCAACGGCCATTACTGCAACTCTCAAATCATCTTCAGAACAGCTAAAAAATTCGCACCAATGGGCTATTTCTTTATCCTCATTAATATCGACTTGCTTGCTATCTTCCTGGCTTCTGCCTGTTTTATCATCCGACATGCTTACATTCCTATTAGATTAATTTACTACTATTGCTGCCCTATTCTTTTTCATAAGTAAGTTGGTGAAAGTCGAGAAACTCAAAAGTTAAGGGGCTGTGCAGCCATTCTCATTGGTTTCTCCAAATTTGCTCTTCCTTTTGGTGCGACATAGTGGGCTGAATTCATACTAATAAATGCAATCGCCCAATTGTTTTTCATATATCGTTAGCATCCTTACTACCTGTGCCCAGAGCTATTTTATTTACCATAACCCGTTTAATCAGAATATTTGAACATAAAATAAAGCGACAAAGTCAGCTTTGAATGAACTATACCTAGATCCAAGAAAAAATTACATTGCACGGCATGTCACCTATCATCTCATTGAAAATGTTAAACTATTTTTATAAATTTTTGCAAACATGAGAAATAACAGTTCAGTTCAGGATAATAAAAATTGCAATGGTTGGCTCACTTAATTGTGGTAACGAATTAGAAGTTAGAATAAAAAATAAGCATTTGTTAAATAAGAAGTTACTTTTATACCCCTAATAATTAGAAGCCATAAAAATAGAAAACTCTAGTTCTGACATTGATAGTCATGGTTTTAAGTAAGTCTATCCCTTAAATTTCTATTCGATTTCAAGTGAGCTCAAGCTGAGCGTCATAAAATTTGATAGGAAAAACGATGAAAAAATATTTTAAAGTGTTATCAATAATAGTCGCTCTAATCAGCTGCAGTTTTTTACCAAACGTTAACGCTGCAAGCTCTACTGCCATGCTAATCACGATAGCAGAAACCAACCCAGCTCTGCTTGAGAGGTTAAATACAGTAGCTCTAGGCAATAAAGAGCTACTTAACCAAGTATTAAGAATGGCTGAATCAAAACCAGCGCAGCTCGAACGTTTATTAGATTTAGCAGAAACAGATTCAGAGACATTTTTACAGCTAGTAACGATAAGTGGTGCTGCAATAAGTGAGGAAGAAGCTTCAATAACCGGAATTAATGATGGTGGAGGGGTAATTCGAAATTAATTTCAATTAGCTAACTAGCATAGGGGAGTGACGTTACGTAGAGCAACGTAAAGCATTATCATAATTCATCATTAATTGTTTAAAGTCTTGTTTTTCACATAATTTATCAAACCAAGGAAGGTTAAACCAAACAACACCGACTTTATTATTCAACGCTTTTTTTGCTTCTACTACCGCAGATGTAAATTCCCCCAACGAGCTATAAATAAGTGAAGAAGTATAAGCGACCTCGCCATTATCAGGCGCTAATTTTTTGGCATTGTTTAATGATTCAATTGATAGTTTTGATTTGTTTAAATGCAAATAGGCTAGTGATAGATCTAGCCAATATCTATATTGCTGCTTATTCTCGGGAGCATCTATTATTTTTTGGTAATGAGCCTTAGCTATCCTTATATTCCCTAAAATCAGTTCTATATCAGCTAGATTTAATAAGTTAATTGTATTTTTGGGGTTTTTATCTACTGCTAATTTCGCATATGCCAATGATTTTATATATTGTTTGTTTAAGCTATAAGCTAATCCCAAATTAGATAAATCAGTACTGCTACTTTCTTCATCTACTATTTTTTTAAAGGCTGTAATAGCTAATTCGATATTTCCTTGGAGTAACCAAATATTCGCTTGCAGTCGTTGAGCTTTATAATTGTTGGGGACCATCTTCAGCATCTTACTTAGTGCATTTTTTGATTTAACCAAATCACCCAATCGCCAATAACTAAACGCAATATTATAAAGTAAGCTAGAGCTAGGACGTAAATTAAAAGCATTAGAATACGCATTAACAGCTTTTTTATATTCACCGTTACTAAATAATATATAAGCCTCAAATTCTGAAATAGTCAAAGTATCTACTCCTCTTTTCTTAGCTTCATTAATCTGCAATTTAGCTTTTTCAGTCTCTCCAATATCTGACGCTAACCAAAACCTATCTATTGCTTCATAAATACTGAAACGATATTCAGGTGGGGAATTCTCTAATATTATATTGAGCTTATTTAAGTATTTATTATCTTGCGAATCAAAATATAAATCTAAAGCTATATTTCGATATAAACGATAGCCAGCATATAGATACGGAGATCGGGCCAGTATAGCTTCTAACTCTGTTAAACTCGCCGCACTATAATCTCCTTGCCCCCTAACCTGGCTATAAAGTGCAATATAATCTCGATAATCATCCTCATTAATTGGCCGTTGCAATAAACCTGATTGATTCACTTCTGCTAACTCAGGGTAAAGCGAGGCAAATTGTGTTTGGCTGGTGCTATAAATAACATTGAACTTTTCGATAGGCGCTAGCCAATTTTTTTCAGACTTTACCACTAGGCTTTCCGTATTATTTACGTTAGCAATCAAACGTGAAAAGCTGACTTTACAGCGGTTATTGTCACACTCAAGTGCTGTGGAAATAATGTCTGAGGCACCAACCGCTTGCTTCAGTTTTCTTAAATCGTTAGGGTAAACTTTAGTAATAGCGTTCACTTCTCGCTGTGACACTAAGTACATGTTTTCAGTATTTATTACCGCTTGTCGTAAAGCATCTTCAACGGCTGAGATCACTAAATCTTGCTGCATGGGTGCCATTAGCGGGCTATTTGTCAGCGTTGGCTTCAAAATAACCAGATATTTTGTTGTTATTTCTGGGCCACTATAAAACCAAAAGCTTGTCGCTATAACTAAGCACAATATACATAGGCTTAAAGCAACGTTAATGAGTTTGTTTTTAGCTTGTTTATGTTGCGGTTTTAACAACACTTTTGAAACTTGGCTTGATTCAATCTTAGCGCTAGAGCTTAACGCAAAATTTTTGTCAATATTAGGCAGCATTGTGGTTGCCTGCTCATTAATATCGGCTTGCAGTAAAGCCGCTCGAATATGGCTCAACCGATTTTCAATTATATTCGCGGTTAATGTACGTTCTTCTACTGGCTTTATTAACATTTCCATCAATAAATCAGTTAATGCACTTGGCGTTGCAATCATTAAGTTTTTAGCATGTTCAGGTGTTTGTTGGCATATCCTGTTAGCCACCTCTAGTGTCGAGCCTTTGCCAAACGGATGACTACCAACCATTAACTGGTAAGCAATAATACCTAGTGAAAAAATATCACTACGATAATCAACTACTTGTTGCTTTATTTGCTCAGGCGACATAAAAAACAAGCAACCGTATTCAGCAGTGTCTAATGACTGATGAATTGGAGATACTGTTTTTTTATTGCCCGTTAAACGCGCTATGCCAAAGTCAGTAATTTTAAGCTCGCCTTGCTCATTAACCAGTATATTGGTTGGCTTTAAATCACAATGTATAATATCGCTACGGTGCGCTTGCGCTAAGCCTGCAGCTAATTGGGTGAGCAAATCTAATTTTTGAACCAGTGTGGTTATCGTTTCGTTTTGAAATTGTGTAAGGGTTTTGCTTTTGAAATACTCCATGACTAACGAGGTTTTGCCGTCTTGGTCATGAATGTTGTATATTTGAATAATATTGCGATGATTAACGCGTGCTAATAAGCGTGCCTCTTTGAGTACTAGATCAACGTTTTCGCCTTGTGTTTGATTTTTTATTGGCGCAGTTAACTCTTTAATTGCCACTTGACGCTGTAATTGGTTGTCAGTCGCTAAGTAAACCTTCCCCATCCCTCCTTCGCCCAATAATCGTTCACGGGTATACTGCGGCAAACTCTTATCCATGCATGACCGTAAGGGATACTTTTTCTTGTCCGCGGTTCACTATTAACTTATTACCTTGATAGATGCGGTATGAACTACCAGCAAAACGTATTTTATTGCCTTTTTTCTCGATAAGTACATCACCATCACAAACATCATTAAGTGTACTTACAAGTTGGCGCTTAGCTCGAAAAACATGGGTGTTAACAAACGGCATATCTTCTCCAAGGTCTTTAGCAATAGTTTCTCGTAATCGCCAGCCTTGGTTATATTCATCGATGCCTTTTTTAGCATCTTCATCGCGATCTCTCGCTAAACTTAGCACTAAATAATGATGAGCTCTATCAGACAAATAAAACTCCTCATCATTAGCGGTAATCGTTAGCTCGGTTGTTTCTTCATCCTGGCTTAAATTAAAACGATACTTAATTTGGTGAGCTAATAATTTAGGTTTAGCCAAATGTGCTGTATTTTCTGTTGGACTATTTAATTTGAGCTGCCAATTTTTACCGGAAAAATTAACGATATCTAAGTCGGATACAGCGTAAGCGACACCCGTTACATCATCAAGATACTCTTTATACCATTTGTCTTTGCTGTGCACATAAAACAAAGCTATTTCTGGCTGCTGGGTTGAAGGTAATATATTGGAGTCACTCAGCATAATTGGGCTTGGTGTTTTGTTAGTCACCGACGATTCAATCGCAAGTAACATATTTTGTGGTGGACTAAGTTCTTGTACTAAAAAACCATGTGCTTCGGTTCTCGCAAAATAAATTTTATCTCCAACATTAAGCTTTTGAACACAGTCTTTAATTAACTTAGAGTCGTTAACCCAGGTACCATTGCTACTAATATCACGAATAACGTATTGCTCATCTACCCACTCGATGACTGCATGTAGTCGAGATATTTCAGGTGCATCAATAACGGTATCAGCATTAGTCGTTGAGCGACCAAAACAATGATAGGCATTTAAGTAACTTAACGTTTTTGATTCATGATTAAGATTTAAAATAGTAGCCATATTAAAATCCCTGATATGAATAATTCATCTGCGATAGAACAGTAGAAAGAATTCATTGTAATAAATGTAAATAAGTACCGTCAGTCAATAGTATAACTACATCCTAATAATAACAATGGGTTAGGCATCACTTTCATTAGGAAGTAATATAAAACAGAGTAAGAAATACCCTTAAATATCATCGGGCTAAAACTTGTTAAGACTGTTTTATTTAAAGATGTCAGGTAATGAAAATAAAATTTCAAGCTATCAGTACAAGTTACCTTATAGCTTTACCTTAAGCCAAAACCTCATTAACTTGCAATAACGTTGACATTTTAGCCGTAATATCATCAAGCAACTTTAGCTTTGCACTAGTTCAGTAAAATACTTCATCGGCTTCAGGTCATGTAAATTTATTTTTACATCATTCTTTACAATTTAATTAGAACTCTATGTAGTACTTATCACTCTAAAGACATGTAATACCTAACGTTAAACTTGAACAAGCTAACTTAAGAGACAAAAACACTTAGAGGTCTAACTAAGTTGCACTGTATTCTGTTAGAATGTGCGCATATTAATAACTGTACTAACTTAACTGGACTCCATGAAAGAATTTATCATCATTGGCGCAGGACAATCAGGGCTATCAATCGCTTATAATTTATCCAAAAACAATAAAGATTATCTGATATTAGATGCTAATGAACATATTGGTGCACCTTGGCTAAAGCGCTGGGATTCATTGAAGTTATTTACCCCTACAGAATACAATCACCTTCCAGGGATGAAGTTTCCATTTCCTAAAGGTTATTACCCTAATAAATATGAAGTAGCTGATTATTTAAAAAGTTATGTTGAACAATTTTCTCTACCAATTGAATTCAATAAAAAAGTTAACTCGATAAAGAAAGTTGATGGCATTTTTGAAATAACCAGTGCAACGGGAAGTTATCAAGCGAAGCAAGTTATTATTGCCACGGGTCCTTTTCATACCCCTTTTACACCGCCTTGCCACGTTGATATTGATGAAAATGTTACTCAATTGCACAGCGAGCACTATAAAAGCCCTGCGCAACTGCAAGATGGCGATTGTTTAGTGGTAGGTGCTGGCGATTCTGGCGTACAAATCTTATCAGAAATAGCAGAAACTGGCCGTACCGCTTACTTCTCAGGCACTGATAAAATCACTGCAATTCCGCAATCATTTTTAGGAAAAACGTTATGGTGGTGGTTTACCAAAATCGGCTTTTTATCCGTTACTCGCGACAGTAAAATTGGCAAATGGTTAAGTAAAGGCGTGCAACCGGTGATTGGTACTGACGTAAAGTCGCTGCTAGCAAAAAAGAACGTTATTCATGTTGGTAGAACTTTATCCGCAAATAAAACCAGTATAAAATTTCAAAAAGGTAGTATCAGCAGTATTAAAAATATTGTTTGGGCTACAGGATTCAAACCTAACTTCTTTTGGATCGAAAATATCACCTTTGATGAAATGAACTACCCAAGTAACCATCGTGGAGTAAGTAATGATGTTGAAGGCTTATATTTTATTGGCCTACCTTGGTTATATACCCGAGGCTCAGCGACACTTGGTGGTGTTTGGAAAGATGCAGAATATTTAATGGCCTACATTCAGAATCAAAATAAAGAGAATCTAGTAATTAATAACGTGACTGATTTAGAGCAAGCGTACTAATGTTCTGCTAAATAAAAAGCTAATACATATAGGTGTATTAGCTTTTTATAGAAAATACAATCGACGAATCATTTTTCATAAAACAAAACTTTATCGCATCGTGTTTTAAATATGCTGCCCGGGTTTTTATTACATCTATGACCGCTGTTATAAACTTTTTCAATATGTTTTCAAATGAATTATTCGTATAATAATACTTTATTACTTTTCATAAATATTTTGACAAACAGTAACAATCAAAACTCGACTATCAACGTTAATCATAGATTAAGGTTTTTCTTATAGCACAGAAATTAATAGCCTAGTTAAATATGAAGTAGGTGAAAAAATTGAAGAATAAAGAAACTAACTGGACTATTTGCCTAGCATGTCAGGGGCGTGGCAAAAAAAGTAAAGGGCTCCGTAAAAAAATTAAACTGCGCTATCAAAGAGAATTAGATGAATTTGAAAAGTTCAATCGTGAAGGAATAGCACCCGTTCGCCCTAAAGGCCACCTCCATACATGTACAAACTGTGAAGGCGTTGGCTTATTACCTGCCGCTACTCATCCTTTAGCTGACAATGAAAATTACCCACACATTGCCATTATTGGTGGTGGAATAGGTGGTGTAGCACTCGCTGTAGCTTGTTTGCATCGAGGAATTCCTTTTACACTTTACGAGCGTGATAGTGACTTCGATGTGCGTTCTCAAGGTTATGGGCTAACGTTACAACAAGCGAGTAGAGCAATTGAAGGCTTAGGAATTTTTTCATTGGAAGATGGTGTCGTTTCAACTAAACACGTTGTTCATACCACCGAAGGAAAAGTCATTGGTGAATGGGGGATTAGAAAATGGGGCCAGTCAACGTCAAAAACAGCTCCCAAACGCACTAACATCCATATTGCTAGACAATCATTACGTTTAGCCCTACTTAAGCAACTAGGCGATCAAAACTCAGTGCGATGGAATCATCAACTCCTTGATTTTAAAGAATCTCATGACGAAGGAGTGAGTTTAAGCTTTCAAGTAGCCGGGGAAATTAAACATGCCACTGCAGATTTAGTTGTTGGGGCTGATGGTATTCGTAGCACTGTACGGAAACTATTGATTGGCGAAGATGCTTCGCCATTATGTTACTTAGGCTGCATTGTTATTTTGGGTATCTGCCCTTTAGAAAGTATTCAAGATGTTGTTAGTAATTTGCTAGACTCCGCCACGGTGTTTCAAACCGCTAATGGCAATGAGCGGATCTACATGATGCCTTATACATCAAACTCAGTGATGTGGCAGCTTAGCTTTCCAATGCAAGAAGACGACGCCAAAACCTTGAGTGCTAAAGGCCCACAAGCGCTCAAAGAAGAAGCAAATCGACGATGCCAGTGGCACAACCCTATTCCTCAAATTCTAGCGGCAACTCAGGCAGCACAAATTTCCGGTTATCCAGTGTATGACCGAAAACCACTTGCCGCAGAGTTGTTAGAAAATGGCCAACAAGTTACTTTAATCGGCGATGCCGCTCATCCTATGAGCCCATTCAAAGGACAAGGAGCAAATCAAGCGCTGCTAGACGCACTAGCCTTAGCTCGAGGGATCACAAAAGGTTGTCGGCCACAATCTCAATGGCGTGAGCTTGGGATCAGAAACAATGTATTAACCGAGTTTGAAGCGGAAATGCTGCAACGTAGTGCGACCAAAGTAAAAGATTCTGCTGCAGCCGCCCAGTTCCTGCACTCGGAAACCGTATTACATGAGGGTAACGAACCAAGAGGTCGTTGTTTAAAGAAAAGTGAAGATTAAAGGGTCAAATACAACAAGTATCAATGTAGAGTTTAAAGCGCTGAGCTTGCAATAAAAGCAATTAAAAAAGACGCTACTTAGCGTCTTTTTTAATAAAAATAAAACAGCTCAATTTAGCTTACTGAATTCACTTTAAAATAAGCTATTTGTTGCTTTAAATTATTAGCTAAAGTACCAAGCGTTAATGCTACATCATTATTTCTTTCTAATGAACGTGTAGAAGAATCGGCCATATCAGCAACACTTTTCATGCCTTCATATAAACCATCAATGGCAACAATTTGCTCTTTCGAGGCATCAACCACTTGGCGAACATTTAATAATGAATCATTCGCTTGGTTTTCAATGGCTTTTAATAATTCGGCAGAATCAACACCTAGAGCAAGTCCTTTCTCAATTTTAGGTAATGTCGATTCCATTGCTACAACTGAATCAGCCGTTTCTTTCGTTATTTCGGTTAGCATAGCTTCAATTTCTGAGGTTGCTGAGCCTGTACTCTGCGCTAAAGTTCTGACTTCATCTGCAACTACCGCAAAGCCTCGACCTGATTCGCCTGCCCTTGCCGCTTCAATCGCCGCATTTAATGCTAATAAATTAGTTTGGTCTGATATGCCACTGATCACCGAAATAATACCGCTAATATCTTTAGTGCGCTGTTCAAGCTTTTGAAGTTTATCTAGCGCACTACTTACCGTAGTTAACACCTTCTCAATTTCCTCCGCCGTCGCATTAACTGATTCACTGCCAGCAGTACATGAGTCTAATGTTTGTGAGGAGTTTTGCTCGGTTTGCACCAATAATTCCGACACTGTGTAGGTTTTATCGCGCATATCGTTGAGATTTTCTGTTGCTAGTACTGTGTATTCACGCTGCTGTTGTACTAATGCCAGTACATCAGCGGAGCCTGTTGATACAATATCGATTTGACTATTAATTTCTTTTGATGCCCCTGCTATATTAGCCACAGTTGAGCTTAATTGGCTTTGCGTTTTCTTTAACGAGAATAAAACACTATTTTCATAACGCACTTCAATACTTTGTGTTAAATCACCTTCTGCAACTTGCGACAATAAGCGTGCAACTTCACTCGGTTCGCCATCAAGGGAAACTCTTAAACCTTTTGCAATACGGTAAACAATAAAGCCACTAATAAGGAATGCAATAGCCGTCAACGCCAGCATAACACCTTCAAAACTTGCAGCAGTTTCTCGCACCATTTTAGTCGCTTTTTGGTTTTCAATTTCTTGATAGTCGATAAATTGATTAATCGCCGCTAGCCATTCAACAAACGCTGGTCTAACTGACGCTAACAGTAATTGCTCTGCTTGTTGCTTATTACCTTGTTGAACTTCAGTGACAACACGCTCAACCAAGGGCATAGTTTTTCTTTCGATACGTTTAATGATTTCAAGAATGTTATTTTCACTTGAGGTCGAGCCCTTCATCATAAGTTGATCAAGTGGCACGCGCGATTCATTATAAAACGCCTCTAAGCGGGTAATATCTTTTAAAGTGCTCTGTAATTCATGGCTCTCTCGTACTAAAACCACATCACGTATTGCAATAGCTCTATCATGCACACTACCACGAAAGTTTATCGCGTGGCGTTGCTTAACCGAGTTCATATCTGTGATCATTGTCATCGACTTATCGATAGCATTAACGCTATTAATGCCAACGATAGTGATCACTACCATCATCAATATTACCGCTCCAAAGCCAATCAGGAGTCGAGTTTGTACGGTTGCGCGGGTAAATAAGTTAAACATTGGATAGTTAGCCTTTAGAGATCAGTAAAGTTTATTTTTGATAAACACTACTACTATAAAAATATTTAATAATAATGTTATCACTAATAGACCTTTGCTAACAAAATAGAATTTCATTCTAATCTCAGCAACATAAAACACTTGAGATATTTTAAAAAAAAAGCAATACCTTACAATTTTTAATAGTTGATATAAGTAAGGAGGAATTCAGGATTTATTAGCGACGACACTAAAATGATATGCTAAAAATGTTGTTCTCTGTTCATTACTACCAAAAAATACAAGATCCAAAGTAGCGCACAAAGTATTAACTCAGAATAAAAAATAAACATTCGATACTTATAAGCACCTGAAAGTTTAAAATGACTAAGTAATAGTACCTAGTCACTTTTGATCACTACTTGCGTCACTATACTAATAAGCGAGCCATTAACTTACCCTGTGTAGAGCACAAATTTTGTTACCTGAAGGGTCACGAAGATACGCAAGATAAAGCTTGCCTATAGTACCTTCTCGAACACCTGGAGCATCTTCGCAAGCAATGCCACCATTAGCAACACCGGTAGCATGCCAAGCATCGGCTTGCTCAGGAGATGTTGCAGCAAAACCGATAGTGCTACCATTGCCATTGCAGGCTTCTTCACCATCAATCGGCTTAGTTAAAGCAAAAACGCCAGTATCAGTAAAATAAAAGCATCGGCCCTTATCATCCATAACGCCAGGCTTATGACCTAACTCACCTAAAATTGCATCGTAAAACACTTTCGATGCCTGCACATCGTTCGCACCAATCATGATATGACTAAACATTAACTTTCCTTTTATTGAAGAATGGTAGCAAGAGCATTAACTAAGTAATTGAATAAACTATCTAGCACTTACTATGAAAAAGCATTGTGATCAGCATGCCCGATCAGCAACTAAGAAGACAATAATAATTTGATATAAATGAGAAGATTTCAATATTTTAATCACAGCTAATGCCAATTAAATTCAGTAAGTGATCAATTATAAGCGAGAATAAATGTTCAAAAGTAAGACGCTTGATTGATTCTTACATGGATGTAAATCAGTAGAACAATGTAGGAACATATCGTCGAGCAATAACTATCTATTAGGATTGAAAGCAACGCAGATATTAGATAATTAGGCCACTTTAGAATGACCAATTATTTATTTCAATTGATATAAAACACGCCAACAAATTGAATTTCACAAAAAACTAGCCTATTTCGCTGCTCATTTGGCGACCAATTTAGTCAAAAACTTGTGTAAATCGACTTTTTACTCTAATTATTGAAAATACAGCTTGCAAACGATAATCACTATCATTAACATTCCCGATCACTTAATGCTCGCTGCATTTTACCTTAGAACAATAGTTAATAATTTGGAGATTAATATGAAGTACTCACCGCTGTTTTTAGCAATTTCTATGGCCACGCCACTAGCCCATGCT
The DNA here is from genome assembly GCF_002104475.1 of Cognaticolwellia mytili. Taxonomy (GTDB): domain Bacteria; phylum Pseudomonadota; class Gammaproteobacteria; order Enterobacterales; family Alteromonadaceae; genus Cognaticolwellia; species Cognaticolwellia mytili. Next base: position 332,483 of record NZ_NBOF01000002.1, read on the forward strand.
GACAGCAAATCGATAGAAGTTATCGAAGTTACCGGAAGTTATTTTAACGATTACAAAGTAGATGAAGCTAAAGGCGCTATGCGTACAGATGTCTCACTACTTGAGACGGCGCAGTCAGTAACTGTAATTCCGAGTACTATTGTTGAAGAACAATTGGCGACAACTTTAGGTGAAGTACTAACTAACGACGCGAGTCTTTCAGCAGGTTCAAAACAACGTAACCGTGAAGTTTTTAACCTCAGAGGTTTTGAACTAAGTTCATCAAATGGTTATTTACGTGACGGACATCAGCATTGGTCGCATTATCAACAGCCAATAGAAACATTAGAAAGCGTGGAAGTTATTAAAGGCCCTTCTAGTATTTTATATGGTCAATCTGGCCCTGGTGGCTTAGTTAATATGGTAACTAAGAAGCCAACAGCAAGAACATTGCTTAATATCGGTGCTGATACTGACCAGGAAGGTTCAACTCGTTTCACTTTAGACGCGGGCGGTGCATTAAACGATGAAGAGTCACTTAGATATCGTGCCAATTTAGTTAAGCAAGATGTTACTTATCAACGTGAATATCAAAATGGTGACCAACGTGAACGTGATCGTTTTCTGGGCGCTTTAGTTGTTGATTATGATGTATCTGACGATCTATCTCTGCGCGTACATTATGACTACACCAACGATAAAGCCGGTTTAGATACTGGCGGTTGGCTAAATGAAGATGGCGACTTGATTGGCGACCGTAAAACTATTCGTGACATGTCTTGGGCATTCACTGATATCGATGTAGAGAACTATGGTGCCGATATTAACTACAGTATTAATGATAATTGGCAGGTTGCCATTGGCTATAACAAGCAAACATTCGAACGTGAACGTTTTGAATCTGCCGCTAAAAAACCAGCTAATTTCAACGAAGGTGATGAGTACACATCAAAACCATATGACCGCTTTGATGACTGGCAGTTCACCACTAAGTTTATCGATTTTACTGGCGAGTTCGACTTTGCTGGTGTTAATCACCAATTGTTAATCGGTGCAAATTCACTTGATTATTACTATGGTCAACTTAAAGTTAAAGCTTCATCAGTGACTTATTCTACCGGCCAAAGCGAACCCGTCAAACCTGATATTGACTATAGAGATGACGATACTTTATATACTAGCGAATATGATTATTACGGTGTTTATTTGCAAGACTTAGTGACTTTCAATGATAACTGGCAGGTTTCATTTGGTGGTCGTTATGATAAACAAAACAAGGAAAATGCTGATAGTGAATCATTTTCACCTAAGTTTGGCGTGCTTTATCACCCTTCAGAACAAGCAACAATTTATTACAGCTACACAGAGGGTTTTGAGCCACAAAGAAGTGAAACCTTAAATAATGATACCGATATTAACCACGGCATGAAATTAGATGCGATGGAGTCAAAGCAAAGTGAAATCGGTGTAAAATGGCAGCTAGTTGATGACAGGTTATTATTAAGCGGTGCTATTTTTGATATCAGTAAAAAAGGCAAGTTGATCAGTGAAGATATTGATCACCCTGAATTTGAAACACGCACAACACAAGCAGGAAAACAACGCCATAAAGGTTTTGAATTAGGTGCCCAAGGTGCGATAAACGATAAACTATTTATCATGTCTTCACTGATTAATATTGACGCGGAGTATGAACAAGACGAAAACTATCAGGGCAAAACGCCAAGAGATGTACCTGAGTGGTCTGCGGCCTTATGGTCTCGTTACGAATTCACTGAAAAGCTTGCTTTCAATGCTGGTGCATTCTATGAAGGAGCTCGTTTTGCTGATAGTGCCAACACCATCGAAAAAGATAGCTACACACGTATTGATGTTGGTGCAACATATCAAATGGATATAAGCAACCATGAGCTTAACCTACGCTTTAACATCAATAACTTGCTAGACAAAAAATACCTTATTGGCGGTGGTACTAGTAGTGTAACGGCAGCTGATGGTATTAGTTTTCGTGTTGCTGCACAGCTAGCATTTTAATTACTAACAAGTTTAAGCTTTCGGCGTGTTGATATCTCAACACGCCTTTTTGTTTATATGTATTTAATAACTAGTGCCAATAATAAATTTCAAAAATAAGCATGAGTAGTAATGAAACCATCAAAAAAAACACTAAACCTAGCACGACTGATACATGTTTATGTTTCTATGGCCTTGCTAACTTTGCTGCTATTTTTCTCAGTTACAGGCATAACGCTTAATCACCCTGAGTGGTTTCGAGATCACCAACCGCAAGTTATAGAAATAGAAGCCACCATTAAAGGCGTACAAAAACTCACTCTAGAAAATGACCTAGTTACTACTGAGCAACAACAAAAAATCACCACTGAGCTAGAACAGACTTTAGCTATTTCATTAGCCAACGCTAGCATCGAATTAATGTCTGGAGAATTGTTCTATAGCATCAAGCAAGCAGGTGAAAGTGCCAGTGTGTCCGTTGACTTAGCTTCTGGAGAGGTGTTTTTTGAGCAAACTCATTACGGCTGGTGGGCAGTGCTAAGTGATTTACATAAAGGCCGAAACACCAGCAATTTTTGGGGTTGGATTATTGATCTTTCTAGTCTACTTTTTATTATCTTTGCCATTACAGGCTTTATTTTAGCAATGCCACAAAAGCGCTTTCGCAGAACATTACTGCTCAGTATTGGCAGTACTATTTTTGCCCTATTTAGCATTATTTACCTAGCCTAAAGGAACACGACAAACCTGATGAGTACTTTATTTTCACATCGCGCCATTAAAACCGTTTTACTGGTTTTTCTCCTGTTATTAGTTTCCGTATCGCAATCATCACAAGCATATGAAAGCAATGCAGGCACACTGGCAATAAAGCTCGAACTCAAACAGCAACAAGGTGAATATCACCCACCTTACGTAGCGGTTTGGCTTGAAAACAACGACAGAAAATCAGTTCGTACACTGCTACTTTGGCGTAAAGAGCCTAAATGGTTAAAAGATATTCGTCGCTGGTGGCGAAACGTCGGCAGGAAAGATGCTGAATTAGTTGATGCAATTACCTCAGCGACTCATGCTGCTGGTAGTTTCCCACTTTCGTTCAAGCTTACCGATGATGAACAACACGCACTTACCGAAGGTGACTACACCCTTTACATCGAAGTTGTTCGTGAAAAAGGTGGTAGAGCACTACTTAAACAAAAGTTTTCTTTAAACAATCAAACTCAACAATTCACCTTAAAAGAAACCGCTGAAACTGGCGAAATTACTTTTACTGTTACCCCCTTAGGAGCAAAAACATGAACTTTAAAAAAGCAACATTAGTGATGCTAGCCCTTGCCGTTAGTAGCCAAGTTAGCGCACATTCACGCTGGATATTACCAAGCCATTTCACACTTTCTTCAGAGCGTGGAGAGTGGGTAACATTAGACGCTACAGCGTCAAATGAAGTGTTTAATGTTGATAAAGCACTGAGTATCGACCCACTAAGCATTTTAACGCCATCGGGTAAAAAATCACGTCCTTCTTCAGCATACAAAGCTCATAGAAAATCAGTTGCTGATTATTTTATCGAAGAAAGCGGTACATATAAAATTACTAATAATTCAACACCTAGTTACTTTTCAACTTACAAAGTAGGTGATAAACGCCACCGTGCTCGCGTAAATAAAATGGAATTAAAGTCACTAGTTCCAGCAAACGCAACTAGCCTGCAAACCGCCTACGGCCTTACGCGAATTGAAAGCTACATCACCATGAACAATCCTACTGAGAACTATGCGATTGATGGGAAATTCTTAGAATTATTACCTAAAACACATCCATCAGAAGTGGTAGAAAATGAACCCGCAACTTTCGTATTTACTTACAATGGCAAAGTGCAATCGGGCGTCGAAGTTGAAATCACCCGTGATGGTGCTCGTTACAGAAACAATCCAGAAACATTAACAATGAAAAGCAATAACAAAGGCGAAATTACTTTTACCCCAATGCATGCTGGCCGTTATTTACTAATTGCTGAGCATGAACAAGATGCAAAAAACAAAACACTTGCTGACAAAGAACACGGCGGCGTATTCCTTACCTTTGAAGTACAACTACAATAGAATGTTTCTTTAAAATATAAGTATTTAAGGAAGGGCTGCGGTAAAACGTGGCCCTTTTTGTTTATTGTTCATCACATTCATTGCTATGATATCACCTCAACCTTAATTGAGGTTCAAGCTCATTATGAATAAAATTAAAACAGATCTTTCCATTGGCGAAGTGTCAAAACGCAGCGGTGTTGCTATTTCTTCAATTCATTTTTATGAGAACAAAGGACTCATTTGTTCGCATCGAAATTCCAGCAATCATCGCCGCTTTTCACGTGATGTTTTACGAAAAATATCAGTAATAAAAATTGCTCAAAAGTCTGGGGTTCAGCTAAAAGAGATCAAAGAAGCACTAGCGACTATTCCAGATAATAAAACCGTAACTCTCGATGATTGGACTAGGCTTTCAAAGCAATGGCACAATCAACTCGACGAACGCATCAACCAACTTATCGCCTTGCGCGATAATCTTGATAGCTGTATTGGTTGTGGCTGTTTATCAATTGACCGTTGCAGATTGGCCAATCCGTACGACACATTAGGCGACTTAGGCCCCGGCCCTCACCTTAAACCAGATGGTGTTGAATACGAAAATGCGTCACCAGAAGGTGATGAGTGTTTAAATAAAAGTAGTTAGAACTCACTATATTAAACTAAAAAATCACAGTTTATTTTTATTGTTAGCATTGTATTTAAAGTCGGCATTAAATAATAAAACTTGCTTGTGAACTTAAAAAAAGCATTAAATTTTAGCTAGATAGTACAATTGCAACCGCTGGTTGACAAATTAACAACTTGACTTGCTAGTTTGCAACTAACTGATTTCCTAAGATTGCAGCTCAAAAATTAACAAAGGAAAACCCTTATGATATTAGCAGACAAAATTATCAGATTAAGGAAACAGCTGGGCTGGTCACAGGAAGAGCTGGCAGAAAAAATGAATATTTCTCGACAGTCAGTATCTAAATGGGAAAGTACGAATAGCATTCCTGATTTAAATAGAATAATTAAGCTAGCTGAAATTTTTGACGTTTCAACTGACTTTTTATTAAAAGACGAACATGAAGTATTTAACTCTGGCGATGAAAGTAAAGACACTAATATTCTACAGGTGAGTTTAGAGCAGGCAACAAAGTACGTTGAAACTAAAATAGAAGTTTCAAACATAGTTACCAAAGGCGTTACGCTTTGTGTATGCTCTGTAATACCGTTATTTTTCTTTTTAGCAATGGCTGAAACCAGCAAGTTAGGCCTGACTGACGATATCGCAACAGCTATGGGTGTTGTTAGCATTTTGGTCATGGTGTCTATCGCAGTAAGCTTTTTTATAAAAACCAACCAATATGAAAGTGATGTAGAAGTTATAGACAATGAAGAGTTTGAGTTGGCCTATGGCGTGCACAGTGTTTTCAAAGAAAAACTACAAAAATTTAAACCCAGCTACAACAAAAGGCTATCAATCGGTATATTCCTATTCATCGTCAGTTTTGTGCCACTGATGGTTGTTAACATGTTTTCTAATGGCAGTGATGTCGTTTTAATGATGTTAATTGTCCTGATCCTCATGATAGCGGCAGGGGTTTATATTGTCGCACCGATATCAGCTCAATACGACGCATACAACAGCATTCTAAAAGATACTGGGGGAGATACAGAAAAAAGTAAGCGTACTAAAAGAGCAGAAAAACTCGCTGCGTTTTACTGGCCTTTACTTGTCGCTATATTTCTTGGCTGGAGCTTATGGACAATGAATTGGGCAGTAACTTGGATAATTTGGCCTGTCGGAGCGGTACTTTTTGTAGCTTTAGTCGGGCTAATGGAGCTATTAGAAAAAGAGCAGTCTCGGTAACAAAATATATTCGCTCCTGCGCATTCATGCGCTCGCGTAATACACGATTCTTGAATATAAAAAACCGAAAAGCTTCACAACTTTTCGGTTTTATTACATGGCTCTACTTAAAGTATTGCTTAAGAAGCATTCTTCAAGGGCTGTTTAATTTTAGTATCAGTAGATTCTTTCGCTAAATCATGGGTAGTACAAGCACTACGATTTTCAGCTATCCATAAATAGAACACAGGTAAAACAAACAAGGTAAAAAACGTACCGATTGCCATACCCGCCACCAAAATAATACCAATACTATTTCGAGCTTCAGCGCCAGCACCAGTAACTAACACTAATGGGAAGTGACCAAGTATCGTCGCGGCTGTGGTCATTAATATTGGTCGTAAACGTGTTGTGGCCGACTCAATAACTGCATCAAACTTACACTTACCTTCTTCTTGCAAATGATTAGCAAATTCAACAATCAAAATACCATTTTTAGCGATTAAGCCAACCAAAGTCACTAAGCCAATTTGCGAATATATGTTGATAGTAGTTAGCTCTAAAAACGGCAGTAATAACGCGCCTGATAACGCTAAAGGCACACAACCAAGCAAGATAACTAAAGGATCTCGATAGCTATTAAACTGAATTGCCAATACCAAGAAAACAATCATCAACGAAATACCCATTACGGTAATTAGGCTATTGCCTTCCGTTCTTATTTGTCGCGATTCACCCGCATAATCTAAGTTATAGTTATGCGGTAAAATATTCGCCGCTGCAGTTTCTAACGTTTGTAATGCTTGTTCTTTAGTAACCCCAGGTAGAATACCGCCATAGATTCTAAAAGAATTTTGCTGACCAAATGAACCTAAAGTTCTCGGTACAGTACGATAGTTAATTTCGGTAAATGCTGACACCGGAATTAACGCACCTGAAGGTGTTTTCACGGTTAAATCTAATATTTTCTCTGGCTGTGATGTAATGTTATCAGCCACCATCGGAATAACCCGATATGCCTTACCATTTGCATCGAAACGATTAACATAATTGCTTGAAAGGTAAGTTGATAACTGACTACTCACTAACGACACATTCATGCCTAAATCTGCAATTTTTTCACGGTCTAGCTTTAATTCAATTTGCGGTAAATCGATTTTTAAATCGGTATCAGCATAAAGGAATTGTCCACTTTGAAACGCAGAGCCGACGAGTTGATCAGCATAAGACTTCATTTCACTATATGGCGCTGAAGACTTAACGACTAATTCAACATCAAATTGGCCTGCCGTTGGCAATGGTGAAGGCAAAATCGGTAACAAATCTAAGCCTTCAGAATTGGTTAAACGACCATAAACTTCAGGTAACATTTCTTGTATGCTTTTCGTGCGCTTGTCATTGCCTTCAAATTCAAGGCCACCAAAACCACCGCTACTTAAGACAATTTGCCAAAGCTCTTTACTACCTTCGGTTTCAAGTAAAGCATCTGCCACACTTTCAACGTTGTCTTCATTATATTGTAAGGAAGCATCTGGCGGTGATTGTACAACGATAAACACGCTACTTTGATCTTCAGTCGGTGCAAGTTCTTTTGCTGACATTAAGTAGAATGGCACAACTAATAATGCAACGATTAGCGCAAGAAAGAACAACTGCCCTTGCCAGTGAAAAGTCTTTTGCAGTAATCGACCATAAAAGTTTTGCAGGTGTTCAAAAGCGTGATTGACCTTAACGGTTAACTTACCTTCTTTGCCCCCTTCACTCGATACATAAGCACTCATGATAGGTGATAAGGTTACCGCGACAACGCCAGATATAATGACCGCAATTGCTAAGGTAAAGGCAAATTCTTTAAATAGTACACCTGTTAAACCAGACAAAAAGCCAATAGGTACGTAAACCACAGCAAGAGTCAAAGTCATGGCAATAATAGGGACTAATAATTGTCGAGAGCTCATTAATGCTGCTTGCAAACGAGGAACACCTGCACGCATATGTCGAGCAACATTTTCAACAACTACAATGGCATCATCCACCACTAAACCAACCGATAATACTATGGCTAATACTGTTAACAGGTTCAAACTAAAGCCCATCAACCAAATCGCCGCAATGGCACCAAGAATGGAAATGGGAATAGTGATCAACGGCACTAATGCGGCTCTAAATGACCCCATCAAAAGGACAACAACAATACCGACTAATACGATAGTTTCCATTAATGTTGTGACAATTTCTTGCAAGGCATCACGCATGTAAAGCGTGCCGTCGTAAGCAATATCGACCTTCAGTTCAGGCGATGTGGCATTAATTTCATCCAGCACTTTATAAAGTTTGTCACCAATAGCAATTTCATTGGCGCCAGGTAATGGCCAAACCGAGATGTATACGGTGTCTTTACCGTTGAACCGAGCTGTGGCACTGGCTTCTTCAGCGCTATACTCAACACGTGCAACATCCTTTAAGTAGACTAGTGTTTCGTCACTTTGTTTGATGATCAACTGCTCAAACTCACCAACAGACGACATTTGAGTATTAGCAATAATATCTATTTTTTGACGAGAGTTTTCTGCATAACCTAGTGTAGAAATGCGGTTATTGTTGCTCAGTGCTTGGTAAACTTCATCGGCACTAACATTGAAAATATTTAAACGGTCAGCATCAAGCCACACTCGCATAGCTGGTGTTCTTGCCCCTTCAATACCAACCTTTTGTACACCTTCAATATTATTAATAATCGGGTTAATTTCACGAGTTAGGTAATCAGTAATTTGCGCTAAGGTTGAGCCTTCAGCAAGTACATTGAGATAAAACACAGCAAACGGTCTATCCGTTCTTACCACGGTAACAAATGGATCTTCAGCGCCAGTTGGCAATTCAAACTTTATTTGATTCAAACGGGTATTTAGTTCAGCTAATGCATTAGTACTGTTTTGATTAAGCTGTAGCCAAGCCGTTACTTTACTTTGCCCTGAGCCAGTACTTGATTCAACAAAATCAACACCTGGTACTGTTGACGCTACACGTTCAATTGGATCAGTAACAAAACCTTTAACTACGTCCGCAGAAGCACCAGTATAATTAGTGGTTATTTCTAGCGAAGCACCTTCAATTTTAGGGAATTGTAGTACTGAAATAGCATTAACAGCCCATAAGCCCACTAAACAAATAAATATCGATAATACCGTCGACACCACCGGCTTACGGACAAATATGTCCATCAGACGACTTTGGGAGGATAATTCTTTAATCATGAGTATTCCTATCCGCCCATTTTTTCGTTATCAAAACGAATTTTCAGACCAGGGCGTAATTTGAATGAGCCTTTAGCTGCTACTAATTCATCCAACGCTAGCCCTTCATTGACAATAACTTGCTCGTTTACTCGGTCGCCTAAAGTCACTTTTTCACGACTTGCACGGTAATCACCGTTTTCGTCTTTTACCAACTTAAAAATATATTCACCCAATTGATCACGCACAATAGCTAAACTAGGCACCATAATCACTGACTGCGCAGATGTAATAGGTACAGCAACTTTAACTAATTGATTAGGCTTAACTTCCAACTCTGACTTAAGCACTTTCGCGCGATATTTAAGTTGACGAGAGTCTTGTGTTAGTAAAGGTTCTACTGAACTAATCACGGCAGCACTACTTACACCAACTAATGAAGAAGCACCACTAGCCGTTACTTCAACAGTACTGTTTATCGCTAATTGCGGGTAAATTTGCGGCACTTTAAAGTCGACCCAAATGAAATCATCAATACCAATTAAGTCAGTAATATCAGTATTACTGTCAAGAAATTGCCCAACACTAATATTGTGAATACCAATACTGGCATCAAACGGCGCAACAATAACTTTTTTCGCAATAATCGCTTCTAAGCGGGCAATATCAGCTATGGCAATACGATACTCAGCTTGAGCAACATCAACATTTTCTTTACTGATACGCTTTTCTTTCGCAAGTTCTTGATAACGCGCTAAGGTTTGTTGCTTTAAAATTTTAGTAGCTTTAGCTGATGCCAATGACGCCAACTCTTCAGTGTGCTCTAACTCAAGTAACACTTGACCTTTTTTAACAACATCACCTGAGGCAATATTAAGTTTACTTACCTTGCCAGCAAGCTCATTTTTTAAAGCGATATACTTTACCGCATGCCCTTCACCAATCACTGAAAGTTGTTTTTGGTAGTTCGCATTAACCGCACGAAAAGCTTCTACTTTCGCGCTTGGCTCGGGGCCAGACTGCATTTGTTGATTGTTAGACAATGAATCTTTGTAATAAAACAGCCCGCCAACAGAAGCAGACACAATAACAACAACACTAAGCCAAGGGATTAATTTCATAAGATCTTCCTAATTTAAAATATCGTCGCAATTCCATGCCCACGACATTACTACATTTAATTTTTTCACAGCATAAGACCTCAACTATAGTTGAGGTCAATATATTATTTATAAATATTTTCTAACTACAGATCCATACAGCATTAATATAGATAGTCATTTCAGCAATCTAATTTCAAGTACCATGCATTTTATCTTAGCACTATTCTAACATTGACTCAGTCCATTACTTAATGATTATCCATACTTAATTTCCTGCACAATGGCAGCTTTACTCAATATTAAGAAACCATTTAGCAATTTTCTGGTCATAACTCCCAAATGTCATAACTGTCCAATATTGAACCTCATTGTAAATATTAAGCAGGTATGAACTGTATAAGATGATAACTCATCAATTTGTGTCTATAAGAGCCATTTAACTTGCGCTATTATAGCCTCGAAAAATAGCTAGCCACTGGAGTACCACTTGTTTAAAAAATTTACATTTTTACCTATAGCCATCATGGCCTCATCGCTTTTGTCATTAACAATAAGCCTATCTGTTGAGGCAAAAACTGAACCCGTGAGTGATCTCGCAAAATACACCGCAGACTACGCAGTATCAACTTACCAAAAAGATATGGTTAATAGCTTACGTGAGCTTGTTAAATACAATACCTTAGCAGAAGACGGCGTATCAGCTAACGTCAATCCAGTCCATATTGCCTTTAAAGCAGAGTTAAAAAAGCAAGCATTGGCGCTAGGCTTAGACTTTACCGATGACGGCTACGTAGTGGTAATTGGCTTAGGTGATCAAAAAGAACGAGTTGGCATTATTACTCACGGTGATGTGCAACCAGTTAACCCTGAAAAATGGACTAAGTCACCGTTTGAACTTGATAGCACCACAGAGCCAGGCCGTTTAATTGGTCGTGGTACTGAAGATGATAAAGGCCCTATTTCCACCGCCCTTTATGCGATGAAAGCCATTAAAGATAAAAACGTAGTACTTAACAAACGTATCGAATTATATGTTTATATGGCGGAAGAGTCTGACTGGGAGCCATTAAAAGCTTATATAAAAACTCATGACTTACCACAAACCAACATCACAATTGACGCAGAGTATCCGGTAGTTACGGCTGAAAAAGGCTATGGCACTATTAAGTTAGTTTTTAACAAGCAGGAAGTGCCAACTATTTCTCCTTATATCAGTGAATTCACTGGTGGTTTCTTTGGCAGCCAAATTCCTGAAGATGCCAGCGCAACCATCGAAAATGCTAACATTGTGCTACTGCAACGTTTAATGCGTAAAGCGCGCGGTTATCAAGGCGTCAGTTTTGATCTTGAATTAAAAGACAGCACATTAACAGTCAAAGCTTTAGGTAAATCAGCCCATTCTTCAAAACCTAGTGATGGTGTTAATGCGATTCCTTACCTAGCTGATCTATTATCACGCACGCGCTGGGTAAATAACGGTCCGGGTACATTAGTTAACTTTATTAATGACAATATTGGTTTAGGATTAGAAGGAGAAAAATTTGGCAGTATTGCTTATCAAGACGACTTTATGGGCCCGATGACTGTTGCACCAACAGTGATAAAGCAACATGATGACAACTTAGAGCTGAACATTAATTTACGTCGACCTCAAGGTAAAAGTAAGCAGCAACTTAGCGGTGAAATTCATCAAACGGTCGTTGACTGGAATAATAGGTTTAATACTAGCGTGACCGAGCTTGAGCATTACATTGGCGACCCTTTCATTCAAAATGATGCACCACATATTGATACATTGCTATCAGTATTTAGCCATTTTACTGGTATTATAGACGCCAAGCCTATTGCTATTGGAGGTGGCACAAACTCACGCTTATTCCCTAACGCAGTAAGCTTTGGTCCGTCAATGCCAAACACGGAATACACCGGACATTCTGAACATGAATTTATTACCATGGACCAGTTTGTATTAAATTTGAAAATGTATACTGCTGTTTTGGTTGAGTTAGCTAAATAATCAACATTAATCAATGACAATTACATGAGTGATTGTCATGCCGACACAATCGATAGTTCCAAAAGTGAGCTATAGCGATTAACGTAGCTCCAGCCATTGTCAGTGACTTTTCGACAGCCTCTCCAAAGCCGAGCATGCCGTTTGCGATAGCAACTATCAATAACACAAGCCCTAAAATACCTGCAGCAACAACACTCAAGTTACGGTGTGTTTTACAACCAATAGTTAATGCATACAAACTTGTCGGTAAAACTCCTGCAACCATCCAAAAATGCAAAGACTCTGATTCTAGCTTCATACCAATTGCGGCAGGTAATAAAGCAACAAGTAAGGGCAATGCTAAGCAATGGAAGGCACATAAAACTGATAAGCCTATTGCGAGCCTATCTGCAGGTTGTTGGAGCTCGTTCATTCAAATTTCCCTTATTTATTACCAATTAACTAGATCAGATCTCAGTTATTATTTGTCAAACACTAAAGATATGATACAACATAACATTAAATATAAGTAAAAACCATCAACAAAAAAATAAATTATCTATATTCAAGCTGCTAGAAACGGCATTTTCAAATAGCTTGAATATATAATAACCACTATACATCAAGAGAATTAGTGCATTTTAATAAGACGTGAAATTCAGCCTTCTAACGATAAAGCCATACTTTCGATTGCACATAGCATTATTGGTATCTGGCACAATTATAGATGTCACATCAATCACTGTGTTATCATGCAGAAATACAACGCCTAGCGATTGGTGCATAAAAATATAAAGGGAAACAATGTTAGTTGATAATTTATTGCAGCATGCGCAACAAAAGTGCCAACAAGCAGGGGGGCGATTCACAGATAAACGTCGTAACATACTTGATAATTTAATTAAGGCAAAGCAGCCTTTATCTGCTTACGATTTAACTGAATTGTATAACCAAAGTAATGCTCCAAAAATTCAACCTATGTCTGTTTACCGTATTCTTGATTTCTTCATAGAAATGGAATTAGTTCACAAACTTCCCACATTAAATAAATATGTCGTATGTTCACATTTAGCATGCAAGCATAACCATCAAGATCAATATTTTGTCATTTGTAAAGCTTGTGGAAGTGCGCAAGAAGTAACAATGAACGCACAACTAACGCAAGAACTTAGTGAGTCAGCTTCCACAGTTGGGTTTCAAATTACGGATGCTCAGTTTGAGCTATTCGGCCTTTGCAAAGGTTGTGCTGATAAAACCAATATCTAAAGTGATAGCCGCTCGACCCTAAAGGCTTATCAACTACTTTAGAACTCAGTTATCGCTTTTATATAATAAAGAGTTATTAATGGTAATTATCAGGATTAACTCATTTCCTTTAACACCATTTTAATAGCCATTCGTGTATCATCAATTTTACTAACTAACTCTTGAACCACACTCTCTTCTGCGCCCATTAAATGCCAAGAATCAGCCCATACCGTTTTAAGCATAACCGCCTTATCCGCAACATCTGGTGCAATAAGGGCACTTAAGTCGACAACTAGGCCAACTTCAACCCAGCCTTTACGAGGGTTACCAGAAATTTCATCACCGTCATAATACGCGGTTAAAATAATATGTTCTAATTCGCCTAGATGCTCAAACACTTCAAAAGCAGCCGTTCGAACATTATTATTTTCTTCACTGACTTCCATGCGCCATGCGTTATAGCTAAAACCAAGTAAGGCAAACAGCACACTAAATACACTCATGATATAATAAACTTTTAATTTTTCTTTCAAATTTCTCAATCTGAATACCTCTTTATCGCCACAGGAAAGGCAATTACTACTGAATAGTTTTACAGACCGAGTGAATTTATTAAACCATTCAGTCAATTTAAATTTTATTGATTATTTTCGATTAATATTTATTAACTTTCATATTAGGTAGAACATATAGCTACTAATCATTAGCCATAGTATGCGATAGCTCTAGCCCTGAGTACAAGTAAACGATATTATTTAATAAAATCATCAATGTGTTTTAAATATGAAAAAAGTGTGCGTTGTTACCGGTGGCAGTTCAGGAATTGGTTTAAGTATAGTTAAACTATTTTTAGCTAAGCAATATCAAGTATTTAACTTAGATATTAGCCCTTCAGATTTTGGTGAGTTTTGCCAATGCGATATTACGCAGGTGAGCCAGGTCAGCCAAATCATTAATGACATAGCAAAACAAGGCGCGATTGACGTTTTAGTGTCTAACGCCGGCATTCATTTCTCTGGCTCTATTGAAAACACGAGCGAAGATGAATTAGAAAGGGTTTTTAATATCAATGTTAAAGGTGCGTACGCGGCAGTGAAAGCTGTTTTACCTGTGATGAGAGCACAGAAAAATGGTGCGATAATTTTAATGGCTTCTGATCAAGCATTAATAGCCAAAAATAACTCATTCGCCTACAACCTCAGCAAAGCAGCTTTGGCATCAATGGCTAAAACTACCGCACTTGATTATGCACAATTTAATATCCGCGCTAATGCGGTGTGCCCAGGCACAATAGAAACTCCACTTTATCATCAAGCTATTGATAGATATTGTGAAAAATCAGGCACCAATAAAGCTGAAGTACATGCAGAAGAAGCAGCATTACAGCCATTAGGTAGGTTAGGCCAAGCAGAAGAAGTTGCTGAATTAGTCTATTTTCTCGGCTCTGACAAAGCAAAATTTATCACTGGCAGCTTACAAGTAATTGATGGTGGCTATACCGCTCAATAATGATATAAATAACTATGAAAATCATTGATCCTCACCTGCACTTATTTGACCTTAACAAAGGCCAATATCACTGGCTAAAACCAGAAAACCCGCCTTTTTGGCCAGATAAGCCTGTGATCGCGAAAAACTTCAGTGAGCAAGCTCTCAAACTAGCATCGCCACTCAACCTTGCTGGTTTTGTACATATTGAGGCCGGATTTAATAACCAAGAACCATGGCGTGAAATTGCATGGTTAGAAGAGAACTGCCAAAGTAGTTTTCGCTCTATTGCCAGTCTCGATATTACTTTAATGCCAGCATTATTTTCACAGCAGTTAGATAAATTATTAACTTATCAAAGTGTTGTTGGCATTCGTCACATCTTAGACGATGAGGCACTAAATATTCTTAAACACAAAAACTGCTTAACTAATTTGCAACTTTTGGCTAAGAAGCAACTCTGTTTTGAACTGCAAATATCACTGTCAGATAACCACGCAATTGATCAACTAGTTGAAATTTTATCCGTAACATCAGGTCTATTCTATTGTATCAACCACGCAGGTTGGCCTCCTTTAAATATTGAAAACGCCAGAAATAAAAGTCATTGGCAACAAAACCTTCAGCGATTAAGTAAATTTTCGAACATCTATATCAAATGCTCAGGTTTTGAAATGGCGGATAGGCATTATAGCAAAAATTGGCAACAAGCAGTTATCAACCAATGTATAACACATTTTGGTATAGCACGTGTGATACTAGCAAGTAATTTTCCACTGTGTTTATGGCATGCTAGCTATCAAGAAAACTGGCTAAGTTATAGTGAGCTGAAGCAATGTTGCAATAAGCCTTTAACTAGTAATGATATAACGCAACTTTGTTACCAAAACGCTTACGATTTTTATAAATTTTAATCGATACATTTTACTAAAGCACCGACTATACTAAATAGTCGACTATGCTAAATGAAATGTTTACGATTTGAATAACACCTGCTCAAACAGTGAAATTTCAGCGTATTAAAGAGTGAAGTAATTATGCGGATAGTAAACATATGATTAACACCTCAAATTGTATTATTGAACACCCAATAGAAAAATTAAATACTGAAAACTGGCAGAAACTCGTCAATATGATGGCTGAGCTTTTCGATGCAGCGAGTGGTGTTATTGTACAATACCGCCAGCAAAGTTTTAATGTTGTTGCTACCAGTGAAAATACGAATAACTTTCTTGAAGTAAACGCCACTTGGCCCTGGGACATTAAAAGCTTTTGCCGACGTATTGTTGAGACTAACGATAAACTCTATGTTAAAAACGCTTTAGATGACGACGAATGGGCACATGTTCCGCCAGTTGTTGATGGGCCTGTAAGATCTTATTTAGGCTACCCATTACTTTGGCCTGACGGCTCACTATTTGGCTCTTTTTGTGTCATCGATTCTAAAGCAACTAATTATTCTGCAGCATTAGAAAAAGCGCTAGGCCAACTTAAACTTATCGTCGAAAATGATCTTCGCTACGTTACTCAAATCATCGAAACGAATGAATTACTGACTGAAAAGATATCACAAGAAAAACAACTTAAAAAACTCGCTCTATATGACCAACTTACTGGTTGTGCCAATCGTAATTTATTGATTGACCGCGTTGATTATCAAATAGCACAAGCACAGAGAAACAACTCTCAATTTAGCTTAGTTTATTTTGACCTTGATAGATTCAAGCCTATTAATGACAATTATGGTCATCAATGTGGAGACTTGGTCTTGACTAACATCGGCAAAGAGGTCAAAGCGGCGGTACGAGAAACAGACACCCTCGCTAGAGTTGGCGGCGACGAATTTGTTATAGTAATGAACAAAAAAATCAAAAACGATAAAATTAAACAAAAGCTGTTAGAGACGATAGAGATGCCAATCCAATATGGCGACGTAACTGTTTCTGTATCAGCAAGCATTGGTATCGCTAGCTACCCTAATGATGGAAAAACAGTGGAAGCTTTATTAGCAGCGGCTGATGCTAATATGTACTCAGACAAAGCAAAAAATGCATTTACTAATTAAAAAAACTCGCCATTAATGTTAATTTATCGCAAAATAATTTTACATAAAGTATATAGATTATAAAAATCATTTCATCTGAAACGCTATGGATTCATTCGATAAAAAAATATTAAAAATTCTACAAGATGACTGCACTTCTTCGGTTAGTAATGTGGCCAGCCAAGTAGGTTTATCAACCACACCTTGTTGGCGCCGCATTCAAGCGATGGAAAAGTCTGGCATCATAAAAGGTCGTGTTGCACTTGCCGACCCTGAAAAACTCAATGTTGGTTTAACGGTATTTGTTACCATCAAAACGAATCAACATAATCCTGAATGGTTAAGTGAGTTTAGAAACGTCGCTGAAGACTTCCCTGAAATTATCGAGTTTTACCGCATGAGTGGTGAAGTTGATTACCTATTACGCGTTGCCGTGCCAGATATGAAAGCCTACGACAGCTTTTATAAACGCTTGATAACACGGGCAAGCTTTGCTGATATCAGTTCAAGTTTCGCGATGGAAGAAATTAAATATACCACTGCTTTGCCTGTCGATTATATTTAGTCGAAAAAAGACATTGGCAGTAGTTCATTGTTTTTGCAATAAAAGAAAATAAAAGGGGAGCTTTCGCTCCCCTTTTTAATGCTTTAATTTAGCCACCTTACTTTAAAGCATTCACCGTCACATTAGGCGAACGCTTGACGATTTCGTCATTAAGTTCAATACCAATACCAGGAGTATCTGGCGCTTGAAAAAAGCCATTAATTGGCTGTGGGTCTTGTAAGCATAACTCACGGTTCCAATCTTTAATGGCATAAGTATGATGCTCATGAATTAAAAAGTTTGGAATCGCCGTTTCTAAATGAAGCGATGCTGCCGTTGCTACTGGGCCACCACAAACATGGGCTTGAATACGAATATCATAAACATCGGCATAGTCACACACTTTTTTCGCTTCGGTAAAGCCACCACATAAGCCAATATCAGGCTGTAGCACATCAATACTTTGATCTTCAAAATAAGGGCGCACATCCCAACGATGATATAAACGCTCGCCACCGGCAATCGGTACATTAACGTTATCAGCCACTTTTTTGTGTACCGCTGAATTTAAATAATTAACCGGCTCTTCATAAAACATACAGCCAACTTCTTCAACAATTTTGCCCATTTGAATAGCTGATGCCGCGCCCATTAATGAATGCGATTCAAAGATAATATCAACATCTTCACCAACAGCATCACGAATAGCGCGTAAACGATTGCCAAATAAGCGCATTTGTTTCGGGGTAAATAGCTTTGTGCGATCAAACGACGAACTGCCATCTTGGTTATAAACAATCGGGTCAACTTTTACCGCGTCATAGCCTTGTGCAACCGCTTTTAATGCCGCTTCGGCGTATTGTGCTGGCTCTATTAGTTTGTTGATTTGTGTGTCCCAATCGAACTGCAATTGGCTAGCATAAGTACGTAGCTTGTCATTCGTTTTACCGCCTAGTAATTGATAGACCGGCAAACCTAGAGCTTTACCTTTAATATCCCATAATGCGGTATCTATTGCGCTCATTGCTGAATAAAGCACAGGCCCTCCGCCTAGTCCCCAAAAGCTTTCTCGCAACATACGTGACCAAAGTAATTCTGTATTAAAAGGGTTAAAGCCAATAAGCACCGCTTCGCTAATTTCTTTTAGCATTGCCGCAGCAGCACTATGTCCCCAATCATAAGCAAGACCAGCTTCACCAACACCACTAATGCCTTCATCGGTATGTACGCGAATAAACACCGGATTCCAACCAGGACGCTTCGGACATTCAATATCAAAAATTTCTACATGAGTTACTTTCATTACGCTCTCTTTAAATTCTTATGTGTTAATTTTATCAGCTATCATTTCATCGCTATAATGCGAAACTAGGATCTACTTTATAAACCCGACGCAGCATCGCCGGCCATGCTTTTTGGCCGCCTGTTAAGCCAGTATGAACAATATTTGCTTGACCTTTAATGCCATCAACAATACTTTGATCAACTAATATCGGCTTCATACCCGTCGACATAACTTGCACTTGAATTTGGCAAGCACGTATTAAATCGTACATATGCATAAACGCATCACCAATAGTTTTACCCATCGTTAATGCACCGTGGTTGCGCAGTAGCATAAAGTTTTTATCGCCTAAGTCTTGCTGTAAACGTAACTTTTCATCACCATTTACCGCTAACCCTTCATAATCGTGATAGCTCATTGAAGCTAAAGCGAACATTGAATATTGGCTTATCGGCAGCAGTCCTTCCTCTAGACTAGCCACCGCAATTGCTTCATTACAATGCACATGCAAGGCACAAATATCGTCATGACGAACTTCATGAACAGCACTATGGATAGTAAAGCCAGCAGGGTTAAACTCAAATGGACAGTCGGCATCAACAATATTGCCTGTCATATCAATTTTAACCAAATTCGAGGCTGTTATTTCATCAAAGCGCAAACCAAAAGCATTGATCAGCACATATTCAGTATCAGGAATTCGCACAGAAACATGGGTATAAATTAAATCATCCCAGCCGTGCAAGGCAATTAAGCGATAACATGCGGCTAAATCGACTCTTAATTGCCACTCTTGT
Source organism: Cognaticolwellia mytili (assembly GCF_002104475.1). Lineage (GTDB taxonomy): Bacteria > Pseudomonadota > Gammaproteobacteria > Enterobacterales > Alteromonadaceae > Cognaticolwellia > Cognaticolwellia mytili. The sequence continues at coordinate 352,131 of NZ_NBOF01000002.1, forward strand.
GCTGATACTTTATTTTTCAAATCAATGACGGGAATAGTTAACACCAGCTTTACTACCTTTTATTTTCATCTGTTAAATATATTTAACTAAATAATTTAACGAGGTGTGTGATTTTTATGCTACAAACCATATCCTATGATGAAGCTGAGTTAAAGCACCAGATATTCTTACTTAGATCTAAAAGGTAAACTATGTGTATTTTATTTATTGCCATTAAACAACATCCTGACTACCCCGTGATTATTTGTGCCAATCGAGATGAGTTTCATCGACGGCCAACAGAAAATATGCACTGGTGGCCTGAGCAAAATATTTTGGCGGGTAAAGACTTACAAGCAGGAGGCACGTGGTTAGGCTTAAGTCCTAACGGCAACTTTTCAGCTTTAACTAACTTTCGCCGCCCTGCAAATTTTGATGAAAAAAAGCGTTCACGTGGTGACTTGGTCGTACAAGCATTAACAACGAACCATGAAAGTACCCAGCAAGTTTTAACCAATGAGTCTGAGCAATATAACGGTTTCAACTTAGTTTTTGGGCAATTAAATAACTTACAAGCATTTGATAGCGTTAATAAGAAATTCGTAACGCTAGCAAAGGGGGTTCATAGTATTTGTAATGGCGCACTTGATGATGTTTGGCCAAAAATGGCTTCAGGATTAACAACACTCGAAAAATTAATTACCATTGAAGAAATAAATATTGAGCAGTTTTTTACTGTGATGAAAAACCAAGATATTGCGGAAGATCAGCACGTGCCTAATACGGGCTTAAGTGCTGAGTTAGAGTCATTACTGAGTAGTATTTTTATTGTTTCTCCTGAATACGGTACCCGTTCAACCGCCATCATATTACAAAATAAAATTGGTGAAATTGAAGTTTATGAACGTAACTACAACCATGAAGGCAAGGTGCTAAACCATACTGAATTTCAAATACCTCCTCTACAAACCCAAATGAGCTCCAATCAATAACTAAACCATCTCGCGAATAATAGCGGCAAAAATTGCAATAAAAACCACCACCCATAATATTTTAGAGTACTTTTGTTGCTGCTCAGCTTCCATCGGTTTACCAAAACGTTCTCCTAAAATAACCATTGCAGCTACAGCAGAAAAAACACACAATAAAATAATCAATAAAGTCATGTAGTTTGTCACTCAAATCAAAGTTGTTAGTCTAATTCATCATACCTAACTTAGCACTATCCGCAAACTTTCTAACAAATACAAAATAAGCATTATTTTCAATAAATTTAACAAGATCACACTTCTGTGCTTTCATTTTAAAATTAATCATTTACCATAGAAAATTATTTTCAATGTGAATGATTTTGCCATGTCAAATACTGATAATTTTATCGATAAACGTCGGTTTATAATACGTTTAGGCAAAGCCTTACATAAGTTTGGTACTCCTGCATATCGCTTAGAGGCGCATTTAACAAATGTTTCTGAAAGTTTAGGGTTGTTTGGATCTTTTGTGATCACACCTACGTCTTTAACGTTTGTATTATCGCAAGACCACGAAAACCAAGACTACAATCACATTCTTCGCGTTGCGCCTGGCGATCTCGATTTAGGCTCATTAGCCCGTGCTGATGAATTGGTTGACGAGTTAACCTCAGGCCAAAGAACCTTAGCAGAATCTATCGAACGCCTTGACGATATTGCCAATAAACCCAATCCATACGGACGCTTTTTAACTTTCCTTGCTTTTGGTGCCTCAAGTGGTGCATTTGCCATGCTAATGCAAACTAGCTGGAACGATGTTTTCTGGTCAACTTTACTCGGTATGATTGTTTGTTTATTTACCTTTTGGGCTGAACGTTCGAAGCGAGTAACTGACATGTTAGAGCCTATATCTGCACTAACAAGTGCAATTTTAGCTTCTGCCATTGCTTTAATTGACCCTAGTATCAATATTCCGTTGGTCATTTTATCTAGCATTATCGCTTTTATACCTGGTCTAGCATTAACTTTGGCATTGTCAGAACTTGCCGCCCGAAATTTAATGTCCGGCACCGCACGTATTATGGACGCGTTAATGATCCTATTTAAAATTTATTTTGGCGGTGTACTAGGTATTGCATTAGGCAAAATGCTGTGGGGAGAGGTCGCGTTTGTTGAGCCATCACATACTCCTGAATGGACCGTATGGGCAGCAGTTACCACGCTATCAATCAGCTTAGTTATCTTGTTTAGGTGCCGTAAAAAAGATGCACCTTGGGGCATTATTTCTGGCTACGTAGCGTTTGGCGCTAGCATCGTTGGCGCAGAATATTTAGGTGTTGCTTTAGGCGCTTTCGTTGGTGCTTTTGCATTAGGAATTTATAGTAATATTTTCTCCCGTATCATGAACTTACCGTCTAGTGTAGTGAAGTTATTGGGATTAGTCGTGTTAGTTCCTGGTAGTAAAGTTTATATCGGTTTAAATCACGCGGTCTCTGGGCAAACCATGCTGAATGCGACCGATATTGGCTCGCAGGCCTTCTTGATTTTCATGTCGCTAGTCGCGGGGTTAATCTTCGCTAACGTCGCACTGCCATCAAGAAAAACACTGTAATGAATTACATCAATGTTAAGGCAGTTCATTAATGGTCACTAAAACTAAATATCATCATGGTGATTTACGTAAATCATTAGTCAGTACTGCCAGCGATATGGTGGCAGAAGACGGAATTGAAGGTTTATCATTACGTAAGCTTGCCGAAAAGATTGGCGTTTCCCGCACCGCTGCCTATCATCATTTTACTGATAAAAATGACTTGTTGTGTGCTATCGCAGAGCAAGCTTTTGAACGTTGGCATAAAATTTCAAGTGAAATTTTCTCACAAGAAAACCTGTCTAATGTCGACAAGTACCGTAGCTTTGTCCACGCTTACATTAGCTTTGCTAATGAAAACCCGTCGTTATACGAGCTAATGTTTGGCCGTGTAATTTGGAAAGAAAACAACAGTACTGCAACGCTTAAAAGTATTGCTTACACTAGTTTTAATTACCAAGTCGAAATGATTAAACTTTGGCAAGAACAAGGCATTATTAATAGTGAAGAGAATACCTTAAGGCTCGCACAAGTTTCTTGGGCAACTTTACACGGTATTGCGCGTTTAGTAATTGATGGAATTTACGCACAGGAAAATCAAATCGATGAAATGTGTGAATGTGCTGTTAACGTTTTCCTGATCGATAATACTTGATTTCAATAGCATTTAACTGCAATAACGCTTAGTTTCACTAACTCTATTAAAAAGTAAGATCTAAAAATTCATTAAGGTGATCATTATGTCAACGTCAGAAGATAAGACAAAGTTAGCGCAGTTCGATGAGTTTTTCTCGATTGATTACCGCTTCAATATTAATGTTTCACCTCTGGGCTCGGCGCAATTGCCGAGTTACGAAGAATTTATTGAGGAAATGCCAGCACCGTTCAAAATTGCTTCGGAAATAACGACACTGGATCAAGGTGCCTTACGTCCACTGCAAGCTGTAGCTGGTGTTGCAAGCCAACTAATGGAATATTTAAATCATCAAGCAAAAAAAATGGATTTACTGGTAGGTTATATCCTAAATCAACAAGATCTTGAAAATGAACGATATCAAGCAATCAAGTTTGGCGGTGGCGGTATCATATTTAAAGCTGACTTATCATCTGAGTTTAACATTGGTGACTTCATTCATTTGAAGTTGTTTTTTGCTGAAGACAACAGCGCACTATTTTGCCTTGGTGAAATCATCAGCTACGAAGAAAACGACGATCATAAACAACATAAAGTGGTGTTTCACCATATTCGTGAAAAGGACCGTGAATTGTTAGTTCGTAACAGCTTGCATCAGCAATCAAAGCAGCTGCAAGCGTTAGCTCAGCAGCGTAATGAAGCAAAAAACACGCAAACATAACCACTTGTTTTGAGCTAGCAGCAACATTTATATTTTTTATATGTGAATGAAGTAACCTAGCTAGCTCAATTAAATTCACCTCCTCTTTAGCTAATTTATCTTTTTAAAACAACGTCATTATTCAAGCAATTAGAACCTTTTTCAGCTATTCGCCAACTAAAACAATAAAAATGAATACGTATGTAAACACCTAGTTAATATTCGATGCTTATTTTATGCTCAATTCGTTAACAAATTAGAAACATAATAAAATAAGCTAACGAATATTAACGAGGAAAGTATGAAATCTACATCAATGTTGAAAAGATTCACACAGGCATCAGTTATTACCAGCACCCTACTGTTTAGCCAATTATCAAGCGCAGACACAATACTGCACGCTTTTAATTGGACTTACGACGACGTTGCCGCCAAAGCGCAAGAAATTGCCGACTTAGGCTATAAAAAAGTACTCGTTTCTCCCGCCTACAAGTCATCAGGTAACGAATGGTGGGCTCGCTATCAACCACAAGACTTACGTGTCATTCATAGCCCTCTTGGCGATACCAACGATTTTAAAGACATGGTTAATGCGCTAAAAGCGAAAGGCGTAGAAACCTATGCTGATATCGTATTCAACCATATGGCAAACGAATCATACAAACGCTCAGACTTAAACTATCCGGGTGCGGAGGTACTTACTGAGTATGCCGCTGATAGCACTTATTATAATTCAATTAAACTATTTGGAGACTTACAACAAGGTAGTTTAGGCGCTGGTGATTTTCACCCTGCTGGTTGTATAACTGACTGGGGCAACCCAGGTCACGTGCAATATTGGCGTTTATGCGGCGGTAATGGCGATGTAGGCTTACCTGATTTAGACCCAAACAATTGGGTAGTTTCACAGCAACAAACTTACTTACAAGCTTTAAAGACGATTGGCGTTACGGGCTTTCGTGTTGATGCTGCAAAACACATGAGCAATTACCACATCAATGCTGTATTCAATGACAACATTAAAAGTGGTGTACATGTATTTGGCGAAATAATCACTTCAGGTGGCGCTGGCGACAATAGCTACGATAGCTTCCTTGCCCCTTATTTAAACGGCACCGGCCATAGTGCTTACGACTTTCCATTATTTGCCTCTTTACGTGGCGCACTTGGTTTTGGTGGTTCAATGAATCAACTAGCTGACCCAGGCGCATACGGCCAAGCATTATCAGGCGACAAAGCGGTAACGTTTTCAATTACTCATGATATTCCAAGCAACGATGGTTTTAGATATCAAATTCTTAATGCCATCGATGAAACCTTAGCCAACGCCTACATTATGGGCCGTGATGGCGGCACACCAATGATCTACTCTGATCACAATGAAAGTAATGACGGTAGCCGCTGGGTTGATTTATATAAACGCTCAGATATCGCCGGTATGATTAAGTTTCACAATGCTGCACAAGGTCATGGTATGCAGGTCATGAGCTTTAACGACTGTATTATTTTATTCAAACGTGATCATGTCGGCGTTGTTGGTATTAACAAATGTGATAACGGCCAAGATGTTTGGGTAAATACTGCTGAACATAATCTTTGGTGGCATAAAAACTACCGTGATGTAGTAGAAGGTGTTGATATACAAAACGTGAATAGCCAATGGCACAAATTTTACTTGCCTGGACGCAAAGCGAGAATGTGGCTGATGGAGTAAAGCAGCCATTTAAAATAAATATTGTTATTTATCAGTCATTAAAAAACGCGACTAAATATCGCGTTTTCGATGGAATAAATGTTCTGATTTTTGGCCTCATTTCGAACATTAGCGATTACAGCTAATTGGATAGATTGGATGGGGTTTTATATTGATAACGCCTGGCTAAAGCGGTGGAACTTCAAAGCCTCGCTTGAAATTCTTGTGTAGTTTTAACAACCACCATTAGAGCCACTACAATCTGAAGCTGAAGAATAGCTACCTCCATTTGAAGAACTGGTGCCTTTTATAGTTCCAATAAAACATAAAAAGCTAAAAGCGATAATACCTATTGAGTAAGACCATACTTGAGAAACAAAACCACCATAAATTGCAAAAACTACTAATAATAACAATAAAAACCTAAACACTTTTTTCATTTAGAATATCCTATAAATTCATAAGCAATAACACTAATAGTCCCTAACAAGTAACTTTTATTACAAAAAGAATGAAAAGATTTAATCCGCACTGTAATTAGATGAAAATCAATCCTGTTAACGGGCTAACTATTTCACCAGAATAAGCGTTATCGGGAGCAAGTATTCTTCCCCCCGATAACGCGGACAAAACTTGTTAGCACTACGTACTTAAAATAAATCTAAGCCTGGTATAGCCGCTTTTTCAGGGTACATGCAATGATACACATATATTGCAAGCCCTGCATCTCCAGTCCATAAAGTGTATCGGCCTTGCCCGTAATGCAAACGTGCTTTCTGGCACTGTTCAATAGAGTGTATTGCAAATCTTCTTGCTCTCTCAAGCCACACCGACGCCCCCGTTTTTTGGTACAAGTACAATAAGGCATAACCGTTACCAGATGTTCCATGACAGATATTAGAACCTTTTGCTAGAGGTCCTGCCTGCCAAATCAGCTCCCCTGCTGCTTTTAACAATACATCAAGTAGTTTAGACTCAGGTGAATCAATCGTCGGTGTTCTTGACATTGCTGTAACAATACCCGCTGCTCCGTGGCACCATTGAACAAGTAATTTATCAATATCTGGTTTAGTACAGAGCGTCCAATTTGCTAAATTATCTTTTTGTTTTACTGAAATATTTAAAGTGGCAACCGTACGCTTAACTATCACTTCGGTGTAACCATTAGGTAATAGATCTACGCCTTGTAAAAGAATATTGGCATTGCCAGCTACACCATGGCAAGCACCATAATAATGCCGTTTAGGGCCAAATATTTGGCTTTGCCAAAGCCACTCGCCAGTCTCGGTATCTTGTGTCCAGTTATCCATTAATGACTTTGCGCCTTTAACAAACATATCTTTCCAATGACTTTTACCCGACTTCCTATAAAGAGCGAGGGCAGCATGCATCATTCCACTTTGCCCAGAGGTTATTTCATAAAGAGGAAGTTCTATAGTGTCTTCCATGCATCGCATAACTTGTCTTGATAACTTTTCATTATCAGGTTGCATTAAAATTGCGGGCATTAATATGCCGAGTTCACCTATTTGTAAGCCCGACTCGACTGATACATCCGGTGTTTTCAAAAAAGACAGGTAGACATCTTCGATTCCCCCTGATAAATCATTCACTTTATATCCATATTCGCTAAGAATTTGTAAAGCGTGAATTGTGCCTGCAGCTCCTGCGTATGCAGACCATTTAGGCCCAACTCTAGGGTAACTTTCTGCATCAAGTGGATGCGTGGGCCAACAAGTATCAGGTAATAGTGAGCGTTGAATATCATCAATTATTGACAATATCTCTGCCTGCGCAATATTTTTGTCCCATAAAGTTTTGGTGAGAGGTTCGTGGCGTTTTTTATCAAATAACATTATGTATAAAACTTTTCATCAGATTGTGATTAACCCTGCCTGTAGAATTACTCATTTTTTATATTATTTTTAATCAAAATACTCTAATTAGATTATTTTCTTTTAACAATCAAGATTTAATATAACACTTACTTAAAATTCAATTGAATGGCCAACATCGATGCTTCAATACTCCATCAGTATTGGTCTTTGATTAGGGCAGTTAAAGCAGTCATTTTTACTCGATTTAACCTAAAATACTAATATTTAGGCAATAGATATTCTCAGACAATACCTGATAAATAATCCAAAGTATTTATTTGATGGGTGAATTGTTACTTCACCCAAAGAGCTTATTGCGATGAGTCAAATTTTGTCATCGTTTCAGTTTTTGATGTTCACAATAGTCACTTAATGACTGCATCATGGCAAACGACACCTTTGAACTGTGCTCTAAATCCAGTGCTGATGATTAACCAGCTCTCAGCAGGTATGTAACTTATGCCGACTACATTGCTACACAGAATAAATCACTTAAACCAGACTTTACCACCAATAAATTTATATGCAGGTAAACCACGAATCAGGGTTTCGCGGGCGAATGACTTTTGGCATTTTGGGCAAATGCAAGGTTCTGTGGTGTAGTCTTGGCTAATACGCTCTTTGAAGCTTTTAACTAATGCGCCTTTACCGCCCTTGCGATATTTAAACAATATCGTATTACAGCCGTTGCAAAATATATCAACGGTTTTGGCTGGGCCTTTTTTACTTGGTTTTGCCATCAGGTATTTTTCTTACTTTCCAGTATGTTGATTAATGTTACTCCAGCATACTTTGCGTTGATTTCATTTTGGCTATACTTGAATATCAAAAAGGCTGCTGATTTAACCCTGTAAATTGACTGAGTTAGCTACATAATAACAAAGATCAGCTAACTTCCAGAAGCTAATTATTTACGAATTAGCTCTCAACAACTTATCAAAGTTTTACATCTACAAAGCTGTAATATATTTTTATTCATACAAAATAACTTTCCAATACTTGAGCTTCAACCTCCTAGTTCCACGTTAAACAGTAGTTAATTGACCTATAGCGTTTTCGATATTCATACACCGCAATAAAGCCGCTTTTTGTCGGTATCAACTTGCTCATCAAGAAAAAAACAGCTAGCGTGAGCTATTAAATAATTTCGTTAAAATAACTATTCTATAATAAGCCATCAGCTGTGCTTAAAGGAAAACAATGAATATTAGTAAAAGAACCTTTTTAAAAGCCAGTGGCGCCGGTATTGCCACGTTGTCTATTGCTAGTCAAGCCATTGCGTCGTCAGCTATTGCCGCATCATCTAGTGAAAAAAGCAAGAGCTCGTCTGGGCTTAGCGATATTGCGGGTAGCGTTTTGGGCATTAGTAAAGGCGAACGATTAACCCGCATTAACAATGCCCAAAAATTAATGCAGCAACTTGATATTGCCGCAATGGTGCTTGAACCCGGCGCAGCAATGGATTATTTCTCAGGCATACAGTGGTGGCGCAGCGAACGTTTAACAGCGGTGGTAATTCCACGAGAAGGCAATGTTGCCGTGGTTTGCCCATTTTTTGAAGAGCCAAGTGTACGTGAAAGTTTATCGGTAAGTGACGACATTCGTGTTTGGCAAGAACATGAAAGTCCATTTGTATTGATTAAACAAATTTTGGCTGATGCAGGAATAAACAAAGGTAAAATAGCCTTTGAAAATTCAGTGCGTTATTTTGTTATGAGTGGCCTAATGGCTGAGCTTTCAAATATGCAGCATGTAAGTGCTGAGCCTGTCACCCGGGGCTGTCGTATGTACAAAAGTCAGCATGAACTAGAATTGATGCATAAAGCTAATGAAGTAACTTTACTCGCCTATGCACACGTTTGGTCAAAATTAGCGCTTGGTATGAGCCAAGGTGATGTGAAGTCATTAATGAAAAACGCACAAACACAGCTTGGCGGTAAAGGCGCGTGGAACATGGCGTTATTTAACCAAGCTAGCGCATATCCACACGGCACCAAACAAAAACAAACTTTAACTGAAGGTTCAATTGTATTGATGGACTGCGGCTGTAATGTTCACGGTTATCAATCAGATATTAGTCGTACCTTTGTTTTTGGTGAGCCAAGCAAACGACATCGAGAAGTTTGGCAAACGGTAAGGCAAGGACAACAAGTTGCTTTTGAACAAGCAAGAATTGGCAACCAAGCAGGTTCAGTTGATGACGCCGTGCGTAAGTTATATCAAACAAAAGGCTTTGGTCCAGGTTACAAATTACCAGGGCTTTCGCACAGAACAGGCCATGGCATTGGTATGGAAGGCCATGAAAGCGTTAATTTTGTTCATGGTGAAACTGAGATATTAAAACCGGGCATGTGTTTTTCAAATGAACCCGGCATTTATATTCAAGGTGAGTTTGGCGTGCGCTTAGAAGACTGTATTTACATGACGAAAAATGGTCCGCAGTGGTTCACAATGCCGCCAAGTTCATTAGATGATCCAATTGGTAAGCTTATTAAGTTAGCAACTATTTAACCTGCTAAAGTATAAATAGTTATTTACAGCAAAAAGAAGTTATCTACAGGTATCGCTTCTTTTTGCTGTTTGGTTAAACGTTGAAAAACGGCTTGTTCACGAAGCCCATTAAATAATGGCGCATCTAATACCCGATAATCTAATTGGTAACCTTGTTCTATCGCTTGCGTTAAGTAACGCATTGCCAGTGTAAATTGCCCTTTCGCGCTGTAAATTTCCGCCAATAATAAACTTAACTCGGCTTGTTCATTACCTTGCTGCTGCTTTGCCTTTAGCAGCAAAATTGTCTGTTCATCTGAAGCTACTAACGATTTATCAATATTATTTTCTTGCTTCTTCGCTATAGTGCCTGTCAATAACCGTGCTAGCACGTTAGCACGAGAAGTTGCGTCATTTTCTTTCAATGTTGCGGCTTGCTGATAAAGTTGCTGCGCCGACGTCAGTTTACCTTGAAAGTATTCAATATCAGCTCGCGTTTGTAGTAATAAAGCTTGCTGATTTGTATTGGTTTGGCTGACTTCATTAATGAGGTTTGAGGCTTCAATATAGTCTTTTTTATCAATCGCCAGCTGCGCTAAATGATAAGAGGTTAATAGATAATCAGGCTGTAAGGTTAGTGCTTTTTCATACCAAAATTTAGCTGCATCAAATTGTTTAGCGCGTTGTAATGTTAGTCCAGTATGCATCATGGCTAACGCATGTTCAGGTGTTTGTTCTAATATGACTTTATGCCAATGTAGTGCTTTTTCTAGTTCACCTTGCTCTGAATAAATAAAAGCTAAGTTGATCAGGATTTCAATTTCATCAGCTTCAATTGCTAAACCTCTATGCAAGGTTTTAATACTTTTTGATAGCCAGCCTGACACATAGTAGGCGGTACCTAGTGCTTTGTAGCCATCTGCCGATTGGTTGTCGTAACTTAAGGCTTGGTAAGCGTTATCAATGGCGAGTTGCTTGTCACTTTCTTGACCTGAAAATTGAAAGTATTTTTGACTATAAGCTTGGCTGAGTGCTGCGTAAGCTGGTGAAAAAGTATAATTTTCATTGATCGCTTTTAAAAAAAAGTCGATAGCAATATCATTGTCTTGCTTACGATAACGATGATAATAATCTCGACCACGCAAGTACAAACGTTCAGCATTGGTTTTTACCACACTTTCACTGACTTCATTGGTCGACACACTATTTGATGTTGGGTTTTCTTCAGTGACATTATTAGGTGAGGAAGTACTCAGCGTTAAGCTCACTAACATGCCAATGAAAGCTACTAGTCCAAGTAAGGACATTCGTCGCCACATTGTGCCAAATTGGCTACCCGCAATACTAGGAAACCTATCATTTGCACTGAGATCGAGCATAACTGAAGGTGGGCTTCGCACTACACATTCACATTTTACGGCTGGAATAAGTCGATAACCTCGGCCACGAACCGCTTCAATATAAGTTGGCGCACTGGCATCATCCCCTAACGATTTTCTCAGTAACTTCACTCGTTGTTTTAAGGTTTCATCGCCAATAACCCTTTCAGGCCACACAATGGCCATCAGCTGTTCTTGGCTTAACAATGCTGGAGCTGACTTCGCTAGTGCCACTAGTAGGTCATAACTCAGTTTGGGTAAAGTAATCACTTCTTCTTGGCGTGTTAATTCACCGCGTTGAACATCTAAGTTCAAATCGTCAATTAGATAGCGTGTTGTCTTATTATATTTATCAGCCACTAAATCATTATTTCTGCTATTGCGTTATACCCGTTAATTTATCGCCTTTTCACCAAAGTGCAATGATTCTTAGCAGGTTTTCGCGCTCTTTCACCGTTTTATTTCACTCTTCAACGAAGCTTCACTAAAGCTTCACCAAAACTTTTAAGTTGTTTCACCTTAGCTTCAAGTACCAAAAAGCTATCGGCGTAAGCTGATATAACAACAAGCAGTACTAACAGAATAATTAAGGAAGGTACGATGACATCAACTAAAACATTACCCGAATTTGAAAATTTATGGGGGCATCCAAAACCACTTTGGATGCTATTTATGGCAGAATTTTGGGAGCGATTTGCTTTCTATGGTATTCGTTGGGCGTTAACACTTTACATTGTTGCGCAGTTTTTTAATGGTGATACTTCTGGGCAATCTTTTGCGTCAAATACCTACGGTTCATATTTAGCTTTAGTTTACGCCAGCGCTATTTTTGGTGGTTATATTGCCGATAAGGTGATTGGCTCTCAGCATTCCATTTTAGTTGGTGCTGTCATTATGGGCTGTGGCTTATTTCTGATTATGTTGCCCGATGAAACCTTTTTTATGATTGGCTTAGCAACGGTAATTGTTGGTAACGGCTTATTTAAACCTAATATTTCGAACTTAGTTGGAAAAATATATGCCGCTGATGATCACCGCCGTGACAGTGGCTTTAGCATTTTTTACATGGGTATTAATGCTGGCGCTATGGTTTCACCGATAATTACCCAATGGCTTGCCAGTACGCTAACTGATACACCTATGATGGATAACTATAAAGCCGTTTTTGGTGCAGCGGGCGTCGGTATGTTGATTAGCTATGTTTGGTTTTATATTGGCCGTCGACAATTAAAAGGAATTGGCTCGGTTGCTAAAACGCCATTGCGAACCAAAAATCTTGTTACAGTTGTTCTTGGCGCACTTGTTTCTATTATTCCTGTTTATATTTTAATAACTTATGCTGGCGCACAAGTACTAGCGTGGATCTTATTCGCCTTATTTATTGGTTTAGCTTTTATATTGTTAAAACAAACCAAAAATGATGGCAAGGTGGCTTTTGAACGGGTGATTGCATGCCTTATCATGTTCGTTTTCAACGTTATTTTCTTTATGTTTTTCGAACAAGCAGGCAGCTCATTTACTTTTTTAGCGCAAAACATTGTTGATAGAAGTATTACCGAAGTGGTTGAATTTAAAATTGCTTGGTTTCAATCGGTCAATTCAGTAGCAATATTAATTTTTGCACCACTCGTTTCTGCCCTTTGGGTATTCATGCATAAGAAAAAAGTAGAACCGAGTATTCCACGCAAATTTGCCTTAGGACTATTAGGCACTGGACTTGGCTTTTTAGTGTTAGTGTATGCGCTAGAAAACTTACTTGATGCCAATAACATGATCCCGATTTGGCCACTAGCAGCCTGCTACGTATTACACACTATTGGCGAGCTATGCTTATCACCCATTGGTTTATCCATGGTAAGTAAGTTAGTACCCGCTTCGCTGGCTGGCTTTGCGTTTGGAGGCTGGTTTTTAAGTACGGCTATTGGCAACAACTTTTCAGGGATATTAGCTGGCTCAATGAGTGGTGAAACAGGCATGACAGTCGCATCAGCATTAAGTGGTTTTACCTTTAGCTTTTGGTTGCTGACACTGGGCGGGGCATTGCTGTTTATTATTGGTCCGAAGATTAATAAATTAATGCATGGTGTTAAATAGCTTTACTTGAGATAGCTTTTATAACAAATAATCACGCACCTTCTCTTTGCAACAGACCTTACGGTCGGTTAAACTAGTCTTAATAAGTTTAACCGATTTCTAGAGATACCCACGTGAGAGATGCAGAGCAAACTCGTCAAAAAATATTAGAAATTAGCGCCGATGAAATCCACAAGAATGGTTTCACCGCAACAAGCTTATCTTGTATTTTAAAACGTTGTGAAATTTCAAAAGGCGCCTTGTACCACCATTTTTCTAATAAAATGGACCTTGGTTATGCGGTGTTTGAAGAAGTATATGCTCCTGCTTTCATAGCACTTTGGCAACCACCCGTAGAGTCAGCAGATCCAATACAGGGGTTATGTGATTTTTTTAGTGCCATGTCAAAAGAAATGACCTGTGATGAAGTGGTTTGTGGCTGTCCCTTAAATAACTTATGCCAAGAAATGTCTGGTGTTGACGAAGGGTTTCGGATTCGTATTTTAGCAATGCAACAACAGCTAAACTTATTGATTGCAACAAACTTACTTCGTGTGAGTAATGAGCTAAAAGCAAACCTCGACTTTAGCCAAGTTGCCTACTTTATTGTATCAACTTTTCACGGTTCTTCGAGCTTAAGTAAAAGTTCATTAAACAAAGAATTATTTGACAAAGTAATTAAAGAGCTATGTCGCTACCTTCAGCAATTAAAGCAATAATCATAAATTAGTTACCAAAGTAACAATTCTTAACACTTTATCGTCTATTATAAGCCTAAACATCATTTACAGACCGAGCGGTCGGTATGTATAATGCTCGCAATAGAAATATTTACTAAAATTTAACACTCAATATCCAAGGGTCACCATGAAAAAGTTACTACTACTTGTTGCCTTGCTCACAGGCTTAATATCGAATAGTTATGCCGCGACACCTACAACTTCTCCATATCAAGTAATAGAAGTAACAGGTAATAAGCTCTTTGCAAGAATTGCTAATAATCAAGATAGCTTAAATAAGTTCCCTGAATTAATGCGTGAAATTGTTGAAGAAGAGTTAATGCCTTCAATTGATTATCAATATGCTGCTTTTAAAATTTTAGGCAAGCATTTGAGAAAATCGACTAAAGCACAAAGGGCAAAGTTTGTCACAGCCATGCGTGCATATTTAGTACGTACTTATGCCAGTGCATTGGCGCAATATCATCAGCAAAAAGTACTATTTGAACCAGGAGTTAAGCTAAAGCCTAAGGCTAAATCAGCCTCTGTCGATGTAAAAATTGTTGATGCTGGTAAACCAGACATAAAAATTACTTTTCAAATGCGTAAAAACAAAAAATTACAGCAATGGAAGGCTTACGATATGATCGTTGAGGGCATATCTTTAATTAGCAGCAAGCAAGCTGAATTTAACCGAAAAATATCAGATCTAGGAATAGATCAAGTAACATTAGAATTAGCCTCAATAGCGAAATAATGCCAGTTTGATTAGATTTTTTACCTTGCTGTACGTAGAAAAAATATGTCAGGAAAAAGACTATTTTAATAAGTACAAATAAGTAGTAATTTAGGCGAATAGGTATAAGTTTTAAAAGTTACTTTTCAAATAAAAAAAGACGCTAAATAGCGCCTTTTTTTATTATTTTTTTACTGCTAAGCCGCTTAGTTACTCGCTATAGCTGACGTTATCGTCATTTCTGAGATTTTGTTAGCTTCAATATCAGCTTCAGTAAAGCGTAATGGCCTAAGTTGTGGTTGTTGTGAATATAACATGGTTTGATCTAAGTTATGATCACTATCGTATTCTGCCGATTGTGAATAACTCAGTAAGCCTTTTGCAACTGGGCCTTCTTCCGTAAAGTTCACTACAGTCATCCAACTACTACCATAATTAATGTGATAGCCTTTCCCTTCTGCACTTAATATTGAATCGCTATTTTGCGCAGGGTAAACATGTCGACGTAACAACGAACCATCATTACCGGTACGAGTATTAAACACATTAAAGCCACCTTCAATATTGTGTGCCCCCGCCCATGGTATTTTCACTCCTGATGCACTGCCGTCAGGCAAACTACGTTCAACAAATTGCACGCTACCTAGAGTAGCATCTAAAGCAAGGCCTGCGGATTCAACATTGACTATTGCTTGGGCAAACTGCTCAAGCGTCGTCGTATTGTTCATTAAGCCACTTGGCGTTGTCGTTGCCTTTTCTACAGAGAATCCTTCTTGCCATTGCGGATTCTTGTTGAATAAAAAAGCAAACTCTCTGAACAGATGTGCCGAACTACTATTTTTGTTCATTGTGCCATCCCAAAGCGCCAATGCTGTACAACCATTGCTTATATCAACACTTTGTGCCCCAACACTGACAAGTGTACTTCCTTGTGCTTGGCAAACAGTTAATAATTCTGATAATACGTTTTCGCTAAGATAGCTGCGATTACTTAACAGCGCTTGTTCAACTTCTTCAGGGCTAAATAAGCCATCACTTCCCGCACTATCAGCAAGTATTTTATGTGCAAGTCGGGAGCGTAACGATTGCTGATTACCTACTTGACCATACAAAGGCGATGCATCAATGATAGGAGCACTTGCATTCGTTAACCAAAAACTATCATTTGAGTTTTGTACGTAATCCGTGCCTGAATATTTTGGTGCATTGGCATAAGGTACAGGTCGTTCAAAATCAAATGCCGATAAAAACCCAGGTAATATCGTAAAGCCTGCGGCCTGCTTAGCACCGACAAGTAACGGGTTAGTGGTCATTTCATTAATGGCGGTGCTCGATAAGTTCGGCACTGTTGAATCATCAATATAAAATACATTACCATCAGCATCAGCTGACATCGTATTGTTAAATATTACGCCGTCGTAATCTTTAAATGCTTGTTTAAATTCTTCTATATTGCCCGCTAAATTCATTGCTAACCAGTGGTCAACAATATCGGTATTCCCTAAATTAGCATCTTTGATTGCAAAAGCACTGCCACCGGGTCCCCACTCAAAGCTTCCGGGTACAACTACCATAGGACCATGATGCGTTGAATAGCTTTTCTTCGCCAATTTAATGGTTTGCCCCGGTGCAACAGCAACATCGATAACAAACTCTTTACTGGTAATTAAACGATTTGCACCATCAATAACCTGCGACATTTGCTGTGGATCACTTGGGTTTAACGATAACTGATAAACAACAAAATGTTCAGCAGATGAGAACGTATGTGTCCAAGCTACATTTTCATTAAAGCCAATATTAACCACACCTGGCATACCTGTTAATGAGCCACCCATAACATTTAAGTGATCTGGTATAGTAATATGGAACTGCCAAAAACGTAGATTGCCCGTATGTGGAAAATGGGGGTTGGCAAGCACCATACCTTTACCATTTTCAGTTTTGTCTTTACCTAAGCCCCAACCATTAGAGCCTAAATCACTCGGGTTCTTTTCAGGTAATGTTATTAATGGCTTTGAACTGACTTTGAAGTTACTGGCATTAACCGATTGCGGATACGGCAAAAAGCTTTCTCCAGGAGGAGCCGCTAGGAACATTGGGCCAAGAAAGTTTGCAGCACCCGGCAATAAAGCAATACCTAAGGAATAAGTAAACATATCGATATCTGTAATTGGCTGTACCCAAGGCATGTTGGCACAAGCACCATCAATGTTTTCAACACCTGTATCAGCTAAATACTTGTTATAGCCTTGTGCGTACCCTGACAATAATGCTTGGCTATTGGCCGAAAGAGACTTAATATTTTTTTCTGCGTGTTCTTTAATTCCTAGCGTTAAAAAACCGAAGTCATTAATCAAGTGGGTTGAATCACCAGAAGCGGGTAGCATATCAGGGCCATAATATTTAGATCGTTGAGAGTTATACTTCAAAATTTGATCGGCCAAAATGCAGATATTATCTTTTGCGAATGCATAACCTACACCATAAGACATGCTTTCAAGGTTGTCAGCCGTCACGTGTGGTACGCCATAGTCTGTCCAACGGATATTAGCGCTTAGCACACCATCACTATCAAATGACGGAACTGGGGTCGGTTGAACAACAGGAGGTGTCACAGGGGGTGGGGTAACTGGAGGAGGCGTACCTATATAAGTATAATCACCACCACCACATGCAGCTAATGTAAGTAATAAAGTTAATAGAGAAAGCGGTGTACATAACTGTCGAAGTGAATATTTCAAAACAAACTCCTTATTGTATAATTATTATTTTTTATCCACAGCCTTAGACTGATCGTACCAGAGATAATTGCACAATATTCAATCAACCTCAAACAGTTATTTGTATAAAAATAGAGCAAAGATACTATTTTTGTCTTAAAATTCAATGATAACAGTCTGCCATTACAGCAACTAACTAAAAGCTATCAAAGACATAATCTCCTTCTAATAACTTCATATTTATCGCCTTAAATAACTCACTTAATTAGCGATACCAAACAACTACGCGCGGAACTAAGTAAAATAAATAATGAGTAATAAGTTTTTCATCGCAAGGTTAATAGCAATAGGTACTTAAATAAAAAAACTAACAAAAAGCAGTTATTACCACTAAAATCAAAGAAGCGAAAAAACTAAATCGTTATAGTTAATTAATATTTATAATGTTATGGAATTTTTATCATTATGCATTCAGTGGAAAGTTGGTTTCTTGAACAAGATATTGCAAAAGACACACTAAAAATTTGGCAAGAGCTCATCAACTTAATGGCTGAGTTATGCCTTACCCCGGCAGGCTTTATTGTCCAAATGACGGAAAAAGGCTATCAAGTGGTCATCGCCAACAACTCGGAAGAAAACCCTTACCCTGCGGGCGGTGTTATTCCTGCAGAAACAAATATATTCTGTAAGAAAGTAGTTGAACAAAATCAACCCTTATATGTAAATAACGCGACGCACCTAAAAGAATGGCGTTCCAACCCCGAAGTTTCTGACGATCATTTTAATTCCTATTTAGGCTTTCCTTTGCTTTGGCCGAGTGGGAAAATATTCGGCACTATTTGTGTTATGGATTTTAAAATAACCAATTATGACGATAGATATCACCGACTATTGGCTCATTTTAAAGAAATGGCAGAACGAGATCTAAAACTGTTAGAACAAAACATTTATATAAAACAGCTATCTATACATGATGACTTAACAGGCTTACTCAACCGACGAGGCTTACAAAACAAAATTTCAGAGCATATAAAATTTGCCAGTCGTCATAACGAGGATATTGCCGTCTGTTATTACGATTTAGATGAATTGAAAAAAATTAATGACAACCATGGTCACAGGATAGGTGATGAAGCAATTAAAATATTTGCTCATGCCCTTGAAGAAAGCCATAGAAAAACGGATATCACAGCTAGACTTAGCGGTGATGAGTTTTTGGCTATTGTTTGCATTAAGCACCTCGACGAATTAAAAAAAATAGATGAACGCCTGCAAGCCTCACTCTCTAATTGTAATATCAGCGTTTGTATAAACTATAGTTTAGGAAAGGTAATTATTGATAATGAGTCATTACTTAAGACTGATATTGAAAAGGTGATCTCCCAAGCGGATGAACTTATGTATAGCAATAAGCGCTCTAAATATGCAAACTAAGTTAACAAAATATTTTTTTGCACTCTAATATGCATCACAGGCGATTTTCATGCCGAATATAAGCCATGATGAACACAGCTTTAAACACTATTTACCACAAACAACGGTAAATTTGTATATTATAAGCATTTATATTAAATTTATTATAAAGCGCCCTATTTGATAAGAATGTTACGACTTTAAGGAGGTTGTGATTAGAGCTATTTCTTGTATCACTCGATATCTATTATGTTGTATTTTTGCTAATTTATACCTTTCCGTATCAGCTCAAGCAAATACTATCATTTGGCAAACCGATCACAGACCCCCTGCATCCATACTTAAAGCTCCCTATCAAGGACAAGGGTTTATAGACACAATTCGTGATGAGTTAATTGAGCAATTACCGCAATATCAACATATCAGATCAGTTAGCTCACTCGATCGCTTATTTGAAGAGATGAACCAAGGTAAAGAGATTTGCCACCCACTTTTGTTTGTCACCGAGGAAAGAAAAAAAAACGCTTACTTCTCTATTGCTGCAACTATTACACCATCAATGCGATTAGTAATGAGAGCTGACGTCGCTCAAGCATTATACTTAAAAGAGCCTATCAATCTAGAGCAGTTTATCAGTAACACGCGCGAGACTTTTGCTATTGTCAAAGGGCGCTCTTACGGTCCTGTTATCGATAGCATACTAGCATTACACAATAGTAATGATAACCACGTCAAAATTAACGTTTCAGATAATACAACATTATTTAAATTGTTAGAAAAGAACCGTGTGGATTTTACTTTCGCTTACCCGTTCGAGCTTAATTATTACCGCACACATAATCCGAATACTCAATTTAAAATGTTCACAATACAAGGTGAAGCTGATTATACTTTAGGTAGTGTGGCTTGTAGTAAAACTGCATGGGGGAAGTCTGCTATTGAAAACATCAATAGCGCCTTAAGAAAACAACGACAACAAGATAACTTTATATCAACGATAAGCTATTGGTGGCCTGAAGAAACAACAAAACAAGAATTTAAAGACTTTTATCAAAATGTATTCTTAACAAAATAAGTCTGTTCTTTATTGGAAACTATTGATCTTTGATTATATTTTCAGCAACAGGTTGATTTTAATATTAGTAAAGCTGAATAAATGAGGTTTGGTTGTTCCAAATACGTAAAACTCTAATGCTACTAGCGTTAAAAACAGCCGTTGCCCGAAGCTAAAGCCTTCTTATTTTTTAAACAGTTGATTTAAATGACTCAATCACACCATTTCCGCCTTAATTAAGTCGACTTTATCTCTCAGTTGACCTATTGAGAAAATATCAACAGCCGTTAGTAGCAGCAAACAAATACTCTAGTTTACTTTATTGCTGATTCAGGAAGTTCTATACGTATTAAAGCGCGCAATTGTGCAAGCTCTAGGGCACCAGAATGATCATTAGGATACTTTTTATCAATTACTGCTTTTAATTCTTCATTCATATCTTCGCTATGACATAGAAGACATTTCTTTTTTACATACATAGGTTGGTAATAAAAATAACGATAGCCCTCTTCCCCCTCCACTTTACGAGAAAAGTACTTTTCATTTTCTGATGCGTCGCTGAGGAAGAAGTTTAAGGCAACTTTATCAATGTCATCAGGCCTATTAATTGGATTTCTATACTGGTAAGTTGGTCGCTTAATTTTCATTCCAAGGTTAAAAGATTCAGCAGTTTGGTTAATAATATTAACAGACTTACTCCAGCCTTGAGCTGCTCCAACAAGCCCTAATGATTTAATGTCGGCCAACATGGTCGCCATTAACGTCTTAGAAACTTTACTTGCGGCCTTATCACCAATATTACTCAATATTTTATCTTCCTGTTGAGATAATTCAATTAAGGTTTCACCTTTAGCAAACGTTGAAAGCGACCAGCTAACTAGAAATATAAAAGTTATTGCTTTCGTAATATAAAACATGACAAGTTTCTCCTTGGAATATACTACTAGTATATTGAAAGAGTATTGAGTCTCAAGGAATTCAAGCAGCTATTGAGGTTTATTACCAGTAACATTGATTTGCCTCAAAATAAGACCAATGTCAATAATTCATAGCGCCCAAAGCAATACTTAACAAATACTACTACTCGCTATTTTTAATCGAAAAAAAAGGCAACAACATCTCTGCTATTACCCTTCCTATTACTTTTAGCTATTTATATGTATTAATTTTTATCTAAATTAAATGATTTTTAAAATAATTAAATTTATTTCAGCTAATCCTAATCATTATATTAATCTTTGCTAGTTTTAAGCTTATTTAGTACGTTTTCCAACTCAATAATATCAGTGTTAATGATCATTGCACTTTGTTCCGAAGCTTCCGACAAAATCATAACTTCTTTGGTCGCATCACCAACAATGACCATGTTCCTATTTAATTCTTCGGAAACCTGGCTTTGCTCTTCTGCTGCTGCTGCAATTTGAATGATATGCTGAGTAACCTCACTAATTTGGTTTACGGTATCTTTCATTTTAATAAAGGCTGTGTTTGACTGAGTTGCAGCTGTTTGAGCTTTTTCAGTGCCTTGCTCAATAAGGTTTACCGTTGTAGTCACTTCTAATTGTAAAGAGGAAATAACTTGTGATATTTCATCAACGGAGTCGGCCGTTTTTGATGCTAAAGCTCTTACTTCATCCGCTACGACACTAAAGCCTCGACCATGCTCCCCGGCTCTTGCTGCTTCAATAGCGGCATTAAGCGCTAATAAATTGGTTTGATCAGCTATAGCGCTAATAACGTCTAAGATTTTTCTTATATCCTCACTGCGCACTGATACTGCTTTCACTGCATCAGTCGCCGTAGCCATCTCATTAGATAAGCTGGTGATCTCATTTGTTACCAGGGAAACGTCAGACTCTGTCCCTTTAATCGAATTACTTGCCGCGTCAGCATTGCTTGCAGCATTGGACGCAGTATTAGCGACTTCTGATGCTGTTGCTGACATCTCTGTAATCGCCGTTACAATACTATTAATTTCAGTCTCTTGTAACGATATTTGAGCATGTGTTTTTTCAGCATTACTTTTACTTTCTTCACTTTGCTCAAGTACTGCCAACCCAGATCTTTTTGCTTGCTCTAATAACTCTCGAACTTTCTCTCTAAATTGATTAAAAGCGATACTTAAACTTATAAGTTCGGCATGCGAATGTACTTGCAGCTCTTGGGTTAAATCACCGCCTTGGCCAGCAAGCTCTGCCATTTTATCTGCTACCGCTTTGACAGGCTTAATAATACTGCTAGTAAATATGTTAACTAGCAACAGAGCTAAAATCGTAGCTACTAGTGCTAATATTAGAAAACTGGTGATAATTTGATTAATTATTTCAGCAATACCATTCGATATTTCACCAACGGGTAACATCGCCACATTAAGGTCGATACCTACGATAAGATGCCATTCATTACCAGAAATATTAATCTTAATAGGTCGTACAAAATACAGTAAACCATCAATAACTATGGATTTATCCTGACCTGAAATATTAAGTAATTCAGCACTATTTTTAAGTGCTTCTTTTATTGGCCGCGCCAGACTTTCTTCTTGGTCTGTCGCAGCAGCCAAGAAACCATCTTGACTGACGATTAAAACACTCGCCTTGCCGCCATAAAGAGATGATTTTAACTGTTGCGCTTTCTCTTGCAAAAGGGGTAAATTAAGATCTGAGCCAACAACACCTTTAAACTCTCCATTTACCACGACAGGCACAACTAAACTGGTCATTAACTCTGTGTAACCTGGTCTTATTTCATATTTATAAGGATTATTAATACAAGGTTTTAAGCTCTCTTTAGAGCATAAATACCACTGCGCTGCACGGTTACCAAATTCATCCAAGGTTTCATCATATTTATCTACTGAATTATCGATAAGCTGTTGAGATATTTTATTATTTTGCTCTCTTACGAAATAAACTTCGAAACTGCCTGTCCCCGCAACGGAGTGACTATATCCGGTAGTAAAATCACCATCTTTACCGTCAAATTTATTAGCGTCAAATTGTGCATACATTGAGGAAACTTTACTATATGACAGCGTATTTCTTACCATAGCTTCGGTTTGTTCTCGACTATAAGGTTCTGGCAATTTTCCTTCAATACTAGCAGCAATTTGTTTAGCTAACTTATAAGGGTAAACGTAGCTTTCATTAAAAGTATTCGAAATATCAAATGCGATGGCACTTGATTTAGCCGCTACCGTTTGCTCAATTTGAGTCCTAACCTCAGTACTTACTTCAGAAACGATCTCCTTTTCCGCATCATTTAAGGCTGTCGAGCTCACTAAAATAAAGCTTACCGACATCAATATTAATAAGCTCCCAACAACTAGCAATAACTTCAATGACAGACTTCTTTTTTGTAATAACATCCACAACCTCAACTATAGTTTTTATTAACAGGTTAAAATCAAAAGCATAACTAACTTTAGCTATATAAATTTATTCTCGCCATATGAATTAAATGGTATTCATTATTTCCAAAGGTATATCAATACTCATTACGTATAAAAAACCTTAAAAACTTAAGTTAATTACTCCTTAACAAACAGTAGATGTCAGGTACCTTAACATTCGCCCCTCCAATAAAGATAAGATATTTTTACTTAATATCAAAGCATTAGTTTAATTTACTTACTAAGTAAGGATAAGCAGAAACCATAGTTTTCAATGACTAGAATGTATGCCATTGAATGCTCTGGTTTAGTGACATAGGAGACTTCGATAAAGGATAACATCCTAGTTAACCTGAGCTCGGGATAAGTAAAGTACTACCGCTACGCTATTAAAGCCTATTGCTACATTGTTCAAGACGACACAGCTCTTGATGCAGTACAGACTTTGGGGCTAACTATCGATTAACATCCTTTTAAATCAGGTACAAAAAAAGGGAAGCTATTACTTCCCTTTTTTTGTACCTGAATTTTGAGCTAAATTTTATTACTTCTCAATTTTACTCATATCTCCAGCTTTAATAATGGCGAAAGCTTCAACAGATAAGTATTTACGCATTACCTTGTTGATATCATCAGCAGATAGTTTTGCAATTTGCTGTTCATACTTTTTGCCAAACGCCATGGTACGGTCTAAACGTATATTAGTATTTAACGAACCCGCTAATTCTCGGTCTTGAGACCGACTAACTTTACGCCCTTGTAACAAACCAGACTTAGCAGCTATTACTTCCTCGTCAGTAAAGCCATCTTTTAGTAAACGAGCAATTTCTTCTTTAAAGCCGACTTCAACTTTAGCCAAGTTTTGTGGCGCACAAATAGCGTATGCACCTAATGACGCACGTTCGTCAATATTACTAATATTAATAAAGGACCCAGCACCATAGCTTAAGCCATCTTTTTGACGTAAGCGCGTCGCTAAACGACTATTTAAGAAGCCACCACCTAACATATAGTTACCAATAGTCAAAGCAGGAGCGTCAACGTGCTCTTGCCCCACAGGAATACTCAATGAAGCAACGAAAGTCGCGTTTTCTTTATCTGGTGTATTGAAGTCCATCGCTTTGTTAGAAAGCTTTTGATAAGGGGCATCAACGCGCTTGTATGTCGTTGAACTCTGCCAATTAGCCGTTACCTCATCTAACACTTTTGTCGATTTTTTTTCATCAAAATCACCAACAACTGTAATTTGCATGCTGTTTGAACCGTAAAAATCTTTATGGAAACGTTTAACATCAGCTAAAGTTGTAGCTTTTAATGCAGCTAAGTCTTCCTCAAAGGTTCCTATGTAATTAGGATGTCCTTTAGGGAATGGACTTTGATGACGACTATAAGCGCGAAATGCAATTGCTTGTGGATCTTGTAATTGCTGTTCAATGCCTACCTTAGTTTCGCTTTTGTATAGCTCAAACTCTTTTTTATCAAAAGCTGGTTTTTGCAATACTTCAGCAACTAGCGTTAAAGTTTGGTTTAAATTTTTACGCGTTGTATTAACGGTCACATAAGCATTATCGTTAGAACCGCCTATATTAACTTGCGCTTCCAGCTTATCAAACGCTTCTTTTAACTGCTCACGAGAGTAATTTTCAGTACCACGCATTAACATAGCACCCGTTGCATTGCCTACCATGCTTAGGCCCTGCAGAGATAATAAATCCCCCATTTGCATAGACATACGCACAACAACAGACTCACCACGTGTTTTCTTTGATAATAAAGCTATTTTGACCCCTGTATCTAAATTACTAATACTTGTACGGGCGTCAATATTATCATGTGATGGATCAAACGCTTCACCTTGAGCAACTTGTTCGCGGCCTTTATAGCCCTCAACCATTGCTTTAACATTTTCCACTTGTGGAATTTCAGCTCGCTCAGATTTTTCAGCTGGAATAAACTTACCTAACGTTCTGTTATTACGTGTAATATAACTTTTAGCAACACGGTTCACATCTTCAGCTGTTACTTTTTCAACACGATCACGGTTTAAGAAAACTAAACGCCAATCCCCCATACCTAACCATTCGCTTAATTCCATCGCAATACGCTCAGATGAATTAAACGCCAATTTAGTATTTTTTAGCAGAGTACGTTTTGCTTTTTCTACTTCTTCTGTCGTTACAGGTTTATCAGTAATATTTTCTAAGGTCTGAATTAACACTTCTTCTGTTTTAGCTAAGTCACCGGCTTTATCTACTTCAGCCATAAAAATGGCAACCCCAGGCTCAGCCCATTGGAAGTTAAAACCAAAAGCACTACTAGCCAGTTTATTTTCAACTAATGCTTTGTGTAAACGACCCGTTGCTTGCGCAGACAACACTTCATTTAATACATCAATCGCAGCAAAGTCAGGGTGTGAACCTGCAGGAACATGGTAAATAGACCCTATCATCTGTGCATCACCAACACGACGAACAGTGACTTCACGTTCACCATCTTGCGCTGGTTCAGCCGTATACAACGGACTAATCACACGTTCTGGCTTGTCTATTTTGCCAAAAGTTGCGTTAATTTTTTTCAGCATTTCATCAGAATCAAACTTACCTGCAACGGTTAGTGTCGCATTGTCTGGTTGATAATATTTACGATAAAACGCTTGTAAGCGATCAATTGGTACATTCTCTAAATCAGCACGAGAGCCAATAGTTGACTTACCATAATTATGCCATTCAAAAGAAGCTGCAAGCATGCGCTGTAATGTAATACGAAATGGATTGTTTTCACCACGCTCAAATTCATTGCGCACAACCGTCATTTCACTATCGAGATCTTTTTTAGCAATAAATGAATTGACCATGCGATCAGATTCCATGCTTAATGCCCAATCGATATTTTCTTCTGTAGCTGCAAAGGTTTCAAAGTAATTAGTCCGGTCTGTCCATGTAGTTCCGTTCGGACGAGCGCCATGTGAACTCAACTCTGCTGGAATATCTTTATGCTTTGGCGTTCCTTTAAAAACAAGATGCTCAAGTAAATGCGCCATACCTGTTTCACCATAATTTTCATGCTTTGAACCCACATGGTAAGTAACATTTACCGTTACTGTTTCTTTGGTTTGGTCTGGAAAAAGTAAAACTTGTAGACCATTATCTAGCCGGTACTCACTGATCCCTTCTACTTCGGTAACTTTTTTTAATTCTTGTGCAAAGGCCACTGAGCTTAATGACGTAATGCTTATTGAAGCCGCTATCGCAATTGTGCTTGGCTTAAACCATTTTTTTAGCATAAATCTTCCTTATTTATTTGTAAGGTCTCCACCTTACCAAATTGTTAATTATTTGTTAAACCTTCTTAATGATAATAGCTAAGTACATAAGTAGTGTATTTGTTAGCTTTAGTTTACTGCTAAAACTAACCAGTTATGTACTCAATGCAAGGTTTAAGAAATCACTAAATGTTTACCAGTCCTTTAGTCTCCTTTAATACAAATTTATTACAGAGTCGGCTAAATTAACTTAAAAATAATATTACTTAAAAATTTTGGCTGATTGCCATTACTTTAATTAGCGGGAATTTATGCAAAATCAAGCACCAATTAAACCTGTAGCTGCTAAGTATTCACTATTTAACCTGAACTCGGATCAGTGAGAATGAAAAACACAATATTTCAAAGTATTATCAAAAGTCTATTACAGTGGTGATATTTATGCCTAGTTCAAAGCATTTATGTATGTCCAATAACGGTTATTGGCAACTTGAACAACGTAGAGGTAGGTTTTAATAGCGCTGCAATAACATTTCGCTTATCCCGAGCTCTGGTTATTTAATACAACCAGTAAAAACAAGCGGTTAAAACCCATACTCACAGTGGTTGTGAGGGCAAGTCATGCGCATCAGCCTGAACGCGCTCCTATTGAGTAAACAATCCACAAACAATATGCTCTATATGAAATAACCAGCCTTCTTTTTAAGGTAATTCCAACCTAGACAGTTAGAACTATCAATAAAATACGACGAGTAAACTATTTATGGCTCAATGAATCAGCGATCATATAGAATTTTAGCTTATTGCCCTTTCATGGCACGCAGATAAAAGAATGTTTCATAGATCACTTGCTGATAGCGATTAAAGCTGGTGCAACTCGGCGTGACTAAACCTTGCTCATCAGAAATAAAAAAAGGGTAATAACATCACTGTTATTACCCCTTCTAAGATTATGCTTTACTTAAAGTTTAGTGATTTTCACTAACCATATTCACAGTATACTTTGGAATTTCAACAACTAAATCTTCATCACCAACAATTGCTTGGCAGCCAAGACGTGAGTCTGGTTCTAAGCCCCATGCTTTGTCTAACATGTCGTCTTCTAATTCATCACTTTCACCGATAGAATCGAAACCTTCACGGATGATCATATGACAGGTAGTACAAGCACAAACTTTTTCACAAGCATGCTCAACGCCAATATCATTCTTAAGTGCTACATCTAGTACACTTTCGCCTTTTTCAGCTTGTACTACTGCGCCTTCAGGGCAAAGATCTTCGTTAGGTAAAAATATAATTTGTGGCATTGACTAAACCTCGTCTACTGAATGGCCTGATAATGCTGTTCGAATAGAAGAATCCATTCTACGCTCAGCAAAAGCGGCGGTACTGTTATTTAATGTTTCCAATACCGCTTCAACATCAGCGGCATTTCCTATTTGGCTCGTTTTTGCTAGTGCCGAAATATTACTTTCTATTTCAGCTATTTCAGCTTGGCTTAATAAGTGGCTATCAGCTGTTAATGCGGCTTGCACTGATTCAATCACTCTTGATGCTTCCACTTGTTGCTCTTTAAGCATACGTGCTTGCATGTCTAGCTCGGCATTTTCCATCGATGCTTTTAGCATGCTGGTAATTTCATGTTCTTCCAAACCAAAGCTTGGCTTAACAGTAATACTTGATTCAACACCGGTTGATTTTTCCATTGCTGACACTTCTAATAAACCGTCAGCGTCAACTTTAAAAGTTACACGAATATGCGCCGCACCTGCCGTCATTGCTGGAATACCACGTAATTCAAAACGAGCTAACGAACGACAGTCATCAACAAGTTCACGTTCACCTTGCAGCACGTGTACAGCCATCGCTGTTTGACCATCTTTAAAAGTGGTAAATTCTTGTGCTTTGGCAACAGGGATTGTGGTGTTACGAGGAATAACCTTTTCAACTAATCCACCCATTGTTTCTAAGCCTAACGACAATGGAATAACATCAAGCAATAGCATATCGCTATCAGGCTTATTGCCCGCTAAAATGTCTGCTTGAATGGCAGCGCCAATGGCAACCACTTTATCTGGGTCAATTGAAGTTAATGGTTTCTTAGCAAAGAACTTCTCAACTTCACTGCGCACTAATGGCACACGAGTTGATCCGCCAACCATAACAACTTCAATTACATCAGCTATTGCTAATTCAGCATCTTTAACAGCGCGTCGACAAGCTCTAAGGGTTTTCTTTACCAATGGCGCAATAAGTTGTTCAAAATCACTAAGCGTTAAACTGTTCGACCATTGCTTATCAGTTTCAAGCGTTAGTGAAACTTCAACACTATCATTATTTGAAAGTTGTTCTTTTGCATAACAAGCTTGTTGCGTTAATTGTCGCTCCATAGAAGCTGACAATGGGCGTGATAAACCGGATTTAGCTATTAAATGTTCAACAATAGCTTCATCAAAGTCATCGCCACCTAAGGCAGAGTCACCGCCAGTTGCTAGTACTTCAAATACACCTTTATTTAAGCGTAATATCGAAATATCAAACGTACCACCGCCTAAATCATAAACAGCAACTACACCTTCTTGGCCGGAGTCTAAACCATAAGCAACGGCTGCCGCTGTCGGTTCATTTAATAAACGTAAAACATTAACGCCTGCTAACTTAGCAG
Organism: Cognaticolwellia mytili; assembly: GCF_002104475.1. Classification (GTDB taxonomy): domain Bacteria; phylum Pseudomonadota; class Gammaproteobacteria; order Enterobacterales; family Alteromonadaceae; genus Cognaticolwellia; species Cognaticolwellia mytili. Next base: position 381,481 of record NZ_NBOF01000002.1, read on the forward strand.
CATCTTTCGTACTGTGACGCTGAGCATCATCAAAATATGCAGGCACAGTAATAACCACACCTGTTAACTCGCCACCTAGGGAAAGTTCCGCACGCTGAACTAATGTTTTCAGAATTTGAGCTGAAACTTGTACCGGATTAACTTCACCCGTACGCGTTACAATTGCAGGATGATTTTCATCGCCGCAGAAGTTATATGGCAAAGAGGCATATTTGGTATTGATATCAGTTTTTGAACGGCCAATTAAACGCTTGGCAGATACAATAGTATTTTCAGGGTCGCTAACCGCTAGGGCTTTAGCTGTATCACCAACTAATATCTCATTACTTTGGTAACTAACAACGGAAGGAAGAATGTCTTTACCATTTTCATCAACAATGGTTTCGGCTAAACCGCTTTTAACGCTAGCAATAAGTGAGTTGGTCGTACCAAGGTCAATGCCAGCGGCTAATCGGTGGTCGTGAGGAACCGTACTTTGTCCAGGTTCAGCAATTTGTAATAGTGCCATGATGAAAGCTCATTAGATAATAGTGTTACTGATTTTACTATTAACAACCTAATTCCACTGCTACTTGAGTCTGAGTTAAGGCCGTTAATAGCTTTTAAATAGTTCGAAGCTGCTTGCCTCGTTTACTTGCGACAAGAACTAATCGTCTAGTAATGCGTCTTCAAGTTTGTCCAGTTCAACTTGCAGTTTTTGATAAAATTTAAGTTTTCTAACATTGTCACACGCTTGAGCATTAGACTCTGTAGTGTTATCCGTTAGTTGAACTTGCAGTTGATTAAACAGCTGCTCAAATTCAGTTTCAAAAACCACTGACGCTTCAAATATTGCCGCATCGGTATCATTAGCAAATTTAATTTCTGCTAACAATTCACGTAGTTCCATTTGACGCATTAAAAAGCTGACATCGCCAAATGATGCTTGTTCACTGGGCATATCAACGCCGCGCAATGTTAACATGTATTGCGCGCGTAATAATGGGCTTTTTAGCGTTTGATAGGCATCATTAATTTCTGTCGATTTTTGCACGGCAATCAACTGCTCTTGACTTGAAGCGTGAGCAAAACGATCCGGATGCGCTTGTTTCTGCAACGTTTGATAAATTGTTGATAAGTTTGCAAGATCAATATCAAATTGATTTGCTAAACCAAACAATTGAAAATAATTCACATCAACTCCAATGAATAAATAAACTCACTAAACATTAAAGCTTTCACCACAACCACACTCGCCTTTGGCGTTTGGATTGGTGAACTTAAAACCTTCGTTTAAGCCTTCTTTGACAAAATCTAGCTCGATACCATCAAGATAAACTAAGCTTTTGCCATCAATGATGATATTAACACCTTCAATGGCGAACATTTCATCGTCTTCGTTCAGGTCATCAACAAATTCAAGTACGTAGGCTAAGCCTGAACAACCTGTTGTTTTAATGCCTAATCGCAAACCAAGGCCCTTGCCTCGGTTTTCGATAAACGATTTAACCCTGTTTGCTGCAGCAGGTGTCATCGTTACGCTCATAGTATGTCTCCAGACTAATCGTTGTTCTTAGTACGGTAATCTTCAATCGCTGCTTTAATGGCATCTTCTGCCAAAATTGAACAGTGAATTTTCACTGGTGGTAATGCAAGTTCTTCAGCAATTGCAGTGTTTTTGATTTCTGCAGCTTCGTCAATAGACTTGCCTTTAACCCATTCTGTTACCAATGAACTTGAAGCAATGGCAGAGCCACAACCGTAAGTTTTAAATTTCGCATCTTCGATGATACCGTCATCAGAAATTTTAAGTTGTAGCTTCATTACGTCACCACATGCAGGTGCGCCAACCATACCAGTCGCTACTTGTGGGTCATTTTTATCTAATGAACCAACGTTGCGTGGATTTTCATAATGATCAATTACTTTTTCGCTATAAGCCATAATTATTCTCCTTGAACTGCTAGTGAGCAGCCCATTCAATTGAGTCTAAATCAATACCGTCTTTGAACATTTCCCAAAGCGGTGACATGTCACGTAAATGGCCAATTGACTTTTTAATTAGGTCAATGGCGAAATCAATTTCTTCTTCTGTAGTGAAACGACCAAAGCTAAAACGAATTGAGCTATGTGCCATTTCATCGTTTAAGCCAAGTGCACGTAATACATATGAAGGTTCTAAGCTTGCTGATGTACATGCTGAACCAGAAGACACAGCTAAGTCTTTAAGTGCCATGATAAGTGATTCACCTTCAACAAAGTTGAAGCTAACATTTAAGTTACCAGGGTAGCGTTTATCAGCATCACCATTGATGAAAACTTGTTCCATATCGTTTAAACCAGCCCACAAACGGTCACGCATTTTTGTTACGTGTGCTTCGTCTTGCGTTAGTTCTTCTTTGGCAATTCTAAAGGCTTCACCCATACCAACAATTTGATGAGTCGCCAATGTGCCACTGCGCATACCGCGTTCATGGCCGCCACCGTGCATTTGAGCTTCAAGGCGAATACGAGGTTTACGACGAACATATAGTGCGCCAATACCTTTTGGACCGTAAATTTTGTGAGCTGAAAATGACATTAAGTCAACTTTTAAGTGTTGTAAGTCAATTTTGATCTTACCAGCACTTTGCGCCGCATCAACATGGAAAATGATTTTACGAGCACGACAAATTTCGCCAATTTCAGCAATATCCTGAATTACACCAATTTCATTATTAACATGCATAATGCTAACTAAAACAGTATCTTCACGAATAGCATCATTAAGCTTATTCAAGTCAATTAAACCATTCGTTTCAGGATCTAAGTATGTTACTTCAAAACCTTGGCGTTCTAATTCACGACACGTGTCTAAAACTGCTTTGTGCTCGGTTTTGCAGGTAATAATGTGCTTACCTTTTTTACTGTAAAAATTCGCAGCGCCTTTAATGGCTAAATTGTTTGACTCTGTTGCACCAGAAGTAATTACGATTTCACGTGGGTCAGCATTAATCAAATCAGCAACTTGATTACGAGCGATATCAACCGCTTCTTCAGCTTGCCAACCAAACTTGTGTGAACGTGATGCTGGGTTGCCATAAAAACCATCAGTAGTCATGTACTGCATCATTTTTTCAGCAACACGCTTATCTACCGGCGTTGTTGCTGAATAATCAAAATAAATAGGAAGCTTCATTGATTAATAATCTCCAATTAAACAGGCAATTAATGCCAATCGTTCATAATGTTACGGGTGGTAATTAGTGTCTCTAATGACGGAGCCTTTTTCGCTTTTGCGCTAGCTTGGTCTTGACGTTGAGAAACTAATTTTACATTTCGTTGCTCGACGAGCTCGGCAAGTGAAATGCTTTTTAAAAATTCTTCGATTCTATCGCTTAAATCTGACCATAGGTAATGAGTTAAACATTGTTGGCCATCTTGACAGTTACCTTTGCCACCGCATTTAGTGGCGTTGATGCTTTCATCAACAGCATTGATTACGTCTGATACGGCAATTTCTGCAGAGCATTTACCTAAACGGTAACCGCCACCGGGGCCTCGAACACTATTCACTAAGCCATTTTTTCTCAGGCGTGAAAATAATTGCTCTAAATACGATAACGAGATACCTTGGCGCTCAGAAATATCGGCCAACGGCACTGGACCAGTTGCAGCATGAATGGCTACATCTAGCATTGCAGTTACAGCATAGCGTCCTTTAGACGTCAGTTTCATTTATTACCCCTATCAATTCGCTGCGCATTTTACATAACCTTGTAAATTAGTCAACTAAATACCCGACTGATTTACTCGGGTATTCTACTAGGGATAAAAAAATAGTCAATGAAAAGGGCAGCAATAGCATTAATACTGCCTATAAATAGAATGTATTCGCTAAATTGTTGGGTCGAATGACTCCGTTGCAGTTTCTCGGCGTTTAGCAGCAGCTTGCTCATCTTCAACGAACTCACCAACGCGCAATTCAGGCAAGGCTTCTTGACACACTTCACCACCAAGTTGATTAACTTCACGGCATAGGTCTGAGACCTTATTGTCCATTAAATGCATATGATCTAATAAACGCCCTATCGCCTTAGCGACTGGATCTGGATTGTCTTCAGCAACAGCGTAGGCGTCAAAGCCAAACTTTTTAGCCGCTTTTTCACGTTTTTCAGCAGCATTATTATCTCTATTTGCGTTAACAATGCGCCCTGGAATGCCAACAGCGGTTGCATTGTCAGGAACATCTTTTACAACCACTGAGTTTGAACCCACTTTACCGTGGCTGCCAATCGTAATAGGACCTAATATTTTAGCTCCTGCGCCAATAACAACATTATCTTTTAAGGTTGGATGACGCTTACCAGCATTCCAGCTTGTACCACCTAAAGTTACGCCCTGATAAAGCGTAACGTCATCGCCAATTTCAGCAGTACCGCCAATAACAACGCCCATACCGTGATCAATAAAGAAACGACGGCCAACCGTAGCACCTGGATGAATTTCAATACCGGTTAACCAGCGAGAAAAGGTCGATAAGCTACGTGCCAACCATTTCCAATTATTTTTCCAAAGCTTATGACTTAAACGATGAAACCAAATGGCATGTAAACCAGGATAATTTGTTAAAACCTCAAAAACATTACGTGCGGCAGGGTCTCGGTCAAAAACACTGGCTATATCTTCTTTCATGCGGCTAAACATACCACTTTCCTTAATTCTTGCTATTCTAGCCGCTGTTTACTTATTAGTAGGTTACCGGCGACTAAAATCAGTCAGTTTTGTTATCAGTTTTCGATGCTTTAGCAGCGCGCTCTACAGACGCTAAAATACCACGCATCATTTTCAATTCTTTTACATCAGGTCGCGCACGGTTAAATAATCGGCGTAACTTTGTTAATACTAATCCAGGGTGACTCGGTACAATGAAGCCTGTCGCTTTTAATGCATTTTCAAAGTGTTGATAAAAACGTTCTGTTTCATCAACTACAGGGTATTCTTCATCATCGCTTAAAGTAAACGCTTTTTGTTCATGCAGTAAAAAGCTAGTGCGAATTTCATAGCTTAGCGTTTGTACTGCCATCGCCAAGTTCAACGAGCTATATTCTGGATTAGCCGGAATTTGTACGTGAAAATGACAAAGCTGTAATTCATCATTAGTTAAACCACTACTTTCGCGGCCAAATACCAAAGCAACCGGATACTCTTGTGCTTCTGCAATCATTTTCTCGCCACAGCCACGAGGTTCAAGCATAGGCCAAGGTAAAGTGCGTGAACGTGCGCTAGTGCCAACCACTAAACCACAATCGCTAATTGCTTCTTCAAGCGTGCTAACAACTTTGGCATTTTTTAATACATCAGTTGCACCAGCTGCTAATGCTTGTGCTTGACCATTTGGCATTTCAATAGGATCAACAAGAATAAGTTCACTTAAGCCCATTGTTTTCATCGCTCTAGCGGCAGAGCCGATATTACGACAATCTGAGGTATTAACGAGAACGATACGTACTTTACTTAACAAAGAATCTGACATTATCTACACTTACTTATTTTGAAGACAACAATTCACATACTATTGCTGCCTATCTAGATGGCTAAAATTGTCGATAATGTTAACACAGAACATTATCCTTGTACTGCGAAAAAATCACGCCTTTTATATTTGTTTTCTAGTGCTTATCAATATGGATTAGTCCATTTACTTATAAGTAGTAAGAAAATAAGGAAAGTTTTGCCCATTGCGCTATAACTTATTCACCATTGAGAAAAGAATTTAACTTATGTTAATAACGGTATCGCAATAGCTTATTTATTTTGCTATACTCTGCGCGCTTAATTTCAGGCTTATTATACTGAAGTTAACTTCGTTCTTTTACATAGCTGTTTATGACATTTTACAACATATAGGGTAGTCGATAATGCATCCGATGCTAAATATTGCCGTGCGCTCTGCGCGTGCTGCGGGCAAAGTAATTCTGCGCGCTTTTGAACAAGTAGATAAGATTGAGATTGAATCTAAGGGTACTAACGACTTCGTTACTAATGTTGATATAAGTGCTGAACAAGCTATCGTGGAAACGATACAAAAATCTTACCCAAATCACACCATCATTGGTGAAGAATGTGGTTTAATCGAAGGTAAAGACAGCGACTACCAATGGATTATTGATCCACTTGACGGTACGAGTAACTTTATTAAAGGTATTCCTCATTTTGCCGTTTCAATTGCCTTAAAAGTTAAAGGTAAATTAGACCAATCTGTTATTTATGATCCAATTCGTGGTGAGTTATTCACGGCGAGCCGTGGTAAAGGTGCACAACTTAACGGTTTCCGTATTCGCGTTAAAGCGTCTAAAGAGCTTAAAGGTGCAATTTTAGCAACAGGATTCCCTTTTAAACATAAGCAACATACAAATGCTTACTTAGATATGTTTAAAACTTTATTCGGCAAAACTTCAGATATGCGTCGTGCTGGCTCTGCTGCACTTGATTTAGCATACGTAGCAGCTGGTCGTGTTGACGGTTACTTTGAGATTGGCTTAAAGCCTTGGGATACTGCTGCAGGCGAACTAATGGTTATCGAAGCTGGTGGTTTAGTTACAGATTTCGTTGGCGGTCATAACCACAGCAATTCAGGTAACATTGTGGCAAGTAGCCCACGCTTAGCAAAAGAAATATTGAAAGATATTCGCCCTCATTTAGGTGAAGCACTTAGCAAGTAATTAACTGCTGATTACGCATTACTATTTAAAAGCGCCTTTAGGCGCTTTTTTTATGTCTGTAATATAAGAGTTTATCTTAATTTTAGCCTTACTTTAAACGACGGTTTTACAGAGAGAGAGAGAGGTAATGGTAGGAGTCATCAAGGGTTGATATTAGAAATGCACTAGCTCAGACGGAACTGACAATTGTTAACAATAGGATTGTGCTATATCAACAGGCGGCAACAAGCTTATAGCGGCCCGTGGCAAGTCATTTTGAAATGCTAACTAATACCACAAAGGAGACATCAGCCGTTAACGCCGAGATGACATTTCGGATTAGATTCTGTATCAATTAACTAAGAAAATTAATTAGACTTTACTAATCTTGGGTTTCGCCATACCCAACTTACTAGATTTGATTTATCTTCTTTCACGGTTTCAAAGCTCATAGCTATTTGTTCTTTATTTTTATCAAGAAACTCAATATCAATCGGATTTAGTGAAAACTCATACTGATTATCGACAAGACTAAATTTTTCAGGAGACTTTATTTCTATAATCGCTTTGTATGCACCAGCTTTCCATGAAAAAGAATGCTTCATATAGTTAAATAAATCAGTCATTTCTTGGCATCTTAAAAAATCAGCCTCGACATATTCATTTTGTTCCTGAAGGTAAGCTTTCTTTTTGATTGCATTTATCTCATATTTATTTATTCCATTAATATAAGATATTTCTCGGCACTCTATAGACCTTTCAATTATATCATTTTGATTAAGCTTTATAGCCAATACAGAATGATTTTTTTCAGTGGGCATAACTCCACCATCAAGTGTGGTTATAGTTGATATTTGTTGGCGCATATTTTGCCATTCAAATATTCTCTCTTCTCCACTTTCATGTTTTAGTCTAATTTTCAAATCTGAAATAACAATATCACTGTTCTTTATTGAAAAAGCTAAACGTAAATTAAAGATAGATCCATAAGTTGTAAACCCTACTGAGCCAAACTCCTCTGTAATAACCCTGATTTCCGGTATCATTAATGCTTTTTTTATAATTGAAAAAAGGTGAGGAGTCCAAGCAAGAGCACCCAAAATTGCAATCCAGTCTATTAATTCCATTTTATCCACCGCATCTTAATTAATTTTGTTGTTATGTAATTATTTTAAAACAATTGTATAGTTAATCATCAGTAACATAAACGTCATTTATCATTAAATCAAAGATACATTCCTTTCTTATTTTTCATAAATCCCCTTAAGTCTATTAACTCTTGTCGTTATTTACGGATTCATTAGAAAATATATGCCAAATTATTTAGCACTAGTGTCTCCAATGCGCACAAAGTGACTGTTAACAATTCAAAAATGGCTGAAACTAAGTTACTAACAAGAGACTTAGTTGCAGCCAAGCGATTCCCTAGTAGCTGCTCATTGCCAATGAAGACCTATCAACACGCCTTCACAATGACGTTGAGAAGTACCTAAGATTTTGAAAAATATCACAATGAGACAATCACAGGGATAATTCATCGAAATATTACTCTTACTTGAGGCTATCGAGCTATGACCTAAAAACATAAACATAAAAAAGCCAGCAGATGCTGGCTTGGTAAATCAGGGGTTCTTCATCAAATGAATTGGCGGTTAAAGTACACCACGCTCCATTTGGTTTAATTCAATTGATTTGAATAATGCAGTAAAATTACCTTCACCAAAGCCTTGGTCATCAACACGCTGAATCATTTCGATAAAGATAGGGCCAAAGATATTTTTAGTGAAAATTTGTAATAAGTAAGAATTTTCTTTTTGGCTATCTACTAGTACTTGATGGTCACGTATACGTTGTGGATCTTCTTTAACCCATGGGATACGGTCAAATACATCATCATAGTATTCAGGCACAATATTCAGTGTATCGATAATGTTTTTATCAAGCTGATCTAAAGAACCTAGTAAATCATCGCTAATAAAAGCTAAATGCTGAACACCAGGACCATTATATTCATCTAAATACTCATCAATTTGGTTGTTCTTACTACCTTTACCTTCATTGATTGGTATACAGAATTTGCCACATGGAGACTGTAACGCATATGAAATCAAGGCTGTTTTCTCACCCTTAATGTCGAAGTAGCGTACATCAGTAAAGCCAAATACGTCTTTATAGAAGTTAGCCCAATGCTCCATTGTGCCTTGGTAAACATTGTTAGTAAGGTGATCAACGGCTAAAAAGCCTTTGTCTTTTACTATTACTGGCTCAGCAAGATCTTCACAGTCATCTTGATAAATAGAACCTTTAGTGCCGAACTTTTCAATAAAGTAAATTAAGCTGTCACCAATACCAAATATAGCTGGGTATGGTAATTTATTGTCTGCATCTTGTGCTGACTTCGCACCACGAGCTACAGCTTGCTCAAAAGCAAATTCCGCATCTTCTACACGCCAGCCCATTGAACAAATAGCCGGACCGTGATTTTTTGCAAATTCACGAGAAAAACCTGCTTGTTCGTTGTTTAAGAAGAAATGGATATCGTTTTGATTAAAGTAATCAATATCACGACCTTTGAATTTTTTTGTTTTTGAAAAACCGAAACCATAAAACGCATTTTCCATAAAATCTGAATCTGGTGATGCATATTCAATAAATTCGATACCACGTAAATTAAGTGGGTTTGTTACTTCTGTCATAGTTAAATTCTCTCACGCTAGCAATAAAGCGATTATTACCGTGAATGAGGTGCAGAGGAAGTGAATAGAGAATCCAACATTTTATCTTGCGTAAAACTATTTTTACGTATTAATCAGATGAAATTTAAGCGACTCGGATCAAGCCTATAGCTAGCTTAGCTCACAGATGTAACAATTTATTTACAGTTGATTTCAGCGTTAAAAAATCGTTCAAATAACCTTCAAACTATCAATTAACTAAATAACCTGAACTCTGGATAAGCAGCACTTGCTCAACACTCCCTTTTCTCCGATTCTCTGCGTCAAAATGTTGATAAATAGCCAGCTATTCATAAACATTTTGCCTTGATAATAGAATAAAATGAAACATTGATGGTGCATATAGTTATTTTAACATTGCAACAAATTTTATAGCATCATATAAGTCATTGATTTCACTTAAACATCAAGCACTCATCATCCAAAGTTCAGGTTAAATAATACAAAGTTCAGGTTAAATAATACAAAACAAAGAGTTTTTCTTAACAAGCGTACACGCTGGGAGGTAACTAATTTTTTTAGATGAAAAAAAACGCCAACTCTTATTCAGAGTTGGCGTTTTCAGAATCTAATTACGTAAGAATTAGTTAGTACGTTGTTCTTTACGTGGACGGCTTGGACGTTCAGCAGCAGGTTGCGTATCAGATACTGTAATTGCTAACGCTTGACGACGAACTTGAACACGCTTTAATTGTGTAAAAGACTTCTCAGGCATACCTTTAGGTAACTGCACGAAACTATGCTTCTCATGCAAATTGATTGCACCAATGTAGCTACTGTCTAATGAAATTTCATTAGCGATTGCGCCTACGATGTCGCCAGGGCGAGCACCATGTTCTTTACCTACTTCAAGGCGGTAAGTCTGCCAATCAACATCTGAACGGCCAACTTTTGCTTTACGCGGAGCACGTTCAGCACGGTTTTCATTACGACCACCACGAGAATCGTTACGACCTCTGCCGTCACGGTCATTACGACCACCACGACTATCATTACGACCTCTTCCGTCACGGTCATTTCTTTCACGAGAATCACGACGAGGTTTCGGGTCTTCTTTCGGTTGTAATGGTTGCTTCAATTGCTTTTGATAAAGCAAAGCGGCAGCTAAGTCAGTCATTGAAAGCTCTGATTCTGCAGCCATTGTTTCAATGATTTCACGCATTGCTGTTAATTCTTTATCAGCAATAACTGTAGATAACTCAGTACGAGTACGTTCTATACGCGCTTTACCGATTTCTTCAATGTTTGGTAGGTCATACATTGCAACCGTACCAGAAGTTAAACGTTCATAATGACGTAAAGAGTACATTTCACGTGGACGAACAAATGATATCGCTGTACCACTTCTACCAGCACGACCAGTACGGCCAATACGGTGAACATAAGCTTCGTTATCACCTGGTAAATCATAGTTAATAACTAATGAAATACGTGGAATATCAAGACCACGGGCAACAACATCAGTTGCCACAAGAATAGATGACGTGCCTGACTTAAGTTGATCAACTGTACGTTCACGCTGTGCTTGGTTCATGTCACCGTTTAAAGCAACAGCAGCATAGCCTGCACGTTCTAATTTTTCAGCTACTTCAATAGTATCATTACGAGTTCGTACGAAAATTATCATCGCATCGTAGTCAACTGTTTCAGCAATACGCTCTAATGCAGTCATTTTATTAATGCCGCTAACTTTCCATGCATATTGAGTGATATTGGCTTTAGCTTTTTTCACTGCCGCTATTTTAATATGCTCAGGTGATTTCAAAAAGCGATTCGCTACTTTGCGAATTTGCGCTGGCATTGTTGCAGAGAACAAAGCCATTTGAGTTTCTTTTGGTAAATGCTCAAGGATCCACTCAATGTCTTCTAAAAAGCCCATGTTTAACATTTCATCAGCTTCATCAAGCACACAAAATGATAAATTAGCTAATTTAAGGCTCTTACGACGTAAGTGATCCATTAAACGACCAGGTGTGCCAACAACAACCTGTGCACCACGTTCTAGCTGTTGAAATTGTGGTTGGTAAGATTGACCACCGTATAAAGTAGCTACACGAAGTCCTTTCATATCTTTAGCAAAGGTTTCAATTGCTTCGGCAACTTGAATCGCTAATTCACGTGTTGGCGCTAACACCATCAATTGTGGTTTACGTAAAGTAACATCAATTTTTGCTAGTGCAGGCAAACCAAATGCTGCAGTTTTACCAGTACCGGTTTGTGCTTCACCAAGTACATCTTTACCTGCTAATAAAGGAGGAATTGTTTGCGCTTGAATTGCAGTAGATGATTCAAAACCTAGTGCTTTTACAGCAGATACTAAGTTTTCAGGCAAACCAAGGGCGTCAAAGCCTACAGAGGCATTGTTAAGATCAGTCATATAATTTTTGTCTTCTCATGGTAGAAACCGGCAAGATGCCAAAATTCCTACGTACATATACGAGGAAACCACCAGGAAGACTTAAGGCACATTCATTACGTTAACGTTGAAAAGTTAACTGGGCAAGTCTATTGGGCGGATATACCCCACTCATTAAAAATTCTGTGATTAACGTTTCTAGTGAATAAATTCACATCACGTTCTCAGAGGCGCGCATTATACAGATATAGCTTCTTTATACAAGTAATAAAACCATTTCGCTTCAATTTAGCAACAAAAACAGCCATATTCTATCGAATATGGCTGTTTTGAATGTCAAAACCAAATAGAACAAAAATCAATCAACACATTATTCTTCCGCAAAAAAGTCAAAAAATAGCATAGTTGATAGCAAATAAATTAAGCTTAGCTGTCGATTTCAAAGCCACCTTTAACTTTTTTCACTCGTAGGCCACCAGAGCCACTGTCCAAGATTTTTAAGCCACCAGCTTGTTCAACATCAATATCACCTGAGCCATCATCAATGGTGATCACGCCATCAACTTTTCTAACTGTTAAATCGCCAGAGCCATCTTCAAACATAGCACTGCCTGAGATTTCTTTTGCATAAATACTGCCTGAACCATCATCAATATCGACATTACCGTCAATTTCACTTAGTTCGATTTCGCCAGAGCCATCGACAATAGTTACGTTACCGATAACTTGGCTGACATATAGGCCACCAGAGCCATCATTGATTGTTACATCACTTTTGATGCCCTTAATCGTTAGTTCACCTGAGCCATCTTTAACATCAACAGCGCCATGTATATTACTAACACTAGCCGCACCTGAACCGTCTTCAAGCATTAACATCATATGACTTGGTACAGTCACTTTAAGGTCAATATGTGGCGAGTCACCTTGCCAAAAGCCACTACTACTTTTAATTTTTGATACTAAGAAAGCGGTTTTACCAGAGTCAGTCAATTCAAGTTGGTAATTGCCAGTATTACGTTTATCGGTATAAATATCAGCAACCACAGTAATATCAGTGGCATTATCTGAACCTGAAATAACTAATGAGCCAGCGCCGGCTTCAACATCAAACTTAGTTAAGGTTGCTGCATCAATAATCAACTCTTGCTGACTATGGTGATTAGCGTGTGATGGATTGGCGACAACAATACATCCGCTCAATAACGTTGTAGTGGCGATAAAAAGTAACGATGAAGCTAATTTCATTGGTTTATTTCCTTTTAGAAACACAATTATTTTAATTACATTAAACAAAAAGCACGCCAACAATTAAAAACCTAATTATCAACAGCTTAAATAAAACCTCTTTTATAACAAAGCTTAAAAGTTCAATTTTTGGCTAAAAGCACAACTAATTGGCAGTTTATTCATTTTAATACCAGTCACTCCCTAATAAAAATTCAAGTAAAATAATCTTCTAGCTATATTGTTAACTTTACATAGTGCTAAATGCAATAAACCGCGTAACAACACCAAGAACACTTAACAGCAGATCTATCATTGGCTTTCAATGTTGCAATACCTTCTGACTCAAATTACGAGAAGCAAAAGCTATATGATTGTTGATTTAGTAGAATGTGTTATGCGGGTGACATTGAACTTCAAAAAGCTAACCAACAACAGTTAAAGAATATTATTACTTCGATAAGTGCCTGCTGTGCATGTTGGAACAATGCTATTTTGAGCGATTTTAGAATCGCTTGATAAGCGAATACTTATATCCGGTATCGCAACCTGTTCAGGCTACAGACACCACATGATGAGTGCTTTCCAGTTGAGTTTGAGCAGCCCACAGTAAGTCCAACTTATGCAGACCAATTTAGCTTACGCTAAAACTAATAAACACGGCCTTTGCCGTGTTTATTTTTTGAAAGGTGTATTATAAATGATTAAAACATTTTATGGTTCTTCTTCAACACCATTAATCAGCTCAGAAAAAGCAGATAGTTTATTTAATACCAAACCATGAACTGATTTTTTCGGGTAACGTCCCATTCGGCTCATTTCTCCCGCTGGCAGCCCCATCAAAACTTCTATTGCTTGATCAATATTCTCTACGGCATAAATAGAAAACATATCATTCTTCACCGCTTCAATAACTTCAGGTGCCAGCATAAGATTAATTTCATTAGTCTTAGGGATAATTACCCCTTGCTTTCCGGTTAAGCCTTTATCTTTACATAAGCGATAAAAACCTTCAATTTTTTCATTGGCTCCACCAATAGACTGCACCTCACCATGCTGATTCATTGAACCCGTAATCGCAATACCTTGAGCAATAGGCAAGTTGGCAATAGCTGAAATTAGTGCACACAGCTCAGCCATGGAGGCACTGTCACCGTCAATATGCCCGTATGATTGTTCAATTGCGATATTGGCAGATATGGTTACCGGAAAATTTTGACCGTATTTATGGCCTAAATACCCCGTTAAAATTAACACACCTTTTGAGTGAATTGACTTGCCTAAATCCACTTCACGTTCAATATCGGTAACACCTTCGCTACCTGCATATACGGTAGCAGTGATACGAGCAGGCGTACCAAAAACACTATCACCAATTTCGAGTACGGTTAAACCATTTATATTACCAACCTTGTCACCGTCAGTATCAATCAGAAGCTGTCGTTCTTTAATTTCTTCTAACCAAGCCTCACTCATTCTTCCGGTACGGCGTTGCTTCGCGGCTAATGCCATAGCAACATGTTTACCGCATAAACCATTACTAGCACCAGACAGCTTCCATAGATAGAATGCCTCGTCTAACAAGTCATTTACTTGCACTATATTGGCAGAAATTTTTTCCTGATGTTCAGCACGCCTTAACGCATACTTTACTAGCTCTAACACGGCTTCATCGGTAACTTCTGGATAATTATTGCGATATGCACGTTGACGAATCAGGTTTGCGTAATCATTTAAGTTATTGTGATTTTTACTTAAATGACGATCAAAGTCGGCAAGCACTCTAAATAGCTCAGTAAATTCTTGATCATAATCTTGCAAGGTGTAATAAATTTCAGGATCACCCAATAAAATTACTTTCACTTTAAAAGGGATTTTTTCAGGTTGTAAACTAAAAGCCCCCGGCTGAGCGTATTCAGAGTATGGATTTTCTATGGTAATTTGTTGTGACTTTAACGCCAGTTTTAATCGCGCCCAAACCAAAGGTTGAGTTAGTAATTTATCAGCCTCAAGTAATAAATAACCGCCATTAGCTTTATGCAATGCTCCTGGTCTAATCAAGCAATAACTAGTGTAGCTACTGCCTTGAAAGCTAGAAAAATCAACATGACCAAATAAGTTTTGAAAGGTTGGATTTTGCTCATAAACGACAGGGGCCCCTTCATCAGCAGTACGCGGTACTAATAAGTTTGGTAAAAAGCGTTCAACCATCAATTTACGCATGTCTTTATCGTTGCTAGTTTCTGCACTTTCATCAACCAGAATTTCCAACACCGCGTCTACAACATGGTCTTTTACTTTAGAAAGGTATTTTAGCACGCCAATATTACTGGTGAATTCATGCTCAAGTTCTTTCAAAAATGGACGAATGCTATTTTCTGCGGTTTCGTATTTAAGCTTACGAAATTTGTCTGATGAAATACGCTTCCATTGCGGTAACTCAATTAATTTTTCTGACAGAAAGTCTTCTAGCTTGGCCAACTTGACGTAAAATTCGGCGCGGTTTGACTCTTTTAAGTTAGCAAATTCTTTATCGTTTAGCGGTTTGCCATCAACTAACGGTGAAAAACCAATCTCACCATTTTCTTCATAAAGCACCACTTCATTTTTTAATGCAGTTTCTTCAACTTCAGCAATAGCTTCGTCGTATTTTTCATTAAACTCACGGTCAATTGCCGCTTTTTGTCTTTGGTAACCTGGGTTATCAAAAATTTCAGGAAATAAGTCCATCAATTCATCGATAAAGGTGTTTATACGCGTTAGTAATTGCTTACCATCACCAGGACTAACGTAAAGCTTATGTGGTGAATTACTATCGTCAAAATTATTTATGTAACACCATTCTGGTGGTGTCGGCTCTTTACTTGCTGTTGCCGCAAGCATCTGTTTAATCAATGTTTGTCGGCCAGTTCCATGTTCTCCCATGGCATAGACATTAAAACCAGGCGCGTCCA
Organism: Cognaticolwellia mytili; assembly: GCF_002104475.1. Classification (GTDB taxonomy): domain Bacteria; phylum Pseudomonadota; class Gammaproteobacteria; order Enterobacterales; family Alteromonadaceae; genus Cognaticolwellia; species Cognaticolwellia mytili. Next base: position 397,415 of record NZ_NBOF01000002.1, read on the forward strand.
TTGATAGCCCAAAAGTCAGCGCTTCTTTCGCCCTTTCGTGACCAATAAAAATTTGTTCTATTTCTGATGTCGGTGTATCACTTGCAAATTGTTCTACCGTCAGGTTTGCGGTTAATTGGCATGGTTTTAGTCGTACACTTGTAGACACTTTTGTCATAGAAAATCTCTCGGGAATGCGGTTTTAATAAAAATGAAGTAACGGTTCACTTAATTGTATTTCTTACCTAGCTATTATTATATTAATGCGATGAATACGGGTAATGATACTGAGTGAAATACAGTGTACCGTGAGATATAGCTTTTGAGCAAAAACAATAACAAAAAAGTTCAATAAGCCACTAATAACCAAACATTAACTGAACTATAACTGAACAACAACTAAATAAGAATTAAGGCGTTAGGCTAATACGTTGAAAGTCTTTACCGCCACACTCGATACAATCAGCAATAACATTGGCATGGGTATAAGCAATGCTATATTGGCATTTTTGGCAAATCAATTGCCCAAAGCCCACTGAGTCCCCTGCATGGTACCTGCCCTCATGCTGAAAATCATCAACTAGCTCAGTCCATTCAACCTGCGATTGATCAGTAATTTTTGCTAAGCTTGTCCAAACACTCTCATTCAGCAAATCTAAATAAATCGAATGCTTAATATCAGATTGAGACTGCAGATAAAACTCGTTAAGATCATATTTTACGTTATCCATAAACTGCTTAACTTGTTGTTCTGGAATTTGTTCTGCGGCAATAAGTATTGATTTGGCTTGTGCTATTAACTCAATTATTGAAACTATTTCATGCTGGCTAGTATCTTCAAGCCAAATTTGTAGTTTTTGATAAACCAATTGAATGTGCGATTGTTTCTGACCCATAGTACTTCCCTTATGTCGTAAATTAGTTAACCGACAATACAGCTCTCTCTAACTTTATTATAGGAGACATGTCAATTTGTAACCTTGCTTTTAACAACTATTTAGCGCGTTACATTGGATTTATTTCGTTTTAATGAAAAAACATCGGCTTTATTTCGCTTTAACTTGTCGCTAACGCTTGAGATAAGGTATCCTATCGAGATTATTTTTATCACTTCAGTCTTACTCATTACTAAGCATTTTGTTTACATAAATTCAGTGATGGCAGCAGATTGAATATCTTATTTTTAGCGTGTTTGAGAAATCTTAATGGAATCCATTTACAACCCCCAATCAATTGAAGCCGAAGTTCAAAAATTCTGGACCGATAACGATACTTTTAAGGCAGAAGAGTTGCCAGGAAAAGAAAAATTTTATTGTTTGGCAATGTTTCCATACCCAAGCGGTCGTTTGCACATGGGCCATGTGCGTAACTACAGCCTGGGTGATGTGATTTCTCGTTACCAACGTATGCAAGGTAAAAACGTCATGCAACCTATGGGTTGGGATGCGTTTGGTTTGCCTGCAGAAAACGCTGCGATTAAAAACAACTCAGCACCAGCAAAATGGACATACGAAAATATTGATTACATGCGAAATCAATTGAAATCGTTAGGTTTTGGTTACGATTGGAGCCGTGAATTAGCGACGTGTAAAAAAGATTATTACCGCTGGGAGCAATGGTTCTTCACTCAGCTTTTTGATAAAGGTTTAGTGTACAAAAAGAATGCTACGGTAAACTGGGATCCGGTTGATCAAACCGTATTAGCTAATGAACAAGTTATTGATGGTCGTGGCTGGCGTTCAGGCGCTATGGTTGAGCGTAAAGAAATTCCACAGTGGTTTATTAAAATCACTGACTATGCTGAAGAATTAATTAATGATTTAGACCAGTTAACCGATTGGCCTGAACAAGTTAAGACTATGCAACGTAACTGGATTGGTCGCTCTGAAGGTGTAGAGATGACTTTCCAAGTGGCTGATTCAAGTGAAAGCTTCGATATTTATACCACTCGACCAGACACCTTAATGGGTGTTACTTATGTCGCTTTAGCTGCAGAGCATCCATTAGCGCTTAATGCTGCTGAGAACAATGCAGAATTGGCGGCATTTATTGAAGAATGCAAAGCTAATAGCAAGTCGACTGAAGCCGACATGGCAACCATGGAGAAAAAAGGCGTTGATACAGGTTTAAAAGCTATTCACCCAATTAGTGGTGAAATTGTACCGGTATGGGCAGCAAACTTTGTATTAATGGATTACGGCTCAGGCGCTGTAATGTCTGTGCCAGGTCATGACCAACGCGATTATGAATTTGCCACTAAATATGGTTTAGAAATCAAGCAAGTTATTGCTGGCAATGAAAATGATGATATTGCTACTGCGGCAATCACAGAAAAAAACAGCTTAATTAATTCTGGTGAATTTGACGGTTTAAGTTTTGATGAAGCTTTTAAAGCCATTTCAGAGAAATTGGTTAGTGAGAAAAAAGGTAAGGTAAAAGTAAACTACCGTTTACGTGACTGGGGTGTCTCTCGTCAGCGTTATTGGGGTACGCCAATTCCAATGTTGAATTTAGCTAACGGTGAGTCTGTGCCAGTACCTGCTGATCAATTACCGGTTGAATTACCAGAAGACGTAGTCATGGACGGCGTTAACTCGCCAATCAAAAGTAATCCAGAATGGGCTAAAACAACTTTCAATGGTGAAGAAGCATTCCGCGAAACTGATACTTTCGATACCTTTATGGAGTCGTCATGGTATTACGCTCGTTATTGTTCTCCTAGCGATGACACACAAATGTTAGATCCTGCTAAGGCTAATTATTGGCTACCGGTTGATCAATACATTGGTGGTATTGAGCATGCTATTTTACATTTACTTTACGCACGTTTTTTCCATAAATTATTACGTGACGTTGGCTTAGTAGAGTCGAGCGAACCTTTCAAGAGCTTGCTATGTCAAGGTATGGTGTTAGCTGATACTTACTACCGTGAAGCAGATAACGGCGCACAAGATTGGATTGCTCCAACAGACGTAGAAGTAGAACGTGATGAAAAAGGTCAGGTAACTTCAGCGATTAGTAAATTAGACGGCCAACCAGTTATTTCTGCTGGTATGAGCAAAATGTCTAAATCAAAAAATAACGGTATCGACCCACAAGAAGTTATCGATTTATACGGCGCAGATACTGTCCGTCTATTTATTATGTTTACTTCACCACCAGAGCAAACGCTAGAATGGTCTGATTCAGGTGTTGAAGGTGCACATCGCTTCTTAAAACGCGTATGGAAGTTAGCTTATGACTTTACTCAATTAGGTGAAGTATCAAAAACTGCACCAAGTATTGATGGGTTAACGCTTACTTCGGCACAAAAAACTTTACGTCGTGAACTGCATAAAACTATTGCTAAAGTCAGTGATGATATTGGTCGTCGTAATACCTTTAACACGGCCATTGCTGCAATTATGGAACTCATGAACCATTTGAGTAAAGCAAGCACTGATAGTGTTGAAGATCGTGTTGTTATGCATGAAGCCATTCGTTCAGTGGTATTAATGCTAACGCCAATCGTGCCACATTTAAGTCACCATTTATGGAATATGATCGGCGACGGCAACCCTGTTGAGAACACTATGTGGCCAACGGTTGATAACAGCGCCCTTGTTGAAGATGAAAAATTAATCATCGTGCAAGTTAACGGTAAGCTACGTGCAAAAATGACCGTTTCAGCAGATGCGACTAAAGAAGCCGTTGAAGCAATGGGCTTTGCTGATGAGAATGTTAGTAAGTTCATTGATGGCAAAACGGTACGTAAAGTAATTTACGTTCCTGGCAAGCTGTTAAACATTGTTGCAAATTAAGTTTATGAAATCGCAGCGCAATAACTGATATAGTCATTGCGCTGAAATTTAGCAGTATCTAATGTTAGTTTAGGCATTAGGTACTTATTAAATTTTTAGTTTTTAACTAGTTATTTTTACCTATATCAATAAGTGAACAATTTATGACTCAATCAATAATTCGCCAAGTCGGTATCGTTATCTCATTTAGCCTATTATCAATATTGCTAAGTGGTTGTGGTTTCCAATTGCGTGGTAATTATTTATTAGCACCTGAATTGCAAACGATTGAGTTTAGTTCAGTCGATAAGTTTGGTGAATTAACCCGGTTAGTTAAACAGCATTTAACGATTAATGATGTTAATTTAGTAAAAAGAAGTGCTAAACCTATTCCTCAAATGCGTATCTTGCAAGACAACCTAGACAGAAGGACGCTGTCAGTTTTCCCGAATGGTCAAGTTGCCGAATACGAGCTTATTTACACAGTACGTTATCAAGTACTGATCCCTGGTAAAGAGATACAAGATTTCAACTTTGAGCTAAACCGTGATTATCAAGATGACCCTGATATTGCCTTAGCAAAAAGTCGTGAATTATCATTAATGTTACGTGAAATGCGTCAAGAAGCAGCAAATAAAATCTTACGTGATATGGCTAGTATTCAGCTATAAGTAGCCACAACAACTTACTTAAAAAGTAGCTAATATGCGCATATACCATAACCAACTCGACAATACGCTTAAACAAGGTTTTAAGCCTATTTGGTTGGTTTTTGGTGATGAGCCTTGGCAAAAGAGCGATGCACTGAACACCATTAAAAACTCAGTAAAGCAGCAAGGTTTTGATGAGATAATTCGCTTTAGTATTGATGATAAGTTCAATTGGGATGAGCTATTTCAAGAATACCAATCGATGAGTTTATTTTCTTCACTACGTATCATCGAAGTCGAATTTGTTAACGGTAAAATAGGTGATGCTGGCGCAAAAGCCGTCACTCAATTACTCACCATGTTGCACCAAGATATTCAATTAATATTCTATGGCCCGAAACTTGACGCGGCAACACAAAAACGTAAATGGTTTAAAGCGTTAGAAGCTGCGGGGTGTTTTCTGCCTTTGTATGACATTGAAGGCAAGCAGCTTAAGCAATGGCTATCAAATCAAGCTCGACAATTACAACTGACTTTACAACCTGAAGTCATTGATTTAATGGCTGAGCTATTTGAAGGCAACTTGCCAGCGTTATCGCAAGAATTACAAAAGCTTTCCATTTTATTCGGTCACCAAGCTATTGGCGTTGAAGAAGCTGAAAAACTCGTTATTAAGCAGGCAAAGTTTAATTCTTTCCAATTGATTGACACTTTACTGATTGGTGACTTAAAAAAATGTATTGCTATGTTAGATCAACTTCAGCACGATGGCAGCGCTTTTGGCCAACTCGTTTGGTTTGTTCATAAAGAAATTAATCAACTATATGCTATGCTAGCGCAGCTAGAACAAGGTGATAGCCTAGTGGATATTTTTAAACAACACCGTGTTTGGGATAAGAAAAAGCCTTTATATCAGCATGCCCTAACCCATATTAGTTTAGCTAATGCTGAACAAGCTCTAGGGCGACTAGCGCAAGTGGATTTACTCAGTAAAACCAGTAGTGACTTTAATCCGTTCATTCTACTTAGTGACGTACTGATCAGTTTGTATCATGGCCAATTTAGCGAAAAATTTAGCTTAGATTATGAGTACAACTAATTCCGCCAAAGCTGACATTTTATTATTAATGGGTGGCACTTTTGATCCTATCCATCTTGGTCACATTTTACCTGCCGAAGAAACTGCACACTGGCTTGGCGCGAAACAAGTTGCGTTAATACCTGCTCATATTCCGCCGCATAAAAGTACGCCACATGCGAGCGCCAAGCAACGGGTAACGATGACAGAGTTAGCCTGCAATAATCATCCGCTATTTCATATTGATACTCGAGAATTACAACGAGATAGCCATTCATTTACCGTGGATACCTTAATAGAGTTAAAAGCTGAACAACCAAACAAACGCTTACACTTTATTATGGGCATGGATTCATTACTCTCTTTTACCTGCTGGGAACGATGGCAGCAAATTCTAGCGCTATGTCATTTAGTGGTAAATATTAGACCTGGCTATTCGCATCAACAATTAGAAAAAAACATAAGCCCACAGCTACATGCTCATATTGTTGATAATATTACGGAATTAGAAAAACACCCTGTCGGTAAAATAATTCTCCATGATTGCACCGCTGCTGATATTTCATCAACTGACATTCGCGCCAAAATAAAAACAGGTGAAGATTATTCACCGTTTGTTAGTCAGGATGTGCATGAATATATTGAGCAGCAACAGCTTTATCGCTAATTCTTCATTTTAAAACACGCCATTAATTAAAAAATCCTCTTCTGTCTGCATTACATGGTTAACTGACAACCAAATTAATGTTATTATCGCCGATTATTGTTTTTAATAGAGATACAACACTTGCAAAGCTCAGATCTAATTACTTTTGTTACTGAAAAAATCGAAGATATGAAAGGCCGTGACATCGTCACTTTAGACGTATCTAAAAAGTCAGGATTTACTGATTCTATGCTGATTTGTTCAGGCAATTCAAAGCGTCATGTTATTTCCATCGCTAAATCGTTAATTATTGACTGTCGTAATGCCGGTGTGGAAGCCTTAGGTGTTGAAGGTGCTGACATTGGTGAGTGGGCTTTAGTAGATTTAGGCGACATGGTTGTTCATGTTATGACAGATGAAACTCGTGATACTTACCAGTTAGAACAGCTTTGGGAATAATCTAAAAGACAATGCGCATTACCTTATATGCTGTTGGCAATAAAATGCCTGTTTGGGTTAGCCAAGGTTTTAATGAATACTGTCGTCGTTTTCCGCGTGATATGAGTTTCCATTTAGTTGAAATAACACCTGGTAAACGCGGTAAAAACGCAGATATTGCTCGTATTCTAGAAAAGGAAGGCGAGCAAATGTTAGCAGCTATTCCTAAAGGCAATCGTATTGTTACTTTAGAAGTAGAAGGCAAACCTTGGACGACACCAGAACTTGCTAAACAACTAGACCGTTGGCATGTAGATAGCCGAGATGTTGCGCTGTTAGTTGGTGGTCCTGAAGGACTAGCCCCCGCTTGTATTAAAGCTTCAGAACAAAAATGGTCTTTATCACCTTTAACATTGCCACACCCTATGGTGCGTATTGTCGTTGCTGAAAGCCTTTATCGTGCATGGTCAGTTAATACAAATCACCCTTATCATCGCGAGTAAACTATGGCACCTAAAAAACGTGTTGCCATAAGAAATCATAGCGCTGAAGCCAATTTATTTGCCCGCCGTACTTTTATTACTTTTATCGGCGTATTGATACTTTCCATTATATTATTCGCAAATATTTATGACCTTGAAGTTAATTCATATCAAAAGTATCAAACTCGTTCGAACTCTAATCGTATTAAACTGCTACCTGTTGCGCCTAACAGAGGCTTAATTTATGATCGTAATGGCGTATTACTCGCGGACAACAAGCCAGTACACAGCCTAGAAGTGATCCCAGAGCAAGTAGATAACATTAGTGCAAGTTTAAAAGAAGTCAGCTTACTGCTAGATATTAGTCAGGAAAAGCAAGATAAGTTACTTAAAGCTATTAAAAGTAAACGCCGCTTTAAACCTATTGAACTTTACTCGCGTTTAAGTGAGCAGCAAGTCTCGTTATTCTCCGTCAATCAGCATAAGTTTCCCGGATTTTTTATCGATGCGCGTTTAAAGCGCTATTACCCTTTTGCCGATTTGACCACCCATTCATTAGGCTATGTTGGTCGTATTAACCGTAAAGACTCTATTCGCTTAACAGAGCAAAACTTAGCAGAAGATTATGCTGCCACGCGTAATATAGGCAAACTCGGTTTAGAAAAATATTATGAAGACTTACTTCATGGCACAATTGGCCATCAAGAAGTTGAAATAAATAACCAAGGTCGAGTGGTGAGAACGCTTGATTATACTCCGCCAGTTTCAGGCCAAAACCTCACTTTAAGTATTGATATTGAATTACAAATGATAGCCAAGCGTGCACTTTCAGGTAAGCGTGGAGCGGTCGTTGCTATGGATCCGCGCAGCGGTGAAATACTAGCAATGTACTCAAACCCGAGCTACGACGGTAATTTATTTGTTCATGGTATCAGTAATAAAAATTACCAAAAATTACTTGACCCAAAAAACAATCGCCCTTTAGTCAATCGCAGTGTGCAAGGTTATCCTCCCGCATCAACAGTAAAACCATTATTAGCGTTAACTGGCTTAGAGGAAGGTGTGATCACTCAATCGACAAAGTTTTATGATCCCGGCTGGTTTCAACTAAAAGGCCTGAAACGAAAATATCGTGACTGGTGGGCACAAGGTCACGGCTGGGTTGACTTAAATAAAGCAATTGAACATTCCTGTAATGTGTATTTTTATAATTTAGCCAACAAATTAGACATTGATAGAATTACCAATATGATGGAAAAATTTGGTTTTGGGGATTTAACTGGTGTTGATATTAGAGAAGATAATCGCGGCATTCTACCGAGTGTTGAAGCCAAGCGTCGCCGCTATAACCAGCCTTGGTATAAAGGTGACACTATTTCTGTCGGGATTGGTCAAGGTTACTGGACGGTAACACCACTACAACTGGCACAAGCAATTTCAATATTAGCAAATAAAGGGCAAATAAAGATCCCTCATTTTTTACAAGCCACCAGTATGTTAGTAACTAGTGACAACGTAAATGAAACAAGTTCAAGCGATAAAGCTAACACCACAAGTCTGGATAATATGACAGTCAAAATGATCACTGAGATGATCGAATATGAAGATAAACCGCCTATTATTTTAAAGGATAGCAAAAACTGGAATTTGGTCCTTGATGCAATGCATAACACAGCTCAAAAGAAAGTAAGTGCTTTCAAAGGTAGCCGATATGATGCTGCTGGTAAAACGGGTACAGCGCAACTTATAACAAAGAAACAAGATGCGAAGTATGATGCAAAAGCAACAAAAGAAAAACAACGCAATAATGCTATGTTTGTTGCATTTGCTCCTTATGAGAGCCCAGAAATTGTGGTGGCTGTTGCCGTAGAAAATGTTCTAGACGGTGGTGGTGGTGCTAATGCAGGTCCTGTTGCTCGTCAGATAATGGACCAGTATTTTGGCGATAGAGAAATTATCAGTAAAGATAAGAGCCAGCACCCAATGCACGATAATATCTATCAACAAAATATAAAACAAAGCCATAATAAAGATGTAGGAGCCCAATAGTGCGTAGTACCGGACAAGACCAACAAAAGTACCGAACGCTATGGCAACGATTACATATTGATCTGCCGCTATTAAGTGGTATTTTAGCATTGATGACGCTTGGTCTATTCGTAGTATACAGTGCCGGAGGGCAAGAAAACGCAATATTAATTCGCCATATAAAGCGCATAAGCGTTGCACTTTTCGTGATGTTTGCTGTAGCACAAATCCCGCCATTGTCTTATCGAAAATGGGCGGTACCTGTTTTTATTCTTGGCTTATTACTATTAACAGCAGTTTTATTGTTCGGCCATGTCGGCAAAGGCGCTCAACGCTGGTTAGACTTAGGTTTTACGAAATTTCAGCCCTCGGAAATTATGAAGCTTGTCGTGCCTATCATGATCGCTTGGTACGTAAGTCAATATGATTTACCTACCAAGATATCTAGAATTATTATTGCCTTTATTTTGGTGTTAATACCGACACTTCTGATTGCAAAACAGCCGGATTTAGGCACATCACTACTTATCGCTAGCTCCGGTATATTTGTTATATTCCTTGCGGGCGCGAGCTGGAAATTAATTGGCATTTGCGGAGGCTTAGCGTCAGCGTTTGCACCAATATTATGGATGTTTTTGATGAAACCTTATCAAAAACAGCGAGTATTGACCTTTCTAGACCCAGAAAAAGATCCTCTTGGCTCTGGCTATCATATCATTCAATCTAAAATAGCTATCGGCTCAGGCGGTCTACAAGGTAAAGGCTGGCTTCAAGGTACGCAATCACAGTTAGAGTTTTTACCTGAGCGCCATACTGATTTCATCTTTGCCGTATTTAGTGAAGAATTTGGCTTAGTCGGTGTAGGGGTATTATTAACGGTTTATCTCGCTATTGTTATGCGTGGTTTATGGATAGCAGTAAATGCCCAGCATGCTTTTACCAAGCTACTCGCAGGCAGTTTAACACTAACATTTTTTGTTTACGTCTTTGTTAATATCGGCATGGTATCCGGGTTATTGCCTGTTGTCGGGGTGCCTTTGCCTTTAGTTAGTTATGGCGGCACATCAATGGTGACATTAATGGCCGGGTTTGGCATGCTAATGGCTATAAGTACTCATAGGCGTTTTCATGCCTAAGTTTTTAAGCTCTAAAATGAATATAAATACTTACATATGGCAACACTAAAAATAACAAACAGCTTCTTCGTGCTTTCATTCCTTTGCTTTATTTCTGCTTGTAGCAGTAATTATGGCAGATACCAACAAAAGCACGACAGTACGCCAAGTAGACTACCCAATAGTAGTGAACTTTACGATGCTACGCCTCGAGCAGAGGCTCACAGTCGTGGTGGCAATAAGCATTACGAAGTTCGTGGTAAACATTATCGAGTATTAAAGTCAGCGCAGGGCTTTACAGCAACCGGTGAAGCATCATGGTATGGCAGAAAATTTCATGGTCACTTAACGGCTAATGGCGAGATTTATGATATGTACGCCATGAGTGCTGCTCATAAAAATTTGCCCTTACCCACCTACCTTAAAGTGGTCAACAATAATAATGGCCGTAGTGTTATTGTCAGGGTAAATGATCGGGGCCCCTTTCATCAAGATCGCATTATTGACTTGTCTTACAGTGCTGCGTATAAATTAGATATGCTAAAAACAGGTACCACTAGCGTTACCATTACTGCCATCACCGACTTTTCAGCTAATATTTCCACGACTCAAAAAAGTGAAAAATTAAAACCAGTTGAAGCTATAATTCCTCGTTCTGTAAGCACAATACCCATTCACGGAGGCCCATTAGCACAAACGGTAAATACAGCAGGGAATAAACAACAGAAAACTATCGCCATGATTTCAGCAACTCCCAGTGGTGTGGCCACGCCGGAAAAATCAAAAAACATAAAACTGAGTGCAAAATATATTCAAGTTTTTGCCAGTAAAAGTCAGATTAAAGCCAATAAAGTGGCAGATTCTTTAGCAAAATCACATCAAAAAAATACTCAATTGGAACAAAGAAATGGAATCTTTCGGGTTTTAGTTGGTCCGATAAAGCAGCATGATATTTTAACAACACTATTGCAATCAATTAAAAGTGATGGCTATCAGAATGCCTTTATTCGGCAATTGAATTAGTTCCTTTGAACCTTTTCAGCACAATAGCTAAGCTTTCACCATCGATTGAGTTAATTGACTAGAATTTTTGGTGACAAGATAAATTCATCAAAAGTAACAAATTGGTGCCTTAGCCCAATAGAATTCAAAATGAAAAATGTTATACTGCACAAAGTTATATATCACTTTTTGTAATTTTCATCAAACCACAGCGCTTCAGGACAATTATGCCTCAAATTCAGCTTAACCGAGCCACAAGAAAACCAACAAAGTTACTTACTATTTTAGGCTCAATTTTATTAAGTATTTGTACGCTTTCTCATGCTCAAAGTATCATCCCATCTGCACCCGAAGTAAACGCTAAAGGTCATATTTTAATTGATTATAATACAGGTAAAGTGATTGCTGAAAGTAATGCGGATATATTACTTGCGCCGGCTAGCTTAACCAAAATGATGACAAGCTACATCATAGGTAAAGAGCTTGATAGTGGGAATATTAGCAACGACGATGCTGTTAAAATTAGTGAAAAAGCTTGGGCAAAAAATTTTCCTGACTCTTCAAAAATGTTTATCGAAGTTGGTACTGAAGTATCGGTCGATTTATTAAATCAGGGGATTATTGTCGCTTCTGGTAATGATGCCTGTGTTGCAATGGCTGAACATATTGCCGGTAGCGAAGATGCATTTGCGCAATTAATGAATGCTCATGCCGAGCAACTTGGAATGCACAGTAGTTTTTTTGAAAATAGTCATGGCTTAGATAGTCAGGAGCACAAAACTACTGCCCGCGATATGGCAACATTAGCGATGGCATTAATTCGTGATGTGCCAAATGAATATAAAATTTATAGTCAAAAATCATTTACTTATAACAATATCAAGCAATATAACCGCAATAGCTTGTTATGGGATAAAAGTATGAAGGTTGACGGATTAAAAACTGGTCACACTTCACAGGCCGGCTATAGTTTAGTGACATCCGCAACCAAAGGCGATATGCGCTTAGTCAGTGTTGTGATGGGTACAAACAGTGAACGAGCTCGTAAGGTAGAGAGTAAAAAACTGCTTAACTATGGTTTTCGTTTTTTTGAAACTTATACACCATACAAAGCTGGTGAAAAATTTGTTAGTAACCGTGTTTGGATGGGTGATCGCAAAGAAGTAGAATTAGGCATTATGGTCGATACTCCGATTACTATCCCTCGAGGGCAACGCAAAAACTTAAAAGCTAACTTTGAGCTTAATGAACAATTAACTGCCCCTCTGCAAAAAGGCGCTGTTGTCGGTAAGCTTTTTTTACAGTTAGACGGTGAAGATATTGCGCAATATCCATTAGTGACTTTAAGTGAAGTTCAAGAAGGCGGTATGTTTAGCCGACTTATGGATTATGTAAAATTACAATTTGCAAATTAAACAAGTTTATAAAAACATTATCTAATTTTTAGTAGTGACAAACTTTACTGATTATAGATCAAAGAAAACTCAGCCTAGGCTGAGTTTTTTGTTTTATCAAAGGTTATTATTATTAGGCAATTTGATCAAAAAAGTATAATAAAACCTTAAGTAAACATTGATATTAGATAAATCTCCCTCATTTAATAGCTCATATTGCCAAGCAAATTAACGACGGCTGATCACATTTACTAGAAATAGTGCTAAAATATCGCCAATTTAAACATACAGTCCCTATATTATTGGCTTTAATAGTTAACCCTTTAAAGCAATCCGTAGCATGCCTGTGTTGTATAGCGTAAGAGAAAACAGATGAAAACTAAGTTTGATGAATTACTAGAATTTCCAACCGTATTAAATTTTAAAGTAATGGGCGTTGCCTGTGACGAACTTCCTGACCTTGTGATAGGTGAATTGCAAAAGCACACACCAGGTGATTATGCACCAAAAATAAAACCAAGTTCAAAAGGAAATTACCATTCACTTTCAATCGCCGTTACCGTAACAAGTAAAGAGCATATTGAAAAAATATATAAAACGCTTACAGCTATTGAGCAGGTACGTTACGTTCTTTAACCCTACTTTTTACAGGGGTGCATTCCAGTTATAATTTGGATATACTGCTTACATCAAAATTTTATAGAGATATATTTTGAAAAACACATTGATTATTCGGCAGCTAAATAACAGTGATTATGTCGATGTTTGGCATGCCATGCAAAATTTCACCGATAATCGAGATGAAAATACTGCCGATGAACTTTGGTTGGTGGAACACCCTCCGGTGTTTACTCAAGGGCAAGCGGGTAAAGACGAGCACTTATTAATGCCTGGCGATATTCCGGTAGTTAAAGTTGATCGTGGCGGGCAAGTGACTTATCACGGCCCTGGCCAACAAGTTATTTACTTTATGATTAATTTACGCCGAAGAAAAATGGGCGTAAGAGAACTTGTCACACTTGTTGAAGATGGCATCATCGCTTCAATGGCCGATTTTGGCATCATTGCCAAAGCCAAGGCTGATGCACCTGGTGTATATGTTGACAATAAGAAAGTTGCATCGTTAGGCTTACGCATCCGTAAAGGCTGTTCTTTTCATGGCTTAGCACTGAACGTTAATATGGATTTATCACCATTCCTACGCATTAACCCGTGTGGTTACCAAGGTTTAGAAATGGTACAAACTATCGATCTACAAGGTCCATCCTCTGTAGAGCAAGCAGGTGATTCACTGGTTAAACATCTAAGTGAATTATTGCAAACCGAAAATTTATCTTATCAAACGGGATTGGACACATTACATGACCACTAAATCATCACGAATTACTCCTGGTACTAAATTACGTGACGCCGAAAAAATGGCGCACATCCCTATTAAAGTTGTTACATCTGAACGGGAAACTATGCTGAGAAAGCCTAACTGGTTGCGTATTAAGTTACCAAAAAGTTCTGAACGTATTGATGGCATCAAAGCGGCATTACGTAAGCATGACTTGCATTCAGTTTGTGAAGAAGCATCATGTCCGAACTTATCGGAATGTTTTAACCACGGTACCGCAACGTTTATGATCTTAGGTGACATTTGTACGCGTCGTTGCCCATTTTGTGATGTTGGTCATGGTCGTCCACTTGAAGCAGATAAAGCAGAGCCGCGTAAATTAGCCTTAACGCTTAAAGACATGAAGTTAAAATATGTTGTGATCACCTCAGTTGATCGTGATGATCTTCGTGACGGCGGCGCACAACAGTTTGCTGATTGTATTACTGAAATTGCTGAACATTCTCCACATACTAAAGTTGAAATTTTAGTACCAGATTTCCGTGGTCGTATGGATCGCGCCTTAGAAATTTTAAATAAAAACCCTCCTGGTGTTTTTAACCACAACCTTGAGACTGCACCGCGCTTATATACCAAAGCTCGTCCAGGTGCTAACTATCAATGGTCTTTAGATTTATTGAAGAAATTTGGTGAAGCTAACCCAACTGTACCAACTAAGTCAGGTATCATGGTAGGTTTAGGTGAAACTAACGAAGAAATTATCCAGGTGATGCGTGACTTACGTGCACACGGCGTCACTATGTTAACCATTGGTCAGTATTTACAACCAAGTAAACATCACTTACCTGTTGAGCGTTACGTTCACCCAGATGATTTTGACATGTTTAAGCGTGAAGCCGATAAAATGGGCTTTCATCATGCAGCATGTGGTCCATTGGTACGCTCAAGCTACCATGCAGATAAACAAGCCGCCGGTGAAGAAGTAAAATAGCTCAATATAAATAAAGCGCTAGTAAACTTACATATAAGCCAGTTAGATAATAACTGGCTTTTTATTACGTGTTTTAACTGGTTTATTAGTGATAAACAAAGCAGAAACACCACCGATAAAGGCCGTTAGTGCGGCAAAGTCAAATGTCGTCATGGCACCCATACCATCTTGCCATAATATACCTGCCATATAGGCACCAACTGCGCCGCCAATACCATATACTCCACCGATATAAATCGCTTGTCCGCGACTTTGCTGGTTGGCATTAAAGTGCTGCTGAATAAAGGCAATACTCGCGCTATGGTACAAGCCAAAACTTAAGGCGTGAATAAGTTGTGATAAAGCTAAGGCAATATCGCTATCAGCATAATGTCCAACAATGTACCAACGCAGTGCTGTTAATAAAATACTGCTACTGATCAGCGTTTTTAAAGAGAAACTTTTGAAAAATAACCCCGCAAAAATAAAAATACCAATTTCAGCAACTACGCCAATAGCAATAAAAATACCGATAAGAAAGCCAGAATAAGCCATATTTTTTAGGTATAAAGCAAAAAACACATAATACGGGCCAAAGCTCATTTGTAACATTAAGCCGGCAAAGAAAAACAGTAAAAAATTACTTTTGAAAATTTTATCTTTAATCGATGAATCATCAATTTTTACCAAACTTTTAATCCGGGGTTGCTGACTCACTAAGGTTGAAAGGAAAAGTCCCGCTAAAATGACAATGCCTATATAACTAAAGGCCTCGGCCGAATAACGTTCAATTAACTCACCAGCCAGCATAGCCACAATAATAAAGCCTATGCTGCCCCACAATCGAATACGGGCATATATTTTGGCACTTTTTCGAATAGAGTTTAATGTCATCACTTCAAGTTGCGGCAATATTGCGGTCCAAAATAAACTAAACATCGCCAAACTGAACATCAATGGCCAATAACTCACTGTCCAAATAATTAAACTAAAGCTTAATAACGACAATAAAGCACCAATTTTGACTATGGTTAATTGTTTACCTGATTTATCAGCGAGTTGTGCCCAAAGTGTTGGCGCAACTATTTTTGTCGCGGTGATCACCGCTAATATTTCGCCAATTTCCAGTGAGGTGAAGCCTCTTGCATCGAGAAATACTGATAAAAAAGGCACAACTAAGCCTAAAATACCGAAGTACCAAAAATAGTTCGCCGATAGACGAACAAATTGTTTTGAAACCACTAGTTATAAATCCGTAGATAGTTGATATTATTGCTAAGTCAGCGCTTGATTACTTAGCAATAATGAAAAGAATAGTATTAGCGCTCAATATCTGGTGTTTCACAAACCACATCAGCATTTTGCGCGCGATGTCTTAAGTAATGATCCATCAAAGTCAGTGCTAACATTGCTTCTGCAATAGGTACCGCGCGAATACCAACACAGGGATCATGACGTCCTTTAGTGACAATATCAGCAGACTGCCCTTCAAGGTCAACAGTTTTACCGCTAACACCAATACTTGATGTTGGTTTAAGTGCAATAGAGGCGACAATAGGTTGGCCAGAAGAAATACCACCTAAAACACCGCCAGCATGATTTGAAGCAAAACCTTCAGGGGTTAGTTCATCACGATGCTCTGAGCCTTTTTGATTAACAACACCAAAACCATCACCAACTTCCACGGCCTTAACAGCATTTATGCCCATTAGTGCATGAGCAATATCAGCATCTAAACGATCAAAAATAGGTTCGCCTAAACCAACAGGCACATGGTTAGCTACAACCATTAACTTGGCGCCAATCGAATCTTTTTCTCGCATAATACCACGAAGTAGTCCGTCTAATTGTTCAAGTTTATTAGCATCAGGAAAGAAGAATGGATTTTCTTCAACAATATTCAAATCAATATTCTCTGCGCATACATCACCAATTTGAGTGACACAAGCTTGGATAGTAATACCGAACTTTTGCTGTAAATATTTTTTAGCAACGGCACCAGCCGCAACACGCATCGCAGTTTCGCGCGCAGAAGAGCGACCGCCACCACGGTAGTCACGAATGCCATATTTTTGCCAATAAGTGTAATCAGCATGTCCTGGGCGAAAGGTATTAGCGATATTGCCGTAATCTTGTGAGCGTTGATCCGTATTTTCAATCAACAAACCAATTGGCGTACCTGTTGTTTTTCCTTCGAAAACGCCAGACATGATTTTCACTTCATCAGCTTCACGACGAGCAGTGGTAAAGCGAGAGGTGCCTGGTCGGCGTCGGTCAAGATCATGTTGTAAATCAGCTTCACTAAGTTCAATGCCCGGAGGGCAGCCATCAATAATGGCACCTAAACCTAACCCATGACTTTCACCAAATGAAGTGACTGTAAATAACTTACCAAAAGTATTGCCTGACATAATGATTTTGATCCGTAAATATTATTTCGCTAAACCGCCAATTGAAGCACTGACGAGTACATTATTTGTTACTGGAAAATTCCTGCTGATGTTGCTGTAATTGCGCTTTGGTTATTCGAAAAACACCATGACCACCACGTTCAAACGTTAACCATTGAAATGGTACATTAGGGAATGCCGCCGTTAAATGCACCTGAGAATTACCAACTTCACAAATTAATACGCCATTATCATTTAAATAACTTGCTGCTTGTGCAAGAATTTTTCGCGTGATATCTAAGCCATCAAAACCGCTGCCTAGGCCCATTTTAGGCTCATGCAGGAATTCTTGTGGCAAAGCGTCAACATCTTCTTGATCAACATAAGGGGGATTAGTCACTATTAAATCATAGCTTTGCCCTTCAACCCCAGAAAAAACATCAGAATAAATTGGAATAACTTGTTCTACTAAGCCATGACCTTCAATATTAATTTGTGCAACATTTAGCGCATCAACAGACAAATCAGCAGCATCAACATCTGCTTCCGGGAAATTAACCGCGCAAGCAATCGCAATACAACCACTACCGGTACATAAATCTAAAATTTGCTGAGGAGCACAATCAATTAAGCCCTCGAATTTATTACCTATCAGCTCACCAATCGGTGAACGAGGCACTAAAACGCGCTCATCTACGTAGAATGGTAAACCACAAAACATCGCTTGATTAGTCAAATAGGCAGCAGGTAAACCTTCCGTAATTCGGCGTTGAAATAAATCTAATATTGCCTGCTTTTCTTGTGCGATCAATCGACACTGCATTAATTCGTCAACCATATCGCTTGGCAATGATAACTGATGCATGATTAAAGTTATCGCTTCATCCCACGCATTGATGGTGCCATGACCAAAATATAGCTCTGCTTGATTAAATTGACTAGCACCAAAGCGTACGTAGTCACCAATGGTATGTAATTGTTCGCTCACACTTGCAAAATCTAATTTTTCCACATATTCCTCTAATATCTCAGTGTCGTAATTATTTTAAGGGCTATATTAACCTTTCGCTTGTTATTGTTCGTCGATGTTTTTAGACTTCACCCATGAAATTTAAAGACGCACTTAACGCGGAAGAAAAAAAGTTGTTTAAAAATGCCATAGGTAAGGTAAAACCTATGGTGCAGGACAGAGTACACCCCGAAAAAAGAACCATCAAGCAGAAAACAACGTTAGCAAGACAAAAAGATAAAAAAGTTGTCGCTGAGTTTCATTTTTCAGATGAGTTTGAACCTGATTTAAATAGCCAAGGCCCAGTGAAATATGTTCGTGAAGGTGTTGATACATTTGAAGCTAAAAACCTTCGTCGAGGGCAATATGTACCAGATCTTATTCTTGATTTACATGGCCTTGACCAACATCAATCAAAACGCGAAATAGCCGCTTTACTTGCTGCTTGTGAAAAAGAACATGCGCAATGTGTTTGTATTGTTCATGGCCTAGGCGCGCGGATATTAAAAAATAAAGTTCCCCACTGGTTAGTACAACATCCTGACGTAATGGCTTTTCATCAAGCGCCATTAGAATGGGGTGGCAATGGCGCACTACTTGTTCTGGTTGAATTGAAAGATAAATTCGTTCGCGACTAAACAGTAACGCACTAATGAAGTCAAATTACTATTTACAATGTGACTTCATTAGGTGAAACCAAGGTAACAAATTCACCTAACATTCTTGTTGTATCATATTCAATTTGTGCCACTGATGCAGTTTGAAATATTGGCATAGTGTTATCGCTGGTTAATTCTGCCACTAAATAGCTAACTAAAGGCATGTGCGACACCAATAAAATCTTTTTATATTGCTCAAGGCTAAACACAGCATCTAAGTAATCATGCACTTCTTTTGCATTATCTTCTGGAGTAATGAAACTTAATGTTTTTCTTACACCTACTGATTTTAGTTGCTCAATAACTGTATCTGCAGTTTGTTGTGCTCGTAAATAAGGGCTAACAAAAACACAATCAAACGAGTGCTGATTCTCAGCCAACCATTGCGCAGATGTTCTAGCTTCATTGATCCCATTTTCTGTTAATGGTCTTAATGCATCTGAGGGCGCAATATTTTCAGCTTGGCCATGACGCATAACAAAAATTTGCATAACTACCTTAATTTAAACGAACTTTATTATTTGCGGCTATAGTAAAGGAATTATTCAATTTTTTATAACATCAGTTAAGAATAAAATAGACTCGCCTTATTCCTTAGGGTAATTTAGAAAGATAATAAAAATAAGACTCTAGCGCTAGTAAATTACGCTACAAGTCAAATTTTGCAGGAGCAATTGTGAAAAAAAGCCCTAATGACGTAAAGCAATATCAAGCTATTACCTTAACCAATGGTTTACGTGCATTATTGGTTCACAATCCAGAATCAAACAAGTCTGCCGCGGCCTTAGCGGTTAATGTTGGCCATTTTGACGACCCAACACACCGTCAAGGTCTCGCTCATTTTCTGGAGCACATGCTATTTCTTGGCACCGAAAAATACCCTGATGGCAGTGAATATCAAAAATTCATCAATGAACATGGCGGCAGCAATAACGCCTGGACAGCAACTGAACATACTTGTTTTTTCTTTGATATCGGCAAGCAGCACTTTGCTGCAGCAATTGAGCGTTTTGGTGAGTTTTTTACCGCGCCACTACTTTCAGAAGAGTTTGTTAATAAAGAGCGTAAGAATATTGATGCTGAATTCAAGCTAAAGCTTAAAGATGATATTCGACGTCTTTATGATGTACACAAAGAAACCATTAACCCAAACCACCCTTTTGCTAAGTTTTCTGTTGGAAGTAGTGAAACATTAGCCGATAAAGCAGGCCATAACTTACGTGATGAAGTTTGTCATTTTTTCCAAAAAAACTATCAAGCTCACTTTATGACCCTAGTTTTAGAAGGTCCACAAGCTATTGCAGATTTAGAAAGCTTAGCAAAAACACATTTTTCACAGATCAGATCAAATGGTATTCCTAAAGCTAAAATTAGCCAACCACTTTACCGTCCTGAACACCAACAACAATGGATAAAAGTTCGTCCAGTCAAAAATGATCAACAGTTAATCATTAGTTTTGCGATGCCAAGTATTGACGAATTTTACCGTCATAAACCAGAAGCTATTCTCGCTTATTTAATTGGCCATGAAGGCCCAGGTAGCATTTTATCATTACTCAAAAGTAAACAATGGGCTTTGGCATTAACTGCAGGCTCAGGGATAAATGGCTCAAACTTTAAAGACTTTAATATTAATATCTCATTGTCTGAATTAGGAGAAAAAAATATTAACGCTATTATCAGCATTGTATTCTCCTATATTAAGTTATTGAAAAACATGCCGCTGAACAAGCACTATTACCGAGAAAAAAAAGCATTGGCAGAATTGTCATTTTTATATCAAGAAAAGCTTTCACCACTAGACTCTGCTAGCCAGCTTGTTATCAATATGCAGCATTACCCAGAGCAAGATTATATTTTTGGTGATTATGTTATGGAAGGCATGGATGAGTCAGCTTTTGGCATATTACTTAGCTATATGGTAGCAACAAACCTTCGTATTATTACCATCAGTCAACAGCTTGATGATCACGAAAAAAACAGAGTGAGTAAGTGGTACCAAGTGCCGTACTCTATTGCTGATTTAGCTACTATTCAAATTAAAGACTGGCAAGACCCTCCCGCTATTGAACAATTATTTCTGCCAACTGAAAATAACTATATTGTTGCTCAACCACAGCTTATCGCTTATCAAGGTGAAGACAATAATCCTTTAACTCCACCAAAAAGCATTTGCCAACAAGATGGCTTATGCGTTTGGTTTAAACATGACACTAGTTTTAATACACCCAAAGGTTACATATATATATCAATCGACTCGCCAAAAGTCATAGAAAGCGCCAGTAGTATTGCAATGACTCGATTGTTTATCGACCTTTATAGTGATGCAGTAGTCGAAGAACATTACGATGCTGAATTAGCAGGCATTCACTATCACCTATATTCTCATCAAGGTGGGATGGCATTGCAGCTTTCAGGTATAAGCACTAAGCAAGAACAATTACTACCTTTACTACTTGCAAGTTTGCTACGTTGTGAATTCTGTCAGAAAAAATTCGAACTATTTAAGCAACAATTAGTTAGCCACTGGAAAAATTCCGAAAGCAGCAAGTCTATATCGCAATTATTCGCAACGCTTAGTGCAGCCATGCAGCCTAAAAGTCCAAGCAGCAAAAGCTTAGTTTCAGCACTCGAAGCAATCAGCTTCAATGATTTCAAAAGATTTATTCCGCAAATATTTGACCAAGTGGCAGTAGAAGCTCTAATTCACGGTAATTGGCCAATAAGCGCTGCCAAGCGAATGATCAGCATCATAAAACAAGAATTTGGCCAGCAACTATCAGATGAAAGTTCGGTGAAAATTCCATGTATTGATATTAAAAACCAACAACAAATAACCATTCCTCTGGAGTTACCTGAGCATGATCATGCCGCGGTACTCTATTATCCTATGCCCGGAAAAGACTTACATACAGTAGCATTAACGATGTTAACTAATCAGCTACTATCGCCTATTTTTTTCCAAGAAATGCGTACTGAAAAGCAATATGGTTATTTAGTGGGGGTTGGCTTTATCCCTATCAATCGATACCCCGGCATTGCCTTTTATATTCAGTCACCTCACACCGACTCATCAACACTGACCTCAGCAATGAGTGATTTTATCGGCAGAGCTAATGATTATATAAAAAACTTACCTAAAGAGCATTGGCAACACTTACAGTTTGGTCTTGCAAGCCAGCTACAAGAGAAAGACACTAGTTTAAGAATAAAAAGTCAACGATATTGGGCCGCCATTTGCAATAAGGAAACGTCTTTTATACAAAAACAGCAACTTATAGCAGTAATTAAAACATTAACAATAGCTGACATTATTAATTTTATTCAACATCACTTTCATGGTGCAATTACGGACGATCGTTTATCACTGGTAACTTATGAAAATAATACTCAGTGTGAAAAGGCACTAAAAAATACTTCGTCTGCCGAAAATAACGAATTATTGTTAAAGAAATGTCAAAGAAAATACTAACCCTGCCGATATAACGATAAGCTGAAAATGTTTCATTTAATATTATCGTAACTTAACAAACAGCAAAGATTGACTTACTCACTCGCATCATTTTTAATGGGCTACGAGATCCAAAATAATAATAATATCTGGCATATCCGTTAATGTAATTTTACAGGGTATGGATTTCACAAGCGTAGGGTTGTATTAGTGCATTTATCTTTCTTCAAGCAAAGACTATTTTCGAATTTTTCTATTTTCCGTGCCTCTTTTATTTGTTTGATGGCGTTTTCTGTTGCTATACAAACATACGCATTTGCGAATAACGTCAATCAAAATCCATTAAAATTTGAACGTATTTCAATCGCGGAAGGATTATCTCAAAGTTATGTTTACGATATAATTCAAGATTCTAATGGTTTTATGTGGATTGCGACGCAAGATGGTTTAAACCGCTACGACGGTAAAAGTTTTGTTTATTATCGACACGATAGTACAAACAAGAATTCAATTGCCGACAACTTTATCCGTAAACTTTTTATCGATGATAAGAGTGTTTTATGGGTTGGTACTAATGAAGGCTTAAGTCGCTATAACCCATCGTTAGACAATTTCGATAACTTCTTGCACCAAGAAAACGATAACAATTCCCTTAAAGACAATGAGATTTGGGATATATATCAAGATAAACAAAGCAATATATATATATCTACCAAAGAAGGCCTCCAAAAATTTAATCATGAAAATAATGATTTCGTTCATATTCGTTTTCGAGATTTTGAAAATGTACTAAAAGAAATTAAAACTATTTTTCAAGATGAAAAAGGGAATTATTGGCTAGGAACCTATGATAAGGGCATATTTTTAACCAATAGCACTATGTCTTCAGTAGTATCTCTTAATGATAAAAATAAATGGGACATCAACCTCAACGCGACTGCACTTTATGACTTAAAATATATTGATAATCAATATTGGCTAGGAACAAATAATGGTCTTTTAATTATTTCACAAAGTTATGAAATAATTAAACACTATACAAAAGAAAGTAGTGACGTTAGCCTAAAGTTGTTATCAAATATGGTTCGCTCAATTGAACAACTTAATGAGTCATCTGTTTGGCTAGGCACATTAAGTGGCTTAAATAGTATTAATATTTTGACCGGTAAAGTTAACTCTCACCAAGGTGTTCAACACAAAAATTCTCTTTCGAGCAACTTCCTCTATAAAGTATATAAAACTAAGAAAGGTGATATGTGGCTTGGCACAACAGGAGGAGGAATCAATACATTTAATACTTTACAAAAAAAGCTAGTGCATGGACTATTCAAATATGACGGTGCTAACCAAGCGGTATACGCATTTGCCGAAACTTCTGATAACTCTGTTTGGTTCACAACAGACAATGGACAATTGAATAAGCTAACATCTGATGGAGGAGCACTTCAAGTGAGTATTAATAACAATACTCCAATATCTCAAATAATGGTTGATGAAAAAGACAACTTATGGCTAAAAACAGAACCAAGCACTCCTTCAGAACATAGCAACCTTTTCTATTATGACACTCAAAGTAAAATATTGATAAAAAATGAAGAATGGGCTGAAAACTCTAACCAATTGAATTATAGCAATTCAATTTTACTTAAAGATAAAATTTGGTTTATTGAAAAAGAAGGAGAACTAAAAAGCTATAACATCAAAACCAAGAAGTTTAGAAGTTTTAGTCAAGGTAGTACAAAAAAATTCACAATGCTAACTAGCGACATTAATAATGACATATGGCTTTCAACAACTGATAACCATATTCTGACTTTTAATACTTTAAGTCTTACTTTCTCAGGAAAGCAATACAACACCATTAATGATGCTAATAATGGAAATTATACTAACATCTCAGTATCCGAAAATTGGATTTGGTTGGGAACCAGAGGGCAAGGTGTTACACTCATTAATAAGCACGCTGAAAAAACTTCACGATTTAATGAAGAAACAGGCCTTTCTAATAACTTTATTTCAGATATAAAAATAGATACTAACGAGACGGCTTGGGTATCAACAAATAATGGTATAAACGCAATATCCCCTAATACCAAGCTTGTAAAATCATTTAACATCGACTTCCAGCTTTCTGACAACGAATTTATTAGCGACAGTGGAATAATCACTAAAAATCAAGCCATATACTTTGGAGGCATAAATGGTTTCCATACATTATCTCCCAATGAACTAATCATGACAGGTCAAAAGCTGCCTAAGCCGTATATCACCAATATTTTAATTGCAAATAAAGAGGTCCCTACTGTCAGCAAACAAGAAATAAGCACTGACTTTAGTATTAAAAAAGCACCAAATCATCTAGATTTATTAAAGTTAGGGCATAAGCAGTCTCAATTTAGTATTGAGTTTATTTCCCCAAATGTGAAAATGCCAAGCCACTTAAAATACCGCTATAGACTACTCGGCTTAGAAGATGATTGGATCGATGCTGGTAAAAATAATTTACGAGCAACCTACACCAACTTAAGCCCAGGTGATTATAGTTTTGAAGTACAAGCCTACGATTTACAGAATAAACAAGAAAGTGAAGTTAAAGCTTTAAGTATTAAAATTATGCCGCCCTGGTGGTTATCACTCAGTGCAATATTACTTTATAGTTTAACTTCTATCTTAATTGTTGCTTACTTTCTCCAGCAAATGCGTCATAAGCGGTTATATCATTTACAAATTAAGTTGAGTGAAGAGCGCTTAAAGCTATCTCTGTGGGGTAGCGGCGATGAAATGTGGGACTGGAATATTAAGAAAGGAAAAATATACCGCTCTAATATCTGGGGCATTTTAGAGTTTCCACAAGATGGGAAGCGCAATGTAGGTGCCGATCAAACCAATATTCATCTACAAGATATCCCAAGAGTAAGGGAGGCACTAAATCAGCACTTTGAAGATAGCAGCCAACATTTTGAAGCTACCTATCGTGTAAAAGACAAAGACGACAAATGGATTTGGATACTTGACCGCGGTAAAATAGTCGAACGTGATGAAAAGAATAAGCCCTCACGTATGACAGGAACACTAAAAGACATCAGTCAAATAAAACGCACCGATGAACGCTTAAAGTTATTTGCAAAATGTATTGAAAATATTTCAGACGCTATTGTTATTTATGATCGCCAATTTACTGTGGTTGACGTTAACAAAGCTTATCAGCGCATTACCGGTAAGACAAAGCTAAAAATGCGCGGTTCTCCATTAAAATTCGAGCAGTACCCCGAAAGCTTTAACCAGAATGTTAAGAAGCATTTGATCACAAAGGGTAATTGGCATGGTGAAATTGAAAGTATTCGCGACAATGGCGAGCTTTACTTCACGGATTTAAATATTGATATTATCAAGGATGAAACAGGTAATATATCACATTTTGTTGGTGTTTTTTCAGATATAACAAAGCGTAAGCAAACCGAAGCTGAATTAAGAAAACTTGCTAATTCGGATACCTTAACTGGGTTGCCTAACCGTTCTTATTTTCAAGCTAATCAACAAAGATTAGTTAAAAATAAAATATCGCATGCCTTATTAGTTTTCGATTTAGATAATTTTAAGAAAGTTAATGATTCATTAGGACATGAAGTCGGTGACGTTTTACTTTGTAAGGTCGCTGAGCGTATTCGAGGCTTAGGTAGAAACCAAGATAGTGTCTATCGACTGGGTGGAGATGAATTTAGTTTAATTGTTGAAAACACAAATGATATCCACACTGTTACAACGATTGCCAAGCAAGTATTAGACTCAATTGCTTTGCCGCTAAAACTAAAAAGCCAGGAAATCGTTCTTTATAGTAGTATCGGTATAGTACTTTACCCTGAGGACGGCATTAGCCCGCAAGAATTACTGAAAAATGCCGATACAGCAATGTATCACGCAAAAAATTCTGGCGGCAATAAATACCAATTTTTCAGTGATTCAATGAATAAAACCGCGGTTAAGCGCTTACAAGTCGAAAGTCTCATTCGTCACGGTCTAAAAGATGACTTATTTTCAGTTTTTTATCAGCCAAAAATTGAAATCGCTACTGGGAAAATAGCAGGTATGGAAGCACTTGTTCGTTTCGAGACTCCTAGTAAAGGTATCGTTAGCCCTGTGGTATTTATTCCAGTATCTGAAGAAACAGGACAAATTATAGATATCGGTGAAGTGGTACTTCGAAAAGCGTGTTTTGCTACCAAAAAGTGGGTTGATGCTGGTCTTTTTGAAGGGCGTATTGCAGTGAACTTATCTGCTGTACAATTTACTCAGCCAAACCTAGTGTCTATGATTGCGAATACCTTAAAAGAAAGCGAGCTACCAGCCAAGTATTTAGAGCTAGAGATTACCGAAGGTACGGTAATGGATTCACCACAAAAAGCCATTGATACTATGCTGCAAATACGTGCGATGGGTATTCATCTATCACTAGATGATTTTGGCACTGGCTACTCCTCATTGGCTTATTTAAAAAAATTCCCACTAAACACATTAAAAATAGACAAGGCCTTTGTTGATGATATAGAAACGTCAGAGCAAGGCCGAAATATGGTAGCTACCATTGTCACTATTGCACATAACTTAGGCATGCAAGTTGTCGCTGAAGGTGTAGAAACCAACCAACAGTTAAGTTTTCTATCAGGTCTTCGCTGTGAGCAGTTACAAGGTTATTTATATAGTAAACCATTACCTGAAAATGATTTTCAAAAATATTTACTTTCGTTCCAAATAACGAGTAAATCGACCTCATTTGATCAAAATACAATTTAGCTATTAGGTGTCAATTTTATGGCATTGCAAGTTTATTCTCTAAACATAAGCGTAGGGCCTTGCTGGTAAAGACCTTGCACTTATGGCACAGTTTTCGCTTAAACCTTATTGATTTTAATAATAATTTTAATAAGGAAAAAACATGCTTAGTTCATTAATTCTATCTTTAGCAATGTCTGGTACCCCTGCCGTTGTAAACACAAATGATTTCAACATCGAAGAAGCCGGTACTCGTCGCGGTCAAGTGCGTATTGGCACCCGTCGCGGTCAAGTTCGCATTAATAGTGAAAAATTAGACGCTACGGAAACAGGCACTCGTCGTGGTCAAGTTCGCATTAATAACGAGAAATTAGATGTTACTGAAACTGGTACTCGTCGTGGCCAAGTCCGTATTGGTACTCGCCGTGGTCAAGTTCGCATCTAGGAGCTAATATGATCAATCTAATTAAATCTTTATTTGTTAATAGTACAAAAGAAAATGCTATTGCTGCAGGTATAGAAATTAAAGAGATGCCTGCAAGTACATGGTGGAATTAGACTATTTAAAGCATTTAAACTGCTTTAAACGAGAAAAGGATACAATGCTACAAGGATGTTAGCGTTTTAACATTATCAAATTATTTAGCCCGATAGTTTAACAAAAAAAGAGAATATCTAAGCCGAGAAAAGCAAACAGTCAAAACCAAAACGCTGATAGGTCTTTAAGCGTTTCTTCATACAAAACATTGGCCAGATCAACGGGCCGAATACTAATCCAGCCGTTGCCCATCGTTTAGCTCCTAAGCCATTGCTTATAGCCTGACAATAAAAAAACGATGAAAAAATGATAGCTAATACTGATATAAATAAAATAAACACGCCTAACCTACTTCGAAATTATATAGAGAAATTAAAAACGTTATAAACACGCGCATCTTAGCAATATTAGAGTAATCATTCAAAAAACATTATTTTACCATCGTCACTCTTTGTCATTCATGGCACCGTGACATACTGTTCGTCCTAAACATAAAAAAGAGGCAATAAATTGCCCCTTTCGTTACTAGTTTCAGCCTACTTTACGGAAAAATCATTCCATCAATAATTTAGGCTCAACGAACTAATTACTACGAATAATAACTTTCGCCTTGATCTGCCATTTTCACTAATGCATCACAAGGTGTGAATCGTTCACCAAACTCAGCTTGCCATTTGGTTAATTTACTCACCAGTGTTTTGGCTCCAACTTTATCCATGTACTGGAACGGACCGCCAAGGAACGGTGGAAAGCCAATACCAAAAATAGCCCCAATATCGCCATCACGAGCATTGCGAATAATTTTTTCATCCAAACAACGAGCTGCTTCATTAAGCATCATGTAAACACAACGCTCAACTTGTGCTTCAGAAACAGACTTATTACTCGCTTGTAATCCAAGTGAGCTATAAACGCCTTCATCAACCAGTTTTTTCTTACTCTTAGTATTATATTGATAGAAACCTTTCTTCACTTTTTTACCTAAACGACCATCTTCGATCAATTTAGAAAAAGCTGCCGGTGGAGCAAAACGCTCTCCTAATTCAGCTTGTAAAATTGGCCCAATTTTAGAACCTACATCAATACCAACTTCATCTAACAACTGCATCGGTCCGACAGGGAAACCAAATTTTACCATCGCTTTATCTAAAGCTTCAATTGAACAACCTTCAAGTAACAGCATTCCTGCTTCGTTCATGTAAGGCGCTAAAATACGATTAACATAAAAGCCGGCTTTGTCTTTAACAACAATAGGGGTTTTCCCTTGCTTTTTAGCAAACGCAACCGTTGTTGAAATAGTTTGATCAGAGGTTTTATCGTGAGCGATAATTTCTGCTAACGGCATTTTATCCACAGGTGAAAAGTAATGTAGTCCGATAACATTTTCTGGACGCTGTGCTTTTTCAGCTATTTGCCCAATCGGTAGGCTTGAAGTATTACTGGCGAAAATGGTACTCTCTTTACAATGGCTTTCAATATCTGCCACCATATTTTGTTTTAAAGTTAAGTCTTCAAATACCGCTTCAACGGCAATATCCACATTAGCAAAACCTGTAAACTCGGTTGTACCCGTGATATTTGCCAGTTGATTCTGCATTTCACTATGACGCATAAAGCGACGCTTAACTTTTTTATTCAATAAGTCATAGCCATATTTAAGTGCATGGCTAATACCCTGATGTGAAATATCTTTAATGCGTACCGGTAATTTTGCTTTGGTTGCCGTTACAAAAGCAATACCGCCGCCCATTAAGCCACCACCAAGTACCGCAACACTTTCGATTTTAGCAGGTTGAATGCCCTCAACACCCTGCTCTTTTTTCATATCGGTTGTCGCGAAGAATATTTGTCTAAGCTGCGCAGAAACATCTGTCATCACTAACTGACCAAAATGTTCTGCTTCTACTTGGTAACCTTTCGAAGGAGCTTGTTCCGCACCAGTACGTATACAGTCAATAATTTTTAATGGCGCAGGGTAATTACCTTTGGTTTTACCTAAGACCATTTTTGTCGCTTGACTAAACAAAACACTGCGCCCTAAACGATTGCCTTCAAGCAACTTATCCATCAATGACAATTTACGTGCTTTAGGCTTTACTTTACCTGAAAGCGCTAGCTTTTCTGCTGTGGCAATTAAAATACTGTTTGGCACTACTACATTGACTAAACCGGCTTTTAAGGCTTGTTTTGCACGTAATTGCTTACCTGTCAGCATCATATCTAATGATTTTTGAATACCAACAAGTTTCGGTAAACGCTGTGTACCACCGCCACCTGGTAATAACCCTAATTGTACTTCAGGCAAACCTAATGCAGTTTTGCCACTATCACTACAAACACGGCCATGACAGGCCATAGCAAGCTCTAAACCGCCACCTAAACAAGCACCATGTATAGCTGCAACAACAGGAATAGATAAATTTTCTAATTGATCGAAGATCACTTGCCCTTGACGTGATAATGCCGTGGCTTCTTCTGCAGACGTACACTTAGCCAACATATGAACATCAGCGCCCGCAACAAACGAGTCTGCTTTACCACTAATTAACACTAGCCCTTTTATTGTTTTGTCTTCACGAATCTCTTTCAATGTTGCCGCTATTTCTTCCCCAAATTCAGCTTTTAGGGTATTCATGGTGTCGCCTTTAACGTCCATGATTAAATGTGCGATGCCATTTTCCTGGCGTGCCAAACTAAAGGTATTGGTTTCTTCTGGCATAGTTAAGTCATTTTCTTGCATTGTAACATCCGTCATTAGTCTGTCTCCACAATCATAGCTGCGCCTAAGCCACCAGCGGCACATGCAGTTGTTAAACCTACACCACCACCACGACGGTTTAATTCATTCAATGTCTGCACGATTAAACGTGTACCTGTCGCAGCAAATGGATGTCCATAGGCTAACGAGCCGCCCATAACATTAAACTTGTCCATATCAATTTCACCAATGGCCTTATCGCGACCAAGGTGGGTTTGAGCAAATTTATTACTGCCAAACATTTTTACATTCGCCAGTGCTTGGGCTGCAAAAGCCTCATGCATTTCAATAAGGTCTAAATCAGCTAACTCCATCCCCGCACGTTTAAGTGCGATAGGTGAAGCAAAGCTTGGCCCCATTAACATATCTTCCCAAACATCAATTGCAGCAAAGCCATAGCTACGGATATAACCTAACGGCTTATAACCTAACTCTTTTGCTCGCCCTTCTCGCATAAGCAATATCGCCGACGCACCATCAGTCAATGGCGTACTTGTTGCTGCTGTTACTGTGCCGTATTTACGATCAAATACCGGCTTTAATTTCGCATAACTGGCTAATTCTGAGTTTTCACGAATACAGTTATCTTTATCGATAAATGATTTATACGGTTCACTGTGAGTAGACATTACTTCACCGGCAAGCTTGCCTTCTTGCCAGCTTTTCGTGGCAAGCGTATGTGAACGATGCGCTAGTGCATCTTGCTCTGCACGTGTAATCCCGTGTGTTTTCGCCATTTGTTCAGCAGTTTGCCCCATTGACAACCCTGTTGAATATTCCGCTACAGCCGGAGGCACAGGTAAAATATCTTTAAATTTAAGCTGTCGAATTAACGACACCTTTTGCCCAAAGGAACGTGCCTTACTTAAATCAAGCAAAGTACGAGCAAGTTTCTTTGAAACGCCAATTGGCGCCACAGAAGTGGAATCAGCACCACCAGCAACACCAACATCAACAAAACCGGCCATAATAGACTCGACAACATTGACTGTTGACTGAAAACTGGTGGCACAAGCTCTTGAAACACTATATGCGTCAGTATGAACATTCATACCTGTGCCAAGCACTATTTCACGAGCAATATTCGGCGCTTCAGGCATTTGCACCACTTGGCCAAAGATGAGTTGGTCAATAATTTGCGGGTCAACATCATGCTTTTTCAGCAGTTCGTTCACTACAATTTTACCTAAATCTACGGCTGGGACACCATGAAAAGCCGTTGCTTGCTTAGCAAACGGTGTACGTAAACCAGCAACAACCGCTATACGTTCCCCACTTCCTGTAATTAGTTTTGATTTTGTCATTTTTGTTTCCATTATGTTGCAACATCAAGAGGTCTGACCTCTCTGGTTTTGTTATGATTCTAACGAGATATTAGAAAAATTCAATCATTAGCTATCAAAATTTAAACAAAATGTTTCCAAAGCCCTAAAAAGCTAAAGAATTTTTTTAGAATGAGTATAATACGCTTGTTTTTTTTTACATGAACCTTATATCAATTGAAAGGTCTGACCCACTGACATTAAATTTACAAACAATAAGAACATTGAATTATGGCTATTGAACACTTTGCATCTTTGAAAGAACATTTATCTTCTGAAATTATCGGACAACCAGCATTAGTAGAGAATTTACTTATTGCGTTATTAGCAAATGGCCATTTAATTGTCGAAGGCCCTCCTGGTTTAGCAAAAACTCGTGCAGTTAATGCCTTAGCCGAGGGAATAGAAGCTGACTTCCACCGCGTTCAATTTACCCCTGATTTATTGCCAGCCGATTTAACCGGCACTGATATTTATCGTCCTGAAGATGGTAGCTTTGTTTTCCAATCTGGGCCATTATTTCGTAACTTAGTGCTTGCTGATGAAATTAACCGAGCACCTGCGAAAGTACAATCAGCTTTATTAGAAGCAATGGCTGAAGGTCAAATTACTGTTGGCCGAAAAACCTACCCGTTACCGGAACTATTTTTAGTCATGGCAACGCAAAACCCACTTGAGCAAGAAGGTACATATCCTTTACCTGAAGCTCAGTTAGACCGTTTTTTAATGCATCTTGAAATTGGTTACCCGGATGCTGCCGCTGAATTAGATATTTTAAAGCTCAATCGTGGTGAAGCATTAAAAGTTGAAAAAAATACAATAAAAGAAATAACCCAAGCTGACATATTTGCAGCCCGAAAAGAAGTCATGCAAATTCATATGGCGCCAGCTGTCGAAAATTATATTGTTGATTTGATCATGGCAACTCGTACACCAGAAAAATATGACGATAAACTCAAACAATGGTTAGCATATGGCGCAAGCCCGCGTGCCACTATTGCTCTTGACCGTTGTGCTCGCGCTCGTGCGTGGTTAAATAATCGTGATTTTGTTAGTCCTGAAGATGTTCAAGCAGTGTTTCATAATGTTTTACGCCACCGTATTTTAATGACTTATCAAGCAGAAGCTGAAGGCATCAGTAGTAACCAATTACTTGACCGTCTTTTAAGTTTAGTTGCCGTGGCTTAATGCGTTTATCTTATGTGGTTTAGTCAAAAAAATTCAAAAAAACAGAACTCAACTCAAGACAGCCTTGATGAGCTATTAAGCAATGGTATCGAATTAACCATAAATGAATTAATTCGTTATCAAAGTAAAAGCTCATTAATCAATTTGGCGGCAAGTAAAAGCTTGCACGGTAAAATGTCAGGCAATTATCTCGCCCGCAGTAAAGGCCGAGGCATGGAGTTCGACGAAGTACGCCATTATCAAAATGGTGATGACATCAGGGCTATCGACTGGCGTGTTACCGCTCGTACCGGTAAAACACACACAAAATTATTTCGTGAAGAAATTGAACGGCCAGTGCTTATCGCGACTGATCTAAGCGAAAGTATGCACTTTGGTAGTCAATTATTGTTTAAATCAGTACAGGCTGCTCATGTTGCCTCACTGGTGGCCTGGCATGCTAAGTCACGAGGCGATCGCATTGGTGGCATTGTATTTAATCAGCAAAAGCATAGTGAATTAAAACCTCGTAGTCGCCAACAAGGCGTATTGCATTACTTACATACGCTCGTAAAAACACATACCAATAGTACTTTAGAAACCAACGAAGTGGCAACGAACCAGCAAGCAACGTTGGTCTTTGAGCAAAATTGCGCGCGTATTCGACAATTAGCTAAACCCGGTAGCTTAGTTTACTTGATCACTGATGCTTTTCATCTTAGCGATGAGGCAGTGCGTCATCTTGCTCATGTATCTCGTCATTGCGAACTGGTGGTTTGTTTGATCAGTGACCCACTAGAACAACAATTACCTTCAAGCAAACAGAAGATAACGGTTGCAGTTACCGATGGCCAAGAACGGCAACAATTAGTACTAGGTGATAAAAAGCTTGCAGAAAAATACCACCAGCAAGCCATTAAACTGAGTGAATCTATCGAGCATAAACTCACCAAAGCTGGTGCTCGTTTACTGCATTTTTGTGCCAGTGAACCATTAGAAACACAATTACATCGCGGAGTAGCGTCATGGATCCGTTAGCACAATTAAAAGACATTCATTTACCGGGAGCTGTACACAATTATCCTATTGCGCCAGGTTGGTGGCTAGTAGCGCTTAGCTTATTAGTTTTGCTCATTTTTGTTGGCCTGAGAATTCGTCGATACATTGTAAAACACAAAGCTAAGAAGCAAGCAATAAAACAACTTGCTAACGCCAACGATACTGTTGCAGTGGTCAATACTTTGAAGTGGGCCTTATTAGCCTATTTCCCTCGTTCACAAGTCGCACACTTATCTGGTAATAATTTAAAAGCTTTTTTAACTATGACACTACCAACTAAGCATCAAGAAAGTTTTCAACAACTCAGTGCCAACAATTTTAATACCGTATACCAAAGTAATAAGCAGGCTATTTCACAAAATGAAGCGCCATCAAATGTCATTGAAGCCGAGTTTACTCAGGCAGCAAAGCTATGGTTAAACCAAGCACTACCGCCAAAGGACGAGTCATATTCTGACGATAACTCTTTATTTACTGATAATTCAACCATCAGCAGTGCAATAGTGCAAACTGAAAAGTCAGCGTTAAAGTCAACAGAAGTTATCGGAGCTAAGTCATGATTCATTTTGAATTTATCTGGCTATTAGCTGCTCTGCCTCTGCCTTTACTTATTTATTGGCTACCGGCTAAAAAACAAGTTCAGTCTGCACCACTTAAAATGCCTACGTTGATTAAAGGCATTCAAGCGCCAGAATTTACGCCGCATAAAAAAAAGGGCTCATTAGCTACCTTAGGCTTAGTGTGGGCATTACTTGTCTTAGCCTGCACACAACCGCAATGGTTAGGTGAAGCAGTTAATGTCCCTACCGAAGGCCGCGAAATGATGATCGCGGTTGATTTATCCGGCAGTATGCAAGTTGAAGACATGAACCTTAATGGCAGAACAGTTAACCGGCTAGATATGCTGAAAGTTGTCTTGGGTGATTTTATAGAACGCCGAAGTGGTGATCGATTAGGCTTAATACTTTTTGGTGATGACGCTTATATGCAAACACCAATGACCTTTGACCGAAAAACCGTACAGCAGATGTTAGATGAAGCAGTACTCGGCTTAGTGGGTAAACAAACTGCCATTGGTGATGCGATTGCTCTTGCTGTTAAACGTTTTGATGAAAAAAAAGAGTCAAACCGTGTTTTGTTATTATTGACCGACGGACAGAATACTGCAGGGAAAATTACACCA
Source organism: Cognaticolwellia mytili (assembly GCF_002104475.1). Taxonomy (GTDB): domain Bacteria; phylum Pseudomonadota; class Gammaproteobacteria; order Enterobacterales; family Alteromonadaceae; genus Cognaticolwellia; species Cognaticolwellia mytili. Next base: position 432,621 of record NZ_NBOF01000002.1, read on the forward strand.
GAACAAGCTTTAGAGCTAGCGGTTGCTAAGGACATCACCATTTATTCTGTCGGTATCGGCGCCGATGTCATGATACAAAATTCACTGTTTGGTGCAAGGCGAGTGAACCCTTCAAGCGAACTCGATGAAGAATCGCTGCAGCACTTAGCAGATGAAACCGGCGGGATGTATTTTCGTGCTAGAGCCAGTGAAGATATGAGTAAAATATATCAATTACTTGATGAACTTGAGCCTGTCGAGCAAGAACAACAACAAATGCGACCTTTAACGGCATTATTTTATTGGCCTTTAGGGCTTGCCCTATTCATTAGCGCTATTGCCTTACTTATCAACTCACTAGCAAGCAGATCATTTTTATTAACCAGAACAAGCAACCAAAAGGAGAATAACTAATATGGAAGAATTTCACTTTATTCGTCCGTTATGGTTACTCGTCATTATTATTTTAGTGCTGATGATCCTTTTGCTTAAAAGAAACCATGTTAAACAATCTGGTTGGCAAAACTTAATACCACCGCATTTAGCAAAAGTATTGGTTGAAGGTAATACCCGGACAAAATCAAAATCACTAGCGCTACCTTTTTTTATTGGTTTAATTGCAATTATTGCGATGGCTGGGCCTAGTTGGAAAAAATTGCCTCAGCCTGTTTATCAAGTAGCTCAGGGCTCGGTACTGATTATGGATATGTCGTACTCAATGTATGCCACTGACGTAACACCGAATCGTTTAACACGAGCACGTTATAAAGCCATTGATTTACTTGATGGTATTAACGAAGGTGAAGTTGGCCTTATTGCCTATGCTGGCGATGCATTTAGCATTAGCCCATTAACTGATGACGTAAATAATATTAAATTGTTATTGCCTTCACTTAGCCCTGACTTAATGCCAGAGCCGGGTAGTAACCCATTAGCCGCATTAACATTGGCAAACGAAATGCTAATCAACGCCGGACATAACGACGGTGATATTTACTGGTTTACTGATGGTATTGATAATATTGATATTCAAGACTTAACCCAGTGGTCACGTGAACATCCCTATCGAATCAATATTTTAGGCGTAGGCACGGCAGCGGGTGCACCTATTAAACTCAGTAATGGTGAATTAATGAAGGACGGTAACGGTGCAATTATTGTCCCAAAGCTAACCGAAAATTTATTGCGAGGTGTTGCTCAGCGCGGCAGTGGCAACTATGTCACCTTATCGCATGATAATAGTGATATTGAAAAGCTAACTTTTAAACCACTTGTTGCTGACTCTAATGAAACCACAGAAAGTGAAAATACTGGCGATCAATGGCAAGAATTTGGCCCCTATTTATTACTCTTAATTCTGCCCTTAGTATTAAGTTATTTTAGACGCGGAGCTTTGTTAGTCGCTCTGCCCTTTGCTTTGCTCCTTATCCCTAATGAAAAGGCTCATGCTGACATTTGGCAAGACCTTTGGAAAACGAAAGATCAACAAGGACAAGAACACTTTAAGCAAGAACAGTTTCAACAAGCTGCCGAGCAATTTAATAACCCGCTCTGGCAAGGCAGCTCGCATTATAAAGCTGGAGATTACGAGCAAGCATTAGCTGCTTATCAGCATGTTGATAGTGCAGAATCTTTGTACAATCAAGGGAACGCTCTGGCAAAGTTACAACGAATGGATGAAGCGCTCGAAGCATATAGTAAAGCCTTAGAAAAAGATCCAAACCTTGCTGACGCTAAAGCTAACAAAGAAGTTATTGAGCAGCTTAAGAAACAGCAAGAACAAGAACAAGAACAAGAACAAGAACAACAAAAACAAGATCAACAATCTGGTGACGATGGCCAAGAGAATGGTGATCAACAAGGTGATGATCAGAAGAATCAAGACCAGCAAGGCGAAAACCAAGACGGCCAGAATCAAGATAGTGAAAATCAAGATAGCGATCAGCAACAGCAAAATACTGATCAAAATTCTGGCTCACAAGAAAATAAAGATCAGCAGGCACAATCAAACGATGAACAAAGCACTAATGAACAGCAAGAGCAAAATAATCAACAAAATTCAGAACAAGAACAAAACGACAAACAGCAAGAATCAGCTGAACAACAAGCAAAAACGGCACAAGAAGGCGATGAGTCTGAAAACGAACAAAGTGCTCAAGCACAATTAGCGGCAGAACAACTCGCTAAAGAAACTGAGCAAAAACATCAGCAACTACTTAATAAAGTTACCGACGACCCATACATGCTGCTACGCAATAAAATGCAGTTAGAGTATCAAAAACGTCGCCAAGACCGCCGAAATATAGGAGTTAAGAAAAAGTGGTAAAGGTTATTTTTTCATTATTTGTTATTTTATTATCACTTAATAGTTATGCGCTAAGTAAAATTAGCGCTTCAGTAGATAAAAATCCGGTTGTGGTTAATGAATCACTGATATTAACCGTCGTTGCTGACGATAATATTGATAACAATGCCTTAGACACCTCGGCATTGTTAAAAGACTTCATTGTCGGTAGAACATCAGTTAGCTCACAAACTAGCATGGTAAACTTTAAAACAACTCGTACCACGAGATGGACTACGGTGTTAATTCCACGTAAGCCAGGTGAGTTAGTTATTCCTCCGTTCCTTATTGACGGGCTATCCAGCCAACCAATCGCAGTAAAAGCACTGGCAGCAAGTGATGCGACAGCATCTAGTCAGCAAGATTTATTTATTACTACAGAAGCCTCGGCTACCGACATTTATGTCCAGCAGCAAATTACCTTAAAAGTAAAATTACACTTTTCGACTGAACTAAAGCGTGGCAGCCTAACTGAGCCAGCACTGACTGGCGCTAATATTCTACAAATTGGCAAAGACAATGAATCTGAAAACATTATCAATGGTAAGCGCTACCGTATTATTGAGCGTATTTACGCCATTAGCCCACAACAAAGTGGTACGGTAATGTTGAAATCACCAGTGTTCTCTGGTGAAATTATTATGCCATCAACACGACGTTCTAACTTTTTAAGTTTTGCTGATACTAAGCCAGTTAGTGTTATCGGTGATGATATCACCTTGATAGTTAAAGGCATTCCAAAACAGGTGTCCGGTACTTGGTTACCAAGTGAGTTATTAGCATTACATCAGGAATGGCAGCCAGAGCCAAGTCAGTTTAAAGTTGGCGAGCCTATTACACGTACCATAACTTTAACCGCTGCAGGACTTGCTGAAGCCCAGCTACCTGAATTGATCATGGCAGTACCACAAGGCTTGAAAGTTTATCCTGATCAAGATGAGCTTCATACCGGTTTAAACAACGAACGCTTAGTCAGCCAAAAAGTTGTTAACTTTGCCATCGTTGCTAGCCAACCCGGTGAATATCAGTTACCTGAAATAGCTATTCCTTGGTGGAATACAGTAACTAACAAAGCTGAAGTCGCAAAAATTGCTAGTCAAAAAATTATAGTACTACCGAACCCTGACATTACTCAAACACCTACAACAGTAACACCTAGCAGTGAAATTGAGCGGCCAACTACTGCAGCACCTGTTACTCAAACCGGTATTATTCAAGAAAGCTCGCTTTGGCCATGGATATTTTTACCGTTATGGCTATTAACTTTATTGGCTTGGTTTGTTTCTGTTAAGCGTCCATTTACCAAGAAAAATAATCACACCAAAAACAGTAATAGCGTCAATGGTGCTTATCTTGAATTAATAGCAGCTTGTAAACGAAACGATGGTGAAGCAGCATTAACTCAATTAATACCTTGGGCTCGTTCACAAAGTGCTGGTGCAGCAGACGCTGAATTATTAACAACATTAGATGCGTTGCATAGCCACTTTAATGACCAAGCCTTTTCAAGCGCACTCACTGAATTACAGCAAAGTTATTACGGTAAAGCTCCCGGTCAATGGTTAGGTAGTAACTTATTACAAGCAATTCAAAACCTACATAAAAAAGACCATAAGGTTGCTAATAGCAATGATATGTCGATTAATCCTTAATCCTCTTATATCAATGACATTCATTTAGCCTAATGCTAACAGCCCGAGTAAAAGCAAAAAGAGCTTCATTCAGTAAGCTCTTTTTGCATTCTAGCGCTAACAAGATAAAATAAGTTGTTCTTTATTCAAAATCAAAATGATGTAAAAACTAAGTACTGTTTGTGTTAACTATCGACAGGTAATTCACGCTATAGTTAACTTATCTAAAATATTTGTAATAATCCGAAATAAAATGACAAAGCCTCAGGTCTCTTACAACATGGTGACAAAACAAGTTAGATACGAAGCACTCGTTAAAGCATTACATACTGATTTATATCGCTATGCATACTGGTTATGCCACGATAAGCATGTAGCTGAAGACCTAGTGCAAGAAACATTTTTACGTGCATGGCGCGCACTTGACTCGTTGAAAGACGAAAAAGCAGCAAAGTCATGGTTAATAACTATTCTTCGAAGAGAAAATGCTCGTCGATTTGAGCGTAAGCGCTTTGACATGAGCGAATACGAAGAAGCAACGATTATTGATGCAAAGGCCACCAGTAATGAGCAAGAAATAGAAAATCAATGGTTACGCGAAAGAATAGCACAGATGCCTGAAGAGTATCGAGAGCCACTTGTATTGCAAATTATTGGCGGTTTTAGCGGTGAAGAAATTGCAAAAATGTTGTCGTTAAACAAAAACACAGTAATGACACGATTATTTCGTGCTAGAAATCAATTGAAAGAAGCCGTAGATGGCGAGCCAAAACTAAGAGGTCTACACAATGGATGATTTGCATATTAGACGCAGCATATTAGCAAATCCAAAAGCCCGCGACGAGGCAATGAATGAAGCTATCAAAAACGACCCGGCCAAACAAAAGTTTGTTCAGGATATTGACACTTTAGATGAAAAGATTGCCCAGGCGATGAATATCCCTGTTCCTGACGATTTATATAACAAATTAATTCTTCGTCAAACTTTGGCAAGCCATCAGCAACAAAAAAGTAAAACCCGTGTACGTTTGGCTATGGCAGCTTCTGTTGCTTTTGTTATGGGTTTAACTGTTAATTTCATGATGTTTTCTAGCACTTATAAAAACTTAGGTGACTACGCTATTGCTCATGTCGATCATGAAGCATCACACTTTTCAAATACTGATCAGCCAAACGTAACACTTGCTTCATTAAACGACAAAATGGCATCATTTAAAGGAAGTTTTGACAGTACTTTTGGCACACTAATATTTGCTGATTATTGTCGCTTTGACGGCAGCAAGAGTTTGCATTTGGTTTTCCAAGGTGAATCAAGTCCAGTAAATGTTTTCGTATTACCTAATGATGAGGAAATAGAGTTTAATGCTAAGTTTGCTAATGATGCACTTGAAGGACGTTCATTAAACTTTAATCATACTAATGTTATTGTTGTAGCTGATAAAAAAGAGCCATTAGAGCAATGGCAAGAGCGAATTAAAAACGACATCATTTGGTCAATATAGTATTGGTTTAAATAAAGCCTAACAATACTAATTTAGATTTACTAAAAAGCCGTTAATAATGTATTAACGGCTTTTTTATTTTTTAACAATTATGATTTTATAGAGCTTGCTAGACTAAGCAATACATTGTCTAGTCTCATCCATAATCAAGTTGTTTAGTGTTTCTCAGCAACTTGGTCAAACAACGCTTCAATCTCTGATTGTGGTTTAGCCGTAAAGCGACTAACTGCAACAATGGCAATACTTGCCATAATAAAGCCAGGTACTATTTCATACATTATAGAACTAAGTGATCGTCCATCTATCGTTATTGGTGCGTATATCCAAATTAAAACTGTAGTCGCCCCCGTTAACATCCCCGCAAGAGCTCCTTGTTGAGTCATTTTTTTCCAATATAAACTAAAGATAACTAATGGACCAAAAGCGGCACCAAAACCTGCCCAAGCATTACTCACTAGGGTTAGAATTGAGCTATTTCTGTCATACGCAAGAAATACGGCAACTAGAGCTACTGCCGCTACTGATAACCGGCCAACAAAGACCAACTGTTTATCTGTGGCATTCTTATTTAAAAACGCTTGATAAAAATCACCTGTAAGTGAACTAGAGGTCACTAATAGTTGTGATGAAATAGTGCTCATGATCGCCGCTAGAATCGCCGCTAGTAAAAACCCAGCGATTAATGGGTGAAATAATATTTGTGACAGTAAAATGAAAATAGTTTCGGCATCATTAAGCTGAACACTTGTTTTAGCAACATAGGCAACACCGGCAAAACCAGTAGCCATAGCACCAAACAAAGAAACGACCATCCAGCTCATACCAATTCTACGTGCCACAGGTAAATCTTCAACTGAGCGAATAGCCATAAACCGAACAATAATATGCGGTTGGCCAAAGTAGCCTAGGCCCCACGCCATAGCCGAAATGATTGCCACAATACTGACGCCATTAAACATGTTTAATAGTTCAGGATTGACTTGCTCAATACTCGTAAACATTGCACTAGTGCCGCCAAGGTCATTAATAACAACAACAGGCACCAAAACCAAGGCAACAAACATAATACAACCTTGCACAAAATCAGTCAGACTAACCGCCAAAAAGCCGCCAAATAAAGTATATAAAACCACTACGCCCGCAGTGATATACAAGCCAGTTTCATAACTTAAGCCGAAAGAACTTTCAAATAGCTTACCACCAGCAACAATGCCTGATGAGGTATAAAGCGTAAAAAACAAAATGATGACAATAGAAGAGGCAATACGCAGTGTATGTGAGTTATCGGAAAAACGGTTCTCAAAAAAATCAGGTATGGTTATTGAGTCATTGGCAAGTTCAGTATAGGTTCGCAACCTTGGTGCTACAATAAGGTAATTTAAATACGCGCCAAGTACCAACCCAATAGATATCCAAGTACTACTCAAGCCATTTAAGTACATGGCACCAGGAACGCCCATTAACATCCAACCACTCATATCAGAAGCGCCAGCAGACAAGGCAGTTACTGATGGACTTAGGCTACGACCACCCAGCATAAACCCAGCTGCATCGCTGGTAGACTTTCTATAGGCATACAAACCTATCCCTAACATAACAATAAAATATAACGCTAATGAAATTATCGTTCCGATTGCCAACTTAGCCTCCACTACAATATTTAAAATGATCAATTAAACAATTAATTATCGCCCAATTAAGCTTGATAACGGATAGTATGAAGAGTTAATAGATGATTACCATGTTTTTTCATGAGTATTGTTATTTAATTGTGTTATAAATAAGTTACAGATGTATGAAGTATGATTTTAATCAGGTAAAAGCATCAACTAAATAATTAGCAATAAAATAGAATTATCAGGACTTTTTATGTACTTTTATGCTGCTAGGCAACCGATACTAGATATAGATAAAAAATTATTTGCCTACGAATTATTATTTCGCGATAGTATCGATAATGTCTTTCCTGAAGTTGATGCTGATGAAGCAACAACTAGAATGATTGAAGCTAGCAACTTTAACATTGGTTTAAGTGAATTTACGGGTAATAAACCAGCCTTTATTAACTTTACTTTAGATACCTTATGTAAGGGCTACCCGGAGACATTATCACCTGAAGAGGTGGTTATCGAAATATTAGAAACGGTTAAACCTGGAAGAAAACTACTAGAGATCTGTCAATCTTTACATAAAAAAGGTTATGTCATCGCCTTAGATGATTATATTCATCACTCAGTTTGGCGGTATTTTTACCCTTTTATAAAGATCATTAAAATTGACTGGCAAGATACTCCAATTGAAACAATTATAAGCGTCAAGGAAGCAATTATTGATTTTCCTCATATAAAATTGCTTGCAGAAAAAGTTGAAACTTATGAGGAATACAACCAAGCATTAGAATTAGGTTTTGAACTTTTTCAAGGCTTCTTTTTTGCCAAGCCAGAAATGGTAAAAACCAAAAGCTTATCACCTTCACAAATCGCAATGGCTGAACTACTTTATGAAACCTCTAAACCCGATCTTGATTTAACAAGTATTACTTCAGTCTTTGAGCGTGATATTACACTTTCTTATAAGTTACTACAGTATGCCAACTCACCAATATTCCTCCGTCGAAATGAAATTTCCACGATAAAGCAAGCGTTAGTCATATTAGGCTCAGGTGAATTAAAACGCTTTTTAGGTCTCATGTTTGCTACAAACGTAAATCCTAATAAGCCTTCTGAATTAATTAACTCTGCTATGACTCGAGCTAAATTTTTGGAGTTAACTGCCAAAAATATTAATGTCCCATTAGATCCATCAATTGCTTTTCTTACAGGACTTCTCTCATTAATTGATGCCATTGTAGATGAAAACTTAGACAGTATTTTAGTTAAATTACCTTTGGCTCAAGAAATAAAAGACACTTTATTAACCCGTAAAGGAGTTATGGCTGGATTAATAAAGTTGGTTGAGTTTATCGAGCGCGCTGAATGGCACAAAACGAGTATTCTTATGGAAAAACTTGAAGTAGAAAAATCTATAGTGGTTTGCAACTACAACCAAGCGATCATATGGGCTGATGAACAATCAAACACTGAATCTAATTAACACGATAATATTAAATTCATTACATATAAAAATGCTCAATACATTAGTTTATTGAGCACTTTAATTTTACAAAATAGAGTTCAATTAAATTACTTTTATTCAAAACCATTCGGGTTTTTGGATTGCCAGCGCCATGTATCTTTAATCATAGTTGACAAGTCATATTGAGCACTCCAACCTAACAGCGAATTAGCAACACTTGCATCAGCGAATACTGTAGCAATATCTCCGGCCCGGCGAGGTACAACTTTGTAAGGTATCTCTTGCCCTGAAATATCTTTAAAGGTATTAACAATTTCTAATACCGAAGTACCATTTCCTGTACCTAAGTTAATTGGTACACAGCCCTTAATTTTGCTGAGTTTTTCTAACGCTTTCACATGCCCCTTAGCTAAGTCAACAACATGAATATAGTCGCGTACACCTGTACCATCAACGGTATCGTAATCATCACCAAAAACTTGCAATTGTGCTAAGCGGCCAACCGCTACTTGAGCAACATAAGGCAATAAGTTGTTAGGAATACCATTAGGGTTTTCACCAATCAAACCAGACTCATGTGCGCCAATAGGATTAAAATAACGTAAACAGGCAATAGACCACTCTTCATCACTACTTGCCAAATCAAATAATATATTTTCAATCATTAATTTAGTTTGGCCATACGGATTTGTTGCCGAGGTCGGCATGCTTTCATCTAATGGTGAAGGATTGTTTTCACCATAAACGGTCGCAGATGAGCTAAAAACTAAATTTTTAACACCATACTCAGCCATTACTTGAAAAAGAGTCACAGAGCCAGAAACATTGTTATGATAATAGCTCAAAGGAATTGCGCTAGACTCGCCTACCGCCTTCAAACCTGCAAAATGTACCACTGCATCAATATCATGCTGCTGAAATACTTGTTGCATCGCTTGTCGATCACAAATATCTGCTTGAATAAAGGTTACAGATTTTTCAGTTATTTTATTTATGCGATCAAGGACTAAAGTTGAAGAGTTAGCCAAATTGTCAACAATAATAATATCTTTGTCTAAGGCTAAAAGCTCAACAACAGTATGACTACCGATAAATCCCGTACCACCAGTGATCAACAAACTCATCAAAAAAATCCTTACTAAATGCTAATAACTATTAATCAAAATGGTCATCAAGCTGTGTTAAATATCTATTGATAATATTTTGACACTAACTCAATGAACTTACCAAGTTTTTCTAACGAAAGTTGGTTTATTCCTGCTGCTGCCGCTCTACCACCACCCGTTTCAAATTGCGCGCAAATATCACCAGCACCTTGCTTATTTTCTAATGGGGCACGTAAGCTAACTAAATAGGTGCTATCTGGGTTCAAAGTGAGCACTGCATGTGCTCTAGCTGGATTTTGGTTAGCTAATTCATTACCAAAGACACCGCTCACTCTTCTTGACCACGACGCATCCTCAAGCTCAAGTGCCTGTAATGCTTCATTTTCGTACAATACTTTAGCATTACTGGCTTGCTTCATATCAGAAAAGTAGGCCTTTTCAAGCGTAGAAAAAATAGAATCAGGCTCATCAATTAATGTAAACGGATTGGGATAAGATAATAAATTTTTAAAGAGTATTTCTGGCGCAATATGCAAATCATCAACAGTAAGACCATAACCATTGTAGTTAATATAAATACCTAAGGCTTTTAGTTGTGCTTGTTCACTAATTGATAACCCCTGTTTTTCTGATAATTCTTCAGCTGCTTGCAACATGTTATCACCGAAAGCAGCCACAATTGCCCACAAAACATATCGACCTGCCAAATGCTGATTTACTAACAAGCTAGTACAGATATTGGCATCAGTATCAATGATGCTTGTTAAATTTTCTGAGTTAGGAATATCACCAAATCGATGATGATCGACATAAAATACCTTAATATTATTATTGATAAGGCCTTCTAAAGCTGAGTAATTTTTTTCCATCGAAATATCGAGCACAGTAACAGAGCTTGCTTGAGTAATAGGCACTTGTTGCAATAACTGAATATCGCGTTTAACCCCAGTGATTAACGTAGATTTTTTTGGCTCGGCAAGTCGCAATTGTAGCAAAGCAATAATGCCATCAGCATCGCCATTGAATACATCAAAGTGCAAGGGAAACTTCCTTTTGATAAATTATAATTAAATTACTTAATAATTATTGAATAAACTGTTTTTCAACTAAGTAATTAATCACTTGTTGAGCACATTGTTCAATACTTTTATCAGCAGTGCTGATATGTATTTGTGCTTTTTCTGGAGCATCATAAGCAGAGTCTATACCGGTAAAGTCTTTAATTTCACCAGCTCTAGCAAGCTTATATAAACCTTTAGGGTCGCGCTGTTCACAAACCTCTATTGGTGTATCAATAAAGACTTCGATAAATTCTCCTGAGGCTAACTTGCTCTCAGCTAATGCTCTGTCTGCTCGAAAAGGCGAAATAAAAGCCGTAGATACAATTAAACCTGAATCAACAAACAGCTTGGCAACTTCACTAATTCGGCGAATATTTTCAACTCTGTCTTCATCACTAAAACCTAAATCACCATTTAAACCATGCCGAACATTATCACCATCGAGTAAATAACTATGACATGCTCGTTCAAAAAGCAAAGCATCAACGGCATTAGCAATGGTTGATTTTCCTGAGCCACTAAGGCCGGTATACCACAATAAACAAGCTCGCTGCTGTTTCAGTGCAGCTCGTTGTTGCTTATCTATTTGCTGGGCATGCCAAACGGTATTTTCAGTTTTCATATTTTTCCAATTTATTTAGCAGTTTATTTCGACATAATTATTTGAGAATAATTGAGCTGTAGTTAAAATGAATAAACCAATGGCAACATAGTTAGCACAACAACACTATAAGCGACGGTGATTGGCCAACCAAACTTTATAAAATCTGATATTTTATAGTTACCGGCATTAAACACCATAATATTGGTTTGATAACCGTAAGGGCTAATAAAGCTGCCACTTGCGCCAAATGCAACCGCCATCACTAATGGTAATGGATTTACCTCTAACCCTACCGCAACACTGTAAGCAATAGGAAAAATCAGCGCTGCGGCTGCGCTATTAGTGATAACCTCAGTGAGCAACAATGTGATAAAGAAAACAACAACAAGGGCAATAATCGCACTTTGATCGGCTAATAAAAATTCAATTTGATTAGCAAAAATAGTTGCTACTCCACTATTTTCAAAAGCCTGTGCCAAGGTTAATGCTCCGAGTACAATCAACCAAATTTCAATCGGAAAACGACGTTTGATTTCATTAACCGTTAAACAGCCAGTTAAAATAAGTATTGCAATATAAAACATCAAGCTCGAAAGCAAAGTAATCGGGGTTAACAGCGTTATCGCAATCGAAATAATAAAGCCAAATATAGCCAAAGAGTCACGCCAACCAGAAAGCATACTGTCAGGTGTATGGCCAGAAAGTATATAGAAGTTTTTACTTAGATTTGTTCTGGCACTGAAGTCATTACCAACGGCTAATACCAGAAAATCTCCAGCTTGAATTTTTATCTCACCAAGCTTACCAGAGAGGGCAGCACCTTCTCGATGGATAGCCACAACTGCCGCATCAAATCGTGCGCGAAATCCTGCCGTTTTTAAAGTTTTACCAACGATAGCTGAGTCAGGTTTAATCAATACCTCGGTCAAATTTTCTCGCAACAAGCCATCTTGCTCGGCAAATAATGCTAAACCATCAAATTGTTGTAGCACTAAAACTTTACTGATGTCACCACTAAAAATAAGTCGATCATGCTGTTGAATAACCTCATCAGGCGCGACCGGCGATACTAAACGCCCTTCACGAACTAGTTCAACCAGAAATAAAGCATCTAGGTTTCGTAGACCATTATCTTCAATGCTTTTTCCAATTAGTTTTGAATGACTTTTAACTTGTGCTTCAACTAAATACTCTTTCGCCTTTAATTGCTCATTGCCCATGTCAGTTAAGGTATTTTGTCTAACTAAAATAATCAACAAACAAACGGTTAACGCAACAATTCCCACAAGACTAAAGTCGAAAAAGCCAAGACTCTTTTCTCCTTGCTCTATCCATAAGGAATTCACAATAAGGTTGGTTGATGTGCCAATTAGGGTTAATGTTCCGCCTAAAATAGCGGCGAATGACAGTGGTAAAAGTAATTTTCCAGGGTTAGCCAGCGTATTCTTTTTAACAGTAGAAATTAAAGTCGCAACAACAGCGGTATTACTGATTAGCGCTGAACTAAGTGCAGTAAAAACTAAGGTTTTAATACTAGCGGTTTTTACATTACCGCTAAGCATTAAAGCTGATACTCGTCTTAGAATACTGGTACGCTCGTAGGCAAACGAACACAAAACTAATAACAATAATGTCACAAGCCCAGGGTTCACTGCATTATTTAAAATATCGGTTGAAGAAATAAAGGAGGTTGCTAGGCACGCCAATGTTGCGCTACCAAACACCCTTTCAGGAATATTTGGAAAGCGAACAAGTGCCAGTAATGTTGCAAAAAATATCGCAACAAAAAGCCACTGAGTCCAAAGCACTACAGTGACCTTACCAATTGATGTGAATAAATAAAAATTTGCACGTTATTGCTTTAACAAGTCACGAGCACCCCAGTGAGGGAAGTGTTTACGCACAAGTACATTCAGCTCTTTTTCAAAGTCAGAATACTGGTGTTCTTGCTGTGACTCTAACGCACCGTTAATCATACCAGCACCAACAGTGATATTGCTTAATCTATCGATAATAATAAAGGCACCGGTGGCTTTATTATCGTTGTAAGCATCAAAATGCAAGGCCTCAGAAGTTGCTAGCTTTACAACACCTATTTCATTCAATGATAATTGATCAACAGCTGACTCTTCTAGTGTATTAACATCGATACGATGACTAATACTAAGGGCATGCCCTGTCGTAAGTTTACTACCGTGTTTAATATAATACTCTCGTCCAGGCTCTAATTCATCTTCGTGCATCCAAACAACGGTGGCACTTAATTCCTTAGCTGACGTAGGTACATTGCCTTTTTTGACAATCATCTCACCGCGACTAATATCTATTTCATCTTCTAAGGTTAATGTTATAGCCATACCTTGATCAGCGCGCTCTATATCGCCTTCAAACGTAACTATCGATTTTACCGTACTTTCTTTACCAGAAGGCAAAGCAACAATTTCATCACCAACACGAATATGACCAGAGCCAACCGTGCCAGCAAAACCTCTGAAGTTTAAATTAGGGCGATTAACGTATTGCACTTGTAGACGGAATTGAGTGAAATCTTTTTGCTCATCAACTTTAATAGTGTTTAGCAACTTCATCATTGTCGCGCCAGGGTACCAAGGCATATTGACACTTTCTTCAACAACATTATCGCCATTTAGGGCTGAAATAGGTACAAAGCGGACATCATCAAACGCTAAGTCATCTGCAAAGTTTCGGTACTCTTTTTTAATCTCTTGATAACGCTCTTGGCTGAAGTCAACCAAGTCCATTTTATTCACAGCAACTAATACGTGCTTAATACCCAACAAAGAACAAATAAATGAATGGCGACGTGTTTGCACTTGAACGCCATGACGAGCATCAATCAAAATAATCGCTAAATCACAGTTTGAAGCGCCGGTTGCCATGTTACGTGTGTATTGCTCATGGCCAGGAGTATCTGCAATAATAAATTTGCGTTTGTCGGTCGCAAAGTAGCGATAAGCAACATCAATAGTAATGCCCTGCTCACGCTCTGATTGCAAACCATCAACTAATAACGCTAAATCTACCGACTCACCTGTGGTACCTGATTTTTTACTGTCATTTTCAATAGCAGCAAGCTGATCTTCAAAAATCATCTTAGAGTCATGTAGAAGTCGACCGATTAAGGTACTTTTACCGTCATCAACGCTACCACAGGTAAAAAATCGCACCATTTCTTTGTTTTCATGCTGCTTTAAATAAGCTTCAATATCGGTTTCAAGTAAGTCTGTTTGCTGACTCATGTTTAATCCTTGGGAATTTCTGCTCGACATACCGTCGATTAATTAAAATGCTAAAATCACTAAACTAAATTACAAAAGTAAAACTTAAGGTTAAAAGTAACCTTCCATTTTCTTTTTCTCCATCGAACCAGCAGAGTCATGATCAATAACGCGCCCTTGTCGTTCGGAAGTTTTTGTTAGTAGCATTTCTTGAATAATTTCAGGTAATGTTGTCGCAGTTGATTCAACTGCACCTGTTAATGGATAACAACCTAAAGTTCTAAAGCGTACGCTTTTCATTTGCACTTCTTCATCATCAGCAATAGGCATACGGTCATCATCAACCATAATCAAAGTGCCATCACGTTCAACTACAGGACGTTTCTCAGCTAAATATAATGGAACAATTTGAATGTTTTCGAGATAAATGTATTGCCAAATGTCTAACTCAGTCCAATTTGATAATGGGAAAACACGGATGCTTTCACCTTTATTTACTTTACCGTTGTAAACATTCCAAAGTTCAGGTCGTTGGCTTTTTGGATCCCAGCGATGATTTTTATCTCTAAATGAATAAACTCGCTCTTTTGCTCGTGATTTCTCTTCATCACGACGCGCACCACCAAATGCGGCGTCAAAACCATACTGATCTAACGCTTGTTTCAAACCTTGAGTTTTCATAATATCGGTATGCGTTGCACTGCCGTGGGTAAATGGACCAACCCCCATAGCCATACCTTCTGGGTTTTGATGAACTAATAAATCAAAACCATACTCTTTTGCCATTTGATCACGAAATTCAATCATCTCTTTGAATTTCCAATTGGTGTCAACGTGAAGAAGCGGAAAAGGGATTTTACCGGGAGCAAAAGCTTTGCGGGCTAAATGTAGTAATACGGCGGAGTCTTTACCAACAGAGTAAAGCATTACAGGGTTATCGAACTCTGCGGCTACTTCACGAATGATATGAATAGATTCGGCTTCAAGCTTTTGTAAATGTGTTAAATGCATCGCTGTTCACTAAAGGTGGTAACATAATATTGATAAATATCATGCCACAGCAATCAAGCATTATCCATATAAGTAAAAGCTTGTTTATATCAAAAAAGTATAACCAAGTGACTTCGATAGCAATTAAATGTCTAAGTTAAACATTTGTCAGACGATCTTTGTAATAACGAATAAGTGATAAAGATGAAGAAGATAGCGTTGTACTTTCAATGCTTTCTAACGGGTTTGTCATAACATCAAGCACTTCTTTACCTAACTGCTTGCCTAATTCAACACCCCACTGATCGTAAGAGTTAACCCCCCAAATCACACCTTGAACAAATATTTTATGTTCGTATAAAGCCAACAGTGCCCCCAATGATTTAGGGTCTAGCTGTTTCATTAAAAGTGTATTACTGGGAGTATTACCTTTCATAGTTTTGTGGCTTGCAAGTCTATTCACATCAGCTTCATTAGCACCTGATGCAAATAGCTCAGCTTTAGCCTGCACTAAAGTTTTACCTTGCATTAACGCTTCACTTTGGGCAAAACAGTTAGCAACTAAAGCATCATGATTAGCTAGAAATTTACTTGTCGGTGCCAGCGACAAAATAAAGTCAGTTGGAATAATATCTGCGCTTTGGTGCATTAACTGCATAAAGGCATGCTGACCATTTGTGCCTTCTTGGCCAAAAACCACAGGGGCAGTTAAGTGGTCAAGTTGTTCACCATCATTAGTGACGGACTTACCGTTACTTTCCATATCGGTTTGTTGCAAATAACCAGGTAACGCTCTAAGCGCATGGTTATAAGGTAATATAGCTAAACTAGGATAACCTAAGCCGTTACGATTCCAAATACCTAGCATGGCCATAATAACAGGCATATTCTGCTCAAATGGAGCCTGCTGAAAGTGCTGATCCATTAAATAAGCGCCAGCTTTAAGTTCGCTAAAGTGTTTATTTCCGATCACTAACGCCAACGGTAAACCTACAGCAGACCAAAGCGAAAAGCGACCACCAACCCAGTCCCACATCGGAAGAATATTTTCTTCCTTAATACCAAACCCTGTCGCTGCAGGAATATTAGTGCTTACTGCATACCAATGTTGACTAATGATGTCATCGCCAATAATACCTGATGCAGAAATACTGATATTCCTAGCAGCTTTAAGCATCCAGTCTTTAACAATAGTGGCATTCAATAATGTTTCTTGGGTAGTAAAGGTTTTCGAGATAACCACAACAAGTGTTGTCGCTGGATTAAGTTTATTAAACTTTTCTTGTGCTGCATCACCATCTACATTGGCCAATACATGTGCTTTTAAACCTTGTAGATGAAAGGGAACTAAAGCAGAAAGCGCGACTTTAACACCGTAGTACGAGCCGCCAATGCCAATAGCTAAAATATCAGTAAATTTTTCACCTGTAACGGATCGTACCTTTCCCGTTTGCACATCATCGACAATACGTGCCATTTTAGCTTCAGTGTCAACCAACTCTTGCGATTGCTCAGCTAAAACATTTCTTTTAACAGGTTCAGGTGCTCTAAGAACGCTATGCAGAACAGCACGCTGCTCAGTATTGTTTAATTTAATACCAGAAAACTGTGCAATGATTTTATCAGAGAGGTTCTCTTGATTTGCCAAGAACAATAAGCTCTTCAACTCACTATCAGTAATATTTTGCTTAGCATAATCTAAATGTAAGCCTGCGGCGGATAATGAATATTTATCGCTACGCTCTGTATCCTTAAATAATGAGAAAAGATTACGTGATGACGCTGAGCTAGCGAGTTTTGCTAAATATTCAATATCCATATTTCTACCGTTTGAGAACTACTAAACTTATTTCGAATTAAGCTTATTAAAATTTACTTGCTGTTTATTTATTAACAAGTTGCTGCAAATAAGCAGTAAACTCGTCGGCTAATTCAGGGTGGCGCAAACCATATTCAACATTAGCTTTCATATAACCAAGTTTAGAACCACAGTCATGTGATTTTCCCGACATATGAAATGCTTCGACAGTTTCTCGTTCCATTAACATAGCAATAGCATCTGTTAACTGAATTTCGTCACCGGCACCTGGGGGTGTTATTTTCAATAGTTCCCAGATTTTTTCTGAAAGCACATAACGACCAACAACAGCCAAATTGGAAGGAGCTTCTTCAATAGGAGGTTTTTCAACAATAGCGGTCATAGGCTGAGATTCACCTGCGCTGAACTCAATACCACCACAATCAACAACACCATAACTACTGACCATATCCATTGGCACAGGTTCAACCATTATTTGGCTGTAACCACCAACTTCGTTATAACGCGTTAACATTGCCGATAAATTTTCTGTTTTTAAGTTTGCCGTAGCATCATCTAAAATAACATCAGGTAATACGACCACAAAAGGTTCATTACCAATAATTGGGCGGGCTTTTAAAACCGCATGACCTAGCCCCTTAGCTTCTCCTTGACGGACATGTAAAATAGTGACGTCTTTAGGACAAATTGCTTGAATTTCATCAAGTAATTGACGTTTAACACGCTTTTCTAGCGTAGTTTCGAGTTCAAATGATTTATCAAAGTGATTTTCAATAGCATTCTTTGAAGAATGCGTCACTAATACAATTTCTTTAATTCCAGCGGAAATACATTCATTAACAATATATTGAATCAAAGGTTTATCAACAATCGGCAGCATTTCTTTTGGAATAGCCTTAGTTGCAGGCAACATACGTGTACCTAAGCCAGCAACAGGTATTACAGCTTTTTTTATTCTATTTGGCATATTATTCCTAATTATCAATATTTTTGACTTATTCTAAGTCATGCTGAATATAGAGGCAAAATTTAATTAAGCAATAAAGTTTCAGAAAACGAAAAGCTTTCCCTTCGCATCCAACCGATTAGTATTGTAACCTGAATCATAAGTAAGCAACACTTGCTCAACACTGCCTTTTATACCACTTTTTGCGTTAAAACGTTTATAAATAACTCACTATTAATAAACGTTTTGCTTTAGAAAAAGCATAAAATAAAGTATTGATGGTGTCTATAAGGACTTTTATCTTGCTATAGCATCTACTTCATAGCCTAAGCCTTTGATCTATTTAAATATCAAGTATTCATTATCCAGAGTTCAGGTTATTATAAATAAGACGAATGAAAAAAATATTGTCACTACCTGCTATATTTTTCTCCTATTACTTTCTATTTTAAAAAGGACTTTACGATATAAAGCAATATCAGCTAAGTATTTAGTCCTCCACACTTGCCTTTCAAGTTCAGCAAAGGTATAAAACGGGCTGACTAACCCATTTTATACAATATTGCTCGGAAAATTAGTGCATTTCTTTGTAAATGCAATCAACCAATAATAATAATTATGTCTTCGAGCATCTTTTAAAGGAAACTTAAATGACTAAACCTACATCAGGCACATTACTCGGACATCCGAAGGGGCTATTCCTCCTTTTCGGCACAGAAATGTGGGAAAGATTCGGCTACTACGGCATGCGTGCCTTATTGGTTCTTTATTTGGTAGCAACTGTTGAAGACGGTGGTTTTGGCTGGACAACAGGTGAAGCACTTGGTCTATATGGTACTTTTACCATGGCCGTATACTTAACGCCAATGATTGGTGGATGGTTAGCCGATAACTTTATCGGTCAACGTAGAGCAATTATCTACGGTGGTATTCTATTTTCTGCAGGTTATTTCGTTTTAGGTATTCCTAAAACAATGATCGTAGGTATGGAAGAAAATGTCTTCTATATCGGCTTATTCTTAATTTGTTGTGGTAACGGTTTATTTAAAGCTAACGTATCTAGTCTTGTAGGTGAGTTATATGAAGACGGTGACCACCGTCGTGATGCTGCCTTTACAATATTCTACATGGGTATCAACTTAGGTGCTTTCTTATCACCTTTAATTGTTGGTTACTTAGGCGAAGAAGTTAACTGGCACTACGGTTTCATCGCTGCAGGTTGTGGTATGTTAATTGGTTTAGCACTTCAGCTAACATTAGCAAAAAGCTACTTAGGTGATATTGGTGTTACTCCTTCTGCTCATAAGATTAAAGCAGCGCAAGACGATTTAAAAACCCGAGCTTTATCAAAAGAAGAAAAAGATCGTACTAAAGTTATTTTAATAATGAGTGTATTTTCAGTGATTTTCTGGGCAGGTTTTGAACAAGCTGGTGGCCTATTTAATATTTATGCATCACAATTTACCGATCGTAATATCATGGGTTTTGAAGTTCCCGCTACTTGGTTTCAATCTTTAAACGCCATGTTCATTATTATGCTTGCTCCGGTAATCGCATCAGTTTGGGTTAAAATGGGCAGCAAAGAGCCAACATCACCGGTTAAGTTCGCATTAGCTATGGTATTTTTAGCATTAGGCTTCTTTGTGATGGTTTGGGCAACTATGGTTCAAGGTGGCGATGTTACGATTAAAGTAAGTATGCTGTTCTTAGTTTTTGCTTACTTATTCCATACCCTAGGCGAATTATGTTTATCGCCAATTGGCTTATCACTAGTATCAAAATTAGCACCAGTTAAATTCACATCATTATTAATGGGTGTTTGGTTCTTCTTTACGGCTCTATCTAACAAACTTGCAGCCTTTATTGGTCAATTTGTTGGTGAAGGTGAAGAACAAGTGGCTAATGCGGGTAATATCTTCTTAGGCGTTGGTATCGGCGCATTAATTACTGCTATTATTATTTTCCTATCAGCTAACAAGCTGGTTGAATGGATGCATGGAGCTGAAGGTGATGACAATCATGACCTTGAAGCTAAGCTTGAAGAAGAAATAGCCGTTACAGGTACTCACGAAGGTATTTCTGAGAAACAATAATACTGCTTAAAGTTTACGACTAGACTCCTAAACTTTAGACAAATAAAACGAGTAATGGCTTCTGTTATTACTCGTTTTTTATTACCTTAAAATAATCAAAAGCTAACATGATTAAGCTTTGATTTTCTCGCCTTAACCTCCCAATTTTGCTATAACTGGAATCGCTTAATTTAAGTAATATGTTATGTATTTTTAAGTATCCCTTCTATCTCACAGGTCCATGGTATGAAAACGTCAAATAGAGCCGAAATTCGTCAACGAATCAGAAAACAACGATTTGAGTTAACGCCAGAACAACAAAGGAGTTCAGCGTTCGCATTGCTGCAGCATTTTTCAACTGACCAACGAGTCAAGCAGGCTCAATACCTAGCACTATACTTATCCTCCGATGGTGAACTTAATACTCAACCATTAATCGACTGGTGTTGGCAGCAAGGTAAAAGTGTTTACCTCCCTGTGATACACCCTTTCACAAAAGGCCACCTGCTTTTCTTGAAATATACGCCGCATACTCAGCTAACCCAAAATCAATATGGTATTAGTGAACCAAAGCTCGATATTCGTAGCATTATTTTACCTGCAAAATTAGATATAATTTGCACCCCGTTAGTTGCTTTTGATAACACTGGTGCTCGTTTAGGCATGGGAGGTGGTTTTTATGATCGAACCTTGAGTTCTTGGTATAAAGATTATCAAACGAACAAGAACGCAAAGCCCTACCCTCTAGGTATTGCCCATAATTGCCAGCAAGTTGACTCTCTTCCTTGTGAAAGCTGGGATATCCCACTACCTGAAATATTCACGCCTAATAAGCAACACGTATTTAGTTAGCCTCGGCTCAGGGTAGTTAATTTGTACTTACCAGCGAAAACTTAATCGCGAAAGCGATTATTTGCTATGACATCGATGAAACGCTATTGCTATAATACACTAATATTATTGCTTAGTTTTACTGGTGGATTACCAACAAGTAATGCAAGCCTAACGTTAGATACTACATTTCCATACTAATTTTAAATAAGGTTCGTTATGACTCAAGATGAAATGAAAAAAGCCGCGGCAATTAAAGCCTTAGATTATGTTGAAGCTGACACTATTGTTGGTGTAGGTACAGGTTCGACGGTTAATCATTTTATCGATGCATTAGCGACTATTAAGGATAAAATTGTTGGTGCTGTATCTAGTTCTGAAGCGTCAACACAGCGTTTAAAGTCTTACGGCATAGAAGTCTTTGATTTAAACAATGTTGATGGTATTGACGTATATGTTGATGGTGCAGACGAAGTTAATGCCCATATGCATATGATAAAAGGCGGCGGTGCCGCACTTACCAGAGAGAAGATTGTTGCTGCCGTTGCAAAAACCTTTGTGTGTATCGCTGACGATACTAAACAAGTTCCGGTGTTAGGTCGCTTCCCATTGCCAGTAGAAGTTATCCCGATGGCACGTAGCTATGTCGCCAGAGAATTGGTTAAATTAGGCGGTGACCCTTCATATCGTACAGGCGTTGTAACCGATAACGGTAATGTTATTCTTGATGTTCATAACTTAGAAATAATAGATCCTATCGCACTTGAAAATAGCATCAACGCCATCGTAGGAGTTGTGACTAACGGCTTGTTCGCTAATCGAGCGGCAAACGTCTTAATTATCGGCAGTAATGAAGGGGCAAAAATTATAAAATAACCCTTTAGAGTTTATACACTATATGATAGTTTAGAAATCTAGCCATCTAAAATTAACATTACATTAATGTTTGATCGAGAGAAGTTAAACTATCATGAGCAACAATTCATTAGCGAAAGAAAAAATTAAGATATTACTTCTAGAAGGTGTTCATCAAAGTGCACTAGAAGAATTGAAAGCCAAAGGCTATTCCAATATTGAATACCTTAAAACTTCACTTTCAGAAGCAGAGTTAATCAAAAAGATTGCCGATGTTCATTTTATCGGCATTCGTTCTCGTACTAACTTAAACAAAAATGTTTTAAGTCACGCTAAGAAATTAGTTGCTATTGGTTGCTTTTGTATTGGCACTAACCAAGTTGATAAAGCAGCCGCACAGTCTTTCGGCATTCCAGTTTTTAATGCGCCATTTTCAAATACCCGTTCTGTTGCCGAGCTAGTTTTAGGTGAAACATTACTTTTACTTCGCGGCATTCCTGAAAAAAGCGCTCAAGCTCATCGCGGTGTGTGGAACAAATCAGCTGCCGGCTCTGTAGAAGCTAGAGGAAAAACTCTCGGCATCATTGGTTATGGCCATATTGGTATGCAGTTAGGAATTTTGGCTGAAACTTTAGGAATGAAAGTACGATTTTATGATATCGAAACTAAACTTCCTTTAGGTAACGCAAGCCAAGCGCCTACAATGACTGCACTTCTAAAAGAAGCTGATGTTATTAGCCTGCACGTGCCTGAAACACCGCAATCCAAAAATATGATGGGTGCTGCTGAATTTGAAGTAATGAAAAATGGTGTTATTTTTATTAATGCATCGCGAGGCACTGTTGTTGATATCGATGCTTTATCTGAAGCTTTAGCCAATAAGAAAGTCGCTGGCGCCGCTATAGATGTATTTCCTATAGAGCCAAAAGGCAATGAGGAAGAGTTTATTAGCCCATTACGCGAATTTGATAACGTTATTTTAACGCCTCATATCGGTGGTAGCACTAAAGAAGCACAAGAAAATATTGGCCTTGAAGTAGCAAGTAAGCTTGCTAAGTACTCTGATAACGGCTCAACTTTATCTGCCGTCAACTTCCCTGAAGTATCACTGCCAGAACATACAGGTACCAGCCGATTATTACATATTCACCGTAATCAGCCTGGTGTATTAACACAAATTAACCAAGCTTTTGCTCAGCATAATATCAATATTGCCGCACAATACCTGCAAACAGCAGATCAAATAGGTTATGTGGTGATTGACATTGAAATCGAAAATAGTGAATTAGCATTAAAAGAATTAAAGCAAATTGATGCAACAATAAGAGCTAGGCTTTTACATTAATAATAACATCAAATGTTTTTAAAGAGCTTAAAGCGACTTTAAGCTCTTTATAAACTGCTACAATTTAATGCACTAAAGAACTAAAACACTTATTCCGATATGAATATACTCTATTTTTAATAGCTTCTAAGTTATAATCATTTTCTCTTTTTTAATTTCATCGCATTTTAGGTACGCATTGCATAAAATGAAAATATTAACTGTGTTTGGTACTCGCCCTGAAGCGATAAAAATGGCACCTCTTGTTCATAAACTTGCTAGTGACAAGCGTTTCGATGCTAAAGTTTGTGTCACCGCTCAGCATCGTGAAATGCTTGATCAGGTTTTAAATTTGTTTGAAATCACACCTGATTATGATTTAAATTTAATGGAACCAGGGCAAGACTTGACTGGTATAACTTCTGGGATATTACATGGCCTTAAAGGCATTTTAGAAGAATTTAAGCCTGACTATGTACTAGTTCATGGCGATACTGCAACGACATTTTCTGCGACGCTTGCAGCCTATTACCAGCAAATCAAAGTTGGACATGTTGAAGCCGGATTACGTACAGGTAATATTTATTCACCTTGGCCTGAGGAAGGAAACCGAAAGTTAACAGGGGCCTTAGCTGATGTACATTTTGTACCGACATCAACTTCCCAGCAAAACTTGTTATCTGAAGGTGTTAATCAGAATAAAATGGTGATTACTGGTAATACCGTTATTGATGCCTTATTAGAGGTGCAAACTAAGTTAGCTGAAAACTCTAGCATTCAAACTCAGATGTCTGAAAAGTTTCATTTTTTAGATCGCAGTAAAAAAATGATATTAATTACTGGCCATCGACGAGAGAGTTTTGGCGGTGGCTTCGAACGTATCTGTCAAGCGATATCAATATTGTCGGAACGTTTTACTGATGTGCAATTTGTTTATCCTATGCACTTAAACCCAAATGTTCGCGAGCCTGTTAATCGATTATTAGCGTCTAAGGCTAATATTTACCTAATTGAACCTGCTGACTATTTACCGTTTGTTTATTTGATGGATCACGCGAATGTTATCCTCACTGATTCAGGGGGAGTTCAAGAAGAAGCTCCGTCATTAGGGAAACCTGTTCTAGTGATGAGAGATACAACAGAGCGACCTGAAGCGGTAGATGCTGGTACGGTAAAGTTGGTGGGAACAGATGTTGATGCTATTGTTTTTAATGTTAGCGAGTTACTCACTAATGTTGAAGAATATGAGAAAATGTCATTTGCTCATAACCCTTATGGCGATGGTAATGCCTGCCAAAGAATCGTTGATGCATTATATCTGCGTAAAACCCGATAATTCTTTCAAAAACGTTAAGTATAGCGCTTAACGTTTTCATCTTAGAGCGCGTTGACCAAGATGATGCGGTAATATTTTGGCTTTGATATTAACCTCTTTACAGAAAAATATTTTAGTCGTATCGCGGATGGATATCTTTCACATCACGACATAATGAAATAAACGAGTACCTAAACTTTCAAATTTTTGATAGAATCGCGGAAATTTTTATCATTAGGCCAATTATTCATGAACATCATAGAAGCTAATTTCGATGCAACCGGTAAAAAATTTGCCATTGTCGTCTCTCGTTTTAACAGTTTTGTTGTTGAGCGTTTACTTGAAGGCGCGGTAGATGCCCTTAAACGCCATGGTAATGTTGCAGATGGTGATATTACTGTCATTCATGTACCTGGCGCATACGAGCTGCCAGTTGCCGCTAAAAAAGTTGCCGCAAAAGGCGGTTACGACGCTATCATCGCTATTGGTGCTGTAATTCGTGGTGGTACACCTCATTTTGATTTTGTTGCAGGTGAATGTAATAAAGGCTTAGCGCAAGTAGCAATGGAATATACTATGCCAGTTGCTTTTGGTGTTATTACGACAGATACCATTGAACAAGCTATTGATCGTGCAGGCCTGAAAGTGGGCAATAAAGGCGGAGAAGCAGCCTTAAGTGCATTAGAAATGGTTAATGTATTAGATAAGTTATAACAGGATATTTTTTGTGAAACCATCCCCTAGAAGAAAAGCCAGAGAATTAGCTGTACAAGCGGTATATTCTTGGCAATTAAGTCAAAATGATATTTCAGATATTGAAATGAATTTTTTGACTGAAAATAGTGCTCGTCGTTTTGATATCGACTACTTTCAACAATTATTTCGTGGTGTTTCGTCTAAAGTTAGTAGTCTTGATGAGAGTATTTCCCCACATGTTGATCGCCCACTTGACGATGTCGATCATGTTGAAAAAGCAATCTTACGTGTTGCTGTTTTTGAATTAACTGACTGTCAAGATGTGCCTTATCGCGTCATTATTAATGAAGCAATAGAATTGGCAAAGTCTTTTGCAGCAGATGATAGCCACAAGTTTATTAATGGCGTGTTAGATAAGGTTGTCAAACTCGTTCGCCCTAACGAGTAACAGTAAATTGGTTGTACTATGAAAGAGTTTGAATTGATCAAGCGTTTCTTTACTGAGCAGGTTATTAAACGTAAAGATGTTTTGCTTGGGATCGGTGATGATTGTGCCTTGGTCAGCCCATCAGACCGTCAAAATATAGCAATTACAACAGATACATTAGTTGCAGGTGTCCATTTCCCTCATGAAACGAGTGCAAGAGCTATTGGACATAAATCTATTGCGGTTAATTTATCAGATTTAGCGGCAATGGGGGCTGAACCAACTTGGGTTTCTTTAGCGATCACTATGCCTGAAGTTGACTTACAATGGATTGAAGAGTTTTGTACTGGCGTTTTTGAACTTTGTGAATTTTATAATGTGCAACTTATTGGCGGCGACACCACACAAGGGCCGTTAAGTATTACGATAACGGCTCAAGGTTTGACACCTTTTGATAAGCACATTACTCGCTCGGGTGCTAAGCCAGGCGATTGGATTTATGTAACTGGCGAAATTGGTGATGCAGCACTAGCATTAAAAGATATTTTTAATACAGTGAAGGTTACCCCTGAATATCGCGAGAAGATCCGTCATAGTCTAGATTTCCCTACACCAAGAATTTTAGCAGGCCAGGCATTGCGTGAGTATGCCAGTGCCGCTATTGATCTTTCTGATGGCTTAATGTCTGATCTTGGCCATCTTTGCACTGCCTCGAAAGTGGGAGCTAATATTGTGCTTGAAGATTTACCAATTTCTAATGCACTGCGAGACAGTGTTAGTATTGAAGAAGCATTCGATATTGCACTCGTTGGCGGCGATGATTATGAGTTGCTATTTACGGTTTCAGAAGACAATAAAGTTGGTATGGAAACAGCGTTAGCAAATAGTGGCAACATTATTACTTGTATAGGGCAGCTTAATGGTAGTGATAAAATTTCTACCACGTTAAATAGTAAGCCTGTCGCAATTAATGCTAAAAGCTTCGAACATTTTTCTCAGAGCAAAGATTAACGATGGCTGCATCAACAGAAAATTTTCAACTTTCAAATCCAATTCATTTTTTAGCTTTAGGTTTCGGAAGCGGTTTAGCGCCAAAAGCACCGGGAACTTTTGGTACGCTTGCTGCAGTTCCTGTTTTTTTTTTAGCAATTAACTTAGATAATTTATATTATTTAGCACTGTTAATTATCATGAGTATCGCAGGGGTTTATATTTGCGGTAAAGCAGCAAAAGATGCTGGCGTACATGACCACGGCGCAATTGTTTGGGATGAAATTGTTGGTTTTATGATCACCATGTATCTGATCCCGGTAAGCTGGCTAACAGTATTAGTTGGTTTTGCTTTATTTCGTTTTTTCGATATCTTAAAGCCTTGGCCAATCTCTTATTTAGATAAAAACTGTCATGGTGGCTTAGGTATTATGCTCGATGATATTGTTGCAGGAATAGCGTCTTGGGCTTGTATGATGTTAATTTTCAGATAATCTAGTCTTTCGACATTAAAGCAGCT
Organism: Cognaticolwellia mytili; assembly: GCF_002104475.1. GTDB lineage: Bacteria > Pseudomonadota > Gammaproteobacteria > Enterobacterales > Alteromonadaceae > Cognaticolwellia > Cognaticolwellia mytili. Next base: position 459,947 of record NZ_NBOF01000002.1, read on the forward strand.
TGCTGACAACCTCCTGCTCTAGAACTTGATTCTACACTTCATTTAATTTTTATCATGTTAGCTGGCAGAAAGCTAAGTTTCTTCACTGTAAATAGTCGATGCTTGCGGTATAATTTAGCATATTGCTTTTCTAACATTTAAACATCAGAGGTACTCTTTGCCACCTATTTCTACCCAGCTATTTGGTTTTAATATCACTAGCTTCAGCTCTTTACAGCAACTGACTGACTACTGCCTTGAAAATCCGGCAATTTATGTCTCTTTAAATGCAGAAGCTTTATATCACGAATCAAAAGAGCTTACCGATGTTGTCAATAAGAATATTGGCTATTGTGACGGTATCGGCGCTGTATTTGCAGTTAACCTACTTAACAGGCAGAAGATAAGAAAAACCCCAGGTTGTGAATTATGGCTTAGTGTGCTCAATAAACTGAAATCTGAGAAAATTGCACTTATTGGTGCTGAGTATTCAACTCTTGAAATAGTCAAAAAGAACATAGGCGCTGACTATCCAAATGTTGATATTGCCTACAGCCATGATGGCTTTTTTCAAAATAAAGAAAAAGTACTTAATGAAATTGTCCAAGCACACCCTAAGTTTGTGTTTGTTGCATTAGGACAACCTAAACAAGAGCAATTATGCATGGAACTTCAACGTCACTTACCTGACGCAACCTTTTTTCCTATTGGTGGTTCATTTGATGTCTATGCAGGTAAAGTTAACAGAGCCCCAAAATGGTTAATAAAGTTACATCTTGAATGGCTATACAGACTAATAAAAGACCCTAAGAGATGGCGGAGGCAGTTAGTACTTCCAATGTTTTTATTTAAAACAATTACCCATAAATTAAAAATTAACTAGTGCTCCATCCTTTCACTAAATTCAAGCTTAAAATATCCATATTAAACGTCAGGTGTTATGAGCCTCTCAATATATAACACCTGAACTAAAGTTCATTTAAGGTAAAAATACGATAATTTTGTGTGGAAATACAATTTTATTTCAATGTGTTTCTTAATACTTCTACATTTAACTCATGGCTATAGTGCTTTTTTATTTTCTCAGGCTTAAGGTATCTCTTCCCTGCAATGACACCTAAAACTAGCCAAAAGAAATAGAAAAAACAAACAGTAAAATAAACTGGACCAGCCAACATTGCGATAACTAAAGCAATAAAAGTATAAAATGTAGCTGATTCAAGGGCTGCCCCCTCTCTAGAAGCAACATATAAAGGCTTAACTAATTTATAATGATAATAAATAAATACAGAGAAAAATATAGGTCCAAGCTCAACTAAGTATTTTAACCAGTCAGAATGAGCGGAATAGCCTTTACCGTCGGATATTTTTAACGCGTTCATATTTACGGCTTGCCCTATTCCCGAACCTTGAAAGAAAAATCGTCCTATCCAATCATCTAATAATAATTTCCAGTGTAACACTCGCCACTGTAATGATGACTCTAGCTTTTCCCCCTCTTCAACCTCAACATTTACGCCAGCTATAGCTGTTTCAATTAATCTTTCGCCAATTGGCGTATAAAAAATAACGAGGTAAGTTAACGGCAAAGCAAGGATAATGAAAAAGAATGCTGATACTATTTTGTTTTTACTTGAAAGAAACACATAAACAACATAAGCACCGAACAAGCTGATAATATTCTTTAAAGTTCCGCTTAATAAAATAAGAATAAATGATGAGAAGCTAATATAAAATAACAACCAACGGTTCTTATTCTCTAAAAAACAACGTATTCCATAAAAAACACAAGAAAACAAAGCTATATTTGCTAAAATATTTACTCTGCCAGTAATACCTGTAGGCCTAAGAACATCCTCAATAATAATACCAACACCTAAAAAGTAGCCGATAATACCACAGGATATATGGACAAAAATAACAAAAGTTAAGGTCCCTAAGGCCACTGATGTTTTGTTATATATGCATAAAATAAAACCTAAAAAAAAGAAGCCTCCCATTAACAAAATCTTCATTAGCTCAGCTAACGAAGACATAATTGGCATTCCGTTATAAAGTGCTACCAAAGTCGATAGAAGGGAAACGATCAATATTGCTAAGTAATTCCTGGTAAACGTTGTTTTAAGAAATAGAGAAAGAGAGTTCTTATTGATCATCAAAAAAATAAATAGTAACGAGAGCATAAAGACCGGAACGCCCAAACGTAATAGGTTACTATCAAATGATATTGTTAATACTCTGGACAACCAAAAAGATAGAATTATAAAGCTCACCGCATACCTCTATAATACTAGCTACTTAAAATGAAGCTGTTGATAGCACTTTATGATTTCTTGACAAACAATACGGTTTGACAGTGACTCTTGATGCTTCTTATCATAAGAAAAACCACTTTTATAATTGGCTAGAAAGTGGCACACAGCAGTAACTAATTTTGCTTTATCCACCGAAACAACACATTCGTCATAAGCTTTAAGTAAAAGAGGTACATCACCAGCAGGTGTAGACACAACTGGTAGCCCGCACAATATAGCTTCTTTAACCGCTTGGGGTGAACCTTCATAATGAGAAGTCATCAGCATACAAGCAGATTTCTGCAACAAGTTGGCAACGTCTTTACGACTTAAATTTTCTAACACTTTAACTTCAAAAGGAGAATTAAAGTCTTGCTTCACCTCTTCAATAATTGAACAAAATAGTTCGTAGTTTTTTTCATGTCTTGTCGGGCTTGATGGAAAAACAATAATTTTTTCTCGTTTAGCATCATTTTGCTTAAATATACCAGCAATACCACAGGGTAAATATAAATAACGACTAGTATAGTTTTTAACTTTTTGTGTGATTTCTTCGCTTACACAGATAGAACAATCAGATATACCTATGCCAAGCTTAGTTATCCATAAAACAGGAAGATTATTACCAACAACATCGCCTCCATGCAATGTTAGGACAATTTTACACTTACGATACTTAAGCAATGGATAGAGTAAAATAACAGGAAGCATAGTTAAGCCAAAATGCACATGCAAAATATCAGGTTTAAACTGATTTAATTTTTTCCATAAACCAAAAATCGATAATAGATATTTTGCCACCATATTATCACCATCAAGAAAAAAGTAGTCGACATCTTTGAGCGATTTTTTTAGCTCCTCGACCTGCTCTTTTACAAAAATCCCATAATAAGGTTTATCTTTTGTGGGATACATGTTGGTCAATGTTAATATTCTCATTAAAATTTATGTCCTAAAAAAATAGCTGTTGCGCGCAACCAATTCCGAAAACCTTTAACACTAAAGCAACGAACAAGCTCAAGCACTGGTAGCTTTTGGTTGGAAAATATAGACTTTCTCAAAATAGCATTTTTTATTTGTTTTTTATCCATCAAATACATATATCTATCGTAATATTTAAAGCAACCAAGTTGCCCCTTCGAAGTTGTAATGCGTAGTCTATTAGGCTCTATATCGGCAATATATAAAACCGTATTAATTCTTCGGCCTACACCATATTTTAGACTCAGCCTTGTCCATGTGTCATAATCTTGCCATGCTGGCATCTCTTCACAAAAGCCATCTATAGCTCGTAGCTTTTCAGTTGTTGTAAATACCTGATTACCAATTTCGTTATTGAATAATAAATCGCTCAGAGTGATATTGGTTAATTCACCTAGTGGTGCTATATCAGGAAATTCAACAGAAGAAATGTCTACTAGCTTCTCTTCAGCAAGCGATGAACACAAGAAAGCATCGCTCTCATTGAAAAGCTTAACAAATATGGCAACTCTTTCAGGATGAAAAACATCGTCATCATCGAGCCCTGTAATAAAATACCCATTAGCATTATTAATACAGACATTTCGAGCAACACAAGCTCCTTGAGGTGTCGCATTTTTGAAATAACGAATATTGCTATATCTAGTACAATATTCCTGCATCACTGTATCGGTATTATCAGATGAGCCATCACTACAAACTAAAATTTCAATATTTTCATATGATTGCCCTAATACAGACTCAATCGCTCGAATAAGAAAATCACTTCGATTATGTGTCGGAATATATATAGAAACCAACGGAAGTTCAGACATTACATTTACCTAATTTAATAACGATTAGAAGTCACACTAATCTTTCTTTGCATTAAAGTGTCGGATTAATACAAACATTAACGCTAAAACAAAACCTGCAAGCGTAGCTATAATACAAATAAGTGCACGTTTTGGAGATGCCTTAACTTCAGGGAATGTCGCAGGGTCAATCACTTTAAAAACATATTCGTCACGTACATTTGTCATCAAAAGTGTTCGCATTTGCTCTTCTATGATCTGATAAAAGGCTTGTCGTGTTGTTGCGTTTTCTATATCCTGAATAGTACCTTTTAGATAAGTTATACTCTGCTCTGCCTCTTTCTTATCGCGTTCTTTAATAGCTAAATTAATTTCTTTAACTAATAGTGTTAGCCAATATTGCGCTATTTTAGGATCAAAAAACTCTAACGTTATATTAATAATACCATTCTTACTTGCCTTGTTTACCACCATAATTTGCTTAAAACGCACAAATATATCTTCAGACGATGGAATCACAGGTTTAGGCGCAATAACTGCTCGAATCCATTTATTACTATCAGAATCATACAGTTTATTGTTTATAATTATTTCACCTTTATCATTAGTTCCTTTTCCTGCAATCAGAGGAACAAGAATTTTATATTTATTAACAAAGTCGGTTAAAAACATACGTGACTGCAGCACTTCAAGCGCTAATGCTGTTTTTTCCCCACCACCACCAGGAAGGCTAATACCAGCCATACTTGCCAAACCACCAAGCCCTCCAGCTAAAGATGATAAGCCACCTGCAGATTCTCCGGCTGACATAAGTTTAACCTCAGAACGATAAAGATTCGGCAAGCTTATACTGTAGAATATCGATGAGATGGCAAATAGACTAACAATCAAAATAACAATTAATTTATTAGTATAAACAACATGCCAAATCTCGCTCAGTGTTACTTCTTTTTCAACAACAAATTGTTCTTTCATTTTTTACTCAAAGTTAATCATCTTAATTTCAGTTCAATACAATCAGTACAAAGGAAACTGTTATTGGCATGCTAATCAATTAGCTTACGCAGGTACTGTCCGTAATCTGTTTTCAATAATGCCTGGCTAAGTACTTCAATTGCTCCACGATCAATCCAACCATTATTGAAAGCTATTTCTTCTAAACAAGCTATTTTAAAGCCTTGTCTCTTTTCAACAGTTTGCACAAAGCTTGACGCTTCCATCAAACTATCATGAGTGCCGGTATCTAACCAAGCAAAGCCTCTCCCTAACACCTCAACTTTTAATTTTTTCTGCTTTAAGTAAGCTTCATTTACCGACGTAATTTCTAATTCGCCCCGGCTAGAAGGCTCAATTGACTTTGCAATTTCAATCACTGAATTATCATAAAAGTACAACCCTGTTACCGCATAATTAGAAGCTGGATACTCAGGTTTTTCTACAATAGATACAGCATTAAAGTCACTATCAACCTCAACGACGCCAAAACGTTCCGGATCGTTAACCTGATAAGCAAACACGGTTGCTCCATCTTCAACTTTTGCAGCTTGCTTTAACTTGGGCGAAAAATTAGCACCATAAAAAACATTATCTCCCAGAATAAGACAAACACTATCATCACCAATAAACTCTTCTCCAAGAATAAAGGCTTGCGCTAAGCCATCCGGTGAAGGCTGAACAACATAAGAAATCTCTATACCAAAATCACGTCCATCACCAAGTAAATTCACATATTGTTGCTGATCTTCTGGTGTTGTAATAATTAAAATTTCTCTAATACCCGCTAGCATAAGCACCGATAATGGATAATAAATCATTGGCTTATCATAAACAGGTAAAAGCTGCTTAGAAACACCACGAGTTATCGGATGCAAACGCGTCCCGCTGCCACCAGCTAAAATTATTCCTTTCATGTATCACTAGTTCCTAAACGTTGGCGCTGATATGCACCCGATTGTACCTGTTCACACCATAAGTGGTTATTTAAATACCATTGAACTGTTTTTTTGATACCTGATTCAAATGTTTCTTCTGGTACCCAATCCAATGTTTGTTTGATTTTATCTGCATCGATCGCATAGCGTAAATCATGTCCAGGTCTATCTTTCACATGAACAATAAGTTCTTCAAAACAAGTTACTCCCTTTGGTTTATCAGGGACAGCATCATCTAATATTCGACAAATTGTCTTAACAACATCAATGTTGGTTTTTTCATTATGCCCACCAATATTATATGTTTGCCCTGGCTTACCCTGAGTTATCACTTGATACAAAGCACGCGCATGATCTTCAACATATAACCAATCCCTAATTTGGCTACCTTCACCATAAATTGGCAAGTTTTTGCCTTCAAGTGCATTCAAAATAACTAGTGGAATTAGTTTTTCTGGAAAATGGTAAGGTCCATAATTATTAGAGCAATTAGTTATAACCGTAGGTAAACCATAAGTTTTATGCCATGCTCGTACTAAATGATCTGAACTTGCCTTAGATGCAGAATACGGAGAGCTAGGATCATAAGACGTATTTTCAGTGAACAGTAAGCCACTATCTTTTAAATCGCCATACACCTCATCAGTAGAAATATGATGGAACCGGAAAAGTTCTTTTTTCGGAGAAGCGAGAGAATCCCAATAATTTTTAGCTACATCAAGTAATGTAAAAGTACCTACTATATTGGTTTGAATAAATTCTGCTGGGCCATCGATAGAACGATCAACATGAGACTCTGCCGCTAAGTGCATGATCGCATCAGGCTCAAAACGGTCAAATAACGCTGTTATCGCTTGCTTATCACAAATATCAACTTGGGCGAAATTATAATTAACATGGTTTTCAATATCAGCTAAAGATAGTAAATTCCCAGCATAAGTAAGCTTATCAATATTAATAACGTTGCAATTAGTTTCAGTCAACAAAAAACGAACAACAGCACTACCAATAAAGCCAGCACCACCTGTCACCATAATTGTTTTCATTTAAAGCCTTGTAATTTTTAAATAGATATATAGGTTATTAGCCGTTACCAAGCCAATAATATGGGATAGACTAGACGGAATATTATTATCTCAAAATTAATTGTAATTTACCAATTCTGTTAGCTTGAAATTATGAATATAGATAACTCTGCATCATTAAAAAATAGAATATACACAAGTCACTTGAAAATGCACTTTCAAGTGACTTGTGCGTAAGAGTTACTTATTATTTTTAATATTCAAAGATTTGAATGTAGATAACTTAAGCAAATATATTTCAAGTGTAAGTAAGCAACCTATAACATCAATCTGTACATTGGCTTTTCCTTTAAAGTAATCACTTACAATACGCTCTACCCGACTTTTCCCTAATACGTTATGCATTAAACAATCTTCTGTTAATAGTGTCGCATTAATATATTCACGAAACTCCGGATGTTTCAACCAATCTTCATAAACAGCATAATTTCGTTTGCCAGATAGAACACGGTATAACTTTCTAGCTGTAGCTTCTAAAGGCCCTCCTTTTAAAAGCCGAACGAAAAATTGCCGAATGCTATATGCAGTATTCGACGGTCTGATTTCTTCACTTACTGTGCCGATAACTTTACCCGTTTTTTGCCAAACAATGGTAGAAAAGTAATCTGGATAATATTTTAAAAGCATCGCATTATAGAGCTTACTGTTAGCTCTATAATGATCAGGTAAAGAGTAGGCATATTCAATCAGGTCATTGTCTATAAAAGGCTTCAAGCTATTTAACTTATGACTAAGCAAATCACTACCGGCAGAGACAAAACGCACACAGCGTTGATAAAGAAAGAAGGGATCAGTGCCAGGAAAATTAAAATATTCTTCATTAGCGTCAATTATATGCTTGTACGGCTCATAACTATCCGCACACAACTTACCTGGAGATGAAAATTTATCTTTTTCATCATATAAATAACTGCCACCAAGGACTAAATCCCCAACATAGCCATTGAGTAAGTAATTCGAACATTTTGAAATATTATCAACAGAACTTAGTGCATGCATATGCAAAATATTTTTATTACCATCTGTTGACCAAACGCCATTTTCACGGCCTTCATACCAGTTATTTTGCTCAATACTCACTAAGGAGTTAGCTACGCCAGCGATATCACTTACTTGTCGCGCAATTTTTGCATCATCACAATCTTCTTGGCCAAAAGTAAAGGTACTTATTTCGCCCTTAAAGTGCTGCTTAGCAGAGGCAAGTAATACGCGAGAATCAAGGCCACCACTTAAAGTAATAGCTAACCTGCCTTGATTTATTGAAGACATACAACGTTGCATTGCCTTATCAAAGTAGCAATATAAATCATCAACGGCTTGGTCAAAAGAAATCGTAAGATTTTTTTTAATCTCACTCCAACGCCAATACTGGCACTGACTATACATATGATTATTTGTGTCTATTGTCATGATGGTTGCAGGTGCTAGTCGATGTATATTACTAAAGAGTGTTTTAGTACCTAACATTTGCCCCACATTAATAAACATATCGGCTATTGAATCATCGATATCGATTGTATGTTCAGGGTGCAGTAATATACCTTTAGGCTCACTAGAAAATCCTAAACATTGATTATCTTCTAACCAAAGGTGTAAAGGCCGGTGTCCAAACCGATCACTTATAAGAGACACTTTATGGCTGTTTTTATCAAATATTGTAATGATAAAGTAACCATTAAGTTCTGTTAAAAATGTCTCCAATTGACCAAGCTGATATTGCTCAGCAATTGTTACTGACCAATTATCAGAGCTGTGTGTTTTATGAGAAAAAACATCACCAAATATATCAACATTGCAACTACCATTACTATAGCTTTGATGTGCTACGTTTTCTTCCGGCGCTTTCAATATTAACTGGCATGTAGAGGTTTGCCATGTATTAACAACTTTTCCTGATAACTCATTTATGCATATACTATTTTGCTTTACAGCGTATTTATTACCTATAAAGCCCACTAAGCCCGTCATCTATCTATATCCTAAACGTTTACTTTCTAATAAAAGAAATCACCTTGATTATTGAAGGAATAATCAATAAGCAATAGCTCACTGCAATAATCAACATGATATAAAAATCATTAATGGAAATCACATATTGGTTAATTAAAAACACACTAACGCTGGCCAGTAAAAACAAGCTCAACGGTAGAAGTATTGCACTTAAAAATTTAATAACTGACATGCTAATCACGGGGCGAATCAAGAAGCACCAATGCATCAATAATATAACAATTTGGGCAGCAACAAGCACCTTAACAAGTACAATAACCCCAGAAGCTATAGAAGTGATAATAAGTAAAGGCCGTATAGCTATAGTTACTAAATTCCAATAAAAGCTACGTTTTACTTCGCCGGTAGCCTTTAATAGTGTTCCTATTGGGTTTATCAGTGAGATAAGTAACATATAAAGTGCAAGCCATCGCATCAACTCAGCATGAGCAACCCAGCTTGCACCAAAAATAAGCTCTAAAATAACCCCTGGAAAGCTAGCCATCAGCAAATACAGTGGTACATTAATTAAACTTAGTAAATGAATAATCTGATAATATATTCCACTAAGTGAGTGCTCTTGCTTGTATTTCACCATTAAAGGAAAAGTTACTCGGTTAACAATTGGGTTAATCACTTGCATCGCAGGGCGAAAAACAAGTTCCTTAATATAAGCGTATATCCCCAATGTTTCAGCGCCTAACAGCTTACCAATTAACAACTGATCGAACTGTGAACTAATATAGTTCAATAACCCTTCACCTGTTTGATATAAGCCGTATTTAACCGGCTTGATAACTGAAGGCCAATTTACTTTTTCAAATGTAGGCATTAATGAACGATGTAAAAATAAGGTAACACCTGTCAAAACAGTCGCGTTTACTAATTGTGAGAATACAACAGATTCAACTCTTTCACCTAAGTATAATAATATCAGCAAAACAATAAACGCCATTGTGCTTGCTATCATCTCTATTTTCGCAATGGCATTAAACTGCAATTTTTGCTGAAGCAATGCAATATGTTGCTGACTTAAGCTACGGATCAAAAATATTGGCGAAAGCAACAGCAGCAGCTCAGTTAATCGAGGTAAGCTGAAAAACATTGCCAATGGATACGACAATAACAACATGATTGCCGTCATGGTAAGTCCCAAAACAACGTTAATAAGATATAACTGATTAAGTTGGCTTCTCTTGAGATTTTGATGAAAAATTAATGAATTTGAAATCCCAGCATCGCCAAAAATTTGCGCGAAACCTATCACCAAATTAATTAATGCCAGTAACCCCAACTCTACAGGCGTTAAAAAGCGCGCTAAAATAATTAACTGTAGTAACTGTAATGCGCCCTTGTACAACGTTGAAATTGCTGACCATGACACACCAGCAAAGGCTGACTTTGCTATGGTCAAAACTTCCCCTCACTTTGCTCAACTGCGCTAAGCATTACAGTGCATTAACCATTTTTGACCATTTAGGTGCTAATGCTTGCTCAGTGTAGTGTTCAGCCATCAACGCTTGATTATTGGTATTAGGCGACTTAACCAAGGCTTTTAATTCTTCAACATTAAATTCATTCAAACCTTCAAACGCCTTAACATCAAAGCCTAACGCCGAAAGGTTACTATAGCTTGACGTTGAACGTCGTAAGAATATGGTTTTACCCATTTCTAACATCGCATATACAACATATAAACCTTGCTGGCGTTGGTGGGCAAAAACAGTAATATCCACTGTTGACAGTAACTGGTCATAAGCTGATTTTTCTAACATATCGGTTATTGCAACAAATTTATCAGCAAATAGCCTTTTTCCTTCACAAACAACCGCGTTAATGTACTCATCATTACCAGCATAATTTAGCGGCATAACAACCTCAACATTAGCATCAGCTAAGTGTGCTAGTTGTGAAAGTACTTGTAAATGCTCATTGCTTTTATCAGCCGAATTACCAACTAAAATACGTAAAGGTTGCGCAGCTGAATAAGTGACTTGCTTGTGTTGCTCGCGTACCAATCCAATTAAAGGATAAGCAAGCACTTTTACATCTTTTCTTTTCAAGTACCGAGTCACCAACTCAGCATCACCCGGGGTTAAGGCAAAAACATTGGCAAAACGGCTAATCAACCGTTGATGAAGCCAAAGCGCAACAAAATCTTTCCATGAACGATTAGGCTTACGATGCCGATATAACTCAGTTCCCCAAATCACACAACTGCAACGTTTAACAATAGGGTGTAACAGTAAACGACGCCAAGTATGTATATCGAATAAACCATGAAAAATAACTTTAGCATTTACGGGTAGCTGTGCTAAATAAGTAAAAAGCTGGTCATTATTTTCGTAATAAGTAAAGGGCTCTGCCGTATTGTTAGCTTTAGCACTGGTATGCTGTGTTTTTTTCACCCAATAAAATTGCGCAGGCTCGACCTGGCATGTTTTAGAAAAAAAGCTTTGCATCGGCTTATAGTGATGGGGAGTTTCATCAAAAATATGAATAATCATTTACAACCTATCTAAGGGGTTTTTATGTTTTTCTTCAAAACTGGTTGCTAAGGTAAGTAGTTGTCGGTTGCGCTGTTTAATAAACTTCGCCGGTTGACCTGCGTAAATCCCCCACTCAGCAAGAGAATGACTCACTAAAGACAAAGCCCCGACCGCAACACCTAAGCCAATAGTAACACTTGGCAATACCACACTGTTGGCACCAATAATAACATGCTCTTTAATAACAACAGGTTTACTAAGTACATTCGTATAGGCACTATCAACCATAGGATTAGTCATATAATTACCCGAGTAATCATCGCTGCTACTATAAATAGCGACACGCGAGGAAATATTACAATAATCACCCAAGCTAATATTTGCTGCGCCAATAAGAGAACTATAAACGGCAATATGAATATAATTACCAATAGTTATGCCCCCCTCACCAGCTGAAAGCACACAAAAATCATCAATACGGACGTTATTGCCAATGCTAATTCGACTAGCACCATAAAATGATGCCTTACGGGAAATGCAGACATTACTACCAACAGCAGCAAATCCTAATTGCCGTAGTTCGTCATTGCTGTATATAGTCATCGGCAATCCTTAAATGTTTTGACTTGTTAATCGCAAAATCAATTTATTTCGTTATTTAGTTCAAACTTATACGAACCCTTTCACAAATAAAATCAACATCCTCAATCGTTAGCGCTGTATACATCGGTAAACATAACACTCTTTGGGCTACATCATTTGCGATTGGTGTACGACCTTTCTTGCCATAAACATCAACCTGCGACAAACTTGGATAAAAATAACGTCGGGTCTGAATACCAGCATCATTTAGCTGTGCACTTAAGCTTAATAACATTGCTTCATTTTCAAGTAAAACAGGCATATAAGCGCCATTTCGCTCACCGTTTACGTGCCATTGCTGAAGCGTTATTCCAGCCACGTCAACTAGGTTAGCATGATAACGCTCAACGATTGCTTTACGACTCGCGGTGATATGGGCAATATCATCAAGTACCGCTAAACCCATAGCCGCATGCATTTCACTCATTTTTGCATTTATGCCAACGTATTGCGGCATATTGTCTTTATCAAAACCAAAATTAATTAACTGCTTAGCTTTTTCGTAATCTTCGCGCTTATTAAAAATTATCGCGCCGCCTTCTACGGCGTGAAATAACTTAGTTGCATGTAAACTCAAAGTTGATGCATCGCCATATTTTAGAACAGAGCTTAAAACAGAGCCTTGCTTATAGTCACTAGCAAACGCATGTGCGGCATCATAAATAACCTTTAATTGATTCTGTTCAGCAAAGCTCGCTATTTCTTCAACCTCGCAAGGGTTACCAAAAACATGCACGCCTAAAATAGCTGAAGCTTGCTCAGCTTGTGCAGCGGTAATGCTTTTATAATTAATATTTAAAGTTTCAGGGGCAATATCAATAAATACCGGTTTCAAGCCTTGCCAGCATAATGAACTTGCCGTTGCGGCAAACGAAAAAGGCGTGGTTAATACCTCGCCTTTAACGCCAAGTGCCGCATAAGCTACTTGTAACGCTAATGTGCCGTTAGCTACTAGCAATAAATGCTCAACACCTAAATACTCAGCTAAACGCTGTTCAAGCTGTTGTAGCAATGGGCCATTATTGGTTAACCAATTACGTTCAAATACAGTTTCAATATGCTGTTGATAGCGAGAAAATTCAGGAAGGTAAGGTTTTACAATTGGGTATTGCACAAATGCGGTTCACAGCAGTCTGAAAATATAGGCGGCTAGTTTAGCAAATGAATGATCTGGGGTCTATAAAGGCAAGGGTGGATAGTAGTAATATCAATTGAATTATCTACTTAACGTCGACAAATTAAATTAACAATGGTAAATAAAGTAAAGCACAAATAAATTTTGAGCAATAAAAAACGCGCCGAAGCGCGTTTAAAAAAATCGTTTATTTATTAAGCTTTATGCTCAATAACTTGACATACTAGTGAGTACGTACACGATCTTGTGTTGCTTTGTGGAAGTAAATACCTTCAACTTGGATGTTAGCAGCAGGAGCATTAACAATAATGTTCAAGCCTGCGTTACCGTTAATACCAGAAGCTTTAGCAAATTGTGCTACTTCAGTACTGATGTTAGTTACTGAATCAGCAGCAGCAGGAGCAACTAAAGTAGTCTTATATTCTGTGCCGTTAGCAAATAAAACAACAGAGATATCTCCAACAACTTTACCGTTATTAGTTACGGTAATTGATTGTGCATATTCATCACTGAAAGGCAAGAACGCTATATCATCAGATGAACCGTCTAAGCCCCAAGCACCAGCAGAAAGAGAATTTGTTGCTTTTGCAACAGCACCTGACTTAGGAGCATATGTAGCAGAAGTATCAACAGTAAACGCTTGGCTAGTAATTGTTGTATCACCTGCAGCATTACCAGCTGTAATAGTTAGACCAGACGCACCAAAACCAGCAGGGCCAGCAAATGCTACTGAATCAACTTTAGCTGTAATAGCTGTTGCTGTAGAAGCTGCAGCTTGTGCAAACGGAGTCGTAATTTTATCAGTAGCTGTAATTTTTCCATCAGCATTTGTATCTAAAAAGTTAAAATCACCTTTAAGAGTAGTAGCCGTAGCTGAAGGTGCAGCACCTTGTAGAGCTAAACCAGCAATCCAGGCTTCACCTGCAGCTGGAGTATAGTCAGAATATGTCACAATAACATCATCAGCATAAACTGGAGCAGCTGTAGTACCAAATTGAGTACGTAAAGTACCAACTTTTACTTCAGCATTAGCAGCAGTTGTAACTTTAACTAGGTATTGACTTACTGCTTTTTGAATAACTTTAGTGTTAGTCGTTGCAGAGTCAATTGCAATACCTGTGCTAGTTTCAGCAGAGAAAGTTACTGAAACAGTAGATGCAGCTACAGCAGAAGCCGTAGTCATTTTAACACCAGATAACGTTAAAGTATCACCAGTAAGGTTCGAGTGATCACCAGTAGCAGCTGTAACACGGTAAGTTAGTACATTTGCAGAAGTACTAATCAAGCCAACTGTCATAGTTGAAGCAGCACCAACATCAGCAAAAGCAACAGCAGGAACACTGTTCACTAAATCAAAATCAGCACCAGCGATAGTGAATTTAAGAATATCACCAACAGAATACTGAGCACCTAAAGCTACGATTGGAGTATCTAATGCTACACCTGTTGCTTCATTAGCAATAAATTCAGCACCCATTAGAGCAACATTAGCAGTTGAACCAGTTACTTTTGCTGCACTTGCATTTAATGCTACTGCAGTTAAAGCTGCTGCAAGAAGAGTTTTTTAAACATTTTTAATTTCCTTTGTTTCATGAAACTTGACGTATTAAATAATTTTAATACCCAAGATTTTATTTTCGTTAAATTTACACTTAGGTAGATTAACACTTAGGCCGTCGCCTAAGCGACTTTTAACAGTGTCTAAGTTTAAGCATTCAATTTCGCTTGTCAATACTATTTTGACATTCTTATAGAATTAAAACAGTAAATCGATTAAAAATTAAACTACCAAATAACACCAACTTAACACTTGTTAGACGTTACCTAATTAATCAATATTGTTCAAGCACTAAACAACAAAATATCATATGGAAAGTCAATTTAATCAATTAAGATCAATATTTTGAAATTTAACAGCAAATTTTGCTTTAATATCTTCCCATTCATTACCAGACTCTATTATTTTAGGGGTAACTAAAACCACTAACTCTGTTTTGCCACCTGTGTCACTTGTGGTATCAAAAAGCTTTCCTATCAATGGAATACTAGAAAAGAACGGCACACTAGTATCATTAATGGTACGTGTTTCACTGATTAAACCACCAAGAATAATGGTTTGTCCACTTTCTGCAACCACTTCGGTTTTAATACTACGTTCAAGCAGGATAGGATTACCTGATACAGCACTACTACCTGCTGCTTGATTGTTAATTTCTTGGTCTATTTCCATAATGACAGTACCGCGAGCATTAATAGTCGGCTTAACTTGTAGTTTTATACCTGTATTTAAATACACAACAGAGGTTGTTGTGGTGCCACTTTCTTGGACAATAGTTTCGCCAACGGTTGGTATTTTATCACCAACGGTAATATTAGCCGTTACGCCATCACGCACCAATAACGAAGGTCGTGACAAAACATTAACATTATCGTTTTTCTGAAGAAGGTTAATATTAAGCTTGCCATTATTACCGGTTAATAGATAAGTAAGCCCCTTAGCATCGCTGTCAAATTTGAAGCCGCCCGTTGGAGTCGCAGTACCTTGGTTAGTCAGCGAAAAGCTAACCCCTTGTTTAAATTCATCGGTGAGTTTTACTTCAGCAATCATTACTTCTAAAATCACTTGCTTAGGCATCACGTCTAAGCGCTTAATTAATGGCAACAATTGACGATATTTGTCACCGGTAGCATTAAAAATTAGCGTATTAGCGCGTTCATCTACCACTAGCGCCATATCTTCATTTGAAGAAAAAGAACTTTTACTGCCTTTATTAGCTGAGCTAGTATTTTGTTTATTTTGCCCTGCTGCTGAAGTTGTTGCTGATGGCTGTGTGCCTCGACTTCCTTTTCCTCCAATCAAAAGCTGCAAGCTTTCACCTAAATCTGCAGCGCGAGCAAACTTTGGCGCATACAAAAAGTACTGTAACTGGCTACCGCTTGGTACTTGGTCTATTTGTTTCGCCCAAAACGCAACACGTTCAATTAATTGTTTATCGTTTGCAAAAATAACCAGCGTGCCAATACGATCTAATGACACCATAGAAACCGCAAGATCGTTTTGTTTGCTGGCACTTACTGATATGCCTTCCTGCTTTAACAACTCAGGGAGCTTTTCAATTAATTCATCTGTGCTTACGTACGTGCCTTTATAAACACCTATATGCCTATTTTTAAAAATAGGCTGATCCATAAGCTTCACAAACTCAAGTGCTTTAATGATTTCTTTACGCTTTCCTTGCAGTATTATATTGCTGCGCTGAAAGTCAGCAGAAGCCTTGACTGACATCAGCTGTTGTATGGTATTAGCAAGTGACGTTTGCATACCATAAACAAATGGCACTAATTGAACAATAGTTTCGGAGGTATTTGGTACATCAGTAATATCTTGCCCATAGCCGTAAACAAGGTTTCCTTGACTACCACTGCCTTCTGCTTTGTGGATATAATAAATATCATCTTCAAAGCGAATAACATAACCACGTTCGCTTAGTAGCTGTTCACTAACATTAAATACTCTTTGTTGGCTGATGCTTTGTTGCAAGTTCAGTGTTACTGATTTGTTGTCGGCTTTAACTTGCTCGCCTAATATATAACTAACGCCTAATAAATCACCTAAAACATGGTGTAAGTAATCTTTTAATGGCAGGCTATCAGCGCTGAGTTGTAACAACTTAACAGCACTAAATTGTTGGGTTAGATCAACAGCGCTGACTTCATTAGCTTGCTTGGGTTGTATAGATGATAAATAAGCAAGCCCCAACTTTTTATCTTCACTAGCAAGCAAATTCCCAGCACTATCAGAAAACTCAACCTTAGTCTTGCTTTCAGCTGTACTATCGTTACTACTCTTATCCTGTAAATAAGAATCTCCGTTTAATTTGGGGTTTTGTGGCGAGCTAGCACACGCGCTAAGTGTTAAGGCTATTATTACACCTAAGGCGACGTACTTTAGTCTACTGATACAATTTTTATTGCTTATATTTTTATTGCTTTTCATCATATTTTCTTAGCGTTGGCTTTTAATAAAGGTGGCTATATTTAGTTTTTGTACATGGTTAAGATAATCTTCTGGCTACGTCCATCAAACATTCTCACTAACTTAACTTGCGTATTTTTCTCAATGGTTAAGTGGTAACCATAAATCTCACTATTGTGAGCATATTTTTCAATTTTTTCGCTACCAGTATTTATGTCAACAATTGATATTAACGCAACTGTTTTTTCAACACTATTTTCAACGGCTAAAGCATCATTACGAATAACGGCTTTTAACGATAATTTATTGTTATCAATAAAAACTTCTGTCAATTCTCCTTGCTGGTTATTTTGCTCATTCATTGACATACCAAAAATTTTGTTATCAGGAGACTCATCAATGATTTTTCCATACTTTTGGTAGCGTTGATTTAATTCGTTTACCATTGAAGCTGCTAGGTTAGGAGAGGCTATAGGTGTGACAATAGCATCATCTTTTTCTTTGATATTTAAAATATTATTCGGTAATAACCGGGTGCTAATGTCAAACATTGACCAAACAATGCTTATGACTATTACCAATAAAGCTAGCTTATTGGTTAATAAAAATTTAATTTCATTCCAATTCACGAGCTTCCCCCAACGTCATTAGCAAAAACATTCAAAGTAATACGGCCATTTATACGCCCTAAATTGTTATTTTGTTGACCTTTAAGTGAAAGGTTAAACTTTGATATTTCAATAAACTGTTGATACGTTTCAAGCTCAGCTGTGAAATTTATTATATCAATAGTTTTTCCTTTAACGGTCAATTTGAGCGGGTAACGACTCTTAGATAAACTTGGCAACATGGTTAATGTTTGCCAACCGATATCTTGTAATGTAAGTTTATGTTTAGCTAACATTTTCTCAATTAACTTTTGTTGCTCAAGCTTAAAACTTGCAACTGATTTAAAGGTTGCGAAAAGAGGTCTTACTTGCTCAAGCTCAATTCCTAACGCTTTATTGAGACCAAGATTACTTGCGTTATTTGCAAGTACTTGTGTTATTTTATTTTGTTTTTTCTCAAGTTGGGTAATTTGTGCAATAAGTTCATCTTGCCATGTGATAATAGGTAAGAAAAGAAACTTCACTATGATCAGCAAAGCGATTATCGACAAGAGAAATGCATGTTTTTTTAGCTCTGCCACACTACTCCCCCCCTTTTCTATTATCAATTTCATTAACTATTACTGTCGGAATTTGCAACTTAAAACTAATCACAAAAGAGTCTAGGTTACGCTGTTTACGTGTAGGAAAATCAAACTTTGCATCCATTACTTGCGGTTTTTTACTAAGTAATTCTAGTAAGCTCGTCGCATTAAGTGTTTTTCCCCTTAAAACAAAACGCTCGTCTACTATTCTAATATTATTAAATTGAGCTTCAGGAAATAAGTCAGCAATAATAAGCCAAAATGGTGCCTTGTTTTCTGCCATGGCAAAAAACGCTTTGTTTGCTGAGTATGCTGCCCATTGTTGGTCAAAAAGTTGTTGCTGGCCAAGTGCTTGCGAAACTTCTTCACTCTGTCTACTGAGTTTTTGCTGTAAATTATATTGTTTAGCAGTTAAATAAGCACTGGAAAGCGCCAAGTACAGTGATAAAGAAAGAAATAAAGGTAAGGATATATTTTTTAACAGTTGTAATTTACTTTCATTTTTGGGCAATCGAATGAAACTTGAAAGTACGGGTAACGATAACCGCTTAACACCTTGAACCACATGATTTGCAAAGGTATTATCACCGGTTAGAGATTCAACATTTGAGTGTTCTGTTTTAGCGTTATCAATTTTAGATTCATTAAATGCCATTAAGCTCGTATCTGCACTCGGAATAACGCGTGTAGTTCCAGATATCGTAATACCTACTGATGTTGAAAAGCGACGACTGGTATTAATCAATGAAGAAGCTGGCAACGAAACTATAGTTTCTGCCAATCGCCCTACATATAATAAATCGACATTATCATCCGATACAGCGGTTACTTGATGCTTATCTGCTGTAAGCGCAAGTAATAAAGTTTCAGGTAACATGATATTTGATTTTGGTATTGATTTATCAAATTGCCAAATGTTAACTTGGCTTTTTTCATTTACACTTTCCCAGTGGTGAAAATAGCTATGGTTTTCATCAGAAAACTCCAGTTGCAATAATTTTTTTAACTCGGCTTTGTTTTCTATCGGGTACTCTTTCGCTTGTTCTTTGTAAAAAGAGCGAGAAACGATCAATATACTCGGTACATTGTCAGTAATTTCCGTTAGCACAAAGTTATGATTTTCATCTAAAGAAAATTTATGCAACTTTCCATTATAGTAGCCCAAAAAACGACATGTAAGCCACTTAAAAAACAATGAAACATTTGAAGTTTTCAGTGTTTTTTTTGATTTTATTGTTATAGATGAGAAATTCAAAATTTACCCATTTGTGGCAAAAATATTGATGGGTGCTTGAAATGCATTGGCATATGGATTTAACTCTACAATAATTTTTTTATAAACTTTTGAAGAGCCGACAGCCCCTTCAAGTTCAATTGCTAATATATTTGATGGATATAGTAATACTTTTTCACTATCAACAATGCCCGTAAGTTGGCTAAACTGCCTCGTTGATAGTTGATTGCTTTCACGTCGTTGTATTATTTGCTCTGCAATCTCAATGTTTGTAATTGCCACTAATAATTGCTTTGGCGAATTCATTGGATTAAAAAAGCCTTTACTGTTTAAAGTGGTATTTTTTAATAACGATTGATGTAATTCACTTGAAACATTTTTAACAAACTTTGAATCATGCAAGTCAGGGAATGCTCCATTTCTTATGGATTGCATTGCACCGAGCGATTCATTGCCATTTGTGCGAGGGATGTTATCAAGATCTTGCCAATCTAACAAGTTATCGAAAATAACATTTGTTTCATTTGTTGTATGCCCAACATGAGCGATCAATTTTTTGAGTATTTTTGCATCAGGAAAATGTGCATTAATTAATGCTGACTGATCTTGAATTTTAACCGTTACTTGCTTGCTAATGTTAAAAGGAAGGGCAAAAAAGTTCCAACGTTTGTTAATTGCTTGACCTGACACCTCAGCATTGCTTTCTGACTGGACTTTTTTATTGGTTAATAGCTCAAACAACAATTCAGCTTCAGCACTATGAACAGCAACTAATGCAGTTGCTTTATCATCAGACCATTGTGCAACTTTCACCTGATCTTTTGCCGTAGTTGTTAAATACATTGCCAATACAGATAAAACAGCGGTGATCAATAGTATCTGAATTAATGCTATGCCCTGAACTTTGTTTGATAAATGCATTATTGATTTTCCTTGAAATAAGGTGACAACCAACGCTCAGGCCTTGCTTCCAACTGAATAGGTATACTTAAGTCTTTTCCTGCTTGTGTTAGCGTTACAGCATACTTTTCAGGCATTATTTGGTTATTAATACCTGAAAAACGTGTATACCATTGCGCCTTTTTACCTTTTTTATCTAAAGCATTTTTTTCATATAAATGCGGCCAACCATAATAACTAAACTGGACATTATCTAAATTTGAAAACAAAACTAATTGATGCGTAAAGTTGATACTTTGATCTGTACCTTTAAGTAATATCTGTTCTGTAGATGCTGATTGATAAATTAAATCTACTTTACCTTCTCCTGCATCTATCGTACTTAAACGAAAAATTTCAGGATAATCGCCACTAAACAGTCCTGAGCGACTGACAGCAAGCAAACTGTTATCATCACCAATAAAGAAAAATGATGGTTTTTTATTATCGTCTACCACGACATATGGCTGAACACCTTCAAGTAATCTCTGTATTAATTCCAAATGCTTATAGTTTTTAGCTGAATGATTAAATTGACCTAGTTCTTTATTCCAGCGCTCAGACATTAAACTATAAGTATACGAGCCAGTAAAAAGCAGTAATGATAAAATTGAGATAGCGATCATCAACTCTACCAAGGTAAAGCCTTGATTTTTCGCTCTTTTTTTATAGTTTTGAAGACTATTCATAACTAATCACTTGACCAACTTAATTCATTAAATTGATGTTGCTGAGTTAAGTTTTTATAGCTTAACGTTAAGTTAACTTGCCATAATTTGTATTTTAATGGCTGGGTGGTAAGTTGATGAGTAACTGGGTCTAATTTTTTCGGCGCCCCTTTATTTGAGACTAACTCAGCTTGCCATTGATAATTCACATCCCAAGTAGTATTTTTTTCACTTATTTGAGTGCTATTAGAATTACCTTGCTGCCGAATTGAGGTTCTTATATTAGCAAGCACAGAGGGTAATACGCCTGCGATAACAATGTGGCTATTTGCTTTTTCACTACTTAAAAAAGCACCTCGATAAACCATAGAAACAAGCGCAATTGAAGAAAATAAAATAACGGAGGCAACTAAAACCTCTATTAAAGTAAAGCCGTTATTATTTTTAGCTGAAAACGATTTATAAAGGTGAATGTTATTCATCAATAGTAATTGCCGTTTCATCATTTACCCATTGGCTAAGGTTAATCACCATAGGCTTACCTCGAAAGGTACCGGAGAGTAATTTAGGACTAACGAAACCTTTTGCGCTGTAGCTGAGTTGTTGCGGTTGAAAAAATAACGATTCAAAGGTTTTATTTTCAATCGGAGATAATGCTTCTCCTTTTAAATGAAGAATAATATTTTTTCCTGAAAACTTAACAACATGTTCTTTTCCTGTTGTAAAAGCACGAAAGCTTACTTTTTTCAACCAGTTTTTCACCGTTAGCATTTCTTGTTTTGCTTGCGCTTTTTCTAAACTATTTATTGCCAGAGGCCCAACCATGCCCATTAAGAGCGCAACAATAGACATGACTATCATTAATTCAATAAGCGTGAAGCCACGTGGCTGAATTTTACCTTTCATATTTAATTAAGTGTTATTGCCAGTGATTTAACTTCTTTAATAAAGTCTTCAAAGTCAGTTAAGTGGTTTTCTATCACATGTTTTACAATGTCTATATTGAGTTCTTGATAGTCGTGCACTGCAATATTTCTCAGCCCAATCATTTTCTTTAAGCTATTACTTACTCTTTCCGACAATACACCGTGCTTTTTTAATAACTCAAAACTATCTTTGCTACTTTGAGGTATGCCAGTTTTTTTTATTTTATTAATATAATTAGCAACATCTATTGTTGCTTCGCAAGCACGCTGCAAGTTTAAAATTACTGAGTCTTGTTTGGTATAATCAATAGAGAAGTCACTACCCGCTTGAGCGTAAACATCCCTTATACGTAGCAAGCACCGAGCAATTGTTGAAAGCTTATTTATAATGACATCATTCATATTTTTCAATTCTATTTATTCAGCGAAAAACTGTAAAAGAATATCTTTACGCTCTTCATTTAAATGTTGATACATAGACATTATGTGCATTGAAAATTTATCAGCAGTTTTCTGAGGATCATAAATACATATTCCGTTATGAATGATCTCGTTTTGCATAACAGTAGAGGCTGATAATAAATCAACAAAATCAACAGACTGGTTTAAATTGTCGGCTAATTCGCTAGCGTAATTCCATCGGTCAACAGTATTTAATTTGCAATCTAACAATATGGCTATATCTAAATCGCTACCAACACTTGCCGTTCCTGAAGCATGAGAGCCAAACAAATAAATTAGTTTTACTTTGGGTATTAAGTTTACCACAGCATGGGTAATACGATTTTGTAATGATTTAGCCATACTGCCCTCTTGTATTACGTTATTGGTCAAATAAGTAAATATCTTCAATAATCAATGAATCAATGAATCAATGAATGATTCTATTATTTACTTAAACAATTTAGTCTGCCAAATTATTCTTATACTATATACCCATTTCGTTAATAGATACCATACTCATCAACATAACAACAACAACACCACCAACAAAGCCGCCCATAAAAAGTATCATTAAAGGCTCTAATAATGTTGTCATGCGATCAGCCCAACTTTCGAACTCTTGCCGTGAACGGTTAGCAATTTCATCGAATACACGTTCTAAATTGCCTGATTCTTCGCCCACTTCTAACAATGAGATATAAAAATCGGGATAGAGTGAAGTTTGTTTTAATGCAGGTGTAAGTGCGCTACCACTTTTAACTTTCTTTTTAGCAATTTCAAGCTCACGTTTTAGTGCCGTATTCTTTATATTACCTGCCGATAAACCAATAGCTCGGTCAATTTGTACTCCTGCTTTTACCATCATCGCTAAGCCACTATTAAAACGAATACGCTCAACGGTAATTATCGCTTTCTTCATTATTGGTAGTTTAAGACTTATTTTTTGCCACCACTTTACGAATTCAGGCTTCTTAGCCAGCGTTATGATACCAAATATACTAGTAATAACCCCCACCACTAATAACCCTTGATATTGTAGCATCCATTCACTAGCAGAAAGCATAGCACTGGTATACCAAGGCAAAGAGTCAACGTCATTAAACATGACCGCCATTTTGGGAATAATAAAGTTAAAAATAAAAAATATACTTAACATACAAACAAAAAATATCACCATTGGATAAGCTAAAGAGCTAATTATTTTTCGTTGTAATTCTCGTCTAAACTTTAGGTCTTTGGCTAGTCCGTCAAATATTTCGCTTAAATTACCCGACGCTTCACCTAGCTCAATAAGGTTGCAGTAAAGCGGGTCAAATATATCGTCATGAGCTTTGAATGAATCAGATAAGCTTTTGCCTTTTTTTAGGTTGCTGCTAATGTCGGTCAATAATTTTGCTAAGGCGGGTTTTGCTTTGGTACGCTTTATAATATCAATACCGCGATCAATTCTAACACCTGACTCAAGTAACAAGCTGAGCTCTGCGGTTAAAAACTCTAGATCAGCAAGCGATACTTTGCTTGAAAAGCCAAAAACACTCTTGCCTGTGTCGCTAAGGTCTTTTACTTCAGTGGTCAATAAGCCTTGCTGTTTAAGCTGTGCCAGTACCGCGGTTTTGTCACTTGACTCTATTTGCCCATCAACTTTTGCGCCAGAGCTATCGTAGGCTTTATAGCTAAACAGTGCCATTAGCCAGCTACTCGTACAACTTCGTCAACTGTAGTTAAACCTAAAATGGCCTTATATAAACCATCTTCAAGCAAGGTTCTACGCTGCATGTTGGCATTATGCTTTTTAGCTTTTGGAATGAAATCTGAATCTTTTGGCATGGCTTTGATTTCTTCATCACAGCGCAAATACTCAGTAACAGCCATGCGGCCTTTGTAACCTGAATGAGAACAATTGTCACAACCTACACCGTGCATAAGTGATATTTCCGGTAGTGAAAATTTATCCGCTAAGGTTTTTAATTGATACTTTTCAATAATTTTTTCAGCATCAGGATGTGGCTCTGCACACTCGCTGCATATTTTTCGCGCTAAACGCTGGGCAACAATTGAAACAAGCGCCGCATTTAATAAGAACTCCTCTACACCTAAATCAAGCAAACGTGTGTAGGCACTTGCTGCGTCATTGGTATGTACGGTTGAAAATACTAAATGCCCTGTAAGCGCTGATTGCAATGCTATTTGCGCGGTTTCTTTATCGCGTATTTCACCTAACATAATAATATCAGGATCTTGTCGTACAATGCTTCGCAGCCCTGCTGAGAAGTCAAAACCTATGTCACTGTTCACTTGTACTTGGTTAATGCCCGGCAGTTGATATTCAACAGGATCTTCAAGGGTAATAATTTTTACGTCATCGTTATTTAAGGCATTTAAAAAGGTGTATAAGGTCGTTGTTTTACCTGACCCCGTAGGTCCTGTCAGTAACACGACACCAGCTGTAGTTTTTATATCTTCACGTATCATGGTTTCGATATCGTTAGACAAGCCTAATACTGACATATCGTATTGCACATTATCTTTGCGTAAGAAACGTAACACCATTGATTCACCGTCATTTAATGGCAGTGCTGAGACACGAATATCGAGTTCTTGATTGGCAATTTTCATTTCTATTTTGCCATCTTGCGGCCGTCTTTTTTCTGCAATATCCATACCTGAAAGTATTTTTAAGCGTGTAACAATCGGCAATTGCATTCTAGGTGCTAGTATTTCTGCCTCATGTAATACTCCATCAACTCTAAACCTCGCTCTATAGCGACCTTTATAGGGCTCAAGGTGCATATCTGACGCACCTTGACGTAACGCTCGAGAGATAAGAGAGTTGAGAAGGTTTACAGTCGGCGCTTCAGTCGCTAACTCTCTTAATCGTTCTTCTTCATCACCAGTAAATTCTTCATGATCAACAGTAGACTGTTGCTGATCGAACTTACTCGACAAGGCTTGAATATCAGACTCATCAGCAAGTAAAATAGTTGCCGTTATATTTTGCTGGCTAAGCCATTCATTAACCGATAATTCTAGCGGAAAACGACAAGCAAATGTCCAATTATTATCAACTTTAGCTAAAGGTATCCACTGCTTCTCCAACAAAAAAGTCAAGACCTTGGACTCGATACTAATCGTTTTTTGCTCTTGCCACTCGGCTATGTCTAGCAAAGGAAGAGCAAGATACTTGCTGTAAAGAATAGGAACTTGATCATCGGGTAAACTACCCATATTAACAAGTATTTGATCTAAACGACCACCGAAACGACTTTGATAACTTTCCGCCCGACTTAAGTCTTCAGGCAAGATGTTAAATTGCTCAACCAACAACTGATTCAATTGCATTATTTGTGTACTATATCTTCATTATTGTCAGTACCACCGGGTTGGCCGTCAGCCGCGTAAGACATTATTTTATAGGGATTTCCATTATCCCCTGGTGTGGTGTACACATATGGGTTTTTCCACGGATCAAGTGGCACTTCTTTTGGTAAATATGGTCCATCCCAACGTGGTTTATCGCTTTTTCTTAACTCTTCTAAAGTCGACGGATAAGCTCCCATATCAAGTCTATAGGTATCCAGTGCTGTTTCAAATGCATTCATTTGTGCCGAAGCTATACCGCGTTCAGCAGTACCTAATTGAGAGAAAAATTTAGGGGCAACGAGTGAGGCTAACAAGCCTAAGATAACAATAACGATGAGTAGTTCGATCATCGTAAAACCTGTATTTTTGCGCATAATATCTTGAATGTGAGTTATTTTGCAAAGAGTCTACCAGTTGAAAAAACGACTGTCGAATAGTTAGTGGTTGTTTGCAACATTTATAAACAATAAATATTGCAATAGAGTGTATGTTGAATTACTACGTGAATATTTTGATATAAAAATCAACAGTAACAATATAGCTGCAGTCGGTTTTATGCAAAACTAACTAAACTCAATTTTGCTTAACGATTAATAACTCGAATAAACTTCCACGCATGTTGCAAGGCGTAGGAATAACACAAAAACAAGCTAATAAAGAGCGTTAACATTATCCAATCGTTTATTAATAAGTACTCTCCCAATACACCAAAAGATGCAAGCGCGATAGAAAAAACACTGATCACTCTTAATGCTTGTCTGGAGGATAATCCTGCACGCATACAAATGTGGTGCAAATGACCATTGTCCGCTTTAAATGGTGAATCACCTTTTCTTATTCTTCTTATCATAATGGCAAACATGTCCATTAAAGGCACAGCGATTACCCACAATGCGGTCACTGGCCTAAAAGATGCCACTTGTGTACCTTGAGTTTGTGAGCCTAGCACTAACAGCCACATCACAGTTAACCCCATGAACATGCTGCCTGCATCACCCATGAATATTTTTTTACCACGTGGATTTCGTGTACTAACGTTATAAAATAAATAAGGAAGAGTCGCGACAACAAGTATAAGTGGCAATAGTACGTCAGCATTGTTATTGGCAAGTAACGTTAGAATTGCTACTGATGAAATAGAAATAATACTCATAGACCCAGCCAAACCATCAATGCCATCAATCATATTAAAAGCATTAATCGCTGCGATACACGCAAGCATGGTAAATATCATGCCATAGCCTTCAATATCGACATTGCCAATCAAGTGAAAATAACCGAATTCATGAATATATATTCCGCCACCAAAAACCATAATAGTGGCAACAATACCTTGAAAAATAATTCTAGGGGCAACATTTAAATCGTAAATATCGTCCATCGTGCCGATAAATACTAATAAAGCTGAAGATATTAAATAAAGATTAAGTAACTGACTTTGTTCGACGAATATGCTTGACGCTATTAGCACGCCAGTAAAAATAGAAAGCCCGCCAATTAAGGGAATTGCACCATCGTGTTTTTTTCTTTCATTGGGTAGGTCAACTAAACCAACATGAGGAGCTAACGGTAATAATGCTTTGATTGTCAAAATTGACACAGAGAATGCAACAAATAAAGCAAGGGAGAATATAAGCATTAAATAATTAACCAATAAATAATTGTATAAAAACGCGTATATTATAGCGTTTTACTCCAACGATACCAGTGTAATATAAGCTTATTCATAATTATTATTAGATATTATATGCAATTGCAGAGGGGAAGCAGTAAGGATATACGGCTTTCCTCTGCATTCATATTTACTTACAAACCACTTATTGCCTTAACAGCAACTGCAGATTGATAAATAATTTGCGTTACAGATGCCCATAAGGTTAAGTCTTCCATGAAATAAGTATCTAATGGTACAACCACAGTATCACCGGGTTTCAAACCTTGACCAGTGCTGCTGAACCAGTTTTCATCACTTGGAATTTCCACTGCACCATTCGCCTTGATTACGTATACTCTATCTTCATCAGCTTGCTTTTTACTTCCGCCACTAAGTTGAATATAGTCAAATGCGGAAAAATCATCTTTATGGATATGTGAGGTAGCAAGTTGAACTTGTCCTACCACATTCACTGAGTTCAATTTGACTGGCATGTATAACACATCACCATCTTCTAAAATGACATCGAATTTATCGTCAGACATAATTAATGGTATATCGAGTACCAATCGCCCCACAGGTTCAACATTCGTTAAATCGGCCAGTAACTGGCTCGTTTGCTCATAGTCAATACTGGCGGTATTTTCCCGTTGAGATAAGCTTTTAGATGCTATTTCCATTCGTAAATTTTCAGACACTTTAACTAGGTTTTGTAACTCTAACGTTTTTAACTTTTCACGGGTAAAAAGCGATGCATCTAAGTAAGCAAAATCTGTAAAACCACCAGCTCGCTCTATAAGTTTTCGTAGTGTTTCACCTCTTTGAATAGTGTACTTACCCGGAAACATAAACTCGCCACGTAACTCTACAATATGGTTTTCTTGCCATGCTGGAATATGATGAACGTTCAATCTATCTTTACTTTTCAACACGAGGTTTTTATCTACATCACCTTGAAGAGCAGATCCAAGGTCTATTTTCATTGCCAGTTTTCTTGCATGGTTACTGACAATTTCATTACGTGTTAATTCAGCATTACTTAAATAGGCCGATTCTTTCAAACCACCTGCAGCTTTGATTAAATCACTTACTTTGTTATTGATAACTAACGGATACATGCCTGGAGTTTTTACTGCGCCATCAACTTCAACTAATTGCAATGGTTGCCCTGCAGCTGCCTGTCTTCTTAATTGTTCAATAACAGGAGTAAGTAATCTTTTTCTTGAGAAAAAATTAAGCTCACGAACTTCAGGCTCCACTTCACTGTCTACGCCGGTTAATTCATCAATTGATGCTAGGGTTTGTTTCAGTGTTTCTTCAGCTTTATTAACTTCAATATCACCATAGATAGAGGTTGTATCAGCATTTTCACCATAATATTGCCAAAACATTTTTTCTTCATGTCGGTTTTCGGCTTCTTCTTTTTCTTTTTCAAGTAGTTCCTGCTTGGTTAATGCAAAAGAATTTAACGCTTTAATATCAATAGAAGGTACTTCTACATTCGAGAAAATTAGTAGTTTATCTCGAGGGTTTAATGCGAGATTGTCTGCAGATAATGGATTACTAATTGCGTCAAAGAGGCTAAATTGTAGTACTTCAATATTACGACCAATATTTTTTTCGCGAATAACCAAGCTATAAGTTAAATCAGCATCATCAAGCATGTAGGAATGAATATTAGGTAATAAATCAGCAATTTTTTGCCCTGCAACCCACTGATAATTACCTGGTCGAGTAACCGCACCAATAACAGTCACCGACTCCTGAAATAACTCTGTTGTTTCCATCACGTTAATGAAATCACCAGCTTTTACTGATGATGACAATGCTTCTTTGTTCGATAAATCAACATTAACAATTGAACGAAGGTTATTATTATTAAAGCGCTCAACTACTGTTGCAGAAGGAAATGCTGATGGTAGTAATCCACCCGCCATTTTAATAACATCATCAAAACTTTCAGTACCTTGCAACTCATAAATAGCTGGTCTTCTCACTTCACCAGAGACAGTGACTTGCTTACCAAGTGGCGCAACAAAAACAACGTCACCTGATTTTAGTAACAAGTCATCTGATGAATCACCTGTTATAAGTAGATCGTATAAATCAAGCGTTGCAACAAGCTTACCCGCACGTTTTAATTGAACATTACGTAATGAGCCAATGTCGTTTATTCCGCCAGCAGCAAATAATGCATGAGTAATACTCGAGAGTGAATTTAGTACATACGAGCCTGGTTTAAATGCATCCCCTAAAACAAAAACACGGAGTGAGCGCATATCACTCAAAGTAACAACGACATCAACACCAAATATTTTATTTTTAATTTCATTAGCAAGATATTTTTTTAATTCAGAAAAAGTCAGTCCTGCAACCGAAAAGGGGCCTAACTCCGGTATAACAACCTTTCCTTCTCTTGATATTTCCAATTCAAAGTCTAAGTTTTCTTTACCGAATACTTGCACATTCAATACGTCGCCAGCTCCAATAATATAATGAGCAGGAACAGCTATATCCATCGTTGGTGCAAATGTCGTTGGTGCATTAGCAAAGACATCATAACCAAAAGGTTTAGGTGTTCCGTCGTCTTCCTCTTCTTGCTCGTTCGTTTCGGTAAACTCATCGTCAAACATTGGGTTACCGAATTCATCAAACTTAGTTCCTCGAGGGAAGTATTGCTGATTTTTGGACTCAGTACCTTCAGTAGAAGATTTTTTTGTCGAAGACATTTGCTTTTGTAAAGAACGAATATCAACGCCCATACTCTGAGCAAGGGACTTTTGCTGTGCGGGAGAGAGTTTTTTAAATTGCTCTAATTGTTGCGGAGATACATTGTTTAGTGATTGCGCTGCATACAATGAGAAACTACTACACAATATTGTAAGTAAGAGAATATACTGATAAATAAATTTTTTCATTGAAAATGCCGTTTCCTATATAAAAATCATAAACTAATGGACCTGCGCAAGCGCAAAGTTACGCGAATTCTATCACCATCACTTATTAAGCGCTATATTATAGTCACCACAGGATTAGATAAGTTCCATTACACATAAAAAAAATTAACATTGAGATAATTTTACCGCTGATAACTAGCTCATAAATTTTACATTAGTTACAATAATATAAATTTATCGTTTTCCTAATACACTTATGACAATTTATTTTTCTTCTAATAAAATACCTGAACTCATACCGTACAATTTACACCAGCGCCAAGCTATTCTTGCCTTAGCTCAAGCTAAGCTTACCGCGCCTGAAAAACTCCTGCTAAACATTATTAAATTAATACTGTTAATACCGCCTTTTCTCTTTATTGCCAACTTACAGGGTATGGCTATAGTCGGTTCTATCATCATAGTTATGCTGGCTTACTTTACTTTTTTACGGCCAATTATGTTGCACGTTACCCTTAAGCACTTAAATAGCGCGATTAATCAATATAAAAAAAGCGAACATTAAGTTCGCTTTTTCAGTTATACCAAAGAACTTTGTTAAGGCTCTAGTTCATCTAGTTCATCTAGTTCATCAAGATATGAATCAATATCATCCTCTTCTTGTGCATCCACTTCAATCGGTGGATTTCCGTCGTACACTTTATACTGCATATTCTGAAAATAAGCATTTTTAACAAACTCATATGGGTCAATCGCATCATTTAAAATGGCTTCTTGATCAGCTAACGATGCTCTTGCTTCAAGCCCTAAAACACCTGAGCGCAGTAAGTTAGGCCAAAAATCAATAATTGCTAAAGGCCAATAATAACGATCAACAAAATCACCAACTTCTTCACGAACTGACGATGGTCCTAATGCAGGAACAACTAAATAAGGTCCGTCACCAACACCATAACTACCTAATACTTCGCCAAATTCTTCTTGGCTTCTATCCCAACCAAAATCGCTTGCAGGGTCGAAAAATCCCAGTAAGCCAACCGTTGAATTTAAAACAAAGCGCCCTGTTGTTTTAGCAGCATCAGTAAACTTGGCTTGCAATATATTATTGATAATGGTCGATGGTTCATTTAAGTTCAGTGCCATGTTGTGAACGCCTGAACGCAGTTCTTTCGGCATATATTCTACATAGCTTTCAGATGCTGGCTTAAAAACATATTTATCAGCATAATCCCAAGTGAAAGTCCAAAATGGTCGGTTAATAGATTCTAATGGATCTTTCGGGTCAGAAACTGACTCTTCTGATGTTGGTGTTGAAGAACAAGCACCTAGAAGTAATGAAAGCAATACAGCGGCGATCGTTGTACTATTTTTAATATTCGAAATAATTTTTCTTATGGTATTCACTGCAAAGTCCTTGAACAATAACAATTGATTTTTAGCTTTCACTAGTATTTATTGAATTTTCAAAATATATTAGCGAGCACTTTTTTATAGATAGTTTAGCATGAGCAATAAGTGACGAGTATCAAGAGTTTTGTTTAAAAAATGTAAAGTTTATATTTCTGTGCTATTTACTTTATTATGAACTCGACAGTCTTCAATAATTTGACGATTGTTGTTTATGGACAGCCATTAACATTTCAGCTTCTGGACGTGGAATATCGCACTCTCGCATTATCTCTTCAACATCAGCTCCTAATTCCACTAGTTTTTGCGCCCGGGAATATAACTTATCTTCGGGTTGCTGCTGTAATAATTGTTCTATAGTTTGGAGTTGTGTCTTGAATTGTTCCTGGATCACCTTAATACGGTGCTCTAATTGCTTAGAAACCTGTTCATTTTCAAGCAAAGATTCATCGCACTGATGCTTATTTTCATTAAGCTGAGTTTGACTTTTCGCAAGTAACATTTGTAAGTCACTTAACATTAACGCTTGGTTTTGTACTTGTTTCGATAGTTCTACAACTTGCTCTGACAAACGACTTTTCAAAGCTAATAATAACAAGGCAACTAACATCACTAATGAAAGTGCGACTAAACTGATCAAGTTTGCAGGTATATTTTCCATAGACTATTTAAGTACAACTCAATTGAAAAAGCCTGTAATACAGGCTTAAACAAGTAGCGCTAGAATTGTTTTAACTCATCCCATTCAACATCTGAGAGTAGCTTATCTAAGTCGACTAGGATCAATAATTCACCTTCTCGGTTTGAAACTCCTTGAATATATTTAGCACTTTCATCGTTACCAACATTAGGAGCTAGATCAATTTCAGACGTTTTCAAATATACCACTTCAGCGACACTATCAACTAATATACCAATAACTTGCGTTTCAGCTTCAATAATAACAATTCGACTATTGTCAGTAAGCTCAGTCGATTCCATACCAAAACGAGCACGAGTATCAATAACGGTAACAACATTACCACGCAGGTTAATAATACCTAAAACATATTCTGGCGCCCCAGGTACTGGCGCTATTTCTGTGTAACGTAAAATTTCTTGCACTTGCATTACGTTGATGCCGTATGTTTCGTTATCGAGTTTAAATGTAACTCGTTGAACGACTTCATCATTAGCGCCTACATTCTTGCTTGCATTGCGTCTTTCATCAGACATACCACTGGCCTCTTTCAATATTTATATTCAATTTTGGTGACTAAAGTACTTATTCCCTAAGTATACTGACAAGTTCAAATTCAGCAATTATTCTTGGGTAATATTTACGCCTTTTTCCAATAACTTAATTAATGAATCAACATCTAATAGCGCACACATACGATCTTTTACTAATCCTGCTAACCATGGCCGCTTGTTCGACGAATCTAGCCATTTCACGTCTTCTTGCTTTAAGGTCACTGTATCAACCAAGTTTTCTGCAGTTAACCCCCAATTTGAATCATTCAACATAATAATATATTGGTAGTCCAAAGCAGAAAGTAATTTTTCATCACATTTTTCTGGCATTACCCATAATGCAGTATCGACAACATTAATTTTTTCATCTCTGCGTAACATTACGCCTTTAAACCATTTAGGCTTTCCCATCAAGGCAGTAGTTTTATCACTATTGTGAATCCCGCCAAGTTCAATTAGCGGCACAGCGACAGTTAAGCCAGCTACATCAAAAAACATCGCTTGAAAGTCTCCTTTGCGATAGTCTTTTTGCGGTAAAACTTCGAACGCCCCTGCACTTTTACGGGTAGTAATTTCTTCTCGATCGATTTTATCAATATTTTTTTCTTTAGCAGCACCTGCTACTCTATCAACAACCTTGTCCGTGATACTATCTATAACAGGCTCTGAACTTACATTAGCTTTAGATTTTTTATTTACAATCTGTGTTTTTGATATTTCACGAGCATTAGTTTTATGGCTGCTGACAGTATCCCTTTGATTGGTCGCTACTGCAGGCAAGCTTACTTGGTTTAATAACTGTTCAATGGGTTGTGCTTGTTTTTCTTTGACCTGAACAGCCACTTTATCGTTAGTTTCTTCGGTGAGTAATTCAGACAAATATGTCTGCA
The DNA here is from genome assembly GCF_002104475.1 of Cognaticolwellia mytili. Taxonomy (GTDB): domain Bacteria; phylum Pseudomonadota; class Gammaproteobacteria; order Enterobacterales; family Alteromonadaceae; genus Cognaticolwellia; species Cognaticolwellia mytili. The sequence continues at coordinate 494,086 of NZ_NBOF01000002.1, forward strand.
TTAATCGCTTACTTGCCGCTAAGGACTTTGACATTTTTATTTACTCACTGACTTTAAATACACTAAATGCTTTAATAAATTACTATAAGCCACGATACCACGAGAAGCTGCAGCATAGTCAGATGGTACTTTTTGTTCAACACTGGCATTACGAAAATTAGTATCTATCGGTATCACACCAGGCCAAACAGCATCACCATAAAGCTCCTGTAATCTACGGTATGTCATCAATGATGCTTTCGTTCTTTTATCAAACATGGTTGGCACTATCGTGTATTTAAACACTTCACTTTGCTCACCCTGCATAATTTCAAGAGTTTTCATCATCCGGTCAAGTCCTTTAAGCGCTAAAAACTCAGTTTGTACCGGCACAATAATACGTTCACAGGCAGCCAATGCATTTACCATCAGCACTCCTAAAATAGGAGGACAATCAATCAATACGTAATCATACTCATCAGCTATCTTTTGTATGGCCTTTTTTAATACTAATCCCATACCACCCTTATTTCCTAATGAGCGGTCAAGTGTTGCCAAGCCCATAGTAGCGGGCAATATATCAATATTTTCATAATGAGTCGGACACAAGCCTTGCATGATTTGCTCTTTGGTTGAAACTTGCAAAAACAAATCATAAACACTTAAGTCTAAGTCTTCAGATTCAATACCAAAATAATAACTTAGCGATGCATGGGGATCAGTATCGACTAAAAGTACACGATAGCCTTCTTCTGCCAGCAATCCGGCTAAGGAAATAGTTGATGTTGTTTTACCAACACCACCTTTTTGGTTTGCTACTGTCCAAACTACCAATTGAATATCCTATTATTTACTGTCATCTGCATCATTGCCACGTGTAGTAATGCGAATACCACCATTCTTGAGTCTTATAATACGAATATCGTCTTGTTCAATACTATTAATATCAATTTTCTTGATAGCTTCTACATCTTTGACCGATATCGTCGGCGTTGCCAATAAATTGGCTTTTTCTAAACCATATTTTGAAATTGCAATGACCACACGCCTATTTTTTGCTCGCCCTATTGCCGTTTTATTGGTTGCATTGGGGTAATATTGCCCATATCCTTCTATGGCCATGCGCGCAGGATCTAAGTTCATCTTTTCTAAAGCTCTTAAAACAGCTGTGGCTCTAAACACCGACAACTCCCAATTAGATGAAAAAATCTCTGTTTCAATCGGTTGATTATCAGTATAACCCCTGACACGAATATAGTTGCTAGAATTACTAATTACTTGAGAAATGACAGTCAAAATATCTCGTGCCGCATTAGTTGGGGATGAAGAACCACTTGGAAACAACAACCCACTGTTTAACTCTATTTCGAGCCAGTCGCCATCAATTTGTAGCTGTGCATAACCTGATTCGACAAGGTCATATAATGCTTCATTTAGCTCTTCTTCTATCGAAGTTAGCGTTGATCCCACTTGCGCATCTGAGATATTCGACAAATCGACTTCACCTTCAACTAGCTCAGGACCGGCAACTTCCAAAATACCATTTCCAAATAAACGCTTATTAGTTTTCGAACTATTTACAGGCAAAATATCATCGCCGTGGCCACGATTTTTCGTTTGTTCTTCATTAGCTTGAAATACTCGTCCAATTGACTCGGTTGCCGTTTCGAAAGGTTTATCATTAACCATGGCCATGGCATAAAGGACAACAAACAAAGCAAAAAGCAAGGTCATATAATCAGCATAAGAGACCAACCAGCGTTCTACGTTGTCGTGCTCTACTGAATGACGCTTGGTACGTAATCGACTCACTGCTCTAACCGAAATGCAGAAAGCTTATTTTCAATTGAATGTGGATTCTCAGCATTTGCAATAGCAATTAAGCCCTCAGTCATCATCTCACGATACATGGTTTGCTCATGAATAATGGTTTTAATCTTATTCGCTACGGGTAAATAAATAAGGTTAGCAAAACCGACACCATAAATAGTAGCAACAAAAGCCGTCGCAATACCTTGACCTAATAGTTGTGGATCAGCCAAGTTAGACATAGCATGAATTAGGCCAAGAACCGCACCTAGGATACCAATGGTTGGGCTATAACCTCCCATCGACTCGTAAACATGAGCAGAACGCAAGTTATGCTCTCGATATAAGTCCAAATCAAGCTCGAGAGAGTCCCTTAAGTTTTCAACTTCAGCACCATCAACTAAAAGGTTTAGGCCTTTACTAATAAAAAAGTCACTCTCTTCTTCAGCAATATGCTCAAGCGACAAAAAACCTAGTTCTCGGGCTTTTTCGGCCCAAATAACAATCGACTCGATACCTTGTTCAATATCATATTTAGGAGCCCAAAAAATCCATTTTAGCAATGACATTGCGTGCAAAAACTGGCTTTGTGATGATTGCAACATCACTGCACCAATAGTACCACCAAAAACAATAATGAAAGCAGGGAACTCCAGTAAAGAAGTAATACTTCCACCGTCTATAACAAAACCAAGATAAATTGCTAATATGGCTATAATTAAGCCCGAAATAGTCAATTTATCCATGCTGTATTTCCTTGAGAATTGCAGATGGAAAACTTTCAATTGCCAAAGAGAGTGTAGATATGCCCGCTACGGCTACCGCTTGCGGCATACCATAAACAACACAAGATTCCTCATCTTGAGCCCAAATAGTTGCGCCTTTATTTTTTAATAATTTAGAGCCGTCGCGTCCATCTGCTCCCATTCCTGTTAAAATAATAGCTAAAACGTTACCACCAAAAACTTTTGCCGCCGAACCAAAACTAATATCGACACTTGGCTTAAAAGCAATTCGTTCTGAATCATCTTCAAGTATCCTTAATTTTGCAGCGCTTTCTGTACCATCAATCACCATTTGTTTGCCACCAGGGGCTAAATAGGCACAACCAGGTTTAAGAACATCGCCAGCCTCAGCTTGCTTAACTTTTATTTTACAAAGAGTATTCAATCGATTAGCAAAGGCTAAAGTGAATGCAGCCGGCATATGTTGCACCATAATGATCGGTAGTGGAAAATCTTCAGGTAATTGGGTTAATAACTTTTGTAATGCGACAGGACCGCCGGTCGATGTCCCAATAGCTAATAATTTATACTGTTTTCCTGAGCTTTTCTTTGGTATGGCATGAGTTCGTTCACTTCGCGTTGCTGTTACTGTTTGTGAAACCTGTGGAGTAGTGTTACATGTTACATCATTGCGAGAGCGAGAACGAGAGGTTGAAATTCGCGGTGTTCTAACTGATTTCTTACGGGCTAATTGAATAACCCGTTGACGTAACAAGCTTCCAGCATCATCAGTATTCTTAGCAATCTCATTAAATTTTTTCGGCAGAAAGTCTAAAGCACCAGCATCTAATGCCTCCAGTGTTGCTTTAGCACCGTCATGCGTTAAAGAAGAAAACATAATAATAGCAGTGGGGGTTTTAGCCATTATTTGCTTAACCGCTTCAATGCCATTTAACAATGGCATCTCAATATCCATGGTAATGACGTCAGGTTTCAAAGCAATAGCTTTTTCTACTGCGTCAACTCCATTAATAGCGGTATCAATAACTTCAAGATTAGGATCTTTATTGAGAATATCCGTCACTCGGCGTCGAAAAAAACTGGAGTCATCAACCACCAACACTTTAAAGGACATTTACAATCTACTTCCTATTATTATTATGTAATTATGAACGTAGCTTTTTATTCACAGCTGCTTTCTTTGCGTAGTATTTCAACATATTAGGTACATCGATAATCAAGGCAATTCCACCATCACTAGTTATAGTTGCCCCTGCCATACCTGGTGTACCATGTAGTAACCGATCTAATGGCTTAATAACCACTTCCTCTTGACCAATTAAGCTATCAACAACAAAGCCTACTTGTTGATTACCTAATTGCACAATCACTACATGACCACGGTCACGTGGTTTATCAACATAGTTGCGTACTAGCCATTGATCTAAATAGAATAATGGAATAGCTTTATCTCGCACAATAATAGTTAACTGCCCATCAACTACGTTCGTTGTTTTTAAGTTGAGATGAAAAATTTCATTAACGCCAGCCAATGGTAAAGCAAAAGTTTGCTTGCCCACAACGACCATCAGGGTCGGTAAAATAGCTAAGGTTAACGGCACTTTAATTTCAAGTATCGTGCCTACGCCCATTTCTGAGTCAATATTAATCGTGCCGTTTAATTGCGCAATCTTAGTTTTAACCACATCCATACCAACGCCGCGGCCAGAAACTTCAGAAATTTCTGTTTTGGTTGAAAAACCTGGCGCAAAAATCAAACTAAAAGCTTCTTTATCTGACATGCGAGCCGCAGCATCAGTGTCGAGGACGCCACGTTCTATCGCAATATCTTTTAGTTTTTCAGCGTTCATACCTGCACCATCATCACGAATAGTTAGTAGGATATGATCACCTTCCTGAGATGCAGATAAAACAACAACACCTTCTCTTGGCTTACCTGATGCTTCACGAGAGTCCGGAGCTTCAATACCATGGTCAACAGAGTTACGAACAAGATGGACTAATGGATCTGCTAAAGCTTCAACAAGATTTTTATCAAGATCTGTTTCTTCACCTTCTAAAATCAGTTTTATTTCTTTATTAAGGCTACGAGCTAAATCACGAACAACACGTGGAAAACGGCCAAAAACTTTCTTAATTGGCTGCATGCGGGTTTTCATTACCGCACCCTGTAAATCTGTGGTAACCGCATCCAAGTTAGACACAGCTTTGGTTAGCTCTTCATCTTCTTTTGTCATACCCAAACTGGTAAGGCGGTTTCGCACTAAAACTAGTTCACCAACCATATTCATAATTTGATCTAATCGTTTAGTATCAACACGAACGGTGGTTTCAGCTTGCGGTGCAGCAGGTGCTGCTTTCTTATCAGCTGCTGGTGCAGCTTTTGCTACAACAGGTGCTTTAACAGGATCTTTTTTAGCTACAGCCTTTGGTTTTGCTGTAATTTTAGGCGTTGCTTTTACTGTTTCATTTACAGGTGCTGTAGGTTGTACTTTTGGTCCGTTACCTTTACCGTGTAACTCATCGAGAAGTGATTCAAAGTCATCATCATTGATTTCATTAGAATTATTCGATGCAATAGATTGGCTCGCATTAGCAGCAACCTCAGGAGAAAATGCTCCCTGGCCGTGTAACTCATCTAATAGTGATTCGAATTCATCATCTGATATATCATTATTATCAGTGCTACTAGGTGCAGGTACGGCTTCTGAAACTGCAGGAGTGTTAGGCGCACCGCTACCATGTAATTCATCTAACAAGCGTTCAAATTCATCTTCGCTCATTTCATCACTTGAAGAACCGGACGAACTCGCTTCAACAGTCTCAGCAACAGGTGTAACAGCTTCTTCAACAATAGCTGCAGGCGCAGAACTTTCAGCATCAGGATCACATAGTCGATGTAATTCGGCTAATAAAGTTGGCTCTGCGGAATCAAGAGGTTCTCGATTTTGGACTTGTACAAACATGGCATTAATGGTGTCAAGTGCTTGTAGAATTACATCCATTAAATCTGAGTTAACAGTACGATCGTTATTGGTATTTCTTAAAATATCAAAAACGTTTTCTGCGCCATGACAGACATCAACCAATTCAGTTAATGATAAAAACCCTGCGCCACCTTTTACGGTATGAAACCCTCTAAAAATAGCATTAAGTAAATCAGCGTTATCGGGATCGTTTTCAAGTTCGACTAACTGTTCAGACAAGGACTCAAGTATTTCTCCTGCTTCGATTAAAAAATCTTGAAGAATTTCTTCATCTTGTTCAAATGACATTCAGTAACTCCTATTAAAAACCTAAACTTGATAATAAGTCATCAACGTCGTCCTGATCAGCTACAACGTCAGTACGACTTTCAGTATTAACAATTGGACCTTCGACTAAATTCTCACCGACTTTCGGTAAGCTAACTGTTTTAGCTTCTTCAGAAGATAAGCCGAAAACTGTCAACATATTAATTAAGCTTTCTTCTACTTCATGCACTAAATCAATAACCTTCCGAATAACTTGGCCAGTAAGATCTTGAAAGTCTTGTGCCATTAAAACATCTGTCATCAAGCTATGCATATGACTAGTTTCTTTTTCCGTAGTTTTTAGCAAGGTATCAATATCTCGACATAGGGCTTTAAATTCACCAATATCGAGTTCGTTATGCATTAACTTTTTCCATAACGGATTTACCGCACTAATTTGTTGCTGAATAGTATCAACAACTGGAAAAATAGACTCAACAGCGTCCATAGTTTTATTAGCGGCTTCTTCTGTTCGACTAATGACATAATTCAAACGCTCTTTAGCGTCAGGAATATCTGCTGTCGCTAAATCGTTCAAACGGCTGTCAACTTGAAAGTTATTCAATGAGTCATGTAACTGACGTGTCAGCTTACCTATTTCAGCAAATAACTCGGTATTAATTGGGCTTTGAATTTCTGCGATCAGTTCATCAGCTTTTTCTTGTTGATCAGATTCAAGATATTCAACCAACAATTTAGCCTGTTCCAAAGAAATATGGACACTCGTATTCATAGTCATGTGACATCCTCGCGCAACAAAAATTAACGATTAACCAAGACGTTGAAATATTTTGTCAAGTTTAGTGTTTAAAGTTGCAGCGGTAAATGGCTTAACAATATAGCCGTTAACGCCTGCTTGAGCCGCCATGACTATTTGCTCCTTTTTGGCTTCTGCAGTTACCATCAATACAGGGATATGAGACAATTTTGCATCAGCTCTGATTGCCTTGAGCAAATCAATACCTTGCATGCCAGGCATATTCCAATCAGTCACTACAAACTCAAAATCACCATCTTTTAACATTGGCAGAGCGGTACTACCGTCATCCGCTTCTGAAATATTAGTGAAGCCTATATCACGTAACAAATTTTTTATTATACGTCTCATTGTTGAAAAATCATCAACAACAAGTACTTTCATATTTTTATCCAAGGCACCCTCCGGTGAGAACATTTAAAATTCTAACAATATAGCTATTCTACTCAACTTTGCCAAGATTGCATACGTGCTTTTAATCGATGCATTGCTTGACTGTGTATTTGGCTAACTCTTGACTCACTAACATCAAGTACTTGGCCTATTTCCCTAAGATTTAATTCTTCATCGTAATATAGTGACAGTACTAGAGCTTCTCGCTCGGGTAAAGTAGAAATACATTCCGCTAAAGATTTTTTAAAAATACTTTGTTCAATACTCGCGTAAGGATCATCATGGTGATGACTACCTGCGACATCAATAGCGTCTTCACTAACGCCTAAGTCTTCTATACCTAATATTTTACCTGAACTAACGTCATTAAGTATATGATGGTAGTCATTTAATGAAATTTCAAGTTTTTCAGCAACTTCAGTATCGGTTACATCACGGCCGAATTCTGCTTCTAAACTTTTAATCGCCTCGCTAATCAGTCGGCTATTTTTATGAACTGAGCGTGGAACCCAATCACCACGACGAATTTCATCTAGCATAGCACCACGAATACGTATACCAGCAAAGGTTTCAAAACTAGCACCTTTACTATTATCAAAATTATTAGCCGCTTCAAGTAGCCCTATCATACCTGATTGAATAAGATCATCAACGATAACGCTAGCAGGAAGACGAGCAAGTAAGTGGTAGGCAATGCGCTTTACTAATACTGTATGCTGTTCCAATAAAGAAGACTTATCAACATTATAAGTATGTAATTTAGCCACTCTAATTCACTCGTTTACTGGTTAATGTTCTAATAACTGCTCAATAAAGAACTCTAAATGACCCGAAGGCTGCTGTGGAACTGGCCAACCGATTAAGCTGTTCGCAAGTGATTTAAAGCCGATAGAAGCAGGAGAATCAGGATAAGCTTCAACAATGGCTTGTTGTTTCCTAACAGATTTGCGAATATTTTCATCAAACGGTATCACTGCCACTAGCTCTAGAGCAACATCTAAAAACCTATCACTGACTTTCGAAAGCTTGGCAAACAGTTGTTGGCCTTCCTTTTCGCTACGTACCATATTAGCCACTACTTTAAACTTAAAAAGGCCGTGGTCACGACTTAAGAGTTTCATCAATGCATAACAGTCAGTAATTGAGGTTGGTTCATCACACACCACCAATAAAACATCTTGTGAAGCACGACAAAAACTTAACACCATATCGGAAATACCTGCAGCGGTATCAACAATTAAGATATCAAATTTAGTTTGCATATCGCTAAAAGCTCGAATAAGGCCGGCATGCTCCGATGATGTTAAATCAACCATTGATTGCGTACCAGATGTTGCAGGAATGATATTCATACCAGCAGGGCCCTTAATAATGATGTCATCAAGTTCACATTCACCAGATAATACATGAGATAAGTTACGTTGTACGCGCAACCCTAGCATGACATCAACATTGGCAAGACCTAAATCCGCATCAAGTACTAAAACACGTTTACCCAACTGTGCTAAAGAAATAGCAGTATTTAGGGATACATTAGTTTTACCAACACCACCTTTACCGCCAGAAACGGCGATGACTTTTACTTGTTGAGAATCTTGCATTTTACGTAAACCACTCGCTTGATCTATCATCTATGTAACTTCTCTATATAACTTTACTACTTTCAAAGTAGCTATATTGCAACAGCAGTTACCGGTGTTCGCCATGAAACTGCTGTTGGTTGAGATTTCATTGCCATTCTATCTGCAAGCGTAACTAATTTCTCAGCATTTGCAACCTTAATATCTTCTGGAACTCTTTGTCCATCAGTTAGATAGCCAATAGCCAATCCATTTTGCAATGACGTAGAAATAATTTCACCAACACTAAGGCTTTCGTCTAGCTTAGTATAAATACATCCAGCTAAAGGAATGCGCTTAAAACGCTCAACATTTTCTTGCATTACGCGTGGTTGAGTATTAGCGGATAAAACTAAGTAGTTTCGGATTCTAACACGAGCATTAGCGATTAAGGTAGTTAAATGCTCACTTAAACGCAGATCTCGCTGGCCCATTCCAGCAGTATCGATCAAGATCAATTTTTTCTGAGAAAATTGCTGTAAAAGACTATCAAGTTCATTACCATCCTTGGCCAGTTTCACCTGACAACCTATGATTCGGCCGTAAGTGGCTAATTGTTCAAAGCCCGCAATACGGTAACTATCAGTTGAAATTAGGACAACTTGCTCCGCGCCATGCATTTGTGCAAAACGTGCAGCTAGCTTAGCAATAGTCGTAGTTTTCCCCACACCCGTTGGCCCAACAAGAGAAACCACACCACCACGTTGAATAATGTCATTATTAGTGGTATTCAACTGCTGCGAAATCACTTGTTTAGCTTGTTGCCATGCATCATCTTCATTCGTGCTGGCAGGGATATAACTAGCCACTTGGTCAGCAATTTGTTCTGTTAAACCCATCGCCATTAATCGATTAACTAATACTGCACGCATAGGATCTTTTTGTGCCATATCTTGCCACATCAATCCTGACATTTGATGTTCAAGTAACTGACGAATGGAAGACATCTCTTTTTGCATACGGTCAAAATCACTGCTACTGACTTGATTTTGTTCTTGAGGCTGAACAACATTAGTCACCGGTACTGCGGTCACAGAAGAGCTGTCATTTGGTGTAGCAAATTCTTGTTGAATTGATTGATGTTGTGGTGTTACTTGATTAGCAGGTGCACCACTAGTATTTGATTGCTCTAAACGTGTGGTGAAATCTTTAAACTGCTGTTCAAGATCGGGTTGTTCAGCATCGTTTTTTTCTACTGCCTGGCGAGTAGATTGACTAGATGAATTAGCAATTTGGCTATCAAACGCTCGCGTAGCTGGGGTTTTATCATAGCCATTTTGTTGAACTTGGCGATTAAGCAAAGCAGCTAAGCTGTCCACAGGAGCTTCATTGGTTTGTTTGGTCGGCTCAGGGGTACTTGAAAAAGCAACAGTATCTTCAGCCATATCAATACGACTTGTCACTTTATTAGCTTCTGTTTGGTCTTCAGGCTTTGCAGCCTCAACTGGCTTGACATTTTGGTTATAGTCAACTGCCGCCATTAACTCGACACCTTCAGCAATTTTTTTATTTGACATAATAACAGCGTCAGCACCCAACTCTTCTTTAATTTGTGCTAATGCTGTTCTCATATCTTTTGCTACGTAACGTCTAATCTTCACGACCCACCCCTTATAATTCAGTACAACTTACTTTGAAGTATTATTTTTACTGGCCGATAGCGCTAACAATCTTAATCTGCTTATCATCAGGAATTTCTTGATAGGAAATTACTCGTAATCCTGGGATAGTGTATTTAACAAACTTAGCGAGCACTGAACGTAAAATACCTGACGTTAATAATATCGGGCTATCACCAGCCATTTCTTGCTGTTGCGCCCCGTCTGACAGTGATTTTTGTAACCTTTCTGCTAAGCCTGGTTCGATACCTGCGCCATCGTCTCCAGCCATTTGCATAGACTGATGCAACATTTGTTCCAATTCAGGTGACAAAGTTATGACGGGTACTTCAGCCACGGGGCCAACCAATTCTTGGACAATAAATTTACGCAACGTAATGCGTACAGCTGCCGTTAATACTTCCGGGTCTTGGCTCTTAGGTCCGTACTCAACTAGAGTCTGAATAATGCTGCGCATATCACGTACCGGAACACTTTCATTCATTAAGTTTTGTAGCACTTTAACAATACTGCCAAGAGGCAGCACATCGGGAATCAAGCCTTCGATAAGTTTCGGATAGCTATTCGCCAGCATATCCAACAAGTTTTGTACTTCTTCATGACCAAGTAATTGTGATGCGTTGTTGGTCAATATTTGACTTAAATGCGTCGCTAATACGGTTGCAGAATCAACAACCGTATAGCCTAAAGACTGTGCATGCTCTCGCTGTTCGCTTTTTATCCATACGGCATCTAAGCCAAATGCGGGATCTTTAGTTGTTATACCGTCGAGCTTGCCAAACACTTGACCAGGATTTATCGCTAATTCATGGTCATGCCTGATCTCTGCTTCCCCAACAGTCACACCCATTAATGAGATTTGATAAGTATTGGGGTCTAAATCTAAATTATCTCGAATATGTACAGCAGGTACTAAGAAACCAAACTCTTGTGATAACTTTTTCCGCACACCTTTAATACGGTTTAATAGTTCACCACCCTGAGCCTTGTCAACAAGTGGAATAAGGCGATATCCAATTTCAAGGCCGATAATATCAACATGGTTAACATCATCCCACCCCAAGTCTTTTACTTCAGCTTCCTGTTGTTGAGTTTCCACTTCTTCTGCTTGAGATTTCTCTGCCATTTCAGCTGCTTTTGCAATCTTATATTTACCACTAAAAAATGCGATACCACCAATCAAGGCTGCAAAAATCAAAAAGGCTAGATGTGGCATGCCAGGCACAATACCCATGACAAACATCACACCTGCAGCAATATAGAGTGATTTTTCTTGGCCAAGTTGGCTGCTGACCTGTTCACCCATATCTTGTGCAGTGTTTTGACGTGTTACCACAATCGCCGTACCGATGGACAATAACAACCCAGGGATTTGCGCAACTAAACCATCACCTATGGTTAACAAAGTATAGATTTCTACCGCACTGTCAAAAGATAGATCATGCTGCACCATGCCAATAATTAGGCCACCAATAATATTAATAAATAAAATTAATATACCGGCAATGGCATCACCTTTAACAAACTTACTGGCACCATCCATTGAACCATAAAAATCAGCTTCACTGGTTACTTCTACACGTCGCTCTCGTGCCTGATCCGCAGTAATAAAACCAGCATTTAAGTCAGCATCAATTGCCATTTGTTTACCAGGCATTGCATCTAAGGTAAATCGTGCTGTTACTTCAGCAATACGCCCTGCACCTTTGGTAACAACAACAAAGTTTATAATAATAAGAATCGCAAAAACTACTAAACCAACCGCGTAGTTACCACCAATAACAACCGAGCCAAAAGCTTCAATAACTTTACCTGCGGCTTCTGGCCCTTCATGCCCTTCGAGCAATACCACTCGGGTACTGGCAACATTAAGTGCTAAACGCAATATGGTGGCAATCAGTAATACCGCAGGAAAAGAACCAAACTCTAATGGCTTAAGGGTGTAGACAGTGATGAGTAGTACGACTAGCGATAAAGCGATATTGAATGAGAAGAGAATATCAAGTAAAAATGCCGGCATCGGCAAAATAACCATACCGAGAGCTGCCATCACTAAAAATGGCGTTCCCAAGCCTGAAAAGACATTGAGTTTTTGTTGCTTTATTTTATTAAAAGTTGCGGCTAACTGCATGAGCTCTAATGATAGTATTTTGACATATAGTACGAAAAAGCAATAATTAGACCATTTTAGAATGAAATCTGAATTCAAAGGCTTGTTTGGTTTTTATTTATACAAAACATGAGAGAAGTTAATCGTTTAAGATTGCTTTTACAGCAACTTGTTAGATATTTATACGAGGAAGAGTATCTATCATGTGGTTGTTCCACTTAAAAAGGTGATAACGCAGTAAAATGTCCAACAAGTATTATCCAAAGGGTTCTGCTAAAAGCATTTTACTCTCTATTACCTGCATAGAGGTAGATGCTTAGCGTAAGCCGGATACAGAGCCGTGATACGTATTTATATAGAATAACTAGGCTACGCACCACCCACCTTAATTAAACGCTTTTACCTCGAACAAAGTTCAACTGAGCCTAGTTTATCCTATTTACCATTGCGTTATTTAGTAGCGAAAATCATCAGGAATAGGCAAATTTTTAGCAATCGCCTTAGGTTTTTTCGCTTTACCCTTTTTATGGGCACTCAGCTGGAAAATAAAGGCAAGTATTTGTGCTACAGCAGCAAATAGCTGCTCAGGAATTTCTTCATTTGGCTCTGTAGTGTAATACAGTGAACGAGCAAGCGCCGGTGAGCTAATGATTTCAACACCATGTTCTTTGGCAATAGTGCGAATATGAAGTGCCATTTCATCTATGCCCTTCGCTACTAGCATTGGCGCACCACCCGCTTCAGTATCATACTTAAGTGCCACAGAATAGTGTGTAGGATTGGTAATAACCACATCAGAATTCGGTACTTCCTCCATCATTCTCCGTTGCGACGCTTCGTATTGCGCACGTCTTATACGCCCCTTGGTTTCAGGACTACCTTCTGAGCTTTTCATCTCGTCTTTAATTTCTTGCTGAGACATTTTTAATTGTCGATTATGATTCCAAACCTGATATGGCGCGTCGATTATAACAATAATGCCAATAGATAATGCCAGCGCTAAAAACATCCATAGCAATAATGAAACGGAGTGAGCAATATTATGCGGAATATTTTCCGTACTTAAATTGATAATTTGATCAAATAAGCTACTTAATAAGAGGAAGGCTGAAATAAATACCACAAAAAACTTTAAAATAGATTTAATCAATTCAACGTAAGACTGGACGCCAAACATACGTTTAAAGCCTGCCATCGGCGAAAGTTTACTGGCTTTCGGGGCCATGGCTTGCCAAGAGAAGCTCATACCTCCTAGTAAGGTATTACCAATAAAAGCAGCAAAAACAATAATGAGATGAATCCAAATAAAAGGTATTAATATCGAGCCAACACTATCATTGGCGATCTGATATAAGGCATGGACATCCATCACTTCTTTGCGACTTAAACTAAACAACCGTTTCATCATTAGTGATAGTGCGTCAACCAAGGAGCTCCCCATTAAAAATAACGCAGCTGCACTACCAACAAGAACAAACATAGTCCCTAAGTCTTTCGAGCGTGCTATTTGACCCTTTTTTCTGGCATCGGAGAGTTTTTTTGCCGTGGGTTCTTCGGTTTTTTCACCACTATCTGACTCAGCCATTAAGGCGCTGCCCCACAGTCAATTAAGTAACAACTAAAATCTAAAGCCCGTTGCCACTGCAAAACAAAATGGTTATAGAAATTCCCCATGGTTAGCCACATAATGAGTAGACCTGCACACATGGTGACAGGAAAGCCAATAGCGAAAATATTCAACTGCGGCGCTGCTCGGGTCATAATACCAAACGAGAAGTTAATCAGTAACATTGCTGTTAACGGTGCGATAGCCAATGAGAGTGCAGTCGCAAACATCCAACTGCCCCACTCGGCAATTTCTTTAAACTTTATACTGGAAAAGTCAGTTGCAGGAATAGGAATAGTATCAAAACTAGCAACAACAAATTGCAAATAAGCAAGATGCCCATCCATCGCCCAAAACAATAAAGAAGATAATATTAAAAAGAATTGCCCAACCGCAGGAACACTAGTGCCACTTGTGGGGTCAACCAAAGAGGCGAAACCTAAACCTGTTTGCATTGCTATAACTTGTCCGGCAAGGGTAAATGTATTCACCACCATGATAGTGACAAAACCTAACATGATACCAATGAGTGTTTGCTCGGCAAGCAGTAATGTTGTCGCAAAAGAGAATAGATCGCCTACATTAGTTGGTGGTAATGCAGGCATTACCGCAGCCGTAACGGCAAGACAGAAAAATAATTTAACACGACCCGGAATCGATTTAGCGCCTAGGCCTATCATCGACATCACCATGGCCGAAATTCGTGTCAGTGGCAGTAAAAAGTCAGCCATACTTTGGTTGATAACTGACTCAGTAAACTCCATGCTAACTCACCACACTTGGAATGCTACCAATTAAGCGAATAGCGTAATCCATCAATTTTTGTACTAACCAATGGCCACCAAAAATCAAAGAGAGTAAGGTAACAATCAAGCGCGGTAAAAAGCTTAACGTCTGTTCATTGATAGAAGTTGCTGCTTGAAATACCGCAACAATTAAACCGACAATAAGACTCGGGACAATAACTGCACTGACCAATACAATAACTAAAAATAAAGCATCTCTTAATATATCAACAAATACCTCAGGACCCATTACACGGCTCCCATACCATAGCTTGTTGCAAGCGTACCTATCACTAAGTTCCAGCCATCAATCAAGACAAAAAGCATCAATTTGAACGGCAGTGACACGATCATCGGCGAGAGCATCATCATCCCCATCGCCATCAAAATACTCGCTACCACCAAGTCAATAATCAAAAAAGGAATAAATAGCATAAAACCAATTTGAAAGGCGGTTTTTAATTCACTGATAATAAAAGCCGGAATAATCACCGTCATGGGCAAATCGGTTGGTTGGTCAACATTCTCTATACCCGCCATATCAGCTAAAGTCCCCAAATCTTTCAGTCGAGTTTGCTCGAGCATGAAAGCACGTAACGGCACTTTCGCTTTACTAATGGCTTCAACAGAGGTCAATTGATCTTGCAAATATGGCTGAATGGCACGGTCATTAATTTCGTTATACACAGGCGTCATAATAAATAACGTCATAAATAAAGTAATACCAATAATCACCTGATTTGACGGTGTTTGTTGCAGACCGAATGCTTGTCGTAAAATTGCCATCACCACGACAATGCGCGTAAACGAAGTCATCATAATCACCGCAGCTGGAATAAAACTCAGTGCGGTCATAAAGATTAATATTTGCAAGGTGACCGAGTATTCTTGTGAGCCATCAGGATTGGTGGTTAATTTCAAAGCTGATAACGATAAATCATCAGCTGCAAAACTATAATTACTGAGCAATAAAAACGACAAAATCGTCACTAGTATTGTGACGATTTTTTTCGGCGATAAGAATGACTTTTTATTAAGGTTTATCATTTTTTTTCTCATAGCTTTTTGGCATTTTTTGTTTGAGGAGTTTTGCGATAGATTCGACAAAATCAACCGACTTTTCTTGGCCTGCCACAATGGGCTCATCGAGTGTTTCTAATAAGGTGATCTGCTGCGTTGTCACACCAAGCAATAATTGCTTATCACCACTTTGTACTACAACTAATTTTTCTTTTGTGCCGAGGTGCAAACTCGTCACTATTTTAAGACCGTTATGGTTATGTTGAACACCTTGAAAGCGTTTTAATATTATCGCACTAACGACAATAACCACTAATACCATCAATAGTGATAATATCATGCTCATAGCATCCATATTAGCACCAACATATTTGCCAACTTCAACAGGTTCAACACTGTCAGCCGCATCTACCGCATTGGCTAAACAACTGAACAATAACGAGCTTAAAAGTAGTAACTTTTTCATTTTTATACTATTTTAACTTTTTAATCCGTTCAACCTGACTAATAACATCAGTTAAACGAATACCAAATTTGTCATTAACCACTACCACTTCACCATGAGCAATTAGGGTACCATTAACAAGTACATCTAGCGCTTCACCGGCAACTCGATCAAGCTCAACAACAGAGCCTTGGTTAAGCTGTAATAAATTGCGAATACTAATATGGCTGCGACCTACTTCCATTGATATGGTGACAGGTATATCTAATATTGCGTCTAATTTACGTTTTTCTTCACCGGTGATCGGCTCATTATCTTCTTGTAAATCTTCTAGTTCAACAGTTTCTGCAGCTTCGGCGGCGGCTTGTTCATCCATCGCTTCGTCCCACATGCCTAAATCGCCTTCATTTTCTGTACTCATGTTTTTCAACCTCAATTTTCAAACTAGTTAGCACCAAATTAATCACGCTACTTAGTATTTGTTCCGTCTAATAAGCAATTAAGCTAGTTCTACACCACATTGATTAACATTATCAACTGGCTTATAAATCGTCTTCTAATAGGTGAAGTTCTGCATCGCTATCCAAACGTTTACCGCCTTTGGTCAATATGGTCAATTCTGATTTCACTGACTCAGGACGCTTAATTTTAGACTCTATTTTCAAGGCTAAATTGTCACGACTACGACCAAGTTTAGCTCTAAATGACGGTAAATTTTCAACTAACACTGTTATGTGATCTGGCATTTCAATAGGTATAATGTCACCGGCTTTAAAATCCATTATTTTTTGCAACGATAGCTCTACTTCTAAAAATTTAGTCGACAGTTCTACCGGCACATCCATAATTTCATCGCGCAGTGCCTTCGACCAACGCATATCAGTATCTTCTTTATCACTTTGTACACCGGCATCAAGTAATTCACGAATGGGCTCTAACATTGAATATGGTAAGGCAACGTGAAAATCTCCACCACCGCCATCGAGTTCAATATGAAAAGAACTGATCACCACCACTTCTGTGGGGCTAACAATATTTGCCATTGATGGGTTAACTTCAGAGTCAAGATATTCAAACGAAACATCCATCACTGGTGACCATGCTTCCTTATAATCTTCAAAGATTATTTTTAGCAACATTTGAACAATACGACGTTCTGTAGGGGTAAATTCACGCCCCTCTATTTTTGCATGATAACGCCCATCACCACCAAAAAAGTTATCAACTAAAATGAAAACAAGTCGTGCTTCCATGGTTATTAGCGCGGTACCTTTAAGTGGACGAAAACGAACCATATTCAAACTAGTTGGAACAAATAATGTATGTACATACTCGCCAAATTTAATCATTTGAATACCGTTAATCGATACTTCTGCGGTTCGACGCATCATATTAAATAGGCTAATCCGCATATGACGCGCAAAACGCTCATTGACCATTTCCAGCGTCGGCATTCGGCCACGAACAATACGATCCTGCGAAGAAAAATCATAATCAGAAGTGCCTTCGGCCTGGGCATGGCTTTCCTCAACCTCCTCTTCTTCAACATCATCGACCCCATGTAGTAGCGCGTCAATTTCGTCTTGGGATAATAAGTCACTCACTCAATAATCTCTTTATCTAATATTAATATTCAGGTCCGCAGTAGGATATTTATTGCATCACAAAGCCGGTAAATAACACTTTTTCAACCACCTTACTGCCTTCAACATCCTTCATCATTTTGTGTACTTCTGTTAGAGACTTCTGCTTTAATGCCGTTTTCCCTGCACTAGTTGCTAAATCATCAGCATTTGACTGTGAAAACACCGCCAATAGCGTACTTTCAATTAACGGCAAATGCTTTTTCGCTACTTCTTCATTATCGGCACCACGTACGAGTAGCTGTACACGAATTTCAACAAATCGATCACGTGCTGCACCGGGTACATTAAAACGAAAAGGCCTTGGCATTGGTACATATAGCGCAGTGCCAAGTTCAGCGTTCCCATCTGCCGATTCATCACCAGCCATTTCAGCATCAGAACCAGAATCAAGCGTGGCATCAAGCTCTGCTTGGGTCATTTCATCTCCTGAGCCCATCATAAAAAATGCTGCAGCCCCCCCACCAATAAGCAAAATCGCAACAATAGCGATAATAATTAGCTTCTTTTTCTTACCTGAATTATCCAATTCAAGCTCTTTTTCATCTGCCATGATATTTACCTAGGAGAAGTTTATATTTATAGCTAGACTATATCCTCGAATAGCAATGAATCCAATGAGTTTTATTCTTTATGCATAGTAATCAACACCAGTTGATGAAGCTTTAACCATATTGACAACTTGTTGATGGCTTTCATTAAACTCTTGTTCTGCATTATCATTGTTTTGGTCTGAAGCTCCATTTTCTCCAAACGATGTCTCTGACTGCTCACCAGGTTGACGTTGCTCAATATTCGAGTCACCAACATCAACACCACTTTCTGCTAGCATATCACGCAACTTACCCATATTTTGCTCCAAGGCATCCTTAGCTTGTGGATTTTGTACAATAAATTGCACTGCTGCTTGCTCATTTTGCAAATTAACACGCACATGAACATTGCCCATTTCAGGAGGATCCAACTGTATCTCTATTTGTTGAATTTTTTGATTAATCATCACCATCACTTTGTCTTTCACTGCATTAGCAAAATCTTTACGATAAATGGCAATTGTTTCAGTATTAAGTGCGGTAATCGACTTCTGACTTTGCGCGGTGTCAGCACTAAGTCTATTCATCGTGCTTTCAAAACTTTGCTCTTGCTGTGCTACCATCTCTGCTGCACTCATGATTGGACGACCAACATCAAGCGCTTGGTTTATTATTGGTGCAACCTTATCAGGTAGCGGTGACAGCTTTTCGCTAGCCGCTTCTGCTAAGTTAATTTCTTCGTTAGCTTTAACAGTATTTTTATTCGAACTTTCATCGCTAGTACTAACATTTTTTCCATTCAACACCGCTTGTTGAACTTGCTCTTTTGTTACTGGCGTTGACGAATTTTCGCTATTTGGGTTTATCGTTTTAGCTTGTAAAGTATCATTAACACGCTCACTTTCTATTGCCGCCTGATTAGCTTGTACTTGGCTAGCACTTTGAACATTACTCTGATTGGTTACTTGAGCTGCCGTCTTATCGATAACCTTTGCTTCATGTTCAATTAGCGGATTAACCGATATTTTCTTTTCAAGACTCGTTCTTTTATCACTTTCTGAGCTTGCACTACTAATAATTTTTTCACTTTCAAGCAAGGTATCACCACTACTATCTTCGCTAATATTTTCCGCTATTTCAGTAGACTTTGTCGCTATTTGCGCTAACGCTTTTTGTTCTGCAGTTGTCAGTGCTGACGAGGCGACTTCACTTAAATCATCAGTCAATGATGTCTTTACAATAGCTTGAACATCAGCTCCGTTATTTTTTACTATCTGGTCAAATTGCTTTGTAGTTGTTTGATTAACTTTATCATCATTAGATGCGACTTGCTTTTGTGCCAATGCATCACTACTAATGCCTGCTGATTTGATGACTTTCTCAACATCTAGATTTTTTTCGATACCATTATTTGGTTGTTCACTGTCAGTATTATTCCCAGCATTAATGCGATGTTCATCTGCAGTGGTTTTAGTAATTAGTTTTTCTGCAGCTCCTAGCATCTTCAGCAAATCTATCGCATCATCGCTATTGGTTTTCGTAGGTTGCATTTCAACCGTTTTGTTTTCATCGACCAATAAGCCATTGGCATCAGTGACATTGCTAACACTTGTTTTAACTTCCTTCGAGCCTGACTTGTTATTTTCTACTGACGACGCAGTCATAGATAAAACTTCAAGATTACCTTCAACATTGATTGCCTTTCCAGCATGCTCAGTTTCATAAATAATCGGCACCGGTAGCGTGTACTCTTCATCCTTAAGGGATTTATCTTCATTACCTTTAGAATCTTCAATAAGCTTTATACGGTCATCATTGACCGTTTCACCTTCATCATTGCCGCTACCATTAACTTTTGTAGTGGCCGAATCCGATTTTTGATGCTGATTGTGCTGCTCAATAATATCTGAAAATGCTGTTTCTGCACCTTTATTTTCAGCGGGTTTATTTGCATTACTGCCCTTAATATCAGTGCTTTGGCTAACTTCTACAGAGAGTAAACTTAACTTTGACATAATAAACCTTTCTAAAAACTGAATTTGGTAAGCCGTTGCGCTTACAATAATTTATTTTAAGCAAGCAAGTTTTATTCCAAAGCTCAAGAAAAATAACCTGTCCAACTCTAATTTACCGTCCAATGGAACTATTGACGTACACGTCGAACAAATTGCTGCGTCGCTATCTCATCAAACATTTTTTGTTCCTGTTTATTCGCCACAACGCGCAATGCCGCCAATTTCTTATCGCGTAACAACTCAACTGCTTGTATTTTTTTTCGTTGCTCTAACCACTGCTTTTTTCGCGTTTCAACTAACGCCTGCGCTTGGTGCATTGCAACTTTAACTTGTAATGCCGCATTATCTAACTTGGCGATAAAGGCGTGAAAATGACTATAAGTCGCACTATCAATGCCTTCAAGTGAACGCTGATTAAGACGGCGCATATACTCAAGTCGATATTCGCTAACACCACTTAAACGTTCCTTATTTTGCTGATAATCGAGCTCTGCCGCTTTCAATGCTTGTGCCGATTTTTGCTCTTTATCAAGCTCAAATTTATATAAGGTATTTAGCTGTTTCATCGTGTATTACCTTTAAGTTATTGTGCTTGCTGATTATTCTGTGCGTGTGCTTGTGCTGCTGTTAATATTTCCTGCAATTGCGATAAACTTTGATCATAAGGGATAACTTCTAGCGTTTTCTGCTGTAAGAAAAATTGAATCACCGGTTGTAAATCTATTGCCTGATCAATTCGAGGGTCTGTTCCTCGAGTATAAGCACCAATTGAAATTAAGTCCTTGTTTTCTTGGTATAATGAATAAACTTGGCGTAACTGTCTTGAAAGTTGTTGATGTTCATCACTCGTTACCATCGGCATCACACGACTAATGGAGCCTTCTATATCAACTGCAGGGTAGTGCCCTGCATCTGCTAATTTTCGAGATAGAACAATATGACCATCTAGAATTGCTCGCGCAGCATCAGCAATTGGATCCTGTAGATCATCCCCCTCAGTCAATACGGTAAAAAATGCGGTAATTGAACCTTGGCCATCGCCACCGTTTCCAGCCCGCTCTACTAGTTGTGGCAACTTAGAAAACACCGATGGCGGATAACCTTTTGTAGCTGGCGGCTCGCCAACTGCAAGAGCAATTTCACGCTGCGCTTGGGCATAACGGGTAATTGAATCAATAAGTAAAAGAACATTCAGTCCTTGGTCACGAAAGTATTCAGCAATCTGCACCGACGTTTCACAGCCTTTTAGGCGCATTAAAGGAGAGTTATCAGCCGGTGCCGCAATAACTACCGAACGTTTCCGCCCTTCCTCACCCAGTATTTCTTCAATGAATTCTTTCACTTCTCGGCCACGTTCACCAATAAGGCCAACAACAATAACATCTGCTGTTGTTCCCCGAGTCATCATACCCAGCAATACACTTTTACCCACGCCGGAGCCAGCGAAAAGCCCCATGCGTTGACCAGTACCAACAGTAAGAAAGCTATTAATAGAACGTACGCCAACATCTAATGGCTCGGTAATAGCACGACGAGAAAGCGGGTTGATAGGTTTATTATCATATTTATAATTTTCAGTCGTTTTTATGGGCCCCTTGCCATCAAGTGGCTTGCCTGCTCCATTGACCACGCGGCCTAATAACTCCATTGATAAGGGTAAACGAGCTTTCGATGATAGCGGTACAACCCGTGCACCAGGTAGCACACCTTGTAAACTTTGCTCTGGCATCAAAAACGTTATATCTTGAGAGAAACCAACTATCTCAGCAATTAAATCTCCTTGGGCTGTTTCAACTAAACACTGACTTCCAACAGCAGCTTTAACACCAACAGCCTCAAGCGTTAAGCCAACTACACGCACTAAGCGTCCAGCAACCGAAATTCGGTGTGGATGGATGTACTGCTGACAGTTTTTTAAACGTTCATTAATGCGGCTTATATCAACCATATAAAATTTTGACGCTTTTTATGAGAAACTTATTGGTGTAAGGCTTCTTGCAAAAAAGATTCCAACACCTCGTCCAAACGAGATTTTATATTGAGATCTATATTTGAGGTGCTATTTTCAATTTGACAGCTGCCAACGGGTAGCTGGGGTGCAGCCAATAAACGCCACCCCTGCTTTTGAATATGTCCAGCACCAAACTGCTCTTCAATAATATGAATATCTTGTGGGTTAAGTAATATTTGTGTTTGAGACTCTTGTGCTGGTAAGGCTTTAATTCCTTCACTCACCGCTGATACCAAGATATCAGGATTAGTTTTTGCTTCGTGCTTAGTTACCGCTTGCGTTAATTGCACCACAAGCTGTAAAAGTTGTGTTTCAACATTTTTTTCAACATTTGCTAGTGGCTGATGCAGTTGTTCGATAAGAGATTGCATTACGGCAGCTTGCTGCTCACTTGTTTCTTTACCTTCCGCTAAACCTTTACTGACACCTTCTTCATGGCCGGTTACTAAGCCTTCTTGATGCCCTGTCTCTTTACCTTCGTCAAAACCTTTCGCAAAGCCTTCCTCTTTGCCATGATTAAAGCCTTCATCAAAAGCAGCTTGACGAATTTCTTCTATTTCTTCTGCTGTTAACGGTATTGGCTCAGCAATTTCTGTTTCTTCTGGTGGCTCAAAACGCCAACGGCGAGACTTTCCTAGTGCATTGGTTTTCTCATCACTTTCATCAACTTCAGACTTAACATTAGGTAAAGACCAAGTATCAAGGTTATCAAACTCTTCAGGCGTCAACGCAGCTTGATTGGTTGGCGATAAAATTTTCATAAACGTAAACTTAGTTTATTTGGATTATAAGAAATCATCACCACCTCCACCGCCACCTAGCATAATTTCACCTGCATCAGATAAGCGACGAGCAACTGATAATATTTCTTTCTGCGCAGCTTCCACCTCGCTAATACGTACAGGACCCATGGCTTCAAGGTCATCCGCTAACATTTCAGCCGCACGTTTTGACATATTAGACATGATTTTTTCACTCAATGCTTCATCAGCCCCTTTAATTGCCTTCATCAAGGCATCTTGCTGAACTTCTCTTAGAATGGCTTGAATGCCTCTGTCATCAACATCTGCGAGGTTTTCAAAGACAAACATTAGATCTTGAATTTGTTGACTCATTTCTTCATCGTGCTCACGAATTGAATCCATTAGCAAACCTTCAACATTGGATTCTAAGTAGTTCATAATGTCGGCTGCTGCTTTCAAGCCACCCATTTTCGCTGCTTGTGCACCAGCTTGACCAGCAAACTGTTTTTCCATGATTTCATTCAATTCTTGTAAGGCTGCCGGCTGTACTTCTTCTAGGTTTGCTATACGCATCATCAAATCTAGGCGGACTTTATCGGCAAACTGCGTCATGATCTCGGCTGATTGCTCTGGTTCTAAATATGATAAAACAATAGTCTGAATTTGTGGATGTTCATTACGAATAATATTAGCAACCTGCTTCGAGTCCATCCATTTCAATGAATCAAGACCTTTAGCACCACCACCCATAACAATTTGGTCAATCAAGTTACTGGCTTTATCCTCACCTAAAGCAGCCGTAAGTGCTTTGCGGACAAAGTCTTCACTTTGGAAACCAATGGTTGAGAAGTTTTGAATTTCATCAATAAATAGTTTATGTACTGCGGTAATTTTTTGCTGAGTAAAGTCTTCCATTCCAGCCATGATCATACCAACTTGCTGGACTTGCTTTGGCTCTAAATGTTTCAGTATTTGGGCCGCATCTTCTTCAGACAAACTTAACAGTAAGATAGCTGCTTTTTCAGCACCATCAAGCTTATTAACATCAAATCCGCCCGCAGAAGATACTTCTGCTAATTCTTGGTTCTCATCACTCATCTTCGTTCAACCAACTTTTGACTACTTGGGACGATAACTCTGGTTCATTTGCCACTAAGGCTCGTACCGCTTTTAAGACATCTTCATCACGGTGTAAATCAGGTAACTGTAAACTACCATCAGGCGCAAAACCGATTGCACCTGCATCAAACTCAGAGGTTAACATATCCATGGTTTCATCGCCTAAATCAATATGACTATCGAGTGACTTATCACCGTAATCATCCGGCGTTTGATCTGGATAAATTAAACGTTTCAACATTGGACGAACCACAGCTAAAATTAGAATGATGATAACTAATGCACCCATCACTAACTTTAAGACTTTCATAAACCACGGTTCTTGCCAAATTGGTACTTCCTTAACTTCACCAAAATCAATACGGGAAAAAGGTAAAGTCACGACTTCAAGTGCGTCGCCTCGTTGTAAGTCAAAACCAATGCTACCTTGCAGTAAACGGCGAATATTAGCCATTTCTTGTACGGAACGAGGAATAGCTGCTGGAGTAGGTACCGGTTCACCGTCTTCTCCCTCCCCAGTAGGAGTTGGAGGTCTGACGTAATCTAGCGCAACCGAAACACTGATACGGTGGATAACACCTGTTTGTTGCTTAGTATAACTAATAGCCTCATCTAGCTCATAATTACGGGTTGACTCACTATGCTTACGTCCTGGCATCGTTCTTTGCTGAGCACCACCAGTAGCATTTTCAGGTATATTACTTTCAAGTGGTGGTTGATTCGTTAGCGCACCAGGAATACCGCCAAGTAGGCCACCAATAGTGTTGTCTTCTACTTTCATTTCGCTACGAAGCGCTGGTAAATCAGAATTATAACGGCGCTGCGTTTCTTCAGAGTTAGTAAAGTCCATCGCCACATCAACTTGTGCGGTATAATTACCTAAACCAACAACTGGGATTAAAATCGAATCGATTTTATCCATATATTCTTTTTCGCGCTTTTGTTCAATTTCAAATTCTTTACGAGAACGAGATGATACCGAATCTTGTGAGCCCGAGTTTAACAGACGACCATTTTGGTCAGTAACTGTAACGCGGTTCGGCGTTAAACCTTGTACCGCAGAGGCGACAACATCAACTACCGAGTCAACTTCTTCTTCTGACAATAGGCGACCCCGTTGCATAGTTAGTACGACCGTTGCAGAAGGGTTTTTTGCCCGTTTCGCGAAAACATTTTCCCGTGGAATAGCGAGTAATACCCGAGCACGTGATATCGCTTGTAATTCTTCTATTGTACGAGCTAATTGTTGCTCTCTCGAATGCTTTAATCTTTCAGTTTCAACACGCTGACTAACGCCAAAGCCCATATCTTGCATTATTATTTCGGAGCCTTCAGATGGTGCATCACCTAAACCTTCGCGCGCCAGTACTAACTTAATTGCTTGATATTCATCAGTGTGCACAGAAATGGTGTTATTTTCCTGAAGATAAGCATCCTTATAACCATTAGCATCAAGCGTGTCCATGGTTTTAATCAGTTGTTCTGTTGATAGTTTCGCTAATACGCGATACTCAGGCTGATTAGCCCACATAATGACAAATATGGCGATAGCAAGACAAATAGCTAAAGCCATAACAATAGTAATTTGACGTAAAAAATCAACATTACCCATTACGCCAGCTAAGCCAGACTTTTGCTCGTCAACGACACCATCAGCGTTGTCGTTAGCAACTAAATCATTGTTACCATCTGCCAGCACCATGCCTGTATTGTCTGTTGAATCTGCCACTTACTTTCTCCGCGTAACCTGTATTTTTGAGTATTTAATTAACAACTGGACCACTAAACTGGCATGCTCATAATTTCTTTATAGGCTTCAACAAATTTATTACGAACTTGAACCGTGGCATCAAACGCAACACCTGCTTTTGATGATGCAATCATAGTGTCGGCAAGTGTAACATTGCGATCACCCATTTCAAATGCCATCTTCTTTTGTCCGGCATCTTGTTGTATCTCATTAACGGTATTTACTGCATCTTTTAACATACTACCGAAGTCACTACCTGCTTTACTAACCGCCGGCGTACCCATACCATTATCACCAATAGGTAAACGATTACCCATAGCTTCCATCGACATACTTTGCATTTGGGCGTATAGAGAATTGGTTTTGATGTCCATAATTAACTCACTTGCGTCAATTTCTTGTTATCTAATATGACTAAGAGACAAAGCAATCTTAGTGCCAAAGCAGGAATAGCCAATACAAATATAGGAAAGTAAGCCAACGGTATTGTGAATAAAAGATATAAATCAATAAGAAAGATAATATCAATCTTGATAAAGAATTAGAGGAAGGAAACAAAAAAGCAACCTAAATAACCTGAGTTCGAGGTAAGCAAAGTGTCACAGCAGCACTATTAAAGCCAACTTCTACGTTGTGCAAGTTACCAATAGCTCGTTATTGGACACTCTTAAGCGCCTTGAGCTAGACATAAATACCACTACTGTAGTTAGAGACTTAGTAATATCTTGAAATAATTATGTTTTTCATTATCATCACCCCAAGTTAGAGCTAAATAAGATTGTTTCTCTCTAAAAAACTCAATATCTCATTCACGTTTTCAATAAAAACACAGAAATTTATCAATTAAGGTAACTAGGAGTTGTTGATCTTTATTTAGTAATTCACCTGAGAGATAAAGTCTGCTTAATTAAGACGAAATGGTGTAATTTATTCATCTAAATAAACTATTTTCAACACAGAGTCGGACGGCGACTTTAGCCTCAACCATTGGGCAATGGCTAATTTTAACGCTAGCTACATTAGAATGTCACTGATTTGGAAAAACCAAACCTCACCCATTGTGCTTTACCAACATTAGAACCAGCCTATTGCTGAAAATATAAATGAAATTCAACAGCCACTAAGAATAGTCCTTATGTTGT
This sequence comes from Cognaticolwellia mytili, assembly GCF_002104475.1. Lineage (GTDB taxonomy): Bacteria > Pseudomonadota > Gammaproteobacteria > Enterobacterales > Alteromonadaceae > Cognaticolwellia > Cognaticolwellia mytili. The sequence continues at coordinate 521,223 of NZ_NBOF01000002.1, forward strand.
GCTCAATTATTATCTATAGTGGAATTTGAATGCCGCTATCACGCATACGCGCAATTTTATACCGCAATGTTCGAGGGCTAATACCTAGCCGCTCAGCCACATCTTTGCGACTGCCACGACAAGCTTGTAACGTATCAAGAATTATTTGATGTTCTTGCAATTTAAGCTCGCTACCTAACTTATCATCTTTCGTCACGAGCGTGTTGTTGTCTTGCACTTGCGGCGGTTCAAAGTTTTCAATCAGTAAATCACCAACATCAATACAACGATCACTTTGTAAAATTAAAGCTCGTTGCACAACGTTATCTAACTCTCGTACGTTACCAGGCCAGTCATAAGCAAATAGCTTACTACGAGCTGCAGCCGTTAACTCAGGAATAGCATTACCGTCTTTTTGACAAATACGTGCAATCAAATGTTGTGCTAATGGCAAAATATCATCCCTGCGCTTATTTAATGGCAGCCAGGTTAATGGAAAAACATTAAGACGATAGTATAAATCTTCACGAAATGCGCCTTCACTAACCGCTTCTTTCAAATCTCGATTGCTAGTAGCGATAACACGAACATCTAATTTAATGGTTTTACGTCCTCCTAAGCGTTCAACTTCTCGCTCTTGCAGCACACGTAATATTTTTGCTTGTAAGCCAAGATCCATCTCAGTAATCTCATCAAGTAAAATAGTACCCGACTGCGCCTGTTCAAACTTACCTGGACATGCTTGAATAGCGCCGGTAAAAGCACCTTTTTCATAACCAAATAGTGTCGCTTCTAACATATTTTCCGGAATTGCCGCACAATTAATTGCAACAAATGGTGCTTGACTGCGTGGTGAACTTTTATGGATATATTGTGCTAATACTTCTTTCCCCGAGCCACTAGGCCCTAAGACCATGACAGATGCTTCTGTATTCGCAACCTTTTCAGCTAACTTTAATAATTCAATACTACTCTCATCTGCCACGACTGGCTCACAATCATCTTGTAGCTGTAACGGCACGTATTGATTAACCATATTCAATAATACTTCTGGAGCAAACGGCTTTGCCATGTAATTACAAGCGCCATCTTTCATCGCTTGTACAGCATCATCAATAGTACCATATGCCGTCATTATCAATACTGGCAATTTAGGATAAGTATGGCGAATACTTTTCAGTAATGACAAACCCGACATTCCGCCCATTTGAACATCACTGACAACAAGATCAACAGTTTGAGATTTGAGTTTTATCAACGCATCCTCACCTGAGTCAACTGGAATGCATTGATATCCAGCCAAAAGTAAAGTGTCGACAAGTGCCTCTCGTAAGCCATCATCATCCTCAACTACCATGATTTTACTGGAACTCATTACTATACTCCTTCAACACAAACGGTTTTCTTGCCGGGCTCGTTACTACCGACATCGGATTTGCGATTACTTAGTTTTGGAATTTTTAAACAAAAATGTGCCCCTTCTCCGGGCTGGCTCAGCAAATGCACTTCACCTTGATGAGCACTAGTTACCGATTTAACTACCGCAAGCCCTAGGCCTGTGCCTTGACTTCTTGAGGTATAAAAAGGCTCAAATATTTTATCAGCAAGATCAGCGCTAATGCCTTCTCCGTTATCCCGCACACTAATGTAGGTATTGTCGTCTTGGCAGTATGCGCTGATATCAACAACCGCACTTGACTTAATTACCGCTAAACTATTATGAATTAAATTCTGAATGGCCCCTGATAAAGCAGTTATATTCCCTAAAACCTCGCAGTCTTCTTGACAAAAATGCAAGTTAACTGTTGCACCAGCCTGCAGTGTTTGTGGTTCAATAGCTTGCTTAGCATGTTCAATTAACTTATTTACATTAACGGGTTCAACTACCGCTTGTTTACCACTTTTTGCAAATAACAACATATCATTAACTTGCTGCTCTAAATCTTGCAGCCGAGAAACTAATTTATTTTGAAAACTTTCGCGGGCTGTCTCCGTTAATTTTTTATTGCACAGGTTTGCGCCATACAACATTGCCGCTGAAAGTGGTGTCCGAATTTGATGGGCCAACTTAGAAACCATACGACCAAGTGAAGATAAGCGTTGTAACTGTCCCAATTTGTCCTGCAATAAACGGGTTTCTGTCAAATCAGTTATCATAATAAGCTGACCAGGCTGATTGCCTAATGCCGTAATTTCTAATTTAACACGACGACCATCGTTTAAAGACACCTCATGCCAATCATCAGCTCTAGGCTTGAATGAACGCTTTATGACATTAAACCAAGCTTGGCCTAAAATAGGCTCATCCAACAATTGCTGTGCCATGTTATTCATTTTTACCACAATGCCATTACCATCAAGCATGATCATTCCAGTAGGCATAACATCAATGACTTGTTGTATTTGTTGGTTCTGCTGACGTAAAAGCGCCAACTCACCGGGGAAACTTTCACTTTCTAAGTGCGAAGTTTTTTCTTGATGTGCATTAACATTATCAACAGATGTAAACGCTCGACTCAGCATAGAATTGGCTGTGGAAGAATGACTTGATGTAGAAAAAGCTAGTGCCATAGTGTTTCACCCGAATAAGAATATTACTCGAATAAAGCACTAATCATGCCAATCAATTAAATCATTTAAATTCAAAAGCTAAGATGGGTTCTATTAAGCTGTAAGTGCTGTCAATAAAATGGCTGTCTTAAAAATAAAATATAATTCAGAGCCATTTCACATGAAGCTAAATTTTACTAGAGCGGAGTTTTAGTCAAAATCAGCTATTTTTTTGTAGGCTGTATTTACGCATTTTTTCAACTAGCGTTGTCCTGCGCATACCTAACAATTCAGCAGAACGTGCGACAACCCAGTCATTTTTATCTAGCGCTTGATTAATTAATGCGACTTCTAAATCTGCTAAATACTCTTTCAAATTTAGTCCCTCTGCAGGTAATACATCTACAGCAGCATTATTATTTACTGACGATTCATTCTCAGATGATTCATCGTCTTCGTCATATTCAAAGCCAGAAAAAAGTTCATTAATCGCTTCGCGTTCTTGTAGCTCCTCAGGGTATTCAGGCTGAAATTCTTCAACATCAATATGGCGATATTTTAATGGTAATTGTCCAACATTAACTACTTGATCCGAATACATAATAATCATACGTTCAATTAGGTTAGACAACTCGCGAACATTACCTGCCCACGGGTGCTCTTTTAATGATTCAATAGCTTTATCAGTAAAACGTACCGATTTTCCTTGCTCCGAAGAGAAACGAGAAATCAGTTCTTGCAATAACAAAGGAATATCTTCTTTACGTTCCCTTAATGCAGGCGTTTCAATAGGAAATACATTTAACCGGTAGTACAAGTCTTCACGAAATTGGTTCGTTTTGATCATATCTTCTAAGTGCTGATGCGTAGCTGCGACAATACGTACATTAGCTTTAAGGCTTTTTGCCCCTCCTACACGTTCAAATGTGCGTTCTTGCAATACACGCAATAATTTTACTTGCATCGGTTGTGGCATGTCGCCTATCTCATCAAGAAATAAGGTACCACCTTCCGCCATTTCAAAACGACCTTTACGGGTTGAAATGGCACCAGTAAAAGCCCCCTTCTCATGGCCGAACAATTCACTTTCAAGTAAATCTGGCGGAATAGCGCCACAGTTAACCGGTACAAAAGGCGCTTTGTGACGATCAGACAAGTTATGAATGTTTCGTGCAACGACTTCTTTACCTGTACCCGATTCACCTAAAATCAAGACATTAGCAGCGGTACCGGCCACTTGTTCGATCAAAAAACGTACTTGTTGCATTGGCGCACTGGTGCCAACTAAAGAGCGAAATAAAGGATTCGGACCACTAACACTGCGCTTTGAGGGTAAATTGTTATGGTATTGATGGCTATTATGTATTAGCTCAACTAATTGAGCATAATTGAGTGGTGTCGACAACTCACCAACAATATTTGCATAACCTTTAATGGTTTGTTTATCTACAACATCATGATAAATAAATGGACAAGTAGGATTAGAAAGTATTATTCCTTGTAATTTAGTAGAAATATTACCGCTTAGGATAATTGTCAAAATGTCAGGAACTTCAGCTAAATGCTTATCGACTTCATCTTCAGGAAAAACAAAAAAATGTTCGCCAACAAAGGCTAAAACAGTTTCTATTTGATGACGTCTTGCGGCGTCATTATCGACGACTAGAATATGTTTTTGACCTTGCATTTTTTATCCTTGCCCAGTGCTTTCTTAAGTCACTTTTAATTATTATCGTCATAATAGCTTGCTGTGTTGATTAATCAACAAAAAATTGACGCTTTGTGCCATTTCTTTGACTAAAAACAAATGAATAACCTCTTTACAAAGCTGCTTTTTATTGGAAATAGTTAAAGTTAATTAAAGAAAAATAAAGAACAACCGATAAAGCACGTAATAACTGAATTATTTTCTCCATGGTATGGCATGAAATGAACAGCATACTGACCAATAGCACAAACTTATTTTTACAGCGTCAACTTAGCAGTAATTCCAACGGAATATCTGTTACCTTCACTCGTTTGTCTTCTGGTATGCGTATTAATTCAGCCGCTGATGATGCTGCTGGCCTACAAATATCGAATAGACTAACTTCACAAGTTAACGGACTTTCTGTTGCCCAGCGTAATGCCAACGACGGAATTTCTCTTGCACAAACAACTGAGGGCGCATTAGAAGAAGTCACAAATATACTATTTAGAATGCGCGACCTCTCTTTACAAGCTGGGAATGGCGCATTGTCAGCTGAAGATAAAAATGCACTAAATAAAGAAAGCGAACAGTTAAAGCAAGAGTTAACCAGAATAAATGAAACAACAACCTTTGGTGGAAATAAGGTTTTTGATCAAACAGACCGTTTAGGTTTAGGCGGCGCAAATGAAGCAGAACGTAATATTTTAGGTGTATTACGAAGTGGCGTTTTAGCAGAGTCTGAAGACATTATTCAAAATGTGCTCGGTTTATCCGGTGATGGTGCAAAAATGAAAATTGACCTTGAGAATGTCGATGGTGCTGGCGGTAAATTAGCCTCTGTATCATATCTTGCGCCCGCAGGCTCTGAGCTAGTAATGACAATTGATTTAGATGATTTTTCTACTTTAGATTCCAGCAAAATCAAATCACTAAAGTCGACTATTTTACATGAGATGACACACGCTGTGATGGCAAACCAAATGAACTTATCTGCAACGCCCACTTGGTTTGTGGAAGGAACAGCTGAAGCGGTCAGTGGCGCTGATGATAGGGTAGCAGCTGATGTTGCAGCCTTAGGTGGTATTGGGGCAATTAAAACTGAATTAAATAGTATATTCACTAGCACTGCAGGACTTCCCGCTACGCCAACTAGCCTTCAAGTAGCCGGAGTGTATTCTGGTGGCTATATCACTATGCGTTATTTAGAAGAGCAAGTAGGTGAAGCTGGCATTAAAGATATTATGACAAGTTTATCTGCAGGTAATACTTTTGACGCTTCCCTTGCTGCACAAGGCACTTTTGCCAATAACGCGGCCTTACAAACCACATTAATGGCTGGTACAACATTTGAAGACTTTGTGACAGCGAACATTAATACTGGCAATACCGACAATGGGGCTTTTGGTGGTTTAGATGCCGCAGGAGGTGCTAGCCGAGAAGAAACGATTGTTGGCGCTAGCAGCGCTAAAACGACCGCAAATTTTGATAGTTATTTTGTTAGTGGTGATAATAATGCAACCAACACTGATTTTGGTTCAGGCAATAATTGGGACCCAACAAGCTTTAATGAAGTTGCCCTAGAAGATTACAGTACATCTGTGAGCATTAGTGGGAAAACAACATCTTTTCAAATAGGTGCAGACGCAAACCAAACGCTAAATATCAAAGTTGCTGGTTTTTCTAGCGATAATCTTGGTTTAGATGCACTAGATTTAAAAGATGATTATCAGCTTGCAATAGGCACGATAGATAGCGCATTACAGTTTGTTGACAACCAACGTTCGCATTTGGGCGCTTTCGTCAACAGACTCGAGCACACAATAAGTAATCTTAATAATATACAAACTAATGTAACGGCCAGCCGTTCACGTATACAAGATACCGATTATGCTCAAGAGACAGCAACGTTAGTTTCTCAACAAATAAAAGCGCAAGCAACTACTGCATTGGCAAGCCAGAGTCAATCGATACCCGAAAGAATGCTGCAATTACTCGGCTAAGCCGTTATTCTTGCCAGTATTAATATGTGCAGTCAATCCTCTGACAGGATAAATGGCACGATTCATGAATACCTAGAAAACTTAGGTATTTTAAATATGATAGGACAGATAAATGTTAATATTAAATGGTAGTGCTGAATGTATCGCTGAAAGCAATGAACAAACACTAGGAAATAGATATGCTTTTAATATGTTTTCAAGCAATGATAATTTAGATGAACAACTTGCTGAAATCGAGCAATATTTGGTTAGCCGAGGTTGGGATAACATAGAGATTACTGAAAATGGCCTTATTGACAATATTGAAGGTATTCAACATGCAACATTAATAAGCGCCTTTAAAAAAGCACAGAGTGAGGGTTTCTCTGTTGTTATCAATAATACGCTTGAACTAAAGTAATATATCGACACCAAGTAAGTGTTATTTTGGAGTAAAAAATGGCTCATATATCGTTAAAGAAATATCAACAAACAGAAATGGGCAACGCAGGCGAAGCCTCCCCATATCGCCTAGTCGCGTTACTGTTTCAAAAACTGTTAGATAACATAGCAACCGCTAAAGGTGCTATCGCGCAAAAAAATTATGCTAAAAAAGGTTCTGAGCTATCCAATGCAATTGCCATTATTGGTGTATTAGAATCTTCTCTTGATTTTGAACAAGGTGGAGAAATATCAAAGAATTTATCTGATCTCTACCTATTTTGTTCTGAAAAATTACTTGAAGCGAGTACCGATAATGATATTGATAAACTTAATGATGTGGCTCAAGTATTGATTCCAATAAAATCAGGCTGGGATGCTATCCCTATTGAAAATCAAACACAGGTCAGTTTCTAGTGATTGACAGTGTGCAATCTTGCCTTTTAGCTATTAATAGCTTATCAAAACAATTGTTATCTCAATTAGAAGATAATAATAGTGAAGAGAGCCAGCAGAGCATCGTAACCAATGAAGAAAGTCAATTAACTGGCGAGCTGCTAGCAAATATAGCTGCAGAGCGTCAGTCTCTTATCGCCGAATTGTTTAAAGTTTACACACAAAAGCAACTTAGCACAGAGCTCCCTCTAGTTAATGAAATGGCTTCACTTGATCAGCAATTAACAGAAAAAGCACAACTAAGTAAACAAGCTATCGCTGAGAAACTTTTAAAGTTAAAGGGTCGCAAGAAAGTTACCAAATTATACCAAAAGTATTAACCCCAATGATAAGTCAAGTTGTACTTATAAGATTTTAACTATCACTATCTACGTGTTTTTTTCGTACGTAAAAATATTCCGAGTAACCTGTAATTCACATGTAATATGAAATACTTATTCTAGCTATTTTTATCTAGTTCATTACCAAGCCATACGATTTTCGATAGTTAGATACTAACAAAGCAGCACGGCTCATGAATAACGTTTAGTAGCGATAAGACTGCATCAATATTTTTAGACACTGAAAAACTTTAAGACAAAGTATCTGCCCATTTTAAGTAATCAAGTAATATAAAATATAATTCAAGGTAAAAGCGAAGCTATTTAGGGTACATGCCAACTAAAAGAATAAGAAGATATCATAGCTTGTTAGTTAGACCATATTAAATTAATTAGTCTATGTACCACAGTATATACTCTTAGCTATTATGAGTTATATTTACTACTTTGAAGTAAAGCTCTGTATTCAATTAAAAATTAAATTGGTATATTATATGCTTACTTAAATGCACACGGTTATTAGTTCACCGTTGATATTCAATCATGAATTTACACAGATAGAAGCACTAAGTAACTCATCATATTTATAATTTGTTAAAATAAATTTTAAACAACCCAAAAGGCATTAAAAGTAATGTTCAACAATAAAAACATTCTCATCACTGGTGGTACGGGTTCTTTTGGGAAAAAGTACGTCAAAACACTATTAAAAAATTATACTCCAAATAAAATCATCATATATTCTCGCGATGAATTAAAGCAATTTGAAATGCAGCAAGATTTCAACCAGCCTTGTATGCGTTACTTTATTGGGGACGTTCGCGATAAAGAACGCCTAACTCAAGCAATGAATGGTGTTGACTTTGTTATACATGCTGCGGCATTAAAGCAAGTGCCTGCCGCAGAATACAATCCAATGGAATGTATTAAAACAAATATAAATGGCGCTGAAAATGTTATATCTGCTGCGTTGGCAAATAATGTTAGTAAGGTAATAGCCTTATCAACAGACAAAGCTGCTAACCCAGTTAATTTATACGGCGCTACTAAGTTAGTATCAGACAAACTATTTGTTGCTGCCAATAATATTTCGGGCGGACATAATACTACTTTTGCAGTTGTTCGTTATGGCAACGTTGTTGGTTCACGTGGTTCAGTAGTACCTTTTTTTGAAAAATTAATTAATGAAAATGCTGCAGAAATACCTGTTACTCACAATGAGATGACACGTTTTTGGATCAACTTACAAGATGGTGTTGACTTTGTTCTAAAAAACTTTGAACGTATGTTGGGTGGCGAAATTTTTGTACCTAAAATTCCATCCATGAGAATAGTAGATTTAGCCAAAGCTATGGCGCCTAACTTGCCAATCAAGATCATTGGTATTAGGCCAGGCGAGAAATTACATGAAATAATGTGCCCAGCTGATGATTCCTATCATACCTATGAATACGATGATCACTTTGTTATAGCACCAAGTATTAAATTTTCTAGTAGAAGCAATGATTTTACCGTCAATCTCATAGAGGAGCGCGGCCAACTCGTTGATTCAAATTTCGAGTATAATTCAAAAAACAACCCTGAATTTTTAACTGTTGAGCAGTTGCTGACGTTCAACCAAATGGCCGAACAATGATCCCCTACGGCAAGCAAGATATTTCTCAACATGATATTGATGCGGTAGTTGAGGTTCTAAAATCTGACTTTTTAACTCAAGGGCCACAAGTACCATTATTCGAAAGCAAAATAATGGCGACTACTAAGGCTAACCATGCCATTGCTGTGAATTCTGCGACATCAGCACTGCATTTAGCTTGTTTAGCCTTAGGGCTATCAAAAGGCGATGTAGTGTGGACATCTCCGATTTCATTTGTAGCAAGTGCAAACTGCGCTTTATATTGTGGCGCTGACGTGGATTTTGTTGATATAGATCCCGATACTTATAACTTGAGCACAAATGCACTAGAAAACAAGTTAACCCATGCTAAGCAAAATAATTTACCTCTACCTAACATAGTTATTCCTGTCCATTTATGTGGTCAGCCTTGTGATATGGATAAAATCCATGAACTTAGTAAAACATATAGCTTTGCAATCATCGAAGATGCATCACACGCCATTGGCGGTAAATATAAAAGTAACCCAATAGGTGGTTGCCAGTTTAGCGATATAGCGGTATTTAGCTTTCATCCGGTAAAAATAATTACAACGGCTGAAGGTGGCGTTGCCACCACGAACAATGCAAAATTAGCTAAAAGAATGGCATTGCTTAGAAACCATGGCATTACTCGTGATGATAAGTTAATGACTGAGCCAACCCATGGTGCTTGGTACTATCAACAAATTGAACTAGGTTTCAATTATCGTATGACCGAAATGCAAGCAGCATTAGGAATAAGTCAATTAACCAAACTATTTGAATTTGTTAATAAGCGTAACAAGCTCGCCAAGCGCTATAATGAAAAATTACGTGATTTTCCGTTAACTTTGCCCGAACAAACCAGCGACAGTTACTCCACCAGGCACTTATACGTTATCCAGCTCAAACTAGCTGAAATAACACTGAGCCACCAACAAGTTTTTGATGCACTGCGTCAAAAAAATATAGGTGTTAATTTACATTATATTCCGATCCATCTTCAGCCTTTTTATAAAAATAGAGGAAGTAAAGTAGGACAGTTCCCTAACGCTGAAAATTACTACAAACGAGCGATTAGTATTCCACTTTTTCATCAAATGACTGATGAGCAGCAAGACTCTGTGATTCAGGCGCTTAAAGATATATTGTTATAACAATCTGCATGGGTATATATTGGAAAATGTCATTCACTAAAAGAGGTTGAAATGGCCACAGGGTATATATGTTGGCATAGGGTTATAGAGGATAATCAATACTAGATATTGGACGCAACGTTTAGAGAAAATGAATGTCAGATTTATACAGGTGATGGAGCAATAAATTTATCGATAATCAGTCATAGGTTACACTAAAAGAGCATTACTAATTTCACATAAATTCAATATAAAAATGACTTTTTCTGATATTCAATCAACAGAAATTTTTAAGATAAAGCATAAATATTTATAAAAAACACTAAACTTGATAATTATTCAATCGAATCGCAATATCAATACCATTTGCAAGACTATTACCAAGGTATACGCCATTGAAAGAAAATAATTAGTGTCACAGGTAAAATGCAACACGCAAGTTGGGATACTAGTTTTAGGGCATAAATTTTATTTCGCGAAAAATCAATCAAAACATAATATCGCCTTACAACAATTCCACTCACACACAAAAAAAATTGAAAACCAGCCGTTAAAAGATATTAAACTTGATTTGATAAAAATTGAAATGAAGACAGCAATATCTTTCGCTATAATATATTTATTAATATTTTTCGATCTATTTAGGACCATTACTTTATGTTTGAATACCCAGAGTTGGCTGAATCTCGTTTGGCACTAGAGACACAAGATGAAATTTTTAAACCATCTTCTTTTTGGGAGAATGCCTCAGCAGAAATCGTTGAGGAGCTTTACCGTGAAGGTATTGAAAAATTTAGATCATTGCCTTTACCTCTTTCATTTTTCGCTCCAACTTATGGTTCTCCAGGAGGAGGGTTTAGTCAAGAACAGGTAAAAGGATTGAAAAATTGGTTACTTGAAAATCACCCAAATGCTAAAAAACCTCAATTAGGCTTGGGGCTGTTTCTTGATGGACTTACTCAAGCACTTAGTGACTATAGAGTTTTAAAAGCATCTGATGATATCCGTTCTTTACCTGAGCTTCACCAATTTAGTGAAAGCAAAGAAGGAGATCCTATCGAGCACTTTGAGTTCGAAGGCAGATGGTTTAGCCGCTCTTCTTTAAACTATCTATTAGGGTTAGCTTTTTTGAAAAAGCATTTAAATGGCGACGTTCCAAGAGTAGTATTAGAAATTGGTGGTGGATTTGGAAGCTTGGGCGAGGTGCTAGCTTCTTCAAATATTGAAGGACTCAAATATATAGATGTGGATATCCCCCCAACAAGTTATATAGCCCAATATTATTTAAGTCAGGTTTTAGGTGAGGAGAACGTGAGCTCTTATCATAAAACAAAAGATCTAAAAATTATTAAGATTGAAGATTTACCACAGGCGTCTGTCTTCTGTTCATGGCAAATTGAAATGTTACAAGGTTCCGTTGACTTGTTTGTTAATTTTATTTCGTTCCAAGAAATGGAGCCAACGATAGTTCAAAATTATTGTAATCATGTTTCACGCTTAAATGCAAAATGGGTATTGTTACGGAATATGCGTGAAGGAAAACAAATTAAGACTAATGAAAATCCAGTAGGCGTTAAGACACCCATAAAATCAGATGATTACAACTCAATGTTACCAAATTATGAATTAGTAGATTCCAGTATTATTCCTTACGGTTATGAAACAGTTGACGAGTTCAATTCAGAGCTTTTATTATTCAAACGTAAAGCTAAAACGTAAGGATTAAGAACAGGATGAAATACTTTCATCCTGTGACGTTACCACTTGACTAGCCCATTTAACTATAAAAAATGATAAAACGTAAAAATATTCAAATTAGATGAGCAAGCCGCTGGTTTATTGATCTTCAATAATAGATAGCCATTGCTCTTGGCTACTCATCACTCTCATTATTACCGCTTAAGAGGAAATAATGTCTTTGAAATCAAAGATAATACAGCTTTAGTAAACTACACGCTCTCCATTAAAAGTATTTCATCTACTTTCAAAATTTTAGCGTTTATCAGCCCAGCTTTTAAAAAATATTTTGGAGGTTTTGTTTATAAGAATAAGCAATCGCAAGACCGCTTATTATGGGTAATTCAATTAACAGTTTCCAATCGGCTAATCTTGGTCGCTTCATCGTTCCCCCCAAAAAGTAAATCAATTTGCTTTTTGATTGTTAAGAGTGCGTATTATGACTATAGTTGTGCTGAGGTTAAGTTTGTCCCACGACCACTTCTAATAATATCCATAGAGCGCTGAAAGCCTTCATAAAAAAGTAAATCTATAACACTCATGTATGGTTCAAACACCCCATAATTTTGAGTATACTCCGGGTGAGTATAATTTTGATATTGCAAATTTATATCATGTTCTGCGAATATTCCACCGGATTTTTCCGATTCGATATATACCGATGAGCCTTTAGGAGAAAGGTAATTAGAACACTTCAATTCTTGGCATATATTAACCAGATTGCCATTACGCCCTCCATCTAAGGTAGCAAGAGAAGAGCTCAACTGTACATCAGTTTTAATTTCTAGCTTGCTTACTACCGCTAGAATAATTTCAATAGTTAATTCTGATAGTAGCAAATATTCTCGATGTCTAAAGATCTCTTCAATAAAACTATAAACCTCCTTAAAGAATGGTGCCTTTTGGTAGTTGTAAAATAATGTTTTTAGTAACTTAGATATCCATGGCCTGGAGTTATTTATTTCTACTTGATTAATTCTTTCAGCTAACGCATGTTTTTTCAGTGGCACCGTTAGCCATGTAATACCATTTGCAGTTTTTATGCGGTTTCTACACTGCCAACTTTGCTTGGTAAACTGAACATCATCATAAAATATAAATTTATCGGCCGTATCAATTAAATCAAAATAACCCACCCAAGGAATAAAGGTGGGCTGCATTATCGAACAAGTACCAATCACCGCTCTCTTTCGCCTACACGTTTGGCGGGGCTACCGATATAAATACCCCATGGTTCACAGTCCTTTCCTACAAAACTACCTGCCCCGATAACACAACCTTCGCCTATTTTAACCGGCATAATTGTACTATTGGCACCAATATAAACATCATTACCAACTTCAAGTACACCGCCTAAAATTTCACTTTGCTCGTCTCCCATCCCGTCAACCATTTTTAGACCTGGCGTTTTGTGACTATAGGTTTGTGAGAGAAAAACTGTGCCCGGTCCAGTAGATACACGATCACCAATAATAGTTAGCCCTCCTCCCCATATAACGGTATGTGGCTGAATATCACTATACTCTCCTATTTTGACCCCTTCACCAGCAAAGATGAATGCAAAATCCCTTACTTTCGCATTTGACGCAATCTCAACAGTATGTGGAAACGCAATCTTAGCCATTGGGTATATAGTTACATTTTCACCACACGACTTTAATTTCGATTTAACATTTTCACCCATCAATTCAATACCATCGATCTCTAACATAATTTTTCCTTATTGATTATATTCATTTATATTAACTTGCCTTTTATCCACTAAGTGGCTAAATTTTTTAGCGCTAGATTCTTTAATAAAATCAACTAACATATCCTTGAAACTAAATGAAGGTGACCACCCTAACACTTCTTTTGCTTTACTTATGTCATAATAAAAAGAGTCAATATTATTGCTAATGTCAGGTCTTTTTATCAGTTCTGGCTTATTATTTTGCTCACTAAAAACATCAATAATGGTTTCTACTTCTTCCATTAAAGTTAATTTTTTTCCTGACGTTATATTAAAAAGCCCCCTTGCATCTGGATGTTCAATGGCTAAAACAAAAGCATTAATTACGTCCTTTATATAAATAATATCTCGACCAACATTAGTATCACCCCAAACCTCTATGGACTCACCAGTAATAGCTTTATCTATAAAGATTTGAAACCCTGTTTTAATAGGCTTGCCACCTTTAAATATTTCAGTATGTGGTCCATAACCATACACGGGAGGGAGTCTAAACGTAATACACTGGAGATCATGCTGCGTATTGTAATATTCAACTAAATCTTGAGCTGCCGTTTCAGAAATACTAAATAAAGTGTACTCAGTATCAAATTTAATTGCACGCCCATCACTTTCTGACAACGGCTTATTTGCAGGCCATAAGCCTTGAGTATTCCGATGAGAGCTGCCATAAATGACTTTTCCAACATGACTATTCTTACAATATTTAAGAATATTAAGAGTACCGATAACATTTACTTGCATGTAGCTTTCAGGATCATCATTTTTATCGCTAACATTTGCTGGCTGATGAGCTGCAAGGTGTACCACTACATCAAAAAATTTTCCTTCCAACTTTAGAAAGTCATCCTGCTTAGTAATATCTATATTAATAAATGGAATATTTCGTTCTAGAAAATAATCTTCATTTGAAGCATCAATATCTGACGCTACAACGTGATAATTTGAATTCAATAAGGCATCAATTAAGTATGTCCCCATGAATCCAGCAGCACCGAAAACCAACACTCTTTTTTTAGAAAAGCTACTTTTCATCATTATTTTCTTCTAGGACGGCAATCCCGAAGCCTTCACGACCATAGCCATTTCCGGAGTAAAGCATATATGTCTTATCATTATGCCTAAAGACATTAGGGTAACAAATCATTTCTGAGTCCCAGCCCGACTTTGAAACACTAATACCTACTTTGTGATCTAACCTTGTAAATTGATAGCCGTCTAGTGACTCTCCGTAGCCCATTTCATAGCCTCCTGCCCCTATAGCGTAGCAGTACCACATTCTGTATAGTCCGTTATCTTTTATAATGCTCGCTCTTGAAACTCGCGTTTCACGATCATCTTTATAATCAACAGCAACAATACCATCTCTTTTCCAATGAATACCATCAACAGATTCTGCATATTTGATGTTATATCTTGGTAGCTCTTCAGTTAACCAACAATCTGCAGAGTCATACCACATTCGCCAAATGCCATTTTCAATAATAATGCAAGATATAACCAAAATAGTATAAGGTTCAGCATCTGTTCGATCTATAATGGGGGCTCGAGATAGTCGGCTAAATGTCTCACCATTATTTTCACTAATGGCCAATCCTGAAACTTCAGCCGCACGAACTTTTGAACCTTTGTTCCAGCCCATAAAATAAAAATATTTTTTATCGCCATCATTTACCATACACGTAGGCGAAACACCGTTATCATCAAAGCTCCCTAACTCACCAATATCCAATACCGGTGATTCTGATAAGTGCAATATATCTAAGGGGGAATTAATATTAATTTCTACAAAGCCTGTTTTTGAAATGTTATTCACATCTCGACCGGAGAAGTAAATACGAAAAACATCTCCCTCAACATGATCTACAGTTGGCAGCATGCCATGTGACGCTACCCAATCAAACTGGCCTTTAGGTTCAAATATTTGTCCTAGTTTTTTCCATGAAAAATTTGCTGACATTTTATCTATTCCCAACTTATATTTGATTGCTATTAACTTGATAGTATTTCTTGAAGTATTTCATTTTTTCCTTCGCCTATTGCCATTCTTTTGATGGCACAATTGTCGCTAAAAATAAAATTTTTATTAACCAATATTTTAGAGATGTTTTTAATATCTTTTTTGCCCAACGTTGGAAAAACATTTTGGTAAGCCTTTTTTTGCAATTCATTTTGATGAAATCCAACAACCGGTGTTCCAATTACTATCGACTCAAAAAATGACAATCCAGGGGAAGCAAAAACAACATCATGCAATGACATCATTTCAGCGACATTTGAAATATTTTGATAAACAGATACATCTGAATTAGATTGATTGCCATTAATAACTCGCTCAAGTTCAGCAGTATGTGCAAAACTACTCCCAATAACGAGTGTTACTTGAAAACTCATCGTCATCTTTAATATTTCCATTAATACCGCTGATGAGAAGTTTGATGGATCAGAGCCTCCAAATATCAGCATTATTTTTCGAACATCTCCAAGAGGAGTTTTTTTAGCTAACCTATAGCGATAAAATTCCGGGCGTAATATCCAATACTTAGGCCCAAAAAATTCAACCTTTCCAGAACGAGCATCCTTTTTATAAATATTTTTAAAGTTACTCCCAATATCAGCAAGTAGTGTGACATCAGCGTAATTATTTGCCTCTGTTAAGTTCGTAAAAATAAAAAGCTTCGCCGTTAATAGTTGCTTAATATTTTTTGCTAGCTCAGGAAACACATCGAGCTTATCGAAAATAATACGCTCAGCTTGTCGTTGTACAAGTAAATCCAATATTTCTCGATCATTAGAGCAAAAAGTAACCTCACAACCACTCCTTTTTAATAGAGATATAACTGAAGGCTCACTTTTAGTGTATAAGTTAATATCAAGCGTCGAATCCTGCTCTAACAAATAATCTATTAGTGTCAACGTTTGATAAATATGCCCCAAACCCAATTGATTATTACCATCGGTTATTATATCGATCTTCATTTAATCAGCCTCTCTCGGTTACACAGCTGAAATTTCATTTCTGCTAATAACCAATCTGTTTCATTATCAATATCTTGAGATTCAATTTCAGGTATTTCAATTGCCCCACAGTTAGTGGTTATAATATCCCCTGTCTCAAGGTATTGATTAACAGAAAACCAATAAAACTGCCCCGAATCATAAAATGAAGGTTCAACGTCTTGTGTTCTAGCGTTCCTATATTCAGGCCAGTTCAATGCTAATTTTCCATCAGTAAGCTTATAACTTCTCTGTATTGGCGTTGAAAACTGAACAACTGGAAACACTGAATCAAAATTATTACTAACTAAACTTCTAAGTCCATCCTTTAATTTTTTTGGCGTCACTAGTGGCGCTGCAGGATATAAGCAACAAGCAATATCAAAATTTTTCCCTATAGCTTTGTAGGTTTGTATAACTTCAGATAGAACATCTGCGGTGGTTGAAAAGTCATCAGAATTTTTTTTACTTCTCATAAATGGAACAATAGCACCAAAAGCCTTTGCAATATTAGCAATCTCTTCACTATCAGTTGAGACCATGACCTCATCAAACAACTCTGACTTTATTGCCGCTTCAATAGAATAGGCAATAATAGGCTTCCCAAGAAAATCTTTAATATTCTTCTTTGGTATTCTTTTACTTCCACCTCTTGCTGGGATTATACAAATAGCACTCATAATTTTTAACGGTAGTCCGTAAATAGATAATTGAATATTAATGAAGTCTGCATTTTCTAACTCACATCATCTGAAAATTTAAAGTCTATAAATTTTTTTGACAATGGAGTTCCTCTACAAACATCGGCATTACAAGTTTTCCCAAGTAGTTCGTCATAATACTTGGGTAGCAAACCATAGCCAGGTCGAATACTTCTTATATTTTGTGCTGTAAATTTCTCACCTTTCGCTATATCTTCAACTATATATAAAGATCTGCGTGCTTTGATGTGACTAAATTCACCTGATTCTTTTTCAAAAACTTCATCACCAAGAGCAAGCCACGCTGATTTGGTACTAGAACACAGCTCTGTGAGTTCTTTAGGCTCTAATGAAAAGCTATCATCAGGTCCTCCACCAGATCTATCAAGTGTTACATGTTTTTCAATAACACATGCGCCCATTGCAACACTTGTAATCGCGGTGGTGTTATCTAAAGTATGATCAGATAAACCAGTAATAACATCAAACTTTTCTGCAAGGTATGGAATTAGTTTTAATTTGTAGTCTTCTGGTGAAGCCGGATACTCACTTACACATCTCAGTACAATTAATTCACTACAACCATTATCTCTTGCAGTATTTATTGCATCAGATATTTCATTTTCTGTCGCCATTCCAGTTGAGATAATCATTGGTTTTCCGCTTTTTGCGACATAAGCAATTAACGGTAAATCTATTAGCTCAAAGGATGCTATTTTATAAGCAGGAGCATCTAATGTTTGTAATAAATCAACAGCAGAGAAGTCAAAAGGGGAACTAAATATTGTTATGCCTAACTCTTTAGCTTTTTCAAAAAGAGGCTTATGCCACTCCCAAGGCATATGAGCCTCTTTGTATAGCTGGTATAACGTCTTCCCTCCCCACATTTCCCCTTTTATTTGAAAGTCTTCAGAGTCGCAATCAATCGTAATAGTATCTTGCGTATAAGTTTGAAGTTTAATAGCGTCTGCACCGGCCTTTTTTGCTGCTTCCATAATTTTAAAGGCGCGCTCAATATCCCCATTATGGTTAGCGGATAGCTCTGCAATGATATATGGAGGATAATCCTTACCTATTTTCCGATCATCAATAATAATAAATTCATTCACAATAATTTACCGATAGAATATTCACTGTAGCCTAGCATTCTTCTTCCCAATCTCAATTTTTATAATTACAAATCATAAACTTAAATCGTGTGCCCTAAACTTTCGACGGCATATTATATCGCTCAGTTAATTCTTGATAAGTTACATAAAAGTGTTCCTTCATAATAGTAATAGCATCGTTAATATAAATATTTCTTTTATCTAAATTATTATAATAATATGAGTTACTCATAATGACTGCGTGAAAATATTTTAAGCTCCCTTGCAAAAACAAACCTACAGCGCCTGCACTTTTTGTCAAACTTTTTATTTCTTTAAACAATGTTTGATATTGTAAAGAAAATAATAGACGTAATTCATCACGTGAACGAATATCTCTATCTGTAATAGCAAAGAGTTTATCTATAATGGACTTAATATCTCCAAATGATTTTAACGCTAAGGCTTCTATTTCGGAATAACTTAGCTGCTCAGAGCTAAAGGATATTTTTAACAAGTCTGTTAGGAACTCTTTTTTGCTGATCTTATTTTTAATCACGGGAATTTCATCGAATTCCAAAGGAGTAGTCCCTTTTATGGCGACACCATCTGAGCAGTTAAACGCAGTAACCGACTTATTTTTATCTAACAATAATTCAATATTTCCTTTTGATTGTTCAAACACCTTAGTGCTATATACCTTCCCACCGAAGTTACCTTTTAGTGTTAGTTCTTTTTTGAACATATCAAGGGATTCCTTGGTACTATATTTTTCTTCGTCATAATACATACTGTCTTTCGAATGATGGTGCTCTAAGCTCTTAAACCCTAAATCTGTGCCTATCAAATATATGTTTTTAAAACCTAAAGAAATCATTAATGTTAATGCACAATTAGTTACTGTAGGATTCATCTTGTCAGGCGATTCATATAAATCTAACTTATCAAGCTCCTTAACTAAATACCCGCCATAGTCAAATAGTTTATTGATTATTTTTGGTGTTTTAAATTTATTTAGCACTTCATCACAAACAGGAGCTAAAGCAATAATCTGGATATTTTTTAATTGTTCTTGATTGGGAATGCTTTCAATCCAAGGTAATGTCGTTGATGTTCTTTCCATTTCAATGTGGATATCAGGGGTTATACCATTTGCTAACAACGCCCTTAATGATGTGCCACAACTTAAAATTATAAACTCATTTTCTCTTTCTTTAATTATTTTAATTTTATTATCTAGTGATGGTCCATTTCCAGCTATAAGAACAGGCCTATTTGGATTTTTATTAACAAAATATTCCTTCTTCATTAACAAAGGAAAGCCCGCTTCAATATTTGACAGCAAGTGCGAAAAACCAATCACTTCATCTTCCATGAAGCCAAATCCTTGGCTTAATCGATGTCCTATTTCTTGAATTAATGAAATCAATTTCTCGGTTGTTTCACTTTCATAATGCTTAAATACAAACATTCTAGCGATATTGAAATTACCTATTTCTTTAAGGTAGTCATTTAAGTTATTCAGCGCAGTTTCAGGTCCAAAGCCAATAGTAATTTTAAATTGCCCAGCCTTTGCAAAGCAATGCTCTATTAATGGTTTTAAATCAATGCAATGTAGCATTGCAAAGAACACTTCGGGCGATGGTTCAAATAAGAAGAAATTACAAACACGCTTTTGCTTGAATATCTCTTCTATTTGATACCCTAAACCCGATCCAATCATGAACATACAATCAATCTGTTCCTCATTCCATGGGTTATTCGGCGTATCATAGAAAGTATCTTTCTTCCTTATTGTATCTAGCTTTTTGAGAGTTCTCTCATGCTCAAAGTTTATTTCACTATCTTTTTGAGGAGCAATATCAAAAGTAAAGTAGTTTTGATAGTTTGTATTACTGCAAAAATTATCTACTTGGGATTTTGCAAAGAGTGCAGCATCATCATAAACAAACTCTCCATTATTCAATAAATTAGGTTTTCCGTTATTATCAATGGAGATTTCATTTCCAGAGAGTTTATAGGTTTGATAAAACTGATGAATTTCAGGGTAATAACATTTCAACGTAGCTAAATTTGACATTAACGTTGCTTGCATTAACATTTTTTGAATAGTATCTGATTGTTCTTCCATCAACGTTCCCAATTTATAAGTTTTAAATATTATTATTAAGCAATAGCGGCAAGCTGACGTGCATACCCAATTTTAGCGATTGCTAAAGTCCACTATGAAATCAACATTTAGAGTTTTTAAATATATGTTACTTTACACAGATAATACATCAAGCAATAAAAGCGCCAACATTACAAACACTAGTGCCATCAAGTGGAAATAAATCAACACGATAGTAAGTAGTTTATCAGAAAATATTGAATTCTAATCAAGATTATTTCTTTTAGAAAAAGACTAGAAGTGTGCGTCAAAAAGATAGCACTATGTAACACTACAGAAAAGGTAAAGATCAATAAATTTAAAACATGACAAGCTTTTTATATTTAAAACAAGTTCACATTAATTTAAATTTTATTATCGATTTTAATTAGATTGCTTAACGACTCCAGGCATATTTGCGAGTTGCTGTGTTATATATGAGCCGGTATTATTAAGTTGAGCAACCAATGAGTCCATCGCATTGTATTGAGCAAACAGCCTAGCTTCTAAAGAGGTCATTTTTATGTTGAAAGCCTCTAAATCCGTGTCTAATTTTTTAATTTGTGAGTTTTTACTGCTAACTCTTTGCTCAATCAGTCCATCTTTACCTGAATAGAAATCAATAAAATCTTTTATACTATTAACAAAACCCGACTTTTCATTTTCACCCAGAAAGAAATTTTGTACTTTATCCGGATTAGATTCAATTAAATCATCTAAGGTTTCCTTTTCCAAACTTAGCTCACCTGAGCGCTCAGTACGTATGCCTAAATCAGATAAGCTAAGGCTTTCTCCATTGCCAATAGCAAATCCTTGCTGAAACTGATTTCTCATTTTACTCATCACACCACGAAGCAGAGAATCTCCAGCTAAGACCCCTGCGCTTTCAAATTCTCCATCGCTATTGTTACCTGATTTGCCTAATTGCTTACTTAAGTCAACTAAAGCGTTATAGCTAGTAATAAAGGCATTTAAGCCCTCAGCAATATTACTATTATTTTCAGCGATTGAAATTTTACTAAGATCGCCATCAGCAACATCTGCGGCATGTGCTTTATTAGCGGTGATCGTAACACCATCAATGACATCTTTAAAAGTATTCGTGCTGTTTGACACTGTGATAGTACCGTCAATCGTAATTTTAGCATCTGTAGGTGCTGTCACTTGTGTCATATAGTCAATATTAGCTGTTGCGGTTTGATTCGCAGAACTAAATTGTGAGAGGCCCGTCATATCACTGTTGTTTCCATCGCTATCAACAGCCGCGACAGTAATTGCATGGGTATCACCTGATAGCCTACTGCTAAAGACCAAATGTTCTCCCGCAGCATCATTGAAAATACTCGCTTTAACAGAACTGTTTTCACTATTTTCATTAATCGCTTTGACAATATCGCTCAAATCAGAAAAAGCATCAACAGTGACGTCAAAATCATTACCATTAGAGCTAAATGATAATGTACCGGCACCAGGTGTTTCAGTTGAGGTAAACCCGTTTACCGATGTTAATTTATTATTGGCGCTAGAAGTTAATTGCGACAAGCCCGTATTATCATTATTGGTCGCAGCTGGAGGAAGGGTCATATTTACCGATGCAAACTGAGATATTCCTGATGTGTCGCCATTAGCTCCATCATCATCTGCTGCTGTGACTGTAACAGCATTATCCACACCAGGTTTAGTTGCGTTAAAGACTAAATGCTGGCCCGCGCTATCAGTCACAAGGCTTGCAACAACTGACTTATTCGCTGTACTGTCATTAATAGCTGTTACTATATCCGATAATGTATCTGTAGCATCTACAGCAATATCAAAATTATTGGTACCAGAGCCAAAAGACAAAGTACCCGAACCCACAGTATCAGTGGCAGTAAAACCGCTTGCTGAGGTTAATTTATTGCTCGATTCTGCAACCGAAATAGTAATACCATTATCTATCCCTGTAAGCTTACTGTTCAAAACCAAGCGCTGACCTGAAGCTTCAGTAATAATAGTGGCACTAACAGAGGAATTATCACTACTATCATTTATTGCATCACGAATATCACTTAAAGTAGCGCTATCAGGTACAGATACATCAAACTCACTATCACCCGACTTTATCGAAAGAGTTCCTCCTCCGAGCGTTTCTTTGGCATCAATAGCGGCAGACATTATTTTATGGGAAGTAGCTAATTCTTCAACTTTTACTGAGTATTTTCCTACCTCAGCATTACTATCAGACGACAAGCTGACAAAATCATCTCTCCCCGAAATAGTACGTTGCTGATATTTATCTATATCTGCTAAACCATCAAATGAAGACTGCACATCCACGAGTGCTGATTTTAAAGCACCAACTGCTGAGATATCGCTAGTATATGCTCCTTGTTGTCGGGTTACTCTTGACTGATAAGGCACTTTTTGCGCATCAACAATTGCATTAACAATGTCAGTCACTTGTAGACCAGAGCCTATGCCGGTAAATGATATTGCAGCCATACTATATCCCCTTAAACTTATACTTCAGAGTTAATAAACAACCCTGTTACTTCCGATAATTTCGCGATTAACCCTAACACTTCTTCAGACGGGTATTGTTTTACTGTATCACCGCTTTCTCTATCAATAACTTTTATAACATCACGGCCGCTATCTTTATCAACAAGAAACTCTAAACCTTTATTCATGCCACCAACAAACTCCTGCAATTGTTGAGCCACTTTTTCTAATTGTTTAGAGGATATAGTCGTATTTTCAACATTATTTTGCTTACCTGTTATCGATTCAACTACTTTTTCATTTTTTTCAGCTTCTCCCACAAAAGTATTACTTACTTCTTTTGCAGATACTTCAGTCGCTTCTAACCGATTTAACTTGTCTATAGCAATATTTGGTGTATTCAGGTGATTTGTTAATATTTCACTCATCAGTTCCTCCTTAGTTATCTAATCTTAATACATACCCAGTAGATTAAAAACACAAAAGGGAAGGAATATAATATCCTTCCCTTTTCACCTAAGCTAGCTTGGTTTCCCTAACCAATTAGGCTAAGTGCGGCTTGTGGTAATTGGTTTGATTGCGCCAAGATTGATGTACCTGCTTGTTGCAATATTTGATTTTTAGTCATCATTGCAGTTTCTGATGCAAAATCAGTATCTTGAATTCGACTACGTGAATCAGAAACGTTAGTCTGAACGTTAGACAAGTTACTAATAGTATGTGAAAAGCGGTTTTGCACGGCACCTAAATCAGCACGTTGACTATCAATTTGTGCTAACGCGGCATCTATTGCTTTAATTGCACTTTGTGCGCCATCGGAGTTAACACCAGAAATATCAATCGATTCTATTGATGTTAATTTACTACTTCCGCCTGTTGCAGCAGTTAGCGCAAGTACAATATCAGTAGCAGTTCCAGAAACACCAATTTTATTTGCAGAGCTTAAGTTAAGTTCAGAAGTAACTGTTTGAGTACTTGTAGCACCTACTGTCGCAGTTCCTATCTGAACCGTACCGGTAGTACCTGAAGTATCTGACATGCTGATACCGTCAACACCTTTCGCTTTAAAATTAATTTGACCGTTACCACCATTACCTGATGAATCAAATACAGCATCATAACCATCAGCAACCATATCTTCAGCTAAACGCTCCATGTCGCCACCATAGGTACCTAAGTCATAGCTGTCACTGCCAACTTCAATTAACCCGTTATCTGCAGCCGATAAACTCTTTATTGTTGTGCTAACAGATGCCTCTGCTGTTACGCCTGAGCCCGAGTTGTTAATAGTATCAGCCACTGTTGCCGCACCATCGCCTGCAGCCATTTTAATATCAGTACCATTTAAGCTAAAAGTTGCAGCTAAGTTAAGCGCATTTTGCGCCGTCATAGCTAAATCAACAGTAGAGCCAAAAACAGAGCCTGCCGTTGTATTTGCACCACCAATCTCATGTGCGCCAATAGCATCTGCCGAGGTATCTTTTAATGTAACATTAATGGTTTCATTAGCATTAGCACCAATTTGAAACTGTTTTGTACCAAAGTCTCCATCTAATAATGATGTTGAGCCAAATTTTGTGGTCTCAGCAATACGGGTAAGCTCTTGTTGCAATGCACCCACTTCTTTTTGTAGGGCAGCACGGTCATCCGCACCATTTGAGCCGTTAGCTGATTGCAGAGACAAGTCACGCATACGTTGCAATATCGCTGATGACTCTTGCATCGCACCTTCAGCAGTTTGTGCCATTGAAATACCATCGTTAGCATTACGCTGAGCTACACCTAAACCATTAACCTGAGAGGTTAAACGGTTTGCAATTTGCATACCCGCTGCATCATCTTTTGCGCTATTGATACGCATACCTGATGACAAACGTTCCATTGATGTTTGTAAACCTGAACTTGATTTTGATAAATTACGCTGTGCATTTAGTGATGCTGTATTCGTGATAACTGATAAAGCCATGGTAAACTCCTGATTACAAAATGTAATTGTTTAGTTAGTTATATTAACCAGAAGCCGTTTAATTAACTGATAAACTAAAAATATATTTATCAAAGCAGCTCCGTTCTACACACCTTAACGGCAGCTACAAAATTAACTTTAATTATTTTTAGGGAAAAACTAAAGAATTTAAATATCACCTCTAAATCCTAAATATAAAAACCACACACAAAAGACAAAAACCCTTTAATTTTAATTAACTACAGCCAACCCACATTGATTCTTGTAGTTTAAAAAAACTTTATATCAACACATCAAATTAGAAGGGCTAAAGAAATCATGTATTGCATCGATAAAATTACAACCTACACTATTACAACGGTAATAGGCTCATCCAAGTGGTGTCCTTGTAACACCAGTGAGTGAGCCATTCAGATATACAACCATCTACCCTGAGACTTCTTATTATCCACCCAATAAGCTTATCGCTGCTTGTGGTATCTGGTTCGCTTGAGAGAGAATTGTTGTTCCTGCTTGTTGTAATATTTGGTTTTTGGTCATTACTGCTGTCTCTTTAGCAAAGTCAGTGTCCTGTATACGACTTCGAGACGCAGAAACATTTTCTGAAACATTAGATAAATTGCTAATGGTATGACTAAAACGATTTTGTATAGCCCCTAAGCCAGCACGTTGATTATCAATTTGTGCAAGCGCGGCATCTATTGCTTTAATAGCGCTTTGTGCGCCACTTGAATTAACCCCTGATATATCAAGAGACTCTATTGATGTTAACTGACTACTTCCGCCTGCCGCAGCTGTTACAGCAAGTATTATATCTACGGCTGAACCGGAAACGCCAACCTTATTTGATGAGCTTAAATTCAACTCTGATGTTATTGTTTGGGTGCTATTAGCACCAACAGTTGCACTTCCTATCTGAACCGTGCCCGTAGCACCAGAAGTATCAGTCATACTAATACCATCAACACCTGTCGCTTTAAAGTTAATTTGGCCATTGCCGCTATTGCCCGATGCATCAAATACGGCATCATAACCATCGGCGACCATATCTTCAGCTAAACGATCCATATCGCCACCGTAACTAACGAGGTTATAACTATCATCGCCAATCTCAATAATGCCATTATCAGCAGCAGATAAGTTCTTTATTGTTGTGCTAACAGAAGACTCAGCAGTAACACCTGACCCCGAACTATTAATCTTATTGGCAACAGTAGCTGCACCATCTCCAGCAGCCATTGTAATATCAGTGCCATTCAAACTGAAAGTTGCTGCTAAATTAAGTGCGTTCTGGGCTGTCATAGCTAAATTTGCAGTAGTTCCAAAAACAGCCCCCGCACTTGTATTTGCTCCACTTATTTCATGTGCGCCAATAGCGTCTGCTGATATGTCACTCAATGTCACATTAATGGTTTCGTTGGCATTAGCACCAACCTGAAATTGTTTAGTACCAAAACTACCATCGAGCAACGATGTTGATCCAAATTTGGTAGTTTCAGCAATTCGAGTCAGCTCTTGTTGAAGTGCACCCATTTCTTTTTGTAATGCCGCTCGATCTTCTGCACCATTTGAACCATTAGCTGATTGTAAAGACAAGTCACGCATACGTTGCAAAATAGAGGATGACTCTTGCATTGCACCTTCAGCGGTTTGCGCCATCGATATTCCGTCATTAGCGTTACGCTGAGCAACCGCAAGGCCATTTACCTGCGAAGTTAGCCTATTTGCTATTTGCATACCTGCTGCATCATCTTTTGCGCTATTAATACGCATACCTGATGATAAGCGCGACATTGATGTCGCTAAGCCTTCGCCAGATTTTGATAGATTACGCTGAGCATTCAATGACGCTGTATTGGTAATTACTGATAAAGCCATAATGAACCCCTAATTAATATTATTTAGAAGCCATTAAGATATAAAGCTTCACTTACTATTTAGTTATTCAATAAACGAGCCAACAAAAAAATAAAATAAATAATCAATAAAAACAAAAAGATAAATGTTTAAGAAAGAGTTTTTAGTATGTACTTTATATATGGTTGATTTTTAGTCAAACAATTGACATTAACAGTTGAACTAGGCATTTTAACCAGTTTGAAAAGAAATTAAAAAGGGAAACCACCAAGTATCTTGAGTGATTTCCCTTAAATATATACTTTACTTTTAGCCGTAGCTTTTATTGAATAAAAGCCTTATGTAAGGATAAAAAAACAGAAGTACAAATTAACCCAGTAAACTAACAGCTGCTTGCGGTATTTGATTTGCTTGTGACAATATTGTGGTACCCGCTTGTTGCAATATTTGATTTTTAGTCATCATCGCTGTTTCTGCTGCAAAGTCAGTATCTTGAATTCGACTGCGTGATGCAGAAACATTTTCCGCAACATTGGACAAGTTACTAATAGTATGGGAAAAACGGTTTTGCACGGCACCTAAACTAGCACGCTGATTATCAATTTGAGCCAATGCAGCATCTATTGCCTTAATGGCACTTTGTGCGCCATCTGAATTAACACCTGAGATATCAAGCGACTCTATTGATGTTAATTTACTACTTCCGCCAGCTGCTGCCGTTACAGCAAGTATAATATCTACTGCGGATCCAGAGACACCAATTTTATTTGAAGAGTTTAAATTAAGTTCAGAAGTAACCGTTTGAGTACTTGCAGCGCCAACCGTTGCAGTTCCTATCTGAACCGTACCGGTAGTACCTGAAGTATCTGTCATGCTGATACCATCAACACCTGTCGCTTTAAAATTAATTTGACCGTTACCACCATTACCTGATGAATCAAATACAGCATCATAACCATCAGCAACCATATCTTCAGCTAAACGCTCCATGTCGCCACCATAGGTACCTAAGTCATAGCTGTCACTGCCAACTTCAATTAATCCGTTATCTGCAGCTGATAAACTCTTTATTGTTGTGCTAACAGATGCCTCTGCTGTTACGCCTGAGCCCGAGCCATTAATTTTATCAGCCACTGTTGCCGCACCATCGCCGGCAGCCATGGCAACGTCTGTACCATTTAAGCTAAAAGTTGCAACTAAGTTAAGCGCATTTTGCGCCGTCATAGCTAAATCAACAGTAGAGCCAAAAACAGAGCCTGCCGTTGTATTTGCACCACCAATCTCATGTGCGCCAATAGCATCTGCCGAGGTATCTTTTAATGAAACATTGATGGTTTCATTAGCATTAGCACCAACCTGAAATTGTTTCGTACCAAACGTACCATCTAATAATGAGGTTGCACCAAACTTAGTGGTTTCAGCAATACGGGTAAGCTCTTGTTGTAATGCGCCCATTTCTTTTTGTAGTGCAGCTCTATCTTCTGCGCCATTTGAACCATTAGCTGATTGTAAAGATAAGTCACGCATACGCTGTAAGATAGCTGACGACTCTTGCATCGCACCTTCAGCTGTTTGCGCCATTGAAATACCATCATTGGCATTTCGCTGTGCTACACCTAAACCATTAACCTGAGAGGTTAAACGGTTAGCAATTTGCATACCTGCAGCATCATCTTTAGCGCTATTGATACGCATACCTGATGACAAACGCGACATTGACGTTGCTAGGCCTTCGCCAGATTTTGATAAATTACGTTGGGCATTCAATGATGCCGTGTTAGTTACTACTGATAAGGCCATGATAGACTCCTGGTAATTAAATTATTCTTGCATTAGTTTTGTTTATTTACTGATTAATCAGTAAATTGTTCAAACCCACTTATACCTATTTGCTAAAACAACTTGTGCAATGTATTTGGGCTTCACTGGCCTTAACAGCCATATTAGGTAGATAAAGGTTTCACACCTAAAACTGCCAACTTTATGTTTATCTATATTGATAAAGCAAAACTTGTACCAACATAAAAAACTAAATAGGATTATCGAATATAGTTAAGTAACGACAAGCCTTGTACTTGAGTAAATGTCTGCTGGGCTGCTTGTAGCGCTATTTTCGACTGCTCAAAAGTTGATATCGCTTTAGCAAAATCTAAGTCTTCAATCGCGGAACGACTTGAGGTTAAGTGCAATTCAGTATCTAGATGATTATTTTTTTGACCGTCAATAACTTGTAAGTTAATGCCTGATTGCGCTCTACGAGAGGTTAAATGGTTCATTGAGTCATTTAATTGTTCTAATACATGGTTGTAATCAACTTGAACTTGCGGGTCTTCTCCGCGTACATCTTTAGTATTGATCCAGTCAATTGCCGATTTTATCGTTTCAAAAACACTAACGTCTTGATCAGGTTTTAACACAACTTCATCACCCGGCAATGGATTGCCGCTTAACGTTATCTCTATGCCAGGAATGGCAACAATAGGTTGCCCTGGTACGTAGCCTGCAACAGTTGTCACATTGGCTGCACCATCGGTAATAGTAAAGTCCGTTTCCGTCGTAAAGTTAATAGTGAAATTAGGTGGCGTAGTAGCACTATCATATAAACTAGGATTGGCTATTGTTGCACTGGTAACTTGAATGCCTGAGGTGTTCGTATTATATGTTGCTGAAAAATCACCAACAGCATTAGGTACTTTTTGAAAAACTTGTTCACCACTTTGATTGGTGACAACAGAAACGTTTTTAGCTATTTGCAGTTCTCTTGTACCGTTATCGCCGCGATAATTCACGACATTATCAGCTTGTAGCACAAATGGCGCATCATCAATTTTATAACCAGAAAACACATAGCCACCGGTTTCATTTTGTGAATTGGCAATATCAAGTATTTGCTGCAAGTTTTGGTTTGCTTGGGCGGCAATAGAGGCTAAATCATCAGCAGAACGAGAACCACTGTTGGCCTGTAGCATCAAA
Organism: Cognaticolwellia mytili; assembly: GCF_002104475.1. Classification (GTDB taxonomy): domain Bacteria; phylum Pseudomonadota; class Gammaproteobacteria; order Enterobacterales; family Alteromonadaceae; genus Cognaticolwellia; species Cognaticolwellia mytili. The sequence goes on from NZ_NBOF01000002.1 coordinate 551,091, forward strand.
CTCTTGAGTTCGTCCATGATACCCTCAGCATTTTTTAATGAAGTATCAATTAAACCGTTGTGATTTTGTGCTTGAATGATATTTCGTTTGTACTTTTCAATACTAGCAAGATCATCCTTATAGCCCGATAATGTTCCATAGGCAACGGCATCATCTTTTGCTGTCATCACTCGTTTTCCGCTAGAAATATAGCTGACTTGTTCGTTAACACCGGCCTGCTGATTAGACATTTGCAAACCATTTTGGTTATAAAATTGGGTTGTAGAAACGCGCATGCTAACTCCTATCTAGCGACCGATAACAAAGTATCGAAAATGGTATTGGCCACAGAAATTATCTGAGACGATGCTTGGTATGCTTGTTGAAACTTCAGCATATTGGCGGCTTCTTCATCAAGATTAACCCCTGATGTAGATTGATTACGATTAAACGCTTGAGTAAATAGTGCTTGTGCCGTGCTAGCAACAAGCTCTGCAGAGCTTGCATTCGAGCCTACTTCGGAAGTCGCGGTTGCCAATGCTTGGCTAAAATTTTGCTTGCCTCCGCCAATAACTTGCTGTTCTTGAGTCGCAGCTAGTAATGTTGCATTACTAGCATTACCAGATGCAAAAGCGTCAGAGATAGTAAATTTTTCACGTGCTAACGTACCTTGCCCTGTCGGCAAACCTCCCACTTTTATTTGAAACGCAGGTGGCGTTGCCGCGGGCGGCATATCTATTGTTGCGGATGCACCAGCGGCAAAGCTGCCATTAGCTAGTGTTGGTGCTGGCGGTGGATTAGCAGCATCATACACACGATAGTCAAAAATGCCTGGAGTTAGAGGGTTCTCATAAACATCAACTGTTAAGTTTGCATTGGTGACATCCGTATAAGATCTGGCTAGCTCTGGATCAGTTACATTCACAATACTTACGGAGCCACTACTAACATTATTATCATCAGCCTCAACTTCAATAGCAGAACTTGCAGCAATGTTTTTGGGATCTGTAAGCTCTACCTTCATTAAAGCCGCGCTATTTTCTGTTGGACGAATAGTAAAGCTATCTTCAGCAACGGGCGTACCCACATTCACTTTAAAATCAAAACCGTAATTTGTTGGGTAAATCCCTGACAATGGAGGTGCAGCAACAAGTGTCGTCTTTTCACCATTAAGCTCATTAGTCATAATAAAATCAGTGCCATTATGTTTAATGGTAAATTCATTTGATGGCACTAAGGAAACATCATTAATAGTGACGCTGGTTTGCAGACCCGGTGAGTTTTTTGATGACGGTAGTGATCGAGCACTTTCTAACGCTGGCGTATTAATATCTGTAAAAATATTTCGCCCTTGCTTTTCGTTTAAATCTAATCCTTGTGATTGTGCTTGATTCAATGTTTGTGAAATGGCCATGGCTAAACGATCTAAATCACTGCGGGCTTTCGTCACATGCTCATCACGAAATTCAAATTTGGCCGCTAACGCCCCACCAACTTTTGATCCTTCTAATGCCACCGTACTCGCAGGGCCAACTAATCTTAATTTGGTTTGCATAGGATCAGGGTCTCCTGATACCACACCAACCGTTAATGCGGTGATGCCGGCAACCAGTGTCGCGCCATTACCGATCATGACGGTCATCACACCATTACTGTCTTGAATCGTATTTACTGAGGTATACTCGCCAAGCTCTGTCACAAGTTGATCGCGCTTGTCCAATAAGTCGTTTGGCTGGCCAGTTAAGTTTGTACCTCTAGTTTGTAATATTTCTTCATTCATTTTTGCCAATTCACGAGAGATTTGTGAAATTTTGTCGGCAATTTTTTCAATCTCTCCGTTGGTCGATTTTTCAATTTGATCTAAACTGTTGCTGATTTTACTAAAATTATTCGATAACACTCCTGCCTGACTTATCGCAATATTACGCAAGCCAATATCATCAGGTTTGTCAGCAATACCATTCATCGCTTGATAAAAATTATCGACGGAAGCTCCAATGGCTTTACCAGATAATGACATGGTTTGGTTTAATTGATTGAGATCTAAATTAATTGAGGCTGCACCACCTAAATTACTTTTATTAAGTAGTTGTTCTTTATAGGAGAATTGATCATAGATACGGGTGATGTCTTGAACATAAGTCCCTGAACCAACATAGTTTCCACCGTTATAATTACCAACAGCAGCATTTTGTTCGGCGCGCTGACGGGTATAACCCTCTGTGTTGACGTTGGCAATGTTATGCCCTGTAGTTCCCAAGTGTTGTTGCGACGACAATAAGCCACTAACACCAGTTTGATACAGATTAATCGACATGACCTAAACTCCTACAGTAACCCTAATTTCAACAGTGAAATTATCGGTAAAGCTATTTATTTACTAAGCTCGTTACTGTCCGAAGCGTCGCCATTATCTTTTTGGCGTAATTAGGATCGGTTGCATAACCAGCTCCTTGTAGGTTATGCAGAAATTGTTCCACATTTTCAGCTTTTTCTAATGCGCCTTGATAACGTTCACTTTTGGTTAATAAATCAAGGTAATCATTAACACTTTCACCGATAGAGTCGTAGACTCTAAATGGTTCACGTTTTTTCACCATCGCACCATTTTCAAACTCTAACGTTTCTTTATGCGTTTTCTCGCCAGCCCAGCGCCTGTCGGCTTTAATGTTGAATAAATTGTTTGAACTTTCACCTGAATCGGTTTTTATAATCTTCTGGCCCCAGCCAGTTTCTAATGCAGCTTGTGCGATAACAACTTCAAAAGGTACATTAATTTTATCTTGCACACGCTTGGCATCTGCAGATAAAGCGCTAACAAAATCTTTTGGCTGATCAAAAGCAGGCGTTTGTAATAAACTTGCCATTTGTGCTGCTGCAGAGCCATTTGTTTGACGATCCTGTTTAGGATCTTGTTGTGCTGTCGGATCATTGACGAGAGTAGTATTGCTTAATAAAGCAGATTGCGTGATTCGAACACTGCCGCGGCTATCAAGGTTACCGTCTGAGCGTAAAATACTTTGAGGTGTAAAGTTTTCATCGCCGCCAAGTTGACGAACAATCAATTCAGAAAGGCCCAATGAACCATTATTCGACATTTCAAGCGACATTTGTTGGTCGTGCATATCTCGATAAAATTTGGTAGATTCAGAGTTAAATGGACTATCTGAGGCCAGCACATCTTGAGCTTTTCGCATGCTTTTCATCAGCATTTGCATAAAAATCGATTCAAATTGTTTAGCAGCCTGATCTAGCGCCGCTGCTTGGCTGGCTTTATCACCCGACTTCGCATCTCGGCGAATTGAGCTTAAGCCATTAACATCTAAAAAGTTTTGTGCGTCAGCAATTCGTGTAGTCATAGTTAAGCCCAACGTTTGATCATTAAATAATGATCAAATCTCCTCGTAGTGCACCCGCTTGATCTAATGCTTCTAATATTGCCATCACATCACCAGGGCCTGCGCCAACTTGGTTAATAGCACGTACTAAAGCATCGAGCGTAATACCGGGATTAAAAACAAACATTCTAGAATCATCTTGCTTAACATCGATAATGGATTGATTTGTTGCCACAGTTTCGCCTTCAGAAAAGGCATTAGGTTGAGAAACATTTTCTATCTCATTGATGGTAACCGTTATTCCACCATGAGTAATAGCCGCAGGCAGTAAGCGCACATCCGCACCAATAACAATGGTGCCAGTGCGTGAGTTAACAATAATTTTTGCTGAAGGCGAACCCGGTTCAAATTCTAAATTTTCTAATGTTGCTAAAAAACTCACTCGATCGGCCGCATCTCTTGGCGCGGTGACTTTTACCGAAGCAGCATCAACTGCTCGTGCAGAGCCAGCAATTAAGTTATTAATGGTGTCAGATAAACGTTTAGCGGTAGTAAAATCAGCATTATGTAGATTAAAGGTAATAAAATCACCAGAGGCAAACGGCGAAAGTACTTCACGTTCAACCATAGCACCATTAGCAATACGGCCAACGGTCGGTGTATTAGCAATAACCTTAGAGCCGTCGAGTCCTTCAGCCCCTAAACCACTAACCACTAAGCTACCTTGTCCTACCGCGTAGGCATTACCATCAAGCCCCATTAGTATGGTTTGTAATAATGTGCCGCCACGTAAACTTTGCGCACTGCCCATCGAAGATACAGTAATATCAATTTTTTGCCCTGGCTTAGCAAACGCAGGTAATTCGGCGTGTACCGCAACAGCAGCAACGTTTTTAATTTTTGGCTTTAGGTTGCTCGGCATGGTAATACCAAAGTTACTGAGCATAGTTTTAAAGCTTTGCTCAGTAAATGGACTTTGCTCACCCGTGCCGGGTAAACCAACTACTAAACCATAACCGATTAGTTGGTTACTGCGTACACCCGCAACATCAGCTAAATCTTTTATCCGCTGGGCTATAGCTTGATTAGCAAATACCAATAGACTCAATAATAGAACGCTAAATAGACTTTTTTTCATCATATTTCCCCTACAGAGGCCACCATGAACTACTGAAGAAGGCCGATAACCAGCCCTGCTCTTGAACGTCAGCAAAGGCACCTGTACCAGCATATTGAATGCGAGCATTAGCAACTTTACTTGAGGTAACTGTATTGTTTGAGTTGATATCTTGCGGACGAATAATACCGGTCAAACGAATATATTCATCGCCATTATTAAGTGACATCCATTTTTCGCCACGGATCATCAAATTGCCATTTGGCAAAACTCTTAGTACATGAACGGAAATATTACCCGACAAACTATTACCTTGATTGGCTTTTGAGTCTCCTTTAAAGTCAGACTCTTGGTCATAGCCAAATTGGATAGCATTACCCTTAAAGTTCAGAGCTTTACCACCAAACCCTGTGATCGGATTCAATGTTGCACTGTTTTCTTTTTTAATTTCGGTCTTTGCATTTTTTTGTGCTTGTGTACTTTCGCTTAGTATCACTGAAATGATATCGCCAACACGGTGAGCTTTAGAGTCTGAATAAATATTGTTAACGTAATTCAATTTAAAAAGTGAACCAGTAGGTACTAAGGGCTCATCTTCCATTTCAGGTAATATTGGCGCAAAATCTGGGTCATCTGGTAATGTTTTAGCTTGATCAGTACTGGCACAGCCACTTACTAACAGCACAACAGTGCTTATCATTAATAATGTCGACTTTAGCGATCTATTTACGATTCTCATATTAGCCCCTTAAACCTTATAATTGCTGATTGATGTAACTCAGCATTTCATCGACTGCCGAAATAACTTTTGAGTTCATTTCATAAACTCGCTGACTTTCAATCAGGTTAACTAGTTCTTCGGTAGTATTTACATTCGACGTTTCTAACGCGCCTTGCACAATCATACCGTAGCCTTCTAAGCCAGGGGTTCCTTGCTGTGGTGTACCACTAACTGCCGTTTCAACATATAAGTTTTGACCAATAGGCTCTAGCCCCGTTGGATTAACAAAATTAGCGGTATTGATTTGACCAACCACCGAAGGCTCAGCTTGCCCTTGTAAAGTCACTGAAACTTCACCATCTTGTGAAACGATAATACTCAGGGCGTCTTCAGGAACGGTTATTTGCGGCTGTAATAAATATCCTGCCCCTGGCGTTACAATATTACCTTCTTCATCCATGGTAAATTGGCCATTGCGAGAATAAGCCGAAGAACCATCAGGCATCAGTATTTCAAACATGCCTTCACCTTGAATCATTAAATCCAAGGCATTATCGGTATTTAACATATCACCTTGGGTATGAATTTTTTGTGTCGCGACTACTTTAGTACCTGCACCTAACATTAAACCTGAAGGCATTTCGGTGTCTTGCGCTGAGCGGCCTCCCGGTTGATTAATCGTTTGGTAAAGTAAATCTTCAAAAACAGCACGACTTTTTTTAAAGCCTACAGTACTAGCATTCGCTAAGTTATTAGAAATAACCGCGATCTCTTTTGTTTGTGCATCTAAGCCTGTTTTACTGATCCATAATGCTGGGTTCATACATCACCTCGAAATAATTTATTTAAAATGCGCGTAATAATGAAGATGCACTTGCGTCAACTTCTTCCGCGGTTTTCATCATTTTTAACTGCATTTCAAACTGACGTTGCAGTGCGATCATATCGGTCATTTCACCAATAGGATTTACGTTACTTGATTCTATTGTGCCACTGCCCACTCTTACCGTGATATCAGCCGGCTCAATGTTGCCATCTTTACGGCGAAATAAACCATCGTTACCTTTTTCCATAAAACGATTATCAGGGTTGATCAGTTTAATACGTCCGACTTCTTCTTGAACTGAACTAGGCGCACCTTCAGGCTGAACCATAATCGTACCATCTGCCGAAATATCGATATTCTTCACCGGTAGAGGCAAGAAAATTGGTCCATTTTCACCAATAACCAAGTCACCACCCGAGGTTTCTAAAGCGCCATTTTCACTTAATTTGAATTGGCCATTTCGGGTATATGCTTCACTGCCATCTTTAGTTTGAACCGCTAGCCAACCTTGCCCTTGAATAGCCACATCGAGATCACGTCCAGTAGTGAGCAAAGCGCCACTGTCAAAGTTTTGGCCTGCTCTTTCGGTCATAGAAAACACACGAGTGGGTAAACCTTCACCGAACGCTTGCATTGACCTGGCGTTAGCTAAGTCAGCTTTAAAGCCAGTTGTTTTAGCATTGGCAAGGTTATTGGCAGTTACTGATAAGGCGTGCATATTTTGTTTTGCACCACTCATAGCGATGTACAGCATCTTATCCATAATAAATTCCACTCAATATGATTTCTAATTGATTAGAACAATGCAATTAAAATGCCAAGCTATTAATAGAGTTTGTTAAAGAGATGTTTGGTAGGTAGATGAATAGGTAAAGTAATATTAATCTCACGCAGAGATATACTGGTGCTTACATTGATGAAAAAATTTAAAGCTATGTAGAAGCAATGATAGCAATAGCTCGAATGGATCATAGCGGTCATATTATTCAGGTGGGTTCAAACAAGTAATTTAATCTGTAATACCAATTGAAATAAATAATCGCTCATTCTAAAGTGGCCTAATAAAGCTAGTCACGCTGATTAAAAAACATCGCCATTCCTTGCCGTTCATCCTAAACATAAAAACCAGGTAATAATAAATATTTACCTGGTTTTTATGAACGTAATTATTTAGATAATTATCGGATTTGCAATATTGTTTGGTTCAATTGGTTATCAACTTCTAGTGCTCGCGAGTTCGCTTGGAAATTTCGTTGCGCTGAAATTAAGTCAATCAACTCGGTAGTCAAGTTAACATTTGATTGTTCAAGTGCTGATGAATTTATACTACCAAAAGTTCCTGAGCCAGCTTCGCCCGCTAATGCACTGCCTGAAGTGATACTTTCTTTCCAACCAGTACCACCAACCTGCGCAAGGCCCTGCTCGTTAGCAAAGTTAACCAGTGCTATTCGCGCTAGTGGTGATGACGTACCATTACTGTAGGTCGCACGCACTAGACCATCAATACCGATATCAAGACCGGTTAATCGACCAACCGCTAAACCATCTTGCTCTAAAGCTGTTACTTCAAAGTTAGAAGCGAATTGCGTTGGCTCATTGGGATTAGGTCCTGACGGGTCTAAATTGAAATCAATTATTATGTTTTGCGTAGGATCCGCGCCATTAGGCAAGTGATCTGTAAAGGCTACCGTTCTAATCCCGCCATTGGCCAATGTCGGTGATTGACTGATAAAGTCGCCTGAAGAATTATAGGTAAGTCTTGCACCTTTAACACCACCAGCACCAGCTAACGGACCCGATACCGCGCCCCCTTCTGGTGTTGTTTTTGCTATAGCTTCAGCTCCGATCGTTACCGCGGCAGCCAAAGCTGTCTCTGATACCGTATTCGCAGCACTAGCAGCATCTCTTGTAACTATTGCAGCGTCTCTCGTTGCTATAACTGCTGCCAATGTTGCCGTCTCTGCAGCCGTTGGAGCTACTATTGCATCATATGTAACTTGCGCTGCAACGGCCGCGGCCTCTGCAGTGCCTAAAGCCCCCTGTGCGGTATTTAATGCGGTTTGTGTCGTCACTAATGTAGCTTGAGCAGCAGTTACATTAGCTTTAGCCGTAACAACAGCGGCATCAGCAGCGGCTTGAATCGTTGGATCATCAGCTAAATCAATGACTTTACCATCAACGGCGGCAAACATCATCCACTGGTTGGGAGCGACTTCTGGATTATCTTTAACAAAAAAGTAAGTCATGATATGACTTTGACCCAGAGAATCAAAAACAGTCACTGAGGTTGAATGGTTAAAGCTTAATGGATCTTCTGGATCAAAGTTACCAGGAGCATCGGCAATATATGATGCGCCAGCCGGCAAGTTCATGCGAATATCAACTTCTGACGATTGCTTTGGCGCACCTGACTCGGTTGGAATTCGAATCGGCTTTGCCGTACTTAAACTTACAGAGGCTGATGTACCATCGGCATTGGTAGGAAAACCTAATAAATGTCCTCCAGATGAATTTACAATAAAGTTTTCCTGATTGAGCTGAAACTGACCCGCACGAGTATAGGTTTTTTCTAAACTGTCGATCTCCGGAACGGTGGCAAAAAAACCATTACCAGTAATAGCTAAATCTAAAGAGTTATTAGTAAATTGAATACTACCTTGCGAAAACTGTTGCGCAACAACAGATGTTAAAACACCGTCGCCGACTTTAGTTTTATTCGACGATAAAAGAGAAGCAGCATAAACGTCAACAAATTCTGCGCGTGATTCCTTAAAACCTGCAGTGTTAACGTTTGCAATGTTGTTGGATGTTACATCCAAGTCTTTTTGAGCAGCGTTTAATCCGCTTAATGCGATATTAAATGACATAAATTCACCTCGTAAAAAATTCTGTTAATTTAACCTTCAGTTACTTCAACAACATCCGATAGTTTCATCGTGCTGCCACCATTAAGATTTAATAAAATACTTCCACCTGAGCCCGCTAATGTCACACTATCGACTTTTCGATAGGTCATCGCTTGCAACTCAGACGCTTTACCTTCAACTAACCCAGCAACACGAAAGCGATACGCTCCTGCTGCTGCTGGCTCTCCATCAGAGCCTTTGCCATCCCATGAAAAGGTAAATTCACCGGATTTAACATCACCAACAGGTACTGTCTGAATAATTTCGCCAGCAACATTTTCAACGTAAATGTTGACATTACTTGCTGCTTTATCTGTTTTCAATTTGCCCATAACTTCTTGACCTGCCTCCATGCCAAATGCGTTCTCCTCGACTAAAACACTACGCCCAACTAAAGACGACGCTTGTAGCGCTTGGCTTGATGACATTGAAGTAGCAAATTCAGCAAATTTATCATTTAAATTTGAGACACCATCTGTGGTTGAAAATGCAGTCATCTGAGAAATCATTTCATTATTTTCAACCGGCTTTGTTGGATCTTGATGTGCAAGCTCAGTGGTTAGTAGTGAAAAAAAGTCAGCTTGAGTTAAAATACCGTTAGCAGCACCATTTTCAGAAACTTCATATTTCTCTTTCTCAAGCCTTGCCCTATCAGCTGCTCTCACATCAGTAGTTTGTAAATTAAGATCCATAACAGATTCCTTTAAAAATTAGCTTTTACCAAGTGTTAGCGTTTTATTCAGCATATTCTTCGCTGACTCCGCCAATTGCACATTGGTTTGATATGAACGTGAGGCCGATATCATATTGGTCATTTCTTCAATAACGTTAACATTAGGCTTGTAGATATAACCTTCACCATCCGCCATTGGATGGTCGGGTGCATATTCAACATTTAGTGGTTTATTACTTTCTACAACACCAAGTACTTGCACACCCACCGACTCATTTTGCCCTGCGGCAGCTTTTTGCATCTCAGCGGCAAAAACTGGATGACGAGCACGATACGTTTCATCAATACTACTGCTAACGCTATCAGCATTAGCAATATTACTCGCCGTGGTATTTAAACGCACTGACTGTGCGCTCATCCCAGAGCCAGAAATAGAAAAGACATTAAATAAGCTCATAATTATTACCCTCCAGTGATTGCTTTTTTCAAGCCTTTGATACGACCATCAAGAAATTGTAGACTGGCTTGATACTCCATAGAGTTTTCTAGATACAAGTTTCGTTCCACTTGTACATCTACAGTATTACCATCGCCTGTGTCAGGTTGATCAGGTACGCGGTAACCGACACCATTGTTGAGTTCCATGCGAACATCAAAATGTTTTTCATTGGTGCGAGTCATTCCGGTTTGTTGTTTGGAGCTGGCTTGGGCTAGGGCTGATTTAAAATCTATCCCCTTCGCTTTATAACCAGGTGTGTCTGCATTAGCAATGTTGCCAGCAATGATTTCAGCACGTTGAGCACGCACTTGTAATCCTTGCGGATGTATACCAAATGCTTTTTCAAAACTAATAGCCATAAAAATACCTCCAAATTAATGCAGGTACTCATACAATATTTATGCCAGAGGTTATTTGACGGGTTATTTTTTTTGGTAAACGATGCCTGGATTACAGCGGATCATGCTAAAATCTTGACTAATTCCAGAGAGCGACTCTGAAGCACCAAGAAATAAATAGCGGTCGTTATTTAAAGTACCATGAATTTGAGAAATGATTTGTGTTTTAAGCTCGGGAGAGAAGTAAATCAAGACGTTACGACAAAAAACCAGGTCAAAACGTCCCATAAGGCTATAACTATTCAATAGATTTAATTGCCTAAAACTGACCATCTTTTTAATGACATCTTTAACTTTTAGCATACCGTTATCACCCGCTTCAAAAAACTGACGCTTACGCTCTAATGATAAACCTCGAGATAATGCTAAATTGTCATAATGCGCATATTTACAGTGTTCAAGCATGGTATTAGAAATATCAGTGCCAATAATTTGAACACCACCAGGAAATGCCCCTGGGTTACTTTGCTGATATTCATATGCTGCCATGGCAATTGAATATGGTTCTTGTCCCGATGAACTTGCCGCTGACCATATTTTTAAAGGCGCACGCTGGCCCTTAAATTCAGGTAGCAGTTTATTTTTCAACAGTTCAAAAGGGTATTCATCTCGAAACCATAATGTTTCATTAGTGGTCATGGCATCAATCACGGCGGCTCTTAATTGCCGCTTCACCGGATTTAGTGTTTGCACTACTAAATCTGATAAAGATTCAACATCAAATTTCGCCATCAGCGGTACTAAGCGGCTTTTAACCAAGTATTGTTTACTTTCACCCAATACAATACCGCACTGTTGTTCCAGAAAAGTTCTAAACTGGTCGTAACTTTTATCATCGAGTTGTTTAGTTGGCACTATTTATAATCCACCTAATGTTAATCGTAAAAGAGTACTAAGATGCTTCATCATGCTTTAACCACTTCTTCACTGCTGTTGCTAATTCATCTGGATGAAATTTCGGAATAAAATCTTGTGCTCCAACCTTTTCAACCATCGCATTATTAAAAACCCCACTCAGAGATGTATGTAATATAACAGGAACATCACGCATACGTTCATTCGCCTTAATTTCTGCAGTTAGGGTATAACCATCCATTTCAGGCATTTCAATATCAGAAATTAATAAAGCAACTTTTTCTGTAAGTGAGTTTTGGCAATCTCCAGCAATCACTTCCAATTGATTAAGGGCATCTTGGCCATTTTTGGCTAATAACATCGTCAAGCCAAGTGGTTCAAGCGCTCTTTTTACTTGATTACGAGCCACTGTTGAGTCATCTGCAATCATAATAACGCGATCACCAACTTCCTCACCAATAGTGTCATCAGCGATTCCTTCGCTGAGCTCTGTTGAAATTGGGCTAATTTCATTAAGAATTTTTTCAACATCAAGTATAGAGACCATTTCATTGTCGATTTCTGTGACAGCAGTAAGGTAACTCGACTTACCAGCACCTTCTGGTGGTGGCATAATATCTTTCCAACTTAAGGTAACAATACGCTCAACACCACTGACTAAAAAGCCTTGTACGCTACGGTTATACTCCGCAATAATCACAAAGCTATCTGCTGTTTGAACAATTTCAGGGCCGCCTGTAGATTTACTTAAATCAATCACAGAAATAGTTTGGCCACGAATATGAGCTACACCTTTAATATATTTATCTTGTTTCGGTAATGTTGTCAGCCTTGGACATGGCATAACTTCACGTACTTTAAACACATTTATACCAAAACGTTGTCGACCAACCAGTTTAAATAGTAGCAATTCAAGCCTATTTTGCCCAACCAATTGCGTACGCTGATTTACTGAATCTAATATACCTGCCATAAAAACCTCTTAGGAATGCCAATGAAAATAAAACATGGGCATAATTCTTGATAGTGATATTCTTTAAATACTTTTTTAAGCAACAACGTGATTTTTTTGACGTTAATTCTGCTAAATTCTATTTAGTAAAGCATAGACGAGTATTTTTATTTCCCTAGTAGCTAGATCAAAATTTTATGAATAAATTAAAGATATTAGTAAAAATCACTCTTATTTACTTAGCGATACTTAAAACTAGTAGCGCCATGACTTTTGATCGTGACTATTTAACCAACTTTATTAAGTCTCATGTTGAAAGCCACATAACTGCACCTATACAGGGAACACTGCTAATTGATGTATCCCAAATAGACCCGCGAATTTCTTTGCAAGCTTGTTTATCCCCATTACAAGCAAATATACCTGAAAAACATAATGGTAGGAATGTAAATGTTAAAATTGTTTGCAGCGATGAAAAGCCTTGGCATTTATTTGTTCCTGTAAAAATCCAGACGATTATGCCAATTTTAGTCACCAGCATGCGAATTACTAAAGGCACACTACTTGATAACTCTAATACTGAAGTTATTCTTAAAGATCGTGCACAGATTAGAGGTACGGTACTTAGCGAAGCCAAAATTGTTATTGGTGCGCGCTCAAAAAGAAACTTATCTAAAGGCAGCGCAATTACCAATAAAAATATATGTTTTGTTTGTAAGGGTCAGCCAGTAAGTATTATCGCAAAATCAGCCGGCTTCGAGATTAAATCTTCTGGTACTGCTATGCGAGACGGCAGCTTAGGCGATGTTATTTCGGTAAAAAATGACAAATCCGGTCGTCTCGTTCGAGGGCAAGTTAACGCTATTAACCAAGTAATAATTAATTTATAATAATTACTTAAGTTATCTATTGTTTTGCCGATAAAAGGTTAGAAACCAATTACTGCTATAAGTAGGATTATATAATGGCGATAAATATCAACAACTTGAACAGTACTAATCAAGTAAAGCAAAAGATTGATCAACAAGTACAAACTAAGCAGTTGGCTAGTGAAAGTGCGAATACTTCACAAAATGCTAAACTAGCTACTCGTGATTCTGTGTCGATTACTCCACAGGCTAAGCAATTGAATGAGTTACAAAAAAAAGCAGGTGACTCTCCTGTAGTAAATCAGAAAAAAATAGATGAATTAAAAAGTGCGATTACTTCTGGTGACTATAAAGTAAACCCAGAAAAGCTTGCTGCAAGCATTGCTAGCTTTGAATTTGAACTTGATTAACCCGTAGTATAATTGGAGTAAAAAGTGTCTGATAAAATAACGCCGCAACAATTGGTTTCTCAACAATTATCACAATTGACGCAATTAGAGGCGATATTAATCACCGAGAAAGATATTTTACAACTGCAAAATCCTGACGCTTTAATTCAAATTACCGCAACAAAAAATGACTTATTAATGGCTATTCAAAGCGTTGATAATGCCATTGGTCAAAGTTTTGAGTTTAAACAAGAAAAGTTAGCCGGCAAGTTCGACAATGAACTTACGGATATTCAAAATATTTTAGAACATTGTAAGGTGCTAAATCAAACCAATGGCCTGATCATTCATCAATCACAATTATCAGTTGAGCGTATGAAAACGTCATTGCTAGAAAGTCATAATAAATCATCAATGACTTATGACAGTAAAGGTAAAACTTCTGCCGGACTAAGCAGCCTAGGGATTAAAGCCTAACTTAATTGTTGTTAGCATCTCGCCATTCTTTAGTACCGATAAATAACCTAAATTCTGGATAAAATGCATTTAACATTCCATTAAAATCAATCGCTACATACTCCTATAAAAATGTCCAAAAAATAAAAATAATCGTATAGACCATCAATGTTTTTTTTTCTTATCAATACGAGCTATTTATCAACATTTTAACACCGAGCTGGGATAAAGAGCACTTTGATCAAGGGCTGCTTGTTAAAGCAATAAAGAACGAGCAGGCATTTACGATACTCTATTCTTAAAGTAACAATGACTTTTGCCTAGAAAAACATCTCACTTATCCTGAACATACACGCTCCAGTGCATCTATGCACCCGCAAAATACGGTTCGTCCTGAACATAAAAAACCAGCAACTGCTGGCTTTAAGTTTTAGCTCTCCTTAACAAGAAGAAAGTTATCTAGTAATAAGTAATTTCTTTAATTTCTTTCCTATTTGACGATGCACTATATATATCATAAACATCTCTAAAATCTAAACTTAACTCTGTAGTGTAAGTGTCACCAACAGGGTAACTCTTAACCACTTTAGCACCACGAATAATGCCTTGCACTGACGTTCTTAATTTTTGATTATCGACAATCAAATTAGACATAGTGGTCTTGCCATCAATCGTTTGCCCATAAACTTGCTCAGCTAATTCTGCGTAGGCGGCAATTTTCGAAGCACTCATCGCCATCAACATACGCTGAGTTTTATGTTTTGATTTTTGTAGGCTAACTGGCGCTTGCCCTATCGCAGTCAATACTGGAAATTTTTTCGGTTTTACTGTTTGCCATTCAACATGTTTATCATAAAATGTTGAACAGGCTGTCAACAACATTAAACTAAATAATATCGTGCAGTGCTTTAATAAAATTTTCATATAAAACCTTTATTATTGTACTAATTAGCTACTGTTGAATTGCAACAGCACGAGCATCTTCGGCTAACATAGCGCTATCTCGTATAATCATACCGTCTTTCATTTTGACATTCTCCTTGCGATTAAAGCCATCACCTACAACCCAAGAAGGTATAAAAGATTGCGCAGTCGCAACAACAACTCTAGACTGCATACCAATCATACGAGCATTTACTAGAATACCTTCATCTTGCTGCATCATGGTGCCTGTAACAACATAGTCAATTATCTGGCGTTCAGGTAGCTCTTTCCAATCTCGGCTAAAAACATAATCCCCTTCAGCAGTCACACGAATATGACCTGTGGTTTTAAAGTCAATGACAACTAAACCGTGACGCTGCATTTCATGTACAAAGCTCTCAGATAACTGATTACCAAGCCAATTAGTCGATTCCAAGCTTTTTAAATCTACAAAAGAAGCAATGGCAACAGGTGTCTTCGGACTAACGAACGAACTACTTTCCAACATTTGATAAGCTAGCCCCTTAACTACATCATTGATCGCATGACGAGGTAGTTTAAAGCTATCAATTTCTTGCTTATCCTTATAAGACGAGCGATAAAAGTCGTTATTAGGCCCTGCAGAGCAGGACATTAGCGCCGGTAGTAATATTGCTAAAAGCCAATTTTTCATTGAGCTCTCCTCAATTAATGCATCAATTCATAAAACAGTGAAATTAACAAAGCACGATTCACGCCAATAATTTAAATTTACTTAGTTAGATTTAATGAACGCTAAAAGTAATGCATATAAAAAATACTCAATGTGGTATCTACCGATACAAGGGACTTTATTAAGGCGAAAACGGTGAAGTTTAGTCACCTAAATCCACTATTTTCAACACAAAGTACGACGGCTTTAGCCTCAGATCGTGGGCAATGCCTGCTTTCACGCTAGCTGCATTAGCACTTCACTTATTTGGAACAACCAAGTCTCATTCATTCTGCTTTACTAACATTAAAATCAGCCTATTACTGAAGATACAAACAAAGGTCAACAGCCCCTAAGAACATTAAATAGCGAGAAGTAGCAAAAACAAATAAGTAGTCATCTTACATAGTATTGCTTCTCTAACGTTATCACATTAAATAAATAGGCATAAAACATGCATATTACAAATGAAGAATTAACTTCATTTAAAGATGAGAAATTTATGGCCTTCAAATTATTACGCCCAAGTTTATTTGATTTCAAAAACCTAAGTTTTAGTTTTTTGAAATCAAATATATTACAACTTAGCTTAATAGTAATAAGTTGTGCAACGTACAGTGCCACTAGTTTTGGCCAATGGTATGAATCTCAAGGTATAGCAGTAATAAAGAATGATGACAGCAAAGCAGCAAAAAGTAAGGCTATGCAAAATGCTCTCAAGAAAGCTCTACTCGTTGCAGGTGCATCAGTTTCAAGCGTTCAGCAAGTCGTTAATGGTTTACTTACTCAAGATGAAATTAGTATTCGCGCTAGCGGTAGTGTTAATTCATTCGAACTCATTACTGAAAATTACACTGATAACTTAGTTACCGTGACTATACGAGCAGATATTTTCCCACAAGAAAAAAAATGCTTCGCAGCTGATTACAAAAAGTCAATACTATTAACGCGCAGTAACTTGCTCCATCGTGAGCAGGCCAATATCGGTAATATTTACCAAATTGATAAAACTTTAGTAGAGAAATTGGCCAGTAAAATAAAAAATAATGGCATTTACCTTGATACAAAATTAGCGCTACAAACCAAAACCGAATTCACTAGACTCAATCAAACGCTTGCAATGGAAAAGCTCAAAAGTTTAACTATGTCATTAGCGAGTATGACCGACAGCCAGTATGTACTATATTCAGAAGTCCAAGATATTTCGATGGCAAACGACAAGAACAACAATTGGCAATTTTGGCAAGATAACATTTATCAACGTCAATTTAACATCGCTCTTTATATTCACGATGGCAGTACAGGCGAAAGAATATTAGATGAGCTATATCAAAGTTCAGCACCTTGGCAATTTAATCAACGTCAACAAATTGATGTATCTAGTCAAAACTTCTGGCTAAGTGAGTATGGCCAGCAAATTAGCCAAACTTTAGATAACATGGTAACTGATATTGATGAAAACATGATGTGCCAGCCGACTCAAGGTAGAATTGTACAAGTATCGGGAAATAGTATTACCTTCAATTTAGGAAAGCGTCATGGTGTTAAGGTGGGTGATGAGTTTTCATTGTTACATGCTAATAACTTTGTCAGTGATGATCATAAGTCTTATTCTGGTTTTAATGTTAGCCCGTATAAAGTTATTGTAGATGAAGTAAGTAATGACAGCGCTAGAGCAACAACAACTGAACAGCATCTTATGGACAACATCCAAATCGATGACTTAGCTGTGCGTTATTGACGGCTGAGTAAACTTTCTAAAAAATACGCATTCAAAAAACTCATCGATAGGATAGTAATTTAACTATCGACGAGTCAAAAATTAATATTTTTAACTATTGATTATTTGGTGCTTTTTTATAAAATGACGGAGTAAATAGAAGTAAGTACTTATCTAAGTCCTCATAGTTTAACTGGATAAAACTGCGGCCTCCTAAGCTGCTGCTCCAGGTTCGAGTCCTGGTGGGGACGCCAACAAGTTAGCAAAAGCAATATATAACAAAAAAGGCCTATAAATAAAAAACCCCGCTATTGCGAGGTTAGTATTTTCAAGTGAACTTAATCACTAAGCTCTTCATTTATTTGTATTACTTTAACATCCTTGTCGTCCGCAGCTGAGCTGTTACTCAACATCGCTGATACGGCTAATATCAATACAGCGAGTATCACAGTGGTCAGCTTCACTCCTTTTGACGACGACCTATTCATGTCTTAATCCTGTTTCAGGTTATATCTTTTTATTGTTATTTGTACATACAACTAATTAACACTATAGCAAGTTCATTTAAATTACAACCGCTTATCGGTTAATTTTCGACCTCTTATTGGTTTAATATTAGCACTAATGAAAATTTTTTTTTTAAGCGGCTCTAGCCTTAGCGAATAAATATAACTAAGAGAAAAATAATCAAAGAAATATGACAATAAAATTTGCAGTGCTGGTAACTCTAAGCGAAAATAAGCGCAATTTTTATCCTTTCAAATTTTACAATTATTGGAGTAATTATGCCGTCGCGTCAACAACTGGCCAATGCAATTCGAGTTTTAAGCATGGATGCCGTTCAAAAAGCCAAATCAGGACACCCTGGAGCCCCAATGGGCATGGCAGATATCGCTGAAGTATTATGGCGTGATTTCCTAAAGCATAACCCAACAGATCCAAATTGGGCTGATCGCGATCGTTTCATCCTATCAAATGGTCACGGCTCAATGTTGATCTATTCATTGTTGCACTTAACGGGTTACGATTTACCAATTAATGAATTGAAGAACTTCCGTCAGTTACATTCAAAGACTCCAGGTCATCCAGAATACGGTTATACACCTGGTGTTGAAACAACAACTGGTCCATTAGGCGCTGGTGTTTCAAATGCTGTAGGTATGGCGATTGCTGAAAAAACGTTAGCGGCACAATTTAACCGTGAAGGTCATAACATTGTTGACCACAACACTTATGTATTTTTAGGTGACGGTTGTTTAATGGAAGGTATTTCACATGAAGCCTGTTCATTAGCCGGTACTTTAGGTTTAGGTAAACTAATTGCATTTTGGGATGACAACGGCATTTCAATTGATGGTGAAGTTGAAGGTTGGTTTACTGACAACACTCCTGCCCGTTTTGAAGCATACGGCTGGCATGTCGTTAGTGTTGACGGCCATAACCCTGAAGCTATCGCTGCCGCAATAGCTGAAGCCAAGTCGGTAACCGATAAACCTTCAATGATTTGCTGCAAAACCATCATTGGTTTTGGTTCACCTAATAAAGAAGGCACACATGACTGTCACGGTGCTCCATTAGGCGATGAAGAAATTGCTGCGACACGTGAAAAATTAAATTGGTCACACGCTCCTTTTGAAATTCCAAGCGATGTTTATGCTGACTGGGATCAAAAAGAAAAAGGCAACACAGAGCAAGCAAGTTGGAATGAAAAATTTGCCGCGTACCAAGCTGCTCACCCTGAATTAGCGGCTGAATATGAACGTCGTGTAATTAAAGGTGATTTACCAGCAGAATTTGAAGAAAAAGCAAACGCCTACATTTTAGAGTGTCAGGAAAAAGCTGAGAATGTTGCTTCTCGTAAAGCATCACAAAACACCATTGAAACCTTCGGTAAAATATTACCTGAATTGTTAGGTGGCTCTGCCGATTTAGCTGGTTCTAACTTAACACTTTGGTCAGGCTCAAAAGGTATTCAAGACGACGCAGCCGGTAACTACATCTTCTACGGTGTACGTGAATTTGGTATGAGCGGCATCATGAATGGTATTTCACTACACGGTGGTTTTATAAACTACGGCGCAACTTTCATGATGTTTATGGAATACGCACGTAACGCCGTTCGTATGTCAGCATTAATGGGCATTCAAAACATTTTCGTTTATACCCATGATTCAATTGGTCAAGGTGAAGATGGTCCAACACATCAACCTATCGAGCAATTAACTAACTTACGTACGACACCAAACATGGTGACATGGCGTCCAGCTGATGCTACTGAATCTGCGGTTTCGTGGAAGAATGCTGTTGAACGTCAAAATGCGCCAACATCATTAATTTTCTCTCGCCAAGGTTTACCAGCGCTTAGCCGCAGTGCAGCACAAGTTGCTGATATTGCTAAAGGTGGTTACATCTTAAAAGACAGTGTTGGTACACCAGAAGTAATTTTAATCGCTACCGGTTCAGAAGTATCATTAGCATTAAAATCAGCTGAAGCATTAGGCGATAATGTTCGTGTTGTTTCTATGCCGTCTACTAACATTTTTGACGCACAAGATGCTGACTACAAAGAATCTGTATTACCTGCCAACGTTACTAAACGTGTTGCTATTGAAGCCGCGCATACTGACTTTTGGTACAAGTATGTAGGATTCGGCGGTAAAGTTGTTGGCATGACAACATTTGGTGAATCTGCACCAGGTAACGTATTACTAGAATACTTTGGTTTTACTGTTGAAAACGTTGTCAAAACAGTAAATAGCTTATAAATCAAAATGATTTAATTAAGCCTTAATAATTTGTAGCCAGTTAAGTTTACTTAACTGGCTATTTCATTTACTAGAGATATCACATGACTATATTTTTAGTGAATGAAATAGCCACATACACCAATAAGATCAAACTATAATGTCAATTAATATAGCAATAAATGGCTTCGGAAGAATCGGGCGCAATGTCGCTCGTGCGTTGTACGAAAATGCCAGAACCAATGATTTTAAGCTAGTTGCTATTAATGAACTTGCCCAACCAGAAGGCATTGCTCATTTACTAAAATATGACTCTACTCATGGCCGCTTCCCTTTCGCTGTTGAACAATGTAACGGTGAACTTTTTATTGCCGGTGACAAAATAGCTTTAAGCCATGAAAGCGAAATATCAGCCCTGCCTTGGCAACAACTCGATGTTGATATTGTAATTGATTGCACAGGTAAATTCGGTAATCAGGAAGACGGCCAATTGCATATTAAGCAAGGGGCAAAAAAAGTATTATTTTCACACCCAGGCGCTCATGATCTTGATGCCACCATTATTTATGGTATCAATCACCAACAGCTAACCGCAGCAGAAAAAGTGGTTTCTAATGGTTCTTGCACAACCAACTGTGTGGTGCCAGTTATTCAAGTGCTAGATAAAGCCTTTGGCGTTGAAAGTGGTGCAATTACCACTATTCACTCTTCAATGCATGATCAACAAGTTATTGACGCTTATCATCCAGACTTACGACGCTCACGTGCAGCAAGTCAATCAATAATACCGGTTGATACTAAACTTGCCGCAGGTATAGAAAGAATTTTGCCTAAGTTTGCCGGTCGCTTTGAAGCAATTGCAGTGCGAGTACCCACTATCAACGTAACCGCCATGGATTTAAGCTTAACGCTTTCAAGTGATGTAACCATTAGCGACATAAACCAAGCAATACTAACTGCGCAAAATAATGGTTTAGCTGGAATTCTTGGCTATACCACCGAGCCTTTAGTCTCTATCGACTTTAATCATGACCCGCATTCTTGCATTGTTGATGGCAATCAAACGCGAGTCAGTCATAAACGTTTAGTAAAATTACTTATTTGGTGTGACAACGAATGGGGTTTTGCTAATCGCATGATCGATACGGCTTATGCTATGGCGCAAGCAAACTAAACAAGGTTTACAACGGTCGGCAATGTTTCGATAGCGTAAACAAATAAAGTCAAAGACAAATTTAGTTAAACTTTACCAACAGGAAATAAACATGTCAGTAATTGAAATGACGGATTTAGCACTGGAAAATCAACGTGTATTGATTCGTGAAGATTTAAACGTTCCGGTTAAAGATGGCAAAATATCATCTGATGCTCGCTTAAGAGCCGCTCTGCCAACACTTAAACTTGCTCTAGAAGCTGGTGCAAAAGTAATGGTAATGTCGCATCTAGGTCGCCCAACTGAAGGCGAATATAATGAAGAGTTTTCATTACAACCTGTTGCAGATTACTTAGCAGCGGCTTTAAATGCCCCAGTTAGATTAGTTAAAGATTATCTAGATGGCGTTGACGCTAAAGTTGGTGAATTAGTTATTTTTGAAAACATTCGTTTTAATATTGGCGAAAAGAAAAACGATGAAGCTTTATCTAAAAAGCTAGCGGCCCTTTGTGATATATTTGTTATGGACGCATTTGGTACCGCACATAGAGCACAAGCAAGTACTCATGGTGTTGCTAAATATGCACCTACAGCCTGTGCTGGCCCTTTACTTGCCGGTGAATTAGCAGCGCTTTCAAAAGCACTTGATAAACCAGCCCGTCCATTAGTAGCCATCGTTGGTGGCTCTAAAGTATCAACTAAACTTACTGTTTTAGAATCATTAGCTGGTGTTGTTGACCAACTTGTTGTTGGTGGTGGTATTGCCAACACATTTATAGTCGCTGAAGGTCATAACGTTGGTAAATCATTATTTGAAGCTGATTTAGTTGCACAAGCAAAACTTTTAACTCAGCAAGCAAAAGACAATAATGGCTCAATCCCTGTGCCTAGCGATGTTGTTGTTGGGCAAGAATTTTCTGAAACGGCGGTTGCAACACTTAAAAATGTGAGTGACGTTGCCGATGACGACATGATTTTTGACATTGGTCCTGAAAGCGCAAAAGCATTAGCCGATATCATTGCTAATGCAGGTACTATTGTTTGGAATGGCCCCGTTGGCGTATTTGAATTCGACCAATTCGGTAAAGGTACAGAGTTAATTGCTAATGCTATTGCAGACAGTAGCGCTTTCTCAATTGCCGGTGGCGGTGATACTTTAGCAGCCGTTGACAAATACAACATTGCTGACAAAGTATCTTATATATCTACTGGCGGTGGTGCTTTCTTAGAGTTTTTAGAAGGCAAGAAATTACCCGCAGTAGAAATCTTAGAAGCTCGTGCAAACGCCTAATAAATATAGCGTTCTGTAGCATATTCGACATTAAAACGTCGTAACAATATAACGCTAGTTTGGCTTAAGGCTAAATTAGCGTTTTTTTATCGCTGAAATTAATGAGGAAAACAAACATTAATGAGCAGCAAGCAAAAAAACTTGCGGCTTCTCTCACTTTGTTTTGTAGTAAAATTACATAAATAATCAAGTAATACTGATAAGAAGAATCAGTCGTTCCCATTTATTTACGTAATTAATATACAAAGCTGATAGCTAGGCAATATTTACTCTTTTTCAGTAAAATTCAGCTGTTTTTTCTAGTGCAAATAGTTAATTTCATCTGATATAATTACGATACGAAAGGACTAAGTTTCACAATGAAACTTCTTTAGTTCAATTTTGTCACTATTTACAATCACAGGAGTTAGTTCATGGCTTTAGTTTCTATGCGCCAAATGTTAGATCATGCCGCCGAATTTGGTTACGGTATCCCAGCTTTTAACGTTAACAACTTGGAACAAGTAAGAGCTATCATGCTTGCTGCTAATGAAACCAACAGTCCTGTTATTTTACAGGGTTCTGCGGGTGCAAGAGCCTACGCAGGAGCGCCATTTTTGCGTCATTTAATTTTAGCCGCAATTGAAGAGTTTCCACATATTCCAGTAGTTATGCACCAAGATCACGGTACATCGCCTAGTGTTTGCCAGCGTTCTATCCAATTAGGCTTTTCATCAGTGATGATGGATGGTTCTTTAATGGACGATGGCAAAACACCTTCTAGCTACGAATACAATGTTGATGTTACTCGCCGTACTGTTGAAATGGCTCACGCTTGTGGTGTATCAGTTGAAGGTGAATTAGGTTGTTTAGGTTCTTTAGAAACAGGTGAAGCTGGTGAAGAAGACGGTATTGGTGCTGTTGGTAAACTTACCATGGACCAAATGCTGACTGACCCTGAAGAAGCGGCTGATTTTGTACAAAAAACTCAAGTTGATGCTTTAGCTATTGCTTGTGGCACTTCACACGGTGCTTATAAATTTACTCGCCCACCTACTGGCGATATTTTAGCAATTGACCGTATTAAAGCGATACACAACCGTATCCCTAACACGCATTTAGTTATGCATGGCTCATCGTCGGTACCACAAGACTGGTTAGCAGTTATCAATGAATTTGGTGGTAAGATCCCTGAAACTTACGGTGTACCTGTTGAACAAATTCAAGAAGGTATTAAAAACGGCGTGCGTAAGATCAATATCGATACTGATTTACGTCTTGCATCAACAGGTGCAGTACGTCGTTTCTTAGCTGAAAATCCAAGCGAATTTGACCCGCGTAAATTTCTAAAAGCATCTACTCAAGCAATGTCAGATATTTGTAAGGCACGCTACGAAGCTTTTGGTACGGTTGGTCAAGCATCAAAAATTAAGCCTATTTCATTAGACAATATGTTTATGCAGTACTCTACTGGCAAACTTGATGCACTAATAAAGTAAGTCTCAAAAATACTTAATTAAGGCGACCTTTTGGTCGCCTTTTTTGTATTCAATCTAATTCCAGTTACTTTTTGACATATTTGTTAATGAGTAGCTTATTTTATTAACAATTTAGTGATATTTATCCACCTATTCATTATAATTTGCCCTTTATAACATTGCTTAGGGTAAACAATGGAAACTATTCAAAACTGGTTTATAGATAACCAAACAATGCTTTTAGATTTTGCAATTAATCTGCTAGTTGCTTTAGCTATAATATTCATCGGTAAATTTGTTGCGAACTTGATTCGTGGCGGTGTCGTAAAAGTAATGCGTCATAAAGGTATGGATGATGCAATCATCTCCTTTATTAGTAGCCTACTTTACGGTATGTTGTTCTTTATTGTTATTGTTGCTGCCGTTTCACATTTAGGTTTTAACACCTCATCTCTTGTTGCCATTGTTGGTGCTGCTGGTTTAGCTATTGGCTTAGCGCTGCAAGGTTCATTATCAAACTTCGCTTCTGGTGTATTACTGATTATTTTCAAACCGTTTAAGTCTGGCGATTTTATTGAAGTGTCAGGCGTTTCAGGTATTGTCGAAGAAATACTAATTTTTTCAACTCAGCTAAGAACTGGCGATAACAAAACTGTCATCATTCCAAATGGTTCAATCACCAGTGGTACCATCACCAACTACTCAACTAAACCAACAAGAAGAATAGATTTGGTTATTGGCGTGAGTTATGATGCCGACCTTGCAAAAACCAAAGCAATATTACTTGATTTAGTTAGTGCTGATGAACGTGTACTAAAAGATCAAGCAGTAACAGTTGGCGTATCAGAACTTGCTGACTGTAGCGTTAACTTCGTGGTAAGACCTTGGGTAAAATCTGCTGATTACTGGCCAACTTACTTCGATTTATTACAAAAAATTAAAACTGAATTGGACAACGAAGGAATCGAAATCCCATTCCCACAATTATCTATTCATATGAATAAAGAGGAAAACAATGAGTCATAAGTTAATATCAGCTGTGTTATGTTGCGCATCATTCGCAACAGTAGCAGAAGCAGCAACACCAGAAGCAAAGTCTCCTTATACTGCTTCAGCTGAATTAGGTATGCTTTTTAAAACTGGTGATACCAAAAGTACTGATGTTAAGGCAGGTTTTGATTTAGGCCATGAGTTAGACGCTTGGAAGTCAACGCTTCAGTTTGATATGTTAGTAAAGCAAACCGAAGACGAAGACACAGACAAATTGGAAACTAGTGATCAAAAATGGACTATTGTTGGTCAAACTAACTATACCCTTGATGATAAAAGCCCAAATTATATTTACGGTAACGCATCATACGAAGATAGCCGCTTTGGTGGTTTTGAAAACCAAAGCTCAATCTCTGCAGGTTGGGGTCGACGTTGGTTTGAAGATGAGAATGCAACCTTAGATGCTGATATTGGTCCTGGTTTTAAGCGTGATGTTTTGCGTCCAGACGGTGAATCTAAAAATGCTTTTATTATTCAAGCACAAGCTTTATACAAGCGAAAAATTAATGAGCATGTAGAGTTTAAACAGTCATTAGTTGCTAAGTATTCACCAAAAAGCGGCGAAAACAGCACTTATAAAGCTGAATCTTCAATCACTACTAAGTTAATAGAAACCCTTCAGCTTAAGTTTAGCTTTATTCTGGACTACAACACTGAAGTAGAAAGTGGTAAAGAAAATACTAATACTGAAACAGCAATGACTTTAGTTTACAGCTTCTAAACATTAGATATGCGTTAATAAGCATGACTTATGGAAAAGCCAGCATATAACTATGCTGGCTTTTTATTATCTATTTCCGATGGTGCTGCTAAACTGCTTTCGCCAATCTCTCGGTGATAATTTTGTTAAGGTAAAAAAAGCTCGAGAAAATGCGCTTGCCTCACTATAACCTAGCATGGCAGATATTTGTGTCAAAGAAATATCTGGTTGCACTAATAGCCTTTTTGCCACGTTCATTCGAACATCGGTAATAACATCGGTAAAACTGAGAGCTTCTTTTTTTAGTCTTTTTTTCACTGCACTTTCCGACAAGCCAACTGCACTAGCAATATTAACTAAATTGCTATCTCCTGTACTCAATGTTTGTGCAATTATATTTTTTACCACCGTTGAAAATAGTTGTGTCTGAGGAAAATAAACCAAATGCTCTGTTAGCTTATTTAATAGGCATTGATAGATTTTCACATCAAAATTTTCATTCGGCTTATAGTAATCATTTACGCCAAGAGTAAAGCCATCAAAATCTTGTGAGAAGCTAACCGGGCAATCAAAATAAACTTCAATTGTGTTACTGCTGCTGTCTTTAGGCTGGATCAATGATATCCGACTAATTTTAGCTCTTGCACCATAGACCTTTTTAAAAAGGCGATATAAAAATGCAATAGCATACAAGCAATGCTCTCTATCACTAATTTCCAGTGGTACAAAACTTTGCCTTTGTATTACCGCAATATCCGATACTAAATAAGCATTCCAGTAAGTAACTTCACTATAGGCATAACGAAATCGTTCGCCAATTTGCATAGCTACATCAATGCTTGGTGCGCTCGCAATGAGTTTAATATAGGGGGAGCTATCAGCTTCACACTGCATTGTTGCTAAACGAAGGCTTGGATAATGAATTTTCGTTTGTTGCTTCAATGCTTGCAAAATATCAATGAAAACAGTAAATGGTACCAACTGATCTAATGTCTGTTCAATCGTTGGTGTTAAAGAAAATTTTTCATAGAAAGTTACAGGATCAACATTTGCCTCTTGCAATAATGTGGTTATTCCCTGAAAAACAAAACCAGCAACTCTTGGCACGTTATTGACTATCGACATCCATTGTTCATCCTATCCCAAAAAATCATTCAGTGTTTATGATGGTGTCTGAACTGTCAAGTTTTCTACTTTTGATTACTGTAGCTTAAGTTCTATTGCAAAGTTACATAAACAACAATAACAACGTGACGAAGAGGCTTAATGAATGAAAAACAAAAAAATATTTAAGTTATCACTGCTTGCTATCGCTACCAGCACGGTCGCTAACTTTTCTGTAGCAAATGACAAAGAATCGCTAACAGAAATAGCAAAAAATGAACAAATTGAAGTGATCATGGTTACCTCACAAAAGCGCTATCAGCGACTCATTGATGTGCCGACATCTGTTACTGTTGTTACCACCGATACTATCAATAACTCATCAGCTCAGCAGCTTGGCGATATTGCCGACTTAGTACCTAATCTTGACATGGAAGATGTCAACTCTTTCAATAATAAAGTATCAATCAGGGGAGTCGGCAGCCACTCCAGAAATATCTCTTTTGACACTCGTGTTGGGGTATATCTCGATGGTGTTTATTTAGGCCAGTCGCCTGGCTTAAATCAAGAGTTAATGGACATTGAACGCATAGAAATATTACGTGGACCACAAGGATCACTATTTGGAAAAAATACAGTTGCTGGTGCTATTAATATTACCACGCTTAGGCCTGCTGATAATTTCGAAGCAAAAGTAAAAGTGCGCGTTGGCAATTATAATGCTCAACAAATTAATGGTTATGTTAATGCCCCTATCAGCGATGATGTATTTTTAAAAGTCAGTGCTAACTCTCTAAAACGCGATGGCTTTGTTGATAACTTACATCCCGACGCACTCGGCGATGTCGGCGATAAAAACAATCAAAGCTTTCGCGCACAATTGCTCGTTGAAAGCATAGATAACCTATCATTAATGTTAACCCTTGACGGCAGTTCAGCTGATGAAACACCTCTGTTTGGCGAGCATCTCACCGACTCTTTAGGCCTTATCCCTGTCGAGGCTGGTGCAGCTGGTATTCGTACTACATACAATGACTTCCTACCTAGCGAAGACCGGGATAGCTCAGGTATTTCTTTAGAAGCTATTTATGATTTTTCTGATGGTAGCTCATTCAAGTCGATCACCGCACAGCGTGATGTGAAGCTAAATTTTATAATGGATTTGGATTACAGCTCGCTTAACATATTTAGTCTAGATTACACTGATGAATATGATCAATTCACCCAAGAGTTTCAATATACTTCTAACTTAGGTGGAAAAGTCGAATTTATTCTTGGCGCCTATTATTATCAGCAAGACAGTTTCACTGATCGATCAAGTATTCCGGGTGATAGAGACACCATAATTAACCTTTTTGATAATACCTTTTTAGCGGCAAGTTTAGCTGGCGCAGGCTTATCGACCTTTGAGGGCACGCCTTTTGAAGCGTTATATCCTCTTGGCGAAAATAATCATATCGGCACTGTAGACACGCAAAGCTACGCCTTGTTTACCAACATTACCTATGATTTTTCAGCACAATGGCAAATGAGCTTAGGCATGCGCTGGGGAGAAGAAAGTAAAAAAGTCGATTGGTCCACCGACGGTACTAAATCAGGTTTATTTCAATTAGCGACGGCAGATATTATCGACAAAAAAATTGACTCTGATTTTTTACCTTCCATCGCACTAAACTATAATTACGATAGCAATAATGTTTTCTACGCGCGTATTGCAACAGGCAGCAAAAGTGGCGGTTATAACCTTGATTTCATTACTGCAGCCCAACTTGAAGCATTAGAGTTTGATAAAGAAAGCTCAATTAACTATGAGGTAGGTTTTAAAGGCTACAGTAACGATCAATCCCTTTCTTATACTTTTACCATGTTCAAAACAAATTACGATGACTATCAACAAACTCAATTCATCGATTTAGGTGATTCACGAACCATCATTGCAATTGCTAATGCTGCCGAAGTAGCTACCAACGGTGTTGAATTTGAGCTATCAGCGAAAGTCACGAATAACTTTACTCTTGCCCTCGCAGCAAGTTACTTAGATGCTAGCTTTGATAAATTCGAAAATGGTGGTACAGCTGATGACCCTGATGTTTCAGGCAACAGACTACCCGAGTCTTCAAAATATCAAGCGGTAATGATGCTCGATTACAGCGCAGAGATAAATGAAACTAGCCATTGGTTTACACATTTAGATATTTCCTACACTGGCGATCAATACACCACCACGAATAATGTCAAAAAGCAGAGCTTAGTTACCGGCGATGCCGTCGATTTTGGTTATCTACCATCAAGAACTGCAATTAACACTAAAGTCGGTGTAAGAAATGATGATTGGACTGTCTCATTTTGGATAAGAAATTTGGCTGATAGTGATGATATTGTCTACAGCAGAAGACAATTTTTAGGTGGTATAGATCAAGGTTGGAGTGCACCAAGAACTTATGGCATAGATGTCATTTATAACTTTTAAGCACGATCTCGATACAGCATTCGGATATAACGCGATCTAAACTGATATACATTAGCTGCAAGTAGATCATCCAGGTGTTAGATATCGAGAACTGTATTTTTAATCTGATTCAAATACTCGTTCTCCAAGAGCGATGTTTTGAATAAGCATTGTATTTACCTATGGAGTTTTAGGCCGCACATGATACAAAACCAAATACCTCCCCAAAAAAAATTGCTATATTATCCGCATAATTTGATACTTTCCGTCAGCAAACGGCTAAATTTCACTAACTATTTTTATTGCTTATGCTTGTTTATCGCTCTAGCTACACAGGCAGAAAAACCACCTAACCAAAGTCCAGCAACAGCAATAGTTTATGCCGATAAATTTTTTCAAAATGGCAATATCATTACGGTTGATGAAAACAACCCGACGGCAAAAGCCATTGCAGTTTATCAGGGAAAAATTTTAGCCGTTGGCAATAAGGAAGATATCTCTAGCTATATAGGAAGCGATACTGATATTGTAGACCTCGACGGTAAAACTTTATTACCGGGCTTTATTGATATTCATACCCATCCAATATTGTCAGCAATGATGGCGGAAACTGCTGATATTTCAGGTTTTAATCACCAAAGTCAAGATGAGGTGATCGCCAGTATTAAAGCCGCCGTTGCAGAAAAAAACAAAGGCGAATGGGTACTAGCCTACGGTTGGGATCCGGCAATTTTAAGAGATCTACAGCAGCCCACTTTGGCACAACTTGATCAGTGGGCGCCAGACAATCCACTCTTTATTATTTCACAAACACTGCACTCTGCATTCGCAAATTCGATAGCGCTTGAAAAAGCCGGTGTCGACAAAAATACTCCTGATCCTAGTGGCGGCTATTTCGAAAAAGACACTAATGGCGAGCTTACTGGCTTTATTGTTGAGGTAAATGCCATGGCAAAGTTTACTAAAGCGACACCAAAATTTCCTAAATCAGCTTATATATATTTACTTACTAAGCAGTTTGAACGCTATGCAGAAGCGGGATATACCACCATAGTTGCCCCAGGCTTACAGGCAATGTTTCCACAAGCACTAGATTCATTTCGTCAGGTTGCTGAGCATGATGACTCGCCTGTAAGAACCTTTGTTTATCCAACCCATGAGAACTTCAAGCAACAAGGTTTTCCATCAACGAAAGTAAATTTACAATTTAAAATATTAGGACCTAAATTATGGATTGATGGCTCACCATATGCTGGTGGTATGGCTATGAATCAACCTTATCTGTCAAATGATTTCACCAAAAACAAGTTAGGTATCTCGACTGGGAGCAAAGGGCATTTAAATTTCACTGACCAAGCACTGATTGATATAGTCGAACAATACCACCGACAAGGCTGGCAGATATCTGCACATGTTCAAGGGGAAAGAGCCGCAAAACAATTTCTCGATGCCGTCGCCGCTGCCCAAGACGTATTTCCAAGAAAAGATCCGCGGCACCGCATGGAGCACAATGCCCTAGTAACATATACACAATTTCAGCGTGCGTACGCTCTAGGTGTAACACCAAGTTTTTATATTGACCATATTTATTACTACGGCGACGCACTAACGGAACTGATTGTTGGTCCGCAAAGAGCAGAGCGATACATGGCGCTAAATTCTGCTAAAAAAGCAGGTCATCATGTCAGTTTACATACCGATACCCCTTCATCACCTTTAGGCGCATTACGAGCCATGCAAGTAGCAATCACACGCACTACGCGTTCGGAGCAATATCAACTCGGCCCGCAAGAAGCCATCTCTGTCGAAGACTCTATAAAAGCTTTGACCATTAATGCGGCATGGCAAATTTTTGAAGAAAAGAGCAGAGGCAGTATCGAAGTAGGTAAGCTAGCTGATTTCACCGTACTTTCTGATAACTTATTAACAACTCCTGCCATCAATTGGGCAGACATTAAAGTGACCAATACCTACGTCGCGGGTGAATTAGTAGAAAGTGATACTTGGTCGTGGAGAAAACTGTCTTTACTCAGCCAAACGGCATGGGGCCTGCTATTTAACTAATGAATAATAATCAGCAAAAAATGTACGAGTATAAAATTTATGTATAAAGTGCGGCCAATAATGAGTGGAAATAAAGCAAATTTAGTGTTTAGAATACAGTCGCTCTATTTATTTCTATCGATACTATGGAATATCATAGGACTTTGGCAAATATCACTTGGAAAACAACCCATTGGCCCTACAGCATCTTTTGCGGTAATTGCCTTACTCATAGGCATAGCCGTGTTGTTAACAATATTTCATTGCAAAAGGTGTCCAAGGTTATATATTACTCTATCAATTATTATTGTCATACTTGCTACTTCAGCCGCCATTGGCACTTTCACAAAACCTCCATCATTATGGCCTTCCGAACTTTTTCGCTATCTTGGTTTAGTAATTAACTTTGTTGGTATATCTGGCGTAGTTACATTAACTAACCTCAGAGCGACTTAAGCAATGGGTTATGACACCCATTAAATCAAGTTGAGGTTAATTAATATCAGAAATATCAACTTGCATTAGCAATACGACAAATATAAAAAAGCACTGTAATTACAGTGCCTTTTGCTTCGGTTGGGTCTGTTTTAAACACTACACATTATGTAATTACATTAAGTACAGTGCTAAATATCATTCTGAGTGCTATTTTTAACGACTAATTAAATTGGTTAGAGGTATTTTTAGCACCACCGGCTTTAAGTGCATTTTCACCTGCAAAATACTCTTTGTGGTCATCACCCATATCAGAGCCAGACATATTCTGATGTTTAACACAGGCGATACCTTGACGAATCTCTTTACGCTGTACACCTTCAACATAGCCAAGCATAGCGGCATCACCAAAATACTCTTTCGCTAAGTTATCAACTGACAATGCTGTTGTATGATAAGTAGGTAAGGTGATTAAGTGATGGAAAATACCCGCTTCACGTGCAGTATCTGATTGGAAACTACGAATTTTATCATCTGCTCTTGCTGATAACTCTGTTGCATCGTAATCAGCATTCATTAGATCTTCACGAATATAACCAGATACGTCTTCACCCGCAGCAACCATGGCATCAAACTGCTGCTGACGGAAGTTAAGTGTCCAGTTAAATGATGGGCTGTTGTTATAAACAAGCTTAGCATTCGGAATTTCTTTACGAACTTCGTTCATCATGGCAGTGATATCAGCAACGTTTGGTGTTGCGGTTTCAATCCAAAGTAAATCAGCGCCTGCTTTAATCGCTTCAATGCTATCAAATACACAACGTTCTTCACCGGTTCCTTGACGGAATTGATATAAACCAGAAGGTAGACGCTTAGGTCGAACAAGTTTACCGTCACGGTTAAAGCATACATCACCTTCAGCCATATCTGCTACGTCGATTTCTTCAACATCCAAGAAAGAGTTATAGATATCGCCTTGGTCACCTGGCTCTTTTACTACAGCGATTTCTTTTGTAAGACCAGCACCTTCAGAGTCAGTACGTGAAACGATAATACCGTTGTCGATTCCTAACTCTAAGAAAGCGTGACGTAAGGCACGAATTTTAGAATGAAAGTCTGCATGAGGAACCGTTACTTTACCGTCTTGGTGTCCACATTGCTTTTCATCAGCTACTTGGTTTTCAATTTGCAGCGCACAAGCACCTGCTTCAATCATTTGCTTAGCCATTAAGTAAGTCGCTTCAGCGTTACCAAAACCAGCATCAATATCAGCAATAATTGGAACAACGTGGGTTACATGGTTATCAATTTTATATTGGATTGCAGCCTTATCACCTTCGCTTGCCGCATCGAGTTCACGGAAAAGACCGCCTAATTCACGGGCATCAGCTTGGCGTAAGAATGTATAAAGTTCTGCTACTAAAGAGGCTACGCTGGTTTTTTCGTGCATAGACTGATCAGGAAGAGGACCAAATTCACTGCGAAGTGCCGCAACCATCCAACCTGAAAGGTATAAATAACGACGATCAGTTTTACCGTCAAAATGCTTCTTGATAGAAATCATTTTTTGTTGACCAACAAAACCATGCCAACAACCTAAAGATTGAGTGTACTTAGAACTGTCAGCATCATAGGCCGCCATATCATTACGCATAATATCAGCCGTGTATTGAGCGATCTCTAAGCCAGTTTTAAATTTATTCTGCGCTCGCATACGAGCCACTGATTCTGGATTAATAGCATCCCAAGAGCTACCAGCTTGTTCCTTTATTGCTTTAACCGCTTCAATTGCACTTTGATAATTAGACATAACACTTTCTCCAAAAGTCTTAACTGACCGTATTTATAATTTGGGTGATGTAACAAGCAATGTAAGCTGTCACACCGAACAACATAAATACTACTCCGCCAACAAAACATTTATGAAATATATAATAGTTATCACCAGCATTCACATGAAAAATAGTAGTGTAATAACTCTAAGTAATAGTTAAATTAATCAATAACTAAAGATTTC
The DNA here is from genome assembly GCF_002104475.1 of Cognaticolwellia mytili. GTDB lineage: Bacteria > Pseudomonadota > Gammaproteobacteria > Enterobacterales > Alteromonadaceae > Cognaticolwellia > Cognaticolwellia mytili. The sequence goes on from NZ_NBOF01000002.1 coordinate 584,847, forward strand.
ATTTGCTAATATTATTAATTTAATGGAAATTAATATTAAGCTAATTATCGAGAAATTATCTTGATTATGTCCGTCACACATGACATAAGATTAAGTTATATTTTTTTATTACATAATTGATTCTATGAATATATCGAAAATTGACCTTAATCTACTTATCTATTTAGACGTATTACTAAGAGAAAAAAATGTTACACGTGCTGCGGGTCAATTAAACATAACTCAGCCAGCAATGAGCAATGGCTTAAAAAGGTTACGTACTTTATTCAATGACCCAATTTTAGTGCGTACTTCAGACGGTATGGTACCAACAGAACGTGCGCGTGCATTAGCACCAGCGATTCGAAAGATTCTATTAGAATTAGAAGAAGCACTACAAGGTGAAGAAGAATTCAACGAGCTAAATAGTCACCGTGTTTTTCGTATCATGGCCAGTGACTATGCCGCGTCGACGTTATTACCTCGATTGCTCAAGCGTATTAACCAAATTGCGCCTAATGTTACCATCGATATAATGACCCCGAGTGACGTGACATTTCATGATGTAGAAGCAGGTAAAATCGACATGGCAATCAACCGCTTTGATGAGTTACCACAGTCTTTCCATCAAAAAACTATTTGGCGTGACTCCTTCTCTTGTTTGTTAAGTGCAGATAATCCAGTTGTTTCAAAGTTCAACCTCAATACCTACTTATCAGCAAAGCATGTCTGGGTGTCTAAAACTGGCTTTGGTGTTGGTGTTGGCATGGACCCGAAAGATGTTCAGAAATTGGGCTGGGTTGATGAAGCGTTAGCTCGTTTAGGTAAAAAGCGAGATATCAAAGTATTTACTCGTAATTACCACGTTGCCATGCAATTAGCATTGGAAGATGAATTAGTTGCCACGCTACCAACACGTGCAGCCCTAATTCATAAGTCAGACAGCAATTATACTATAGTTAAACCGCCGTTTGATATTCCAGATATTGAATTGAAAATGATTTGGAGCCCGTTATTACATCATGACGCCAGCCATATTTGGTTTAGACAGTTAGTGATTGAAGCAGCAAATGAAGGTTAAATTTGGCAAAGGAAAATACGGGCGTGAGCTTTAAGAAGTCTGAATTATTTAATGCCGCCTACAGCGTTTTTGCTTTAATAAGCTGCGTTATTGTCGGCAGGTTGCTTGCTTATTATATTCCAACGCTACCTGGCAGCTTATACGGATTAATAGTATTCACCTTCACCCTTCACTTTCGACTGTTTGACGCAGATAGAATTAAAGCGACGGTTATCTGGAGCATCAAGCATATGGGCGTATGCTTTGTTCCAGCTGGTGTTGGCATTATTAATCACCTTGATTTAATCAAGCAGCATGGCATTGCAATTGTTGCTATCACATTTGTCACAACGTTTGTATTACTCACCGCTGTAGGCTTGCATTATCAGCGCTATGAAACACATAAAAAGTCGTTATTAAAGCCATGACAGAATACTCTTTCAGCACGCTAATTTATGCTGCGCTCACCATTATTTCGACTATTGGCCTTTATCAGATTATTGCCCTATTTCAGCACAAATTTAATACTATTTGGCTACAACCTATGTTGATTACTATTTTGAGCACCATTGGTATTTTATCTTGGCAAGAGATTAGTTTTAAAGATTATTTTGAAAGTTCGTGGGCATTAAACGCATTACTTGAACCTGCCGTTGTCGCGCTTGGTTTTCCGTTATACCAACATTTAGAAACGATTAAACGCCAATGGAAAAGTATTGTTTTTGTACTATTTACTGGTGCACTAATCGCCATTATCAGTAGTTTTCTTATTACTATGGTATTAGTTGGTGATTATAGTATTTCCGTCGCACTATCACTCAAATCAGTCACAACACCTATTGCTATCGCCATAGCTGAACAGCTCGATGGTAATGTTGCCATCACAGCTTTTGCCATTATTCTCGCAGGTTTCTTTGGTGCAATTATAGGTCCGCTTTGGTTAACTTTTATTAACGTCACATCACCTAAAGCCCAAGGCTTAGCCATTGGCGCGGCAAGCCATGCTATTGGTACCTCTATCGTTAGTAAAATTAGTCACGAACATACGGCATTCGCATCTCTTGCACTGATCGTTTCTGCGTTAATTACAGCTATTATCAGCCCATTTATCATTACATTTTTAACTTCATTACTATAACGGTTACTATTTGTAGCGGTTACCTTTTGCAACGCATCCCATATTTGCATTACTTTTTTATAACATTGTCAATATTTGTTCGTTTCAAGGTGTTGTTGCAAAACACATATAATTCACATTGTGAATACCAAAAATAAAAACAAACAATAACATGAATAAAGATAGAGCTCACCTAACATGAAATCAAGATAAATACATTAATAACAATGAGTTATAAAAACAAAAAGAAGTATTAATAATAAAAACATCAATAGTACAGTGAAAAGCTCAATTCAGTGCTATTGCATCACACCGCCAAACTTTCTACATTGCAGTTACTCGTGATCATATTTGCATTCAATACGAGAAAACTTTCTTCAGACTTTCAAAACAGGTGCCCTATGACAACAAGAATTTCCATTGCCAATATGCAAGTTGCGCAAAATCTATATAACTTTATAGAATCAAGTGTTTTACCAGGTACCGAAATAACCTCTGAAAAGTTTTGGCGTGGCTTTTCTGATTTAGTAAATGACTTAAGCCCAAAAAATAAAGCCTTGTTAGCCACTCGCGAAACACTGCAACAGCAAATTAGCCAGTATCACCAAAAGCATCAAGGCGCTGCTTTTAACTTTTCTGCATACAAAAGCTTCCTAAAAGAAATAGGCTATTTAGCGGCAGATGTTGGTGATTTTTCTATATCAACGACACAAGTTGATGCCGAGCTAGCAACAATGGCAGGTCCACAATTAGTTGTTCCGGTAATGAATGCACGCTTTGCTTTAAACGCGGTGAATGCTCGCTGGGGTAGTTTATATGACGCTTTGTATGGCTCAGATGTTATTACCGAAGAAAACGGCGCGGAGAAGTCAAAGCACTATAACCCTGCACGTGGTGCAAAAGTTGTCGCTTTCGCGCGTGACTTTTTAGACCAAACAATACCACTGACTAGCGGTTCACATTGCGATGCAGAAAAATACCAAATTAGTGCTGGTACACTTACCATCACGTTAAATAGCGGCGAACTAAGCTATTTACAGAATCCTGAGTTACTTACTGGCTTAAATGGTACAAGTGATTCACCGACTGAATTATTGTTTAAACATCACGGTTTACTGTTTGCTGTTGAGTTCGATGCTAACAGCCCAATCGCGAAAACCGACCCTGCTGGCATTAGCGATATTAATATTGAGTCAGCACTGACCACTATTATGGATTGCGAAGACTCTGTCGCCGCCGTTGATGCTGATGACAAACTCATTGCTTATCAAAACTGGCTTGGTCTAAATCAAGGTACATTATCTGAAACATTTGAAAAGGCAGGTAATAAAGTTACCCGTAAAATGCAGCAAGATAAGCAATACCAAGCGCTTAACGGTGAAGAATTTAGCGTAAAAAGTAGAAGTTTGATGTTTGTTCGTAATGTCGGCCACTTAATGACCAATAACGCTATTATTGATCAAACTGGCAATGAAATTCCTGAAGGCATCATGGACGCGGTGATTACTTCGTTAATCGCCCTACATGATATTAGCCCGCAACAATCATCAACAGCACATTTACAAAATAGCCAAGCGGGTTCTATTTATATCGTAAAACCTAAAATGCATGGCCCTGAAGAAGTAGGATTTGCTAATAAGCTATTTGAACGAGTTGAAGATTTATTATCATTGCCGCGTAATACCATCAAAATGGGTATTATGGATGAAGAACGTCGCACCAGTATTAACTTAAAAGCTTGTGTACATGCAGCAAAAGAACGTGTGGTATTTATCAATACAGGCTTTTTAGACCGTACTGGTGATGAAATTCATACTTCAATGCTAGCGGGACCAATGGCAAGAAAAGCCGATATTAAACTAACTAAATGGATTTCTGCTTACGAAGATAATAATGTGGATGTTGGTCTTGCTTGTGGCTTTAGCGGTAAAGCACAAATAGGCAAAGGCATGTGGCCGGTACCTGATCAAATGGCCAATATGTTAGCAACAAAAATTAACCATGTTGAAGCTGGCGCGAATACCGCTTGGGTACCTTCACCTACCGCAGCAACGTTACACGCATTGCATTACCATAAAGTTGATGTATTTAACTTACAGCAACAACTTAAAAAACGTACGCCAGCCAATGTCGACGATATTCTAACCATTCCTTTAGCCGATAACCCGCATTGGACTGAACAAGAAATATCTGATGAATTAGATAACAATGCCCAAGGTATTTTAGGCTATGTGGTTCGATGGATTGATCAAGGTGTTGGCTGTTCAAAAGTGCCTGATATTAATGATATTGGCTTAATGGAAGATAGAGCCACCTTGCGAATTTCTAGCCAGCATATGGCCAACTGGTTACTACACAAAATTTGTTCTGCTGAACAGGTATTAGCGAGTATGAAAAAAATGGCCAAAGTGGTTGATCAACAAAATCAGTCAGATGCTAGCTATCAAGCGATGGCTACCAATTTTGATGAAAATATCGCTTTTCAAACAGCACTGGCTTTGGTGTTTAAAGGGCATGAGCAACCTAATGGTTATACAGAGCCTTTATTACATAAAAACAGAATAGTGTTCAAAGCTAAATAGCAATCACTGTTAACTAACGTTAAAAGATCATTAAATCATACTTTAATGATCTTTTTAATTATGGTGTAAGTAAAACACTCACAAGAGCGATCTCCTCTTAGTGGCATCTCACAAAAAATTAACGTTACTTAAAATTAAACACCTACCAATAAAAGTTATTCCTTTACCAACGACAACGACAAATTAATTTTAAAAATAAAGCTGTTAAAGTCACTATCGTAACAATTCAATTTTTTGCTATTGGTCGGATAAATTAGTCACTTTACCTTATTGCTGTCGCACAAACATAGGATCCAAACTATTATTGATTTGTAACATGATGGTACACTTGTTACATCAGGGAAAGGTTTAGCATAAATATCGATGAGGAATACAAATGAACAGAATAATTAAAGTTAGTTTAGTTAGCGCTATTTGTGTTATCACAGGGTTATTTGGTTCGTTATCATATGCGGCACCAGAAGTGAATAATGACACTATTTATTCAATTGTTGTGAAACAAAATACAGCGATGAATAGTAACGCTAATAATATTGCTCATAACTATGCTTTCTCTCGTATTACTAACAAAACTTTTGGTGCGTTTAAAAAAGCTAACTTACCATCTTTTCCAAGTACCATGCGTCAGCCTTTACAGGGTATTCAAGTAGTAGATTTTGCTCATATAGTTCCGAATACTCTACAAAAGAAAAATACTATCTTTGAGTTTGCTGCAAAATTTAATGATAAATTGCAGCAAATATTAGCTATTTTTGATTTTTCGTCAACTAAAAAAATGACAAGTAAAGATAATATTAAACAATCTGGAAAGGTTTTATTGAATAAAAATATAGACACTTGCTCTAGCAATAAAAAGTAGTTTTATTGCTAAGAAAACATCTTATATCTCTTATGGAAAATGATGGTTATTTGGTTAATACACCAGATTTAATATCACGACAAAAAACTGCCTCATATTGCCACTAACACTCTATTTTAAACACAAAGCAGATTTATTAAACCTAGCTAAAAAGCTTAACCAGCTATCAACAACTTGTAAACTTATGCCTAGTAAGTTCTAGTTTATACATCCATATCAGCACCTAGATATCAACTCTCAGATAAAGCAATAACTGTCGATACAATTAATACTGAGTTCAGAAAAGGCGTTTTTAGCAAACTACAAACGATATCAACAACCTATTGCTATCGCTTGTAGTTTCATCATACAGTTTTATGGAACCTTAAAAATGATACCTTAGCCCTACCGCCATATTGTTAACATCATTAACTGATAAATTATAACGACTCGCTTTTAGGCTCATTTCAACATGTTCGGTTAATTGATAACTGATTTGTACGTTATAAAACACATCAACATTATCTTCATCTACCGCAATAACACTATCGTTAAGTGTACTAGTGTAATCGAGCTCCCAAGCAAACAAGCCAAGCCCAACCGAAGCACTTACTGCATCATTTTGCCATAAGGTATATTGACCTTGCAGGCTAATACCATCAACAAGCTTGGGGGCACTATTCGTTAGTGCTTGATGAAACGATACGGCATCTAATGTTTCCCCCGTATAACTCGCCGAAGCTTCTCCTAATTGTTCGTAGCTCAGCGTCATTGAATAAGCACCATACTTCATCCCACCACCTAAGCTATAACTGGTGTCCGATTTATCAACATCACTGGTGATTGTACCGACATTGCCAATAGCACCGATATCATTTGGACTTTTTAGCTGCGTACTGACATGACTTTGTCCAACACTCCCCGTTAGAAACCATTGTGGCTCAGCGGCAGCAAGATTCATACTGGTTGCCGCCGTAATCACCGCGGCCCCTTTAACAAAATATTTCATGCCTAACTTGTGCTGTCGGCGTGAACGATACAATGCAACACCAGCAAGTATGATAAGTATTACGCCCATGCTGCCGCCCTTGGCGTTGTTTTTCACGATAACCACCTCAACTGCTTTAACGCTCACTGTCACTTGTGCGCTTGCCTGCTCACCATGTCCGTCAGCAATCGTGTAGGTTATCAAAGCACTACCTCCAAAACCATTATCAGGCTTGTAGGTTAAAGTGCTATCACCATTAATACTGACCTGACCATTGTCTACCGTAGCACTGGTCACCGTTAAACTGTCGCCGTCAGCATCGCTGTCATTTGCTAACACATTAATAACAATGTCAGTTCGGTCGTCAGTACTGGCAATGTCATCAACAGCTGTCGGTGCATTGTTGGTGTAAACCGTGACCGTTACGGTACTGCTGTCCGTACCGCCATTACCATCTGACAAGCTGTAAATAATAGTATCTTCACCAATAAAATCATCAGCACTCTGATAATTTAATTGATTATCAGCCGTGATAGTTACCATGCCAAATGCCGCCGTGGCGACACCAATACTTAAGCTATCTTGGTCTGCATCAGTATCATTAGCTAGTACGTCAATCACTATCGATTGATTACGCTTTACGCTAACCGTATCTGCTACTGCAACAGGTTTTGTATTACTCGTTAATAGCACTGAAACACCGCCCGGATCGACAATGGCATTATTCGCCACACCATCGGCATCATTAGCACCACCGTCTGTCATCACTAGCTGTACACACCAAAATCCTTCATTCAAGCCTGCCTGCCAAGACTCATGACCTGGAGGCGGACAAAAGCCTGACTCACCTTCAGTTGACCACAACTGGTTATCAGCATCTTCAACAAAATTCGACCATGACCCACTTAGACTTTGTTTGCGATAAACGGCTTCGGCAGGGATCGGTTGAATTTGAGGTAATACAACCCGATACTGCTGACCTGCTTGCGGTAAACCGTAAGCAATAAAGTCAAATATTCCGCCGACATTAATCACTTCGTTATCGCTGTTATCGTCGTCGGTAATTTGGATACCACCGGAAGTATCACCAAGCGCAACATCGCCTAAACGTAAACATACCCCAGGATCTCCCTCCAACAGAAAACTATCTGTTGTGCCGACCATTTCTGGCACAACATTACACTCATCTATGGTATCAAGATAGTCTGGAATACCGTCGCTATCGTCATCCCCCAAACCTTCAACATCATCAGGAATACCATCATTATCACTGTCTTCATTGCCCAGTACCGGAGTTGTCGATACTAACTGTATCGTGACTTGATCAACCGCCATAAGTTCACTGCTATCAAGATCGGTAACCGTTAATTGCAAATGATAAATACCTAAGGCAAGGTTTTCCGGCTCAAACGTAAAGCGCTCATCGTTACTGTCAACATCAGTTAATAGCTGCTCATTGTTAGACCAAAGATAACCATATTGCTTGCTGGTATCAGGATGTGTCACCGTGGATGTCACCGTAACGTCGCCATCAGTCAGGTTAGCAATAAAGCGTTCTTCACCATTTTGTTTAACCTGCAAACTTACTGTCGGTGGGATGCTTTGTTCGGTGATCGTAATGGTATGGCTGAATTTGCTGCCGCGATTAACACCATCACCAAGTTCAACGATAACGGTTTCTTCCTGTTCATTGAGGCTGTCTGCAAGTATATTAAAGCTCAACAGGCCTTCAGTACCTGATTCAATGACCACTTCCCCAGCAGCTAATTCGTAATCAAGCCCTTGCTCGGCGCTGCCAGCAACCGTATAAGGAATGCTTAATGGGTACTCTGGCGATAAACCGTTTAGATGTATGCCAATATTGACCGAATAGCCTTCCAATACGGTTTGGTCTTTATCCAGAGAAATTAGTGGTTTCACTTTCACAACTTGGCTTAAGGCCGACGTGCGCCCTTCACTGTCGGTAGCGCGCCAGAAAACAGTATTCAGCCCCGGCGGAAAAAAAACAGTATCACCGTCAATAGAAACAGGTAGGGCATTACCGTCTTTATCAAGTGCGGTCGCTATACCCAAATCAACTTTAGTCGCTAAGGCTTCGGCATTAACGGTTATACCTGCAGGTACTGTTATTAAGGGTAAATCATTCCCAATAGCACCAAGTTTAATAAAAGCTTGCGCCGAATCTTCACCATCAAGACCATCACTAATGTGGTAATCAATAACCACTGTTCCGCTAGTACCAGCAATAGGGGTGTAAGTGATTCTTTCCTCGCTAAAGCTCACTAGACCAGAATCAACGGTTGCGCCGATAATTTTCAACGCATCTCCATCAATATCAATGTCATTAGCTACTACATCTAGCTCTATGGCCTCATCCCCTTCATGATTAAAGCTATCATCTTGCGCCATTGGTGTATCATTAACCGCTGCAATCGAAATACTAACCGAGGTTGCTTCACTTCGATTACCGACAAGATCACTAACTGTGTACGTAAAGCTATCATTGCCGTTAAAGTTCTCTTCGGGGGTGTAACTTATAACGCCCGTAGCACTGTTTACTGAGCTAACACCATGCTCGGGTACGGTAATAACACTGACACTAGCCACATTCAAACTACTGCCCTGACTGCTGTCATTGGCTAAAACATCAATAGCAATAGTATTATCTTCATCCAGTTGACCAACATCACTCACTGTCGTTAATACAGCACTTGCTTCGGTGATTGTCACTGTTCGCTGCTGATTGCCGCTTTCTGTTGCTATATCGTCACTGATAGCAGAAATATCAATAATAATGGTTTCATTTTCTTCAATTATTTTATCGGCAATCGCAATTAATGATAGCGAAGCTGAGGTTTCACCAGCCGCAATGCTAACGCTGCCCACTGGTGAGGTGTAATCATTGCCGCCACTTGCCGTGCCGCTATAAGCCAAGGATACCGTTACCGGTTTACTAATTACTTTATCTAGCGAGGCTGTTACCGTACTGCTGCCGCCATTTTCACTGATCGTATTCGAGCTGACCGATAAAGTGACACTGGCAGTTTCTAGAACTGGAACAGGCTCCGGGTCTGGCGTAGGTGTTGGAGCGGTATCATTATCGGTAATAGTCAACGTTTCCGTTTGAGGCGTGACATTTTCTATACTGTTGCCGCCACTGACACTCGCGATATCGACAATAATGGTTTCATCATCTTCATCACTGCTGTCATCCGTCGCGGTAATGGTAGTGGTACCGGTTAATTGCCCGGCAGTAATGGTGATACTGCCCGCTGGTACACCATAGTCAGTGCCGCTGGTTGCGGTGCCGCTATAGGTCAGGTTCACGGTTACATCTTCAAAAGTCACCTGATCTAAAGTTGCGGTTAAGGTCGAACTGCCAGCATTTTCCAAAAGTGAATTACTGCTGGCGCTTAATGTTACCACCGGGATGGTTTCATTATCATTGATGGTTACTGTTTTTTGCTGGCTACCACTCTCTGTCGCGCTGCCACCACTAACTGATGTGATATCGGTAATAATGGTTTCAAAACCTTCGGTATCGCCATCATCTACAGAGGTAATACCCGTGGCCGCATTGGCCGTGGTTGAGCCGCCGCTGATGGTAATGGAACTGCTCGGAGTATTATAATCAACACCACCACTGCTCGCCGTACCGGTATAACCGAGGTTAACGGTAACATCGGCATAGGTTGCATTACTCAAGGTGGCGGTCAGGGCTGAAGTACCGCCATTTTCGACCACCACACCACTCCCGGTTGTTAAGATCACCGTCGGTGCCGATTCGGCGTCGGTAATGGTGATGGTTTGCTGATTAGTGGTGCCTTCATTACCCGCAGAGAGACTATCAATATCGATGATCGCGGTTTCATTGGCAGCCGCGTCAAACAAGGTATCCGCCGTGCCGGTCACCGTCGTGGTATTGGTGCTATTACCGGCAGAAATAACAAGACTATCAGACTTGCTGTAATCGGTGCCCGCCGTACCAGTACCGGTATAGGCCAGGTTAACGGTAATATCCACCGGCCACTGATTATTTAAACTGTTACTTAAGGTGGCGGTTAGCGTTGATACACCGCCATCCTCAGCGATGGTATTACTATCGGCGGTTAAATCCACATCCGGTAAATTCGCATAAATAGCATCACTGCCCTGACTGATGGCAGTAGTATAAGCGGCACTGGTATTACCCGAACTGTCATCCATGGTAAAACTGACGGTGATATCGCTGCCTGCTGCCACATCCGTGCCACCATCGGTAATGGTGAAAGTGGCGGTATAAGTGGTGTCATTGCTTTTACTTAAAGCGCCTAAGGTATAACCGTCAATGGTACCGGTAATGCCGCCGCTGCCTGTGGTGTAATCATCGGCATCTGAGGTCACAGTGATAGTGGCGGTAACGGTATCTCCGACTTTATGATCGCTATCGGTAATAGATACCGCCGAAATAGTGGGAGCAAGTCCATCTTCATCATCGATTATCGTTACTGTCTGTTGCTGGCTACCATTTTCACTGGCACTGCCGGTGACACTGTCAACATCGATGATCACAGTAAGATTACCGTCGGAGCTGCCATCATTGACCGCAGTTATACCGGTACCGGCATTGGCACTGAGCGAGCCGGCATTAATGGTAATGGAGCTACTCGGAGTATTATAATCGGTACCTGCACCCACCGCAGTACCACTATAGCTAACATTAACTACTGTACTGTCATAGGTTTGATGACTTAAGGTGGCGGTAATCGTAGAAGTGCCGGCATTTTCATTCACCGAGGCATTGCCAACAGATAAAGTTACCGTTGGCGCAATTTCGGCATCGGTAATGGTGATAGTTTGTTGCTGAACACCATTCTCATTACCTTCAGAGACGCTGCTGATATCAACAATTGCGGTTTCATCAGTCGCAGCATCAAAACGGGTATCGGCGGTGCCGGTGATCGTAGCAGTATTACTGCTATTACCGGCAGAAATGACAATGCTATCAGATTTAGTGTAATCGGTACCTGCGCTGCCGGTGCCGCTATAAGCCAAATTCACGGTAATACCCGATGGCCACTGGTTGTTCAAACTGCCACTTAAGGTTGCAGTTAAGGTCGCAACGCCACCGTCTTCGGCAATGGTATTACTATCAACAGTTAAATCTATATCCGGTAAGTTGGCATAAATAGCATCACTGACCTGGCTGATAGCGGTGGTAAAGGCGCCACTGGTATTGCCCGAGCTGTCATCCAGGGTAAAATTCACCGCTATATCACTACCAGCAACAACATCTGTGCCGCCATCGGTAATGGTGAAAGTCGCAGTATAGGTAGTATCGCTACTTTTACTTAAACTGCCCAGGGCATAACCATTAATGGTGCCACTGATACCGCCACTGCCGGTAGTATAATCATCGGTATCAGAAGTCACGGTAATTGTGGCGGTAACGGTATCCCCTACCTTATGATCGCTATCGGGAATGGTGATCGCGCTGATAGTCGGAGCGGTGCTATCTAAAGTGGTAAAGTCCACTTTAGTGGCTGATGCCTGCAGGTTGGGAATGCCATCCTCAGCGACAACATAAATATCGTATGGAGTACTACCAGATAAACTGTTAAAAGCCTCATTGCCTGTGGTGCTTGAAGTTGCAAAATTCCCCGTTACCAATTCACCTGAGCCACCACTACCGGTACCTGCTTTGACTTCGGCTGCCGAAGGCGCCGCTGCACCGTCTGCAACCACCACGTAATAAACAGTACCATCTTCATTTAAATCAACCGAAACAGTAGCACCGGTTCCGGTAATGGTACCGATGGAGGGCCCGCTGTCAAAAGTAGGTGCTGTGGTATCTGTGGTGGTAAAGTCCACTCTTGTGGCTGTTGCCTGAAGATTGGGAACGCCATCTTCGGCCACCACATAAATATCGTAAGCAGTACCACCGGACAAACCACTGAAGGCTTCATTACCAGTAGTACCTGAAGTGGTAAAATTCCCCGATGCCAACTGGCCTGAACCACCACTGCCGGTACCCGCTTTTACCTCGGCTGCTGATGGTACTGAAGCGCCATCAGCCACCACCACATAATAAACAGTACCGTCTTCATCGAGATCCACCGATACAGTAGCCCCGGTATCTGTAATTGAGGCTATTGATGGCGTACTATTTTCAAAAACCGGCGCCGTACTGTCTCCGCCGGCATCAGTGCCATTAACATTAATCCCTACCCAGTAAAAACTATTATTCATACACTGAACAATCGTCGAACCACCACGACTACAGACACCAGCCGTTGTGGTATGCCAGATATGAGCGGATGCATTACAAGCCGTTTTATTCAATAATGTTTTCATCACATTAGCCTGGGCCGTTATGGTCGCAGCTAACGCATTATTGGGGGCGACATTTGCTGGCCGGAGATCATCTTGCAAACAAAAATCAGCAAAGACCTTTCTGCCAAGGGTATTACCAGATAACCTTGCTTTAACCGCATCTCCCTGCTGTAACAAATCATTAGCTTTGAGAAAAGCCAGTGCCGCGTCATTAACCTTAACCTGCTGCTCTGCTGATTTTTTCCCTTTAGCACTATTGGTAAAAGCGCCAAAAGCCGAACGCTTTTGTTTAGCTGATGCCATTTGCCCCGGCTGCATTTTATCGGTATGACTACTGACATAAACCGCGGTATTGCTTTTTAACCGCTGACCATTGGCGGTAGAAGTGGCATTACGCGTCGACGCCACCGCGCCCCCTCCTAACATCGCCAACATAGGAATAGCGGCTTTGATCGCCTGACCTAATCTGCCGGGAGCTGGCCTGCTTATATCTAATCCATGTAAAGAACGGCTGGTCTCAGTCATTGTCTTGCTCGGTTTCATTAATCGTTACTTCCACTTGCTAAGGCTTGTAATTCAGGGTGACAAAAATGGTTTCTCATTCTCGGGTGAGAGGGCTCTATTAATTCAGGAAAACTGCTGCCAGGGATCACCGCAACATCGTAAATCTGATCAACATTACCGGTAAACTTAATATGACCAATTTCTTGTTGATCACCATTGGCATCAAGATTAAATAGCCAAATCCCCGAGTGGGTTTGCTGGTGTTTTTCCGTTAATGGTGCCGGCTTACTGACATCTCCAGCCCGTAACTTCGACAAACCAACAAACATGATCGGTCCATAAAAATCCATACCACGGGTAAAACCCGGTACTTCAAACAGGGTTTCTGTTACTTTGGTTTCGGGATGATAGCTACACACCTGGCCATAACCGGAATTGCAAAAATATACCCTGTCATTATACCAGCGGGGTGAATGAGGCATCGCCAAACCGTCTACAACAATTTCATTTTTCGCAACATCCATCAGAGTGCCGTCAAATTTGGTACCTTTGCGCCATTTTCCCGGGATATCAAATTTAGAAAAGGTGGTGACGTAAGCGGGTTTGCCGTTTTTTAAGGTCATGCCGTTTAAATGACAGCGATCCTCGGGTACCAGTTCAGAAATAAAGTGTGGCTTCCAGCGGGGCACAAAACTAAAATCGGGCTCTAGGGTGCATAAACAGGAGAAGCTGGAATTCACCGCCCATAAACCTTCATCTCCCCAGTCGATATCATGAATATTGATCATGCCAGAATAATGGGCAGAGCGAGTAATAAAACAGGCATCCACTCTTTCATCAAGAGGTGCGTTTAATTTTTCCTGATAGGCAGTAAATTCGGCTTGCTGTTGTTTCAGTTTCTCTTGCTGCTCAGCTGTTAATGCTAAATCATCAAGTTGCTCTTGTGCCGATTTAATCCCGCCTTGAATAGCTTGACTGTCTTTATCGCTATTTTCTTTCGCTTTAATACGCGGCGCGGTAATGTCATCTTCAATATTTTGCAGCGGCTGTTTGATTTGTGCCAACAGTCCATCTTCACGCTGAAAGTTAATGATCTGGGTAAAGATCCCAAGAGTAATCCCCTCTTCACTGGCAGTCAGTCCCATGGGACGGGGGAAGCTTTTAAAATTAACATCCAGTGACTCGCCATCACTTCTTACCAGCATTAATCGCCCCGCCTGATAAGAGGTAAAAGCGAGAGATATATTTAACTCTTTTAAAATCGCGGGCAGGTTATCACTATATTCACAGTCAAAATCCAGCTCCTTGTATAAGGAAGACAGATCTTGCTCGGCTTTATTCGGGGTGGTATTTTTTTGTTGCTCCATTATTACTTTTTTTTGCCAGCTTTTTCTGCTGCCATTCCATTTTGACTGTCACCGGTTGCGGTAAGCAATGTTAATTGTTGTAATAACTGTTCCGTTGTTATTTCTGGCTGTATGGATAACAATAAGGCAGATAGCCCTGAAGTTATTGCCGCAGCCAGAGAAGTCCCTGAAAATCGTCCGTATTTACGAGATATTAACGTAGTTTTACTATTTTTACCATAGCTTAAAATATCAACAGTTTCACCGTGATTGCTATATGCCATGCGCTGGCCATTTTGATCCGCCGCTCCAACAACAATTGCCGATGCAATCGTCGCTTCATTACTCAGAGGTTGAATTGCTTTTCCCTGGTTACCGGCGGAAAAAATTACCGCAATACCTTTACCGTTTCGTCCATAGTTCGTCAGGTCGTCAGTAATCTCCGCCACCGGCTGCAACAACCAGTTCGAATGCCAGCTGCAATTAATAATATCTGCCCCGGCAAGTCTTGCCAGCTGAAAACTGAGCAAGGTATTTGAACTCCAGCTATCCGGCTGACGAATAGCAATAAGTTCAGCCTCGGGCGCGATCCCCATAATTCCAATATTATTATGTTCTGCAAAAATAATACCGGCAACTTTAGTGCCGTGACTGTCCAAAGCAGATCTCGGAGCCACACTCAATTGCCTGCGGGTTACATCATAAGAGAAAATCACCTTAGTTGCTTGTAAGTCTGGATGTTTAAGTGCAAAGCCATCATCAATAATGGCCAACTTCACTCCCGCGCCTTTACTTTGTTGCCATAAAGTATCAATACCAAACAAAGAGATATAAGCATTACTTTTATTTTTAGCTTTAGCTTTAGCTTCAGCAATGAATTGCTCTGACGCTGGTGCTATTTCATTGTGCCCGGCATGTGTTTTTAACTGCAAAATATCCGGCTGCACCAACTCAATACTGACTTTACCCCGTAACAGCGACAACACTTCACCCAGTAACGCCTCATCTTTAATCTCAGCGAGATAATAACGGCTGTGCTCTGCGGTAAATAACTCACTTACCCGGGAAATTTGTTGGTGATAACGTGCAAGCTGTTGTTTGCTGATGGCTTTATCGGTTTTAATAATTAACCGATTAGTAAGAGTGACCTTGTGTTCTCCCCCCTTGAGGCGATAAAACCCTTGTTCTTTGATCAAGGTAACAGGACGGGAAAAATTATCAAAGGTGATCGTTTGAGCTTGAGCGGTGAAAGAAAATAACAGGATATACAGAGGAAAAAAAAAACCTCGACAGCAATAAAAAAAAATACCAGGAAACAGGGACAATACTTACTCTCTTTATAAGTGAAATAAAAAAAACCGACCCTGAAAATCAGGCCCGGTTAGTTTATATGACTTATTCCGAAAAAGAAATCCGCACTAATTTCTTGATGGGTAGAGGCCTGTCAGAGCAATACAAAAATTCACCCCGAGCATAGGTTGTATATTATTATGGTGCTGATTGCCACCACTTGACTTTAACATTTGCGGAGAGAGTGTACTGTCAGACCCTCCGCTAGATGATAAATAGTTAATCACTTCCGCCCGACTTTCACTGTCCTGTCCCATATAGGCGGTATTACCAGGCGTTTGTGCATCGCCTTTTTGTGAAGCCCCCTTAATAACATGATCATGCTCGGGCAACTCATTTTCATTCAGGGGAATAGAGATAAAACCACTTCTTTCCCCTAATCTTCTATTGGTTAATCCCGGACCAGTACCTGGATGCATAGGTACCCGATCATTTAGATTTGGCAAAGCAAGTGTCATTCGACCATCACCACCATAAGTAGTCCCCACCAGAGAAAATAATGCAGTATTTTGAGATATGGGTAATAATGCACCATTACAAAATGCCCAGTTGCGCGGAGCATACGAACAGGCCCACATTCTTACTTCTGCGATAAAAGGTTCTGACATAATAATACTCCTTAATTTCGACTTGGATAAGTGCCTTGCAAGGCAATAATGAAATTCAAACAGGTATAAGGCATCATATTGCCATGACTTTGGCCACCACCGGACTTTGATACCGTTTGTGAGTCCATCTCCTGAACATTGGCACTATCTGGCGAATTTATATAAGGCATATCACCATCACTTTGTGATGCCAGCACTCTTCCGTCTAAAGGACTTGAATCGGCAATCGAGGTACTCGCCTGTATCAAATGATTATGTTGTGGCATCTGGGCTAAGGTCAGTGTTACTCTTTCCTGACCAAAGCTTTCACCGATTTTTCGGGTTGTCAACCCGGGCCCCGCTCCCTGATGCATTGGCAGTCGGCCACGCATATCCGGTAAACCAAAGCTGCTGCGGCCATCACCACCATAAGTAGTCCCCACCAGAGAAAATAAAGCATCTAAACTCGCCACAGGCATCAACTGACCATCACAAAAAGCCCAGTTTCGTGGCGCGAATGTACCGGCAAACATCCGGATTTCACCTAAAAATGGATCACTCATAATTGTTTCTCCTTATTAATTTCTCGATGGGAACAATCCAGAGGTGGCAATACAAAAATTAACCACCAGAGAAGGTTGCACATTGTTATGCCCTTGTGTATTGCCACTATTGGAAACACTGCCGGGATGTAATGTCACCAGATTGGTGCCCGCTGCGTACATATCAAGCGGCCCTCCTTTGGTTGCCCTGGCGTCATAGCCAGCAGCAAAAACACTGCCTTCAAATGTCTTAGTATTACCATTTCCCGGGCTACCGTTTACCTGATGGGTATGAGCCGCCATTGCCGCATCATTGAGTACCACTTTTTCCTCTCCGCTTCGCAATCCCATCGACAAGCCGATTTCACTGGTAATAGCATGAACCGGCACCCGCCCGCGCAGATCCGGTAACGCAAAACTGCTGCGTCCGTCACCACCAAAAGTTGTGCCAAGCAATGAATACAAGGTTTGATTTTGATTTATCGGCAACATTTGTCCATCACAAAAAGCCCAGTTTCGCGGCGCGAAATTAAAGCTAAACATGCGTATTTCACTGATAAAAGGTTCTGACATAATTTTCTCCTTCCCTCTTTACATTGATTATGGAAAATTCCACAATGACCCCAACAGGTTACCAACAGATTTGCTTACCGTTATGCAAGATGAATACTGGCGCGACAAAGTTTCACTGAGAAAACATACAGCTGATGACCTGCCTTTTATGCTGGCCCTATATGCATCAACCCGCGAAGCTGAGTTGGCAATGACTAATTTTTCCACCCAGGAAAAACAGGTTTTTATCGGTCATCAATTTAACGCCCAATATCAACACTACCTACAACATTACAACAGTGAGGCCTTTGACATTATCGAGCTGGACGGCAAAGCCGTTGGCCGCTTATTTGTCGATCACTGGAGTAAAGAAATCCGTATTGTTGATATCGCCCTTATCCCTGAATACCAAAAGCAGGGACTAGGCAGTTACCTTTTTAAGCAAGTCTTTGCTCAGGCTAAAGCCTGCGACAAATCGGTTACTATTCATGTTGAGCACAATAATCCCGCCAAAAAACTCTACCAGAAACTGGGATTCGAGCTTAAAAGCAAGACAAATGATATTTATTTACTGATGCAGTGGACACCCGGATTATAATTTTATGCCGGTTGCTCAGCGGGTGACGCCTTCTGCTCGTCCCGGGCACGGCTGATTACGGTTTCGAATTCAGTATTACTGTTAGGGGAAAGAAATAACTTTTGATTATCAAAGCCTTGATGATCGAAGCTATAAGTACCTTGAGAAATATCCATGGCTTCTTCGCTGGTATAGATCACCGAAAATGCCTCCCATTCATGTCCGTGTTGACGGCCTTGAATCACTTCGGAGATGGTAAGTTCAACGCTGTTACCTTGCTCATCGGATACCTGAACCCGATCACCGATAAGCGTTAATAATTGCTCATAATTGTAAGTGTCCATATTATTCCCTTTTTTTAATGTTATATTTTTCACAGCAAAATGGGCTTTACTGCTTTGGGAGTATCAATGTTAACTGGCATCTGGTTATTTCAACAACCAAGTGTTATCAACAACAGCTTAATTAAGCATTGATAAACTCTTGAAATAATTTTATTAAAACAAAGATAGCCGAAATATTTACATCCGTAAACTATTGCGTTAAAAACTACCCGATAAAGCTTAAGTCATTATGCTACAACAATAATTAAAGCAATAATAAGGTTAACTAATGAAAAACTACGCCTGTTTTATTATTTCTACCGGACGCTGTGGCAGCCAATGGCTCACCCGATATTTGGCCCATTTATCGGCACAACAAGCAAATCCTACAGTGGTAAAACATGAACCCTTAGGCAATCTATATGACCCTTTAAGAAATTCACCTTCCACTCCTTTGCTCAATAATAAGGTACAGATAGAAAAACACCTCAATGATATTCAAGGTATATTATCCCGGGGGGAAAACTATATCGAAACAGGTTTTCCCTGCTGGCGTCATATACAATGGTTTAAAGAAAAACTCAAAGTGCCGGTAAAAGTGATCCACCTGATCCGACATCCGGCGAATACCGCCATTTCCTTACTAAAACTCAATGCCTTTGTACCACCTTGGTTGCCTCACCTCCCAGTCAAAGAGCTGTTTAGCCCCTTTGCACCGGAAGCGAAATTAACGTACTACCAGCAAAACTGGCAGCAATTATCACCTTTTGAAAAAAATCTTTATTATTGGGGCGAAGTCCAGTTGCAGGCGCTGGCGTACCGGGAACATTGGCAAGAAAAACACTGGCTACAGTTAAGTTATGAACACTTATTTACCCCGGATGCACTAAATAAGCTTGCTCACTTTCTTAATATCACAGATCCCCCTAATCAGTATGACGATGAGCGGCTTGTCGGTATGCATACCAAGGTAGATAACTATGGCAATATCCCACAAGCAAACTTTACTGTTGAAGAGGTTTTTCACCATCGCGATATCATCAAGCTTGCACATGCTCTCGGTTATCAACAACTCGTTCCGGATAAGGTCTTTATTTCAGCCGGTGAAAAGGTTCCTGGAATTAGTTTTTAGGTAAAAAAAACTGCGATTTAAACCAATGATTAACCTGGCAATCAATCACCAGGTTAATTCTCGGTTTTGTACCATGATTACGCACAGAGTGTTCCATATCGGCATTGAGATACCATAATTGCCCAGCCTGCATCACGACTGCTTTTCCGTCCACTAAAAACTCTATTTCCTCTGTCCCGCAAATAGGCAAGTGAAGACGGGCTTCACCATACTGCATCGATAAACCTTTATCTCTGTGGGGCTGTATATAAGCCCCGGGATTTAACCGCATTAAACGCACTGCCTTGAGCGGGCATTGAAAATAATCCAGTACCTTACTAATTTCCGGACATTGTTGAACCACAGGTAAGTTAGCCCAGTCACTATCGGCTTCGATGGCAAAACTTTGTAAGATAACATGTTTGTCGAAAAATTGACGAGGACAGCGCAGAGGCAGCACATCCCAGCCCCCCTGATAGTCTCGCTTATTAACATGTTCGACCCAGCCAGAGGCTGACAAAAAGGAAAGTTCCCGCTTTAAGGCGACAACATCAAACTCCCCGGGTAAACGAGAAAAAGTAACATTGGTAGAATTCTCAATAGACATTAAAAACCTAAAACATTCAATAAGTTTGATTCGTGAATATAACACTAAAGACAAGTTATTATTGCATATTACTTGTGAATATAACTTGTCTATGAAACTATGCATTTACCTAAAATTAACACAAAAAATAATCCCCATGGATCGTCGTAAGTTTATAATTTCCGGCTCTGCAATTGCCAGTACCCTGGCTATACCTATGAGCAGTTATGCTAAGTCCGAAATTGCGGGAGACTTATTTACTAAAAAAGCAGCCAAAAAATCCGCTGGAAAAACACGCTTGTCTGCAGTAAATATCCGTAAACTTGGTATTAAGGCACCACTTAAACAAGTGATCGCCCCCGGCGGCCAGACAGTGCAGTTCCCGTTGAATATGCGTATTGCCCGCCAATACCAGAGCACGATATATGTCTGGTTTGAAACCGAGCCAGCGATCCGTATATACGATCAAAACGGTGTAGAGACCGGCGCTATCACTTTACCCGAGTCGATGTCTTCACTAAAAGATTTTGCCCTGGACACCATGGGCAATATCTTTATCTTAGCCGTAGGTGAACAACAGGTGAGCTGGATAAGTGCGCAAGGAGACATTCTTGGGACTGTCGGCGAATTTGGCATTGATTTGGCGGATCAATTAAACGGTGCCACAAGTTTAACCATAGATGCACAAGACAGACTTCATGTGCTAAACACCGGCAGCCGCACGATAAAAGTCTTTAAAAATAACGGCGTTTACTTATTTGAATACGGCCAGTCACGTTGGGGCAAAGAACGTAAATTGCTTACCATTGACGGTACCCAGGGCATTTCGGCGTCCGGCGGTATGATGCGGGACAGTTTGTGGCACTTTTCATTATTAGGTCAATTACAATAATTATTAAAATCTTTGCCTAGAGTAACCTTAGAGCCTTACCGTGTAGCTATTCTAATTAAAAAGTTAACCAGCGGTTACCAAGAAAGTACTTTATTCAAAATTAACAATAAGAACTATGCCCCCTCATTAAGTAGCGACCATTGTTGATTGGGCAAGGTGAGAACCGATATTAATGATGCATAACTATTTTATCAAGCCGATGCTAATGGATTTTTTTTGTAAACTTAAAAATAAATGGCTGCTGTCATTGCATTGAACGTATGGTTTTTCATAATATTGATCTATTCCTTGACTGCTTCATGCCGTGCTGGCTTTTCTAAAGTATCGTTGGTTTTATTAATTAGAGTTTATTGTTATTCTTCGCTGCAACGATATTGGCTATTGTATCTTGTCAAAATGCCATTTCACTATTTTGTTGAAATAAGTCTGGCGGCAATATGCTGCGTCTTGATTTAAATTCAGCTTTCTTTTTACTGTATGTAAACCTTTTACCCCCAAACTTTGATCAAACTCTCTTCGTTGTATTCAATACGGTTAAATGCAAATGTAAACTTAACGCAAAATGTTGCTCATAATATATATTAAAGCGTTTACTTCAAGCGCTGCTTTTGGTTTTCCATTACTGCGCTATTTTGATATGTGTGATTATTGTGATCCGCAACAACAACCTTTAGCGATGTCTCGATGGTTAAGAGCTTAACTTTATAAATTATAACAATTTATACTAGTCGTTTTTGATTAACAAAAATAACCGAATAAATTAAATGATGACTATCAAAAAACTACTGCTTACCACCAATCATCATGTCATCAATTTTGAAAATAGGCCGACCTACATAACGGGCGTGCTTTGTTCATATTTAACATAACACGCACATCAGCATCATATTAACTCCATGTCATATGACTTTAAAATTGATAAACTTCAGCTTTTTTTATCAGTGCTGCTGAATCAATACTATCTGCTGAGCAACGGGCAATATCTTTTTTACTAAAAACAAGAATACTATCTTTATATCGGCCTGCGGATTTATCACCAGCCGATTTGAAAATAATACTAACATGCTCATCCTTTGGTAGTGCTTTTAAACCATTACCATATAAGCACAATGTTTCAGTCAGGTTTGCCGTTAGCTTTTGATAATAACTCACTCGCTCTTTTGCTTGCTCTGCTTGCTGGGCTTTCTGCTCCGCAACCACCTTACTACTTTTTTGTGCTATTTTTCGTTTACTCGCCTGTAACTTTTCTGCTTGTTCGCTAAGCTTACTCAATTCAACATTTAACTCTTCTTTACGCTCATCATTGGCTCTAGCAAGCTGATAAGTTAAATCTCTTTTTTCACGCTCAACATCTTTTAGGCGGTATGCTAAGTTACGTTGTTCCTCTCTTAACTCACGATTTCTCTCTCGACCATGTTCAAAAATTTCCATCGCTCTCTCATAGCCATTAGCAGCAGTCTCTAGCGCATGTGTTACCGTTTCATTAATATCTACATTAAAGTTTTCTTCAAAATTATCGTTAACCGAAGGTGCTATTGGGGCAACAGGCATTTCTGGCATGGTGAAGTTAAAATTATAACTGCCCCATTGACGATTATTAGCCGCAGAATTAATGGTAAAAACGATTCCTTGACCGCGTAAATAGGTACTTTGAATACTATTAATTTTCGAGCGCTGACCTGTTGTTTGATCTGAAACTGACGATTTTATAATATCACTCATAATAGACAGTTGCTTATGCATATCATGATATTGTTGATTGTTCTGTTCAGCGGCAAACCCTGCGCCGGTAACTAATAAACAAGGTATAACCATTGCCGATGAAAATAACGTAAATTTGTTCATATTTTACTCCTCAGAAGTCCAATTAACCGGTGTGATTTTTGTTCCATCTTGATTCAAGCCAAAGCTGTTAGTGTTGTCGCGTTGGTAAGTTTTATTATATTTAATCGCTTGTTCAAGCTGTTGATATTTGATTTTTTGATCTAGTGCATCATCTTTTCGTTGCGCATTAATATATTGAATAAAATCACTAATATCTTCTTCTCGCTCTTGTCGAGAGGCGCCAATAATATAACTTGCTAGCTGTAAATTACTGTCTTGTTGCTGCACTTTAATATCGGCGGCATAGTTTGCTAAAACAACTTGTTGCTCTTGCGCAAAACCTTGTAGTTTTTCATCAACCAGCTTGGCAATTTTTTTATCTTGCTGCTGCGCATTACTGCCTGCAAAGCTCAATAGAATGCCATCGTCCTGCATAATTAATTCAACTTTAAATAGCACTAATGCCATCGCAAACATTGAAAATGCCATAGACATTGCAGGCAAACCACGCCACTGCCAAAACGGGACTTTATCGCTTTTAAAAGCACTAGCACGATCCCACGTTGGCACATCGACTTCGCTCGACATTGCTATTTGATGCTCGATGAAGTGAGCGGTATCTTTTCGTTTTTGCCAACTTGAGTCAGCATTTAATTCTTTATTCATTTCATCGTTTAACTTATCATTTAACTCGGCATCATCTGACTTGCCATCAAGCCAATTAGCAAATGCCTGCTCTTGCTCTAACGCTTTATTATTTGACATGTTCTAACTCCAAATGACCTTTTAATTTATCCAATGCACTATACAACCGCGACTTAACCGTATTGACTGAAACTCCTAACTGCTGGGCTATATCGTCAAATGTGCAATGTTGGAAAAACTTTAATTCAACCACTAACTTTTGATTCACTGGCAACAGCTGCATAGCACTATTGAGTATATTCGCCTGCTGACCATTGAACATTTGCATTTCAGGGCAAGCTTCGCTGGTTTGCTCTTCCTGCTCTGGAATATCATCAAGCGATTGTGTCGGTTTCTTCCGGCGATAAAACTCTATACAACGGTAATGGGCTATTTTAAACATCCAGCCCTTAAACGGACTATCACCACGAAATGAGGGCAAATTTCTAAAAACTGCCATGAACACATCTTGCATCAAATCTAAGGCGTCGTCAGGATTACTGACCATACGCAATGTATAGTTGTATAAGTTTTTTTCGTAGCGCTTTACTAGCGTTATCCAGGCTGATTTCTTTCCTTTCAGCGCTTGTTTTACTAGCGTTTCATCGCTTCGTTCAAACACACATTATCCTTGTTTTTATTAAATAACCTCAGCTCGGCTTAAGCAATGCCATCCAATAAAGCTATTTAAATGCCTATCTACGTTGTTGATGTACCAAATAGCTCGCTATTCGGATACATAAACGTCTTGATACCCACTTAACTATCATCATTGGAAATAGAGAATTCATCAAAAGTGTTGCTTATCAATTGATTAAGACATCCATTAAACCGAGTTGAGGTTAAGTATCTTCACTCTATTATAAGTAAGGTAGTGACAGCCAAAAAAATAGTTTGAAAATAATTAAATTATTTTTAATTTTTACTAGCGCGAACAGTTTTTAATATGACTACTTGAACTTTATTTGAATATATTGAAGATGATTTATACAAAGGATCAGTCCAATTTTGCTATTAATACTCCGCAGCGTATCAATTGTCATCCTGACTATTTTATTTTTTATAATAAATACGTTACAGTCCAGTAATATAAATAACAATGATTAATGTAGGAATTACAATGTTAACAGCATCAGCACGTCATATACTGGTAGACACCGAAGAGCAATGTCTAACATTAAAGCAAAAAATTGAGGCAGGAGAAGAGTTTACAGCAATAGCTAAAGAACATTCAAATTGCCCATCGAAAGCGCAAGGCGGCGCATTAGGCTCTTTTGGACGTGGTCAAATGGTACAAGAGTTTGATGAAGTGGTTTTTTCTGCTGAATTGAATACCGTTCAAGGTCCAGTAAAAACTCAGTTTGGCTATCACTTACTTGAAGTTACTGAACGTAGCGAGTAATAGCTTTTATAAGGCAGAGTTAAATTAGTTATTGTCCTATGTTCATAAAATAACGTATTTTATGAACATTAAAAAAGCGAAAGTATTCAACTTTCGCTTTTTAGTTTTCAAAGACTAAGCTTCACCATTCCTGCTAAATAAATTACTTAAACCAACGCTTAATCTTATCGCGTCGTAAACTTATTAAGAACAAAGTAATAACGGCATAAATTCCTGGCTCAATAATTTCTGACTTTACTGACCATAAAAAATGCAGAGCTATCAACAAAACTGCGCCATAAACGCCATTATGTAATCGTTGCCAATTTTTCTTCATCTTACGTTTAAGCGTATTAACAGAAGTCAGTGCTAATGCAAATAGTATCAGCAACGCAACCATACCAACGGTAATGTAAGGCCTTTCAATAATTTCATCTACAAATAAAGCAAAATCAAATTGCACTTCAAATGCTAGAAAACTCAATAAATGACACATGGCATAGGTAAAGCTATATAAACCAAGTAACCGTCTGCTTTGCAATAAGTAACCTTGGCGATATTTTTTAGCCAACGGCGTTAAAGCCAAGGAAATCAATAAGATATTAAAGGATCCAATACCAGTAAAATGAATCACTTCTTTTACAGGGTCAGCACCAAGTTGGTCACTAAACGCTAACACATAAAGTGCTAGTAACGGCAAAAATGATAGCAAGTGAATAGCGATTTTAAGTAACAGTACTCTGTTATTTAAAAATACTTGTTTAAAAGTAATGTTATTCACTGTCGTCACGCTCACTAGTAATCTTTCCTCAAGTCCATATTTTTGTACATATCGGCAACTTCTTCGCCATAACCATTAAATGGCAAGGTCGCAATGCGGTTACGCGCAAGTAAGCCGCCCGTTGTTAAACGTCTTTCGCTAGCTTGACTCCAACGCGGATGATCAACGTCTGGGTTTACATTGGCATAAAAACCATATTCGTTAGCGGCTAGCATATTCCAAGTAGTTGGCGGCTTATGCTCCACCAGTTTAATGCCAACAATCGATTTTATACTCTTAAAACCATATTTCCAAGGTACAACTAACCGAATAGGTGCGCCATTTTGTGCTGGTAAGGTTTTGCCATAAAGTCCAACACTCATTAAGGTTAATGGATTCATTGCTTCATCAATACGTAAACCTTCTACGTAAGGGTATTTTACCCCACCACCAATACGGCGGCTTGCTTGCCCTGGCATTTGCTCAGGGTCATATAAGGTTTCAAAGGCGACATATTTTGCTCTAGAATTCGGCGCCGCTCTTTTAATCAACTCTGCTAACGGAAAACCGATCCAAGGGATTACCATCGACCAAGCTTCAACACAACGTAAACGATAAATACGCTCTTCAAGTGGAAAGCTTTTGAATAGATCATCGTAACCCAAGGTAAACGGTTTATCGACTTCACCAGAGATTTTTAATTGCCAAGGATCAACTTTAAATCCTTGCGCATTCTCTACCGGATCACCTTTGCCAGTGCCAAATTCGTAAAAATTATTATGAGAGGTAACTTTAGCTTCAGGGGTAAGTATTTGGCTAGACTCACTAGCCTGTTGAAATTTTAATGCTTGTTGTTGAAACAATACATCTTTTTTACTACTGAAAAAATCCAAAGCGCCAGCATTTGCTGATGCTGATTGAGCCAACAAACTACCTGCACCAAGATAGCCAAGCTGTTTTAAAACATCACGTCGGGAATGATAAAAACTTTCATCTGTCACTTGTTGTTCAGATAATTGAGAACTTTTCTTTGTTTTAATTAACATCTTTACCTCTAATTGGCCTAAATACCTACCGATAAATAGACCACAAAAGCACTAAAAAAATTCTCAGCTAATTAAAACAAATTTAATAGTAATTGAATTTAGCGGGAAAATTTCGCTAAATAATTAATAATATCGCCAGACTCATACATCCAAGTAACTGACTGATCTTCATTAGTAATTTTAAGGCAAGGCACGGTTCTTTTTCCTCCCTCACGGATCAATTCTTCACGGTAGCTTTCTTGTTGATTTATATTGCGTAATTCAACATTTAAGCCTAAACGCTTCATAGCACGTCGTGTTTTCACACAAAATGGACATGCTGGTAACTGATATAAACTTAGATGTGCAGTGCTGGCATTAACTTCTTTTTGTACTTCTGCGCTGCGCTTTGGTGAGCGTGGTGAAAAAACAAAATTCAATAACAATATTAAACGGCCTATAGGCCAACGAATTAAAAACATAAAAACTTTTGCTCACTTGTTTGTAAATAAAATAGAGGGTAGATAAATTTAGTGCTTACCACATTAAATCATCAGGAATTTGAAAGTCTGCATACGGATCATCAGCATCACTATCAGTTGTTTCTACCTTAGTGTTTTGCACTAAAATAACGTCTTTATCTAAGCTAGCAACTTTTTCAGCCGTTTCTGCCGTAACAATATAAGTTCTATCATCAATACCACATAAAGCTAATTGACCATTAACTAGTGCTTTGTGAGTAACATTATCAATAAATAATTTTTTAATTTTACTGTTAAAAGTGTAGTTATATTCTGCTTCACCTTTTACATTGGTAATTTGATGATGCTGTAAAATTTGGCGAACTCTTAATTGCTGTTCTTTCGCTGCTAATGCTGCTTTTTTCTCGTCATTTAGCGCAGTATCTCGGACAAGCTTTTCTTGCTTAGCTAGCTCAAGTTCTTTTTTAACTTGCTCTTGTAAGCTAGCATCGACTGCCACACCACTACGTTTTTGCTTATTGGTTTTACGCTTATCACTATTAGCTTGTCGTGCTTTTTGCTTGGTGGTTAAACCAGCTTTTAGCAATTGGTCTTGTAATGAGGCCATCAATTTTCTCTCAATATCAATAATGGCGCTATTTTATCAGGTCATTTACAAATTTACAGCACTCATCGTTCCTTCACATTCATTCAGAAAGTAAAAAGCAGCATAAACTGCTGCTTTTTAAAGACAAACCGAACCTACCAGAACCTATTTACTAAACAATGCCATATTGTTTTAGTGGTAACTCTCGGTAGCGCTTACCTGTTGCATTGAAAATGGCATTACAAATTGCCGGTGCTATTGGCGGCACACCAGGCTCACCAACACCACCGGGAGCGGCATCACTGGCAATTATTTCAACATGCGTTGTTGGTGCGTCTGAGTATCGAGCTATTTGGTAGCCGTCAAAATTACTTTGTTCAATAACACCATTATTTGCTGTTAATTCACTAAAAAATGTTAGCGATAAGCCAAAGATTGCTGCACCTTCCATTTGTGAGCGTATCCTTTCAGGATTTACTGCTAAACCACAATCAACCGCCATCCAAACATCATGTACTTTTATTTTTCCATCACTGTTTTCAGAGACTTCAACAACACAAGCAACATAACTTACGAAACTTCGATGCATAGCAATACCAAGCCCATGACCTTTAGGTAGCTTTCGTCCCCACTTTGCCATATCACTGGCTTTTTCAATCACAGCTTTCATACGCGCAGTTTCGACAGGGAACTTATCAAGAGTTTCACCATAATTACTGTACTCTGCATTTTCTGTTGAGAAATCAATTTTTCGGTCTTTACCAATTAATGTTAATAAGTGCGCTTTACTGTCTTGATGTTTAGCATTAGCAAGTTCGTCAGCAAACGAGCAAACTGCAAAAGCATGGTTAATATTTGTTACAGAGCGCATCCAACCAATACGGGTATGAGCTGGCGCTTTACCGATAGCACAACGGACATTGGCGATATCATATGGCATATCGATTAAGCCTAAACTAGCTTCAGAGCCAATTAAATCGGCTCCTTTACTAAACGTAGCGCCAATGGGAGGCTCTGCCACATGGTGCTGCCAAGCACTAACCTGGCCCCTTTCATCAATACCTGCCGCCAATTTTTGATAACTTGCTGCATGGTAATAACCATTTCGAATCTCGTCTTCACGCGTCCACAACACTTTAATTGGAACGTTTAATTGTTTCGATAGTATTGCCGCTTCAACGACAAAGTCTGGCTTAGATTTACGGCCAAAACCGCCACCTAATAAAGTTACGTTAACATTAATGTTTTCCGCAGCAACCCCGGTGATTTGCGCGACAGTACCTTGCGCTGATTGTGGTGTTTGAGTACAAGCCCAAATGTCAAAAATTCCATCATGATAGTGTGCCGTTGCCGCTGGTGGTTCCATCGGCACATGAATCAATTCAGGCACATAGTACGATGCCTTCAATACTTGTTTGGCATCTGATAGCGCTTTTGCTACATCACCTTTACTGCGTAATACCTTCGCGGGATTATCACAACCTTTTGCTAATGCTTCCTTATAAGTATCGCTGTTATAAACTTGATGCTCACTTTCATGCCACTGAACGTCTAACGCTTCACGACCTTTAATGGCAGCCCATGTATTGGTTGCAATTACAGCAACACCGCCTAAAGGTTTAAATACCGCAGGCTCTTCAAGATCAGCTAGTTGCACAATATCAACAACACCGTTAATAGCTTTTGCGGCGTCAGCATTAAATGATTTTACTTTCGCGGCTAATACCGGCGGGCGGGCAATTACCGCGTACTGCATATTATCTAATTCAACATCAAAACCGAAGACTGTTGCGCCAGTGGCAATTTTTTCACCGTCAACCAAGGCAACATCTGATTTACCAATAAACTTAAAGTCTTGCTTGGCTTTTAGTATTAACGCTGAAGCTTCAGGTAACGCCATTTTACTCGCCGCTGGTACTAAGCTACCAAATGATAATTGTCGGCCTGATGTCTCATGAATAATAAAGTTGTTATCTGCTTTGGTTTCACTTACATCTACGTGCCATCGATTAGCAGCAGCTTGTTGCAGCATCATACGTGCTGAAGCGCCAGCCTCTCTAAGTGGTTGATAAAAACGTCTTACCGAACGCGATCCGTCGGTATTTTGGCTACCATACTTTTTATCACCTAAGCCTTGAACAATATCTATTTTTTCCCAGTCTGCACCCAACTCATCAGCAACAATCATCGGGATACTGGTGCGAATGCCTTGGCCCATTTCAGAGCGATGCACCACAATGCTAACGATATTGTCAGTACCAATTTGCACATAAACATTCGGGGCAAATTTATCAGTAGCAAGAGAACCTGCTAGCGCTTTAGGAATCGTTAACATTGAAGGTAATTGAACACCTAAAACTAAAGCGGTAGAGCTAATACCAAGTTTTTTTAAAAAGCCGCGACGGCTAACATTTTCAATTTTTTTCATGCTTAGCTCCCTTTCACTTCAGTGGCTAAATCTGCAGCTAGGTGAATAGCTTTTTTAATGCGCTGATATGTACCACAACGACAAATATTGCCACTCATGGCTAAATCAATGTCTTGATCATTTGGCTTAGCATTGCGATCAAGTAATGCAACGGCCGACATTATCTGCCCTGATTGGCAATAACCACATTGCGGCACATTTAAACTTTGCCATGCTTGCTGAACCGGATGTTCTCCTTGCTCAGACAAACCTTCAATGGTGGTAATTTTCTGCTCAGCGATTGCTGAGACAGGTGTTATACAAGAACGAATTGGCTGACCATCAACATGCACGGTACATGCACCACATAAGCCCTTACCACAGCCATATTTGGTGCCGCTATATTTTAAAACATCTCTTAATGCCCATAGTAATGGCATTTCACCATCATCATTAAATTGATGGGCTTTACCATTAACGGTTAAAGTGATCATGCTTTCGCTTCCTTCTTGGTTTAACCCTATAGACAAAGTAAGTTCTGCCTATAGGATCTTAACTTATTATTTATGACTTATAATTGAGCGTTTCATTCATCGCTATTAATTGCTCTGGTGTATCTACGTCGATAAATGCACTAACTAAAGGTATTTTTAACAAGGCATTTCGATATTTAACTAATAGTGGCTTTGCGCCTTGCTTACCAGTTAACAGAGTTAATTCAGTAAAGTAGTTATGTGGAAATATAACAGGCGGCCCAATTTTATCTTTTAATTCAGCGCTGACTTTATCTTGTGCAACAATGATAGCATCTTTATGACTCTGCCAATGATCTCGATGGTGAATAAGATCATTAGCCGTTAGCTGCCATTGATCAACTAATACGATCATCACAGCCTCAATATCAGGTGTTAATGCTTGAATACCTGTAGCAATTGACGAAGCCATTCCACCTGCCCAATCGCTATTAATGATAGTCGTGATCGGTAAGTGAACAATGCGAGAGGCAACTTGCTCAGCTTGATAACCTAAAACGCAGTAAACATTCTTTGTCACTTTTAAAGCTAATGCGAGCTGCACCTCAATTAAACTTTTACCGTTAATGGGTAGCAACTGCTTCATTTTCCCTAATCGTGACGATTGACCGGCCGCCAGCACAATAATGGCAAAATTTCCTGATGCACTCATGTTTTTGATAACACCATTTAGATAAGTTTCATAATTGATAGCCAAATTAACAGTTAAATCACTTTAGTAGAATAACAATTATCTACAAAAAATTACTGTCATCATTTTTGCTATTTGTATGTTCAAAACATTTGAGTTTCTAAAAAGCATCTTAAAGCTAACACCCCAAGCATTAATTACTGACATAAAAACTCAAACTATAAGCGTGTATTGAATAAAATTAGCAAGACTAAATACAAATCACAATGGCGTAAATGTAAATAAAAATTAATACTTAAGCTAATAATTTAATGTCACTTCTCGATTCAAACTAGCCCATTTTTCAGGTACTCTAACTTACCGAAATTGCCAGCTTGCTCACATCAAATGAAACATTATAAAAATATCTTCATCGGTACGTTTTTTATCCTGCTATTTATCATTGCAACACTAGCAACATGGATATATAGCCAGATTGACAGTGCATTACCACAATTAGAAGGTAAAAAAACACTATTTGGATTGTCTGCTACAGCAACTGTTGAGCGAGATAAAAAAGGCATTGTAACCATTAAAGCAAAAAACCGCTTAGATGTTGCCGTCGCTACAGGTTTTGTACATGCTCAAGAACGCTTTTTTCAAATGGATTTATTACGCAGAAATTCAGCTGGTGAATTGGCCAGTTTATTTGGTGAAGTAGCAATAAACTATGACAGTGATATACGCCGCCATCGTTTTCGTGAACGTGCAATGTCCATAGTTAAGCAATTACCTAAAGCGGATTTCGACTTACTTAAAGCCTATACTCGTGGCGTTAATCAGGGTTTAAAATATCTTAAAGCGCCGCCTTTTGAATACTTGCTACTTCAACATGATCCCGTTGAGTGGCAAGAAGAAGATACTATTTTGTCGGTGTTGAGCATGTATATCGACTTACAATATCAAGATGGTAAACGCGAACGCACTTTAGGGTTATTAAAGTCTACGCTTAGCGCTGAAGTTTATGATTTCCTTAACCCTAAAGGTAGTCGTTGGGACGCCGCAATTGATGGTAGTCAATATCCAGCATCACCATTACCTAAAGCGCCATGGCCGTCAGCTTCTAGCGAAGAATTAACCATGTTAATACAAGACAATACTGTGCAAACCGCTTTAAACACATTAATCCCAGTCACCCTAAGTCGAAATAAATCAGCACAAAATGAAGAGTTTCCTGGCTCAAATAACTGGGCGGTTGGCGGTAACATCAGCGCAACAGGTAGTGCCATTGTCGCGAACGATATGCATTTAGGCATTCGCGTACCCAACACTTGGTTTAGAGCCTCTTTTGAATATCAAAGTAAAGAAAAAAAATTCGTCAAAGTAACTGGAGCAACATTACCTGGCACCCCTAATATAATTATTGGCAGCAATAGTCATATTGCTTGGGGCTTCACCAATAGTTATGGTGATTGGAGCGATGTTATTGTTTTAGAAACTAACGAGGATAACAGCCAATATCTTACTCCTATTGGCTACCAGCCATTCCTAAAAAATAAACAAATCATCGCAGTTAAAGATCAAGAAGCCGTTGACATTACAGTAATAGATACTATTTGGGGGCCTGTTATTGGTAAAAACGCACAAGGCGATTTACTTGCCTATCGTTGGGTTGCCCATGACACCACTGCGGTAAATATGGCGATTACTGAATTGGAAACTGCCACCAATGTTGAACAAGCATTTGCCATCGCCACACGTGCCGGTATGCCAGCACAAAACTTAATGGTAGGCGACAACCAAGGTAATATCGGTTGGACTATCATGGGGCCAATACCTCAACGCAATAAAGTCTTTGGTGAGGTTCCAACCTCTTGGGCTAATGGCGAACACCAATGGCAAGGACTATTAACTGCAGCTGACTACCCTAAAGTAATGAACCCTGATGACTCCCGTTTATGGACAGCAAATTCACGCGTTATTGGCAACGACATGCTAGCTAAGGTCGGTAACGGTGGCTATGCATTAGGTGCTCGTTCTTCACAAATAAAACAAAATCTTAACGCTAAGAGTAGCTTCGATGAACAAGCACTTCTCGATATTGCTTTAGACGATAAAGCTAACTTTCTACTGCGCTGGCAAGAATTTCTACTATCGAAAGTATTAACCACTGAAATGCTAGCAAAACATAGTGACTGGCAAGAAGTGAAAACAATTATCAGTTACGATAACTTAGCCGCAACTAAAGATTCTGTCGCCTATCGCCTAGTGCGAAACTTCCGTTTAAACGTCAGAGACCAAGTGTTCGATATTTTTAATGAAAATATGACCAAACTTGACGAAGACTTTAGTTTTCACACCATACGTCATCAACTAGAAATACCATTATGGCAATTGGTGAATCAACAACCTGAAAATTTCTTATGGCGTGGTCATGACAGTTGGACAGCGCTTTTTGAAGAAACCCTAGAAAAAACACTTGCTGAAATGACCGAATCTTCATCACTAGCCAATGCCACTTGGGGCAAGCAAAATGTTAGTAAAATTCAGCATCCTTTAAGTCGAGCAGTGCCACTTATCGGCCGTTGGTTAGATATGCCTGAAGTTGAATTAGCAGGCGACAGCTACATGCCAAGAGTTCAAGGAAAATCATTTGGTGCCTCCCAGCGTATGGTGGTTTCACCAGGCCATGAAGAACGTGGAATTTTCCATATGCCAACTAGCCAGTCAGGGCATCCTTGGAGCCCATATTATGGTGTCGGTCACGAAAATTGGGTTAAAGGCGAAGCATCTAGCTTCTTACCGGGTCCAGTTGCTTATACCTTAACTTTACTTAGCTATTAGATTTAACACAGGAATTATTATGACTACCTTAATTATTTGTTTATTTATTGCCGCCCTTTTACCTTTCATCGCGAAAGTACCCGTGGCAATTGCTATGCACAAGCTCAACGGCTACAACAATAATCACCCACGCGCACAGCAAGCAGAGCTAACAGGTTTTGGCGCTAGAGCACTCGCTGCACATCAAAACGCTTTTGAATCACTCGCGGTTTTTGCGCCAGCAATTTTACTTGCCATTGCAACGAATAATACTGGCTCAATGATTGAACAACTTGCCATTACTCATGTTATTGCTCGCGTACTTTATAACATTGCTTATTTGATCAATATTGGCACCATTCGTTCAATAATTTGGGCGGTAGGCATAGTGAGTTCATTTACTATCATCTACCAATGTATCTAGCTTAAGGTAGCTCGATTTACCGTAAATTAACTTAACTGCCCTCTTATAGTGACTTTTATTGTATCAACAGCCAAATAGGCATAAAGAAACGGTTGAAGTATTGCCAGAGGGTAGATAAAGTAAAGCTATGCAAACGACAAAACTTAACTTTTTCTTTAACGTGTTTTTTCTCTCAGTACTCTGAGCGCGTTTTAGGTTTTGGCATTTAATAAAAACCTCCAAGCGGAGGTTTTTTAGTTTTAGCGTGTTTAGTAAAAATAACGAATAAATAAAATAACTAATAACTCAGTTAAAACGTGAATATTGCAGTGACTCAACTCATAACAACGATAGTAGGAAAACGCGGTGAACGAAGCATTAGATCTAAATAAAATACGTGAAAAAATTACCCAGCTCGATCAGCAGTTACTTACCTTATTTGCTGAGCGCCGCGCATTAACTCTCAACGTTGCTAAAAGTAAGGCACATCAAATTCGCCCTGTACGTGACCAACAACGTGAGCAAGAATTGCTTATACGCTTAATCACCAACGGCAAAAAGCTCGGGCTTGACGCGCATTACGTTACCAGTATTTTTCAAACCATTATTGAAGACTCAGTATTAAATCAGCAAGCCTATTTGCAAACGCTTGCTAACCCAAATATTCAAGAGCCAACCGTCAGCGTGGCTTTTCTGGGTGATAAAGGCTCGTATAGTTATTTAGCCAGCCACCGTTATTTTTCTCGTCGTGCTGAAAAAATTATTGAAAGTGGTTGCCAAAGTTTTGCTGAAATTATGCAACAAGTTGAATCAGGCAGCGTTGATTACGGCATGTTGCCAATTGAAAATACTAGCTCAGGCAGTATTAATGAAGTGTACGATGTGCTGCAACACACCAACTTGTCGATTGTTGGTGAAATCACCCAGCCTATTGAGCATTG
This sequence comes from Cognaticolwellia mytili, assembly GCF_002104475.1. Classification (GTDB taxonomy): domain Bacteria; phylum Pseudomonadota; class Gammaproteobacteria; order Enterobacterales; family Alteromonadaceae; genus Cognaticolwellia; species Cognaticolwellia mytili. Next base: position 620,552 of record NZ_NBOF01000002.1, read on the forward strand.
TTTGCTTACCGCGGTAAACACTCAGCTTAGTAAAATTAAAACTATTTACGCCCATGGTCAGCCCTTTGCGCAATGTAGTAACTTTCTTGATAAGCAAAGCGATATACGTATTGAATACTGTGAAAGTACGGCCGATGCCATGGCACAAGCTTATGAATTACAAGACGACAGTGTTGCCGTTATCGGCAGTGAAGAAGGCGGCAATTTATATCAATTACATGCCCTAGAAAAGTCAATTGCCAATCAAAGTGAAAACCATAGCCGCTTTATTTTAGTAGCACGTAAACCCGTTGATGTAGCAGAACAAATTCCAGCAAAAACAACGCTCGTTATTGCCACTGGGCAAAAACCAGGTGCATTGGTTGAGTGTTTACTGGTATTAAAGAATAAAGGCATTAACATGTGCAAACTTGAATCAAGACCAATTCAAGGTCGCCCATGGGAAGAAATGTTCTATATCGACGTAGAAGCTAACTTGAAGAACTTAGCGCTGCAAGAAGCTATCAGCCAAATTACCGAACAAACCAACTTTATTAAAGTATTAGGTTGCTACCCAATTGAGCATATTAGCCCAACTAATGTGCCAAGTAGTGCGCTGGTATAGTCATCGACCACTACCAATAATTCGTCACTCTTTCAAATAAGAGTGACGAAGCACCAAACTCAGCACTTTTATTATTCCCACCTTGCTACCAAGGCGGTCATTCAACATAATAATTAAATTCGTTTTCTTCCAATCTATTTGTTTGCATTTTGTCTAGCTTCTATTTTCTACTTTCTCTTTTCTAATGCATTACTTTATGTATTAGCTTATGTATAAGTGAGCATAATCACTCATACGTATCAATCAGTCGGTTAGTTTCATTAAGAGCGTAAAATTGAAGAACTTTTACTATGTCGCTAGTGTGTTACCTATGTTATTAATGGAGCTGAGCAAACAGCTGCTTAAAGTCGTAAATTGAATTTATGCATACCCCTCAGGGAATTAACAAAAACACCCACTCTAATTTATTGAGCGTTAATTTAAACCCTTTCAGCCCGCGTCCCTAATCAGCCTGAGGCAGTTCAAATGATAAGATTTATTTAACACAATACGTTTGGTATAATGTATACAATAAGGTATGATTTATTTAATGTGATTTTTAAACAAAAGGTAAGATGATGGAAAAAACTAGTAACGACTGGCGATATACGGTTATGCCAGCCGTGTTTACATGGCTAAAAGAGTCAGAGTCCGGCGCCGTTGAAATTGATTTTGATGCAACAAAAAAATACGCTGCAGACATTTTAAAAGTTCAAGGGAAAGGTGGAAGCCGAATGGGTGGACTTGTCGGCTCAGGCACGCTAGGTGAGAATAGTTACCTAAGCTCTGAACAGCGCCTTTCTTTACTTAAATCTCTTTCCGAAGTTGCTAAAGAATACAATGTTCCATTGATCAGCGGAGCGGCAGCAGAAACGAAAGAAGAGCTTGCTAAAATAGTTAAAGAACTAGCAACGGTGGGTGTAGACACAGTAATGGTGATGCCACCAAAAACTAAAGCAACTCCTTCTGATGAGGAAATGTATGCATACTACGCACTTTCTGCAACAGCTGCAAAAGAGGCAGGCGTAACAATTATGCCTTATAACAACCCTGATGCAGCCGGGTATCATGCTATTTCAACAGACATTCTTAGAAAACTTGCTGCTCTCCCTGAAGTAACGGCACTTAAAATATCGACTACAGATGTTTCAACTATTGAAACGCTAATGTTAGAGAACAAAGATTTAAAAATCTTAGCAGGTGTTGACACGGTAACCGTACATGCTGGACTTGCTGGGGCATGCGGTGGAATTACGGGTGTAGGTTGTATATTCCCAAAAGCGAGTGTTTCTATGCAAGAGTATGTTAATAATGGTAATTGGGCTGAGGCAAACAAAATTTCTCAGGCGATGAATTCTATATCGTACTTAGATGCTCAACCGCTACTTATGGAATATCTTAAGTATGCATTTGGCATTCATCATAGCGATGCTGATGGAGGGCTTCTTACCCTTGGTAAAAAGTTAACTCAAGAGCAAATTGATGATGTTCGTATAAGATACTCTCTAGCAAAAGAAAGACTTGAAGCTCTGGATTTAATAGACTAATCCTGTCAAATATTCAAAAAGATAAAGCTCCGTTTTTACGGGGCTTTTTTTGTCCTTTCGGATTTTATATTTTTAACACTCCAAAACAACTTAGCCATTTATATGCTTCATCTATATTTTCACAAAAATTTGTTTCGACATTAGTTAAAACAGAATGGCTATCTTCCATCAACATTTTTTGGATAGACATACTACAAATCACAGCTTCATATTTTTGGTTGTTACTATTACCCCATTGATTTAACTTATCAATTTCATTCCACATTTCTGGTGTAGATAACTCCCATTGAGTCATATCAACTAAGCATCCCCATGGCTTATCATTTATTGTTTGTACAAGCGCTTTGTACTCTTTACAAAGCCTTAAAACTGTCTCAATATTCCAAGAGTCAAAACATTTAATAATTAATGTTTGATCAACTATTTTCATATCAAATGAACCATGTTCTTGCACATAAACTCCAGAAAAATATAACGCCCCATTAGGAGGCTTTTAATTGTCGGCTAAAATGTGAAGCGAAGCGGAACCTAGCCAACTGTTCAACGTCCTGCTTGAATGACTTACTAGAAAGGCTCTTCGACAGCCTCAAAGCATTGTAACAAGCCATAATGAAAATTAACAATGCTACTGTCATAGCAAGCTCCCACAACCAAACCATAAAATACATTTACAATTTGATGGTAAATATTATCTGTTGGATTTAAAGCATTAGATGCAAAATAAACACAAATAAGTGCAATTATTGAATATATTGTTGCTTGTAATAAGTTAGCTGTTGCCAAATTATAAAGATATGGTTTTTTATATCTTTTTGATTCTTTTAGATTTGAGGACGCTGTAAAACTGTGTGCGCATAAAGCACCAGAAATACTTATCGAAACAGTTAAAGCCCCAATAAAAAGTGTAAATTGGGATTAAGCCTATTCTGAATAAAACTAGTTTAGTACTGGGTATAATGATCGCCTTTCTAACAGCTTATTATGCGGACTTCTCAGTAATCCCCATCTACTTGATTGTTGAATGAAACAACTAAATGTTATTTAATTTCAAAGTCTTATTATATTAATAAAAACATCTATTGTAGACAGGTCAGGTAATTACTGAGAGTTCTCACTAATATACATGATTCATTTATTAGAAAAGCTAGTGACAATATTAATTACTAACGTCAGCTAAGCCCGCAATGTGATCACAACAAAGTATTGTTAGCTTGGCTTTTTAGTCGTTTAAGTTGAAATCACTATTATTTGGTATGGCACTTTATTACTCTGCAACCATTTCACTACCATATAGCGATAAACATAGTGTATTTCGACGTATAATAATTTAGAAAAATAGGATGTTCGAGAAAGCGAGAGCATATGCGGGCAGGTTCACTGCCCTTTCATAACTAACGATAGGTGGTTAGCTAACTTTCTTCTTACGACTTTTATAAACAACAAAAGCAACAGTTAGAAAGGCTAAGAAAAACATACCAAGGGTTGAACTACCTTGCTCAGCTTCAATGTCTTCTGGCGTTAAAATGAATTTTCCAGCGGTTTTCATTTCATAAACTTGATAAAAATCACCATTGGCTTGACGAGCAATTAACTGCACGTCTTTACCAAGTAATGGCTGGGAGGTGTTATCGCTACAATAATCAGCGCGGAAATTAACACTTAAATTAAAAGTTAATTCAGATTCTTTTAAAGATAATGCCGCTGCGCCTTTGTACGGACAATGCAGTTTATGGATCACACCGTTAAAGGTTTGCAAATCAGTCAACTCGGCATATGGCTTAGTTTCCATCGAGCTTTTAACACCAACAAATAGAAAGAAGCATGCCAGTGCTAGTAATACAGTTTTTGCGTATTTATTCATATAATTTCAAGCCCAATTTGGTATAAAAATGCTTTATGTCACAAGTAAAACAAATTTCACCATAAAGTGCCTTATTTCAGATCATTATTTTGCTTAATTCTATTGAATTCACCTTACCTTTTTAGTTTTGCTTAACTGTGTTTTGTTTAGCTTAGTTTTACTTCAGAGCTAGGTTAATCAGCTTTAAATAGTTAATGGCTTTCGACGCTTAATTCTAAAAACAATCGCACTGAAGGTTAAAATGAATATACTGGGAATTGCCGCGAACATGATGGCAGGCAGCATAAACTGGGCAATCAGTAAGATTAAGGTGATAAAACATAGTGTCGGCAACAGTAACCAGAAGGTATGCTCGCTTGCACATAACTTAAAAACTTTACGCATAAGAATGAGTAGTGAAAGACTAACAGCACAAGCAATAACTGCAGTTACAGCTCCAGAGTAATAATCAAGAATAAAATCGGTATGAGGGTGAAGAATGCTAGGTACGGGCGCTAAATTACCAATATGAACTAACCAAATTAGTGAGCCAGCAATTAGACAGCCAAAATTAAATGACCATAGTTTTTTATTTACCTCAAACATCGGTATTCTCCAAATTTATTATTATTATTTTTATCCTTTATATCGCAAGTGTGTTTTTTAATCAATATGTATTAATTTTATACACAAAGAATCATCATCAATAAGTCATCAGACGTAAAAGGATACTTATGCACCGCTATTAACTAGTGGTTCTGTAGCATTTAAAGCATTGAAAAATAATAACTTTAAAGAAGTGTTTTAATAATAAAACTGAGAAAAAGTAATTTACTATCTAAAACAAGCAAAAGCCCACACAAACTAACGATTATATGGGCTTTGTAAGCAACTTGACTAGAGTAATTAGGCTTTAGTTGAAGTTACCTTTTCTTGTTGCTGCTCAATTTCATGAGCAATAGCTAAAGGAGAGCCTGTATGTCTGCAAAGCCAATAATAGGCACCTGGCACAACAAATAAGGTAAATATACTGGCAAGAGAAACGCCAGCAAAAATAACCACACCAATCACCATTCTACTTTCAGCACCTGGCCCTATTGCTAATACTAATGGAATTGCACTAGTCACCGTAGTAAACGTTGTCATCACAATAGGTCGTAAACGTTGGGTTGCCGCAGAAATTAACGCTTCTTCAAAGGCAATGCCTTTATCGCGTAATTGGTTAGCAAACTCGACAATTAAAATACCGTTTTTCGCCGCTAGCCCTATCAGCATGACAATACCAATTTGGCTGTAAATGTTTAAACTCATGCCCATTAATTTCAGCCCCGCTAGCGCCCCGACTAATGCCAGTGGTACGGTTAACATAATAACAAACGGGTGAATAAAGCTTTCAAACTGAGCCGATAAAACAAGGTAAGTGATCACCAACGCCAGTACAAAAATAAAGATAAGGGAGTTACCCGATTCTTGTAATAACTGCGATTGCCCTTTGTAAGCCACTTGTGCTTCTTGCGGTAAATGCTCTGCTACGGCATTATTTAAGAAGTTAAGCGCATCGCCTAACGGATAACCTGCCGTTAAGTTCGCGCTAATAGTCACGCTACGTAAACGGTTAAAACGGTTTAACTGTGAAGAGGTTGCGCTTTCTTCAATGGTTATCAAGTTCGATAACGGCACTAGTTCGTTACTAACGTCTGAACGAACGAAAATATTGTCGATATCTTTCGGGTTGGAAAAATCTGATTTTTCACCACGTACCACAACATAATATTCTTCACCACGTTCAACAAAGTTAGTCACACGGCGTTGCCCTAACATGGTTTCTAATGTTCGTCCGATATCACCAACTGAAACCCCTAAGTCAAAAGCACGGCTATGGTCAATTTTCACTAATAGCTGCGGATAGGTTTCTTTATAGTCGCTGTCGATACTATGTAGATTTGGGTTTTCCTGCGCCTTAGCAATAATAATATCGCGCCACTTGGCTAGTTCTTCATAGGTATTACCTTGTAAAACGAAAGCAACTGGCGATACTGAGCCGCCGCCACTTAGCCCGCGTCGCATCATAGCAAATGCACGTACATCAGTAACTTTTGATAATTCACCATTCATTTTTTTGATGAAATCAAAGGTGTTGGTTTCACGTTCACCCCACGCTGGCATGCCGACAATAGCAATGCCGCCAGAGCCACCAAAACCTGGTACTCGTACCAATACTCGGTCAAGCTCACCACTTTGTTGATGCGCTAATAGTTTCTCTTCAATCTGCTGCATGTTTTTGACATTATTTTCATAACTAGCCCCTTCAGCACCACGCATCATGACAAAGAAATTACCTCGGTCTTCCTTAGGTGTGTACTCTGAAGGTAACTGAGTAAATAAGCTATAAACCGCAATAAACGCTAAAATGACAACAATAAAGATCATATACGGTTGGCGAATAGTTGTTTTCAATGAACGCCCATAAGCCGCTTCCATTTTGCCAAAACCTTTATCTAACATTTGGCCAAATGAAGAACTACGCTTACGATGTTTCAACATTTTTGAACACATCATTGGCGTTAACGATAACGCGGTAATACTCGAGAACACCACGGCAGCAGCAATCGCGATAGCAAACTCAGTAAATAAACGCCCAACATTACCTGATAAGAATATTAACGGCACAAATACCGCTACCAACACTAAGGTTGTGGCAATTACTGCAAAGGCAACTTCACGCCCGCCTTCATAAGCTGCCATTAAAGGTGTTTGGCCGTTCTCAATTCTCCGGTAAATGTTTTCTAGTACCACAATGGAATCATCAACCACTAAACCAATGGCTAATACTAAGGCCAGTAAGGTCAATAAATTGATAGAAAAGCCAAACCATGACAACACCATCATTGAACCAATTAAGGCGACAGGTACGGTTACGGCAGGAATAAGCGTGGCGCTAACATTACCTAAGAATAAGAAGATAACTAACACCACCATAATCATGGCGATGCCAAGCGTGTTGTAAACTTCGTCAATTGAGCCTTGAATAAATACTGATGAGTCGTAACTATTGGTAATGGTTGTACCTAGTGGCAAGCCATCACGTATTGAGGTCATTTCTTTTCGGGCGGCTTTTACTACTTCAAGGGTATTGGCTTTTGATTGCTTGATAATACCCAAGCCAACCATATTTTTACCGTTACCGCGGAACATGTTTTCTTCGTCTTCCGCCGCCATAGCAACTTTGGCAACATCACCAAGATATACTAATGATTTATCATCATTACGCGCTACCACCATAGTGGCAAAGTCATTTTCAGTTAAATAACTGCGTTCAACCCGAATAGAAAAGTCTCGGTCGAGTGATTCAACTTTGCCAGCAGGTAGTTCAACATTTTCTGCCCGTAAAACTTGTTCAATATCACTAACGGTAACACCGCGCGCCGCCATAGCTTTGCGGTTTAATAACACCTTCATGGCATAAGTTCTGCCGCCACCAACACGCACACGGGCTACGCCGTCAACAACAGAAAATCGGTCAACAATATAACGTTCTGCATAATCGGTTAATTGCAAGGTGCTCATGGCGTCACTTTGCAGTACAAACCACACAATGGCACTTTCGTCATCATTGGCTTTAAATACTTCTGGTGGATCCGCTTGTTCTGGTAGGTTGTTTAGCGCACGAGAAATACGATCACGTACATCATTGGTCGCGGCATCAATATCACGGTCGAGTTCAAACTCAATAGAAATATTTGAACGACCAACACGGCTATTGGAATTAATCGATTTAACACCTTCAATACCGCTTATTCTATCTTCCAGAACTTGGGTAATTTTACTTTCAACAATTGCTGCTGATGCCCCAGGATAAGATGTGTTAATACTAACCACTGGCGGATCAATATCAGGATATTCGCGCAGCGGTAAGGTCATAAACGCAACGATGCCAAAAGTGATCAACAATAAATTGATAACGGTAGCGAATACCGGACGTTTTACTGATATATCAGATAAAATCACGTGTTATTCTCCAAAACATTAACCGACGTGCCGTCACGCAGTTTTAATGCTCCTTCAATCACCACTTTTGCACCGACCTTGATGCCATCAAGTACTTCAACAAAACCATGATATCGACGACCAATGTGCAGTTGCTTCTTCACGGCTTTACCATCTTCAACCACAAAAACAAAATGCTTATCTTCAATTGGAATCACGGCGCTTTCTGGTACTTGCAACAACTGCTCTACATTACGAATAATTTCAATGTTCAGTAACATGCCGGCACGTAATTTAGTGTCATTGTTTGGAATTTCAGCACGTACTTTTAAGGTACGAGTTACGCTATCAATACGAGAATCGATTGACGTTACTTTGCCAACAAATATCTGATCTTTATAAGCGATGTTAGTTGCTTCAATCAACTGGCCAACAGCTACCGTAGTCAAGTAACGCTCTGGTACGGAAAAGTCGACTTTAATTACGCTTAAATCATCTAGGCTGGTAATAATATCGCCAACATCAATCAAAGCTCCTAAGCTAATTTCACGAAAACCTAATACGCCAGAAAAAGGCGCTTTAATGGTTAGGTCATTAAGTTTTATTTTCGCACTCAATAATTGCGCTGAAATGGCTTTGGTTTTCGCTTCTTGTTGGTCAACAATTGACTTAGAAGTGGCTTTTTTAGTAAAAAGGTCTTGAAAACGATTAAGCTGCGCAACCGATTCAGCCAAATTAGCTTCATATTCTTTAACTTTTGCTGCTTCCTCTCGACTATTTAAGCGCACTAAAATTTCGCCTTTTTTAACGGTGTCGCCATCTTGAAAAGAAACTTCATCGACTAAATCAGAATATTTGCTGGTGATAAAAACCTGCTCGTTGGCTCTTGATGTACCAACTGCTTCAACAGAGTCTTTAAATGTTGCTTGAGCAATTTGCACTGTTTTTACTGAAACAACACGTTGATGTTTTTCTTTAATGGTTACTGACTTTGGCCACTGTAAATAAACAACCAGTGCTACCAGTACACTTACAAGTAATAATAGCGGTAAACGGCGACTTATAGCTGAAGACATAAATAAAAAACTCTCTAAATTTGCGAAAAATTTCAATGCTATTACTATAGCGTAGATACTGTAAATGCTCGATACAGCTTAGCTTGAGATTTAAGGCTTTGGTCGCAAAATAGAAAATTAAATAACTTTGTGATTATTAAGATATAATTTATATATATACCCAAACCAGATGAGAAATATCTAATTATTAGATATGCATCATTTTTTACATTTTAAGGATTAAACTCGTGAAAATTATTGCCTCAATTATCGTTGTATTGTTACTACTTAGTGGTGGTGCCCTTTGGTTTCTAGCTGGCGGCTCACTAAATGATTATATTAAAAGCCAAATTGAAACAGTTGGAACACAGGTTACTGAACAAGCCGTTACCGTAAAAGCTGTTGATATTAAACTCACTAGCGGCGCTGGTAGTATTTTAGGCATTAACTTAGCCAACCCTAAAACTTACAAGCAACCAAATGCTTTTTCTTTAGGTGAAGTGACACTAGACATTAACCTTGAGAGCTTAACGTCCTCACCTATTATTATTGACGCTATTGTTATTAAATCACCACAAGCATTTGTAGAAATGACACAAACTGGTGGTTCTAATATTCAAGACATTTTAGACGCGATAGAGCGTAATACTCCTAAAGGTGACGCGCAAACTGCCGATAAAACACCAAGTAGCACAGCTGACGAACCAAAAGTTAAAGTAAGCAAAATTGTATTAGCGGGTACTGCTTTGTCGGTAGACTTAACTGCTTTTGGCAATAAAGAGCACACAGCAACATTACCTGATATTACCTTGAATAATGTTGGTGGCAATGAAGGTTTACCAGCAAGCCAACTAGGTAGTGAAATTGTTAAAAAAGCGCTTTCTAAAATTTGGCAACAAGCAAAAGAAACTCAAAAGAAAAAGCTTATTGATGGTGCTAAAGATAAAGTAAAAGACAAATTAAAAGACAAGGCAAAGAAGAAACTTACTGAACTATTTGGTTAGTTTAGTCTACCTTGATATCGCAACCTCAACGTAGGCTAAATAGCTACGTTGAGGAAAATACTTTACACAGAACACGTTATTATACAAATAAGCTCTGTTTCCTATTTCCTATTTTCAACACTAAGTTTATGTTTATATTAGTAATGAAAATTCACATTGCCTCTCGCTAACTCCAAAACTCAAAGTTGATAGTCGTCGTTTAATACTAACAATCAAGAAATAGACCATTTAACAGCATACCTTACGCTACTTTTTTCAATGTCCTTCGAACATAACACAGCCCTTAAAGTAACATTAATAGACAAAAATGATGCAATGCTTTCTAATAGCGAACTATGTAGCACTAATTTTAGTAAATCGCTCTGACTAGATAGTACGATATCAGTTGGTTACGCGATAAAACGTTACGCTAAAATATACCCAAACTACTTGACGGTTCAGCAAGTGGCTTGGGTATATAACGACCTTCCAGTATTAGTGATGGCAAGTTTGGAAGGTGTCATTTTGCCCATAAAGTTAAATAGAGGAAAGTTATGGCTTCGCCAGTAAAACAACTCATAAGCATTACTGATATCCATGGAAACTTTAATTATATTAATACAGAATTTTCAGCTGCCTTAGCTATCGACCTAACCGACTCAGCTACAAAAAAGCAGCAGCATTATTTCCATAAAGATATGCCCAAAAGTATTATCAACGAGATTAACCAAACCTTAGCAAAAGGCTTTTCTTGGCAAGGCTTAATTCAGTTTAAAAATAACCAAAACCAGGATGTTTGGCTAGATACTTTTATCACACCGCAATACCAAAATGATCGAGTTAGCGGTTATCAATCGATTGCAACAATAGCAGAGCCTGAGTTAATCGAGCGCGCACATAACGTTTATCGCGCTATTAATCATGATAATAAGTGGGCAAACTTAGAAATTTCAAAAAATCATAAATTTACTTTCTTATTGATCATTAGTGCTATCGCCCAATATTTTATCTTTACAAGTTTTGGTCTTTATCACTCAATTTTTGCTGCTTTATGTGCTGCTACGCCTATCGCTGTATTTTGGCAAGACATAATACCGACGGCCATACGTGCACAGCATATGCAATCGATGTTCGACTCCTCTTCTCGAAAAGTTTATTTTGGTACTGGCACCGCCAGTATTTTTGATTTTAATTTTTCCATGTTAAAAACTAAATTACGCGCCATTATCGAAAGAGTATTAGACACGGCAAAGCCCATAAATGCAGTGATGGCTAATGTTAGTGAAGGTGTTGCTAATACACGAAAAAACTTAACGAGCCAACAAAGCACCGTAGAGCAACTCAGTCACGCTATGCGCGAAATGCAAACTACCACCACTGAAATTTCAGCCAGTGTTGCCACCGCAGCAGGTGATTTAGATGAAACTTTTTCGCATTGTGAGCAAGCTCAGCAGGGTATTTTTTCTACCACAGATAAAATCAGGTCACTAGCCAACGATATTGAGAACGCTTCTTCATCCGCCGATAGCCTGACACAATCAGCCAACAATGTTAGTAGTTTAATGGAAGAAATTCAGTCGATTGCTGACCAAACAAATTTATTGGCGCTAAATGCAGCTATCGAGGCTGCTCGCGCTGGCGAGCACGGTAGAGGCTTTGCCGTAGTCGCTGATGAAGTGCGTAATTTATCTTCTAGAACGCAGGATTCTGCGAAAAAAATTCATCAACGTTTGACTGTAATGTTAGAAACCATAGAGCAATGGGTTACGGTGATGTTGAAAAATAAAGACGAAGCACAGCAATGTGTTGAGATAGCAGAAAGCTCAAATCAGAAAATTTCTGATGTTGTTGGCAGAGTGCAAAAAGTAACAGATGTTGCTAACCAAATAGCAACGGCAACTGAACAACAGAACGTTACGTCAATTGCCATTAATGAACATGTTGAAGAAGTACATCAAGCGATTGAGCGCACTTGGGCACAGACTGATGTGGTTACTGAAGAAATGACTATATTGTCAGCGAGTGTTAACGACATTACTAATGTCGCCAGCACTTTTGTACCGCCTAAAAAATGATTCCTTGTGAATGAATACATCCAATACGCTTTTGCTCTTTTAATAAAAAAAGCAATATTGAAAGAGCAAAAGCAACCAATATGACTTAGCGCTACTATAAGTTAGCAATCAAATACCCAGAATTTCTCGTTAGAATTATTAGCGCTTACTCGCACTTGTTTACTTAACTTTTCAGCTTTTTCTTACAAAATTAACTGATAAACCTCACATAAGTAACGTTATTGAGCTGTTGTTAGGAAAATTAGCGCAGTTATTGCCACCTTGATTGATTAAAATCACTTTCAATAGATAAATGCACAAAACACTACATATTGTGTTTTGATTTGATTTGGATCGCAATATGTATGAAATACACTTGTGCATAATTTCATATTTCATATCATCATGCATCTTTTCCACTAACGAAAATATAAAATCGCCATGACTGAGCTAGAAATAAAATCAAAAAACGCTTCTGTAAAAAATGCCTCTAAACAGCTAGACCACGACCTACCTTTGCAGGCCGCTTCTCATGATATTTGGGATAAAAAATATCGACTCAAAGACAAGCATGGTAATAACCAAGAGGCCACAGTGCATGAAACTTTCACTCGCATCGCAAAAGCCCTAGCGGCAATAGAAAGTAAAGAGCATAAAAAATGGCAAGAGAAGTTTATCTGGGCTATGGAGTCTGGTGCTTACCCAGCTGGGCGTATTATTTCAAATGCGGGTGCTGAAAAGTTTAAACCAGCAACGTCTACCATTAATTGTACAGTATCAGGTACGATTGAAGATTCAATGACCGGTATTTTAAGCCGTGTTCATCAAGCAGGCTTAACCTTGAAAGCAGGTTGCGGTATTGGCTATGAGTTTTCAACTTTAAGACCTAGTGGTGCTTATGTTGCTGGTGCTGGCGCAACCACATCAGGGCCAATGTCATTCATGGATATATACGACAAAATGTGTTTTACCGTCAGTTCCGCTGGTGGCAGACGCGGCGCACAAATGGGTGTATTCGATATATCGCATCCTGATGTTAAAGAGTTTATCTTAGCAAAACGTGAAGATGGTCGTTTACGCCAATTTAATTTATCACTATTGATCAGTGATGATTTTATGAATGCGGTTAAAAATGATCAAGACTGGCCGCTAAATTTCCCATTAACACATAAGGAAATGATTTCAGATAATATCGACTTAAACGATAGTTCACTTGTTCTGTTTAAAGAAAATCACTACCAAGCCGACTTTATCAAAAGCCATGATTACATTCTTAACGAGCAAGGACAGGTTGCCTGTAAAATTTATGGCCGTATGCCAGCTCAACGCCTTTGGGATATGATCATGAGCAACACCTTTGACTATGCTGAACCCGGATTTTTACTGATTGACCATGCCAATGAAATGAACAATAACTGGTTCTGTGAAAAACTCCGCGCTAGTAATCCTTGTGGAGAACAAATATTACCACCACACGGCGCTTGTTTGCTCGGCTCAATTAACTTAGTTAAATTTGTTCAACAGCCATTTACGGGTCAAGCTGAGTTTGACTGGAAGAAATTTAAAGAAGTCACTAAAGTATTCACGCGCATGCTAGACAATGTGGTTGAAATAAATGGTTTGCCACTAGAAGAGCAGCGCTTAGAAATTCAGAATAAACGTCGTCATGGTATGGGTTACCTTGGCTTAGGCTCAGCATTGACTATGCTAAAAATGCCTTACAATAGCCCAGAAGCTGTAGCCTTCACTGAAGAAGTATCAAAAGTATTAGCTATTACCGGTTGGCAGGAAGCGCTAAACCTAGCGAAAGAAAAAGGCCCTGCTCCCATACTGCAACAAAGTTTTACTGTTGATCAAGCCATGCTCAATAAGCGTCCTGAAATGGCACAAGATGGCATTAAAGTAGGCGATAAAATTAAGGGCTCAGTACTACATGCAAAATACAGTCGTTATATGCAAAGGATTGCTCAAGAGCAACCAGAACTAGTTGAGCAACTAGCGAGAGTTGGTGCTCGCTTTACTCACCATACCTCAATAGCGCCAACGGGTACGCTTGCCTTAAGTTTAGGTAATAATGTTTCAAATGGTATTGAGCCGAGTTTTGCTCATGAATATCATCGCAACATTATTCGTGAAGGTAAAAAGTCGAAAGAATCTGTCGCCGTTTCAAGCTACGAACTTTTAGCTTACCGCGAAATGGTGAACGCTAATGCCGAAGCCTACGCAACTGAAGGCGAAAATAAATTACCTAACTACTTCACGGTTAGCGATAGTATTAACCCAGAAGAGCATGTTGACATTCAAGCGGCCGCGCAAATTTGGATTGACTCATCAATCTCAAAAACCATCAATATTCCAACCGACTTTGACTACGAAAAATTCAAAAATATTTATCTTTATGCTTACGATAAAGGCTTAAAAGGCTGTACAACATTCCGTTTTAATCCTGAGGTTCACCAAGGCGTATTGGTAAAAGAAACTGACTTAGAAAAAGTAGAGTATGAATTCACTTTAGCTGATGGCACAACCATGACAGCCAAAGGTAATGAAGAAATTCGTTACGACGGTGAAGTGCATACTGCTGCCAATTTACATGACGCGTTAAAAGAAGGTTATTACGGCAAGCTTTAGTGACTGGCTTTGCCGCTTCACGTTAATTAAGCAAGGCAAACTGGCAATAACGCTAAAATTTAATATCAAAAAAAGTGGCTTGAAATAAGTCATTACAAGAGAAAAATGATGAAAGAAATCACCCAAAGTATTACCGCTGCTAAAGTAAAAGTAGATACCGTAGCGCCAGTTAAAGAAGAGCCAAGTAGTAATGATGCTGCGACGGTAAATTTAACCGAAAAAACCCAACGTCCTGAAATGTTAGTCGGCTCAACTTATAAAATTAAGCCGCCAGTTTCTGATCACGCCTTATACATTACGGTAAATGATATTTTACTTAATCAAGGCACAGCGCAAGAAGTTAGACGACCATTCGAAGTATTTGTTAATTCAAAAAATATGGAATTTTACTCGTGGATTGTCGCACTAACACGCGTTATTTCTGCAGTATTTCGCAAAGGTGGCGATTGCACATTTTTAGTTGAAGAACTAAAAGCGGTATTTGATCCTAAAGGCGGTTATTACCAGCGTGGCACCGGTATTTTCATGCCATCGGTAGTTGCTGATATTGGCCATGTCATTGAAACACATTTAAAAACTTTAGACATGCTACCCAAAAGTGAGATTGATGCCCACCAACAAGCTTACTTAAAGCAGAAACAGCAAGCAGCAATGGCAGAAAATGAAGGCAAAGATGATAGTGCAGTTGAGAATGATGGCAAAAGTGAAAATCATAATTTAAACTTTCCAGCCACGGCGAGTAGCTGTAATAAGTGTCACCAAAAGTCTGTAGTATTACTTGATAGTTGTTCCACATGCTTGAACTGCGGCGATTCAAAGTGTGGCTAGGCAGTAAATAATTTACTTAAAGTAATTTACTGAATTTGTTCAGACACGAATAACAATAGTGTCTGAACTTTTTAATATTGATATTAAGTTTGCTATAAGCACTAAGATAGTTACTTCATTATTGCTTATAGATGACACCATCTTTCATGACAAAACTGACGTTTTCCATCGCAGAAATATTTTTAATTGGATTGCCATCAATCGCAACAATATCAGCTAAAAATCCAGCTTTAATTTGCCCTAAAGAATCCTGTTGCTGTAGCAAGATAGCACTGCTAATAGTAGCGGCTTGAAGTGCTTGCATTGGTGTCATGCCGTAAGTCACCATACGTGAGAATTGCTTACCATTATCACCATGTGGATAAATAGCCGCGTCTGAGCCAAATACCATATTTACACCCGCTTTTGTTGCCTTACGAAAGCTTTCACGTTGTGCTTTTGACACCAATTTTTCTTTATTAATGTTTTCTTCTGGTACACCGTTTGCTGCGCCAAACGCCAAAGTGTACTCAGTGTTGTAAATATCACATGACATGTAAGTACCATGCTTTAACGCTAACTCAATAGCTTCATCATCTAAGAAACTGCAATGCTCAATTGAATCAATACCGGCGCGAATAGCTGCTTTTATGCCGCCTGTACCATGCGCATGTGCTGCTGCAATTAAGCCACGTAAATGTGCTTCATCAACTGCCGCTTTCATTTCTTCTTCGGTTAATTGTTGAATACCGACTTTAGTACCTTTAGAGAACACACCACCAGTAGCACAAACTTTTATAGTATTAGCACCGTATTTAATATTTTCTCTTACTTTAGCTCGCACTGCCCAAGGGCCATCTGCCACACCACCCGCCGTACTTTTTGCTTCTGGCGGAGAAAAATTGTCATCGCAATGTCCACCAGTAATACTAATGGAATGGCCAGCAGCCCAAATACGTGGGCCAGGAACTTCACCAGCATTAATGCCATCACGCACACCAATAATTGAATACCCTGACGCACCTAAGTTACGTACAGTGGTAAAACCTGCCATTAAGGTTTTCTTGGCATTTTTTACTGCTTTTACGGTTTGACGAGGCACTGAATTACCTCTAGCAGCAAGGAAGTTATCTTCAGCATCACTACTTAAATGTACGTGCATATCCATTAAGCCAGGTACTAAGGTTTTACCTTTTAGATTAACTATTTTGGCATCTTGGTCTGTTTTTACTTTGCCTTGTTTGCCAACTTGAATAATTTTATTACCGTCGATAAGTATCGCGATATTTTTAACAACTTTACCTTTTTTAACATCAACATAAGCATCGGCATTAATTAATGTTTGTTGCGCCATAACATTTAAGCTGGCAAGTAGTGCAGCTGCTACACTAAGTAATCGAAAAGATTTCAAGTTATATTCCCACTCGTTATTATTGGCTATTTCACTACATCGTATATTAAGTAGCTTAATACTGTCTACGCCACGCTATATCAGTTTTGGTAATTCGAAGTGCCCATAGAGTTTTAGTTTGCAATTTAAGGTGTAAAAATTAAAAAATCGCACTGATTTTGCTCAAGTACGATTTTTATTTAACGTTATTTAAGCTAATAATTTTATAGCATGGCTGAGATATCTGCCGCTAGTGATACTTTTGGGCGTTCAACAATACGGCCAATTTCTTTGTTATTTTGGTATACAACAAAAGTAGGCGTGTATTTAATATCATGACTTTTAGCTGTTCCGTTTGGCTCAGACTTTTCATAATCAAGGCCAATTAAACGATTAGATAGCTCTGTTTTTTCAGCAACAATTTTCAAAAAGTGAGGGACTTCTCGCTGACTATCATGACACCAAGTACCAAAATACACATCTACATGTAAATCACTCGGCCACGCTTTAACTTCTGCTATGTCACTTTCAGACAATTGAAATGCCCGATAACTTTGCATAAATGATGGATGATCACTAATTAATCTTTCGGAACTGACTTCACCAATAGTCATCGTTGCACTAGTCGTATAACTATTAGCACAAGCAGATACGAGTGTAAGCATGGCAATAGTAAATAAAATAACAGCAAAAGTTCTCATTTTCTTCCTTGTTTTTCTTATCTTAATGTTTTTTAAGTTGGTCTGCTTTTACTAACATAGCTTTACTCTCTTGTAAGAAAATATCGGCATAATCACCAAACCAATCAGCTACTTGTGAGAACATATGAGTAAAAGCATCTTTGTCATCTAATTGCACATCTTCAAGTAATTCTAAAAATCGATATGCAAAGCGCTTCATCATAGCAATGTTATCTTGATTGGCAAAAATTATATCAGTATAAAGCACCGGATCTTGTGCAAATAAACGACCAACCATAATTAATTCTAAGCGATAAATAGGTGAACTCATTTCAACTAACTGTGCAATATCAGCACCTTCAGCCATTAAATGATAACCATAAGCGATAGTTGAAAAATGTCGCATCACTTGTACCATCGACATCGCTTGATCATGAGCTTGTGCTTCAACGGGATAAATTTTCGCACCCCAGACTTGAAATTGCTCTAAGAGCCAATGATATTGCTCAGGATTACGCCCTTCACAAGCAATAATGGTTTGTTTAACTAACCCTGCAACATCAGGACCAAACATTGGATGTAAACCTAATACCGGTCCAGCATGCACTTTCATCATTTCAGATAATGGCGCTTCTTTAATACTTGTTACGTCAGCTAACACACAGTTTTCGGGCAATTGGCCCAGCTTTTGAATAATCATAGCGGTTAAGCGAATTGGCACCGCAACAATAACCAAACTTGCATCAGCTAAAATAGTTGCACTATTAGGCCAGTCGCCCTGTTCCAGTATTGTTACTTGATAGTGAGAACGGGTAAATAAATCAACAAATATCTGCCCCAGTTGGCCATTACCACCAATAACGACGACTTTTTTACAGTCAGGATTTACACAACGGTAACCACTGGCATCTTGGCTAATATAAGAGTCTTGCATTAGTCGACGCAAAATATCTTCAATAAGCTCAGGTGATAACCCTGCATCTATAGCTTGTTGACGGCGAACTTTTAGCAATTCTGCTTCGCGTTCAGGGGCGAAAATAGGCATTCCTACTTCACTTTTTAACTGCCCTACTTTCGTCGTCACTGCTCGGCGCTTAGTCAATAACGCAACAAGCTCGCTGTCTAAGCCATCAATTTCATTGCGCAATTCGCCAAGCTGTTGATCAAATGTTAATTTGCTATTCATTGCAAATATAGTTTCCTATTCACTAGCCGTTGAAGTAATTCGCTGCTTTAAAACTGTGCCGAGTTTTGCGGTTGCTTCAGCAATAAGTTGTTCAGTGGTATTAAAATCAATACAAGCATCCGTAACAGAAACACCATATTCGAGCTGGTCAAAGGGTAAGTCTGAACTTTGGTTGCCTGCGTTTATATTACTCTCTAACATGATACCAATAATAGACTTATTACCTTCACAAATTTGATTAAAAACATTGTCTGCGACTAAAGGTTGTCGACGGTAGTCTTTATTGGAATTGCCATGTGAACAATCGACCACTATGCCGGGCTCTAAGTTTTGCTTTGCTAGCTCTTGTTCACATAACGCGACATTGACAGAATCATAATTAGGCTGCTTACCACCACGTAAAATTACATGTCCATCGGGGTTACCTGAAGTTTTAATTAACGCTACTTGTCCTTGACGATTAATGCCCATAAAACGGTGTGAAGATGCCGCTGACTGTAGCGCATTTATCGCTACATCAAGCCCACCATTCGTACCATTTTTAAAACCAATTGGCATCGATAAACCACTAGCCATCTCACGGTGGGTTTGTGATTCTGTAGTACGTGCACCGATAGCTGACCAACTAAAAAGCTCTGCAAGATATTGCGGGCTGATAGGGTCAAGTGCCTCAGTTGCTAACGGTAAGCCGAGCTCTGTTAAATAAATAAGTAGTTCTCGCGCTTTACGCAGCCCAGCTTCAACGTCAAATGAGCCATTCATATGGGGGTCGTTAATTAAGCCTTTCCAACCAACGGTCGTACGAGGCTTTTCAAAATAAACCCGCATTACAATGTACATACTGTCTTGGTATTTATCATGTAGTACTTTTAACTTTCTAGCGTATGCTTTTGCTGCTTCAACATCATGGACTGAACAGGGTCCAGTGATAACAAGTAAGCGATGATCTTGTTTACTAATGATATTGGCAATAATGTTACGCGCGCTTTTAACGAAAACACGTCCTGCTTCTGGTAATGGCAGTGCTTCACGCAGTGCTTCTGGTGTAATTAAAATTTCTTCCGAATTAACATGAATATCATTAAGCCGGCTTTTAAGCGTGGCTGCAGTTGCGGTATGGTCTGACATGGTTCTTTCCTGAATATTGTTCATTGATGATTAAATTTAAGTCATTATTTTTTCGACTAAAGAGAGTACTAGGCATAAAGCTAGTTAAAGTATGGGAGGTAATAATATCGATATTGTAGATGTTGCATTTTATAAAATTTCTTTCTGTAAATTTAAGTTTACTTTATTTGTATCAATTATATTACACTTATAATTTATTCAGGTATAGTCCCATTTCACTATTTTTTGTATATCGTCATTCATTACCACCGACATACAAGGATGTATTAATGCCGTGAAGGTAGGATGCCTAGGAACCGCCATTGCAGCATGACATGTCCTACGCTTAGACATAAAAAAAGCGCCAATAGGCGCTTTTATCTCAATGTATATAAAATAAATATTACTTCGATAATGAGAATTTAACCGTGAACAATACGATTACTAACTAGATGATCGACAACAGCAGGTTCTGCTAATGTTGATGTATCCCCTAAAGTATCAAGATCGTTCTCAGCTATTTTACGTAGAATGCGACGCATGATTTTACCTGAACGAGTTTTAGGTAACCCTGGTGCATATTGAATATAATCAGGTTTAGCAAAACGCCCCAATTCTTTAGCAACAAATTCTGTTAACTCTTTAAGGAGTTCGTCAGACTCTGTGGCATTGTTCATTAGCGTAACATAAGCATAAACCCCTTGCCCTTTGATCTCATGCGGATAACCAACCACTGCAGCTTCAGCAACAGCCGGGTGCAACACTAAAGCACTTTCAATTTCGGCAGTACCCAAGCGGTGACCAGAAACATTTAATACATCATCAACACGGCCTGTGATCCAATAAAAACCATCTTCATCGCGTTTAGCACCGTCACCAGTAAAGTAATTACCCGGGTACTGGCTTAAATATGTATGGTAGAAACGATCATGATCGCCATAAACTGAACGTAATTGACCTGGCCAGCTACCTGTCATCATCAATAAACCCTGATTTTCACCTTCAAGAGTATTACCGTCTTTATCAAATAACGCTGGTTGAACACCAAAAAATGGTTTACCTGCAGCGCCTGGTTTCATATCAACAGCACCCGGTAATGAAGTGATTAAAATGCCACCGGTTTCTGTTTGCCACCAAGTATCGACAATCGGACATTTATTTTTGCCGATTACCTCATAATACCAATGCCACGCTTCAGGGTTAATAGGCTCACCTACCGTTCCTAAAATTCGCAATGATGAAAGATCTGCTTTTTCGACATAGCTATCACCAACACTCATCAGCGCGCGAATCGCTGTAGGTGCGGTGTAGAAAACATTAACTTGGTGCTTATCACATACTTGCCAAAAACGACCTGCATCTGGATAAGTAGGTACACCTTCAAAAACTAATGTCGTAGCGCCATTAGCAAGTGGGCCGTAAAAGATATAAGAATGTCCGGTGATCCAACCCGCATCAGCAGTACACCAATAAATCTCCCCCTCCTTATAATCGAAAACATATTTATGAGTCATAGCAGCATAAAGTGAGTAGCCACCACAAGTATGAAGAACACCTTTAGGCGTCCCGGTAGAACCAGAGGTATAAAGGATAAATAATGGGTCTTCTGCATCCATCACTTCTGGTGTGCAGGAGGCGGGTAGCTTAGCGACTTCCTCTTGGTAATTAACATCAATTTTATCATTCCAAGCGACGTCTCCGCCTGTACGTTCAACAACAATAACTGAATGTACACTTGGACAATCAACAACTGCCGCATCAACATTCACTTTCAATGGAATAACACGACCACCACGTAAACTTTCGTCAGAAGTAACTACAACTTTACAGTCGGCATCAATAATTCTAGAGCGGATAGCTTCAGTAGAAAAGCCACCAAATACCACAGAGTGAACTGCACCTATGCGTGCACAAGCAAGCATTGCATAGCCAACTTCTGGTATCATTGGCATGTAGATACAAACACGATCACCTTTTTTCACACCACGTGATTTTAATAAGTTAGCAAAACGACAAACATGATCATGTAGCTCTTGATAAGTAATATTTTTATCTTCACTTGGGTCATCACCTTCCCAAATAATCGCAGTATCGTTGGCTTTTGAGATTAAGTGGCGATCAATACAGTTATAACTTACATTTAATTTACCACCAGAAAACCATTTGATATCAGCGGCTTTTAGATCAACATCGGTGACACTGTCCCAAGGTTTATACCAGTCTAGAAATTTATCAGCTTGTTCTGCCCAGAAGACTTCAGGTTGTTCAATTGATTGCTTATACATTGCATCATAAGTCGCTGAATCAATATAAGTATGAGCTTTTGCCTGCTCTAGTACGGGATAATGGCTTTTTAATTCTTGCATGCTTAATCCTTGATTTTCTAGTATCTAATGGCTAGTTGATATATCGAAGCAACGGCCTCGTCAAATCATTGCTTTATTTTTAAGTTACCAACATCATAGCCTAAGTTTCTGTGCTGGAACACACCACTAAAGTCGAATATTGATAGAATAATTACTGCTATTTGAATTTCCCAGCAAACAACAGTGAAATTACCAGTAAGGATAAAATCGTTATTAATCAAACTTAAAAAGTAAAAAATCACTATTGTTATTAGAGTATCTAGTTTCAATAATAAAAATTTAACCTCTAGCATCTAATAAGAATTGTATAAGCAACCAACACTCCCTCGGTGCTGCTGTTAATAAGTAAAAATTATTCAAAAAAACTTAAATTAATAGTATTAGGAACTTTTGGTCTTTTTTTGATGGCTCAATTGAAGCTAATGATTGTTTTTAACGTTATCGGCATTAAAATTATGCTTATTTTGAACAACCAAACTTCGCTCATCCTACGTTACTAATAATAAAACCAACCGATTACTGAAAATATAAATAAAGATCAGCGAGCACTAGTTGTACTGAAAGTCCAACAACCCAAAATAAAAAGTAAGATAATTTAGCTTTGAACGGTCTCCTGCAATAACGTGATTAATATAAGAATAACTGTATGGTTTTACCTGTAATTATGGCTGGAGGTACGGGCTCTCGCTTATGGCCACTATCTCGACAATTGTTCCCAAAACAATTTCTTTCCTTACATGGTGATTCATCCATGCTACAAAACACAATTAAACGACTTGCAAATATTGAACACCAAGCACCTGTTGTTATTTGCAATGAAGAGCACCGTTTTGCTGTGGCGGAGCAACTGCGTAGCGCAGAGTTACCTTATAGCCAAATACTATTAGAACCTATTGGCCGTAATACAGCACCTGCGATTGCGTTAGCAGCTTTTAATGCAATTAAACAAGGACAAAACCCGTTATTGCTAGTACTTGCTGCAGATCACGTCATTAAAGATAACGATGCTTTCACACAGGCAATTAAAAATGCTGAACTTTTAGCAAACAACAATAAACTTGTCACCTTTGGTATAGAGCCAACAGCGCCTGAAGTAGGATATGGTTATATCAAAGCAAAAGAGTCAACAGATGGAATTTTAGCTGTTGATAAGTTTATTGAGAAACCAAATATTACAGCGGCAAGACAATATTTATCACAAGGTAATTATTTTTGGAATAGTGGCATGTTCTTGTTCAAAGCAAGTGTATTTTTAGACGAACTTAAGCAACATAGACCTGACATTTTTACTGCTTGTGAAGCTGCAATAGCAACGACAATACAGGACTTAAGTTTTGTTCGTGTTGATAAAGAAGCCTTTGAACATTGCCCTGAAGATTCCATTGATTGCGCAGTGATGGAGAAAACGAAAAATGCTGTTGTAGTACCAATGAACGCAAATTGGAGCGACATTGGCAGCTGGTCAGCATTATGGGATATTGAAGATAAAGATCAATACGGTAACGTTAGCCACGGTGATGTTATTAGTATTGATAGCACCAACTGTTATATCAATGCACAAGATAAGCTAGTCACAACCCTAGGTTTAGATGATATTGTCGTTGTTGAAACAAAAGACGCTATATTAATATCAAAAAAGTCCGCAGTACAAAAAGTTAAGAGTATAGTCAGTGAACTTAAAGTACAAAAACGCTGCGAAGTTCGACTACATCGAGAGGTTTATCGACCATGGGGGAAGTACGACTCACTTGATCATGGTGAGCGCTTCAAAGTTAAACGCATTACAGTAAAGCCGGGCGCTAGTTTATCAACACAAATGCATCATCACCGTGCAGAGCATTGGATCGTAGTAAAAGGCACGGCGAAAGTGATTAATGGTGATAACGAGGTATTTCTAACCGAAAATCAATCCACGTACATACCAGTAGGAAATATTCACGCTTTAGAAAACCCTGGCATGGTTGATCTTGAATTAATAGAAGTACAATCAGGCTGTTATTTAGCTGAAGATGATATTGTACGTTTTGATGATAAATACGGTCGTACTTAAGTTATGAGTTTATCTTGCTTTAAATCCTATGATATTCGAGGCCGTTTAGGCGATGAAATAAATCCAGATATTGCATATCGCATTGGACGAGCTTTTGCCATTGTCATTAAAGCCCAAAAAGTCGTTGTAGGTGGTGATGCCAGAGCGACTAGCGAAACACTAAAGCAGGCATTAAGTGATGGTCTGCGTGATGGGGGTGTCGATGTCGTTGATTTAGGTTTAGTTGGCACTGAAGAAATTTATTTCGCGACATCAGATCTAAAAATGGATGGTGGAATAGTAATAACTGCTTCACATAACCCTATTGACTACAATGGTATGAAACTTGTTTGTGCTGATAGTAAGCCAATATCTCGAACAAATGGGCTTAATGAAATAGAAGCATTAGTAGTAGCCCAACCTTGGACAATTAAGTCAAATGTTGATAATAAAAATCGTGGTAGCATTACACAACTTAATCATTCAAGCGTTTATGTAAAACACTTAATTTCTTATATATCTCCAACTAAGATAAAACCATTCAAACTCGTAGTAAATGCGGGCAATGGTGCTGCAGGGCATGTTATAGATGAAATTGAGTCGCTATTTAGGCAGTATAATATTGTCGTTGAGTTTATCAAAATTCACCATACTCCTGATTCAAACTTCCCCCATGGCATCCCTAATCCACTACTTATTGAAAATCGTAAAAGCACTATTGATGCTGTTTTAAAACATAAAGCTGACATGGGTATTGCTTGGGATGGCGACTTTGATCGTTGTTTCCTCTTTGATGAAAATGGTCAATATATTGAAAGCTATTACATTATTGGTTTGCTCGCTCAGGCATTTTTACAAAACAATAAGAATGAAAAAATAATACATGACCCTCGCTTAACATGGAATACCATTGAGGTAGTAAAGCAAGCTGGTGGTGAAGCTATTTTATGTAAAACAGGTCATGCATTTATTAAAGAGCTAATGCGAAAAGAAAATGCTATATACAGTGGTGAAATGTCAGGGCACCATTATTTTAGAGACTTTTTCTATTGCGATTCAGGCATGATCCCATGGTTACTGATAATCCAATTATTATCTGTCAAAAATTTAACTTTATCAGAAGCAGTCAACAAGCAAATAGATGCTTATCCATCCTCGGGCGAAATCAATCTAATTATTGCTAATCCCAAGCAAGCGATAGACAGTGTTTTGCAACATTTTCGTTTACAGGCAAGTCACATAGATTTCACTGATGGCATTTCAATGGAGTTTATTAGCAAGGGGAACGAATGGCGCTTCAATCTTCGCGTATCTAATACAGAAGCATTAGTAAGGCTAAATGTGGAGGCAAGAGCCAATAAAGAATTAATGAAAGAAAAAACCAACGATATTCTAACAATACTACACAAAAATAATTTGTCTTCGAACTCTAAGTAATGTGTGCTTGGTATTCAAGTGCACCAAAACTTAACTAGTAAAGTAAATAACATCACAATGTTAACGTCACAATAGGTACCACTAATGTATCACTTGATGCCATAGCCAGCGATAAAGCATTAACGAATAGTTAGTTATTCGGTGCATCAACAACGTAAACGGTCACTTAAATAGATTTGTTGAGTGACCTTAAGACACCGAGCTGAAGTTAACTAGCATTATGAGTGCGAAAAATTTAACCAAGTTATTGGTCGTCACCTGAAAGTAAACCTATTAACTTCAGATGACTTTTATTGATTGCAACTCAGCTAAGAAGATAACACTTTATATAATGATACTTGCTGGTCATTCATAGCTTCAATAGGCGTTATTAGCGCAGATGAAAGTGCTACATTACAACCACTGCTGCATTGTGCGTCAATACCTTGTATATAAGCTGCCAATACTGTTTTAGCTTTAGCCAAACTTTCGCCATAGCGACTGATCACTTGCTCAACAGTTACATGCTGACTTGAATCTTCTTGCCAACAATCATAGTCAGTTGCAATACCAATGGTGCAATAACAAATCTGTGCCTCTCTCGCTAAAAAAACTTCAGGCACATTAGTCATACCGACTAGGTCACATTGTGCTGCACTTTTAAGAAACAAACTCTCTGCCTTGGTTCCCAAACGTGGGCCATCAACACAGGCGTAAGTTTTATCTCGATGAATATCTACGCCACATGTTTTACCTGCTGATGAAATGGCATCAGCCAATGCATTACAAGTTGGCTCCGCCGTAGAAACATGCGCAACTAATCCTTGTCCAAAAAATGTTTTCTCGCGCGGCGACTTAACAAAGTCAAAGTATTGGTCTGCAATGGCCAAATCGCCTGGTTTAATTTCTTGCTGTAAACTGCCAACCGCCGACAATCCAATAATTTGCTTAACACCTAATTTTTTCAATGCCCAAATATTTGCACGATAATTAACCTCTGAAGGCAGCAAGCTGTGATTACTACCATGGCGAGGTAAGAATAGAATTTCTTTATTACAATACTCACCACGGATAATAGCTGCAGATGGATTGCCATAAGGTGTTTCGACATGATGCTCTTCAATGACTTTTAAACCATCAATGCTATATATTCCTGTACCGCCAATAACTGCTAACATAACTGCTCCTTTTTATTAATTTGCCTTGGCAATGAGCTGACCCAAAGTTTAATTTCATCTCGAACTTTTCGATAATAAGACAAGGCTTCTTCAGGTGTATTTGCTTGTTTAGCTAGCTTAGGTGGATCATCAAACTGACGAACAATAACATTCGTTTTGGCCGAAAAAGTTGGACAATTAGTCGCTGCATGCTCACAAACTGAGACAACATAATCGAACTCGTTGCTACTAAATTCATCCAACTTTTGAGATTGGTGCCCACTGATGTCGATACCAACTTCTTTCATAACCTTCACAGCCGATGGATTAAGACCGTGCGATTCAATACCTGCCGAATAGCTATAAAATTCCTCGCTTAGTAACGAATTGGCAAAACCATGCGCCATCTGGCTGCGGCACGAATTACCTGTACACAAAAATAAAATAGACTTCATAGTTTCCCTCACATTTCACTGCAACTAGCACCTAAGGCAAAACAGCTATAGCACCGGTGATGTTTTAAATTAATAGTTTTAGTCATACTTTTTGCCAATGTTGTAGCTAAAAAGTAATCGTCATCATCATCAACTAAAGTGCAGGCATAAACCTGCATCCCATCAGTTTTTTTAATGATCATTTTAGAGTTCGCGCACATATAATTTTCACGCTGTTGCTGCGTTTGATACTTTGTCATACAGCTAATAGTGATGTGAGGAACATTACTTATAGCGCCAGGCGCCAAAAAATCAGGAAATGCCACCATATGCATACTTAATGGCAAGCCATTAAGTGCGAATAATGCTTGATATTGCCGCTCAACCACGGAGGTGTCTTCACCCTTAGCCATGTGACGTGCCAGCGATATATTAAAACCTTTATTGTGTAATAAACGTAAACCAACAAAAGCTTTAGCAAAGTTACCTTCACCACGGCCCATATCATGCTCACGTTCAATAGGCGAGTCGATGCTAACGCGAAATGAAACTGGATGCTGATTTTTAATTTGTAGCTGTACCAGTGCATCAATACGCTTAATCAAAGGTTCAGTACCATTAGTGAGCACTAAACAGGGTCTGAATTTTGAAGCGTAATCAAGAATTTTAATGATATCTTTCGCTAAGAAAGGCTCTCCACCTGTAAAAGAAAATTGCTCAACTCCTAGAGCAAGTGCTTCATCAATGAAAGGCTTAACTTCTTCAAATTTTGGCGTCAGTAATCGCTTATCTGAAGGACTAGAGCCTTCCAAACAAAAACCACAAGCTAAATTACATTTGGTGCCGGTATGAAACCATAATTCTTTAATTGAATGTGGCTTAATATAACCTCGGGGATCGCCTAAAGGTGTAAACTCCCAGTTATGTATGCGGTTTGAATGATTCACTAACAACAGCTCGATTCAATTTTCGGTGCTGGTGCGCAACAACTTGCACTTAACGCATCTTGCTTTAGCTCATTCGCGAAATCAAATATTTGGTTATTGGCTGTAAACAATCCTGCATGCTTATCAAACGTTCCTTCGAAATTAAAATGGTTTGAGAAGCGAGACTGTTGCAACGTACGCCATGTATTACCACTAACTTTTGTTTTTTTCTGCGCTATAAAGCACGTGCTACCATCGAAATTCCATTGCGCTTCATGATTTTCAATCGTACCTAAATACGTAACACTTTGGCCATAATCTTGTGCATCAGTTTCCAGCTCTACAGTCTTAAACAAACGATATGTTGCCGAGGTGAATCTTACATTGCCTAAGCGTTCAGTTAACTCCTCGTTATCAATAGTAATGGCGCGACTATTAACTAACCTTGGCTCCACAAAACCAACAGTTTTAGCAAGGTTTTCAAAATCATTCCAGTATAATGCTCCGCTTAAGCATTCTCCATAAAGCAAAGGATCTGCTTTTAAATGCTCTGGTACACGCTTGTCAGCGTAAACATCTGAAAAATAAATTTCGCCACCCGGTTTTAAAATGCGGTAAACTTCGCGTAATACTGCATGTTTATCTGGGCTTAAATTAATCACACAATTTGAGATAACCACATCGATGCTGTTATCACTGATGTTTAGCTCATCTAGCTTCTCTATATACCCTTTTAAAAATTGAGTATTGGCCTTTTTGTAGCCAAATTTTTCACGATGATATTCCACATGTCTATTAGCCACAGCTAACTGCTCATCGGTCATATCGACGCCGGTTACACTACCGTATTCTCCAACCATTTGTGCAATGGCATAACAGTCTCGCCCAGCACCGCAACCCAAATCTAATACATCGCAGTCTTTTAGTAATTCTGGTGTAACCAAGCCACAGCCGTAATATCTTGCCATAACCTCATCGTGAATATTAGCAAGAACTTGTTTGACACTTGACGACAAATTATCGTCGGTGCAACATGCGTTAGTTTGCAAATCTTTTGATCCTGTTAATACATTCCCGTAATATTCTTTAACAACGTTATGCATGGCAAACACCTCCTAATGAAGCAAATAATTGATTAATAGTAATAAGTAAAGCTTGTCTTGCAGGCCGGTGATCGTTTATTAAATCTCGTTTCAACTTTTGAATATCGGCAACATAATCAATATCATAGCCTGGCATTGAATAGTGCACACTTAGCTTCTCATGACGACAGGCCTGCGCTAATGCTTGTGATAAATATTCTGTGCTCCAAGGTAGTGCAGAGATATCTGGCCAAGGCACACTGTTGGCCATAACAACCACTCCACCATCTTCAGCATGGCTTAACACCACGTCATATTCGCTAAGTGCAACTTTCACATCCTGATAATGCAAACTATTAAGTACGGGAGCATCAGTACCTATGATTACTATATGTTGATGGCCTTGTGCTCTAAGCTCGTGATCAACGTGATTAAGCCGCTGACCTAAATTACCCGAGACGCCTGCAGGCAATTGGGTCACCACTTGTGCATTTTCGTTTAACATCTGAGCCCATTGCATATCAGCTTCATCTGAACAAGCAATAACAACTGGACCATCCCAAGCTTGAATGTCTTCAACAGCGCAAGCTAATAAACCTTGAGCAATGATCAGAGCACTCTCAGCACTAATCATTTCTACTAAACGTTGTTTGCCTTGATTTAACTTAGGACGCTTACAAAACATCACTAACGTCGGCAGAGTATTGAATACAGGTGCTAAATCATTCGTTGGTGTATCTTGTCTATTCGACATACTAACAATGCTCAATTTATTATGACTTTCATTAAAGGACCTTAAAGAACCGCATTCAATTTCCAGTTGTAATTAAATTCAGTAACACCGCTAAATTTTTCTAGTTTTTTCTTTAACACTGGTGAAGCATATTGTTTCAAGTGGGCTATTAATTGCTGTTCATCATGCCCAAAATCAGCAGAAAACCAACTATAAATACTCGATAACATTAGTGTTTTACCAACAACATTAACGCCCTTACTTTGATTAATAAAACGCTTTGCCGCACTATCAAGCTGTTGTTCAACTTCCTGACCTGTTAAAGGCGTAAGCGGCAAATCTGGACAACCAATGCTTGCACAGTTAATAACATAATGAATACGTTTGTCCTGCCACAAACCACGTAAAATTCCATGCTCTATTTGATTAAGCGTCAAAGGCTGTTCAGCTATATTGGCAAGAGTAATATTCCAAGGCCCAGTAATACTGCTGCCAATGTCTTTAATTGATTTAATCGGATAATGTTTCAGAACAATATCAATAGTTAGTGCGTTATATAAATTCACCCAATACGCTAATTGTTCGTTTTTATGATAATCTCTTGGGTCAATACTTTGCAGATGTTGTAAATAGAGTCGCATCTCCACTTTATCCGCCTCAGTAACTCCTTGATAATTGAATGTTCGAACGCCTTGATTACCATCACCAGACAAATACTTGCTCAATATTTCAGCCCAGCGTGCATGGTTTATAACCTTCTTACTACTTGTATTACTCTTTTGCCAAAAGGAAATGGCATTTGGGCTAATTGTTTGATACAACAGATAGGCTTTAACGCCCACGGCAATTAAAACCACAGCCAAGACAATGACAGTAAACTTGAGCTTGTTCACTCGTAGCATTTTTTATACTGCTTAATAATCTGATTTCGTCTCAAAAATAGCTTAGCGATCATCGATAAAATACCAATACCTGCATTAATCGAGCCTGACAATGTGCCACTAATCTTAGATTCTCCAATACGTACCTTTGAGTCGACACTATATTCATTTACTTTCATACCACAGATAATCGCCTTGACTTGCATCTCAACCGTCCAACCAAAGGACTTATCTTTCATTTCAATAGCATGCAATGAATCGCTACGCATAGCCCTAAAAGGTCCTAAATCCGTGATTTTCTGCCCCCAACACAATGTAATCAAGTGACTTGACAGCCAATTACCAAACATTTGAGGCTGTGTTAATGCTCCTCTTTCAATATGTCCTAAAGTACGAGATCCTATAGCTAAGTCATCACCATCAATTATCCCATCAAGCAGCGATATTGTTTGTGCGATAAAACATGAATCATCTCCATCAACAAATAGCACAATGTCACATACCGGCAAATTAGCCATAGCAGTTAAACATGCAATGCCATAACCTGGAGTGTCTTGTCTAACGACTTTCGCACCAGCAAGTGTAGCAACACTTGCTGTACTATCAGTTGAGCCATTATCACAAACAATCACTTGATCAATTACTAGCTCATCATCTCGTGTTAATGCTATTAAATCGCGTACGACAATATCAATGGCTTTTTCTTCATTCAAAGCAGGGATAATAGCGACCACAGATTGGCATCTATACATTTTTAATCTCAATTATTTCAACATTTTTAAAACGTTCTGCTATTTGTACAGGACTAGCAGCTAAAGAGTCTTTGCGAATAACATCGCCTGTTTGACGATTAATTTCAGCAAAACTTAATGTCCCAGTAGGACACGTTTGTACACACGCTGAACATCGTACACATTGTGGATCTGTCATCGGTTGGCCTTTACTAGCAAAGGCCATTACATCAATACCTTGATGACAAACACTTGTACATTGATTACAACTAATACATTTTGATTTTTCACTGGCAATGGCAAAACGTCCAAACCGACTATAAATATGCATTAACGCAGCAAGAGGACAGGCAAAACGACACCATGTACGGCCGGAGTACTTAAAATACAGACCGAAACCTAAAATACCAGCCAATAAAATATCGACAACCCACTTATAACTAAAGGCATTTACCAGTTGATAATCTTTATTTTCACCCTTAAGGAAAAGACCAAACATTTGATTCATCCAGGATTCAGGGTAGGCCCACCCCAAAACACGGATGATAAGCAGAACAACAGCAACCAATAAAATAAGCTGCCCTAGCATATTAAATTTATTCCATTTAGCACCATGTGGCATCTTATGGCGTTGTTGATCACCCATGGTTTCAGCCATAGCACCACAAGAACAAATCCAGCTACAATAAGCGCCTTTACCCCACTTAACTACTATTAATGGAATAATAACAAAGGTTTGAATTGCACCGATTACCAGCCAAGCCACTTGCGGAGTATCGGTAAAAACAGTGTAAACCCCCAACGGCCAAGCAAAAATAAAACTATACGCATGCCAATATGCACGAGGATGCCCCCACTCTGGCCAGGTATGCGCAGCTAATTCTTGAGCTGAGATGTAACTAGGAAAAAGGGCATCTGCAAAGCTTTTCCCCATACCAGCATCAAAAACACCGTTATAGCCAAGTAATGGCAATATGATTTCTGGCAGCAAGAATAGTGGGAATAGTTGAATTAAAAATAAGACGGTCGTTTGCACCGTCACATAAGGAGTTCTGCGCCGCTTAATTCGTTGCCAACCGAAAATTCCGATTAATAAGGTATAAAGAACAGTATAATAAAACGAGCGACTTTTTAACGAAATTGCGACTGTACCTATAAATGTACTACGGTCATTAACTTGCTGCTGCCACCATTCACCAAGCCCAGCAATCAATGTCGGCATTTGATCAGGATATGCAAAAGTTCCCCAGAACGAATTTAAAAAGCCATAACCTTTCCAATCATAAAGTGCTGTTAACGCGACTAAAAACATAACAAAAAATAGCCACCCCGACCAACTACTTTCACCACTGATATTAATTTTTGAACGCCTAAAAAAGTCCAACGGAGCCTCACGACCGGTAGCTAAAAGCACATAGTCATTATCTAGTGTTTCCGCTATATCATTACTACTATCAAGCACGACAGCATTAGGTGAAATATCGTTAACTTCAGTCGACATTTTTAAGGTGATTTTATTATCGTCAACAAGTTGCTGCACTTGCTCTATATTCTCAGCTTTTGCTCGGGTAAAAACTTTTTTACGATAAGATAATGTTACTGCAGATCCCTCATTCGCTGTCGCTATCGCTGCTTCTAATGCGCTATCGCCACCACCTACAATCAACAGTTTTTTGCCTGAATAATTTTGAGCATCAATAAAGCGGTTAGCGACTTTAGCTAGATCTTCGCCATTAACATTAATTTTCCGATAATTACCAGAACGGCCAATAGCGACAATAACACGGTGTGCGGAAAGAATTTCGCCATTTTCACAAACAACATTAATCAGACTTCCCTTCTTAGCTACATGACTTACCTGGACTATTTCAGTAATAATTTCTTGTTCATTAATTTGCTGCTTGAGTTCAGAAAGTAAGTTTTCTTTATGGGTCACCTTACTCGAAAACTGAAGTTCACCTGCGGGTGTCATTTGAGTTGGATAGGTATAAATAGGCTTCTGATTCGGGAAGTTTTCAATAGTTGACAACGGTTTATTGGCTTCTAACAGCCTAATATTTAGTTGCTGGTTTTTCGCTTCAATTGCTGCAGCATAGCCACTAACACCGCCACCAACAATCACTATATCAGCAACATTAGTTTGTTTTTCACGTGCATTAAAGCTGGTATCTTCAATGATACTCTTAACCGCTTTTGCTCCGGTATCAGATGAAAACTTAAGCAACGGTACACCGGTTAAGTCTCCAACAACATAAACGCCTTTTATGTTAGTGGTGCCATCCGCATTTACTAACGGTTGTTTTTCAACCGTTTGATCTGGCCATTGCCCATGGAGCCAATAATAGTAATTTTTAATCGCTGAAATCATAATAAATCCAATAAGTGTTCAAGTAACAAAATGATGCTTTACTGCACATTTCATACAAATGCTGACTTTTCTGTTTGTCCAATTCTTTGCTTAAATAACGCGTGATAGCAATATCGCCCTAAAGCTAAAAGAGCAGATAATTGTAGTAGGCCAATTAACCATATTGGCCACTGGGCTGGTTGCCATACTTGACAACAAATAAACTGATTAATGACTTCATAAGTCAGCGGCATTAGTAATGTCCACATGATGAGGTAACGATTTGGATAAAGAGCCATTAATGGTACTAGAGGCATCAAGTACCAAGGAAAAATTACAGGGCTAATAATTAATGGTAGCGCGATAACCAGTTGCAGAGAGCCAAATAACAATTCTTTATTATTCGCTAGTGTCCATCGATGACACCAGCAAACATAAGCTACTAAACTGCAAACTAACGCTGAAAACCCTACCATCACAAACAATATTTCTTGACCAGATAAAATAGTATCTAGGACAGTAAATAATGGAGCAGC
Organism: Cognaticolwellia mytili; assembly: GCF_002104475.1. Taxonomy (GTDB): domain Bacteria; phylum Pseudomonadota; class Gammaproteobacteria; order Enterobacterales; family Alteromonadaceae; genus Cognaticolwellia; species Cognaticolwellia mytili. The sequence goes on from NZ_NBOF01000002.1 coordinate 655,040, forward strand.
AAAACGCCATTTTTCAAAAAATATCGCGATACTTCCAACGGGATGTAAACCAAAATCAATTGCTAATACATAGACACTTACAACAGCCATTAAAGCACTAATAAATAAACTAAATACCTGCTTAAAGTTTTGCAAAGTAAAGGTTAACGGTAGTAATAGCATGACTGGTAATAATTTTATTGATGTGCCCAAACCAATAACCAAACCAGCTCTAATTATCCAACCCCGTTGCCAACAGTAAATGGCACCAATAATAGCCAAAGTTGATAACGCATCTAGGTGTAATCCCACGCTTGTTTCTAAAATGAGTAATGGCGACAAAGCTACTAACGCAAGATGTTTGAGTTTTTTCTCACGCTGTAAGACTTTAGCTGTCAACCACAACGTCAACAAACTCGCTGTCAATAGAATCAATTTCCAAGCAGCGACTGCATAGGTAATACCAGCTGCAGCTGCAAGCGAGAAGAAGGCTAACGCTAACGGAGGGTACAAAGTGACATATTTTGCATGTTCAGCGGGAGGTTCCCATGTCTCACGTAATAACTTAAGCTCAGGCGCATCATGGCTTATGCTATAGGGATCAAGCCCTTCAACAACAATACGCCCATCAAACAAATAACGATCAACATCATTCGATGTGTAAGGCTCAACACTAAACATTAACAACCGAACAATAACTGCAAAAAATAATATCCAGCAGTGATCTTTTACTTTATTTGATTGAGGGGATAACCGCCATGCCAATAGCATTAGCAGCGCCATCACACTATATTGTGCCATGGTATAATACCCCGTAGCACTTGCTTGATAACTCAAAGCAAAGGTAGGTATGTAATAGCTCAGTATGCTCAAAGCTAATACGCCAATGACACAGCTATAAAAAAGCATCTTATTTCGCATGCGATTAAAAAAATACGACAAAGGCTTTATCATTACTTAGACAATTGATAGTGATTGTAAAAACTATGGGCTGCGGAGGTAACAAAACCAACAGTTAATAACAAAAGAAAGGGCAACATAAACCAATGCTGATGACTAACAGCCCAAAGCAGTACAATGGCATAAATGCCAGCAATTAAAAATTCAAAAATAGCCCCTTTGGGTGCAGCCGATTTATAACGCGTAACGGATATTGGGCTAACAGCAGATGCTGAATTATCAATACCCACTTTAGTTTCATTTTGCAACTCACCAGTTTTAGGTGTTCTAACAAACTCACTTTCACGTCGCAATAAGGCCTCTAAACCAGCTTTTGAATTATTAATAGCCAATTGAATACCTAACATGACTAAATTTGGCACTTTAATTAACGCTCGACTTTTCGAACGATTAAGTGCTATTTGTCCCCAGTAAAGATAAATTAAGTGGCCACCTGATGACATTAATAATAATGGGATATCAAGCCACCAAATATTTAAATAGTCGTATTTATCACGTAAAAACAAACTAGGTACTAAAAAGAATAAGGTATCCACCAGCATAACAAAATAGGCAAGGTTGTTAGATAAGTGAAAAGTAGATTCTATTTTTTTAGCTAAAGATATTTTTGCTTTCCACACCGTAGGCAACATTTTCATCATGACTTGTACACCACCTTTAGCCCAACGATATTGCTGAGTTTTAAAGGCATTCATATCTGCAGGTAATTCACCGGGGCATGGAATATTGTTTAGGTAAACCATCTTCCAGCCAGCTAATTGTGCTCGGTAACTTAAATCTAAATCTTCAGTTAGTGTATCAGCACTCCAATGCCCAGCATCAATAATGGCTGATGTACGCCAAATACCGGCGGTACCATTAAAGTTAAATAGCATCCCTGAAGCACTGCGCACTTGCTGTTCGATACTAAAATGCGCGTCAAGCATAATTGCTTGAGTTTTAGTCAACAAACTACTTCGTCGATTTAAATGCTCCCATCGCAATTGCACCATAGCAATATTAGGCTGGGTAAAGTAATTAATACTATTAATCAATGTATCCGGATGAGGTATGAAATCAGCGTCAAAAATTGCAATAAATTCACCACTAGCCGTATTCATCGCTTCTTTTAAGGCGCCTGCTTTAAAACCTTCTCTATTAGTGCGCTGAACATGATCAATATCCACACCTTGAGATCGGTAATAAGCAACACGTTCAGCAATCAAACCAGATGTATCATCAGTAGAGTCATCAACTATTTGAATTTGTAAACGATCACTTGGGTATTGCAATTTAACAATTGAGTCGACAATACGCCTGGCGACCATACGTTCGTTATATAATGGAATTTGAATCGTTACTTTCGGTAATTGACTGAATTTTTCAGGTGTTTTAGCCTCATACTTACGATAGCGAAACCAACGAGCAACCATCGATAAACGATGTAGGCCAAATAAACATAAAATAAATAGCAGTATAAAATGCACTACTATAATAATTGAACTTAACACTGACATCGTTTCTAAACCTACTCTTTAACATACATTTTCAGCCACTCTCTTTCGAAGTGGTAACGAATTTTTCAAACAACCTCAGTTTAAAAAACCTTGGTCAGTCCCAGCTCAAATCGATTACCTTTTAATATATTGTCGCCATAGATTTCACGGGTATAAGTAACTTCAACGCCATAGCCTTTTAATGCACTATTTTTATCAAAGTTCCAGCCTGTTGTTAATTCAAGCTTTCCTGAGTCAAACTCAAATGGATTAGATAAATTATCAGCGTTTACAGTTACTGCATCAGAATTATTTGCGCTTAAAATACCATCTAGTTTTGTTCTAAAATAAAGATTTTCATTAACGCTAAAGCCATACTCTAGCAGGTAACGATATTCGTCCGACGGAGCACCTTGGCGTAAACGATAGCCAAATTCTGCTCCAAAATAACCGTATTCATTCAAGCTTCTTCCAATAAGAACCTTAGCTTCATAATCGGTTTGGTTATTGCCTAACCCATCATCACCGTCATATAAAAATGGGGTTTTTACTAAGAATGAGGTTGAAACAACAAAGGGATTCGCTTGCCACTGATAACGAACACCTATTTCAGTATCACCAAAACCGCTAGCACTGTTTGTACCTGATTCAGTATCTCGTTGGTCGTAAGATTGGTTTAAAAGTGAGCCGAATAAAGCGAAATTGTCACCTAAACCATATTCTCCATACAGTGAAGCACTAGTACTTTTGAAATCTATCAATGTAGGGTTTAAACCATGGTAATCTTCTGCTGTATAAGTGGCGAAACCTAACTTCGCATAACCAGCTCCTTTTTCCCCAACCCATGCCCCTGCATTTGAACTTAAAGAAAATAGCATAGCTGAAGCTGTAACGACTGCAGTTACTAGGAGAGGAAAATTACGCTTAGAAGCATTACTATTGTTTACGAAAGTATTATTCATATCACTCACTCTTATTGAAATCTCGTTGATGTAGCACTTATTATTTTAATTCTTTACTGTGCTAAATATTTTCATTTAGCTCAAAGGACTCTAAGTTAAATGTTCAAAAGACAGATAACAATAGCCATAATTCGACTTAACTAAATCGTTATTTTTTCGTTATAATTTCGTTAGAAAATATAATGATTTGTTATAAGAACTAAGTTTTGAAAAATATATTTCATTTGATCAGGCATTACTTACCCCCTCCTTAACCATGTTACGTTCTTTATTACATTGATTAAGTTGGGTAAGAATTGACAATAATAGCAATCAGTATAAAAAAGAGAGCACTGTCCGATAATTTAAAGACTTGCGGGGCCAGATAGTAATTTCATATAAATTAAAATGTAGGAGCGTAACACTGACTAATAGCTGATTTTATGGTTTAAAACACTATCCTTTAGCTCTGAGCGAGCCTAAATATGTGCAGCTATTCGCACTTTGATAGTAGGTAGGGAAGCATAAGAACGTGCAGAAAGTATTTTTCAAGTAAGGTAACGTGAAAAAGTAAATGTAATAGCTGTATCGACAAAAAAACCTGTGTGGTTGCCCACACAGGTTTTTCAAGCTGCTAAGAAATCTTCTAATTAAAGAGAGATTATCTTTTTGCCAATTTCTCTTTGATACGTGCAGAGCGACCTGAACGTTCACGAAGATAGTAAAGCTTAGCTTGACGTACATCACCGCGACGTTTGACTTCAATTGAGTCAACGATTGGGCTATGTGTCTGGAATACACGTTCTACACCAACACCGTTCGAAATTTTACGAACAGTGAATGCAGAATTGATGCCGCGGTTTTTAACAGCGATAACAACACCTTCAAATGCTTGAAGACGTGATTTATCACCTTCTGTAACTTTTACTTGTACAACAACAGTATCACCTGGGCGATATGCTGGTACATCTTGCTTCATTTGTTCAGCTTCAAGCTGCTTAATAATATTGCTCATAATACCTTCTTCCTAGAGTTCACAGTCATCAGTAGCATTTTTGTTATCAGCCTTTATAGCTTTTAACATTTTCTGCTGCTCTGCTGTCAGAGCTAGGTTAGTTAATAATTCTGGTCTTCTAGTCCACGTTCTTTCTAAAGACTGATATTGGCGCCATTGCCTTATGTGTTCATGATTACCACTTAATAGCACTTTTGGAACGGATACCATTTCATTTTCAGAAACTTCCATTACCTCTGGCCTAGTGTAATGCGGACAATCTAATAAACCGTCAGAAAATGAATCCTGCTCAGCTGATTGTTGATGTCCTAATACTCCAGGCACAAAGCGTGCTACGGCATCAATTACGTTCATAGCAGGTAATTCCCCACCACTTAATACGTAATCTCCGACCGACCATTCTTCATCTATTTCAGATGCAATAAGTCGTTCATCTATACCTTCATAACGCCCTGCTATAAATATCAGGCCATTATGTTGTGCTAGTTCACGTACACCAGCTTGGTCCAATTTTCGTCCTTGCGGCGACAAATAAATAACCTTAGCTTTGATGCCTTCAAGTTCTGCAGCTTTTTTTGCAGCTTGAATAGCATCTCGTAACGGTTGTACCATCATAAGCATGCCAGGTCCGCCGCCGTAAGGTCGGTCGTCCACTGTACGATGTTTATCATGAGTAAAGTCTCTTGGATTCCACTTGTGAAATTCAATTAAGCCATTACGAATCGCTCGGCCTGTCACCCCATACTCAGTAATTGCGTCAAACATTTCTGGAAAAAGGCTTATCACCCCAATCCATACTTTCTTATTGCTAAGAGCGCTTGTTGGTACACTATTACTCAAGTTAGAAACCTGGGTCCCAGTCAACACAAATTTGTTTATTTTCAGCGCTAACTGAAAGAATAACTTGGTCCATTAAGTAAGGGATTAACCTTTCTTTTTTACCAAAACCATCTTTTAAATTAGCTTTAACAACCAGTACGTCGTTAGCGCCAGTTTCCATGATATCGGAAACCTGACCTAGGTTGTAACCTTTGTCAGTAACTACGGTCATGCCTAATAGATCGCGCCAATAAAATTCACCTTCAGGTAAATCTGCTAACACATCTTCGCTGACAAATATTTCTGATCCAACAAGCTTTTGGGCTATATCACGATCATCAATACCGGCAACTTTAACAACAAGACCATTGTTATGTTTACGCCAATCGGTAATTTCTACTGATTGTATATTATTCCCTAATTTTAGCGACCAAGGGAAATAGTCGAGTATGGCTTCTTGATCATCTGTGAATGAATGAATCTTCAACCAACCTTTGATACCGTAAACTGCGCCTACTTTACCTAAGGTGACTTCTTTACCAATAACTTCCACAAATAACTCCTAAAACCTACCAGGTTAATTAAGCTGCTTTTTGAGCATCTTTTACTAACTTGGCCACACGATCAGATACTGTTGCACCCTGACCAACCCAATGGTTGATACGGTCTAGGTCTAAACGTAATGCTTCTGCTTGACCTTGAGCTGTTGGGTTGAAGAAACCTACTTTCTCGATGAAACGACCATCGCGAGAGTTACGGCTATCTGCAACAACAACCTGATAGAATGGACGCTTCTTTGCGCCGCCACGAGCTAAACGAATGGTAACCATATCGTCCTCTATATAATGTTAGTGTTAAAACGAATTTTCCAGACATTTCCTGTCTACAAGCGACAGAAAAGCTCGCGTATTCTACGCTTTTTGAGCAACAAATCAACCTTAATAGTTCTAGTTGCAATAAAATGTTCAATATTGATACTTTTAATGAGCTGAAAGCTGTTTAAGCAAATAAATGCTTATTCACTCATTTTTTTAATATCCTCACGCTGAAATCACCTATATACTCCCGCGCTTTCAAATAGTGTCGCAAATAAGCCGACATTAGCTATCTATATATCATCTAGAATAAGAGCCGGATTTAAAATGACCCAATTGGCAAACAGCAGTGCAAAAGGTTTAATGTTGGCATTAACTACCGCAATCATGTGGGGACTATTGCCATTAGCATTGAAGTCAGTATTAACCTTAATGGATGCCTACACCATTACTTGGTATCGTTTTGCCTTTGCCGCTTTTTTCGTAGCTCTATTACTATCAGCCAAAAGAAAATTTCCGGTCACAATTTTAAAGCAGCCTAAAATCATCAAACGATTATTCTTTGCGGCAATTTTTTTAAGCCTAAATTATATTCTTTATCTTAGTGCATTATATTTCGTCCCCGCAGAAACAGCACAAATGTTAATTCAAATGGCGCCATTTTTGATGATTATTGGCAGTGTTATCTTTATTAAGGAAAGTTTCAGTAAAGGCCAGATGGTAGGCTCATTAGTTTTAGTTAGCGGTCTATTAATGTTTTTTAATCAACAATTCTTGGCTAATACCGTTATCGATAATGACACCTTCATTGTCGGCTTTTTTGTCATGTTAGCAGCCGCAATTACTTGGGCAGCTTATGCCATTATGCAAAAAAAGATGTTGCGTTATTACAGTTCAAACCAAGTAATGTGGTGTATTTATTTGCTAAGCGCCGTATTCTTCTTACCTTTAGCCAGCCCGAATCAAATTGCCTCATTAGACTTAAATGCCTTGCTGTTACTCATTTTTTGTTGTGCTAACACCTTAATTGCCTATGGTACTTTTGCCAAGTCACTTGAATATTTACCAACATCGCAAGTTAGTGCAACTTTGGCAGTAACGCCATTATTAACGGTATTATTTGCCACTATTGCCGAATATTATTGGCCACAACTCTACCAAGCTCAACATTTGAATTTACTGGCCTATATTGGCGGTGGCATGGTGGTATTAGGTTCAATGCTAACAGCACTCGGCGATAGAATATTAAGTAAAAATAATATCAACGCGATAAAACGGTGCTTTAGTTCACAATAATAACCATTGGGATATGATTAAAAAAAGCAGCTAAAGCTGCTTTTTTATACTAATAATTTTTCTAACGAAATAGTTTAGCGACCGAACATTCCGCCGCCGCCCATTCCGCCACCGCCCATGCCACCAGGAGGCATCATGCCTTTCATTGAGCGCATCATTTTCTGCATGCCGCCCTTACCAGACATTTTCTTCATCATTTTCTGCATTTGAGTAAATTGCTTCAATAACTTATTCACATCTTGAATTTGTGTACCTGAGCCGGCTGCAATTCGACGTTTACGTGAACCTTTAATCATATCAGGACGTTTACGCTCTGCTGGTGTCATTGAATTGATCATCGCTTCCATACGCACGGTAAGCTTGTCATCCATTTGGCCTTTAACTTGTTCAGACATGTTACCCATGCCTGGTAACTTATCCATTAAGCCCATCATGCCGCCCATGCTTTTCATTTGCACTAACTGGTCACGAAAATCTTCTAAGTCAAAGCCTTTACCACTTTTGACTTTTTTAGCTAACTTTTCAGCTTGCTTACGGTCAACTTTTTGCTCTACTTCTTCAATTAAAGAAAGTACATCACCCATACCTAAAATGCGTGAGGCAATACGGTCCGGATGAAAAGGCTCTAGTGCTTCAATTTTTTCACCAACACCCATAAACTTAATAGGTTTGCCAGTAATATGACGAATAGATAACGCTGCACCACCGCGAGCGTCACCATCAGTTTTCGTTAAAATAACACCCGTTAATGGTAGAGCGTCATTAAATGCTTTTGCGGTGTTAGCAGCATCTTGACCTGTCATGGCATCGACAGTAAATAAGGTTTCAATTGGGTTGATGGCTTTGTGTAAGTCTTGAATTTCAGCCATCATGTCGCCGTCGATATGCAAGCGACCGGCAGTATCAACAATTAACACATCAAAGAAGTTTTTCTTAGCATGATCAATCGCTGCATTAGCAATATCAATTGGCTTTTGCTTAATGTCACTTGGAAAAAAGCCAACATTAATTTCTTCTGCTAACGTTTCAAGCTGTTTAATAGCAGCTGGGCGATAAACATCAGCACTGACGACTAGTACTTTTTTCTTCTCGCGTTCAGTTAAAAACTTAGCCAATTTTGCCACTGAGGTGGTTTTACCTGCACCTTGCAAACCCGCCATTAAAACTACAGCTGGTGGCGCTGCTTTTAAATCAAGCGCTTCATTTACATCACCCATCGCCGCTTCTAGTTCTTTTTGAACTATTTTTACGAACACTTGCCCTGGCGTTAAACTTTTCGAGACATCTTGGCCAACAGCACTTTCTTTAACTTTAGCAATAAATTCACGAATAACAGGTAAAGCAACATCAGCTTCTAACAATGCCATGCGTACTTCACGTAAAGTATCCTTTATATTGTCTTCAGTTAGGCGGCCACGGCCACTAATATTTTTTAGCGTTTTCGTTAAACGATCGGAAAGATTTTCAAACATGGATGACTCTAATAATGGCTAAGCGCAAATAATTGACTCTATTATACCCGTACAAATAATTAGCGAAAGTAGAAGTTGTAGATTTAAGATAATGACATTATTTAATAAAACAATAGTAAGGAAAGCAAAAAAGCTTGAATTCAGATCAATATTCGGAAAAAAAACTATGGTAAACTGTTGTTAATTACGTCACTTTTTTTGGAAATAAGTGTGAGTACCTTCATTTTATTTTTTGATAACCTATTACAGCTCAGTGCTGAAGCTAGCCCTTGGCTGATATTGGGGCTATTGATTGCAGGATTAATGAAAGCCTGGGTACCAAGTAAAATTTTAAGTCGTCATTTAGGTCACGGTAAGAGAGCCATTATTAAAGCAGCCTTAATTGGGGCGCCACTACCTTTATGTTCATGTGGCGTTATTCCAGTTGCTACCGAATTACGACGTTCAGGTGCCTCAGCACCTGCAACTTCTGCATTTTTAGTAGCCACCCCAGAAACTGGTGTTGATTCTGTTTCTGTTTCCTACGCTTTACTTGGACCACTGTTAGCTATTTATCGGCCAATAACCGCGATATTATCGGCAATTTTTACCGGCATGTTAGTCGCAACATCGAAAGTTGAAGAAAAATCACCTGCAAATGAAACTAAAACAACCAGCTGCTGTGCAAGCGAAAATGTTAAGGCGAAAAAAGTCAGTCTGCCTGGGGAAAGTGACAGCTCATGTTGTGCCAGTAAAGTAGAGAAAAAAAGCGACACAGTTATAGAGAAAACGCTGATCGGCATTCGTTATAGCGCGACGCAATTAATCGATGATTTAATTCGCTGGTTACTTATTGGTTTACTGTTTGCCACCATTGTACGCACATTTGTGCCCGCTTCATTCCTCCTCAGTTATGGCAGTGGTTTAGCGGCAATGTTAGTAATGATTGCCATGTCAATTCCAATGTATATTTGCGCTACCGCTTCAACGCCTATTGCTGCAGGCTTTATTCTAGCGGGCATATCACCAGGCACAGCATTAGTGTTCATGATGGCAGGCCCTGCGACAAATATATCTACTTTGGGTGTTATCAAAAATGAAATGGGTACTGATGTTTTAGTTAAGTATTTACTTGGTATCGCTATTTCAGCAATTACCTTTGGCTTGTTGCTAGACTGGGGACTTAACTATTTTATGATAGATATTAGCCAACAAATGCAACACAGCCATGAATTACTACCTTATTGGTTTGGTTTAACATGTACTGGGCTTTTAGTTTTTTTATCAATAAAGCCTTTACGTAAACGTTTTATATAGAATAATCATAGTTATGGGATCTAGCTTTTATTCTGCTAGAATCGCTGCAATAGCTAGCTATGTTAGTTAATGTATGGACAGTTTTTAATTTTTTCGGAGCTCTTTGTGGAATTTTCAAGTATCAGTTCATTTACTGCCTTTGTATGTTATAGCATTGCTACATTATCAATATTATCTCGACTATTTCACCCTAAAGGGCCTAATTTAGTCATCACCTTAATTTTTGCCTGCCTAGCGATCATTTTTCATACGTTAGGCAGCACCCAGTTTTTGTTTGCTGATCATAGTCTAAACTTTTCATTACCGAATGTGGTTTCCTTGGTGAGTTTAGTTATTACTTTGGTGATATCAACCGTGGCATTACGCTTTAAAGTAAACTTATTGCTGCCGGTAATTTATGGCTTTGCCGGATTATGGCAATTAGGTATGATATTTATCTCTCCTATGGGCGGTATGGAAATTGTAGCCGATAAATTAGCGATGTTAAGTCACATTACTTTAGCGCTAATCGCCTACTGTATATTAGTTATTGCGACCTTATATGCCTTTCAAGTCGCTTATATTAATATGAAATTAAAAAGTAAAAACTTACAAGCAGTAAGCCAGCTCCCACCTTTGATGCAGGTTGAACGACAACTGTTCACTATTTTATTTTTAGGAAGTGTCTGCTTACTTGTAAGCCAAATTGTCGGTTTTATATTTCTTGAAGGTATGATTTCAAAAGAAAATGCGCATAAAACGATATTATCTCTTATCGCTTGCGCTATATACTTCACTACTTTATGGGGACATTTCAAGCAAGGTTGGCGTGGTCAACGCGTATTATTCTTAACAGTAGTTGCGACATTTATTTTAACTTTAGCCTATTTTGGCAGCCGATTTGTGAAAGAGTTTCTCTTATTATAGCTTTTAAGGTATAAGTTACTTTTATTATTGTTAATTGTCGTCATTTGACGACTTATAAACAACTAAACTAGGATCACCCTTTTTGGATAACATCTCAACAGATATGCTATTTGTCATTCTTGGCATACTTATATTCATATCTGCTTACTTCTCCGGTTCTGAAACCGGCATGATGTCTATTAATCGTTACCGATTAAAACACTTAGAAAAACAAAGCCACCGTGGTGCTAAACGTGTCAGTAAATTACTTGCCAAGCCCGATAAACTTATTGGTTTGATCTTAATTGGCAATAACCTGGTTAATATTTTTGCCACTTTGATCACTGGGATAATAGCGCAACGCCTATATGGCGATGCGGGAGTATTTTATGCTGGCTTGTTATTGACCTTAATAATATTAATTTTCGCTGAAATCACCCCAAAAACATTAGCGGCTTTATACCCAGAAAAAGTAGCCTTCCCAAGCTCAATAGTATTGACGCTGTTATTAAAACTATTGTTACCGATAGTGATTGCGGTTAATTGGATCACCAATGGTATTCTAGCATTGCTAGGGATTAGCTCTGAACAACGAGAGCAACATAGCTTAAGCTCTGAAGAACTACGCACCGTAGTAAATGAATCTGGTGCTATGCTCGAATCGCGCGATCAAGATATGTTAGTTGGCATTTTAGATCTTGAGAAAGTCACTGTTGAAGACATCATGATCCCGCGTAACGAATTAGTCGGTATCGATATCAATGATGATTGGAAGCGCATTCAGAAACAGCTAACTCAATCTAACCACACACGAGTACTTTTATATCGAGATAATATTGATGATGTTGTTGGTTATTTTCATATGCGCGATGCTTTGCGATTGGTATCCAAAAAACAATTTACTAAAGCGACACTATTACGCGCGGTGCGTGAGCTTTATTTTATCCCTGAAGGCACAGCATTAAACGTTCAGCTATTAAAGTTCCAGCGAGCCAAAGAACGCTTAGGACTCGTTGTCGATGAGTACGGCGATATTCAAGGTTTAGTAACACTCGAAGATATTCTTGAAGAAATTGTAGGTGACTTCACCACGACAATGACCCCAGCAACCAGCGATGAAATCAGTATTCAACCCGATGGCAGTTACCTTGTTGACGGCAGCGCCACAGTTCGTGATGTTAATAAAGAAATGACTTGGAAATTCCCAACTGACGGTCCTAAAACCATTAATGGTCTGATATTAGAGTATTTAGAAGACATTCCGGAGGCAAATTTAAGTGTCCGTATTTCTGGCTACCCACTTGAGATCATTGAAGTAAAAGACAATATGATCAAAACAGTTCGGATCCTGCCAGATTTTTATGACGGTGATGAACCAGAAAACTAGTACTTAGCCCCTCTAACGTGGAATTTGGCTATATGTATAAAGAGCACTGAAAGAAGTAATTCTTCGGTGCTTTTTTAATAAATAAACTTCTGAACAATGAATACTATATATTCGAGTAAATCTATGGTTTTTCAGTCCAGGGCACTATTATATCTATGGTATGAAAAAGCTAAATTTGACTTAAAAAGCACCAGACTGATTAATAACAATTGAAATAAAAAATCATTTTGAGATGGTATTAATCATCAATAATAGTGTTACTTTTAATCTCTATAGCGAGCTAATGTTCGACAATTTCTCCTGCATTGATCTACTTAACCTGAACTCTGGATAAGAAAAATGCTACAGCAGCGCTATTAAAGCCTATTTCTGTGTTGTTCAAGTTGCCAATAACGCGTTATTGGGCACACTTAAACGCCTTGTTCATGAGAATTTACCTAAGTTAAAATTGATCAATAACTTATGACATGTGCTATGAGATCCTTAACGACCATTAAAAAACGTTAAGATCTCTTCGAGTAATTCAAACACAAAATTATAAGCTAGGTTTAACTAAGTTCTAGCCACTTTTTAAGAATGATTTTAGCGATCAACAACACATGAATAACTAAATATTCTTTGGCTGATATTCAGCTATTGAATTAACAACTTAGCCTTTTTATTCATCATTTTGTGGATAGAACATTAATCATTGAAAGTTAATAACAAAGTTATACACAGGTTTAGATCTAAGGATCAACTTTCCACAATTTCTGTGGATAACAAATGCAAGCCCTATCCATAATAGGCTTTGTGTTTTGCAAACAATTTTTAGCAAATATTTGAAGTTTTTTTATAATTAATTATTGACTATTTTCTAGCCCTTATCACCGCTAGAATTATTAAAAAATACCGCTACACTTTGATCATATGGCAAGAACTATGCTGTGAATACTTATTAATCATTAGAGAATGATCATGCAAAGAAGAGAAGAACTTATATTGAGATGCGCCTAACAGTATGTGTAGAAGTTAGCGTTAGAGACAGAGTACCTAACGCTAAATAGTTATTAATCACCAAAGAACAAACGCCATAACCAACCGTGGTTCAATTCATCTTCGCAGCTTTTCAATTGGCTACCGTAACGCTTAGCACGGTTATCAACTTTACGGGCAACTTTCACTAGCCAAGCTTTCTTTTTATAGCTTTTATGCTTAAAGCCCCCCCAACCTTCGTGGTAATTTAAATACTGACTATAGGCATCCCACTTTGAAACTTTATTAATTTTTTGAGTTTTAAAAATAAACCAACCCATAAAGTCAATTGCGTCTTCAAAATCATCACGATCAGCACCAGAATTATCTGTTTCTCGAATATAGTCATCCCAAGTCATCGTTTTAGCCTGCGAATAGCCATAAGCGGAACTAACTCTGCCCCAAGGAATAAACCCCAATAGATAATCTCTTGGAGGTAATGCATCGGCTTTAAATGAACTTTCCTGATACATCATACTCATCGGCACATGAATAGGTACACCCCAACGTTCTTTGGCACCTTTAGCCGCAAAGTACCAACCTCGATGCTCCCTAAATATTTCACATAGGTTTTCTGGATTTTTTGGCGGATTTGTCGCACAACTTGATAATGTTAAACAAGCGAGTATAGAAATGATAAGTGTTTTATAAAATGTCATGAACACAAGGAGTTAGTTTTTAGTAATAATATCATGCCAGAATATTTAAAGACTTTCAGGGAAATGTCGATATTTTTTACACTTATCGGAATATAGGCTAGAAAATGTAGCACTAATTGGCATCATTCAATTACTAAGATATGGAGACTCGATAAAAATAATAAATTAATTTTAATGTTTGGGAACTATATTGAGTTTCACTGCTCTTACTTTACGAGAGAGTTATTCCCCTATTAGTGTTTTATGTTATACCGCACATTTATTTAATAATAAATGTGCTTTTTTTTGCCTTAAATTTACTAAACTTAGTAACAGGTGTTTAAGATCAGTAGAAAAGCTATCAAATTAGGAGACTTAATTTATTGTTTAAAAAGTATTTTATTATTTAGATAAGAAAATTAAAAATCAAACGAACAAAAATGAACTATTAAGTAATTGCGTGGTCAAATTACTTGAAAGCACAACCTCCCTGGACGGCTTTCTTATTATTTGTAGCGCGTTGCCCTAACGCGCTTTTTTTTGTCTAATGCTGTCCAGTAACTATTCAATGCCACTAAATTTAGAGAAATAATTGGTTAGAAAGGTATCAAAGTCTGTCGTATCAGCCATTTCAATTTCACTTTGCTTAGCTAATGACTCCGCAACAGTATCAGCAAAGTACTGCGCATTATACTCTTGATAGTCATTGGCGAGTAGCTGCGCTCTATACTCAGCAGCACTTTTCAACGCTATCTGGGTTAGTGACTGATTATCTTTAACTACTTTCGCTAATATTTGTGCTGACGGTGTTAATTCAGGGTTATTAACCTTTTCAGCTTCTGTCGCTAGTGCTTGACGGTATGAATCACTATTATTAGCTTGATCTAGCAATGTCGCTATATCAGTTAATTTCGCAAAAATTTCATTACCCCATTCAGGAATAGATTTATCAGTGCCATTGTCGCTTATTAACAGCTTAGGATCGCGGCCTTGTACAACCACGGCATCCATATTTTTTTCGCAAGACACTTGTTCAGTACAACTTAATTCTGGACTAGTTTCAAACAAACAAAAGGTAAGAAAAACATCTAAGAAGCGAATTTGTTCAACACTAATACCTGTTGCTGAAAATGGGTTAACATCTAAAGCCCGAACCTCAATGTATTCAACACCTCTATTCCTTAATGCTTCAGAGGGCTTTTCATTTGATTTGGCAACACATTTTGGACGAATAGGGGCATATAATTCATTTTCAATTTGCAAAACATTACTATTCAGCTGTTGATACTTACCAGCAACCTTAAGACCTATCTCAGCAAATTTTTTCGACGGCAAGTTTATCGCATTACTGACCCCGTCTAGATAGCCTGATAAATTATTATAACAAATTTGCAAAGATGACTGTTCGCTATTGGTATAGCCTAAATCGCTCATCCGTAAAGATGTCGCGTGCTCTAGGTACATATAGCCTTTTTCAGTTTTCTTAAAGGGTAAACTTGTGACTTTATTTTGTAGGAATGAACCACAAATCGCAGGTGAACTGCCGTACAAATAAGGGATTAACCAACAAAAGCGCTTGTAGTTTCTTAATAAGGAAAAATATTTGTCAGAAATGTACTCATCAAGTGGGGCGTTATTATTTTCAACTGTTTGCAGTGATTGCCAAAAGCTAGTTGGAAATGAAAAATTAAAATGGATACCTGAAATTACCTGCATCATACTGCCATAACGATTCTTCAAACCTTGGCGATAAACCGTTTTCATGGTTCCAATATTAGATTTTCCATATTGAGCTAATGGAATTTTATCGTCATCTTCGACAAAACACGGCATGCTCATTGGCCATAAAACTTCACCATTAAGTTGACTCAAAGTAAACTTTTGCACATCTTCAAGTTGTGCAATTGCCGTTTCCGGTGCATAACTCACTGGCGTAATAAACTCCAATAAGGTTTCTGAGTAGTCAGTAGTTATATTAGGATGGGTTAATGCCGAACCTAACTTTTCGCTATGCGGGCGTTCGGATAATCGACCTTGCGGCAGTACTCGCAATGCTTCACGCTCTATACCTCGACCAATTTGGCTTAAAGATGCTAGATGCTTTTCATGACTAAAAGCCGCGATATATTCGTTTAATGATAAAGTCAAAATTATTCCTGATGCTTTACGCCAGTAAGTAAGAACTATTTAAGGGTGAAAGGTAGAATTTCAATGTCTACAGTGATTTATTATTATGTAATTTTGCACTAGGTCAAACAAATAAAGTATAAGCAAACGTGTCAAAATAAGTTAGCCTACGCAAAACTACTGTCACCCAAGCAATATGGTACGTTATTTTTCATATTATAATCTCTGTGGCAAAAATATTGACCCGACTAAATCAAGAAATATTTCTTTAGTTTTCATTAATCATGACTCTCAAACGCAGTTAAATACAGTTTCTTATTGTTTTAGCATACGGTAAAGTGAGCAGAACATAATAATAAAGGTTTACGATGCAAGACAGCGTTTTTAGTTTACTTCCACCTCTTGTTGCTATCATCATTGCAATTTGGCGTAAAAATGCCTTATTCGCACTTTTATGTGGCGTAATGCTATGTCATTTAATGGTAGTTAACGGCAACCCAATAGCAGGTTTTACCAATACGTTCTTTGGTATTAGCGGTGTATTTTTATCACTAGGTAATGTCTATATTATTAGCTTTAGTTTATTAATTGGCGCTTTAGTTACCTTAATGAATCAATCAGGTGCAGTAAATGGTTTCATTAATCATTTAGCTTCACTAAATTTAGTTAAAAATAGTCGTCAAGCAAGCATATTACCAACAGTTATCGGTACTACTATATTTACTGATACTAACCTAAGTATGTTTACTGCGGGTATGGCAAGTCAAAAACTATTTGACCAGCACAAACTCAGTCGAGCACGCCTTGCTTATTTAGTTGACTCTACTTGTGCACCTGTCAGTATTTTATTCCTAGTGAATGGTTGGGGAGCTTATGTACTAGGCTTACTTGATGGTTATTCTTTTGATGATCCGGTAGGTATTTTAATTGGTACTATCGGCTATAACTTTTACGCGATTATTGCCGTAGTTATGGCTTACTATACTGCTTTTAGTGGCAAAGTTTTTGGGCCAATGAAATATGCCGAATCTTTGGTAAATATCGATGAAAAAGCAATTGTTAAACATGTCGCACCAGCACGCATTATGTGGTTGCCAATGTTAACATTACTGCTTGGCACTTTCATTCTACTCTGGTTTACAGGCGATGGTGATATTCGTCGTGGCTCTGGTGCTTTCTCCGTGTTTTGGTCCGTTGTTAGTGCTTTACTATTGTTGGTAGCATTAATCCTCAACTACAAACTTATGTCACTAAAACATATTTTCAAAGTAACCATAGCAGGTATTAAAACCATGTCTCCTGTTGTTGCAATACTGGTGTTATCTTTTGCATTTGGTGATGCAATAAAAGCACTGGGTACAGGCACGTATGTTAGTCAATTGATTAACGTCGATGTACCGCTATTTTTAGTGGCGCCGATTTTATTTATTGCTGCGGCTATTATGGCATTTGCTACGGGTTCTTCATGGAGTACATTTGCCGTATTAATTCCTATTGCAGTGCCGATTGCACAGCAAAGTGGCTTACCTATTGAATTTTTAGTAGCAGCAGTACTCGGTGGCGGTATTTTTGGTGATCATGCTTCACCTATTTCTGATACAACTGTTGTTGCATCAATTGCCAGTGGTTGTGATCATTTCGAACATGTGAAAACACAGCTGCCCTATGCTTTAGTTGGAGCAGCCCTTACCATAATGGCTTATATTGCCATTGGACTTAGTTTCTAAGTGAGCAATATAGCTATCAATATTATCGACCACCAAGATGATTTTCTTGTGGTCGACAAACCCGCAAATATTAATTTTCATGATGAAGATACCCTTGGCTCAGGTTTTTACTCGCAAGTGAAAAAATTCGCTGCTGACCAATTAGATACAGCGGAAATATTTCCTGTACATCGATTAGATAAAATGACTTCAGGGCTGATGATATTTGCTAAGAATATTAGCACTGCCAGAACATTTCAATTATTATTTGAGCAACATCAAGTCCAGAAATTCTATCTTGCCATTGCTGATGGCAAACCCAAAAAGAAACAAGGTCTGATTAAAGGTGATATGGAGAAAAGTCGTCGAGGTATGTGGAAGCTGGTGCGGACTATGAAAACCCCAGCCATCAGCCAGTTTCAATCTTATAATATTGCGCCAAAAAGGCGACTATATCTAATCAAGCCTCATTCGGGAAAAACTCACCAAATTCGCGTAGCGCTAAACAGCATAGGCGTACCAATTTTGGGTGACCCTTTATATAACAGTTGCATTGAGTCAGACCGAGGATATTTACACGCATTTGCCTTAGCTTTTACCTTGAACAATAAAAACCATCAATATTGCCAAGCCCCACTAACGGGTAAAGAATTTAATACCGATGAAGCCAAGACCCTAATAGAACAATTGACACCTGCATGGCAACAAGCTTGGCCTAAAATATAAACTTTAAAAGGTAATAGTAAAAAGGAACTATTAAGTTCCTTTTTCTATTCTTATATTTTCAGTTTAGTTGCTAAAGTGAATGCCAGAAGACAATCGCAATAGCGGTTGGGCAAATAAATTTGGTATACCAAGGCCAAATCTTCCAAAACAACGAATGCTCAACCATCTCATTACCTTGTTTTAACTCTTGTAAAATATCATTACGAAACCAGATCCAGCCGACAAATACACAACACAGCATAGCTATGATAGGTTGGCCGTACTGTGTCGCTAATATCGCCACAAAATCTAACATAAAGCTAATATTAGCAATAATAATGGCACTTAAAACAAAGATACCGATACCAATGTAAGTGGTCACTTTTTTACGTTCGAGCTGATGACGTTCAACTGCATAGGATACTGGCCCTTCAAGCATTGAAATTGAAGATGTTAAGGCCGCCACTGACATCAAAACAAAGAAGGCAAAGGCTACATACAAACCAATACTGCCCATACTATTAAATAAACTCGGTAAAACAGCAAAAACCAAGCTCGAACCAGAAATTAAACTGCCATCTTCAGCAAATATCGCAACACCTTGCGCTTGTGCAACATACATTGCAGGGATAATTAATAAACCAGCTAAAAATGCGATTGATACGTCAATTAGCGTAACTTGCGCGCCCAACGTCACCAAGTTTTCTTTTTTAGAGATATATGAGCCATATATCACCATCACACTAGTACCTAGTGATAATGAAAAGAACGCTTGTCCTAGCGCACTAATTAATAAATCAGGCTCTAACACCCGGCTAATATCAGGATTTAAGTAAGCGTTAACCCCTTCTCTTGCACCTTTTAAGGTCATAACATATGAAATTAAACCTAGTAATAAAAAGATCAGTAATGGCATCAGACGCTTAGACCATTTCTCAATACCTTCTTCTACACCACGACGAATAATAAAGATGGTAAGAAACATGAATAAAGCACAAAACAATAAGTTACGTTGTAATGATTGTGTGATCACCCAATCAGCAGCGGAGTCCATACCGAGAACCCGGGCAAAAGGTTCAACCGCATACGACATCATCCAACCAGCTAAAATACCATAAAAGCTTAAAATGAGTGACGCACAAATAATACCTCCAAAGCCAACAACAAAAGCAAAACGCTTGTGAAATAAGGTCCGTGATATTTTTTGTAATGAAGTCACAGCATTCGCTTGACCATAACGGCCAATCAGTAACTCAGCCATAAATGCTGGATATGCTAAACAAAATGCCAATACCAAGTAAACCAGTACAAATGCTGCACCACCATTACTTGCCGTTTGTGTGGGAAAGCCCCAAATATTACCTAAACCGACCGCAGAGCCTGCGGCAGCCATAATGAAACCAAAGCGTGAACTAAACGCACCTCGAGAAGCAGCCATCTAAAACCATCTTATTATTATTGAGTGACTTTAATTTACTTAAACTACTGGTAAAAAAACAGCGTTTATTGAGAAAAATTGCATCGAAAGCAATTTTAAGAGAAATTACAGTCGTAAAGATTTAATTACTGCTTAAATTACAGCCAATTTACTTTTTACTATTTAGTTATTCTATTTTTCAATAAAAAGTTTATTCATTTCTTAGCAATGAGCCTTTGGCTACATAAAAACCCAAGTGGAGCACTTAGTTTTTAATGAAGATAAAAATTGGCTATTCAACGACGCATATGTTCTTACATAGATGCAAGTTAATAAGGCAATGCTAGAGCGATTACCAAGATATAGTAACTACCTTGAAAATTAGAATATCAGGGTAAAGTTCGAACATCATCATTCGTTGCCATCGATGGCTCCATGACATTGCCGACATGGATGTAGGCACTTAGCTTCTGTCAGGAACATAAAAAAGAGGCGCCAGGCCTCTTTTAATAATTTAATATTATCCAACCACTAAGCATTAATAAAAATCATTCTGCTTAGCGATTAAGTTAATCGAAAATAAGCTAATCTTTGAAATTATCAAACTGAAATGATTGCTCTAATTCTGCTTCTCTAACTAATCTCATTACCGCTTGTAAATCATCACGTTTTTTACCCGTAACACGTACTTTTTCGCCTTGAATTGCTACTTGCACTTTCAACTTGCTATCTTTGATAAGTTTAACCACTTTCTTAGCAATAGGCTGTTCTATGCCTTCTTTGAAGGTCGCAGCCTGACTATAGTTACGACCTGAGCTTTCCATGTTGCCTAACGTTAAAGCTTTAGCATCAATATTTCTTTTCATTAACTGACCACGCAAGATATCAGTCATCTGTTTGATTTGAAAATCAGAATCACCTTTCATTGTTACTGCAGGGCTTTTCCATTCGAAGCTGGCATCAGTATCACGAAAATCATAACGAGTAGCTAACTCACGAGTTGAATTTTCAGTTGCATTTTTTACTTCTTCCAAATTTATTTCGGAAATAACGTCCATTGAAGGCATAACATGTCTCTATCTTACAAAAAATTAAATATATATTATCAATGTTTATAAGTAATACCAATATTCAAGACTAAAGTTGACACTGAAGAGTGATAGTTTTACTGGCTTAGCCCTGATATGATAATAAACCACTAACCTCCAAAAGTACGATTGCTAACACCTTAATGAAAAGTCGCTATCATTTATCAATTCTCGCCATAATAGTCATACTATTTTTTTGTCTTTACTTTAGTTCTGACGATTTTAGGCGTTTAGTTTTCCGTAGCACGGAGGTGGACTCCATCGGCCATATGATTAGTTTTTTTGGCTTAACTTGGGTACTGCATAGTATCTTAAAATTACCATTATTCAATACCATGTTTACTGTTGCTTTCTATGGGGGATTAACAGAATTAGGGCAATATTATCTGGGCTTTCGCAATGGCGAATTTAAAGATTTCTTTTTTGATCTTATTGGTATATCAATGTTTGGCATCATAAGGTGGTCAATCCTAATGTATCGTAATAGATCTGGAAATAGACTGTAGCTTTGAACATTGTTATTGTTGGTCAAGGTGCGATTGGTTTACTTTGGTATCATCGATTAATCAATAATTCTAGCAATCGTGTTAGCCTGCTTTGTTCTGCGCGTATAATATCTCAGCCTACCGAGACGTTTTTTACCAGTATCGAAAATCAAACAACTCGTCAGCCATTAATATCGGCGAATAACGCAGCATTAGCCACTGCCGATATTATTTTATTTTGTCTAAAGTCTTACCATATTTCATCAGCATTAGCGCCAATATTTAAGCAAGTCAGTGCCAAGGCGGTAATTGTTTTCTGTCATAATGGTATGGGTGCTATCGAAAATTTAGCCAAGTTAAGTCAGCCATGTTATGCCTTGCTAACCACACACGGCAGTAAAATAATTAGCCCTTTGCATGCTCAGCACACTGGACTAGGACATAACGACTTAGGTTTAATCAGCGGTAAGCCTCCCCTAATACAGGAACAAATAATAAAGACCTTAGCAACGGCACTACCATCACTAACCCTAAGCAATAACATTAAGGCTAAACAATGGTTAAAATTGGCAATTAATTGCGTTATTAACCCTATTACCGCATTAGACGATGTTAACAACGGTCAATTACTTAACAATAACTACGCAGTCCTTATTGACCAGGTGCTAAAAGAAATTATAGCGGTAGCAGCCTGTGAAGGCATTAGATTTGGCTACAATGAATTAAAATTACAAGTACTAGCGGTAGCAAGAAAAACCGCCAAGAACTGTTCTTCAATGCGCAGTGATATTCTGCAACAGCGACCAACAGAAATAGACTATATCAACGGTTATATTGTCAGTTTGGCTAAAAAAAATGGCCTTTGCGTTCCAACAAATGCAAGACTAGTGCAAAGAGTGAAAAACATAACGCTTTAGCAAGACAAATCTTCAGTATTAAAAAGGCCTTTAGCAATATTTACTAAAGGCCTTTTTTAAATTCATTAACTAACGTCTTTATTCGCCAAATAAATAAAATTTTACGGACGATAAACTTTTACATTAGTAAAGCCAGCACCCGCTAAATACAATGCTTGTAACTTACTCATCACGCCTTGATCACAATAGAGTAAGTAGTCTTTGCTCTTATCTAAGTCACCAAATTGTGTCGCTAACTTGTAAAACGGCAAATGCTGTACGTCAACGCCATCTATTTCTAGTGGGTTCTCGTCTTCTTCATTTGGACTACGGATATCTAATACCACAGAGTTTTCAGGAATATTATCTAAGGTATCAACGGCATGAATTTCAGCTTCACTTTCATTACCAATATCACGAATATCAAAAACTCGTGTTTCTTCAACCACTTTATCTAAAATTGAAAAATCGAAATTCGCCTCTTCAGCTTCAACTTTTGAAATAATTGCTTTAACCGTTGGTTTTTTAGAAATAACACCACAATATTCAGGAATGGTTTTAGCAAAGTCTTCAGTACCAATCTTACGAGCAATATCAATGATATCTTGTTTGTCGTAAGCGGCTAATGGACGCAAAATAAGCGTTTCGGTGACACGGTCAATGACATTAAGGTTAGTTAAGGTTTGACTCGATACTTGCCCTAAAGCTTCGCCGGTAATTAACGCCTGAATGCCCATTTTATCGGCTATTTTTGCCGCTGCGCGCATCATCATGCGTTTTAGTACTACGCCCATTTGACCATTTTCAATGTTTTCTAATATTTCAGCGACTACCGGTTCAAAATCGACGGCAAAAAACTTAACCCGATGAGATGCACCATACTTATCCCATAAATAATGACTAACTTGCTTGACGCCCACTTCATGAGCTGCGCCACCCAAGTTGAAGAAACAGTAGTGCGTACGTGCGCCTTTTTTGATCATTTGATAACTAGCAACACCAGAATCAAAGCCACCAGACATTAAAGATAAAACGTCTTCTTGGGTAGCAATAGGGAAGCCCCCCATACCTTTATGGCGTTCAGTAACAATAAATAAGTTTTCGTTTTTAATTTCTAAGTGGATGGTTACATCTGGATTTTTTAATTTAACTTTTGCCGAGTCAACTAATTGATTTAAACCGCCACCAACATATTGTTCAATTTTCAATGAATTAAAATCATGGCTACCTGTGCGTTTTGCTCGTACACAAAAGGTTTTATTCTCAATATTTTTTGCATGTACAGCAGCCGTTTTTTCATAAATGTCATGAACATCGGTAAAGCTAGTTTGCTGTACTTCAAGAAACATCGGAATGCCTGGAATACACTTTAATGTTTCAATTAACTTTAAGCGATTTTCAGGTGTGTTATTAGCAGTATTAACTTCAATATTGTCCCAGTTCATGCGCGTAGTCACTTGTTCATCAACGCGACGTAAAACATTTTTCACACTCGATTCTAAGATCTTAGTAAAACGTTTACGCACCGGACGGCTTTTAATGGTAATTTCAGCCTGTAGCTTAACAATAAATTTCATCAACAATAACACCCATATTTAGAATGGCGCGCATTATACACTAAATTACAGCACATACCCAAGCCACTTTAAAACGCTATTTCAAGTAGCTTAACGATAACCATAATACGCTCTCGAGCACCCACGCACTTGCGCTATACTGTACATCCTGTACATACACGCTCTCTCACATCCATGTGACCGCGTTATACCGTACATCCTGTACATAAAAAAGGAGTACATCATTTGTACTCCTTATAATTAACAGTTCACCTATTGCAACTAAGCAACTATTCTTTGCTAATCGACACGGGCTCAGTTTCTTTCGCTTTACCTTGATTAATGGCAATTTCAACACGACGATTTCTACGGCGATTCAATCGATTAGTATTTGGCACTAATGGCCTCGTATCAGCATGCCCAACTACCAATAAACGCGAATCATCGAAGTTTGGCACCTTAATTATTTCATGTGCAATAGCCACTGCGCGCTTACTCGAAAGATCCCAGTTTGATGAAAACAACTCAGAGTTTATACCTTGGTTGTCTGTATGGGCTGAAATCATAACTTCGCCCGGCACAGTATTTAGCAATAGGCCTATTTCTCGCATAATGGGCTTAAATTGTGGTTGCAAGAACGCAGAACCTGATGGAAATGAACCATTTTCACGAATACGGATTACAACTTGTTGCCCTAATGACTCAAGTTCAATTGCACCATCTTGAATTTGTTGTTCTAGCTGATCAGCAATTTTCTTAGCAAGTTCGTTTACTTGTTCTTGCGATGCTTGTTCAAGCTCATCTTTAGCCTTTTGCATAGCTTGTGCTGACATCTCATCAGCAGTACTTTGTGACTGACCACCACGTTCAGTGCCACGTTGCTCTTGTCGGCCGCCAGCAGAGGTTTCATCACCCGCCTGAAACTCTAACATTTGCTGAGTCATTTCCATAGTTTGCTGTTGGATAACCTCAATCGGTGTTGGCTCAGGTTTACCCGGACGAAACTCTTGCGCAATAATACTGGTGCCTTTTGGTATATCTTTTACTTCAATTTTATTTTGCACACCAAAAGCAAACTTCATCGAGCCGGCTATTTGCTTAAACTTTAATACATCCATTTCTGAGAATGATAAAAGCAAAACGAAAAAGCACATCAACAGTGACATTAAATCGGCAAATGTTCCCATCCATGCAGGTAACCCTGGAGGTGGGCATTTACATTCTTGCGCCATAATTCCCCCTTAACTACTCTTCAGTTGTATCAATAGCTCGCTTACCTTCAGCAAGATAATTTTTCAATAGGCCTTCAATTACACGTGGATTTTGTCCATCTTGAATACCTAACACGGCATCGAGTACCAGCTCTTGGTTCATTTTTTCTTCGGCCATACGTAGTTGCAACTTAGAAGCAATCGGAATTGCAATTACATTAGCCAAAAAGGCTCCATACAAGGTTGTTAATAGTGCAACAGCCATTGCAGGACCAATCGCTTTAGGGTCATCCATGTTGGATAACATGGCAACCAAACCAATCAAGGTACCTATCATCCCCATTGCTGGGGCAACATCAGCCAGTGCCATTAACATATTTGAACCAGTTTCATGGCGTTCAGTCGTCAAGTCGATATCTTTTTGCATTGTGGCTCGAACCACATCAGCATCGTGACCATCAACCAGCATATCTACACCCTTTTGCATGAAAGCATTTGATATTTCCGCTTCTTCAAGTGCGAGAAAGCCACCTTTACGAGCAGCATCGGCCATATCAACCGCTTTTTCAATTAACTCATCAGGCTTTTCCAATTTAAACATAAAGGATTTGCCGATAATTTTTCCTATGCCAAAAAACTGACCTAAGTTGTAATTGGACAGTACAATAAAAATGGAACCACCAAATACAATAATCACTGATTGAGCATCGATGAACATGCTAATATCACCAGCAAGTAACATCGCCATAATCAGTAAGCCTATTGCACCGACTATGCCTATTAACGTTGCTAAATCCACAAATGCCTCCAATAAATTTTTTTAGATATACTCGCTAAGTAAATAATACATGATGAATTGGTCTTAGGCGAATACTTATATTTCCTGCTATAACTGTATTATCGTCTATACTGTCAATAACTTAAGGAGCGATTAACAATATTTTACTCAAAAGCATTAATTCATCATTAATTGACCCCACGCCCGAGCTAAGGTAAGTTTGCGCTTAGAGTTCATATCAGGCTAATAAAAGTCCATGGCAAGAAAAAAAATAGAAAACTTAAGCTTCGAGGAATCTCTTAGTGAATTGGAAACTATCGTAAAAGATTTAGAACTAGGTGATCTTAACCTTGAAGAATCGATGAGTTTATTCGAACGAGGTCTGCACTTAAGTCAACATAACCAAGAAAAACTTCAGGGCGCTGAACAGCAAATTAATATTTTGTTAGAAAAGAACGGCAAAGCACAATTATCAAGCTTTATAACTGATGAGAATGACAGTCGTGACTAAACTGATAAATATCGATATTATTCAAGTACGTATTAATGATTACTTAACTGATAAGCTTAACAGTTTAGTCATTAATGATGAAAAACTACATGCCGCTATGCATTATGGTTTATTAATTGGCGGTAAACGTATGCGTCCGTATCTTGCTTACATTACTGGGGAAGCATTAAATGCCACACAACATGACATTGATGGTATTGCTGCAGCTTTAGAGTGTATTCACGCCTACTCATTATTACATGATGATTTACCCGCAATGGATGACGATGATCTACGGCGCGGACAACCGACTTGTCATAAAGCTTTTGATGAAGCGACCGCAATTCTTGCTGGTGATAGTTTGCAAACTTTAGCATTTGACATCATTGCTAATCATAAATTCTCAGAGAAAATTTCTCCTAAGCGCATTGAGCTATTACGCCACCTAGTTAAAGCCAGTGGTTACCAAGGCATGTGTGGCGGACAAGCATTAGATTTAGCCGCAACAGGTAAAGCTATTTCCCTTGAAGATTTAGAAACATTACATTCTTTAAAAACTGGCGCGTTATTAGAAGCATCGGTCATGATGGCAGCCGAATGTAGTACAGTTGCTACGGAAAAAGATAAAGAACAATTAGCACGCTATGCAAAATTAATCGGCCTTGCTTATCAAGTACGTGATGACATTATTGACATTACCTCAACCGAAGAAGAGCTTGGAAAACCATCTGGTTCAGACCTTGCTGCAGACAAAAGTACCTATCCAGCTTTACTCGGTTTATCAGGCGCACAGGAAAAAGCTGACAACTTATATCAACAAGCGCTTCAAGCTTTAGCCACTTTGCCCTACAATACACAGAATTTATCCGATTTTGCGACTTTCATTATCAATCGCAAACATTAATATTTAGATTAAATAGAATAATATGACTATAAACCTGACTGAATACCCTTTACTGGCCAACATCAATACTCCTGATGAATTACGTAAATTAAATCAAAACCAATTAACACAAACCAGTGAAGAATTAAGACGTTACTTATTAAATTCAGTAAGTAAAAGTAGTGGGCATTTTGCCTCAGGTTTAGGCACCATCGAATTAACAGTTGCCTTGCATTATGTTTATAACACACCATTTGATCATTTAATTTGGGATGTTGGCCATCAAGCTTACCCACATAAAATATTAACCGGCCGACGTGATCAATTGCATACTATTCGTCAAAAAGACGGTTTGCACCCATTTCCTTGGCGTGAAGAAAGTGAATACGACGTATTAAGTGTTGGTCATTCAAGTACTTCTATTTCTGCTGCCTTAGGTATGGCTGTCGCTGCTGAAAAAGAAGCAAAAAATCGTAAAGTTGTTGCCGTTATCGGTGATGGTGCTATGACCGCAGGTATGGCATTTGAAGCATTAAATCACGCCGGTGATATTAATAAAGACATGTTAGTTATTTTAAATGATAACGAAATGTCAATTTCTGAAAACGTTGGCGCGCTAAATAATCACCTTGCCAAAATGCTTTCAGGAAGTCTATATACTGGTCTTCGTGAAGGTAGTAAGCGCATACTTAAAAATATTCCACCGATTAAAGAATTGGCAAGTCGCGCAGAAGAACATTTAAAAGGTATGGTGGTACCAAGCACATTCTTTGAAGAATTAGGTTTCAACTATATTGGCCCAATTGATGGCCATGACGTTAATGGTTTAGTTGATACCATTTCAAATATGCGCAACCTGAAAGGTCCGCAATTACTGCATATTGCCACGACAAAAGGCAAAGGTTACCAGCAAGCCGAACAAGACCCAATAAAATACCATGCAGTGCCGAAATTTGATCACACGGAAACAACGTTACCGAAAAGCGCGCCAAGTTTACCAACCTACTCAGCTATTTTTGGTGATTGGTTATGCAAAACAGCCGAGCAAGACGCTAAGTTAGCCGCGATTACACCGGCCATGCGCGAAGGCTCAGGCATGGTAGAATTTAGTCAGCGCTTCCCAGAACAGTATTATGATGTTGCAATTGCAGAACAACATGCAGTAACGTTTGCTGCTGGGTTAGCCATTGGCGGTCGTAAACCTGTTGTCGCTATTTACTCGAGCTTTTTACAACGTGGTTACGATCAATTTATTCATGATGTTGCCATACAAAATTTGCCGGTATTATTTGCCATTGATCGTGCAGGTATTGTTGGCGCAGATGGCCCAACACATCAAGGCTCATTTGATTTAAGCTTTATGCGCTGTATTCCTAATATGACCATCATGGCACCTTCTGATGAACGCGAATGTCAATTGATGTTAAACACTGGCTATCAATTAAATGCACCTGCTGCTGTACGTTATCCTCGTGGCAGCGGCAATGGTGCAGAGCTACCAGCAATCACAGAAACCATTGACGTTGGTAAAGCTAAGCTCGTTCGTAAAATGACTGACTCAGTAGCAAAAAGTAACATAGCCATTCTAAACTTTGGTACTACATTAGCTGAGGCTAAATTAGCGGCTGACGCACTCAATGCAACGCTAGTTGATATGCGTTTTATTAAACCACTAGATCAATCGCTCATCAGCGAGCTTTGTGCTGAGCATGACTGTATTGTTACCGTTGAAGATAATGCTATCGCAGGCGGTGCTGGCTCAGGCGTTAATGAATATATTTTAAGCCAAGGCATAATGAAGAAAATCCTCAACATTGGCTTACCAGATAACTTTATTAAACACGGAACACAGGCTGAAATACACCAAGAACTTGGTTTAGATAGTCAAGGCATTATTAATAAGATCGCATCATTTATTCAGAGTTAGTAAACAAACCTTTTAAACAGCCGATAACTTAGTTGTCGGCATTATTTAACCAAGCCCCTTAAAAATAGACGTATTGTCTTTCATCTCACCATCATTGGACAAACAGCTTTTTATAACGTTATATTTCATGTACAAGAAATAATAAAAGTAATCGACATGAATATAAATATCAAAACATTGGCAGTAACGCTGCTAAGCTCATGCTTATTTTTCTCAGCAAAAGCAATGAATATCAGTGAATTAACAATAATCGACATTCACAAAAAAATGACTGATAAAGAATTGACGAGTGAAGGTATTGTTAACTTCTACCTCAAAAGAATTAAACAATTTGACGACAATGGCCCTAAACTCAATGCCGTCGTTCAACTTAACCCTAATGCACTTAAACGAGCAAAAGAGCTTGATAATATTTTCCGTAAAAGAGGAAAGCTGGGGCCATTGCACGGTATTCCTGTATTGCTAAAAGATAACATAGATACTGTTGACGGTATGGCTAATACTGCTGGTTCTCACGCATTAAAAAATAATTACCCAGAAAACGATGCATTTTTAGTTCAACAACTGAAAAGCGCTGGGGCTATCATTCTCGGTAAAACAAACTTAAGTGAATGGGCAAATTTCCGCTCAACAGCATCATCAAGTGGCTGGAGTGGCCTTTGGGGACAAACTAACAATCCATATGACACAACAGCTAGTCCTTGTGGCTCAAGTTCGGGCTCAGGTGTAGCAGTTGCCGCCAATTTCGCTACGATTGCCATAGGAACAGAAACTGATGGTTCTGTTACATGCCCTTCCGCAATGAACGGTATTGTGGGCATCAAGCCGACATTAGGCACCATCAGTCGTGATGGCATTATTCCGATTGCACACAGCCAAGATACTGCAGGACCAATGGCAAAATCAGTTACGGACGCCGTTATTCTTCTATCTTCATTAACTAAGTTTGATAGTAATGACCATGCCGCAATTCAATCAGCGACTAACTACATAAGCCACTTAAAGCTTGACGGTCTCAAAGGTAAACGCATAGGTGTCGCACGAAACTTAACTGGGTACCATGCACAACTTGATTTAGTATTTGAACAAGCAATTATCGATTTGAAAGCACAAGGTGCAATTATTGTTGAATCAACAAATTTTGATAAGAGTGACAAATGGGGAGAAGCAGAATTCGAAGTCCTATTATTCGAGTTTAAGCACGATCTAAACAAATATCTTGCAGACTCAAATAATCAAACGCCAAAATCACTCAAGGAACTAATAGCATTTAATTTAGAACATGCAGATAAAGAAATGCCTTTCTTTAAACAAGAAATATTTGATATGGCGCAAGCGAAAGGCGAACTTACAAGCAAGGATTATCTCGCGTCATTGAAATTGGCTAAAAAACTGACACAAGATGACGGTATTGACGCACTAGTTGACAAATATAAGCTTGATCTTATTATCGCGCCTACTACAGGCCCTGCTTGGAAAACTGATTGGGTCAATGGCGATCATTACTTAGGAGCAGCGTCTTCTGCAGCAGCAATATCAGGCTATCCTCATATCACTGTACCCATGGGGTATGTTCATGGTTTACCGGTTGGCTTATCTATGTTCTCAGGTAAGTTACAAGAAGGAAAGTTAATAGAAGCAGCTTATAGCTACGAACAATCAACATTGCACAGACAAGCCCCTAAATTATAGCGATATATACCTGTTGCCATATAAACTTGCGTATATTTACTTTCTTTTGTGGCCTCTATTACGTTGTCTTCTATGATAAAAAGCGATTTGAGTGACTTCAAATCGCTTTTTTAATGTCTAGGATTCTAGGGTGTACGGTATGTCACCATCACTTGGTCGTTGATAGTCATCTTTGGCTTCTCGACATTAAGACTTCCATATCTGTCGATATGAAAAAATGACTATATTTAAAGCATCAATAACTGATTATTCAGCGATATATTCCACAACTTCCAAACCAAAACCTGACAACGAGTGATATTTAGTTTGTGAGCTTAATAAACGCATTTTGCTAACACCAAGATTCGACAAAATTTGTGAGCCAACACCAACATTACGTGAACCAACGTGGCGCTTCACTTCGTTAACCACTTCACCGGCATCAGATTTTGCATATCTTTCAACCTGAGCAATAAGCTCAGCAGTTGATTCATGCTTACCTAATAACACTAATACCCCGCCTTCTTTACCGATTTTTTCCAAGGCATTCGCCATTGGCCATTTAGCAACACTTTCACGTTGGCTAAACAATAAGTCTCTGAAGGTATTTTCTAGGTGTACACGCACTAATGTTGGTTCGTCAGCGTTAATTTCGCCTTTGGTCAAGGCAAAGTGTGCTTGGCCATCAATGGTGTCTTTAAATACGGTTAAATCAAATTCACCAAATGCTGTCGGTAGCTTACATTGTGAAACACGTTCAATGGTGGTTTCATTAGCGTTACGGTATTCAATTAAGTCAGCAATAGTGCCCATTTTCAAACCATGCTTTTCGGCAATAATTTCTAAATCAGGGCGACGCGCCATGGTGCCATCTTCATTTAAAATTTCTACGATAACTGCTGCTGGTTCAAGACCTGCTAAACGCGCTAAATCGGTACCGGCTTCAGTATGTCCTGCACGGTTTAATACCCCGCCATCTTTAGCAATTAACGGGAAAATATGACCAGGTTGTACAATGCTTAAATGATTGGCATCTTTAGCTACTGCGGCTAAAACCGTTGTTGCACGATCACCCGCTGAAATACCAGTAGTTACACCATATGCCGCTTCAATTGACACTGTGAAGTTAGTACTAAATTGCGCATCATTTTTTTCTACCATCAAAGGTAGTTTAAGCTCTTGACACTTTTCTACCGTCATCGGCATACAAATCAAACCACGACCATGTGTTGCCATAAAGTTGATCGCCTCAGGCGTCACTTTTTCAGCGGCCATAATGAAGTCACCTTCATTTTCGCGATCTTCATCATCCATTAAGATGACCATTTTACCTTGAGCTATATCGTCTATAATCTCTTGTGGCGTGTGTAAATTCATGACAACCTCTTTATTTAATAAAACCACTGCGCGCTAATAGCGCATGCGTAACACCTGACGGCTCTTGTTCATTAGCCGTGTGCTTGGTAAGTAATCTTTCTATGTAGCGAGCAATTAAATCAACTTCTAAATTAACTTTAGTACCCACTTGGTATTTACTGATAATTGTTTGCTGTGTGGTATGCGGAACAATCGTCAAACGAAACTGTTCGGCCGTTAAACTGTTAACAGTCAAACTAGTACCATCGATGGTAATTGAACCTTTTTCCGCAATATACGCGGCTAATTCTGCCGGCATGGTTAGCCAATAATCAATGCTATTACCTTTATGCTCAATGCGAGTTATTTCACTCACCGCATCAACATGGCCAGAGACCATATGGCCACCAAAGCGAGTGGTGGGCAACATGGCTTTTTCAAGGTTTACACTATCACCTGTTTGATAATGTGCTAAACCAGTACGCGTTAACGTTTCACTGGAAACATCGGCACTAAAGCTTGAATTATCAACAGCAACAACGGTCAAGCAAATGCCGTTAGTGGCAATTGAATCGCCCAATTTAACATCTGATAAATCTAATATGCCAGTATCAATAATGACACGAGCACCATCACCTGAAGTATTAATCGCTCTTAAAGCACCTACGGCTTCTATAATTCCTGTAAACATGATCTGTCTCGTTAACTTATGCTGTTAATAACACTTTAAAATTACGTGTATAACATAGTGCTACTGATACTTAACGACAAAACTTAGCCGTTAACCTAATGTCTTTTCCGATCAATCGTAGGTCGGTAATATCTAACGCTTTAGCGTCTGCTAGCTTCACAACTGAGGGCATATTGGCTAAGCCTTTGCCATCATTACCCATCAACTTAGCGGCTTGATATAACACTAATTCATCAACTAAACCTTGTTCAATGAAAGCACCGCTAAGTTGAGCACCCGATTCAATTAACACATCATTGAGCCCTTGTTTAGCAAGATAGGTTAATAACTCGGTTAAATCGATATGGTCGCTGTCAGCCGCTTTTTGAATTTGTACTTGTTCTACAAAGTGAGGCCAAACTTGGCTATTTTCAATGGTGTGTCGAATTATTAATATTTTACTTGGCTGTTGGAATAGCTTTAGCTCAGGCGTTAAGCGGTTTTTACCATCAATGATGATACGGATAGGTTGCCTAACATCCTCTTCTGCATAGTTGTTTTTTAATTCGCCAAGCGAATCCCAGCGTACATTCATTTTTGCATTATCAAAAATAACCGAATCTGCACCGCAAATTACCCCACAACTTTGGGCTCGTAATCGTTGCACGTCAGTACGCGCCTCACTGCCGGTTATCCATTGGCTTTCGCCGCTGGCCATGGCGGTTTTTCCATCTAAACTTGCGGCAAGTTTACAGCGCACATAAGGCTTTTTAGTGGTCATTAAATGAATAAAACCAGGGTTCAATGCGCTAGCATCTTGCTCCAACAAACCAAACTGCGTGGTGATACCTGCGGCCTCTAACATGGCTAAACCACGACCAGAAACTCTAGGGTCAGGGTCAACCATCGCGGCAATAACATGACTAACTTTTGCCTTAATCAATGCTTCGGCGCAAGGTGGAGTTAAACCGTAATGACTACAAGGCTCTAGTGTGACGTATGCGGTAGCGCCTTTTGCTGCAACGCCAGCTTGTTTAAGTGCATAAACTTCAGCGTGCCCTTGCCCTGCTTTTTTGTGAAAACCCTCGCCTATAACTTCGCCATTTTTCACCAATACACAGCCCACTCTCGGGTTGGGCGAGGTGGTAAAATGTCCACGCTTAGCCAAACTAATCGCACGTTGCATAAATTGGTGGTCTGGTAGTGAAAAACTTGTCATGGTGGTACTCAAAAGTTAAATTGTAATAACAGCTAGTTACTCATCATCGCCTAAACGGGCAATTTCTTCACCAAATTCTCTAATATCTTCAAACGAACGATAAACAGAGGCAAACCGAATATAAGCAACTTTATCTAAGCTTTTTAGCTGTTCCATGATAATTGTACCTAATAGTTCACTAGATACTTCGCGCTCGCCAGTTGCCCGTAGCTTAGATTTAAGCTTATTAATAGATAATTCCATTTCTTCCGTGCTAACAGGCCTTTTTTCTAGAGCTCGCACTAGGCCATTGCGCATTTTATCTTCATTAAACGGTTCACGAGAGCCATCTCGTTTAATAATACGCGGCATAACAAGCTCAGCGCTTTCAAAGGTTGTATACCGTTCATGGCATGCTAAACATTCACGGCGTCTGCGTACCTGGTGACCATCAGAAACCAAGCGAGAGTCAATAACTTTAGTCTCGGTAGCAGAACAAAAAGGACAATGCATTGATTCATTCCATAGTTGAAAAGTCGGGAGAAATTTCTGCGGGTATTTTAATAGAAATAAAACCATTAAGCGAAAAATCTTCGGTTTATTATTGAAATAACCTCTTTACCTATGGGTTAATAAGCCTGAGCTCGGAATAGAAATAATAAAAAACACAATAATGTCAAAGCATTACCGAACTTCAATCTACAGCAGTGGTATTTATGTCTAGTTCAAGGCATTTAAGTGTGTCAAGTAACGCGTTGTTGGCAACTTGAACAACGTAGAAATACACTTTAATAGCACTGCTATAGCATTTTTCTTATCCTGAGCTCAGATTAATAAGCCTTTACGGTAGATTTTACCAAATCGCCTTTGGCTATATTCCTGGCAAAAGTATCAAAGGTAAGCCTTAAGTCTTTACTTAAAACAAAAAGCAAACGCATATCGACGTGCATGTTCTTATATGGGGGTAAGTTATTAGTGTGATACACGGAGAAATTACCGAGTGCACTAATGTCTTTAAAGGAAAAATGTCAGAGAAAGCCCTGTATATATACGCTCCTGCGCATCCATACACTCGCACTACACCCTACATTCTGTATATAAAAATGGCCACAATAGTGGCCATTTTTAAGAGACTTTTCAATGTAACAAGGCAATAATTGCTTTGTTCATCAATAAGTAGAATTACTTATAAACAGGGAAACGTGCACAAAGCTCTTTAATACTAGTTTGTACCTTAGCAATAGTATCTTCATTTGAGATGTCATCTAAAACATCACAAACAAGCCCAGTGATAAGTTTAGTTTCTTCAAGACCAAAGCCACGACGTGTGATAGCCGGCGTACCTAAACGTAAACCAGAAGTAACAAATGGAGAGCGTGGGTCATTTGGTACAGAGTTTTTGTTTACTGTAATGTGTGCACGGCCTAATGCCGCATCAGCATCTTTACCTGTAATATCTTTATCGATAAGGTCTAAAAGCAATAAATGATTTTCTGTGCCATTAGATACAACTTTATAGCCACGTTCTTGTAACACCGCAACCATAGCTTTAGCATTTGCTAAGACATTTTGTTGGTATGTTTTAAACTCAGGCGATAATGCTTCTTTAAAGGCTACCGCTTTTGCAGCAATGATGTGCATTAATGGGCCACCTTGGCCACCAGGAAAAACTGCGCTATTTAATTTTTTATAAATAGCTTCATCATCACAACCTGAAATAATTAAACCGCCACGAGGACCAGCTAAAGTTTTATGAGTTGTAGTTGTTACAACATGCGCATGTGGTACAGGGTTAGGGTATAAACCTGCAGCAATTAAACCAGCAACGTGTGCCATATCAACGAAGAAATATGCACCAATTTTATCAGCTATTTCACGCATACGAGCCCAATCGACAATACCAGAGAAAGCAGAGAATCCACCGATAATCATTTCTGGTTTATGTTCAAGCGCTAAACGCTCTAATTCAACATAGTCGATATCGCCAGTTTCCGGGTGTAAGCCATATTGAATTGCTTCATAAGATTTACCTGAAAAGTTCACGTGTGAACCGTGCGTTAAATGGCCACCATGAGCTAAGCTCATACCTAAAACTTTACCGCCAGGAGAAACTAATGCTTGGAAAACAGCAGCATTTGCTTGTGAACCAGCATGTGGTTGAACGTTTGCATAAGTTGCGCCAAATAACTCTTTTGCACGATCAATTGCTAGCTGCTCAGCAACATCAACATACTCACAACCACCGTAGTAACGCTTACCAGGATAACCTTCAGCGTATTTATTGGTTAACTGTGAGCCTTGAGCTTCGAGTACACGTGGGCTACAGTAGTTTTCAGAAGCGATAAGTTCAATATGTTCTTCTTGACGAACAACTTCATTACTCATTGCTTGGTAAAGTTCTGGATCGAAATCTGCAATATTCATATCACGTGTAAACATGTTATTTCCTCAAATAGTCTGCCAGTGGCAATAAAGTGCTTTCTGTTATCTTAACATTAGCAAGGTCAAAAATAATTGCGGCATATTTTGCCTGAACTTGTATGGGTTGTATATGATAAAACAACGCTCTCTTAGCTCATTTAACAATCAAATATAATTTGAGGTTCGCGATAAAAGCTTTTAACGAAACCATCAAACTGTAATTGAAACTAATATACTGGCTTAAAAGCGCAAAAACAACAAATTTAAAACAACAAAAAAGTAAAATATAGAAATTAAATTCGATATATGGCGTGATATGTTGATTTTTATAGTTATTTCATCAACAAAAGCTGTTTATATTCTTTTTTACGTTTTTTATGAAGAAGGTCCACCACAAGGTACACGACGAGTATAAAACCATTTATCATTATATACGGCATCCAAGCTGCTTTATCACTAGATTTTCCCATGGCATAAATATACCAATTCATTAACGGCAAAAGTGGTAACAGAGAAATTTTCGAGAACAACAGATATTTTATCGCTGATTCGCTGCCTGCAATAGCATTATCGATTGCCTTTTCAGGGCTATCACATAAATGTGACCAAGTAGCTACGCGGATTTTAGTTTCAAAGTAAACAAAAATGCAGGCAGCTAAACCTCCTAAACCAGCATAAATATTAGTCGGCTCCCCCCATTGACCATCGTAAACACCGTAAAAGAAAAATAATAGTATTGCCAACGCGAAAGTTATATCTAACACAAAAACAAGTTTTGCTTGCCGAGTTCTCTTACGTGTACGCTTTACTAAAGCACTAATATTTGTTTTCGGCGTTGGTTGTGCTTGCCAATCTTGAGTTAGCTCAGCCCAGGCATCATCAGATGTTTCAGCACCCAGTTCATTTTTTCGAACAAATACTGTTTCTGTAGAAACATCCTCACTTTTAGGTTGCTCACTTTCAAGTGCAATATTTATTTTATCTTTGTCTTCGTTCATCTCGCCTCCAACAACTGCATTAGCGCCATTTTTGCGCGTTGTAACCTTACACCAACTAAATTCGTGGTTATTGCTAATACATCAGCTATTTCCTGATAACTCATACCTTCAAGCGCCAAAGTTATCACTTGCTGTTGCTCAAGTTTTAATTGGCGAATGGCTTGGACAAGCTTTTTTTGCCGTTGATTTTGATCTAATAATTGATAAGGTGTGGGTTGCGCGCATTGCTGCTCATCATGAGCTATTGATGTATCAAAATTGCGTTCTATTTTTATCGTCTTAACGGCTTTAGCTACATGAGTGGCCAAAACATTATGAGCGATACGAGCAATAAAGGTTTTAACAGAAGCATCAGCACGAAAACTTGGTAGTGCACGCCAAATATTTAATGCTATTTCTTGAAAAAGCTCCTCTTGAATAGCCGCCTTTGCTTCGAAGCCATTGATAATATGGCGTAGTAACTTCTCATGCTCAGAAATCCACTGAGTAAATGTTTGTTGATTGTTCAATGAATAACCCAGATGTAGCTCAACCGCTTGAAAACAGTCTTGTTTTGTTTGGTCTAATTCTACTGAGTTATTCATTTTATTCAATTCAAAAATTTACTTTAACTCAGTGACATAACCACTTTTTCAGAAGTTAATTTTTTTGCTAAGGTTAATACAAAAGCTGCAGTTACTGTAAGGGTCGCAACACTCGTAAACAATAAAGCACTCCAATCAACAGGCAAGCCTTTGAAAACGTCTTCCATTAGCATTGACTGACCTGATATGGGCATCCAACTTACCCAAGCGGGCTTATCATCCATCATCATTAACGCAAAAGGGATCATACTTGGCGCCATAATCAGCATAGTTACCGTCGATTGTGCTTCTTTAAAACTTTTCGCCTGAAAAGAAAAAAACAGTTGCAGTGAAGCTGCAAGAAAGCAAATAGGGATTAACAATAATAATAACGTCGTGAAAGTTGTCGCATCAATACTAAAAGTTGCGCCGATTTTAGTAAGATCAACAAAGTTCATCGCTACAGACGTTAAGATTAACATCAAAATAATCGAAATAACTGCAATAGAACTCGCACAACTTAACTTTGCCAAGACTATTTTTAAGGTGCTAACCGGCTGACATAACAACATTTCTAATACATTACGTTCACGTTCACCAGCACTTGAATCTATGGCAATTGAAAGACCTGACATAAATGCGGCCATCATCAAATAAACGCCTAAGATCAGCGATATCATTACCGCATTACTGCTAGGTAAGGAAGTATCCTGTTCAAGCAATTTAATCGGTTGTAATAATTTGACATCAACACCACGTACTAATAACCTTTTATAACCAATAGTCAATGAGTGCTCCCTAATCACATCTTTAATACGACGAAGAGGAGTTGCTAGCGATTTTTCGTTATAGTCAGCACGCATGACTAATTCAACAGGCATGCCATTTGCCATGTCCTCATTGAAACTATCAGGAATGGTTAATTCAATATTACGTTCATTCCAATTGCGCTCTTCATCTTCAGGTACATCAGCAAAAGATAGAATGTTCTTATCTTTTAACGCTTTAATTAATTTAGGCGCATGCTGTTCGCCAGTGTATTTCACATAGACTGCAGGATTATCTACCGCTTCTTTAATTGCGACCTTTAACATCACCACGATCATAATAGGCATCAATAATGCCATACTCATCGCCACCATTAGTGCACGTTTGTCACGAAAAGCTTCTTTAAACTCTTTTACCATTAAGGCTTTCAATTGCATCATGCCGCTACTCCTTCATCTGAGCCAATTAATTTCACAAATGCATCTTCAAGTAACTTCTCTCCCGCTAAATCACATAACTCCTGTGGTGTACCTTGCGCTGCAAGTTTACCACCAGAAACAATAATCACGCGATCACATAACGCAGCAACTTCTTGCATAACGTGAGAAGAGAATAAAATACAATGACCTTTTTCTTTAAATTTAGCTAAATGGTTACGTAAAATTCGCGTACTCATCACATCTAAGCCACGTGTAGGCTCATCAAGCACAAAGTTTTTTGGTTGGTGAACCAAGGCTTGAGCCAAAGTTACCTTCATTCGTTGACCTTGTGAAAAACCAGCGGTTCTGCGATGCGCTAACTCGCCCATTTCTAGATCTTTAAAGATTTGCTCAATAGCTGCATGTTTATTTGCGCCTTGCATACCGTGAATACTTGCGAAATAGTCAACTTGCTCATAGGCCGTTAATCGTTCATACAAGCCGAATTTATCAGGGAAAATACCTAAGCGTTTTCGCGCTTCAAGTGGCTTTTCAGTAACTTTAATACCATCAATGGTGGCAAAGCCTTCGTCTGCCTTAAGTAAGCCATACAATGTACGTAAACAAGTCGTTTTTCCTGCGCCATTAGGGCCTAAAACACCAGTTATTTCTCCGTCTTTGGCAGTAAAAGACAAACCATCTAACGCTTTAACGGTATTCTTTTTGCTAACAAAGCTTTTGTGTAAGTTATTAACTTCAATCATCATTTATTCCTTTATTTGAGTTGATGATGCTTTAACGACTGCTGGCATTGAACTGCCATTTAAACCTGTCATAAATGTTCCATCAGGAATTTCTTCTAGACACGACTCATCAAGTCCGTTTGGTGTTTGTTTTTCTAAAAATTCGTTAACAATATTGATGCCACAAGGAGTTGAAGCAACAATGTGAGCATTGTTTTTAGAAATAATATGATGGCTGTTTGGTAAGTTTTTATCTGACTTTTCGCCATTACTGGCGGGTGTGACAGGATCAAGCTCACCTGATAATATTAAAGTGGGAATATCGGCTGTAACCGTTTGATAAAAATCATTACTTGGCTGATATGTCGGCCAAGCGGCACACACTTTACCAATCATCTCTAAACTCATACCTTTAGCAAAATTATTATCTGCATCTTCAGCTTTCATGCTGGCTGAAATTTTAGGGTAATCTTCGTTACAAACAATATTAAAGTGCAAAGCGATGTAAATACCCATACCGCCCTCACCTTGTGCAATAAGTCCGGCTAGTGGTTTAAAGTCACCTAAGTAAGCTTGATGTATCAACAGCGGCACTAAACTGCGCGTTTGCGTTGAATACAGCTGCATTTGAATGGTAGAAAGGAATTTATCATTGCTGATGGTTAATTCTGTATTTGTCCCCAGTCTCGGGTGAGATATTTCAACGGTAATCGGTGCTTGAGATAACTTTGCACTAATTTCTGTAAATTCTTTAGCCAACTCAGGATATTGCCTTGCACAGCTCTCGTCATTTTGACAATTATCGATGAGTTTAGTAAACGACTGCGCTGCACTTTGGCCAAATATGCCAATAGGCACTTCGATAGGACCAACACTGTCAAGTACGACACTTTTTATTGATTCTGGAAACATACGCATATAAACAAGGCCTGCACGAGTACCATACGAACCGCCATAAATATGAACTTGTTGATGACCAAGTGCATTTCGCACAGCATCAAAATCTCGAATTGCATTCTCTGAATTATATTGGCTTAACTCACCGTTAAGTTTTGATAAACATTGCTCGATATCGGTAACCGAAAAGTCTTCTGGAACACTGGTGTAAGGGTCAATTTCTAATGACTCATCACATTGCAAAGGATGTGACTTACCCGTTCCTCGTTGATCAATAAGGATCAAGTCACGCGTTTTTCTGATCTCGCCAAAACCTTGATAAATTTGTCCGGCTAATTCAGCCGCCGCCTGACCAGGACCGCCAGCTAAAAACATTAACGGCAACTTTTCCTGACTACTGTCTATTGCGGGTAAAACCACAAAGTTAATATCAATTTTCACGCCATTTGACTGAGTATAATTTTCTGGCGTTGCTAAAGTACCGCACTGCACTTGTTGCCTGATACCTTTTACATGACAACTTTCCAAACTGAGTTGTTGATTTTCAGTACTCTGCGCAATCGCAGTACTAGTCATACTGGTTGCTGAGATAAGTAAACTCGCAGTGAAAACACTTTTCCAATTTAATTTCATTTTAGCCTTCCTTTTAAAACGTCCCATACATAGTCTTAGCATTTGCAACTTTATTACATGTTTTTATAATTTTTTATAAATAAAACAGTAACCATTGATTAATAAGAAAAATAAATAACTTTATTAATACAAACAAAAGGAAATTGCGGAGAGTTAAGATAAAAAAAGCCGCTAGGGAGAGTTAGCGGCTTTGACTTCAGTAGATTGTATTATGTGCTTAGTTTTTAAAAGTCATAACGCATAGATAAGCGGACAGAGCGAGGTGCCTGCCATCCTGTTGGCGTATTCCACAAAGCATCATCATTAGCTGTGATTGCATCATCATCACCTAAATCTTGAACCGATGCAGTTTCACCAATTTGCCTAACACTTGTCACATCATCCCAGCCAAGTGGGTTTACAACTTGTAAGCTAAATAAAGCTTGGCCATCAAACACTTCGGTCATGTAATTTAAACCTAAACTCAGAGTTTGAGTACTGCCTAAACGACCAGCAGTGCCACGAGCTACAACTTTTTCGTCTTTACGGAAATATTCTGCGCCCCAACCAGGTAAATCTTCATGGTAACCAAAATGGTTAATCGGTGCCCCTGAAAACAAACTATAATTAAATGAAGCAACAAGATCTTCAGTTAGCTGATATGTGCCCCAAACTTTAAAATTATGAGGACGATCATTAGGTAAACGGCCATAACCATTTTCAACAATTTGCGGTTCATCAAATGAACGTGTCCAGCCAGGATCGCGTTGTTCATTATCAGAGCGTACTAAGCCCTCTGTATTCCCCTCAGAGCGGCTCCACGTATAAGAACCAGCAATATGAAGTTCTTCAGTTACATCACCATCAAAGCTCAGCGTAATCGCTTTATATTTACGTTTTGCTTTAGGATAGCCCAAGTACGAAGCGTCTATTGTTTCTTTAGTTAACGTACCATCGCCATTAAAGTCTTCCCAGATTGTTAAGTCTGCACCTGGGTTAATAAACCTTGCTGAACCACCATTCCAAACTTGTCCAGCAACACTTTCAAAGCCAGAACAGTCTTTATTTTGATCGGCACACCATTGTAAAACACCCCAACCATTTTCTCCGGCAAAACCATCCACTTGTGAATCTTCAATAGATACTTTTAGATCGCGATACGTTGCAGTAACACCTAAGACCCAATTATCATCGACAACGATTTCATAACCTAAGTTGTAACCGTCCAAATACATAGGGTCGAGATCCGCATCTGCAAAAATAGCACCATCGCGAACTTCACCGTTACCTACAACTTGGTAACCTTCTACTGGGCCCGTTACTAAAGCACCAGTATTTTCGTCAAAACTATCAACTCGACTGAATGAGTGAACATCTGTTTCAGGAGAAACAAAACGCTCACTTACTCGTGCTGCTACCGGTTGGTAATAGCGCCCGTAGTTAAAGAAAATTTTCTGAGAACCATCACCGGTTATGTCATAATTTAGCTGTAAACGCGGAGCAAGTTGATTATCAATATCAATCCACTTCTCGCCATTACTCGTGGTATTTGAAAAGGCTTCATTACGTACACCAATAGTTGCCACTAACTGGTCGGTTATTTGCCAAGTATCCTGAATGTAATAGGCTGAGAATTCGCCATCAAAAT
Organism: Cognaticolwellia mytili; assembly: GCF_002104475.1. Taxonomy (GTDB): domain Bacteria; phylum Pseudomonadota; class Gammaproteobacteria; order Enterobacterales; family Alteromonadaceae; genus Cognaticolwellia; species Cognaticolwellia mytili. The sequence continues at coordinate 698,265 of NZ_NBOF01000002.1, forward strand.
CAGCATCTTTATCAAACTGTCGAGAATAGTAATATTCACCAACAGGCATAGTAAAGTTGCCATCGACACATGAATTACCACCAGTACACCAGCGTGTGCGCTCAGTGGCGGCATTATATACTCGAGAGCGTGAAAATTCTTGTCCTGCTGGACCGTGGCCACGGCCGGTAGTTTTTGAATTAGTGTCATCTTGTTCATAGCCAAACGACAATGTGTGATTTTCAGTAATGTCCCACTCAAAATCAAAACGTAAGCTATCACGAGTATCTTCGTTATAATTACTATAAGTTCCGACCGTATTAGTCACTAATTTTGTGCCACCTCGTCTGTCTTCAACCCAAAATTGATCAGGTGTACCACGACGTTGATCATTAGTCGTTTCCATGCGTCCCCAGCTAGCAGAAACAGAGAAATCATCAGTAATGTAACCGTTATAGCTAAAAATATAGACTTTATTATCGGTTTCTATTTTACGGTCAAGGTCGGCAATACTAGCTGCTTTTAAATCACCTTTACCTGCTGTAGGAGACCAGAAATAATCATGATCTATAGAGTCACGTTGATTATCCATATAAACAAAGTTTACCGCATGGTCATCAAATACTTGCCAATCAAGGTTTACAAATAAGTTATCTTTTTCTACTTCTCGTTCAGTGAACTCTGTAGTACCTGTACCAGCATCAGCCCACTCACTTTGATTATTCGATGGCGCATATAAAACATAGAAAAATGCTTTATCTTCTATTAATGCACCACTTGCCCAAAGTGAAAGCTCTTTTTTATCAACTTTCGTTTCAGAGTTGCGATAATGGTTTGTCCAATCAGTCCCATCAGCCTTAACATAGTTAAAGTCTGGTTTAGTGCCGCCCAAGCTACCTGGCTGCCAATCAAGTTTACCGCCAAACGAAAATTCATTCGAACCCGTTTTGGCAACCATATTAGTAACACCGCCGACCGTACGCCCATATTGAGCAGGAATACCGCCATTAATAACATTTATTTGATCTATGGCTTCCCAAGAAAAGTCAGAAATAATGGCGTTATACCGAATATCTGTAATATTAAAACCATTTAAGTAATAACCATTTTCAGCAACAGAGCCACCAGCTGAGCTAACTAAACGCCCATCAGAGCCATCAATACCATCAAATATACCGCTTGCCCCCATGCTATTACCTGGAGCTAAAACCGCAACAGATGAAAGATCTTCACCAATTGGTAATAAAGCTAATTCAGAAGCATTAAAAACTACACCTTGTTGTGAGCTTTCTAAATCAATTTTTGCTACCGCACTACCTTTAATCTCAATAACTTCAACTGAGTCATCACTCAAAGAGATATCTCCAAGATCAGATGTTTGCCCAATAGTTATAGATAACCCTTTTACTTCAGCTGTTTGGTAGCCATCTTTGGAAATAGTTACGGTATATTTACCAACGGGCAAACTTTTTAAAGTGAACTCACCAACGGAGTTGGTTGTTACCTTACGAGTGATTCCTTTACCTTCATGTTTTAAAACAACAGAAACATTAGAAAGATCGACACCTGATGAAACAATTGTTCCTCGTGCTTGACCATGAACATCACTTGCAGCTAATACTGCTGGCGATGTCAACATAATAGCGGCGCTTACTGCAATTGCAGTAAGCGATTTACATGGTTTAAAAGCCTTATTTTTTATTTTCGACATTTGTTAATCCCTTCTGGTGCATTGAAATGCACTCATAGTTATTTGTTATTAATTCCATAACACTCAAATATATTGTATACAATATATTTGAGTTGAATATAATATAGCCAACAGCGTTGTTCAAGAAATATTTATTTAACAGTTATAACAAATAAAAATAAGTAATTTATTCAAATAGATAGAAAAATAAGTACGATATATGCACAACCATAATTGTACAAAAAATAAAAGCTAGGTCGTTTTACTCTTGTAAAATTGAATATTGTGATCTATTCCTGACTTTTTAAGTAACTTACCTTTATCTATGACTAAGTAACCTTACGATCACTATTGATAAAAAATTGCCTAATGCAGCAAAAACAAGCAAATACGTGAAATAACATAATTAATCATTCACATATTGCTAAAATAACGATAAAGTCAGTAGTAGATATATTTCGCCAAAAAGAGGATAACTGATGGAATTAAATCAGTGGGTTGATGAACTATTTGAAGTGTTTGATGAAGATAAAGATGGCGTAATCAATAGAAGTGAATTTGTAGAGTTGATCGAATGCTTGCTTCAAGATAAGGGTATACGCATGTGTGAAACTATTTTTAATCGTTTCGATAAGAATCATGATAACTCTATTTCAAAAGATGAATTGCGTGAGATGGTTATTGACCTAGCTTTATAGGAATCTACATCACCTAATGCCAGCTTGAACCTCTAGTATCAAGTACATTACCAGTAAATTTTACAAGTAGTATAGACAAGTACGTTTTTATATTTCGTTTTTTGCTTGTGACTTTTCATTAATTAATTGAATATTAGACCTACTTTATTGAACTGTTGCTCACTGAAGTAGGTAGAGTCTAATTATTATTTCTTACTAAGATAATATAAAACATCCTCTTTAAACCTCACTCTTTATAAAGAGCTCCCCTCAAGATCTAAACTATAAAACTGTCCACATTCACCATTAGCACTGGTTACAAAACTAGCACAGTCAATTGAACTTATAGCAGCCTGCAATTCCCCACAAAAGGAATAATAGAAGTGATAGCATACTTTTATTAAAAATCAAAAAACAATTGTGAAAACTTGATTCAGGACATTTACTCTGTCGATAAGCGCCAAAAGAGCAAACTATTCGACAACAGAGGTACGTTCCCCAAAAAAACAAGCTATATTAAAAAACATATAAAAATAATATCACGGTGGTTCAATGTTTAATGGTATAAGAGTCAGGTTTACTTGGACAGTAGTTGCCATTGTAACTTTGTTGCTAAGTGTTTTTGGTTGGTATAACTACATACAAACAGCAAAATCCCTCCAAGCTAGTATTAAAGAACAAGCTAATCAAACCCTACAACGTTTAAGTGTCAGCTTACCCGCCCCTGTTTGGAACTATGATACTGCCATCGTCATTAAAAATATAGAATCCGAATTAGGTTCAAACATTATCAGCCAAATTATGCTTAAAAATGGCGAAGAAATTTTAGCGCTGCGCAGTAAGAAAACGGATGGACGTATTTCTGATAACACAAAAGATGCTATATCAGCCAGTTACACAATCTCTGCCGACCTTTTTTATATCGAAGAGGATGAAAAAAATCCAGTTGGGCAATTATTAATCGGCATTGATAGCCGCTCTATGGAGAAAGCTCTTGCAGCTTCACTACGTAATCAAATAGCGCAAATATTAATGATAGCTATTGTTATTGTTACCCTAATCTGGTTTCTATTACGTGGTTTGGTGCTATCACCATTATTAGCAATCACTCTAGCAGTCAAAGATATTGCTGAAGGTGAGGGAGACCTTACTCAAAGGTTAGATGTGCGCCGGAATGATGAAATTAGTAAACTGGCTGAGCAAGTTAATCGGTTCATGGAAAAATTAGCAGGTATTATTAGCAAAGTTAATGATACCTCTCAGCATCTGATTGATAGCACAAATCAAAGCCAAATATTTATCGGAAATATGCACGAAGAGCTACAAAGCCAGCAAGCAGAGATTGATCTAATAACAGGAGCAAGTAATCACCTTTCTGAGCATACAAATCAAGTTAACAGTGGTACTAGTGAAGCAGCCGAATACACAGAAGAAATAACAAAAATAGCTGATAAGGGCCAATTCACAGTCAATCAAGCAATAAAAGTTATTCATGGACTGTTAGAAGAAATTGACACCATATCCAACGTAGTAAAAAAATTAGAGCAAGAAGTCAGTAATATTGGTGCCGTTTCAGAAGTGATTCAGGCCATAGCGGAACAAACCAACTTATTAGCACTTAACGCCGCAATCGAAGCAGCAAGAGCAGGGGAAAGTGGCCGAGGGTTTGCCGTAGTAGCTGATGAAGTTCGCTCTCTTGCCCAACGCACGCAACACTCAACAACTGAAATCGACAGTATGATTGAGCAACTACAAACTTCCTCCAGCAAAGTTGTAGAGATTATGGCTCGTAGTCACGAATACACATCCCAAAGTGTTGAAGAAATTCAATGCGTAGGGGAAACCATTGAGGAAATAGTAGTATCCATTGGTAACATTTCTGACATGAACAGCCAAATAGCACAAACCTCTGAAGAGCAGAGTGAGGTCATCGGGAAACTAAATAATAATGTGCTAACTATGTCAGATGCATCTTTAAAAAGTGTTCAACTAGCAGGAAAAACATCTGACATTAGCAATGAATCACTACGATATGTTGAGGAATTAAAACAACTCATGGAAAAGTTTAAGGTTCATTAAGTCGACCCAATATTTTAAAAAAATAAGACCTAAAAACTAATAGCTATATTTGATACTTAGCAAACAACAGGAGAATAAATGTGAAGACACTAAAAACAGTTTATCGCACACTAATAATCGGGTTATTTGTAACAATAGCGATACCCGCAAGCGCACAAAGTTTAAAATTAGTTACTGAAAATTATCCTCCATTCAATATGAGTAAGTCAGGTAAAGCTAGTGAAAAAAAGCGCAGCGAAATTATTGGTATTGCCACCGACACTGTCGATGCTATGTTTAAAAAAGCAGGTATAGATTACACGTTAGCACTAGGTAACTGGAAGCGTCATTATGATATGGCACTGAAAAAACCAGGCTACGGCGTATTTTCAACAACGAGAACTGATGAACGAGATCCATTGTTCAAATGGGTTGGGCCCTTAGTTGAAAATAATTGGGTATTGTTTTCAATGAAGGGTAAAGAAATTAAAATAACTTCATTAGAAGATGCTAAAAAATATAAAATTGGTGCCTATACCGGCGATGCATTCACTAATTTCCTCATCGAACAAGGCTTTAAATTGCATCTTACTCGTAATGATGCAATGAATGCTAAAAAGCTGCAAGGTGGTCGTATTGATCTTTGGGCATCAGGCCACCTTCTAGGGCCTTACAATGCAAAAAAAGAAAATGTTTCTGGCCTTAAATCCGTATTCGTAGTCAAAGAAACGGTCATGTCTCTGGCGTTAAACAAAGCAGTTTCCGATGACGTAGTAGAAAAATTAAACAATGCATTAAAAGCATTAAAAACTGATGGCACCATCAAAGCTATTGAAACAAATTATCGTTAAAATGGTATAACATATAGTTGGTGGTGAGCAAGGCAAAACCTCATCATCACACTCATTGAAAGTGTTGATTTTATTTATTTTTTATAACAACCTACTATTCTTTAAGTAAAGTACTACATACTGCCCACCACTATCACTTTACATAAACAAAAAGGTGCGTAACAAAATAGCAGGAAAATTTTACTCTGGAGTTCATTCAAGTATGACCTATTCTACGTGGTTTACATTTTACAGCCTCACTTTTTTTTGGTGAGAATACAATTAAATTCAAGCTTGAAATAACAAGTATGTCTTCTTTCATTTCACGAGCATTAAGCTATATTTCAATAGTCTAAAACAAAAAAAACACCTTATAGAGTAGTCGTTACAAGAAAGTCACGGCTATTCATCAAACTATAGTAAACAGTATAGATTCGGCACATAGCTTTTGTTACTATACATTTAAGCGTACACTTGTACGCTTAAATTACTAGGAGGTTAAACGTGCAAACACAAGCCTACGATTTATCTGAAGAAATCGCTAGCGCCATAAGCCATGGCCTAGCCACTTTACTTAGTGTTGCCGGTTTAACACTTTTAGTCACCCTTGCTTGGCTACAGAGTGATACGCTGAAAGTTATCAGCTTTGCCGTTTATGGCACTAGCTTAACCCTACTATTTAGCGCTTCAACACTTTACCATGCACTACTTAATGAAAAAGCTAAAAAGATCTTCAAACTACTCGATCATTGCGCAATTTATTTATTAATTGCTGGCACCTATACACCACTGATGGCAATTACATTAGCGGATGATATTGGTATGTTGATGCTAGCAATCATTTGGGGAATTGCTCTTCTAGGCGTTATATTCAAAATAAAGTTCGGCAATAAGTATAAAAAATTGTCGCTAGCAACGTACTTAGGTATGGGCTTTATTTCGCTAACGATAATAAACAAGCTCGATGCTCAACTAAATATAGGTGGATTAGTATTACTCGCTTCAGGCGGTCTAATCTACGCATTAGGTACAATTTTTTATGTTCAAAAAAGTAAAAAGTATAGCCATGCAATATGGCACATTTTTGTTTTAGTCGCAGCAATTTGCCACTTCTTCATGATGCTATTTTATGTTTTATAATATCTCAATTGTCGATATAAGCCGCTTTCTGTTAATTACTTTGTTTTCATTAAGAGAAACATTACTTTCCCTTCCAAGCACTAATAAATAAAACAATCACAATTAACAAAAGTAGGATTGGCAAGGCTGCTTGGCTAAAAATCAAATAACTATCTGTAAGATTTTTTGAGGAAAAATCTAAATAATCATTCCAAACACTCAATAGTGCAACAATTTGTAAAATTGATATTCCGAAAAGTATTTTATTTTGCCTTTTCGCCGACTTTGCTAATTTACGAGTAAATATTCGATGGCAATACTCTTTAAAAAACTCAACATACATTTTGGAGTTTTCGATACTACTTTCAATATTCCAAACTTTCTCAATTACGCTATAAATAGCCGCTTTATCAGACTCGATTGTCAATTTAATATTTTCATTGTGAATAATTAAATGACTTATTAAGTTTATATACTCATCTATTAGCGCTTCTTGTTCATCGTGGTGTTTAGTGTCTATCGTTAAATCTCTAATTACACTATTTAAATTTGTTAATGCTTCAGAAATAATTCCAAGTTGGAACCACATATATTGCATGTGGTATTGAATAAGCGCATAACGATCAATATTGGTTGAACTCTCTGTCATTACAGTATGAAATCGCCCATAAAATCCATAGTAAGACTGGCCCCCAATATTAATATCCACCGGTGATTTGATGGTTTTTTCCGCACCTTTATTACACCTTATTAACGCTCTCTTTAGGTTTTCGTTTTGCGCTGAATCTATAACATAAAACGTAAAGTTCCCGGTGTTTCGGCGAATTTCTACTGAAAATTCTGAAGCATTTTTGTATGCTTCCTTATCAATGCTCAGAGAGTCGCAAATAATGTTTTCAATATTTGTTACCACTTTATTTCTGATAGTGTTTCCCCATAAACTTACACCATCGTTATTATCTTCGGAATTAACAACTAAGTTTCTTATTTGGTTATAAAAGTCATCAAATGAAGTGACTTCTGTATTAAGCTGCAAAAAGTGACGCAACTCCATTTCAGGGATATCAAAAGAAAATTCATAAACAATAACAAATGACCAGAACCTTTCATCGAAAACAACGTCAACTAAGGTTTCATCCTCAACTAAATATTGCCCAAACGATTTTTCTTCCAGAGAATACCTATTACTTAGTATTTCTTTTGATAGCTGAGCCGAATGAATATTGTCGATACAATTTAAGCAACGAAATGATTTAAATTTATAGTACTCACCAACAAATTTCCTGATCCAAGAAATAGAAAAATCATCATTAAATAAAGCACTTAGAACAAAGTCACTTTTGCGTAATAGCAATTTATTATATAAATTTTCTGATATTTTAATTGGCTGAACGCAATTAATTTTAACTTTCGTCATCTTTATCCCTAATAGAATCAAAAAAGTAAGTAACCTAAGCTCTGGATAATGAGTGCTTGATATTAAAGTAGATCAAAGACTTAGGTAGTGAAGTAAATACTATAGCAAGATAAATGTCATTATAGATACTATCAATGCATTACTTTATACCATTTCCAATGGCAAAACGTGGATTAAAAGAAAGTATTGAGTAAGTGCTGCTTATCCAGAATTAGGGTTAAGTGCATTATTCAAACAAATTTGAGTTTAAAAAATGTTTATTTGGTTTTTACCTAAATGCTTTGCTTTATATAATGCTTGATCTGCATTGATGTAAAGCTGCTTTTCGTCAGAGCATTGCTCAGATAACCCGGCAATACCAATGCTCACCGTCACCTTATCTTGATGGCCTGAAATCATTTTTGCTTGATTAATTAAACTTAAGAAACGTTCAGCAATTTTTTTTGCTTCACTAATGCGAGTTTTAGGCAATATACATAAAAATTCTTCTCCGCCTATTCTTCCAAAAACATTACCTCGGCAAAATACTTTTTTTCCTATATCGGCAACACAACAAATGACGTCATCACCAATTGGATGACCAAATTTATCGTTGACATGTTTAAAGTCATCGATATCGATTAACACAATCGACAATTGCATTTTATCAGGATCACTCCCAGTAATAGCTTTGCTTAAATATTCAAAAACATAGTGGCGATTAAATGAGCCCGATAAAGAATCTTTTATCGCTAGTAGCCTCATTTTCCGGTTATTTCTATATTGTACTAACATAATAATCAGTACTACTAGGCTCGTACAGATAATAAAAATATTAAAGTAAACTTCTTGTATACTCATATTCTTACGTTTTTCTAATTCTAACAGTTCTACTTCTGAACGTTTTTTCTCTAGTGCATATGTTATTTTTTGACGCTCAGCTTCTAAATTAGCTCTAACTTTCAACAACCGATCAGATGACTTATTTATGAGCAATTTAGTGTATTGACGATAGTATTGTTCAAGCATTTCATAACCTAAGCTAAAATCTCCACGAGCACGTGCCAATTCACCTGAAATTTTTACCACTTCCAATTGCCATGCCGTCCCCATAATCTCAGGCACTTTTGAGAATTCACTGGCAGCATTAAAAAGTGCACTTTCTGCGGCGTCTAAGTGCCCAAGAGCGATCAAGCAACTTGCTTTACGTTTATATAATTCAGCATTGTAATCAACTAGTCCTTTTAATTTTAATGCGCTATCGATCATAGCAATCGCTAATTCACAGTCACCTTTTTCAGCATAGGTCATCCCCAAGCCATAAGCGGAAAAAAAACTAATATTTAAATTTGGAGTGTAATCAATACTCTGCTGATATCGTTTAAAATACTCGATAGCTAAATCATATTTCTTCCAATATCGATAAGTTGATGCCAAACCATAAATAGCTTCAGCTATATGTGCCGGATAGTTTAAGTACCGATAAGTTTCCAGCGCTCGTTGGTAATACTCAATAGATTTTTCATAGTCTTGTAAATAACCATAAATGGCACCATAAGTTTCATTAATTGAGCCAATTAAGAACTGATCTTTTAAAGCAAAAGCTTCAACATAAGCTTCTTGAATATCAATAAGTGAAGTTTCGAATAATTCAGTAAGTGTTTTTGTATAAGCTAACTCTTGTTTAGCATAAGCATATAAATGTTGTAACTTCCCTTTTTTTGTAAGCAATAAAGCCTTAGTCAACACTTCTTCTGAAAGTGAATAATTACCTTGGCGTTGATGGATAATTCCTTGATATAAATTTAAATGTGCCTGGATAACTAATGGTGTTTGTGGGGTAATAAGGCTTATCGCTTGCTTGACGGTCGCATTAAAGTCATCGTAAAAATAAATCAGATTTTCAGTTTGTGCTTTTCGAACTAGCCACCAAAGATACTGGGATTCGTTATAGGAGTCGGTAGCTGATTGCATACCGATAATTTTTTGATAAGAAAGCCAAGGCTGAAGATATATTTCATCGCCCATATCACTAAAATGAAACTTATCACTGGTAACCGCACCAACCATATGGCTACAACAGAAAAGAATAAGAGTAACGCAGTAAACTTGTAAAGCTTTCCTCATCTCGCATCCATGGCTTATAGCAATTTTACTTTTAACATTACGCTATCATAAAAAAAATAATTAAACGATAGCGAAAATCAACTATTCAAAACCTGATAGTGCATGACTAACTTTTGTAGATTTGATTAAAGTCTTTAACATTAAAACCATTCAGTACTTGATCGGCAATTTTTATTATTGGTACGCCACGTCTATTCAATTTAGAAAATTCTTTTTGCCCTGCTGGCGTTTTTATATTACATAGGCGAAATGGAATCCCCTCCTGTTCTAGATAACGCTTAGCTGTTTGGCAATGGGGACAATTGTTCATGGTGTAGAGAATAACGCGTTTCATTGTTAAGCACTTAAAGTTTTAAAGGATAGTAGCCATTATTCTCTCATATTTGTACCTGAAGAATAGTATTAACCAATAAATTTAACGGCAAATAAGCCTTATCGAGCTTGCCAGTCTATAGAAATCAAAGTCTCTCCAGCCAAAAGCACTTGCGCTTTAAAATGATCACCAGTAACAATTTCACCAACACCTGCAGGTGTGCCTGTCATCACGATATCGCCATCTTCTAAATCAATAAAAGATAATATCTCTTTAAGTATCTCTTGGGGAGAGTGCAACATCATAGCAACGGACCCAGTTTGTCGACGTGTACCATTAATATCGAGCGCCACTGTAAGCTCTTGATCAATAAAATCAATAGAAATAAAGTCACTAAAAAGTGCAGAGCCACTAAAGGCCTTCGCTCGTTCCCAGGGTAAACCTTGTGTTTTTAACTTCGACTGCAAGGCTCTTTTAGTTAAATCTAAACCGACAGCAACAGCGCAAAACTTACCCTGTCGATATAAAAAACAAAGTTCAGTTTCATAATGTAAACCTTCTTGATGAAATGCCAATAATTGTACTCCTATGGCGGCATTGGGTTTAATAAAAATCACCATATTATCAGGAACTTCATTTTCTAGCTCACTGATATGTTCGGCATAATTACGTCCAACACAAACAACTTTTGATGGCGTAATATAGCCTTGTTCAACCTTAACGGATCTCATTTGACAACTCTTGAAAATAATTAATATTTTTTTCTATAGTAATTAATTTACAGTTTAGATTATGATTTTACTAGCTTTAATTGCGTTTTAGGATGATTTAACTGTCTTATTTTTACTGTATCTGAAACTCTACGGTTCTGCTTGAAACGATCAAAACTGACACTTTCCACTGACAATTGTTGCGCTAATTTTTCAAAAGCTTGGCGGTCTTCGCGAGTAAAATCATCACCCTCACGTGTTAACAGTCCATCGATATATGCATTATTGCCATTAAGGGTAAAATTAGCAGTTGCTGAATAAGGTTTGCCAAAGTCATCAACACGTATTGCACGAACGGCTTTAACTTCAAAGATCCATTTATCAATCCGCACATAACGAGATAAAGGTTGCTCAATAGACTGACTATTCATTCTGGAATACCTTAGATTTCAATATAAAAAAGCCGACTGATTGGCTGGGAATTAACGCTTACAGTCGGCAAAAAAGGGAGCTGTTAATCAGCAATAAATAGCACTACGATAGCGACTTTCTCATGTGCTCAATATACTGATTAAATTCCTGTTCACTAATCTGTTTATCGCCATTAGCATCTACTTTAGTGAAAACTTTACTTAGCGTGGCATTTTTAGCTAATTCATCTACACTTAACGTGTTGTTTTTATCTGCATCATAACTAGCAACAAGTTGGGAAAATGATGAAGAAGTTTTCTCGACTTTTGGCAGCACTTTACTGATGTCATTATTTGCGAAAACAAGATTTGACGTTAATGATGCAGCAACAACAATGATTGACAGTTTTTTTAAGCTAATATTATTCATGATTGAATCCTTCTATTTGATTAACAGCACATCAATTAATATGCCTACCATGGCTTATGCCACTTACATTTGAAGGTTTTGCATACGTCGTACCAACATTGCAACCGTATGATATACAAAGGATTATTATAAAAACCATGCCAAGACATGTCACCTATTAGCAACAGTTTATTATTTATCAATCATTTATAACAATCATCAAAACAAACATTTAACCTTTAAAATCAAAAGGTAACAAAATAACCACCTCCGTAAAACCATAAGTCTCAAATAAGAGACACTATTGTTTTTTAGTTAAATTTAGCTAAAACTACGACATAACTTATATTCAACGAGACATGACAAAGCCTTTAACGTGAAACTAATAAAAGCTAAAAAGCACCCTAAACACCTATCTATTCTAAACCTTTCAATAAGATCACTAACTTTATTGGGCTTTAGCTTAGTTGCCATTCCTCTGGTTATTTCCTTATTATTTGGTGCTTCCCAAGTAAACACCCTTGCTAAAGATAGTGAAGAGGCAATTATTGATGTAAAAAAAATTCTTGATAGCCTACAGATGTTAAAAAGTAGCCAAATAAAAATGGAGCGCAGCGCTGCGCAATACTTAGTATTAAGAGATGCTGCTTTAGCGAAGAGCTATCTTAACCAAAGCCAGCAAATTTTAATGGTAACGCAAAAGTTTATTGTTGCTAGCAGCGATGAAGAGTTACAAAAACTGGTTGAAACTTATGTTGATACAGTCACATATTTGGTAAAAGTCACCATTCCTAATGCAGAAAAAAAACCATCAAACGATGTCGATATTCTACAACCTATTCAAGAGAAATTTAATTTGCTCACAGAGAATTATGAACAAATTAGTCGACACAGTAATGTATTAAACGCTCAGCAGGTCAATCGTATCAAACAAGCGGCACAAGCCACTCGCGATATCATGATCCGGAGCTTAGTTATCATCCCAGTTAGCTTATTAATTGCGGCAGTCTTTATTTTTCTTATCACCACGCCACTAAAAAGATTAACCAAAAGCATTTTGCGTTTGCAACAAGGGCAATTTGACAAGGAAATACAGCTCATTGGTTCACCAGAAATACAAGAAATAGCGCAAGCATTGGAAAACATGCGCACACGCTTACACGCACTTGAACTGCAAAAATCTAGCTTTATAAGGCATATATCGCACGAATTGAAGACACCATTAGCCGCCATTAGAGAGGGAACCGAATTACTTTATGATCATAGTGTTGGGGAACTTAATGCTGAGCAGCAAGAGATTTCTCATATCATTAAAAAAAGTGTCTTTCGTTTACAAAAGCATATAGAGAACTTACTCGATTTTAATATAGTGCTCGATTCAACCAGTCTACAAGATTCAGAGCAAATGCTCATTGATGATACTATCACTCAAGTGTTGTCCGATCGAAAACTCGATATAAAGCGTAAGAAAATTAATATCAAACGGCAACTCAGCAGTATTTATTTGGTGAGTAATTGCAAACAAATCGCCGTAATCATCGATAACCTATTATCTAACGCAATAAAGTACTCGCCAAATGAAGGAGTTATTGTCATTTCAACCATAATTCAAGAAGGTCAATTACTATTAACTGTCAGCGATCAAGGTATGGGCATTAGCGATGAACATCAAAGTAAAGTATTTGATGCTTTTTTCCAAGGACCGCCGCCAGCAGATAGCCACGTAAAAAGCAGTGGTTTAGGCTTAACAATCGTAAAAGAGTTGATACTCAGGCTTAATGGTCATATAGCGATAATCAGCAATCAAAAGCAACAAGCAGGCACAAAAATTAAAATAACTTTGCCACGTGCTTTTACGCAAAAGGAGCATGATTAATGCTTATTAATTATTACTTTTCTCTGTCGCTTCTACTATTAAGTAGTCTTTTCTTACTTTCTGGCTGCGAGTTGACCACCACACCGGAACCAAAAGGTGGCAGTACAAGTTATGGTGAGTACTATCTTGATTTACAACAACTTACTGAGCTTGAACTCATAGCAGAAGTTGAAGAATTACAAGATAAAGTGGCAATACTACCAAGTCAATCATCAAAACATGACTACGATAGTCAGATCAAATTATTGTTACTTTATAGCTTACCAAAATCACCTATTTACAATAGCTTTAGCGCTAAAGCTTTACTCAATCAAATGACAAAAAAAAGAAATAATATAGCTTTTTCTGATATCAGCCCACAAGAACAAGCTTTAATTTCTCTATTGCGTGATCAGCTAAATCAACAGTTACTAATGTACAATCGGCTACTAGTTCAGCAACAGGAACAACAAAAAATAGCGTTGAAAAAGCGGCATGCATTAATAGACAAACTAGCATTACTTGAGCAAACCATTATTCAACTAAAAAAAATAGATCAAACAATTGATGAGCGCGAGCACTAGTTAATTTGTTACTAGCTAACCTGAGTTCACGTTAACTATAAGTAGCAAGATCACGTAGATGAAATATCACCTTTAGATATAGAGATAACTTAATGAATCCCCTTAGCCCTACAACAGATAGTAGTAAAAATAAGATCCTCATCGTGGATGACGATCCTAGTTTATTACGTTTACTAGGTATTCGCCTTTCTGCTGCCGACTATCATGTTGAATCAGCAAAAAATGCCAAAATAGCCTTAGGACGATTAGAAAGTTTTCATCCTCACTTAGTTATTAGTGATTTGAAAATGGAAGGAATGGATGGCATGGCTTTGTTTGAACAAATCCGAGCACGACATCCACATATACCTGTCATCATAATGACGGCACATGGCACAATACCCGATGCAATTAATGCCACTAAACAAGGCGTCTTCAGCTTTTTAACTAAGCCTTTCGAAAGTAAAGAGCTATTGGAAGTTGTTCAAGAAGCAATTCGTTTACAACCTGCGGAACTTAACCACAATCAAGTTGATAATCAATGGCGAGATAAAATAATCAGTCGTAGCACGGTCATGGAGTCACTGCTGCAACAAAGCAAGCAAGTTGCTAAAAGTGACTTTAGTTTATTAATTCATAGTCAAAGCGGGACAGGTAAAGAGCTGCTAGCAAAAGCAATCCATTTAGCTAGCCCCCGATATGACCAAAAGTTTACTGCCATTAATTGCGCAGCTATTCCTGAACAGCTTTTAGAGTCAGAACTATTTGGCCACACTAAAGGAGCTTTTACTGGTGCTGAAAAGAATCATATAGGGCTATTCCAAGCGACTGACGGCGGTACTCTGTTTTTAGACGAAATTGGCGATATGCCGATGAATTTTCAAGTTAAGTTGCTCCGCACTTTGCAAGAAAGAGAAGTTCGACCGGTAGGAAGTTCCCAAAATATTAAAGTTGATGTCAGAATCATTTCCGCTACCCATAAAAATTTACAACAGGCAATTATCGATAAAACCTTCCGTGAAGATTTATATTACCGACTCAATGTTGTTGAATTGGTCTTGCCACCATTATCGGAACGCAGAGAGGATATCCCTTTACTAGCACAACACTTTTTGACTCGATCAACTGAGCAATCTCATATTAACATTTCAGGTTTTTCACAAGAGGCTATGGAAGTTTTAATCAGTGCCGATTGGCCGGGAAACATTCGACAGCTACAAAATGTTGTCGAGCAAACTGTCGCTTTATCAACTGAACCCTTGCTCAGCGAGATGCTGGTTAGAAATGCTTTACGTGATAAAACAGCTATTTTACCATCTTTTGTACAAGCAAGAGATAAATTTGAACGAGACTATTTAGCAAAATTACTGAAGATAACTGCAGGTAATGTTTCTCAAGCCGCCAAAATAGCACAACGTAATAGAACGGAGTTCTACAAATTACTTAACCGACATCACTTAAGCGCTGAAGCGTTCAGATCAGAGTAAAAATATTATTTGATGATACAGGGAAAGAATAAGGCTTAGTTAAATAGGAGCAACTAAGCCGGAAATCATTTAAATAATATAGCCCTTCAAACGATTAATTAATTGCTAATAATTCAACATCAAAAATAAGTAACGAACCCGGTAAAATCTTCCCAGCAGCACTATTACCATAGCCAAGCTCAGCAGGAATAAACAATCGTGTTTTTTCACCAACAACCATCAATTGTAGACCTTCCGTCCAACCTTTAATCACTTGATTCAAACCAAAGCTGATAGGCTCATTTCTTTCCACTGAACTGTCAAAAACAGTACCATCGAGTAACGTACCATGATAATGCACTTTTACTTTTGAGTTTGCTGTTGGGTGAACTTCACCGTCACCTGTGCTTAACACCTGTAGCTGTAAACCAGAAGCTGTTTCAATAACTCCTTCTGCTTCTTTATTTTTTTTTAAAAACTCCGCAGCTTTTACTGCATTAACTTTAGCTGCTTCACGATTTGCGTTATTACGTACAAAAAAGCTCACAATCAAACCCAACACAATAAGTAAAATAATATATTTAGTCACAATTTTCCTTTTATTACATCTTATTATAATTTCTCAATGATAAATAATGAGGCATTGAAAATCTATTTATTAATATTATTAACCTCAATTTCAGTTAATTGTCTACTTTGTCCTTCAAGCAACTCCCTATCGAGCTGTAGGTTTCCGATACTATGCCGATGCAATGCCACAACAGGGTTTCTAAAACGACCAAACATGCGCTTAATCTGATGATATCTTCCTTCTACAAGTTCAACTTCAGCTTGATAGTCAGAAAGTATGGTCAATTTCGCAGGCTTAGTTGTGAGACCCTCATATTCGAAATACATGCCGTTAGCGAAAGCCTCAATATAATCTGCTGTTAGCTTATTTTTTAACGTCACAAGATAGCATTTACTAATCTTACTTTCTGGCTGCATCAAGCGTTCAGACCAACGACTATCATTAGTCAGCAGCATTAAACCTGAAGTATTAAGGTCAAGGCGACCAACGATATGCAACTCATCTTTAAAGGCAGAATCGAGTAAATCAATAACGGTTTTGTGAATAGTGTCTTTTGTAGCACTAACTACGCCGACAGGCTTGTGTAACATAACGTAATAGGCGCTGTTCGCCTGTATCGCTTGTCCGTCTAATGTCACATGACTAAAAGTGTCTATAATCTCATCGATATCATGGGCAATACGATCATCTACTAAAACACGATCTTGCGCCAGCATAAGTCGTACCTTACGGCGACTTATTTGGCAATGCTGCGCAAGAAACCTATCTAAGCGAGCTTTATTTAACGCCATAAATAGTTATTACTTAGGTAATGAAAACTGATCATTAATTACACTGCATCTTTAATAAGATGAACATCGCGTTGAGGGAATGGAATTTTAATATTTGCATGTTCAAGTGCTAAGTAAATTTCTTTATATGCTGTATATTTTGCACTGTATAAACTTTCTGTAGGTGTCCATAAACGTACAGCGATATTAATTGCACTGTCGGCAAAGGCATCAATCCCGATTAATGGCTTACGAACATCACTGACTATATCAAGCTTACCGATAACATCCTCAAGCATTGCTACAACTTCTAATGGGTTTTCGCTGTAGTCAATGCCAACACTTAACTCCAGCAATGAGTCATGCTTTGAGTTATGTAATACTTCACCAACGATATGCTTATTGGGAATAGTTATCTCAACATTGTCTTCGTCTGACAATATTGTGTAAGCTAACAAAACTTCTTTAACTAGCCCTGTAACGCCTTGCACCGTAATGGTGTCGCCAACAACAAATGGACGAATAATGATAATATTAAAACCTGCTGCATAGTTCGCTAACAAGCCCTGTAATGCTAAACCCGCACCTAATGAAATAGCACCAATTGCAGCAATAAAGGGTGTCACGCTAATACCAAGTTTCCCTAGAGAAATAATGGTAATCATCACCACAATTAACATTTTACTGGTATTAGCTAAAAAACGACTTAAAGTAACATCTAGTTTATGTCGCTCACATAAGCGTAAAACCAATTTAGCTATTTTCCCCGCAAACATATAACCAATAATAAAAATGATGAAAGCACCAACTAACTGAAAACTATAATTGGTAAAAAACTCGACAATTACATTATAAAAGTAACTGACTTGATCAAGCTCGTCTTTTAGTAGATTAGAAGGGTCAAGCGCTTTTGCCGTCTGTTCCGTTGAGTTTTCCGATGTTGATTCAGCCATTAGTAAATTCCATATCTGTACTTTAATTATTTTGCCTATATTACGACAAATTGCAGGTAAATTTACAATAATATTAGCGACTAGTCGCTAATTAATAGACATCCTTGTCTTATTCTACTGAGGAACTAGCCCTTTAACGCTTTGCAAGGGAATTATCGGCTAATTGATAGCTAATAGTGCGATGCAGCTCATTATCAATATAAATTTCCATTTGATAGTCACCTGGTAAATCATCAAAGTCTGTGCGCATAAAAATCGCGCCTCGTTTTTTAATTATCATGGTTTTTCCCATCACTTTTTTCAAACCACCATTTTTATTTTTTATTGGCACAATATGCACGGAGTTCAAGTTAAACTTCTCATTGGTAGCGCTCGTGACTACTAAGCCATAAAGTGTCGTTTCAACACCATTAACAATAGGTATTTCAGTGGTTTTTTCAAAGGCGATAGGCTCTCCAACATTATTGTGCCGTACTACACCAAAATCAAAAACAAAATTACTATCCGTCGACGCATTTGCTACGCTAGACAATAAGATACAACCAGCTATAACCATGTTAAATAATCTCATGATTTCTTCTCCTTGATAGTGTGCTTTCTAAAACATATAAATATTGCGGGAATAGCAAATAAACCTATGGTGCTCGGCTCGGGTACTGAAACAACATTAACGGGTCTACTGCCTGCTATTTCGGCGACAATTTTATTTTCAATGGAAGTTTGAAAATCATCAAAATTACCTGGTGCCAACAGGAATGGTGATTCGCCGTTAATTACCTCACCTAAATATTGATCAACAACATTCTGATTTGTGGTGATAACAATACCGTTTATCGTGTCAACACCATCAGCAATGGCATTATCAGACGCTATACTTGGTGTTACACCAGAGTTATTAGTGCCATCTCCTGAGATATCCATTATTTGCTCAAAACCTTCAAAGCCGTTATTTTCAAATAATGGATAAGCGTATTCTATAGCTTCACCGATTGCTGTCCATCCTGAAAATGGGCGAGCTATAGCAGCAATGTCCGTCGCAAAGGTATCGGCACTTGTAGCACTATCAACTAAAGTCCAATCAATCATAACACTTTGCTGATTTGGTCCAGACCACATAATCAGTTGCACTGCAATTTGCCCTTCACTGCCATTGATAATAGCATTTTGCACGTTATCGCTTTCAAAAGCTGCTTGATAACCTAGCAGCTGTAAGTCATATTCAGTACTATTAATACTGCCCGATATATCAAGTAGCAACTGCAACTCTATATCTACTTGCGTAACACTATATGCCGCACTGCTCGTGCTTAGCAACAAAGCAGCTAAAGCTGCCTTAAGGGAATTTATTCGCATAGATTTCTCCTCATAATACTTGAACCTTGCTCATCGAGTTATTCTCACTCAAGGTTATTGCAGTTTTCCTGCCTATTTTTTTTACCATTAATATCAATCAGTTAAGAAAACATTAATAAATCATTCGCAAACTGCAGTTAAATCTATTGCAATTTGCAAAGCACTTTCAGCTAAACAGCCTAAAGAAAAACCTAAAGCACTGATTGTAAATACTTTTATAACTGGCAAAGCAATTGCAAAGGTTCTAAGGTCTATTGAATTGTGAGGAAAAGAATATGAGTGCTAACTATAGAAGAGAGAGATATAGTCGTCATACAACATCATTCACCGACTCTTTAATTAAAGTCACCTTATTGGCTGTATTTACTATTATTTTAGGTGGGAGTGCGGCTATTCAGTGGAAGAAAGCCTCATCATTGAGCGCAAGCTTGGATGATAAGAATATTCTGCTACTGAAAGCTGAGGATGAATTATCAATACTACGCACTTTAAACCCATATCATGTTGGGAGTAATGAAGTGCTAGCTCAAGCTGTAAACAAAGCAGACTTATTTCCCGGTTGGATCACCCGAGTATACCCATTACCTTCAAGTGTCGAACAAGCTGCTTTTAGTAATGATGTTGGCTCATTTGTAATGAATGAAACTCGCTTTTCACTTTCAAGCCACAAAAGCTACGGTATTGCGCAACCAAGTAAAAGCATGTATCGCCTTAATGGTCTTTTTCCAAATCGTATAAAAGGTCGCTTACAAGTGGGAGTTGAATTTTATATTAAAAATCAACAAACGAGTGCAAAGTCAGACGCGATGTCAAAAATAAGCTCATGTTATGCCCGCATTGATATGAATAACAAGCGCGTCATAGACAAGAAAATTCATTTAATGGCACGCTTTGAAGCAGAACAAGTGTTGACTGGATCGCTGGAGTTAAATAAAGGGTTATTTCCCATTAGCGCTATGCTTTATTGTGATAGAAAGTCGGCACTAAATGGCAGTGACATTGAGGTTTCCATTTCATTTAGAACACCTCAGCAGCACAATCTTACTACTAGTCGCTATGATATTTTTCATATTTACAACCCGAAAAATATTATTGCCCAATTATAAGGGAATAAGCATCACTTAATCTCATGAATAGACAATAGGAAATTTAAGCGTAAACGTGCAGCCTTGGTTAGGCTCAGAGTTTACGCTTATCATCGCGTTATGCTTCTCTACAATGGCATACGAAACTGATAGCCCTAAGCCTGTACCTTCACTTTCATCCTTAGTGGTATAGAAGGGCTCAAACAAACGACGAATAACAGATTCATCCATACCACAGCCGGTATCATGAACTTTTACTTCAATATAATTATCAATCATATTACTTTCAATTCTAAGTTCACCACTCTCATCCATTGCTTGTGCAGCATTAACAAATAAGTTAACAAACACTTGTTGTAATTGGCCATAATTTCCGTGAATTTCAGGTAACCCTAAAGATAGCTCTTGGACAATATCATGATCATACTTAAGTTTATTCCAGACTATTTTTAATGCACTTTCAATAACATCATTAATCGCAACAGCAGAAAATTCATCTTGTTCTTTTCTGGAAAATGTTTTGAGGCTTGCAACAATTTCAGTAACGCGTTCAACGCCAATAATGCAAGAGTCGAGCAATTCACTCACATCCTCACGGGCAAATGATAGCTCACGAGCATTATCAAGTTGCTCAACTAACTTAGTAGGGAGTTGTGATAATGCTTGATCATAAATATTAATATAATCTTTTAAAACATCTAAATTACTGGTGATATAACCAATGGGATTATTAATTTCATGAGCGACTCCCGCGGCTAATTGCCCTAATGAACTCATTTTTTCACTATGAACTAATTGTTGCTGGGTCGCTTTAAGTTCGGAAACAGTATTGCGTAAATCACGAATATTGTAAGCAAGTTCAACCTTCGTCATACGCCTTTTTATAGCTGAGCCAAATTGGTGCGCGGCAATATCTAAAGTCTGCTTAAAGTCATCACTATAACAATAATGACTAATATCGAGTAAAATTATGCGCCGTTCTTTTTCAGTTACCTTTACTATTAGGTACAATAACATTTCATTAAAAAACAGCTCTGAGCACATGTGATTACAGGTACTATTCGAACGTTCAATACGGTGCCAACGTGATTCTAACTTAGCCAACATAGGCTTAATTAGTAATTCATAATCTTTTTGCCAAAGCATTGTTTGCCATGACTCACTAGGTGACGCTAATGACCAAACATAATTTTCATCATCCTGATTAATACGCATGACAACAACAGGACATGCATCTAATAATTTCGCAACATTACCGGCAAAATGAGAAAATGATTCATCTATATTCTTATCCAATAGTAACTCTTGTGTCAGACTAGCTAAAAATTGCAGCTGAACTTGGCGGCTTGTTGCTTTTTCATAAGAATCGAAGAACTCTTTATTATCATAAAGCCTAACTTCTGCTTTTTGATCCAACTTTGCTTCTAATTTCTTTTTAGCATTGCGTTCACGTGTCAACGCTTTCTCTAACAATGTAACTTTTTCTTGTAATGCTATATTCAAATCTCGACTCTGATCAGGCAATGTTCATCTCCTTTACATAGACATTTAGTTTGATAAATGTGAGCTTTCTGCTGAAAGTGAGCGGCGGCACCAAGAATTAATCCTTCTGCAAAATGACACATTTGACGGTGTGATATGTAACGAATAATAAGTACGTTATCATGTGGCTGATCGTACAAAAGTGTAGGTGTATAGGCTAAAGGGTCACTTTTTTGCACTTCAATATGAATAACACTATCGACTGCGCGCATAAAATCAAATAGGTTATTTATTTCTTTAACATGAGGTAAGCCTAGTGACATCAATACAGGGAAAAAATACTCACCGAAGCCTCTGAACAAATACTCCCTATCAACTCCTATAATTGTTCCTAGAGTATCTGCTAACACTTTAAACTCAACATCTTCATAAAGTTCCGTTGATAAATATTCGCCATTAGAAGCAAGTTCACAACTATCAAGTGTTTTCAACCACGTAGTTAAGCCAAATTCCTTTTCAACATACTCCGCAAAGCCGGTAAAAATTGCACCTTTCATTATTCAACGTCCTTTAAACACTTCACTTAACGTTAACTATAATGCTAGCATGAGTTTATGCAACTAATTAATCTTTAACTATATTTTTTTAGGGGTGAGAAATGTTACCGTCAATTTTATTGCTAGATGATGAACAGGAAGTACTTAATGCACTCCAGCGTGTATTGCACAGAGACTATCAAGTACATGCGTTTACTGACGCGCAAGCAGCAATAAATTTTTTTCATAACTCACCAACACAAATAGTTATTTCTGACATGAAAATGCCAAAGATAAATGGTGCTGAGTTTCTTAGTCATATCGCTAAAATTAACAGTAGATGTAAACGCATCGTACTAACCGGCTATGCCGATACAGAGTTAGCAAAAAAAGCAATTAATGAAGGTAAAATTTCGGCTTACTTAAATAAGCCATGGAGTAACATCGAACTCAAAGAAACCTTAGCAAAGTTAATCAACGAACTGAAAGTTGAAAATAAAAAATTATCAGTAATTAAAAGCTTAAAGCTGGATAATCAGCGTTTGTCAGCAAATCAAGATTCGATAATAAAAGTTAGTAATTTTCTTCAAGCGAAGCATATCAACGTCCTTGATAAACACAAGAAACTGGCAACATTGAATAATGAATTATTACAACTCAGTGCAAACTTAGTTGCCATGCAAACTCAAGACACATCAGGGCACACCTATCGAGTTGCTCAGCAAAGTAAAATGCTAGCCAATAGAATGCAGTTAGAAGAACCTCACCCAGTTCATGTTTATTTGGCAGCCTTATTCTATCGCATTGGTATTAGCAGTTTATCCCCGTCGCTTGTTGCTTTACCTTGGTATAAAATGAGCTCACAAGACAAGTCAACTTGGATGAAGTATCCACAAGTTAGTGCTGATGTTTTAACTTCTGTTGAATCATTAGCTCCCTGTGCAAAAATCGTTCGTCACATTTATGAACACTTCGATGGTTCAGGTATACCGCAACACCTTAGCGGCGATGACATTCCAATTACTTCACGTATTTTAGCAATCAGTATTCATTTTGACTTATTAGTATCCGGTAAAATGACCGAGCAATGCATTACTCCGCAAGAAGCTGTCATTTTAATGAAAAAAAATTTAGGTAACTTATTTGACTCTAAAATTTTCAGCCAATTTATCACTATGCTAACCACACCATTGACAACCGAGCGTTTAGAGATAGCAAAAAGCATTGGTGAATTACAGCCAGGAATGCTGCTGGCACAAGATATTTTAAATCATGAACAACACAAGCTGCTTAATGAAAAGACTGTACTTTCACAAAGCCATATTGATAACTTGGCCAAACACCAAGAACATACAAAAAATGTCATTGTCGCTTATATACTGCATGGCCCTCGTAAAGAAAGTCCTTCACAACAAAAAGATGGAGCAGCCAACTAATGGAAATTACCGATACTCGCCCTTTGGTCGTCATTGTTGATGATGAGCGCGAAATTTTAGCTGCATTAAAACGTACCCTAATGCGGGTAGATGTACATATTGAGTCGTTTACCTCACCGCGATTGGCCCTCGAATTCATGCAAGATAACCAACCGGTATTAGTCATTTCTGATCAGCGTATGCCAGACATTACCGGTGATAAGTTACTGGCTAAAATTAAAAAACGTTGGCCAGACACTAAACGTATAATGCTCAGCGCCTACGAAGATTTTGATTCGGTTTCTGCTGGTTTTAATCAGGCTATTATTGAAAAATTTATTTCCAAACCTTGGAAAAATTCTGAACTGGTTATGCTAGTACAAGATAGCATAGCCACTAAAGACACACCTCCAGCTACAAGCCAGCTCAGCCAAACCATTATTGGTGAAAGCACTAAAATCAAGCAATTGATTGACCATATATCAATAGCCGCAGGGGCAAATGTACCAATTTACATTCATGGTGAAACAGGCACCGGTAAAGAGCTTGTTGCCAAGGCTTGTCATGAGTCTGGCTGCAAGCGCGAAGGGGAGTTTATCGCGGTGAATTGCGCCAATTTCTCAGAAACACTAATCGAATCTCAACTTTATGGTCACAAGAAGGGGGCATTCACCGGGGCGATTAATGACCAAGAAGGTTTATTTGCTCAAAGTAATGGTGGCACGATATTTCTTGATGAAATAACCACCTTGCCGATGGCATTGCAAGCTAAGTTGCTACGGGTTATTCAAGAGCGAGAATTTACCGCGTTAGGTGATCATAAGTTGATGAAATTCGATGCACAAATTATTGCTGCATCATCAGTAAAGCTAAGTGATGCCGTTAACAACGGAGAATTTAGAGAAGATTTATTTTATCGCCTTAATGTAATTCCCTTAAACTTGCCGCCACTAAGAGATCGTGAACAAGACGCTTATGTTATTGCCCTGCACTTCTTAGCTAAATATAATCATCAACAACAAAAGAGCTTTATCGGTTTTAGTAGTGATGCACGTGCTTTTATCATTGATTATTCATGGCCTGGAAATGTAAGGCAATTAGAAAACACCGTACATAGTGTTTGTATTATGAATACCGGAACAAAAATAACCTTAGCCATGATACAGCCACTATTGGCAGAACAATTAAAAATAAATTCCCCCGTACTCAATGAGCCAGAAAAGTCTTCACTTAAGTCAATTGAAGAAACGCAATTATCAACTATCAGCAACGAAATTATTCCACTTGAATTAGTTGAAAAACACGCTATCGAACAAGCGATTGCTAAGTGCGAAGGCAACATTACCAAAGCCGCAGCATTACTAGAAGTTAATCCATCGACTATCTACCGGAAAATGCAAAAATGGTAATTATATAGCTCATCGTTAGCCATCAACTGGTTACGATGAGCAAAGCATCAAACGTGAATTTAGCGTTTTATAGACCACACTTTTTGGGCATCACGCATAACATTAGCCACAAAGCCATCTACATCCTCACCACTAATACTAATACACTTAGAGCTTGAATTTAAACACGTACGGCCACGCAAATGACTACCAAAACTATTGCCATCATAAATATTGCTTTTGGACATTCTTTCAACTTTATATTCCAGCGCCAACTCCATATCCCATTTATGACCAATTACTTCGATTCTTTCAATATCACTAGAGAGGGAAAGCATTTCCTCTGAGTTTTTTTGCTCTTTTTTTACTTCCTGTAAAATAGACTTTAATTGCTTGCGGCTATCTCGATAGCTCGAGAAAGCTAATTTCTTATATAATTTAGCACTTTTAAGCTGATCCAAAGAAAGGCCTTTACCATACTGATACATTTTGGCTAAGAGGTACATTGACGCTTTATGTTTCTTTTTTGCTGCAGCCTCAAGCATGGCAACACCTTCCTCGTTATTGCTCCCAGAAAAATTAATTATTTCTGTCGCTTTTTGAAACAGTGCAGGCGGGTAGTTATATTTAGCTGCTTTATCTAGTAAACGCTCAGACTGAGCAAGGTTTTTATCAATACCTATCCCATGTTTGTATAGATAGGACATCATCCAACGTGCTCGATTAGAGCCGGACAAAACAGCTTTGCGTAAATTTCTTACCGCCAATCGGTCATTTTTCTCTAAACCATTACCAGTCAAATAGGCTGTTCCAACCAATACCTGTGCTTCAGGGTTGCCCCATTTAGCATATTTTTTTAACTCTTTAAATAGTTTCAAACAACTATCACTATCACATATATGGTCTGGATTTACAGTAAAGCTATCCGTAGTTAATTCAGCTAACTCTCCTGAAAATTTACCTGCACTCCCGTTTTTTTCCGATGCTATGACTGGCGAAGTAAAGTTTATGCTAAAAGCGATAAAGATGACGTTAAGATAATTTTTCATATTTAAATTCCTTTTAAGGCTAACTATCTAAAATTGAATTTTGTTATATTTGGCGTAAAATTTCATTCACCAATGCTTATACGAAATAAAAGTAAATTAGCCAATGCATAACTGCAGTCATGCAGTTTCTCTAAACAAATGAATAAGATATTAGATAAACTCAATTCTTTCTAGATTCAATATGTTTGAAGGCTCATTTACTCTATGTAAGATGCATGGAAACGATTTTTGTGACAATTAACTGAAATTTTTAATTAGAATATTAATTATTATTTTTCAAAGTAAAAAAATGTACTCTTATAAAAAGCTATATCTCATCTAATAAAGTGCCTATACAGCTACTCACTGCATCTCACAATTTTGTTGCTTTTCTTTCCAAATCACCGGTAATTCAGCATACTTTTTGGATTTATTACTAGAAAACAAAGTGTCACTACGATAAGCCAAAAAATACGATCTATTAGCGTCTATTCGAACATTAAATTCGGCTGATTCAGCATGTTCTTTATCAAAATGATGAATTTTTCTGTGTACTGTTAATCTATGATAGCCAACCGGTATTTTTAAGTAGTCTTGCTCTAATGGGTTTTCAACTTTAACGCCATCAATCGCTTCAACAACAACAACTGTCTTTAAAGATCTAACCTTGTAACCAGATTCTTCGACACGAAATCCCAGTTTCACTTGCCCGCATTCTTGCTTTTCCGGCTCAATTTTATTAGTAACACTCATCAAAGGCTGCGGGATGTCTTGGTTTATCGTGCTAAATTTCCAACCTGGGGTTAATTTTACGGTGAGAGTACCTGCTAACATCATTGATTTTCCATCTCGCATTATCGTAATTTCAACGCCAGTCTCTTTTTTAGCATATTGAAGTACGGCCAGTGCAGGCTTTATATTATCAATAATTTCGGCACCGTTTATCGACGTAATTTTATCACCACTTTGAATACCAAAGTTATGCGCTTGACTATTCGGTGTTACTGATATAACTAAGCCGGGAGAATTAGCAGATAAAATAATGCCAAAACGTCCACTATTAAATCGCTGTGGCTGCGATAAATCTATTTGCACATTTTTAGCACCCGCAGCCTGCTCCAACACAGTAATTTCTTGTATTTTTTGCGTTATCATTTTTGACATTTGCTCAGCAATGCGTTGTGCTTGCGGTGATTTCAATTCTCCCGCAGTAAGAGGTAAAGCCAGTAGCAATATTGACAAATACTTAATTTTCATATTTAACCCTGTTATATTTCATAAACATCAATAGGTTGACTATAAAACCTAATCATACGGAGTAAAGTTTCACGCCTTAAACTCCAAAGCTTTTCATCAATATTTTTTTGTGTTTGCTGCTCTATAGAAAAATCAATCATCGCTAGCTCGTCATACCAATTATTCATTATTAATCGCTGTTGATTAGATAAAGTATTTTTCGATACTTGCGCCAGTTTTTGCTCTAAATCAGAGTTTTTTTCTAACAAGATTTGCTCTGATGATGGATCAGACATATTTACATTAGCCCAATTTTCATTTTGTAAACTTGTACTAGTTTCAACATTAATAAACCAAATGCCAAAAGAAAGTAGCGCGAAACTTGCTGCCATTGCTAGCCATTTACTTTGCTTTTTCTTTTGGTGTCTTTGCCATATCTCACCTGAAAAGTCAGGTGCTCGATGAGCTTCCCACTCAGTATATTTTTCTTCTATTATTGATTTATTATCATTCATAATAATTCTCAATTATTGCAACCATGATCTTAATTGTTGCAGTGCTCGGCGATAAAGTTGTCGGCTATTAGCTTCTTCTATGCCCAAACTTGGCGCAATTTCATTATGCCTTAAGCCGTATACCGCATAATAGTAAACTACAGAGCGTTGTATACCCGGTAGTTTAGCTAAGTAGTCTAAAACTTGTTGTTCATCTTTCAACTTTGCTTCTTGGATACGATACGGTTCAGCGAGTATTTCAAATGCCTCTTCGGCGTCTATATTATTGCTCGTTTTCGATGTTTTCCTGAAATGCCCCATACAGGCATTTATCGTGACTCTTTTTAGCCATGCACCAAGCGATTCCAATTTTTTTACGTGAGAAGCTTTCATAAGTAAAGTTTCAAAGACTTGTTGAAGAATATCGCAAGCTACGTCTTTATCGCCTAAAATGTGCAATGCTAAAGAATAAACATGATCAGCATACAGTTTATACGCTGCATCAAAACCAAGGCGCTTATCCTTTATCAATGCTACAAACTCAAACTGAGTAAGCGACTGGCCGAAACCTTCCTTCTTCATAAAATCCTTAGTTTTATTTTTAAGATGCACTAAGCAGAAGTATTGTGACAGTTATTTTTCATTTATTATTGAGAGCCGCTTCTATCTCTACTCAAAATTCATTGCAAAAGAATAAGTCTTCGCGCTAGAATCCAGTCACGTTTAAAAATAATTAAACGTATTGACTTGTCGGAGTGCCATAGGGCTGAGATCGCGAAAGCGGGATCCGTAGAACCTGATTAGATTAACATCTGCGAAGGGAACAAGTGAGCAGCTTCCATAGCAACGGTATGAATTACCTTCGATACTGCTCCTCGTTACTACCCTAATATAGCTCCGCCTAACTTTTATTTTATAAAAACAGGTGAGAGACCATGAGTTCAATTTCCAGACGCGAGCGTCGCGATCAAGCAGCAGAATTTTTAAAAAATGTTGCCGATCAATCATTTCCAAATTCCAAAAAAGTTTATGTTCAAGGCGAAATTCACGATATTCGTGTTGGCATGCGTGAGATATCACTGTCAGACACTTTAGTCAGTGGGCAAAAAGACAACGCTGTTTATGAGAAAAACCAACCATTATGTGTTTATGACACTTCCGGTTTTTATACTGATGACGCCATTGAAGTTGATGTTCATAAAGGTATTCCACGCTTGCGCGACAACTGGATTGAAATCCGTGGCGATGTTGAATTTTTATCAGGAAAAAGCTCTAGCTATAGCCAGCAACGTTTAGCGGACGAAGGGCTTGATCACATTCGTTTTGAACATTTACCAAAAGTACGTAAGGCCAAGACCGGTAAAAATGTGACGCAAATGCATTATGCTCGCCAAGGGTTGATCACGCCTGAAATGGAATATATTGCGATACGCGAAAACTTAAAGCGTCAAGAAGTACAAGATGAAATATTACTGCAACAGCACCAAGGACAATCATTTGGCGCCAGCATCCCCGAGCAAATCACTGCAGAATTTGTCCGTGAAGAAGTTGCTCGCGGCCGCGCCATTATTCCCGCTAATATTAATCACCCCGAAAGTGAGCCAATGATCATCGGGCGTAATTTTTTGATCAAAGTGAACGCAAATATTGGTAATTCGGCAGTAACGTCTTCAATTGAAGAAGAAGTAGAAAAGTTAGTATGGTCGACTAAATGGGGCGCCGATACGGTAATGGATCTTTCCACCGGTCGCTATATTCATGAAACGCGTGAATGGATCATCAGAAATTCCCCAGTACCTATTGGCACAGTTCCTATCTATCAAGCATTAGAAAAAGTAAACGGCATTGCTGAAGACCTAACTTGGGAAATTTTTCGCGACACCCTCATTGAACAAGCTGAACAAGGGGTTGATTACTTTACCATTCACGCTGGTGTACTACTGCGTTATGTACCAATGACCGCCAAACGAGTCACCGGGATTGTTTCACGAGGCGGTTCAATTATGGCGAAATGGTGTTTAGCACACCATAAAGAAAACTTCCTTTATACCCACTTTGAAGATATTTGCGAAATTCTAAAAGCTTACGATGTTTCATTTTCCTTAGGTGATGGTTTACGCCCAGGTTCAGTAGCCGATGCTAACGATGAAGCACAATTTTCTGAATTAAAAACCCTTGGAGAATTAACCAAGCTGGCATGGAAACACGATGTGCAAACCATTGTTGAGGGCCCAGGCCATGTGCCATTGCACATGATTCAAAAAAACATGACTGAGCAGCTAAAGCATTGTGGCGAAGCGCCGTTTTACACTTTAGGGCCGCTAACCACTGATATTGCTCCCGGCTATGATCATATAACTTCTGGTATCGGTGCTGCCAATATCGGTTGGTATGGCTGTGCTATGCTTTGTTACGTAACACCTAAAGAGCATTTAGGCTTACCAAACAAAGAAGATGTAAAAGAAGGTTTAATGACTTACAAAATTGCCGCGCATGCCGGTGATTTAGCTAAAGGCCATCCCGGCGCACAAATTCGTGATAATGCGATGTCAAAGGCCCGCTTTGAGTTTCGTTGGTACGATCAATTCAATATCGGTTTAGATCCTGAACGCGCACGAACTTATCATGATGAAACGCTGCCACAAGAGTCCGGTAAAGTTGCTCATTTCTGTTCAATGTGTGGCCCTAAATTTTGTTCAATGAAAATATCTCAAGAAGTAAGAGACTATGCTGCAGGTTTGGAGAACCAGACAAACAATGAGCAAATAATCGAGATAAAGCTACTTGATGAAACCATTGCCATTTCCACCCAAGGTATGGCTGAAAAATCAGCCGAGTTTAAAGCTAGCGGTAGTGAAATTTATCATCGCCTTGATAAAACCTTAGCCGAATAGCGGCGGGGAAATATCATTATGCCTACAATCGCAATTATTGGCGCGGGCTTAATGGGCCGCCTGACAGCTTTGTCGTTAAATCGACAAGGCTATCAGGTGACTCTGTTCGACAAAGATCATAAAAATGGCCATCAAAGTGCCGCCTATGCGGCAGCAGGATTATTAACGCCGCTAGGTGAGGCAATGCACTGTCCGGCAAACATAGTGGCAATGGGCTTTGCTTCATTATCACTTTGGCCAACGCTACTTAAGTCGTTATCAGGTTATAACTTTTATCAACAAACGGGCTCGTTAGTGGTGAGTCATGAACAAGATATTGGCGACTATCATCGTTTAAAGCGTTTCTTGGCCAATAATTACAACGACCATCAGCAACAGCACTTAAATCGTCAGCAATTATCGGCACTAGAGCCGGAACTTGCACGGCGATTTTCACAAGCGCTTTATTTGCCAGAAGAAGGGCAAATTGGTAATAGAAAGTTACTGATAGCTTTGCAAAAGCAATTAAATGACGAAGGGGTTGATTGGCGCTGTCAAACTGAAGTGGTTGAAGTAACACCGAGGATTGCAACAGAGAAAAGTCACGTGACTTACCAAACGAGAAATAGTCGGACGAGCAATAATCAAAAAGTGAGTCAATCATTTGATTTAATTATTGATTGCAGAGGTGTTGGCGCTAAAAAGTCATCAAAAGCTGATCGTATAAAAAATGCTGAATTGGATGATTTACGCGCAGTTAGGGGCGAGTTGTTCCAACTTTTTGCCCCGGAAGTTAATATTTCAAGGCCGGTCAGATTGATGCACCCACGTTACCAACTTTATATTGCGCCAAAAGGTAAAGGACACTTTGTTGTTGGAGCAACAGAAATTGAAAGTGACGATACGGCCCCAATGACAGTACGCTCGGCAATGGAGTTACTCAGCGCCGCTTATAGTGTTCATCCGGGTTTTGCGGAAGCTAATATTCGTCAACATGTTAGTCAACTTCGCCCTGCTTTTAGCGATAATCAAGCGAAAATACTATGCCAAAACGGCTTAATACAAGTCAATGGTTTATACCGTCATGGCTTTTTAATTGCGCCTGTCGTGCTGTCGCAAGTACTTGAACATGTTAATAACTTAATGTTTCCGCAAAATAGAACGCCAGCAAGTTACCAATACGCACATTTACTGCCTATCAGTGAAAAATCCGCACCGAGCTTAGATAAAACTAACAAGATAAGATTAGCGAGATAAAAAATGAAAATATACATTAACGGCGACGCCGTTGAATTAGCTGATTGTTCAGTACCAACAAGCATCCAAGCCGCACTCGTAAAAGCATTACCTGAAAATCAGCGACAACAAAGTTTTGCTTTAGCGCTTAATGGCGATTTTGTTGGCAAAGGTGATTACGCTAATACGGTGCTAAAAAGTGACGACAGTATTGATATTCTACTGCCTATTGTTGGAGGCTAACATATGTCTTTAACTATTTATGGCCAACAGCTTAGCAGCCGATTACTGATCGGCTCGGCGCTGTACCCGTCACCCGAAGTGATGAAGCAAGCCATACTCGCCAGTGGTTCACAAGTGGTGACTTTATCACTGAAACGACAGAACCCGCTTGAGCAATCAGGTGAAAAAATTTGGCGCTATATTCAAGATATTGTCAAAATAAACCAAGGCTTCCTACTGCCTAATACGGCTGGATGTAAAAATGCAAAAGAGGCAATCACCTTAGCAAAAATGAGTCGAGAGTTATTTCAAACCGATTGGATAAAACTTGAAGTGATTGGCGATGACTATAACTTACAGCCGGATCCCATAGAATTACTTATTGCCACTGAGCAATTACTCGCCGATGGTTTTAAAGTACTACCTTATTGCACTGATGATTTAGTCATTTGTCAGCGTTTATATGCACTTGGCTGCCAAGTAATTATGCCTTGGGCATCACCCATTGGCACAGGCAAAGGGCTGATGAACCCTTATAATTTGGCTAGTATTCGTTCACGCCTACCCGATGCAACCTTGATTTTAGATGCAGGTATCGGTAAGCCATCAGATGCTTGCATCGCCATGGAGATGGGTTTTGATGGTGTTTTACTTAATAGTGCCGTTGCACTTGCCGATAACCCCGTGCTAATGGCGAAAGCATTTGCTAGCGCTATTTCAGCTGGAGAAAGTGCTTATATCGCTGGCACTATGCCTGAACGTCAAACCGCTCATCCGAGTACGCCAACCTTAGATACGCCATTTTGGCACCAGCCTGAGCATAGCTAATGATAAAACTTGAAACAAAAATAACCACTAAAAAACCTAAGCCTATTCTTTGGACCATTTCTGGTGCTGACTGCTCGGGAGGCGCAGGCATCGCAGCAGATATAAAAACAGCTCATCACCTTGATGTGGAGGTTTGCCATTTAATTACCGCGAATACCGTACAAAACTCCACTAAACTTTTATCGATAAACCCTACCGAAGTTACAATATTAGCAGAGCAAGCAAAGGCGCTACGTTTTGATAAACCACCAAGCGCGATAAAAATAGGCTTAATTGCCAATAGTGAACAACTCAGTTGGCTGATTCGTTTGTTGTCAGAGTTAAAACAGCAAATAACAAAGCTGATCGTTGTTTATGATCCCGTCGGCCAAGCCAGTGTTGGCGGGAGTTTATCTACTATTCACACCGATGCATTGCTGCCATTAATGCCGTTGATAGACGTTATGACTCCCAACCTTATTGAGGCAAAACAACTCAGCAAACTTATCGATAGTTGCACTGAAAACGACAATATAGCGATAAGTAAAAAAATAATGAACTTGGGCTGTAATGCCGTGATCGTTAAAGGCGGTCACCAAGATGACATTAATGATAAAAAAAATGCTGATGTAAGCAAATATTGCCTTGATACTTGCGTACAGAAATTAGTGAGTAATGACTTGCAAAGCTACCAGCTAAAGTCTTCTTATATCGAGACTAGTCATAGTCATGGCGGCGGCTGTAGCTTTGCCAGTGCCCTTGCTTGCTTTCTCGCTCACGATTATTTGCTAAGAGATGCTTTCACTTTAACTAAAGCCTATATTAACCAAGGCTTAACCTTCTCACAACAAGAGCAACAAGCTAGACGTGAAGCTTCAACAAATAAAGATATTGCTAGTCGCTATTATGGCGCATTCGAGCAAAGGGATTGGCCGAGTCAGGCGAGTTATTTTCCAACAGTAATGGCTTCACTCAGCGATAAACACCTTTGCTTATCTGCCTTTCAGACATTAAATTTAGCAAAGCATGAGCGACTTGGTTTATATCCCGTGATCGACTCAATCGAATGGTTAGAGCGCTTACTGCCTTTAAGTATTAAAATTATACAATTACGTATTAAAAATAAAAGTAATGAAGAGCTTGATGTCATCATCAAAAAAGCAGTGACCTTAGCAAAAAAATACTCATGTCGATTATTTATTAACGATTACTGGCAGCTAGCAATTAAACATGGCGCATACGGCGTACATATCGGGCAAGAAGATTTAGCACAAGCTGACTTAGCCGCTATTTCCGCTGCGGGTTTACGATTAGGTATTAGTACACACGGCTGCTATGAGTTTCTTTTAGCACAACAATTACAGCCATCTTATCTCGCTGTTGGTGCAATATTTCCCACTAAAACTAAGGATATGACAGGACAAATTCAAGGAGTAGACAACCTGCAATATTTATTAGCTTTAGCTAATAATATTCCCGTTGTTGCTATTGGTGGTATTAACCAGCAACGCTTAGCAGAAGTATGGAATACTGGTGTTAGTGCAGTGGCAGTGGTTACAGCAATAACCGAAGCTGAGCAGCCTATTGGTACTACTAACACAATGTTAGGGGCATTAAATTAATAACCAATATTTTGCATTAAATTGATCGTAATTTCAGAGGTTATCTACCAGTAAAAAACTACCTTGCTCTTTAACACGTAACTTCATATTTTCAAGACGAGCGCTAACGCCACCAAACATTTGCTTAAAACGCTGAGTTTTTGATAATGCTGACAATATCGGCTCAGTGCCTACTTTCCATGTTTGGACCCATCCGGAATCTATAGCACTTTGAAAAAAACTATAAGCTTCTCCATCATCATTTTGCAACGCTTTGATTAACGTCATGTTGTAGAAAATTTCTGGCTTATTACTACTATTATTTATTTTTTTGAGTAAGTACTGCTCAAAGTTTGAAATAAGTGCGTTCACTTTTGCTGTTTGCTCTAATTGTTGATAGGCATAAGATAAATGCAATGCAGCTTGTCCGTCAGCAAAGCGATAACGGTAATCCATATTTTCTTTATCTATTGTAAATAATTGCTCGTAAGCTGTGATAGCTTGCGGATAGTTCTCCCGGTAAAAAGCAATTTCTCCGGCAACATATAAGCTCATACTCTCACGAGGCTCATCAAATTCAACTTGTTCTAATAGCGCCAATGCTTGCTCATTTTTTCCTTTACTGGCAGCAAAACGTGACTGTAAAAAAATAACATCTTCTTTAGAAAACAAGTCTGTATGATCATTAAGATAGGTAAACCATTGTTGAGTATCCTCTTGATTATTCATGTCCATATTGGCCAATAGCAAGCCTTTTATCGCCCCTTTATTACCTGAATCAACTTGCAGTGCTCTTTCATACATTTCTAGCGATTCATCAAGCCGCCCACGCGTTCTCAAAATATCACCTGCTAGGTTATAAGCCCCAGGATAATAAGGATCATTGGCTATTATTTGCGAAAACAATGTCATCGCCTTACCTTCATTTCCTTCTTGGTAATAGCACCAAGCAACATTGTAGGCTGCAACAGGTGATTGAGGGTCAAGCTCGAAGGCTTGTTCAAATAGTTTATGAGCACCAGCAATATCGCCATTTTTTTGTACAAATGAGCCGTACCACATATACGTCATGGCAAAGTTAGGATTTAAATCTATCGCTTGCTTAAAAGAAGCTTCGGCCTTATCTCTGTTAGTTGAACTAAATAATAAACCTTGTGTAGCATGTGCATCTACCAGTTGAGCATCAAGACTAAAGGCTTTATCAATTGCCGCTTGTGCATTTTTGTTTGCTTCTTCTTTAGGTAAAGTGCCATACAAAGCTAAAAGAACATTGGCATTAGCTACGCCAATATAAGCTCTTGCATATTCATCGTCAGCAGCTACCGCAGCCTGAAAGTGCGATAATGCTTTGGTTAGCGAAGCTGCTGTGCGATGTGCAAGCTCCTTTTGTCCTTTTCCGTAGGCCACCATTGCATTAATACTGTTAGTGCCTTTATCATGAGCTTCACTAATAGGCTTGCCTAATAACGTTACTTTGAGCTTATCAACCACAGCGTTAGCAATTTCGTCCTGGATTTGAAAAACATCTCGATATTCACGGTCATAAGTCTCAGACCAAATGTGTTCACCTGTTGATACTTTTATTAACTGAGCCGTCACCCTTATTTTATTATTTGTATCATTTTTACGAATACTACCCTCTAAAATGGTATCAACACCAAGTTCACGACCAATTTCTGGAATTGTTTTTTTAGTAACATTTTTATAAGCGAAAGAAGATGTTCTAGCAGCTACCTGTAATTCTGAATTTTTTGCTAATAGATTTAATAACTCTTCAACCATGCCATCAGCAAAATACTCGTCTTCAGGATCAGAACTAAGTGCTACGAAGGGTAAAATAGCGATAGATTCTTTATTACTTTTCAGGGCGTTTTCTTGGTCGATCTGTCGTGATAATTCATTTAATGGTGGAGCAATTGGCTCAATGAGCACTTGCGGGGTTGAGAAAAACAACTGACTTAATAACGTTACAGCTAATGCTAAGATTAAACTGCCTGCAACGGTAAGCGTTGTTCTTAAATTTACGTTATTAGTTCCTTCGCTACTATTGGCTGATTCAGCACGTACGATGCCTTTGTTTGTAAAGTTAAAAAGCCACGCAAAAATTAAGCTTACCGGAAAGCCGGCAATAAAAATTTTTAGCAGTAAGGTCATCACGCTATCTGGTAAACCTAAAGCAGGTACCGCCAAGTCAGCAATTTGAATCAACGGCCACGCAGAAACAGCATAAATTGTCGCAACTTTAAATACTTGCCGTTGCCTTAATTGTGCTAAAAATTCTTCCAATGACCTTCCTTGCATTCAAACCGAAAACACCATACTAAAATTTCCATCTAATGGAAAAGTGGCATTATTATATAAGTTAGCTTAAGTATACAAAATTGGGTCGTTAATCATAGTGTTAAAAATTAACAAAATATTAATGGGATATCCGCCAGATTATGGGTTTGCATATTTGTTCATTTTTATGCTACTCATATTATAGCTTGCTGTTGATACTTTTCTATTGCAACATTCCATACTTTAACGAAGTAAATGCTCAGCCGCATTTTCAAATACGCTATTATCTTCGATAGCAATGCTGATCATCATTGCACCTTCAAGCAGGGATATACTATTAATGGCTTGTTGCTTAGCCACTAGTGCATCGTCGGCATTGATCGATAAATAAGCTTGTTCAAGCCATGCTAAATTCTTATTAAAAAAACGTTTAATTTCAGTTCGAACAAGCTCAGGTAAAACATCAGACTCTGCACCTAACAAGCCACATAAGCACATTTTTTTATCTTGATATAACGCGTGTCTAAATTGTTCGGTATAAATACTAAGCGGATTTTTACCTGAGGCTATATGTGCCTTAGGCTCACCTAAAGCACTCATAAAATCATCTGTGTATTGTTTAGCAAGCTCTGCACCCAAATCTGCTTTCGTTGGAAAATGATAATGCACGCTGGCACTTTTTATCCCAACATCTTTAGCTAACTCTCTGAAGCTAAAGTTGTTATAACCCCCTTCACGCACTTTGTTTTGTGCTATTTGTAGAAGCTCTTGTTTTTTCGTCATAAAACTTGCCCTTAATTACTTAAGCCAATTATCTATGACTAGAAATGGCCTGACAAGAAACATTATACACTTAGGAGCACCTATCAGTAGCTAAATAAATTAACCTCAACAATAGTTTAACTGTAAAAAATATAGCTATAAGCTATTAATTTATTTACTTTAAAATTCATCCAGTCAAAATGCTGATGCTTTAGAAAGCAAAAAACATTGACTATATTAGTATCTCACATTAACCTACCTACCAGTAGATAGATTAATCATATTAGATGAATTAACACTAAAGCTTTGTTTGAGCAAACAGTAGAAAACATTGTTCAAACATCATTAACCAATAAAGTGAGAGTACTATGAAAATTTATGACGTTGAGAACTTCCCCAACCCACTGCGGGTTCGTATTGCATTAGCTGAAAAAAATGCCACTGACAAAGCAACATTTATTCCCGTAGACTTAATGAATGGAGAACATCGTACGGCCGAATTCTTAGCGAAAAACCCCGCAGGTGGTGTGCCAATTTTAGAGCTTGAAGACGGAACTTTTATTGCTGAATGTTCAGCTATTATTGAATATATTGATCATAAATTTTCTGGCCCATCACTTACGGGTAACACGGCTAAAGATCGTGCAATTATTAGTATGATGCAACGCCGTGCAGAGTCGATGGTACTCGATGCAGTCGCGACCTATTTTCATCATGCAACAGATGGATTAGGCCCAGCACTTGAAACATATCAAAATAAAGCCTGGGGTAAAAAACAATTAGAAAAAGCATTATCAGGTTTAGCTTACTTCGATACTGTATTAGCAAAAAATAGTTATTTAGCGGGAGACGTGTTTACTGTTGCCGACATCACTTTGCATACTGGTCTAGTGTTTGCTGGGTTTGCACAAATTACTCTCCCAAGTGAATTAACTAACTTAATTGCTTGGCAAGCACGTATTGCTAACCGCCCGAGTATTGCCGCGTAACTAATACTTAGCTAAGGCTTAGCTAGCACTTAACTACTACTTAACTACTACTTAGCTACTACTTAGCTACTACTTAGTTACTACTTAGTTAACACTGACTAAAACTGAAAAATTGAAGAATAGGAAATCAGATGAAAATTGCCGCCGACTTTAGTAAACGAGAAATAGTACACAGCACTACCTTACCTTGGGTTGCATCCCCCATGATAGGTGTAGACAGACGTGCACTTGAGCGTGTTGGCGGTGAAGTTGCTAGGGCAACCAGCATTGTTCGTTATGCGCCGGGTAGTGCCTTTTCACCACATGTACATACCGGCGGGGAGGAATTTATTGTTCTTGACGGTGTATTTCAAGATGAACATGGTGACTTCCCTGCTGGTTCCTATATTCGTAATCCGCCAGAGTCTAGCCACACACCTAGCTCAGAAGCTGGCTGTGTAATTATGGTTAAACTATGGCAATTCCAACCCGAAGACAGAACACACGTTCGTCTACAAATGAACGCGATGGGCAAGGTCGCTATGCCTGAGCATACTAATATTCAAATAACGCCGTTATACAAAGATGCTATTGAAGAAGTGTCACTATTACACTTCGATGCCGATGCAAGCTTGGACATTTCACCACTAGGCGGCGCTGAATTTTTTGTGCTTGAAGGTGATATTACTGAACAACAAGACCAACTAACAAAACACAGCTGGGCACGACTGCCTATTAATAAAAGTATGAGTTTGAAAGCTGGGAAAAATGGCGCGAAAATTTGGCTAAAAACAGGCCAGCTAATCGATGTAGAAAACCAAATTGCACGTGTACAACAGGCATAATGATGGACAACTGAAATAACACCAAATTCTAGATACAAAAAAACCGACATTGATGTCGGTTTTCTCTGTTATAGCCTTTTATAATAAAAGAGTAATGGTACCAGCGGTCGGACTCGAACCGACACGTCTCGCGACAGGGGATTTTGAATCCCCCGTGTATACCAATTTCACCACGCTGGCATTACCTTGCTATAACATCATTAATGTAAACATCAATGATGAGGCAGGCATTATACGAAAAAAATCATGCTTAGCAATAGTTTTTCTATTTATATCGTCCGACTGGTGTTTATTTACTCATTTTGATGTTGTAGGTGGGTGTTTCAACTCATTTTCTAGCCATAACCTTGCATCATGGTTATTATCAAAAATTGCATGTTTAATGTCGGCAGCTCGATATAACTTAGTACACATGCTTTTCGTTAATGGAGCTGTAGTACAATTAGCAAGGTTTAGTGCTACTGCCTTAATATTTCCTTGACGAATAAAGTTTAAGTGATATTCAAAACCTTCATCGACACTGATCGCCTCCCCGCTGAGGGTTATTAATGCTGCGTAATTATTTTTATCGACTTGAGAAACAGCTTTAATCAGTTCTTTATGTAGGAGGTCCAGATACTCGATATTCCAAAGGCCTTTAGCTTCTATAAGTATCAAATTACCCTCTGTAACAATGTTTACGGTGCCATGCGCAGGGAAAATATTCATTGTTTTACCTCCATATTCCTTCGCTCAATTATTGAAATATCCATTAAAGCTGATACCAAGTACATACTACTATAAGAGAATATCTGTTAAAAGTTTGTATCTCACATATACTTTTATTTGTGCTTTGCTAAACTAGCGAAAATATTTTTACTGAAACGCTTATGTCACCGACTACTCATGAAACATCTCCTCGTGCCGGTTTTAGACGCCGTATAGCCTCATGGTTATATGATGGTTTAGTTGCAATTGCCGTTTACATGACTGCGGGAGCCGCGTCATTTTTAATTATTTCACTCATGGTACGTTTCGGTGTTTTTGATTACCAAGGCTATGATCATTTAAGCGATACCATTACTCATACATCATGGTTGAAATGGCCAAATGAACTTTGGAAGCTTAGTTGGGTGTCATTTTTCTTTGTTTGGTTTTGGTCTAAAAGTGGTCAAACATTAGGAATGAAGGCATGGCGAGTTAGAGTACAGAACCAAGATGGTACTAGAATAACTAAAACCACGGCAATTAAACGATTATTGCCTACACTACTAGGCTTGGGTAATTTTGCAGTGTTATTTGATAGAAGGAACAAGTTAAGTTTACAAGACCGCTTAACGGGTACCGAAGTGGTGTTACTGACGCTAGAGGAAAATCGCGGTAGGTTATAGATTACCAACACTAAATTATTGCAAATATGTTCTCGAAAAAAGTAATTTAGTGTTATTTAAGCAAATAAAACGCGCGACTAACTAGCGCGTTTTTTCAGAAAATAAAGTGCGACGCTAACAAAGATAATACTGGGCATAAAAGCACCAAAAATGGCTGGTAACTGATAAACCAAGCTCAACGAACCTAATACTTCATTAACAACAAAAAATAGTATTCCTGTCGCAACACCCATCATAATTCTTGCACCCATAGACACCGAACGTAACGGACCAAAAATAAACGATAATGCCACTAATAACATCACAGCTAGGGTCATTGGCTGAGCAACTTTACGCCAAAATGCTAATAAATAACGGCTTGGGTCTTGTTTGTTTGCCTCTAAATACCCTAAATACTCATTTAAACCGCGTAAAGACAAAGATTCAGGCTTAACAGTTACTACACCTAACTTATCTGGCGTTAATGTTGATGTCCACGACATAATCGGTTGGCTTTCTTTTGTCACTTTTTTCTTGGTAATAGTTGTTTCTACGACATCACGCAACTGCCAAGCTTCTTTCTGGTAAA
The DNA here is from genome assembly GCF_002104475.1 of Cognaticolwellia mytili. Lineage (GTDB taxonomy): Bacteria > Pseudomonadota > Gammaproteobacteria > Enterobacterales > Alteromonadaceae > Cognaticolwellia > Cognaticolwellia mytili. Next base: position 739,710 of record NZ_NBOF01000002.1, read on the forward strand.
CAGCGCTTTTAGCAGAAACCCAACTCGACAATTTAAGTTGATTGTTAAAACGATAAATCTGGATGTTTTTCAATGAACCTTGGTCTTGTACTTCGCCGATATGGACAAAGTAATCGCCATCTTTTGCCCAAGTGCCGCCAGATGAAGAAATTAGGCTACCGCCTGAGATTGCTTGTGCACGCACTTGCCTAGCTGCAGCTTCACCTTGCGGTGCTAACCATTCACCAACTGCCATGCTAACAACAATAAGTAACAATGCTGATTTCATCACTGATTTGATAATATCGAGTCGAGATAATCCAGCAGCTTGCATAACCACCAGCTCACTATTACTCGCCATCATGCCCATACCGATTAAACCGCCAATGAGCGCCGACATAGGAAAAAACAATGAAACATCTTGCGGTATAGCATAAAGCACATAGAGTGCAGCATGAGCCAAGTCATAATTACCTCTACCGACAGATTTCATTTGCTCAACAAATTTAATGATACCGCTTAAGCTGACAAACACCGATAAAGTTAAAAATGTCGTAGAAGCAATAATACGGCCTATATACATATCTAAAATACGCATTATGTCGTTGCCTCCTTGTGTGACTTTTTCGGCAGCATTGCTTGCAGCTTTTTACCGCCCTTCCGTCCTTTTGCTAATAAACTAAAACCCAATAGCAAGACAATAAAATGTACTGGCCATAAACCCATTAACTGCGGTATCGTGCCTTTTTCAATGCCAGAACGAATAGCGGTTAATAATAAAAAGTAACTTAGAAACAGTAATAAAGCGGGTAACATTTTGCCAAATTTACCTTGGCGTGGGTTCACTACACTTAATGGCACAGCCACTAATGTCATAATAATACAGGCTAACGGAAAGGCAATACGCCACTGGCTTTCTGCGCTAGCCTCTGGGGTATTCTCTTGATAAAGCTCTTTAGTTGGTATAGCACTGAGCTTTCGTCTTTTATGAGCAACTTTTTGGTCTTGAATTTGAATGTAGTATTTATCAAACGCCACTTGGCGAAACTGCTTATTTTCAATATCGTTTTGATAACGAGTACCTTCAGACAATATTAACCGTTGTGTACCACTTTCATCTTCAACGACTTGGCCATTTTTTGCATACACTAGGCTTGAGTCAATAACGCTAGAATTCGGTTTATCTTCATCTGGTAATTGGGCAACAAAAACCTTTTCAAAGGTATTGTCTTGACGATTTTTGTCATGAATAAACACCACCGCCTTTTTATTACCTGTGGCTTGAAAACGGCCAGCGATTAACGAACTCAAACCAGAGTCTGCAGCTATTTGTTCTCTTACTTGATATTCATACTCATTTGCCATTGGCGATAAATACAAGGTAAAAATACCAGTAATCATCGCAGTTACAAAGCCTAGAATTAAGGTCACGCGCACCACGTACCATTCACTAACACCACAGGCATGTAGTATTGTCATTTCGTTATCAGCATAAATGCGGCCATAGGCTAGCAGTACGCCGAGAAAAAAGCTTAATGGCAGAATCATTCCAGCGAGATCAGGTATTTTCAAAGCAATGAATGTCATTACTAGATGACCCGGAATGCCACCTTCTGAAGCGTCATCAAGCACACGGACGAATTTATTGCTGATAAATATCGTCATAATGACGAGAAATACCGCAAGTTCGGTTTTAGCAACTTCTTTAAGCAAATAACGAAATATAATCACAAAGTGATCCTATAAAAACTTTCTATAAAACATGGTTTTTTTCTGACATACCGGCATTTTTTCAGTAAACTTGTTATTTTCAGCAGTAATTAAAATATAAGCTTCTCGGGTAACGCTGTTCAATCCGGCTATAATTATAGCCTTTAGCCGAATAGATTTAAAAGTAAGCTTAGCGATTATTTACTGTTTTTAGCAAGTTAAATAGTATAATTACAATAAAATATACGCATTTGAGTCAAAATTAGGAGACCTCATGGAGTTCAGTGTAAAAAGTGGTAGTCCGGAAAAGCAACGCAGCGCCTGTATTGTCGTCGGTGTTTTCGAGCCACGTCGTTTGTCGGCAATCGCTGAGCAACTAGACGAAATCAGTGAAGGCTATATTAGCAATTTACTTCGTCGCGGCGACCTTGAAGGAAAATCTGGACAAATGCTGTTATTGCATCACGTACCGAATATTCTCAGCGAGCGCGTACTATTAGTTGGCTGTGGTAAAGAGCGTGAATTAGACGAACGCCAATATCGCCAAATTATCAGCAAAACAATTAATACCTTAAATGAAACTGGTTCAATGGAAGCGGTATGTTTCTTATCTGAATTGCATGTTAAAGGTCGCGATACTTATTGGAAAGTGCGTCAAGCTATCGAAGCAACGCAAGACTGTTTATACAGCTTTAATAGTTTAAAAACACGTAAAGAAGAGCCACGTCGCCCGTTACGTAAAATTGTTTTTAATGTTCCTACTCGTCGTGAATTACCGATTGGTGAACGTGCAATTAGCCATGGTTTAGCTGTTTCTGAAGGTATTACTACCTGTAAGAACGTTGCTAATATGCCGCCAAACATTTGTAATCCAGCTTATTTAGCTGAACAGGCACAAATTCTTGATAACGATTACGACAACGTAACGACTCAAGTAGTTGACGAGAAAGAAATGGAAGAACTCGGCATGGGCTCATATTTAGCTGTCGGCCGTGGTTCAGTAAATGAGTCGTTAATGAGCATTATTAAATATAATGGCGCTGGTGATGATTCGAAGCCATTGGTATTAGTCGGTAAAGGTTTAACTTTTGACAGTGGTGGTATTTCATTAAAACCAGGCGCAGGCATGGATGAAATGAAATATGACATGGGCGGTGCCGCCGGTGTGTTAGGCGCTATGCATTCACTTGCTGAATTAAACTTACCGATTAATGTTATTGGTGTTTTAGCTGGCTGTGAAAACATGCCAAGCAGTAACGCTTATCGCCCAGGTGACATTTTAACGACTATGTCGGGCCAAACAGTTGAAGTATTAAATACTGATGCTGAAGGTCGATTAGTATTGTGTGACGCATTAACCTATGTTGAACGCTTTGACCCTGAGCTTGTTATCGATGTTGCCACTTTAACAGGTGCCTGTGTTGTTGCTTTAGGCGCACATGCAACTGGCTTACTAAGTAGCCACAACCCACTTGCCCATGAGTTATTAAATGCTTCTGAACAAAGTGGCGACCGCGCTTGGCGTATGCCTTTATGGGACGACTATCAAGATCAACTTGAAAGCCCATTTGCTGATTTTACCAACTTAGGCGGTAAAGAAGCGGGAACAATTACCGCAGCTTGTTTCTTATCTAAGTTTACCAAAAAATATAATTGGGCACATTTAGACATTGCCGGTACTGCATGGCGTGGTGGTAAGAACAAAGGTTCCACAGGCCGACCTGTCAGCATGTTAACGCAATTTTTACTAAATCGTTCTGGCGCTGAACAAGGCGAATAGCTCTTACTGAATTACTACGCGGAATAAAGTCATGCAAACCCAAGCAATGTTCTATAGCATTGAAGAGCAAAGTAAAATAGCAGGTGTATCTGAGCAACAGTTACATCTGTATTATGCTTGTTTGCAAGCTGCTTACTTTTACCGCCAAAATCAACGTGTATTTATTTATACTCAAGATCAAGAAAGCGCTCATAACATAGATGAAATGTTGTGGGCTTTTGATCCGACAAGTTTTGTACCACATAACCTGATTGGTGAGGGTCCAAAACAGGGTGCTGCTGTTGAAATTAGTTGGCAAGCACCCACTAACCGCCGAGCGGTTTTAATTAATTTAACTAGCGATGTACCCAACTTTGCTAACCAATTTTCGCATCTGATAGATTTTGTGCCCGCTGATGAAACGCTAAAAGAACAAGCTCGAAATCGTTTTCGTACTTGTCGCCAATGGAATTTCAATGTAGCTCATCAAGTTGCAAGCGCACCACAACCTATCGATACAACCAGTTAAAAATCTTCTGACGGAAAATCTGATGGAAAAAACATTTACCCCCGCAAATATTGAACAAGCCCTGTATAAAAGCTGGGAAGAACAAGGTTACTTTAGCCCAAGTGGCGAAGGCGACAGCTACAGCATTGCAATACCGCCACCTAATGTTACGGGTAGTTTGCATATGGGACATGCGTTTCAACAAACCATTATGGATACCTTAATCCGTTACCAACGCATGCAAGGTAAAAATACCTTATGGCAAACAGGTTGCGACCATGCAGGTATTGCAACACAAATGGTAGTAGAGCGTAAAATTGCTGCAGAAGAAGATAAAACTCGCCATGACTACGGTCGTGAAGGTTTTATCGATAAAATTTGGGAATGGAAAGAAGAGTCAGGCGGCACTATCGGCAAACAAATGCGTCGTTTGGGTAACTCTATCGATTGGTCTCGTGAACGCTTCACTATGGATGATGGCATGTCTGAAGCGGTACAAGAAGTTTTTGTCCGCTTATTTGAAGATGACCTAATTTACCGCGGCAAACGCCTAGTAAACTGGGACCCTAAATTCCACACCGCTATTTCTGATTTAGAAGTAGAAAATAAAGACAAGAAAGGCCACATGTGGCACCTACGCTACCCATTAGCTGATGGTGCAAAAACAGCTGAAGGCCTTGATTATTTAGTAGTAGCAACAACACGACCTGAAACCATGTTAGGTGATACAGGTGTTGCTGTGAACCCTGAAGATCCTCGTTATAAAGATTTAATTGGTAAACAAGTTTTATTACCGTTAGTAAATCGTTTAATTCCAATTGTTGGCGATGATCACGCGGATATGGAAAAAGGCACAGGTTGTGTAAAAATTACTCCTGCCCATGATTTCAACGATAATGAAGTTGGCAAACGTCATGCTCTGCCGCAAATCAATATTTTAAACAAAGACGCAGCAATCTTAGCAAGCGCAGAGGTTTATGATACTAAAGGCGAAGTATCAACAGTTTATAGTACTGAGTTACCTAGCGAATTCGCAGGAATGGACCGTTTCGTTGCTCGTAAAGCTATTGTCGCTAAATTCGATGAACTTGGCTTATTAGTTGAAGTAAAAGATCATGATTTAGTTGCCCCTTATGGCGACAGATCAGGTGTGATCATTGAGCCACTATTGACAGATCAGTGGTATGTTCGTGTTGAAAAACTAGCAGGCCCTGCTGTTGATGCAGTAAAAGATGGTCAAATAGAATTTGTACCTAAACAATACGAAAACTTATATTTCTCTTGGATGAAAGACGTGCAAGATTGGTGTATTTCACGCCAACTTTGGTGGGGACATCGTATTCCTGCATGGTATGACGAAAACGAAAAAGTTTATGTTGGCCGTACAGAAGAAGAAGTACGTGCAAACAATGACATTCCTTCGGATATGAAGTTACGTCAAGACGATGATGTACTTGATACTTGGTTCTCATCTGCTTTATGGACTTTCTCAACGTTAGGTTGGCCAAAAGAGACTGAAGATTTAAAAACTTTCCACCCTACTGATGTATTGGTAACGGGTTTTGATATTATTTTCTTCTGGGTTGCTCGTATGATCATGATGACCATGCATTTCAATAAAGATGAAAACGGTAAAGCACAAATACCGTTTAAGAAAATCTACATGACCGGCCTTATTCGCGATGAAAATGGCGATAAAATGAGTAAATCAAAAGGTAATGTTGTTGATCCACTAGATATGATTGATGGTATTTCTTTAGAAGACTTATTAGAAAAACGTACTGGTAACATGATGCAGCCTAAACTTGCCGCTAAAATTACCAAGCTAACTAAAAAAGAATACCCTGAAGGTATTGAAGCTCACGGCACTGACGCCTTACGTTTTACATTAACTTCTGTTGCAACTACAGGTCGTGACATTAGCTGGGATATGAAGCGTCTTGAAGGCTACCGTAACTTCACCAACAAATTATGGAACGCTAGCCGTTACGTAATGATGAACACTGAAGAGTTTGACTGCGGCGCTGCTGGCGGTGAAATGGAGTTATCATTAGCAGATCGCTGGATCATCGGTCAGTTTGAACAAACTGTTAAAACCGTACATGAAGCATTTGACTCCTTCCGCTTTGACCTTGCTTCACAAGCATTGTATGAATTCACATGGAATCAATTCTGTGATTGGTACTTAGAGTTAACCAAGCCGGTATTGTTTAAAGGCAATGAGGCACAGCAACGTGCAACACGCCATACCTTAGTAAATATATTAGAAGGCTTATTGCGTTTAATGCACCCTATCATGCCGTTTATTACTGAAACTATTTGGCAGCGTGTACAGCCATTAAGTAACTTTAATAAAAATGGTGATTCAATTATGGTGCAAGCCTTCCCACAATTTAACGAAAGTAATTGTGACCAGCAAGCCATTGATGATTTAGAGTGGGTAAAACAGTTCATCGTTGCTATTCGTAATATTCGCGGCGAAATGGATATTTCACCAAGTAAGCCTTTGCCTGTACTACTGAAAAACGTAAATGCAGATGATCAACGTCGCTTATCAAACAACGAACAATTCATTAGTGCTTTAGCTAAATTAGAAAGTATTGAAGTGTTAGCAAATGATGATAACGGTCCGGCTTCAGCAACCGCTGTGGTTGGTGATTTATCAGTGCTAATACCAATGGCTGGTTTAATTGACAAAGATGCTGAGCTAGCGAGATTAGATAAAGCAATTGAAAAGCTAACCAAAGATGCAGACCGTGTTCGAGGTAAGCTTAGTAATGAAAAATTTGTTGATAAAGCACCTGAAGCGGTTATCAATAAAGAAAAAGCTAAGTTAGCAGAAGCAGAGTCAACATTAGCTAAAATGGTTGACCAGAAAGCTCAAATAGCTGAAATGTAAGTAGTTCATTTTTAGTAACAATAAAAGCCAGCATTATCGCTGGCTTTTTTTTGTCATAAAAAAGTAAAGTAATCTTCATTTTTTTTAGAGATTCCTAAATTCTAATGTGTTAATATCTTTTTGCGTTGAGTTTTTGCGTTTCGGGATAAGGAGAGATTTTAAGTCAACAGACTTCTAATCAGCCTAGACGCTTTAAGTATGTGTTACTGGAAACCTTTCTCTACCTGTATTTTATAGGTGGGGGGCATTTACTCCGTATATGGCCATTTTGGCTAAACTTTAATTTTTGATCTGCGAGAAATGTTAGTATGTCTGATACAGTAACTGGTAAAGTAAAATTTTTTAACGAGTCTAAAGGCTTTGGTTTCATCGAGCAAGAAAACGGCGCTGACGTTTTTGTTCACTTTAGTGCAATCTCTGGTGACGGTTTCCGTACATTGACTGATGGTCAAGCGGTAACTTTCAGCGTAAAACAAGGCCAAAAAGGTCCTGAAGCTGAAAACGTAGTTGCATCTTAATCTAAAGAGCAAATTTCTCTTTAGCCTTTCTATTTGAAGAGTGCTAAAGATTAAATAAAAAAACGAAACTTATGTTTCGTTTTTTTGTTTTTATCGCTAGTAAAAACTTCTGTTTTACTAGCGATTCATTTTTTAACTTCAAAATTGGCCCATTCTAAAATTACTTATTAATGTGTGGCTCAATTAAATCCACCATTGCAGCAATATGCATATCAGCGTCATTTAGTGCTGGAATATAATGGTACTGTTCACCACCTGCAGCGATAAAGACTTCTTTATTTTCATGTACTAGTTCTTCTAGTGTTTCCAAACAATCAGCACTAAACGCTGGGCTTATAATTGCCACATGTTTATTACCTTCTTGCGCCAAGCTTGCTAGTGTTTCATCTGTATAGGGTTTAAGCCACTCAGCCTTACCAAAACGTGATTGAAAGGTCATGACATAATCGTCTTTATCAAAGCCAAGCTCTTCAACCACTAAACGAGTAGTTTTGTGGCTAAAACAATAATATGGGTCACCCTGCTCCAAAAAGTACTTTGGCATACCATGATAAGAGAAAACTAACTTGTCAGGCTTGCCGTGCGCTTTAATATGATTACTAATACTGCCTGCTAATGCCTTTATGTATAGCGGTTGGTCATGGTAACCACTTTGAAAGTGAATACTTGGGATCCAGCGCCAAGTTTTAATTTTATTAAATACCGCATCAAATGTTGAACCCGTTGTTGGTCCGCCGTATTGCGGATATAAAGGCAACACAACAATATTATTAACCCCGTTTTCCTGAAAGTTTTCTAAGGCATTATCTATCGATGGGTTTCCATAGCGCATAGCCACATCCACCATGACTTTATCGCCATATTTTTCAGTCAGTATTTTCTCAACTTTTTCTTTTTGCTGCTTACTAATCACTAACAGTGGCGAACCTTGTTCAGTCCAAATACTCTCGTATAATTTAGCCGATTTTTTAGGTCTAACACGTAAAATAATGCCGTGTAATATCACTAACCAAATTAAACGCGGTATTTCTACTACACGAGGATCAGAGAGGAACTCACGTAAGTATTTTCGCAGTGCACTAGCGGTTGGGCTATCAGGCGTACCTAGATTAGTTAGTAGCACACCATTTTTTGCGGTGAAGTCATGAATTTTTTTACTTTTTCCAGCGTACCTAGACATAAATTATCTCTATAAAATAGCGTTAACAGCGTTAACGAAAACTTCAGAATCAGGAGTTACCTTACTATTGAAATGCTTCACGGTTTTACCATCAGCACTGACTAAATATTTATAAAAGTTCCATTTTGGCGCAGTAGTTTTATCTGCTAATTTCTTAAAAATTGGATGTGCGTTGCTGCCCCATACATGCACAGGCGATAACATATTGAATGTTACGCCATAATTTACAAAGCAAATGTCGGCAGTATCTTTTTCATTATCTTCCTCTTGAAAAAAATCATCTGAAGGGAAACCGATAACCACTAAGCCCTTGTCTTTATATTCTTTGTGCAATGCTTCAAGTGCGGTAAATTGTGGTGTAAAACCACAATGACTTGCGGTATTAACAATTAACATTGGCTTTCCAGCGGTTAGTTCACACAAGTCCAACATATCTTTTGCATGCAATTTCTTTTCACTATGTTGCATAAATGACAAGCATTGCGTGCTTTCATTCGCGTCTTTTGCGCTAGCATTAAATGTAGTCATCGCTATTAGTAGTGATGGAATTAGTACCCTTGATATTAACATTTTCATAACTTCCCTTATTTTACCAAGCGATATAATTGTTTGAGCCACTTAGTATTAAACAACTTATACGATGTATTATCGCAAATAGCTCACATGATTTCATATTAGATTTAAAACAAATATTACCGTAGTAGCTGAGCCGTCATATTTTTACATTTCCTGTTACGAATCAAGGGTAAACACTAGCCTTTATTGAATGATATAGTATTATAACCATGACTTAATGCGATCAAAGTCAAAATATAGTGACATAAGTCAAATCCTGACCGCTTTTATTAAGCTATCATCAGTCCATATCGTGTATGTATTAATTAAGTAGATAAGTTTGTCTAATTTAAACACAGTAATTGAAACAGCAGCCCAAAGCGTAAATACCTTGTTGAGCGCAGGTAACTTAACTTGTATTCGCGAAGAACGAATATTGTTTGAAGCGCTTGAACTTAATATTTCTGCTGGTGATATTGTACAAATAGAAGGACCAAATGGCGCAGGAAAAACCAGTTTATTGCGTATTCTTGCCGGTTTATCTCAACCTTACGATGGCACTATTTACTTTCAAGGCAAGGCTGTTGCACAGCATCGCGAAGTCTTTCATCAAAACTTACTTTACTTAGGTCACTTACCCGGCGTGAAAGGTGAAATGACTGCACAAGAAAATTTAGAGTTTAATTTAGCCTTACATGGTTTAAATAGCGATACCGCTGAAGCAACATTGGCAGAAGTTAATTTACTTGGTTTTGAAGATGCCTTAGCATCGCATTTAAGCGCTGGGCAGCATCGACGCATATCATTAGCACGTTTGTGGCAAAGTCAGCACAAGGTTTGGATTTTAGACGAACCTTTTACCGCGATAGACAAACTAGGCGTTGAAAAGCTAGAACAATTATTTGTTCAACATGCCGACAATGGTGGTTGTGTAATTCTCACCACTCATCAAGATTTATCGTTACCCGCTGAGCGAGTAAAAAAAGTCACTTTAGCTTATCGTTTTTATTAGGGTTATTTATTCATGACACAACTTTCATATCGAGCGGCATTTTCTTTGATTGTAAAAAGAGATCTGATGATCGCTTTTCGTCACCGCGACGATATCGTTAACCCATTATTATTTTTTATTATTGTCGTTTCATTATTCCCATTAGGTGTTGGCCCAGAAAGTACTACTTTATCGCGCATAGCTCCTGGAATAATTTGGGTGGCAGCACTACTTTCTACTCTACTTTCACTCGATAGGTTATTTAAATCTGATCATGCTGATGGCTCATTAGAACAAATGCTGTTGAGCCCTCACCCAGTATTTATTCTAGTAATTGCAAAAATTTTCGCCCATTGGTTATTAACCGGTTTACCACTGATTTTAATTGCGCCTTTACTCGCAGTATTACTACATTTACATGAAAGTAGTTACGGCGCACTTATGCTGACTTTATTGTTAGGTACGCCAGTACTCAGTTTATTGGGTGCTATCGGTGTTGCCCTAACCGTAGGAATTAAGAAAGGCGGCGTATTATTAAGCCTATTGGTGCTTCCACTTTACATTCCGGTACTTATTTTTGCCACTAGTGCGATTGATACCGCGGCAATGAACTTACCTTATAACGGACAGCTTGCTATAATCGCGGCTATATTTTTTGGTTCGTTAACCTTGGCCCCTTTCGCTGTAAGTGCAGCACTAAAAGTGAGTACAAATTAATATGATGTGGAAATGGCTACACCCTTATGCAAACCCTGAAACCAGCTATCACTTTGCCGGTAAAATATTACCTTGGTGTTCACGCTTAGCTTTCATCTTTTTATCGATTGGTATTGTTTGGGCATTACTCTTTGCGCCAGCTGATTATCAACAGGGCGATACTTTTAGAATATTTTATTTGCACGTACCTGCTGCCATGTTGTCGATGGGCATTTATTTAGGTATGGCTATTGCAGCTCTATCAAGCTTAGTTTGGCAGTTAAAACTCGCTGATGCCTCAGCCGCGGCTATGGCACCAATTGGCGCTACATTTACCTTTATAGCCTTGGTCACAGGTGCTGCATGGGGCAAACCTATGTGGGGTACATGGTGGATTTGGGATGCACGATTAACCTCAGAGTTAATATTACTATTTTTATATTTAGGTGTTATTGCATTACACAACGCCTTTGAAGATAAAAGTTTAGCAGGTAAAGCCGCAGGTATATTGGCATTAGTTGGGGTAATCAATTTACCGGTGATTAAATATTCGGTTGAATGGTGGAACACCCTTCATCAAGGAGCAACAGTCAGTAAAATTGGTCAGCCTTCGATGACTGCTGATATGTTTTGGCCTTTCTTGATTTGCTTTATTGGCTTTTCATTGTTGGTCACGGCTTTAATATGCGTACGTTTTCGCACCGAAATATTAAACCGAAATAGCATGCGCCCTTGGGTGCGTGAACTCGTGATGCAAGAGGAGAATACTCATGCAGTTTGATAGCTTCAGCACATTTTTAGATATGGGTGGTTACGGCTTCTTTGTCTGGCTATCTTATGGTGTTAGTATCACGGCATTAGCTTTACTGGTATTTTCTAGCCTTAGTAGCCATAAAAAAATTAAACAGCAAATTGTTCAGCGCCAGAAACGTGAAACGAAATTACGTCAAGCAGCTGAGCAACAAAAAGCACAAGCTCAGCCAAGTGCCGAGCAATCATCATAGTTAAAGAATTAAGTTAAGAGGTAAAATATGAATCCACGTCGTAAAAAGCGATTAACCATCGTATCGTCAATTATTATCGGACTAGGGGTTGTCGCTGGTTTAGTTTTGTATGCTTTAAGCCAAAATATCGATTTATTTTATAAGCCTTCAGAAATTTATAACGGTAAAGAAGATACAGGTATTAAAGCTATTAACGGCCAAAGACTACGTATTGGCGGTTTAGTGGTACCAGGTAGCGTACATCGTGATCCAGAGAGCTTAAAAGTAAGCTTCAAATTAGCAGATATGAGAATGCCAATCGCTTTTTCAGCGTCTGATCCAACCGTAACAGTAACTTATGACGGTATTTTGCCTGATCTATTCCGTGAAGGACAAGGCATTGTGGCTAACGGCAAATTAGTTCATGGCAACATGATCGAAGCTAGTGAAGTTCTTGCCAAGCATGATGAAAACTATATGCCAAAAGAACTGGCTGATGATACTGGTGAGAAACATGTTAAGCCAAATTACAGCAAAGCCCAGCTAGATTCAAAAACCTAGCCAAGCGCAATAATATTGTTAAAAAGCGAACTAAGGTATTAGTTCGCTTTTTTATTACCATCAAAAAAACGTATTCTAATTATCTTTTTAACTTACCTTTCAAGCATAAAAAAACCCTGAAGAAACTTCAGGGTCGATCAATTTGACCAATACGCACTCGAAACACTAGCAATACACCTTGATGCTATGCCTGATTTAGCCATAACACCAAAAACTTGTTTACCAACTTCTTAACTTATGGCCCTTTAACGCATAGAACAGGATAAATAAATAACAGGGTAAACCAACAACATAAGCGAGCTGAGTGCTATCAAGCCACAATGATAATTTGCCAAAAACAAGTGGCAGAATCGCTCCACCTGAAATTCCCATAATAAGTAGTGCTGAGCCTTGAGCCGTAAACTTACCTAAACCATCTAATGCTAATGGCCAAATCGATGGCCAAACTAATGCATGTGCTAAGCCCATTAGTGCCACAAAAGTAACAGTATCAGGTAGTACTTGAATTCCACTCCAGCCCCAAAGTATATCAGCAATTAACGTCGACTCCGTTGATGCAAACATCACCCCAAAAATACAAATAGAACCTGCTATTGCTGAGCCTATCAGTGCTTTTTCTTGTGAAATATATTTTGGAATACAAGTAACACCAATAATATAGCCCAATACCATAAATACCATGGTGTATGAGGTTAACCCTGAAAAATTAGGTACTGACAGCGATGCACCATACAAACCAATGGTATCGCCAGCTATTACCTCAACACCTACATAAGCAAATAAAGCGATAGCACCAAGAATAATTTGTGGATACTGCGTAATACTGGTTTTTTCATCCACTGAATTTGAATTTTCAGTATCGAAATTAAGCTCAGGTAACGCAGAGAACTTCACTAAGCCAATTAACGCAAATAGAATAACCGCAATTATGATGTATGGTTGTACAAGACGAGCTGACAATTCAGCCAATTTTTCTGCTTTTGATACCTCATCTAATGTCGCTAAGTAGCTTTCAGAGAAATCGCCTATGCCCGATAAGATCAAGACCGTAAAAACAATCGGTACGATCACACCTGCACTTTTATTGATTAACCCCATAATACTGATGCGCATAGCGGCACTTTCTTTTGGACCGATGTGAACAATGTAAGGGTTTGATGCAGTTTGTAAGATAGTTAGCCCTGTTGCCAAGACAAATAAACCTACAAGAAAAAATAAGAAATTAGCACTTAGTGCTGCAGGAATATGCAGCAAGGCACCAACTGCCATAATAGCTAAACCCAACGCCATACCATTTTTGTAGCCGGTTTTCCGCAGCACATATGACATAGGTAATGCCATAAAGGTGTAGGCAATATAGAATGCAAAAGTCACAAACAAAGCTTGGAATTCATTCAATTCACATATCACTTTCAAAAAAGGAATCAGTGAGCCATTTAGCCAAGTTACAAAGCCAAAAATAAAAAATAGAATACCGATAATAACCATGGGTAAAACGCTACTGCGTTGTTGGTCTGTCATTGTTGTTTCCATAATTTCCTCATGCGTTTATTACGCTTTTAATTATAATTTTACTTTATGGCTTTATGTTTATACGTTATTTTTCAAAAAGATGCTTAAGCTTTATAGCGACATTTTCCGGCAATCCATGTTGATTGCACGTTCAGTTCATTATCGAGTACAACAAAATCAGCTTGTTTACCGACAACAAGTTGACCTCGTTGCTGATCTTTAATGTAATTAGCCGGATAGTCTGAAGCCATACGTAAGGCTTCATCTAGCGCCAGCTTTAAGTGAGTGTGAGCATTTTTTACCGCTGTTGCCATATCAAGCACTGACCCAGCTAATTCACCGGTGCTGGAAGTCAATTTACCTCGCGATAAATATACATGGCGATCAAAAAATGCAAAAGTTTGATCATCGGTTCCAATTGGCGGCATAGCATCAGTCACTAAAAATATTTTACCAACAGGCTTAGTTTTAAGCGCAAGTTGACAGCTTGCATAATCAACATGATGACCATCAACAATTAATCCGCATGCGGTATTGTCATTTAATAGCGCGCAACCTGTAACACCCGGCTCTCGACCTTGTAATGGCGACATGGCATTAAATAAATGCGTAAAACCTGTAGCACCTGCTTCCACAGCTGATTGTGCTTGTGCGTAACTCGCATTGCTATGGCCGATAGAAACATAAATACCTGCAGCAACCATACGCTGAATATCTTTATCAGCGACAGTTTCAGGTGCCAAAGTTACTAACACTTTACCAATATCTTTACGCTCAAGCACTTGCCATTCTTCGTCGCTAATATCACGAATAAATTGCTCACTATGAGCGCCTTTTTTGGCGACAGATAAGTGAGGGCCTTCAAAGTGAATACCAATAATTCCCGGTTCATTACTTGCTATCGCACTGGCAATGGCATCAGCAGCTTCAGCCATCACACTCACCGTGTCGGTGATTAATGTCGGTAACATAGCGGTAGTGCCAAATTTTGCATGCGCCGCCATAATGGCTCTAATTCCCACAAGGCTTGGTGTTGAATTAAATAACACACCACCGCCACCGTTAACTTGTAGGTCAATAAAACCTGGTGCAACTAAGCCACTAACTTGTGCAGTAAAGTTACTGACCTCATCATCAAAACCCATAATAATGCCATCATCAATAATGATCACTTTATTATCTTGATAGCTTACGCCGTCGAATAAACGCTGTGTAAGTACTCTGCTGATAGTCATTATACTGTCCGTGTTACCTTTTTAAGGCCTTTGGGCTCATCAGGATTAAAACCTCTTGATACGGCAACATGGGCAACATCTAAATAAAATCGCTGTAAAACGACTAATGGAGCGAGTCTAGGGTGTACGTTAATTTCTAACTGCTTTAAGGTAACAACATCAGCGCCGCGCGCTAACATTTCATTTATTTGTTCACCGTGTGCAGCAGCGCTTTCATCATTAACTTGGCAATTTAAAATTGCTAACCCTTGTTCTACTAGCGTTACTGGGCCATGTAAAAACTCAGCACTAGAAAATGACTCTGCGTGAATACTGCTAACTTCTTTCAGTTTCAATGCCATTTCTTTGGTGATGGCGTAACCTAAACCACGACCTAGTACCACCATGTTTTTAACCCCAGCAATAGATTCTGGCGTTAACTGTGCAGGTGTATCAATCATGGCTTGCATCGCAGCAGGAAGTGACGCTAAGGCAGTAATTAGTTCTTCATTTTGAGTCCAATAAGCGGTTAATTGTAATAAAGCTGACAATGTCGCAAGGTAGCTTTTTGTTGCCGCTACTGAAATTTCTGCGCCTGCTTTTAGAGGTAACACATCATCAACAATATCAGCTAATGGCGAGCTTTCATCATTCACTAAAGCAACACAATATGCCCCCGCAGCTTTTGCCATTTCAGCCTGAGCAATAATGTCAGGGCTTCGGCCTGATTGTGAAATAACAATCACCAAAGCTTGCTCGAGTTTCAGTTTTTTACCATATACACTTGATACTGATGGCGCGGCGGCAAACGTTGGCACACCGGCTTCTATTTCAATTAGATACTTACCAAATACACCTGCGTGATCTGATGATCCTCGCCCAATGATCATCACCATTTTAGGATCTAACTTACGTAGGTTTTCACCGATGACATTGGCTAACGCCTGATTAGCTTTGAGCTGATTCTCAACTACTACAGGTGCCTGTTTGGCTTCTTTTTCCATAATAGTTTGGGTGACATTTGCTTGTGTCATAGTGCTACCTTAATTTAACGTGTAATTAATTTTTATTGTCGAACGCCTAGTAATAGCGCTGACCATAAAGTTTGAAATTTTCTTAATGCAGTTAATTGCTTCTAACTAACCCATTTGCTGGCGAGCATAAAAAACAGCGCCGACTTCTGGCGAGTTTAATGGCGCCGATAAGCTTTTTTGGACATCTTTCGCCAACCAAGGTAACAATCGTGGTGTTAGGCCACCAATGAGTGACAAACGAGGAGGGCAACGTTTAGATAATTGAGTGGCAACATTATCGATATAACCGGCCCCTTCTTGAACAATCGCCAGTGCCAAGGCATCACCTTGTTCAGCAGCATCAAAAACTAAATTAGCCATACGGGCATAAAAAGCAGCAGGTTTACCGGCAATGGCTTCAACAAGCTCAACGCCTGTTGTAACACTTAATAAGCTAAGTAATTTGTCGTTAAGTGAACTTGTGACAATTAAGCCATCTAATGACAATAAGACCTGTTTTGCTGCTTGCAAACCAAACCATGCACCACTGCCTTTGTCGCCATGGGGGAAACCATGTGCGCCAACAATGTATTCTTCACCATCTACATAAGAAAACCCACAGGAGCCAGTGCCTGAAATAATTACCGCACCGTCAGCGCCTTGATGCGCACCTAAACAGGCAATTAATAAATCTGTTGTTAAATGCATGGCTTTAAATGGATGTTGCCACTGATTCATTTGCTCAAATAATACTGGCAGATTAACTCCGGCTAAACCTACACCTGCAACAATATTACTAAGCGATGACTCTGGAATATTTGCATCAGCTAACGCGAGTTTTGTCGATGCAACAATTGAATGAGTTGCCTGTTCAAAACCATGTAATGGATTGCCCGGACCAGAAATACCTGTGCCAAGAATTTCATTTTCAGCAGACATAACGATAGCTTTGCATTTACTACCACCACCATCGATACCTAAAAATATGTTGTTATTATCATCACTACTTAGCATCTCGACCTCATGTCTGCACCACGTAAGCCCTGCTATTTCACTAGGGCTAAACTCTATCTGTTTTAATTTTAACCACAAATGACAGCGTTGTCATTTGTTTTTTGTATTATTTTTACACTTTTTATCAATGATACTTAACCTACATAATAATCAATTGAATTTATTGATTATTATGTTCTATCACACTGATCTTTGAACTGCGTTTACCATCAAAAGAACGACTTCTAACACTTACATTGCCACTAACTTTGACTGGGTGTTGGTAGCTTTTCCATGCTCCACTCGCTTCTTGGTACTCAATCATTAAGCCAGGAAAAGCAATGTTGGCCCTAAGTTCGCCACCAACTATCGTCGCACCGACATTTGGTAAGCGATAAAACACTTGAGATTCTTCTAATTTAGCTAAGGATTTTTGTCCGATAATGTTGGCAAAAGTACGCCATTGCTTTTCACGTTGAACTTGGCGTTCTTTGCTAAACTCATTAGTATTTTGATTATATTGAGCGCCTTGATAATTATATGGTACGGCCCAGTTGGCTTTATGCCATGCCCTTTCAGCTAAGGCATATAAGCGTGGAAATATCTTATATTCTGCCATGGTATCGCTTCGAGTATTTTCACTCCAAAGTTGGCCTTGAATACCGTAGAAAGTTTTCCCTTTTGCCAATGGGCTTTTACGATCATCAGCAATGTAAGGGTTATCTTCTCGATCTAACCAAATTTCAGCATGAACGGGTAAGTTATCAGGCATAAACTGAAATACTTTTTCAGTATTGGTATGTCGTGATGCCCAGTAATAACCATGCTCTTTCGGATCCGCCTCATAAGGAAAATCAAAATATAAAACATCAGGGCTAGAAATAACCACCTGCCAATCTCGATTCGTTAACTCATGCACTTTTTCATGACCGCCCCAAAACAATACATCCCACGCATTCGACTGCACAATTGCTGGCATATTTTCTTTGCGAGTATGCGACAAACCATCACTCCAGCCTGCGGTTTCAATATCCAAGTCTGAGAGAATACTAGCAACTCGTTCAATAAAGTAAGCACCTAGCTCACTCATATCGTTTACGCCATAATTGTTATTTGCGACAAACGCTTTACATGCAGGAGAATCAACCCAAGCACCGGCGGTTTCATCTGCACCTATGTGGTAGCGTGTTAACGGTTGGCCTGCTTCAGCATGTATTTGCTTTACTTGTGTCATCACTTCATGAACAAATGCGTACGACGATTCGAGGCAAACATTAATCGTATTGTCATTATAAAACTGTACTGATGAATATTTCGTAGTATCAAGCGGATCATATAAATTAAATTGTTGAGATTTTTCTTCATTTTCAGCAATAGCATATTTTTTCGTTCTTGCTGCCATTGCTTTAATCGCCGCACGAGAATGACCTGGCATATCAAGTGATGGGATCACCTGAATATGTCTGGCACTCGCCGCTTTTAATATTTCTTGATAATCAGCAACGCTGTAATAACCGTTAACACTACTTTTCTGTTCAATACCAGCGCCCAATTGTGGTTGTAAACAAATTTGATCGCTTAGGTCAAAACAACGATTGGCACTGACTTGCGTTAGTTCTGGCAAGGATGGAATTTCTAGTCGCCAGCCTTCGTCATCACCTAAATGTAGATGTAATTTATTAAGTTTGTAAGCCGCCATTTGGTCAAGTAATCGTAAGATAAATGCTTTCGAATGGAAATTGCGTGCGACATCAACTAATAAGCCGCGAAATTGATAATGGGGTTCGTCATCAATTCGTACTTGTGCTACCTGCAAACTGTTAGGCATCATCAAACTAGCAAGTGACTGTAAGCCATTAAAAACCCCCGCACTATCAACACCAATTATTTCTATTGCTTGTTTAGATACATTTAATTGATAACTTCCCAATAACTTAGTGCTATCAGCCACTATTGATAGTGTTGTACTAACACCTGATGGTGCTTGCTTAACACCTAAGCGCGCTAAACGTTTTAAGGCTGCGTCAACTTTGGCTGGTGCTAACTTGTTATAGCTAACATTAATACCCTGGCCGAGGTCTAACGTTTGAAAATGACTATCAACAATCATCTGTTTAGGCGTTGGAATAACTTTATCGCTGACATCGACTAATTTATCGCCTAGCTTTAAGTTACGTTGGTAAAGTTCAGCGCTACTTAACCATTGAGTTTTATCATTAGCCGTGCGTTTAAATTGTTTTTCAGGGTCAGTAAAAGGCACAACAAAAGGCAACGTCTCTAAACCAGTTGCTGAGTCAATGCCTGCCATGGTACTTTTTATCACTTCTGGCTTAATCGCTTTCCCAGCAGAGTTTCGATTTACGGCGCTAACAGTATAATTTGGAATGGCATCAGTTTCTGACAATGACCAAAACATCGCACGGTAAAGTATGTGTTTAGTTTCATTTTCAGCGAAACCTTTGAAATTGTCTGATAATGAGATCTGATGCAAATCGCCATTAATATGCTTAACGCTAAACTCAGTACTTTCAAAAGATTGGATTGGGGCAATTTGACTAAAATTAATTTGCCAACCGTTAGCTGAAATAGCCTGCTTTGCTGTTAGTGTCAACTCGACCTCAAAGCAATTACCATCGGCAATATCTTGCTGACATTTATCGCTGGGGATATTGGTTACAACGCGATGTTTAACCTGTAAGTTGTTGGCGATATTGCTAATGTCATCGGTATTAACTACAGTCAACTGCGCAGTTACAGCGTCATCTATCTTAACCTCATTGCTAACTTCTTGGCTTTTTATGCCGGTTTTTCCGCAAGAGCTAATCGTTAATATGGTCAAAAATGCTAGCGAAATTGAATGTTTATACATAGCTACTCTTCAGATTTTCTCATTTCAAACGAGAGAGGACATGGCGATAAAGCATGCAATGTCCATAGATTATAAAGGGAAATATTACGATAAATTGATTAGCCTAGAGATTCGCTGTAATGAAAACATACAGGCATAAATAGGTGCGAGTAAATGTTCATCTTTTAAAGCACTGAACGTTTCTGCAGCTAGTTTATTAATTTTATTTTCATCGACAATGTATAACCCCGTTAGGTTAATTTCTTTACCTTTATTGGTTGTAATTGTCAGTGCTTGCGGAGAAATTAGTTCATTATTAACTAGTCGCTCAACGAAGCGTTGTGTTGCCGGAACTTGCGCACTAAATTGTGACATCAACTCTATTTTATTCGCTAGAAGTTCTGATTGTTGTCCACCATTAATAAATAACGCTTCACCTTCACTTTCGTTAACTTCACTTGCATTAATATCAATTGCTACAATCTGATTGTCAGCGTTTTCGATACTAGATGTAAGCGCTAATGGATAACCTCTAAGCTGCATTGGGATATACTCTGCTTGCCAACCATCAACATGACAAAACAAATTTTCATTGGGTTCAAGTCCAACTAAAGCAACTAAATGAAATTGACCTGTTTGGGCGTCTTTTATAAAAACGATAGGGTAATCAGCTTGTGCTTGGCTGAGTTCAAATACAGATAATGGAACCACATGAGACTTTGCTGCATGCGCATAGCTAGCATCTGTTTTTATTTTTAGTTTTTTATGCTTATTATTATTTAACGCTTGAAAATTAGACATGATAATTCCTACAGTAAAATTTATTAAATAGCTTGGAAGCTATGCTTCATCAATTGATCAATTAAGGCTCTATTGGTTGGTAGTTGTGCCAGTAATTGCTGCGTTATTTTTTGATTTTTATGAGTAATGTTATCCGCCATTCGCTGTTGATTAAACGATGCAGTGTTATGGGAAATTTGCTGTGAAAAGCCCATTCCATGCAAAACGTACTGGTAGCTATCTTGTAAAAATGGCTCATAAACATGAGGAAAGTCATATTGGCTTATCGGATGATAGCGCCAATTTTCTATCTGCTCTTGTAAACTATCAGGTACCGATGGCAGTACTTTATTAGCTTGCCAAAAATCTTCAGTTCTATTGGATAGAAAATAATGTAGCTTGATAAAATCAATGGTTTTTTTCCAACGATAGTTAAAAGATTCATTAAATTTTTTCTCAACCATCGGCAATAAACTGCGGTGACGTGGGAATTGCTCACAAAGCATATTAGCGGAGGCTTCAATAAGAAATATTGCAGAGGCTTCTAATGGCTCTACAAACGCTGCAGACAAACCAATGGCAACACAATTACGGTGCCAGAATTTTTCTCTATAACCACAATTCATTTTAATTCGACGAGAGGATAACTGCTCAGCTTGCGGTCCAACATAAGCTCTTAAAGTCGCTTCTGCTTCATCATGACTAATAAAATCAGAGCAATATACATAGCCAGTGCCTCTGCGATTGGCTAAGCTAATGTCCCATGTCCACCCTGCCGATTGTGCTGTTGAGACGGTTGCGCTATTTATTTCTTGCGCTGGTGACTGATAGGGTACTTGCATAGCTATGGCATGATCGGTAAATAAAGTATCTTTTATTGATTTAAACTTAATGCCATAAGTTTCGCCCAACAAAAGACACTTAAAACCTGAACAATCTACAAAGAAATCTCCTGCAATAACCCCTGATTTGTCAGTATCAACCGCATAAATATCACCATGTTCGTCAATATTAACCTTAGTGACATTCGCACTGATAAATTTAACACCAAATTTTTTAACACAGAGTTCTTTTAGGAATTCAGCAAATTTACCCGCATCTAAGTGATAAGCGTAATTCACTAAACCTTCATATGCCCTATTTGTCATACTTTTTGGCGCTAAGCCTTGCTGACAAATAGCCGCTTGTGGGCTAATAAAATCAGCGTAACTCTGACTTCTATCTGACATTGTCCAATACGGACTTAAATTAAACTCTTCAGCGCCAATAATGCCACTAAACAAGTGATAATAACTATTTGTATTATTAGCTGTTGGGGGTTCTTTCCAATTGACAAATTTTGTTGCTTGCTTAAAGGATGCATAGCAAAAACGCATGAATTCACTTTCATCTATATCTAACTCCGCCAAGGTTTTTCGCATAGTTGGCCAAGTCCCTTCACCAACACCAATCGTTGGAATATCAGGTGATTCAATTAAGGTAACTTGCACCGCATCTTTAGCAACACTATTGAGCTTCTTAGATAACTTGGCTGCAGTAAGCCAACCGGCAGTGCCGCCACCAACAATAACAACCTGATTTATATTATTATTCATTTACTGCCTCTATATTTTATTAAAGCCGTGCTGTAAAACTTGGTTAATAAGTTCTCGTTGTTCTGGTAATTTACCTATCAACAAGCCACTAGCAAGATCTATACGCTCAAACATTTCATTAGCTTTAACTGAATCGCTATAGGCTGCTTTATTATCACTAATATCGGTATTAAAGTTCATGCCGTACAAAACATATAAATAACTATCTAAATTAAATGGTTCCCAAGCGTTATCAAAATCATATTTTGTTGGAGGCTTTGTTTGCCAGTAGCTGAGACGGTCAAGCAAATGATTTGGGATGCTTTTGACATCACAATTATCTCGCCAATATTGGCTATCTTGACGCTGTGAAATACAATAATGTAATTTGATGAATTCGACAGTTCGTTCCATACGCATTGTAAAGTGTTGGTTAAATTTATCTTCAACATAGGCCATTTGTGCGCGAGTTCTTGGGAACTGTGCTGCAATCATATTTGCAGCGGCATCAAACAAATAGATTGCTGACGCTTCTAATGGTTCCACAAAGCCTGCAGACATACCAATAGCAACACTGTTTTTATGCCAAAATTTCTTGTGGTAACCATGATTAAGTTTAATTTTTCGAATACTAAGTTCATCTGAGTAATCATCACCAATATAGTCAATGAGTTGCTGTTTTGCCTGACTCTCATCAATATACTTACTACTATAAACATGCCCTACGCCACGACGTTCTTGCAGCCCTATATCCCAAATCCAACCTGATGTTTGTGCGGTTGCAACCGTATGCGTGTTAATTGCTTGTTGATTATCTTTATAAGGTACTTGAACAGCCAACGCTGTATCATTGAATAAAATGTCGCTAATATCATGCCAGTCAATGTTATAAGTTTGCTTTATAATCAATCCCTTAGCGCCACTACAATCGATGAAAAAATCAGCAGAAATTGAACTTTTTGAAACATGATCAGTTTCAACTGATGAGATAAACTCGTTGTCATCAAGAACAATATTAGTGACATTCGCACTGACAAATTTTACCCCGAGCTTGTTTATACAATGTTGCTTTAAAAAGTGGGCAAATTTATTAGCATTGAGGTGATAGGCATACTCTTGAGCTGCACTATATTCTGCCATAACAATTTGTTTAGGTGCCTTACCTGCATCACATAACCTAGCTTGCGAAGCAACAGCTCTGTCGTAAGGTTTTCGGGAGCCTTTATCTTGCATTAGCCAGTATGGAGCGAGATTAAAGTCATACGAGGAATGGCTAACAGTACTTAATGGGTGATAGTAACTTGATTGCTCATTTTCAGTCGGTGTATTTGTCCAATTAACAAATTCAGCACCTTGTTTAAACGTTGCATCACATTCACGAATAAAATCAGTTTCATTCACACCTATTTTACGTAGCGTTGCTCTTAAGTTTGGCCAAGTCCCCTCACCAACACCCAAAATTGGAATGTCAGGTGATTCGACTAATGTAACTTGAACACCGTCCTGCAATTTACTATTTAGGCTTTTAGCTAATATTGCAGCACTTAACCAACCTGCAGTGCCACCACCGATAATAAGGATATGATCATTCTTTGTGGTCATTTTGTTTTCTCATAGTGCGGTGAATCAAACATTAGCTATAGCAAAACGATTCAATTGAGGAAAGAGTTTAATTAATTTAGGAAAAATAAACTTGAAAGGGAGGGAGAACTACCCTTCCAAGTTTAACGTTACTACTTATAAACGGTAAGAAACCTTCAAGAAAACGTTACGGCCATTATCTGCCGCTAAACGCATTGCGGTGTAACCTTCACCAAATCGTTGCGTTGTTGTTTCATTGAATAAGTTTGTACCCTCAATGCTTACATCTAGGTTTTCAGTAGCATGCCATGTGGCATTCATATCAAAAATTCCGTAAGAATCCCAATTGGTGCTACCACCAATACCTGTAGAAGGCGAAATAAAGCTATCACGGTAGGTATATGCAGCGCGTGCTGAGAACATATCATTTTCAAAGTAAGCACTTAGGTTATAACTAAGCTTTGATAACCCAGACAATGGTTTCTCAACGATTGCATCATTTTCTTCTTGTAAGCCAAAGCCTTCAGTATAAGTTACGTTTGCAGACCAACCAAACTCACCCATCTGTTGTTGATATTGAGCTTCAACACCTTGAAGTTCACCACCAAGACCCTGACCTGGCTCACTAACAATGTATGTAGTGCCATTCGCTTGTATTCTACTTTCATTGGCACCAGGAACAATAAATGAGCGAATATCTTTATTAAATAAGGTTGCAGATAAAAGCGATTCCTCATTAAAGTACCATTCCACACCAATATCTGCCTGCGTTGCACGGTACGGGTCAAGCTTGATACTACCACGAGTAATATTAATTGATGCCGCGCCTGAATTAGAAGACGGTATATTTGCTGCAGGGTTTAAGAAAGTGTAATTAGGGCGACTTATAACTTTAGCTGCCGACATACGTAAAATGACATTTTCCGATAAATTTAATGCTAAGTTAAAGCTAGGTAACCAATCGCTATAGTCACTTTTTTCTGTTTCAATTTTTGACGTATCAATGTAACCATAATAGTCAGCTGAGGTATCAGTAGCTACATAACGTAAACCTAAGTTACCACGGTAATCATCGCCACTGAAATCACCTTGTACATACATGGCAAAAATATCTTCTTTAATAACACCATAGCTTGATGTATTTAAGCTTTCGCCTGTTTTATGTGCGTTGTAATGAGCACGTAATTTATCACCACTAACTCTTGCAATGTTGGTTGGAGAGCCAGCTAATAAACCAACTCCAGAATGGTTAAAGTGACCATCAGCAAATGTTGCTTTAGTAATACCTGTGGTTAAACTATCATCAAACGTCCAGGCATTAGAGTAGCTGGTAAATTCATGATCGCGTAATTTAACACCTGTTTTAAAATTCGAAACGGGTCCCCAATCGACTTCAAAATCAAAATCAACCTGAGCAAAAGTTTCTTCATCTTTACGGAAGCCAGCAGTAACAGCACCATTATTCAAAACATACTCTGAGTGGTCACTAGCATCAGTGCCATTTGGTGACAATAACATTGCCCCACTACCGGTCATATCAAAATCAATTGAAAGATCACTATTACTTGAAACCCAACCAGCGTTATAGTTTCCGCCATCACCACCTGTTGCTTCAGTAGTACCTATTTTGGCATTAACAGTATAAGCATCAGCGCTATACTCTATTTCATAAGCTAATACTTCTGTGTCCATTTCAGCATTACGGGTATTCTGATCATCAAACGGAGCACCGGCATAATTACCATTTAAAGCAAAGCCATTTGTTGGAGAGAATTCAGTTGCACCAGTAACATTAGCGTTGAAACCATCAGGATCTGTACCTGCAATTATTAAATAGTTTTGGTTGCTGTTTGCTGCATCTAAATCGACATGAAAGTAGTGTAAGTTCATAGACAATGAATCAGATGGCGCATACTGAAGTGTTAAATCAATAGCATCTCGCTCACGAGTTTGTGCAAACTCAGCAATACCAGCGCCGGCCCAACCATCATCCATATAGTTTTCAGCTTTATGGGCACGACCTATCGTTTCTAATGTTGATAAGGCAGCCAAAATACCAAAGTTTTCATCATTGTTTTTCCAGCTATACATACCAGTAAAGCCTTTGCCATTTTCATCGGCAATACTATTATCTTGATATTCTGCAGATAGAAATAATGTATTTGCATCCAAATCTAGAGGTTTACGAGTACGTACGACAACCGTACCACCTACGCCACCTTCATCAAGAGTTGCTGTTGGTGATTTATAAACATCAACACCAGCAACTAACTCTGGCGGCAATAAATCCATATCAAACGAACGTTTTGCTGCTTGTTGAGAGAACCAACCAGTAGAAGCAACATAATTGCCATTCATACTAACCTGAGTAAGTTCAGAGTTTGTGCCACGGATAGAAACATCCCCCCCCTCACCAGCAAAGCTTCTAACAATACTTACACCAGGGATTCTCTGTAGTGATTCTGCAATGTTGCGGTCAGGGAACTTACCAATGTCCTCAGCTGAAATCGAATCTACAACTGCATCAGCAAAGCGTTTTTGGTTGAGCGCCTCTTTAAGTGAACCGCGAATACCGGTAACTTGAATTCGTTCTACTTCTTTCTCGGCTTTATCAGCTGTATCTTCTGCAGCCATTGCAAATGGTGAAGCACCACCTGCAAGGATCAAAGCGATACTGCTCGCCAATACGCCTTTTTTAAATGTTTTAGATGACATCGACTTTCCCTTACACACGTTTTATATAGTAGTTATTTTGTATAACCTTGATGAAGACAGCGCTGTCTTTTACTTATGACAACGCTGTCATTAACTAACTAAAACCTTACACAATAATATTCACCTTGGCTACACTTGATTACAAATTAATCTATCACATTTAATTAAGTAACTGAAAATAAATAAATTAAAGTTTTTAATAGATGAATTAAACACTATTAGTAAGGCGTAAAATATGCGTTTATTATTCATTTTTATTGAATAAACGTGTTTAACAAGTAAATAAAGTGCATAAAAAAGGAGGCTGATAGCCTCCTAATAGACTTGTTATTTTCACTATGTTTTTGCTGATAGGTAATAATTCATCAAGCGTTTTGTTGAACAATCATGATTTGCTGATAGCTTTTTGTTTTCCAACTCTTGCTGAATATTGGCTGCTAAGCCCTTGCCAAGTTCAACGCCCCATTGATCAAAAGAACAAACTTGTAAAATGATGCCCTGCACGAATATTTTATGCTCATAGAGTGCAATCAATTGGCCTAAATTATATGGGTCGATACGTTTTAATAAAATTGTATTTGTCGGACGATTACCTTTGTGAACCTTATGAGGCGCTACTTTGTCGATATAGTCTGCTGTTCTACCTTTCGCTTGTAAGTCTTCACGCACTTGTTGTTCATCAACGCCAGTCATTAACGCTTGAGTTTGCGCAAAGAAATTTGCCATTAAGGTTTCATGATGGCCTTTTATTGGTGTAACACTCGCGACTGAGCCAATAAAATCAGCAGGAACAACATTATTACTCTGATGTAAGTATTGATAAAAGGCGTGTTGCCCATTAATACCAAGTTCGCCCCAAATTGATGGCACAGTAGGGTAACTAATTTCACTGCCGTCCCAAGTGACTGACTTACCATTACTTTCCATTTCTGCTTGTTGTAAATAAGCTGCTAGCATATGTAAGGTTTGGTCATAAGGTAAAATTGCTTGCGATTTAGCGCCTAAAAATGTGGTATTCCACACACTAAGCAACGCCATGATCACCGGCATATTTTGTTCAAATGGTGCCTCTACAAAATGCTTGTCCATCGCATTGGCACCGGCTAGCAACTGCTTAAATTTGTCAAAACCTAAGTCGAGTGCAATTGCTAAACCAATGGCTGACCATAATGAAAATCGTCCACCAACCCAATCCCACATGTCAAAAATATTCTCTTGCTTGATACCAAACGACATCGCATTCTCGGTATTGGCGGTCACGGCAACAAAGTGTTTAGCAACTGATTTTTCATCAAACGAAGCAGCAGTTAGCCAGTTAATCGCTGTTTTTGCATTAGTCATGGTTTCGGTAGTGGTAAAGGTTTTACTAGAAACAATAAACAGTACTTTTTCAGGCTCGAGTGGTCGTAAAATTTCTGCTATCTGCGCGCCATCAACGTTAGAAACATAATGAACATTAACGCAATTATCACTGTAGTTTTTTAGCGCTTCAGTCACCATTTGAGGGCCTAAGTTCGAGCCTCCAACACCGATGTTAACAATATCAGTAATACGTTTACCGGAATAACCAAGCCATCGCCCTTGTCTTACTTGCTCAACAAAATTCGCCATTTTTTCTAACTGGTCGTTCACCTGTTGGCTTATATTTTTACCATCAAGCACAAGGTCTTCATCAACAGAGCCTCGTAATGCGGTATGTAAAACAGCTCTATCTTCCGTTTTATTGATTTTTTCACCGCTAAACATTTTATTTCGCCATGCTGCCAGTTCACATTCATTGGCCAATTCAATAAGGCTTTGCTTAGTTTCACTATCAATTAAGTTTTTTGAATAATCGAGCAGCATATTTGGCAATTCAATCGAAAATTTGTCAAAGCGATTTTCATCGGTCGCAAATAAATCATTCATGTGCTGTAACTTCATATTATCAGCATGTTTAGCTAGTTTTTTCCAACTAGGTAGTAATTGACGACTCGACATTTTTATCCCCTAAATGAACAAATATTGAATTATTTATCGCACTGTATTAACAAATGACAGCGCTGTCAATTGCTAATTATGTACTACCTTATAGCCAAATATGATCATCATAGTGACAAAAAACTGATAATTAAGGTTGCTGACAGCCAAGAGAAACAATACTCTTAGGCTCAAAATGATTTTCTACCAAGAATGACTTAAGGCTTTAACTGCAAATGAAAGCAACGATTAATGATGTCGCTAAACTAGCGGGAGTTTCAATAAAAACAGTTTCTCGTGTAATGAACAATGAGCCTTCCGTGCGCCAGCCTACTCGCGAAAAAGTAATGGCGGTAGTAGAAGAGTTAAATTACCAACCTAACTTAGCAGCAAGAAATCTCGCGGGTACAAAATCATTTAGTATTGCTTTTATCTACGATAATCCGAATGCCTACTATGTTATTGATATGCAAAATGGAATTTTAGCTGCTTGTAAAAAACAAGGCTTTGAGTTGCTGATTCACCCTTGTGATGCAAAAGCAGATAATTTACTTGCTGAAATAACCAAAATGGTTAAGCACTCTCGCATTGCAGGTTTGGTATTAACACCGCCATTTTCTGAGCAACCAGCGTTTGTTCAACAAATGAAAGACCTTGATATTGAAGTGGTTAGAATTGTTTCTGGCGATATTGCTCCTGACGACATTGCTCCATGTATTATGGTTAATGACCATGCGGCGGCACAAAGTATCACCCAGCATTTAGTCGATTTAGGGCATAAAAAAATTGGCTTTATCGCCGGTGAAGCTGAACATAGATCAACTGTTGAACGTCTTAGAGGTTATAAACAGGCCTTAGTAGACAATGCTATTACATTAGATGAGTCACTGATCATCAATGGCGAATATTCATTTGAATCAGGTGTTAAAGGTGCAAAAGAATTACTTAACGGCGAAGAAAAGCCAACCGCAATATTTTCCTGTAATGATGAAATTGCCGCAGGAGCGCTATTCGCTTCACGTTTAATGGGAATTTCAATTCCAGAACAATTATCTATAACCGGCTTCGAGAACAGTCCATTCTCTCGTCAAACATGGCCAACTTTAACAACAGCAGATCAACCGAATCAACAAATTGCCGAAGATGCTGCTAATTTACTCATTGCTTGCTCTCGAAAGCAAAAAAACAATCCTGAAACACAGCAATACACACCTCAATTGGTAGTTCGAGACTCAACAGGGAAAGCGAGCTAATTTTCGAATCAAGTATAGAAGAATCGTAAGTTAGTACCGTTAACTATAATGAGTATCCCTTAATAAACATGGCGATACTCGACTGTAAATAACTGTCGACTTCAGCTTCCGAAATTTGTTTTTTGGTATTAAATTCTACTCGCATCCAGCATTCACCTTTTGTTAGGTTTAAAAACTGTAATGCAGCAAATTTTGGCTCGGGAATATTTAACTGTTGCTTATCGTGAAATTCAGCCATTAATTTCGCCACTTCATCAGTAATTCTTTCTGGCCCTTCTTGATAAAATAACTCTGAAAGTTGTGGGTGTGACTTTGATTCATAAGCACATATTTTATGAATCGCTAGTGCTTCTTTAGACGTTAACATAGCCAAAAACCGTTTCGCTAATATCAGTAGTATTTCTGCTGGCTCACTCGTACTAGTAACCGAAAATTCAGTCATGTGATATGAATCGCACTTTTGCTTTATCGAGGCAGCAAACAGCTCATCTTTGTTACCAAAATGACTATAAACAGTTTGTTTTGAAACATTGGCATTTTTAGCAATTAAATCCATGCTAGTTGCGCTATATCCTTGCTCCGTAAAAAGCATGGTTGCTGCATCAAGTATTTGTTTTCTTTTACTTTCACTTTTACTTCTAACATTTACCATACAACCAATCACCACTATCAATTAAAACAACTAACGAAAATACTATATGCCATAGAGCGAAGGGCCGTTATTAATCCCTCACGCTATATTTATGCGGCATAATACAAATTTATCTAGCCTAATGGCAACTTATTCAACTTAGTTCTTACGCATGCTAATTTCTCACTAAAAAAGATAAGTAACCATAAGGAAAAATAAGCACATAAAAATTTACAATTGGACTATAACATACACTAAATTAAACTGGACAGTCTAGTTTGATTAAACTAGACTCACTAGTCTAGTTAATAGTTTTTATTTTAAGGCCACCTCCGTGTTTAAACTTCAACGCGCCAACGTTATAACGTCAATTATCAGCTTCGTTTTTACCGCAACCTTGCTAAGTGCTTGTTCAAAACCTGCCGATGTTGCTGATGAAAATAGCATCTATCACCAAAGTGCTGATATTCAAGCAATATCACCAAGCGAGTTTTATGAAGTATCACGTGAATATATTGGCAAAGTTGTTAGTAAACAATTGGCTTCACTTAGTTTTGAATATACAGGTAAAGTCGAAAACGTATATGTTGATAGCGGTGACTTGGTGACCAAAGGGCAATTATTAGCTGAATTTAATACTGAGTTGTTAGCAATAAAATTACAGGAAATTGATGCCAGCATTCGCCAACTTAACGCGCAAGCTGAGCTTAACCGCTTAAATTTAGAACGTATAAATAAATTGAACACCAAAGGTTATAGCTCTAAGCAAACATTAGATGAATTGGAAACCGAAAAGAAAGTCATTAAAGCTGACTTATCTCGTCAGCAAGCCAATAAATCAACAATTAATTACCAAATATCAAAAGCGCAATTGCATGCACCATTCGCTGGCGTAGTCAGTTCTCGGTCAGTTGCAGAAGGAGAAGTTTTCAGTTCAAACCAAACAGCTTTCGAATTAATCAAACAAGCTCAACATGAAGTTTCTGTCGGCGTGCCTGTTAAAGTAGCGCGTGAATTAAGCATTGGTCAATTACTGCAAGTTGAACTTGGACAACAAGACATTTCAGCAAAAATTTTGGTTATCGGTAAACAGGTTAACCAAGTGAGCCGAACGGTTGAATTACGTTTAGCCGTCACGAATCAAGCAACATTTTACAACGGCCAATTAGCGAAAATTAAAATTAAACAACGAGTTAATCAAGCAGGTTTTTGGTTACCATTGGCGGCACTAACCGACGGTATTCGTGGTCAGTGGAATATATTTCAAGTTGATGATGCTAAAAACAAGCTATTTACCATTACGGCAACAACCGTTGAGGTGAAGTATTCAACATTAGACGCAGTTTATATTGCTGGTTTACCACTAAAAAAACACCATATTATCGTTGCTGGCGTGCATCGTTATGTACCAGGACAAATAGTTAAAAAAGCAGCCATAAGTAATAGCCAAACAGTTAAAGTGGGCAACACGTTATGATTCGCTCTTTTGTCAAAAATGGCCGTTTAATGTCATTAGTGATTGTGCTACTAATTGTTGCAGGTTTAGGGGCATTAACCAACTTGCCTCGTACTGAAGATCCTAGAATTACTAACCGCATTGCTAGTGTGATCACCCAATTCCCGGGTGCTAGTGCTGAACGTGTAGAAGTATTGATCAGTGAAAAAATAGAACAAAAGTTACGTAAACTACCGGAAATTAGCCTACTAACGTCAAATTCACGACCTGGAATATCGATTGTAAAGATACAATTACAAGATGAAATTACCAACACCAAACCAATATGGTCACGGGTTCGGGATTTACTTAATGATCTAAACCCTAGTTTCCCAACAGGTACATTAACACCGGTATTAGAAGATGATCGTGGCTATGCATACACGCAAATAATTTCACTCAATTGGCAAGGTGATGGCACCGAAAATGTCGCCATGCTCGGCCGTTATGCTAATGAACTGCAAAATCAACTTAAACTTGTTCATGGTACTGATATTGTTAATGTTTTTGGCCGAGGCGCAGAAGAAGTACTGGTTGAAATTGACCCGTTAATTGCCAGCCAGTTAAACCTGTCAGCACAAGCCATCTCAGAATCCATTGGCAATGCCGATGCAAAAGTATCTGCAGGGCAGCTCACCAATCAATTTAACCAAATGCAAATTGAGTTAACCGGTGCCTTAAACAACACCGAGCGTATCAGTAATATTTCAATAAAATCGGACGACAATGGCAATTTACTGCGCTTAGGTGATATCGCCAATATTCGTAAAACGGTTAATTACCCGCCAACTGAAGTTGCTATGGTGCACAACAAACAAGCGGTAGTTGTTGCAACACGCATGTTACCTAATTTGCGCATTGACCAGTGGAGCTCGTCGGTTGAAAAACAACTAACGGCATTTTCAGAAACTTTACCGAGTAATATTTCTTTAGAAGTAATTTTCGACCAAAGTAGTTATACCGAAACGCGATTAAGTGATTTAGTCAGCAATATTGCGGTTGGTTTTGCCATTATCGCTGTCGTGCTACTGATCACGCTAGGTTGGCAAGCGGCGGTAATTGTTGCGCTATCTTTACCGCTAACTGTGTTATTCACGCTTTCAGTTATGAATTTTTATGGCTTACCTATTCACCAAATGTCAGTAACAGGTTTAGTGGTGGCGTTAGGTATTATGGTTGATAACGCTATTGTCATGGCTGATACAATAAAAACTAATCGAGAAAATGGTCAGCGCCGACTTGATGCCGTTTCAAATGCAGTTAATCACCTGTGGTTACCGTTATTGGGCTCTACACTAACAACCGTATTAGCCTTTATGCCTATCGTACTAATGCCTGGGCCTGCTGGAGAATTTGTTGGCGGCATTGCGTTAAGTGTAATTTTCTCTTTAGTCGGCTCTTACATTATTTCTCATACTATTGTAGCCGGTTTAGCTGGACGATTTATTAGCAGAAATAGCAGTGGTAGCAATCACTGGTATCAGCGTGGTATTACCATTAAGGCACTTAATCACTGGTTCGTTAAGATATTAAGTTGGTCATTAAACAATAGAAAAACCGTTATCGCCTTAGTTTTTTGTTTACCACTATTTGGTTTCATTGGTGCAAAACAGTTATCTGAACAGTTTTTCCCAGCTTCAGATCGCGATATGTTTCAAATTGAATTATTCCTACCTGCACAAAGCAGTATTGTGAATACAGAACGCGCAAGTGCTCAACTGACAAGTTACTTAGAGCAACTTGAAGGCATTAAGTCAGTACATTGGTTTATTGGTAAGAATGCACCTTCATTCTACTACAACCTGATCCCATCAAAAGATGGTGCTCAGTATTATGGCCAAGCGATGGTGACGGCAAACAGCTTTCAAGATGCTAACAGGCTGATCCCCGAAATTCAGCGAACACTTGATGATATGATACCTGCCGCGCAAATTTTGGTGAGAAAATTGGAGCAAGGCCCTCCATTTAATGCTCCCGTTGAGTTACGTATTTACGGACCAAACTTAGATCGCTTAAAAACCATTGGTGATGATATTCGTGGCTTTATGTCGCAAACAAAAGATATCACTCATAGCCGTTCAACGTTGCAACCAGGCACACCAAAAGTGTGGGTAAATATAAACGAAGCTGAAGCAAACTTAGCAGGCTTATCCCTGGTACAAGTAGCAGAGCAACTTAATACAACATTATCGGGCACCCGAGATGGTTCCATTATAGAGTCAACTGAATCTATACCAGTTAGAGTGCGCATAGGTAACGATAAACGCGACGATTTAGCGGCATTAGAGAACATTAATATTACTAACCAAAATGCAACCCAGGCAATTCCACTTACTGCTATTGCAGATTTAGAAATAAGAGCAAGCCGCGGCGCAATTCCACATCGTAATGGTGTTCGCGTTAATGTTATCGAAGCTTATATTCGAGCAGGCGTATTGCCTTCAGTAATACTTAGTCGTGTGAAAGAAAAAATGACTGAGGCTAACTATCAACTCCCTGCCGGTTACCAACTCGAATTGGGCGGTGAGTCGGCTGAGCGTAATAAAGCTGTGGGTAAATTACTGGCGAGTGTTGGACTCATAATGACCTTGTTATTGACGGTTGTGGTTTTATCGTTTAATTCATTTAGATTAAGCGCCATTATATTTTTATCAGCCTTTCAATCTATTGGCTTGGGGTTGTTGAGTGTTTACATTTTTGACTATCCATTTGGCTTTACTGTAATTATTGGTTTGCTCGGCTTAATGGGACTCGCGATAAATGCCGCAATTGTTATTATTGCTGAGCTTAAAATGGATGAAAAAGCGGTTCAAGGAGATAGCGCAGCAATCATTCGCTGTGTGCAAAGCTGTGCTCGACATATCAGTTCAACGACAATTACCACTGTTGGCGGTTTTTTACCATTGATATTAGCTGGTGGAGGCTTTTGGCCGCCATTTGCTGTAGCGGTTGCTGGCGGTACTGTATTAACAACCATATTGTCGTTTATCTTTGTTCCTGCAGCATTCTCATTATTTAGCCAACGTAATGCTTTTGATTTAACGAAGCAGACACAGATAGCATTGTCGAATGCTTAACCAAGAATTATCTAAACGTTTAAGGACATCATCATTATTTTCCGTCCATGGAACCATGACATTGCCTGCATGGATGCAGGTATTTAGTTTTTATCTGGAACAAAAAAAACTGACCGTTCACCGACATGCATGCGCTTACATGGATGTAAGTTATTAGGCTAATACATGGACAACTACCGAGGTGCATTAATGCTGTGAAGCCAGAAATAGCTAAAAATAGCTATGAAAGGCCTGAACATAAAAATCGCAAAGTGTAACACTTTGCATTTTTTTATTTGTCAGGATTAAAGCCGTGCTTAATTTTTTCTATCCTCTCTTGATGCCGATGATGGGCTTTTAATCCGGCAACAGAAAAAGCACCAACAATCGCTACAATTGGGATCAATAGCGATAATGTTTCAGGCCTTAATAAACTTTCTAACCATTCCATTGGATAACCTACCTTTCTTTTTAGTTAATTATTATTCTTCGAAATATGTTCCCCAACCATCATAATCAACTTTACACTGTTTTGCTAATTCAAACATTTTTTTAGTTTCGTCAAAAATAATATCAAACTCCAATGCTTGCTCAGTAATAATATCAAAAGCAAAAACCTTTTCGCCGGTTTCTAATTCAGCTTCTTCTGGCTCTTCTATTTCAAAGCCCATTTTAAAAGCAGAAATAGCGGCTTTTTCTAGTATGTCAAAATCGACACTAGAAAAGTGATGCTCAATCGTATGATGAACTTCTTCGTTAGTACCATCTTCAATTAATGCTTCAATTAACTGTTCGGTATGTTCTTGCCATTGCTGTAATTCTTCATCAATCATTATTTTGTCTCGCTCGGTTGTGCTTCATCTGTTTTTTTAGCTTTTGATAAGGCAATTTCATGCCCTGTTTCTTTGTTCAGTGCTTCTATCCTAACTAGCATATCGGTACGAGTTTGATTCGTAATATTTCTAATTTTGTCACGTTCATTAACCGAAATATGAATTGGGTCTAAAAACTCAATAATCATTTTGCCGTTATTCCAACGGTTTAAATCGATGGTTTTATGGGTATTACTTGCACAAATTGGCACAATAGGAACTTCTGCTTTTACCGCCGTACGAAAAGCACCAGTTTTAAATGGTAATAAGCCGCGGCCATAGCTACGTGTTCCCTCAGGAAATAACCAAACTGAAAGTTTTTTCTCGCGAATTTTTCTTGCAGTCATATCAATGGTATTCATTGCTTTATTCTTATTCTTGCGATCAATAAGAATATTACCTGTGAGCCAATACATTTGACCGAAAAAAGGGATCCATTTCAGACTTTTTTTACCAACACTAACTGTGCCTGGTTGGACTGCACCACTGACGGTAAAAATGTCATAGCTATTTTGATGATTACAAATATAAACAACGGGACCAAGAGCTTTTACAGAGTCAGGAATTCTAACTTCAACCTCTAGGCCTAAAAGCTTAGAAACGTTACCTAGATATTTAGCCGTATGATGGACATTATCGCGATGAAAAGGTCGGATCAAAGAATATAGACAAGAAAAAATAGAGATTAAAACTAATGCAATAGTCATCAAAATGATGCGAATAACAGCTAACAAAAGACATTCCTAGAAAATTTATGAGGCGTGATTATACCTTTAATTTAACAAATAGCTAAATCTACTCTTTAGCTATTTGTTACTCAATAGTTTCAGTCACAGTAAAGTAACAAAATGATGAAGTAAAGTGCGATAAAAACCTGTTACTAATAATCGACCATTAACGCACTACAGAATAGTAACGCCAGCAACTTCGATAACAGAAGTTGCATTAGCTCGTTCGATAATTTTAACCAAAGCCGTTTGAATAACTTCGCTTTCCCTAGCGTCAGTTTCACTAGAAAATCGTTCCTCCATCATTTCTGCGCCTTCTTCTAACGTAAACTGAACCGCAACTTCCGTCGCACAATCAGCACTTTTACCAAAATACATAACAGCGATTTTCGGGTACCCTTTAAAGCCAGCCTTAACTAATTTCGCTATTCGTTTTTTAGCCTTATCGATATGCATAGTAACCCCTTGTTTATGCTGAACTGAGAAAATTACGCCCATAATATTTTAGGCGCTTATTGGCATAAATAATTTTTCTAAAGAGAATAATTATACCAAGTAATATCACATGAGCTTTATCATAGTGACAATAGCACTACTTCGTCATATAGCACACTATCATTAAGGCAAAATTACAGTGTATTTTGCTTAAAATTCATCTTTAACTTATAAAAGTCTTACTAAAATTATTTATTAAGACTGCCATTATCTGATGCTGAAATTAACGTGCGATTTGAATCTCTCGATACTTCATATAAAGTAAACGTAAGTTTTCATATTCAAATGCAGAGCCTGAAGCATAATACCTAAACGGTAATGACGCTCTAGCATCAATACTTTTTAATAATGATAAAAACAATTCTTCATCTGCTTTCATGCCGAGTTCATCAATCGCTTTTTGGTAGGCTAGACTATCAAACACTAGACCAGTAGCATCACGTAACGATGAAGGGCCCAATAAAGGTAAAACTAAATATGGTCCTGAGTTGACGCCCCAATACCCCAAGGTTTGGCCAAAGTCTTCATTTTGTTCAACTAAACCAACTGGTGTTGCAACATCAATTAGCCCAGCTAAACCAACAGTAGAGTTCAGCGCAAAACGCCCTAACGTTTCACCGGCAACTGATAGTTTCAATTGTAATAGTGAGTTTATAAACGTCGGGATTTCACCCAAATTATTAAAAAAGTTACTGACGCCTACTTCAACAAAGTCGGGAGTCACTTTTCTATAGCCAGAAACCGCGGGGAGCAAAACATACTGATCAGCTTTGGCATTGAAGTAATACATTCGACGATTGAAACCTTCCCATGGATCGTCATAGGCACTCATCAAACCGAGTGCTTGTTCACTAGGTAGCTGAACCTCTGGTGTAATCGCATCTTCTTCCAATTCAGGTACTGCTGAACAGGCCATTAAACAGCAAGATAATAACACGCACATCGCTTGAGCATATTGATTGATTAACGCAGACATTATTTCACCCCCTGACTAAATGTAGCGTTTACATGGTCAATAAAACTCACCCTGTCCATATTGCCGCAATGGCCACCGCGGGGAAATATTTTTGCCCGTTTAGTAAAAATACTTTCTAAATATTCAACTTCGCCCGAAGCAAGAATAATATCATCGCTGTTGGTGACTAAATATATTTTGTCTGACTTTTTCAAATAGTCCTCAATAGCATGCAAGCTGTAGCGATGAATAAGATCATCTTTGGTTAGATTGGCATCTTCCAATTGCGCTCGCGGCAACATCGCGCCTTCAAAATAATTCACAAAGGTAATATCGCTGGCTCGTTGCATTGAATGGGTTAAACTTTCAAATTTATCAATATCGTGGTTTTTATAAGTAATCGCACCGCTATTGAAACTAGCGTCTAAGGCAAATATCATATCTGATGATGACATTCTAAATGACGCGCCGATCAGGAGTTTTAATTCTGCCTCAGTTAAATTGGCATTTTTGAATAAACTAAAAATTGAGTCCTGATCAAAGTTTGACGATTCTTGTGCTGAGTAGCCATCAGAAAAACGTTCAAATATTTGATCAAACATCGCTACTGCAGCATGTCGATTATTACGTAAATCAAAATATTGATCTAAAATACTAACGGATTGATACAAACTCACCGGAGGGTTAATTAGCAACACTTTCTCAAAGTTAAATACTCTTCTTTCTTCATCGAGTAGTGAAACAAATGCAGAATGCGCACCACCTAAACTATAACCTGTGATAGCAAATGATGAGGCCTGTACTTGGTCTTCAACTTGAACTTGTTGCCAAACTAATTCCATAACATCATAAAGTTCTTTGGCGTCATGAGCTAAATTCCCTGGCATGTACTTGGTGTTATTAGAGTTAACAATAAAGTTAGCAAACGTGGGGGAAGACAAGGAAATAACATGGTAACCCTGTTGATAAAAGTTCTTTTGTAAACTTATCATTTTGCCACTGTCATAACCTGCCCCCGTACCAGCAATAACAAAAATAACCGGTGCGATCGACTCTTGCTTAAGCAATGAAAAATTCATTTTTTTATTAAACCAAAATACCTCGGGAATTTTTGCTAAAGGCTTAATAGTGATACTTTTGTTAATAACTGGCACTGAGGCTAATAAATCAGCTCTGGGCTCTTGGCAATAGCCAGTAACTGTAGCTTGATATCGAGAATACGTTAGATCGCAAACAGTTTTGGTTTCGGCCATTTCCTTTTGAGGTTGACTACTACATGCGGTAATTAAAACCACCAATAAACCAGTAACAAAACGCACTACTTCTCCCCTTAATAATTTTTAGTTTTATTGAGCTCTACAATGATTTGATCATTATAATCTTTCGCCTTGCTAATTATAGCTAGCGATTTTAGATAATTATGATTTTAGCGTTAAGCTAAATAAAAGTAATTAGCTTAACGCTATAAATTAAAAATAGTCATTTTTCTCACAACGCAGCTTTCCTTGTCTATAGTTAAGCAATCGTATAAAAATAATCACTACTAATTCAGCAACAATTTTACTCCGCTTACAAGTTAGTCTTAAGGTTAATTTAGTGCGTAGAGGGGATAACATGAAACTAGCGGTCAGCTTTAACTTATATGCTATGATAATTTTTTTGCTAATTCAATTTAGCAGCCTAAGCTATGCGCAAGTATCCCCATCTACTGACACCCCATCACCACTCATCACAAACAATCAAACAGAAATGATAAACGCGCCTATAAATTCCTTAAGCTTATTGAAGGGATGGAATAAACCTATCATTAATCATTCGCTATTAAGTGCCAATGAAGTAAGCACAGAGCAGAAAAATAACTCCTTATTACTTACTCATGAATTGTTCACCATTGACAAAGTGAAAGGTTTGCAACAACAAATTAATTTACGATTTCAAACAGGATTATATAGCTTAAAAAACAACTATGCGTTATCTAGTCACTATCCAGTGCTTATTTCAAATCAATTCTTAGTGCCCAACTTAGCTCAGCATGACCTATACCAATTTGGCCGTTTTCACACAGAAATGGGCTATAACGATATAGCAAATGTCAGCGATTTAAGCGATAAAAACTTCAAAGCCTTTCTACATAGTGCTTATAGTTTAATTAATCACGGGCGTTTCAATTTATCTGTTACTGCCAGTATTGAAAGTATTGAGTTAGTTCCAGGTACTACTAGCCTTGATGGTAAAGTTCATTTTCCGTTGACCATTTACAATAATGAACAATCGACTAGTGCAACCTTAGGGGTTATTGGCAGCTTTGATTTAACGAATCACTGGAGCTTAATAGGTGTACTAACCACCAGTCACTTAACCAACAACAAATACAATACACTAGTAGTAGAAGAGAGTCGGCAAAAAAGAGCACTTATTGGCACTACCTATTCTTTTTAGTTTTTTCTTTTATCTGTGCTTCAATAGCTAATCCGCTCTTTCATTTAAGATATAACCTTTGCTCCAAACTGTTTCAATACGGGCAGATTTCATCCCTTCATTGATTAATTTATCACGAAGTTTTGAGATACGAACATCAACAGTACGTTCAACACCATTATACTCACGCTTTAACAATACGCTGTATATAACATCACGTGTCATTACTCGGCCGACATTACGTAATAACAACGCCAGTAACTGAAACTCAAGCGAGCTTAAATGAATGCGAATACCATCTACTTCACACTTATTCGCTTGCGGATATAATGCAATATTACCGACTCGAAGGGCATATAATGGTCGAGCTTCTTTCGCAGGTTTACGACGTAACATCGCATCAAGTCGAACTTTCAAAACCTTCGGTGATACAGGTTTAATAATAAAGTCATCTGCGCCTAATTTAAATGCGCTGATTTGCTCTTCATCAGTTTCACATACCGTTAAAACTACAATTGGCTCATCATAGATTTCACGAAGTTCATGGCAAACTTGCAAACCATCTAACTTAGGCAGACCGAGATCTAAAATAACTAAATCTGGCTGATATTTGCCAATAGCCTCACGTGCTACATCGCCACTAAAAACTTGCTGTACAATAAAATTGGACTTTTCTAGAAACGATTTAATTAAATTCGATACCATACGATCATCCTCAATGATCAATATCTTTTTCATTCTGCTTTCAACCAGAATGTCTTCTTTTAAAGCAAACATAAATTATCTCACAAAAAAACTTACAAACCCCATTTGCGATAATATAAATAATCTGAATTAGGGATAATGAAAAACCCAACTATTTCAAAACATTATAAAAACTCAATCTACAGTAGTATTATTTGTATCTAGTTCAAGGCGCTTAAGTGCGACCAATAACAAATTATTGGCAACCTGAAAAACGTAGAAAATACTTTAAAAGCGCTGCTGTAGCGTTTTGCTTATCTCTAGTTCAGGTTAAACAGCTTAAGATAATAATACGGGATGACTATGTTATTAACCTAGTAACATAATGTAATTTCCACACAACGAAAGCCTAAACCACTAAGATAATTACTATTCCTAAGTGGAACTACTTCATTTCGAGGGTAAGGTTTTTGATGGCTATGATAGAGTAAGATATATGTATAACTTCATATTATAATCAACTTAACTTTATAAAAAAGCCAATTCAGTTTAATGAATTGGCTTGTTCGATAAAAATTTATTTTGTATTTAAAATAAATTTTCTGGCATGTCAAACATTGCTTCGCTACCCGCTTTTGCTGAAGCGATTAGCGAACTACAACGTGGTAATAGTCGAGTATAAAAATAACGTGCAGTATGAAGTTTACTTTGATGAAATTCACTTTTTTCATCAGCAGCGAAAGAGACTTCCGCCATTTTAGCCCAAACAAATGCCATCGCGGTATAACCAAAGACATGTAAATAGTCGTTGGCTGCACAACCTAACTCTTCAGGGTTATTTTTCGCTGAAGTTAAAATATCATCAGTTAGTTGCGCTAGCTCTTGAATTGCATTCGCTAAAGGCTTGGTAAACTCTTGCATCTGCTCAGCATTATTTTTTGCAATGTAATTTTGTACTTCTTCTATAAATACTTTTACCAGTTCGCCCTTGCTACCTGCAACTTTTCGGGCCATTAAATCCATCGCTTGTACGCCATTAGTGCCTTCATAAATTTGTGAAATACGAGTATCACGAACTAACTGCTCCTGCCCCCATTCACGCACATAACCATGACCACCAAAAATTTGTTGGCCGGCAACGGTACTTTCAAAACCTAAATCGGTAAAAAAGGCTTTGGCTATTGGTGTCATTAGTGCAACTAAGTGCTCAGCTTTTTGTTTCGCTTCACCATTGCCATACGTAGCAATATCAAGCTGCATAGCAATATAAGTTGAAAGCGCACGTGAACCTTCATTCATCGCCTTCATATTTAACAGCATACGGCGAACATCACCATGTACCATCAATGAATCAGCCTGCACATCTGGTGACTTCACTCCGGTCAATGAACGGCCCTGAATTCGATCTTTAGCATATTCTAAAGCATTTTGATAAGAACGAACTGCAGCGCCAAGCCCTTGGATACCAACACCAATGCGCTCAAAATTCATCATAGTAAACATGCAGGCAAGACCTTTATTAACCTCACCAACCAAATAACCTTTTGCGCTATCAAAATTCATCACACAAGTGGCTGAGGCATGGATCCCCATCTTATGTTCAATTGAACCACAGCTAGCATTGTTAAACTCACCTAAAGTTTCATCATCATTAACAAGGAACTTGGGTACTAAAAATAACGAAATACCGCGAGGACCTGCCGGCGCATCAGGTAATTTTGCTAAGACTAAATGCACAATATTATCGGTTAAGTCGTGTTCGCCTCCAGTTATAAATATTTTTGTACCTGAAATTAAATAACTGTCATCATCTTGAGGAATAGCTTTGGTTCTGATCATACCAAGATCAGTGCCAGCGTGTGACTCTGTTAAGCACATGGTTGCACTCCAATCACCGGCATACATACGTGTTAAGTAACGGTTTTTTAGTTCATCACTACCATGCTTAGCTAACGACAAAGCAGCGCCAGCCGTCAAGCCTGGGTACAAAGAAAAAGAAATATCTGCTGAACAAAGCATTTCTTCATGAAATGCTGTCAACATTTTTGGCATGCCCATGCCACCAAATTCTGGCTCACCACCTAATGATGTCCAACCACCTTGAACATAGGTATCAAATGCTTGTTTATAACCTGGTGCTGTAGTGACTTTACCGTCTTTAAAGCTAACGCCCGCTTCATCACCATTACGCGATAATGGTGCAATTTCTTGCTCAGCTATTTTTGCACATTCTTGTAAAATAGCTTCAGCAGTTTCCTTGTCGACACGTTCTGCTAAAGTAGGTAATGACTGCCAAAGCTGATCCGCTTTAAATACGTCATACAACAAAAAACTCATATCTTTTAAAGGTACTTGATAGTCAGCCATCATTTTCTCCGAACACACGATTGAAACAAATATTTAAAACAGTTGTTTGAATATATATTAAACACAGTAAATGTAAAGTGCTAACTGGAAATTAGCGTCGCAATTAAATTTAACGTAAGCTTAAATAGTGGGTATTTGTGTTAATTAAGGTGAGTTGTGAAGTTTTTTACTGCGTCTGCTGTTTTAATTTTATCTTGTCATGGTGACTTATCCGCCAAACAAATTAATTTCTCGAAAAAAACTGTCGATAATACCGTTCAGTTTAATTACCAGTGGCGGGATCAAAATAAAGAGAATCAATCGTTAAACTTTTCTATTAATAAAGCACTATTATTTGACCGCTTTAGAAATTTTAAAACTTATAGCAATACGCACGCTAAGAGATATATTGATCAAGGTATAAAAAAATCACTCAGCAAACAAAATATTCCAGGGGTTCATGTTTCATTTTCAGGCACTGGTGGTGAAACACATATCAAACTTAGTAGTCAAGATCAAAAAACGCTTACTCAAGCTTTCCAACATATTGATAAGCTTGAAGATGACTTAATGCTAGAGTATTTAAATAGCAATTTTTATAAACAATTTATTTCTTATGATAATAGCTTGGCTATAAAGCCCGACCATGTGCGCTTTGCCAAAGAGTCAGTAGCCGATTTTAAACCGTTAAAACCATTGATTCTCGCCCAAGCATCAATACAAAATATCCGTAAAGTATCAAATTATGTCCTCGGCTTTGTGCAAAGCATTCCGTATTCAACCTTAGAATCAAGAGTTACTTCGACTGGTGCAGGCTTTAGCCCTCCCTTAAGGATGTTATGGGAAAACCAAGGAGACTGTGATAGCAAAGTGACCTTAACAGCCACTATTTTTAGATCATTAATGCCGCGTATTAAAATGATGTTAGTCTTTATCGACAACCATGCACTGCTGGCTATCAATATTCCTGCAGAAGGTGATGAATTAACCATTGATGTTGATGGCATTAGCTATGTACTTGTTGAACCAACCGGGCCTGCAATGATGAGTGTTGGTGAAACTTCTGCAGAGTCAGAATTTGCCATTCGCAATGGCCGCTATTATGCGGAAGCTTTTTTTTCTCAAGCTAAAAAATA
This sequence comes from Cognaticolwellia mytili, assembly GCF_002104475.1. Classification (GTDB taxonomy): domain Bacteria; phylum Pseudomonadota; class Gammaproteobacteria; order Enterobacterales; family Alteromonadaceae; genus Cognaticolwellia; species Cognaticolwellia mytili. The sequence continues at coordinate 784,307 of NZ_NBOF01000002.1, forward strand.
GTTTGAGGTGAGTTTTATTAAAGGTTTAGATGTAAAGCCGATTGAATATTATCTCGCAATGCTTTTAGCGTAATAGGCTTAGCTAAGTGTAAATTCATTCCCGCCGCTAAACATTGTTGTTTATCTTCTTCGCGTGCATGTGCAGTCATAGCCAATATAGGTAAGTTTTTATATTGCTCTTGAGCTCGAATATGTTGCGTTGCAGTGAGACCATCCATCACTGGCATTTGAATATCCATTAAAACCAAATCAATATGTTCAAGTGGTAAAAGATCTAACGCTTCTTGTCCATTTTTCGCAACAACGACTTCGACCTCCAGCAATTCAAGTAATTTTACTGCTACCAACTGATTAACTAGATTATCTTCTACTAGTAGTATTCTCATGCCTGCGAAACTTTCTTTTGGTAAAGATTGAGTTGAAAGCACTTCCTTTGGCTTATTCATTAGCGCTAAACGTTCAATTTCTGCGGTTATTTTAATAATTGCCTGACGGTATAATGGTAACTCCAGTAACAAGTATTTAACTTCATGCTTAGAAAACTGCTCAAGTAATTGTCTTGAAATTGCATTAGAAATTGGCTGGCATAAAGCAACAATCTCCACATTAGTCGCGATTAAAGCTATGTCTGCTTCACTAAAATTTTGTAGAGTTTGTAAGTTATTAAGCAATAGAATATTTTTGCTTTTTTTATTTACGTTTTTCAGTTCCACAATACTAACAATAGAAATAACACGTTGTTCAATATCATCAAAGTTTTGCTGTAAACTCATCGGTAGCTCAACGGCTAAACTAACCAGTGAATATTCAGCCAATGTTTTTTTAACCGCAGTTAAATCTTCAGGAAGTCCACTATTATTTTGCGCCTGCTCTAGCGGTAATGCTAAGGTAAATTCAGCTCCATTGCCTAATTCACTTTCAATGGTTATTTCGCCTTTAAGTAATTGCGCAATATGCTGACAAATAGATAGACCTAAGCCAGTACCACCATAAACTCTGGTCATAGAATCATCAGCCTGTTTAAAGGCTTCAAATAAGCTTGCTTGTTTTGATTTATCAATGCCTATACCACTATCCTTGACGACAAATAATATTTTATCTTGATTAGACACTTCGTCATCACTCACCACGGAAACTACTATTATGGACAAGTTGATGGTGCCTTTTTGAGTAAACTTAACCGCATTATTAAGCAAATTACTTAAAACTTGCACCAGCCTCATCGGATCAGTATACAGTCGTAATGGTGCTGTACTCGAAACAGCGACATTAAAGCTTAATTTTTTTTCTACTATTAATGATATATTCAGGTTGATAGCTTGCGAAATAATATTTTCAAGTTCAGTATTTTCCTTATGAATAGACATATTGCCTGATTCAACTTTTGCTGAGTCAAGCAATTCGTCAACCAGAAAAAGTAGGCTATTAGAAGCGGTTTGTGCGTTAGATAAATACTGCTGCTGAATATTATTTAGCAAGCTTTGCTGGAGTAAAGAACACATACCCTGTATGGCATTTATTGGTGTGCGAATTTCATGGCTCATGTTAGCCAAAAATTGGCTTTTTATTTTGTTTGCCTCTTCGGCTTGGTTTTTAGCATGCTTTAATGCGCGGTTAATTTCAAACTGTTGACTCACATCACGGATAAGTATGATATTGCCTAACGCAAAGTTCTCTTCACCATAAAACGGTGCTTTATAAATCTCATAGGTTTTCCCTGCAGTCGAAACAGTACAGTGCATGGCTTCTTCAAGCATACCTTGATAACCAGCATAAACACTATCCGCAACATCTTCACCTAAGGCTTTAGCAATAAGTTCATCTGTCTGGCCACCTAAGACATCCACCTCTTTTTGAAGCAGCAACTTTTCTACCATTTGATTGCAACCAATCAACCGTCCTTTTGGATCATTAAAAAGAATATAATCAGGTATCGCATTCATTACTGAACGTAATAGTGCGTAGTCACGTTGATGTTGCTCACTTTTATACAGCAACGCTTGAGTTTTTTCCTTCACTCTGAGATCAAGTTCATTATTTTGATCTTTTAAGCGCTGCAGTAAACTGCGATTATCGCCAAACAAATCTTCCACTATTTTAAACCAATGACGCCATTCATCTGATGGCTTAATTTTTCCTGGATCACCAGCCGAACAATGCTCAATATGATTAATAAACTGTTTAGATGGCGCAATAAACGTTCGATGTGTTACGTAGTAAATAATCACTAATAATGTTGAAAGGCCTAGAAACAAGCCAATAAATATGGCTAGAAAACGATGATTAATAGCCGCATAAAAACTTTCTTTTTTATGGTACTCAAGTAATATCCAATCATTGATTGGTAGCATTTGCTTTTGCAATACCCAATCACCGACTTCAGAGTTCTCAGCAACATCAAGTAATAATTGATAACTAAACTGGTTCAATTGTTCAGGAGCTGTTTCACTAAAAGCGGTTCGGGTACTCAAGGTTAAATTATCATTTTTTTTATGCAGTAAAACATGGCTATGCCTGTCAACAATAATATAGCCGTGATCTTCATCAACCACTTCTGGAAGGTAGTCATATAAACCAGCAGTATTAATATCAATAAGCACTGCCCCTAACATTTTATTATTTAAATATACTCCCATACCTAAAGCAGTATTTAGCCCTTTACCTGCAGAATCAACATATGGGCGAGACCAAAACTTATCATCGCGATGATTCGACACCTTAATCTTTAACATCAAACTATTCGTCAAACTTTGATCGCTATATTGCCATATACTACGTGGTACCCAAGGATATAAATTAACGAACCGACGCATAGAAATATAGTACAGCCAATTAGCTTCTTTGATTGATTCTTGTGCCGTAACAAACGCCGGAGTTAAGGCATTCGCCATGATCAACTCTTGTTTAAACGATGCGTTAAAAGTATCAATTCGACCAATACCAGTAATGTTTCCAGTCATAACACGTGCTTGACGAGCTAAACTTTGCCGTGGCTTATCAAGATAAAAATACTTACCTTCCTGCCGTAAGGTAGGAGTTTTACTGGGAAGCTCTTCAGGAAAGTGTAAATAATATTCTGCTAAATCTCGTATACCGGTCAAGGTTTCAACGGTGCGTGTTAATCTACTATTAAGTTGATTTCCTTGCTCCATTAACTCAGCAAGTCTATTATCATTTTGGATTTGACGGGCATCATAAAAGCGCTGAAAAGTAACAATAAAGGTTACTAGCATAATAGCTGAGAATACGGCGATAACCGATTTATTATATCGTTGAAATAATTGTTCTTTAGAGTTTTTTGCAAACACTAAAATACCCTGCTTATATACATGCTATTAGACTTTAAGCAAAGTGGCTTTACGCCGACTTCATTTTTGTTTAGAAATTAAACTATCTAACTTTTGCGTTCATTAGCGTTAACTTTTAATAATACCTGAAGATGCTAACCGGTGTATATGGTTAATATTTTCAGGTTTACACAAAGAATATACACTATATCAAACAATAACGGTGAATCACTTGGTTACATGTCGCCCATACGCTATGAAGCGTCTATTAATTGCTAATATTTTAGCAATTAAAACTCAATCAAACTTACGCTACATAACTTAGCCATTTCGCTTGTTACGTCATTAACACAAAAGAGCATGTAAAATAGTAAACTCATACTTTGCATGCTCTAACCTAATATTTATCTCTCAATAAACTAACAGTAGGTAATTAACTTAATTTAAATTGAGCCACCATATCTCTTAACTCACCATTTGCTGTTGCAAGTGTCGTTGTTTGTCTCATACTTGCTTCACCATTAACAGACAGCTCATGCGCCATTTCGCTGATCACTGTCATATTTCGGGTTATTTCTCCTGACACTGAACTCTGCTCTTCTGCAGCAGTAGCTATTTGAGTATTCAAATCATTAATTTCGTTAACCGATGCACCAATCGCATCAAGGTCTGTTGCAACGAGCTCCGTAGTTTCTGCGGTCTTCAAACAAGTCGCTTTTGTTCCTTCCATTGCCGACATCGCTATGTTTGAACCTTTGCGCAATTTAGCTAACGTTTGTTCAATTTCTGCTGTACTATTTTGAGTACGAGCAGCAAGAGCTCTAACCTCATCGGCAACGACCGCAAAACCGCGCCCTTGTTCCCCTGCCCGTGCTGCTTCAATAGCTGCATTCAGCGCAAGTAAATTAGTTTGCTCTGCAATTTCACCAATAACCCTGAGTACGTTAGTTATATCTGAAGTGTCTTTATCTATTTCAGCAATATTATTTGCTGTATTTTCTACTTCAACAACAAGTTGAGCTACGGTTTTTGTTGCTTGTGCAACGACATCTTTCGACTTGAGTGCTTGTTCATTAGTTGTTTGGGTAAAGGCTGCCGTTTCGCTACCATTGCGTGCAACATCATTGGCAGTCACGCTCATTTCTTCTATTGCTGCAACAATCTGTTCTGTTTCAATGGAATGGCCTGACAGAATTTGGCTATTAGCATCAACCTCAGCTTTCAATGCTTCGATACTAGAGTCAATATGATCAGAAGATTGTAAAACCTCCAACATCATAGCTTGTAAATTCTCAATGAATAGATTAATTCCTTGTGATATTTCACCTAAATCATCTTTACTGCCTATCGGTAAGCGGCGTGTTAAATCACCATTACCTTTTGATAATTCAATGACAACCTCTTTAAGCAATAAAATTGGTCGATAAAGGACCTGTAAAACACCAAGTAATATTATGATGGCAGCGACCATCATAATCACTGAAGAAGTAATAGAGCTAGTCAACGCATCATTTAGCGAAGCATAAGCAATATCTTTATCAACACCAATAAATAAGTACCACTTTTTGCCATTGACTAATTTAATTGCTTTGGTAAAAGCTATTTTATCCACACCTTCAAGGGTATAATCCTCTGTAGCCTCATCTTGCGATAGCATTTTATTTTCAACATTGCCCATATTATGGTTTCTGAAATAGCTACCAACAACGACAACAGAAGAAGTAGAAGCAAGTACCTTACCCTTACCGTCTGTAATAATGGTAACTGCGCCAGGAAAATCAACATTGTTAACGGTATCGTTTAGAATAGTTAACTCAATATCAGCCAATGCAACACCACCTTGCATGACCTTAATAATAGAGACAACATCATTACCTGTTGTTGCATCAGGGTACACATCGGTAATATCTAACACTCCACTAGCTTTCGCTTGAGGATACCAACCTCGCTTTCTTGGGTCATATTGCCCTACTTTTGCTATGCCATTATCCCATGCATCGCCAACAGCCGTTGAATAAGCCCTGCCATCATCAAAGCCAATAAAAATATCAGTTACTTGCCCTGTGGCTTTCATTAATCTAACCGTACTAACAAGATTCTCTTGATAGAGTTCATCGCTATAATTATTAGCAAATTGATCAATAATTTCTGCTTTAGAATGAAACCAAGTCTCTATGCTATTTGCTTCATAGCCTACAATCGCCATTGATTGTGCATTCACATCGGTGATGGTTTTATCTTTTATAAGTGAATAAGATAACCAATTTGAAATTAACAAACAGACAACAATCAAGGTCAACAAAGAGACAATCAATGACGTTCTAAATCCGAGTAATTTATTCACAGCGTAATCCTTAGTGTATACAGAGTAAATTCACAGTAGTTAGGCATGATAGACCATACAAGTGAATATCTCATGAATTTTATTGAATAATTATAACTTTATTTTTTATTCCATCATTGATCATTGTCATGATTTATAAATAAATAGATTATGTTTTAAGCTATACAGTAATTAAACCTAATCGATAAGTTAAATAATCGTAAACAATGAGTTAACAAAATATATAGATGAGTAGCCTGTAGTGCTAACAAAGGTACATACAAACTATGTAGAGGTTAAACGATGATAAAAGTCATAGACTAAACCTAATATCATCGCACTTTTATTGATTATAAATTTTCTTCAGCAAAAGACGCTAAGCGACTTCGCACCACCCCGTTAAGGTTAATGGTACTGCTACCAGGAAAATCTTTAAAACGTTCAACAATATAGGTCAGCCCTGAAGTCACTGCGGTTAAATAATTACTGTCAATTTGTGCCAAATTACCTGAGCACACTAGCTTAGTTCCTTCACCACAACGGGTAATAATGGTTTTTAGCTGTGAAGCAGTAAGGTTTTGACATTCATCGAGTAATACCAGGGCATTTTGAATGCTGCGCCCGCGCATAAAGTTGACGCTCTTAAACTGTATATTAGCCTTATCCATAATGTAATTTAGGCTACCGTCCATACTTTCATCTTGCTTATGTAATACTTCCAACGAATCAGTAATAGCGGCTAACCACGGCGCCATTTTTTCCTCTTCTGTGCCCGGTAAAAAGCCAATTGATTCGGCTATTTCTGGCGTACTGCGCGTAACAATTATTTTATCGTAAAGTCCGCGCTCTATCACTTGCTCTAAAGCGGTTGCTAAGGCTAATAAGGTTTTACCACAGCCAGCAGGACCAGTCAGGATCACAAGGTCAATAGTCGGATCAAGCAAAGCATCCATTGCCATACCTTGATAAATATTTTTAGGATGTATACCCCAAGCTTGTTTTGACATTAATCGTTCGCGACTTAAATCTGTTATCGCTAGTTTGTCATCGTCCCAGCCAGTAACTTTACCGGCAAAATGCTCACCTTCATCGATAAGGTATTCATTCATATAGCTGCTTGGCAATAAATCCCGCTTAATATAATGGGTAGTATTACGGCCTTCGGTTTCACTTTCGCATTCATTAACGTGTTGCCAAAAATCACCATCAAATTGGTGATAGCCTTTGGTTAAAAATTGAATGTCATCAATTAATTGGTCAGTACGATAATCTTCAACAAAGGCTAAACCAGCACCCTTAGCTTTCAAACGCATATTAATGTCTTTAGTCACCAAAACTACTTTATTTTTTGGCTTTTCAGTTTGCAGATAAATTGCAGTGCTAATAATACGATTATCGTTTTCGTTGAAGGATAGCTTTACTTTACTTTCCTCAAGCGCATAGTCATTAAAAATCGACAATCGACCACTGGGATGCTGTTCGTCATTTTCTGGCAGTTTTACGCCAGCGAGCACTTCTTCTGGTGAGGCGTTTGCTAAGGTATCCTCTAAAGCACGAATGGCGACTCTAGCATCTCGACTGACGTCTTTATTGCGATCTTTTATTGAGTCTAATTCTTCCAATACTGTCATGGGCACGACAACATCATGTTCTTTAAATGAAAGGAAAGCGAAAGGTTCGTGTAATAAAATATTGGTATCTAAAACGTAAATTATTTTTTCTGTCGTCATATGAAAGTCCCTTACCAAGTTGAAGGCTCTACAGCGCTGTTATCATTAATAAAAATAACTATTGCTGCTAACAACCATTAAAAGTTGATAACTCATCTAACCAAAAAAATTTTCATTTCCTTTTACTGCATTTTATTACAGTAAAATAGTTTGTATTATCAGTCCTGATGACAACAAACCTATCTCCACTTTGACAGTTTATTTGATTGCAGGCAAGCATATTTTCACGCCAAATAATCTCCTTTATAATCACCATAAGACGAGCTTTCCAATAGCATTTTTCTATAATCGTTAAAGCTATTACCATAGCTAATTATCTTCATTAAATGTTGCAAAGTTCAGATCTAGTATTTTTAATCAAAAAAAGTCACTTTTTTCAGATTTATTTAATGATCACTTCTATGATTAACGGTACTATAGCGCCCTTTTTTTCGTCGTATATTTATAGCACACGCTATTAAGTTGGAGTTTTTCTATGTCATTTCACCCCGGACAACGCTGGATTAGCGATAGTGAGTCAGATCAAGGACTAGGGACAGTTACGGCTGTCGAAGGTCGTTTTGTTACTGTCGTATTTACTGCCACTGGCGATGCTAGACAATATGCCATAGACAATGCTCCACTTACTCGGGTGATATTTAACACCGGCGACAACATCCCAAGCCATGAAGGTTGGTTACTTAATGTGGAATCATTTGAAGAGTCACACAACTTAATTACTTATCACGGTATTCGCCAAGATACCGGTGAAGCTGGGTCATTAAAAGAAGTGATGATTGATCATTTTATTAAGTTCAATAAACCACACGACCGTTTATTGAATGGCCAAATTGACCGTTTAGATTGGTTTCGTCTACGTAAAGACTGTTTACACCATCAATTTAGCCAGCAACAATCTGATTTAATGGGCTTAAGTGGCGGTCGCGTGAATTTAATACCACACCAGTTATACATTGCTGAAGAGGTTGGTAGCCGTTTTGCGCCACGCGTTTTATTAGCTGATGAAGTTGGTTTAGGTAAAACTATTGAAGCGGGTTTAATCATTCACCAACAATTGGTGACTGGCCGTGCAAAACGTGTGTTGATCATCGTACCAGAATCTTTAATGCATCAATGGTTGGTTGAAATGCTACGCCGCTTCAATTTACAGTTCAGCATTTTTGATGAAAGCCGTTGTGAAGAAACGTCAAATAGTGAAGACGGTGATAACCCATTCAGCACCGAGCAATTAGTTTTAGTTAACCTAGGTTTCGTTACTAGAAACCCTAAATGGTATGAAGCGTTAATTGCTGAAGAATGGGATTTAATGGTGGTTGATGAAGCGCATCATTTAAACTGGCAGCAAGAAGATGCCAGTATTGAATACCAGTGTGTTGAAAAATTAGCGCAAGCTATTCCAGGTGTATTGCTATTAACTGCAACCCCAGATCAACTTGGTCATGAAAGCCACTTTGCTCGTTTACGTTTACTTGATCCAGACCGTTTCTTCGATTATCAAAAGTTTACCGAAGAAGAGCAACATTACACAGAAGTTGCGGATGCTGCGAACACCTTGGTAGCTAATGAAGCACTAACAACAACGCAAATGAATACCTTAACTGAGCTGTTAAAAGAAACGGATGTCAGCGACTATATCGCTGATATTAATCAAGCAGACCAAGCTCAACAAGATAATGCTCGTCAGCACATTTTATCGCAATTGTTAGATCGTCACGGCACTGGCCGTATATTATTCCGTAATAGTCGCAATACTATTAAGGGCTTCCCTAAACGTGAATTGCACTCTGCTCCGCTTGAAATGCCTGAAGCATATCAATCAGCGATTAATGAATTATTACTTTCTGGCACTGCGGAAGACTTACAAGCGACTAAACAAGCGAAGTTGTTATTTACGCCTGAAATTCTATTTTCTTTAGACAGTCATGAAAACTGGTATGACATTGACCCTCGTGTTGAGTACTTAATTGATTTACTACAATCACTGAAAAAAGAAAAAGTATTGGTTATTTGTGCCCATGCACAAACAGCCATTGACTTAGAAACAGCATTACGTGTTAAAGAAGGCATACGCGCTGCAGTATTCCATGAAGGGCTAAGTATTTTTGAACGCGATCGCGCCGCAGCCTATTTTGCGCAAGATGAAGACAGCGCACAAGTATTGTTGTGTTCTGAAATAGGTAGTGAAGGTCGTAACTTCCAGTTTGCACATCATTTAGTGTTATTTGATTTACCGGGTAATCCAGATTTACTTGAACAGCGTATCGGTCGTTTAGACCGTATCGGTCAATCAGAAACTATTCGTTTACACGTGCCGTTTTTTGAAGATTCACCACAAAGCTTATTATTTAAATGGTACAAACACGCCTTAAATGCCTTTGAGCAAACCTGTATTACTGGCCATGCAGTGCATCAATCATTTGGCGCTAAACTGTTTGAACTAGCGCTTAGCGCTAGCTGGGAATCTGCTGAAGCTGAAAAAATGATCGAAGACAGCCATGAAAAGCATTTGACCATTAAACAAGATTTAGAATCAGGCCGTGACAAACTACTTGAGCTACACTCTTCTGGTCAAGGTCGAGCGAACGCTTTAGTTGAGAAAATCGAAAAACTTGATCAACAAATTCATTTGCCACAATTCATGTTCCAAATTTTAGATGTTTTCGGTATTCAACAAGACGATAAGGCCGATAATTCAATTGCTTTGCAGCAAAGTGAACATATGCTGACCAGCAACTTCCCTTGTTTGCCAGAAGATGGGACAACGATTACTTTCAATCGCCACACTGCTTTAGCCTGTGAGAACTACCAACTTATTACTTGGGATCACCCTATGGTACGTGGTGCTATGGACTTAGTGCTATGTGACCAACTAGGTAATGCCAGTATTGGTATTTTGAAAAACCCAGCATTACCTGCCGGGACATTTTTCTTAGAGTGTATTTTTACTTTAGAAGCCATTGCGCCGAGTAACTTACAACTTGGCCGTTATTTACCGACCACGCCTATTCGAATTTTAGTTGATAAAAATGGCAATGACTTAGCGGATAAAGTTAGTGAAGCAGTATTAGATCAGCAATTGTCACCGGTGAAAAAGCAAGTTGCATTGCAATTAGTTAAAGCACTTAAGAGCCAAGTGGCACCATTAGTTGCTAAAGCTGAAACACATGCAGAAAAGCAGATTGATGTTATTCAGCAAAAAGCATTGACTAGTATGAAAGCGGCAATGGATGAAGAGCATCAACGCTTAACAGCGTTAAAAGCGATTAACCCAAGTGTTCGTCAGCAAGAAATTGATTTCATTAGCATGCAAAAATCGGCTTTGGCTGAATATATTGAGAAAGCACTGATTAAGTTTGAAGCCATTCGCCTAATCGTTGTCAGCCAATAAAAGCGTAGTTAAGGATTTGTTGAGATGAGTGCTAACCCCGACTTTATTTATCAGCCACCTATGTCACCATATCTTGATATTATTTATCAAGATGATGACCTTGTGGTGCTTAATAAGCCAAGTGGGTTACTCACGGTTCCTGGGCGTTTGCCAGAACATCAAGACTGCTTACAAAACAGAGTCATTAAAGTATTACCGACAGCAACTGTTGTTCACCGTTTAGATATGGCGACTTCGGGTATTATTTTAATGGCGCTAAATAAGCCAGCACATGCCGCTGTAAGCCAACAGTTTGAGAAACGTTTAACAAAAAAACGTTACATTGCACGCGTGTTTGGTTATGTAAAATATCTCACTGGCTCGGTTGATTTACCACTAATATGCGACTGGCCTAATCGTCCAATGCAAAAGGTCGATCATGAACACGGCAAACCCTCTCTAACCCATTATAAAGTACTAAGCCACGATAAAAATATTGATGACAATATGACAACACTAGTCGAACTAAGCCCTATTACCGGACGTTCACATCAACTTAGAGTGCATATGTTGGCCATAGGTCATCCTATTTTGGGCGACCGTCTTTATGCTCATGAAAAAGCACTTACGGTAAGTAATCGCTTACAATTACATGCACAAATGTTAGAAATTAGCCATCCGGTTTCTAAACAAGCTTTAGTATTTTCAAAAGCATGCCCATTTGACTAGTACCTATGCAGCTAATATCTATGCAACTAATTCCCACGTATTTAGTACCCATGCAACGAGTGTTTTCTCAATTAAATAATTAGTCAATTTGGCTCCCACGACTTAAGCAAATAAGATTATTGTCGATAAATTAGCTAAGATAATAGTTAAGCCGTTATCCGCTATTTAATTTACGCCAGCTAATCCAAAGGAACTCTAATTTGTTCACACTCGCTAAAACAACATTAACGACTTTATTAATGTGCTTTTGTCTAATATTTAGTTTAGTTCATGGTGATGTCGTTGCGGCTGAGGAAGAAGAACCCGCAGCAAAAGAAGCTATGATGGAAAGCAATACTGCTAAAAAGAAAGCTGCCGAAAGCGCTAATATGTCAAAAGACGAGAAGAAAGCGGCAAGTGGATCTGATACAGACGATTCAGCATCAATGGCAACTAAACCTACTCAGCCGGCACGTATTATTAATCCGCCTATCGATGCCTTTAAACAGCAACAACAAGATCTTAAGCACTACCTTAACAGTGACGGTATAGAGACTATATTGGTCGGTACTGATGAATTTATTATATTGACGGATAAACATAAAACGGCAATTAATAAAGGCGTAATGATATTAGTCCCTGATTGGCAGCAAAGTGCTGCTAGCCCAAACGCCATCAATCAATTGCGTAGTAATATGCCAGATCAAGGTTGGACAACACTAACTATGCATCCGCCGCATCAGCTGGGCAACTACCCGTCACAAGCCTTGACCACGGAAAAGCGTTTGAAAGACAATAACGAGAACTTAGCTAGCTACCAAAAAAAGCTATCAGCTGTTATAGAGTCAGTCACGAATAAAGCAAAGAATTACCCAGGAGTAATTCTCATTGTTGCAGAGGGTCAACATGCAGCCCTAGTGGTTGATATGATACAAAATCTACTTATTGAACCACCAAACGCTTTGGTAATGCTCAGTAGTTATATGCCTACTGATGTAGAAAACACAAAGTTAGCTGAACAGGTGGCGACCTCTGACTATCCAATACTCGATTTATACTTACAACATGATCACCGCTTAGTGTTAACCAGTACAAAAAATAGAAAAGCTCGTACAAAGAACGAAATGAAGGTTTTTTATCGCCAAAAAAAACTACCAAACCAAATGACAGGTTACTACCCAAAGCATTCATTAACTCGTGAAGTTATTGGCTGGCTTAAATCGATTGGTTGGTAATACACCCAGGCCAAAAACTGTACGGTAAATTGTCATACTTAACAGTAGCTAAAATTATTTGACCTTATAAATAGCAACTTTCCCATTACTACCTGCTGCTAGAAAAATGTTTTTGCCATGCGCTAAAGTATAAAAACTGCGATTACCTTCATTAGCAGCCGTATCGTCGAATTTTCGCCATGTTCTACCATCATCATACGAGATGTCACTACTGGTTTTTCCGGTTGCAATACAGATAACATCAATACAACTCATTGCAGTCCTTAGGCCACGATTACCAGCATCAACTTGTTGCCAGCGCTTAGCAACATAGGTTGCAATATTTGAATAATGACTAAGCCTTTGCTGGTAGTCTCCACCTAAGACGAACACTTGCTGCTTACGATTAAGTGCTAAACCATAACCACCAGCCGTTGATGTTTTTTGAAAAATTGGTACTAGCTGTCTTTGCCAGCTTTCACCAAAATCTGCACTGTAATATACTGAAGCAGAGAAACCGCCAGTTGTTAGCCAAGCTTGGCCCTTCTCACCTGTAATAAGGGTGTTACCACTGGCTGAAAACGCCGCTTCATTTGTTAATATAGTTGGTAACTTAATTCTCGCTATACGTCGCCAACTCTTACCGCCATTTTCGGTTTTTTTTATAACATAAAAACCATCAACAGGATCTCCTAGTAACAAGCCTTTTTGCTCATTCCAAAAAGCAATCGAATCATAAAAACCTTTAACGTCAGTATTCTGATTTAACAGCTGCCACGTTTTGCCAACATCACTTGTTTTGTATAAAACTGATTTTTTATTTTCTCCTGCTCCCATCACAATGGCAGTATTTTCATTAAACAAAGCTATATCACGAAAATCAATTTTTTGTTCATCCTTACCGTTAACAGAAACAGAGCGGTCTAGCCATGTTTCCCCACCATTTTGACTGACAAAAACCGTATTATTACTACCACTAACCCATAATGAACTTTCACTGACAGCACTACCGCGCAAAGATGCTTCCTTATCAATATCAATTCGTTGCCAAGATGCTTGCTGATCAGCAAGCACCGTACCAGAAAAATAAACCAGTAATAACAGTGGTAAATTAAATTGAGTAAACTTTTTGATCAACGTAGTTAACATAAGTAGCGTTATTGTATCCAGTGCAATTAATCTCAGCTCTACTATTACCAGCTTTATTAATAATAACAAGCATTAACCTAGAACTTGCTTGCTTGCTTGCTTGCTAGGACACAAGACAATAAAAAACCGTATGTCTTTTATAAACATACGATTTGAAAGGTTAAGCATTGGCGACTAATGATATATAAAACTGTCAGGAGTGGCTGATATCCTCATTCAAAGACTGACGGCGCTTAAATAAGTTGGCAATATCTTCTTTGATTAAATATAACGCAGGTATCAAAAATAACGTAATAACAGTAGCAAATACGATACCAAAGCCAAGTGAAATAGCCATTGGAATAATAAACTGGGCTTGTAAGCTTTGTTCAAAATACAATGGAAAAATACCAAAAAAGGTGGTTAAAGAGGTTAGCAAAATTGCTCTAAAACGTTGTGTACCTGCTTGACTAACAATATCCATCATTCGCATACCAGAGCCTTTAGCTTTGTTAATAAAGTCCACCATGATCAAGCTGTCATTAACCACCACACCGGTTAGGGCAATAAAGCCAAACATCGACATCATGTTAATGGTTCGGCCTAACAACCAATGACCAACAATAGCGCCAATAATGCCAAATGGAATAACTGACATAATCACCAATGGCTGACTATAAGATTTAGTTGGGATAGCAATTAAACCGTAAATTAGGAACAATGCTCCCATTGCTGCGAAGCCAAGTTGAGAGAGGAAATCTGCTTGGTCTTTACTTGCTCCTTCCACCCCATATTGCACGCTTGGGTAATCGGCTAGTATTTCTGGCAAATGGGTATCGTTCATTTCCGTTACCACTTTACGAGACTCTACCTTTTCACTATCAATATCAGCTGAAATAGTAATTGAGCGTTTTTGGTTAATACGAGTAATAGACGAAAAGCCTTGGCCAATTTCAATATTAGCCACTTGGTAAAATGGAACTTGTTCACCACTTGGTGTTCTGATCCACATATCTTCTAAATCAGACACTGACAAGCGGCTTGATTCAGGATAGCGCACCATCACTTTAAGCTCATCACGACCACGTTGAATACGTTGCGCTTCATCACCATAAAAACCTTGTCGAACTTGCTTTGCCAAACTAGACAAATTAAGTCCTAACACTTCTGCTTCGGGTTTAATACTTAACTTAATTTCCTGACTGCCACGACTAAAAGAATGGCGTACATCATAAACGCCGTCATAACTATTAAGTTGCGCTTGAATAGCTTCTGCGGCCGCCTCTAATTCAACATCGTTTTGACCAGTTAATTGGAACTCAATTGCAGCACCACCACCAGCATTTGTACCGGCAAAAAATCGTAGCTCTTTAGTACCTGGAATTTCACCAATTTCATCACGCCACAGCTTTTCAATTTCATAGGCATTAAGTTCACGTTGATCAGGTTTTACCAACTCTAAAAGAATACTTGCGCTAGTGTTACCATTGGTAAAAATCATTTCATGTTCAACAAAACTTACACCATTAAACTTGTTCTCTTCTGAAACAGTAACAATGGCTTGCTTAATTCGATCTATAGCTTTATTTCGTTGATGTGCAGCAGAGCCATCTACCATAGTGACATTACCTTGAATAAAATCACTCGGGATATTAGGAAAAACTTCCAATTTAACAAACGAGCCAACAATTAAACCAATCGACAAAATTAAAACAGCCACAAATACTGCCATGGTATTGTAGCGAGCGATTAACGCTTTTTCTAAATAGGGTTTGTAAGTGTTATGAATAAAATTATCTAACTTCTCTTTGAAACGCATTTGAAAGCGCTCTAAAAAGTTTGCATTGTCTTGTGTCAACGGCACATATTTCATATGTGCTAAATGCGCTGGTAAAATCCATTTAGATTCTATCAATGAAAAGACTAAACAAAAGCTCACTACAATCGAAATAGAACGGAAAAAAGCTGCAAAGCTAGCATCAATAAATAATAACGGTGTAAATGCCGCTATGGTCGTCAGTACACCAAAAGTTGCCGGCATAGCAACACGCATTGTGCCGCGAATAATGTTATCGCGAGAGTGGCCATATCGCTCTATTTCAGCGTAAGCACTTTCACCGATGACAATGGCGTCATCAACAACAATACCTAGTACCATAATAAAAGCAAAAAGGCTCAACATATTAATAGATACTGACCAATCACCCAGTAATGGCATCATTAATAGCGCACCAAAAAAGCTGATAGGAATACCTAACATTACCCAAAAGGCAATTTTAATTCTTAAGAAAAGTGCCAACACGATAAAGACTAAAAATGCCCCCATTAACATGTTGTTAATCATCATATCAAGGCGCTCAGAAAGGTAATATGAGCTGTCACCCCATACAGTTAACTTTGCACCTTCTGGTAATTGATGATTTTTTTCATCAACGTAGCTTCTAACTTCCGCAGCTATTTCCAAATCATTTTGATCGCCAGTTGACTGCACCATAATACTTGAGGTGTTTTCATTATCAAAAGTAGCAAAATCGTCTTGCTCAACAAAACCATCTTTAATATTAGCCACATCAGCCAATAGTAATCGCGTACCATCACTATCTGTTCTTAAAACTAAATCACCATATTCTTGACCTGTATAGGCCTGCCCTTCAGCACGAAGTAAAATATCGCCACCACGAGTTTTTATAGTACCACCGGGTAAATCTACTGATGAACTTCTCACCGCTTGAGTGATTTCATCAAAGGTTAATTGGAATTGTTGTAGTTTCTCTTCGGATACCTCGATACTAATTTCATAATCACGACTACCAACAATTTCAGCGCTATTAACACTCGATAATGACATGATTTCATCACGAATATCTTGCGCCATAACTTGTCTTGCACGTCTATCCATAGGGCCGCTAACCGAAAGCCACATGACCTGACCTTTAAATTCTTGTTTACTAATGATCGGTTTTTCGGTTTGTGCAGGGAAAGTGGTTATAGCATCAACTTGCATTTGCACTTCATCAAGCTTTTCAGACATTGAGTAGCCTGACTGTAGCTCAATGGTAACAACACCTAAGCCTTCACGTGCTGTTGCTGTTATACGCTTAATGCCTTCAATATCTTCTAGCGACTCTTCCACTTTCAGAATAACTGACTGCTCAACTTCTTCTGGTGCAGCACCTAAATGTGGCACCATTACTTGAATACTATTGGTATTAAATTCAGGGAACATTTTTTTATTAATGCCCTGATATGAGAAATAGCCTGCAACAAGAATAAACACCATCAATAAATTGGCGGCAACACTGTTATGGGTAAACCAGGCAATTATGCCGGTCAGTTTTTCGTCTTTTTCTTTAGCGTTATATTCCTGCATTAGTCATCACCCTGTGTCTCAGTTGACTCAGTTTGACTCGCAGTTTCTGGAGCTGTTTCTTTTTCTACTACAGCAGGTTCACCAACAATGCGTAAAGTCATACCTTCAACAGGCGTTTCCATTTGTGTGGTGATTAATCGATGATTTTCGGCAAAAACATCATGACTATAAACATAGTCAGCATCATTACGCAGTACATTGATTTCTTGGATATGAAGTTTATTCTTATCATCAACTAAATAAAGCTTATTCGCGCCATGTAATGCGTCGCGAGGAATAGCAACAATATCTGCAATCGTTTTGCCGGCAATACTGGCATTAACAAAAGTACCAATACGTAATTCTTGGTGTTCACTCGTTGATAAAACACTGTAAGGGTCATTAACTTGTGCAACCACGTAATGTACTCGACTACGGCTATCTACTTCACCTTCATAACGGGTTAGATTTGACACCCAAGTATGTTGCGTCCCCATCAATTGATAAAAAATATCAACTTGCGATACTTTACTATCTTGCTGATTAATTTTTGGTAAATTTAGAAATTCCACATCACGCTGTTTGATTGGTAATCTCACTTCTGCATAATCAACAGCAAAAATCATAGCTAGCGTAGAGCCAGTCGATACATATTGACCAATTTCTACTTGCTTATCTTTAAGCATAGCGTCATACGGCGCTTTAATTTGAGTACGAGTCAATTTAACTTCCGCATCAGTTACATCAGCCTCTGCCGCTTTTACGTCAGCTTTCGCTTTTTGTAACTGCGGCAAGCGAAGTGCTAACACTGGCGCTGCTGACAATGCTTTGCCTGTTAATAACCATTCATCTTCAGCTTGCTCTTTACGCGCCTGCTCTTCAACTAAAATGGCGTTAGCGGCATCAAGCCTTGATTGTGCTTGCAATAAACCTACTCGATAGCTGATATCGTCAATGGTGAGTAAAACCTCACCCTTTTTGAAAAAACCACCGACATTAAACTTGTCATTTACCGAAGTAATTTGCCCAGAAACCTCGGAAACTAAATTAGTTTGTGTACGCGGAACAACACTACCTTGGCTAGAAATAGCAAAGCGTATATCTTGCCTTTCTATACTTTGCACTTCTACTAACGGCGCTTTAATAATGGATGGTTTCTTTGCTGGTTTAGGCGCCAATGCAGCCACAACAATTAAACCGATAATAGCGAGCAATATAATAGCGATAGGTGTTAATACATAACGTAACTGGATCATACGTCTAGGTTTTTTGTTATTATTCTCAGCAAGGGTACTCATGATATTTTCTCTATAAATAGAAATGATATTATTAATTTGGCTTCACACCAAAATTTAATAAATATAGTAACTTAGCGACAACTATTAACCAAGTATTACCTACGCTAAAGATTGATGCTTTTGAACGAATTTTGCCCAAGAGAGTAGCAATTCACGAAAATCTTCGCTGCCACATGAAGAACAGTCTTGCTGGTCAAAATCAATATTTTCTTCAATTAACGAATCAGGTAAAATTTCTATACCATCCATGCTGGCATTCGTTTGTACGGTAACATCACCTCGGCTAAAGCTCACTGTGTACTCGCTGCCCGTTATAGTAATTTCAGATTGTTTATCTTCTTCTATTGCTGTCATCGCGGCGAGTAACTGAGTCAATTTAGCTGAATCTGTACCTACCTCTACCTCTAACCAAGGCCCAATAACTTCATGATCGAGAGAAAACTTGGCTATTGCAGTGCCCGTGATAGGATCATCGATAAATTGATATTCCATAAATACCTCATGCTAAAAAAATGATGATAGGAACCCCCTACCTAATGAAAATCTACTATATTAATAAGAGACATTTATATAATGGATACAGTTAGCTAATTGTAGCAAAACCATAGCTTTTAACATCTAAATACTATTCCATTTAAATTAAATGTTTCCGGAAGGTTAATAATACAAGGCAACAGATATTAAAAATAAACACAATAACTATGCACAGAAAGAATTGTGCTTATTTAAGCAACTATTTCAAACGGTGTGTTTGGGTATTAGCCTTTTACTTGCCTTACTTTTCTCTTCTTTTAATGTCTCGGCAAAACCAGTAACAGAGATTATTGTCGCAACGTATATTGAGCCTCCATTTTCAGATATTATTAACGGTGAATTTGTTGGCGAGAATATTGACATTGCCTATGCCCTAGCCAACATAATGAATAAAAAAGTACGGTTTACTTACTGTCCCGCTGCACGTTGTTTCTCTCTCATGCAAAACGGTAGAGCTGACATGATAATCGCTGTTAGAAAAACAGTAATTCGCGAGCAGTTTCTTGACTACCTTGCATCACCGATAAAAATTCAAAAACAGCCATTACGATTTTATATTCGAGCTGGACACGCTGAGCCTTTAACAACCTATGATGACCTAAAACCATTAAGAATTGGCGTGCTTAGAGGCGCTTCATATTTTGATAGATTTGACCACGATACAGAAATTAATAAAATCCCCCTAACAAATCATAAGCAATTAATTGATATGCTCTTAAAAGGACGCATTGATACTTTTTTAGAACGAGAAGAATCCATCGCTCCTTTAATTGATGAAAGTTTCAATTTTAAAGGGATAAAAGTGGCTGAATTTTCTTATAATAAAAGTGTTGGTTCCTATATTGCTATTGCAAAAAAATCTATATTTTCTAATGAGCTCGGAGAATTTTCTGAAGCATTAGAAGCTTTGCAGCACAATGGGGAAATAAAAAAGATAATTCGAAAAACACGAAACTCACTTTAGCTAGCGTTGAACTTTCTGAGACATATAGCGTCTATCAGTGATATGTAAATAACTTGTTATTATAGTATTTGTGCGAAATAAACCTTACACAGCATTAACTTTTTCCCTATTAATACATTTATTAATACTTTTTGTGATCATTTTAACTCAATCAACTACCAAGCCAAAGTTTAAAGAAGATAAAAAAAAAGTAGCGATTAAAAGTTTTTTATATCGTACACCTAAAGTCGAAAAGCCTATTGAAAAAATATCAGAAGAGCAGCCAATTAAAGATGACGTAAAACCAAAGGAATCAGAACAGAAAAATCAGGAAGTCCCGAAAGATAAATTGCCGAAAGAAATAAAAAGCGTAAATGTAATCGCAAAGCCTGCGCCAACACTAAAAAATGAAAATAGCTTAAGTAAGAAACTAGAGCCTAGTTTACTGCCAGCTCCAGTTGAGCAATCTACACCACAACCTCAACAGCCACCTCAGTCGCCACGAAAGAAATTAGACAGCTTTACACAACTACAAAGATTGCGCAGCAAGCTTAACCAAAGCGCTAGAACACCGACAGATAACCCGTATCAACGCTACAAATCACCATCGGTATTTAATAGCAACCCGAAAGCAGTACCACATTCTGTGCCTTTAAAAGATGAAGAAAAAGAACGTGAAAAAAGCACTAAAAATATGGGTGGAGGCATAGCAATTACAAAAGGTGAAAATGGCAGTTGTGAGATCAAACAAGATATGAGCGTTTACGGGCTTAACGAAGGCTCTTCAATCCAGAAATTTAGCTGTGGGGAAACAAAATTTGATAAAAGCTTTCGAGAACACATGAAAAAAGTAAAAACAAAACTAGGCAAGTAACCAGTACATAATCACTCTTTTACATCAACGCCAGCATGGCATGCTGTTCGTTCTGAGTATTAAAAATCCCACTAAACAAATATTCGAATAATGAACTTATTTACAAATTGGCGATAGTCATCAAGTTTATTGCCGATATAAACACTATTTATATTTGTAATAAATCAATAGCGTATATTTATGAACTCCATTGAGCATACGACTAATTGATAAGAGTAAATAGCGAACTAAATAGCTTAAAATCAGTTGTTCTTTTAACTAATTGTCTATGTTTACAACCAATTATTGTTATTGGGTATACTTAGTAAACTTGTAACATAAATCACATAACTGAAATAACTATTGGGTATATCCGTGGTGAATAGTGTTTATTTGATGAAATGATTCATAGTAGCTAAAAAATCAGGTAAAATAGGCGCAAAATTTGTCCCAGCTAATGAGCATATTATTAGCATTATATAGATAGAGAGTGTATCAAATGAGTCTGTATTTAGAATATATCGCAGAAATTGAAAGTCGTAAAAATGACCTAGGTTTAGCGCCTAAGCCAATTGATAGTGCTGAGTTATTAGCTGAAATCATTGAGCAAGTTAAAGATCAATCAAATGAATATCGCGCTGATTCATTAAATTTCTTCATCTACAACACACTTCCGGGTACAACAAGTGCTGCAGGCGTAAAAGCTGCATTTTTAAAACAAATCATCCTTGGCGAAGCAACTGTTGCTGAAATCACAGTTGAGTTTGCTTTTGAACTACTCTCTCACATGAAGGGTGGTCCTTCAATTGAAGTATTACTTGATCTTGCTCTAGGTGATGATGCTGCGTTAGCTGGCCAAGCTTCAGACGTATTAAAAACACAAGTATTCTTGTACGACGCTGATACTGCTCGTCTTGAAACAGCCTTTAAAGCAGGTAGTGCCGTTGCTAAAGATATTCTTGAAAGTTATGCACAAGCTGAGTTTTTCACAAAACTTCCTGAAGTAGATGCAAAAATTGAAATCGTTACTTATGTTGCTGGTGAAGGTGATATTTCTACTGATTTATTGTCTCCAGGTCATCAAGCTCACTCTCGTGCAGACCGTGAATTACATGGCCACTGCATGAGCACACCTGAAGCTCAAGCAGAAATAAAAGCATTACAAATTAAACATCCTGATGCAAAAGTGATGTTAATTGCTGAAAAAGGCACTATGGGTGTTGGTTCATCTCGTATGTCTGGTGTTAACAACGTTGCATTGTTAACAGGAAAGCAAGCAAGCCCTTATGTACCTTTCATCAACATCGCTCCGATTGTTGCTGGCACTAATGGTATCGCCCCTATTTTCTTGACTACCGTTGATGTGACTGGCGGTATTGGTCTTGATCTTAAAAACTGGGTTAAGAAAGTAGATGCTAGTGGCAATGCAGTTGTTGACGGTAATGGCGATGCTGTTTTAGAAGAAGCCTACTCAGTTACTACAGGTACGGTATTAACTATCGATACTAAAGCGAAGAAGTTATTCAATGGCGATAAAGAACTAGCAGACATATCTTCAGCATTTACGCCGCAAAAAGTTGAGTTTATGAAAGCAGGTGGCTCTTACGCTGTTACTTTCGGTAAGAAACTACAAACATTTGCAGCAGAAGCTTTAGGTGTTAAACCTGCAAGCGTATATGCCGCTTCAAAAGAAATTTCACATGAAGGTCAAGGTTTAACGGCTGTAGAAAAAATATTTAACCGTAACGCGGTTGGCGTTGTTTCTGACTCACCTCTACATGCCGGCTCAAACGTTCGTGTTAAAGTAAATATTGTTGGGTCACAAGATACAACTGGCCCTATGACATGTCAGGAATTAGAAGCGATGGCTGCTTCTACTATTTCTCCAATTGTTGATGGCGCATACCAATCAGGTTGCCACACAGCATCAGTCTGGGATAGCAAAGCGCAAGCAAATATTCCTAAATTAATGGCATTTATGAACAAGTTTGGATTAATCACAGCACGTGATCCAAAAGGTGTTTACCACTCAATGACTGATGTTATTCATAAAGTATTGAATGACATCACTATTGACGATCGCGCTATCATTATTGGTGGTGATTCACATACTCGTATGTCTAAAGGCGTAGCTTTCGGCGCCGATTCAGGCACAGTTGCTATCGCACTTGCAACAGGTGAGTCTGCAATGCCAATTCCTGAATCTGTTAAGGTTACCTTTAAAGGTAACATGAAAGACCATATGGATTTCCGTGATGTTGTGCATTCAACACAAGCGCAAATGCTTAAGCAATTTGGCGGCGAGAACGTTTTCCAAGGTCGCATTATCGAAGTACATATCGGTACATTAATGGCTGACCAAGCGTTTACTTTCACTGATTGGTCTGCAGAAATGAAAGCAAAAGCTTCAATCTGTATTTCAAACGATGAAACATTAGTTAAATCTATTGAGCTTGCTAAGAGCCGTATCCAAATTATGATCAACAAGGGCATGGAAAACGAAGCAGGTACATTAGCAGGTTTAATTGCCTTAGCTGACAAACGTATTGAAGAAGTTAAGTCAGGCACTCAACCAGCATTAGCACCAGATGATGCAGCTAAGTATTACGCAGAAGTTGTTGTTGACCTTGACACAATCGAAGAGCCAATGATTGCTGATCCTGATGTAAACAACGACGACGTTTCTAAGCGTTACACGCATGATGTTATTCGTCCAGTATCATACTACGCTGATAAGTCAGTAGACTTAGGCTTTGTTGGTTCTTGTATGGTTCACAAAGGCGATATGCAAATCGTTGCGCAAATGTTACGTAACCTTGAAAAACAACAAGGTACTGTAGAGTTTAAAGCACCACTAGTTGTTGCAGCACCAACTTACAACATTGTTGATGAGCTTAAAGCTGAAGGTGACTGGGAAATTCTTCAAAAGTACGCTGGCTTCGAATTTGATGATGCGGTTCCTAAAAATGCTGCTCGTACTAAATATGAAAACATCTTATACCTAGAACGCCCAGGCTGTAACTTATGTATGGGTAACCAAGAAAAAGCTGAACCTGGCGATACAGTAATTGCAACTTCAACACGTTTATTCCAAGGTCGTGTTGTGGCTGATACTGCAGAGAAAAAAGGTGAGTCTTTACTTGGTTCATCAGCTTTAGTAGTACTTTCAACAGTGTTGGGTCGCTTCCCTACAATGGCAGAGTACAAAAGCGCAGTAGAAGGTATCGACTTAACTAAGTTCACTCCTCCTACAGAAGAAATGACAACTAAGTACTCAGCTCAAGCAGTACCAGTTAAAGTGGTATAGTAACCATTTTATGAAGTAGGAAAACATCTACTTTGTGAGTTAACGTCAGATAAGAAAAGGGCTACTTATTTAAAATAAGTAGCCCTTTTTATTTCAGCTTTGCAACGATTTATCCGAGCTCTAGCTGATAGAAGAATACACTAAGGATCTGGACATTCAATATTGGCAGACAATGATGGCATGATCATATTTGGGAATGACAACTTATCATCAAAGCCCTCAACACCTTTTAACACTTCAATTTTGAACCCATAGCTTTTACAGATACGTAAAGACTTACGCATTAAAAAAGTGGCTAATTTACTAAACTCAGTATCCTGCTTAGCAATAACTTGTAGGTGGTATTTTCCAAGCTCAATATCTGTTTGCTTAAACTGCACTTGATGATCAAAATCCCATTGTGATGCGCCACTTGGGGTTTTAACATTACTCGCACAAGCCGTTAATATCAGTGCTAATACAAGCACACTTGATGCTCTTACCATCTAAATTTCCTTGTGAAACAAAATAATAAAATATTATCGAATACAATCTAGTATAGCCTTTTGAAAAATATTTCGACAATTGACGTACAAAAAAGCCAGCTAATTAGCTGGCTTTTAAAAACAGTTAGATGAATTTATAACTACTTTTTCTTTTTAACTGCTTTAGCATTTGGTAAATCAGTAATTGAGCCTTCAAATACTTCAGCAGCTAAGCCAATTGATTCATTCAATGTTGGATGAGCATGGATTGTTAATGCTAAGTCTTCAGCATCAGCGCCCATTTCAACAGCTAAACAAACTTCACCAAGCATTTCACCAGCATTGATACCAACTATAGCACCACCAAGTACGCGACCTGTTTCTTTTTCAAAGATCATCTTAGTTTTACCTTCAGTACGTGCAGAAGCAATTGCACGGCCAGAAGCGGCCCAAGGGAAGTTAGCAACTTCAATATTTAAGCCTTGCTCTTTTGCTTCACGCTCAGTAACACCAACCCATGCCATTTCTGGATCAGTATAAGCAATTGAAGGAATACAGCGCGGGTCAAACTCATGCTTCTTACCAGAGATAACTTCAGCAGCGCAATGTGCTTCATGAACCGCTTTATGCGCAAGCATAGGCTGGCCAACAACATCACCAATAGCGAAGATGTGAGGTACGTTAGTACGCATTTCTTTCGAAACGTTAATAAAGCCACGCTCATCAACATTTACGCCTGCTTTATCAGCAGCAACTAAATGGCCATTTGGCTTACGGCCAACAGCAACTAAAATTTTATCGTAACGTACGGCCTCTGCAGGTGCTTTTTTACCTTCAAAAGTAACGTATAAACCATCATCTTTAGCTTCAACAGCAACAACTTTTGTTGACAGCATAATATTGAATTTCTTCTTGTTATAAGCTGTATAAACTCTAACAATATCTTTATCTGCCGCAGGAACAAGTTGATCAGCAAATTCAACAACTGAAACATTTGAACCTAATGCTGAGTAAACAGTACCCATTTCTAAACCGATAATGCCACCACCAAGTACTAACATCTCTTCAGGTACATCTTTAAGCTCTAAAGCACCTGTTGAATCAATAACACGAGGATCTTCAGTTGGAATAAAAGGCAAATCAACAACAGAAGAACCCGCAGCAATAATCGCATTATCAAAAGTAATGGTTGTCTTGCCGTCTGCACCTTCTACTTCGATCGTTTTATCAGAGGTGAATTTGCCGTAACCAAACACTGTTTTAACTTTACGTGCTTTCGCCATTCCGCCTAAGCCGCCAGTTAATTGACCTACAACGCTTCCTTTCCAGTCACGAATTTTATCTAAATCAATTTGAGGTGCGCCAAATGTAACACCGTGAGATGCCATTGCAGCTGCATCATCAATAACCTTAGCCACGTGTAAAAGTGCTTTTGAAGGGATACAACCAACATTCAAACAAACGCCACCAAGCGTTTCACGACTTTCAACTAATACTACGTCTAAACCTAAATCTGCTGCGCGAAATGCTGCTGAATAGCCACCAGGACCCGCACCTAAAACTACTACTTGAGTTTTAATATCGTTACTCATGCTAACCTCAAAATTGATGTATTTATTGCTGGTTATGCCAGCCTATATTTGCTGAATGATGATTCGCGGTGTTAGCCGCTAGCATTTCCAACACTTTTTTGTATATTTCTTGCCGGCAATTTTACTTAAACCGCACAAGAATCGCTATCTTTTAATCTGCAATTGCTGGCGAAAAGTTGGTATAAATGAAAATTAACCAAGCAACTTTCATTTTACCAACTTATTCCAGCAAAACGCTGATAGATATCAAATGTTAGTAACTATAATATTAGTGTTCTAATATCACTCATCACATTTGATAGATGCACAGTAAAACGTGCTGCCAACGCACCATCAATTACACGATGGTCATACGACATTGATAATGGCAACATAAGCTTAGGCTCAAAATCTTTACCATTCCACTTAGGCTTCATTTCGGATTTTGAAACACCTAAAATAGCCACTTCAGGTGCATTCACAATCGGCGTAAATGCCGTGCCGCCAATGCCACCTAAACTTGAAATAGTAAAACAACCACCTTGCATATCAGCCGCTTTTAGTTTGCCATCACGTGCTTTTATGCTAATTTCTAAAAGCTCGCGAGATAATTGATGTATACCCTTTTTATCAACATCACGTACTACCGGTACAACCAAACCGTTTGGCGTATCAACAGCAACACCAATGTGGATGTATTTTTTCAAAATTAGGCTTTCACCATCTTCACTCAAACTTGAGTTAAAGGTTGGGAATTCACGTAAAGCATCAGCAGCGGCTTTTAATATAAACACTAGCGGTGTAATTTTAAAGCCTAGCTTTTTCTTCTCACAAACAACGTTCTGCTCTTTACGGAAAGCTTCAACATTGGTGATGTCAGCTTCGTCAAATTGAGTAACATGTGGAATCGTTACCCAGTTGCGATGCAAGAATGGCCCAGAAATTTTCTGAATACGGGTCAGTGCTTTGGTTTCAACTTCACCGAACTTAGAGAAATCAATAGCTTTAGCGCTAACAACTTGTAAACCACCTTCACCAGCAGCAACTGAACTGCCTGCATTCGCTTTCGGACGAGAAAGCTCATACTTCACGTATGATTGTACATCTTCTTTTAAAATACGAGCTTTATTGCCAGTACCTTTCACTAACGTTAAATCAACACCAAATTCACGTGCTAAGCGACGAATTGACGGTGAAGTATAAATACTACCTGATGACTTCACAGTACCCGCTTGTGGGTGATGTGGTACTGGAGCAGCTTTTTTAGCAGCAGGCGCTGGCGCAGCTTTTGGTGCTTCGACAATTTTTTCAGCTACTGGCGCTGCAGCTTCAACCGGTGCGCCACTTGAAGTTTCAAGCTTGATCACCAATGAGCCTTGTTTAACTTTGTCACCAACCTTGATAAGCACTTCTTTAACCGTACCTGCATGTGAAGAAGGTACATCCATGGTTGCTTTATCAGTTTCTAAGGTGATTAAGCCATCTTCTGCTTCAATAACATCACCAACGGCAATAAGCACGTCGATAACATCAACTTCTCCATCTTCACCAATATCTGGAACCGCAACGTCAATAATTGCAGTTGCTACTGCAGCAACTGATGCTGGTTCAGCAGCTACTGGTTCTTCATCAACCACTGGTGCAGGAGCTTCAACAGCAACTTCTACTGGTGCGGTTTCTGCACTTGCTGCTTCACCAGCTGGCGTCACTTCGGCGCTCATTTCAGCAATGACGTCACCTTCTTTAATTTTGTCACCAACGTTAACTAATAAAGCACTCAACGTACCAGCAAAAGGTGCTGGAATATCCATTGATGCTTTATCAGTTTCAACCGTTAATATACCTTCATCTGCTTCAAGTGAGTCACCCACTGCAAAACAAATTTCAATAATTTCAACTTCTTCGCCACCAACATCAGGGACTAGAATTTTTTGACTAGTAGACATATTAATTATCCTATCTCTTTCTAATACTAATGGATTATGCGTAAAGTGGGTTAAGTTTTTCAGTGTCAATATTGAAGCGTTTAATGGCTTCAGTAACCACTGAACGTTCAACGTCACCACGGTTTGCTAATTCAAATAGCGCCGCTACCACAACATAAGCAGCATTCACTTCAAAATGAGTGCGTAAATTAGCGCGGCTATCACTACGACCAAAACCATCAGTACCTAAACAACGATATTCTGTGTCAATGTAGGCACGAACTTGGTCTGAATAGTTTTTAATGTAATCAGTTGCCGCAATCGCAGGACCATTTTCTTTGGTAATTACCGTAGAAATATAAGCTTGTTTTTGCTTACTTTCAGGGTGAAGCATATTCCAACGCGTTACATCTTGTCCGTCGCGTGCTAATTCATTAAATGAAGTGACGGAATAAACGTCACTTGAAATACCATAATCAGCGCTTAGAATTTGTGCTGCTTCACGTACTTTTTCTAAAATAGTACCTGAGCCCATCAATTGCACATTAGCTTTCGCTTTTTTAGCCGCAACTGTTTCAAGCTTGTAAATACCTTTAATGATTTCATCAGCAACGTCTTTATTATCAGGTATTGCAGGGTGCTGGTAGCTTTCGTTCATTAGTGTTAAGTAGTAGAAAATATTTTCATTATTTTCATACATGCGACGTAAACCATCACGCACGATAACAGCAACTTCATAACCGTAAGTTGGATCATAAGTAACACAATTAGGAATTAAGCCTGCTTGCACATGTGAATGACCATCTTGATGTTGTAAACCTTCACCATTTAGCGTTGTACGACCTGCCGTAGCACCTAATAAGAAGCCACGTGCTTGGCTGTCACCCGCCGCCCATGCTAAGTCACCAACACGTTGGAAACCAAACATTGAGTAGTAAATGTAGAATGGGATAGTCGTTGCGTTACAGGTCGAGTAAGAAGTACCCGAAGCAACCCAAGACGCCATAGCACCTAATTCGTTAATACCTTCTTGTAGCACTTGACCTTTTTTGTCTTCACGGTAGTAAGCCACTTGGTCAGCATCTTGAGGAACGTATTTTTGTCCTTCGTTAGCGTAAATGCCCACTTGACGGAA
This sequence comes from Cognaticolwellia mytili, assembly GCF_002104475.1. Taxonomy (GTDB): domain Bacteria; phylum Pseudomonadota; class Gammaproteobacteria; order Enterobacterales; family Alteromonadaceae; genus Cognaticolwellia; species Cognaticolwellia mytili. Next base: position 813,443 of record NZ_NBOF01000002.1, read on the forward strand.
TAAACCTTCCATACCAAACGTACGTGCTTCATCAGGAATAATTGGCACAATACGTTTACCAATTTTCTTATCTTTTAATAAGGCATTTAATACACGAACAAACGTCATGGTGCTTGATACTTCACGCTCGCCAGAGCCTTTCAAAATAGCATCAAAAGCTTTTAATGGTGGAATTTCTAAACTTTCTTCTGCTTGTTCACGACGTGCAGGTAATGAACCACCTAATGCTTCACGACGGGCTTTTAAGTATTTAAACTCTTCACTGTCTTCAGGGAATTTGTAGAATGGCAAATCAGCAATTTCATCATCGCTAATTGGCATGTTAAAACGATCACGGTAATGCTTAATCGATTCAACATCCATTTTCTTAACATTGTGTGCAATGTTAAGTGCTTCACCTGAGGCACCTAAACCGAAACCTTTCACCGTTTTAGCTAAAATAACCGTTGGGCGACCTTTAGTTTCTTGCGCTTTTTTATATGCTGCATAAACTTTAACAGGATCATGACCACCACGGTTTAAGCGGTAAATGTCTTCGTCTGACATATTCGCCACAAGTGCTGCAGTTTCAGGATACTTGTTGAAGAAGTTTTCGCGGGTATACTTACCACCTTTCGCTTTACAGTTCTGGTATTCACCATCAACCGTTTCTTCCATCAATTGTAAAAGCTTACCTGAAGTGTCGCGGGCGATAAGTGCATCCCAGTATGAACCCCAAATGACTTTAACAACTTCCCAGCCAGCGCCACGGAATGTGCCTTCAAGTTCTTGAATGATTTTACCATTACCACGAACAGGGCCGTCTAAACGTTGCAAGTTACAGTTGATCACGAATGTTAAGTTATCTAAACCTTCGCGAGACGCTAGACCAATTGCACCTAATGATTCTGGCTCATCTGTTTCACCGTCACCTAAGTAACAGTAAACACGTTGACCTGAACAATCTTTAATACCGCGGTCAGTTAAATACTTAAGGAAACGTGCAGTATAGATAGCCTGTAATGGACCTAGACCCATAGAAACCGTTGGGAACTGCCAAAAATCTTTCATCAAATGTGGATGTGGATAAGACGATAAACCTTCACCATCACACTCTTGACGGAAATTATCCATTTGTGATTCAGTTAAACGGCCTTCCATAAACGCACGTGCATAAATACCCGGTGCAATATGACCTTGTGAGAAAATAAAGTCGCCGCCATCTTTTTCAGATGCCGCTTTAAAGAAATGGTTAAAACCCACATCATATAGCATCGCAGATGATGCAAAACTACCAATATGGCCACCTAATTCTAAATCTTTTTTCGACGCGCGAAGCACTAAAACAAGGGCATTCCAACGAATTGCCGCACGAATACGTGCTTCAATAGTTTGGTCAGCAGGCATATGAGGCTCTTGCCCTGGAGGAATAGTATTTACATAAGCCGTTTTTGCATCGAACGGTAAATGGGTGCCGCTACGACGAGCGCGATCAATCAATTTTTCTAAAATAAAATGTGCGCGATCTGGACCTTCGTTTTCCAGAATAGAATCCATTGATTCTAACCACTCTTGGGTTTCCAATGAATCCAAATCAATCTTTGGGAGCTCAGACATAATTACATAGTCTCCAATAATTAGTAGTATAAAGTTAAATTTATGTGTTTAAAGATAGCCGCTTTTTTGCAGATATCCTTAACTCGTTTAAAATGTTAAAAATAATCTAAAATTTTGCTTGTTTCATTCGTCGCATCGAGCGTTCCATACGACTATTTTCTTGTGTCATCTTTAATAACACCTCTTCAATAAAGGCTAAGTGTCGATGACTGGCTCCCCAAGCTATTTGAGGTTTACCACTAATAATCGCACTCATTAACCGAGTACGATAATCGGATATTTGGCTAAACACATCAGGACGTTTCGCTAATATTGTTAAATTCTGTTCAATATTGTCAATTAATAGTGGCGCCATACTATTCGCTAATTGCAGAATGACACCATTATGACTAGCAGCGCAAATGGCTAGATAAAAGCCAAAAACTGCTTCTGCTTCAATTCGGTAGTTTTCTTCAAGTTGAGCACTACCAATATTGTCGTGTTTGCGTTGAATTTCATCAAAGTCGGCTTGTGTGCCGCGCATCGCAGCATAATATGCAGACATGCCTTCTATACCGTGGCGAAATTCCAATAAATCAAATTGTGACTCGCTGCTACTTGCCATTAAGGCAAACAATGGATCTGACAAGCCTCCTAAAATATTTTCATTGACGTAAGTGCCACCACCTTGACGTCGGGTGACTAAATTCTTTGCTTCCAACTTTTGAATAGCTTCACGCAAAGACGGGCGAGAAACATCGAATTGTTTAGCTAATTCGCGTTCAGCTGGCAATTTTTGTCCCGGCTTTAAACTACCTTCTAGGATCATTGTCTCAAGCTGCGACTGAATAACATCAGACAACTTTGCTTGCTTCACCGGTTTTTTAATACTCGGAATCGACATTTAAAACCCTTTAATATTCAAATATTTTGTATCTAAATTCAGAAAACTTTACCGAACATAAAACTGGTAAATTGGTAAGACCAATTGAATTTTCGAGTCATAATGTACCAAATAGCACGGCAGTTGTAAACTACAGCTTAATTTATGAGCAAAAATATGGAGGGTAAATCCATTAATCTGGCTTAAGTTTTACTGAATGAATATAGTGTATTAAACAAAAAGTAAGGTGAATTGAATGGAGATAACTAAGGGTAAGCCTAAGTGATATAAACTTGAGCCCTAGATTTTAAATGTGCAATAGTTACAGATGTGCCAATGGTATTTCAATATGAACTCGCAGCCTTTTTGTTCTGATGTATAGAATAAAAGGCAACAAGTAGATTTACTTAGTAAGTAAAGCAAAAGAATATCAGCACTCTCTTGCTCTTCCAAAATTTTACTAGGTGATAATGCCCGTTAGAATTAATACTGATATAACAGCTAAAAATAGCAGTAAGGTGCGCTTAGCAAGCTTAACCAGTAAACACGGCTCTAAAGTACAATCATCGGTATCTACCATCAAATCCTCCGACTTTTCTGCGACAGATATTAGAACCTTGCTAGGAGCCTTTTCAAACTCAAACAAGTTTTCTAGCCAAACGGGCATAGCTTTAGAGAAGTGTCCAACAAACATATAACCAAACGCAACAAACCTGACCGGTAACCAGTCAACCCAAAACAATAGTTGCTGTGTCGCCTCGCGGCCATCACTGGTGGCTTTAATATGTTCTTCACCATTATCAGCTTCTTCATCAATGGTATTAGTATCTTTACTATTAGCGCACTCATTTACAGTGGTAAGTAAACGGTAAAACAAGGCTCCTGCTGCACCAAATAGCACAAAAAACAGCATAACCGCAATAAAATATCGGTAGTTTAACCACACTAAAGTTTGACCAAACCCCATATCAGCAATATTTTTATCTTGCTGAAGTTGCATATGGTGTAATTCACAGCTAGTCAATTCACCTTTAAACGCAGAAACTAAATAATTTTTATACGCATCTCGCGTTTTCATACAGCCGAAACAAACTATTAAAATCAAGGTCGATGCTATTAGGTGCAATAAAGCGTTATCTACTTGAGACAATAAAAAATAACAGCCAAACACTGGCATAAAAATAACCGCATAGCTTAGCGCAGCAGATTGACGAAAATTAGCTAAAAATTTAGTTTGCTTAATCGCAGAAATGTAACGTCGATGAAAGGTATTGAACTGCCAAGTACTTGACGACAAGTAACGTTCTGCAATTAATGCAATCAATAAACTAATTAAGCTCATATTTAATTATCCACTTTAATAAAATAAAACCTTGTTGCTAGGCTATTCAGCAAGAAGTTCGCGATAAAAATCCCAATCAAATGCAGCACCTGGATCCGTTTTACGCACAGGTGCAATATCACAGTGCCCGACAATGTTATCTTCTAATTCGGGGTAAACGCCAATTAAGGTATGGCTCAAGCGACTAAGCTGCTGATATTGTTCTATAGTATATGGAATATCATCGGTTCCTTCCAGTTCTATACCGATAGAGAAATCATTACATTTTTCTCGTCCTTGATAATTTGATACTCCGGCATGCCAAGCTTTGTCATTAAAAGACACATATTGCACAATATTGCCATTACGCTGAATAAGGCAATGAGCAGAAACTCTTACCTCATATATACTTTCAAAATAGGGGTCGACTGTCGGGTCTAAATTACCAAGAAAAAAATCAGTAATATAGCCACCACCAAATTTCCCTGGCGGTAACGAAATATTATGCACAACCAACAAGCTAACCGCTTCATTTTCATCTCGAGGCTCAAAGTGGCTAGACTTTTTAATTTCAGCATTGTTTAACCAGCCATTAATTATGGCAGATTTTGGCTTGTTTTTTAGTTCGCTTGGCGTAATTGACATACAATAATTCATACTTTGTTTATCCTTGCACTATTACATAGTAAAGTTATCAACAGAACAAGAGAGTAACCTAAGATCTGGAGTCCTATGAGTGAGAATGATGTTACAACAAGTTTTGGCAAAGGCTTTGTATGGATAGCTTGGGTTATCGGTCTGGCATTGTTAGTTTTTGTTTTTCAAGATTTATTAGACGATCAATACAACCCAAATCAAGACCCGAAACTTTCATTGCAAAGCAATGGTCAAGCACAAGTTACTTTGCAACAAAATCGCCAAGGGCATTATTTAACCAATGGCGCAATTAATGGTGAAAAGGTGACGTTTTTACTGGATACAGGCGCAACACAAGTGTCCATTCCTGCGCATATTGCAGAAAAATTATCACTGCAAGCTGGCGGCAAAAGCCGTGTACAAACAGCAAACGGCAGCATCGCAGTTTATCAAACACAAATAAATGAATTACGCATTGGCAATATCTACCTGTATAATGTCGCGGCACATATCAATCCGAGTATGAACGCAAATGAAATTCTATTGGGCATGAGCGCCTTAAAAAGAGTAGAATTTCGCCAAACAGGCAAACAACTTATTTTACGAGAGCAACTTTAGATGTTACCAGTATCATTAATAAACGACATTACCAAAACCGTGACATGGGCATTATGCGAAGACTTAGGTGTCAATACCTATGATGAACTTGCTAGTAGTAGCGATATTACCGCAGAATTAATACCTGTAGAGAATATCGCCGTTGCTAATATTATTAGCCGTGATGAATGTGTAATTTGTGGTATCGCTTGGGTAAATGAAGTTTTTAAGCAGCTAGATACAATTTACAATACTAAAACCGCTATCACTTGGTTTGTTAACGACGGTCAAAGTGTGAAAGCTAATACTACGTTATTTGAATTATCTGGCAATGCTAGAATTTTATTAACAGGCGAACGTACTGCATTAAATTTCTTACAAAGCCTTTCTGGTACTGCAACCGTAACTAGTACTTATGTTAAGCACCTTGAAGGTACGAAAACTAAGCTACTTGATACCAGAAAAACCCTTCCAGGCTTACGTAGCGCGCAAAAATACGCAGTGACTTGTGGTGGTGGCGTTAATCACAGAATTGGCTTATTTGACGCCTTTTTAATTAAAGAAAATCATATTGCTGCTTGTGGCGGTATTGAAAAGGCCATCAGTACTGCACGTATTAACCATAGTGATAAAACTGTAGAAGTTGAAGTCGAGAATATCGAAGAGCTATCCCAAGCATTAAATGCTGGTAGCGATATTATTATGTTAGACAACTTTACTACTGAAATGATAGAGCAAGCTGTAAAACTAACCGCTGAAATATCCAACGGTAAAACTAAGTTGGAAGTTTCCGGTAATATGACACTAGAAACGTTGAGAGATTATGCAAAATCAGGTGTTGATTTTATCTCTGTTGGCGCATTAACTAAACATGTGAACGCCATTGATTTGTCTATGCGCTTTGTCTAACTACGTCATTAAACCTATACCCTAACTACTTGATTATAGAGTCGTTCCACTTGAAGCCGCCGGTTTCAGCAAGTCGAAAAAAGGGTTAGAACCAAGGCCTTGATTGAAGAGGAGCTTTATTCTCGGTTCTGGCCTCCTGCATGGCCCTATCTCCTACATCCTTGCAGTTGTATTGTCGAAATCAATAACACTGGAGATGACCTTTTATCGACTTGCCTTTAGGGCTAAGCTAGAAAATCAGTTTTGCGTTGCGGTATTTGACAAGGCTTTCGCATGGATGTGGGATATTAGAATAAAGCAGGGGCAACTATCGAGATTATCTATTATCTACATGCCGCATCTTGATCTGATGTCCTAGCTTAACTCTAAAATTGCATCTTCAAATGGGACAGTTATAGATGCAGGTTCTAGCCTTTGTAATATTTTTAACACCTGAGCCATTACAAGTTTTGATATCGCTGCTCCTATTCCACTCCCCAAGTATTCATAGCTTTCTTTAACCCCCTCGCCTGTAGCTCTATAAAAATTGAATAAATAAAAACCTATTTAGCTATTAAAACCAAACTCGAATAAACAGCTATAATGCCACACTACTCTTCTTCGATTCGCTATTTTTAGGCCTTAGTAGTTTAAAGTTGAAACAGTGACTATACCCTCGTGAATCTCGGTATAATGCCCCACTATAAGTAAGCTGTTGATTACAATATAACATCAGGTAATTACGCTTTCCGTTTCTTATGATTAAGTAAATAAGGTTGCTTAATAATTGTACATTTCATGAATTCTGAACCAGTATAAATTGAGCCCCCCGTAATAACGCATGGAATGACTGATGATGAACAAGACATTACAAAACTTAAATACGATAAAGAAATATCAAGGCTTTACACTCATTGAATTGATGATTGTCGTCGCGATTATTGGAATCTTAGCAGCAGTGGCTTTACCTCAATATCAGCAATATACACAAAAAGCTCGATACTCTGATGTAAATGTTTCTGTTGCTGCGGTAAAGACAGCAATGGCCGTATGCCTTAACCTTGAAGGTGTATTAGCATCATGTGATACATATACTGAAATAGGTATATCTCAACCAGCGGCTACAGATAATGTAGCCTCAGTAGCTATTGCGACAACGACTGGTGTTATAACCGGTACTGGAACTACTGCAGCAGGCGCTTACACGACAATATGGACACCAAGTGTTACTGGATCATTCGTTCACACAACCACCAGTACTTGCATTGACGCTAACGTTTGCTAAACGTGAAAGCAATAAGAATCCCTTAATGAGGCTTCTTATTGCTTGTAAATTCATACTTTTAGATCTGCTATGGCCTTAATCTTTAACCGTAGGTAATTTATGAGTTTTATTTAGAATATGAAAGGACTTCATCAACAATCGAGTGTTTTGTCTGCCCTATCAAAACACAATTTAGTTTCAGCTGAACTGGTCGAAAAAATCGGTGCTAATTTTATTCGACAAAAAAAAACTTTTATCCAATATCTTGTTGAAGATAACGAAATAGATCCAGAGCGCATAGCAACGATTCTATCTCGTAGCTTTGGTTATCCACTCATAGACTTAGCCAATTTTGATACCGCCACCATACCCGACGGTGTACATAATGAAAAGCTCATGCGCAAACATAATGCCTTACCGTTATTTTTACGTGGTAAAGTGCTATTTGTTGCCATGTCAGACCCAACTAATTTAGATGCTCTTGAAGAAATTCAATTTAACACTGGCTTTTCTACCGAGTTAATCCTTGCCAATGAATTATCTTTAGCTACCTGTATTGATAAAGTGCTAGAAGAAGATAGTGATGTTCTCGGCATCTCTAATATTGACGAGGAAGAATTAGCCAATATAGATATACAAAAAGAACCACAAGAAGAGAGCATCAACTATGGCGATCGAGAAGATGCCCCGATTGTCGTCTATATCAATAAAATACTCTTAGATGCCATTCGTAAAGGCGCATCGGATTTACATTTTGAACCTTATGAAAAGTCATATCGTATTCGCTTTCGTATTGACGGTATTTTAAGCGAAGTCGCTAAGCCACCCGTCTCACTCTCTTCAAGAATTGCTGCTCGCTTAAAAGTAATGTCAAAGCTAGACATTGCTGAGCGACGAGTACCACAAGATGGTCGAATAAAATTAGCTTTATCTCAGAAAAAATCATTTGATTTTCGTGTTAGTACTTTACCCACGATGTGGGGTGAAAAAGTCGTAATGCGTATTCTTGACTCATCAAGTGCCATGTTAGGTATAGACACGTTAGGTTATGCTCCTGAACAAAAAAACACATACATGCAAGCATTGGCACAGCCCCAGGGTATGATTTTGGTCACAGGCCCTACAGGTTCAGGTAAAACGGTATCACTGTATACAGGATTAAATATTTTGAATACAGACGCACGTAATATCTCAACCGCCGAAGATCCTGTTGAAATTAATCTTGAAGGTATTAACCAAGTACAAATTAACACCAGAGCAGGGCTCACCTTTCCAGCTGCATTACGATCATTTTTACGACAAGACCCAGATATTGTTATGGTCGGTGAAATTCGTGATTTAGAAACCGCTGAAATAGCAATTAAGGCCGCTCAAACCGGCCATCTTGTACTATCAACATTACATACAAATTCAGCTGCTGAGACACTAACTCGCTTACTCAACATGGGCGTACCATCATACAATGTCGCAAGCTCTATCAGCATTATTATCGCTCAACGACTGGCACGACGGCTGTGTATTCAATGTAAAACTAAAGAACAGATACCAAAAAATGAACTATTACAACAAGGTTTTTTGCCTGAACAACTCGACAATATATCCTTATATAAGCCCGTTGGTTGTCATTTATGCACTGGTGGCTATAAAGGTCGTATTGGTATATATGAAGTAATAAAAATTAGTGAAACTACTGCGAACTTAATTATGACTGGTGCTAACTCTTTAGATATTGCCGCACAATGCCAACGCGAAGGCTATAATAACTTGCGTCAATCAGGGTTAGAGAAGGCTGCTTTAGGTATCACATGCTTAAAGGAAGTTAACCGCGTAACAAGTAGCCAATAACTTCATTAAAAAAGCTCAGCCAAATATTTAAAGCACCATTACTAAGCGAAAAATAAAGTACAAATATAAACTAATAATATCAAATAGCGGCTCTTTATTAACGATAAAATTCGATAATAAACAATTGAGGTTAAGCGAATGGCTGTGATATCTAAAAGCAAAGGAAAAAACAGCGAAATTAAGGCACTCAGTATCTATAAATGGCAAGGCTTAAATCGAAAAGGTAAAAAGGTTAATGGCGAGCTAAATGCGAACAATATGATTGAATTGAAGACGCAATTACGCAAGCAAGGTATTACGCCAGGAAAAGTCAGCAAAAAAGCAAAGCCTCTATTTGGCGTGGGCGGAGATAAGGAAGTTACCCCTGCTGATATTGCTATTATTACCCGTCAAATTGCCACTATGTTAAGTGCCGGCGTACCTTTAGTGCAAACCATTGAAATGATTGCGTCCGGCCACAACAATACCAATATGCAAGAATTGCTAGTTTCTATTGGCAATAAATTACAATCAGGTATGCCACTTTCTGATTGCTTACGCGCACACCCGATATACTTTGATAACTTATATTGTGATTTAGTACACTCAGGTGAGCAATCTGGCGCCTTAGAAATTATTTATGATCGTATCGCAACCTACAAAGAAAAAGCTGAAGCATTAAAGGCTAAAATAAAGAAAGCTATGACTTATCCTATTTCGGTACTCCTTATTGCCCTAATTGTCACCGCAATACTGTTAATATTCGTTGTACCAGTGTTTCAAGACATATTTGCCAGCTTTGGTGCAGAACTGCCCGCTTTTACTAAATTGGTCATTGCTATTTCTGAATTCATGCAAGTCTATTGGAGTTTTGGTTTAGCGATGATATTTCTTGCAAGTTACTTATTTCGAAAAGCGCATTTAAAAAATCAACACTTTCGTGATAATGTCGATAAAAAAATACTAAAGATCCCTATCATTGGTGACATACTAAAAAAGGCTGCTGTAGCACGATATGCTAGAACCTTATCAACAACCTTTGCTGCTGGTGTACCACTACCTGATGCACTAGCTTCAGCTGCAGGTGCATCAGGTAATGCCGTATTTCGCGAAGCAATATTCGATATTAAAGCAGAAGTAACCTCAGGCATGCAGATGAATTTAGCCATGCGAAACTGTGCAATTTTTCCGGATATGGTGATCCAAATGGTTGCTATAGGTGAAGAATCAGGTGCTGTTGATGATATGCTTGCAAAAGTCGCCACTGTTTACGAACAAGACGTCGACAATGCCGTTGATAACTTAACCACATTACTCGAGCCTATGATTATGGCTGTACTTGGTGTTGTTATTGGCGGCTTAATTATTGCTATGTATTTACCCATATTTCAAATTGGTATGGTGGTATAAAGGTGACCGTCGTGTAACTCTCTACTATTGAAATAAAACGATACTAGCCAAGATGTTTTATTGCGGTAAAATAACAAAAATAACTAAAAATTCATTTTAGATTAACGCATAGAAAATAGGAATACAGCACACTTGACAGATTTCATTTCACTTATGAGTAATAACCCAACTTTTTTCTTTGGTGTAACCTTTGTTTTTTCGTTAATGATCGGCAGTTTTTTAAATGTAGTCATTCTTCGTTTACCAAAAATGCTTGAGCAAGGCTGGAAGAAAGAGTGCCGAGAGTTTTTGGCTGATGAAATTACCACGCCAAGTGCTTCTAAAAATGAAGAAGCGTTCACACTTTCAACACCTAGGTCAAGCTGTCCTTCTTGCCAACATAGAATAACTTTTTATGAGAACATTCCAATTATTAGCTGGCTATTTTTACGTGGTAAATGCAGCCGGTGTCATACAAAAATATCCTTACGCTACCCCATAGTCGAACTAACAACAGCACTATTAAGCGTAGTGATATCAGCACATTTTGGCGTTACTTTTACAACATTGATGCTATTAATATTAACTTGGGGACTAGTGTGTTTAACCCTGATTGATCTTGATCACATGCTATTGCCAGATCAAATTACCCTTCCGTTACTTTGGCTTGGTTTACTGGTCAATCTAAATGACGCTATCGTACCACTAAGCGATGCGGTTATTGGCGCCATAGCCGGCTACACAAGTTTATTTAGCATTGTTTGGCTATTTAAGCTCTGTACAGGTAAGGAAGGTATGGGACATGGCGACTTCAAATTACTCGCGGTTTTCGGTGCATGGATTGGCTGGCAATTATTACCTTTACTGATATTAATGGCTTCTGCCGTTGGCGCTATTATTGGTATTAGTATGATGACATTTAAAAATCACCAACGCGAGCAGCCCATTCCTTTTGGCCCATATTTAGCAGTAGCCGGTTGGATCACTTTATTATGGGGTAATGGTATTTGGGCATGGTATTTAAGCTACTTGTACTAAATAGAAGTGAAATAGTCTTTACAGAGAAGAAAGATGTCTAAATTTATTATTGGTTTAACTGGCGGTATTGGCAGTGGAAAAACAACTGTTAGCAACATGTTTGCTGAACTAGGTGTTGATATTATCGATGCAGATGTTGTGGCCAGAGAAGCTGTTGCGCCTAATAGCGTTGCATTGACTGCAATAGAAAGTTACTTTGGCGCTGAGTATATCAATGCTAAGAAGCAACTCGACAGAGCAAAACTACGCACCCGCATCTTTAGTAACCCAAAAGATAAAGAATGGTTAAACAGTTTATTACATCCATTGATACGCCAAGAAATACTTAACCAACTCGCCCATGCACAAAGTGATTATTGTATTTTAGTGGCCCCCCTATTACTGGAAAATAGCTTAAATAAACTGGTCAGCAGAGTTTTAGTGGTTGATATTGATGAAGCGAGCCAAGTAACAAGAACACTTGCCCGAGATACAAGTTCTCAGGACGAAATTAAACGTATTATCGCCAGCCAAATATCACGGAATGAGCGACTTCGTTTTGCTGATGATATTATCGACAACCAAACCTTGACCATAGAGCAAATTCGCCAGCGGGTACAAGTTTTGCATCACCAATATTATAACGACAGTCATCAATAGCTTGAAATCACCGGTAAACCTGTGTTTTTGATAAATAATTCGCCATTTTAGCCTGCTATGGTTACTATAAAGAGATAATGACTAAATATACTCACTAATGACCTCAATACTCTATGAACACCCGCTCAACGAGCGTATACGTAACTATCTGAAACTTGAACAGTTATTTACTCAAGTTTCGGACTGTCTACGGCATAGTCTTGTAATCAGTCATAATACCTTCTTTTCTTCGCTTTTTGCGATTATCGACACTTTAGAGCGCAATGATATTCGTGGCGATCTGATAAAAGATTTGGAAAAACTTGAACAGAACTTAGTTATTTGGTCACAAATCCCTGATGTCGATAGTGCTATTCTTGAGGTTAACTTAAGAAAAACTATCGCCTTGTCAAGTCAGTTAAAAAAAGCACCTCCACATTGGCTTAGGTTAAAAGATGATAAGTTTTTAACTGGATTAAAACAACGATTTGCCATACAAGGGGGTAACTGCCACTTTGATTTACCGCAATTACAATTTTGGCTTAAACAACCAGTAGGTGAAGTGGAAGCACAGTGCCAACAATGGCTTGCCTACTTGCAACAAATAGAAGACGCATTGTTACTGATATTACGATTTATACGTCAACGAGCAACATTTGATAACATTGTCACTCAGAGTGGATTTTACCAAGACAATGGCGACGGCTTAATATTATTAAGGATTAAAGTCGCATGCGGGCTTGCTTGTTATCCAACTATTAGCGGTAACCGTTTACGTTATTCCATTCGCTTTATGTCGCCATGTGAAGAACTAGGCAGAAAATACATTAAACAAGCAATAACCTTCCAGCTAGCGCGCTGTTAATTTATTAGCCGCTCGTCCATATTTTTCTTATAATAGCGACAACAGTCCCCATAACAATTATTAATATGACACTAAAAGTAGCTTGTCCAACCTGTAAAAAAGAAGTTATCTGGCAGGAAAAAAGCCAACACCGCCCGTTTTGTAGCAAACGTTGCCAATTAATTGATATCGGTGATTGGGCAGATGAAAATCACAAAATCAGTCAACCTGTACAAGGCGCCGTTGAGTTAAATGAAGAAATGTTAGACGCACTTGAAGAACAATTTTTACAGCACAATAAATTTTTTGTTGAACCAGAATAACATGCTCGATAGGCGTTTATCTGACTATGCAAAGATAAACGCCAAAGTCATTTATCTTTCAAATTATCTTTTAAGCTAACTTGGGTAGCACTGCTGTAACTTATCTATAATGGCTTGGTTCGCTGCCGGGAAATTTAAGGTAGAAAACTCCACCAAAGTAAACCAACCTTCTTGTTGACCTTCTAGCGCTTTTGCTTGCCCAGTAAAATTATCAACAACAAACACCTCCAATAGTACTTTCTTATCACCATAATCATGATTAATTTGCATTAAAGGCGTACAAGTAAGTATATCTATGGCAACTTCTTCCTTTAGCTCACGATGAAGTGCCTGATGGACAGTTTCATTCAATTCAACTTTGCCACCCGGAAACTCCCACTTCCCACCTTGATGAGCATCAGCAAGCCTTTTAGTGAGAAAGAATTTATTTTCTTGCGTAATTACGCCAACGGCAACGTGAACAATTTTTGTCATCATAAAACCTTTTTCATTTTCATTTCAGTAAACCATCATTCTTAATTTGGTATGGCATATCATTCATCGACGTACATGGATGCACTAATGCCGTGAAACCATGGGTGGCTAAGAGCGGCCCGAACATGGACGCTCCTTCACATCCTTGTGATCGCGTCATACCGTTCATCCATGAACATAAAAATGCCAGTCAATTGACTGGCATTTATAAGTGATTTACTCGCTTAATGTTCTAGCTTAATTTGCCATGACATTGCTTGTATTTCTTACCTGAACCACACGGACAAGCTTCATTTCGTCCCACACGTGGAGTGGCGGCTTGTTCAGGCTCTGAAGCTGACTCATGCTTAAACTCTTTTGGTGCTTCATCTGCTTTTCTGTGTTGCTCTTCTACTGCTTCAACATCAGACTCAGCACGAATTTGTACCTTACTTAGAATACCAACAACATCATATTTTAAGTTTTCAAGTAATTCAGAGAAAAGCTCAAACGATTCACGCTTAAACTCTTGTTTAGGGTTCTTCTGCGCGTAACCACGTAAATGAATACCTTGGCGTAAATGATCCATCGCCGCTAAATGTTCTTTCCAATGTGAATCTAAGCTTTGTAGCATTACGGCTTTTTCAAATTGACGTAAAACTTCAGCGCCGACCATTTCTTCTTTCGCACTGTAGCTTACTTCAACTTCAGCAAGAATTTTTTCACGTAATGTTTCTTCGTGCAGCTTAGTGTCTTCTTCTAACCATTTTGCTAATGGTAGTTCAATAGTAAGCTCACCTTTCAGGCGTTCTTCTAACCCTGGAACATCCCACATTTCTTCTAGAGACTGTGGCGGAATATGTTGTGCAATTAAACCATTAACCACATCGCCACGTATCGCTTTAATGACTTCGGCAATATCAGCTTCATCCATCAATTCATTACGTTGTTCGTAAATAACTTTACGTTGATCGTTTGAAACATCATCAAATTCTAGTAATTGCTTACGAATATCAAAGTTACGCCCTTCAACTTTACGCTGTGCGTTTTCAATACTTTTTGTCACCCAAGGATGTTCAATAGCTTCGCCACGTTCCATACCCAGTTTACGCATCATATTAGAAATACGTTCAGAAGCAAAAATACGCATTAAACCATCTTCCATTGAAAGATAGAAGCGTGTTGAACCAGCATCACCTTGACGACCCGAGCGACCACGTAATTGGTTATCAATCCGACGAGACTCGTGACGCTCTGTTGCAACTATGTGTAAACCACCAAGCTCTAGTACTTTATCATGCTCTTCTTTCCAAGAAGCTTTTAACTTTTCAACTTGCTCATCACTTGGGTTATTAAGCTTAGCAAGCATCGCACCTAAGTTACCACCAAGTACAATATCAGTACCACGACCAGCCATATTCGTAGCAATAGTTACTGCCCCAACCTTACCTGCATCTGCAACGATTTCAGCTTCTTGTTGGTGAAATTTAGCATTAAGCACTTTATGTTTAATTTTTGATTTTTTCAAAAATGATGACAAAAATTCAGACGTTTCAATACTAATAGTACCAACTAATACAGGCTGACCACGCTCAACACAGTCTTTAATGTCTTCTAGAATAGCTTCAAATTTCTCTTCACCTGTTAAATAAATCAGATCAGGTAAATCTTTACGCACCATTGGCTGGTTAGTCGGGATAACAACCGTTTCTAAGCCATAAATATGATTAAATTCAAATGCTTCAGTATCAGCTGTACCTGTCATGCCTGATAGCTTTTGGTAAATTCGGAAGAAATTTTGGAAAGTAATAGAAGCAAGTGTTTGGTTTTCGTTTTGAATATCAACACCTTCTTTGGCTTCTACTGCTTGATGCAAGCCTTCTGACCAGCGACGACCTTCCATTGTACGACCAGTATGCTCATCAACAATAACAATTTCGCCATCTTTAACAATATAGTCAACATCTTTCTGAAATAACTTATGCGCGCGCAATGCCGCCATCACATGATGAAGTAAAGTGATATTCGCCGCAGAAAACAGTGAATCACCCTGCTGCATCAACCCCTTTTCCAACATTATTTCTTCAATGTGAATTTGGCCAAGCTCTGTTAAATAAATTTGCTTAGACTTCTCATCAATGGTGTAGTCACCAGTACTATCTTCACCTTCTTTGTCTTCTTCATCTTGTTGTACTAATGTGGGCACAACTAAATTAATATTACGATAGAGCTCAGAGCTATCTTCGGCTTGGCCTGAGATAATTAACGGCGTACGTGCCTCATCAATTAATATCGAATCAACTTCATCAATAACCGCAAAATTTAACGGTTTTTGTGCTCTTTCTTCAGGTGAAAAAGCCATATTGTCACGCAGGTAGTCAAAACCGAATTCGTTGTTGGTTCCATAGGTTATATCTGAATTATAAGCTGCTTGTTTATCACTCGGATCCATACCTGCGATATTACAGCCTACGGTCATACCTAAAAATTCAAATAATGGTCGACTCCAATCAGCATCACGTGTTGCCAAATAATCATTTACGGTGATTACATGTACACCTTTACCTGTTAAGCCATTTAAGTATGATGGCAGTGTTGCCGTTAAAGTTTTACCTTCACCAGTACGCATCTCAGCGATTTTACCGGAATTAAGTACCATACCACCAATCATCTGTACATCGAAGTGACGCATACCGAAAACTCGTTTACTTGCTTCACGTACCACTGCAAACGCTTCTGGCAAAATAGCATCAAGTGTTTCACCTTGTTCTATGCGTTCTTTGAATTCGATAGTTTTAGCTTTTAACTCTTCGTCATTTAATGCTTCAAAAACGGGCTCTAGAGCATTAATTTTTATTACTTCTTTGCGCATTTGTTTCAGTAATCGATCATTTCGACTACCAAACATTTTTGTCATTAAATTTACAAACATCGTGTTAAACCATATTGAGAAGATAATCTTCCGCTGAAAATAAAGTGCTCGGTGGGACCGAACACATAAAGTTGCCTAGCATTGTAATCGCAGTTGTATTTTAAACAACTGAAATTGACAATTATTCTATTTTTTTGCTTTTCGATATACGTATTTTATCGGATCTATCTGGCGATTATTACGTAAAATCTCATAATGTACATGTGGGCCTGTTGAACGCCCCGTACTACCCATCTTTGCAATCACTTGACCTTTAGTGACAACATCACCGACAGAAACTACAAGTTTTTTATTATGACCATAGCGGGTTTTTAAACCATCACCATGATTAATTTCGATTAAATTTCCATAACCATAGCGACTACTTGCCCAGCTCACTACACCCGATGCAGTGGCAATAATGTCAGCATCTTCACTGCCCGCAAAATCAACACCTTTGTGTAATGCTGGCTTGCCACTAAAGGGATCTTTCCGCGTGCCATAGTATGAGGACAACCAACCTTTTGTTATTGGTCGACCAGACAAATAGCTTGTATTCTCTATATGGTGACCCAAAGTGATAGATTCAAGCATCTTTAGCTGTTTTTCTTCATGGGCAAGAGAATCTTCAAGTTTTGAAATGCTAATGAGTAGCTCAGTTAAGTCCTGCTTCGGCTGTACAGTACTTTGCACAATGGGGCCGCCACTAGGCGGAAGTTGTTCAAAGTTAAACTCTTTATCAGGAATACTAGCGTCTTCCGCTAAACGATCGCCCAAAGCATTCAAGCGTAAAACCTGACTTTGTAGTTCAGCTAATTTCATTGTGACTGCAGTCACTTGCTCGTTATTTGAAATAGGTCTATCTAAATTAGGTAAGCTGGTCAATTGGTAGACAGGACTTTTGGGCGCTTCATCAGTCGAAGCAATCAGATGCACAATAAAGCCAGAAATCATTGCAAACACGGTTAATGCTGATAGCCAATGAACTTTATTTAGTTTCATTGAAAATCTAACATTCTTTCCGCGGTATAGTAGTGTTAAACTCATAGTTAATTTATCGTTTTCTTCAAGAGCTGACTTATGGCACGTAAATCAAAAATACCTACAGACATGTCAGCCCTGTTTAATTCAACGTCAGGCACTTTGGCACAAATAACAGCAAAAACCAACTCTTTAACCATATTGTCAGACATTGTACGACAAATATGCCCTGACCTACCAGAAGATGCCTGGAAAATAGCCAATTTCAAAGGGAAATCTTTAGTTATTGAAGTCAATTCTGCGGTATGGAGCCAAAGGTTACAGTTTGAACGTATGAACATTTGCCATGAGCTCACCCAAGTAACTGAAAATCAATTTAATCAAATTGAGATCAAAATCACGCCTTATCGCACTAAAGTTCCTGAAAAAACAGTCCTGCCAGATGCAATTAGCTCTACCATTTCAAAAGCGACGGCTACACAACTATTGGCAGTAGCAAAAAATGCACCCGAAGGCTTGCGTAAAAAAATTGAAAAGTTGGCAGCTCACGCTAATAAATAAATTTACTAGCGACGCTGCTTCCTCATAAAAACTAAAAATCAAATAACTTGCAGGTAATAATTACCTTCAAGTTAGCGCTGCAAAAAGTCATAAATACACTATTTATCGGTCTCAATCAGGTTGCCTAGTCCCTTTGAAATAGCACCTAAATTTTGCGTTTCGAGGACTGTTTTCTCTGCGCCTTCTAAAACGTCGCTACTCACATTAGCAATATCACCGATGTTGTCATCTAATGACGTTATCGTTGCTAACTGCAGGGCTGCAGCTTCATTAATATCCGAATTTAATTGGTTGATTTTCATAATTTGATCTATAACTTGCTGTAAGTTCTCACTAGCTTGTAAGGCACTTTCAACCGTGTTGTTGGCTTTATCTGTACTGGTTTTCATTACTGTACTTGCCTGCTGACTTCCT
This sequence comes from Cognaticolwellia mytili, assembly GCF_002104475.1. Classification (GTDB taxonomy): domain Bacteria; phylum Pseudomonadota; class Gammaproteobacteria; order Enterobacterales; family Alteromonadaceae; genus Cognaticolwellia; species Cognaticolwellia mytili. The sequence goes on from NZ_NBOF01000002.1 coordinate 831,963, forward strand.
GATTGAAGCTCACCAACCAGCTGATTGATTTCACTAGTAGCTGATTGCGTTCTCTGAGCTAATGTCCTTACCTCGTCCGCAACTACGGCAAAGCCTCGCCCTTGCTCTCCTGCTCTAGCGGCTTCTATAGCAGCATTTAGCGCTAACAGGTTGGTTTGCTCTGCGATGCTGTCAATTGTACTAATTATGCTACCAATACTTTCACTTTGCTGAGATAAATCAACCACAACCTTATTAGCTTCTTGAACATTATCAGACAAAGATTCAAGTGAATGTAAGGTGTGCTGCATTTTACCACTACTTTGAGTAATGTTTTGCGTCATTTCTTGTGTGGTTATCGTCGTATGACTCACTCTTTCAGTGACATTTTCACTGACCGCTTTTAATTCCTCTATCGAACTAGAAATGCTAGCTAAGTTTTTTTGCTGTGTAAAAATACTACTTTGAGTTTCTTCAGCGATCACTAATGTTGTTTTCGCATGTTCATCAACATCATCCGCTTGCTTTTTAATTTTGTTAAGTACATTGTGAAGTTCACTGTGCAGTGTCTTTATCCCTGACGATAATAAGCCAATTTCATATTTTGCATCATTAACGTGCCACTTACTTAACTTCCCAAGCTTTAAATTCTCGGCCATGTGTTGTGTGTTTTTAGTTAAATTTGCAATTGGGCTAGAAACATTACGATATAAAAAGTAATAGACAATTATGATTACAATAGTAAAAGTGATGAAAACCAGGGCGCTCATTTTTAGTGCCCATTGTTTTGCTTGATCTAATTTAATTTTAATATTTGTTACAACAGACAAACCTCCAAGCACGTTAACCGCAGTGGTAGGTATACTATGACAATTTGCACAACCATCATGCATATTACTCATTAACGGGACAGATATTTTATAATATTCATCATCTAAATAGGTTCTTGCAGTCAAGTCACCTTCTGAAAAGCGTTTAATAGAATCGACTTCAAACTGACCTGACATGGCTGTAACGGATTTTCCAAACGAGGTCAAATTCAATAGTTTCTCATCTGTGAACAAACGAACTCGAGGTATATCATCACCAAAGTCATGCGTCACAGCGGTATCAACCGCTTCAATGGTTTTAATCCAATTACGATGAATAATTTCTTTTTTAGCTGCATCTGCCTCGGAAGTGAATTCATCATTAAACTTTATGGTTGATACCATAAACATTTGTGCTGTCCGCTGAATTTGCTCATTACTTTGTTGCTCAATTTCTTGTAACGTATCGGTTTTAAAACCTTCAAATAAAATCATAGCGAGAACAAAACAGGCAATTACCCCCACAATAGTCAGCCTAAATAGAATATTAAAGTTTAAGGTCGAGAAACCTAGCTTCCTTTGCTGCATATACATATCCTTTCTACTAAATTTTTAGAGTCATTTTGATATAACTTCATCTTAATAAATAACGCATACAAGTTAATGTTAACAATCATGCAATTGACGAGTTATTTTTACAGTATAGAAAATTAAGATGGGTTCAATTAGGCGGTTATTATTAGCGAGTATTGACGAATTTTGCAATTATTTTTAACAAAAAGTTAACATAAAGAATAGTTAACCCTCATTTGTCTTCTTCCATTTTAGTTGTATTTTGCAACATCAATCACGGTATATTGGGAATGTACTATATGGAGAGCTCAACATCAGGCTATCTAAACATTTAACTACACCTATATTTTTTTATGTAACTCATATATAAAAAAGCCAGCAAAACTGCTGGCTCTATAGATGAACTTTAATTGATACTAACCATTAGAAAGCCGTAGCACTTACTTCTTGGAACTGAATCGGTGATTCAACGGTATCTTCATACGTCACCCATTCCCAAGAATCAACTTGCTTAAACACCTCACGTAGTAACATGTTATTTAGACCATGCCCCGATTTAAAAGCATTAAGCTCACCTAGAATACTAACGCCACCCATGTATAAATCACCGATCGCATCAAGAATTTTATGCTTAACAAACTCATCATCATAACGTAAGTCATCTTTATTAAGCATGCGATATTCATCTAAAACAATGGCGTTTTCTAAGCTGCCACCTAATGCTAGATTGTGAGAGCGTAAAAACTCAATATCTTTCATAAAGCCAAAAGTACGAGCACGGCTGATTTCTTTAATAAAAGAACAGCTCGATAAGTCCATACTCATAGTTTGACAAGTATTCGCAATCACCGGATGCTCAAATTCAATAGCAAAATTAACCCGGAAGCCTTCAAAAGGCTTTAACTCAGCCCATTTATCACCTTCTTCTATACGAATAGTTTTAGTGATACGTAAGAAGCGCTTGGCAACATTTGAAGTTTCAATGCCAACCGATTGAATTAAATAAACAAACGGTAAGGCGCTGCCATCCATAATTGGAATCTCAGGTGAATCAACTTCAACGATGAGGTTATCAATACCTAAACCTGCAACAGCAGACAGCAAGTGTTCGACGGTGGAAATCTGAACACCTTGCTCATTCACTAAACATGTACATAAAGTGGTTTCGCCAACAGCTTCTGGTGTCGCTGGAATATCGACAACAGGATCTAAATCTACTCGGCGAAAAATAATACCGGTGTTAGCAGGCGCAGGACGGAGAGTGATCTGCACCTTTTCACCTTTATGTAACCCCACACCAATGGCAGAGACACTTTCTTTAATAGTACGTTGTTTAATCATAAATAGCCTTCTTAAGCCTATATTGAGCTTTATTAGCACCCACCGGAATTAAGTGGAGGCGTAATATATCAAAAAAGCCTAACAAAATCAAAATATCAACATTTATTATCTAACACTTCTAGCTTAACTAATTAAGTCTTAGTCTGCTTGCTTACGTAAAAATGCCGGAATATCTAGATAATCATCAAGCTCTGTTGCCGTAACTTTTTGTGCTTGAGCATTTGCTTCTGGCATAGTCACTGGATTCACTTTAATTTCTGGTTGCGCACTTGGCACATAGTCACCACCAACTACTTGTGGCTCAGCCACAGGTGCAGGGTTAACTAAAGTAATATCTGGCTTACGCTCAGCGCCGATACCGGTAGCAACAACAGTAACACGTAAGTCTTCAGTCATTTCAGGGTCAATTACTGCACCAACAACAACGGTGGCATTTTCAGAAGAAAAAGCTTTAACGGCATTACCAACTGTTTCAAACTCGTCAATGCTGATATCCATACCGGCAGTAATATTAACTAAAATACCACGTGCACCTGCAAGATCAACATCTTCAAGTAGCGGACTTGAAATTGCCGCTTCTGCAGCTTCTTCTGCACGATCCGGTCCTGATGCTATACCAGAGCCCATCATTGCCGTGCCCATTTCAGACATTACCGTTCTAACATCGGCAAAATCTACATTTATGAGCCCTGGGCGAGTAATAAGTTCCGCAATACCTTGTACAGCACCTAATAAAACATCATTTGCCGCTTTAAATGCGTCAAGTAAACTTGTACCTGGTCCTAAAACTTTTAAAAGTTTTTCGTTTGGAATGGTAATGAGTGAGTCAACACTTTTCGCTAAGAATTCAATGCCTTGGTCAGCATAGTTCATGCGCTTCTTACCTTCAAATGGGAAAGGCTTTGTTACCACAGCAACCGTCAAAATACCCATTTCTTTCGCTATTTCGGCAACAACCGGCGCAGCACCCGTACCAGTACCCCCGCCCATACCTGCGGCGATAAAGATCATATCAGCACCTTGCAGCGTTTCTTTAATCGTTTCTCTGTCTTCTTCTGCACTACGACGACCAATTTCTGGATTAGCACCAGCACCTAAACCTTTAGTCACGTCATGCCCTAGCTGCAAAGTTACATTGGCTGCTGAGTTGCGCAGTGCCTGGGAGTCAGTATTTGCAGTAATAAATTCAACACCTTCAATGGTTTGTGAAACCATATGTTCTACAGCATTACCGCCGCCGCCACCAACGCCAATAACTTTGATGACTGCTTCTTCGTTATGATCTTCCATTAATTCAAACATTTTTATATTCTCCGATTTTATTACGTTTTGTTCCACCAAAACACTTTCAATACTTCCAACAGCCTGCCTTAGCAAGTCATTAAAATTCGCCTTTAAACCAAGCTAAAACACGAGAGCTAATACTGCCCACTGATTCACTTTTCTTTTGTTCATGACTTTGTTGTAAGTTTGCTTGCATACCATAATGCAGCAAACCAACCACAGTAGAATATGTTGGGTCATTAACATATTCTTTTAATCCACATACATCAGCTGGTTGTGCAACCCGAACCGGCATTTGGAATACTTCTTCGGCAAACTCAACCACACCTTCCATTTTCGCTGTACCACCGGTTAGCACATAACCGGCAGCAATTTGATCTTCTAAACCACATTCGCGCAGTTCCTCTTGAATCAGTTCGAATAGTTCATGGTACCTAGGCTCTACCACTTCTGCCAAAGTGTGTCGAGACATAGAGCGCGCGGGGCGTCCGCCAACACTAGGAACTTCGATATTCTCTTCCATACTGACTAATTGACGTAATGCACAAGCGTATTGTACTTTAATGTCTTCCGCATGACTCAATGGCGTACGAAATATTTTCGCAATATCGCTAGTAACCTGATTACCTGCAACTGGTATAACAGCGGTATGACGCAAAGCACCACCAGTAAACACCGAGATATCCATGGTACCTGCACCCATATCAACAACACAAATACCCAACTCTTTTTCATCATCGGTTAAAACAGCATAACTAGAGGCTAACGCTGAGAAAATAAGTTGATCCGCTTTTAAGTCGCAACGTTCAACACATTTAACAATATTTTTCGCCATATCATTTGCACAGGTAACGATATGCACTTTCGCTTCCATACGTACACCTGACATGCCAATAGGACTTTTAATACCGTCTTGACAGTCAATGCTATATTCTTGCGGCAGTACATGTAACATTCGACGTTCTGCAGAAATAGGCACAGAGCGCGCTGTGTGAATGACATTATCAACATCATCTTGCAGCACTTCTTTGTCATTAATCGGCACCATGCCATTCTCATTTTGACAACTAATATGTTTGCCAGAAATACCTAAATAAACAGAGGTAATATGACAATCTGCCATTAATTCAGCTTCATTTATTGCTCGTTGTATTGACTGAATAACAAGGTTTAAGTCATTAACGCCACCTTTATCCATGCCACGCGCAGGCTGATTACCAACACCAACAATACTGAGTTGGTTGTCTGGTGTGATCTCACCTACGGCTACTGAAATTTTTGAAGTTCCAATATCTAAACCAACCACTAAGTTTCTTTCAGTTATTTTTGACATTAACGCTAAACTCTTTCTTTGTTGTTTTCGGTTTTCCAACCAACGGCTAAGCCGGTATCGTACCTCAAGTCAATATAATCAACTTGTTGCCCGGCTTTTTTATTTGATCTTATTTGTGGATAAACATCCATAAAACGCTGTATACGCTCAACACGATTATCGCGACCTAAATTAATAGTGACACCGTCATCTAATGTAAGTTGCCATGCAAATCGCTCGGTCAGTACCAATTCATCAATGGCTAATTCGCTAAAGTCGAGCAATTTATTTAAATTTTCAAAATTTTCTAAGGCTATTTTTTCACTACCTTCTGGGCCAAAAAATGCGGGTAAATTTTTATTTAAACGCGTTACGTCTGCCTGAAAAGCGTTACCATTTTCATTAATCAAGAAATTACCATTCCAATGCGCAATAGGTTTTTGATCAACAACATATATTTTCAGCTCATCAGGCCATTTTTTTCGTACTGATACCGAATATACCCACGGCAGCTTCGCCACCTTTTTTTGTACATCATTAACATCAACGTTGAAAAAGTTACCTAAATTTACCCTCTCAATAGCATTTTCTATATCCAAGCGAGTGGTATAAGGCATTTCGCCAGCGATAGCAATTGTCGTAACAGGCGCACTTTCTTCGGCGCTCAAGCGTTTATTTAAAAAAATGCTAAACGACAATATCGCGACAATAACAGCAACAAAAAATGCCACGCCAAACCAGAAGGTCCAGTGTAATTTTTCTGTTTCTTCCACTAATGGAAGTTGCTTTTTCATCGTCGCTGCCATTTCTTACGCGTTACCTTGCATACTAATTTCTACAATTTTTGTAACTAGCTCACTAAAATTTAAGCCATGAACTTTCGCGGCTTTTGGTACCAATGATGTTTCTGTCATACCTGGTACGGTATTAACTTCTAATAATTGCCATTGCCCTTGCTCATCACGCATAACATCAACTCGCCCCCAGCCCTTAGCACCGGTAGCATTAAAAGCTTTTAATGCTATCGCCTGTAATTCAGTTTCATCATCTGCTGATAAATGACACGGGCAATGATATTGCGTACTAGTAGATTTATATTTAGCGTCATAATCATAAAAGTCATGTGGCGTTTCCATATGAATAGTCGGCATAGGCGTTTGCCCTAAAATCGCAATAGTATATTCAGGTCCTTGGATCCACGCTTCAACCAATATTTGTTGGTCGTAATTAAAGGCCTCTATCAAAGCAGCATGCAAGGCATCCGCATTATCAGCTTTAGACATACCAATGCTTGAACCTTCATTAGCTGGTTTTACCATCACTACATCACCTAGTTGCTGCAAAATTTTCGCAGCATCTTGGCGTTGATATTCCAACTTACTTACAATGGCAAAAGGCGCTGTTGGCAAGTTCATCGCTTGAAAAACTTGTTTACTGCGAATTTTATCCATCGACAATGCCGAACCCAAAACATCAGATCCGGTGTAAGGTATGTTCATATACTGCAACGCACCTTGTACACAACCGTCTTCACCGCCGCGGCCATGTAAGGCAATAAATACACGGTCGATGTCTAATGATGCTAAGTCACTTAAACAATAATCTTGCGTGTCGATAAGCTGGACATTAAAACCTGCTTGCTCTAAACCATTAGCAATAGCTTTACCTGAGTTAAGCGAAACTTCTCGCTCAGCGGATGTTCCACCGTATAAAACCGCTAATTTTTGCGCTGTTAACGAATTCATTGCTTAGCTCCCGATAACTTTTCATCATTTGCTAAGCTGCGCGCTATCGCACCAATATTACCAGCGCCTTGAGTAATAACCATGTCGCCATCGCGCAATTGTGCTGCCATTAGTTCCGCTAATTTCGTACTGTCACTAATGTAAATAGGTTCAATCTGGCCACGCTGACGAATACTGCGCGCTAAACTTTTACTGTCTGCATTGGCTATTGGCGCTTCGCCTGCTGCGTAAACATCAAGTAAAAATAAGCAATCAACCTCTGAAAGCACTTCAACAAAGTCTTCAAAAAGATCACGAGTTCTGGAGTAGCGATGAGGTTGAAAAACCATGGCTAACCTTTTTTCTGGCCAACCGTTACGCATAGCACTAATTGTCGCTTTCACCTCAGTCGGATGATGGCCATAATCATCAATCAGTAACATTTCACCTTGCTCAGTCGTTAGGGTTGCTAGTTTTTCAAAACGACGACCAATGCCAGCAAACTCTTGTAGTGCTTTTTGAATGGCACCATCTTCAACACCCTCATCTATCGCAACAGCAACACCTGCGAGGGCATTTAATACGTTATGCTCACCAGGTAAGTTAACGCTTAGCTTTAACGGCGCAGCGTTTTTACGCTCAACAACAAATGAACTCATGCCTGCACATTGCTGATATTGGCTTGCTCTTACGTCTGCATCTTCACAAAATCCATATGTGATCACTTGCCGGCTAATACGTGGCAATATTTCACGAACCACTGGGTTATCTAAACAAACCACCGCTAAACCATAAAATGGTAAGTTGTGTAAAAATTCAATGTAAGTATCTTTGAGTTTTTCAAAGTCACCTTGATAGGTCTCCATATGGTCTTCGTCAATATTAGTGATCACTGAAACCATAGGCTGTAAATGCAAGAATGAAGCATCACTTTCATCTGCTTCAGCAATTAAATACCGACTGCTACCTAGACGAGCATTAGTACCAGCACTATTTAACAAACCGCCAATAACAAAGGTTGGGTCTAAATTAGCTTGTGCAAAAATGCTCGCAATTAAGCTTGTTGTTGTTGTTTTTCCGTGTGTACCCGCAATCGCAATACCATGGCGAAAGCGCATTAGTTCAGCTAGCATTTCTGCACGTCGCACTACTGGAATACGCTTTTCATTAGCAGTAATTAATTCAGGGTTTTCATTATCAATTGCCGTTGAAACAACAATAACACTAGCACCATCAACATTATTTTCATGATGCCCAATAGTAATGTTCGCACCTAAAGTGGTTAGTCTTTTAACCACTTCATTCTCGCCAATATCTGAGCCTGTAATTTGATAACCTTCATTGAGCAGTACTTCCGCGATACCTCCCATACCAGCACCACCAATACCGACAAAATGTATTGTTTTAACCCTGCGCATTTCAGGTATTCGATTAGCGCCGTTAGAACTTGTTCTCATAGTACTTTCTTCTGCTGTCATACTTTTACTCATAATTGTGCAACCTCAATACAGGCTTGAGCAACATGATTCGTTGCTTCAGCGTGTGCTGCATTGTGCGCCGCCTTCGACATTTGCTGAACGACTTTGTCTGATATAAACAAACTGTTAAGCATTTGTCCTAAGGTTGTACCGTTAAATTCTTTCTGGGCAATCAATTTTGCTGCACCACACTCAACTAGATACATGGCATTTTTAGTTTGATGATCATCCACTGCATGTGGTAAAGGCACAAATATCGCAGGCTTTGCAGCCATCGCTAATTCTGAAACTGTTAAGGCTCCAGAACGACAAACCACAACATCAGCCCATTGGTAGGCACTCGCCATATCATCAATAAACTCAGTCACTTTTACTTTATTTTCAGGTAAACCAAAACTGTCATAACTGGCTAATACAGTTTGTTCATTGCCACCACCCGTTTGGTGCCAGACATCAATGCTTTGCAAGTGAATCTGTTTCATTGCCTGCGGCACAACATCGTTTAAAATTTTTGCCCCTAAACTACCACCAACAACTAAGACTTTCTTACTGGTCGAAGGCTGTTCAGGTACAACATTTTCAATCGAAATAATATCACTGCGCAGCGGATTACCAACGACAAAAGGAGTAACTCTGTCGCTAAAAGCTCCAGGAAATGCACTCAAGGTTTTTGTCGCAATATGAGACAAAAAACGATTACTCATGCCGGCAACGGCATTTTGCTCGTGCAACACTAGAGGAATACCTAACAGCCTTGCAGCTACGCCACCGGGAGCACTGGCATAGCCTCCCATACCTAGTACAACGTCGGGTTTAACTTCTTTTAGTACCTGTATAGATTGCCATAGCGATTGCAGAATTTTTAATGGGGTTTTCAACCATGTTCGCCAACCTTTATTTCGAATGCCGGCAATATTAATAAAGGAAATAGGATAACCATTTTTTGGCACTATTTCTGCTTCCATACGCTCAGCAGTACCTAACCAATGAACTTTCCAACCTTGTTTCACTAGTGCGTCAGCTACCGCGATACCTGGAAATATATGCCCACCGGTACCACCTGCCATCACCAAAATAGTAGGACGTTTTGCTTCATGACTTACGTCATTATTTGCTTTATCAGCAACTCGTTCAGCCATTTTCGTCCTCCTTAGAGTCAATTTCTTTCACTATTTTTACTTTCTTTTTCCCACCAGCAGCTCTGCTAGTTGCTTGAATACTCTGTAATCGAATTTCATGATCAATACGAATTAAAATGGCAACCGCTATGGTCATAATAATCATCGAACTACCGCCATAGCTAATCAACGGCATAGTTAAACCTTTAGTCGGCACAATACCTGCGCTAGCACCTATATTTACCGCAGCTTGGAAACAAAACCAAATGCCGATAGCATAGGCAAAAAAACCTTCAAAATATTTCTCCTGATTAACCGCTTTTCGGCCCAACAATAAAGCCTTAAATACTAAAGTAAGGCTCAATAACAAAATCACACTAATACCAATAAAGCCAAACTCTTCTGCCAATACTGCCATCACGAAGTCAGTATGTGCTTCTGGTAGATACTCTAGCTTTTGAATACTATTACCTAAACCTTGACCAAAAGATTCACCGCGGCCATAGGCCATTAGCGATTGTGTTAATTGATAACCACTACCAAATGGATCTTCCCATGGGTCTAAAAAACCAGTAACGCGCGCCCAACGATAGGGCGAAAAATACGCTAACATTGATAATAAACTAATGCCTACGCCAGCAATGGCGATAAACTGCCATAATTTTGCGCCAGCTAAGAATAACAAGCCAAAGGTCGTGACAAACATTACGATAATGGTACCTAAATCAGGTTGCATTAGTAACAAACCACCTAAGATACCGAAAACAAACAAAGGCTTGGCAAAACCTTTTATGTTCTCCATTACTTCTTCACGGCGACGCACTAAATAGGCCGATAGATAACAAAAGAAAAACAATTTGGCAGGCTCCGCAGCCTGTATGGTAATTGGGCCCACAACAATCCAGCGTGTCGAACCGTTAACATTACGCCCAATAAGCAACACCACAATAAGTAGAGCTACGCCTAAAATTAATAAATTCCCACTGTATTGATGCCATCGACTCATCGGAATTTGCAATGCTATCCCTGCAACTCCTAGGCTTAAGCAGATGTAAATCATATGACGTACAACGAAATGAAAAGGGTTGGCAAATAAACGCTCTGCTACAGGCATTGAAGAGCTCGCCACCATCACTAAACCAATCATGTACATGCTTAACGCAAGGATCAGGTAACTACGGTCGAAGGTTGAAACCGCTGACGATTCCATTTTCAACCACTGTGGTATTGACCATTGTGATAAGCTCGTAAAGGAGGCAGACATTACTTAGCCTCCGTATGCAATAGTACAGACTTGATAAATACCACACCACGTTCAACATAATTAGCAAACATATCTAAACTTGCACAAGCAGGAGATAACAACACCATATCGCCATTATTAGCTAGTTTTCGTGCTAGTTTAACCGCTTCAGGCAAACTGTTAACATGGGTAGTTTTTGTTTGCTGCTTAGCTGACCGTAAACTCGCAATTTCTCTACCATCTTTTCCCAAAGTAATTAAGTACTCTACTTGCTCCGTTAGTGCTTTTGTTAGCGGTGTAAAGTCAGCACCTTTACCGTCGCCGCCTGCAATAAGAATAAGTTTATTATCAGCTAAAGTTGGCGCTAAACCTTCAATTGCCGCTAGTGTTGCACCAACATTTGTCGCTTTTGAATCGTTAACCCAACAAATATCATCTTGGCTTTCAATGACTTCGCAGCGGTGCGCAAGACCTTTAAAAGTTAACAAAGCTGAAAGCATTGCATTTAAATTCCAACCTGCACCAGTGCCTAACGCCAATACAGCCAAGTAGTTAAGTGCATTGTGAATACCTTGCAGTGGCATTACTTTCATTGCAATTAGTGCATGGCTGCCGAACATTAATTGGCTTTCGCCATTAATGTTAGCAATACCAAATTGCCCGTCAATTGCATGATCACTACCAAAACTTAAATTGGAGTTATTGTCATAGGCAGCACTAGGCGTTGTCGCACTATCATCTCGGTTATAAATTGCCGTTTGCACATTTCGATAGATGCTTTGTTTAATCGCACCATAATTTTCTATGGTTTTATGGCGGTCCAAATGATCATCACTAATGTTTAATACAGTGGCTGACAACGCCGCCATACTTTTCACTGTTTCTAGTTGAAAACTCGACAGCTCTAGAACAATAAAATCTGCCGTTTCATCAACTTGATCAAGTACTGGTAAACCAATATTACCGCCAAGTTGAACCTTATAACCTAAAGCATTTCCGACATGGTTTAACATGGAAACCACGGTTGATTTACCATTAGAGCCAGTCACTGCAAGCATCGGTGTATTGCTCATTCGGCAAAATAATTCAATATCACCAATCACATCACAATTTTTAGCCACAGCATTAGCAATCTCAGGATCAGTCATATTAATACCGGGACTAACAATTAACACGTCAGCCTGAGCAATTAAGTTTTTATCCCACTGACCTAACACTAAAGCGTTATCAGCGAATTGGCTCTTAAAGTCACCCGGAGAAATTGGCATTGCTCGGCTATCATTAACCGAAAATGTTACTTGATGACGATGTAAAAAACGTGCACACGACAAGCCCGTAATCCCAATACCTAAGATCACAACTTTTTTATCTTTAAATTGCGTCGTTACCGACTGTTGCAATTGATTTTTCACGCGTCGCTTTTTACCTTTCTAAGTCTAATATTAAATATTTTTTAATTGTCGATATCGCCAACATTTATATTTTTCTAGCGTAGTTTCAAAGTTGCTAAACCTATAAGTACTAGCACTAATGAGATAATCCAAAAACGTACAATGACTCTTGGCTCTGGCCAACCCTTTAATTCATAATGATGATGAATTGGCGCCATACGAAAAATTCGTTGTCCGCGTAATTTGTACGAGCCTACCTGTAAAATAACCGATAACGTTTCCATCACAAAAACACCACCCATAATGAATAGCACTAATTCTTGACGCACTAGCACAGCAATAACGCCTAATGCCGCACCTAAAGCAAGTGAGCCGACATCGCCCATAAATACTTGTGCTGGATAAGTGTTAAACCATAAGAAACCAAGGCCAGCACCAACAATTGCTGTACACACCACCACTAATTCACTGGCTAAAGCAATATGAGGAATATTTAAATATTCTGAGAAAACAGCATTACCTGTCATATAGGCAAAAATGGCAAAAGCGCCCGCCACCATAATAGTAGGAACGATTGCTAAACCATCTAGGCCATCGGTTAAGTTAACCGCATTGCTGGTTCCAACTATGACGAAGTAGACCAAAGCGATATAAAGAAGGCCTAGTTGCGGTAATACATTTTTAATAAATGGAATCAATAATGTTGTTTCTTCAGGGCTTTGTGCAAACTGATATAAAAAGATAGCAGTTGCCAAGCCTGCAATGGTTTGCCAAAAGTATTTCCAACGAGCGATTAGACCATTTGAATCTTTACGGATAACTTTTCGGTAATCATCAACAAAACCTATTAAGCCAAAACTAACTAAAACAAATAACACTACCCAAACATAAGTGTTACTTAAGTCAGCCCACAACAACACACTGGTGACAATTGAGGCCAGAATCAAAATTCCCCCCATGGTCGGTGTACCCGATTTAGATAAATGACTTTCAGGGCCGTCATCACGAACCGTTTGGCCTATTTGCATTCTTTGCAAAGCGCGGATCAGCTTAGGACCAAAATATAATGACAAGGCTAATGCTGTTAACGTCGAAACTATTGCGCGAAACGTTAAGTATGAAAAAACATTAAAAAATGAAAAGTACTGAGTAAGAAATTCACCTAACCAAAGTAACATTATGCCTGCCCCTGCGTAGTTTGGCAGTTTTGCCATTTAATAATATCAGCCACTACGTATTCCATATGAGCACTACGTGAACCTTTAACTAAAATTGTAATTTGTTTTGCTTCATCTTGAAGCAACTCTATTAACCGCGACAATAACTTTCCTTTACTATTAAAATGTTGTGTTAATGATTCTTTGTCTTGATAAAACGCATCTGATGTACTTTGACTAAGTACGCCTAAAGTTAAAAGGTCATCCACTCCTTTATCTCTCGCATGTTCACCAACTTCTTGATGGTAACGACGTGCGTCACTACCCAATTCGCCCATATCACCTAAAATAAGTACTCGTCTACCAGGGTAACTAGCCAATAAATCTGATGCGGCATTAATTGATTCAACATTAGCGTTGTACGTATCATCAATTAACTTAATATTGTTATCGAGTTGATGTAAGTTCAAACGGCCTTTTACCGGCGCCATTTCAGCTAAGCCTAAACGAATGTCATCTAAACTCGCACCAAACTCTAGCGCAATTGTGGCTGCCGCAACGGCATTACAAACGTTATGATGACCCGGTACAGTTAGCTCAATATAAGTGCTACCTTTGTTTGTCGTTAACTTAAAACTCGCGCAACCGTTATCATCAAGTATTTCTTCATGACTGTAACAATCGGCAGTGCTTTGCGATGAAAAGCGGCGAACTTTTTTATCATTTAAACGCCATTGCCACTTGTGTACCCACTGACTGTCTTGGTTATAAACCGCAACACCGCCAGAAATCAAACCTTGAAAAATTTCACCTTTAGCTCGTGCTACGCCACATAAATCGCCAAAACCTTCCAAATGCGCTGCCGCAATATTATTTATCAAAGCGACATCAGGTTTAACTAAAGCAGAGGTATAAGCTATCTCACCGATATGATTAGCGCCTAACTCCACGACGGCAAAGTCATGTTGTTGTTCTAAGCGTAATAACGTCAGCGGAACGCCTATATCGTTATTAAAGTTACCGTTAGTCGCTAGTACATTACCTAAGCGTCCTAATATCGCGGCAACCATTTCTTTTACTGTGGTTTTACCACTACTACCAGTAATGGCGACAGTTTTTGGTGCAACTTTACTTTTTACATAAGCACCAATTTGACCTAAGGCTTTATGGCTGTCTTCAACAACAATTTGGGCAATATCAAGACCAGCAGTTTTTTGCTGCACGATAACCGCGCTACAACCAAGTTCGCTAGCTGATACGACAAATTTATGGCCATCAAAGTTCGGGCCTTTTAACGCTAAAAAGACATCACCAGCATTTAATGCTCGACTATCTGTAGTGATGGCATTAATTGTTAAATCTCTGCCGACTAATTGGCCATCAGTCGCTTGCGCTATTTCAGATAAACTTAATGGGATCATAATTCCACCTCGTTTTTAGCTGATTGAGAAGAAGCGTAAAATGAGCGAACAACTTCACGTTCATCATAATGCTGCTTTTCATTGCCAAAAATAATGTAATCTTCATGGCCTTTGCCTGCGCAAAGTATCACATCATTAGCATCAGCTTCGCTTAGTGCAGTCAATACCGCTTGTTCTCTATCAAGTATTTTTATCGCGTTATCGGTGGTTGATAAACCTGCAATAATGGCTTGTGCAATAGTGTCGGGATTTTCAGTACGCGGATTATCATTAGTAATAATAATGCGGTCAGCTTTGCTTTCTGCGACTTGCGCCATTAATACACGCTTGCCAGTATCACGATCACCGCCACAACCAAAAACTACCCAAAGTTTGCCATGACAATGTAAACGACAAGCATCTAATGCACTCGAAAGAGCATCTGGCGTATGGGCATAATCAACAACCGCGGTTGGCTTATTTTCAGCAGAAAAAGCTTCCATACGACCGATAATGGGCACTAAATGACTTACTGCTTGCGATATTGTATTAAGTGCAATGTTTTCAACCATTAACACTGCAATCGCCGCTAATAAATTTTCGACGTTAAAGTCACCAAGCAATTGGCTATGAATTTGACATTGCCCTTGCTCAGTATGTAATTCAAAACTAACACCGGTCGCATGATGGCGAATATTACTGGCTTGAACAAAACGCGAATAATGACGAATATTCTCATCACGACCATAAACAACGACAGGCTGAGCATTAGGCCAATTTTTTAGCCATGCTTGAGCTTGCAAGTCATCACCATTTAACACCGCAACTTGCTCGGCAGAGCCTGAGAATATTTCATGCTTGGCTGCGGCGTATGCCGCCATAGTTTTGTGATAATCAAGATGGTCACGCGTTAAATTTGTAAAAACTGTGGTATTAAATAACTCAGTTGTTACGCGTTTTTGTGACAAGGCATGTGAAGAAACTTCCATTGCGACATCAGAAATACTTTCTTCGGCAAATAACGCTAGCAGCTGCTGCAGTTGCGTTGCACCAGGCGTAGTATTTTCAATCGCTTGTAACTGTGCCAATTTTCCTGCACCCGTTGTACCAATAACTGCACAATTTCTTTGGCAATCATCAAGTAAATTGGCAATGATTTGACTGGTGCTAGTTTTACCATTGGTGCCTGTGATACCGATGATATTTAATTTATCTTCAGGCATACCGTAAAATGCTTTTGCAACGGCAAATAGCTTTTCGTTAAGCTGATAATAAGATAACACTGGTACTGACACATGGTTAGCGTTAACTATCCAAGTAAGTTGCCCATGCTCAGCTGGCTTAAGTGTTTCAACTAATACCATGGCGCAATCAGCAGACAGAGCTTGTTGAACAAATTCTCTACCATCACGCACGGTGCCAATAACTGCACAAAAAACATCTCCGCACTCAATTGCACGTGTGTCATTCACTAAATTAGCACGGCCATTAAGCTTGAAATATTGCCTGAGTTTGTCATTTTCTTGCGCAGATAATGCTATTTCACCAAACGACAAAACTGCCTCTACAGCAGTTAATATTGTTGGTCGTTTATAAACGCGTAAAGCGTGATCAGACATGGTCACGCTCCTTAGGGATATTTTCAATTTTTGGCTCTGGTTGCAGCAAGGTTATTTTAGTGTTTGCATCCGGCGGAACATTCAGTAATCGCAGCGCCCCTTTCATTATTCGGGAAAATACTGGAGCGGCGACTTCGCCACCATGATACAGGTCTCCTCCGGGATCATCGATAACCACTACCACGGCAATTTCGGGGTTCGAAATAGGGGCGACGCCGGCAAATAGTCCGACATAGTCATTACCATAACCACCAGCAAAAGCTTTAATTGCGGTGCCACTTTTACCGCCAACGCGGTAACCATCAACTTTTGCGACTGTGTATTGTTCATTAACCACGTGCTCAAGCATTTCTACAACATTTTGACTATGCTCTGCAGAAAAAATGCGCTCGTCATCACCAGTAATTTGTGCGGACTGTTCTTGCTTTAAAATGGTTAACGGCTTTTTAATGCCTCCATTGCCCAGTGTGGAATAAAAGCGTGCCAATTGAATCGGCGTAATAGCAACACCATGTCCCCATGACAATGTCGCCAATTCAAACTTTGACCAACGAGATCTGTCATGCATCATGCCCGAGCTTTCACCGACTAAGCCAGTGCCAGTATCTTCCGAAAAGCCAGCATCAAAAAACTTATCAATTAAGTAATCTTTTGGAACAGATAAAGCTAATTTTGTTGTGCCCATATTAGATGAATGCACCAATAACTCAGGCAAGGTAATTTTACCTAGGTATCGAGGGTCGGCAACACGGCTACCACCTAAACGCATCCAACCAGGATACGTATCAACAATACTGTCTTTTTCAACACTACCAAACTCTAACGCCGTTAATACCGTTAGTGGCTTCATTGTTGAACCAGGTTCGTAGATATCGGTAATTGCACGATTTCGAAAACGGTGTATCGCAACACCTGAACGATTATTTGGGTTATACGAAGGGCTATTAACTAGCGCTAACACTTCACCTGTATGAACATTGGTTACAACCGCAGAGCCTGATGTAGCTTTGAAAGCTTTCACCGCGCCTTTTAATTCACGATAAGCCAATGCTTGAATACGTTGATCAATACTTAAAGTAATATCTTTTGGCGGAGTCGCTTCTTTAACTGAAAGTATTTCAATTTTTCTGCCCTTGGCATCTTTACGATATCTTTTTTCGCCATTTTCACCGGTTAATAGTTGGTCGTAAACACGTTCAACGCCTTCAATGCCTTTATCGTCAACATTAGTAAAGCCAACAACATGAGCACTAATTTCACCTGTAGGATAAAAGCGTTTCGACTCTTTACGTAAATGTATACCTGGAATTTTTAGTTCTCGAATATAGTTAGCCATTGCAGGGGCAACTTTGCGCTCAATATAAACAAAGCGCTTACGCGGGTGTTTTGTTACTCTAACTTTTAATTTGTTTACATTTTGACCGAGAACATCAGCCAAAGCTTGCCAATGTTTATCCATTGAAAGTGCATTGCTGTCAAAAATAATTTTTGGATCAGCCCAAACTGTTTCCACGGGTACGCTAATCGCTAATTCATGACCATTTCGATCAACGATTGAGCCTCGTTGTACGGTTTTAGTATTTGTGCGTAGTGAACGGTTATCGCCCTGCTTTTTCAACATATCAGGTTCAATAACTTGAATGTAAGCAGTGCGAGCCATCAAGCCAGCGTAAATCAGCACAACCGCAGCTAACACAACGTAAAAACGCCATGCCACTGTATTCGGATTGTTTTGTGTTGATTTTTTCACTGCTCTACTCACGGCAATTTAATAATGATTTCCGAGCTTGCGCCCGGTCTTGCCATATTAAGTTGCTTCTCGGCTCTACTTTCTATGGCGCTATGCTCAGCTAAACTATTCTGTTCTAACAGTAAATTACGCCATTCATTTTCTAGCGCATCTCGTTCTGTTAACAACACTTCAATTGCACTGGTGGTTTGTCGATTCAGATGGGTGAAATAAATCACCGCAAATGCTGAGCCAACAACCAATACTAAAATTCCGTAAATCAATAAATGGCGTCGAATGTCGTGCCATATGTCGGAAACTAACACAACATTCTTGGTTGCCATTCTAAAGCACCATTGCTAGCGCGCTAATCTCTCTGCAACTCGCAAAACCGAGCTGCGTGAACGCACATTTTCTGAGACTTCATTTTTTGTTGGCTTAAGCTTTTTGCCGATTAAGGCTAAGCTCTTGCCTTTATTTAATTCTTCTTCACTGATTGGCAATCCACGTGGCACTTTTTTCGCTTGTGAATGCTTTTTCATAAATTGTTTTACTAAACGATCTTCCAATGAATGAAAACTGATAACCGTTAATCGACCACCCGTTTTAAGCACAGATAATGAAGCTGCTAGCACTTTTTCAATTTGTTCTAGCTCACTATTAATGTACATGCGGATAGCTTGAAAGCTACGAGTCGCTGGGTGCTTTTTAATTTCTCGTTGCGGTGCTGTTTTCTTAATTAATTGCGCTAGTTGCCCTGTTCTTGTTAATGGCGTTTCTTCACGTTCGTCAACAATGGCATTAGCAATTCGCCATGCGTGCTTTTCTTCACCAAAGGTACGTAGTACCCAAGTAATATCTTCCACGTCAGCCACTGCCAACCATTCTGCGGCAGTTTGTCCACGCGTGGTGTCCATACGCATATCTAGTGGACCATCTTTCATAAAACTAAAGCCACGTTCCGCTTCATCTAATTGCGGTGAAGACACACCAAGATCAAGCAATATGCCATCAATTTTTTCTAGCAGCTCGTGCTTTTCAACAATGTTTTGTAAATCAGCAAAACCAAAATGTTCAATCATAAACCTATCATCGTCTGCATATTTTTCTGCAGCTGCAATGGCTGTAGGATCTCTATCAATTGCAATTAAACGTCCGTTAGGCCCAAGGTTATCTAAGATCAAACCTGAGTGTCCGCCACGCCCAAAAGTACAATCGATATAAACACCGTCAGGCTTTATCGCCAAGCCGGTGATCGATTCATCAAGCAATACTGAAATATGTGATTTATCTTGTTGCATTAGATTTTGTTAACGCCAGTTGTTTTCATTAATGTCATTTACTGATTTATTACAAAGATAAATCCAGTAAGCGATCAGTCAGTTCAATTTCACCCGACTGAATTTTTGCAATACCTTGCTGCATTTGAGCTTGCCATGCGCTTTCGGTCCAAATTTCAAACTTTCTTAATTGCCCGACCAACATTAAACTTTTTTCAAGTCCCGCATGCTGGCGTAAAGGCCCGTTAATTAATAAACGGCCACTTTTATCGATTTCACAATCTGAAGCGTTACCCAAAAGTACTTGCTGTAATAGTCGTTCTTGTGAGTTCATACTCGAAAGGTTACAAAGTTTTAACTCTATTTCTTCCCATTCGGGTAGTGGATATAACAATAAACATGGATGCTGAATATCAACTGTACAGACCATTTTTCCTTGGCAATCGGCAAATAGCTCCTCGCGATACCGCGTAGGTATCGTAATTCGATTTTTACTATCTAGCGTTATTGCGCTTGCGCCTCTATACATAATTCGCTTTAGTGTTTTGAGATCACTCGTGATCCACTATTTCCCACATTTCACCACAATGATACAGTTTAGTGAGTAAAGTCAACTTATGTCAAGCAAAGTTTTTGTAATTTGATCGCGCGGAACGCCTATAAAATAAAGGCTTGGAGGGAAGTGGATGAAATAGTGGGCTTTTGTGGATCAGATGCCCAAGTTTGACAAAAAAATTAGTTTTTTTCGCCAAATTTGCCTCTTACCTGTCACAAATTAGCGACAGTAAGGTCAAATTTTGCATATTTGTGGAGCTAATCAGTTGGATACAAAAGAAACAGTTCGCCTTTCAACTCAATTGACAACTCTGAGCCAACACTAAACAACTGTTGGCTATAAAAACTCAGTTGTACAAATGATAATGCTGAAGATTGCTCAATACTATTGAGCAAGTAATGATAGCCCTGCTCGGTAACGCCAATATGTTCAATAATGACATTTGCGCTTTGCTCTGGGCATAAAGCAATATCATTCGGTTTTACTAACAATTGATAGTACTTATCATTTTCCGTCGTTTGATTAGTTACCAATTCACTGACATTACTAATAACATCTGCCGTTAATAAGCCAATATTGGACTTGAATTTTTGCTCATTTTCAATAGTAACCGTTTGCACCGGTAACCAACTTCCCAACTGCAAAAAGTCAGCCACTTGCCAACTATTTGGTTGTTGGCATACTAAAGCTGGAGGGCCAACCTGTAACACATGGCCTTGGTGCATTACGGCAATTTTATCAGCAAAGGTAAACACTTCATCTTTATTATGAGTAACAAAGATAGCGGTCATGTTTAAACGTTTTAACAGCTGCCTGATCTCAATCATCAACTCATTGCGCAATCTAGCATCAATATTTGAAAATGGCTCATCAAGTAATAATAAACTTGGCTGTGGTGCTAACGCACGCGCAATAGCAACACGTTGTTGTTGTCCGCCTGATAATTGATGCGGATAGCGATCAGTAAACTCACCAAGTTCAAGTAGCGCTAATAGTTCCTTGCAGCGTTGCTGCTGCTCAGATTTTTCTAATTTCTTAATACCAAAGCAAATATTTTCTGTCACTGATAAATGCGGAAACAAGGCGTAATCTTGGAAAATCATGCCTATATTGCGCTGTTCCGCTGGTAACATATTCTCTTGAGAAATAAGCAATGGCGAATTGTCTTCTCGCTGAATACATATTTCACCGTCTGATTGCTCAATAAAACCAGCCAAAGTATTAAGTAACGTAGTTTTACCACAGCCACTTGGGCCAACAAGCCCTAATATTTCGCCTTTATTCAATGACAGTTCAACGTCAGATAAAATTGATTTGTTTTGCAACTTAACCATTAAATTGTCAATTTTGATCAGTTCGTTCACTTGCTGTCCTTTTGGCGATTTAGAAAAATAATCGGTAATAAGCCAAACAGTACGATTAAAATTGCGCCTAACGCGCCTTGTTCTAAACGCTCATCTGAAATCAGTTGGTATATTTGCGTACTCAGGGTTTCAAAATTAAAAGGTCTTAGTAACAGTACTGCTGGTAATTCCTTCATCGCTTCAACAAAAACTAATAACCACGCTACCAATATTGACGATTTTAACAGAGGTAAATGCACCCGTAGTACGGTTGGCACTAATTTAACCCCTAAACTCCCTGGTGCTAAATCAAGTGATTTAGGGATTTGGCCAATTCCTGCTGAAATTGTACCATTTGCAATAGCAGAAAACCTGACGACATAAGCAAATATAATCGCAAAAACAGTACCGGATAAAATTAAGCCAGGCGCTTTAAATTCAAAAAATTTAGCTATGGCGTTAATCGCATGATCTAACGGTCCAAAAGTCGCTAACATTGCCATCGCTAATACGGTGCCTGGTATTGCATAGCCAAAACCCGATATTTGCAAAGGTAACATACGCCATTTACTATGGTGTAACCGATGGAATAACGCTAAAAGCAACGCTACTAAGGTAGCAATAGTAGCGCTATAAGTAGCTACTTTAATACTGTTGCCGCCCGTGTCGATTAAACTTAATAGTTGCTGATAGTCAGCATAATCAATTGCCATGACAAGCAATAAAAATACCGGTAATAAGAAACCTGCAATGACTAAGGTCCAACAAAAAATACTCGCCAGTACTTGCTGTCCCATTGAGAGTACCTTTAATTCTTGTTGTGTATTAGGTCGACTTGATTGATGACGTTGCCCTGCCCGTGCTTTTTGTTCTGCGACCACCACAAACAATACCAACAACATTAGCATGCTGGCTAAAGCGTTAGCTGCTGCAAAATCACCATAGCCCAACCAAGTATCATAAATAGCTGTAGTGAGTGTATTCACCGCAAAGTATTGCACAGTTGCAAAATCAGCCAGCGTTTCCATGATCACTAAGGTTAAAGATACAGCAATGGCAGGACGTGCTAGCGGCAGCGCTATTTGGTAAAAACTTTGCTTTTCTGTGCAGCCTAATAAACGACTAGCACGTAATAGGTTTCTATCTTGATTTTCAAACGCTGTACGAGTGAGCATATAAACATAAGGGAATAACACCAAGGCAATAACAACCGCTGCACCGCCTAAGGTTCTAATATCGAAAAAGTAATAATCACTAGGTGATTGCCAGCCAAACCACTCACGAAAAAAGCGTTGCACAGGACCAGCATAGTCAAATAAGTCAGTATAAAGATAGGCAACCAAATAAGCGGGCATTGCTAGCGGTAGCATCAATAACCATCGCAATTGTTTAGCCATAAAGATATTGGTTTGACTTATCAAAGCTGCAGCGGGAACACCGAAGCACAATGACAGCGCAGCAACAGATAGCCCAAGCCATAAGGTATTACTTAGGTATTGCGGTAATACCGTTGACCATAAATGGAGAAATAGATCGGTAGAGGCGTTTATACCAGCGAACACCATCACCAATACAGGCACCATAAGTGCTAATGCAAAAAACCAGCTGAAGAATCTCCAGCTGGTGCTTTTATTACCTGTTATCACAACAAATTAACTTCAAAAATACGCCAATTAATAAATTATAAATCAAATTTCGCTTTATCTAGCAATTCTAATGCGGCTTTACGCTGTTTAGCAATAGTTTCTAGCGACAAGTTATCTGCTTTAAACTTACCCCATGACGCCACTAAATCAGACGCTTTTACGCCCGGACGTACTGGATATTCCATATTAGTTTCAGCATACATTTTTTGTGCAGGCTCTGATACTAAGAAATTCATCAATGCTAAAGCATTAGCTTTATTCGGTGCATATTTTGCCATGCCCATTCCGGAGATATTAACATGGGCGCCACGATTACTTTGATTCGGGAAATTGATATGAACAGCATCAGCCCAAACTTTTTGTTTTTTGTCTTTTAACATATTGCCGAAGTAGTAGCTGTTACCCAACGAAACATCACACAGTTTTTGGTGAATAGCTTGTACCTGTGCGCGGTCGCTACCTTGTGGCTTACGAGCTAAATTGGCTTTTACTTGTTTTAACCAAGTTAAGGTATCCGCTTCGCCGTGTTCAGCAATCATAGACGCAACTAAAGCAACATTGTAAGGATGTTTACCACTGCGGGTACAAATTTTACCTTGCCATTTTTTGTCGGCTAAATCTTCATAGTTAAAATCAATTTTGCCCAAGCGTTTTGCTGAATAAATATTACGCACGCGTGTTGTTAATGCGTACCAAGTATCATCAGATGCTTTAAACTGTGCTGGAATTGCCGACGCCAATTCAGTTGATGTAGTTGCTTGCAGAAGGCCTTTATCATGCAACTCAATTAAACGACTAATATCGGTCGTTAATAAAATATCTGCAGGGCTGTATTCACCTTCGCGAGTTAATCGCTCAGCCATACCTTTTTTAGCAAATACAACATTCACTTTAATACCACTTTCTTTAGTAAACTCATCAAAAAGAGGTTTAACTAAGAATGGTTGACGATAAGAGTAAACATTAACTTCTTCACTTGCCGCCACACTTTGGCTTGTAACGAATAACGTTACCAAAACAAGGAACGAATACCAGATTTTATTTAACATGAAGTCCGCCTAAATAATTCAGAAAATGGAATGAATTTAACCAATATATTTGGCGCCAGACTAATGAAGATAGAACTTACTGTCAAGGTTTTTGAGAATTATTCTCATTTAACCTCGATTCAGAGCTATTTGAAGAAGAGCTGACATCAAATAATACCTGATGTGATCAAGCTTTATTCTTCAAGAATAACTGTACTTGCTCAGTCAAACAACGATTAGCGATGTAATGTCGCACTGATTTATGGCCAATTAGCCAACCCTTATCAGTAGCGGCAATGCTGTCAATATCGTCGTAGAGCATTTTATTGTCGCTGTAAAAAGAATAAGTGCGAATATACTCATCAGTTACTTCTAAGGTCACTTCCGCTTTAGCAACTTTGCTTAGCATTTGGCGCATAACCCACCAAGGCTTACGATAATAGGTACTCACCACTTCTAGTACGCCAAGCAAAAATATAAACCAAGCAGCGTAAGGATTAACTTCTGAAAACAGCACTAACCCTGCTCCAATGAGCAACATCACTATTGCTTTAAGATAAAGCGCAAAAAATGGCTGCGGTGTTACTGATTCTTCATAACACTCACTAAAGTGTGACTTATCTAGAACGAAGGTTGATTGGTAGTTGAACGGTTCTGAAATATTTTGCATAAGAATTAGTACGAAAAAATATTAAATCAATTAAGGTTATGAGTATTTTACCCATAACCTTTAATAAATACTATTGACTCTTCGCAGCCTTATTTAACGTGGCTAACCAGAGGCTAAATTCAGTATCTAAACTCGTATTCCAGCTTTTTAACAACGCTTGATAAGCTTGCCAATTACCATCTCGAACATGAACAAGCATTTCATCAATCAGATCTCGATGTTGCTCCATCATAAAGCGCACTGCTAAATACCCCCAGCGATAAACACGATCAGAGCCAGCATTGTCATTGCTACTCGTATTAAACAGCTCACTTAGCACAAAACTTTTTTCTTTTATCAACGCTATTGCCTTAGGATTATTCTCTCCCCAAGCTAAATATTCCCCTAAGCCTTCAGCCCACCATACAATATGTGGGTACGCCAAATTAGGGCTAGGACAAAACTCAGGCCCCGCATGATCATCATGCAAACCATTACAATAATCACCGTATTTATTGAAACGACCATCGAGATAGTGAATATGTTCGTGCTTTAAATTCCAAATTTTCCCTGCACGCTCATAGGCAACAAACTCAGCCTGGTTATTGATTTTATCGGGATAGCCTTCTAGGTACATGCCGCCATTATTTGTCGGCATATTAAAATGTGCTGTTGCGTATTTCACAAATTCATCACGGTTAGAATAAATATTTGCTCTCATTTTTTCGTTATTATCATCGGCAACCGGTTTTCCTCTGGTATTAAATACTTGATGAAACTTATTTTCTTGAACAATAAGCAATTTACACACAGCAGTTAATTGTTCTTTATTAAGTGATTGCGAACGAATAATAATTGTTTCATTACAATCAGTAGTTTGCGAAAGTACTTTATTAACAGAAAGCCGTTCGTTAGTTACTTCTTCAGCATTTACATGAGTAGCGCATAACATCGAAGCTGTTACTAATAAACATAGCTGATTTTCTTTTGTTATATTCAATTTATTGTTCTCAAGAGTTAATTGCATACAATATATTATACAAATCATAAAATGAAAAGTAACATTGAAATGGATAGGACAAAAGAAGATGCCTGCTGAATTTCGGTAAATAAATCGTTTATGGGTAAGGAATCAGTACAGAAGAAGGTATAAGTTTCTAGTGCATTAATGCGCTAATTTACTACTGTGGTTTGTTTTCGTTTTCATAACTATCCTCACGCTTATTTTGAGTATCAGGCGCGAATGAACTTTGAGAGTCGGGTGTTAATGATACTTCACTCTCTACATGAACCACTTTAGAGTTAGCTTGGCTACTAGATATGATACCCTCAAGGTAATGGTCAATTTTCTGCTTGGCTGTCGAAGTAAGATCGCCTTTTTGATGTTGGTCGTTTAATAATTCTTCTACTTTAAAAAATAAATGATCAATTTTGCTATCAACGCCACGACGGATTTTATCGTTAGTTTCAGCACCTAGATCATCAGCTTTTCCGATAGACTCCGCACTTGCATCATCATGCTTTTGTTTAGTTTTTGTTGGATCGTGACCAAATAAACTCAACCATTCATCTGTCTGATGCCCCATTTGCATCAAGCGTTGAAAATACCCTTCACCTGACCGATTACCTTTAATTAAATCAAGAATGGTACAGGTGATAGCTACAGGGCTAAGCAATAAATCTCTTACCGCATCCAAAGTTAGCTTAATTTGAAACACTAAGTTTTCACGAATCAGCGGCCATTTTCGTTTAGTTGAATTTGTCATTTACCTTCCTTTTCAATGTAAATTGAGCGCTAATTTAACCCCCTGACAACATATTAACCACTTCAACAAAATTTAGGCAATAAAAAACCGCGTCATACGCGGTT
The DNA here is from genome assembly GCF_002104475.1 of Cognaticolwellia mytili. Classification (GTDB taxonomy): domain Bacteria; phylum Pseudomonadota; class Gammaproteobacteria; order Enterobacterales; family Alteromonadaceae; genus Cognaticolwellia; species Cognaticolwellia mytili. The sequence goes on from NZ_NBOF01000002.1 coordinate 858,492, forward strand.
TTTTGTACTGTACTGAGACAAATTAGCCGTTGATAAAATCAACACCTTCTTTGATGTCAGCCTTGAGTGTTTCAAGCATGTCATTTTTAGCTTTTTCTTCAAATGCGCTTAAAGCACCATAAGATAAGATTTCTTCAACGCCATTTTTACCTAAACGTATTGGGTGGGCAAAAAAGTCTGCATCACCATTCTCAACATCAACGTATGCATAATCAACAACATCTTCGCCTTGTAAACCTTTTACTAAAGATAAGCAAAAGCGAGCTGCAGCTGCACCCATTGATAAAGTGGCACTACCGCCCCCTGCTTTAGCATTCACAACTTCAGTACCAGCATTTTGAATGCGTGGAGTTAATGCAGCAACTTCTTCATCGGAGAAAGTAACACCTTCAACTTGAGAAAGAAGTGGTAAAATCGTCGTACCTGAATGGCCACCGATTACTGGAATTTTAACTTCAGAAACATTCAAGCCTTTTAATTCAGCAATGAATGCTTCACTACGAATAACATCTAATGTTGTTACACCGAATACGCGATTTTTGTCGTAAGTACCCGCTTTTTTGAATACTTCAGCCACAATTGGCACAGTGCCGTTTACTGGGTTAGTAATAATGCCTACTAATGCTTTAGGACAGTTGGCAACAATGCCTTCTGCTAGAGTTTTAATAATTCCAGCATTAACAGCGAATAAATCCGCACGATCCATGCCCGGCTTACGTGGCATACCAGCAGGGATAATTACAATATCTGCACCTGAAAGAGCCGCAGCTAAATCATCAGCACCAAAACCAGCAACTTTTACTGCTGTAGGGATGTGTGACAAATCAACGGCAACACCTGGAACAACTGGCGCAACGTCATATAAAGATAACTCAGACCCTGCAGGTAATTGAGTTTTTAATAGTAAAGATAACGCTTGGCCGATACCACCAGCAGCGCCTAGCACAGCAACTTTCATTTGATGTCTCCGAAATTTGAGTAATTACGTAATATTTTGTTGGCCAAAAGATATAGCATAAGTGGCCAAAAAACAATGATTATTCATCTGTATTGGCTTATAAGGATAACGTATAATAAAAATTGTGAAATAATACTTAGGTATGATACTACTCAGTATCACCACAAATAGTTTTATAATGAGCAATCATAACAGCACAAATAATTGATCAATAACTAACGGATGATTATGAGCGGACAACAAAAGCAAGAAGCCTTAGTACAAGCCTTTAAAGACCTATTAAAGCAAGAACAATTCAGCTCGCAAGGCGATATTGCCGAAGCGTTAAAAACACAGGGTTTTGAAAACATTAGTCAGTCAAAAGTTTCTCGTATGCTGAGTAAGTTTGGCGCCGTGCGCACCCGTAACGCTCGCCAAGAAATGGTTTATTGTTTACCTGCAGAATTAGGCATGCCAACCGCTAAAAGTCCGCTTAAACAGCTGGTGTTAGATATTGAGCACAATGATGTCATGATCATTATTCGTACTAGTCCTGGTGCAGCTCAGTTAATTGCTCGTTTACTAGATAGCTTAAGCAAAAGTGATGGTGTACTAGGTACTATTGCTGGCGATGACACTATTTTCATTGCCCCGACAGATGTTACGCAAATAAAGTTAACAATAGCTAAGCTTGAAGACCTTTTTCTTAAAAATCTGAGTTGAGATATCTAAATTAAAAAACCTGAGCAAGCCCCAGGTTTTTTTATTATGAATGACTATTTAATTTGTTGAGCTATTTGCCAAGCTCTGCCAAGACATTCAAGCTAGGAACAAAAAAAGCGGCACCAGTTTCAGCCTGGGTATATTTAAGCATATGGTCACTATGGCCGTTTTCATCGCCAACAATCATACTCGCTAACATTAATTCAAATGGCTCTGGCGAATGGCAATAAGAAACAAAGAATAACCCCTGTAGCTTCATATCACCATACGGCATGCTTTGACGTAATATTTCAATACTTTTACCGTCACTATCTTTCAGATTGACACGCTTGATATGTGAAGTTGGCGCTTTATTTTCTTCTGAATATTCTTCATTGTTTACTTTAGTACGAGCAAATACATCTTCTTGGTCTTTGACCTCTAGAGAATTCCACAAGTTTAAATTATGGCGATAACGCTGAATATGAAGATAGCTGCCTGCGGAAAACTCTGCGTCTTGTTCTTCGTTTATTAACGCAATTTCACGACGGTGATACCCTTGTGGATTTTCCGTCCCATCAACAAAACCCGTTAAATCTCTACCATCTAAAAAGCGAAATGCACGGACTTGCTCAACTAATTCAACGCTATCTGCCAACAACTCACAGACTTTCGTCGCAACAATATGGTTTACATCTCCACGATCACTACGAATTTCAATGTAAATATCGTAATTACATATTGGCGCAATGCGATCATCTGAGGCCATCTCAGGAAACGGTCTTAGATGTTTAGGGCGACCTTTTGGATAGATTTCGTCCCAATAATTAGTCCCTATAGCAATAACACCAGCAAGATTAGCTTCAGAAAAACGATCAGCATATTTATCAAATAATGCAGGTAAGTGTGATAGCGCCTGACGAATAAATGAATTATTGTCATCTAAAGCGTTAAATAATAAATAGTACCCGTGAAGGCTTGGCTCTGCACAAACACCAAACTGCTCTCTAGCCATAAAGTTATCCACTTATAAACATTTTAATTAATGAGGTAATTTTACACAGTTTATTGACGATGACAGCATTTCTTTCTCTTTAGTTACTAATCAATGTTATTTCATATCAATTGGCAACTTTAAAAGCTTATTAATGAACCACCTAAATTCAAAGAGAAAAGTATCATACGCAGGTCAGGAGCATATATCGTATATCGCGGTATTTATTCTGAACATAATTTCTGGTTATTGATTTATCGCTATATTTACTTACAATATAAGTGGGAAGCCCATTCAACCAAATTTAGTGCCTCACAAAGTGCTTAACTTCATGACATTCTTTCAGAATATGCCAAGTAGTTGAGCTTTCGATCATGATAGCAAGTTCAGTAACATAATAAGTCAGACCTGATTACCCTAAAAATAAACATGTTTGCAATCAGCATCCATCCCACTAGACTTAGTTTCATAGTTTTTCAATTTCTAAAAATATTTTTCATCTACTTTAAAAACAAATATTGTCTTTCTATATTTGATTAGAAAAACTAAGTAATGCATCAACACCATTATATTGTACCAATTGTATGTCTGTTAGCGCGCCCCAAAACAGCAAGGAATTGAACCCGAAAAAAATTAAACGAATGGTTTTGCTAACGTGTTAAGTCGCTCACTTAACTCATTACCCACTTTAATGTTATTCGATGAGCCTTGAACAGCAGATTGTGCGCCGTCAATAATAATTCCCATGCTTTCTTTCATCGCTGATAACATCAATAGTTGCTCTTTAGTACATGCACTCACTTTAGAGCCTAAATCATTAAACTCCAATATTTTTATTGAAGCTAACTTTGCCAAATTGATTGCGCCTTCTTCGCCTTTGCTATTACTTTCTAATGTCGATGACATATCTTCCGCAAATTGTACCGAGCGTGTCGATAACTCAGACTCCGTAATAGAGAGCACTTTAATCAAGCTATTAATTTCACTAGCACTTTCACCTGCCTTTTGAGCTAACACTTTGACCTCGTCCGCTACAACAGCAAAACCACGCCCAGCTTCACCAGCTCTTGCAGCTTCTATTGCTGCATTTAAAGCGAGTAAGTTAGTTTGATCTGAAATAGCAGTAATGGTGGTAGCGATAGTATTTATTGAATTAAATTGCTGCTTAAATTCTCTGATCTTCTCTGATAGCTCAGTGGCCCAGCTAGAGGCTTGCGTCGCTTGCTCAACCAAATCATTGACTTGCGTTGTTAACTGCGAAAAATCACCATCAAAACTAGCCAGCCCTATCATAAGTTTATCGGTATAAACTTCAATGTTACCCGCAGCCAATGAAACCTCATTGGCATTTTCTTGAGTTTTTTCAGCAAATTCAACCCTGGCTTTAGAAGCCTTGTTAACTTTACTTGCGGTTGTCGATACTTGTGTGCCTAATTGTTGTAATTGCTTAAATTCCGTGAAATCAAAAACCTGATTAACTTGTTCAACAGCCAATTCTTTAGGTTGGCTGTTGCTAAGCCTACCAACTGAGTAGACAACAAATGGAACAACATAAGATAAACACAAAGGAATAAGCTTTAGTATTTGATCACCAAAAATAGCACTAAATTGATTGATTAGATTCAAAACACTACCGACAATCAATGCAACTAGTAGTGCTTTTGGTAAAATACTCAAAAGTTTAGACATATAACAACCTAAATTAACTTAACTTAACTTAACTTAACTTAACTTTATAAAAGTATACATCAACTTATTATCAAAAATCGTAATTTAATTTTCAGTAAATAATGATTTTAAGAGCACTATTTCTATATCAATCCCTTAACTATCCACGGGTAAACTCAGGATAAGCTTCCATACCACAATCTGATTTATCAACCCCTTCATACTCTTCTTCGGCGCTAACTCTAATGCCCATCACTTGCTTGAGAATAAACCAAACGACTAAGCTCGTTGAGAATACCCAGATGAAAATAGTTACCGCACCAATCAATTGCCCGGTAAAGGTTGATGCACTGTTAGTCACTGGGACCAATAACAGACCTAATAATCCGACTACACCATGCACAGAAAGAGCACCGACTGGATCATCAATTTTTAATTTATCTAAACTGATAATTGAAAACACAACAACAATACCTGCAATAGCACCAAACAAGGTTGCTTGCATAGGCGTAGGTGTTGATGGCTCTGCAGTAATTGCTACTAATCCAGCTAAAGCGCCGTTTAACGCCATGGTTAAATCCGCTTTTTTAAAGAGTAATTTAGCTAACACTAATGCGGCTACAGCGCCTGCTGCAGCTGCTGCATTAGTGTTGAGAAACACCATAGCGACTGAATGGGAACTGGCAATATCACCAAGCTTTAATACTGAGCCACCATTAAAGCCAAACCAACCCATCCATAAAATGAATGTACCTAACGTTGCCATTGGTAAGTTTGAACCTGGAATAGCATTAACTCGACCATCAGCGCCGTATTTTCCTCTACGAGCACCTAGTAGCAAAACCCCTGCTAGTGCAGCCGCAGCGCCAGCCATATGGACAATCCCTGAGCCAGCAAAGTCAGAAAAACCTAAATCAGCTAATATATAAAGACCAAACACCGAATTACCACCCCATGTCCAACTACCTTCCATCGGATAGATAACACCGGTCAGCACTACTGCGAAAGCTAAAAATGCCCATAACTTCATACGTTCAGCAACTGCGCCAGAAACAATCGACATTGCCGTGGCAACAAATACTACCTGGAAGAAAAAGTCAGACGCCGCTGAGTATATTGCCGCACCGGTAAAGCCATCTTCTCGCGCAGAAAAATCAGCTAATACTTTCGCTGGATCGACCGTTTCGATACCAGATAAAAACATGCCGCCACCATACATAATGTCGTAACCGACAAATAAGTACATCATGCAAGAAATGGCATAAAGCGCGACATTCTTAGTTAAAATTTCAGTGGTATTTTTAGCGCGTACCAAACCCGCTTCTAACATGGAAAATCCCGCTGCCATCCACATCACTAGAGCACCACAAATCAGGAAGTAAAAAGTATCCATGGCATACTGAAGTTGAAAAATATTTTGTTCCATTATCTTGCTCCTATATCGCTTCTACGTCTTGTTCGCCAGTACGAATACGTACTGCTTGCTCAAGGTCATAAACAAATATTTTGCCGTCACCAATCTTTCCGGTGTGGGCTGCTTGACTAATAGCGTCAACAAGTCGCTGAACAATGTCATCATTGACCGCTATTTCAAGCTTCACTTTTGGTAGAAAATCAACTTGATATTCCGCACCACGATATAGCTCGGTATGACCTTTTTGACGACCAAAGCCTTTCACTTCACTGACGGTTAATCCTTCGACACCAATTTCAGAAATGGCTTCTCTGACATCGTCTAGTTTAAAGGGCTTTATAATTGCACTAACTAATTTCATTTTATTATCCTTATTTTATCTTGAATATTAGTTATCAATCCTCGTGCCAAATAAAATTAGGCTTAAAAAACAATTAGATAATATAAATTAGAAATATAATGCCGCACTATTACAGTGCGTAAAAATCAGACTTTGTTAACTGTTGGTGCAGGTAAAAAAAAACCATTGATTTTAACACGCTTACCAAGAGAGTTTATCTTGGTAAGCGTGTTATCAGTATTTAGAAAATATATACAGGTACGAATAACGTTAAGTTACTCTGCATCTAGAAGAGGTATTTGAATCATCAATGGTTAGCTAATAAACCATTGACGCATTTGGATTTAGGATAGATAAAATAGTTAAACGCTCAAGTTCACAAAAATGACTTGCCCCTTGTAACATACTTTGATCAATAGGCAACTGCTGTAAGGCCTCTTCAGTTAATAGTAATTCAATGGGGTGATCACAACAGCTATAATTACACAGCATGATGCGTTTAGCGATATATAGCAGTTTACTTTCGTCATTGCTTTGTTGGAAATCATCATTGTCTTGATTACGAATAGGCTCAATAATAGTAAACGGCAATTGCCATTTTTTTAATAGTTCAGCTGAACATTCACCAAAAGTAAAACCCAATACTTCACCCTGTTTTAGCCACGGTAATTCATCTTTAGCAAATGAGTTGGCTGCAATAACTTTTTCCGTTGCTAACTGCTGAACAACTAACTCTCCCAAATTGTGTAATAAACCTAAAATAAATAGCCGCTCAGCATTTGGAATGCCCAGCTTTCCTCCGATATATTTAATGATCAGTGCACAATCAACACTTTTACACCAAAAGTCATCTAAATAGTCTGGCTCAGCGCAAATATTTTTAAAGGCTTTATTAGTGAAAAAAGCAATAACTAAATTATAAACTTCAGTGATACCTAAAACGAGAACTGCTTTGGAAACAGTGTCTATTTTACCTGGGTAGTTAAAAAATGAACTATTGGCCAATTTTAAGATAGTGCCAGCAAGCGCAGGATCCAACAAGATGACATCAGCAATATCATCAATGGTTGAGTTTTCATCATCGATTAATTCTTTGATGCGAATAAAAGAATCAGAAAGCACGAAACATTCACTGGCCTGTTCGCTATAATCATTTACATTCATCACTATATTCCCACCATAAGCTGATTTTTCGCTTCCTTATATGACATATCGTCGAGTCCTAACCTACTAATTATTATCTACGTACGATACCTTGAGCTTATTTCCTATCTTAGTGCTGAACCTGCACTTATAAGTAGCTTGGATATGTATAGTTATAATAACTAAACTTTCAGCACGAAGTTCAAAATACTACCTACTTACTTAACTCAGATGTTTTGTTTAACTATTCAATTAAAGTTTAGTCTATCGAACCTAATTATAAACGGAATAATTAAATTATCTGCAAACTAACATGATAAGAAGTAAACTTTCGAATATTAATCACACCTGTATCGAAAATTAAGTATTGTCCTTTAATGCCCATTAGCTGGCCAGACACTTCAGGAGTTTTGTCAAAATTGAATGACGAAATCTTTGTTAAATATTGCTCAACCGGAAAGTGTAAATTAACAACATCTTCATTTAATTCGATAATGGCATCTTCGCCGTATTTCAATGCTAAATCCGCTAGTTTCTCTGCAATTTTAGGTTTTAACTCTTGGGCTATCGCTTTTAGATCGACAGCGTCAGCACTCCCTTTTAGCATCGCACGCCAATTAGTTTTATCACCAATAAATTCAGCAAGCGCTATTTCAACCAGACCTGACTGTAAACGAGTGCTTACTTTAAATATGGGAAGTGCTTGGGTTGCACCTTGATCGATCCAACGTGTTGGTATCTGACTATGGCGAGTAATACCAACCTTTAACCCTGAGGTATTCGCTAGGTAGACATAATGCGGTATAAAACAATTGCTTTCCCCCCATTCTGGCTCACGGCAAGTTCCTTGCTCAAAATGACAGGTTTCAGGTTTCATAATACACATATCGCATTGTGCAAGTTTCTGCATACAAGGAAAGCAATACCCTTGAGAATAGCTTTTTTTGGTTTTCTTACCACAATGTTGACAATCGATGTGGCCACTATGATGTAAGGATATATGCTTGCCAATAAGTGAATTTAGTTCTACTTCTTGTTCACCTATCACCATACGATATTGCACACTGCCGTCAGCAGATAATTGTGCACGCATTTTTCGTAGCGCACCTATTTCTATTTGTTGCATAATTCGACTCACCATTACTTATGGCGCTCATAATATAAAAATCAAATACCATCAGCTAGTACTAATTCATTTTTATCTCGAATAGCAGCTGAAAAATTGCGATGATAGCAATGAAATTTTTTAAACTAAATAGACTATGTGGTACGTATACTTACTCAGATGTGCAGATAGTAGCCTATATGCAGGTATCACTACTTCACTTGAACGACGTTTAATTGAGCATAATAAGTGCAACAAAAAAGGTGCGAAATATACACGTGTTCGCCGTCCCGTTCATTTAGCTTACTCTGAGCGTCAGCCCAACAGACAAGAAGCAAGTCGCCGTGAATACCAACTGAAGAAGTTTACAAAAGCCAAGAAAGAGCAACTAGTAAATGCATATATTGAAAACAGTAAAAATAAAAAGTAACAGCTGTTCGCTTAAACCCCTTGATTTTACTGGTCTGCTTTGTTTATTTAATGATAATAAATTTCGATTTTGATATAGCATACTGATAGAATGGCGCCGATTTTAACCGCTATTAGTGAAGACGAACATCTATGTTTTTAGAGAATTATTGCAGTATTTCTGATGATAAAATTAGTTTCACACGCCAGCAGGCGAGTGATTTTGCTAAGCAAATTGCCGACGACTTTAACCCGCTACACGATATCAACGCAAAGCGCTTTTGTGTGCCAGGTGATCTACTGTTTTCATTGGTACTAGAACGTGCCGGTTTGCATCAGGAAATGAGCTTCACTTTTTCAGGAATGGTTACTGACGGTATTGCTTTGAACTTCCCAAGTGAAATTTCTTCATCAGCAAACATTGTCGATGATAAGCAAAAAGAATACTTGAATATGACGGTCTCAGGAGCTTGCACCAAAGACAGTAAAGCTATTGAAGCGCTAACTCGTGCTTATGTTGAGTTTTCAGGTCATACTTTTCCGCATATCCTTGTGGAGTTAATGAAAGAAAATAAGGTCATGATCAACCCAACACGCCCAATGATCATGTACGAAAGCATGTCTATTCATTTAGACAATCTCGAGTTCCAAGATATTGCCTTGCAGTTGTCTTCGACAACATTAGATATTGATGGCAAGCGCGGTAATGCCTGCTTATCCTTTGACCTAGTATCGCAAGGAAGTATTATTGGCCATGGTAAGAAGTTTATGTTGCTTAGTGGTTTACGTGATTACTGCCAAGATACAATAGACAATATTGTGGCTCAATATAACGATACGAAAGCTTTGTATTTTAAAAAGTAAATTCAATTAAGTTCACACTTATCAGCCTGGCATAACGAGTAATTATCCGTTATGCCAACCCTTTCGACGACTATTTATTATCGACTAAGTAGTAGCAACTAAGTACTATGAACGTAGTTTTCTACTTAACCAACGTAAACTTTCATCAGCTTTAACTGCTGCTTGCCGAAAATAGCGCTGACTTATTTTCAGCCAACGTTTAGCCCAATCATATTCCATACTTAATAATGCTAACCCTAGAGGAATAAAGATAACCGCAGGGCCAGGCAGTAAAATAAATACCGTACCAATTAACAAGCATAAAGCCCCTAGTATGGTTCGCGCAGTTCGTTTTATATTATCTTGCATGATCTACTCTTTTATTGCTGTTTTAATATTTATATTAATAGCAATTGTTATTCCAACTAAAATCTCCTTTATTTACAATGCAATAAGCTGTAAATGATTTAGTTATTTTGACGGTAATGGTCAATTTCACTATTATTAAGTGCTTTATCTTAAGTACTTTTTCAAATTCGCCTTGTTGTCGACGCTTGTCTTCAACGCAAGCAGCAAAAGTTTGTGTCGACTTCGGGCGCGCGAATTTTTTCTCGGGTTGATAATAGCTTAGCCAAGCTTGCAACTGATCTCCTTGGTATTTGGCTCGTACAACAATCGACCTATTACTAACAAAAAGAGCTACTTTCTTATTAGTTTCAATTTTTTTCTTACTAATATTAATTTTACTCAAATATTTTTTTAGCTTTTTTCTTTTTCTTGGATTTTTTCTTGAGCTTGCCATTTTCACAACGCCACCAGGTATCCCTAGCCTTATCTTCTCGTACGGATAAGCTGTTACTACGTTTAAGCGAGTTTGATTGCCGTTGTTGAGCTTGAATATTATCGAGTTTTTCACGATAAGTCTGACATTGTTTTTTACCAGCGAACGCCGAAAAAGAAAACATCACTAGTAAAGTAAGAGTGCTAAAGCCTATTATCCATTTCATCTGAGATCATCCATTGAATTCAGTGTGAATGAAAAAGTGTAGCCAATATTGAATAAATTTCGAATTTTATTCCATCATTAGAATTAAGTGAGAAACATTCTATACTTGAATTTTTGCTTAGCCTTATCGGGAACACGGATGTTTCAATTAACAGTAACTCAAAACATACTGCTAATAATTTTACTTTTATTAGCGCTGCCGAGCCCGTGTGGGCAGCAAACCTCAAATAGTTCTTTAACGATACTCAAAACAACAGCCAAAGCAGAGCATAAAACCAATACAATTGGCGATAAAAATCCTGTTCAAACAAAACCAAAACTACAGCTTGCTCGCAATTACCGAAAAGATATCAAAATAGCGCATTATTGGGTAAGCGAAAAATTAGATGGTGTTAGAGGCTATTGGAATGGTCAAAACCTATTTACCCGCAGCGGTAACACCTTATCACCTCCCCACTGGTTTACTAAAGATTGGCCTGATACCGTGATGGATGGTGAACTATGGAGTGCTAGAGGGGAGTTTGAGCAAATTAGCGCCTGCGTTAGAACGGCTACCTCGGATGGGAAATGCTGGAAAAAACTCAAATTAATGATCTTTGATTTACCACAGAAAACCGTAAATTTTACCGAGCGAATAACGTTGATGAAAAAACTTGTCATGATTACACACTCGCCATACTTGAAAATGATAGAGCAACAAAAACTAGACAATAATATAAGTTTATATAAATTCCTAAACAAGGTTGTAGACGGCAATGGCGAAGGCTTGATGTTGCACCTTGAATCAGCTCATTATCAAAGTGGTCGAAGCAAAAATATCTTAAAGCTGAAAATACACCAAGATGCTGAAGCGAAGGTGATTGCTCACATGCCAGGAAAAGGTAAATACAAAGGTTTGCTCGGTGCGATAAAAGTACGAACACCTGAAGGTATAGTTTTTAAAATAGGTAGCGGTTTTTCCGATAAAGAGCGTCAGCAACCACCAAAAATAGGCAGCCTAATAACCTATAAATACATTGGTAAAACACAACGAGGTGTGCCAAGATTTGCCAGCTTCTTACGCATTAAAAAACAACATTAATAAGGCTTATATAAGTTATGGAATTTCATTTGTGGTTATCACTAGTCGTGATTTGTATTTTAGGTGCTCTTTCTCCAGGACCTAGCTTAGCCTTAGTGATTAAAAACACCTTAAATGGTGGCGCTGCTCAAGGATATGCCACAGCAATTAGTCATGGTTTAGGCGTTGCTTTATACGCAGCGATTACTGCAACAGGTATCGGCCTGCTCATAGTCCAGTCTCCTATGCTATTTGATGCAATAAAATATAGCGGTGCAGCATTTCTTTTATATTTAGGTGTAAAAGCCTTGATGAGTAAAAAGCAAAATATAGAGTTTGCAAATCAAAGTGATGCTATAAACCCAAGTATTAATGGTTGGCGCGATGGTTTTCTTATCGCCTTTTTAAACCCGAAATTGGCGATATTTTTTTTAGCATTATTCAGCCAATTTGTTGATGCTGATGCTGGCTGGCAGCAAAAGGCCATTATGACCACAACGGTTGGTTTAATCGATATGATTTGGTATGTCGTTATCGCTTACGCAATGTCTCGTGGCCCTATTTTAGATAAATTAAAAGCCAACAGTCATATTGTCGATAAAGTCACTGGTAGCTTCTTAATATTGCTTGCTGCGCGTGTGGTGATGAATTAATACATTGGTAGCGCAAATAACATAACAAATTTAACGCAATATAGAGCAACTATATTGCGTTAAACTCATTCGGCCTTACCATAGGCAAACAATTTATACGGTAGGCTTATAAACAAAATACAAACATTTCAAACCTTTACCCTGCTCGGCTTCTTTATACACTTCAGGCGCATCAAGCTTGTATTGAAAAACACAATCTGGACATTCATTAGCGACTTCATTCAATAAGAATGCTTCATCTAAGTCAGGTGAATTTAAGCAAAGTAATACATCACCATTTTCAGACATTAAGTCAGGTAAGCGTCGAATAATTTTTTTATAATCTCTTTCAATATCGACACTGCCTTTTTGAAATGACGGTGGATCGGAAATCAATAGTTGATACGGCCCATGCTTTTTAAGCCGACCATAAGACTTAAAAATATCAACACCTTCAAACTTTACTAATGTTAAATCTTGCTTATTTAGGCGATGGTTTTCGCGCCCTTTAGTTAACGAGCTTTTGCTCATATCAATATTAACAACTTTGCTTGCACCACCGGCAATAGCGGCAACAGAAAATGCACAGGTATAAGAAAATAAGTTTAATACGCATCTTTTTTCGCTGCGCTGCTTCACCCATTCTCGGCCATTGCGCATATCTAAAAATAGACCAGAGTTTTGTGCCTTGCCTAGACTGATATGATATTTCAAACCATGTTCAAATGCGTGCAAATGGGTTATCTCTTCACCCCATAATAATTCACAAGGGGCAAATTTACGGCAACGATATTGCACCTGAATAGACTGACATTTATCACTAAGCTTCCGCAAGGCTTCAACTTGCTCAGCCAGCCATTGCGTTTCAACTTCTTGATACAAGGTGATTAGAATCACAGGCTCTAGCCAATCAACATTGACATGCGATAAATTAGGGTAGGCGTGACCTCGGCCATGGAATAGCCGTTGGCTTTGGGTGAAGTCGTGTGCTTTGATAAATTCAATCATAATACAAACTGTATAACAAAAATAAGGCCGGATAATAACAAATTATCCGGCCTTATGGGATTATTTAAAACTCTCCGTACATAGTCTGCCTTGTTGAGCTAGCTACAGTGACAAGCAATCATATTCGCTTTAAACATACTATTTAACATCCCAATATCAACAGCAACTACAATTAAGACTCTAGTTTGTTGAGAAAACTTTGGCATATTTTTTTCTTTGCTGAATAACCTAAACACTCATTGAACGCTTGCAGACCTTTTTCTGGTTTATCAATCTGATAGTATGCCGTTGCTTTTTCAATGATGAACAGTTCTTTATTTTTTAAGTTTTTTTCAGCTAATTCGATGTAATCTATCGCGCTAGCGTACTTTTCCCCCTGCATCTTAGCTGCTATCACTTTTCCATAAAGCTCAGATGAAGCATATTCCCATCCATCGATAAGCTCTAAATTCTTCTCTGCAATCGAGCCCTTTCCTTGACTCTGACGCAGGTTATACATAACTTCCCTAATTCCTGGTTGATTTCTAATATCTAAGTTAAGCATATCCTTAGCTACTCTGTTCGCTTGTTCCAACTCTCCCTCACTTACCAATTGATTCACCTGATATGCATAGCGATAGCCATCAAGTACTTTTTTATTTTCAGGTCGATTAACAAATGACGCCCATACTTTTTTATTCACTCTTTTTTTCGAACTCTGTTTATGCTCTTGTCGGGCATAATTTCTCAGGTTTTTATCTCGATCAAGTGGGGACATGTGAGAGCGAGTAAAATATTCTCCAATAGCATCTATCCCCACATAAATTCCTCGCTTCATCGTATCATCTAATTGAGTCGATAATGCCTTTACATCCATGTCATTCCAAGCTGTTTTTAAAGCTTCAGATTTTTCATTCCAAAAAGACGATAGAAGAGATTCTTGTTTTCCTTGGAAGTCTTCTAGCCTTTCTAAAGTGTCTCTACTTGCTCTAGCTGAATAGCCTAAAGATACAGCAAGATCCATCCCTAAAATATCTGCTTCATCTTCTTGATGCCGCCCCCATGCCGTATTCCACACATTATTAGATAGTGAGTTGATCATGTACGAATAGACAGCTGCTTTGGTGATATTTTTTTGCCCATGTTTACTAGGTTGATAATCGAGAGAAACTCTACTTCCACTGCGTACTATTTTTGTATCTTTCGCAATATTTGCAGCAACAACCGCATTAGTAAGTGTATCCACATTTTCTTTTTGTTCTTTAAAAGCTTGTGCTCTTTCATGGTGACGTAATAATAAGTGACTCAACTCATGAGAAAGTAATGTCGCAATTTCGTCTTCACTTTCTACATTTGCCAACATACTAATTGGAACATTTATCATTCCAAATGAATCCACTGAAGGGGCAAATGAGAAGCTATTAATGACTTGTACAGAAACCTTAACAGGCGTGCCAGGCCATTGCATCACTAAATTATCAACAATTCTTTGCAAATAAGCAGTGATTTCAGGAGCATGTACAATACTATTCTTTCTTACTTCCTCTAGCGAAACTTCTGTACCAGAATAACTAAGTACTGCACCAGTTCCTGTATAGTTATCTTCTCTAGTTTTAAATTCATTTAAATTCCTGTGATCTATATATTTTCCTTCTAATCCTTCATATAAATTGTTACCAGCTAAATTTTTAATCGCTGCAGTTGCGCCCTCCAGTGATTTACAGCCACTAAGTAAAACACTGGATAAGACTAAGCCATACATAAGTATTTTATTCATCAAATTATCCTTTATTGCAGCTTTTACCGTAGCCTAAAGTACCCGCTTGCGTAGCATTATTTGCAGCATTGCTTGCAAGTTTTACACAAGGAAGCGCGACCACCTTTCCTTTATTAAGCTCCAAGTCAAAGGAATCAAACCAAAATTCAGTACCATCCTTATCTACAACCTTCACTAATTCATTTTCTTCATCGAAGAAAGTAACCGCAACTTCAGGAGCTGGAAGCTCTGCTACGGCAACATTCTTGATAAATTTTGCATTTTTATCTAATACAGGCATAGGGTCAGTTTGATAACTTAATATTTTCAGAGAGTTCTCTGCTTCACATAAGCTCGCGAATGTTATCGCTAGAAATAAAAAGTATTTATTCATCAGGTTTTTTCCTCATTTATTTTTTTATTATTCGTAATTCTTTGAATCTGCCTTTTTAAAAGGTTACTAATTCCTCTCAGCTTATTACTTGGTAAAAAGGATGCAGCAACTAAAAATAGACCAATAAAATTAATGGTTTCATAATTTGTAAAAAAAAGAATAATTAGGGTGACGACTAAAAGTGTGATTAATACCATATTTAATGCTCTATGTGCATACGTAGCAGAAGCCACACTAGTATTTTGACTGTTCGTAACTTTATTTCCTTGCCCACATCCTATAAAGCTTTCCTTATTACCTCTCTCTATCATCCATCTAAAATACATAATAAACATGACAAAGGTAATCTCCATAATTTCTAACCAGCTAATACTAGTAGCAAAAAATAATGGTGGCTCTCGAGTATATCGTTGGCCATAGGTAATCAAGTTATCAAGAGCCATAGCATGAAGATATACACCTGCTACTTGGCCATGAATTGGAGAGGAAATCAGATCTCTAGCCCCTTCAATTTTTGCACCTAACAGTACTATTTTATTTCGAAATACATGCTCAAAGAGCTCTTTCGCTTCTTTGTCATTGGCTAGAAGTGACGACGCCATTACCGTCGTAGTATATGGGCATACTTGCCTAAATTTTGACTTGAGACGCCAAAAAATGTCTGATAAAGATAACTTTACAAGTAAGGAAGCATTTGATCCTTTAATTTCGCAATGGGTATTTATCGTTAACGAGTTCTGAATTTCTGATAGTTTCAACCCCCACTGAAGAACCAGTGGTGACTGAAAGAACCTAGAATCAAATATACATTTTTCGGTTGCTTGGCAATAAACCTTATATAAAACAGCTGCCGCGGTATCTGTTCCATCAACAACAAACGGATAATTTTTCTCAAATCCTTGCCAAGAAACACTCGCCCAACGAGAATATTGCTCAAAAGCTTTTGGTCTTTGGTTATGCTCATTTTCCACTTTTGCTAAGTAAATTGGGGTATTATTTCTCTTTTCATAACGCTCAAATATATTAACTATTCGCTGAACGCTATCTTTAGTTGTAGAACGATCATGGCTATATAAAAGGTCGATAAAAAGTGCATTTGGCTGATAATGTAATATGCGCTTAAATATTTTGGCTTGCTGATTGTAGGGTAGTGGCCAATAAGACTGTGTTGCTTTCAAGTATTCGTCATCTAGCAGAACCACGGTTACTTCTTTTTGTGCAGCTGAACTATAAAAAATTGATTGGATTCTATTAATGAAGCTTTTCGATGCATTATCGGAAGCTGACACTAACCCAAGAGGATCTAACAAGAAAAATGCAACTAAAAAGATGATTTTTGCTGAGGACGAAAATCTGTCCAACAAGCGAAATAAATAGTACAAAAATCTCATTTTAGACTTACATTCCAACATCCATATTAGTGATTTTTATATTACAAGACATTGTTAAAGAAGGCAAAGGCTATTAATACTACATTATTTCCCTAAATTTATATTAAAAAAATCACAAAAAAAGTCGTAATTTCACTAATGACGGATTTACCATTACAGAAGGTTTTTATTCATATATAAAAAATCATGAAATAAAAAGGTTGAATAAAAGTAAATCATCCAACCTTATTCATTCATATACTGCAGTAAAGCGATTCTAGATTTAAGTTGATATCAACCTAGAAACCAAAAAGACTATAAGCAAAGAATTTCTGCGCAACTGTATTGATAAAAATACCGAAGACAATTACTGGAATAAATGTCCCCAATGAAAAATTAATATATTTTTCAGCCCAAGAGCCTTTGTAGTTTTCATTACCTATCGCTAGTTCATCTGATAGGTTATGTTTCTTCCAACGATAACTCACAAAAACACATAGTAAGAAACCATTTAGCGGTAAAATAGTATCGTAGAAAATATCGACAACAACGTCAAAAAACGGTTTGCTCTGCCCCGCATATGTCATAAAGTCACTGAAGAAGTCAATCATTCCATACGAAACCAAAGCAAACACGGTTAATATACCAGCACTCATTAACAATGTTGTTAAGGCTTTTTTACGACTTTGATTTTTTTCAAAGACTAAATAAGAAACGGGTACTTCAATAATTGATACCAGGGATGTGATAGCTGCAAAAAACACCAATAAAAAGAATGATACCGCTAATGCACTCGCACCAAAATAGCCCAACGATGTCTGTAGTGCTAAAAATATTTTAGGTAGAAAGGTAAAAATCAATGCGACGCCGCTATTACTAAGTTCATCAGGGTTGATATTGGGGTCAAACGAAAAAATGGCCGGTAAAATCATTAATCCAGCTGTAAAGGCTACTGCTGTATCAGTAATAGCAACAAACTTTGCCGAGCCAACAACATCTGTTTTTTTATCAATATATGACCCATAAGTAATCAGAATCCCCATCCCTAATGATAAAGAGAAAAAAGCTTGGGATAAGGCTCCATTGATAATCGATGGCGTTAACTTGGAAAGGTCTGGAATCAAAAAGAACTTCACGCCTGCCATAGCATTATCAAGTGTTAATACATACGCAACCATTAAAATCAACATTACAAACAATGCAGGCATTAATATTTTAGCTGCTTTTTCTATTCCTTCTTTAACACCAGCAACTAAAATAAAATATACAACAGCAGAAACAACAATCAATGAGGCAAATAAATATTCATTCTTAACAAATTGTGTAAAATAATCCCCATTAGCCAGCAAATCCAAGTTGCCAGAAACAATTAACACTATATAGCCTAATATCCATACAGTTATAACAGTATAAAAAACTGCGATCATAAATGGCGTTAATACACCAAGGAAACCAGCCGCTCCCCACATGTTATTGCCACGACTTAAACTTTTATAAGCGCCAACAGGTTCTTTTTCTGTTTTACGGCCAACCGCCATTTCAGCAATCATAACTGGTAAACAAATTAATAGAACAAAAAGAGCATACATTAATAAAAATGCGCCGCCGCCGTTTTTTGCGGCATTAACAGGAAAACCAACCAAGTTACCAATACCAACAGCTGAACCAGCAGCTGCTAAAATAAACCCTAAACGGGAACTAAAATGCTCTCTTTCTGTACTCATAAATGTCCTTCATTATAAATTTTTTCGGGCTAATAATTATTATTCTTTACTAAACAGTGCCCATTTATTTTCTATTCACTATTGCAAGCGCTATCCGATGCTAGCAGGCTTTTTTATCAAAGTCTTCTTTTGCTATTTGAGAGTACGAAGTAAAGTGTATATAAATTATTGCAGTGGTTTGTTAGTCACAATTGACGGTTAATTTATTTACCATAAAACGAAGCATTCATAATATTTAGAATATTTTCTGTTTCGATTCTGGCAAAGTCTGCTGCATCATTCAAATCATCTGTTGCCATGCTTAATGACTGACAAAGCTTAGCGTCAACCGTATCATCATAGCTGAATTCCTCTGGGTGACATTCCGCTAATGCCAAACGAGAGGCTAAGTACAGCACTTTGACATCTTTATTAATTTCAATACTGTGGGCATTATTGTAATGGCGAATAGGTAAGATAATTTTTTCTGGAATTTGCCAAACTTTCAATAACTCTGCTGAGACATCAGTATAAGTAAAGCCCAATACTTGCTCTTGTAGTTGCCAAGGAAGAATATTGTCATTGTAGGCTTCACATCTCTTGGCAAGTTCGGGAGATATTTTAGCTACAATTAACTCACCAAAATTTTGCAATAAACCAGCAACAAACAAGCGCTCAATATCACGAATTCCCGATGTAATTGCTAGATTCTTAGTTGCTAAACCACAAAAAATACTCATGTGCCAAAATCTTTTCAAATCAATCGACTGATTAGAAAAGTGCTTAAATGCTGTTGCGGCAACATCCACTAGCATCATATTATAAATAGCTTGAGTTCCGATGATAGTAATTGCCCTTGAAATTGTACTAATTTCACCAGGAAAACTATAAATGGCACTATTAGCCATTTGCAATAAACGTGAAGTCATTGAAGGATCAATACTAATAACATTAGCAAAGTCTTCAATCGTTGAATCATCTCTTTCCATCAAGGCTTTTACTTTAAAGCAAGCGTCCGGTAACGCGAATGAACCGTTCGCTTGCATGACGTAGTCATGAGCATTCATCAATATAAATAATCCTTATCTAACCCCTAAGGTAGCGGTATTTCATTCAATTTAAAGCTAAAACTATGCATGGAAATTTTGACAATATCTCCCAAATAGAATGCGCCGAACAGTCCATTATTCTAAAACTGGAATTCCAGAGTGTCGTTTGACATGATCAATTACAACATAGGTATGGGTTTGTGAGACACCAGGCAATTCGACAATAACTCCCAGTAACACTCGATAAGCCTCCATGTTTTCAAAGCGTAGTTTTAGTAAATAATCAAAACCGCCAGCCACCATATGACATTCTGAGACTTCTTTAATGGTAATGACTTGCTTTCTAAATTCATTAAAAACATCAGCGGTAGTACGATCCAGTGTCACTTGAATAAATGCCGACATACCATACTTTAATTTACTCGCATTTAAGAATGCGCCGTATCGCTCGATATAGCCACATTGTTCAAGGCGCCTTACCCTTTCTAAACATGGGCTAGCACTTAGATTCACTCGCTTAGATAACTCGCTATTTGAAATTCGACCATCTTTTTGCAAAACATCTAAAATAGTCAAATCTATCCTATCTAAATTTTTAGTTTTATCGTTTGTCATTAGCAGCGCTTTAGGCCTTAGGTAAAAGTAAATTATCGTAAAACACCAGCAAACATTAACAGATTTAGCTACATTTTCTTTAGGCAAAAAACACTAATGAAAACTAAAAATCAACATAAAAACTACAACAGATATTCAT
Source organism: Cognaticolwellia mytili (assembly GCF_002104475.1). Lineage (GTDB taxonomy): Bacteria > Pseudomonadota > Gammaproteobacteria > Enterobacterales > Alteromonadaceae > Cognaticolwellia > Cognaticolwellia mytili. The sequence goes on from NZ_NBOF01000002.1 coordinate 878,757, forward strand.
TATGTTCTGCAGCTGAAGCAGGCAACATGCGCAAACTAATATCTACGATTAAAAATTAACATTTATTGAGCAAAAATTTTTCAATCTCTTCGCCTGGCAAAGGTTTATAAAAATAATAACCTTGGCCATAAATACAGCCCATCTGAGTTAGTAACTTAGCATCAGCTTGGTTCTCTATACCCTCTCCTACGGTCGCCATATTTAAATTGGCAGCTAAATCAATAATAGTTTTTATAATTGCTTGATGATTGCCTTTTTCGTGCACGTTCTCAATAAAAGAACGATCAATTTTTAATACATCCATAGGAAAACGATGTAAATAGCTCAAGCTTGAGTAGCCGGTGCCAAAGTCATCAAGCAGAATTTTTACACCCATCTTTTTTAATGCACGCATATTATCTAATACAACAGCATTATTCTCTAATAATGCACGCTCAGTTAATTCAACACGAACTTGATGCGGTTGCACGCCAGTTTTATCAATGATAGTTTGGATATCTTGCGGTAAACTTAAGCTAAAAAAATGATTGCAGTACAAATTGCAACTAACATAAAGATGCTCTAAATTAAGACGCTCTTGCCAAAGCTTTAATTGACGACAAGATTTTTCTAGAATCTGCATATCAATTGCCATTACCAAGTTGGTCTCTTCTGCTAAAGGAATAAAATCGTTAGGGAAGACAAAACCTCGTTTTGAACTCTTCCAACGCGCCAATGCCTCAAAACCAATAATTTTTTCACCCGCTAACTGTACTATCGGTTGAAAGTACGGTTCGAATTCACTATTAGTAACAGCTGCACGAATATCTGTCTCAAGTGACAAAGCATTCTGCACCTTTTTGTGCATGCTAGAATCAAAAACTTCGTAGCGCCCTTTACCTTTATCTTTCGCATGGTACATCGCGGTATCAGCGTCCCTTAACATGATATCAGCACTGTCATATCGTTCATTGTTAAATAGCACACCAATGCTGGTACCAATAAATACCGACTGATTTTCAATAGTAAAAGGAGACGATAGAAGCTGGGTTATTCGCTTGGCGATATCGTAGGCTTCGTCTTTACTATCTAAATACTCCACTAAAATAACAAATTCATCACCACCTAAACGTGCAACCGTATCTTGATCACGAACTATATCAGTTAATGCAGCAGCGATCTCTTTGAGTAAAATATCACCAGCGTGATGCCCTAAACTGTCATTAACAACTTTAAAACGATCTAAATCTAGAAACAAAATGGCAAATTTAAATGTTGGTCGACGTTTGTTACAAGCAATGGCATGATTTAATAAATCAATAAAAACGGCACGATTGGGTAAGCCAGTTAAAATATCATGGGAGGCAGCGTGCTTGAGTTTTTCTTCAGCATCTTTGCGCTGCTTTATTTCATCTTCAAGCGCCACGGTTCTTAATTTCACTTGATGTTCTAATAACTCATGGGCTTTACGTTCATAATCAGTCGTTTCACGGCGCTTAATCGCCGAGGCAACATGCTGAGATACAAAACGCAGTAACTCAGCATCTTGCTCAGTAAAATATATTGATTGTTGATAACTTTGTAGCACCATGGCACCTAATACTTCACCTGAATGGATTAGTGGAACACCTAACCAAGAAACAACCTTAGTTCGTGGTTTAACTACTTTATTATCTTGGTATAGTTTTAAAATTTGTGCTCTATCAAGTAATACGGTTTCCGCACTGTTAAGTACTAACTCTGTTAGTCCTTTACCCAATTTTCGCGGTTCAAATGCTGTTATGAGGTGCTCAGGAGACTGATCTAAATAATAAGAAAAATATATTTCGTCAGTGGTATTATCATATTTTGCAATATAAAAGTTTTCAGCATTAATTAGCTGGCCAATAATGTTGTGCACCATATTATAAAAGGTATCAATAGCAATATTGGCATCATTGGTTAGCTCAGAAATACGGTACAGTGATTCTTGCAGTAATTCAGACTTTTCACGATCACGGATTTGCTGCATCAATTCACGGGTACGAGCATCCACCGCAGATTGCAACCGTTTTCTGTCTTGTAAACGGATCAGTGCTGTAACTATATGTTGAGCAGCAAATGAGAGCAAGTCACATTCAGATACCTGATAACGAACTCCTGTTGAGTAGCTTTGTACTGCCATCACACCAATAACAAAGCCATCGTGTATCAAAGGTACGCCTAACCAATCCACACCTGCTGTGCCAATAGCCTTAATCTTTTGTTCTTGCTCCAATTGCTTAATAACTTCTGGCGTTGCTAATAGAGCTCTACCGGTATCAATAACGTAATTAGTCATCGAACCTTTAAAATCATCAATAGGATAAATACGTTTTTCCATTTCATCTTTTTCGTCAACATGATAAACCAGTTCCATTGTTGCTAGGGTTTGATCATATAAAACAATATAGAAATTATTAGCGCTCATAATAGAGGCTATAGATTGATGAACTTGAGTAAAAAAAGTATCTAAATTTGCACAGTCAGTTGATAGCTGATTAAGCTTAAAAAGTGCGGTGTAGCGATCTTGAAGTTTCTGATGTTGTTGTAGCAACACCATTGGATCTTTTGTTAGATCTGAAGCATCCAAGGGTTCTAATGAGTCTGTCAACGTTTTCACCGTAATCACATTTTAGTTTTATTAAATAACCTATCAATATACTTTTATCAAAGCTTTAAGCAGGTACTTAGAAAAACAACTACGGTATCCTATGTTAAACCTAGGAAAACCCACTTAAATTAATAGCTTAGCACCCCCTTAACTTCTCACCTAACGCCATAAAAGTAAAGAACTTACTTACTAGAGGCAAAAAATTTGAATAAGAGCAAAAACAGAGTAGCGCGAATATTCAAATTAAAAATGAATAAAGAGCTACTAATTACTCAGTTTTTCTGCGTCAGCAACTTGGGCTTTATTTCCACAAACACCGGCTTGTTTATCATCGCGGTAAAAGCGTATATCAATACAGTCTTGTTGGTATCTACGTTCTAATTCAGTACGAATGATAGGTTTATTCTTAGCATTAATAATTTTTTTATGTAGCGATTGACATTGTTGTATTTGCTCTGAAGCTAATGTCACATCTTCACAAATACTATCATGTGAACTACAGCCTGAAAAAAATAATACCCCGGAAACCATCACAATTAATTGCTTCATCATTTACTTCACTTATTTTGCTAAAAAATTAATTAATATCGAGAGCTAACTCTCTTGTGTAAAACAACTAAAATTTTCTTATTAAGATTTATAGGTAAGTTAGGCTTTTGAAATCACCCTCTTTCCTTAGTTTGAGTATATAATACGTAAAAATAAAGTTTAAGCATTAAGATTATTGTATTAGGGGAAATTTATGCAAGTACAAGTTGTTGATTATCGTGCCAGTGACGCACCGCAAAAGTTTGTTGAAAGTTTACGTAACACGGGGTTTGGTGTCTTAACTAATCACCCTATTCAGCAGTCATTGGTAGAAAAAATCTATAAAGACTGGTATGACTTTTTTACTCATGATGAAAAGCAAGCGTTTGCATTTGATCCGGAAAAACAAGATGGCTATTTTGCACCTGAAATATCAGAAACGGCCAAAGGCCATACTAAAAAAGATATTAAAGAATACTTTCATATTTATCCTTGGGGCCGAATTCCTAAGCAACTAGAAGAAGATATTCTTAATTATTATAAGATGGCATCTAACTTAGCCAGTGAGCTATTAGATTGGGTTGAAAAGCATAGCCCTGCTGACGTTGCTAAGCATTATTCTGAACCACTTTCAAATATGATCATGGATACGCCAAACACGCTATTACGTGTTTTACATTATCCTCCGTTTAATGGTACTGAAGAACCCGGAGCAATTCGTGCAGCAGCTCACGAAGATATCAACTTACTAACTATTTTACCGGCAGCAAATGAACCTGGTTTACAAGTTCAAACACAAGAAGATGAATGGATCAATGTACCTGGTGACTTTGGCCATTTAATCGTTAACATCGGCGATATGTTACAAGAAGCCTCACAAGGCTATTTCCCTTCAACTAGCCATAGAGTAATTAACCCAACAGGTACAAATAGTGGTAAATCTCGTATCTCGTTACCGCTATTCTTACATCCAAGAAGTGAAGTAGTGCTTTCTGAAAAGCATACGCAAGAAAGTTACTTATTGGAAAGGTTACGAGAGCTAGGTGTTAAATAACTAAGGCTATAAGTAAGGTTGCATCTTTTGCTCTAAACTTTACATTTGAGCTTATAAAAAAGCCATCACATTGTGATGGCTTTTTAGTTTCTAGATTATCACTTTTCAGTATTTAGCGGCTTAATCTACAATGCTCCCGTTTTCAGGCCATCTAACGTTTGTGCATCAGGCTTAGCTGTTTGCTTTTTACGTTTAAATAATGACCTAACATCTTCAATAATTAAGTAAAGGCATGGGATCAACACTAAAGTCACAATAGTGGCAAATAATACACCAAACGCTAATGATACCGCCATTGGGATAACGATTTTAGCTTGTGCACTCACTTCGAAGAATATTATTGGCACTAAACCTATAAAAGTAGTGATTGACGTTAACATAATAGCTCTAAAGCGTTTGGTACCAGCATGCATTACCGCATCTTTCAATCGTTCTCCACGCTTTCTTGCATTATTAACATAGTCAACCATGACTAAGGAGTCATTAACAACCACACCTGAAGCCGCTAATATTCCCATTACCGATAAAGCACTTAAATCCATGCCTAAAATAAAGTGACCTAATACTGCACCGATGATACCAAATGGAATAACTACCATAATCATCGTTGCCTGTGAGTATGACTTCAAAGGTATTGCTAACAATGAAAAAATAATCAATGACGAGATAACAAAATCACGCATTTGGTCACTAGCACTGTCCATCTCTTCTTGAATACTTCCTGAAACTTCACTCTTCACTTGTGGGTATTTTCTTAAAAGCTCAGGAATGAAGTTGTCACGAATATCTGTCGCTACTTTAAATGGTTCAACTTGCTCAGCGTCAACACTCGCCCAAACGTTAATCGTACGATTACCATTTTCACGACGAATACGTGTTACACCATCATGCATTGTAATAGTAGCCAGTTCAGATAGAGGTAACTCAGCTCCATTTGGCGCTTGAATTAATACATCATCGACATGGCCAACAGAGCTTCGTTGGTCAAGTGGGTAACGTACCATTACTTTTACTTCTTCACTGTCACGTAAGATACGTTGCGCTTCTAGCCCGTAAAAACTGTAACTAACTTGCGAAGCAATTTCAGCTAAGGTTAAGCCCAAACTGTTAGCAAGAGGTTTCAGCTCAAACTGCACTTCTTTTGCACTTGTTTGACGACTATCATTAACATCACCAATGCCTTTAAGTGAATTAAGTTTAGTTTTTAACTCTTTCGAAGCAGCTAATAACTCAGCATCATTTTTACTTTCTAATCTAAATGCGATATCACCGTCATCTCGACCACCGCCAAATAAATTATCTCCAATGGTTAAAGACTTAACACCTGGGTAATTAGGTATTGCTTCACGCCATAAATCAGCAAGTGCAAAGGTATCAATTGGACGCAATTCAGGTATCACTAATTTCACCATTAACTGGCCACTAGTTCTGCTACGTAAATCAACTTGCATATCTGAAATCATTGAATTGCCGTATTTAGCTTCAACGTTTTTATCAACACGGTTAATAACACCTTGAATATTCAATAAAGTTTGTAATGTTGCTTTTTCTGAAGCATCAACATTCATTTCTACCGTTACACGTGGAAAGTCATGTGGAATTTTAGGTTGACCAACAAAGCGAACAAAACCACCGCTAAACAAGCCAGCACTAATCAGCATCAAACTAATAAAGAACATTAGTACCGCATAACGATAGTTAATGAACAACGCTAAAGATGGGCGGTACACAGCTTCAATGAATTGCTTCAATTTAGTATCAACCCATAAACGCAATCTATCGATAGGGTTTTTAGGGTTAAATGCCTTCATTTTCATTTTAACTAAATGCGCAGGTAAAATTAGTTTCGATTCAACTAAAGAGAAAATCAAACAAAGAATAACTACCGAGCCTATCGCTTTACCAAAGGCAGAAGATGGTCCTTCACCGAAAAGGAAAGGTAAAAACACCGCAATCGTAGTTAACACACCAAAGGTTGCTGGCATAGCAACACGTTTAACACCACGAATAACGTTTTCTGTACTATGCCCATGTTCTTCAATTTCATCGTGGGCACTTTCGCCCATCACGATCGCATCATCAACCACAATACCGAGCACTAAGATAAAGGCGAATAAACTGATTACATTAATCGTTACACCCACAAATTCCATAGGCATAACCAATAAAGTACCTAAGAAACAAACAGGTAGGCCCATCATGACCCAGAAAGCTAAACGAACACGTAAGAATAACGCTAGCATTAAGAATACTAATACCGCACCACTTTTCATGTTGTCGACCATCATGTTTAAGCGGCCTTCAAGGTAGTAAGTCATATCTACCCAAGTTTCTAATTTAACACCTGGAGGCAATACTGATGCTTTGTCATCAACATATTTTTTAACCACTTCAGCAATATCAGTAATACTTTGGTTATCTGCTGCGCCAATAAATAATGTTACTGAGTTCTTACCGTTAAATTTAGAATATTGTAAACCTTCTTCAAAACCATCGATAATAGTGGCAACTTCACCTAAAACTATTTTTGTACCATCTTCTAGCGTTACAACAGGGATCTGCTCGAATTCATGACCTCGATAAGCCTGGTTTTCAACACGTAGGTTGATATAACCATTTTCAGCGCGAATTTGTCCTGCTGACATATTACGTGAGTAGTTACGTACAGAATTAGCAATATCACGAAAGCTCAAACCATATTCACGAAGCTTATCTTTACTCACCTCGATTGAGATTTCATAATCTAAGCCAGTAAATAATTCAGAGATATTGATAAAAGGTAATTGCTGAATTTCATTATGAACTTTACGACCAAGCTCTTTTAACTCGCCATTAGTTAAATCGCCATATAAGCTGATATACATGACTTCTTGACGAAACTTCTCACGCTCAACCTTAATTCTTTCCATGCCTTCAGGGAAACTAGAAATGGAATCTATTGCCGACTTTACTTCTTCTAAAACGACTTGCGGATCATAATCTAATTCAACTTCAAACCAACCGTTTGAATAGCCTCGGTTTGAATAAGTAATAACACGTTTAAGACCTTGTACTGTTTCCAAAGCCTCTTCAATCTTTATAGTTATACCTTCTTCAACTTCTTGTGGTGCCGAGCCAGGATAAGGTGCGGCATAAGAAATCCAATTAATTTTAACTTGCGGGAACATTTGTTTATTAATGGTGCTAATAGTAAAAAAGCCACCCACTAAAATGAATATCATTAATAAGTTTGCCGCAACACTATTACGGGCAAACCATGCAATTATGCCGATATTAGTATTAATAGTATGGTCAATTTCAGGTTTTTTCTTAGCCGTATCAGTTGTCATACTTATTCTCCTGAACCACTATCGTTTAACGCAACTTGAGTAGCGCTCTCAGCATCGTCAGCTTGTTCTTCACTGTTTTGTTCAGCTTCATCGCTCAATAAAGCTAACTTCATACCGTCGATAGGGTAATCGAGAGCCGACACAATCAACTGGTCGCCATCAACTAAACCATTTGAAATAATGACATTTCGACCATCTTGGCGAACAATCGTTATCTCTGAATAATGTAGTTTTGACTCACTGTCTAAAATAGCAACTCGACCATTTTCAACTAAATGACGTGGAACACTTGTTGCCTGCGCAATATCAAGCCCCAGGATTTTAGCGTTAACGTAAGAGCCATAGCGAATTGGCGTGGTATTATTATTTTCAGTTAAAGCATATGGGTCATGAATTTCAGCGACTAAATAACTCATGCGACTTGTGCTGTCGATAACACCTTCATTGCGTGCAATATGCGCAGACCAAACAGTTTCTGCACCTGCAAAAGTGCCCATTAAATTCACCTTAGCGTTTTTGCCATGGTCAACCAAAAATTCCAATTGGTTATCAGCAACAGGCAAACGAACTTCTGCAATTCCAGTACCTAGTAATTTACCTACCATGCTACCCATAGCAACAAATGAACCTAAACCAACCTTGCGGCTTTCAATCATGGCATCATACGGCGCTCTAAGCTCTGTACGCTCGACATTACGTTTTGCTCTTAAAATTGAGGCTTGCGCTGACTTCACCCGAGCAATCTCCTGCGCCAATTGCGGCTTACGTAAACTTAGCTCTGTGGGAGACGTATCAGTTATACGCTTCCATTCTTGCTCAGCAACTCGCCCTTGTGCGCGTTCTGTTTCAAGCGAAGCACGAGCTGAAGCCATAGTCGCTTCAGCATCAATTAAGGCCGCCTCATAATCATTTGGATCAATGCGTGCTAATAATTGCCCTTTCTTAACAAAGCCACCGCGAACAAATGTTTCTGATAGCTCAACAATTTGGCCACTAATTTGCGCCACCAATTCAGTTTCATACTTAGGCTTCACAACACCATATGATTCTACTTTCAACGTCATAGGAGCAACAGAAATCGGTTCTACGGCAACGATAGGCGTATTATCAATCTCTTCTTTCTCTTCAGGCGGCTTTTTCATACTTGAAAAAAGCATAAAGGCTAAAATTCCCGCAATTAAAATGACAATTGGTACCAATATTTGTTTTTTCCGTGTCACAGTGACGTCCTCATAAAGTCTAAAGTTTTATAATTATTAGTTATATTGCATACAGGATACCTAAATCACAGGCTACAAAAACTAACAAAGTTGTAAATGCTTGTTACAATATCCGCGCCGTTTTTTAATTGAATAAAAAAAACAATTTAAATAACAAACATAACAATAACTTAAGAAAATATTCTTATAGCTCACAAATAAAAAAGCCACAAAATAAATGTGACTTTTATAGCGAATTGGTTTTTTTCACCAAAAAGTTAAACTTTTATAAATATTTTTCGCTGATATAACCAATACAAAAACAACCACTGCAAAAACACGGTTGTTGCAATACTGATTAACGTACCCCTGTCATTATCAAAAAATACAAAGACCCCTCCGAACAAGCCGTTATTAATGTATTGCCAATTAACAATACTACTCGCTAAATAAATAATGATAGAGTTACAGCCTATTACCGCAAAGAACTTAGCAAGTTGTGTTAGCTTTAATACATCGAATAGGTAATAAAAGATTACTAATAATAAAAGACTATAACCAACAGACACCAAAACAAAGGAACTAGTCCACAAGGTTTTATTAATAGGAAAAATCAAGTCCCAAGCCTCTCCCGATATCAAGCAAATAACAGCAGAAATTAATAGTGTTAGCATTAACTTCGATGGCTGCTCAGCACTCTTGATCATTAAACGTCCTGCAAAAACACCAGCAAGCGCATTGACGATTGATGTGACATTTGACAATACCCCCTCAGGGTCTATTGCTAGGCCTTGATAACTGACTCCTGGCAGTAATTTAACATCAAACCAGGCATTAATTGCCCCACTAGCGCTATAGTCACCACCACCAAAACCAGAGATATCAATATAAGTGAGTAAGACCCAATAGCCGAGTAAAATACCACCCGCGGTTAACCATTGTATTCTTTCACTGACGTACCAGCACAACATCGCCGCGATAAACCAGGCGACACCAATTCGCCCTAGAACACTGGCAAAACGCACTTCTTCCAACTGCAATGGTATGCCTGTGCCCCAACCATGGTTGTAGATAACGCCCAATAGCATCAATAAGCCTAACCGTTTAATACTGCTTAATACCAGAGGTTTTCTTTTTTCTACCGGATATTGATTTATCGGCTTAGCGCTGATCCCTAAACTAACACCCGCAAGAAAGATAAAGAGTGGGAAAATAAGATCATACGCCGTTACACCATGCCAAATAGAGTGCTGCATTTGCATAGCTAAACTTTGCAACCATGACCAACCCGTAATAACAAATAATGCGGCAAAAACTCCTTCTGCCCCCAAAATCCAAATCATATCGAAACCACGTAAGGCATCGACAGAGAGTATCCTTTTAGATTTTAGTTTTTCGTTGCTATGCAAATTATTTTTATCTATTTCTTGTGCGGTATTCATTAAATTTCTCTTAGCTTAATTAAACAAATATAATCCGATCACTTTGGCCCCAGAAAAAGACAGCGCTGTCATCAGTGTGATTAAGATAGTAATAAGATATTGCTTGAATAGCAAACAGCTAAAAACTTAATTACCGACAGCGACGGTTACAATTTGTTATGAATTAAACCTGTTAAACGCTTGTGTCAAAAAGTAATTACATTAAGATTAAATAATCAAAAAGGGGATTTTATGCTGACAAAAATTAGTGCTTTCTTTCAATCATTAGCTGAGCCTGTTGATAATCAAACACCAGTAATCAGTTTAGAAATAGCCTGCAGTGTACTGTTATGTGAAGTAATGCTGGCTGACGGTCAACTTGATAATGCAGAACAAACTCAACTAAATGAAATTTTAACCAGTCAATTTAACTTATCCAACGAAGAAGCTGAGGAAATCATTAAGCACGCTTTGTTATTACGTGAGAGCGCTACGGACTTTTTTCAATTCACTTCAAAAATTAACGAAAATTACAGCCTTGAACAGCGAATTAAAATGTTGGAGCTACTATGGCAGGTTGCTTATGCCGACGGAGAACTCGCCAGTATTGAAGAGCATATTATTCGTAAAATTGCTGACTTATTACATTTACGCCATAGTGAATTTATTCAAACCAAGCTCAATATTCAATCAAATACTGCTTCAGACAAATAAAAAGTCCATTGGTATTGAAAGTTATAGTTAACTTGCCGCCAGATCGGTTATTATAGCCGCAAGTTAACTGACCCCAAGAATCCACATGGCAAGCATCGGCAAATATAATACCCTTCCTGTTGTAGCAATCACTGATAATGGCGCATATTTAAATGCTGCTGAATTAGGTGAAATTTTACTACCTAATCGTTTTGTTCCTGAAAACTGCAAAGTTGGTAACGAAGTTAAGGTTTTTATCTATGCAGATACTGCGGATCGCATTGTTGCGACAACAGAAAAGCCTTTGGCAGAAGTTGACCAGTTTGCCTCATTGAAAGTTAGCCAAGTCAATAAAATGGGGGCTTTCCTCGACTGGGGCTTACCAAAAGATTTGCTAGTACCTTACAACCAACAGCATAGCGAAATGGAAGTAGGTAAATATTACCTGGTCAGGATCTTTCTCGATTTAAAAACTGATCGACTAGTTGCATCAAGCAAGCTTGATAAGTTTATCGATATTTGGCCTGCTGAGTACCAAAAATGGGACAAAGTAAAATTAACCATTGCCACTAAAACTGACCTTGGCTTTAAAGCAATTATTAATGATTTACATTGGGGTTTACTGTACGACAACGAAATATTTAAGCCACTTCGTGCCGGTAAAAAAATAACAGGTTACATTAAACAAGTACGTGAAGATGGACGAATAGATCTTTCTCTTACTCGCCCAGGTGAAGGTAAAGTGAAAGACTTTAGCGATAAGTTACTCGCGCATATTGCCGAGAACGATGGCTTTAGCCCGCTGCATGATAAAAGCGATCCTGAGTTGATCAAACGGATTTTAGGGGTAAGTAAAAAAACCTTTAAAGCTACTGTTGGTAATTTAATGAAAAATGGCAAAATTACTATAGAAAAAAATGGTATTCGTTTGAAGTAATTGACCTCTACATACTCTTTAAATAACAAAAATTACGCACAATTAAAAAAAGCCCCAAAGGGCTTTTTTTATGCTTAACATTCGACTTGAATGTTGGTTACTGTGTACCACCAACGGTCATTTCATCAATTTTCAAGGTTGGTTGACCAACGCCCACAGGAACGCTTTGGCCGTCTTTGCCACAAACACCAACACCGGCATCAAGTTTTAAGTCATTACCGACCATACTTACTTGTTGCATTGCTTCAGGGCCACTACCAATTAACGTTGCCCCTTTAATTGGCGAGGTTATTTCGCCATTTTCAATCAGGTACGCTTCCGAGCTAGTGAAAACAAACTTACCTGAAGTAATATCAACTTGCCCGCCAGCGAAGTTAGGTGCATAAATGCCCTTTTTCACTGATTTGATAATGTCGTCAGGCTTATGTTCGCCGGCCAGCATATAAGTATTAGTCATACGTGGCATAGGTAAATGAGCATAAGATTCACGGCGGCCATTACCGGTTGGCTTTACACCCATTAAATCAGCATTATGCTTATCCTGCATGTAGCCTTTAAGCACACCTTTTTCAATTAGCACGTTATACTGCCCAGGCGTACCTTCATCATCAATACTGACAGAGCCTCGACGATTTGCCATCGTGCCATCATCAACAATCGTACATAGTTCAGAAGCAACCTGTTGACCTACTTTGCCAGAAAACGCTGATGAACCTTTACGATTAAAGTCGCCTTCTAAACCGTGTCCTACTGCTTCATGTAGCAATACGCCTGGCCAGCCTGCACCAAGTACTACGGGTAGTAACCCTGCAGGTGAATCGATAGCAACCAAGTTAACTAATGCTTGGCGAACAGCTTCTTCAGCATAAGCTAGATAACGAGGTTTATTGTGTTCCAATTCGAAAAAGTAGCTGTAATCAGTGCGCGCACCGCCGCCTGAACTTGCTCGCTCTCGCTTACCATTTTCTTCAACAAGTACAGAACAATTTAAGCGTACTAGTGGGCGAATATCGGTTGCGTAAGTGCCATCACTTGCTGCTACTAATATTTTTTCGTAAACACCTGATAAATTAACAATAACTTGCTTAACACGCTTATCAACACTACGTGCATGCGCTTCAACTTCATGTAATAAAGTTATTTTTTGCTCTTGTGGCAAGCTAGCTAACGGGTCTAACGCTTTGTATTGTTCATTATTTTGCTGGATTTTTTTGCCATCAAATACTTGCACTTTGCCTGATTTCTCGGCGTTAGCAATGCCTTTCGCAGCATCCGCAGCTTTTTTCAATGCCAAAGGTGTAATGTCATCTGAATAGGCAAAACCGGTTTTTTCACCTGAAATCGCACGTACACCCACGCCACGTTCAATGTTATATGAACCTTCTTTGACTATTCCGTCTTCAAGCATCCAAGACTCATGACTACTCGATTGAAAATATAAATCGGCTAAATCTACTTTACGTTGATAAATGCTATCTAACGTACTTGTTAATATGCTTTCATCAATTTCACTATCGGCTAAGAGCTCTTGCTCAACATTATTCATACGAACTCAACTTATTATTAAAACGATTATGTACAGCAACCGGCATAGCGGTGCGCACTTTTAGTAATTCTTGCTCATTGTAATCTGCACAGATAATACCTTTACCGGTATCAAGCTGCGCCAATATATCTCCCCAAGGGCTAACAATGACACTTTGCCCCCAGGTTTCTCGACCATTTAAATGCACGCCTTCTTGGCCTGCAGCAATAATATAAACTTGATTTTCTATTGCACGCGCTTGCAATAAAGTTAGCCAATGCGCGGCACCTGTTACGCGAGTAAAAGCACTGGGTACTGAAATTATTGTCGCGCCTTGCTGCGTAAGTTGTCTAAATAACTCAGGAAAACGCAGGTCATAACAAATAGACAAACCAAGTTTACTTGCGCCAACATCAACAACACTTACATGGTCGCCTGCTAGGGCGTAGCGTGATTCACAGTAGCTTTTTTCATTATCTTCAACGGCAACATCAAATAAATGTAGCTTATCATAACTACCCAATTCATGGCCTTCTGGAGAGAAAACCACACTAGTATTAGTAAATTTCCCCACTATTTTTGATAGTACGGGAATACTGCCAGCGACTAAAAAAACATTAAAACGTTTAGCCATCGCGGCCAATTGAGTCTTTAAATCTTGGTTTTTAGCGTCTTCTTCTGCTAATGATAACTGCGCTTTGTCCTTACCACCAAAAAACAGGCAACATTCAGGCAATACTACCAGTTGCTGTTTATCTTGGCTCAAGGTTCCAAGCTGCTTTTCTATTTCAGAAAAATTATCTGCAACGCTAGTGTTAGAACACATTTGAATTGCACAAAGCTGCATATTGCTATTTAACACTACGCTTTTCCATCAGTTTTGTCTTTTTCTGGCTGCTGCTGTTTCGGTTGTTCAATTGCCGAAGGGTTAGTTTCGTCAGGAATATTATCCACAATTGTTGGTGGCGTAGAACGGCCAACACTAATGTTTTTATTCTTTTTGCTTACTTGTTTAAACTCTGGGTTATCTAAGTTTCCCGTCACTTCAAAGTTAATTTCAGCAATAACGGAGGAGGTAATCACTTCATCTAACGCGACACCAGCTAAAAATGTCACTGGGTTAAGCGTCGCAATCCAAGCCAAAACCGGTAAACTCGAGGTCAAATTAGGTTTATACGACATACGATAGTCAAGTTCATTAGAATTTAAGTTAGTATTACCAACAATAGTTAAATCCCCTGCGGTACCTTTCATACGAACATTATCGGTATAAGCAACGCCATCCTTCACGGTAAAGCTACCTTTAAGTTCACGATAGAACATACCGTCACTAAAAATATCTCTAAAATCAAAGCTAAGCTTACGTACTAACGACTGCAAACTTAATAGCGATAATATGCGCACACCTTTATCATCTACATCAGCCAAATAGCCATCATCAAATTTAGCACTAAGATCGCCATCAAAAGTTGCCATAGCAAAATCATGTGGAGCACCTTGCCAGCTAACGTCATAAGTGATTGCCACGCCACTATCTTTAATGATTGACACATAACCAATATTTTCGACTTCTCGGGCTACATTATCGCTATTTAAAATACCTTTAACACTAGTACTTGATTGCTTGTCATCTTGCTGCCACTTGGCATCAAATGCCATGTTAGTTTTGCCACGTTTGGCGGTAAACTTGTTCAGTAACAAGGTGTTTTCGTTCTCTCGTTCTACGGTAAACGAAACATCACCAAAGTCATATAAACCGTATTTACAACTTGCACATTTAGCTTTAATGGTGGGCATATTGGCAAATACTTCAGCATTGAGCAGATGATTGATATTAGGTAATTGGCTGTTATCTTCAAGTTCACTTACTGAAACTTTATCTTGCTCTGATATAGCAGTAGTTAAGTTTTCAGTTACTATAGTATTATTGGCGACAACTGTTTCAGCATTGTTTGGTGAATTTTCTTTGCTATTTTTGTCAGCCTTTGACTCAGCATTAGTTACTTCGGCAACTTCAGTTACTACCAATTCTTCAGGCGCAGTTAAATGCAAAAAGTCGATATCTAAGTCGATGCCCTGCTGATACCAGTCAGGATAAAATTTGGCATTTGCTCGCACTTCTTTGGCATTTAGATTTAATAACCACCAATTAGCTGTAGGGCTAAAATCAAAATCTACCTCATGAAAGTCTTGCCCGTATACTAATAAGTTTTCAACTCGGCCATTTATTTGACTTGGTGCGGATAACAACGGCGGCGTCGTTTCTACAAGAGAATTTTCTGCTACCACCTTTTCCTTTGGATCACTCGTAGGAGCAGCTTCAACCGCCGATAATATATCGAGCACTAAAGGCTGCCACTGCTCATAATTGGCATTTGCTAGATCTGCGGTGATATGAAAGCCTTTTGTTGGCAGCCATAATTGCTGCTTACCCAGCACCAAATGCGCTAACGAAAAGCTTGTTTGTTGATGATCTAATAAACCATAAAAATCAACTTTATCACCAATTTCAGCATTTATTGTACTGTTAGACTCATTTCCTAAAGCATGAATATTAACCGCAATTTGCTCACCAATGTTTTTGCTAAATGGTGCCGGTATAGCTAAATTAACATCTTGCAAAGTAGAGTTTATTTGGTAGTCATAGCTAAAGTTATCATCACTAATATTGAGTGCTAACTGCCCTTGCCAGTCTAATTGGCCATTAGCATATTTTAATAATTCATCTGGCACTTGCGCTTGCCACTGACTTTCTTGCCATAGGGCTAACGTTTCAATAGCAACGCTATAGTGGTCACTCTTTTGTTTTGCTACAACATTTAGTGTTAGCGGTAGACCACGCCAATCTAATTTAATATCAGAGGCTGTTATTAGGTCATTACGGTAATTAAGACGGCCATTAACATTGACAAAGTCCATGCTTGGCGCCTGCAACTTCACCTTATTATCATTAAAGTCTACATGACCTTTTGCAACAACCGCATCAAGATCATTCAAAGGCAGCACTAAAGAAAAGTCACCATTTATAACGTCTTCAACCATCACTTGTTCAAGTGTCAGCCCAATAGAACTTTTCATTGGGCTTGCATCCATCAATTTACTGACTAACGCAGGTTGTGTTTCACTAAAGCTAGCGTCAACCGTTAATATTTGTTCGTCAGATAGGTTAGCTATAGCCGCTTCAACACCTGTTACGTCAATACCTGCGAGTGAACCCGCACGACCAGTAATCATCATACTGTTATTGGTAAAGTTTAAGTTGGCAGCAAAATTTTTAATTGCCGGCCACTCAGGGTCGAATATAAAGGTACTGTCAGACAATTCAGCATCAACCACAAAAATGCCTTCATTGTTATCAAAAGGAAAACTTTGCAATGGCCCATTGAATAGCACCAATGCTTGTTCTATTTTACCATCAACAATTGCAGCATCGAGGTAATCATAGAGGTTTTCTCCCATCAATAAATGGGGGTAATAATGCTCAGCAAACTCTGCATCACCTTTACTTACGCTTGCTAGTAAAGCCATCGTAACAGGTTTATCTTGCTCACTAACTACTTTAACATCTGCGGTTAAACTAACTTCAGACGAAGTAATGTCGACATTTTGAGCAGAAAACTGCCAGCCTTCAGCTGAAAACTTTGCAAAAATATCAGTACTTAAACGGCTATATTGAATTGGTTGCTTAAAGTGTTTGTCAAAATCGAGCGCACCATCAACCGCATTCAAGGCAATGTGTAATTTGTTACTTTGATAAACTAACTCACCGCTAACATTATCTATACCTGGTATCCCGTGGCTAAAATGACTATTTACGTCATTAAAACTTGCGGTAATTGCCATATCACTTTTACTACCGAAAAAGTGAATATCATCAATACGGCCAGTTGGGGCCAAATTTACCAGTAAACTTTCTAACGCTTCATCATCAAACAAAAGTGGAAATACACCTTCAAAACTAGCTAACTCTATACCACTAATATAACCATTAACCCTCTCAGCGTTGACGTTAGCTAATGCTGATACTTTATTTGTTTCTTTACCATTACGTTTGATGACAATTGGTGAAGTAGAAACGTTATAAACCAACTCATCGATAGTTTTGATTTGAATATCACCACCGTCAATTTCAAAAGTTTGTTCACTATTATCGTGCTGCCAACTAATTTTATTATTACCAAGCGATAATTGAATAAACTCGGGCTTACCAGCATTAACATTCAGCCAAGTACTAAAATTAATCGAGGAATGGGTATTTTCATCATCAAGCGCTAATGCACGCCCTAGCCAAGGCGTTATATTAATTTCATTAGCTTCCAGGTAAGCTTGACCTGTTAGCTTATCAAACTCATTGCCTTGAAAGTCTAATAACACTTTTAAGTTGTTTGAGCTAAGACCATCAACAATCACGGTACCATTTGCTCTATGGCGATCATCTAAATTAAGCCAATGTAGTTCGTTAATCGTAAAGGCTCTTATGCCTGCAAGAGTACGATATAAAACATGGCTATCACGGATCGAAAAGCGAGAAATCTGCTCTAATAATATTGAAGATAAATTATCAACTAAAGCGCTACTTTCAACAGACTCATCAGTCAAATCATCTTCAATTTCAGCTTCAGCCATTTCTGCTATAACTTGCTCAAACTCAAGCTCAGCACCTGCAATAGCAAAATCTTTGGTCACAAGTTGTCGTGCGCGGATACTGCGCCAGAAATCTAACTCAACCTCTAAACTATCAATAAAAATTTTCGCATCTTTTTTCGATAACAACTCGACTTGTCGAACAATAAGAGTTGGGCCTGATTCCTGCCAGCCCATAGTAAATGAGCCAATGGAGATATTGGCGTTGTAAGTGCTATTTAGATAATCTTCAACATTTTCACGATAATTATGAGCGTAAGGTAAAAATAAACGTAAAGTGCTGATTAACAACGCAAAAACTACCAACAAAATTGCCAATAGTTTATACAGACGCTTAAGCCATCTATTTAATATTGCGGAAACACTCATTACGTTTTAACCAAACCTTCGTTCACCCCTAAATTTACCTGATCAATAATCACAACAACTAAGAAAGTTGCTACATCATCACAACATCGAACTGCTCTTGATTATACATATTTTCAGTTTGTATCTTAATTTGCTTACCAATGAACACTTCTAGCTCAGCGAGGTTATGGTATTCATCATTGATTAGTGACTCACTTACTGATGACGATGCATAAACGATAAACTTATCGGCATCATAGGCGCGATTAACCCTGACAATTTCACGTAAAATTTCAAAACAAACCGTTTCAACAGTTTTAACATAACCACGGCCATGACAAACTTCACATTCACCACATAAGATATGCTCCAAGCTTTCACGTGTGCGCTTGCGTGTCATTTCTACAAGCCCAAGAGCTGAAAAGCCAGAGATACTATATTTTACGTTATCACGCGCCATTGCTATATCTAAGCTATGTAAAACCCGTCGTTGATGGTCTTTATCATTCATATCAATAAAATCAACGATAATAATACCGCCAAGGTTTCTTAACCTAAGCTGTCTTGCAATAGCCTGAGTTGCTTCGATATTAGTATTAAATATCGTTTCTTCTAAATTGCGATGACCAACAAAAGCACCAGTATTGATATCAATAGTAGTCATTGCTTCAGTTTGATCAATAATTAAAGAACCGCCTGATTTCAATTCAATTTTTCGATGTAATGATCGTTGTATTTCGCTTTCTACATCAAATAAATCAAATATTGGTCGCTCACCTGGGTAATATTCAATGACGGGGGCTAAACTTGGTACAAATTCGGTAGTGAATTCCACCAATTGTTCGTAAGTTAATTTAGAGTCGATGCGAATACGCTCTAACGATACACCAACAAAATCACGTAAAATCCTAAATGCTAATGACAAGTCTTGATAAATCGGGTCTTTAGTTTGCTTACGTTGTTTGCGCTCTATTACTTTCGTCCAAACCCGTCGTAAAAACTCAGCATCATGCTGTAACTCTTCAGTACCAGCACCTTCTGCAGCAGTACGAACAATAAAGCCATGATCTTCACCACAATATGGCGTCACAATTGATTTTAAGCGATTACGCTCTTTAGGATCTTCGATACGTTGTGATATGCCAGCATGACTGGCATTCGGCATAAGGACTAAAAATCGCGCTGCCACGGTAATATCAGTGGTTAGCCTAGCGCCTTTAGTCCCTAGTGGGTCTTTCACCACTTGTACTACAATATACTGGCCTTCATGTACTAAATTACGAATATCAGGAACTTGATCATGATTGCTACTTTCTTCTTTAACAATAAGCTTAGAGTTAATATCAGAAGCATGTAAAAATGCGGCTTTACCCAAGTTTATATCAACAAAAGCTGCTTGCATGCCCGGTAAAACGCGAATAATTTTACCGAGGTAAATATTACCCACTAAGCCACGACGGGCTTCACGCTCAACATGAACTTCTTGCAGTGAACCATTTTCTATTAGTGCCACCCGCGTTTCGCTGGGTGTAACATTGATCAGTAACTCACCGCTCATTTCAATTCCTATTTATATCAAAATTAGTCTTGTGCTATTAACGACTTCACGCCAAAAGAAGATAATAATTGGGCTGTTTCATACAAAGGTAACCCGACCACAGATGAATAACTACCGCGAATTTGTTTCACAAATTGTCCGGCTATGCCCTGAATACCATAAGCACCTGCTTTATCTTGCGGTTCACCGGTTTGCCAATAACGAGTTATTTCCGCAATTGATAATGCTTTAAAGTCAACGTCAGTAGTAACAGTTATTACTTCACTACGCTCACCTTGTACTGCTGCAATAGCAGTAACCACCTGATGTGAATTATCAGACAGCATTTTCAGCATAGCGATACAATCATCTAATGATTCTGGCTTGCCTAAAATATGCTGCTGAAATACCACGCTGGTATCAGAGCCTAATACAACAGCTTCACCATTCGCCTGTTTTTGTGCAATTGCATTTGCTTTTTCTAACGCCAAACGTGCAACATATTGTGCAGCATTCTCATCTGACCGAATGCTTTCATCAATATCTGCAGGTAAACATTGAAAATCATAACCTAGCTGCGCAAGCAACTCTTTTCGGCGAGGTGACTGTGACGCCAGTATCAAAGTAGTAGACATGTTATTTGATTCGAAAGTTTCGTCTTATTTTACGTAATAATAGAAATGCCCACGGCCAGAGAATAATAGTCGTGATCACAGGGTATAAATAGCTAGGCAAAAAAACTGCATCAGTAAGGAAGCGTTGCAGCCAAAAAACAATTAAATGGTAAAGTGCAGATAGCACCCCAACAATCATACTTTGCTGCCACAATGAAAAGTTGCGTATTTTTTGAAAGTTCCCTGCAACAATGTAAATCGCTATCGCCATCGCGCCAGCGTGCACGCCTAATGTTGATCCCAGTAAAACATCAAGAATAAACCCCATTACCCCTGCTGAAATAACATTGACTCGTGCGGGCAATGCCAAGCACCAATACAGTAGTACCACTAATACCCAATCAGGGCGAAAAGCATCAACACTTAATGGTAGCGGCATAATACTCGCCATAAGTGCGACTAAGAAAGTTAACAGAATAATAAGACGACTAGAAAGGGTCATTCACTGACACCTTTTTCTAGCAATTGATTTTCTATAATTTTAGCTGCAGAGTCATTAATAACTGTCGATTCACTGTGCTCTGGCCATAACAACAACACGTAACGTAAACGATCTATTTTCGCCACAGGTTGGCTTTGGATACGGGCAAAAGCATGAGATTCATCTTGCATAACAAATGTTACTTTAGCTACAGGATAACCCTCTGGAAACTTACTTCCCAATCCTGAAGTAACAAGCACATCACCAACTCGAACATCAGCACTATGTGGAACATGACTATGGCTTAATTGATCAATAACTCCCACCCCATTAGCAATTAATCGCACACCATTGCGACTTATTCTTACAGGAATAGCATGAGTAACATCGGTAATTAGTAGCACTCGACTGCTTGTTGTACCAACATGAAGTATTTGACCGACAATACCTTCGTCATCGATAACAGCTTGCCCTTCATATACGCCGTCATTCGCACCACGATTAATTACTACTTGATGAGTATATGGATCACTATCTACCGTTAAAATTTCTGCCACCATTTTTCGGGTATCTGTACGTAAAGGAGAGGAAAGCAACGCCCTTAGACGCTCATTTTCTTTTTTAACAATATCTAGTTGCAAAGCCTGCTCATGAAAAACTAACTCATTGACTTTATACTGCTCGTTATCTGCTACTAATTGCCGACGCGTAACAATGTTTTCCGCAGCCCAATTCATCATTTGTTTTGGTGTAGTGGCTAAATACTGTAGCGGACTAACCATAGATTGAAGATAGCCTCGAACGGATTCAAAGCTATTCATTTTATGATCAAAAAATATTAATAGGGCAGAACAAAACAGCACCAGAACGAGTCGGTGCTGTGGAGAAGGTCCATGTTTAAAAATAGCATTCATTGCGTAAGCTAATCGTTATTCGTAAGAAAACAGATCGCCACCGTGCATATCAATCATTTCGATAGCCTTACCACCACCACGTGCAACACAAGTTAGTGGATCATCAGCTACGACCACTGGAATACCAGTTTCTTCCATTAATAAACGGTCAAGATCTTTCAGCAACGCACCGCCACCGGTTAGAATCATGCCACGCTCTGAAATATCAGAAGCAAGCTCTGGTGGTGATTGTTCAAGCGCAACCATAATCGCACTAACAATACCTGTTAATGGCTCTTGTAAGGCTTCTAAAATTTCATTGCTATTCAAAGTAAAGCTACGTGGAACACCTTCAGCTAAGTTACGACCACGTACTTCAATTTCAACTAATTCTTCACCTGGGTAGGCTGAACCAATTTCGTGCTTAATACGCTCAGCCGTTGCTTCACCAATTAAGCTACCAAAATTACGGCGTACATAGTTAATAATGGCATCATCAAACTTATCACCGCCAATGCGAACTGATGAAGAATAAACCACACCATTTAATGCGATAATACCAACTTCTGTAGTACCACCACCAATATCGACTACCATTGAGCCGGTTGCTTCCGATACTGGCATACCTGCGCCAATAGCGGCAGCCATAGGCTCATCAATCAAATAAACTTCACGAGCGCCAGCTCCTAAGGCTGATTCTCGAATTGCACGTCGCTCAACTTGTGTTGAACCACAAGGCACACAAACTAATACACGTGGGCTTGGGCGTAAAAAGTTATTGCTGTGTACTTGTTTAATAAAGTACTGCAACATTTTTTCAGTCACAAAAAAGTTAGCAATAACCCCATCTTTCATCGGACGAATGGCTTCAATATTGCCCGGCGTTCGACCTAACATTTGTTTAGCCGCTGCGCCAACTGCAGCAACACTTTTAGAGCCACCAGCACGGTCTTGACGAATCGCTACAACAGAAGGCTCGTTAAGTACAATGCCTTGGTCTTTTACATAAATCAGGGTATTTGCTGTTCCTAAGTCGATTGATAAATCGTTAGAAAACATGCCACGTAATTTCTTAAACATATTGTCGAAATGTCCTTTAAACATCACCTAGGCAACAAATTGCCAGAATATAGAGGGTTCTTGATATGCGAGTTAATAGATACTCACATATTAAAAATGTGTTATAACCCGGTATCATACCGCAGACTATAACGTTTGTGTTGCTAGAATGATAAAAATATTAGAAATATATGACGTTTTTTTACTAAAAAGTGAAAATAAAAGAAATCCTTATGGATTACATCAACATTACCCGGCCTGAAACCTAATTAGCAGCTTAATTAGAAACCTCACGCCACGAAATGATACGGTCATTGCCTCGGTAAAGTCCAAAGTTAAGCCTAGCGCTTGGATTAACATCATGTGGACCATTATTATCACTGTCTTCGTTTTTCCAATCAAATTTTAACCAGTCAGGCACTTCATATTCAAATTCTAATACTCCTTGCTTACTTGGAGCAGCAAAAAATAGGTTCTCATGAGAGCCGACATTAAAACTTTTTGTGATACTTGCACTCGTATCATCTACTTCAAGACCATCAGTATTATCTATATCTATCAAGCGGTAATCCCATAAAGTCATATTTCCAGAGTATTTATTCCCAGGCTTTTTATCTTTTATCATAGGTACTAAACAGTTTTCATCCACTGCCTTTGAAAAATTAACATAAGCTGAATCAGGATGACCATTAAATATTTCTATGTAAATAGGCGATCTTAAGGTTGAATTTTCTGAGCCATATGCATTATCTAATACCATACGAGCAAAACGAATATTAACCCCCATAATGGTAAAGTCTTCGGTAGGGTTATCTGTAGAATCAAGCGGCGTATTATCTACTCGAAGCTTTACACCATCATCATCAAGCACAGCTTCAGTAATAAACGGTATTTCTGCTTCAAACGGCTTTAAAAAACTCAAATGATTGCGCACATAGCTAAAACGGTCAAGCTCACTAAAAGTATATGTCATAGTCCCCGCTTCACCTGCTTTTGCCGCTAGAATGCCTGTTTCTATATCAGAACTAACAGCCACATTTTCACTTTTATCTTCTTTAACAACTCCCCCAACCTGAAGCTGCTTTTGATCAAATGTAGGTGAGGTAATTGTTACTCCTGAATTACTCAATTTCATTAATATTTTATTTGAATTTATATCTTCAGCTAATGTGTAGTTCTTTGTTCGCTGCTTATCAGCATTATATGCAACAATGTCTATAACAGGTTTAAGGCCATAATGTATGGTGCCTTTATTTTCGGTGTCTAATACTTTTTGACCTGTATACGCCCAATTTAACGCAGTACATCCTGAGTTAGCATTATGATAACTATCTAAATTTCCAGCGGTATTAAGTGTTTGCTCAAAATAAGCAGGAATAAAGCGCCCTAAAGTAACTTCTGCGGCAGGAATAACCCACCCGCTATCATCTAATCCACCATATTTAGCATCTTGTAAATCAACAGCAATATTGCCTACTTCGTTATATTTAGCACCAGAAAACTCAGAAATACCTTTAGTACCAAGCTTAAAACTCGTCAAAGTTTGCTCCACAAAGGTATTAGTAAGTTCATCAGATAAATCAAGGTTGTTAGCAACGGTGAAAAGTCCGTTTACGCTAGCTGTATTAGTAGGTAAAACTCGGACCAATTTAAGTGCTAATTCTCCGTCCGTTTGTAAGTAGTTTTGAGTTACAGCGCCATGAAGATTTAAGGCACTCACATTAAAATCAAACGTTTTGCCTGCCGTAAATGTACTATCAGTCGTTACATTGTATTTAGCTGTCGAGTTTATTTCAAAACGGTCAGGCCTAACCCAAAACTCATTCGAATTGCCCAATAACGAAATGCCATTTTTGTTATAACTTGCCTGTAAACGAATCCTACCAGCATCAAGATATACTGGGCCGGGAATAACAGCGACACTCTCTTCACCATTGTTTATTGTAAAGTTCAGAGGAATATCATCAGAAAACGCGCTGTACTTTCTTATATCATCACCATCGGTACCATCAGTACTGTTGATACGAAACATCAAACCAGCATTAGTATCTGTCGGGTCTGAAGGCCTATTCTCCTGTGCCAGCTTCACACTCACAGAGCCACTAAAGAGCCCTTTACATTCACCATTTACACTTTTTCGGGCTTGAATTTTAAGTCCGCTAAAGACGGCACCCGAAACCTGATTGGCAATTATTTCACTATTACTAGCACCATATAGGAATCTAAACTCAGAATCTGCAAAAGTCATATCACAATTACCGCCTGAACACTGCACAGGGTTAGTTGTAGGCACCGTTGCGCTGGCCACCGACAAAGTTAACGTTTCTGGTGTCGTATGATTAAAACTAAAGTTAGGATTATTAGTATCGGTGCTACCGGTAAAAGTAACAGCAGCCTTCGTTGCGCCATCAACTGTA
The DNA here is from genome assembly GCF_002104475.1 of Cognaticolwellia mytili. GTDB lineage: Bacteria > Pseudomonadota > Gammaproteobacteria > Enterobacterales > Alteromonadaceae > Cognaticolwellia > Cognaticolwellia mytili. The sequence goes on from NZ_NBOF01000002.1 coordinate 904,047, forward strand.
AAGTCTAAAGATACAGGTTCAGTGCTTAAAGTCGTACAATCGCTATTAGTACAAGCTTTAATAGTAATTGGTTCAGCAGCACATGTTAAACCAACACCATCATGAATAATTTCATAATGATGAATAACATCATCAACACAATTATTTTCATTGAGGTCGGCTAACACTTGCACTTGTGAAATCACTTCATCATAAATTCTTACTTCATCAAAACGGCCATTCGCGGAATAATTTGATGCTAAAATATTACTGCTATTACTAGAATATGTAGAGGCATTATCACCAAAAATGATATCACCCAAGCCTGAAATCTGGCCGGAAGTACTATGCACTTGATTTATAATTAGCACACCATCAAGGTATATTTGAAACCTACCGCTAGAGTAATCCCATGTTATAGCAATATTGTACCAAGTATTAGCACTACGAAGCACCGAGCTACTTGACTCTGTCAGCATAAAGCCACGGTCATTGCTATCCTCAAGTGATAAGCGTAAACGACCATTATTTCTCACTTTTAAAGTAAAATATTTATCGCTATTGCTACCACCAGGCAAATCTAAGCTTGCATCAAATAAAGTTCGTTCTCCACCATTGTTATAGCCCCCTCTATTCCACTCAGTATTACTATTAAACCAAAAGCTGATCGAACCTTGCCGACCAACATCATTAAGTAAATTAACATTTGAATTAAAAGCGTTGCTCGTAGCAGAACTACTATTTGTGCCGTTTGAATCAAAACCACGGCAATATTTACCATTAGCGGTAGAAATGCCACTAATATTCGATCCATGATTACCGGAGCCGCTAGTATCTTCAATTAGTGCTGAAATAGAGCTTTGCTCAAAAGCATAATATGCCAATAAACTTTGACAACTTACTGCACTACGAGTTGAGCCATCATAATTATTACCGGCACTTTGATGATTATAAATGGCCAATACATCATCAGCAGTAAGCGCACCATCAAAAATAATAAATTCATCAATTTTTCCTTCAAAGCTCTGCTCTGAGGTAAAGCTTCCGCCAAAGCTGTCTTGTTCTTGTCCAATCACAACTGCATTATTAGGTACAGAAAGACTACGATTTGGAAAGCCATCATCACAATCTTGAAGACCGCCGTTAACATACAAGCAAATATCGTCTTGGACTCTGGTCACAACGAGGTGATGCCACTGACCATTAGTTACATTACGGCCAATAGAGAAGTTCTTATCACGATCTTTGAGTTTAATGTTTAAGGTTGAACTATTAATAAGGTAAAGCTCAACTTCATCATCAGAGGCACTACTACCTAGCGCTTGGAAAATTTCTTGTTGGCTTTTTGATACCGATGTATTTATCCACACAGAAATTGAGAAACTATCTAATCCATCAATAGCACCTTTAGGCACGCTAACCCAGTCACTGGTATCATCAACACTAAGATCTAACGAACGATTAATAGTCGCATTACTAGACGATGAAACGCCACTTGAAGCATTAGCATTAAAACTCCCAAGTTGGTCAAGCACTTCATTACCTACACCAGTATATTTACATTCATCAAATTGATAATTAACCACGGCAATAACAGGAGAAGAGAAGTCACAAATTTCACCAAAATCAGCATCAAAAACAGTGCTATCGTAAGTAAGTACTGAGTTACTACCTAAAGTAACTCTTTCTCCCGAAGCGACACCAAATAAATAACTTGCAGACGTAAAAGTAATATTCTTCGCATATAGTGCCCCAGAGAAGGTAGAGCGACTACCAAAAGTAACGCTACCTTTAGTATGCATCACTAATTTACTAACATCACCTGAACGATTTTCGCTAGGTGAATTAATCATCGAGGGCGAAGTAAAGTTTACTCCCGCATCAACAAAAACCGTTGCAGTACCTGAACCAATAACATTGATATTTACATTTGACCCAACGCTGAACTTTCTAAAGTAATAAGTTTTTCCTGCTGATAGGTTAAGTGTATTGTTGGAACTCAGAGAGAGATTTTCAAAGAAATAAACATCATAAGCATCACCAAACTGCATAGTGGCGTCCGACTGTGCAGAAATATTGCGATAATTATTCGTTCCACGTATGCCAAAGGTTGTCGTTTGAAAGCTTGGCGGACTATAGTTAACACTGCCTCCACCGCGCCGAAAGTTTACACTCACTTTTTCTGCTGAGCTATTTGAAGCAGTGCAATCAGCACTGCCACAACTATTAACATCAAATATTGAATTGCCGTCGATACGAAGCGTCGATAGTACAGTGTCAGGGTTATTAACAAGACGGGAATCGAAGCCAAAATTAATCCAGCTATTGCCATTACCATTGCCATGTGTAGCAATTACATCAGGAAATACTGCCGAACATTGCGCAGCAAAAACTTGGTTAGAAAGTAATAAAAATAACGTAGCACAACACGCAACGATAAACTTAATAATATTCATAACCACTACCTTCAGCCCTTAAAATAAAACGCTTAAAAAATGATAAAAAAGCCTAAATAACCATAACACATTTACAAACTACGAGCTTCTACCTCAATTTCCCTAGAGGCCTTTTCACCATCAATATCACATTCGCCTATGCTAGTAATAGTGTAATATGTCGTGCCACTATTCGTAAACATTGAACAACTCACCTTAGCCTCGCATTGCGCTAAACCTTCAACATTATTGAAAGTTTTTGCTGTTTCCGCGTTTATGCACGAAGAAGTCGCATTATTTAACGGAAAAACTTGCGATAACTGCCATTGCGCACCTGATTGTGCCGCAGTATAAGCACGCGTTCCTAGCACTTCAAAAGCTAAGCTTTCTTGGCTCGACGCCATCATTTTAACTAATGCTGCGCCAAGTAATGAAATAACAATAATAACGAAGATTGCAATCACTAAAGCACTACCTCGGTTTTTATTAATACTCAAAGGCTTGCTAGGTGATTTAAGTTTTTTACCATGGCTATTATGGAACATTAGGCACCTGCACCTCATTGTTAAAGACAATAGTTTCTGAATTTTTAAAGAAGGCTAGCCGTACCTGTACCAAGGAGTTTCGCTGTAATGTCGCATTCGCGACATCAAAAGATGAAGCTGAGTTATCAATATATTCGGCCATTAAACTCCAGTTGTCTTTGCCGTTATTAGTACCGCGAACGGGGATATTGTCAATAGCAGAATTAACATAACCTTCGTATCGAAATAACTGGCTACCTTCAAGGCAATAAGCAGTAGCTGTACCGATAAAGTACAAGCGATTTGTCGGTGATTCAGTTTTAAATTGTGTCAATGCACTCAACGTAAGTACGACAGGGACTGAAGAATTATTCAGTTCATGCTTTTCATAGTCTAGCGAAAGTGACTCAAAACCCGCAATCACACCGTTGGGCATATCATAAACATCATTACTGTTCAGTGCATATACAGCAATACGTGAACTATTATTAACAAGTGCGCTAGCAAACGGAGCCAATGTTATTGTATTACGTGCAGCTTCGGGAGCCACGGGAATATCCAGATATGTAGCACTACGTGCAATGGGAGTAAACTCCAAACATTGCTTACCGCTACCATTTACAATTCGCATGCTATTAGGCAGTGCATTTCTCACTTCTCGATTAAGTCGTTCAACAACAAATCGAGCGGTTGAGATCAATTCATCACGATCAGCTGCATCAGTATAGCTTTGCGTACCAAAACGAAGAAACGTAGTCGCACTGACCGCTAAAACTCCTATGATCACAATAACCGTGACCAACTCAACCAGCGTAAAGCCGTTCTGTTTGTTCCACATTTTATTCATCAGAAATTATACCGATAAGCAGAAAAGACAAAATCAAAGCCTTGCGGCGTAGTAACAGTTACCGTGATCAGCTTAGCATTGCTTATGTTAGCATCCGCAATGCCATTGTTATCGCTATCATAAACAACCCTGACATGGGTTTTAAACCCTCGGTATATATCGGCTAATGAATCATTTTGCCCTAGCGAACTTTCTATATCCCTTAAACCGTTATAATCATCGACATCATTGAAAACATCTCGTACTTCATCGACATCAAGGCTTATCTCATCAGGTCCTAAATTATTAGCTGTTGTGCAAGTAACACCGTCTTCTCCACATCGAATTAACCCACCGGACATGTCCGACTTTTCATCAAATGCCTTACCGAGAATTTCATTGATCATCGATTGCCCTAACTCAGCGGCACGAATTTGATGTACTTGCTTGGCGCTTTCAATTGCTACGGGATAAACCAAGGTCGTAAATATCGACAAAGATATCGACAGCACCACGATACCTACGATAGTTTCGATTAAAGTAAAGCCTCGTTGTACCGTCAGCGATATATAGTTTTTATCTTGACGAAAGCGTTCACAGCGCATGGATATAGCCTTCCGATTCAATTCGAACAGTTAAGGCTTGCTCACCAGTGATGACTATTTCACAAGGATTACTACAGTTTTGAGGACGGCCCATAAAGTCAAAGCTAAACACAGTGCCGCTTGGATTAAACGTGACATTGTCATTGCTATCTATTTCAACTAAGGTCGCTCTTTTTTCGCTTTGATCAGCAAACTCAGGAGGAGTAGAGCACTCACCCTCTCCTACTTTTTTTTTCACTTTACCAAGCTTTGTACTGGTGATCATAACTTGATGACAATTATCATTTGCTTGTTGCATAGCACGCGTTTGGATTAAACGTAATTTGGCAATCACATCGATGCGATAAGCATATTCAGAGAAACCATTTGAAGAGAAGAATTTTGGTGCAACAGTGACCGAAAGAATAGCCAAAATAACAATAACAATTACTAATTCAATCAAGGTAAAGCCAGCACCTTTGCTCATATTAAGCGGATTGGATGATGAAACATCGCTATTCTTTTTCAAATAGTTAATCATCTAACGGTGCTTCCCCTGATTAATATTCGGTTACTCGGTAAACCTAGATGTTAAGTCTAGCAAGACCTTCAATGCAAGCTGATTCACCCTGATCTGATATTATTCAAGCTTACTTTATTAATAAGAAATACAAAAGACTAACTTATATCAAAACACTCAATATTCAAAATACTATATTAAAATTAGAAACAAAAAAGGAGAGCTAATGCTCTCCTTAAAGTAACAAACGTCAAAGGTTATTAACAACCAGTTACAACTATAGTTACATTAGGTCGAGTTCTCAGCGCCGTAGAGTCAGGATATGAAATCTGACATGCAGTTTTTGTTGTAGCTGATATATGCTGAATCAAGGCAGGAGCAGCATTCGTCACTTGAAAATTCCCTGAAGTGCCATCTGTACTGGATTCAATATCTAATAAGCCTAATATGCCTATCGCCGTATCAGCATCTGCGCCAGTTCCTGTTGTTAGAGTTTGCGCTGAAGGATAACCGTTAAATACTGAATAATGTAAACCATCAATTATAACAGTTTGACGACCTGATGTTTTACCATCAACCAATGCTTTTGCATGTACCATGCTCACCGCACTTTCAATACTACCTTCAACACCTTGCATAACCGAAGCACGAGCATCACTGGTTAAATCAATAAACTTAGGCGCTGCCGTAGCGGCTAAAATACCTAAAATAACAATCACAACCACTAATTCGATTAGAGTAAAACCTTGTTGTGCATTACTACGATTTGTTAATGTTTTCATAAAATAAACCTTCTATTATTAAACCAATTATTGATTGTTGATGTAAACAACAACAGAACTATTTGCCGGTTGATAAGTAAAGCTATTACCGACTGTCGTCAGCACGCCGGGGTCAGTAAAGTTATTATTATTGTCTTTATTTAGTGTTTCTTTCAAATAAAAATGACACAAGGTATTAGCGTTACTGCCCGATTTTGCAACAAAATAATCCATATAAGCATTACTATTAAGCGTCGAGATTACATTAGTCAAGCGTGGTGGTTGCTGTAAAATACTTTGCCAAATATCGATGCAATCAGTCGCTGTCAAACCAGCTAAACTGTCGCCATTGTCTGCGATACCGGTAATATAGCCGGGCCTAATTTTAAGTGTAGTAGTATTACTTTCTTTGGTTAAAAATAACGTAGTGCCATCATAATCAACTGCGTTTTTGCCATTAGTATCTTTTGGTCGCCCTTCAGCTTCCCATTGTGCTCGTACTAAGGAAACAGCCGTAGCAAAACCACCTGCCATGCCTTCAATATTCGCTTGTTTTGCTTGGTCGGTTAAGTCAATAAATTTAGGAATTGCTGTGACAGCTAGAAAGCCTAAGATCACCACAACAATTACCAATTCAATGAGCGTAAAACCTGATTGTTTTTTCATACCAACCTCACTTAAATATATCTATACTGATTCTAGCAATTAATTACTAACAAAGTCACCCACTTACTGATTATTATGCCAGCCTCTACAGTCGAATTATTAGCTTTTATTGCTTAAAATCAACTTTGCCATTGTCACTATGATAGATGAAGTACTCACCACTGGGTAAGCTGAACTGGCAATAACTCGCAACTTCCCGTCCCTGATGACTCACCAACACAGCCTCAACTGGCTGCTTTATATAAACCAAAGGAGATTCCATAACATATTGCCAAATAAGTTGGCAGCGCAAAGCGTCATTTTTTACATCGACCCAACCTTTACCGTTTACGGGTACCTTTAATTTACCCTCTCTTTTATCATTAAAATTACCTTCAATGATTACAAACTTAGGCTGAGCGTCCATAAACCATTGTGCACGAATACCATTAATACGCGCTGAAAAAACATGACTAACAGATTCAAAACCAGCCCGTGTTAGTTGCCCTTGATGTTTAAAGAAGTAAAAAATAAAGCTGGCCATTAATAAGGCCACGAGCACAACCACAACAACGACTTCTCCAAGCGATCTTTCACTTTTCTCTGTAACTTGCAGTGGTGTCATGTTTTATTCCTAATAACTAGCTGATTTACCCTTTAAACGCCGACATCATGTCCCACATTGGCGTGAATATCCCTAAGGCTAGCACTAGTACCATGCCTGCTACTATTGCAATCATAATCGGCTCTATACGAGCCGTCAGTGTACTCAGCTCATAATCAACTTCTCGCTCGTAATAATCCCCCACTTCTTCTAACAACTCATCAACACGGCCAGTTTCTTCTCCTACGGCAATCATTTGTAATACTAAGGGGGTAAATAAAGTGCTGCTGGATGCAGAGCGTAATAAGCTTTCGCCACTTTCTATATTACTACGCATAGTCATTATTTTTTTACGCATATAGGTATTGTCAACCGCATCAGCAACCAAGGTTAAGCCTGTTGTCATCGGCACGCCAGCACGTAAAATAATAGAAAAGCTATGTGAGAAGCGTGATAAAATAGAGCGTTCAACAACTCCTCCAACGACTGGTAGTTTCAACTTACGTTTATCCCAAATAAACATGCCCTTTGGTGTTTTTAAGTAGTACCGTAAGGAAAAAATTCCGCATATGCTCACAATAAGCATATGTGGCCAATAGTCTAAAAAGAAATTTGAGCTACCAATGAGCATCTTTGTCGCCCATGGTAAGTCTGCGCCTAACTTTGTAAACATATTAGCAAAAGTTGGAATAACAAAAATATTTAATATCACCATGGCAGCCACAATGGCAATAAGTACGAATGATGGGTAACGCAACGCCGCCTTAATACGTTTTCGGGTTTCTTGTTCGCGTTCAAAATAGCTGGCAAGCTTTAAAAATGCATCATCAAGCTTACCGGTATTTTCTCCGACATGAACCAAAGAAATAAAAAGCGGGGAGAATAATTTCGGGTGCTGGTGTAAGGCAGTAGATAACGGGTATCCGCCTTCAAGTTGCGTAGATATTTCACTTAGTGCCGACTTTAGTTTTACTGAAGTACTGGACTCTGCCATACCATTTATGGCACGTAAAATAGGTACACCAGATTTTACCAAAGCGTACATTTGGCGACAAAAAACAATTAAGTCATCTAATGTGACTTGGTTTAAACCTAGCAAATCTCCAATATCGATATTTTGAGATGAGCTTCCCTTAGTTGAGTATTTTGCTCCTTCAATTGATATCGGAATAATGCGCTGTCGGGACAATTGTTCTGCAACCTGCGCTGAATTAGCCGCTTCAATCATTCCTTTTACTTGGCTACCGTTTGCATCTCGACCAATATAATTAAAAGCAGGCATAATTTATTTTCTTATCCCGTCACATCAACAGTTTCAACTAGGCGTAACACTTCTTCTACACTCGTAATTCCTAGCTTAGCATAGTCAAAGGCGGCTAACGCCAATGGTTTAAATTCAGGGTGATTTTTGGCCAATTTGCTGAACTCTTCGGTGTCTTCACGCTTTAAAGCAGCCATCATCGCTTCGCTCATTTCCAATAGCTCAAAAACCCCAATACGTCCTTTATAGCCAGTATGTTGACAAGTTTGGCAGCCTGTACCATGACTAAATTGAATATTTTCAATATCGCTACCAATAAGACGAGATAACCAGACTAACTCTTGCGAGTCTGGAACATAAACCTTTCGACAACCGTCACAGATTTTTCTTACTAGCCGTTGGGCGATAATAGCACGTAATGAGCTACCAACTAAAAAGCCCGCAGCCCCCATATCAAGTAAGCGTAATGCACTGGTTATTGCATCATTGGTATGTAAAGTAGACAGCACTAAATGACCAGTTAATGCACCTCTCAAACCAATTTCTACAGTTTCTTGGTCACGCATCTCACCTACCATCAAAATATCTGGATCTTGTCGTAAAGCTGTACGTAGCACGTTTGAAAAGGTTAAATTAATTTTGCTATTAACTTGCACCTGATTAATCCGGGGCAGTCTATATTCAACAGGATCCTCAACGGTAATAATTTTTTTACTTGAAACATTAAGTTCGCTTAATGCCGCATACAAGGTGGTAGTTTTACCGCTCCCCGTCGGCCCTGTCACGAGCACCATGCCATGTGGGCGTGAAATTTGATGACGAATGCGCTTAACAAAAGCCTCTGGCATACCCGTTTCATCTAATGACAAAAGCCCTGCTGATTGGTCTAACAAACGCATCACCACCGATTCACCATGCTGAACAGGCATGGTAGACATACGGACATCAATACTATGGCCATTGATTTGCAAGTTAAAACGACCATCCTGTGGCAAGCGTTTTTCAGAGATATCTAAACCTGCCATCAACTTTAATCGCAGCACCATCGCCGAAGCTATTTTATTTTCTTTAAGAATATTTTCTTGTAATACCCCGTCAATACGTTGTCGAATGCGTAATGAGTTCTCATCAGGTTCAATGTGTACATCGGAAGCACGCATTTGCACTGCATCAGCAAAAACTGATTGTAATAACTTACCAACAGTTGCATCACCACCTTCTTCAAGGAATGAATTAGATAAATCAAAGTCACTACTTTGATCGTACTCTTCTTCTAACTGGCTCGCAAAAGACTCAATATCTGCGGTACGACGATATAGCCCATCAAAAGCCTCAAATAATTGCGATTCCATTATTACGGCAAGCTTTAAACGTTTAGGTGCAAGCATTTGTTCCAGTTGGTCAAGCGCACTTAAATCAGCGGGATCACTCATACCGATCAGCACAGCATCACCTTGATCTTCAATTACTAAGGCACGTAAACGCCTGGCATGTACTTCGGGCAACAACAGCGCGACTTCGTTAGGAATACGACGCTGACTTATGTCTAAAAATGGTACATCGAGTTGCTGTGCTAAGAACTCAAGTAATTGACGTTCACCAATATGACCTAGTTCAATGAGAACATCACCTAGCTTCCTACCGGTTGATTTCTGGCTATTTAGCGCCTGCATCAATTGTTCATCACTAATAATACATTCGTGAACCAGTAAGTCCCCTAAGCGCATTTTTAATTTAGGTGCAGCCATATTATTCTCCTAACTCTACTAACCGTTGACGGGCAAAATGCACTGCATCTTTTGAAAGGTTACCTTTGCTAATAGCTTGATGATAAGCATTACTTGCTGCCTTAAATTGGCCCTGACTATCTAGTGAAACAGCTAAGCCTAACCACCAACGACCAACAGCGGGTTCAAGCAGTAATAATTTATGATAAGCGGCACTGGCAACCTCATGTTCGTTAAGCTCTACAGCTGCACCAGCTAATAAAATTTGTAATTCAACTTTTTCGCTACTATTGACCGGGCTAAGTAAATTTAACGCTTGTCTAGGCTGTTCTTGTTCAAAGTAAATACGCGCAGCCATCAAACGCATTTCTTCTGCGTTTGGTGCCAAAGCAATACCTTGTGAAAGCAAGTTTATTGCATCTTGATAAGCTTTTTTACCGTACCATAAAGCAGCAAGTTGTTTTCGTGCTATTTCATGCTCAGGTAGCAAAAGTAAAACATCTTCAAATAACGCTGCAGCTTTTTCAAGCTTATTAACTTCCATCGCCCGCTCAGCTTCAGTAATTTTTTTATCCACTAGCGCTTTAGGTGATAGCTGCGAGCGCGAAATAGTCAATGTTGGTTTGCTGTTATCAGGGTTGTTTGTTGCTGCTATTTCAGGTGCTTCTGTCATAGACGACTTACTGCTTCGCTGTTTAATAACTTTACTGCGGTGATATTCCGTCGATGGATTATCTCGCTTTGAGCCGCCTGTGATCGGCTGTGCGTTATTCACTATCGACTGGCTGGCTGGCTCAATTATGGGTTCTGACAATGTTGGCTCAAGATCTTCTACTAACTTAGTACCTGAAGTTTCTTTTTTGAGGTCTATCGTTACTTTTGTCTTTTCAACATTAATATTTTCACTGCTATTATCTTTATCAGCTGTTGTATCCAAATTAATTTGTCTAACAGCAGCGCTTGATTGCTGCGTTTGATATTTTAGCGACTGGTTTTCAGCATAAAGTTGCCAAGCAAATATGCCAACAACATTGATTAAAACAATGAGAATAACCACAGCAAGAAAGATTTTAACACTAGAGTTTTTAGCCGCTACAGAGCTCAAAGGGCTAGAGTTTTCGGCTTGCTCTCCTTGACGTTTATCAAGATCTTTTAACATTTGATTAATGACACTCATACGGACACCCCATAAATACTCCAAACGTAAAACAGAGCGGCAATCATTACAGAAAAGAGCAAGCTAACTAAATAGGCGCTTGAAGTTTTTTTACCATGTGTACTTTCGGTATCTTTTATCGCACTTGATAAATGTTTTTTCGTTAATTGGCAACTACCTTCACCATAGCCTAGCATCAGCATTTTATGGCAGATAATATTGACTAATCTAGGAATACCATGTGTTGCTTTTGCTATTTTTTTGGTTAATGCATGGCCAAATAAATTTTCGCCTTTATAACCTGCGACTTGTAATCGGTGTTGAATATACTGTTCAACCTCAAACTTTGTCATCGCTCGTAATTTATAAGAAAAAGTAATACGTTGCTTTAATTGTCGAAAGGCTGTTTCAGCTAAACGCTGATCTAACTCTGGCTGGGCAAACAGCACCACTTGCAGCAACTTACGAGTTTCTGTTTCTAAATTAGTAAATAAACGCAGGGCTTCAAGACTTTCTGAGGGTAATGCTTGTGCTTCGTCTAGAATTAATACGACCGAATGACCTTGGCTATGCAATTCTAATAATCTTGTTTGAATGCGCTGAGTTAGTAACTGTAATGACATACGTTGTGCATGTTTAACACCTAACTCAACGGCAACTGCACGACGTAACTCATCGGGCTTTAAGTAAGGATTGGGGATATACGCAGTAACAAAGTGTTCAGGAATTTCATTAAGTAATTTTCGACAAAGTAATGTTTTACCTGTACCTACTTCTCCAACGACTTTGATAAAGCCCTCACCCGTTTTTAAGGCAGTAATCAGTACCGCTAGAGCCTCATTATGGGGCTCTAGCCCTAAATAAAAGTTGGTGTTTGGTGTTAGCGTAAAGGGTAGCTCTCGCAAACCAAAATGATACAGGTACATAGTGTCTTACTTAATTACTCATGACTTTGGCATCCGAGTCTTCAGGAAACCACTGTTTTAGCAGTGCCCTAGCATCCTGTAACTGGTTTTTCCAGGTATCATGCCCAATGACAATTGGTTTAAGTAATATAACCAGCTCTTTCTTTTGCACTGATTCACTCTTACTTTTAAACAACTCACCAAATACAGGTATATCACCAAGAAACGGGGTTTTAGATTCCAAATCCGTTTTACGCGTTTCAATCAAGCCACCAATAACAACAATCTCACCTGATTTTGCCCGAATAATAGTGTCAGATTCACGCACACTACTTTGAGCTAATGGCAGTACGATATCTTGATCACTGAGCTTAATAGTTTTCGTTTGTTCTGCCGTAAGTGTTACAGAAGGGTGGATATGTAAAATTACTTCTCCATTGGCATCAATTTGTGGCGTAACATCCAATGCAATACCCGAAAAAAATGGTGTTAAATCAATTTCAGGTGTTGTGGTTGTTGAAGTTCCTGTTGTGGTCGTACTGGAAACATCAGTAACAAAATATTCATCATTGCCAACTTTAATAATTGCTTTTTGATTATTCGTTGCAGTAATTCGTGGACTCGAAAGCACCTGCACATTACCTTGGGTTGAAAGTAATTCAATAACCCCACTGAAGTCTTTATTCAAAAAACTTAGACTTGTCGTTCCACCAATCGCTGATGAAATAACATTTCCAGCAATACCACCAGATGTTGAAAAGCCTATATCTGTGCTTTCAATATGGCTAAGTACTTGTTCCCACTTTACACCTTGTTGATAGTCATCATTAAGAGTAACTTCCATTATTTTTGCTTCAATAATAACCTGACGACGTAAATGTTCTTCAGTTGTAGTAATAAAACGCTTTACTGCGGCTATTTCTGACGGCAATGCACGAATAGTTACCAATCCTGCTTGCGGTGAAATAATCACAGAACGCCCACCTTCACTTCCAACTAGTGCTGTTAGTGTTTCCTTTAATTCAGTCCAAAAATCCGATTCATTTTCAGTAGAAATGTTAATACCACTGCTACCATTTTGACTATTTCGATTACTGCCATTATTACTGTTATTACTGCTGCTATTTTGGTTATTGTTACTGCTATTACTTGAGCTATTAGGATCGTTTTCTGATACGCCGCCTGAGTTTATACTGGTGCTAGAATTACCTATACGTTTAACGTATAAATAGTTTAATGGAATAGTTTCAGTGCGAATCCCGGCAGGATACACTTGAATAACCCGACCTTGCCGACGAATATCGTAGCCATATAACGAGCCAACAACGTCTAAGGTTTCATCAATAGTGACATCTTTCAAATTTAAGGTAATGGCACCTGAAACATCTGGATGGATAGCAATGCTATAAGGGGAATCTTCAACAATGGCAGCAAAGAATTGCTCCGCTGCCACGCCACTTGCCGCTATTTGTAAACGTTTTTCAGCCAATAAGCCATGGCGAGCTTGCCGAATTTCTTTTTGCATTAACTCTTGTCGAAGTGCATTAGGTAAACGCTGTAATGGCTTTGGTGCTGGTTGACTCGCTTCAGCTATTGCTGCGTCCAAAGCTTGGGTAACATCGGTTGGCGGCTTAGGGGCTGACTGACAACCCGATAATACCAATACTGCCGAGTAACAAAATAACTGCATTTGGTGTTTTGTATTTTTCATTATTTTTTTCATTTCGATTTCGCTATAACACCGGAAAATAAAGACAATTCCATTCTACCTTGTGGTGAGTGCAATACCACCCTCTTCGAATTTATCGCGGTTACCTCGTAACCTTTATATACATCGCCTACAATTAGCGTTTTACCGTTAATCACTGCTTTTTTTAACTGTTGGCTCTGTATAATTGACTGTAAAACTATGTCATTTTTTTTCTCATCATCACTATAGGACGAAGATGCTGAAATACCAAACGGTCGAGTAGGGTCAACTTGTTGACCGTTGACTGCCAAAGGCAGCAAAAAGAGCAATAACGCTCGCAAGATTTTAGACACCAATAAACTCCTGTGCAGTACTTAAGCTATAAATTTCCACTTCAAGCTCACTAACCGGATACTCTTTTAACTGGTAATCAAATTTTTGCCAGAAAAACTTCCACGACAAACCTTCTAACTGGGCTAAATATTTTTTCAGTTGAAAATACTGCCCTTGTAATTTAATTTTTATACCATGGCGGTATAAGCGTAGTTGGCTTGTTTCAGTACTTAGCTTTTTAGTTTCTGGCAATTTATCAATAGAGATACCATCCCTATTTACATCACGATTTTCCGTTACTGGTTGTGCAGATAGTACTTTAAATGACAATAATTTAACGCCTGATTGTAATTTTAGTAATTTTATTAAGGCATAACGCATTTGAATTGGATCGATTAAGTCAGAAGTTAACTGCAACAGCTCTTGGTCAATTTCACCTAACTTTGTTTGATATTGGCTTAACTCTCTTTTTAGTGCAAGGTTAGGGTCTTCTCGTAATGCCTGCTCAAACATTGCAATTGAGTTTATATTATCTCTATTACTTTTCTGCGTTTGTATTATATTCTTATTCAGTTGCTTGATACGCTGAAACGACGAGTCTAAAAACAAACTATATGAAATAAAAACAATAGCCACTAAGCCAGCAATAATAATTAAATACTGCTCTCGATTAGATGCATTGGTAAATTTTTCGCTATAACGTTGCCATCTCGTCATCGCGCTAATCCTTTTTTTACTTCAGCAGAACTAACAACGAACTCAGTTAACTGTTGTTCATTTTCTGATAAAGTGAAATTGATAAAGCGCTTACCCGATAAAAATGTTGAAGACTCAAAGCCTGATAGCCAATTAGGCACTGCATCAGGGCTTAGTGCTAAACCAGCAAAAGTTATATTACCATTACCAATATTGACGCGCTGTAAGCTAATATTTTTATCATGAAGCTCCGATAACTCAGTCATAGCAGTTGAGAATCCTGCGCTGTAAGTTTGTGCTGGGTCGGTTAATTGCTGATGTAAGTGCTGCTTATTTTCAATAACCAATTTAATCGTATTTAATTGCGCTAAAAGCTCTGCATCTTGACGATTCCTAGCGACATCAAGTTCTAGGTTTTTCAACTGTATTTTTTGGTTAGTATTCACAGAGTTTAGCGCTTGAAATTCGACATTCAAACTATTCACTTGTAATCGAACAACAAACATCAAAACTAACATCACGGCTAACACCAAAAACCATAGACTCATAACACGGTTAAGCGTCCACAAAACTTTTGGCGGCAGTAAATCAGCTTGCAATAAATTGATCGAATATTTAGCCATTATTTTCTGGCTCCATAAAGTGCAACTGAGTGGCTGCTATCGCGACTGCATTCTCGCGTTCACCTTCAAGCAAGTCAGGCATCGTAAATAACTTAACTTCTAGGTTAGTGTTTTCAGCAAGCTTACGAGCTAAAAAAGCTTCATTTAGCATTGGCACCAAAACTTCAATAGTTTTAACCGGCGCTTGCTTGAGTTGACGTTCAAAATAATCAGTTGAGCGCTGAATTTCTAAGCTTAATGAATCAATCATGCCCATGGTTAACTCATCTGTCGATTTTTTTGCTATTTGAGAGAAACCACGTAAACGGCGACTAAAAAATAGTTGCCCATCCTTAACAATCAATAAATTTATTTCTTCATTAGGCTGCTGACAAACTAATAATATGGCGTCTTGCTGGATAGGTAACAAACTGGCAAAAGCAAACTCTTCAGTGGTAATACTCTCAACTGTTAGCGTGTCAGTATTTAGGCTCGTAACTAATTCAACTAAATCATCTTTTGCAGTACAGACCACATTAATTTTTTCAACGCCACCAGATAGTGTTGGACCATCAAAATAATCAAGTACCATATTATCTGGTACAATACTGACTAAGTCTTTAATTTGCCATTTCAACGCGGCGTTAATTTCGGCGTCGGGAACCTTAGGTCTATCTACTTGTACAATGTGTGAATGCATATTTGATAACACTAAGTGACATTGCCCCTGTAGTGCATGTTCAATGGCTAATTCCTTTAACGTATTAATCAGTGACAAGTTTTTAACTTCGTTAGAGCCAGATGTATTTTCGCTATTTTTTTTAGCAAAAAAAGCTATCGACTGCTGTCGCAAAGCAATACCAATCAAATCAGAAGATTTTGGCTTTGAGAAAATACTTTGGATACGTGTAATAATTGTCATTAAGCGATATTATTATTTTATATACGTGCCAGGTAAAAACCATTATCGCTGATTCTAATTTCCGCGCAAGTGTTTTAATTGCTTCATGTTATTTAGTTTATTTAGAGATACCCTTTTATGACTGCGTTATCGAAATTGCAATCAATTAGCCACCCAATATTTAAAAAGCATCACATTTCTGTCGCCATAAAGCGCGATGATCAAATCAACAATATCATTTCAGGTAACAAATGGCGTAAATTAAAACATAACCTACGCCATGCTAAAGCAGCAACCGCCAAAGGTATAATTACCTTTGGCGGTTGCTTTTCTAACCATATTCACGCCGCGGCATTTGCTTGCTATCAACAAAATTTACCCATTATTGGCATTATTCGCGGAGAAGTAAGTAACCAAGATAATTATACTTTGGCTTGGGCCAAGCATTGGGGCATGCAACTCAACTTTGTTGACCGAAAAACTTATCGGCTACGTAATGATGAGAGTTACCTACAACAATTACAACAACAATACCCAGATCACATCATAGTGCCTGAAGGTGGCAGTAATACTCTTGCATTGGCTGGCGTAGCAGAAATTATCGATGAGTTAAATCAACAGACTGAGTTTGACACGTTGATAACTCCCGTAGGCAGCGGTGGCACGTTAGCGGGACTTATTCTAGGAGATAAGGCGCAACACCAACTAATTGGCATATCAGTGTTAAAACAGCAAGGCTACCTCGAAAGTCAGGTAGAAGAACTTCTACCTGCTGAAGCCAAAAAGCTTAACAATTGGTCTATCATGAATCAATATCACTGCGGTGGTTACGCTAAATTTAGCCAACAAGACGCAGAAAAAGTACGGGAATTTAGTCAGGTCACAGGCATTGACTTTGAACCTGTGTATTCAGGGAAAATGATTCTAGCATTGTTAGAGCTTATTGAGTCAGGCTATTTCCAGCCTCAACACCGGATTATATTATTACATACGGGTGGCATACAAGGACTGGCAGGCATGTTTGAACGCGGTATTCTGAATGAAGATGAATGGCCAACATTACCTTTGCCGCCAATGAGTAAATAATACCAATACGTATAATAGATTGACCGCTTAGCGTGAATTTAAAAGCTTAAAAGCAAGGCATTACTTGCAGAGAGTGGCTGTTTTCAGTGACTGCTCCTGCGTTATTCTAGTATCACACATCCGTTTGGAAAACTTGCCAAAATCAATCACGCTGTATATAAGTCGGTAATTACGAAAATAAATACCAAGATATAAAAAAACCCTGAGTTCTTTACAGAATTCAGGGTTTTCAATATATCTTTGCTAGGAGCGATTAAGCTTCAGCAATAACAACAACTTTAATTGTTGCATCTACATCGTTGTGCACGTGAATTACGATATCGAATTCACCTGTTTCACGGATGCTACCTAAAGGTAAACGTACTTCAGCTTTAACAACTGCAACGCCAGCTTCAGAGATTGCATCAGCAATATCACGAGTGCCGATAGAACCGAATAATTTACCTTCGTCACCAGCTTTAGAAGCGATAGTAACTTCAGCTAATTCAGTTAACTTCGCAGCACGAGCTTCTGCAGCAGTTAATTGTTCAGCAAGTTTCTTCTCTAAGTCTGCACGACGAGCTTCAAAGTGCTCAACGTTAGCTTTAGAGGCAAAAACAGCTTTACCTTGTGGTAATAAAAAGTTACGAGCGTAACCAGATTTAACTGTTACCTTGTCACCAAGGCCGCCTAATTTGGCGATTTTATCAAGAAGGATTACTTCCATTTTCAAAACCCCTTATTAGGTTACTTATGTAAATCAGTATATGGTAATAATGCTAAGTAACGAGCACGCTTGATCGCACGACCAAGTTGACGTTGATATTTAGCACTTGTACCAGTAATACGGCTAGGAACAATTTTACCACTTTCAGTGATATAGTTTTTTAGTACAGCTGTATCTTTATAATCGATTGCAGCAGCACCTTCCGCTGAAAAGCGGCAGAACTTACGACGTCTAAAAAAACGAGACATGGATTTCTCCTAAATTGGCTTCCTTTATATTAACTGACAATTGTCGATTAAATAAAATGGCCTAAATTAAATCATTTCAATTTGTTGGGCATGTAATGCCAAAAGCGGATTTCCGTTTCTGGATTCATGACGGTTAATAAAACCAGTCACTCTAATATTACACCCTTCAATTAAATCACGAGTTAAGTGTTGTGACACATTACCTGTCGCAACAACCTGTATTCGAACAAATGCTTGTCTGTTCAACCCTGCTTCATTTTGTATAGACTTATGGTCCATTGAAAACTGACAGTGCTTAATACCGGCTGGGCTAGTTGACGTTTTAGGTGGTTTTACCACATGTCCGGTCAACACCAAGCAATTCTCTTGACTACTTGTCATAGAAAGAGAGTTGGTCACTGGTTACTTATTCTTCGCTCGCAGCTTCTTCTGCAGCTGGTGCTTCAGCAACTGGTGCTTCAGTAACATCTTTCTTCACTTCGCGACGCTCTTCACGACGGTCTTCTTTAGCAACAGCCATAGCTGAAGCCTCAGTTACCGCGCCTTTAGTGCGCATGATCATGTTACGAATAACAACATCGTTATAACGGAAAGAAGTTTCTAGTTCATCAATAGCTGCTTGAGGCGCTTCAATGTTAATTAAAACATAGTGTGCTTTGTGCAATTTATTGATTGGGTAAGCTAATTGGCGACGACCCCAGTCTTCAAGACGGTGGATTTTGCCTTCAGCATTAGTGACGATGTCACTGTAACGCTGAATCATAGCTGGTACTTGTTCACTCTGGTCAGGGTGAACCATAAATACGATTTCGTAATGACGCATTACGAGCTCCTTACGGTTGTAGCCTCATCATCTGGCTCAGCCAACACCAGTTGAGGCAAGGAACAAAAGTTCAGGCTGAATTAAGGACGCGTATTGTAGGGAAAGTAAGCAGTAAAGGCAAGCCTTAATCATAACCTTATATTTATTTAAGTTTATGATTAAGGCTTAAGGTAAAAATTTAAAAAAACTTCAGAAGAGCCCTGATGAGAATTATTACGAAAAGAAATCAATAAGCCTTTCTCATCATATTGAAATTTCGATATTTTCTTCATAAAACAGGCTTGGGTTAACTGGTTTGAACATTGCCGTGCAACCTCCACAAAAAGTAAGGCATTTAGATAGCCTTCAAATTGCACCCTATCAACCTCAATTATGCCTTGCTGTTTCATATCATAAATAAATTGTTGGCAAATCTCTTTAGTGCATGCCTTTGGGTCAACAACTACTTCCGTCACTAGAACCTCACTTGATTGTTTTATTCTACTAAACAAGTCTTTGCTTGAAATAAATGAAACTGTTGTAAAAATTGGTTTATAATCATAGGTAAATGCCAAGTTAATTAGTTCAGCAAGAGGCTCGTAGGTACCAACAAAAGCAATTGCTTCAACGTTTTCTTTCTGCAAGATACTAAGAGCTAAGCTTATGTCCTGTGAGTTTCGCCTATATCTTGTAGTAACAACAGGTTTGACCCCTCTCTTTTTCATCGCTTGTATGTAGCCCTTTTCGACTGAGCGACCAAACTCATCTGCTTGAACTAAAAGCCCAATTTTAGTAATTTTTCTAGCGTTTATTAAATAGTTTATCTGCTGCTCTACTTCTTCGTAATAGCTAGCCCTTAAATTGAAAACATTGCTTATTATTGGCCTTCTCAAAAACTCAGCACCAGTGTGTGGTGTTATAAAGGGAATGTTGCTTACTGAAATTTCATTAATAACAGCATAAGTAGTGGGAGTTCCAATAAAATTAAAAAAGGCAAAAATATCGTTTCGTTTCAAAAAGCCAAGTGTATTTTGGTAAGTTTTATATGGCTCATAACCATCATCGAGATGAATAACGTTTATTGATGTCCCTGCAATACCACCTAATTTATTTATTTTATTAAAATATACATTTGCGCCTTGATTCAAACGAGTACCTAGTTGTGACACAGGGCCAGTAGTAACATTAGATACAGCCAAGTTAATCTCATCAGAAAAAACGCTAGTGTTCACCAACAGAAGTAACATACTGATATATTGAAACCGATAACAACTCCCCTTCGCCTTGGTAATTAATTGGAAAGGGCTATTAATACACAGTAACGTTATTTTTGTGATAAGAGCCATCAAAAAGTAATCCTACATTTTAATTCTCAACATTTATTCTAAGTGTAGAAAAGTATAATGAATAAATAAACTTTACTTCTTTAATGCAAGGTATATAGACTTTCCATAGTTTGCTAGGCATCAAATAAGTTAAGCTTCACTTTAAACAAAAAATTAAACTATACTCTTTAGTATGGTTAATCATAACTTTAAGTACATAAAGTATGTGTTATAAACGCATTCCTTTTAAACAGCTGTTAAAGTTCACTTTATTATTTTGCTTTTTACTTACAACAACAGCATACGCCTGTGAAGAGAGTAAAGGAAAAGCGATATTAGAAAACTATATTTGGTTAACTGAGGACTACCCTCCCTACAATTTTTACGATGAACAAGGTAGGCTTACAGGAATGTCGGTCGACATTCTCGAAATGGTTTATGAAGAACTACAAATTACATTTACCCGCGATGACATCCAATTAATCCCTTGGGCCAGATTAGTAAGAGATTTAAAGCTATCACAAAAATTTGCTGCCTTTACTATGGTTTATACTAAAGAGCGAGCAGAACACTACACCTTAGTTGCAACTCCTTTACCTACAACTATTTCTATTATGGTACTTGAAGAGCGCCTAGAGGAGTTACGTAAACGGCCAATCAAAGAATTATCTATAGCGGTTGTAAGAGAAGATATAGGTCAACTAGCACTGCAAAACATCAACTCTAAACAAGTAGCCACAACCTCACATCAAAGCATGGTTAATATGCTCTATCACGGCCGTGTTGATGCTATATCATTTAACGAAGAGCTAGTAAAATACCAATACAATGATGCCAGCTCAGATAAACATAACATCAGAACTCTCCTTACTTTAAAAGATAGCCTAGATAACAACTTTACTTTCCATAAGGAGACTCCTGTATGCGTGATAGAACTATTTACCTCAGCTTTAGCAAAGCTATCAAAAAAGGGGCAATTACAGCACATAAGGAAAAAGTACTTACCTGAAGATTAACCGACTAAGCGCTGCCGAACTATTTCAAATAAACAAATACCGGTTGCCACGGAAACATTCAAACTAGAGACGGTGCCTGCCATCGGTAATTTAACCAGTTGATCGCAGTTTTCGCGTGTTAGACGACGCATGCCTTTACCTTCAGCGCCCATCACCAAGGCCATTGGACCTGACAATTTTTCACTGTATAAACAGTTGTCTGTTTCACCAGCTGTACCGATAATCCATACGCCCATTTGTTGTAAGGCTTTCATGGTCCTTGATAAATTGGTTACTTGCACTAACGGTACGCTTTCAGCGGCACCTACGGCAACTTTACGCACCGTTGCGGTAACTCTAGCGGCATTATCTTTGGGCACAATGATTGCCTGCACACCTGCTGCATCAGCATTACGCAGACAGGCGCCTAAATTGTGAGGGTCAGTTACACCATCTAAAATTAACAAAAATGGTGCTTGCTGTTTGCGTTCTGCTGCAGCAAGAATATCGTCCAAATCAGCTTCTGTGAAGGTTTTGCCTGGCTTTACACGGGCAACTACACCTTGATGTTGCTCGCCTTCACTTTTATCATCAAGCACTTTGCGATTTGCCATTTGTGCTGGAATACCATATTTTTTTGCTAAATTGATAATCGGCATTAAACGGTCATCTTCACGACCTTTCAGTAACCATAATTCAATAAATCTTTCTGGAGCACTTTCAATTAATGCTTGTACAGCATGAATACCAAATGCCAATTCTTCTTGCTTCGCCATAAATTTGTTCGCTATTGTTTTTCAATGTATCGCAACCGACTACAGTATATTGCTTTATCGAGTTACTTATTAAGTTATGTCTATCTATGCTTTATTGGGCTTTTGCTTTTCTAGCATTTTTGCCTGGACGTTTCTTCCGGGCTTTTCGTTTACTGGCTTTTGCAGTCGTTGACTTGTCGGTTTTTTTCTTCGCTTTAGCATCTGACTTGCCAGTTTTTTTGCTTGGCTTAGCTTTTTCATCAAAGTTTGCTTTTGTATCTTTGGCTTTGCCATTAGCGCGTTTACCACGTTTGTGCTTATCACTACTTTTGCCTTTAGGTAGAGGCTTAGCTCGTTTAAGCACAGCATTATCGCCCGCCAATGCTAAATCTATTTTCTTTTCGTCTAAGTTTACAGCTGCAACTTGTACCTCTACCGTGTCACCAATGTGATATTTAGCGCCAGTATTTTCTCCGGTCAAAGACATACGCACATCATCAAAGTGATAGTAGTCATGACCTAATGAAGTAATGTGCACTAAACCTTCGATATGTAAGTCAGCTAAACGTACAAAGATACCAAAATTAGTAACCGTCGAAACAACGCCAGTAAAGGTTGCTCCAACATGATCCTGCATATATTCACATTTTAACCAATCAGACACATCTCGAGTGGCATCATCAGCGCGTCGTTCAGTCATCGAGCAATGTTCGCCAAGTTCAATTACCGCTTCAGGAGAATAATTATGACCACCTGCATTAGCTTCTTGCTGTGCTTGTTCATCTAAAATCGCTTTTATTACGCGGTGAACAACTAAATCAGGATAACGACGAATAGGTGACGTAAAATGACTATACGATGGCAAAGCCAAGCCGAAATGACCAATATTTTCGCTTTGATATACCGCTTGGCGCATTGAACGCAATAGCATGGTTTGGATCAGTTCTTGATCAGCACGATCGGCAATTTTCTCTAGAATATGGCAATAATCAGATGGCTCTGGTTGTGCTTTTCGCTCTCCCATCGACGACATATCAAGCCCAAGTTCACTGATATAACTCATAAAGTTGTTGTATTTGTCTTCACTCGGTTTATCGTGAACGCGAAATAAACCCGGCTTATTGTGCTTTTCAATAAATTTGGCCGTCGCAACATTGGCAAGGATCATACATTCTTCGATGATCTTGTGCGCATCATTACGTACTAACGGTATAATTGAATCTATTTTTCTATCCTGATTGAAAAGAAATAATGACTCTGTGGTTTCAAAAGCAATCGCACCACGTTCGGCTCTTGCCTTAGTTAATGTTTGATACATTTGATTTAGATTCTCTAAATCAGCCACTAAAGGTTGGTATTCGGCTCTTAAAGCCTCACGAGACTCTTCATCAGTTTGCTGCGGATTAACCCCTAAAATAGTGGCTACTTTACTATAAGTAAAACGCGCTTTAGAACGCATTACTGCTGGATAAAATTTTGAACCAGAAAGATTACCTGCTGCACTGATGGTCATTTCACAAACCATACATAATCGGTCAACATCAGGATTTAGTGAGCATAGTCCATTAGACAATTTTTCCGGTAGCATTGGAATAACTTGGCTTGGAAAATATACTGAGTTACCACGTGAAATAGCTTCTTCATCAAGTGCTGTTTTCGAACGCACATAATAACTAACATCGGCAATTGCAACCCATAAACGCCAACCACCACTAGGTTTAGGTTCACAGTAAACCGCATCATCAAAATCACGGGCATCTTCACCGTCAATCGTCACTAGTGGTAAGTCACGTAAATCAACTCTTGGCGCTTTTGCTGACTCTTCAACTTCATCTGCAATAGCTGAAACTTCTTCTAAAACATCGGCAGAAAACTGATGTGGCAAATCATGCTCACGTAAAGCAATTTCAATTTCCATACCCGGCGCCATATGCTCGCCCAGTACTTCAATAACTTTGCCAACGGCGTTTGAGCGTTTGGTCGGTCTTTGAATAATTTCAACCATGACCACTTGACCATGACGAGCGCCAGATTTTTTATCTGGTTTAATTAAAATTTCTTGTTTGATGCGCGCATCGTCAGGTACAACACAAGCGATATGATGATCAACATAATAGCGCCCAACAACTCCGGCTTTGCGCGGTTCAACTACATCAAGAATTTTGACTTCTTTGCGGCCTTTACGATCGGTTCTATCAAGTAATATCGCTTCTACGACATCACCATGAATGACACGTTGCATTTCATGCGAAGAAATAAAGAGATCTTTACCGCCGTTATCTGGCGCGAAAAAGCCAAAACCATCACGATGACCGATCACTTTACCCGTTAATACATTACTGCGTGAGGCGATAGCATATTGTTTAAATTTATTAAAAACGATTTGACCACTATTTTCCATGGCACGTAAACGACGTTTCAAGCCAACAAGCATATCTTCATCATGATATTTAAGCTGATTAACCAGTGCTTTAAATGTTGGTGGGGTATTCGATTTTTCGATCATCGATATTAGTAGCTCACGGCTAGCTACTGGCTTTTCGTATTTATCAGCTTCTCGCTGTTGGTGCGGGTCGTTTTGGGTCACATTTATTCAATAATGGTTTTTTGTTAAGTATATCGTAGATTAACTATATACCCAAACAACATGACGGTGCTTATTTCAACACCCGGCCGCTTCTTTAAAAAATTAAAATAGTGCTATTGTGGGATACAACTATAGCTTTATCCCTCAAACGGCTAATATTTTCCTTTTTTAGCGGCATTAACTACCCGCTCTGGCATTTTTTCTGCCAGCTTTACTAAGTTAGCAGCAATATTTCGATGCACCTTCTTATCGTCAGTAACTGACTGATGAAGCTGAACATACAATTGCGGGTAATCCAATGGACTACCTTCACCTGCGAGATAAATATCAGCTAGCCTAAGCTGAGCTTTCAGGTTTTTTAATGCCGCAGATTCTTTAAGAAAAGTGATTGCTTGTCTAACATCAACTTGTACAAACTTACCAACATGATAGTAACGCCCCATTTGTTCTAATGCTTCAGATAACCCTTGGTCTGCTGATGCCTGCATAAAATATAGCCCAAGCGGTACATCTTTTTTGACACAAACGCCGTAAGCAAGCATATCACCCCAGAGAAATTGATAAGATGGCATTTTTGATTTAACTGCCCGCGCTTCAATATCTTGCACTAACTGACAATCATCAATCACGACTTGGCTTAAATGTTTATTTTCTTTGATTAAATCAAGTAAAACATTGTCACTATAAATCTGCACCGCTGTCAATTCTGCAGCTGAAGCACTAAAAAAATTAGCCGATGCTAATAAAATAATAATGAGTAAACGTTGCATGTTTCTCCTTCGCAAATTAATGTAATTCAACTTAACTAACCTCTATATCGACATAGCCTACTGAAAATTTAATTTCATTATCGCACTATTTATTGACGCTAGTGTGGTGATGGATTCACCTTGCTCTTAATACTTAACGAAGCAAGCAAGTATAATACCAAAGAATCAAGCATCTTTTAGAACAAACATTAACAAAAGCACGCTTGCACTCTTTGTTAGAAAATATCACAATGATGAAAATTTGCACGGACCGAGTATATTCAGTGCCCAAAATTCACCAATTGATTGAAAATTCAAAAGTTAACGAGAGTATCGCTCGTAAATTATTTGAAATTGAAACCGAAGTACTTGCCTGTCAATCAAGTGAAGAACTGTTACAACGTTTACTTGGCTTGATCCAAGAAAAGTTTCAACTATCCGGTATTTCATTACTGTTAGCCGAGCCAACACCACTAAGTTACTTGATTAATGGTAATTTACAATCTAATTGGCACCAAAAAAATACTAAACAAATTTCTGCAGAAAAACTCACTTTATTACATTCTGATAGAAAACCTTTTTTAACTAACAAATTACAACAGCTCAATGATATCGTTCCGAGAAGTTTACTTAAAGGGGCAAAATCAGCGGCATTAACCCCATTATCATTGGAGGGTAAATTATTCGGCAGCTTATTGTTTACTGATAAAGCGTCAGCTCGATTTCATAACAATTTAGGCACATTTCATTTAGAGCAATTAGCAGTCAAAGTCAGCCTATGTTTGTCAAATGTACTAATCCGTGAACAACTTGAATATATGGCACATTATGACCGCCTAACTGGTGTTGCCAACCGGCGTTTAATGGAAGTATGCATTAATGAGGAGCTTATTCGTCAACGCCGATATGGCGTACCTTTTTCAGTGTTATTTATAGACTGTAATAAATTCAAAGCCATTAACGATACCTATGGCCATGATTGTGGCGACAAAGTGTTAGCATACGTTGCTAGCCAATTACAGGAATTGGTTCGAGAAAATGACAAATGCTTCCGATATGCTGGCGATGAATTTGTTGTAGTACTAGCAAGTCAAACTTTACCTGAAGCAGAACAGGCCAGCGAGCGTTTATGCAACTTTTTTGTCAATAACCCTATGCCCTTTCAAAATATGCACTTGCCAATAACCGTTAGTTGTGGCGCCGCAGCAAGTAATGGCCAGCAAAGTATGGATGAAATATTAAAAGTTGCCGATCAAAAGCTATATGCTAATAAAAAAACACAAAATGGTATGGTCTTTAAACTATAAGCTATAGCATTAGTGATAAAAGGAGCTATATTCTCATTAGCCTATAGTAATTAATAGTAATAACTAAATAGACTAATTATGATCATAGAAGTCAGTATCAGTGAATTAAAAACAGGCCACTTTGTTGTTGATATCGTTAAACAACAAGGCTGCTATAATTTAGCCCGTGCTGGTCACATAAAAAATAACGACACAATTAACGGACTAAAATTAAAGGGCGTTGAGTCAGTATTGGTTGATACCACTAAAACGATTGACGAAGCCTTAAAAACACAACTCCCGGAAGCCATTCCAAAGCCTGGACCAGTCATACTTGAAGTCACTAAAGCTAAAAAGTTATTTAACCATTCTAAAAAAATTCAACAGCAAGTATTCCTCGATGTTCAACAAAGCAGGTCGATCAATATTGCGCCAATTATTGATGTCACTAATAAAACTATCGATGCAATATTTAAAAACCCGGATGCTTTAAGTTGCATCATTAACATTCGTAACAAGAACGAGTATTTACTCGAACATTCGGTTTCCGTTTCTGTACTAATGACTATCTTTGCACGCTTTTTAAAAATTGACCGCGTAACAATTCAACAACTTGCCATTGGTGCATTTTTACATGATGTTGGTAAAATAATGATCCCTGATAATATCCTTAATAAAACAGGAAAACTATCAGCAAATGAATACAAAGTAATGCAAAGTCACATAGATCATTCAATCAGAATAACTAAAGCAACACCCGGTATTTCAGCACTTAGTTTGGAGGTAGTTGCCTTACATCACGAACGTTCTGATGGCTCTGGCTATCCATTAAAGTTGACTCAAGATAACATTTCAAATTACGGCGGTATGATCGCTATATGTGATGTTTTTGACGCTCTCACCACTGATCGCTGTTATAAAGGCAGCTACAATCACATCAAAGCTTTTAGTATTTTGAGAAATTTAGCCCTACAAGGTAAATTGATGCCTAGGCTCGTTGACCTATTCATTAAATGTTTAGGGATTTATCCGGTAGGCACACTAGTTGAACTGAATTCACACCACTTGGCCATTGTTGAAAGTCGTAACCATGACGACCCAACTAACCCCAAAGTACGTTGCTTTTATAACATCCAAAAAAAACGCTATATTTTGGCTAAGGACATTGATTTAGCAAAAGAGGCTGACTTTATTATTCGTAATGTAAAAGCTGATGACTTTGACTTAAATATGAATAGTATTATTGAATTCTTGTTGATGGAAGGGTAAATAAAAAACTGACGCCGAACCTCATGAGTTGTTAGCTACTTTCATAGCTAACAACTATAAAGATCGATTATTTTCTAAAATCTACTGCCGCTTGCGCTGCAAAATACGCATACATGGTATAAATTGCCGTATTGAACTTTAATGCTTCAGGCTCCACTTTATCCAGAGTGTCATTTTCTGTGTGATGATAATCAAAGTAATTTGAGCCATCAGGTGAAAAGTTAATACTTGGCATACCTAAGTTGCTTAAAGCACTCATATCAGATTGACCTTTAGCATTATTATCAGGTGAAAGCGAAACACCTAAAGGCGCTAAGTATTGTGCTAGCTCACGAATAGCATTTAATGACTGCGCGCCAACACCTGGTGTCATTTTGTAAATACGGCCAATACCAAAATCCCACTCAGCACCAATGGCATGATTCACCATATCGTTTTTGTGCACTTTTACATATTCTTTTGCACCTAATAAGCCCACTTCTTCCGCCGCAAATAAAATCACCGGAATAGTACGTTTAGGACGTTTAGGTAGTTGCCCAATATGATGCGCTGCTGCAACAACCATACCTATGCCTAGACCATCATCTAGTGCACCTGTGCCGACATCCCAACTATCAAGATGTGCACCTAAAGCAACAATTTCATTCGGTAATTCACTACCAGTAAATTCACCTATCACATTAGCCGTTTTTGCAATAACTTCAGCATCAGTTTTAGCGGTCATTTTAAGGAACAAGCTTACAGGTTTACCGCGCTTCAATTGGTTCACTAGCAAGTCAGCATCTGGGTTTGATAATGTTGCCGCTGGAATTTTTTTCACGCCATCTTTATAACGCATAACACCAGTATGTGCTGTGCGATTGTTATCGGTTCCTACAGAGCGCATAACCAAAGCAGAAGCGCCCTTTTGAGCAGCTACAACAGCACCAGTAACGCGTGTACCAACAGCTGGCCCATAGCCTTTGCCGTCAATATGACGCTCCATTTGATAAGAAACAAAAGCAATTTTACCGTTAAGGCTATTGTCAGGTGCTGCCTTTAAATCAGCAAAGGTTTCAAAGTGTGCAACATTTGCTGTTAAGCCTTTTTCAGCAGTGCCAACGCTACCACCTAGTGCTAACACCACGACATCATGTGGGTATGGTGCAATAATTTTTGCTTTAGCATCACCACGTAGCCAGTAACTACCAGTAACTTCTTCTGTCCATACTTTATCAAAACCAAGGGCTTTCATTTTATCTACTGCCCAAACGATTGATTTTTTATCACCTTCAGAGCCCATCAAACGATGACCAACTTCCGTGGTTAATGATTCAATTAGCTGATAAGACAAGTCTGACTGTAATGCCGTATTTTTTAACTCATTTAGTTGTGCTTGCTGCTCTGCATTTAATTGTTGTGCAGACACAAAAAAACTGCCTACACTCATACATAAAGCTAAGCAAGTGCTTGCAATAATTTTTGTTTTTGGGCTCATGTTTTCCCTTAAGTTTATTTTTTAACTATTTACATTCTAATTACGCCTAAGTATCTATAAAAGCGTAATAACTTGCAATCAGTTCCCGTTATTGTGAAAAGATTATTTGGACAATACATTCAGTAATCGTAAAGAAAGAATGCCTAAATCAATGTTAAAAAAGCCCGGTGCACTTCAGCTACGGGCTTTTTTATTTAACAACCATAGAACAGTTAAGCTATGGCCCATTAAGCCATTACGCCGCAGGATCACCAGTTTTTAAATCAATAGAGTCAGCTTGCTTGGTGGTTTGTTTTTTAGCTTTACGCAAATCACGTAAAGCTAATAACGAAGGCGTTAAAATCAATGTTAGTACGGTCGCAAACGCTAAACCTCCGGCAATTGCAGTTGCTAGTTGATTCCACCATTGTGTTGATGGTGCGCCAAAAACAGCCGTACGATTAAAGAAATCTAAATTAACCTGTAACACCATAGGTAACAAACCTAAAATTGTCGTCACTGTCGTTAACATCACAGGCCTTAAACGTTGAGCACCAGTTCTTAAAATGGCATCAACCACAGCATAACCTTCTCGGCGTAAAACATTATAGGTATCAATCAGCACAATATTGTTATTTACCACAATACCGGCCAGAGAAATAACACCGATTCCCCCCATAACAATACCAAATGGTTTTTGTACTAAAAACAAGGCTAAGAACACGCCGACCGTTGAAAAGATAACGGCACTAAGGATTAAAAATGCTTGATAGAAACTATTAAATTGGGTGACAAGAATAATCGCCATAACAAACAGCGCAATACCAAAAGCCTTCACTAAAAAATCTTCTGATTCTTGCTGGTCTTCATTTTGACCTTTAATGGCGATTTCAACTGATGGATCAATTCCTAGTTCAGGAAACTGGGCTTGTAATAAAGGTAACTCTTTAACTAGCTGTGCGCCAGGCACTAAGTTTGCTTTGATACTAACAACACGCTTACCATCCATGCGACGAATACTATCGATTTTCGGTGCAGCACTACGCTCAACAAAACTGCTAACAGGTACTAAACCTGCTGAGGTTTTTAAGCGCAAAGTATCTAAACGTGAAATATTACGTTTATCCTCAGGAAAGCGCACACGAATATCTAGTTCGTCATCAACATCATCTGGACGATATTCACCAAGCTTTAAGCCGTTAGTGACCATTTGCACCGTTGAGCCGACAAGTGCAGCATCAGCGCCGTAGGTAGCCGCCAAACTGCGATCTATTTTCAGCTGCCATTCAATACCCGGTTTAGCACCTGAGTCTTCAATATCAGTAAACTGGCTATGATTATGCAGTGCATTACTAATGATACGTGCAGATTCATTAAGCTTTTCTGGGAAGCGAGAACTCAACTCAATAACTAAATCTTTACCGTTTTGCGGTCCATCTTCATTTTTTCTTACTTCAATTTCAACGCCAGCTAAGTCATCGGTACGCGTTCTTATTTCTGCAACAACCTCGTCAGCAGAGCGTCTAAATTGCCAGTTAGTGAAATTAACTTGGAAGGTACCAATTTGATCATTACCACCGGTGCGGGTATAAAGTGTTTTGATTTCAGGTAAGTCTAAAATTCGGTCCTCAATGGCAACCATGATTTCATCTTTTTCTTTAATCGATAAATCACCATGCGAGCGCACCACCATTGTTGCGCTTGAAGGTTCGATCTCTGGAAAGAATATTGCGCCTAATCCTGAAGAACCATACAAAAATATAACAAAGACTGACATTGCTAAAGTGCCGCCAAGTATTTTCCAAGGGTGGTTAATCGCGCTTTTCAATACTCTGACATATTTGCCAGTAAACCCCATCAACTGGGTTAAATCACCTTTTTCAGCCTGCTCAATTTGCGCCTGTTCTTTAACGCTTATTTTTCGCGACTTACCAATAACGCTACCAATAGTAGGTACAAATACCAACGCCATTGCTAAAGACGCTGTTAATACCGCAATTAAGGTAATTGGCAAGTACTTCATAAATTCGCCCATAATGCCCGGCCAAAACATCAGTGGCGCAAATGCAGCCAATGTTGTTGCGGTTGAGGCAATAATAGGCCAAGCCATGCGCCTAGCAGCTAAACCATAAGCTTGACGCTTAGATTTACCCTCATTAAGTTCTCGGTCTGCAAATTCAGTAACAACAATCGCACCATCAACCAACATACCGACAGCCATGATCAAACCAAATAGCACAACGATATTGACCGTTAAACCAGCAATGGCCAGTACTAAAATACCAGTTAAAAATGCCCCAGGAATAGCTAAACCAACTAACAATGCAGTGCGTGAACCTAAGGTGGCAATGATAACAATAACAACCAATAACACCGCTGAAAGCACATTGTTTTGCAGGTCATTTAGGGTGTCTTGAACATCCACAGATTGATCACCAACATAGTCAACAAACACTTGATTAGGCCAGCGCTGACGTTCAATTTCAATTAACGCTTTTACTTTTGCTACCGTGTTAATAATATTTTCACCTGAACGCTTTTTAACTTCAATGGCAACTGAGCGCTCGCCATTTAAGCGTGCAAATGAACTTGGATCTTTATAAGCTCTTCGAACCGTTGAAACGTCTTGGAAGGTAATAACTTTATCGCCATCAACTTTAATCGGTAACTCTAATAAGTCTTGTATAGTTTCAAATACTGACGGTACTTTAATTGCAAAGCGACCTTTACCTGTATCCATAGTTCCTGCGGGTACTAAGCGGTTATTACGCTCAACTAAGTTGTAAATATCATTTTGATCTAAGCCGTAACTCTCCATCAATAATGGATCAACAATGATTTCCACCATGTCTTCACGGTTACCGCCGATATCAACTTCTAAAACTTCTTGTAAGGCTTCAATTTTATCTTTGACATCACGAGCGATAGTGATTAAACCACGCTCGGTTACCGCACCCGATAAAATAACCGTAATAGCAGGGTTTTGATTCGCCATGGTAACTTCATGTACTTCAGGCTCTTCTGATTCAGACGGCAATTTTGCTTTCGCTAATGTAACTTTATCGCGCACATCTGCTAAAGCTTCTTTCGGGTCTAAACCAGCAATAAACTCGAGATTAATAGAGGCATGACCTTCACTTGCCGTTGCTGACATTTCTTTAATACCAGCAATAGATTTTAACTCTTTCTCCATCGGACGAATCAGCATACGCTCAGCATCTTCTGGCGAAATGCCGTCATGAACGATAGATACGTAGATATTAGGAATGGTTATATCTGGGTTAGACTCTTTAGCGATATTGGCATAGGTAATTGCGCCAGAAATCAGTAAAAGTATAAATATCATTAACACCGAACGCGTTCGAGTTAATGCTGCATCAATTAATGTAAGCATGATTCCCTCGCCTTATTCGCTTTTGCTAGCAAGTGCTGCATTAACATTCGATGCTTTAGAGAAAATAGCTTCTACTTTATCGCCCGCTCTAACAAAGCCTTGGCCTAGGGTAATAATATCGGTTTGCTGACCTAAGCCTGATAACCAAATGCCATCTTTTTCACTTTTGATGATATTAATAGCAGTAAATTTCACATGGCTATCTTCAACCGTTTTAACGCCAATATTACCTTGTTCATCTAATGCTAATAATGCCGGAGAAACTTTAATAGCAGGTATTTCATCCAAGCTAATATTAACTTCACTACTTAAACCGGCCAGTAAGTCACTGTCATTATTAGCAATAGCAATCTCAATTTTAAAAGTATTGGTGGCATCATCAGCAACACTGGCAATGTAACGCACTTGTCCAGCCAAGTTTTCATGACTGAGTAATCGAATTTTTGCCTTTTGGCCAACAACAAGCTGGCCAATGTTGTTTTCACTTACATGCGCTCGTACGATAAGCGGGTCTAAATCAGCAATCATGGCAATGTCATCACCGCTTTGTACGTAGTCACCTTGCTCAACATAACGCGTATTTAATACACCATCAAAAGGCGCTCGAATTACCGTGTTGGCAATATCAATATTAAGTCGTTTAATTTGCGCTTGAACGGCTGCTAGATTTGCAGCTGCACTACTCACCTGCACTTTTCCTTGGTAGCCATCAGCACTTAACTTTAGAACACCTTGGTGTTCTATTTCGCGTTGAGTTAATAATGCTTTTGCTTGAGCTAATTGAGACTCTAAGTCATTAATTTCAAGCTTTACAATAACTTGACCTTTTTCAACTTTAGCACCACGTTTAGCCAGTACTTGTTCAATTTTCCCGGAGATTTCTGCTTTAAGCGTGGTTACGCGATCAGGCTCTGTTCGACCATATAATGCCACCGTGTCACTAATAATTTTGGCATACATAGTTTCTACTTTAACTTTTGGCACAATAACACTATGTTCACTTTTCTCATTAGGAATTTCTTGTGCTTGCATCAAGCCCGAGGCCATCCACAGCATTAATAATAGTGTAATAATAATCGCAATAATGTAAGGGCGTTCAGCGAACCATTGTCGACGTTGACTTGCGGTACTCATAATTCTTCCTAAATATTTAAAAAATGACATTTGGTTGACCATATTGCTAATAATGATACAGGGCAAAGCTTAAGCATTCTGTTTAGCTTTGCAACAAAACGTAAACATCACGAAGCATTTCTACACTTCATTTATTATTGCACTTTGGTAATTAAATTAGACAGCTCTTCAGTTTCTGTCGACATTACTTCTCGCCACCAGGCTTTTGTTGGTATTGGCTGAGCAAGGTTAACCTCCTCACCAAAAGTAGGCGTTAGCAGTGATACTCCTTGTTGCTTTGCTAAAGTAACGATACGCTCAAACGGTTCAAACCAATCATGCAGTGCTAGATCAAAAGTGCCGTTGTGCACGGGAATCATAAATTCACCCTTAACATCCAGATGTGCTTGCAAACTTTCTTCTGGTGTCATGTGTATTTCACGCCATAGTGAATTATATGCACCAGTTTCTATCATCGTAAAATTAAATGGACCATAACGCTCACCTATTTCTTTAAAGCCAGAAAAATAACCACCATCGCCACTATAAAAAAGTTTAATTTCTTTATATTCAATAACCCAACTAGCCCACAATGTTTCATCTTTATCAAACAGTCCTCGACCGGAAAAGTGTTGTGCCGGCGTTGCGGTGATAGTTAGCTCTGAAAGTTGTTTGCTTTGCCACCAATCTAGTTCAGTAATTTTATCATCTGCGATACCCCAATCTCGTAAGTAGTTGCCTACTTTTAATGGCGTAACGAACTGCTCGACTTTATCAGCAAGTGCTAAAATAGAGGCTTTGTCTAAATGATCATAATGATCATGACTAATAATAACTGCTTTTACATTGGGTAGTTCTGCAATACTAATTGGTGGCTGGTGAAAACGCTTTGGTCCGGCCCATTGTACTGGCGACGCTCGGTCACTAAATACCGGATCAATTAATATAAAATCACTGGCTAACTTTAGCAGCAATGTCGAATGACCTAGACGATAAAGTGCATCATGCTTTTCACTGAGCAGGTTTTCTTTAGTTAATTGTTTAAGAGGTATAGTTTTTGTTGGCGTAGGAGCGGCTCTATCAGTTTGCCAATAAGCTTTTGCTATTTTCCAAACACTGCTTAGCGAACTTTGGTAGTTAATTTCACTATTTTGAAATTTCCCTTCTTGCTCGTTACTCACATTACTTTCACTACTATTCGCTAATGTTGTACTTGCCATCACAACGCCTCCAAAAATTATTGCTAAAACCCATTTATTGAAAATCAGTTTATTAAATTTATTCATCTAAATTTTCACCACATCACATGCGCTTTAAATAACGCAAAAAGTAAACTACACGGTGCAGTTTAAAATATAACAATTGAAAAGTAAACTACTCAGTGTAAAATAGAGTTATTCCCACTTGATTTTTGAGTTTTATGAAAACAGTTAGCAAAACGCGCAGCCAATTAAAACGAGAGGCTATTATTGCTGCTGCAAAAGCAGCTTTTAAAGAATACGGTGTTCAGGGAACCAGCATGGACAAGCTAGCTGAGCTCGCTCAAGTGTCAAAGCGCACGGTTTACAACCATTTCGAAACCAAAGAAGCGTTATTGATGTACTTAGTTGCAGAGCTTTGGCAAAAAGCTGAAGCGCAAGTAGATGTTAGTTATCAAAAAGATATAGCACTAAAACCTCAACTTATTGCTTTACTTAATGCTGAAATTAGTTTTATTTCTAGTGAAGATCACATGGATGTGACTAAAGTCGCTATAGGGCACTTTTTTTATAATTCAGCAGCGCTACAGAAAGAATTCGAGAAAATATCTTGCCAAGAAAATGCTATTATTCGTTGGCTTAATAGCGCTATTGAAGACAATAAATTAGCAATTAATGATGTCGATTTTGCTAGCGACCAATTGCACGGCTTGATTAAAGCAAGTTGTTTTTGGCCACAACTATTTCAGATGGAAGATGGTATCAGTAAAGAAAAACGCGAATTTTTGGCAAAAGAAACTGCCGAAATGTTTTTGGCTCGTTATCAAGTAACAATCGATAATTAAAATCAAAAAAGCCGACTAGAAGTCGGCTTTCAACGTGATAGGTCACTGCAATCTTGCTAAATATTAAATAGAGAAAGAAGAACCACAACCACATGTTGTTGTAGCATTGGGATTATTAACTAAAAATCGACTTCCTTCCAAACCTTCTACATAGTCAACTTCACCGTCAACTAAATACTGCAAGCTCATCGGATCAATCACCATAGTGACACCTTTTTTGACAATGGTCATATCGCCTTCATTGATTTTCTCATCAAAGGTAAAGCCATAGGAAAAGCCCGAGCAGCCACCGCCTGTAACGTAAACACGCAACTTCAGCTCTGGATTCTCTTCTTCCGTGATCAACGACAATACTTTAGTCGCAGCAGCATCCGAAAATTTAATGGGTAACTCAAGATCTGACATAAAACTCTACTTAATACAAAGGAACAAATACGATTATCTTAAACTTGACTGTTTTAATCAAGTATTATGGTGAACTCTGCGCAATATTTTCTAAAGCCTTTTGCCACAAGTAGCTTTCATCGACACGATTATATTCTTGCCATTTACCTTTTGGTAAAATGACAGACACGCTAATTTTTTCGGCAATAAAATTTTCTGGCAGTGTTAACTCTCCACTAATCATTTGAAAATACTGAAAACTAAACGATAAATCCTGCTTAGTAATTGCTGAAAGCTTCGTTAAAGGGATATTGGTCGGTTTACCATTCAAACTTCCTGTTATCGACAACTCGACAAAACCTTTAGCAAAACGCTTTCGCAATAATTGCTGCACTAAAATAACTTGAAAGCGATAGTGGTTAGGGCTACCTGTTTTGGTTAAATTAACATCATCAATCACTAGACCATTAGCTTGCTTTTCAGGTGCCATAATTTTTTCATAAAATGCTAAATCTTTTTTTACTTGAAAATGCTTTTGCTCAATCGACTTCAACACTTTTTGACTACGCTGATTAGCCATACGCTCAACTTCAAGCTCAACCTCTAAAGTGTTAAGCCGTTGTGATTTCTCTACTATGTTTTGATAAAGCGTATCTAAACGAGATTTCTGTAGCGCTAATGTTTGTACCTGATAACCATGATAAAAGTTGCCAATGCGGTAACCACAAAATAGTGAAATGATTATGATGCCGAGTAGAAGAATAGCAGAACGAAATGTCCCTAAACGTGTCACAACTGTACTGAGATTTATTTTTGCTAACCAATTCATTTGAAAAGTATTATGATATCCAAAAGCCTGTGCATTCACTCAGCGTAAACAATAAAATATGAAAATGATGATACAACTAAAAAAGCGTCTTGCTCTACCACAAACATCATGGCAACTGTGCTTGCTAGCTGCCATTGGTGGTTTCGTGTCTGCAATGTTGGTGGTTATATTCATTTTTGCCATTGAAGGCATTCAATCATTTTATTTGAGTGAAAAAGAAGACTATAGCAGCTTAACAGCACTAAGTCGTTTCCAATTACCAATTATTGGCGCTATAGTCATCCTCTTTTTCGCTTGGCTAACTGGCTATAAGTATATACGCACCGGTATTCCTTTCGTGTTGCATCGCTTGAAAATAGCTAACGGTGTAATGCCTCTGCGCAATACCATTAACCAATTTATTGGCAGTACTATTGCACTCGCTACCGGTTTTTCAGTTGGCAAAGAAGGCCCAGCAGTGCATTTAGGTGCCGCATGCAGTAGCTATATCGGTAGCAAGCTTAATTTACCTTATAATGCTATTCGCAGTTTAAGTGCTTGTGGTATTGCCGCAGGTATTGCCGCCTGTTTTAACACACCAATCGCGGCAGTATTATTCGTAATGGAAGTTATTTTGCGTGAATATAAAGTACATATTTTTATTCCCGTGATGATCGCAGCAATTGTAGGTTCAATGACAACCAGTACTATTTTTGGCCCTGTTCATGAATTTGAGTATTTCACTACCATTAGTTTGGACAGCAAGCACTACCTAACACTTGTAGTCTTAGGGGTAGTTTTAGGTGTTATTGCTTTTATCTTTAATCGTTATTTAGTGTTAATAATCAAGCACAGCGCACGCTTTCATATAATACCTCGTATTTTAACTGCCGCTTTTATTACCGGGGCCATCGGTTATGCCGTACCTTATGCTATGGGCACAGATTTAAGTGCCATTGACTTTTCCCTACAAAATAATCCCGAGCTGCAGCTCTTGCTTGCCTTGCTAGTAGCTAAAATGTTAATGACCATTACCACTTTGGGCTTAGGTATTCCTGGAGGGATCATCGGCCCAATATTAGGTATTGGCGCTATTATTGGCACCTGCATTTCAATTATTAACATGTACCTTTTCCCTACTACTTTACAAGCTAGTGATTTCGCTTTAATGGGCATGGCGGGTTTTATGGCAGCAACGTTAAACGCCCCCCTTGCTGCGCTACTTTGTGTGGTTGAACTGTCCAATCAAATCGAAATTATAGTGCCAGCGATGATTGTTATTGCTAGTTCTTGTATTTCATCTGGGCAATTCTTCCGCAATCGTTCAATATTTATTATGCAGTTAGAAGTTCAAGGTTTGGCTTATCGAAGACCTCCTATTGAGAAGTCTTTACAACGCGTTGGCGCTATAGGGGTAATGCAAGAGCAAATAACGCTAATTGCTGACAATGATAACAAAACTATTGCCAGCGAATTTCCAAAACACTCTTCCCATCAGTATTTCATTATCAAAAAAGAAAATATACAAGGAGAGCTTGAATATATTTGGTGCCAACCAGAGCACAAAAAGGACAATAACCTTATCCGGCAGAAGCTAATACCACTATGTAGCCAGTCGACTTTAGCTGAAGCTTATTTACTTTTAGTGAAAAAAAGAAGCGGTGGAGTGTATATATATCAAGATAATCCAAATGATATTATGGGTATAATAACTTTTGACGCTATTCGCTCTTATTTATTAAAAGGAAAAACCCATCAATGAATACCATTCTTTGGCTTAAAGCATTTCATGTTATTTTTATGGTGGCTTGGTTTGCGGGTATTTTCTATTTACCACGTATATTCGTTAATCATGCGGAGTCCGATGAGCCATTAGTGCACAAGCAACTTAAAGGAATGGAACGACGTTTACTGTTTTTTGTTACACCATTTGCAATTTTTACAGTTGCTTTAGGTATCATTATTATCTACTACTACGGTTACACTTGGTTTGCCGCAGCAAAATGGTTACATGTAAAAATCAGCTTAGTCACGTTACTACTGATATATCATGCCTACTGCTTTAAACTAGTCAAAATATTCGCTGCAGACAAAAATATTCGTTCTGGAAAGTTTTATAGATTTTTCAATGAAATACCTGTGTTAATTTTATTTATAGTAATAATTTTAGCCTACGTTAAACCTTTCTAATTTCAATGAAAATAAGTTAACCAGAGTGACTTTTCATTCAAAATCGCTCGACTTTTTTCTGATAACAATGGGTTTTTTAAAGCAAATATTTTTCGCTGCGGTAAATTTGCTTTGACGAGAATATCTTGTGTTACTGAATGCTGATAGAAAAATTCATCAAACGCGCCTGACTCTATCAGTTTAGAAAAACCATAAGTTATCCGTTGTGCCAAACGAGTATTCTTTTTATTAGTAAAAAAATACATTGGTGCGGGATACTTTAATAAGAAATGATCTTCAATAATAAATTGATTTTTATTGGCTATTTCGACCCAAGGCTCATGCAACGCGCGAGGAAAGTAATCAAAACGATTTTTCTCTAACATAGCCAACAATGAGGACGCACGGCCTTCAATAACATCATAGCCGTTATAGCGAAGAATCTCACTATCTGGCCAATCATAACCCTGCCCCGCCGATAGCGACTTTAATTGTGCCAAAGATAAATTTGGAGAGAAAGTACTTGTATCATCGCTATGAATTATAGCAATACGTACACCCATCAAACCTTTAAGTACAGGAATGTAAATCGCTTGTAAGTCGGTTTCTAATGTCTGGGACGTCATCCGCCAAGTCACATCAATGACTTTACCCTGCTGTACCATAATCGACGTGCGACCTTGCGACATTTCTTGTGTGACGGGAGTGAGTTGGTAAGCGCCATATTTATCGCGTGATTCCTCTAAAATCAACGAGAGTAAATCAATATAGTAGCTTTGTTTAGCGTCAGGATGAGTTGTAGAAATATTGTAACGAACAGTATCAGCTGCTTGTGTGCTAATACTAGTCAGTAGCAATGGCATCGAAAACAGTAATAATAAAACTCGCATATCCATCGCTACCTCTCCCTTTCTAGTGACAATTATAACTTATATTTGAAAGCTTTGTCTTGTAAACATTTATCAAACGATTATCTAATTCAAATCAAGATAATACATTCTCAATAATTAAGTTTTGTGCTATATTTCGCTGCAAATTTCCGTTGTTACTTTACCAGCCAACGGCCCATTAAATTCAGGTATCAGCTCGGTTTATAATCATAAACACTAGCTTTAGATGCCACTTATTAGGTACAACCTATGATGAAATTTGAAGGAAGTCATGTCCTGTCTGTCTCTCAATTTGATAGAGAGAGTATTTCTCGTATCTTGGAAATTTCGACATTAATGGCACCTTACGCCATGCGAAAAAAGCGCTGTCATGTACTCGAAGGCGCAATACTCAGTAATTTATTTTTTGAACCCAGTACTCGTACTCGAGTTAGTTTTGGCACCGCATTTAATCTATTAGGTGGCTTTGTCCGTGAAACAGTAGGACAGGAAAACTCTTCACTATCTAAAGGCGAATCTTTGTTTGACACCGCTCGTGTGATCAGTGGCTACTCCGATGTTATTGCGATGCGTCACCCAACAATGCATTCGGTAGAAGAGTTTTCTAAAGGTAGCAGTGTGCCGGTAATTAATGGCGGCGACGGTGCAAACGAACATCCAACTCAGGCGTTATTAGATTTATTTACCATCCAATCTGAGATGGCACGTTATGACATGGGCTTAGACGGCTTAAACATTGTTCTTATGGGCGACCTTAAACATGGTCGTACAGTACATTCATTGTCTAAACTTTTAAGCCTTTATAACAACATCACAGTGACCATGATTGCACCAACAGCATTACAGATGCCTGATAGCATTATCTCTACATTAACAAATGCTGGCCATAACGTAGTTCTGACTGACAAAATTGAAGGTAATTTGGCCTGTGACGTAATTTATCAAACTCGTATTCAGCAAGAGCGATTCGCTAGCAAAGGTGAAGCTGATTTATACCGTGGCCATTTCAGTTTGAATCGCGAAATTTATCAGCAGTATTGTCAAAAAAATACCGTAATTATGCACCCGTTACCACGTGATTCTCGTGCTGAAGCGAATGAATTAGATACTGATTTAAATGATTTAGATAACCTAGCCATATTTCGCCAAGCACAAAATGGTGTTCTAGTGCGTATGGCATTGTTTGCCTTAAGTTTAGGGGTAGAAAGTAGACTTAGTCACTATGAAAAACCTGTTACTTGGCATACCAACAAATATTGATAGTAACCATAAATTTAACGTGGCTACACTAACAACGAGTAAGATATTATGATGAAAAATTCACAGCAATTATTTGATGCTGCCCAAGATATTATTCCTGGCGGCGTAAACTCACCAGTACGTGCTTTCAATGGCGTAGGTGGTACACCATTATTTATTAAAAAAGCACAAGGTGCTTATATTTTTGATGCTGAAGACAATAAATATGTCGATTATGTTGGCTCATGGGGACCAATGATTTTAGGTCATAACCATCCAAAAATTCTTGAAGCGGTTATTGAAACTGCCAAAAATGGCTTAAGCTTTGGCGCTCCCACGGAGTTAGAAATCACCATGGCAGAAAAAGTACGTGAAATTGTACCTTCTATGGAAAAATTACGCATGGTGAGTTCAGGTACAGAAGCCACCATGAGCGCTATCCGCTTAGCCCGTGGCTTTACTGGTCGTGATAAAATTTTGAAGTTTGAAGGCTGTTACCATGGTCATGCTGATTCATTATTAGTAAAAGCAGGTTCTGGCATGTTAACGATGGGCGTACCAAGCTCCCCGGGTATTCCAGACGATTTTGCTAAGCACACGCTAACGGTTAGCTATAACAACCTACAAGAAGTTGAACAAATATTTGCTGAACTTGGTGATGAAATTGCTTGTATTATTGTTGAGCCCGTTGCTGGCAACATGAACTGTATCCCACCAGTTGAAGGTTTCCTTGAAGGTTTAAGAGCTATTTGTGATCAATACAAAAGTGTCTTAATTTTTGATGAAGTAATGACTGGCTTTCGCGTTGCTTTAGGTGGTGCACAAGCTCACTATAATATTGTTCCAGACTTAACAACCTTAGGTAAAGTTATTGGTGGTGGTATGCCAGTGGGTGCCTTTGGTGGTAAGCAAGAAATTATGGACTTTATTGCCCCTGTAGGCCCAGTTTATCAAGCAGGTACGCTATCAGGCAACCCAATTGCTATGGCAGCTGGTTTAGCATCATTAAATGAGCTTTGTAAAGGCAACAAGCATCAACAGCTTAGCGATGCGACAGAAAAGCTAGCCATGGGCCTTAAAGCGGCTGCAGAGCGCAATGGTGTATCACTAGCAATTAATTATGTTGGTGCAATGTTCGGCTTCTTTTTTACCGATGAAGAAAAAATCACTAGCTTCGCTCAAGCTACTGCATGCGACAGTGATAAATTTAAAAAGTTCTTCCACTTAATGTTAAACGAAGGGGTTTACCTTGCGCCTTCTTCGTTTGAAGCTGGTTTTTTATCTACTGCTCATGGCGAAGAAGAATTAGAATTCACATTAGCGGCCGCAGATCGTTGTTTTGCACAACTTTAACTAAACACTAATACCAATTGAATTAAGTAATGTTCAATTATTTCAATTGGCATAATAACCTACGCCACGTTAGTAAAGTTTAGACAATAAAAAAAGGTAAGCATGGTGCTTACCTTTTTTAATAACAATTCTTTATCACATAGCCAAAAACGACAAACTATTTCACCACTGTTAAACTTGGTTTTTTAGCTTTTGGCTTTTCGTTTTTCTCTGTTATTGTCTCATCCTTTACTGGATTATCAGTAGCTTTTACCGCTGCTATATTTGGCGCATCAACTTCACTTAATGTTAAGTCTTGCTCAAGAGCTTCGGGATCAGGATGCTCAATTTCGAGCGACGTACCTGCGCCATTTTCTTTCGCATAAATAGCAGAAATTGCACCATAAGGTACACTAATATGCTCAAGTTTACCGCCAAAACGTGCACTCAGTTCAATACTATTATCACTTAATGCAATGCTACCAACAGCTGAGCCGGAAACATTTAAGACGATTTGACCGTCATTAACATATGCCATAGGCACCATAACGCCATACACATTAACATCAACAACGATGTAAGGTGTTAAGTCATTATCAGAAATCCACTCATAAAAAGCCTTAACAATATAAGGCTTATTTGATGTCATTTCGATGGTCATAATCTGCGTCTTTAAACCGGAGCGCCAAAACGTAATTCACGCTCAGCTTCAGTTAATGATGCTTGAAAAGACTCACGTTCAAATACTTTTAACATATATGATTTAAGTTCTTTAGAGCCTTGACCATCAAGCTCAATACCCATTACAGGTAAACGCCATAATAGCGGTGCTAAATAACAATCAACTAAACTAAACTCTTCACTCATAAAGTAAGGGGCTTCGTTTAAAATTGGTGCAACACTTAATAAGCTTTCTTTTAATTCTTGACGAGCTTTAGCGGCTGCATCAGCTGGACCATTGTAAATAGTCTTCGCTAAGCTATACCAATCTTGCTCTACGCGATGCATCATTAAACGACTGCGACCACGAGATACCGGGTAAACAGGCATCAATGGTGGATGAGGAAAACGCTCATCTAAATATTCAATAATGATAGACGCTTCATAAAGCGCTAATTCACGATCGATTAAGGTTGGTACGGTTCCGTAAGGATTTAGGTCAAGTAAATCCTCTGGCAAATTGGCTAAGTCAACCAAATGGATGTCAACACCAACACCCTTCTCTGCCAACACAATGCGGGTTTGATGACTATACATATCATCAGCATGCGAATATAAAGTCATAACAGAGCGTTTGTTTGCGGCTATGGCCATAATGCCTCCAAAAAATTCTTATTAAAAAAACTAACAAAGGGGGCCAAAGCCCCCAGTAATATCTAAAGTTTACACTGTTTTACACAACATAGAAAACTAGTGTACATCTCTCCAATATTCTTTCTTCAGTAAGTAAGAGAAGAATAATAGGATAAATAGGAATCCAATAACCCAATAACCCATGCTTTCGCGCTCAAGTTTATTTGGCTCACCAGTATATTCCAAGAAGTTGGTTAAATCACGAGCAAAAGCATCATACTCTTCTGCTGTCATTGAACCGCCTGTTGCTTCACTTAAGTTTCCGTGCTCATCCATAGTGCGAACACCTTGAAGGTTTTGCAATACATGCGGCATACCCACATCTTTAAAAACTTTATTGTTAACACCAAATGGACGTGCTTCATCAACATAAAAAGAACGTAAATAAGTGTAAATCCAATCAGGGCTTCTAAAGCGAGCTTCAAGTGTTAAATCTGGAGGTGTGCTACCAAACCACTTCGCGGCTTCTTTCCCTGGCATAGTATTAGTAATATGATCACCAACTTTTTCACCAGTGTACATATAGTTAGCCAAGCCATCTGCATCAGAAATG
The DNA here is from genome assembly GCF_002104475.1 of Cognaticolwellia mytili. Classification (GTDB taxonomy): domain Bacteria; phylum Pseudomonadota; class Gammaproteobacteria; order Enterobacterales; family Alteromonadaceae; genus Cognaticolwellia; species Cognaticolwellia mytili. The sequence goes on from NZ_NBOF01000002.1 coordinate 948,739, forward strand.
TTTAAATCAGCAAAAGTACGATTGTAACGCTGATATTTCAGTTCATGACAAGCTAAGCAATTATTAATATAAGCTTCGAAGCCACGTTTTAGTGATGCTTTATCGCTTAAATCATTGTTTGCCTTGTCTAAATGTAAGCTAGGACCAGATGCTACAGCTAGCATAGGGAGTACAGCTAAAACTGCTAAAATAAGTTTTTTCATTTTCCTGTAACCCTCTCTGGAACTGGTTTCGTTTTCTCGTTTTTACTGTAAACCCACAGCGCAACAAAGAAACCAAAATAACCGAAACTCGCAACGATACCAATCATGTTATTTAACGGTGTTGCAGGTAATGTACCTAGCGCACCAAGCACGATGAAACAAATTGCAAATTGCACAAGGTTTACCGTATGAGCAGTACAACGGAAACGTAATGACTTAACAGTGCCACGGTCGAACCAAGGCAATAAGAATAATGCGACAATTGCACCAAACATACCTACAGCACCTAGAAGCTTGTCAGGAATAATACGTAAAATCGTATAGAACGGGCCAAAATACCATACAGGAGCAATGTGCTCTGGTGTTTTCAAACCGTTAGCAGGTTCAAAGTTTGGCGCTTCCATAAAGTAGCCACCACCTTCTGGTGCGAAGAACATAACCCAGCAGAAGCCAATTAGGAAGATAACAACAGCAACTAAATCTTTCACCGTATAATATGGGTGGAAAGGTATCGCATCAACAATATCGTATTTCTTAGTGTATTGTTCGTGGAAAGTAAATTTGCTTTGCTCCTCAAGAGGTACACTGCCTTTAGGCTTCTTGATATTAGTACCATCTGGGTTGTTTGAACCAACCTCATGTAACGCTAAAATGTGTAAGAAAACTAACACAACCAACACTAATGGCAAGGCAATAACATGCAATGCAAAGAAACGGTTTAGCGTAGCACCGGAGATAACATAATCACCACGTATCCAAAGCGTTAAGTCATCACCAATCACTGGTATCGCACCAAAGATAGAGATAATTACTTGTGCACCCCAGTACGACATATTACCCCAAGGTAATAAGTAGCCCATAAATGCTTCAGCCATTAACACTAAGAAAATTAACATACCAAATAACCACAATAACTCGCGAGGTTTCTGGTAAGAACCGTACATCATGCCACGGAACATATGCATATAAACAACGATAAAGAATGCTGAGGCACCCGTTGAATGCATATAACGTAATAACCAACCGTAGTCGACATCACGCATGATGTATTCTACAGAAGCAAATGCACCTTCGCCTGATGGTTCGTAGTTCATTGTTAGCCATACACCAGTTAATAACTGGTTAACTAAAACAACACTTGCCAAAATACCGAAAACATACCAAAAGTTAAAGTTCTTTGGTGCAGGATATTGTGCAGCATGTTTGTTCATCGCATCCATTAGAGGTAGACGCTGTTCGATCCAAGCCATTAAGTTATTCAGCATTATGCTTCTCCTTCAGATACACCAATTAATAAGGTATCTTCAGTAGGAAATGAATGTTCAGGGACCATCAAGTTTGTTGGTGCTGGTACACTTTGAAAAACACGACCAGCCATGTCGAATTTAGAACCGTGACACGGGCAAAAGAAACCATTTTTAACTCCGGCCACATGCTGTTCGAAATCACCTTTATGGTGAGTAGGGGCACAGCCTAAATGAGTACATACACCTAATGCTACCAAAAACTCTGGTTTAATTGAGCGAAACTCGTTAGTCGCATAAACAGGTTGTTGTGGAACTTCAGAATTTGGATCTTTCAATTGGTCATCATGTACACTTAAACTAGCAAGTGTTTCATCTGTTCTACGTACAACATATACTGGTTTACCGCGCCATTCAGCACGAACTAATTGACCAGGCTCTATTTTACCAACATTGACTTCAACCGGCGCGCCTTTAGCTTTCGCTCGAGCGCTAGGGTTCCAAGATCCAATGAAAGGCACAGCCACACCGACAACACCAACACCACCAACTACCGAAGTAGCTGCAGTTAGAAAGCGTCGACGGCCGTTATTAACGGGCGCATTGCTCATTCAAACTCTCCAATTATTATCTAGCTAAAACAACAACACATGACTAAGAATTTCACCTAGTAATTGTGCCGATTGCTGATTGACTAAATCAACGACAAAAAAATTGCTCTGATCATAAAGAAAACCCTTGTTTTTTACAAGGCAATTCCCCTTTTCAGCAAAGGTTTATGCAAATAAAAGTCAATTGCTAATCATCACACACAGTAAATAAAAACCATTCGCATTAACTGGTTTGTTGCCATGTCTATTGCAAATATATTTTGGCAAAATCTTTAAAGCTAATGACTACTTAGGAAATATGGGGTGAAATTATTATCGAGTAGTAAGTTGATATTTGCCAATATGAATTTTACGAAAAAAAATGTAAATGAATTATGATGCCAATCAAATTTTTGACATAAAAAAACCGGCATAAGCCGGTTTTTGAAATCGTAAACGTAAAAATTAACGTTTTGAGAATTGTGGTTTCTTACGTGCTTTATGTAAGCCCACTTTCTTACGCTCAACTTTACGAGCATCACGAGTAACGAAGCCAGCTTGACGTAGAGGACTACGTAAAGTTTCATCGAACTCCATTAATGCACGAGTAATACCGTGACGAATTGCGCCAGCTTGACCAGAAATACCACCACCAGAAACAGTGATGTTAAAGTCAAACTTTTCTAACATTTCAACTAGTTCTAATGGTTGACGAACAACCATACGAGCAGTTTCGCGACCGAAGTACACAGAAATGTCACGTTTGTTAATTGTGATTGCACCGTTACCAGCTTTCATGAACACACGAGCAGTTGAGCTCTTGCGACGACCAGTACCGTAATATTGATTATCAGCCATTGCTTAAAGCTCCAAAAGTTGTGGTTGTTGTGCAGTATGTTTATGTTCAGTACCCGCGTAAACTTTAAGTTTACGGAACATTTCACGACCTAAAGGACCTTTAGGTAACATACCTTTAACAGCAAGCTCGATAACGCGCTCTGGTGCTTTTTCAATAAGCTTTTCAAAGCTTATTTGCTTAAGGCCACCAACATATTCAGTATGCGAATAGTAAATTTTACCTTTCGCTTTGTTACCAGTTACACGTACTTTCTCAGCATTGATAACAACGATGTAATCGCCAGTATCTACGTGAGGAGTGTATTCTGCTTTATGCTTACCACGTAAACGGCTTGCAATTTCAGTAGCGATACGACCTAAAGTTTTATCTTCGGCGTCCACTAAGAACCATTCGCGTTGTACGCTTTCTGGTTTAGCTACAAAAGTTTTCATTAAAAACCCAATTATATAAATGTTACTTAAATAATAACCTAAGAAAATCTTAAGTTATCCGTTATAAGACTACGCTGTTGCCCCTTCGAGCATCGAGTCCGTTGCAGATTCTCTGGAAAAAGAATAAGCTCTTGTAACGTAGGGACCGCGGATTATACAGAAGAATTATTTAAAGATCACGCCTAATTTTTAATCTTTTAACTTTATCAATAAAAAAGCTGTTAAAAATATGAAATGCTTATGATAACTTAGCCACTAAGGTAAATGCTCGCTGGCTAGGTAGTCATGTGACTGCATTTCTTGTAAGCGGCTTAAACAGCGTTTAAATTCAAAGCTTAATCGTCCATCTGTATATAGTTGTTCAAGCGCGACTTCTGCCGACATTATTAACTTAACATTTCGTTCATAAAACTCATCAACCAAGGCAATAAATCGACGTGTACTATCATCCTTATCTGCACCCATTTGCGTAACATTTGCTAATAGCACTGTATGATAAACTTTGCTTAGCTCCATATAGTCGCCTTGACTACGTGCAGATTCACACAACGTCGAAAACTCGAAATGCACCACGCCATCAGACTCTTGCACTGTTGGTAATGGTCGGTTATTAATTTCAATAACCTTCCCAAGATTACCAACATCTGTAGATAATTGCTTAAAGTAATGATTTAAATTGTCGTCAGCTTGTTGGTCAAGTGGAAAATGGAAAATTTCAGCCTGCTCAAGTGTGCGCAAACGATAATCAACCCCGCTATCAACATTAACAATACTACAATGCTGATTAATTAGTTTAATTGCAGGTAAGAAACGCTCGCGTTGCAAACCATTACGATATAAATCATTTGGTACTATATTTGACGTGGCAACTAACGTGACATTATGAGCAAATAACTCTTCAAACAACGTACCTAAAATCATCGCATCGGTAATGTCGGAAACAAAAAACTCATCAAAACAAATAATGCAACTTTCATCAGCAAAACGCTTAGCAATAATTTTCAACGGATCTGCCTGGCCATGCAACGTTTTTAATTCTTCATGTACTCGATGCATGAAACGGTGGAAATGGACTCGTGTTTTATTTTCAAACGGTAGACAATCATAGAAGGTATCAACAAGATACGTTTTACCTCTACCAACCCCACCCCAAAAATATATGCCGGTAATGGTTTTTTGCTCTGATTTCGCAACAACACGTTTCCAACGATTTAGTACTTTTTTAAACCCCTTTACAGGTAAAGGCTTATTCACTAAATCTTCATACAATCGCTGTAGATTCTTCACCGCATTTTCTTGTGCTGCGTCAAAGAGAAAATCATCTCGCGTTAAATCTTGGGTATACTTATCAATAGGGGATAATTTAATCATTTAACAACCGTTTAGTTAGCAACTTATTTTGTTTTTCAATAACGTTTGCGCAAACTACACTTGAAAATTAGTTTTTTGCAAATATATTCACTAGTTAAGTGGCGTGAAGCACGTTATATTGAATTGAAGGTTATTTTCTCTAATTTTTTCCATGAATACAATGAAGGTACAATAATATGAATGTTGTTTTAGGACTAGGTCTATTTATCGTTGGCGCAATCGTCGGTTTTTTTGCTAACAAAGCACTTTTTTCATCATCTCAAGAAACTCAAAAATTGGCAGAAAAAGCCAGCCAAACTGAATCAGAATTAGCACAATATAAACTTGATGTTGCAGAACATCTTGAAAACTCAGCAAAACTGCTTGATCAAATGAATCATACTTGCCAAATCGCTATGACACAAATGGCGCAAAGCACACAATTGTTGCAACAAGCAACGCCTGAAAATATTGAAAACATGCCATTTTTCTCAAAAGAAACACAAGAGCAGTTGGCACAAACTGTCAGCTTACGTCACAACAAAGATGCTCGTAAAAATGATGAAGTTATTTCAGAGCCACCACTTGATTATTCTGGCGCACCAAGCGGTTTGTTTGATGATAAGAAACAAAGTGTTACAAATAGCGAAGCAAATAGTTAGGAACTAATTTTTTTATTCCATGTCTTTAAATAGGTATAAATTATTTAATTAGGAGTTTTCTGTTGTATGAAAAATTTATCAGTTTTAGTTAATACCGTGTTACTTTCCAGCACAATTGCGATGGCAAGCCTCCCAGTGCAAGCTGCATTACCTCATGTTGTAAATGGACAAAGCATGCCGAGCCTAGCTCCTATGCTTGAAAACGTAACACCGGGAGTCGTGTTAATTTCAGTTCGCGGCACCCATGATGTAAAACAACAAGTGCCTGACGCCTTTAAATTTTTCTTTGGTAAGCCACGCCAAGGCCAACAACAAGAACGTCAATTTCGAGGTTTAGGCTCCGGTGTTATTATTAATGCTGACAAGGGTTATATTGTTACCAACAGTCACGTAGTTAACGATGCTGATGAAATTCAAATTACCTTAAAAGATGGTCGTCAAATTGAAGCGAAAAAAATTGGTGGTGACGAGGCAAGTGATATTGCGTTACTACAAATTGAAGCCGATGATTTAGTCGAAGTTAATATCGCTGATTCTGATGAAATACGTGTCGGTGATTTCGCAGTTGCTATTGGTAGTCCATTCGGGCTTGGACAAACGGTTACTTCAGGTATTGTCAGTGCTTTAGGCCGCAGTGGTTTAAACATCGAAAACTATGAAGACTTCATTCAAACAGATGCCGCCATTAACAGTGGTAATTCAGGTGGCGCACTTATCAACCTTCGCGGCGAGCTTATCGGCATAAATACCGCAATACTTGGGCCTAATGGCGGCAATGTCGGTATTGGTTTTGCTATTCCAAGTAATATGGTTGAGAACTTAGTCAATCAAATTATTGAATTTGGTGAAGTTAGACGTGGTGTTTTAGGTGTTGCAGGTCGAAGCGTTAATAGTGAAATTGCTAAAGCGATGGAGCTTGATATAAACCAAGGTGGTTTTGTTGAACAAGTAACACCGGATTCGGCAGCTGACGAAGCTGGTATTCGCGCCGGTGATGTCATTACTAAAGTAAATGGTAAGATGATCAAAACCTTTAATGAGCTTAGAGGAAAAATTGGTTCAATCGGTGCAGGAAAAACCATACAAATTACTGTTATCAGAAAAGATGGCGAAGAAAAAGAATATGATGTAACACTGAAGAAATCTGAAGCAGCAAATATTGAAGCAGCAAGCTTACACCGTATGTTAGATGGCGCTGAGTTTGAAAATAACAATAATGGCAATGGTATTTCGGTAGTCGACATTGCAGAGAATAGTCCTGCAGCTGCAACGGGCTTACGTAAAGGTGATGTTATCAACGGAATTAACCGCCAACGTATTAAGAATATTGGTGAATTACGTAGTTACCTAAGTGACCATAAAGGCGTATTTGCTCTTAACGTGGTTCGTGATAACTCTTCTTTATTCTTAATGATTCGTTAAACCATGTTATTGAACAATTTAGCCTGTAGCTAACTGGCTAATAAACACCAAAAAGCCTGTCAAATTGACAGGCTTTTTTAATGGACATTCATTGGTAACAAGAACGAAATTGACATCGATAATCGGTTAACTCTCGACAAAACTTTATCAGAACCAAAAGATTATGTTAGTCTACAAAAAATCAATTTAATAAAAATAATTCAGTTGAAAATTCTCAGTGTCTTAAAAACTATTTTTCGTTCTGCTAGTTATGGTGTAATGTTTGCGGTTGTTTTACTATTGCTTGTGCCTGAATTACGTGAGAATAAATTATCTCTTTGGCAAGTATTCAATAAATCAGAACAACAAGTTCAACCGCTATCCTATGCAAAAGCAGTAAGATTAGCGGGCCCAGCGGTAGTAAATATTTACTCTGAAGATATTCAAGCCGGCGATAGCTACAACCAGCAGCCTAGAGTAACAACTCGCTTAGGCAGCGGTGTTATCATGCATGAACGTGGCTATATTTTGACTAATTATCATGTAGTTCAAAGTGCAGATTTGATTATCGTTGTACTACAGCGAGGACAAGAGCTTCACGCGGAGCTTATTGGTTATGATGAACTAACTGACCTTGCGGTACTGCAAGTGCAAGCGAATAATTTACCGGTAATTCCACAAAGCCCTACACTTAAGTCTCAAGTGGGGGATGTAGTATTAGCCATTGGCAACCCCCTGAATTTAGGGCAAACAGTTACTCAGGGTATCGTTAGCGCAACAGGCCAAAGTGGCTTGAGCACTAGTTATTTACAATTTTTACAAATGGACGCCGCAATTAATAATGGCAATTCAGGCGGCGCGTTGATCAACTCAAATGGTCAACTAGTTGGCATCAACTCAGCCAAGTTTGCCCAAGCTAATCGAAATGTAAATATACAAGGTATATCCTTTGCGGTGCCTTTCGAGCTTGCTCACAAAATCATGTTAAAAATAATTGAAAATGGTCAAGTTGTACGTGGCTGGTTAGGTGTTGATGCTAAAGATAACATGTCCAACTTTAAGGGCTTTATTATTGATGCTATCACGCCAAACAGCCCCGCTATGTTGGCCGGTCTACAAGCAGGTGATGTGGTTTATCAAATTAATGATATGCAATTAGGCAGTGTTAAGCAGGGCTTAGACGTTATTGCTGAAACAACACCGGGTACCATATTAAATTTCACTATATCTCGAGAAAATAAGCAATTAACATTGCCTGTGACTATAGTTGAAATTCCAAAAAAATAACCCTTCGTAATAGTTATATTTTATGAAATAAACAAAAATCCCAGCTAAGGCTAGGATTTTTATTTCTTACATAAGTTGCAATAACCGATAAATATTAGCTCGCTTTAATACGAGTAATATTAGCGCCAAGTGCTTTTAGTTTATCTTCAATTTTCTGATAACCACGGTCAATATGATAAATTCTATCAACCTGCGTTTCCGTGCTCGCCACTAAGCCGGCAATAACCAAGCTTGCAGAAGCACGTAAGTCGGTAGCCATTACTTGTGCACCGTTTAATTGCTCAACACCACTGCTAATAGCGGTATTGCCTTCAAGGCTAATATTAGCGCCCATACGTTGAAGTTCAGGCACATGCATAAAACGGTTTTCAAAAATGGTTTCTGTCGTTGTGGCAGTACCATCAGCTATAGCGTTCATTGCAACAAACTGTGCTTGCATATCAGTTGGAAACGCTGGATGCGGTGCAGTACGAATATTAACCGCCTTCGGCTTAGACAGCATTTCAAGTTCTATCCAATCATCACCTGTGGCAATAACTGCTCCCGCTTCTTGTAATTTACTTAACACGGCTTCTAGCGCTTTCGGATCAGTTTTTAAACATTTAACTTTACCTTGCGTTACCGCTGCCGCGACTAAGAATGTGCCCGTTTCGATGCGATCTGGCATCACTGAGTATTCCTTACCAAAGAGTTTTTCAACACCTTCGATAGTTAACGTATCAGTACCTGCACCAACAACTTTTGCGCCCATAGCATTCAAACAATTAGCTAGATCAACAATCTCAGGTTCACGTGCCGCATTTTCAATAACCGTTATACCATCAGCCAGTGCTGCTGCCATCATAAGGTTTTCAGTACCCGTAACACTCACCGTATCCATAAAGATAGTTGCGCCTTTTAAGCGACCATCGTTACGCGCAATAATATAGCCATTTTCTACTTCTATATCAGCTCCCATTAACTTCAAACCTTGAATATGAAGGTTAACGGGACGAGCACCAATTGCACAACCACCGGGTAATGAAACCTCAGCATGACCAAAGCGTGCTAATAATGGTCCTAAAACCAAAATAGACGCTCGCATGGTTTTAACTAGTTCGTAAGAAGCACGACAATGATCGATGTTACTCGCGTCAATCATCAAGCTATCGTCATTAAGCCATTGCGTTTTAGCACCAAACTGCGTTAATAATTTAGTGGTAGTTTCAATATCATTTAGTTTTGGGACATTGGAAAAGGTGATCGGTGTTTCGGAAAGTAATGCGGCCATTAAAATAGGTAAGGCAGCATTTTTTGCGCCAGATATTGTAACTTCGCCTTGCAGTGGTTGCCCACCAATAATTTTAAATGCGTCCAATGGTATATTCTTTTCAGTCAGTGTTAATTAAAGTGGTAAGTTAAACATTTTTTCACGTTGCCAGTCGGTTGTGGTAAACGTTTTAATTGACACCGCATGAATGGTACCTGCGTTAATCACTTCTGCTAAAGGGGCGTAAATAGTCTGTTGTTTCTTAACACGACTTAACTCGCCTAAAAAATCTGCTACTGCAATCACTTTACATTGTGAACCATCAAAGGCAACATGAATTTCATCTAACTCAACTGCATCTGTAATGAGTTTTTCTATATCTTTTATATCCACTTCTTGCTCCAAATAGCGTTCTGGTTAGGTATTTTCAATTGGCATCTGTATTGGCAGTAATGTATCAACTGCACTTAGCTTTGCCAATTTCAATAAATCTTCAGGTAAGTTAATCAACGCCATTTTACAAGCATTGTGGGCAGCTAATTCAACTAACATTAATATCCAAGCTAAGCCTGCAGTGTCTATTTTACTGACTTTAGCCAAATCGATGATGATTTTTTTTTCGTCAACCAATTTTCGATATTTTTTATCAAATGCTCGCGTTATTGTAGCACGTGTTAGCACGCCACTAATAACTGCTTTATGCTCTGATTGTTGCACTTCTATCATATCAACCTACCAATAACGCCATAGTACGCTATTTTTTCGTTATTCTAATAATAAAATTTTAAGCAATACTACTTAAACACGATATTCTTTGTGCTTTTCTCTTTTAACATCGCTGTTACATGAGGTAAGCCCTTTTGACGAATCAAGCTACTTAATTCAGCTTGCTTGCTGTCAAGTAAACTAATGCCTTCAGCCACCATATCGTAAGCTTTCCATTCCCCGGTTTTTTTGTGCTTACGAACACGGAAAGAAATATTTATCGGGTCACGTCCCGGCTCCATTACGCTGGTATTCACTGAAACAACACGCTCTTTTGAGAAGTTTTTTGCCGGTGCAAACTCAACTTTTTGATTATTGTACAGGGTAAAAACTTGCGCATACGAAGTAATAAGGTATTCACGAAATGCCGGCACAAATTTAGCTCGATCTGCTTTATTGGTTTTCTTAAAGTTACTACCAATCACTTTATAAGCTGCGTATTGATAATTGACGTAAGGCATTAATTCTTCGCGAACAATAGTTTTTAACAAATTTGGCTCTTTCCGTATTGCACTTTGCTCATTAGCAAAACGTTTAAACGTGATGTCTGCAACCGTTTCAATCATTTTATAAGGGTCTTTTTTATCAACGTCTGCACTTGCTGCTGTCGATAGGCCCAAAAATACAATGCAAAAGAGAATTTTTTTCATTACGCTAGTAATCATAATTAATCACCACTTCCTTGGCTAAACAAAAATTGCCCGATAAGCTCTTCTAACACTAAAGCAGGCTTCGTATCCTCAATAAAGTCACCGGGCTGCAAAGTCTCAACTGATTCATCAATAAAACCGGGGAGTAAACCAACGTATTGTTCGCCCAATAAACCGGCAGTCAAAATAGACACTGATGTTGCTTCTGAAAAGTCATTATATTCAGCATAAATATCTAAGGTCACCACTGGCGTATAATCTTCTGCATCTAGCGAAATATTGCTAACACGGCCAACCACTACCCCACCAACTTTAATGGGTGAGCGCACTTTAAGACCACCAATATTATCGAATTTCGCATGCAGCTGGTAAGTTTTACCATTGCCAGAAATACCACTGTCTGCAACCTTTAACGCCAACATCAATAACGCAGCAATACCTATTGCAGCAAATAAACCTACCAGTAACTCTATTTTTTTCGACACCATGTCTTCCACCAAATTCAAAAATATTTAACTAAATAACAGCAATCACTAGTTCGCAAACATTAATGCTGTTAAAACAAAATCTAAACCTAAAACCAATAATGACGACTGCACTACGGTTGAGGTTGTTGCTCGACTAATACCTTCAGATGTTGGTTCACAGGCATAACCTTTATAAACCGCTATCCAAGTTACGACGAACGCAAAGACCAAACTTTTAATAATGCCATTAAGAATGTCTTTCTCAAATGATACTTGCGACTGCATAACCGACCAGAATGTACCACTGTCAACGCCTAGCCAATCAACGCCGACTAAGTGAGCTCCAAGGATACCAACAGCCGAAAATATTGCCGCCAGCAATGGTAAACTAATAAAGCCAGCCCAAAAGCGCGGTGCAACAACGCGTCGTAATGGATCTACCGCCATCATTTCAAGGCTTGAAAGTTGCTCTGTTGCTTTCATTAAGCCAATTTCTGCAGTGAGTGCAGAGCCCGCACGACCGGCAAAAAGCAAAGCAGCAACAACAGGGCCAAGTTCACGTAACAATGACAATGCCACCATTGGCCCTAGACTTGCCTCGGCACCGTATCCAACCAGAATAGTATAACCTTGCAAAGCCAACACCATACCGATGAACAATCCGGAGACTAGAATAATAATTAACGATAAAACACCAACCGAATAAAGTTGGTTTAGTAATAAAGGAAAACCTTTGCGCGGGTTAGGTATATGGCACAACGACGATGCTAGCATCATCAATGCTCGTCCTAAGCCAGAAATTAGGTTGATAATGACACGACCTAAAGCTTGTATTTGCTTCATTATTTATCACCTCGGCCAATAAGTTCATCTTGGTAGGATGCAGCAGGAAAATGAAATGGCACTGGGCCATCAGAATCTCCTTTGACAAATTGTTGTACTAGTGGTGACGTTTGCCCATAAATTTCTGCCGGTGTCCCTTGGCCAATAATTTTTTGTTCAGCAATGATATAAATATAATCGGCGATACTCATCACTTCTGGAACATCATGCGATACCACAACTGAAGTTAAGCCCAATGCCTGCCCTAAGTCCTTAATCAAATGCACAATAACGCCCATTGAAATTGGGTCTTGCCCAGCAAAAGGTTCATCATAAAGAATGAGTTCAGGATCTAAAGCAATTGCCCGAGCCAATGCAGCACGACGTGCCATGCCACCAGAAAGCTCACTAGGTCGAAGATTTCTAGCCCCACGCAGGCCAACTGCTTCGAGCTTCATTAAAACCATTTTTTCAATCAAATCTTCAGATAATTCCGTATGTTCTCTTATTGGAAAAGCAATGTTGTCGTAAACGCTCATATCAGTGAATAACGCACCGCTTTGAAAAAGCATACTCATACGTTTACGTACATCGTATAAAACACCGCGAGATAATTGCGGGATATTATGACCATCAAATAATATTTGCCCTGATTCAGGCTTTATTTGGCCACCAATCAAACGTAGCAATGTTGTTTTACCGATACCACTAGGGCCCATGATTGCCGTAATTTTACCTTTAGGAATCGACAAACTGATGCCGTCATAAATGACACGCTCATCGCGTTTAAAGGTCATATCTTTAATATCAACTAAAATTTCGGACATATAATAGGGTTTAGCATCATTATTTATTGTTGTCTTATGTAGAAGAATTCTAACCTAGCGCAAGATATCAGTCATTAGAAATTAACAAATAATTGGTACTAAAAACGTATGGAAATGTAATAAAGTGTAAGATCTACTTTGCTTAATGTGATTTTCATGGTTTAGTACCTTTATCAATATTAGTGATGAATGCACCTGCCAAAAAACCCAGAAAATGTTTATAATGTTTCCTTCCAAACAAACTTATTGGCAAAATGAATGTTAATTGCATGTCATCAAACTCAAAGATAGGTTTATAATCCCTCTTTTATTTCATTATTAACGCAAATTAATACAATTGACCTTAGCTAACAGGAGCTTTGAATGTTCATCCAAATTTTGATCTTATTACTTTCACTAATCACTTTAGTGTGGAGTGCAGACAAATTTGTATTTGGTGCGTCATCGTTAGCGCGCAACTTTGGCATATCCCCTATGATCATAGGCTTGACTATCGTTGCCATGGGTTCATCCGCCCCTGAAATGATGATAGCGGCTACTGCTTCTTTACAAGATAATCCAGATACTGCTGTAGGTAACGCCATCGGCTCGAATATTACCAACATTGCCTTAGTACTAGGTTTAACCGCTTTATTTCATCCGCTGTACGTCTCTTCATCAACCATCAAGCGTGAAATTCCTTTAATATTAGTAATTACTGCTATCGCTACGTATATGCTAGCTAATAGTAATTTTAGTTTTAACGAGGGACTCATTTTAATTATCGGATTTTTTTCTTATCTTGCTATTTTATTATTGGTAACATTGAAGCGAGCTAAACAAAACCCAATTGACGATAAAATGGTCCTTGAAGCCGAAAAAGAAGTGCCTGATGCGGTAAGTAAACCACGCTCTTTCTTCTGGTTAATTTTTGGAATGATTCTATTGCCATTAAGTGCGAGTTTTTTAGTCGATTCTTCAGTATTCATTGCTAAAGCTTTCGGGATCAGTGATTTAGTTATTGGCCTAACTGTGATTGCTGTTGGTACAAGCCTACCTGAACTTGCGGCAAGTATTATGAGTATAATCAAAAAAGAAGATGACTTAGCATTAGGGAATATTATTGGCTCAAATATTTTTAATATTTTAGCAGTATTATCACTAGCAGGGTTAATTTCTCCTGGCGACATTGACCAAGATGCTGCTGCACGTGATGCTCCTTACATGCTAGCTACCACCTTTTTATTATTCATTTTATGTTTTAGCCGCAGTGGTAAATTTCGTATAACACGAGCAAAAGGCTTATTACTACTAGCGGTATATATTGGTTACCAAGTCCTCCTTTTTAGCCAACTTAAAGCCTAACTAACGGTATATTATGATGAAAGATTTTAAGCAACTAGCACAGAATGTCATTGAAATAGAGCAACAAGCCATCGCTGAGTTATCAGCGTTTATTGATGATGACTTCGCTAAAGCCTGTGAACTCATGTTCAATTGTACTGGCAGAGTAGTCGTAATCGGCATGGGAAAATCGGGTCATATAGGCGGTAAAATCGCAGCAACATTGGCTAGCACAGGCACACCGTCATTTTTCGTCCACCCAGGAGAAGCTAGTCATGGTGACTTGGGTATGATCACTCGAAATGACGTGGTATTAACCATATCTAACTCTGGTGAAACCGGCGAAGTACTAGCAATTATTCCTGTAATCAAACGCATTGGCGCAAAACTTATCTCCATGACAGGTAAACCTGACTCTACCTTAGCAAAATTAGCTGATAGGCATGTATGTGTACAAGTTTCACAAGAAGCTTGCCCGCTAGGCCTAGCACCTACATCAAGTACCACCGCCACATTAGTAATGGGTGACGCCATTGCTGTGGCATTGTTAAATGCTCGTGGTTTTACCGCTGATGATTTCGCTTTATCACATCCAGGTGGCAGTTTAGGTAAGCGATTATTGCTACGTTTAGCCGATATCATGCATAAAAATGATCGAATTCCCATGGTTAACGTCAATGCTAAAATAAAAGATGCGTTAGTTGAAATGTCGCTAAAAGGTTTAGGTATGACCGCTGTGGTAGATGATGAGACGGTCCTAGCAGGGCTATTTACCGATGGTGATTTACGTCGAATATTAGACGCACAGATAGATATTCATCAAGACATGATATCTAGTGTCATGACGAAAAAACCTTATGTTGCTGAGCAAGATATGCTAGCAGCAGAAGCATTAAAAATAATGGAAGACAAAAAAATTAATGGTTTAATTATTGTAGATAAGAACAACCAACCCGTTGGTGCAATGAATATGCATGATTTATTAAAATCAGGAGTGTTATAACGTTGGACAGTTTATATGGCAAAGTCGACAGTGATATTTGGCAGAAGGCCCGTAACATCAAACTCTTTATTTGTGACATTGACGGAGTTTTTTCTGACGGACGTATCTACTTAGGTAATGACGGTGAAGAGCTAAAAGCCTTTCATACGAAAGACGGTTATGGCATAAAGGCCTTAGGCGCTAGCGGTGTTGATGTCGCAGTCATTACGGGTCGACAATCCAATATCGTTCAAACTCGCATGACAGCGCTAAATGTTAAACATATAATCCAAGGGCAAGAAAATAAGCTACCAGCACTAAAAACCATGGCTACTTCACTTAATTTACGGCCAGAGCAAATTGCCTACATAGGTGATGATATGCCAGACTTTGAATGTCTTAATTATGTTGGGTTAAGTATTGCTGTAAATGATGCACATCCAGCTATTTTAAAAATATGCGACTATATTACTTATACAAGTGGCGGTTTTGGTGCCGTGCGCGAAGTTTGTGATTTAATCATGCAGAGCCAAAAGACCCTAGCTGATGCAACGGGCGCAAGCATATGAATCGAATATACAGTGCGACAATTGCCTTTTTCCTATTCGCTATAGCCACTTATGGTTTAATCGAATGGTATAGCGCCAAAGAAGTCGACACCAGTGTACTTGATAATAGTAACGAACCAGAATTTATCGCAGAAAACCTTAATAGTGACATTTATCAGGATGCCGGCGATTTATCATATGTTGTAGAAGCTCGACGTATGGAACATTATGAGCAATTAGAAGTTACACATTTTGAATACCCACGCTATACCTTGTATCCAAAAAATAGTAAGCCGGCTTGGCAAGTAACCGCCAACGAAGCCACCTTGTATAACAATAATCGTGTAAGATTGGAAAATCGTGTCAGGCTAATTGCCACAGACAAAGAAAGTCTAATACAAGAAGTGCATGGAAAAAATTTAGAAATGGACTTGAAAAGCAATATAATTAGCTCAGAGCAAACTATTCTAATATTAGGTAAAGGATTTACTATGTATGGCTCAGGATTAATTGTAGACTTAAACACAACACAGATGACATTGACCGAACATGTACAAACCATTTATAAAAACGTTAAAAATTAAATTAACTTACTTAGTAGCACTTATTCTATTAGTGCCAGTAGTAAACGCCGAAAAATTTGATGTTGAGCAAGAAATTAAAATTTCTTCGGATCGGCAAGCCGCAGATCTGAAAAATAAAATTTTCAGTTATATTGATAATGTCATTATTTCTCAAGGCACTTTGACCATCAATGCTGATTTGGTGCAAGTTATCACACAAGATAAAAGCAATGAAAAAACTTACATTGCTAAGGGCTCACCTGCGACATTCGAACAAACCTTAGAAGATGGCAGCCCAATTAATTTGCAAGCCAATGAAATTAGGTATGAACCAGCGAAGAACATGGTGGTCATTTCTGGTCATGCTCTGTTACGTCAAGAAGGCAGTGAAGTGAGCGGCAGTAAAATTACTTATAATTTCGAAACTGAGTATGTTAATGCTGAAAGTTTAGAAAATGCTAAAGTTGAAACAGTACTGCAACCTAAAGCTAAAGCGGTATTACCGAAAGAACTTAAGGAAAAGCTCAAGTAAATGTCGAATTCAACATTATCTGCCACTGGCTTAGCAAAATCTTATAAAGGTAGAAAAGTCGTAAAAAACGTCAGTTTAAAAGTTTCAGCAGGGCAAATTGTTGGCTTATTAGGGCCAAACGGAGCGGGTAAAACCACATCATTTTATATGATTGTCGGCCTAGTCGATAATGATGATGGTGCAATTAGTTTAAACGATGAAGACTTAACCTTACTGCCTATGCATGAACGTGCACGTAAAGGGATTGGTTATTTGCCGCAAGAGGCATCGATATTTCGTAAACTATCCGTTTACGATAATATTATGGCAATTTTACAAACTCGAAAAACATTATCTGATGTTGAAAAAGAAGAAAAGTTAGAGCACTTGCTTGAAGAGTTCAATATTAGTCATATTAAAGACAACTTAGGCATGAGTTTATCAGGTGGTGAACGTCGACGCGTAGAAATTGCACGTGCGTTAGCAGCTGATCCAAAGTTCATTCTACTAGATGAACCTTTTGCTGGAGTTGATCCTATTTCGGTAGGTGATATAAAAAAAATTATCCTACACTTAAAGGACCGTGGTATTGGTATCCTGATAACTGATCATAATGTACGTGAAACATTAGATGTTTGTGAACATGCCTATATTGTCAGTCATGGTGAACTTATTGCGGAAGGAAACTCAGATCAAATTCTTGCAAACCAACACGTAAGAGATGTATACCTAGGCGAGCAATTCACGCTATAGTTAATAATAGACTGTTAGCAGTAAAATAATAATGTTCTAAATTAGTCACAGGGAAACAAAAAACTAAATGCGTCCTACTCTGCAACTCCGTATCGGACAACAGCTCACGATGACCCCACAATTGCAGCAAGCAATTAAGCTGTTGCAATTGTCTACCTTGGATCTACAACAAGAGATTCAGGAAGCACTTGAAAGTAATCCATTATTAGAGATGGATGAAAATCAAGTCAACGCTTCAGAAAATACCCCAGATAATTTAGAAGAGGCCTTCTCAGTAAGTACTAATAACAGTAATGAAGTGACACCTTCAGATGGCAGTGAAGACTCAGCACCGACCATCGATGAAATTAGCTCTGCCGAAGGTTTAGCGAAAACAGATATACCTGAAGAACTTAATACCGATACAACATGGGATGATAATTTCAGTGCGGGCACTAGCAGTAGTGGTGTTGGTCCAGCATCTGAAGACTATACGTATCAAGGTGAAACTAAAGACTCTATTCAAGATCACCTTATTTGGCAAATGGAATTAACGCCTTTTACAGAAACCGATCAAGCCATTGCTGTCGCGATTATTGAAGCGATTGATGAAGCGGGTTATTTGACGGTATCTGCTGACGAAATCTTAGAAAGTGTTGGTATCGAAGGGTTAGAACTAGACGAAATTGAAGTGGTATTGAAACGTATTAATGTTTTCGATCCTGTCGGTGTGGCAGCACGCTCAATTCCAGAATGTTTACTTATCCAGCTCAATCAGTTTTCTAAAGACACACCATGGTTAGCGGAAACAAAAGTAGCTGTTAGAGACCATATTGATTTACTGGGTAATCGAGACTATCGTCAATTAATGCGCAAGCTACGCTTAAAAGAAGAACAACTGCGCGAAGTTATACGCCTTATTCAAACCCTTGACCCTCGTCCTGGTGATAGTGTTATTAAAAGTGAAGAGCAATATGTCATTCCTGATGTTTCAGTCGAAAAGAAGAATGGCCGTTGGACCGTTGAATTAAACCCGGACACTGCACCTAAATTATCAGTCAATCAGCAGTATGCTGCGATGTCTAGATCCATGAAATCAACCACTGACACACAATTTATTCGCTCTAATTTACAAGAAGCAAAGTGGTTTATTAAAAGCTTAGAAAGTCGTAACGATACCTTACTAAAAGTTTCTAATTGCATTGTCCAACGACAACAAGGTTTTTTTGAGCACGGCCCAGAAGCTATGCGACCTATGGTGTTAAACGATATTGCTGAAGCTGTTGATATGCATGAGTCCACTATTTCTCGTGTTACTACGCAAAAATATATGCACACACCACGAGGTATATTTGAGCTTAAATATTTCTTTTCAAGTCACGTTAGTACTGAAAATGGCGGGGAATGCTCATCAACCGCTATTCGTGAATTAATTAAAAAATTAGTCGCCGCAGAAGTAGCAGCTAAACCTCTAAGCGACAGTAAAATGGCCGATGTTTTAGCGGATCAAGGCATCAAAGTTGCCAGACGTACCATTGCTAAGTATCGGGAGTCACTCTCAATACCACCATCGAATCAACGTAAAAGCCTATTATAGGTTTGATTTATTAACCCGCAAAAGAGGATTGACGCATATGCAAATTAATCTTACCGGACACCATGTCGATGTTACTGATTCATTACGTGATTATGTTAATGGAAAATTTGAAAAATTAGAGCGACATTTTGATCATATCAACAACGTTCATGTGGTTTTAACAGTCGAAAAACTCAACCAAATAGCAGAGTCGACGGTACACTTAAGTGGCTCAGAAGTTCATGCGAAAGCAGAAAACCATGACATGTATGCTTCAATTGATTCACTAATTGATAAACTAGATCGCCAAATATTGAAATATAAAGGCAAAATAAATAAACATTAACCCCCTTCACATTAGGTTTTTGAAGTCATTATGAAGTTGCAAGACATCTTAACCCCGGACTGCACAATATGTGCAGCACCGGGTGCCAGTAAAAAACGCATTTTAGAATATTTAAGCAGTTTAGCGGCAGAAAAACTCGAAGGCCACGATACTTTTCAATTGTTGGAAAGCCTGGTAAAGCGTGAAAAAATGGGTTCAACCG
Organism: Cognaticolwellia mytili; assembly: GCF_002104475.1. Lineage (GTDB taxonomy): Bacteria > Pseudomonadota > Gammaproteobacteria > Enterobacterales > Alteromonadaceae > Cognaticolwellia > Cognaticolwellia mytili. The sequence goes on from NZ_NBOF01000002.1 coordinate 968,329, forward strand.
GTATAGGTAGTGGCATTGCTATTCCTCACGGGCGTTTAGAAAATGCTGAAAAAGCAATTGCCGTTGTTATCACCACAGAACAAGCGATCAACTTTGACTCGATAGACCATCGCCCGGTTGATATTTTTATCGCATTATTTGCTCCAGAAGAAGAATGCCAAAACCATTTATGCACACTACAGAGCATCGCAACAATATTCCGTGATAAACAGTTTTGTAAACAAGTTCGTAAATGTGAAAGTAATCAAGCACTTTTTGAATTAATCCAACAAGCGAGTTAAAGAGCGATGAAATTAATCATTGTCAGTGGGCGTTCTGGCTCAGGTAAAAGTGTTGCACTGCGAGTATTAGAAGATTTGGGCTACTACTGTGTTGATAATATTCCAGTAAATTTACTACCTGCGCTAACACATACTGTTATTAATGATTATGAAAATGTCGCCGTCAGCCTTGATGTTCGTAATCTACCAAAAGATCCAAATGATGTGCCGGAAATTATTGATTATCTCCCTAGCGCCGTTGAATTAAATTTACTCTATTTAGATGCCGATGATAGCGACTTAATTCGTCGCTTTAGCGAAACAAGACGTTTACACCCATTAATCAAACAAAATATAGCACTTGATCAAGCTATCGCACTGGAAAAGCAATTATTAGAGCCAATTGCAACACGCGCACATTTATATATTAATACCAGTCAACTTTCACCACACCAATTAGCTGACTTAGTCCGAGAAAGAATTCTTGGCAAAAAATCTGGCTCTATGGTGGTAGTATTTGAATCATTTGGTTTTAAACATGGTGTGCCGCAAGATGCAGATTATGTATTTGATGCTCGATTTCTGCCTAACCCCTATTGGGATAAAGAATTAAAAGCTCACACCGGCTTAGATAAGCCAGTACAGGATTTTCTCGCGACTCAACCTATAGTCACTAAATTTATCTGGCAAATTAATAGCTTTATGATGACTTGGTTGCCACATCTAGAACGCAATAATCGTAGTTATGTCACGATTGCGATTGGCTGTACCGGTGGTAAACATAGATCAGTTTATATTGCAGAGTTGCTCGCCAACAATATGCGAAAAGAGCGTGTTGACGTGCAATCTCGCCATCGTGATTTAACACTTCCTAGCACATAACTTAATAACCGCACTTATTATGCCAATTAGTCGTCAAGTAAGGATCATCAATAAGCTAGGACTCCACGCTCGGGCAGCATCAAAGTTAGCCCTGCTAAGTCAAAAGTTCAGCGCGACGATAACCTTAGATTTGGGCAACAATAGCGCTGATGCCAATAGTATTATGGGTCTAATGCTACTGGCAGGTGCTCAAGGGAAAATCGTTAACGTAACCGCAACAGGCAAAGATGCAGAGCTCGCCTTAAATGAAATTTGCCAATTATTTAGTGATAGGTTTGACGAAGCAGAATAAGCACCGTTGACTTACCTGTTCAACCAGTTATTAAGTCAATAAAAAAGCTGCGAAAAGCAGTAAATTACGATAAACTAATTTTCGATATTTATTAAACACTCACTGCAACATTACCTTAATAAATATCCTTCATAATAAAAATATCAAATTCGTTTTGCAACGGCACAGGATAATAATATGCCGGAAGTTTCTGAACAAGAGTACAGCCACCAACGTCTACAGCAAGTTAATGATGCCCTTGGTAGTGGTATGTACGTTTATGTCCGTAAACTACTGCAAGATATGCCAGCATTTGATCTCGCCTTACTATTAGAGTCTTCACCAACAAAAAGCCGTACTGTCCTTTGGCAGTTAATCGACGCTGATCATCACGGTGAAGTGCTTGAAGAACTTAATGAAGAAGTTCGAAAGGGTATTCTTAAGAACATCCGCCCGGAAGAGCTTGCTGAAGTCGCAGAAGGCATGGACGTTGATGACTTAGCCGAAGTTTTCCGTACTTTACCTGATAGTGTTTATCGTAAAGTGCTGAGTTCTATGGACTCGCAAGATCGCAGTCGTGTAGAAGCCGCGCTGTCATACGAAGAAGACACCGCCGGCGGTATCATGAATACTGATACCATCTCCATTCGCCCCGATGTTACCGTCGATGTAGTATTACGATATCTACGTTTACGTGGCGAATTACCGGAAGCAACTGACTCCTTTTACGTTGTAGACAGAGAAGATCATTTCATTGGTGCCGTATCATTATCAGCCATCGTTACAGCAAAACCAGAAACGATAGTTTCAACGCTGATTGATGATGAAATAGAAGCTATTACCGCTGATATGAACGAAAAAGACGTTGCGCAACTATTCGAACGCCATGATTGGTTTTCCGCACCTGTTGTTGATGAAGAAGGTCACTTACTCGGCCGTATTACGGTTGATGACGTGGTTGACATTATTCGTGAAGAAGCTGAACACTCGATGATGAGTATGGCCGGTTTAGACGATGAAGCTGATACCTTCGCACCCGTTTTTAAAAGTACCCAACAACGCTCTGTCTGGTTGGGGGTTAACTTAATAACCGCATTATTAGCCGTTGCCGTATCAAGTATGTTTGAAGGCATTTTAAGCCAATTAGCCATACTCGCAGTGTTAAACTCTTTAGTTCCTAGCATGGGCGGCGTCGCTGGTAATCAAACCTTAACCCTAGTTATTCGTGGTATTGCTTTAGGGCATGTTGGCGAAAGTAACTCACGTATTTTACTTTATAAAGAATTAGCGGTTGGCTTCTTTAACGGTATGATTTGGGCCATATTAATCGCAACCGTAGTGGCTATTTGGCAAGAAAACATCATGTTAGGGGCAATAATTGCTTTTGCTATGTTGATGAATATGACAGCGGCTGGTATTGCAGGTGTTACCATCCCATTGATGTTAAAAAAGATGAATATCGATCCAGCGTTAGCTGGCAGCGTTATTCTAACCACTATCACTGATGTGGTAGGTATTTTTGCCTTTTTAGGTACCGCGACATTGTTTTTAGGCACTTAAACCTTAATCTTTCTGTTTAAGTAGCTAGGTGTTGCCCGCATTCTTTAACTGCTATGTGACCGCGCCCCCGAATATATACATTCTTAGTATCCATGCATCCGCGTTTTACTGTACGTCCTAAACATAAAAAGCGAGCTCTTGGCTCGCTTTTTAATTAACTAAACAAATTTCTAACTTAAACGTTAGGCAACTCGATTAATTACCTGCTACTTGCATTTCGTTAATAATAATTGAGCCTGTTCGAATGCTACCACGCATATCAATATCATTGCCGATAGCAACAATGCCCGCGAACATATCTTGCAGCTTGCCCGCGATAGTAATTTCATCAACTGGGTAAGCGATTTCACCATTTTCAACCCAAAAGCCAGCTGCGCCACGTGAATAATCACCGGTTACAACATTAACGCCTTGACCCATTAATTCAGTTACCAATAGCCCTGTACCTAGAGTTTTCAACATAGCATCGAAATCACCACCTTGCCCTGATTCTTTTATGCCTAACTGCCAATTGTGAATACCACCAGCATGACCAGTTGATTGCATACCAAGCTTACGGCCTGAATAACTTGTTAAAAGATAAGTTGCTAAGCGGCCATCAGTGATAATTTCACGGTCTACTGTCGCAATTCCTTCGCTATCAAAAGCACTACTTGCTAAAGCTTTTTTCAGATGTGGACGCTCACTGACCGACAAAAATTCAGGGAACACTTGCTTATCAATTGAATCCATTAAAAATGATGATTTTCGATATAAATTACCACCACTTATCGCCGCAATGTAGTGACCAAAGATACTATTGGCAATATCTGCACGAAACATCACAGGTACTTTAGTGGTTGCTAGTTTGTGTGCACCTAAACGTGAAAGCGCTTCAATTGAAGACTGTTGGCCGATTTTAGTCGCACTATCCATAGCGTCAAATTCACGACTAACGGTGTATGCATAATCACGTTGCATATCTTCGCCTTCATTAGCGATCATCACACAGCTTAAATTATGACGTGTACTCGGGTAGCCGACTAATTGACCATGACTATTACCATAAACTTTAAAGCCTTCAAAACTTGCTAGTGTTGCGCCGTCAGAATTAGTAATACGTTCATCATAGGCAAGAGCAGTGTCTTCACATTCTTTTGCTAGACTAATCGCCTCTTCTGTCGACAGTACTTTTGGGTGATATAAATCTAAGTCTTCAGGGTTCATCGCCAATAATTCTTTATCAGCTAAGCCAGAACAATCATCAACAGAGGTATATCTAGCTATATTTACTGCCGCTTCAATCGCTTGCTTCAAGGCTTTTTCAGATAAATCAGCCGTAGAAGCACTACCTTTACGACCTTCTTTATATACGGTAATACCCAGCGCACCATCGCTAGTAAACTCAACATTTTCAACTTCCCCTAAGCGCGTACTCACACTTAAGCCTTGCTGGCGGCTCATGGCAACTTCAGCACCATCTGCGCCTAATGATTTGGCCATTGCCATTGCGTCGTTAACGCGCTGCTTAACATGTTCTATTTGCGTTTGGATACTATCAGAATCGCTCATGGGTAAATTATTTCTCACATTTGTTCGCTATTTTTTTCGATACCAGCAACAGGAATGTTTTTGCTGTAACGGCTTTGTTGTATACTATAGGGAATTATCAATTTATTACCTAACATTATGACAAAGTCTGCCAATCAGATCGACGAATTAGAAGAAGAATTACTGAGTAAATCGGAAATAAAGCGTGAAATGCATCGACTGCAAGATTTTGGTCTTGTCATCGTAAAAATGTCTAAACACCAACGCAGCCGCTTACCACTTACTGAAGAGCTAAAGCAAGCCATGATCGTTGCTGATAAAATCACTAACAAACATGAAGCTTTACGTCGACATATTCGCCATATCGCAAAAATTCTGGCAGAAACCGATCTTGAACCCATCAAACACGCAATGGAAGTGATGGCGAACAAACATCAACAAGAATCAGTGAAGTTTGAAAAGCTTGAGCAAATGCGTGACGACTTAATTGCCCAAGGCAACGATGTCATTGAAGCCTTGTTAGCACAATTTGACACCATGGAAAGACAAAAGCTTAGACAGCTTGTACGAAATGCTAAAAAAGAGCACAGTGCTGAAAAAGTAGGTAAACATTACCGAGACTTATTTACTTACTTAAAAGAACATGTGGCTTTTTAAACACTTTTTTATCTAAAGTAAGTAATAATAACGCCCTGATATAATCTCATTGTTCAGATTAAATCAGGGCGTTTTCAATGCCACTTTCTGTTAGCCTAAATGACTAACTGCGCATTAATTACAGAACACTAAACTTACTAAATACTTTATACAGTTCAGTGCCTTGATTCACACTTGCTGAGGCAAAATGTAAAATAGGGATCACGGGATGATCCAAATTTATATAATGTAATGGATCGCCATCACCATAATTATCCATTCGCAATATCCGTGCTAAGGGCTCTCCTGCAGGTAAAGGCTCGCCAAAACTCGCTAAGTAATCGACCATGCCGCCCATTGGCGAATATAACGCTTTATAATCTTCTAACATGCAGCTGTAACGAACCATAGCTTTCGGATGATAGTCATTAGAGTTAATCACATTCTGGTACTGTAAATAACTTAAAATACCAAGCGCATCTTGATGAGCTACATCTAAATCAATTTGCTCTTGCGAACCCAGTTCAACAGTAAAGCTTTCTTTAACGATACCACATTCGCCTTCAACATTATTTTTTCGAATAGGAAAGTCTCGCCCAAGCGCTTTAAGTGTTAACTGTAATTGCCACCAAGGACAAAAAGTAGCTTCATCTAACGCGCCATCAAAACTATTAGGGATCAATAAGGTATGCGGAATATCAAAATATTTGGCACTTTCCTTAGCATATTCAGGGCAATACAAATGTTTACTTGAGATAGGGCCAGTGTGTAAATCTAGCACAATATCTGCCTGATGAGCTAAGCGTTGCAATTGATAAGCAATTCTTTGCCCTGTCGTTAAACCGTAAATATTATGATTAAGTTTTTGCTCAATTTGCTCAAGCATTAACGCTTTAAACGCAGCCTCAATTTTTTCACTACTACAATTTACATATTCTTGTGCAAACGGTTCAATAATACTGGCGTCAAAATGGAACATACGATTCCAATTAACCCCGGTTATAGGGTCAAACCTACCTAAGGTATACTCGCCATTTTTATGATTACAGCCAACCGGATTCGCATATGGTACTAAGGTAATATCGCCTTTTAGTTCAATGTGCTTTAATTGCTCTAATAGCTGAAAAATAACCGCATTGCCCTGTACTTCTGCACCATGCATATTCGCTTGAATATAAACGCTAGGGCCTTGCTCTGAGCCTTGTTGAGAGCCTTTAATGCGATATACCGGCACCGTCAGTGCTGCGCCACTGGCCATCTCACCAACATGCATCACTTCTTTACTAATTACATTCATACATAACCTTTTCATCGACTACCGCTGCCATTAGCGTAAATACCAAGAGGCGAACTCTGCTGCACGTATCAGCTCCATTTCACCAACGCACATCACTTCTTTACTCATTACATTCATACATAACCTTTTTATCGACTACCACAGTCATTAACGTAAATACCAAGAAGCAGACTCTGCTGCACGTATCAGCTCCATTTAACCAACACACATCACTTCTTTACTCATTACATTCATACATAACCTTTTTATCGACTACCACAGCCATTAACGCAAATACCAAGCAGCAGGCTCTGCAGCACGTACTAACTCAACCTCTCCATTTTTCAGCACATATTCAGCCGCTATTTGATGACAGAGAAAAAATGGCATACTTTCAGTGAAGCCATAAGCACCTGATAAACCAAAAACTAACTGGTCATCGACAGCAATATCTTGTGGAAAAGCTAATCGACCAAGCTTATCCAAGCTAGTACATAGCGGGCCATGAACATCGAAGTTGACTAATGACTCGGTAGACTCTCGCAACATTACCGCAGGAAATGCTTGCTCAGTAATTGCCGGTCGTAATAAATGGTTGATACCACCAGCTAATACGAGTTGTTGCTGTTGAAAGTTTTGCTTTTTATCAACAACTGACGTGACGTAATAGCCTGATTCAGCCACAGCATAACGACCGAGTTCAAGCCATAGTTCCTTAACGCCAGCTCGTGCTTTTATTTTCGCCAAGTCATCAACAATTTGTTGCCAACTTAACGTCTGACCTTTTTGTAAATAGTCAACACCTAAGCCGCCACCTAAGTCGAGTACTTCGAGCTTTATGCCAACTTGTTCAGCTAGCTGAGTTAGTGGCTCAACCATTTGCGACCATAAATGGAACATTTTTTCATTGCTGAGCATATTGCCCCATTGAAATATATGTAGACCATTAATATTTAATGCAGGGAAGTCACTGACGTTAATTGTTTGCCACTCATCACACGATAGACCAAAAGGCGTCACTTCAGTGCCACCAAGCGGGTTTTTTTCACCATCGGGCCACTGTAGTTGCACTCGAAGTAGTACCTGAGGTTTGCAATCCAGCTCTATCGCCGATTCATTAAGCCACTGCAGCTGCAACAAACTTTCAACAACAAAGGTGTTAACACCTTGCTGTAAAAAAGCTTTCATTTGGCGCTTAGACTTAGCAGGCCCAGTATTAAGAATACGCTTAGCAGCAACATTTTGCGCTAACACTTGGCTTAACTCACCTTGACTGGCAACGTCAAAGTTAAAGCCTTGTTCAGCTAAGGTAGTAATAACGCGTGACAAAGGGTTAGCTTTAACGGCAAACCAAAGTTTAATCACATCTTGCTGCATTAACTCCGACAAGTGTTGCTCAAGCGCATCTAAATCATAGAGAAAAAAACCAACTTCATCTTCATCAATCTCGTCGGCATTTACCTGCAACTGATGGCGATTTTTCAATACTTTAAGCACTGTAGGATTAAGCCAATTTGGTCTAAATCTAGCACTTAACTTTTCTTGTCTTGCTTTCATTTTTTGCCCTAACGTAAAACAGCTTCAAGTTCTAAGGCCGCATTACTTTTTTCATCACGGTATTTAACAATCAATGCACACGCCATATTCAAGCCTTGTTTTTCCGCCCAACCGCCAGAAATAGGACGAGTTCCAGGTACAACAACTGCATTCTCTGGAATATCGGCGCCTTTCTCTAACATAATATTATTAACACAATCATAAACAGGTACTGAGGCTGAAAGCGAAACTCCTGGTGCCAATACCGCACCTTTTTTCACTACAATACCTTCAACAATGATCACGCCAGCACTAAGAAAAGCGTTATCTTCAATAATCACCGGACTTGCTCCAATAGGCTCAAGTACGCCACCAATTTGTACCGCCGCAGAGACATGAACATTTTTACCTACCTGTGCACATGAGCCAATTAAGGCATGGCTATCAATCATAGTACCGCTATCAACAAATGCACCAACATTGATATAGGCAGGCGGCATAATAATCACACCGGGAGCAACATAAGCACCGCGACGAACTGATGAACCACCTGGTACCATACGGACATTATCACTGACCGAAAATTCACGTGCTGGTAAATTATGCTTATCAACAAATCCCTGATATATGCCACCAAATTCAGTATTATCACCGGCTTTAAATGCCGATAATATTGCTTGTTTTACGTCGACATTAGCACTCCAATTCCCACAACTACTTTGCTCTGCTGCACGTACACTTCCTGATTCTAACGCGGTTAAAGTTTCTTGCCAGTTCATTGATTCACTTCTCTTAAATTACTTGTTGATAAAGGGGCTGATTGGGTATTATTGAGCGCAGGTTCAAAAGCAAATGATGCTTTGTCATTACTTTTAAGTGCTTGCTCTACAAACCATTGCTGAATTTCCTGATGAATAGTGTGCAAATTGTGATCGTTAGCTAACTCTTCTTGGCATAATGGCAAACGCAATGTCGCTGTACTAATAACGGCTAATTCGGTCATTAATACTTTTACCGGAATAGGACTCGTGACTTGAAATAGCGCAGTAATGGCATTGTGCCAAAGTGGAAATAGGCCATCACATTGCTGAGATAATGCTAACGCCACATAACGCTGGGTTTCCTGCGGCCAAACATTGGCACAAACAGACACTAAGCCCCGCACACCGGCATTGCCTAAATAGGGCATCATGGCATCTTCACCGCTGAACAATTCGACATCGGGGCAATGCTGACGATAGGCTAATAGCTTGTTAAGATCACCACTCGCTTCTTTAAGCGCCCAGCAATTCTCATGATGTTGCAGTGCTTGTAATGCCGAAATGGCAATTTCGACACCACTTCGTGATGGCACGTTGTATAGCATACAAGGGAAGTCTGCAGCGTCGAGCAAGGCTTGGTACCAAGCAGTTTGCCCAATCGGCCCTGGTTTGGCATAAATTGGGCTACCCAGTAGATATGCGCTAACAGGAAGTTGATTACATTGCCCTATCCAAGCTATTTGCGCAGCAAGGTTATGGCCTCCAACAGCAACCATCAAAGGCACATCAAGCGACAATGCCACAACGAATTCCACAATAGCGAGTTGTTCTTCACTAGTTAATGCCAGACCTTCACCTGTGCTGCCTAGCAATAAAATACCATTGGCTGCAGCATTTTGTTGCTCTGCAATAGCTTGTAAGCTGACATAATCAATCGCGCCATCACTAAGTAATGGCGTGATCAAAGCCGTCCATACAATGGAAGATTCCGATTTTTGGGGTGTTTTACAATAAGTTATTTGATTCATTTCTCTCGAACTCGTTTCGTTCGGAGAACTTATAGGCGCTTGCAAAAGCCAAATTCAAGAAATGAATTTTGGCCTTAACAAAGGCCAGAAGCTCTCCACCTAAAAGGTGACAGTTGCAAGGATTCAACCTAGCACTAAGCATAAAATATGACTTAGCGACAACAACCGATATTTGTATCAACAAAAATACAATTACCTCGGCGTTTTCCCCCCTCACTATTGCTCACTAGAGTTTGAACTCTTCACAATAGCTACCTGGTAAACGCTCCTCTTCTGGCCCTTCATCATTAGGCGAGTTACAAAATGAACTAACCCAACTGGAATAAGGGACTAAATTATTAAAACATTTAAATCTAAGTCTCGTCAATAGACGTCTAAACGTATATTAACAATAAAAATCTAATTTGTTGATATACTTGATCTTATTTCTTTTTCTAAAATAGATATTCGATCTTGCCCCCAATAGCTAAAGTTTTTCATTTTAAAACACGGCACTCCCCAAAACGCTAAACTTGTCAGTTCTGCTTGGTTATTATCAGCCCACTGTTGCCAATTGTTTTTAGCTTTATAGGCATGCGCAGCTTGTTTATCTAATGCTAACTCTTCGATAATTATATCGATATTCTCGGTGTCTGATAAATCAATATTCTCTACATAGACCGCGCGAAAACACGCCAACATGTACTCTTTACCCTTACCTTGTTGCTGTGCCCAAGCAAACATACTATATGCGTTGATGACGCCATCACCTAGGGGATCTACAAAACCATTAAATTCAATATTAAGCTTTTTCGCTTCCCTTAAAGCATCCAAATAGATGTATTTTTGCTTAGCGATGGGAATTGAAGCACCACGCATCAATAAAGGTAAAACAGGTTTAATCACTAGTTCAAGTTGATAGCGCTCGGCCAATGCAATAGCTTGCACAAAACCCAAATATGAATAAGGACTACGTAAAGACAAGAATATTTCTAGTTGCTGTAATTCTACGTTAATTGTCGGCTGTTTTTTAAAATCAGTAAACTTTGTGCTAACAAGTTCCTTACTGACATTTACATCGGCCAATAATTCATTACTAACCGATGTTATCAAGCTGTGTTGCTCTAAAGTCTTTTCAAAATGAAAAAGTCTATCTACGCCAACAAACCAATCTCCAGCAAAATAAATAGCAGCAGCACAATAATGCCCTTTGTATTCAAGTCGAGCCTGGTTTTTCACTTGATGGGTAATGGTCGGTGTCGACGCAACATAATGTTCACTATAAGTACCGCCCCAAGTTTGTAAAAAAACTTGCTCGGCATTATTGATATTATTAGGCAGCAATTGCCAAGCTTGCTGGCCTGTAGAAAATAACCGTGGCGAAGGGACTTTATCTATTTTCACTAGGTGATATTGCTCAGCAATTAAATTAGCATCCTGAATTGCCCATTTTCGATGCAGCTTTGGAGCTATTGTCACTCCAGGTAAAGCGCCCCAAATAAAGAATATTTTTAACTCTACTTCATATTTTTCCTGTAAACGAGCTAGCATTTGTACCAACATAAAACTATGAGGGTCGTTTAACGCTAAATATACTTCTGCCTGCGCACTTTTCCCAAAAAAACGCCCTAATAGAAAATAACGGAAGGTCAAAAGCTTTTGCCTATTTTGGCTATGTAGCCATTTTATTTTCAGGCGAAAAATCATTTTATTAAAAATAGCCAACTCCTTTAGGACTATTGATGGCGAGATGTTTAAAATCGCGTAGAATAGCTTGCATTATTACATACTAAAAATAACATCTGCGCATATTTGTAGCAAAATACGTACAAAAAATCGCAAGTATTATAATGAATTAAGCGCAAACACAGGTAATTCCATGGCAATCAGCAATATTAATCAACTGTTAATACGAAATATCGATGGTATTTCAGCAGCTACTCCTCTTTTCGTTAATATTGTTAATGACGGCTTTATTGCCGAATATTTGACCCATCACACCACGGCAAAAATAACTTGTTACCACACTAATTTTGCCGATTACAAACTCAGCCAAATGAGCGAAAACAACCAAGTTACCAGCCATTTCTGTGTAGAATATAAAGCTCAAGTAAAACATGATTTAGTGATCATTAACTTTCCTAAAAGTAAGGCCGAATTTGGCTTTACACTAGCGATGCTTGCTGAATCAATGACAGAAGACGCTACAGTGATTATTGTTGGTGAAAACAAAGGCGGTATTAAATCGGCAGATAAGTTAAGTAAAAACTATTTAAACTTTTGCAATAAGGTTGACGCAGCACGTCATTGTTTGTTGTATGTTGGGCAATTTCAGTCAGATTTACCAAAATTTGAACTCGATGAATTCTATAAATATTACTCAGTAACGGTTGGCGATAATCAACTAAAAATAGCGGCATTACCTGGCGTTTTTAGCCAGAATGGCTTAGATGTTGGCACCGATGTCTTGTTAGAAAACTTACCACAATCGATAAAAGGTAAAGTACTCGACTTTGGTTGTGGCGCTGGCGTTATAGCTGCATGTATAGGTAAGCTTTTTCCCGGCACTAAACTCACTTTAGTCGATGTTAGTGCCTTAGCATTACAGTCAGCGAAAACGACTTTAGCACTCAATGGACTAAACGGAGAAAGTCTCGCATCCGACAGCCTTTCTGATGTGAAAGAGCGCTATGATTTTGTTATTTCTAACCCGCCATTTCATCAAGGTGTTAAAACTCACTATGCAGCAACTGAGCAATTTTTAACGAAAATTAAGCAACATTTATCTACCCACGGTTGTATAACCATAGTCGCGAACAGTTTTTTAAAATACCCGCCAATTATGGAGAAGGCCATAGGTACAACAAAAACACTTGCAATTAAAAAAGGCTTTGCGGTTTATCAATGTTTTACTTAAGCTAATAATAGTAATATCTACAAGAAGAGATTGTTGAAAACACTAAGATTTTCTACAATCATACTATTCATCATTTAACTGAGCTTGATATTTTATGCCAACAACAATACGCATTTGGTCAATTCGACGAATATTTTTGCTCTCAATTATTGGCCTTGTGATCGCCTCTTGCATGGTTAACCTTGTCTTCATTTCACAGCAAAATATTGCAAGTTACCATAAGTTAGCTGCCGACGACATCAAGTACTGGGCTGAAGAATTGGCAGATGAAAGTAAAAGTTATTTAATAAGTTCGGATCGACAAAGCTTGATGGATAACATGACTATAACTTCTCGAATTCCCAATTTAAATTATGTCCATATATATCAGCTAAACAATCAAAGTAACAAATTGGAATTATTTTATAGCTATAAACGCAGTGAGCGACGCTCTGCCATTCCTGAGAAAAGCAATGAAATTAACAACTTGCTCAACCCGAGATTCAAAGACAACTATCTTGAGTATATGTATCCAATCAAAGCTGATGAAGAGGTAGTCGGCTTTGTATATTTGCAAAGTAGCAAGGAGTATATAACACTAATTACCGATAAATTACTAACCACTAGCATACTCATCATGTTTATTATTTTGCTAGTGACAATTTTCATCGTACTACAATTAAACCGTTACATCAGCGCCCCTTACCTTACGTTAGTGAATACTGTTCAAGCGGTAGCCAGACAGAAAAATTTTCAGCAAAGATGTCAAGCCATGCCTTATCGCGAAGCTGATATACTCGCACGCAATATCAATATTTTATTTGCACGCATGGAAAAGCATATTGCGCAGTTAGATGCCGCCGAGCAGCAAAGCATTGAACATTCATCTGAACTGGAAGATAAAATCAATAAGCGCACAGCTGCCCTAAAAGAGTCGAACCAAGAGCTACTTTCCACTTTAGAAAAAATGCACCAATTCCAAGGGCAACTGGTTGAAAGTGAAAAGATGGCTTCATTAGGCGATATGGTTGCTGGGGTAGCGCATGAAGTTAACACGCCGATTGGTTTAGGTGTTACCGCCTCTACTTTACTCGCCGATCGCATTGAAGAAGTCACCACTGCCTTTGAAGATAAATCCCTAAAATCTAGCCAATTGAAAAAGTTTTTGCACGAAGGAGGAGAAAATGTTGCGATTATTTATCGCAATTTAAATCGTGCAGCAGACTTAATTTCCAGTTTTAAGAAAGTTGCAGTAGATCAATCGAGCGAAGAGATTCGCAGCTTCGATGTGAAAGAGTTACTCAGTGAAGCATTACTGACTTTAAGGCCACAGCTACACAGTTTACCCTATATAATTGATATTGATTGCCCATCTAAACTAATCATTAACAGTAAACCTGGCCCTCTCAATCAAATATTGATCAATTTAATCATGAACTCTATTATTCATGGTTTTGAAGGTAGAGATAGTGGGAAAATAACTATTACCGTCATGCCTTTAAGCAACCAGCTCAATATGCTGTTTCAAGATGATGGTATTGGTGTTGATGAAACAATAGAAAATAAGGTTTTTGAACCTTTTACCACGACTAAACGTGGCGAGGGCGGTAGTGGCTTAGGTTTGCACTTGGTCTATAATCTTGTCACCCAAGCACTTGGTGGTACTATTGTACTCAATAGTGAACTTGGCAAAGGGGTAACCATTGAAATTAATTTCCCTATTAGTTGATTATTTGATCTAAACAGAACAATTATTAAGCAAGTTACTTTACTATAGCCCCATTATTAGTAGTGATGATTGTGTTTTAACATCAGCTTCTATACCATTAACCCATATTTATAATATTTTGTAATCGTCTATAATTACAAGGTTCTAATCGATAATGATTAACTGTTGATTTACAAATAAACGAGACAAGACTGGACATTCAGCATGCAAAAACCACATATACTAATCGTAGAAGACGAGGATGTAACACGCTTTAATCTACGAAATCTATTTGAAGCAGAGGGCTACCGTGTATCGGAAGCAGTAGATGGTGATAGCATGGAATGCGAATTACAAGATAATAATGTTAACTTGGTTATTATGGATATCAACTTACCAGGTAAAAATGGCTTGTTATTAGCGCGTGAGTTGACTAGCAATGACGATTTAGCCCTAATATTCTTAACTGGCCGAGATAGCGATATTGATAAAATTTTGGGATTAGAAATTGGCGCAGATGACTATCTGACTAAGCCATTTAATCCACGAGAGTTGACTATCCGCGCTCGTAACATATTAAATAGAATGTCGAGTACCAAATCAGAATTAAACGATTCGATTATCAACTTTAACCAATGGTCACTTGACAGCAACTCTAGAAAAATGATTTCTCCTGAAAATAAAGAAATTTCTATACCACGCGGAGAGTATCGTGCATTACGTTTATTAATTGCTAATGCAGGGCAAATTGTCACGCGCCAACAACTAATCAAAGAAATGACCGGCAGAGATTTACGCTCCAATGACAGAACAGTCGATGTTACCATTCGTCGTCTACGTAAGCACTTTGAATCAATTGAAAATGCGCCAGAGTTAATTAATACCATTCATGGCGAGGGTTATCGCTTTATTGGAAGTGTTGATTAAGTGTTAATGTAGCTATTTCACACGTCATACCTAGATTGTAGAGCAGGTTAAATCTATAGCCTGCCACTATACCCAATGAAACTTATTGGCCAGACAACCATTCTTTAAATGCATCGATCGCCTGCTGATTTACTAACCTCAGTGCATTTGCGTGCTTTTCTTTAACTGACCATTCTTCAGCTGATTTTTCAATTGCAACAAGCTTATCGTAAACCTGCAATAAACCAGCACTAGCGGCAGAGCCTTTCATTTTATGACAGTGTTCTTGCCACAGCTTTTGATCTGTTTGAGTAATAGCCTCATCAATGCCAGTTAGGTAAAGCTGAGATTGCTGCACGTACAAGTCTAGCATCTGCTGCAATACCCCTATATCTAAAACTTCTAAATAACCATTAATCAAGGTTAAGTTTAAATGCTGGATAGTCACCATAAAGTTTCCTTAGTTAAAACATTTTTGCCATTTTACCCCTACCATTTTCACCGCATTATGTAAAAAATACAATGCCGACGGTCTCAGTGCCCATACGGTTTACATCAGCGATTAAAAGTAAATATCATATACTTGATCAATATCATTATCACCATGACAAGCATTGCTTTTAACGGGTGGATCGTTCAAAATGGCGCCCTTTTTGAGGTTACTGCATTATATGCCACTTTTATAAGTTAAGAGCGGGCTATATCAAATTTTTTGATAGCAGTGCTAAATTACAATTTTTACTATGTACTGCAGTTACACGATAGCCCTTTACATAGTGCACAAGCGAATAGCGGAGTCAAAATGCCAACAATAATGCCTGATATAGCAAATCATACCACAGCACAAACTGAGGGGACTTTGGATTGGGTCGGCATGAGTAATATAGAAATGCCCATCATGGTTGCATCAAAAGGCCAATCAGAGCGTATGGTTTCAGCTTACATTGACGCATTTGTAAACCTTAAAGAACCTAAAGCAAAAGGCATTCATATGTCGCGTTTGTATTTACTCATTGATGAGTTATCAAATTCAAATGTGCTTAATCATCAGAGTTTAGTGACGTTGTTAGATGGTTTCATTAGCAGTCATCAAGAACTCAGCGACAATGCAAAAGTAAAATTTAGCTTTGACTATCACTTACGTCGTAAGTCTCTTATTAGTGGTAAACAGGGCTGGAAAGCCTACCCTGTTACTATTACGGGCCGCTTGAATAAAGGCCAATTAGATATCGAGCTTTCAGTTGATGTACGCTATTCTTCAACTTGTCCTTGCTCTGCGGCATTGGCACGCCAACTTATTCAAAAAGCTTTTAAAGATAAATTTTCAACTGATACAAATATTGATTTAGATAGTGTGCATGAGTGGCTTGGTACAACCGAAGGGGTTGTTGCGACACCTCATAGTCAACGTTCAGTTGCTGAAATTAAAGTAAAATTAAACAGTGCAACAACAGAGTTTCCGATCACTGATTTAGTGGACTTAATTGAAAATTCACTTAAAACGCCAGTACAAGCAGCAGTCAAACGTGAAGACGAACAAGAATTCGCGCTATTAAATGGCCAAAACCTGATGTTCTGCGAAGATGCTGCGCGTCGTTTGCAGCACAGCATGAATACGACAGAACAATTTGATGATTTCTGGTTACGCATTAACCATTTAGAATCATTACATGCTCATGATGCTGTCAGCATTACTACAAAGGGTCTAATAAACGGTTATCAGCCATAATTACCGTTCTCTATTAAGTAAATAGTGCTTTTACATAAGCCCGAGTAATTTTCATTACTCGGGCTTATTACTTTTAATAAATAACATAATTGTAATTTCCTCCAATATACAATCTATCTATTTTCCCTTACTTAACCTCAACTAGGAGTCACGGAAAAGTTAGCTTACCCTAAGATAACCTTTAAGTTACATCATTACTCACGCAATAAAAACCAAATTCCGGATTATAATCCTGCATAAATATTGAATATAACCTTAGTGAATATCTTTTAATTTATTTAATAATACAATGAAGTGAAATGTTGCTAAATTACAAAAAATCATACAAGTTAACCAACCTAGGCCGATGCAAGCAGATACAAGTCCCATAACCCTCTTAACAAGCTAAATTTAGTGTAAAAATATTACGAGCAAATACTCTATTTACATTGACGTTTCAATTGTAAATGTTTAATGTAAGAGTCAATCCAACAGAGTCATTTAGATTTTTTATGCATTAAAAGCGTAAATTTATCCATTAAAGCCAAGTTAAATATCAATAGTTGGAGCGTTTATTTAGGAGAAGAGAATGCAGCTTTACGATCATACTTATCAAAAAGACAATTGCGGTTTTGGTTTAATTGCCCATCAGCATGGAGAAAGAAGCCATAAACTGGTGAAGACTGCTATTCACGCTCTTGATAGGATGCAACATCGTGGTGGCATTGCAGCCGATGGAAAAACGGGCGATGGTTGTGGCTTGCTAATGCAAAAGCCTGACAGCTTCTTTCGTGCCATTGCCGAAGAAAACAATTGGCAATTAGGTAGAAAGTACGCTGTTGGTATGGTTTTTCTTAACCCTGATCCGGTTCAAGCCAATTTAAGTAAAAAAATTCTTGAAGAAGAGCTTGCCCGAGAAACCCTAACATTAGTCGGCTGGCGAGAAGTACCAACAGATATATCAACGCTAGGTGAAATCGCGAAAAGTAATTTACCGGGTATAGAACAAGTTTTTGTCGATGCTCCTCCGGGTTGGCGAAATCGTGATTTAGAACGTCGTTTATATATGGCTCGTCGTCGCACAGAAAAACGCATCACTGATGAACGCTTTTATGTTGCCAGTTTGTCTTGTTTAGTAACCATCTACAAAGGCTTGATGATGCCGGTAGATTTACCAAACTTTTATCTCGACCTTGCCGATATTCGCATGCAAACCGCCATTTGTGTATTTCACCAACGCTTTTCTACGAATACCTCACCTCAATGGCATTTAGCACAACCATTTCGTTACTTAGCTCACAATGGTGAAATTAATACGATTAAAGGTAACAGGCAATGGAGTAGAGCACGTACTCATCGCTTTCGTTCACCTTTATTACCTGATTTAAAAGATGCAGCTCCTTTTGTTAACGAGAGTGGCTCTGACTCTTCTTCATTAGATAACATGTTGGAATTATTTCTCGCCGGCGGCATGGACTTATACCGAGGTATGCGTTTATTAATGCCGCCTGCATGGCAAAATAGTCCGCTAATGGACGATGATTTAAAAGCCTTCTATGAATTTAACTCTATGCACATGGAACCGTGGGACGGCCCAGCTGGTGTTGTAGTCACTAACGGGCGCCATGTAGCCTGTAACTTAGACCGTAACGGCTTACGTCCTGCTCGTTATGTTATCACTCGCGATGGCTTTATCACTTTAGCTTCCGAGGTCGGTATTTGGGATTACGGTGAAGATGAAGTAGTAGAAAAAGGCCGCTTAGGGCCAGGCGAAATGTTCGCCATTGATACCTACACAGGTAAAATATTTGACTCTAATGCAATAGACAACGAGCTAAAAGTTCGCCACCCGTACCGAAAATGGTTAGATAATAACATTCGCCGTTTAGTGCCTTTTGATAAGCTAGATGGTGAGCTCATTGGTCAACGCGTTTTTAGCGATCAAGAAATCGCTCAATATCATAAAATGTTCAACTACAGCTATGAAGAAATTCATCAAGTCGTAAAAACCTTGGCAGAAAATGGCCAAGAAGCGACGGGGTCGATGGGTGATGACACACCAATGGCAGTGTTATCAAGCCAGCCACGTTCATTATTCGACTACTTTCGTCAGCAGTTTGCTCAAGTCACCAACCCACCTATTGACCCATTACGTGAACGTTACGTCATGTCATTAGGGACTTGTATTGGTCGTGAGCATAACGTTTTCAATGAAACCACTGGCCATGCTGATCGCATTTTATTTGCCACGCCAGTGCTAATGTATACCGGTTTAAAGCAGCTACGTGAACTTGACCCTGAGCATTATCGTTCAGATACGTTAACGCTAAATTATGACCAAGAAGAAGGTTTAGAGGCAGCAGTATTACGTTTATGTGATGAAGCAGAAGAATTAGTACGTGAAAAAAATACGGTAATTTTAGTCTTATCAGATCGCCAGATACACCAAGGTATGCTCCCTATTCCAGCAGCAATGGCTGTTGGTGCGGTACAAAAACGTTTAGTCGATCAACAGTTGCGTTGTGATTCAAATATTATTGTTGAAACCGCTTCGGTACGTGATTCTCATCAGTTTGCTGTGTTACTTGGACTTGGCGCAACCGCCATTTATCCATTCCTTGCTTATGAAACTATTGAGCAATTAGTACAACAAAAGCAAATTGATTTAACCCCTCGTCAAGCGGTAGTGAATTACCGAGAAGGCATCAATAAAGGGTTATTAAAAATACTCTCGAAAATGGGTATTTCTACCATAGCAAGTTATCGTTGTGCTGGGCTTTTCGAAGTCATTGGTTTAAGTCGCAATATCATGCAACTTTGCTTTCCTGATTTACCAAGCCGTATTGAAGGTGCGGATTTTTCCGACATTGAGCAAGACAGTATCAATCTTGCTCGTAAAGCATTTATGCCACATCAAAAAATTAGCCATGGCGGACTTTTAAAGTATGTTCATGGTGGTGAATATCATGCCTACAACCCCGATGTTGTCAGTACATTGCAAACCGCTGTACGCAGTGGTGATTACAAAGACTATCGAATATTCGCTGAGCAAGTTAATAACCGCCCTGCCGCCGCGTTACGTGATTTATTAGCATTGAAAAATGATCAACAAGCCATAGATATTGCTAAAGTCGAATCCGAAAGTGAATTATTTAAACGCTTTGATAGCGCTGCAATGTCAATTGGCGCCTTAAGCCCTGAAGCACACGAAGCATTGGCTATTGCCATGAACCGTTTAGGTGGCTTTTCAAACTCAGGTGAAGGTGGTGAAGACGAGCGTCGCTTCGGCACAGTAAAAAATTCACGTATAAAGCAAATAGCTTCAGGACGTTTCGGTGTTACGCCACACTACTTAGTTAATGCCGATGTCTTGCAAATTAAAGTCGCGCAAGGTGCTAAACCGGGAGAAGGCGGACAATTACCGGGCGATAAAGTAACCCCATTAATCGCTAAATTACGATTTTCAGTTCCGGGCGTAACCTTAATATCACCACCGCCTCATCATGATATTTATTCAATTGAAGATTTAGCCCAGCTTATTTTCGATTTAAAACAAGTGAATCCAAAAGCGATTATTTCCGTAAAGTTGGTCTCCGGCCCTGGTGTTGGCACCATAGCGTCAGGTGTCGCTAAAGCCTATGCTGATTTTATTACCATTTCTGGTTACGACGGCGGTACCGGTGCTAGCCCACTGACCTCAGTAAAATATGCCGGTTGTCCTTGGGAGCTTGGTTTAGCAGAGGCACATCAATCTTTAGTGACTAATGGTTTACGCCATAAAGTTCGTTTACAAGTAGATGGCGGTTTAAAAACAGGTATAGATATCGTTAAAGCCGCAATTTTAGGTGCTGAAAGCTTTGGTTTTGGTACCGCACCTATGGTAACTCTTGGTTGTAAATTCTTACGTATTTGCCATTTAAATAACTGTGCTACAGGTGTAGCAACTCAAGATGACGTATTGCGTGAACAATTCTTTAAAGGTTTACCTGATCAAGTGATGAATTATTTCAAATTCATCGCTCAAGATGTTCGTGAAATATTAGCTACACTGGGTGTAGAAAGCTTAACAGCGATCATTGGACGTACAGACTTACTCGAAATGCTACCTGGTGTTAGCGCTAAGCAACAGAAACTAGATTTGTCGCCTATTATCGCCCCCGTTGTTGCAAAGGATGATACTGCACTTTATCAAACACAGGATAATCAACCATTTGATAAAGGTGAACTAAACCAAAAATTAGTCTCACTCGCCTCAGACGCTATCGCCCACAGTCAGGGTGGTGAATATCGGCTAGCAATTCAAAACACCGATCGCTCAGTCGGAGCTTCATTATCAGGTGAAATTGCCCGTCAGCATGGCGATCAAGGCATGGCTTCTAGCCCAATAAAAGTATTCTTTAATGGCACTGCAGGTCAAAGTTTTGGTGTCTGGAATGCTGGCGGCTTAGAAATGACCTTAACGGGTGATGCTAATGACTATGTTGGTAAAGGCATGGCCGGTGGTAAATTAACCATCAAGCCACCAAAAGGTGTCGAGTATTTGAGTCATGAAGCCATGATCATGGGAAATACCTGTTTATATGGTGCTACTGGCGGAAAACTTTATGGTTGCGGTAAAGCAGGTGAGCGATTTGCTGTTCGTAATTCAGGTTGTCATGCCGTGATTGAAGGTACAGGTGATCATGCGTGTGAATATATGACCGGCGGCATTGTCACTATTTTAGGACAAGTCGGCGTTAACTTCGGCGCAGGTATGACCGGCGGCTTTGCGTATGTTTTAGATGAAAATAATGACCTCGACGTGCGTTTAAATAATGAATCGATCGAAATGTTAGCCATCGATGAGCTTAATATTCATCAAGAACATTTACGCGGTATTATCAACCAACATTTCGACGAAACCAACAGCTTAAGAGCACAAGAAATTTTAAGCAATTTCTCAAGTTATGCTCCGCTGTTTAAATTGGTGAAACCAAAAGCGGTTGATGTCAAAACATTATTGGGTCATCGCAGCCGTTCGTCTGCAGAACTTCGTGTTCAAGCACAATAACAATGAACACGAATTGGAGAGATTAATTCATGAGTAAAAATATTTATCAATTTATCGATGTAAAGCGCATTGACCCGCCGAAAAAGGCAATAGAACAGCGGAAAATTAATTTTGTTGAAATTTATCAACCTTTAAGTAATGAACAAAGCGCTGGCCAAGCAGATCGTTGTTTAGATTGCGGCAATCCATATTGTGAATGGAAATGCCCTGTCCACAACTACATTCCACAATGGTTGGAACTAGTCACCGATGGTAAGATTTTTGAGGCTGCAGACCTTTGTCATGAAACCAATAGCTTACCTGAAATGTGTGGCCGAGTTTGTCCACAGGATAGGCTTTGTGAGTCGGCCTGTACACTGAATGATGATTTTGGCGCTGTGACTATTGGCAATATCGAAAAATACATTACCGATACCGCGATTGCTCAAGGCTGGAAGCCCGACTTATCTGAAGTTATCGCAACCGGAAAGCGTGTTGCTATCATTGGTGCTGGCCCCGCAGGCATTGCTTGTGCAGATGTACTAACTCGAAACGGTGTCGATGTTATTGTTTTTGATAAACATGCGCAAATTGGAGGCCTACTAACCTTTGGTATTCCTTCATTTAAGCTCGAAAAAGATGTTATCCAAACACGTCGAGAAATCCTTGAAGGTATGGGGATTGAATTTCGCTTAAATACCAATGTGGGCGTTGATATTAGTTTTACTGATATTAGCGATGAATTTGATGCTGTATTTTTAGCTCTTGGCACATACACAGATATGACTGGCGGCTTTGACAACGAATCAGCTCCTGGTGTTTATAACGCCTTAGATTTTTTAATTGGTAATACCCAAAAGTTAATGCAACTTTCACAAGCGAATGGCAATGAAAACGCTAAACCTTATGTTGATTTTTCAGATAAAAAAGTTATTGTCTTAGGTGGTGGTGACACTGCTATGGATTGTGTTCGAAGCTCTATTAGACAAGGCGCTAGTGAAGTAACTTGTGCATATCGTCGTGACCAAGCAAATATGCCAGGCTCACCACGCGAAGTACAAAATGCGAAAGAAGAAGGGGTAAATTTTCAATTTAATATCCAACCTTTAGATATTGCTATCGACGAAGATGGTAACGCTTGTGGTGTTAAGTTTGTTAAAACTCAACTTGGTGCACCGGATACAAATGGTCGCAGAAATCCTGAAGTTATTGAAGGTTCTGAATTTATTATGCCTGCAGATGCTGTTGTTATTGCTTTTGGCTTTTTACCTAGCCCGCCACAATGGATGAAGGATGCCGGCGTGGAAGTAGATAGCCGCGGCAGAGTAGTTGCGGTAGATAATAGCGATTTTGCCTTACAAACCAGTAAAGCTAATATTTTCGCTGGCGGTGATATGGTGCTAGGCTCAGACCTTGTTGTTACCGCAATTGACCAAGGCCGAAAAGCCGCAATCGGCATACTAGATTTTGTGACTACAGAGCAATACAAAAAAGCATAACATAGTAATTGTGTTAAATTTAAAAAGCGGCATGAGCCGCTTTTTTAGTAAGCTAAAAAAGCGCTAATTTAGACAATAACTTTCATCTAGACTAAGCTATCATTATGATATGAGCGAGGTTATGCATAGTAGTGACTAAACTCAATAATATAGAAAATACAGCTGAGTCAAAACTATTGAGGACATTCTTAACACGCTACTTTTTAATACCCATCTCAATATTACTCTGCACTTTACCCGTGAGAAGTAATGACTTACCCGAACTTACAATTGTTACTGAACATCTTGCACCATTTCAAATTCAAAACTCAGACGGCTCACTGAGCGGCTTATCAATTGAAGTTATCAATGAATTATTTAAAATCATTACAATAGAACCTAATATAAAAATTATGCCTTGGGCAAGAGCCTATGAAGTAGCTAAGCAAAAGCCTAATGTGCTTATATTCTCCATTGCAAATACACCACATAGATCAGCAATGTTTAATTGGCTTGGCTGTATTACCAAAGAAAAATTTTCCTTTTGGGGACTGAAAAGTCATTATCAAAATATTCCGTATGGTATTGAACAGCTTAAGGATAAAAAAATAGCAGTTTCACGTTACTCAAATGCAGAACAATACCTGACTGACAAAGAATTCAATAACGTCTTGCGTTTAGTGCAACAAGAGCAAAACATTCAAATGCTATTTAGCGCTAGAGTCGATTTAATTGTTGCAACAGAATTAACCGTTAAACATAGAGCTAAACGATTGGGCTTAGATTATCAAAAATTAGTAAAAGTACATAGTGCCTACGAGCTAAACAATAAACTATGCGTTGCTTTAAGTTTAGGGACTGACCCTAGATGGCTGACGCGCTTAGGCAGCGCTTACCGGCAACTTGAAAATAATGGTACTATTTATAACATTCGTCAAAAATGGTTAACAGGTGAGCAACTTGAGTCTAGCCTAAACCCAGGACAATAAATACCATAGACGCTCAGTTTAACGCTAAGGGTGGTTTAAAAAATATGCTGACCAAATACCACTTATCTATAATTCAGGTTAATCTATATGTGTCACCGACATTTTGTTACGTCCATTATTTTTGACCCAATAAAGTTGTTCATCAGCAAAATGTATCCATTGCTCTATTTTTTCTGAATAAGTTGCGTCAGCCGTCACGACACCTATAGAGACAGTAATACCAAAGTATTGTTGACCGTCATACGGAAAACAATGATGAGAAATTTCTTTTCTTAAATCCTCAAGCATTTCCATTACTGTTTGATTATCATCATGTTGAGCGACAATGATGAATTCTTCACCGCCAAAGCGAGCAACAATATCACTACGGCGATCAAATTTGCTTTTCATAAGCTGACCAACATACTCCAAGCACTTATCACCAAGAAGATGGCCATAATTATCATTCAAATCTTTAAAATGATCTAAATCTAGCATTGCAACCATCATACTGCCCTTATTACGTGACAATATAGCCTGTAATTCACTAAATTTATCATCAAGATAACGACGGTTATATAAGCCCGTTAAGCTATCTCTATTAGCTAACTCTTTTAATGCTTCATTAGCTTGATTAAGTTCATACGTTCTTTGAGCAACTTCCTCTTCTAGTAGGTGTTGGTGCTGAAGCTGACGCTTTTGTGCTTGCTGAAGCTCTGTATATAGGGTTATAAATTCGGTCGGTGCTTCAAAAGGAATCGTTTTATAGTTCTTTTTTTCACCCCCGCGGGCAAGCTCTTTAAGTGCATATTCTAGAGGTTGGTTTAATGTATGAGCAAACTGACTAGCTAACAACACAACAAATACAAAAATTAAAAATAGTGACATAAAAATAGCTAAATATTGTTGCTCAATTAAATTTAACAGCTGAACATGCTCAATAATAACAAAAATCTTCCAACCATTTTTTAAATCAACTTGGCGATATAAGTAGTTTTTGCTACTTCCGCCTTCTTTACCAACAACCATCAATTTATGTTTTGATTTATCTTGGGTAATCGAGAAGTTAAATTTGGCTAGGGTAATTAACTTTAAAGCTTTATCAGCATAGATAACATTGTCGTTTTCGTCAGTCAAAACAATAGCTATTTCATCACCGCCGCCCTCAACTTGTTTCACTTGTTCAAACATATTTAGATTAAGTGAGCCTTCTATAATTCCAGCAGGCTTATCACTATTTTGATAATAAAAGGGCGAACTGATCGCTACAATTGGTTCAACGCCAAAGCCTCGTCCAAGAAAAACAGGTGATATATATAAGGCCTCATTGTAGAAGGCTTGTGAAAAATACGTTCTATCAGCAATACTCAAACTATTATTTGGAATGTCTGCCAATAAAGAACCCGGTGAAGAAGCAGTTACATTCGCCTGATTGTTGGCAACAAGCATAGTCAAATAACCTGGATATAGCTGATGAGCTTTAATTAGCGTACTAGCATACTCATCCGGTTCAATCGCTGAAAAATTATTGGCTGTTTGGGCTACAGCTTTAGTATGCTCATCAACATAATTTTCGACAATCCGACTCAAATATAGACTACTAATATTGAGTTTCTCATCAAATTGTCGATGCTGAATATCATTTAAACTGCGACTAAGAAATAAACAAATACCAACAACAAAAAAAGCTGACATTACCCATAAAATGTAATGTAAATATTGTTTTAAGCTCTTTATCAACGGTGGTTGTTGCGGCGTAATCCATTGCTTTAGTTTCTCGCCAAAGACGAATGTAACTATCACCGCGACTGCGGTATAAAAAACCGCATTAATGCTTTGTTTAAATAAAGAAAATAAAATATATGCCTCAGCATCAATGTTATTAAACCAGATCAGTAAGGCGGTCAATGGCATGCCAATAACAATCCAATATAAAAAATCAGCAGTAGGTAAATACCAACCTCTGTTACGCATAAACGAAACAAATAATGCTTCGAGGCCAAAGGTAATAAAACCAAAAGGGTGACCCCAAATAATCAATAAAGGAGCAACACAAATTAAAGCACATAAAAAGGTTAAGGCGGGTCGTAGATAAGCAGCGGCAATAATAAAAGCTAAATTGCCAAGTACTAAGGAGATGCTATAAGCAAGCTCTACGGGAAAGCTGTTTAGCAATGCCCCTAGCACACCTAAGATTAAAGCAAATATTAGTGGATGATTGTGCTCAGCTTTCACTTTAGCAGGTTCATTTTCAAGTTTTAATGATATCTTTATCGGGGATATGGACACTATTTATGCACCAATTAATCGTTACTAAATTGCTAAAATTTAAACTACGTTGCATTGAGTAACTTCAAAACTACAACATAAAATCCTTTTTCAACCGCTTCAGATTTGTTTTTAACACTTACTTTATATTATTCTGATAAATGGCGATTGTACTACTGACAATTTCAAATAGGCCTTAACGCTTTCTGATGATTAACCGGTATTTATCTATGGATCTATTAAAGCGACAGACTATTCATACATCACTATAGTGCAATAAAGACAAAAGCCCTGTCAATATAATTGCAGGGCTTTGTATTTATTCAATTAAAAGATTTTAAATCATATCATTAAACGGGTTATTTTTTGGTAGTTGAATTTTATTAGCAAATCCCGTAACACCGATATCTTCTGTCGACAAGGTAATATCATCATCCATTAATGTACCATCACCAAAACGATAGATAAGCTGAAATTCACCATTATTAGCTTGCTCTTGGTATGTCGCTCTAGCTTGTTCAACCGCTACTGTTTTTTCTTCATAGCTTGCCATCTTATCTTTACCATGACGCTTTTCCATCATCGACAATGTAACATCAGGTGAAAGCAAGGTTGCCGTGGCATTATTACCGCCAAAACCTTTTGAGTTAATAAAAGCGACATCCATGTTATGACAATCCCAATGCTCGGTAGCAATGTTCAAACGTTCATTATGCACATCATCAGCAACTTTTTTGATGGTAGTTATACCTGGCATAATATTATGAGCAAAAATACCTAAAGCCATGGCTACCTGATCACCACTAGCTGGACCAATCGTATGACCAACATAAGCTTTAGGCGCAGCTACTGGCCAATTGTTAATATCAAAACTTTCAGCGATGCGATGATAAATTAATGATTCTGTCACGCGATTTTGCGGTGTACTTGAACCATGCGCTAAAATAAAGCTGCGTTGTTGTATTGATTCTTCACCAACAATAGCTGCTGCTAAAGCAACAGATTTCGCCATGGTAATATAGTTACCTGGGCCCGGTGCGGTAATCGACTTTTTAATACCATCGGCATTGGTATACACATCAGCAACTGAACCTAAAACATTGACACCTAATTCAAGCGCTAAAGCATCGTCCATCAAAATAATAAATTGTGCAGCTTCGCCAATAGTGAAACCACAGTTGTCACCAAAAGGACGACTGGTATTACGATGGTCAGCAATACCGTTGCCATCTAGTTTTTTCAAGCCTTCTTCATTAGCTAACGCGCTCATATTACCAAAGCCTTCAACCACTTCTGGTGTAATCGCACAATCATTACTACCAACAATCGCTAAACGAATGCGACCGGCTTGAATATCTTGCACAGCAGCTTTTAAGTTATATAAAAAAGTTGCACAAGCACCTGTTGAAGTAAACGTTGTACCCACATTGCCCGTTACATAAGCATTAACAAAATCTGTTGGCATGGTGTTTAAACCAAGCGCTAAATTTTTCGTCGATACACGTTCGCCTTTAAGGCGATTTTGCATCATACCACCTACGCCTTCAGCTTGAGTTTGGCCAAAAACTGATGCTGAATATGTACCAATTTCATCAGGGCTTACTTTATCAGCAATCTCATTCCAGCTATAACCTGTTGAATGAATGGCATCTGCAGCACCAAATATAGTTGCTTGTAAACCGCGTGGTTGATAACGACTGTTATACATACTAGCCGGTTTAAAGCCAGTCGGTAGTTGTCCTGCTGCTTTAATCGGGTTATCACGTGTTGAATCATGCTTAACTTCAATTTCGCCTGCAATTTCAACACGAACACGTTTTTCTTCTAACTCGGTCACTTTCCATGTACGAGGTAAAGGCTTAGGCAAGTCACGTGCACGGGTTTCAAAAGTAATGCCTTGGTCACCAACATCCATAGTCAATTTTTGCTGCCATGGCGTTGCATCAGGATCAAAATGTTCGTTTTCAATTTTACGGATTAAGGTACCCGCTAAAATTTCTTCACCGAATTGCTGTTCTACATCTGCTTTATCAACAACATTACCATCTTGATCAACAAGCTTGCCGTCTTGGCTAGTTAATAAGTTCATCAAAGTGGCTAAGCCAACGAAAGTTTCCTGACGAGCTTCAGCATTTAGCTTGTCGATTACAATACGACGAAAGCCTTGGTGAAAGGAAGTTCTACCGGCAGCGTTTATGCCACCCATGCCAACGATAATCGGTAATGCAGTCATGAAAAAAATCTCTTTAAAATTCAAACTTAATATTTAGTTAAATGAGTTTAAAAGTTAGTTGATAAAAATAATAATCATCAATGGCCATAAAATATGTAAAAATAGCCAAATATATATTTACGTCATATTTGAGCAGCAGAAGTCATGAAAGAAAAATCTAAGCGCAACTGTGATAACACAATCAACATCGCCCTATTATTGTATGACCACATGCTGGCCACTAGTGTTAGCTTACCCGTGGAAATGCTGCGTGCAGGTGAAGCGGTAGCTCTGCAAGAAAACAGAAAAGCACCACGGCTTTCTATTCAAATGGTCGCAGAATCAATCAAACCTATTTCGACTCGCGCTTTGATCAGACTACTACCCGATACTGACGTTGAAAGTGCCCAACATCCTGATTTTGCTTTTATTCCGAGCTTATGGCGTAACCCTCGGCCGACTATTGCCCAGCAACCTAAAATGCTTAAATGGCTAAGCCATATCTGGCAGCAAGGGACAACGCTTATTGGTGGTGGCACGGGTGTCTGCATGATGGCAGAAACTGGCATTTTAGATAATCACCCAGCAACAACGCATTGGCACTATGTTGAACAATTTAAACGTGATTACCCGCAGGTAGATTTAAAACCTGACTTTTTTATCACTCAGTCAGAACGCACTTATTGTGCCGCGAGCCTAAATGCCTTGGCTGATATTGTTGTACATATAATTTTTCAGATTTATGGCCAAAATGCCGCACAACAAGTCGAACGCAATTTTTCCCATGAAATAAGAAAGCCTTACGAAGATCAGCGATATTTGGAGGGTGCTGTTGACCGCCATCCTGATGAGTTGATCAGTCAAATTCAATTTTGGCTGCAAACCAATTTAAGTTCAGACTTAACTTTAAATGAAATAGCGCAACAGTTTGGCATTAGCCAGCGTTCATTCACTCGAAGGTTTAAGCTCGCTACAGGCGTCAATGCCACACAATATTGGCAAAAATTGAAAATAGAAACCGCAAAAGAACTACTAGCGGCTAGTAATTTATCTATTCAGGAAATAGCCTTTCACGTCGGTTATCAAGACCAAGCAAACTTTACCCGTTTGTTTAAAAAGATGTTGAATTTAACACCGAAAGCTTATCGCGCTATGGTAAGAAAGAAGCTTTTTAGTAACGATTAACCTCAATATTTTAAAATATTAAGGTTAATCGGTTATGAGCAAAACTCACTATGAAGAAAGCCAATAAGCTTAACTACAGAGGGGTTAGCAATACTGTAAAAGATAGTTTGTGATTCGCGACGTGTTTTCACTAAGCCGTCTTTGCGCAATCTTGCTAGATGCTGAGATAGGCTTGATTGGCTTAAATCGACAAAATTATTAAGCTCATTAACCGACATTTCTTTTTCACCTAGATGGCACAAAATCAATAGTCGATTTTCATTACTCATCGCTTTTAACAAATCAGCAACTTGCGAAGCATTACCGCGCATTTCTTTAATATCTATGAGTGCTAATGCTGTCATTATTTTCTCTCTGAAGCGGTAATTTATTGTTCATCACAACGTAAAAATACTGTAATAAAGCAAATCTAGTTGGATATTACATTAGATACTGCTAATATAAAAGTATATTACGCCTTTCTAATATAACAAATCACACCTAAATGGCTTTACTTGTTATTAACTCCTAAGGGAAATATTTTGAATTACCAACGCGTTTTAAATTTTGCTATTGCTAAACCCAAAGCCATTTACTCACTAGTGCTATTTATCACTTTATTGAGTTTAGCAATGATTCCTATGATAGAAATTGATACTGATCCTGAAAATATGCTCAGTAAAGACGCTCCAGCACGGGTATTTCACAACCAAATAAAAACCGACTTTTTGATGCGTGACATGATCATTGTTGGCCTAGTTAGCGAAAGTAACATTTTCACGCCTGATACATTATCAACTATTGAACAATTAACTAACGATGTTCTACAACTCGATGGCGTCATTAAGCAAGACTTATTATCACTCAATGTCGTCGATAACATCACTCAATTAACAGATGAAAATGGCCAAAACCACGGCATTGTTTTTGAATATTTAATGAAAAATGCGCCAACAACAACACAAGGCAGTGCGGCAATTAAACACGCAGTAGAACGTCTGCCGATGCTCAACAATACCTTGGTTTCTGGTGACGATAAAGCCATTGCTATTTATGTTCCAATCATTAGTAAAGATCAAAGTTATGTTATTGCAGAAGAGATCAGAGCAATAAGTAAAAACTATATTAACCAGAAAAAGACCCATTTAGCTTTCCACATTACCGGCTTACCCGTAGCCGAAGATCAATTTGGTTATGAAATGTTTGTACAAATGGGCGTGGCAGCACCTTTGGCTGGCTTAGCAATATTTGTTCTGCTTTGGTACTTTTTCCGTAATATTCCGCTGATAATAGCCCCAATGGTTGTTGCGATGGCAACCGTTTTAATCATTATGGGTAGCCTGATAGGTTTAGGTTTTACCGTTCATATTATGTCTTCGATGATCGCGATATTCTTAATGCCAATTGCTGTGGTTGACTCTGTACACATTCTCTCTGAATTTGCTGATCGCTATAAGGCAGGTGACAAAGCCTCTGACACGGTAAAGCAAGTCATGGGACACTTGTATACGCCAATGTTGTTTACCTCAATAACCTCAGCGGTCGGTTTTTATTCACTAATGTTAACCCCTATCCCACCGGTAAAAGTATTTGGCGCTTTTATCGGTACCGGCATACTATTGGCTTTTGTCCTTACTATTACTTACATTCCAGCTTATATCGCTCGCATGAAACCTGAAACTTTAGCAAACTTGCAGCGTGCTTTACAACGAATGCAGCAAAAGGGGCGTTTAGCGAATAGCTTACAGCAACTAGGTATTTTCTCGATAAAACGAGGCAAAGTTATTTTGTTGGCCTTTATCGCCCTATTTGCTTTAAGTATTGAAGGTATAACCCGTATAGAAATTAACGATAATCCCGTCAATTGGTTTAAAGCTGATCATGAAATTCGTATTTCCGACAAAGCACTTAACCAGCATTTTGCCGGTACTTACGATGCATGGTTAGTTTTCAGCAACAACGGTGTTGATGAAACTGCAGCTATTAGTCATTTTCAACAAACGTTATCAGCAATTAAGGCAAGCGTAACAAAATCAGCGGTAATAAAACTCATTGAGAACTGGCAGCAAAGCCAAACAGAAAATACAGCGCAAGCAAGCCCGTTTTTTACACAAAATCTACTCATTAGCCTAGATGACCTTCGTTTTGAAGCCCCTGATTCAGAGCAAGCTTGGCTAGAGCAACTTTATAATATCAGCGAACAAGCACTAGCCGATAAACAAACCTTTACTGATCCGGCAATACTGACTTGGTTAGCAAATTTGCAGAATGCCTTGGTTGAAAATGGTGATGTCGGCAAAGTAAATAGCTTAGTCGATATTGTGCGCACCGTTAACCGAGAGCTCAACTCTGGTGATAACAAAGATTTTGCTGTTCCTGATACCAGTAATGGCGTTGCACAAACCTTACTGCAATTCCAATCTTCACATCGACCGCAAGATTTATGGCACTTTGTTAGCCCTGACTATCAAAAAACCTTACTGTGGCTGCAAATGACTAGTGGTGATAACCAGCACATGACAAAAGTGGTGAACTGGGTTGAAAACTACATTAGGTCAAATCCACCGCCAGCAAACATTCAACACCAATGGGCAGGTAAGTCTTACCTTAATGTGGTTTGGCAAGACGCTATGGTTAGCGGCATGATAGACAGCCTACTATCATCATTCATCGTGGTGTTTTTAATGATGATGTTGCTATTTAGATCAATAAAATATGGTGTGCTTGCCATGCTTCCGCTAACCTTCACTATCACCATGATTTACGGCTTGATTGGTTGGTTTGGA
This sequence comes from Cognaticolwellia mytili, assembly GCF_002104475.1. GTDB lineage: Bacteria > Pseudomonadota > Gammaproteobacteria > Enterobacterales > Alteromonadaceae > Cognaticolwellia > Cognaticolwellia mytili. The sequence continues at coordinate 1,001,171 of NZ_NBOF01000002.1, forward strand.
AAGGCCTACGACATGCCAATCGCAGTGTTATCGGCACTAACATTAGGGCTTTCCATTGATTTTGCCATTCACTTTATTCAACGAGTTCGTGAACTGGAAAATGAATATCAAAGCCTTACCCGTGCACTTAGCGCAATGTTTCAAGAGCCTAGCCGCGCAATCAGCAGAAATGCCATTGTTATTGCCATAGGTTTCACACCGTTATTGCTTTCACCACTGATGCCATATATTACCGTAGGCTTTTTCTTGGCGAGCATCATGATAATGTCAGCATTAGTCACTTTAGTGTTATTACCAGCACTACTGACATTACTCAATAGCACTAAAAAAACAGCATAAAATATGACTCACTGATAGGAGAGCAGCAGCGATGAACAGGTTATTTTATTCAAATATCAAGCAAGTGAAGCGCCTAGTCGTAATGACGCTCATCACATTGCTAGCAGTTAATACCACATTACAAGCACAAGAGCTGAGCGCAGAACAAATCATCGCTAAAGCAAATTTAGCGGCTTATTACGCTGGTGACGATGGTAGTGCCCAAGCTCGCATGATTATTGTTGATGAAAATGGCCAAAAGCAAATGCGCCAATTCATCATTTTACGCCAAGATAAAAAAGATTTAGGCGACCAAAATATGCTGGTATTTTTCTCTCGCCCGAGCAATGTCAAAGACACCGTTTTTCGCGTTGAAAAGCACACTGAGCAAGACGATAACCGTTGGCTATACTTACCCGCGCTTGATTTAGTAAAGCGTATTTCCGCTGGTGACAAACGTACCTCTTTTGTTGGCTCACACTTTTTTTACGAAGACGTTTCAGGCCGAAATCCTAATGAAGATTCTTTTTCTTTATTAAGTGAAGACGACAATAGTTACACCATAAAAGCAGTACCAAAAAACAAAAATAGTGTTGAGTTTAATTATTACATCATCAACATTAGTAAAAGTAACTTTCTACCAACAGAGAGCACTTATTTTGATGCTCAAGCAAAACCGGTTAGAAAGATGACTGTACTAAAAGTTAAAAATATTACGGGTAATGCGACGGTAATGAAGTCTCGTATCACAGATCTGACGAACAATAGTTATACCGAAATGCAATTTCGTAAAGTAAAATATGATATTGGCTTGCCTAACAATATTTTCAGCGAGCGCAGCATGCGCACTCCACCTAAAGCCTGGTTAAAATAGAATATTATTGATGAAATTTTCATTCTTACGCTCATTGTTGCCATTTATAGTTGCTTTACTTGCTGCAACGATTTTAGTGACTAGCCAACCAATACAAGCAATGCCTGCACAAAATAACCATGGCGGCTTTGATGTGCATATTCCTGAGAATACTCCTGATAATATTAATGAGGAAGATGAAGACTGGGGTGATGATTGGGCTGAAGAGGAAGTAACATCACCTTGGCAAGTTACTGGCATTATTGAAGCGGCTTATGGTCAGTTTCTACAAAGCAATATGACTGAAAAGTCATCATCGCTTAATGAAATAAGAGCTAGAATCAATATCGATTATAGTCATTCCCTTTTTGAATTAGCGTGGAAAATCGACAGCCGTTATGATGCCGTATTAGATAAAAAAATTTGGCAAACTCGAGAGCTGAATGTCGCCGCCAGCCCATTCAGCTTTCTTGACGTGAAAGTGGGTCGACAAGTACTCACTTGGGGAACCGGTGATTACCTTTTTTTAAATGATTTATTCGCCAAAGATTGGCAATCATTTTTTTCAGGCCGAGCTGACGAATATTTAAAAGCTCCTTCCGATAGCATAAGAACCAATTGGTATTTTGATAACGTCAACTTCACTTTAGTATGGACACCTGAATTTACACCAGATAATTACATTACCGGTGAGCGTTTTTCATTTTATTCACTGCAAATGCAGAAAATTGTTGCGCCACGTGAAACCTTTCCCGTAACAAAAACCAATAATTCACAGTGGTCGGCACGACTAAATACTAGTGTAAATAATATCGAATTATCTCTTTATGGCTATCAAGGTTATTGGCCAACACCGCAGGGAGGTAAAGCAACGGTAGAAAACCAAGCACAAGGTTATTTTCCAAAATTAAATTCTTGGGGCTTTAGTGCGCTGACAACTTATGCTGGTGGAGTTATCAATCTCGAATACAGCCGTTATAACAGCATTGAAGACAGGCACGGAAAAAACAACAATATAGCCAATGGCCAACACCGATTCTTGTTAGGTTACGAGCGAGAACTTGCCAAGAACTTGACCGCCAGCGTGCAATATTACTTGGAACGCACTGCAAACTACCAAGCGCTTCTAGAAAACAGCACCACACCAGAACAAGTTGTTGATGAGAACCGACAGTTAATCACACTGCGTTTAACTTATCGTACTCAACAACAAACCTTAACCTATTCGCTGTTTAGCTTTTATTCACCAACCGATCATGATGCTTATCTCAAACCAAGTATTAATTACCAATACAATGATCAATGGCTATTCAGCGCAGGTGCAAATGTATTTATTGGCAAAGATGACTATTCTTTTTTCGGTCAGCACCAAGACAACACAAATACGTGGTTGCGACTACGTTATGCGTATTAAACCACCTGAATTTGTGCCTAGTTTATTAATGTAGTTACTACAACTTTTCGACGCTAGTTATAAAAAGGAACGAATATGAGAGCAATATATATTTTGGCTTTATTTGTCACAACGCAGTTAAATGCTGCTCAACTTACGGATGAACAACAGCTAGAGATAAAAGCAAGGCAAATAACCAAAAAATTCGCTACTGAGCTGAAAGAAAATTTACAGTCAGCAATTAAAACCGGAGGGTTAATAGCAGGCGTTAAGGTATGCAATAGCAAGGCCCCTGAAATTGCTAAAAACTATTCAATGGCAGGCTGGGAAATTGGCAGAACAAGCTTAAAAACACGTAACACAGCGAATAAGCCAACAGATAAAGAAAACATTATTTTGGAAAACTTTGCCAAAAAACAACTTGCGGGACAAGATATAGCAAGCTTGAGTTATTCAAATTACAACACCAAAACCAAGCAATACCATTTTATGAAAGCGATCCCGACAAATCAGATATGCTTGGCATGCCACGGGGAAAATATTGCCCCTGAACTTAGCAATGAAATAGACAAACTCTATCCCTCAGATCAAGCCAAGGGTTTTAAACTGGGCGATTTGAGAGGAGCGTTTAGCTTGACGTATAAACAAAGCGAATAATTACCGCGGTACTATTGAGTGCCCTCTACTTGGGCAAAAGTACTAGCCAGTATTTTAGTGTTACTGCACTTACTTCAGTATACACTTTCGAGAGAGGTACTCTTAGCTAACAAGGCTATTCACATTATTGATACTAACGTTTGGTTTTTCATAACAGCAGCAGTTTTAGGTTAAATTCAATATAGCCTCTTCGATAATTTGTTTAGCGCTCAATCTCAAAAGGAGCCCGTAACCAGACGAGCTAACTCAAGTTTAAATTAACCAACAATTATCGTATCAAAAAAAAGCCCCAACTAGCGATTAACAATAGCCAAGGTAATATCATAACTAATCGATTCTGCGAAGCGTCAATATTACTGTTTGCTGAATCACTGCCGATTGGTTCTGATGCGGTTTTCACTTGTGAGTTTTTTTTTCGTTGTTTATCTCGCTCACGTGCCTTAATTTTTTGCTGTTTTTTATATTCACTAATGCCTTTTTCAATACCTTGAGCAATCAATTTTGTTTGCTCTTTAGTCTGACCCTTTTTTTGGGTACCTTTGGCGATACGTAACGCTTCTTGTTGCACTTCTGTTGATACTTTAGCGGTCAAAAGTAAACCTCTGCTCTCATTGATAATGTGATTATAATGCCATTAATATTTCATAAATTTAAGTACAATACTTGTTAGTTTATGTTTGCTGCGGCAAACTATTAATAAGTCACCTTATTGACCGTCAATTCCAACAGAATAGAGAAAAAAATGAGCGATTCACTGAGCACAGCAAAAAATCAAATAATACAAATGTTATCAATGCAAGACGCGATGAATTCACGGGTCAGTGAAACATGGCGAGATAACAACTATGAATGGTATCGTGCCATTTGGGTTGAATGTGCTGAAATGTTAGATCACCACGGTTGGAAGTGGTGGAAACATCAAGAAATCGACGTTGCACAAGTACAATTGGAATTAGTTGATATTTTCCATTTTGGTTTAAGCCTACGCTTAATGGCAGGCGGTACGGTTGAAGAAATAACTGAAACCTTATCAACAGAGTTAACTCAAAACAGCGGAGAGCAAGACTTCAAAATTGCCCTTGAAAACTTAGCTTCAGCGGCCGTTAGCCATAAAGCATTTGATGCCGTAGCATTAGCTGATTGTATGCGTTTGATGTCGATGGATTTAAATGAACTTTTCCGCCAATACGTAGGTAAAAACACTTTAAACTTTTTCCGCCAAGATCACGGCTACAAAGAAGGTAGCTACATTAAAATCTGGCACGGTGAAGAAGACAACGAAGTGCTAGCCAATTTAGTTAACACCTTAGATGCTAGCGCGACAGATTTCCAACAGCAACTTTACGCTGCACTTGAAGCTAAATATCCGAGCTAAACATCACATTACGAATAAGCGTATAATACGAATAAAATCAACCAGTTAACTAGCTCACCCTAGTTGGCTCTGTCGATTACTTTTATCTAGAGCCCATAATTATATCTCTGGCGCAATTTTTGCTTTATCTAAATACTTAAGATAAACGTCAAGAATTTGAACTGCCGGAGATGTATATGGAACTCATTCTATTTGCCATGATCAGCCTTATTGTAATTGTTGCTATGTTAGCGAGTCGACTAACCGATAATAGCTTTCCTTTTCCTTTTGATCGAAAAACTGCCATTTTCACGCCTGCAGAAAAAAATTTTCAGAATCTCGTTGAACAAGCAATGGGAGATAGGTATCGCATAATTAATCGTGTCAAGCTTGCAGATATTGTCACCATTCGCAACGGCGTATCTAATCGTGCAGGTCAAACTGCTGCTAATAATGCTAATAGTAAATATCTAGACTTTGTCATTTGCGACCGAGATTCAATGAAACTTTTAGGTGCTATTGATTTAGTTGATACTAAAGGCAAAGGCTACAAAGTTAAGAAAGACTGGTTTGTTAGTGGCGCACTTGAAGCTGCTGCAGTTCCTCACATTCGTATTAAAGTAAAAGCAAATTACACCGTAGATGAAATTCGCGCTTGTATTAACAGCCGTATTTTAGGTAATAATGCCCCATCACCAAAAGTAAAAGGTCGAGTTATTCCGGCAGCGTTGGTTAAAGCACGTCCACGTTCAGCGGCCGCATTATCACCAGCAGCTGCTCAAGCTCAGCTACAAAAAGATGCGCCAGCAATGGCAAGACAGCTCTCGTCATCACAAGTAGCTGCATTACCCCACTAACCTTTTTCAGCATCATTGGATAAACAAAAAGCAGACGTATATGTCTGCTTTTTTGCTGTTATAAATAAGACTAACCGAGCTGATCTTATTCATCATAAGTCTACTAATATGCTATGAAGTTGATCAATTAGATATTCCAATTGATATCAGTCGCGCTATAATTCAGACATAAGCAAGAGCGAAAGTATATCGCAACATATTCAATAGGATTACAGTAAATGAAAGCAGGTATAATTGGAGCAATGGAACCAGAAGTTGCTATATTAAAAAGTAAGTTACTCAATTGCGAAACAACAACTCATGCTGGCTATACCTTTTATCAAGGACAGTTAAACGATAACGATGTTGTAATCGTGCAATCAGGAATAGGTAAAGTGCCTGCAGCTTTAGCTACGGCAATTCTTATTGATAAGTTTCAACCTGACTATATAGTAAACACAGGCTCTGCCGGCGGTTTTGATCAATTATTAAAGGTTGGAGATATTGTTATAAGCTCTGAAGTCCGTTACCACGATGTTGACGTTACCGCTTTTGGTTACGAGGTGGGTCAGTTACCTGCTAACCCACCCGCCTATCTACCACATCCTGAGTTAATTGCAGCCGCAAAGATAGGTATTAGTTCACTTGAGAATATTCAAACCTTAGTTGGCCTTATCACTACCGGTGATACTTTTATGACTAAAGAAGAAGATATTGCAAAAGCAAAAGCAAACTTCCCTACGATGGCTGCGGTTGAAATGGAAGGTGCTGCTATTGCCAACACTTGTCATCAGTTTGATATCCCATTTGTTATTATTCGGTCAATGTCTGATATCGCAGGCAAGGAATCACCAAGCTCTTTCGAAGCATATTTAGAAACCGCTTCAATTAATTCCTCCCAGTTAGTTATCAGTATGCTAGATGCCTTGAAAGGAAAGTCATTAAACTAATGGAGGGCTTGATTAACATTTTAGCCAGTACACATTTGTACTCTACTGCTGTTATGCTGTTATTAATAATCGCATTAAAAGCATTAATTGGTGTATTTGTTACTCAGCAACCTTTGGCATTTTTTAACTTTTATTGTCAACGCTTAGCCGATAAAGTTAATAAAACTAATAATAGCGCTAGGCAACAAAATATATCAGGTTTGATAGCTATACTTGTTACCCTAGCTCCCCTTTTAGCAATTTTATGGCTATTTGAAACCTTCATTGAAGTAACTTGGCTTTGGCACGGGTTACTATTGTATTTTGCGCTAGGTAATATTGGTTTAGGTAAAATAAATAAGCATATTGCTCGTGAACTTGTCGCTAATAATAACTATTTGGCAAAACAAGCAACATCATCTTTGTTGTTACGAGAAACCGATAAATTATCTACATTAGGCATCAGCAAAGCTTGTATTGAAATGCAGATATTGCGTAGTTCACAACAATTGGTTTGTGTTGGATTTTATTATCTTATTTTTGGCCCTCTTGCCGCTCTGACCTTTCGCTTACTGTTAGAAATGCATTACGTTTGGAATATAAAAATTTTTCGTTTTATCCATTTTGGTGCTGCTGTTAACCATATTGTTAAATTACTGCAATGGCCACCTTCGCGGATACTCTCGTTAATTTTACTGCTCGGCACGGTCGGCCAGAATACCAAACTTTGCTGGCGCTTGACCCGTGGAAAATATTTTCGCATAGGTAATGATTTGTTATTACACATTCTAGCTTTAAGTTTAGAAATTAAACTTGGCGGCGTTGCTATGTATAAAGGCAACAAACTCCGTAAAGTAAGCTTTAATGACCAGGCAAGACAACCACAAGCTACTGATATAATTCATGCTAGTAAGCGTATTAATTACGCGCTATACATTTGTATACTACTCGTCATGATGGTTGCAATTATGTCTTACGCTAACTCAGGACAAGGTTAGTTTTTGGAGCTTTAATAAAAATAGTTAAGAATTATTTCTACCACAAAAATCAGTATTACTTGCGTCAATAAGGAACTAAAATGAATTTTTTAAAATCAACATTAATATTACTACTCAGTCTTGCTAGCTTTATTAGTTTTGCTGAGCAAACAGCAACAATTTCACAACAAGATTTACTCGCCTTAATGGCTACACCTGCAAGCAAAACAATAATATTAGACGTTCGCACAGCAAAAGAATTCTCCCAAGGCCATATCAAGGGCGCGATTAATATCAGCCATGATCAAATCAAAACTAATTTGAGTAAAATCATAGGCTATAAAAACCAAACTGTTGTCGTTCATTGTCGCTCTGGACGTCGAGCAGTGAGTGCTGAAAATGTACTTCGAGCAGCGGGCTTTAGTGATCTTCGCCATCTTGATGGCGACATGAATGGCTGGCAAGCCGCTAATTTACCTCTTATTAAATAGCGATAATAATAGATGTTAGAACTACTCTACTGGCTTAATCTTTTTGGTGTTGTTGTTTTTGCCTTTTCTGGGGCATTAATGGCGGGACGTTATAAGCTGGATCCCTTTGGAGTAGTTGTCTTATCTGCCGTCACTGCTATTGGTGGCGGTACTATTCGCGATGTAATGTTACAAACCCCGGTTTTCTGGTTAAAAGATCCGATATATTTATATTTTATTTTGGCAACCGCAGTATTAACTATTGTATTTATTCGTTGTCCAAAGCGAATTCCTAAAAAGTTTTTACTCATATCTGACGCATTTGGTTTAGCACTATTTGCCGTTTTAGGAACGGAAAAAGCTTTAAGCTTAGGAGTAGCAATACCTGTAGCCGTTATAATGGGCACGGTGACCGGAGTTGCAGGTGGCATGATACGCGATGTACTTTGCAATGTAATTCCGATGATATTACGACAAGAAATCTATGCGACGGCGGCGATACTAGGCGGCGCACTATATACTTTATTAACCCATTACTCGGTCCCTGAGCATATTGCTATTGTATTGGCAATATTAAGCGCTCTTATGCTACGTTTAGCGGCCATCTATTGGCGTGTCAGCTTACCGGCATTTCAAATATTAGAAAAAGAAAGCAAGGAAGACAGATGAGAGTGAGTACTACGATTGAAACTTTCTGCTTTATATGCAACCGAGTTAGAAATCTACCGTTATCTGTATACTGCATTTTGCGCTAGCATAACTCTACAACTGCATTTTCAAGTAGATTAGTTATAGAAAGCGATCCCCCTGAACAGTGATAAAGTATTGAAAAACAACCTAAGTAGTTTGCCTAACACTTGGATAATTAAATAACAACACCTTAAAAATCAACAGTTAAGCTTCGATACCCCAACCATCATTAAAACCTTTAAATTTGGCCGCTAGTAGCTCAAATTCAGCTTCTTGGGCGACAATTGCATCATAACTTGGTGTCATACTAACGATGCAATTTACATCCCAAACATTAGGCATTTCATCTGGTACTAATTCCACAGCCATTTCAGGTGCTTGTTCAGCCAAATGTGCAACCATAGCTTGAGCACTTTCTTCTTTTTCAAATAGCTGAAAAAAGACTATCTTGTGTAGCACAGTTAAATCAATACCTGCATCATGCATTTCAGCAAGTACTTGGCCAGTTTCATCATGTGGAAATGTCATAGAGAAATAGTTTTTATAAGAATGTTAGCGCTATTATAACCTTAAAATTACTCAATAGTTCTACATCATATAGAATATTTATAATAAATAATTTACTGCTGAAAAGCGCAAATATTTTGCTGACAACTTAGCAATACTTGTGGTGAACTTTTTGGGCAGGTCGCTAAGGTTGTATATTGTGTTTTTAGCTTCTTTAGCAAAGATGCACCAATATTATTAATCGCAACGGAACAGTCGATATTCTTAAAGTTTACTTTTATCACTTGGCATTGTTGCACTGAAATACAGGTGAGATTTTTCACTACTATTTGTTCAAATTGCTTAACAACACGAATACCGTCAGTAATATTCGTTATGCTTTTAGATTTGGACACTTCAACTGGCTGCTGCATGCCATTAGCTATAGTTTTACGTTCGCGAATCCTTTCCCGTCGTATTGTTTCAGCTTGTGATGCTTCTTCTAATTGCTTTTTTAATGCAGTCGTTGATTTTTCATTTTCATTCAGCAAGTAACCTAAACCAAGCAATATCGCCACAAAGCCTGATAACACAAGCATGGTTATCATTAGCCACTTACGCATTACACAAATTGCTCGCTTAAGTAGCTAATTCTGCTGATATCTTTTCCTTTTGGATAGTCCTGCAACATATTACTGATCGCATCACTGATTTTTTTTTGCATTTCCTGACTATTATCTTTTTCTTCAAAGCCTAATGGATAAACACTACGCCAAACAGAGCGCTGACTGTTCGGATCAATGATATCAAGAATCAAGCTGCCGGGACGTAACTTTCCTTGTAATTCTCGACGGGTAGCTTGCCCAGCTTTTAAACAGTAACTACAGTATTTCACTTGTTGGTCATAAAGTTTGAGCTCATTAAAATCATGATTGATGACATGATAAGCAATAATCACATCAGCGTCTTTCGAGGTTTTATAACTAAAGCCATTTTTATCAAAGTTCTGCTCAATTGCGAGTTCAATAGTATTTCGAGTGCTATCACGAAGGTTTTGTAAATCACCAAAAGCTGAATTTCGACTATAAGTGCTATAGCTTTCTATTGCAGAAAAGTCGAAAGCACCACGAAAAGACGTTGTCGCAATATTGGACGATGTACAAGAGAAAAGTGTGGCAACTAATGCTAAGCAGAATGTTAATCTAAAAGTTATCATGCAAGCTTCGAAGAAAAAATGATATGACTAGATTACCTGTCTAGCTACAAATTACAACTTTTCATCATAATATAAAATTCAAAATGAATGGTTAATGGTTGTTGATTTATCGATATGAATGCATTCATGAATGACAGAGCCAACAACCAAGTAGGATACGTAGATTATTGAAGCGACTCATAATTAACGGCATTAAAGTCTATAACTCTTCCACCAAACTCTGCCGCAAAAGCATCAGCATCTGACTGTAGAGAAAAACTTGCAAGCGTTTTACCCATTGCCCCCGTTTGGCTTGAGTCAATTACAAACCACGCTTGACGAGCGTTAATAAAAAACTCGTCTTTAGGTGAATCCCAGGGAGCTTTACTCATATCATGTACAAGTATCGTTGTAACATTACGTTTATTTTCAGGGTCAAGATAAAAGCTGAACATGTCACGTGTGGAACAAAATTTCTTTACTTGTTCACCATCTGCTTTTGTGATTCCTTTACGGAATAATTCACCTTTAGGACCAGAAAAATTCGAGATAAGCATACCGCATAAATGGCACTCATCTGAACTTTCAATAGCCACAGCTTGATGAATAATTTGCTTTTGATCGGCTTGCTCTGAACAACCAGTAATAATAAATAAAAATATGAGAGAGATATAGCGCAGCATATAAACAGCCTTTAAAGTTTTTTAGTTCGAAAAATCAATGAAGCAATTGTTAGCGGCAATATAACCCACCCACATAAAATTGTTAACAACTGCACTTGAGATAGATTTGCGTTTATTGCTATAGCTAATGCGCCGTTGACATCTGTACTATCAAGACCTGCAAGGTTCACTAAACGAAAAATATCTGCGGGATTAAGCATCATAAGCTGAGTAAGTGCTGATTGGCTCAAACCAGTTTGAACACCTACGAGCAATGCAAGTAGTGCTAAATCAAATACCAGAGCAAAAAAGAACCAAGTAATAAGTGCAACACCTGCAGCTTTAGACTTTTCACTTGCCATTAAACTGATAATATAAGCTATCGCAGTGAAACTTAAGCCCAGTAACGTAGCGCTCAAAATAAAATAGCCAAAGGTTTGCAGAATTTCAACATCATTGTGTTGAATAAAAAGCAATATTGCTGAGGTACCAAAGCCTAAGGTTGTTGCCAAAGTTATAATGCCACCTTGGCCTAAAAACTTACCAAACAGAAGTTGGTTTTTACTCAAAGGGTAAGTAAGTAATAACAACAGCGTACCACCTTCTTGCTCACCCACAAAGCTATCGTAACTTAGTAATAATGCGATAAGTGGTATCAAAAAAACCGCTAAACTGGCTAAACTGGCAACCGTTGTTGATAGAGATGTTAATCCTGTTGTGCCGGAAGCTGCGGCACCAAAATAGGTTAAACCAACAGATAAAACAGCAAAAATTAAGGTAATAGATAATAGCCAACGATTTCGTAAACCATCATGAAACTCTTTATTAGCAACGGTAATTATTTCTCTCACTATGCTTCTGCCTTGCTTTTATCTAATGCCATATGAATACCTGCGCTTTGATTAGCACCCTTTGCTAGGTAATATTGATAAACCTGTTCTAAATTCGCTGACTCAACAGCAATATCGCTCAATGTTGAGTCTGCAAGTAAATAACGTAATATATTGAGTTTTTCTTGCTCTGGTACTTTCAATGTTGATGTAGAGTCAAGATAAGGATTGAGCATTTTATCTTCTGCTAAAATTCCATTTAATCCAACTGGCATTATTTTGGTTGGTAAATTAGCACTCGCTCTTAACTCTGCAATAGTACCTAACGCAAGCGTTGTCCCCCCAGAAATGATCATAGCACGGTCAATATGCTGTTCTACGCCGGGTAAAACATGTGAACACAAAACAACACTTGTACCCTGGGTTTTAAGTTGATCAACACTTTGATAAAACTCAGCTGTAGCGCTTGGATCCAGGCCGACAGTAGGCTCATCAAGTAGTAATAACTTAGGTTGGCCAATAAAAGCTTGAGCTAAGCCTAAGCGTTGACGCATACCTTTAGAATAAGTTTTTACCGGTCTCATCATCGCATGAGCAATACCAACTTGCTCTAGTAGTTCTTTTGCATGTGCTTTAGTTTTCCCCTTTAAGCGAGCAAAGTAAGTTAATACCTCTAAACCTGAAAGTTGCTCATAAAACATGACATTTTCAGGTAAGTACCCCATTCTCGCCCGCATATGCCAAGCTGACTTATGATCCGGTTGCATATCCATAACAGTGACAGAGCCAACATCTGGTGAGATGACACCTAGAATAAGCTTCATCATAGTGGTTTTACCCGCACCGTTATGACCAAATAAACCTAAAACCTCACCTTGCGCTAGATCGAGGTTTATAGATGTCAATGCTTTTAACTGTTTATAATGTTTACTAACATTTTTAAGGGAAACTAGTGGCTTATTCATTTTATTCACTTACCTTTTGTGCAAGAACTTCAGTGCCGCTTGCCAATTTTTTGTTTTTTATTTTGTGTTCATCACTTAATGATATAAAAGGAGAAACCATTAAAGGAAAACTATCTTTTACACCCGGAGGTTTGAGTACTGGAAACTCTTTTTGTATCCAACGTAATATTAAAATCACAGGGCTATCCATAATCATCTTCATTTCAGGATATTGCCAAACAAGTTGATCAATACCATCATTAGGCTCAAAAATAACATCACCAATACTGTCACCATTCATATCCCAACCGAGATAATTGCTCCAGTAATTTCCTTTACCGTCAAGGCTCCATTCTTGTTTTTTATTTGAAACATACTTCACTTGTATTGGGTTATTAATAAAACTATTGCTATAAACTTTAGTTTTTTCAGAGCCTGCAGTTAAATGGATACCTATTTCTGTGGTATCAATGTAATTGTTTTTAATGGTATTGTAGCCAGAATTATAAACAAATAAGCCTTTTCCATCGCGGCCTAGCACCTTATTCTCAGGCTTGGTCCAAACATCTTTAATATAATTATCTTCAAAGGTAGATTCGGTAATAAAGTTAAGTAAAAATCCGTAATCTTCTGAATCAGTGGTTTTGTTGCCTTTAATGATTAATCGGCGCGAACTCATTAATGCATAGCCCGCACGGGTGCTATAGGCAGTATTGCCTTGCACAGTATTATCATAAGAATACATATAATGAATGCCGTAACGTAAATCATGCATGACATTATTCTCTATCAAATTATTTTGGCTAGAAATCACATAAATACCATCGCGTGTATTATATGTTTCATTTTCGAAAACATAACTATGGGTTACGTTAGCCACTTGAATACCATTACCTCTATCTGCTGAACGTAATGTTGGGTTTCCTTCCACCTTATTATTGAAAATTTTGGCATTGGTGACATGATTCAGCCAGATACCGAAACCGCTCCCCGATAGCGTATTATTTGAAATGACTATACCATCAGCTTTTTTATGGTTTACTTTTTCATGAGAATAAACACCTGAATTTTGTTCGGTTAGATCATCTCCCCAATTAATAATATTAAGGTTATCAATAGTAATATGTGCGTTTTTTAATACCAGCGCATGTCCACTACCTTGAGCATCGATAATGCTACCTTGCTTTCCGCCTTCATCACTACCACGTAAGGTTATTTGTTTGGCAATGACAAAGTTGCCCAAGTAATGGCCTGCGATTAATTTTACAATATCGCCATCAGCACTGGCATCGAGCACTTGTTGTAAATTGTCTTTTGGCGAAACCGTGATCGTTTTGCCATTTGCAGACAACGAGATTGCTGTAAACAACAATAAATAAGCAAAGAGTTTTTTATGCATATCAAAGAAAATCTTTTCTAGCCTCATATAAGGAGGAAAAGCATAACATCGAGTAAATGTTATGCTTTGATCTGGGTTAACTTAGTGTAATAAAGTTGTGATATAAATCACAATTTTATTATATTCGCTATATTAGTCTTAGCCACAAAACAATTAAGCTTCAACGAACATGCGACCGCGCATTTCCATGTGTAGCGCATGACAGAACCAATTACAGTAATACCACTGCACACCTGGTTTATTAGCAGTAAAAGTAATAGAAGAAGTCTGTTGAGGACCAATTTCCATTTGTACGCCGTGGTTAGTCATACAGAAACCATGTGTTACATCTTCAACTTGATCAAGGTTAGTTATGATAACCGTCACTTCATCACCAAGTTTAACAGTGAATTCACTCAAGCCGTAAGTTGGTGCTATTGAGGTCATGTACACACGTACTTTTTTACCATCACGAATAACTTTGTTCTCAGTCATGGTATTAACGCCATCTTTCTTAGCAATCGCTAATGTTTCTGCAAACGTTGGTTCATCACGAGTATAAACTTTCTTAGTCTTAATTTTGCTACGATGTACCATAATACAATCATGCGGTTCAGCAAATGTAGGGCCATCATGAACAAGTTTCATTTCATCACCAGATATATCAATTAATTGATCATTTTCTGGTTTAAGTGGCCCTGTTGGTAAGAACCTATCCTTAGAAAACTTACATAGCACAACTAACCATTTACCATCAGCATCACGTGATTCACCCTGTGTTGTATGGTTATGGCCTGGTTGATAATGAACATCTAGTTTTTGACGAAGGTAGTTAACTTTTTCACCTTTGTAAGCTTTAATCGCATCTTCAACATTCCATTTAGCAACTTGGCTATCTAGGAATAAAGTAGTATAAGCATTACCACGACCATCAAAAGCGGTATGAAGTGGGCCTAAGCCTAACTCTGGCTCAGCTACAACTGTATCACGAGGCTTGATTTTATTAGCGAATAAGTCATCAAGTTTAGCAATAGAGATTACTGTCACTGTTGGTGATAATTTACCATTCGCCATGAAGTACTTGCCTTCTGGCGAAGTATTTAAGCCGTGAGGTGATTTAGGCACAGGAATATAGCGTGTTAGTTCAGAGCCTTTACGACCATCTAATACCGGTACATCATTGCCATTATAAGTTTTGAACTTACCTGCTTTAAGTGCAGCTTCACAAGCCGCTAAACTAAATACAACAACATGATCACGCTCAGATGAAATCATTTCACCTAAGTTCATGCCCATTTCTGAGTTGTAACATGTTGATGCAAAGTATTTGCCATCAAAATCGGCATCAGTATTATCTAAGTTACCATCAACCATGACTTGGAAAGCCATTTCCATAGTTTCTGCATCAATGACATTGTATAAAGAACGGTAAGTACTAGTATCTTTCATACCATCTTTACCATCGTTATTCATTGGAATTTCAAACTCACCATTACAAACAACATATTTAGTGTATGGTGCTTTTTGTACGCGTAAGCCGTGAACTGCTTGTACGTTCGGTACTGTAAGCATTTTATCACATTTCATGATATCACAGCGAATACGCGCTACACGTGAATTAGCTTTATCATTAATGAAAACGTATTTACCATTGTAGCTACCATCGGTCATGCTCATATGAGGGTGATGCGAATCACCCATCATGATGTCAGCACTATCGCCTTTAACGCGTTTAGATTCTTCAGTTAAACCCCAACCCGTTGCTGAGTCAGTGTTAAATACAGGAATACGCATTAATTCACGCATTGATGGAATACCCATAATACGAACTTCACCAGAGTGACCACCAGACCAAAAGCCATAGTACTCATCTAACTCGCCTGGATGAACAGCAGGGCTCATTGCCATTTCTTTTCTTTGTGCTTGCGCTGTAGAGGCAAACATTGCAGCAGTCATCGGAGCAGCAACGGCGCCAGCGCCAACTAATGCTGTTTTGCCAAAAAATTTACGTCTGCTTTCATTTTCCAACTGCGATTCGTTGGCATTATTATCATCATTAATCATTTGCTTTCTCCATTGTTTATTCGTTTGGTGCTAATAGATAGTTAACCGACATTTACTGCCGCAATTTCTTGTTCTTTGTACTTATTATTTTTATATTTTTGTTTTTTTAATGGTGGACATTTATCATCATTAAAATAGGTTACCTGACAATCTAAACAGTAGTGACATTCACGCATGTTGATTTCGCCATCAGGGTTAATTGCTTGTATTTCACATTCTTTCGCGCAGGTTTTACATGGTTGACCACATTCTTTACGGCGACGTAACCAACTGAATAAACGCACACTATTACTAGTTGAAAGCGCTGCGCCAAGAGGACATAAATAGCGACAGAAAAACTTGCGGTTAAAGATATTAATGGTCAGTAAAATGATGACGTAAATGTTAAATGGCCATTCACGGTCAAACTTCAGCAAAAATGTAGTTTTAAAAGGTTCTATTTCAGCAAACTGTTCAGCTAGTGCTAACGAGTCAAGTGACAGGCCAAACAAACCTAATAGTACTAAATACTTAATTGCCCATAAGCGTTCATGCACAGCCCATGGCAACTCAAATTGTGGAATTTTTATATAACGAGCAAAAACATTCATTAACTCTTGTAGTGCGCCAAAAGGACATAACCAACCACAATATACTGCACGACCCCAAAGCAGCATAGTGACGGCTGCAGCGCCCCACAGCATGAAGATAATTGGGTCTAATAGAAATAAATCCCAAGAGAAGTCAGTCATAAATGCTTGTAAGAAAGTAAATACGTTAACGACGGAAAGCTGTCCCCCCCAAGCCCAACCAATGAAAACAACTGTAACAATTAAGAAACTATGACGGAAATTGTGCATAAAGGTTGGATGTCTAACGAGCACATCTTGAAAAAATAATGACACTAATAACAGCACCATCAATATCGACAAGACGACTACTTCAGTATTTTTTTCTTTCCACACTTGTTGCGCTAATGATAATTCAGGCTCAGGCGTAATAAGCGGTGGACGGTCTACGTATTGATCTAAGGTGTGGTAGTCAGCTTTAAAACTAGTAAAGATGCTATCTAATGGGCCTGTTTGACGACGAACGAGTAATTCTAATTGCCAATCGGAAGCAGGATTAAACTCGTGATGTTCACGAACAATAAAAATAGAACGCTCTTTAAATTTTGGAGCACCATCAATATAAATATCGGGTACACGGCTATGATCTAAATCTCTAAAAGCAAAAGCATTTTCATTTTGTAATATTTGAATACGATCGAAAATAGCGCCACGCACATAACCAGAACCTTTAAAAGAATAACCGGTTCCCATTAAAATCATTGCATGTTCGTCAGGCTTTAATGTGGATATTAAGTAGTCATACTCACTATCACCTAACAGGTTGCGCCCGACAGAAGGAATATCAACTTGTGCGAAGTAAACTTCGGCAAACATATCTTGTTTTTGTTCAGCAGAGGCTTCATCGACATGTTCAGCATCAGTGCCAATAAAGGCTTCATCAACCGTTTTTCGATTAAGGTATAACTTGCGAATAGCGCCATTACCTGTAAGCGTAGCCCAGTCTGCTTTTTCATACACATCTTGATGAATAGCTCCCATAGGCTGAATAGCCTCTTGAGTAGCACTGATAATACCAAGAGAGCGTGCAACTATTTTTGCAGACTTAACAATAGCAACATTCATTACCATAACCGTTACGGTTGCACCTGAAAGACCATCAATATGTATGACCCCTTCAGTTTTATTACCACCAACTTTTAATCTATCATCTGCACTCAAGCCATTATATTGATCTGTAAATTCCCATAACTTGCTCTCCGGGATGCCAGCCAAAATTATAGGTTCATGATGTTCAAGCACTTTAGCACCAAGGTAAACACCCTTTACATCAATCGCCACTAGCATATTTACTGGTTCGCCTGAGTAGGCTGGAATTTTTGCTAAATCATTAGTTTCAAAAGCATAACCAATAACTTCATCTTGTTTGTAGATAGTCCAAATAAGTGGGTCACCCACTTTATCTGATACTTTAGTTGCTTGCGGGAATATTTCATGGATAAGCGGTAAAGGATCCCTAGGCTCACTAACAAATAACGCGTGCGCTGAGAACTGGACAAGCCAGAGAAGTAGCAAGGTAAACAATGTTAACTGTTTTTTACTGAGCGATAAGAAAAGTAGCATTATTGCGTAGTACCTTAAGTGCATTAAATTAAGTTGCTAAAAGATGAGTGAATTAAATTATTTTTCAGTTTAGTCAACTGCGACAATATGTCGCACATATTACGCGCATTGAAATTAGCATTACTGACTTAGATCAATAAATCTATAATAATGCTAGAGCATGAAGTTCACTTAGTAGGCACAAACTAATCATCGATAAAACAACACTATAGACTTTTACAATTTACTTCCATGCGCTGTTAACTGGGGCTTCAAGGAAATAATTGAATACGATGAATTTATAATCATTTTTTAATTTGGCCCCTTAAGGCTTATTGTTAATTTGTTATTTATCATTGTTTGTTATAAAAAAATATTATAAAAAAAGGCCAGTAATAATTACTGGCCTTTAATGTGTCATTCTTCGTAAGAAAGCGAAGCTAAAATGTGGATTATCAGTTAATAAATAACCCTATTTAACAGTGATTTTAGCAAATTTACGTTTACCTACTTGATAAACAGCAGTAGCACCAGCGCTAATCACTAATTTATTATCAGTAATTTTCTCACCTTCAATTTTTGCCGCACCTTGCTTTATCATACGCATAGCGTCAGAAGTGCTGGTGACTAAACCGGCTTCTTTTAATAAATTGGCAATGGCAATTTCACCGTTTTCAGTAACAACATCCATTTCAGGCATATCATCTGGCAATGCACCTTTTTGAAAACGATTAATAAACTCTTGGTGAGCCGCTTCCGCTGCAGCTGCATCATGAAAACGCTCAATCAATTCTTTTGCCAAATCAATTTTCACATCACGTGGATTTGAGCCCGCAGCAATTTGTGCTTTGTAATCATTGATCACTTCAATAGGTTTAAAGCTTAATAACTCATAGTAGCGCCACATTAATACATCAGAAATTGACATTATTTTTCCAAACATCTCGTTTGGTGCATCAGTGATACCGATATAATTATTCAACGACTTAGACATTTTCTGAACGCCGTCTAAACCTTCTAATAATGGCATCATCAATACTGTTTGTGGACGTTGACCTTCAGATTTTTGCAGTTCACGGCCCATTAATAAATTAAATTTTTGATCGGTACCGCCTAACTCAACATCAGCTTCTAATGCCACTGAATCCCAGCCTTGCACCAACGGGTACATAAACTCATGAATGGCAATCGCTTGGCCGCCAGCATAACGCTTTTTAAAATCATCACGTTCCATCATACGAGCAACAGTTTGGCGTGAGGCTAATTTCAGCATGCCAGCAGAGCCTAACTTTTCCATCCACGTTGAGTTAAAAGCTACCGTTGTTTTTGCTGGATCTAGAATTTTGAATACTTGTTCTTTATAAGTTTCAGCATTTGACAGCACGTCTTCTTTTGTTAGCGGCTTACGGGTAACGTTTTTACCGGTTGGGTCACCAATCATGCCCGTGAAGTCACCAATTAAGAAAATAACTTCATGTCCTTGCTGTTGGAACTGACGTAGCTTATTAATCAGTACGGTATGTCCAAGGTGCAAATCTGGTGCTGTTGGATCAAAACCCGCTTTAATTTTTAACGGTTTGCCTTTTTTTAGCTTTTCCAACAACTCATCTTCTAGCAGAATTTCTTCCGCACCACGTTTTAATTCTAAAAACGCTTGGCTTACATCTGACATTTACTAGGCTCCAAACAAGGGGGTAATAACATTTAATGGCCGAATTCTACTGCAAATTCAACTGCGGTGAAAACCCTATCATTGTTTCAGTTGATATTATTTTGTTATAGTAAACGTTAATTGTTGTAATAAACTCTCATCTATAGGTCTTAGCTTTTTGAAAAATATAAAAAATTTATATTTTGCCTTACCAAAACAGCACCAAATAATTATCATTTCCTGTGCTGCTGCGGTGTTATTTTTATTGATGGTGCCGTTAAAAGGCACTAATCAACTTAACTCTAACGCAAATGGCGAATTTAAAGCCGGGCAAAGATACCAAGTAGCGATGCCAGAACAAGACAGTAAATCGACGGTAAAAGCAAATATTCAGTTACCCGCTAAACAGCTAACGCCTGTCACCATTAACCAAAGTAATGAAAGCGCTGTTGCCAAACATAAAGTCAATGACATTGATGAAAATGCAGCGCAATTGAATTGGCAGTCGGTGAAAGTCAGAAGTGGTGATTCTTTAGCAAAAATATTCAAACGCAATGATTTAAATGCTACCACAACGCATAAAGTGATCACGGCTAAGGGCCAAGAAAGCAAGTTATTGAAAAAACTCAATGTCGGCGATATTCTACGCATCGGTAAAGACAATAGCGGCACGCTTGTTTCGTTGGAATATCCAATATCAAAAGCGGAAACCTTATTCGTCAATTTACGGGGCCAGCAATATCATTCCCATAAAGAAAGCAAGAGCATTGAAATACGTGAAGCTTTTTCCCAAGGCATTATTAAATCTAATTTTTGGAATGCCGCCTCTTCCGCCGGTTTAAATGACGGGCAAATTATCAACCTAGCTAATGTCTTTGGCTGGGATATCGATTTCGCCTTAGACATTCGCAAAGGTGACAGCTTTAATGTCATTTTTGAGAAAAAATATATTGAAGGCGATTTCATCGGTACCGGTAAAATATTGGCGGCTGAATTTGTCAACCAAGGAGATAACTTTCAGGCTATTCGATTTACTGATGATGAGTACTACTCTCCAGATGGCAAAAGTATGAGAAAGGCATTTTTACGTGCACCAGTGAGCTTTAGATATATTAGCTCTAACTTTAATCCAAAACGTTTTCATCCGATTCAAAAAAGAGTGAGACCTCATAACGGTACCGATTACCGCGCGAAAAGAGGCACACCAGTTGTCGCGGCAGGTAATGGCAAAGTTACTCACGCCACCTATAACAAATACAACGGCAACTACGTTTTTATTCAGCATGGCAATGGTATAGTAACCAAGTACCTACATTTTTCTAAACGTGCAGTGAAAAAAGGTCAGCGTGTTAAGCAAGGACAAGTGATTGGTTATGTCGGCTCAACGGGTATGTCACAAGCGCCACATTTACATTATGAGTTCTTACTTAATGGCGTCCACCGCAACCCTAGAACGGTTAAGCTACCGGATGCCAAACCAATTAGTTCGAAATATCGAAAAGCCTTTAAGGCAGTTGCTGCACAGCGCCTGACTGAATTATCAGGTTCTCGTCAAGCATTAGTCTCTATGCAGGAAAGTAGCATCAATGCTGACTAGAAATAACGAAAAGCTACGTTATATTGGCCTAATGTCTGGTACTAGCGCTGACGGCATCGATCTTGCCCTTGTTGAGTTTGACCCAATTGAAGCTGAACATGCCAACGGTGCAAAATTAACTGCCAGTTATTATCAAGCCTATAATGATGTAACCCATGGCAAAATTACTGAGCTATATAACCCAAGCGATAATGAAATTGATCGTGCTGGTAGCTTACATGTCGAACTAGCGCAGAAGTTTGCCAAGGCAATTAGCCAGTTTTTAATTCAGCAACAACTCAAACCTGGTGACATCACAGCCATCGGTTGTCATGGCCAAACAATTCGCCATCGTCCAGTGAAAAATGCTGATATTACTGCACCATTCACCTTACAAATAGGCTGTTTACAAACCTTAGCAGTATTGACTGGCATTCGTGTCATTGGTGATTTTCGTACTAAAGACATAGCTCTCGGTGGCCAAGGTGCGCCATTAGTACCTGCATTTCATCAAGCTATTTTTGGCTCAGCCGAAAAAGACGTATTTGTTGTTAATATTGGTGGTATCGCTAACATTACCTTTTTACCTAGAAACGCTATCGAGCAAACCACTGGTTTTGATACCGGCCCCGGCAATGCTTTAATGGATTATTGGTTTTCAAAGCATCATAATGCTCGGTATGATGAAAATGGTACTTGGGCAAAATCAGGCGATATTTCAACTTCTTTACTACAAGAAATGCTAGATGATAAATATTTCAAGCAAGCCGCGCCAAAAAGTACTGGTCGAGAGTATTTTAACCGTCAATGGTTAACCAGTTTTATAGAAAACTCGTCACTGTCATCTGCTGATATTCAAGCAACATTAACCGCCCTAACAGCAGAAACAATTGCCAATGAAATTGGTCGACTAAGTACGAAATCTGACGTATATCTTTGTGGTGGTGGTGTTGAAAATAGTCACTTGGTTTCATTATTAAATCAAAAGCTTAGCAAGCATTCAGTTATGAATACTCATACAAAAAAAATAAATAGTGATTCATTAGAAGCAATGGCTTTTGCTTGGTTAGCACTGGCTTTTGATAAAAATATTTTTGGCAACATCCCTGCAGTAACAGGGGCTAGCAAGCAAGTCGTTTTGGGTGTCAGTGTTAATCCATAAAAATCACTAGATTTGAATAATTTTCTCTTTATAATAAACTGTCCTAGTCGAAAAAAAGCACACTTAATGCATAATATTTGAACTATTTAAGGTGGTGAGTTTCTAAGTATATGTAGTTTGCTTTATTGGATAACAGATTCGATAGTCGACAACAACTGAGGAGGAAGCAATGGAATTTAACGATATTCATATTGGTATGAAATGCGGTAGTAAAAAAGGTAGCGGCACCGTTACTTGGATAGACGGTTCAACCCGTACTATTTATATGGCAAATACTGATAACAATAATAGTTTTGAAGTTGGGTTTGAAGAGATAGTTGACGATCCTCAGGCACACAACAAAGAAGACACCTATTACTAAGCTTCGCCATATCAAGATATTTAATATGAATTAGCTCCTTCGGGAGCTTTTTTATTGCCAAATATTTATTCCTACATGGTAATTAACTCACTAAACGCATACTAAATAATGATCCAAGAATTGAATAGTTAAGCATTAACTGATGTCGGCATGAATTAGTAAACTAGGCAATGAAGATTAATCTGCAGACTCAGCGCTATTTTGGCAACATGTTATATCTAAGAAGTTGCTCAATAACTACTTTAAATTCCTCCACCCTCTTTACAGGTTGGCTTAAAAAAGTTATTAATTAAACAGTAGAGTAAAAATATATCGAGTTAGGTTATTATTTGAAAGCAGAATTTATTCCTCACGGAAAATGCAGTTATACTGTTGATGATAACATCATTACCATTGATGCGACGGGCCCATGGAATTTGGAGTTTTTTCAACAAATGCACCGTGAATTATCAGAAATTATTTTACGTGATGTCGATTTCCATAATTTTGCCATATTACTGGTGTTACGAGGTGACTCATTCGCCACGCAAGACGGTTTAAATTATCATCTCAATCTGGTCAAACGAGGTCCAACCAAGGCACTAGCCCTGAACTCTGAATTAAGCAATGCTGCGCAAATTACACAAAGTACTTTTAAAAAGGTATATGATCAAGCTCACTTGATAAACCAAAATTTTGACTCAACAGAAGCGGCAAAATCATGGTTGAGAACTAAACTAACTTAGTGCTTCACCTGTTTACTCACCTCTCGCTTTAGTTATTCCAATACCATAAACACAAGTTTACTGCTCTACTATGTCTCACATAAATCATCTAAAAATTATATAATTAAGCCTAATTAGGTAATAAAGCTATAATGTTAAATCTTGAATAAAAAGAAATATAGCAAGCTTAACGTCATCATAGGTATCATTAACGGCAAAACGTTTTTAAATAGAGAGTATTTGTCAACGTTTACCACTAGGAATAGGTAGAAAGGAAAATTTGAGTAAGTGCTGCTCATACAGAACCGGGGTTGAATATATTACTAGCACTTAACTCACAAAGTTTACTGTTTAAAGACCTTATTTCCTGACCATGACCGAATCAACGCCCATACTGCAAGCACAATAAAAATAGTGTGTACCAGTACGAAATAGGTGATAACAAATACCCAAGTCCAACCTGAGTTAAAACCACCTAGAAGTATCATCAAAACACTAACAGCTATCAACGCGCCTGCCGCAATTAAATTAAGTTTAATTGCGAATTTTAGGTGATACTCAGACAAACTATTAGCATTACACTTATTCAGTTTCAACAATAATGCAATAAACGCTAGCACCGGCAAAAAAGTTAAGTTAAGTATCGACCACAAGGCGATAACAGAAGCTTCTTTGATTTGTTCTTTACTTTGAATCTTTGCTTGTAAATTCACTATTCACCACCTTACTTTGATTGTTTAAATTATTATATTGATAGCCAAAATAGTTAACATTAGCCTGTAAATTGTTTGGCTATACAACGAATAAATCTCAATCCTATGGTTAAACTTTACGCTAGAAAAAAACCGTAGCAATAATTAACGATGGAAATAAAATTAAATACATTCGCATTAACCAGCGTAAATTTCTATTAGCATGTTTTAATTCCATAAAATGATCAATAACAGTGATGCCTTTATACATTACCGTTAAAGCAACAATAATGCTAACTAACGCTGTCGACTCAAACTGTTCACCCAAAAAGGTGTTAAACAGTGTAATGAATATCAGTATTGCCCAAAACCATTCTAATTTTTTAAATTGTTTCATATTAGCCTCTAACGTAACACGTAAAGTAATGGGAAGATTAAAATCCACATTAAATCAATCATGTGCCAATAAACTGCAAGCGCTTCAAGGCCACTGTGCTCAGCCGCAGAATATTCTCCAGCGCGTAAACGAAATATCACCCACAAAATAGCGCAAGATGCCCAGCCTACGTGTAAAAAATGGTTAAAGGTCATATAGTAGTAAACCGTGTAAAACTCATTAGTACTAGTGCTCAATCCTTGTAGATTATTCCAATAGAACTCCCACGTTTTAATAATAAGATAGAATGCACCGCAACTAACCGCTAACCATAAATAACGTTCACATTTTATACGGTCATCGAGTCGAATATTCATCATAGCTTTTGCCATAAAATAACTACTCGATAATAAAATGATGGTATTTGCGACACCTAAACTAGTGCTCAAGCCTTGTGGGCCTGTTGCAAACACTTCGGGATAATGGTACTTGGCAATAAAGTAAGCGACAAAGAATATCGCAAATTCGGTTAACTCAGATAAAATGCCGACCCAAATCGGAATGTTTCCGGGAATTCTACCAGCACTTTCTTCACTCCAAGAACGAGGAAAAATACCTAATGATTTACTTGGATATTCGTTATTCATATCAACCTTACTCAATGTAACGCTAAACTCAGCATCAATACTATTTAGTTAAGATAACTTAGAAAGGCTATGTTCACCCCAAATGCCATCAACATGGTGTTAGCTAAAACTACAATATAATTAAAGCTATCATCAAGAAGTTGTTGCCTATAGAACCATATACCGTTCTCAGGCAACCGCCCAATACGATATCGATAGCATATATAATTAATAAAAAATTTAAGTGATATAAATCAAACCTAATAGTGATGGATATAGATATCTCATCAATATCTCGCTAATCTATTAAATTAACTAAAATTAAAAGTAACCCTTTTATAGTCCTAGTAGCGGTAGGACAAAGGGATGGTGTTATACAGCTACTGTTTATAGCTTCAAGATTAATGCTGATGCGCAGGCAAGTTTTTACTTTCATATGCATCAGCAAATAAGTGATTGCGATCGCGATGCTTAGCTTCATCATCGCGAATTCTTAAAATTACGTCTCGTAACATTGCATCTGACGGCAACTTGTAATAATCAATGGCCATTTTTGGGGCTATAACGTTTTCAACTTCACCTTCATCAATTTTATTCAGATATTCGGTATAACTTTTACAGGCCTCCTCTTCAAAGTATCCCACTACACGATGTGCAATCTTAGAAGACAGCACATAAATTAAGCCATATACAAAAATGAAAACACCTTGCCCCAACAAGACTAGCGATCGTTCAATCCAACTAGGCTTAGCAATGTCTAAAAATATCATCAGGTGCATTCTTTCATTTTCTGCCTCATCCAATAACTCACGTATCCACCCATCATCATCTTTCATTCGACGTAGTGCTTTTAAATGGTTAAACATCCCCGCCACCATCCCAGGTACCGCGGCGATAGTTTCTAAAATTACTGCTCGTTTGGCGTATTTTTTTCCATAAAAAATGTTTAAAAGAAACTTGAGACATTGCGTTATTTTATATGCAACGTGCTCCGAGAATTTAGAAGCATTCTTGTGTTTTAATTCAAAGTTCGACATGTGAAGACCCTTTAATTTTAAATGATAGCGATATCAACATATGACTTAATTTACATAACTCATTAGTTAGGATCGCTACGCTGTATTTAATAAAACTGCTTTCAATAATTTTATTCATTTTTATTGCCTTATGCAGAAGCAATAGGAAAAGCACTACTTCTCCTGACTACTTTTAGTCAATATCTTTGTCTAAAGTATGAAGCAGATTAATAAGTAAGCTCGAAGCCCCGAAACGACAGTGCATATTGTTATTCGTCCATTTAGTACCAAAAATGCTATCAGCCATCATAAAATATGCTTTTGCATCTTCAACGGTGTTTACACCGCCAGACACCTTAAAGCCAACAGAATTTTCAGCTCCCACTTTTTTTATCACTGATAACATCGTCTTGATAGCATCAGGAGTTGCATTAATAAGCACCTTACCCGTAGATGTTTTGATCATATCAGCGCCGGCCTTAATTGATATTTCAGTCGCTTTCTTGATCAAGGCTTCAGTTTTTAGCTCTCCTGATTCAATAATAACTTTAAGGAAATTATTACCGCAGGTGGCTTTGCACTGCTTAATCATTTCAAAGCCAACATTTTCATTTCCCGCTATTAACGCACGATATGGAAATGTGACATCAACTTCATCTGCCCCGTATATAAGAGCAGCTTTTGTTTCCGCAACTGCAATATCAATATCATCATTTCCATGAGGGAAGTTAACCACTGTGACAACTCGAATATCGGGCGTACCTTGCAAGCGTAACTGCTTTTTTGCCAAAGGAATAAATCGCGGGTAGATACATACAGCGGTTGTATTACCTACCACTGTATTAGCACTTTTGCACAGCTCGATTATTGTCTCATCGCTGTCATTATCATTTAAGCTAGTGAGATCCATTAATTTAATTGTTCGTAGCGCCACAACTTTTAAATCGCCCATAAAGATTTCCTATTAAATAATATTATCAATTCAACTAGAAAGTGGAGGTATTATAAAAAGAAACAGTTTTTATAATAGATACAGAAATGTAATTTTTAGGTATAACAGATCATTGCCATGCTATAGTCCATAAATCGATGGAAAAATTTAAAGGTGTTATTTCATTGGCAAAATATGACCTTCTAGTAGAAAAAGTTAAACACCAAATTCAAAATGAAATTTGGAATGTCGGCGATAAGCTACCTTCATTACGCAAGCAAGTTGAAATTTCAAGCATGAGTCTAATGACGGTGCTGCACGCTTATCAAATATTAGAAAGCCAAGGATGGATAGTTTCTCATGCCCGTTCAGGGTATTTTGTTGCACCAAAAATTCAATACGCCAATTCAGAGCACAATAGTTCAGATGCAGCAATTCATACCACTGAAAATGTTGATATTAATAATTTAATTTTTGATGTTTTGCAAGCGAGCAGAACACCGAATATTATCGACTTTGGCTCAGTTTACCCTGATCCAAAGTTATACCCTCGCTTGCAGGTAAATAGAGCTCTTATGGCGGCTGCGAGCACGATGCCAACATCAAGTGCTTTAGATAATCTCCCTCCAGGAAACAAAGATTTACGTCAAATTATTTCTAAGCGTTATGCTGCTCAAGGAATGAATGTTCATCCAGATGAAATTGTTATTACTGCTGGCGCATTAGAAGCATTAAATTTGAGCCTTCAAGCAGTAACTCAGCCTGGTGATTGGGTTGTAGTGGAATCTCCAACCTTTTACGGATCACTACAGTCTCTTCAAAGGCTCAACTTAAGAGCCCTGTCTGTTAGAGCTCATCCGAGAAATGGAATTGATCTCGATTCATTAGAAAAGGCACTTCAGTCGCATTCTGTAAAGGCTTGTTGGCTGATGACTAATCATCAAAATCCTTTAGGGTGCACGCTATCAAATGAAAAAAAAGGTCGTTTGATTGAGCTATTGGCTGAGTATAATGTCTACCTGATTGAAGATGATGTATATAGCGAGCTATATTTTGGTAGCAAAAAACCATTGCCCGCAAAAGCTTTCGATCAGCAAGGGATGACAATGCATTGCTCATCTTTTTCTAAAACACTTGTCGCCGGATTCCGCATTGGTTGGGTAGCTGCAGGAAAAATGGCACTGCCGATTCAAAAGCTCCAATTAATGAGCACATTGTCAGCTAGCGCTCCGATTCAACTTGCCCTAGCTAAATACCTTTCTACTCGAAATTATGAAAAGCATTTACGTCAAATGCGAAGAATACTAGAACAGAGGAAGTTTACGACCTGGCAGATACTAAGCACTTATCTCCCATCTAGTGTCAATGTAAATTATTCAGAAGGTGGGTATTTTTTATGGGTTGAGTTGCCGAAACATATGAGTTCTATAGATTTATATCATCAAGCTTTAAAAGAAAATATTAGTATTTCACCTGGAAAGATGTTCTCGGCGAGTGAAAAGTTTGATCATTGTTTCCGAATCAACTCTTCTTTCGAGTGCTTAGCATCGGAAGAAAAGGCAATAAAAAAATTAGCTGAATTAATTCAAAATTCAATTAATAAGGGAGCATAAGTATCAGACAAAGATATAGTACAGTGTATAATTCAAACTCATTTTAAATAATCTACACTAGAGCATTACAAGCAGGTAAAAACCTAATATTACTTAGCTAACTTTCCTCCCTTCTAAATTTTTTGTTTTAAAACGAAAAAGGCGAGCATGAGCTCACCTTTTTTTAACAAATAATACTCTTTAGTAAGGGCTAGAACGGTATATCATCATCAAAGTCGATAGTTGGTTCTTGTGGGTTTACCTTAGGTGCAGACTGCTGTTGGAAGCCACCGCCTTGCTGTGGAGCAGACTGTTGCTGAAAACCACCACCTTGTTGTTGAGCAGGTTGCTGTTGGAAGCCACCGCCTTGCTGTGGAGCAGACTGTTGCTGAAAACCACCACCTTGTTGCTGTTGGAAGCCACCAGATTGCTGTGCTGGTTTATTATAAGCTTGCTGTGGAGCCGCTTGTTGCTGCTGGAAGCCACCAGATTGCTGTGGAGCCGCTTGTTGCTGCTGGAAGCCACCACCTGCTTGAGCACCACTACCACCACGTGAATCTAGCATTTGCATTGTGCCGTTAAAACCTTGTACAACAATTTCAGTTGTATATTGATCTTGGCCCTGGGCATTTTGCCACTTACGAGTTTGCAAGGCGCCTTCAATGTAAACTTTAGAGCCTTTCTTTAAGTATTCACCCGCTATTTCAGCTAACTTACCGAACATAACCACACGGTGCCATTCAGTTTTTTCTTTTTGTTCACCCGTTTGCTTATCTTTCCAACTTTCAGAAGTTGCAATAGTGAGGTTAGCAACACCACCACCGTTAGGCATGAAACGAACTTCAGGATCTTTCCCTAAGTTACCTAAAATAATTACTTTATTGACACCAGCCATGAACAAAATCCTATAATTGCAGTAAAGCAATGCTCTACTGATTTAACATTACTCCAAGCGACAACTTGCTCAGAGTATTTATTTTTAATAACGATAAGGGATTCTACCACTACAGGTAAAAAATTACGCTAGATTTACCTGCTTTTTCTAAAATATTTTATCGACAAAAAATCCACTTCTATTCAGTAATAAAGATGTGCTTTTTCATTTCATTTTCTACGTTAGATGGTATTTTTAAAGAACTCTGATTTTCATAACAAAAATGCACCATCACCGCGGTGCCTGACGCACATTTAATATCGTTCTGCCATAATTCTTGATAAACATCGAAAGATGAGCCTCCAATTCTGCTAATGTAGGTACGTAAGGTTATTTCTTTACCATAATAAATTTGTGCATGAAAATTAACATCAATTTTTGCCAAAATCAGGCGCCATTCGTTAAGGTTTAACTCTGGCATAAACCATTTAAAAACAGGGTCTCGTGCCCCTTCAAACCAAACAGGCACCATTGTATTGTTGATGTGCCCAAGTGCGTCAGTATCGCTAAATCGAGCTGTTATCACTTCGCTAAACATAAGAACTCTTTAATAAACGGAAATTTACCAAGCATTCTACAGATATTTAATTATAAGGTAATTAAATTCATAACGCTTTGTTGTATGCTTGAGCCATATTAATAATAAAATCAAAAGATACTAGAACCATGACCGATTTCATTGAAGTATATCCAAATGCACTGAGTCCAGAGTTTTGCAAAAAGTTTATTCTGGACTTTGACAACAGCAAGCATAAAGTTCCAGGAATAACTGGTGGTGGTGTCGACACGACTAAAAAGCTTAGCCAAGATATTTACTTAAATCAGCATGCTGATTTTCAACCAGCCCTTCAAACCATACTTCAAACTTGTGGTGAAAACATTACTGATTATATTGGTAAATACTTTTTTAGCTTAATTAGTGGTATTTCACTTACCGTCCAACACCCAAAAACCAAAGAACCCGTCGTATTGACTGCGGATAATTTTGAAGAAATAGGAAAGCCAAATTTATTTAATTTGGTACGTTACCTGTTTAATTTAGCTCCTGTTAATGCTCAACGTTACGAACAAGGAAAAGGAAATTATGGATATTGGCACTCTGAAATATTTCCACAATTAGGCGAAAATAAAGCATTACACCGGGTTTTATTATTTTTGATTTATTTAAATGATGTTGAAGAAGGTGGAGAAACAGACTTTTTCTATCAAAATAAAAGCATTAAACCTAAAGCTGGCACTATGATAATAGCTCCATGTGGTTTCACCCATACACATCGAGGAAATATACCTATTTCTTCAAGTAAATATGTTTTGACTTCTTGGGTAAGCTTTAACCCCGCAAAGCAAATTTATACAGCAGGTTAAATTTACAATTATTGCTTGAGCAAAGCATCACTATTCAATGCTACACGTGGCATCATGACATACCGTTCGTCCTAAACATAAAAAAGCATAATGAAGACATTATGCTTTTAA
The DNA here is from genome assembly GCF_002104475.1 of Cognaticolwellia mytili. Lineage (GTDB taxonomy): Bacteria > Pseudomonadota > Gammaproteobacteria > Enterobacterales > Alteromonadaceae > Cognaticolwellia > Cognaticolwellia mytili. The sequence goes on from NZ_NBOF01000002.1 coordinate 1,032,454, forward strand.
AGTAGTAGATTGAAGAAAATAAATTTTAAAGAAAGCGTTTTAACAATCGATCTATTTGTGTCATTTTAATCTTTTTCAGTAGTTTTCTCGGTTTATCTGGATAGCTATTAATCCCCTCTATTTGTGACGGGTTACTGATGACTTTCGTATGCGCAGTTATGCGTTGCAACTCTTCAGTAAACTTCTCCAGTAGTAAGCCTTGTCGATCATCCAATAAAATACCGTTTTCAATATCTAATGCCCAGGCCCGAGGGTTTAAGTTACTTCCCGTCAACATGTGGTAGCGGTTATCAACTACTAGCCCTTTGAGATGAAAACTGTTTGAGCCGTCTTCCCACAGTCTTAACGTTAGTTGACCATTATCTAAATATTTTTGACGTCGTGATAAAAATGCTACCAATAGACGCTCATAAATATAAGGTACTATTTCAACCGTTGAAAAAGTTTCTTCATTAGCATTGTAAAAGTCATTAGCTTTCTTATCACCAACAGTCAGTGTCACTTTTACGCCGCGTTTCAGTGCCGCATCTAAATTACGTAATAATGGTTTAGGTAAATTAAAATAAGGAGTAAAAATTACTAATGAATTTCGACTACTTTTGACTAAATCTTGGATCACACGATTGAGTTGATTACCTCTACGGCCACACCCAACAAACATAGCAGCTTGAATGTCAGCAGGTTCACTATATGGAAGTTCACGGTATTTAGAGTTTTTCAGCAATTTAGTTAAACGAATAATATTACGTTTGAGCGTTGGTTTATCAGGCAAACCTGCTTGATTCAGCCTAGGAGCAAGTTTTGAGTCAACAAAATAACGTTGAAAATAATCACAAAAATTATCAGCTAATGCTTGGCTTTGTAGACGGTAGTAGCGGTCAAGACGATAACGATCCGCTTGCTGTAAATAAACGTCATTAATACTTGCACCTGAATAAAGCAGTACGTTATCAATTACCATACCCTTTAAATGCAAAACACCCAGTAATTCTTTACGCTTAACGGGCACACCATAAATTTCAATCGACACTTGATGCTGCTGTTCAAGCTCGAGATAGTAATCACGGTTGCCACCGTGCTCTTTCTGGCCGATTAAACCACGCTGTGCGCGATGAAAATCAACAAACAGCCGAATATCTAATTCGCTATGTCTTGCTTTCGCTTGATATATTGCTGAGAGTATTTCACGTCCGGCTTCATCATCTTGGATATAAAGCGCAGAAATATAAATACGTGATGTTGCTTGTGAAATTTCAGTCAAGAGTAACTGTTTAAAGTCAGCCGCTGAGGCCGCTATTTCAATATCTTGAACAGCAAGCCCGGTAGAGGATTTAAATGTCGCCATCTTAGCGAACAGCCTTAAAAATACAGGCAAAGTAAAATTTATTATTATTCATTAACGCGTTTAATTATTTCTTCAAAGTGAATTGTGCCAATTGTACCGCAAGTTCTTCCGCGAGTTGAGAAATATTCGCCCCCGCACTTGCCGCATCTTCTGCCGATTGTAGTAAATTGTCCGTACTTTCGGCAATATCGTGGGTATTTCCCGTAATACCAACCACCATATCACGTTGTTGCTCAACCGCTGTTGATATTTCAGTTGTCGCCATCACTATCTCATTAACGTTCTGGCTTACTTGTTGAAAGGTTTCAGCTACTTGCGCTGTTTTTTCAACACCTTGTTCGGCTTTTTCTACACCATTTTTCATTGCTTCAACAGAGCGACTTGTGCCCAGTTGTAATTGTTCAATAATACGCTGAATTTCACTGGTCGAATCTTGTGTTCTACTCGCTAAAGTTCTTACTTCATCGGCAACAACGGCAAAACCTCGGCCTTGTTCGCCGGCACGGGCAGCTTCTATGGCAGCATTTAGTGCGAGTAAGTTAGTTTGGTCGGCAATTTCTCGAATAACATTAACGAAAGTGCCAATTTCTGAACTGTGAACCGCTAATTCATTAATCACATCAGCTGAAGAATTAACTTGTGTCGATATCTCGGTGATCACATTCGCCGTATCGTTAATCACTTGCTCACCCTGATTAACATTAACACTCGCCTGTTCGGTTAACTGTTGAGCGCCAGAAGTATTGGACGAAATAACCTGAACAGAGTCGTTTACTTGGTTAATTGAGCTCGCAACTTGATGCGTGTCTTGCTGTTGTTGAGCTATATTTTGCTCCATGGCTTCTGTTAAGGTGTTGATATTAGTTGCGGCTAATTTTAACACCGAAACGTCGTTATCAACATTCGAAAGCAAATCATGAATTTTACGCTGCATTTGACTAAATCGTTGAGCAATATCACCTAACTCATCTTTAGATTCACTAACAATTTCTTGCGAGAAATCACCATTACCCAATCGCTCTGCGGCTAAGTTTATTTTCTTAACGTTTTGACTCAACGAATGATAAATACCGACTAATAAGTAACTAATTGCCAACATAATGATGACCAGCATTACTGACAGTGACCACAGCACTTGCGTACTGCTACTTTTTAATTTTTGAATACGTTTAATCAGCAGCTGTTCTGATGTGGTCATTAACGCCAGTAATTTTTGATACTGAGCATCACCTAAACTTCTTGCTTGATTTGCACTCCATTGAATGCTGTCTGGGTTTATCACTTCTCGACGTAATGCCGCTTGAAAGTCGTCCAATGCCGTCGTGATGGCTTCATATTGGCTGATATAGTCATTAAACATATTAGGTGCAACACGCTTTAATTGTTCATTGGTTTTTGCGTATTGTAATTGCAACTCATCAAGTCGATTATCTAAAGCAACCAGTAGGGTATAGGTTTCAGCACTAAAACCGTCATTACCTATAATAGAAAAAGTTAAATCTTTAATACGGCCGATATATTCAACTAATGCTGGCACTCTAATCACTGCAGCTTCTGCAAGATAGAAAGCTTGCGGATCGGGTTCGCGAGATAAACCACTAACCGCCGATAAATTTTCTCGCAAAGCAAAAGTTTTATCATAAAACATTGCGAAATCACTGAACTGCATTTTACCGGTTTCTAGCGCTTGCCAACCTTCGAGTAAAATTTGTTGATCTTGTACGGGTATTTGTAAGGCATTAATTTGTTCTGCAACGTTGCTCATATTAGAGAAATTTAAGCGACTCTCTCCAGCTAATTGTTCGAGTTTGGTCACCGCAGCTATTTGAGCATTACCGGATAGTTCTTGCTGGTATTGGTCTAGATCATGAAACTGTTGATTTACAATCCAAATAAAGCTGACAATAAGTGGGGCATAAAACATCAAGGCTAATAAAGAAAATTTAGCTTTAAACCTCAACGAGTTTGAAATTGCAATCGCGGGTTTGAATATTAGCGTCATAGTCACTCTCATCTATTTTAGTATCAACAATATGCTTTAATAAGCATATCATCTGACCACGATAAGTTAATGATTATTTCAATTTAATTTACGGTAGTTTTACCCCCGATTTTTTAAGCATAGCTAAAGACTAGTATTTACCCGACAGCTACCAACATTGCACCGCCAGGTAATCATGGCATTATCTATATTTAGATCTTCGCCGCTAACTCAGCCGCTTGTCTTATTGCTCTTTTAGCATCTAACTCAGACGCTACGTTAGCACCACCAATAAGATGTGCTTGTGTGCCTTTGTCTTCAAGTTGTTGATATAAAGTGCGCTCAGACTCTTGTCCAGCACAAATAATGACATGGTCAACGGGCAGGGTTTGCTGTTTATCATCAATGGTGATAACTAAACCTTCATCGTTCACTTCATCGTAGCTAACACCTGCCAGCATTTGCACGCCATTTTTCTGCAATGTCGCACGATGTATCCAACCCGTAGTTTTACCTAAACCGGCACCAACCTTAGTATTTTTACGCTGTAACAAGAAGATTTCTCTAATTGGCTCTTCCTGCATTTTAGGTTGAATTAAACCACCATTTTCTTGGTAGTCTTTATCAACACCCCAGTTTTGTAACCATTTTTCAGGGTTAGTGGTTAATGACTCATCTTCCACTAAGAATTCAGCGACATCAAAACCAATTCCGCCAGCACCGATGATGGCAACACGCTTACCTACGGGTTCTTTATCACGTAAAACTTGTAGATACGACATCACTTTTTCATGCTCAATACCTTTAATATCAAGCTTTCTTGGCACAATGCCGGTTGCTAGTACAATTTCATCAAAACCAGCGGCAATAAGTTCATCAGCACTTTGTTCTTGGTTTAAATTCAAGCCAATATTAAGCAAAGAAATTTGTTTATTAAAGTATCGTAGTGTTTCAAAAAACTCTTCTTTGCCTGGGATTTGTTTAGCATAATTAAACTGGCCACCAATTTCAGAACCGCGGTCGAAGATTTCAACACTATGTCCACGCTGAGCCGCATAAACACTAAAGGCAAGTCCGGCTGGGCCTGCTCCTACTACCGCTATCTTCTTATTAGTTTTAGCTTTCTCAAAGGTTAATTCAGTTTCATAACACGCTGTTGGATTCACTAAGCATGAAGCTCTTTGCTGCTTAAATACATGGTCCAAACAGGCCTGGTTACAACCAATACAGGTATTAATTTCGTCACTTTTGTTCGCTGCAGCCTTGGCAACAAAGTTCTCATCGGCTAAGAATGGTCGTGCCATCGACACCATGTCTGCTTGTCCGGTTGACAGGATCCCTTCGGCTACTTCTGGTGTATTAATACGGTTAGTTGTGACCAATGGCACAGAAACTTCTTTCTTCATTCGTTCAGTGATCCAAGTAAACGCAGCACGTGGCACTGATGTTGAAATAGTAGGTACACGTGCTTCATGCCAACCAATACCAGTATTAATTAACGTTGCACCTGCTGCTTCAACGCCTTTCGCCATGGTAACAACGTCTTGCCAACTGTTACCACCTTCAACTAAATCAAGCATGGATAAGCGGAATATGATGATGAAGTCATCGCCTGCGCTAGCCCTTACTGCACGAATGGTTTCAATGGCTAAGCGCATTCTATTTTCAATACAGCCGCCCCACTCATCGGTTCTTTTGTTCACTTTGACACAGCTAAATTGATTAATGAGATAACCTTCAGAACCCATGATTTCAACACCGTCATAACCCGCTCTTTTCGCTAATTTAGCAGAGTGAGCAAAGTCTTTAATTGTGCCTTTAATTTGGCGAACTGACATCGCTTTTGGGGTGAATGGGTTAATTGGCGATTTAACCTTACTCGCAGATACGCTAAATGGATGATACGAATATCTGCCCGCATGTAGTAACTGCAAACAAATTTTTGTTGGGTATTGATGCACAGCATCGGTAATTTTTTGATGCTTACTTACTTGCCAAAATTTACTTAATTCGCAACCAAATGGCGCTAATCTTCCGCGAGTATTCGGGCTAATGCCACCAGTAACTATTAGGCCAACACCACCCTTTGCACGAGCCTGATAAAACGCTGCAAGCTTATCAAAGCCACCTTTTTCTTCTTCTAAACCGGTGTGCATTGAGCCCATTAAGGTTCTATTGGCTAGCGTAGTAAAGCCCAAGTCTAATGGAGCTAATAAATGTGGAAAGGCAGCGTTATCATTCATAATAAGTCACTTTTTGGTTGTCATATAAGTTGTATTTAAAGCTAGTTCAGTTTTTTTGGTCGAACCAGTAAGTTATAAAGTATCTGTATTACTGGTAAAACTCAAGCTTAATTTGACACCTGTCAGATTGATTTTTTACGCTGAAAAACACTATTCCTTAAAAGATGATGATTTACTTTCCCTACAATCTCCGTATGCTGCGCTATATTCAACATCCTGTGCCTATGCGGGGAAGCGCTATTAATATCAACAAAAACATTATCATTGCTAAAATTGTTGCGCAGTTACAGCAAGAGTTAACGCTAGCATTAGCCGCTGCAGATAATGCACATAAAGCAGCAACTGATGATCAATCGGTTGCAGAAACGCAATATGACACTCTAGCCATTGAGCAAAGTTACTTGGCTGAAGGACAATCGAGACGTGTAGCTGAGATTCGTGAAGCGATTAAAAACTTCGAGGACTTTCAATTTAAGATAGTTGAAGAACAGACAACGGTTGTATTGAGTTCATTAGTACAAATGGAGCAGGATATTGCTAAGCAACAGTGGTTTTTTATTGCCCCTGCAGCTGGTGGTTATCGTTGCCAGGTAACAGAGCAAGACAGGCTAATAAGCATTACCGTGATCACCCCGAAATCACCAATGGGGGCAGCGTTATTAGGTAAAGAACTAGATGATGAAGTCAAACTATCAATAGGTGCAAAAACCCTTTGTGACTTCATCACTGATATAAAATAACTAGCTATTTAATAACGCTTTAATGTTAACCAAGTCAGCAGTTTTATCATCAACTTTTAAATAAGCAACAGCTTCATCGTGCATTATGGTTGCTTCAATAACACCGGGCATTTCACTCAGTTGTTGGGCAACTTCATGAGCCTTCTCGTCACTAGCAATGTTAGTTTTAAAACTATAAGCCTTAGATTTTTTCAATGGTTTCATACCCAAAGTGAGCAGCACCCAAACCAGTCCAAATAGTGCCATCACTAAGAAAATAGACTGTTCGCCAAATTCACTGGCAATAAAGCCACCTAAAATACCACCAGCAAACGCCCCTAAAAATTGGCTGCTAGAGTATATTCCCATCACACTACCTTTAACGCCCGCAGGAGCAATACGGGATAATATTGAAGGCATCGTCGCTTCTAAGTAATTAAAAGCAGTAAAAAACATCATTACTAGTATCACTAATGTTGTGATGCTCATGGGTAAATACCAAAGTAATAACAAGGCTAATGTCAGTAAAGCAACGGCAGCGGTGAACATTTGGTTCTCTTTTTGCTTTTTCATACCGATGATCATAAACGGCACCATCAAGAAAAATGAGCCAATTAAGGTCGGTAAATAAAGCTGCCAATGTTGTTCAAGCGCTAAACCGCTAGCAACAAATTGTTTTGGCAAGGTAACAAAACACGCAGTTAGCGCCATATGAAGAATAAATACGCCCCAATTTAAACGCGATAATTGCCCATCAAATATTAAGCTGCCAAGCTTCGACGGTAAGGCAACATTGTCACCTTTGGGTGCAGTATTAATTGAATTTGGTACGATGAATTGAATTGTTAACATGGCAAAAATGGTTAAAATCGCGATAAACCAAAATAGACCACTTAAGCCAAAGGCTTGTGCGACGATAGGACCAATAATCATCGCAATAGTAAATGAAACACCAATAAACATACCAATAGTCGCCATGACTTTTGGTCGCTGTTCTTCACGGCTTAAATCAGCAGCTAAAGCCAGTATTGCACTGGCAATAGCACCGGTACCTTGTAAAGCTCGACCAATAACCACACCGTAGATAGTTTCTGACATTGCTGCAACAACACTACCAATGAAAAACACCACTAACCCGGTCAATATTACTGGTTTTCGTCCAAATTTGTCCGACAAAATTCCCATCGGAATTTGTAATAACGCTTGAGTTAAGCCATAAGCACCAATGGCTAAACCTATCCAAATTGGGCTATAGCCAATAAGTTGTTCACCGTAAATGGCGAACACAGGCAAGATCATAAACAGACCTAACATACGTAAGCCAAACACTGAGGCTAACGAAATTGCTGCCTTTTTCTCAATACTATTTAAACCGGATGCGCTCATGAAAATGTTAACTCTACTTAAACTCGATAGTAAACTTCAAACCTAGCTGTTACTAGCTGCCAATACAGCAATAATAAAGCTAGAAAAACGCGCGTATCTTACCACGGTCACCGAATGAACAAAAACAGAGATTTAAGATGAATTCGGATTAAAATCTGTGCGATAATATTTGGTTCTAACTTTATGTTCAGGTCGAAATAGTACTTAGCAACGTTTGCTGTAAAAACAGCCTTATTAGGTTGCTATTTTACCGCTAATGATTATTTCAAATGTTGATATAGCATAAGGTAATTTGCAATCAGTCCATCAATTCACCTGTGGAAAATTTTCGCATAGGGATAATGGGCGTTAAACTGGTCACAATGTCATTATGAAGAAAATTGAAGTCAGGGGTGCTCGCACTCACAACTTAAAAAATATTAATGTAAATATTCCACGCGACAAGTTAGTTGTTATTACCGGCCTTTCTGGTTCAGGTAAGTCTTCATTAGCCTTTGATACTTTATACGCTGAAGGTCAAAGACGTTACGTTGAATCACTTTCCGCTTATGCACGTCAATTTTTATCACTAATGGAAAAACCCGATGTTGATCACATTGAAGGGTTATCGCCAGCCATTTCCATTGAACAAAAATCAACATCACATAACCCACGCTCAACGGTTGGTACCATTACTGAGATCTATGATTATCTACGTTTGCTTTATGCACGTGTAGGTGAGCCTCGTTGTCCAGATCATCACTTACCACTTACCGCACAAACTATTTCACAAATGGTTGACCGCGTTTTAGCGCTAGATGAAGGCACTAAAGTGATGGTACTTGCGCCTGTATTGCAAGACCGCAAAGGTGAGCATGTTAAATTATTAGATAACCTTGCTGCCCAAGGTTATATTCGTGCTCGTATTGATGGAGAAGTTTGTGATCTTTCTGATCCACCAACCTTAGAATTACATAAAAAGCACACCATAGAAGTGGTTGTTGACCGCCTTAAAGTGCGTGAAGACATCCAATTACGTCTTGCTGAATCATTTGAAACTGCCCTTTCATTGACTTCAGGCACGGTAAAAGTTGCCTATATGGACGAACCAAGCAAAGAAGAGTTGGTTTTCTCGGCTAATTTTGCCTGTCCTAAATGTGGCTATAGCATGCAAGAATTAGAGCCACGATTGTTCTCTTTCAATAACCCTGCTGGTGCTTGTCAAACTTGTGATGGTTTAGGTAATCAACAATATTTCGATGCAAGTCGCGTTATTTCAAATCCTGAGTTGAGCTTAGCTGGCGGTGCAATTCGTGGCTGGGATAAACGAAATTTTTATTACTTTCAAATGTTACAAGCATTGGCTGATCATTATCAATTCGCCTTAGACTTACCGTTCAATGAATTAGCTGAGAAAACACAGGAATTAATTCTTCGTGGCAGCGGTAAACAAGAAATAGAATTTAAATACATGAATGATCGCGGTGATATTGTTATTCGCAAACACCCGTTTGAAGGTATTTTAAATAATATGGATCGCCGTTACCGTGAAACAGAATCTAATGCGGTGCGCGAAGAATTAGCGAAATATCTTAACAGCCAACATTGTCCGGATTGCGACGGCAGCAGGCTGCGCTTAGAAGCTCGCAATGTTTTTATTGCTGACACGCCATTACCTGAAGTTGCTGAATATGCCATTGCCGACGCTTTGGCGTTTTTCCAAGGCTTGAAACTTGAAGGCCAAAAAGCTCAAATTGCCGAAAAAATTCTTAAAGAAGTTTGTGACCGTTTAGGTTTTCTGGTTAATGTTGGTTTAAATTACCTTAACTTATCTCGCGCCTCAGGCACCTTATCAGGTGGTGAAGCACAACGTATTCGTTTAGCTAGCCAAATTGGTGCTGGTTTAGTCGGTGTCATGTACGTGCTTGATGAGCCTTCAATTGGCTTACATCAACGTGACAATGAACGTTTACTTGAAACCTTGATCCATTTACGTGATTTAGGAAATACCGTTATCGTTGTTGAACATGATGAAGACGCCATTCGCGCGGCTGATTATGTTATCGATATTGGCCCTGGTGCTGGTGTTCATGGCGGCAATATTATTGCTGAAGGCGATGTAAATGATATTTTGGCATGTGAAGACTCACTTACTGGTCAGTACCTGTCAGGAAGAGAGTGTATTGAAATACCGAAAACTAGAACACCGTTTGATAAAAAGAATGTTGTTAAACTTAAAGGGGCAACAGGTAATAACCTGAAAAATGTTGACTTGGTTATTCCAAATGGCCTAATGACTTGTGTTACGGGGGTTTCTGGCTCAGGTAAATCAACCCTGATCAACGATACTTTATACAAGCTTGCTCACATCGAATTAAACGGGGCAACGACACAAGAGCCTGCACCACACAAAGAAATTACCGGGTTAGACTTACTCGATAAAGTGATTGATATTGACCAAAGCCCAATTGGGCGAACACCACGTTCAAACCCGGCAACCTATACCGGAATTTTTACCGCCATCCGCGAAATTTTTGCTGCTACTCAGGAATCACGTTCACGTGGTTACAAACCCGGTCGCTTTAGTTTTAATGTCAAAGGCGGTCGTTGTGAAGCGTGTCAGGGTGACGGTTTAATTAAAGTTGAAATGCACTTTTTACCTGATGTTTATGTGCCTTGTGACGTTTGTAAAAGTAAACGCTATAACCGTGAAACGTTGGAAGTGAAATACAAGGGTAAAAGCATTCATGAAGTGTTGGATATGACCATTGAAGATGCGCTAGAGTTCTTTGGCCCTATTCCAGCGGTAAAACGTAAACTGCAAACTTTAATGGATGTTGGTTTAAGTTATATCAAGTTAGGTCAATCAGCGACAACGCTTTCGGGCGGTGAAGCGCAGCGAGTTAAGTTATCGAAAGAGCTATCAAAGCGAGATACCGGCAAAACGCTTTATATTCTTGATGAACCAACCACTGGCTTACATTTTCACGATATTAAGCAATTGCTACAAGTGATTCATCGTTTACGTGACCACGGCAATACCATTGTCGTTATCGAGCATAACCTTGATGTCATAAAAACTGCTGATTGGGTTGTCGACTTAGGCCCTGAAGGTGGTTCAGGTGGTGGGGAAATATTAGTAACAGGTACACCAGAGCAAGTTGCTAAACATAAAGGCTCGCATACCGCGAGATTCTTAAAACCTTTATTAGCCAACGCAACTAAAAACTAAGCATCAGTTCTGATGTTCTGCCAAAAGGCTTGTTTTTTGTAACAAGCCTTTTTTCTGTCTAGCTTCCTAGCAAACTTAGGTTTAAGATGAATTATCAATCAAATTATAAACAAAATCTAACCACAAAGTAGTGAGCTAAATGACTAATAAAAACAATAAAATTCAGCAGTGGCAAAATCCCTTAATTTATTTACTGGCCTTTTCTAGCGGCTTTTGCATTATGGGTATCGAATTACTCGGCGGGCGAATTCTAGCGCCATTTTTTGGCAGTAGTGTCCATATCTGGGGCAGTATCATCACGGTATTCATGTTGAGTTTATCTTTCGGTTACCTCGCTGGTGGCAAGCTATCAACAAAATCAGCATCTTTAAATCGTTATGGACTAATTTTTATTTTTGCTGGTATTGCCATTTTACCGGTAGCTTTTTCATCAGAATGGTTAATGGAAGCTATTTTTCTTGCCATAGAAGACACACGTTATGGCTCACTATTGGCTTCAATGGCGCTATTCTTTATCCCTACTGTTATTCTCGGCATGATCTCACCATACTCGGTGCGCTTGTTAGTCACCGATAAAAATAAAAGCGGCCAAGTCGCAGGCTTTCTTTATTTTGTCTCAACATTGGGTAGTGCCTTAGGTACTATTATTACCTCATTCTATTTAGTATTGCTGTTTGAAGTGAACAATATTATCACCGTATTTAGCAGTATTTTGATTTTACTTGGCCTAAGTGCAATGGTTTTTAATCGCCTAAATCAACCAACTGGCAGCAGTGAATGTATTAGCCGCCAAGGAGCGACTAATGAATAAATTATTAATCACTTTTTTAGTATCAGTACTAAGCAATGTGCTGATTAGTGCCGCTTTAAATACTCAAGCAAGTGCCGAAACTATTCACAGTGAACGTTCGTTATATCGCAATATATTGGTAGAAGAAAAACGCGGCTTACGTTGTTTAAAATTCAACGTTAAAAGCGCTAAAACCCAACAAAGCTGCATGCTAGCCGACGATCCTCAACGCTTAGTATTTAATTATACTAAAATGCTGTTTGCCAGTTTATTGGTTAACCCAAACCCAGAGCGCATTTTAATTGTTGGCTTAGGTGGCGGTACTATGTCGAATTCGCTACATCAAATTTTTCCTGATGCCACTATTACTAATGTTGAAATTGATCCCGCTGTGATTAAAGTGGCGAGAAGTTATTTTGGCTTTTTCGAAAATGAAAAAGTAACTTCAGTGGTACAAGATGGCCGCATTTTTGTTAAACGTGCAGTTTTAAAACAGCAGAAATATGATTGGATTATTCTTGATGCCTTCAATGGCGACTATATTCCCGAGCACTTGATGACGCAAGAATTCTTACAGGAAACCAAAGCACTACTTAGCGATAATGGCGTGTTAGCAGCAAATACATTTTCGATAAGTGATTTATACGATGTTGAATCTGCCACTTATAAATCAGTATTTGGTGACTTTTTCAATGTTAGAAACAAGAAAAACAGTAATCGCATTATATTAACCAGTGAGAAGCCTTTACCACAAGACAGTGTTATTGCCGAGCGTGCGAAAGCGCTTACTACAATATTGCGACCTTTTAATGTAAATATTACGGAAATAAGCCGTTATATGAAGTCTACGGCGATACAGCAAGATTGGCCCAAAGATACACGATTATTAACCGATCAATACTCGCCAGCAAACTTATTAAATTTGAAGTAGAAAGTTAACTGCAATTGATTTAATTAAAGGTGAGACGGTTAAATTAATAAATCTTACCTGTAAGCCAGCTCAGGCATACAGGTAAGCTAGTTAACTAAAGCGTGACGCCTTAGTTAGCTTTTCTTTTTCAGGCTTAAGCGTTTTTTACCTGATGACGTTGCAGCAGGCTTTTTTACATCAATACGTGTTAGTTTTTTCTCAGAATACTTATTCGCTTTTGACGTTATCACTTTATTAGCGTGTTTAATGTCAGCTGCTATATCGATCTTTTTCGGTACTTCAACGGCTTTTGCTTTTGCTTCCATTTTAGGCTCTGTAAAGTCATCACCCATAGCGGTTTTACGCGAGCCAGCTACAGCAGCATTTATTTCCGCCATTTCATTCTCAGTTAAATCACGCCATTGTCCAGGACGTAATTGCCCTAGCTCAACATTCATAATGCGCGAGCGATTAAGCTTCGTGACTTCATAACCGAGATATTCACACATACGGCGAATTTGTCGGTTTAAACCTTGAGTTAAAATAATACGAAAAACATACTTACTTTCAGGAGTAACAATACACGGCTTAGTGATCGTACCTAAAATAGGTACCCCTTTTGACATTCTTTCAACAAAGCGTTCACTGATCGGTTGATCTACCGTGACAACATATTCTTTATCGTGGGCATTTTCAGCACGTAGAATTTTATTAACAATGTCACCATCACTGGTTAGAAAAATTAATCCTTCTGACGGCTTATCTAAGCGACCAATGGGGAAAATACGTTTGGGGTGACCAATGGCATCAATAATATTGCCTCGAACCTGAAGTTCGGTGGTACACGTAATGCCGATAGGCTTGTTATAGGCAATATAAACTCGGTCAGTATGGTTACTATCACTGGCCTTAATTTCCATGCCATCAACACAAACCTTGTCACCCGGTATTACTTTAGTGCCTAGCTCAGGTACCATGCCATTGATAGTCACTCGATTTTTTTCAATCAATTTATCAGCAAATCGACGAGAACAATAACCTGAGTCACTAATGTATTTATTAAGGCGTTTTTCGTTAGTAGACACTAATTTTCCTAAAACAAACGCAGTGTAAAACTGCATATATAAAGATAGTTGCGCTATTTTAGCGAAGTTTCGCCGCTATGTAGAGTGATGATATTTATAAATCGACATTATTAACAATAATCACATAAAAACACGTGTTATTACGATAGGCGTAATAATTATTTACTCAAACTGGTATTTATCATTGTGGAACATCAGCATACACTGACGATAGTTTACTAAAGAAGTAAAAATGATGACGAAAAAATGAAAACCTTAACTTTCGAACAACTACCACAAAGTGGCTTTGCCGGCTTAATTGAACGACATTTTGTCATTAACCAAGCGCTATTTGGCCGTTCAAAAACCATTGCGTTTCCGGGGTTAGGCAACTTTGTTTATCTCGCTGATGCTAACTTTCTTCCTCATGGTGAAACCCACATGCACGGACACAAAGAAGTTGATGTTATTTCGGTAATGGTTGAAGGTGAAATTGAACACCACGGCAGTTTAGGTCACGGTGAAAATTTACCAGCAGGCTCTGTACAAGTGCAACGTGCGGGTGCTGAAGGTTTTCGTCACAATGAAGTAAACCCAAATAATCAGCAGAACCAAATGATCCAACTTTGGGTGCTACCAGACGAATTAGGTGAACAAGCAGGCTATAAGGTTTATCAACCTAAACTTGGGCAATTAACTCAAGTCTACGGTGGTAATAAAAGCCAGAAAAATACTTTTAATAGTCAAATATCTATTGCTGTGAGCAATACCGTAGTTGAGCAGAACATTACTTTATCAGATGAAGTATTGGTGTATTTGAGTAAAGGGGATGCAGAAATTAACGGTGAAAAAATTAATGCGCGCAGTTTAGTGCATTGTCAGCAAGGAGTTAACTTTACAGCGTTGACACAAGGGCAAGCTGTATTCATTTATCAAACAGACCAACAGAATGAGGCATTATCATGAAAGTAATCGCATTTGGCGCAAGTTCAAGCCGTAAATCAATTAACAAACAATTGGCTGCACATGCTGCCAATCTAGCAGCTCAAAGCAATGAAAATACTGATATTGAAGTACTTGATTTAAATGACTTTGAAATGCCAATATTCAGCCAAGACAGAGAAGAAGAATTAGGCCAACCAGAAGCCGCAAAAACCTTTTTCAAAAAACTAGGTGAAAGCGATGCCATTATTATTTCATTCGCCGAACATAATGGTAGTTATACTGCCGCTTATAAGAATTTATTTGATTGGGCTTCTCGTATTGACCAAAAGGTTTTTCAAAACAAACCTATGTTGTTACTAGCAACCTCGCCAGGGCCTGGTGGTGCAGGTAGTGTATTGGCTGCGGCAAAAGGCTCAGCACCTTATTTTGCCGGTGAAGTCAAAGCATCACTTTCTATTCCAAGCTTTTATGATAATTTTGATATGGAAAATTCTCGATTAAATAACGAAGAATTTCAGCAACAGTTATCTACAGCTGTAACAGACTTATTAAAATAACATTGTGATTAGTAGGGGAAAAACTCCCTACTGACCTTTGCCTAGTTTCTAACTTATGAACAGTTGGAGATGATGTTAACGATGGATGTTGAGCGCTTTAATAGCCGATTTTTCATCGCTGTTTACAATAACGCTTGGTTGTTCAGATTTACCATCAACCCTAATATCACCTACTTTTGTTCCAATCGATAATGAACTACAAGCAGATAAAGCCAACATTATTATCGACGCAGAAAAACATGTTATTTTATGCATATTAACAACCTGAATAGAGGAAAACCTTTGTATCTACTTTCTTTATATCAATTAAAGTAAGTATGCGAGTAATTACAAGTGATCTAAATTCTCAATATTTAGATCACCTCAGAATAAGTGATTATTTATTTCAATTGGCATTACACGCTAAATGGTGCTTTAAATGAAAAAGCATAAGGTGAATCACCATAACAACGTAGGTGCTCCAAGCGCACAATGCCATCATCGACACTTGGAATAGTGCCCTCTTCAACCCACCACAAAACATAATTGGCATTTTCAATTTTGCTAAACCATTCCTGTTTCCTGCGTAAGAAGTCTCGATGATGAGTTTGAAACATAAAGTTCTTCAAGGTTTCAATGGAAGACCAAACGGACATATTGACAATAATATTGGGGTCACTAAAGGCTTGAATACCAGTAGCATCGCCACTATCACCTGTTAGACGCCAAATAAAGCCTTCACTGGCGTCAGCTAAAGCATTAATCGGTTCAAGATTATCAGTAAAGTCTTTCATAGCTAGTGTATCAAGCGGATATTTCGCCTGCGCTATATTTAGTTGTGCAAGTTGCATTTCTCTTCCTTGTAAATACAATATTCTATTTTTTGTTGCTTAATTGTGGTTAATTTAACCTAATTCTACTTTATAGCCAACACTATATACTGACTGAATTATTTCACTGTCGGCATTCAGAGAATTAATTTTTTTACGCAGTTTTTTGATATGGCTGTCGATCGTACGTTCACTAACCACACGGTGATCATTGTAAACTTGGTTAATTAGTTGCGCTCTAGAATAAATGCGCCCCGGCTCTTTGGATAGCACTTTTAATAAATTAAACTCAATAGCTGTTAACTCAACTGCTTGACCGTAAAGCGTTGCCTGATACTTTTCTTCATTTAAAAAAATAGGCTTTTTAATTGTTTCAGTATCAGGATTTTTATAGCGTCTCAACGTTGCTTTAACACGAGCAACAACTTCACGCGGCGAAAAAGGTTTGCAAATATAGTCGTCAGCACCTAATTCTAAGCCAATTAAGCGGTCAATCTCTTCAACCCGTGCGGTGATCATAATAATTGGGATATTTGAAAATATGCGAATTTCTTTACATAAAGTTAAGCCGTCTTTTACCGGTAACATTAAGTCAAGTAGCACCATGTCGTAAGTTTGACTTTGCAATTCTTCAATAACTGCAGCGCCATCGTGCAACATGGTGACATTAAATTGCGCTTGCGCCATGTAGTCATACAATAGCTGAGCAATTTTAATCTCGTCTTCTACTACTAAAATACGGGCCATTGATACTCCAACTTAAACGACAACATTTATCTAAGGGTATTCTTCGGTAATGTAATCTTTATCATCAAACCACCACTTTCAGCTTGATGAGCAGATATTGCTCCCTGATGAGCATAAACAATATTTTTACATAATGCTAAGCCGATCCCGCTACCACCAGTTTTTCTATTGCGAGAACTCTCTACCCGAAATAAGTGCTCAAAAAGTTTAGCAATATCTTCGCGAGAAACCCCTGGCTTGCTATCTTCAATATAAATATCAAATTCATTACTTTTTTCAATTAATCGACAATAAATCTGACCTGGTGCATCGGTATACTTCGCGCTATTAGCAAATAAGTTATCCAATAATTGATTTAACCTTTTTGCATCACCCCAGGCCGATATTTTTTCATTCGGAATATCTATTGTCAGCGTTAATCCTTGGCTTTGTAGTAATGAGCTATGTCTTTCAGCATTAAGTCTTATTAATTCAGTAATATTTAATGTTGACTTTTGGTAGCGCATTGCGCCAATTTCAGCCTCGTTAAGTTCATTTAGGTCATTTATTAAACTTTGTAAGTGGTTAACTTCTTCTGAAATGGAACTAATGTTTTCAATACTTAGAGGACGAATTCCATCTTCCAAGGCCTCCAATTCACCTTTAACAATCGCCAAAGGTGTTCTTAATTCATGAGATATATCAGCAAGCCAACGTTTTCTTGATGTTTCATTTTGCTCTAACGTAGCAGCTAAATCATTAAAGTTTCTTGCCAAGGTCGCTAATTCATCATGACCAACAATAGGTAAACGTGTTGACAATTCACCTTGGTTAACCTGAATAACAGCATGCTTCAAACGGGTAATTGGACCAACAAAATGCCGGGAGAGTGGAATAGTGATAATAATAATAACGATAAAAATCCCCGCTAATATTAATAGAATTTGTTGGTTAATATCCTCCACGAATTGCAAATCAAACTTATCGGTTATCTGCTCAGTGGGGGGTAGTGCGACATAGCCAACAATTTCACTGTTAGATAAAATCGGTTTTTTGACAAAGTTGGCTGTAAACCTGCCAATTAACACCTGTTTATCAGCATTAAGTAAACTAAATTTAGGTCTTAATCGTGGGCTATTTTCTCTTAACGTTAGTGAGTGATCATCAAAACGATCTTTGCGTTGATATCTAGGAGCATAATCATCACGTAGCTGTTCGATACCATCAGGGTAACGTAACCCTTGTTCTGATAGGCGCAATACAATGCGCCAATACTCTATGCCAGAATAATTTCGCTTCGGCCTTGAAGAGTTTTCTCGATCAGAACGATTTACTCTATTTCTATTTTCTCTGCTAAGCGAGCCTCTTCTTGGCGGCTCATTAAAGCCTGCTCGGCGAGCAGTTCTATTTAATTCACGTTTACGTGGCTTTGCGCTTGAAGCGACAACTGCTTGCCAACCATTTTGTTCTTGATAAACAGCAGCTAAATTATCAGAGACTAACTGTAAACTTTGCACTTGCCGCTGATTGACATAATTGAGCATGCCACGGTCAAGCCCCCATTGCATTAGCCCATATAAAATCAGAAGCAATGCGAAGCTGGTTAGTAAAAACACTAAGAGTAACTTAGGAAAAATTCGCATGTGGTTATATTTTTTATCCGTTTATCGAACAGTTATAGCGCGAAACAAAATGAATGTCTTACCTTCAATAACATTTGCACATTTTTTCCTCATTTACAGTACTTTTTTTAAATAAAGCAGACAAGACAAAGTGAATAACTAAATACTTAACCATTAATAAACTGCTGAATAAACAATATAAATACCAAATACAAATGAAAGCACGCCAGAAAAATGAAATATTGAGCGAAACTTTGTAGCCGACCATAAAGTAAAACTACGATGCTTCTGTACGCCAAGAAAAACGAGTCGGATTGAAGTAAATAACATCAAATAACCAAGTACAGTGTTAATTATCACTGCACTAGTTGACCGTGCATAGTAAATAAAAATCAAACCAAAGATTAACCGGCTTAAGATCTCAAAAACATGAAATATGATTGATTGTTAAATTTAATAATAGCCGCTGAAAATTCACCCGGATTTTTCATCATTTGCAGGCTTAATAACACCATTATCAAGCCAAAAAGAATTAACAACCACATAGTTTTTTATTCTTCTGCCATCCAAAAGAATGTCACAGCTAAACGTTTATCTCTTTTTTCTTTGCCAAAATAACCACTAGCGCTGTGCGCAATATTACCTTTAAATAAAATTAAACGATTGAACTTGTTTTCTATTGCGACATCTTCATACCATGCACTTGTTGGTAAACTTTCTGTATTTAGTGCATCAACTAAGTTCAAATATGGTGCATTTACCACATTGCCACCGGCCGCACCGTTGTTATATTTGAGACGATAAAAACTAGTACCTGAGTTTGGTTCAGGGTTTTGACTAAGATATAGTACCGCACCATAGCGGCACAGCTTTCTATTATCGACATGCGGCCTTGCAGCACCTTCATCTTCTCCGACTAAAATAGCAGTATTACTATCAACAACAACATTATCTGATTCTGCAACCCAAAATGAAGATTCCTTTACTTGTTGTTTAGCCCAATTCTCTACAAGTTTAAGATCCCCTTTACTTAAAGCATTTTTTGAACGCATTCCTGGCCATAACTCGGCTGTATATGGAGAGCCCAATTTCCATTTTTTCTTGTTGTAGCATCTATTTGCGAGCTCAATCGCTTTTTTTTGTGGAAAGAAATCATCCTGTAGCCAGTAATTTACGCCCAACTCAGGCTTTTCATATGGCAGCGTTGGTGAGTTATACGGTATTGTTGCTAATTCGATACCCTCTTCATATTTATCAAACATATTTATTGCTTCTACATCCTTGCTTTTATCTACAGTATAATCTATTGAATTAAAATTACCGTGTATAGTAACTACCTTTTGGCGACACGCCAAACAAACGCTGACGGCTTGCATATCGTCTTGAGAATAATTCTTAATGGCAAGCGGTGTTCACTACTTTCCAACACTCAACTATCATAAACTGACAGAATACTCCTCACACTTTAATACTCACAACAAGATCTCCCTCGGCGTCTGTAATATAAGGTACACACTTTAATAAAAAGTGGAGTAACCTAACACACTTAGCTCCCGCTGCAGTAAACGAGTACCATCGTCATAATCATTTTTTTAAAGTATCAATACCGATATGGCTTCCTATCAAAACATTAAGCTTGATTAAAAACAATAGCTAAGCGGCTGAGGAATTAGACCTGCTTAAATACATAAGTTTCAATAACCCGAGATATTAAACAAAAACCAAATAAACTCCGAAGATACTCAGCTTTAGGGTAAAATATACAATTACGCTATTTGATGATGTACATGGCCATTAATATTAAAGATGAACCAAAAACGAAAATTACCTGCTCAACTTGTCAGGCAAACTGCTGTCGATTAGAAGTAATGATTATTTCAGACACCGGCGTGCCCGAGCAACACATTGAATTCGATGAATGGGGTGGCGAAACTATGCGGCGTTTAGATGATGGTTGGTGTTCAGCATTAGATCGTGAAACTTATATGTGCACCATTTATGAAAATCGCCCATGGAATTGTCGAGAGTTCGAAATGGGCTCGTATGAATGTATTACTGAAAGAGCAATACCGATCGTTATATTAGGCTAATTACCTTAGTGTAAACATCAACTTTTCAAGGAAGGAAAATTCGCATCAAGCTACTTATCACGCTATTTCTACTTTACTCTTCAGTTAGCTTTGCAGGCGAAGTATTCGACAAGTTTCCACAAGAAATACATATTCATGAAAAATATGTATTTTATTCTCACGGCCGAATTGTTGAAGGTGTAAGCCCTACGCCTATTCATCCGCGCTGGGGGAAATATGAATTCCCAAAGGTAAAAGCCGCACTGGCAGACAGCAACTACAATTTAATTGCTTATCATCGCCCGATAAACACCAATCCTAAAACGTTCGCAATTAAGTTAGCCAATGATGTTAATCGTTTAATAAATAAAGGCGTAAAGCCAGAAAACATTAGCTTAGTTGGCTTCTCTCGAGGCGGTGAAATAACCATAATGGCATCGAATCATTTGAAATCACAAAAGATAAAAGTTGCGTTATTAGCAAGCTGCCCAAGCTTTATGAAGAACAATAATAATTTTGAAGTCTATGGTGATGTCTATTCAATTTACGAAACGTCGGACATGGTAGGTTCGTGCCAATTCTTAAAAGACCAAAGTAAAGCTATTGCTTCTTTTAGTGAAATTTCAATTAGTACAGGAAAAGAACACGGCGCTTTTTATAGGCCAATGCCTGAATGGATAAAACCTTTAAAAACATGGCTTAAGCGTTAAGACAAGCTTATTTTTTTACTTAACCTAAACTCTGGATAATGAGTGATTGATACTCAAGTAAATCAAAAGCTTAGATGGCAAAGTAAATGCTATAGCAAGGTGAACATCACTAATAGACACCATCAATGCTTCATTTGATGCCAGTTTCAAGGCAAAACGCTTATGAATAGCACGCTATTTATCGACGTTTTAACGTAGCAAATGGATTAAAAGGGAGGATTGAGCAAGTGCTGCTTATCCAGAGTTCAGATTACTTATGCTATTTTGCGATATTAGGGTGTTGAGTAAGCTTATGATTTCATGTGATTGATACAAATCGCCATATCGCGTCACAAAATCAGTAACTTGTTCAGCGTTCGGAAATGAATAATAATGACCACCTTGACTTTGTTCGGTCGCATCTAAAATACAACCATCACTTAAATTATTTATCGCTTGCTCGATGAGCCGACAGCCGCCAACATATAAAGAAAGTACATGCCATAAATAAGACTTTTCCGACTGCACGTTGATAGTAGCAGTAGCAATAACGCCGCCCGTATCTATTGTGCTATCAGTAATAGTATGTAATGTTGCGGTCAATTTTTTCTCATCATTCAACAGCGCCCAAAATGTAGCCATAACACCACGATAAGCCGGCAATGCTCCAGAATGCAAATTGATAACACCATGCTTAACCAAGTCAATGATCGGTTTTTTTAGTATCACGCCATAACGAATTGAAATAATAACATCAGGTGACGATGAACGAATTTTATCAACACCTACCGGGCTATTTATATCATTAAGAACTTCAATAGCGAGGTTATGCTCAGTCGCTATTTCTGAAAAGTTTTTAAAGCCACCATCACCGCTATTTTTTGACTTTTCACTGAGCATTTGAAAAACGCTTTGTTGCTCAAATATAGCCAAATGTTGTAAAACTTCTGAACGAATAGCGCTTCCTCCCACTTTACTTGATAAGAACACCGAAACTTTATGTAAGCTTAGTGTTGGCAGCAATAAATTTAGCGCCAAGTTACTAGCAATATCATTATTTAGCAGTAGAACAATATTCACACTAATTTATTCCTGTTTATATTCTTTTTTACTTCAACCGACTCGGCTCAAACGTTGAATAACGTGGTAAATCAGCATTCAAGTTTTCCCAATTCGCTTTCGAGTCGACAAAATTATGCGACATCGGACGTTCGATTAAGTCAGAGTCAAAAATACCTAAACGCACTCTTACCCGTGATTTATCTTGTGCATTACTACTATAAACAGGGCTGCCACAGTTTTTACAAAAATGTCGAGTTCTGCCCGGCTTAAACGAAAAAGTGCTTAATAGCCCTTTGCCTTTTTCAACAACAAAATCTTCGCTATTAACAAAGCCATTAGTAGCATACGCCGTACCTGAATTTTTTCGGCAAAGTGAACAATGGCAATGAATAATATCGCTTATTTCCCCCTTAACCTGAATAACTACGCCGCCACACAAACACTTTCCTGAATACATTTTATCTCGTCCATTCATAATAATTTATTAAGTTAGCTGCTTAACCATATAATACTTACAGCCTGTTTTCGGATAGCCTTGCTGTGTCCACTGTACTTGATAGCCATGTTTTTGATAAAACGGCATAGCTTGAAAATTTAACGTATCTAACAAGGCTTTATTGCAACCTCGAGCTTGCGCCGCCAATTCTATTTTACCGAGTAGTTGGCTACCCACTTTTTGACCTCTTAAGGTTTCAGAAACCCACAAAGTGTTTATCATCAGCCAATCACCAAAAGTGCGCCCTGCAGCGCCGGCAATAATCTCACCATTTTCATCACTTAACTTCACTGCAATGGCTTTACGTTCGCTGACTTCCCAACGAGCCCAATTGAACTCAGCAATTTTTTCATCTAAAAATGAGACAAGTTCAGCACTTGGTTCGTCTATAATTTCAATATTCATCTTGGTAAATTTTTTCTCTACGATTAATTTTTTATTGCCAATAAACCACTTATAAACTATTCAATAACATCAACTCTTTTGGGTGAGGTTTCATATAGTAAGAATCCATAATGTACTCATTCGGGAAACGTCGAAAATGATGGCGTAATAACGTTATAGGAACAATAAGTGGCAGTAAGCCATCACTATATTGAGTAATAATCTCAACCAACTCAGCTTTATCATCGGCACTAATAAAGTTTTTTAGATAGCCTTGCAAGTGTTGAAGTGTATTAACGTGATTTTTTCGGCTCGCTCTAGTTTTTAACATTACCATCATTGCGCTTAGGTAATGCTCTAATACTTCATCGCTCTCTAATTTGTGCGCATCGGCAAGCCAACGCCCAAGCTCTTTTGCTAAATTTTGGTTATGGCTCATGTAGATGTATTTATGCTGTGCATGAAATTGCGTTAACGCTTGCATTGAAAAAGGCTGAGCAACCATTTTTTGCCAACGTGCATAGATAAACACCCGTTGAATAAAGTTTTCCCGTAATACCGCATCACCCAGTCGCCCTTCTTCCTCAACAGGTAAATTTGGGAATTTGTCCATCAATGTTTGTGCATAAATACCAACTCCAATGCGGTCAGGCATATTACCTTTGTATAAGCGTACACGTTCCATGCCGCAGCTTGGCGAGTCTTTTTTCAGAATATAGCCACTAAGATTTTTCTGCCATTGAAATTGTTGCTTAGCACTGTTTTTAAGCTGTTGGGTTACATCTAAGTCAGCTGTTTTTGAGCCTACACAATGCACTTTTTCACCTATCAAAACCAAACGAATAGCTTCGCGAGGTATACCCAAACCAATATCAACTTCGGGGCAGAAAGGCACAAAATCAAAGTATTCACTTAAGGTATTATTGATATAAGAATTTTGCTTGTGACCAGAATCAAATCGAACTTTATGACCAAGTAAACAACTGCTAATACCAATGGATATTTTATGCTCGGCACCTAGCTTTTCTATTTTTAGATTATCCATAAGAAAGTGATCCTTTAGGTTAAAATTAGTCGAGTAATGCCAAATCAGCACTATGCTTCAAGTTAACTCCAGTATAACGACATTTACTATTAAGGCATTAATTTTCATACTATTAAAAATAAAAAACCCGGAATAAATCCGGGTTTTTAAAGTCGTTATGAAACTAGTTATCTATTTTTCAAAATAGAATTTTTCACGCTTATTATCGTAGTTACCTACTTCATTCATGCTGCTTGCATCATACAAACGACCATTTATCATAGTGTAAATCACGCGGTCTGATAAACGAATGTCTTGGCTAACATCGCCATCTATCACTAAAATATCAGCAAGTTTACCGGCTTTTAATGAGCCTAATTGGCTATCTAAACCTAAAGTTTTTGCTGACGACATAGTAGCTGTGCGAATAGCATTAAGTGGTGTCATACCACCTTGTGCCATCATCCACATTTCCCAATGCATGGCTAAACCTTCACGCTGACCATGACCACCAGAATTAACTTCAACGCCTAAGTCTTGTAACTCTTTAGCCACTTTAGCAACATTAATATGATTGTAATGGTGATGTGGTGCTTTCGGACGACGCATTGAACGCGGGTCTAAAAACTCACTTGGTACATATTGACTTAAACGTGGGTGCTTCCAAACATCGGTTGTATCGTACCAAAAATGTTCACCTGAAATTCCGCCATATGCTACGCCCATTGTCGGCGTGTAAGCCATTTCAGATTGTGACCATAACTGCTTAATATCATCATATATTTTCGCGGTCGAAATTGAATGCTCTAGCGTGGTATGTCCGTCAACAATCATCGACAGATTATGTTGTAATAATGAACCACCTTCAGGTACTACTAAAATTTCAGCTTCGCGGGCTGCTTGGATCATTTGTTGACGTTGATTACGACGCGGTTGGTTATAACTTTTAACGCTAAAAACACCGGCTTTTTTCAAACGTTCAACATGAAACTTGGCATCATCTAAGCTATCAACATGCGAGGTATAACCTGCAGCTGTCGCGCCGTATAAAATACTACCGGTAGAAAATAAGCGTGGGCCAACAATATCACCGGCTTTTTGCATTTCACTGGCAGCAAAAAACTCAGTGGTATCATTTGAAGGATCATGAACCGTTGTTACACCTAGTGCTAAACCGGCATAGTTCTTCCAGTTTTGCTGAGGAATAATTTCATTACTCCCTTGTGGACCATGGGCATGCGCGTCAATGAGTCCTGGCATAATCGACTTACCAGTAACATCAATAACTTTCGCATCGGCTGGCACATCAACATCACCTTGTTTGCCAACAGCAACAATTTTATTGCCTTCAACCACCACAACACCATTTTCAATAACTTGCTGACCTTCCATTGTGATCACTTTACCGCCAACAAAGGCGATACGACCTGATGGTTTATCCGCTTTTTCTTTAAAGCCTAAGTAGGTTTTTAATGGCTTTGGCTGCTGATCTTTTTTTGCATCATCATTTTCATCAACCTTAACGTCAGCTATTTCAAACAAGCCACTGACACTTGCTTGATATAAGTCAGGACCTAAGCTCCAATAAAGTTCATTTGATTTACCGTTCCAGTTAATGCTTTCACCTGCACGTGCAGATAATTTTTTAACCGGTAAATTAGAGGCTTTAGGACCAATATCGATCACTTGTCCACGTTCAACAAATGGTGTTACGAACACTTTAAAACGTTCAGCAAAAGCTAGGTATTTGCCATCAGGAGATACTTTATATTCAGTGGCAAACTTGCCTTGGTATATAGCCTGTTCTTTTTCAGCAGTTGCTGAAGAGCTCAAACTAACTTTTACCAATTGCGGTATTTTACCGTCGCGCAAAACATAAATGCGGTCATTATGAGCGCCAAAATGAGGTAATAAACCAGATTCAGTGACTAATGTCGGTGAACCGCCTTTTTTGGTATTAACAGTATAAACACCTGGGTTTAATCCCCAAGTTGGGTCAGTAATATAACCGCCTTGCACTTTGCGGAAAACTACCGTTTTACCATCTGGAGAAAAACTTGGTTCAATATATTTTCCAGGCTCTTTTGTTAACGAACGGCTTTTACCACCACGGGAAGAAACTAAGCGAATTTCGCCTAATTTATTATCATCCCAAGTACTATAAACTACATATTTTCCATCACGAGAAAAGCTCGGGTTTAATTCAAAGTGAGATTTTTGTTTGGTTAAACGCTTTGCCTTACCTTTAACTTTTCCATCAGCAATAGTGCGTACATAAATGTGCCCCATTGACTCATAAACCACCTTACGACCATCAGGTGAAATTTCAACATCACGCAACATTTTCACATCGAAATTATCCTGGTCGATATCTTGTTGAAAACGTAACGCTGTTTGAATTTTCTTTTCAGTTTTAACGTGGAAAGGAATAACCGTTGTTTTTTTACTCTCAATATCTAACTTGTTAATTTCACCGCCTGACCAGAACACCATACCTTCACTGTTTGGTAGCCAAGCCATGTTAGGGTAAACGCCATGAATCGCCCAAGTTTCTTGCATATCACGGTCTAAGTCTGAATAAATTAGGCTTTCTTCACCACTTTTTAAGTCATACAAGTACAAGTTTGACTGGAAATCATCACGACTAATATAGGCAAGGAACTTGCCATCTGGTGAAGGTACTGGGCGAATAGCGCCACCTTTACCCGAAATAACCACTTTGATTTCACCAGTAGCTAAATCAAGACGCTTAATTTTGTAAATGCCTTTTTCAGAATCTTTACTGTAGTGAAAGGTTTTACCTGGCGTAGCATCTTGAGAGAAATAAACATACTTGCCGTCATGTGAAAAAGCTGGCTCACCTAAATCTTTTTGTTCATTTGGACGTTTGGTTAACATGACGCCATTACCACCGGTTTTGTGGTACATCCAAACTTCACCTGCCCCCAAAGAGCGAGAACCAGTAAAGTGTTTACGGCCAACAAGGTAATTTCCATCTGGTGACCAAGCAGGACTATTTAACAAGCGAAATGTTTCTGAACTTACCGCTTTACCTGAACTACCGTCTGCTTTCATTATCCAAAGGTTGTCACCACCATCTTCATCCGAAGTAAACGCAATGTGCTGACCGTCAGGACTAAAGCGTGGTTGCATTTGCCATGCAATATCCGTCATTAACGCGGTTGCTTCACCACCTTCAATCGGCAAAGTATAAATATCACCTAGTAAATCAAAAACTAAGGTTTCACCATCAGGACTAATGTCCACGTTCATCCAAGTACCTTGGCGAACATCAATTTTTGCCGTAGTAAATTCGCCCTGAGGGTTGTTCACAGACCACTTTTCAGCTTTTGCTTTTTCTGCAGCTTTAGCAATATTATCTTCAGCAAAGGCATGCTGCCCAGTACCTAAAATTAGCGCAACGCTGAATGCTACCGAAGAAATTCGGGAAGTAAATTTAGACATTATTTATTAACCTAATTTGATATAAAAATTATTGTTATCTGTCTACTAAAACACATCAGCAATGAAAATTTAAGCTTAATGCGACAAATAGTCGCTAATTACCGTTCAGCGCCAAATGTTAATCATCTGTAAATATAACTTTTTGATAATAAAAAGTGCGTGAAAACATAGACAATGTCCAATTTTTAAGTATGGTAGAAAGACAATTAAAATAAAAACATGGATGGATTTTTATGGAAAGATTAGCAGAAGCACAGGCGAGTTTAGTCGCCATTTACTCACTTTATAACGCTGCCAGTGAAAAGAAATTGCCCGCGATCGACGCAAATAATAGCGATACATTAAAAGCATTATTAGAAGTAATTCAGAACCGTGAAGCAATCGCCTACGTCCAAAAAGCTAAAAAAAGCATTCCAAGTGAAGTTGGTGAACTTAAACGACTACTCGCCGATGTTATGTTGCTGCTAGATGGCGTTGATATCAAAGCCATCAAAGCTCAAAACAAAGTCTCAACGAGCTAGCTTTTACTCCTGAACTCTGAAAGTCAGACCATATTGCAGCTTGCGTTTAGGTTATTGCGTTTGATAACCCCAACGCGGCATAATGCTTTGTTCAATATTAAGGTGATCTAACAAGCGCCCAACCATAAAATCGATCAAATCATTAATCGATTGTGGCTGATGATAAAATCCTGGTGCCGCCGGCATAATAGTCACGCCGATTTGTGAAAGCGACAACATATTCTTCAAATGAATGGTTGAAAATGGTGTCTCACGTGGCACCAATATCAATTGCCCACGTTCTTTAATCACCACATCGGCAGCACGTTCAATTAAATTATCACTCATGCCTTGGCTAATAGCCGCCAATGTTCCTGTTGAGCAAGGGCAAACCACCATAGTTTTTGGCGCAGCCGAACCCGATGCAACCGGTGAAAACCACTGTTCTTTACCAAAAACAATAATTTGCTCAGGTTTAGCAGTAAATTTTTCCGTTAAAAACTCACTTGCTGCACTGGGTGAACTCGGCAATTTCAACCCAACTTCTGTATCAAAAACAACACGAGCAGCACTAGAGCACAAAACAAATACTTGATAGTTAGCGGCAACTAAACACTCTAACAAACGTAAAGCGTAAGCCGAACCTGAAGCGCCAGTGATCGCCAAAGTTATTTTCTTAGTAAAGTTAACACTGTTCTCAATATTATTTTGCTCTACCGAAATTACTGAATTGTTTTGTTGCTGCTGCACGTATTCGCCTTTATTTAATTAAACTGTTCTAATTCATTATACATCAGCAAGCGCTGATAATAATTTTTCATGAATGCCGCCAAAACCACCGTTACTCATCACGACAATGGTATCGCCTGATTGGCTATTGGAAATAATACCGCTAACAAGCTTATCTAAGCTTTGCTCAACAAAACAAGGCTGCGTGCAGTCATCAATTAATGCATCAACTGACCACTTCACCTGGTCGCCTTGGTAAACATAAACTACATCAGCATCGGTTAATGACTTTGCCAGCGTATCTTTATGTACGCCTGACTTCATGGTATTTGATCTCGGTTCAAGTACGGCAATAACGCGATTTTTACCAACATTAGCTCGCACACCCGCTAACGTTTTAGTAATAGCCGTTGGATGATGAGCAAAATCATCGAACACTCGTACGTTATTCACTTCGCCTCTTAATTCTAATCGACGTTTGGTATTAATAAATTCAGCTAAGGCTTCAATAGCGACAGCTGTTGTAACGCCAGCGTGTCGAGCGGCAGCAATTGCCATCAAACCATTTTCAATATTAAAGTCGCCAATTAAGTTCCACTTTACAGTACCCTGAATCACCCCCTTAAAACTAACAACATATTCACTGCCATCAGCAATACACTTTTCTGCATGCCAGCCTAAAGCTTTATCATTGTCATCAACGCTGAGTTCCGACGGTGTCCAACAGCCCATGCTAAGTGTTTCATTAATTGCCGCTTCATTTTTTGGCGACAGTATTAAGCCATTATTAGGCACCATACGAATTAGGTGGTGAAATTGGCGCTGAATATCGCTGATATCGTCAAAAATATCGGCATGATCAAACTCCATATTGTTGATCAATAACGTATTTGGACGGTAGTGAACAAACTTAGATCGTTTATCAAAAAAAGCGGTATCGTACTCATCAGCTTCGATAACAAAAAACGGTGCAGAGCCTAAACGTGCAGAACAATCGAAATTTTGCGGTACACCACCAATCAAAAAACCTGGCTTCATACCGGCATATTCTAATATCCAGGTCAGCATTGAACTGGTAGTGGTTTTACCATGTGTGCCTGATACAGCTAGTACCCAACGGTCTTTTAATACATTTTCTAGCAGCCATTGTGGGCCTGAAGTGTACGCGATTTTTCGGTCAAGTACGTACTCAACCATAGGGTTACCACGTGCCATGGCATTACCGACAATGACTAAGTCTGGCTCATCATCCAAATGCTCAATTTTATAACCTTGCTTTAGTTCTATACCTAGCTGTTCTAACTGCGTGCTCATTGGTGGATAAACATTGGCATCACAACCGGAAACTCGAAAACCCATTTGCTTGGCGATGGCCGCGATTCCGCCCATAAAGGTGCCGCAAATGCCTAATATATGAAGATGCATAAAATCCTATTAATATAACTCTGTTGCTATGTACGCTAGCACAAGAAAAGGTTTAAATCAGAATGCGCTCAATATACCTTAATATAGCGAAAATACATATTGCAAAATCAATGCATTTTGCCCACTATCAATGCGACTAAGCATATAGCTCCCCCTCTTGAAGATGCTATTTCAAGTGGTTTAGCTATTCACAACATATAAGGGAATTCATGAGCAAGGCTATCCTACAAAATATTAATGTTTATCCAATCAAATCCAGCGCTGGCATCGAACTATCTTCTAGTTGGGTTGAAGAACTTGGACTAGCCTTTGACCGTCGCTTTGTCGTTGCCGATTTAAACGGTGAGTTTTTCACTGCTCGAACACAACCTCGCTTATGCCTTATTCAAGCTAACCTTACCGCGTCAGGCATGGTGTTAACAGCGCCTGACATGCCTGCTTTAGTCATTACTTACCAAAAGCTAACCAACAACTATGTTGCCGTAAATGTATGGGACGACAGCATTAATGCCCAGCAATGCCTAGCGGACATTAATCAATGGTTTAGAGAATACCTGCAATTGCCGTGTCAGCTGTTATTTTATGGTAGTGACTCTCAGCGCTTAGTAAAAAATAAAACATCACCAGTAAGCTTTGCTGATGGCTACCCATTGTTGTTAATTTCACAAGCCTCACTTGATGATTTAAATGCTCATTATCAAGCCAGTGAAGCTGCCATTAGCATGGCGCAATTTAGACCTAATATTGTAGTAAACAACTGTGAAGCTTTTGCAGAAGATACCTGGCAACACATTCGTATTGGCGAAGTTGAATTTGAAATAGTAAAGCCTTGCACACGTTGTATTTTCACCACAATTAACCCACAAACGGGTGAAAAACATCAGCAACAAGAGCCATTGAAAACATTAATGAGTTATCGCCAGATTGAAAGTGGCGATGTAATTTTCGGTCAAAACCTTGTCGCACTAAATCAAGGACAGATAAAGCAAGGCGATCAGGTCGAAGTATTAAAACGCCAATCTCCACCAGCTATTGTCAAGAAAGCTCCCGTAAAAGCAGTTGATCTTTCGCTTGGTAACAATGAAGCTTCAACCATGATAGTGAAAAAGGCAAAACCTACACTCACTTTTAGTAGCTTTAATAAAACCATTAAAGGCAACAACGAACAAACTTTATTAGAGCAAGGTGAAGATGCCGGCCTAATATTACCGTATTCTTGTCGAGCAGGTATGTGTGGTCGTTGTAAAGTTGAATTGCTTGAAGGTGAAGTAGAACAACATTGCAAAGACGGTTTATCTGATGAAGAGCAACAACAAAACTTTATTTTAAGCTGCAGTTGTACGCCAATTACTGATGTTGTTATCAGCCACCCAGAAAGAAAGCGTCGCAATGTTCGAAACGACTAGGTAAGAAGCATGATGAAATTAAACTGTGATTTAGGTGAATTTAAAGAAAACAACGACGCAGAGATCATGCCTTACATTGATATGGCAAATATTGCCTGTGGTTTTCATGGTTCTGATGCTTTAACTATTAAAAAAACCGTACAACTTGCGGTAAAACATCAAGTCATTATTGGTGCTCACCCCAGCTACCCTGATGTTGAAAACTTTGGTCGTCAATCAATGGTTTTGTCTTCAGATGAGTTAATTGCCGTCATTCAATACCAAGTAGGTGCTTTACAGGCATTGTGTCATGCCGAAAACACTTTAGTGACTTATGTTAAGCCCCATGGCGCGCTATATAACGACATGATGAAGAATTTAGCTATATTCAAAGACATTTGCCGTGCCGTTGCCCAGCTAAATCAACGTAGTTCACAACCATTAGCGCTGATGATTCAAGCGTTGAAGAATACACAACCTTTTGAGCAAATTGCCAAAGCACAAAACATCACACTTTATTTTGAAGCCTTTGCCGATCGCGCCTACCAAGATAACGGACTTTTAGTACCTCGCAGCGAAGCCGGTGCGGTATTAAGCAGCAATGCTGCCGTTGTAGAGCGTTGCCAAAAACTTATCAACAAGCTGCCATTGTTAAGCATCAATAACCAACCGCTTGAGTTTCAGCTTGATGCGCTATGCGTACACGGCGATACGCCGAATGCCTTCGCCATGCTTAAAGCATTACGAGAAACTATAAATGTATAACAGCTAAGGTTAACACTGTGACGACACAGAAAAACCATCAATTAAGTCCAACATTTAGCATTGAAGTTGTCGCAGAAAACGCAGTGCTGTTAAGTTGGCCACAGCAAATATCAGCTAAGCAGCACAACAACATTATCGCGTTGCAGTCAGCGCTCAATCAACAGCTTTCGTCATTAATAGTAGACTCTGTGGCGAGTTACCATTGCTTGATGATTTATTACCAATTTCAGCTTATTTCTACTGAGGCACTAATTGAAAGAGTGACCACAATTTCAACTGACACCAATTATGCCCTAAATAACCCTGATGATAATTCCTCTAGCGAGCAACAACTTCAAGTCTGTATTCAAATTCCTGTTTACTATGACACCCAGCTGCAATGGGATTTACAGAAAGTTGCTCAACATTGTGATATCTCAACCGAAGAAGTGATAAAGCAACACAGTTCAACGATTTACCGAAGCTATGCTTTAGGTTTTACGCCCGGCTTTTGTTACTTGGCTAGCTTACCCAAAGTATTGTCAGTTCCCCGTATGTCGTCACCACGCACCAAAGTACCTAAAGGCGCTGTCGCCATTGCTGAACAGCAAACCGCTGTTTATCCTAATGAAAGCCCTGGTGGTTGGCATATTATTGGCCAAACCCCATTAGCTATGTACCAATGTAAAAATGGCAAGTTCATTCCAACCATAACAGTTGGGCAGCGCGTGCAATTTTATGCAATTTCAAAAACAGAGTTTTTAGCGCTCGAACAAAGAGCCGCACTATGAGTAGAAAATGATGACAACTAACTACTTAGAAATACTGGCAATAAATGGTAAAGCAAGTATTCAAGATATTGGTCGCCTCAACACCCAACATTTAGGTTTTAGTGTCAGTGGCGCTGCCGATGAACATGCTTACCTTTATGCCAATAAACTCATTGCTGATCATTACAGAAAAATAGCAGCTTCCGATGAAAGTACGCAAAAAAAGTGTCCGGCGTTAGAGATCACATTAGGTCAAATTACCTTACGAGCAAATACAGCCTGCACTGTTGCTATCGCAGGCGCTGACTGCCAAGTAAAATTAAATGAAACCCTGATCAGTAATTGGCAATGCTATCAATTACAAGCCGGCGATATTATCGACTTTGCCATGCCAAAAAGTGGTTTGCATAGTTATTTAGCTGTAATGGGCGGCGTTAAAGGTGATGAAAAGCAACAAGCTTGGCTGAGCAGTTTTGCTCAAACTGAAAACGAAATGGCGTTAAATGTTATTGGCAACAAACTAAAAGCGGGAAGTAAGTTATTTTTCCCAAAGCAGGAGCTATTGACGGCTACGACAGCACAAAAGCAAAGCTTAAAAAGCTCCAAGCAACTTACCTTCTTTGAACCTAATGCGCCTGAACTGTTCTACCCTCAATCACAAATCACTTTGCGCTTTATTGCCAGCACCCTGTTTTTACAATTCCCCCCTAAAAAGCAAAGCGCTTTTTTAGCAACCAACTATGTTATATCGCCAGACAGTAACCGCATGGGCTATCGCTTAGCATTAAAAAATAGACCTATACCAAAGAATAAAATACTGGCTGATAAATTACGTGAAAACTGTGTATTATCAAAACCAGTAACCTACGGCATGATACAATTTCCAACGAATGAACAACCGATAATCTTAATGAAAGAACGCCAAACCATGGGTGGATATCCGGTATTAGGCAGTATTATGCAAACAGATTTGTTTCGATTAAGCCAAATGCGCCCAGGTCAAGGTGTTACTTTTTCACTAACTAACTACCAACAAGCTCAACAACAATTACAAGCCTTCTATAAAAAATTCATATAAATTTACATTTCTCTCGACAAAACGCCCCACTATATAGTTAGTAATAGTTATCATTCGTTTACAAACTTAAAATATTCACTGTATTTCAAAGGTCCAGTTTTCGATGAGTTCCCCTAAAAATGCACTCATTTATTGTTCCAGATCAGCTTTGCGACACTAATCATGAGTTTTTCGCTTTTTATCATTCTCATTCGACCAGAGTAGTGCTAATTTTAGCGCATTAAAAAGTTACTCGTTTTTTGAACAGCTCTGCAAAGCATAAATAGCATGAGCAATAGCCAAGCATTTTTTTGCAATTCAAAATTGTTATGTAACGATATGTAATTAAATAAAAATTTTGTTTGTTATGACAAATTATAATTATTAAAAACTGCCTTAAACAAGCTGGAATTTTTGACTAACTTATTACTACAGTTGATTAAAAAATAAACTCTCTCAAGTTTAAAACATTAAGGTTTGATATTATGAAAACTAACATAAAATACACTTCTTTAGCTCTACTTTCAGCTTCACTTTTAAGTGCGCCATTAGCATTCGCAGAAGAAAATGCCGTTGCTTCAGGTGTTAAAAAAGCACTTTCAGATAGCACTGTTAAACTTAGCTTCCGTGCTCGTTACGAAGGCGTAGATCAAGACGGTATTGATGACACTGCAAGCGCATTAACATTAAAAAGTCGTATCACTGCAAATACAGGTAGCTTTGAAGGTTTCTCTGCAGGCGTTGAAGTTGATAACGTTACTGACATCATCGACAACTACAACAGCACAACTAATGGCGAAACTGATTACCCTGTCGTTGCCGATCCAACAGGTACTGATGTAAACCAATTTTTCTTAAAGTACACAGCTGATAACTTTTCAGCAACTGCTGGTCGTCAACGCATTTTACACAACAACCAACGTTTTGTTGGCGGTGTAGGTTGGAGACAAAATGAGCAAACTTACGATGGTTACCGTTTCCAAATTAACCCGGCAAAAGGTTTCTCAGCAGATTACAGCTACATCTATAACGTAAACCGTATCTTTGGCCCAGACAGCCCTAAAGCTGATTTACACGGTCAATTCCATTTATTAAATACTGGTTACAAAATCAATAAAGAGCATAAAGTTAATGCTTACGCATACTTACTTGATTTTGACACAGCAGCAGCTTTATCAACTGATACTTACGGTGTTAGCTACAACGGTAAGTTTGGCCCGGTAATGGTTAACGCTGCATACGCTACACAAAGTGAAGCTGGTGACAATGCTACTGACTTTAGTGCTGATTACTACAACTTTGAAGTAGGCACAAAAGTAAGTTCAGTAACATTATCAGCCGGTATTGAGTCTTTAGGTAGTGATAATGGTGTTGCTTTCTCAACACCTTTAGCAACTTTGCACAAGTTCCAAGGTTTTGCTGATAAATTCTTAGGCACTCCAAGTCAAGGTGTTGAAGATATCTACGTTACAGCTAAAACAAAAGTAAATGGTATCAAGCTTTCTGCTACTTACCATGACTTATCTTCAGACGTTGATGGCATTGACTATGGTTCAGAGATTGACGTTGCTGCAGGTTACGCATTTAACAAAAACTACAGTGTTCTAGTTAAATTGGCTAGCTACAGCGCCGATGATCATGCAAGCGACACTGATAAACTTTGGGTACAAGTTGCCGCTAAATTCTAAATTCAATTAAATTGATTTAATTCGCTATGGTACCTAGCGTAGAAAAATAAAAAGGGTTTAAACATAATGTTTAAACCCTTTTTTATGTTCAGGCCTCTCTCAGACTTCCTATCTTTCGAGGCATTAGTGCATCCCTGCACGTCGAAGTACGGTATAACGCGGGTGCATGGATGCACAAGAGCGTATATGTACAGGAAATTCGGTATGCCACTACAATGTGAAAAGTATCGATAGCTGTTAAATTTCAACCTAAAGTTTGTTCAGGCCAAGTCTAGGGGTAGAATGGCTATAGATAAAAGATTAGAATAGCATCCGCTTTATGGTTTCAATTCTATGTAGGTATTTTTTTGTTATTAATGATCGATAACTATGATTCTTTTACTTTTAACTTAGTGCATTATTTTCAAACGCTTGGTCAAGAAGTATTAGTCGTTAGAAACGATGAAATCAGTATTAATGCAATCGCTGAACTCGCACCACAATATATTGTTATATCACCGGGCCCTAGTGATCCTGATGCGGCTGGTCTTTCTCTCGCGATTATTGATAAATATAAAGGTTTGATCCCAATATTAGGGGTTTGTTTGGGTCATCAATGTATTGCCCAGCACTTTGGTGCTAATATCATTAAAGCCAATAAGGTAATGCACGGAAAAACGAGCGCTATATTACATAATGAGCAAGGCCTATTTAACGCTTTAAAATTGCCTTTGACTGTGACTCGCTATCACTCGTTAATTGTTGATAGTCATACTTTACCTGATGAATTAGAAGTGACGGCATGGTTATCAAACCATAATCAAATGGAAGTTATGGCTTTGCAGCATAAGCATTTGGCAATAGCAAGTGTACAGTTTCATCCTGAATCTGTATTAACTGAGCAAGGTCATCAATTATTGCAAAATTTTATTGACCAATATTCTATTTAGAAAATGAATAACACTAATGAAATAAAGCCGTTAGCCGATAACTTGACTAGCCACTAAACAATAGCAAACCTAAAATTAAGCCCTGATGCAAATATTTGAAGATAACAAATTGGTTTCCCCCATCTATAGTCGAGCCCTTAGTCTTGCGATTAGTAAAGACTTTGCTCAACAAAAAAGTGGAAAAATTTACACTGCTACCCAACAAAATAGTGAGCAGACTAATCGTCGACGTGAATTACTCGCCGTAGAAGAAGAAACTAATAAAAATAAAATTATTCAGGCTCACGGCCAAGAGCACTTCAAAACTCAAGTCATGAATAAGCTCTTTAATAAAGTCACCAGCCAAGTTAATAAAGCATTCGACAATAAAGAGAACCTTTACAACAACGTCTTAAAAATCGAAGATGAAGCTCCCTCTATCATGGAAATATTAGCGGTAAAAGCAGCATCAATTAACCGTATCGCACCACTGGTAAAAGGCTTGCCTTGGCTATGCACTGAGCTCATTAGTTTAGTTAATAAACCACAATACCGTAAACGCTCCGACGTACAAGTGACCGAGCCAAACCTAGCACTAAGCTACGTTGGTCTCGACAATTTAAAATTAGTCATGCCTACCTTTATGCTAAAGCATTGGTTGCCTACCAGTACCGCGCCATTTCCATTAATGAAAAGAAAACTATGGAACGATAGTTTATCAATAGCTTTAGCCTCACAAAAATTAGCACAAGAGCAAGGTTTGGATGAATTTTCTGCTTTTACTGCTGGTATGTTAAGTAATTTGGGGCTTTTAGCCGTCACCCAAGAGTTTCTTAATACTTATAATGAACTGTATACGGAAGAGCTACGTGACGCTTACGAAAGTAAAGATAAAAAACTACACGACGTATTGGTCGAAATTGAAGCACCACCAGAATTACTGTTAGAACAATTAATACAGCGTAGTAGTAAAATGGCAGCGGATATGGTGGAATTAATGCGCTTTGACCGTTTGCAAATAACCGAGGCCTTATTTGACTTGGCTTACGCAAACAATGTTGCTCATATGTGTCCAATAGCCAAGATAGTCGCCAAAGCAAAAGCCTACATTGCTTTTAGAAGCTTAGCAAAAGAGGATTTAATTATTACTGATGAAGCCAAAGCCTTATTGACGGCAGGCCAGTTGAGCACTAAAGACATTGCTCTGCTGAAGAAAAGCGATATTGACCATATAAAATTAATTTTTAACTAAATTATTTTTGATTAATTATGAAACATTAGGCCTAACCGTAGATCTCGCTAGTAGACATAAAGTGCTAGCTCCCTCCCGAATAGCAGTAAAAACAGCACAAACATAGTTATGCAGTAATATTGAATAAAAACGGCAAACCTTTATTTTATAAGGCTTGTAGCGCAACCAAACAAGACAAAGGCGCTTTTTTCTGTCATAATCCCCGTCTATTTTTTAATTGGTAATGTCATTTATTGGCGTAATGACCAATTAATTCATTTAGTTTCGTTGATAATCTATCGTCAAAACTAAAATCATATTATTGATTACAATATCCTAAATATAAGAGGAGTTTACAATGTCTAACCACTTTCCGGTAAATCGTGAATTATTTGATGATGTTATGGTACCTAACTATTCACCATCAGCTGTTATCCCTGTTCGCGGCGCAGGTTCTCGTGTTTGGGATCAACAAGATCGCGAATTTATTGATTTTGCTGGCGGCATTGCGGTTAACTGTTTAGGACATTGTCATCCTGCATTAGTTGGCGCATTAACCGAGCAAGCGAACAAAATTTGGCACTTATCAAATGTAATGACGAATGAACCAGCATTACGTTTAGCGAAAAAATTAACTGATAACACCTTTGCTGATCAAGTTTACTTTGCTAACTCAGGTGCAGAATCAAACGAAGCAGCTTTAAAACTAGCGCGTCGTTGGGCATTAGATAACTTTGGCGCTGAAAAGTCACAAATCATCGCATTTAAACAAGGCTTCCACGGTCGTACATTCTTTACGGTTACTGTTGGTGGTCAAGAAGCTTATTCTGACGGTTTTGGCCCTAAGCCTGGCGATATCGTTCACGCTGAATACAACAACTTAGAAAGCGTAAAAGCACTAATTTCTGATAAAACTTGTGCCATTGTTATGGAACCATTACAGGGTGAAGGCGGTATCGTTTCACCTACTGATGAGTTTGTGAAAGGTGTTCGTGAACTTTGTAATGAACACAACGCATTATTAGTTTTTGATGAAGTGCAAACAGGTGTTGGCCGTTTAGGTGAACTTTACGCATACATGGATTTAGGTGTTACTCCAGACATCTTAACTACTGCAAAAGCACTTGGTGGCGGTTTCCCTATTGGTGCTATGATCACAACAGCTGACATCGCTAAGCACCTTAAAATTGGTACACACGGTAGTACATACGGTGGTAACCCACTAGCATGTGCCGTAGCAGAAGCTGCATTTGACACAGTAAATACTCCTGAAGTATTAAACGGCGTTAAAGAAAAAGCACAGCTTTACATTGATGGCATCAATGCAATCAATGCTAAATACAATGTTTTCAGTGAAATTCGTGGTAAAGGCCTTTTGATTGGCGCTGTATTAACTGAAGCATACAAAGGCAAAGCAAAAGACTTTTTAAATGCAGCAATGACTGAAGGTGTTATGACTTTAGTTGCTGGCGCTAACATTATTCGTTTTGCTCCTTCTTTGGTTATTCCAAACGAAGATATCGCAGAAGGTTTAGCGCGTTTTGAAAAAGCTGTTGCGAAACTAGCTAAGTAAGTATCTATTATTAAAAACAACTAAACACTTTCATTATGGCGGTGTTTAGTTGTCTCACTGAGAGTTTTCTATGATTATTATACGCCCTATACAAAACAGTGATTATGATGCACTTCATCGTATTGCTGTTGAGTCAGGACACGGTTTTACATCACTACCGGTCAACGAAGATTTGTTGAAAAAACGTATTTCTCATGCAGAAGTATCTTTTAATAGCTCAGTTACTCAAGCAGGTAACGAAGGCTACTTATTCGTTATGGAAGATACGACAACAGGTGAAGTTGTTGGTACTAGTGGCATTGAAGCTGCGGTTGGTCTAGACGATGCATTTTATCATTACCACTTAGGTAAAGTTGTGCATAGCTCTCGTGAGCTTAATATCTACAATACAGTGGAAACGTTATCTTTGTGTAACGACTATACTGGCGCTTCAGAAATTTGTACTTTATTTTTGAGCGAAAGCCATCGTAAAAATAGTAACGGACGTTGTTTATCACGCTTTCGTTTTCTGTTTATGGCTGAACATACTGAACGCTTTTCAGAAACCGTTATTGCAGAAATGCGTGGTGTTTCAGACGAAGACGGTTCATCACCTTTCTGGAAATGGTTAGAAGAGCACTTTTTCTCACTAGACTTCCCTACAGCCGATTACTTAACCGGCATAGGTAGAAAAGAGTTTATTGCAGAATTAATGCCTAAATACCCAATTTACGTCAGTTTATTGAGCCCTGAAGCACAACAAGTGATTAACAAGGTGCATCCAAAAACGGTGCCTGCCTTAAGATTACTTGAAGCGGAAGGATTTTCTCGTCGCGGTTACGTTGACATTTTTGATGGCGGCCCTACAGTTGAAACGCAAACAGCGTTAGTTAAAACTGTCCGTCAAAGCCAAAAATGCCAAGTATTAATTGGCGATGTTGCTAATGATAATAAATATATTATTTGTAATAGCAAAGTAGCAGACTTTAGAGCAACACAAGCGCCAGTATTATTACGTGAAACTGCCAATCAAGTGGTGGTATCACAAGCGGTTGCCGATGCACTAATGGTTAATGAAGGAGACTGGGTTCGCCTAGTTGCTAATTAATCAACAGTCTTAATTTATTACGATACTCATGAGCGATAAACGCGCAGAGGAAAAAAACAATGTCACACAATGTACAATTAATTAATGGCAACTGGACAACCGGTTTAGGCCATGAAATATTTTCTAAAAACCCAGCTAAAAACGAAGTAGTTTGGCAGGGTAATACAGCATCTCCAGCACAGGTTGATGAAGCTGTTATGGCTGCGCGTACTGCTTTTGAAACTTGGTCTAATATGCCTATTGAAGAGCGTATTGCTATCGCGGCAAAGTTTGCAGAATTGCTAACTGAAAACAAAGAAGCATTTGCTACCACAATCGCCCTTGAAACGGGTAAGCCACTTTGGGAAACTCGTACTGAAGTTGGCGCTATGGTTGGCAAAATTGCTATTTCTGTACGTGCTAATGAAGAACGTACAGGCACAGTTGAAAACCCTATGCCGGGTGCAAAAGCCTTTATTCGTCACAAGCCACATGGCGTTGTTGCGGTATACGGCCCTTACAACTTCCCTGGTCACTTACCTAACGGTCATATTGTTCCTGCTCTTATTGCTGGTAATACAGTGGTTTTCAAGCCAAGTGAATTAACCCCTATGGTTGCTGAAGAAACCTTAAAACTATGGTTACAAGCGGGCTTACCAGCTGGCGTAATCAACATGGTTCAAGGTGAAGTTGAAACAGGTAAAGCATTAGCAAGTCATCCACAAATTGACGGCTTATTCTTTACAGGTAGTTCAACAACTGGTCATTTCTTACATGAACAGTTTGGTGGCCAACCAGGTAAAATTTTAGCGCTTGAAATGGGTGGCAATAACCCATTAGTAGTTAAAGATGTGACTGATATTGATGCTGTAGTACATGATATTCTCCAGTCAGCATTCATTACTACAGGTCAACGTTGTACTTGTTCTCGTCGTTTATTTATTGAAGCTGGCGAGAAAGGCGATGCAATTTTAGCTAAGTTAGTTGCAAGCACGCAAGCGATTAAAATTGGTTACTATGACGATGAAGAACAGCCATTTATTGGTTCAATGATTTCTGAAAAAGCAGCGTTAGGCTTAGTTGCCGCTCAACAGCAATTGTTTGATCTTGGTGGTGAATCAATCGTTATGATGAAGCACCTTGAAGTAGGCACTGGTTTTATCTCCCCGGGTATTGTTGATGTAACTAACATTACTGACATGCCTGATGACGAGCATTTTGGTCCACTATTAAAAGTGTATCGTTACACTGATTTTGATGCGGCAATTGACGAAGCGAACAATACTTCATTTGGTTTATCTGCTGGTTTACTAAGTGATAGCGAAGAGTTATATAACCACTTCTTCCGTCGCATTCGTGCTGGTATCGTAAACTGGAACAAGCCGATTACTGGCGCAAGCAGTGCTGCCCCATTTGGTGGTATTGGTGCCAGTGGTAACCACAGAGCTAGCGCATTCTATGCGGCTGATTACTGTGCATACCCTGTAGCATCAGTAGAGGCTGAAAAAGTTGCATTACCTGCAGCCTTAAGCCCAGGCTTAACGATTAAATAATCCTTATCATTTAACCGTATGAAGCTTCATTGCCCAATAAAAAAAGCTGGGATACGTCCCAGCTTTTTTAAAAATATCGACCAAATATAACTGCCGTTCTGAGTGGTTATCAAACACGTTTGTCCTAAATATTTGTTGAATAGCTTTATTCACTGAATACCTAGCTAAATAGCTTTTGCATACCATTCAACCGACTTTACACATTAAGACCGCACGTCGACACAAATTTTATTTTATGCATTTAGGAATTTAACATGACTCCCGTTAAGAATTTATTTAACAACATTTGGCAAAACTATTTAGAAGTAACTCCGTCAGCTGATAAAGTTCATCAACTTTTAGGTACAGGTAGCGATTTGATAAACGATCACGTTGCTTACCGTACTTTTAACATCGCAAAAGTTAACATTGAGAAGATTTCGGCTCACTTACTTAACTTAGGTTACACCGAATGTGGTGAATACCACTTTGAAGCAAAAAGATTATACGCAAAACATTTTGAACATGCCGATACAAACTTGCCAAAAGTATTTATCAGTGAGTTACTTGTTGAAGAATTCTCACCACGTGTACAAGAAATCATTGAAAAAATGGTTGCTGGTATCAATGAAGGCGATGTTAACGTTGAAAACTTCTTATATTCTGGTACCCACTGGAAAGTAAGTCATCAAGAATACTTAGACCTATTAGCAGAAAGCGAATATGCTGCATGGGTTTCTGCATGGGGCTACCGTGCAAACCACTTCACAGTAAGTATCAATCACCTTGAAAGCTATGATTCAATTGAAGCTGTAAATGATGCCGTCAAAGCCGGTGGTTTTACATTAAACAGTGCTGGCGGTGAAATCAAAGGTGATGAAGGCGTGAAACTAGAGCAATCATCAACAATGGCCGACAGCGTACTTGTTGAGTTTTCAGATAAAACGGTAGCTATTCCAAGCTGTTTTTACGAGTTTGCAAAACGCTACCCTCTGGAAAATGGTGAGCTTTACACTGGTTTTGTTGCTGCATCAGCCGACAAAATTTTTGAAAGTACAAACGCTGCCGCGTAGTAATTATCCATCAAATACTGGCACCTATTCTGATGTCGAATAGCTGTCAGTATTTGCTCTACTTCCTTGCCCCTCCCATACTCATAATAAAATAGAAATTTACTTATTTAAAAAGCTATAACTACTTTCTGACTTGATCACAACCTTCGTTTACAGGTAAAGTAGTACACCAACCGAAATAAATAGTTGCATTAAATGGTTACTAATACCGAAGGTTATATTCATATTATTGAATACTTAACTGAACATTTAAATCTCTTTGAAAACAGTACTAGTACGTCAGGAAAAAGTACAGTAATTGAAGTAATAGAACAAGAGATGAGCGAGCAAATCATCACTTTATGCAACCAAAATGAAAGCTTAACTTTCAATCAACGTAATACTATAATTCGTGAAATAGATGCGATTGTTTACGATTTACAAGAAATACTGTCTGGTGTTGTTAATAATGCAGTTAATGATGAACAAATGATCTTTATTAAAGAGTTTTCGATATTAATTAAAAATTTATTTGATACTGAAATTCATAGCCAATTCTCATTATAATGAATCGCAGTACTAATATTGTAGCTGACTACCAACAAGGTTAGATGCTTTCCAAAAGATACAAGTAAATCTATGTTAACTGAAGCAGTAAAAAATCATTTATGTAAGGTTACTCTATTAGGTAATCTGGTCAGTAAACCTGACATTCGTTATCAAGCAAACCCCGTAATCGCCGTTGCAGAATTAACCTTAGCGACCCATAGCCGATGGTATGATAAGCCAAGCAAGCAATTTAAAGAATGGACCAGTTACCACACAGTTAAAGTCATCGGGAATATTGTCGAACTGGCACTCATTCATGCCGACAAGGGGGATATTATTTTACTGCAAGGGTATTTGATCAACAGTAAAAATAATAATCGAGAAATCATTCATGCTAGTTATGCTCAAACTTACCCAAAAGGTTATGCTCAGTCGATAAACCAAATTCACTATAGCGGTACAATTCTTTCGGATATTAAAGTCATCATGACTGAGAATAATAAAGAGTTTAGCGAAGTTATTGTTGAATCAAAACA
This sequence comes from Cognaticolwellia mytili, assembly GCF_002104475.1. GTDB lineage: Bacteria > Pseudomonadota > Gammaproteobacteria > Enterobacterales > Alteromonadaceae > Cognaticolwellia > Cognaticolwellia mytili. The sequence continues at coordinate 1,076,696 of NZ_NBOF01000002.1, forward strand.
AACTATTTACTCGTCACTTACTCAAAAAAGTCATATTGTTTCCGTTCAACGGCCATTACATATATGGGGCAAACAGGCACTTTATATCGCGGCACACGGAAAATTAAACGATCAGATAATAGTTGACGGTAAATTGAACTATCTTAATAATAACAGTAAAAATCAATTTATAGACGCTCATCAGGTGGTGCTACTGACGAAGTAATAAATTGTTTTCGAATATCAGTAATTTTCAGTAATATTTCACTTGCTGATGAAGAAAACGCTGTTGCGGTTGAATTATTTCCTATTGCAGAGTTATCTACAGTAAACTTAAGCCAAGATGTATGGCATAGTGTAACTCCTGTAAGTAGTACTGAAGATGAGTACTTTCTAGCGATAAGAAACAGTAAAGTTTATCCCTTAAATAGCAAAGATATTGGCAACTCGAGTTTGCTCGATTTAAAGATAGCTCTTAAAATAGCTAAAATAGTTGCTTTGACTACCATAGCGCTAGATCCTAATTTTAATTACCCTGATCGCAAAGGTTTTAACACTTTATATACCGCTCATGTTGAGCACCATAGCAGCAATGAATTTAGTAAGTCAGCAGCGTTACCTTACAATGCTGTCATTATGCGTTAGCAACTGAATAAGAACATAAAGCAAGATATTGAAGTTAGCTATCAACATGAAGTCATTCGTTCCCCTATCCATCAAACAAGTGAGGCAATTAAGTTTTAATCCCTTCACGGAATATTGGCATGATGAATTTGGCTTGCTCTACATCATGATGGCGAGTAGTAAAGCCACGCCTGTCTTAAGCAGTCATTGTATTCAGAGAAAAAAGTAAAGTAGGTATCCAGCCACTTAATCAATGGCAACAACAGGGCACATTTATGTTTAAGAAAAAATCTATATTTAAGTTAGCGTTACTAGCAACATTGCTGTCACTGCTGTTAGTCATGGCGCTTTCAGCGACACTATTAAGTAGCTATAACCTTAATATTCAACAATATTTGAATAGTTTGATACCAAAAACTTTTTTTGGCGCATTAACATTTATATTACTATTGATACCAGCAATGGCAGCTGGCATGCCACGACAAATAGCAGCTTTAAGCGCTGGCTTTCTATTCGGGGCAGGCTATGGCGTAGTGCTAGCAACTCTTTCTGCTGTATTGGGCTGCCTATTAACACTGATAATTTCTCGTAAACTGCTCGCTAATGTAATTGCACAGCACTATCCACAGCCTTTGGCAAAAGTCAGCCTTTTCTTTGGTCATAACACTTTTTTAAAAGCGCTTATCATTCGTTTATTACCTGCAGGATCTAACTTTCTTACTAATGTATTAGCTGGTACAGCACATTCGCCTATTAAACCTTATGTATTAGGCTCCGCACTTGGTTTTATCCCTCAAATGGCAATATTTTCTTTGATGGGCGCTGGCTTACAAGTTAATGGCCAACAACAGTTTATCATTAGCCTTGTACTGCTCATTGTTGCGTTTCTCTTAGGTAGTTACCTCTATAGAAAAAGCCAAAATAAATTGACGTTAAACTGAGCATTTTTCATATTCTAGGCAATAAAAAAGAGGCCGTAGCCTCTCTTTCAACCAATAAAAAAATTAGCTTATTTCAATGTTAAAAGGTGATTAACCAAATTAATATAATCTTGCTCAAAGTTGTTTCTATCCAAGCCTTTCGCATCAACACGGTATTTACCATTAACAATAACCGCTGGAACTCCAGTTAACGCACCTTTCTTAGCAAAATACTCTTGCTGCTTTTTCATCGCTTTCGCTTTACTTACCACGCCAAAGCTCTTCATTAACTTATCAAATTTTTCACCGTCAGCACCATTTAAAACAAAAACGTTACGAATATCTTTTTCTGAAGTAAATACCGCTCTTTGCACTTGAATGTAATTAAATATTGCGCCGATAACTTTCTTTTCAATGCCCATTTTATGTGCAACAACAACTGCTTTACTTAGCATACCTTGTATTTTAGGCGAAGCAGCGCGTAAAAAATCTACATGATTCATCTCAAATTTGGCCTCTTCAGGAATCGAAGTTTTTAGCTTCGCCATAAAAGGTTCAAACTGCATACAGTGCGGACAATAGAATGAGAAAAACTCACGAACTTCTGGCTTTTTCGATATTTCTTCACTGACCTTAGTGTAATGCTCGCCTTCAGTATAATTTGCTGCAAAAGCAAATACTGGTAACAACATTAAAGCGAATAAACTCACTAACTTTTTCATAAAATTACAATTCCTATCATTAAAAATAAATTCAATAGCGTTGAACGCTGTTGCTATGGCATTAAGCTAAGCGGTGGCTGCTGTAAGGCTGACATTTGCTCTTTAAGCATCAAAATTTGTTGTTCCCAATATTTCTCAGTATTGAACCAAGGAAAATTATGTGGGAATGCTGGATCTTGCCAACGTTTACATAGCCACGCCATATAATTAACTACCCGCATAGTACGCAATGATTCAATTAAAGGCAATTGATTGGTTTCAAAGCTATAAAACTCATCATAGCCCGACAACATGGTATCTAGCTGTAATAATTGTTGTTGACGATCACCACTGAGCATCATCCAGAGATCTTGTACCGCTGGCCCCATACGACAATCATCTAAATCAACAAAGTGTGGCCCTGCATCAGTCCAAAGAATATTCCCTGCATGGCAATCACCATGTAGGCGAATTTGTGATGTAGGTTGATATTGCTTACTAGCCACAGCAATAACTTGCTCTAAAATAGTGAAAAAAGGTAATGTTAAGCTTTTAGGCACAAAGGTAGAACCTTCAATCGTTTGCTGTGCTTGTTGCAACATTTCTTCACTATTAAACGTTGGTCGTTCGGTAAAATCTTTTTTAGCCGCAATCGCATGGATACGGCCCAAAAATCGTCCCATCCATTCAAGTTGATCAAGATTATCAACTTCAAAAATACGACCGCCACGGCAAGGGAATATAGCGAAATGATAGCCTTTATAGCTAAATAGTGACTCGCCATCAATTTTCATCGGCGCCACTAACGGCAATTCATGAGCATCAAGTTCAAACGAGAAATCATGCTCTTCACGAATTTGTGTCTCAGTCCAACGCTGCGGCCGATAAAACTTCGTCACATATTTTGTTTTATCGATATCATGAAATTGATAAACACGGTTTTCATAGCTGTTCAATGCCAACAAGCCACTATCAACAGTTAAACCAGTACTTTCCAAGCCATCAAGAATTAAATCTGGCGACAGCGAGGTAAAATCGAATACCGCCATTAACGTTTATTAAAGAAGCGGCTTTCATGTTCAAGCTTGACCTCATCCTTATCCGAAACTAATTCAATAACAAAGCTAATATCTGTCATATAACCTTCTAATTCATATGGATCAACCGAAAGACTAATCGGTAATGTATATACGCTTGCGGCTTTAACAAAAACTTCCTGATCACCATGCCACTTAGTATTTTTAATACCTTTAACTGAGATGCGATAATAGTTATCTTTTTGTGATTTATTGAGAATTTTAAGCGTGTATACATTTTCAATATCACCATTAAAGTTCTCTTTCGCCAGCTCAGTTCTATCACGAATAATATCCATAGAAACGGGTACCCGACTGGATATTTCCATAATAAGCAAACTCGTCATCACAACCAGTACAATGGCATAACCAATTAATTTACCACGAACAAAGTGAACTTTTTTACCTTCTAAATCGTGCTCTGTAGTATAACGAATCAAGCCTTTATCGTACTTCATTCTGTCCATGACACCATCACAGGCGTCGACACAAGCACCACAGTTTATACATTCATACTGTAAGCCGTTACGAATATCAATGCCGGTTGGGCAAACCTGGACACATAAATTACAATCAATACAGTCACCTAGCCCCATCTCTTTGGGATCTTGCTTTCTAGAGCGCGGGCCACGGTTTTCACCACGTTTAGCATCATAGGAGACAGTTAAGGTATCTTTATCGAACATTGCCGATTGAAAACGCGCATATGGGCACATATGCAAGCACATAATTTCTCGCATCCAACCAGCATTTCCATAAGTACAAAAAGCGAAAAACCATACTGTTGCAGCTAATGTAAAAGAGGCGTTGAAAGTAAAGAAGTCAATAAACACATCTTGTACTGGCGCAAAATAACCAGCAAAAGTTAATGCTGTTAATACGGAAAAGAAGCCCCAACAAAAATGCTTAAGCGCTTTACGCCAAAACTTATTAACGGTTAATTTCTGACTATCGAGCTTTTTCCGCTGATTAGCACTACCTTCTATTTTTTCTTCAAACCAAATAAAGATAAAGGTCCATACGGTTTGTGGACACAAGTATCCACACCATACCCGTCCTAAAAAGGTGGTAATAAAAAAGAGTAAAAAAGCACTGAGAATAAATATCCAAGCCAACAATGTCAGATCTTGTGGCCACAGGGTAACGCTCCAAAGGGTAAAACGTTGCTCGCTAATATCGAATAATAATGCTTGATGCCCTTCATACTGTAACCAAGGCAGCAACGCAAAAGCAGCCAAAAAAACAAAGTTCATTTTTTGGCGTATTTGTTGAAATATTCCTTTTACCTTGCGAACATAAATTTGATCACGAGGCTTATAGGCAGCATTTTTATCTGGCTGATGAATTTCAACATTTTTAACTGGAATCTGCCGATCTGTTCGACTTTTATTATCGTTTGGTTTCAAAGCGGATCCTCTTGTTCGATTCTTAATTCGATAAAGCAGCCTAATTATAACGAATTAGCACTGATTACCTATCAAAAAATAGTAAAATATTGCTTTGTCAGTACGAAATTGACTATTCTCACTATATTTCGTCCGATAAACAATAATGTTCTGTGCGAGTTATAAATTAACCAAGTGTTAACTGCTTGTTATTTATACACACAACTTGATTATAAGGTAGGGTATGAAAAAATTATTGATCTTAATCGTGGCTGGTGCTTTATATTTACATTTTTATCCAAATGAAGAATTAAATACTTGGTTATCCGAACAAAAAACAATGGCACTTGAGACTTTTTCAGACGCTACAGATACCAAAGTGAGATTAAAAGCAGATAAAATATACCAAGATTTACAACAGAACTTTGCTCAATTTACCCCAAAAGAAGAAGCATATGTTGCTGAAATCACAGCAAGTAGAAAAAGTGTTAAAGAATTTTATAACAAGTATTGTAGTTCGCAAAAGCAAACACCGAAATTACATCACGAGAATGTCAAAAGAGTTTGCCAAGTGATCAACAAATACAGTAGCTTGCTATAGTCATATCAAAATAGTACTAGGTAACCTCAACTAGTACTGTTATTCAAAATGACGGCTAATCAAACACTACGCTGACAACCTTGATAATAATTGTGCAAACTTGTCGGCACTACCTTGTTCAAGTGCATGCTTTCCTTCGCGAATAGTCCATTCTCCGTGCACCATCACATCACCAACAAGGTTTTGCTGACTAGCAAAAATAACGCTATCGAGTAAGTGATCATCGTCATGGGCAAACAAACGTAATTGACTGTCATCTAATACCAGTAAATCCGCTTGTTTTCCAATAGCTAATTCGCCGGTATTACTATTAGTGCTCTGGGCACCACCAAGCGCTGCTCTTTGCCATAAGTTTAGACCAACAGACTTCTGCTCTGAAGTTGCCAACAATGCCCGTTGCTGTTTACTCAAGCGTTGCGCGTACTCTAACCAACGTAGCTCTTCAATTGGATTCACTGAAATATGACTATCAGAACCAATGGCAAAAGTACCTTCATCGATAAGAAATTCATCGGTAGGGAAAATACCATCACCCAAGTTTGCCTCAGTTGTTGGGCAAATACCGGCAATAGCTTCGCTAGCAATAATGCCTTTACGCTCTTGCTTATCAATGTGAGTGGCGTGAATTAAACACCAATGTTTATCTAAGTCGGCATTGTCTAATAACCATTGCACTGGACGTTGACCATAATGAGCAAGACAGTCATCAACTTCTTTTTGCTGTTCAGCAATATGAATATGCACTGGAGCTTGTGGGTCTAGTGATCTGACATGTGTAACAGCCGCTGAAAGTGAGCTCTTATCAACCGCTCGTAATGAATGCGGCGCAATACCAACATTACTATTAGTTTGAGAGCCAGCTATTTCAAAACAATCACTGACCAAGCTATTAAACTGCTCAACTGAGTTAATAAAACGTTTTTGTCCAGTATTTGGCTGTTGCGCACCAAAACCACTAAACCTATACAGTACGGGTAACAATGTTAACCCAATACCTGATTGCTTAGCCGCTGAAAAAATTGCTTGTGCCATCGCAGATAAATCTTCATGATTTTCGCCATTAATATCATGATGTAAATAATGAAACTCCGCCACGCGGGTATAGCCCATTTTTAACATTTCAATATAAAGTTGAGTCGCGATAACTTCAGCATCTTCAGATGATAATTGCTCAAGAAACTTATACATAATACTGCGCCAAGTCCAAAAGCTGTCTTTCCCTTCACTTCCCTGCTCACTAAAGCCAGCAAAAGCTCGTTGAAACGCATGCGAATGGCAGTTCACCATACCGGGAATAACAACCCCTTTCGCACGTTCGGCACCATCAACAAAGCCACTAGTAATATCAGCAATAACACCGTTTTCAATCGTTAGGGTTTGATCACACGCCCAACCATCGCTAAGCAAAATTTTATTGGCAAAAAGTTTCATACGTATCTCTATTTTTCTGATGGCTGTTGAGCAAAATCTATCAACACTTCTACTAGTGCTTTAAGCTTAGGTTGGACTTGTTTTGCAAACGCTTCATGATAAGTCATTTCTAGCTCATGCATATACGTTCGCTGCGACAGCTCAAGTTGTATCGCATGTATGTTGTCTTTTGGTTGGCCGTAAGCGCGAGTAATATAGCCGCCTTTAAATCGGCCATTACACACCATAGAATATGGCGCGTAGTCAATGTCGGTAATTGCCTCGACTAAAGCCGCTGAACAACTTTTACCGTCTGAACTACCAAAGTTAAAATCAGGTAGTTGACCTGTAAAAAAACGTGGTACTTCAGAGCGAATTGAATGAGCTTCAAGTAGCACTGCTTGACCAAACTGCTGCTTTAAGCTTTGCAAGGTCGACGCTAATATTTGATGGTAAGGCTGCCAATAATCAATTACTCGTTGACCTATTTGTTTTCCATTTGGAGCACTGTTATTTTTGTACAGTGGCGACAAATCAAAACCGGTGGTCGGACAAAGTTCAGTACTATTTGCACCTGGATACAAATCAACACCGTCAGGGTCACGATTTAAATCAATAACATATCGGCTATATTCAGGGATGAGGATAAATGCGCCAAGTTTTTCAGCAAAAGCATATAAGCGATCCATATACCAGTCAGTATCAGTGACTTCTAAGCCTTTATCCGTCATGACTCTAGCAATATCTGCAGGAATTTTTTCACCATTGTGTGGCATGCTGATTAATAAAGGTACACTACCTTTAATTAAACGGTAACTTTTTGACATTTCACCCTCTCAAATTGTATATACAACTTTAATGTTGATAATTTACCATGTCATGATCAGAACATGAAATACTTTCGTGTTGTTTGTTTCGATCTCTACCGTAATTAGTCTAGAAATTAATGCTCTATAGTTGGTCAGAATATGAATAAAGCACATCATTTTGAAATAAAATAAATTAATTCGCTTAATATAATATATTGCTACACTGAATGACGAACATTTGCGTTTCACTTATCAATCTATTTTTTAGATTGATAAGTTCAGTTTTATTCGTTTTACCTAAACTTGGTGATATTGGATAATAAACTCATAGCAATCAGCAGTAGTATTTAAGATTAAATAACGGAGCCATTATGTTAGAAAATAAAGAGCAACAAAAAGTCCCAAATGTTACCTTCACTTTACGTGCTAATGATGAATGGACAACACGTAGTAGCGATGAAATTTTTAACAACAAAACGGTTGTAGTTTTTTCATTGCCAGGCGCATTTACTCCGACATGTTCATCATCTCATTTACCACGCTACAACGAATTAGCTCCAACGTTATTCGCTAATGGCGTTGACGAAATTATTTGTATGTCAGTTAATGATACCTTTGTCATGAATGCTTGGGCACAAGACCAAGATGCCGACAATATCAGCTTTATCCCTGATGGTAATGGTGACTTTACTGATGCAATGGGTATGTTAGTTGATAAAGCTGCCATTGGTTTTGGTAAACGCAGCTGGCGTTATGCAATGCTGGTTAAAAATGGCATCATTGAAAAAATGTTCATAGAACCCGATGTACCAGGCGACCCATTTGAAGTATCAGATGCTGACACTATGTTAAGTCACATTAACCCTGCAGCATGCCAAACATCAGCAATAACAGTTTTTAGCAAACCAACATGTCCTTACTGTAAAAAAGCGAAAGCATTATTAACAGAGAAAGGTTTTACCTTTGAAGATTTAGAAGTGGGTAAAGATGTAAACTTAACAATGTTTAAAGCCATTACTAATGCTGATACCGTTCCACAAGTATTTATTGATGGTAAGCTCATTGGTGGTAGTGAAGCATTAGCTGCACACTTTAGCTAATACCATCATGAAGCTAAAAATGTTTTATGTCTAACAACATTTTTAGCTTCATTCATTGATTTAAAACATAGTATATTTATCAAACTCCTTCTATTCTAAATATAGGTACTACTTAAAATAGTGAGGGTTTATGCATATATTGCGACAAATAACCATCAAATCTCGCCTTAGTCTCATCATCAGTGCACTTGTTATTGGCTTAGCTATACTAAGCATCGTCAGTTTATATAACGTTTATCAAACACTTTACAGTCAACAACAAGAAAAAGTACAACAAGAAGTAGAAGCAGCTATAAGCCTTGTAGATCATTTTCACAAATTACAATTATCCGGTGAGTTAACAGAGCAACAAGCTCAAAAGCAAGCTCAATCGCTATTAATGGCCTTCCGGTATGGTAATAACAACTACGTCTGGATAAATGATCTACGGCCTAATATGATCATGCACCCCTTCAAGCCTCAATTAAATGGTAAACCTATCGGTCATGTTAAAGACCCTGACGGCACACCATTATTCATCAACATGGTGAATGTCATTAAGACATCAGGAGAAGGTTTTGTCCCTTATAAATGGCCAAAGCCTGGGGCAGAAAATCCGGTTGATAAAATCTCATTTGTTAAACTTTTTTCACCATGGAATTGGATCATTGGCTCTGGTGCATATATCGATAACATTGACGAAATTTTCGCTAAGCAACGTGACATTGTTTTACTTATTTCATTCATACTTGCAGCCAGTATTGGCATTATTGTTTATGTCATCGGAAAAAGTATATTGGTGCCTGCAAGAGCGGCATCAAATTTAATGAAAAATATAGCACAAGGTGACGGTGACTTAACCAAGCAACTGGACCATAAGGGCAAAGATGAAATATCAGGCTTATCACATTATTTCAACTTATTTACTGAAAAAATGCGTTTGTCGTTATTAGAAATTACTCAAAGCTCTCAACAAGTAATGCAAAATGCAGAGTTATTATCCCAAACGAGTAAGAGTAATAATGATTTTGTTCAGATACAAAGTGACAACACAACACAAGTTGCTACCGCGATGGAACAAATGACCGCCAACATCAAAGAAGTAAGCAGTAATGCTGAGGCTGCTGAACAAGCAGCAGAACAAGCAAGAGAAAATACCTCATCAAGTAAAAAGGTTGTTTCAACCACTATTTCACAAATTAACGGCTTGTCAAAAGATATTGATCAAGTTAGTGACGTGATCACCCATTTAGCAGAAGAGTCGCAAAATATTGGTGCTGTATTAGATGTGATCAGAAGTATTGCAGAACAAACTAATTTATTAGCTTTAAATGCAGCCATCGAAGCTGCGAGGGCTGGAGAACAAGGTAGAGGGTTTGCCGTAGTTGCCGATGAAGTGAGAACTTTAGCCAGTAGAACAGGGCAAAGTACTGATGAAATTCAGCTCATGATACAAAAACTACAGGCAGGTGCAAACCAAGCGGTTTCAGCAGTAAGAATTAGCCAAGAAACCTCCATAGCCACTGTCGAAGGAGCAACAAAAGCGGATGCTTCTTTAAATGAAATTGACCGTTTAATGGATACAATATTAGATATGAACTCTCAAATAGCTCGTGCTACAGAGCAACAATCTTACGCCGCTGATGAAGTGAATTTGAGAATAAACGAGCTAGCAGATATGACAAACGAGTCTGTTGAAATGACTGAGAATCTAGCCTCGGCGAGTATCGAGCTTAAAAAGAATAGTGATGAAGTGTCAAAAATCATTCACCATTTTAAACTACAATAATCTGCTAAAATAACGAACAATTACATTCAACAACATCATTGATAATACCTATGGACAAGCAACCTTATAATCCCCTGCATGGTGTAACCTTAAAAACCATCGTTACTCAGCTCGTTGAACACTTCGGTTTTCCCTATCTAGAAAAACAAATCAAAATCCGATGTTTTACCGATGATCCCAGTATTAATTCGAGTTTAAAATTTTTACGCAAAACCGAATGGGCGCGTGAAAAGGTTGAGGCACTTTATATCCAACATAAAACTGAATTGAATTAGTTTTAAGCCAAGTAAGACCTGAAAAGGCATTAGCATATAGCGGAAAAGTATTTATCATCATTTACCCGAAATGACACACTGGAAAGTCATTGTAATTAAAGATTGATAAAGACATGGAAAACACGCACCACTATATTTTAACTTGGCAATGCCCTGATACCTCGGGTGTATTAGCTAAAATTACCCAAAGCTTATTCGAGCACGGTGCATTTATTACTGAAACTTGTCAGTACAGTGATCCCTACACCGAGACTTTTTTTTCTCGTATCGCTTTTGATGATCGAGAATTAAACGTCACCATCGATGAGTTTGCCCAAGCACTTGATTTACTAGCCAAACCACTAAACATGGAATATCAACTGCGTGAGCGCAGTAATGTACCGAATATAATTATCGCTGTATCAAAAGATGATCACTGTTTACTTTCTTTACTAACAAAATGGAAAGCTGGCGTGTTACCAGTCAACATTGTTGCCATTACCTCAAATCACATCGATTGTCAGGCGCTTGCACAGTGGCATCAAGTTCCCTTTCATCATTTACCAATAGATAAGAACAATAAAGCTCAGCAAGAACAGCAGCTTTTAGCACTTTATCAACAATATAATGGCGATTTATTAGTGCTTGCCCGTTATATGCAAATATTATCGGATGAGCTGTGCCATAACTTACGAGGGCAGGCAATTAATATTCATCATTCATTCTTGCCAAGCTTTAAAGGCGCAAGGCCGTATCACCAAGCTCATCAACGTGGTGTAAAAGTCATTGGCGCAACTGCACATTATGTTACTGCTGATTTAGATGAAGGGCCGATTATTGTTCAAGAAGTAAAACCAATTAACCACACATTTACTATCGAGCAAATGGTACATCTTGGCCATGACTTAGAAGCCGCAGCACTTTGTCAGGCAGTAAAAATGCACGCTGAGCAACGTATTTGCTTAAATAAAGATAAAACCGTAATTTTAAGCTAACTTTTCAAGAAACAGCGCTACCGTATTAGCAGGTTGGCATTAGTAATAGCGTTAATCAAATTTTAGCCATTAAAAAAGGATGCCAAACATCCTTTTTATCTAAGTTCTCTTGAGAACTAAAATCAACCTTTTCTCAAAAGAGCATGAGTCCATGCATACTTTAAGGTAAGAGTAGATGCAACAGCCGCGGTATAACCTAATTAAACTTTAGTTATTAAAAAAGGATGCCGAAGCATC
>NZ_NBOF01000022.1 GCF_002104475.1 Cognaticolwellia mytili
GAAATTGAACAACGGAAGCTCTCGAGAAATTCAAATGGTCATAACTTTTCACACGGATGTCCGATTCAGGCGCATAATATATCGAGACGCTCGAAATTGAACAACGGAAGCTCTCGAGAAATTCAAATGGTCATAACTTTTCACACGGATGTCCGATTCGGGGACATAATATATCGAGACGCTCGAAATTGAACAACGGAAGCTCTCGAGAAATTCAAATGGTCATAACTTTTCACACGGATGTCCGATTCGGGCTCATAATATATCGAGACGCTCGAAATTGAACAACGGAAGCTCTCGAGAAATTCAAATGGTCATAACTTTTAACACGGAGGTCCGATTCAGGCGCATCACATATCGAGATGCATG
>NZ_NBOF01000023.1 GCF_002104475.1 Cognaticolwellia mytili
GAAATTTTGCACATTGGTTAGAATTTATATATAGAAGCATACGAGCATATTGAGGGCCTCAGGCAGTTTCAGAAGTACAGTACCTTGCTTAGCTACTGCTGTTCAATTCGAAGGAGAAGGAAGAGTCAAATATGGCTTCTTCAATGATGGTCTCGTCCGCCACTGTGACGGTCGCCCGATCAACAGCTCCGGCTCAGTCGACCATGGTGGCTCCTTACACCGGCTTGAAGTCCACCGGAGCTCTGCCCACCGCGCGTAGAACCGCCACAAATCTCAACCACCTTCCGAGCAACGGCGGCAGAGCCCAGTGCATGAAGGTGTGGCCTGTTGAAGGTGTGAAGAAATTTGAGACGCTGTCTTACCTCCCTA
>NZ_NBOF01000024.1 GCF_002104475.1 Cognaticolwellia mytili
GGCGAGGCCACCCGCCGAGTTTAAGCATATCAATAAGCGGAGGAGAAGAAACTTACGAGGATTCCCCTAGTAACGGCGAGCGAACCGGGATAGGCCCAGCATTGGAATCGGGCTGCCATGTAGCAGCTTGAATTGTAGTCTGGAGAAGCGTCCTCAGCGACGGACCGGGCCCAAGTACCCTGGAAAGGGGCGCCGGGGAGGGTGAGAGCCCCGTTCGGCCCGAACCCTGTCGCAACACGAGGCGTTGTCGGCGAGTCGGGTTGTTTGGGAATGCAGCCCTAATCGGGCGATAAATTCCGTCCAAGGCTAAATATAGGTGAGAGACCGATAGCGAACAAGTACCGCGAGGGCGTGACAAAGC